>PNAE01000010.1 GCA_003169895.1 Gemmatimonadota bacterium
CTCATCACATCCTGGGGCTGGAGAAGGTCCCAAGGGTCCGGCTGTTCGCCGGTTAAAGTGGCACATGAGCTGGGTTCAGAACGTCGTGAGACAGTTCGGTCTGTATCCGTCGTGGGCGTGGGAGTGTTGAGGGACGTCGTCCTTAGTACGAGAGGACCGGGACGAAGCGACCGCTCGTGTACGGGCTGTTCCGCCAGGGGCAGCGCCCGGTAGCGATGTCGCGCGAAGATAACCGCTGAAAGCATCTAAGTGGGAAACTTTTCCCAAGATGAACACTCCTGGATCTTAAGATCCCTGAAGGGCCCTGGGAGACTACCAGGTTGATAGGCGGCAGATGCAAGGCGTACAAGCGCTTCAGTCGAGCCGTACTAATCGCCCGTGCAGTTTGATCTCTCCCATTAGTTCCAAGGTTTTCGGTGCCTTCCCCGGCACAACATCCCTCCCTTCAGTTGTTAGCGAGCCAGATAATGGCTGGCGACCAGCGCGCGGGGGCCACACCCGTTCCCATTCCGAACACGGCAGTTAAGCCCCGCAGCGCCGATGGTACTTCGATCGCGAGGTCGTGGGAGAGTAGGCCGTCGTCAGCCACCCATTACGAAACCCGCCCAGCACTTCGGTGTTGGGCGGGTTTCGTGTATTCGCCACTCATCGCCATTCAGAGCATCTGCTGTGCATCACGCAACCGATTGTCAATCAATGACTTCTGATTTGTCATCTCACGTTCAATGCGAAGTGCGCCTCGGCTGGCCCACCGCCGCACTGAGTACCGCGCAATGACTCGCCCCAGCTACCCAGCTACAGTTGGTGAAGTCTAGCGTTGACCCGTCCGGCCTGAGACCAGGTTTCCTCGAGGACTATCTTCATTGCATGCCCCGCTTCGGTCGCATCGCCCTTGCCGGCCGGCCGAACGCCGGGAAATCCTCTCTGCTCAACGCGATCCTCGGTACGCACCTGTCGCTGGTGAGTCCCAAGGCGCAGGCGACCCGCCTCCCGGTCAGCGGCATTCTGTCCGACGCGGACTCCCAGATCGTGTTCATCGACCTGCCCGGGTTGCTCGAGCCGGCCTACCTCCTGCAGACCCGCATGCGCCAGCTCGCCCTCGGCGGGCTGCGCACCGCCGACGTCGTCCTCTTCCTGCACCCAGCGCCCGAAGCTCCGGCACCGCCGTTGGCCCAGCTCATCCCCGACGCCCCACCGTTTACCGCCGACGTGATCACCGTCTACACCAAGGGTGATCTCGTCACGGCTGGACGCCGTCAGGAACTCGAGGCAACCGGAGCTGTCACGTCGGTCACGAGCCAGCGCTCGATTGACGCCCTCGTCGTACGGCTCCGGGCTGGGCTGCGCCCCGGTGAGTTCCAGTTCCCGGCCGACGACCTCGCCACCCAGCCGATGAAGTTCTTCGTCACGGAATACCTCCGTGAAGCGGCGTTCGACGCCCTTGAGGACGAGTTGCCGTACGCGTTCATCGCCGAGGTCGATGAGTACCGCGAGGAACGCAAGCCGGTATACATTCGGGCGACATTGTACGTCGAACGCGAGTCACAGAAGGGAATCGTGATCGGACATCGAGGCGCCACGCTGCGCAAGATTGGCACCCACGCCCGGGTCAGGCTCGAAGCGCTGCTGGGTGAGCAGGTCTATCTGGAGACCTGGGTCAAGGTGCTGCCCGGCTGGCGGCGTAGCGCGGCGGCCCTCGCCCGGTTTGGATTTCCGGTCACCGCTGACGAGGGCGACTGATGCCAGTCTTGCCAGAGTTGCTTGAGATCCTGGTCTGTCCCAAGTGCAAGGGCGACCTCGAATACCGGACCGAGCCCGCCGAAGCGCTGGTGTGCCACGCGTGCCGCCTGGTCTACCTGGTCGAAGACGACATTCCCATCATGCTCATCGACGAAGCCAAGCCGCTCGACTGACCTCTCCGCCGATGACCACTCTCGATCAGCTTCGTGCCGCCGCCGCCGAGGAAGCCGCCGCGCTCGGCTCCGGCTTTGTCGGCTCCGAACACCTGTTTCTCGCGTGGCTCGGCGCTGCGACCGGCCCCGCCCGCGAGGCGAGCGCCGCCGCCGGCCTTACCGCCGAGGCGTTCCGCTCGCTGCTCGGCGTGCGAAAGGATCCGGTCAAGCGCGGTGCCGGTACCGGCGACGGCGGCCTGTCGTCGCACGCTCAACGCGCGCTCACGTCGGCACAGGAGATCGCCCAGGCCGACGGGCGCGACGCCGCGACTGCTGACGATGTGTTGCTCGCCTTGATCCGCGAGCCGCGCGGTGCCATCGCGCGGGCGCTGACCGAGGCCACCCTCAAACCGAGTCAGTTGAAGGCGATGATTCGCCCGGGCCCGGCGAGGCCGAGCGCTGCCGCCCGGCGGAACGCACCGCCCGCAGCCCCCGCAGCCGAGCGCATCACGCCGGCACGCCCGCGGCGCGACCCTGAAATCGACGACATCCCCGAAGCCCGTCCGCCGGCGCGGCCCCGGCTCACCCCGGCGCCAAAGCCCGTCCGGCCACCACGACCCCGCCGGAGATGGTCACTGCTGTGGGTCCTGTATGTTGCCGTGCCCGTGTCGGTGTGGCTTCACTCCACCGGCGGCAGTCCCTCCGCGCTGTTCGTCGCCGCGTGCTTCGCCATCGTCCCGCTTGCCGCGCTGATTGCGAACGCCACCGAACAGATCGCTGCACGGAGCGGCCCGATGCTGGGCGCGCTGCTCAACGCGACATTCGGCAACGCCACTGAGGTGATCGTCGCGATCGCCGCGCTCAACGCCGGGTACATCGAACTCGTCAAGGCAACGCTCACCGGATCGATCCTCAGCAACCTGCTGCTGATTCTGGGCCTCGCACTCTTCACGGGCGGGCTGCGCCAGCACACGCTCAAGTTCAGCAGGACGGCGGCGGGGATGAGTGCGGCGATGCTGGCGCTTGCGGTCGCGGGGCTGATGTTGCCGTCGCTGCTCAACGGCACGCCCGGCGCGCACAGCGTCTATGAACTCTCGCAGATTGTCGCCGGGGTCCTGGCGGTCACCTATGTCGGTTCGCTGGTCTTCACCATGCGCACGCACAAGCGCCTCTTCGCGGGCGGCGACCATGCCACCGTCGACGGCAAGCCGTGGCCGCTGGTCGGGGCGATCGTCGCCTTGGGCCTGGCCGCAGCCGTCGTAGCTGTCGAATCCGGATTTCTCGTCGACACTATTGGATCAGCGACGCAGTCGCTGCACTTGTCCCATGTGTTCCTTGGCCTGATCGTGATCCCGATCGTGGGAAATGCAGCGGAACATGTCAGCGCGATTGTGGCCGCACGGAAGGGAAGAACGGAACTTGCTGTCCAGATTGCAGTGGGATCGGCCACGCAAGTCGCCTTGCTGGTCGCACCGCTGCTCGTGCTCGCCGGCGTGGCGATGGGACAGGACGTGACCCTGGTCTTCCCGCCGTTCCAGGTGGCCGCGCTCGGGATCGCGGTGATCGTTTCCGCCGTGGTGACGCTGGACGGCGAGTCCCATTGGCTCGAAGGCGCGCAGTTGCTGGCGCTGTACGCCATGATCGCCGCGGCCGCCTGGTTCATTTGACCGCCACCCTCGGCGCGCCTACGTTGCGATTCTCGATCTTCCGCCCGGAGTAACGGTGTGCCTCATCAGCGACGCATCATCCTGTATTGCGGCGCCGCTGACCGGCCGCCTCCCGGGCTGATCAGTCGGTGGGCCGAGTCCCGCAACCTGGGGCTGGAGGTCCACCCCGATCCCGAAGAAGTCGCGACCCTGGTGCTGCGGGGACGGGGGGCGCTTGTCTTCATGGACGAGCGCTCCCGTCACCGCGATGGCGTGGCGCTGGTAGGGCGGCTCAAGGCCGACCCCTCCACTGCGATCGTGCCGGTGACGATCCTCACGGACAGGCACGACGCGGCCGCGATCGTCGAATGGTACGAAGCCGGTGCCGACGAGGTGCTTTCACCGCTCGTCGACCCGGCCGAGCAACGGGCTCGGCTCGACGCGCTGATCGTGCGAACCGAGCGGGACGTCGCGGTTCATCCTTCGACGCGGCTTCCCGGCACCAATGAGATCGAACGGGAGATTCGGCGCCGGCTCGACGGCGGCGTGGCGTTCGCGGTCTGCTACGCCGACCTCGATCACTTCAAGGAGTTCAACGATCGGTACAGCTATTACGACGGCGATCGGGTCATTTACATATTGTCGCGTGTGCTGCACGACGTCGTGCGCGGGCTGCTGGGGTCGGAGGGATTCGTGGGGCACATCGGCGGCGATGACTTCATCTTCATCACATCGCTGAGCGATTTCGCCCCGGTCTGCACTGAAATACTGTCGGTGTTCGACGAACTCATCCCGCTCCAGTATAGCGAGCAGGACCGGCGGGCAGGGTATTTTTTCGGGAAGGACCGGCGTGGCCAGTTGCACCGGGTGCCATTGATGACGCTGTCCATCGGCGTGGTGACGAATCAGCATCATCGATTCACCCATCCGGCGCAGGTGAGTGAGCTGGCAACCGAGATGAAGAGTTACGCCAAGACATTGCCGGGCTCCGTTTTCGTGGTCGACCGCCGCCGCGGCGACATGGAGATTCGCAGCGGGCCCGGCGGGCGCGACGCCCGCACCGCGTGAGGGGAAGATGAACGTTACCTGTCCGCAATGCTCCACCGTGTTCCGGGTCGATCCCGCGAAGGTCCCCGAGCAGGGCGTACGCGCCCGATGCTCGGTGTGCAGCGGATTGATCGCGGTACGGCGGCCACCAGTTGCCGTGCCGGCCGTCGCGCCGTTTTCGGTCGCTCCGTCGGTCGAAGCCCCGATCGTCCGCAGCACGCCGCACCCGCCGCCAGTCGCGCCACCGCCGGCGCCGGCGCCGGCGCGAGTGACGCCAGAGCCGCCGCCACGGCCACCCGAGCAGCCAGTGCGGCCGCCGGCAGCCACCGTGGCTCCGGTACTACCGGCTCTGCATCCGGAGCCTCGGGCGCCAGCGGCCGAGCCGCTTGGCGCACCGCCGCCGGTCACGCCGGCGCCGGCCCGCTTCAACAACCCATTCCTCCAGCAGGACCCATCTACCCGGGCGCGGCGGCTCGCCAGGGCACTGGTGTCGGATCTGGTTGTCTACTACCCGGAGAAACGACGCCGCGGCCTGGCCGAAGGCAACCTCAAGGAGTTGTTCGGCGAAGAGATCCGCAAGAGCTGGGAGGAGTACACCGAACAGGTCGGCGAGGAGATCGCTTCGAACACGCCCTACTTCACGGAGGCGCTCAACGAGATCCTCGCCGAAGGGAGATCGTTGTTCGGCTGAGGGTCGGCAGGACGCGGTCGTGGCTATCTTTCCCGTCCTCCCAAGGACGGACTCATGACAGATCTGGCCGACCGCGTCACCGAACTGAAGCAGCGCGTCTCCGAACTCCGAGACTTTCTTTGACCTGGATCGCAAGCTAGGGCGGCTCCGGGATCTCGAGGCACGGCAGGCGGAGGCGGCATTCTGGGCCGACGGCCCGCGAGCCCGCGAGCAGGTCGAGGAAATCCGGACGCTCAAAGGATGGATCACTCCCTACCAGCAGCTGGTGAATCGACTCGAAGATGCCGGCGGCCTGGTCGAGCTGCTGCGCGCGGAGCCGGACGAGGCCCTGACGGCGGAACTCGACTCCGAGCTGGCTCGGGCCAACGAGTCGCTGGAGGCCTTTGAGCTGCAGACGATGCTGCAGGGACCCGACGACGGTCGTGGCGCGATCCTGACGATCCACCCTGGTGCCGGCGGCACTGAGTCACAGGACTGGGCCGACATGCTGATGCGCATGTACGTCCGGTGGGCGGAGCGGAAAGGGTTCACCGTCTCGATCCTCGACCTGATGCCAGGGGAAGAGGCGGGGATCAAGTCCGTATCGATCGAGATCAAGGGACAGTATGCCTACGGCTTTCTCAAGGCCGAAAAGGGCGTGCACCGGCTGGTGCGCATCTCGCCCTTCGACAGCCAGGCGCGGCGCCACACATCGTTCGCGTCGGTCTTCGTCTATCCCGATATCGATGACACGATCGAGATCGACCTCCGCGAGGAAGACATCAAGATGGACGTGTTCCGGGCCTCCGGCGCCGGCGGCCAGCACGTCAACAAGACGTCGTCCGCCGTGCGTTTGACCCACGTGCCGACGGGCCTCGTTGTCTCGTGCCAGCAGGAGCGGAGCCAGTTCAAGAATCGGGACGTCGCCATGAAGATGCTGCGAGCCGCGATGTATCAACGGAAGCTCGAGGAGCAGGAAGCGGCGAAGGCCCTGGTCGAGGCGACCAAGACCGATAACTCGTGGGGCAATCAGATCCGGTCCTACGTGTTTCAACCCTATACCATGGTCAATGACCATCGTACCGAACTCAAGGTCACCGATGTGCAACGCGTCATGGACGGCGACCTGGATGGGTTCATGGAAGCGTATCTGAAGCGATTCGGCGCGAAGGCCGCGTGACCGATCCCGGCGAGCGGACCTACGTCGAGGAGGCCCGGCGCGACAAGCGTGCCCGGCTTGAAGCGATCGCCATCACTCCGTTCGCATACCGCTATGCGCGGACGCATCTCGCGGCCGAGGCGCTGCTCGCTTGGGACGATGCACTGGGTGATCACGGACCAACGGTCAGCGTTGCCGGGCGACTTGCCGCGCTCCGCAGCCAGGGCAAGACCGTGTTCGCGCACCTCGAGGACGTGTCCGGTCGGATCCAGCTCTACTTCAAGCGCGACGTGCTGGCCGCGGCCTGGTCCCTCGTTGAACTGCTGGACCTCGACGACCACGTCGGGGTGAGCGGCCGGCTGTTCCGGACGCGGGCCGGTGAGGTGACGATCTGGGTCGAGCGCGTCGAGCTGCTCACCAAATCGCTGCGCCCGCTGCCGCGGGGCAAGACGGAAACGCTGCCGGACGGGCGCACCGTGCTGCACGGTGGTCTCACCGATCCCGAACTGCGCTACCGGCAGCGCTATGCCGACTTTGCGGTGCATCCGGAGCTGCGTCAGATCTTCCGGATTCGTGCCAGGGTCATCGCCTTTGCGCGCCGGTTTCTCGACGATCGCGGCTTCCTCGAGGTCGAGACGCCCGTCCTCCAGCCGCTCTACGGCGGCGCGGCCGCCCGGCCATTCACCACGCGTCACCGGGCGCTCGACATGCCGCTGTACCTGCGGATCGCCGACGAGCTGTATCTCAAGCGGCTGATCGTCGGTGGGTTCGAGCGGGTGTACGAAATTGGCCATGATTTTCGCAACGAGGGCATGGATCGCACGCACAATCCCGAGTTCACCATGCTGGAGTGGTATCAGGCGTACGCCGACTACATCGACGTCCTGGAAATGGTGCAGGAGCTGCTGAGCGGCATGGTGCAGGAGTGCCTTGGCGGGCTGCAGCACGAACGCCACGGCGTCCGGCTTGACTTCACGCCGCCGTATCGGCGGGTGTCGTTCGTGGCTGGCATTCGCGAGGTGTGCGGGCTGGACGTTCTCACGGCGAGCGAGGATGTTCTCCGGAGCTTCCTGACCGGGCGAGGCGAGCCACCGGACGCCGTGCGCGCGCTGTCCGGTGGGCGGTTGCTCGACGAGGTCTTCAAGCACTCGCTCGAGCCAACGCTGGTGCAGCCGACCTTCGTGCTCGATTATCCCAAGGCGCTGTCGCCGCTGGCCAAGCCGCACCGCGACGACGCCCGGCTCACGGAGCGCTTCGAGTTGTTTGTCAACGGGACCGAGCTGGCGAACGCCTTCAGCGAGCTGAACGATCCCGACGATCAGCGGGCGCGCTTCGAGGACCAGGTCCGCCAGCGTGACGCCGGTGATGAAGAGGCCCATCAGCTCGACGCCGACTACGTGCGGGCGCTCGAGTATGGCATGCCGCCCACCGGCGGCGTCGGGATCGGTGTCGACCGGCTGGTCATGCTGCTCACCGATCAGTCGTCGATCCGCGACGTGATCCTCTTTCCGGCCATGCGCCCGGAAGGCGACCGCCACCGCGCGACGGCCGCCGACGAGGGGTGATGAGTCGCTGGTGGCCCACCGCGCTTGAGCGGCGCATCGCCCTTCGCTACCTGCGCGGCCAGCGCGGCACGCGCAACGCATCACTCCAGACCGTGATCGCCATCGGCAGCATCACGCTCGGCGTGAGTGCCCTGGTGGTGGTGCTGGGCGTCATGAACGGCTTGCGCAACGACCTGCGCGACCGGATCCTCACCGCCTCGCCACACATGCGGGTGCTGAGTTATGGCCCCAACCTCCGCATCGACGACTGGCGCAGGCAGCTCAAGCTGATCGAGAAGGATCCCGAGGTGGTCGCCGCGGCCCCGGAAGTCGCGTCGCAGTCGCTGGTGCAGAACTCCGCGGGGTATCCCGAAGGGGTGTTCGTTTCGGGCCTCGAACCGGGTGCTGGAACCAACGTGGTCGTTCACCTGGACAGCGCGATCAAGCAGGGCGATCTGCGCTTCAAACCGAAACTGGCCGACGTGGACGGGGCGGTGGTCATCGGCTCGCGACTGGCGGAGCACCTGTCCGCGTACCCGGGCGACGTGATCTACATGTACGCGCCGACCGCGGCCCGCGTGAGTCGCATCACCGGCACGTTGAATCCGCCGCGCCGCTGGGCGATGGAGGTTACCGGCATCTTCGAGACCGGGATGTATATCTACGACAACCAGTACGTCATGATGAGTCTCGAAACGGCGCAGCACTTCGCCGGGCTGGATACGGCGGTCTCCGCAATCGCCGTGCGCCTCAAGGACAGCTGGCGGGTGCGCCCGGTCGCCGAGCGACTGCAGGCGGCGCTCGGCTATCCGTACTTTACCGAGACCTGGCAGTCCAAGAACACCACGTTGTTTTCCGCGCTCCAGCTCGAAAAGCTGGCAATGGCTGTGGTCATTTTCTTCATCATGATTGTCGCCGCGTTCAACATCGTCGGCACGCTCACGATGGTCGTGGCGTTCAAGACCCGGGAGATCGGTATCCTGCAGGCAATGGGGCTGCCGGCCCGCGGCGTGGCGCGGGTCTTTCTCGCCCAGGGCGCCGTGGTCGGCCTGCTGGGAACGGGGATTGGGCTCGGGCTCGGCCTGGTGATCGCCTCGGTGGTGGACAAGCGCATCCACATCAATCCCGAGATCTATTTCATCGACCGGCTGCCGGTACACGTGGAGGCACTGGATGTGCTCATCGTGGCGGTGGCGAGTGTCGCCGTCGCAGTGCTCGCCACGATCCCGTCGTCGCGCCGCGCCTCCCGGCTCGTGCCGGTCGACGCAATTCGGGCCGAGTGATGGCAGTGCTCGAGGCGCGCGGGCTGGTGCGCCGGTTCATCGGCGGCGACGGCGCGGCGTTCACCGTCCTTGCCGGCGTCGACCTGTCGGTGGCACCCGGAGAGTTCGTCGCGATCATCGGTGCCAGCGGATCGGGCAAGAGCACGCTGCTGCACCTCCTCGGCGCACTCGATCTTCCCGACGCCGGAGACGTCATGCTCGAAGGGCGCGCCTACCGCGGCCTCGATCCGGAACAGTTGGCTGCGGTCCGCAACCGTCGCATCGGTTTCGTGTTTCAGTTCCACCATCTGTTGCGGGATTTCACGGCGCGAGAGAACGTGATGATGCCTTGGCTGATCGCTGGGGAATCGGTCGCGGTCGCGCGCGCGCGCGCGGACCAGGTGCTCGATCGCGTCGGCCTGACGCCGCGCGCCGCGTCGCGGGTCACCGTGCTGTCCGGTGGTGAGCAGCAGCGCGTGGCGCTCGCCCGGGCACTGGTCACCACCCCGGCAATCCTGCTCGCCGACGAGCCGACCGGCAACCTCGACCCGCACACCGCGGCCAGCATGCACGACCTTCTCTCAGGCCTGGCGCGCGCGAGCGAGACCGCCGTGGTGGTGGTGACGCACAATCGCGCCCTGGCGCAACGCGCCGACCGGATTGTGACGCTGGAAGACGGCGTGCTGCACCAGGCGCGGACGGCGGAAGCGCTGGCATGAACGAGTGCCAGTCATGCCACGAGCGCGAGGCGGTCGTGCAGCTCACCCAGATTGTGGGCGATGAGGTCACCACCCTCCATCTCTGCACCAAGTGTGCTGCCGAGCGCGGCATCGACACCGAAGCCGGCGTCGCAGAGACACCGCTGGGGGCGTTTCTGGCCGCAATGGGGAAGGGCGGGGCGCCCATCGCAGCGGCTGCGGCCGCCGGCGGGACCTGCCCCATGTGCGGCGCCACGCTGTACGACTTCCGTGCGTCGGGCCGGGTCGGCTGTGCACAGTGCTGGGTCACGTTCGAGCGACCGCTACGCGACCTGCTCCGGCGCCTGCACGGAGCGACCCGCCACACCGGCAAGCCGTACCGGCCGGTCGATCCCGGCGGGCTTTCCGCGTCCGAGTCGCGGTTGCGGTCGCAGGCCGGCCTGCGGGACGAGCTCCGGATCGCGATCGAAGCCGAGCAGTTCGAGCGCGCCGCAGAACTTCGCGACCAGCTGCGCGTACTAGAGACATCATGACTGACGGCACGCTGGTCCCGGACGGCGGAATGCCCTGGCTCGATGCCAGCGGACCGCAGCCTCATCTGGTGTTGTCCACCCGGGTTCGGCTGGCGCGCAACGTCGCCGGACAGCCGTTCTGGGGCCGGAACACCCCCGAGCAGCGTGAGAGCATCGTGTCGACGGTGGCAGAGGCCGCGCGTGCGGTGCCGGCGCTCGCCGACGCGACACTATACCGCCTGGACGCGGTGCCGGTCGCGACGCGCCGGTGGCTGAACGAGCGCCAGCTGGTGTCGCGCGATCTGGCCGGCTTGGACGCGTCCGGGCGGGTGCGCAGCGGCGCGGCATTGCTCCTTGGCCGCTCCGCCAGCGCGATGATCAATGAGGAAGACCACGTGCGGCTCCAGGGGCTCCGATCCGGCTTCGCACTTGACGCAGCCTACGCCGGCACCGACCGTGTGGACCAGGAGCTCGGGGTACGGGTTTCCTTCGCCTTCCACCCCGAGTTTGGCTATCTTACGGCGTGTCCGACCAACGTCGGTACCGGCTTGCGCGCATCAGTTCTCATCCACCTGCCGGGCCTGGTGCTGACCAAGGAAATCACCAAGGTCCTGCAGGGTCTGGCGCAGGTCGGACTGACCTATCGTGGGCTATTCGGCGAAGGCAGTGACGTGCTCGGGCACTTGTTCCAGCTGTCCAACCAGACGACACTCGGGAAATCAGAGCCCGAGCTGCTGGATCACCTTGGCCGGATGGTGCGTCAGGTCATGGCATACGAGGAGCGGGCGCGGGAGGTCCTCCGTCGGGACGCGCCGGCGGCACTCGAGGACAAGGTCTGGCGGGCATGGGCGCTGTTACGGCACGCGCGCACGCTGTCCTTCGATGAAACCGTGAATCTCCTGAGCGGCGTCCGGCTTGGCGTCGGAATGCGGATCCTGCCGGACGTCCCGCTCTATACGTTGAACCGGCTGCTGGTGCTGGCGCAGACGGCTCACGTGGCACAGGCGGCCGGCACGGGTCTCGACGACGAGGCATTGCCGGAGCACCGCGCCACCTTCGTGCGCCGGATGTTTGAGGGGGTAGATCGCCCATGAATGGTTACAACTTTACCGACCGCGTACGCAAAGTGTTGCAGATGGCGCGCGAGGAAGCTGCGCGCCTGCATCACGAGTACGTCGGCACCGAGCACATCCTGCTGGGACTCATCCGCGAAGGGGAGGGGGTCGCCGCCGCGGTGCTGACCAACCTGGGGGTCGAGCTCGAGGAGATCCAGCAAAAAATCGAGGAGACAGTCAAGAAGGGGAAGGCCGCCGCGGCTGCGGGGCCGGAACTGCCCTATACGTCACGCGCGAAGAAGGTGCTCGAGTTGGCGATGATGGAAGCGCGCGAGTTGAATCACTCCTACGTCGGCACGGAGCATCTGTTGCTCGGGTTGCTGCGTGAGGAAAAAGGCATCGCGGCACAGGTGCTCACCGACGCCGGCGTCACGCTGGAACAGTCCCGGGCCGAAACGTTGCGCCTGCTCGGCAGCGACCTGCCGCAGGGCCAGCCGAGTGGTGCCCCGGCCGCCAGCGGCCCGCAGGCCGTCCCGCCGAAGACCGAGAAGAAATCCAAGACGCCCGCGCTCGATCACTTCTGTCGCGACCTGACGGTGCTCGCCGCCGAGGGCGAGCTTGATCCCACGATCGGTCGCGCCAAGGAAATCGAGCGCGTGATGGAAATCCTCGCCCGGCGCAAGAAGAACAATCCGGTGCTGATCGGTGAGCCGGGCGTGGGCAAGACGGCGATCGTCGAGGGCCTCGCGCTGTTGATTGCCAACGGGCAATGCCCCGACGTGCTGCGCGACCATCGGGTCCTGTCGCTGGACATGGCCGCCGTCATTGCCGGAACGAAGTATCGCGGCCAGTTCGAGGAGCGTCTCAAGGCGGTGATGAACGAGATCGCGCAGAGCAAGAACGTGATCCTGTTCATCGACGAATTGCACACGTTGGTCGGCGCGGGTGCCGCCGAAGGCGCGATCGACGCGTCCAACATGCTCAAGCCGGCGCTCGCGCGCGGGGAACTGCAATGCGTCGGCGCCTCGACCCTCAACGAGTATCGCAAGTACATCGAAAAGGATGGCGCGCTGGAACGGCGCTTCCAGACCGTCGTGGTCGATCCGCCGTCGGTCCTGGAGACGATCGAGATCCTCAAGGGTCTGCGCAAGAAATATGAGGATCATCATCGGGTCACCATTCCCGACGCCACCCTCAAGGTGGCCGCCGAGCTGGCGGACCGTTACATCACGGACCGGTTCCTGCCGGACAAGGCGATCGACGTCATCGACGAGGCGGGCGCACGCGCGCGGCTGGCATCACAGCATCCGCCTGCCGAAATCGGCGAGCTCAAGACGCAGCTGGAACTGGTGACCGCCGAAAAGGAAGAGTCGGTCCGCGACCAGAATTTCGAAAAGGCGGCGGCGCTGCGGGATCGCGAACGCGACCTGCAGGCCCAAATCCGCCAGGTGCAGATCGAGTGGGAGGCCGAACGTCAGACCAAACGGCCGGTGATCGACGAAGAGGCAATCGCGTTCATCGTGGGCCGCTGGACCGGGATTCCGGTCACTCGCATTCAGGAGGCGGAAGCGTCGCGGCTCCTGCGCATGGAAGACGAGATTCACGTCTCCGTAATCGGCCAGGACGAGGCGATCCATGCCGTATCGCGCGCCATCCGGCGGTCGCGTGCCGGGCTCAAGGACCCCAACCGTCCGATCGGATCGTTCATCTTCTCCGGACCCACCGGCGTGGGCAAGACCGAACTGGCGCGGGCACTGGCGCGGTTCCTGTTCAATGACCCCAGCGCGCTGATCCGGGTTGACATGTCCGAGTACATGGAGAAGTTCTCGGTGTCGCGCCTGATCGGCGCACCGCCGGGCTACGTCGGGTACGAGGACTCCGGTACGCTGACCAAGGCGGTGCGCCGCAAGCCGTACTCCGTTGTGCTGCTCGACGAGATCGAGAAGGCACACCCGGACGTATTCAATATCCTGCTGCAGGTACTCGACGAGGGCCACCTCACCGACAACTACGGCCGGGTGATTGACTTCAAGAACACCGTGGTCATCATGACCTCGAACGTGGGCGCGCGCGACATCCTGAAGGGGAGCTCGCTGGGGTTCCATGCCGGCGACGCGAAGCACACGTTCGAGAAGATGGCCGAGGTGGTCAAGGACGAGATCGGCAAGGTGTTCAACCCCGAGTTCCTCAACCGACTCGACGACGTAATCGTCTTCCATCCACTCACGCGCGAGCATATCGCGCTGATCGTCACCGTGCTGCTGCGCGATGTGACCCGTCGCGTGGGCGATGACGTCAAGCTGACGCAGGCGGCGCTGGACTTCCTGGTCGATCACGGCTTCGATCAGAACTACGGCGCCCGACCACTGCGTCGCGCCATCCAGCGCTATGTCGAGGACCCGCTCAGCGAGCGGATCCTGAGCGGCGACTTCACGGCAGGCGACGAGATCGAGGTGGATGTCGCGCCCGAGCGAGACAAGCTGGTGTTCCGCGCCCTGACGGGTACCGGCGCCTGACCACAGCTCGTCCGCACCCAGTGGCGTTCGTCCGGTCCTGGACCGCCGCAATTGGGCTCGGCGTCGCCGCCCAGCTCGCGGGCGTAGCCGCACCGCTCGCCGGGCAGAATCCTGCCACCGCTGGTGCGCCGCCCATCGACAGCATCACCGTCGAGGGCAACGCCCGCAACCAGGCCGACCAGATCGTGCTCGTATCGGGCCTCCTGCTCCACTCGACGCCGAGCTACCGCGACATCCAGAAGGTCATCGACAATCTGTACAATACGGGTCAGTTCGACGACGTCCGCGTCCAGCAGCGAGTCGTCACCGGCCATTTCGTCATCGCGATCGTCGTCAAGGAGCGCCCGTTACTCCTCGACTGGACGATCACCGGCGTGGCGAAGCTGCCCCGCCACGAGATCGAAGACTTCGTCCGGCTGGTGAAGGCCCGGCCGATCGACCGCGCGGCAGTGGCTCACGCCCGGTTCCAGATCGACTCGACGTACCGCAAGGCCGGCTACTACACCGCGCACACCACGGTGTCGGAAACGGCGAGCAAGGAGGGCGTCAAGCTCGCCTTCGACGTGACCGAGGGCGGTCGGGTGACGATCTCACAGGTCGAGATCCAGGGCAACGATCACTTCAATGCCGCCCAACTCGTCAAGGTGATGGACTCCAAGCCGGAGGGATTCCTCTGGTTTCGGTCCGGTGAGTATGATGAGCGCAAGGTCGATCGCGACATCCGCGATCACTTGCCGGCGTGGTACGGGCAGCATGGCCTGATCGACATGCAGGTCACCAAGGACACGCTGGTCGCCGACGAGAGCACCGGCAAGGCGACCCTGAGGATGACCCTCGAGGAAGGCCAGGTCTACCGGGTCGGCACCATCAGTATTTTCGGGAATCGTCGCTTTTCTGCCGAGGAGCTGGGCGCGCTGATTCCGTTCGGCACTCCGGACGCGATCGGTAGCGGCAAGACGATTGGCGGCATGTTCGACCGCACGGCATGGGAAAACGCCACGACCAAGGCCGGCGAGTTGTACGCCAACAACGGGTACATCGGCGGCAACATTATCACGGCCGAGCAATCGCGGCGGACACTGCCCGACGGCACGCCGGTACTCGACCTGCGCTGGCGCGTCGTGGAGGGCCAGCCGGCGACGATCAACAAGATCAACATCGTCGGCAACGAGGTCACCCACGAGCGGATCATCCGCGAAGCCATCGTGCTCCTGCCGGGTGAACTCTTCAATCGCGAACGGCTGATCCGCTCGTACCAGAACATCGCCAACCTCGGCTTCTTCCAGCAGCCGATGCCGAACCCGGACATGAGCGCGGCGCCCAACGGCGTCGATGTCGACATCACGTTCCGGGTCGAGGAGAAGCACACCGGCAACATCAACTTCGGGGCGTCGGTGGGGCAGGGCACTGGACTCGGCGGGTTCCTCGGGCTCGAGGAGCCCAACCTGTTCGGGCGCGGCAAGCATGGCAAGCTGCAGTGGCAGTTTGGCCAGAATATCACCGATTTCCAGCTGAGTTACACCGATCCCACGCTGTTCGACAGCCGGATGTCCGGAACCGCGACACTGTACGATTCGCAGTTACGCTACGTGGTCGGCGACCTCGGCCAGCAGCATTCGACGGGCGGGTCGTTGCAGGTCGGGTTGCCGTTCCTCGGGTCGCGCTATTCCCGGGTGTTTGCCAGCTACGGCCTGCAGCACATCCGGTACTCCGGCGGGTCCGCCGACCTTCAGTCCGCCTTCCAGTGCGCCCCGTGTACCCGGTCGACGCTCGGCGTCTCGTTCCTGCGTGACACTCGCATCGGGCTGCCATTCCCGGTGGCCGGCAACATGCTGACTGTGAGCGCCGAGCAGAATGGCGGACTGATCGGCGGCGACGCCAACTACCAGAAGCTCAACTTCGACACGCGCTGGTTTGCGCCGCTGGGTACCATGGGCAGTGGCAAGCGTGGATCGGTTGGTGGCGGCGTGCAGTTCACGCTGGGAATCACCGCCAAGTCGGGGTTCATCTTCGGCAACACCGGCAACTTCTTCACCGAGCTGTACAGCATGGGCGGCGTGCAGTACGGCATTCCGCTCCGCGGATACGACGAGTTCTCGATCACCCCGAACGGATTCAATCCCAACGCGTCGTCGACGAGCGCCTCGCAATCGTCCTTCGGCAAGGCCTACGCATCGTTCACAACGGAGGCGGGCGCCCGGTTGTCCCAGGCGATCTACGTCGACGCGTTCTTCGACGCCGGCAACGTCTACCGCACCGTGAGCCAGTACAATCCGACCCGCCTGTTCCGCGGCGTCGGCATCGGTGCCGCATTAGTTTCTCCGCTGGGCCCGATCGGCGTCGATCTGGGCTATGGACTCGACCGGACCGACCTCCTCGGCCATCCCGCACCGGGGTGGAAGGTGCACTTCCGGCTGGGCAACTTCTTCTGATTGGCCACGACGGCCGCCACCACCGGTTACGACAAGGATCGCACGATGATGCGTCGAGACGTTCTGATGATGACCGCCGCTGCTGCGGCGCTGCTGCTCGCCCCCGGAATAGCGCACGCGCAGGGTTCTCCATGTGCCTTGGGTAAGGTCGCCATCGTGCAGGGTGCCAAGATCCTCAACAGCATGCCGAAGTACATCCAGGCAGAATCGCTGCTCGTAAAGGACCAGGACGCGTACAAGGTCGAGATCGCCAAGCTGCAAGGGGCGCTCGACTCCGCCGGCGCCCAGTTCCAGGACAAGTCTGCGTTGCTGTCGGCTACCGCCAAGGCGGCCGAGACCAAGAAGCTCCAGGACCAGTACCTGCAATTGCAACAGCACACGGCCGAGCTGGAGCAGAAGTTCGCGCAGCAGCGCGCGGAGCTGACGGGGCCGATCGAGCAACGGGTCCAGGATGTGATCGACGGCATGCGCGCCGAGTACGGCTGCGCCATCATCTTCGACGCCAACGCGCAGGGCGGCAACATCGCCTCGGTCGACAAGTCGATCGATCTCACCCAGCGGGTGATCGACCGCCTCAAGGCAGCCGGCGACACGCCGCCCGCGCCGCCTACCACGAAGGTACCGACGGGCATCAAGCCGCCGGCTGCCTCGACGCCGCGCAAGCCCTGAGTTCAGTGGTGGCTGATCCATTGACAGCACAGGCGGTCGCCGACCTTGTCGGCGGCCGCTTGTCCGGTCCGGGGGACGTCGTGCTGCGCCGCGTACGGTCGCTTGACCTGGCGGGCGCCGACGCACTCGCCATGTGCACCGGGCGCAAGTACGCCGCCGCGATGGCGGAATCGCGGGCCGGCGCCGTACTGGTTCCCGCCGCGCTCGCGGCGGCGGGGGGACCGGCCACCCGGATTGTGGTGGCGGACCCGCCGCGCGCGATGTTCGTTGCCGCCCGCGCGCTGCATCCGGAACCGCCGACTGCGCCGGCGATCGCCCCGACCGCGCAGATCGGGCGTGGTGTTCAGCTGGGTGAGGATGTGTCGATCGGGGCGTGCAGCGTGATCGGCGACGGCGCGCGAATAGGGGCCCGCGCCCGGATTGGCGCGCACGTCGTCGTCGGCGACGGCGTTGCCCTCGGTGACGACGTCCGGCTCGATCCCCACGTCGTCGTGTACGCCGGCGCGACGCTCGGAGACCGGGTGTGGTGCAAGGCCGCGGCGGTGATCGGCGGGGCCGGCTTCGGTTTCGCGCCGGATGGGTCGGGACATACCCGGATTCCGCACGTGGGCGGCTGCATCCTGGATGACGACGTCGAGGTTGGCTCGCACAGCTGCATCGACCGAGGTTCCCTGGATGATACGCGAATCGGTCGCGGCACCAAGATCGACAACCACGTGCACATCGCGCACAATGTGCATATCGGAGCGGACTGCCTGATCATGGCGTGTGTCGGTATCGCCGGCAGCGCCGTGCTTGGCAATCGTGTGGTACTCGCCGGGCAGGTCGGAGTAGTCGATCACATCGTGCTGGGTGACGACGTCACGGTCGGTGCCCGGGGCGCGGTGATGTCGAACCTTGCCGACGGCTCCGTCGTGATCGGGTCGCCGGCGCGTCCGCACCGGGAGTACCTGCGTGCGATCGCCACGATGTACAAGCTGGCGCCGCACGGCAACACCCTGGAATCGTTGGCCAAGGAGCGCGAGGATGCCTAGGCGCACGCTTGCCGGCACCGAGGAGTTACGGGGCATTGGCTTGCACACCGGTGCGTGCAGCGTGGTGCGTCTGAGCCCGGCTCCGCCCGGGTCCGGCATCGTGTTCCGGCGCAGCGACCTGCCGGGCGAGCCGGTGATCCGCGCCAGCATCAGCCAGGTCGAGGCCACGGAGCGGCGCACCGGTCTGGCCAACGGTCCCGCCACGGTCGATACGGTCGAGCACCTGCTCGCCGCAGCGCACGCCTGGCATCTCGACGATGTGCTGATCGTGATTGAGGGCCCGGAACCACCGATGCTCGATGGTTCGTTCCTCCCGTGGTTCGAGGCATTCGAGCGAGCCGGCATTGCCGAGCACGAAGGCGATCCGGCGGTGCTGCGCGTTACCACGCCGTTCACGGTGCAGGAGGGCGACGCCAGTTACATCGCTGCGCCGGGCAAGGGCCTGCAGCTCACTGCGACGATTCAATGGGACAACCCGATCATCGGGCGGCAGTCGGCAAGCTTCATGGTGACGCCCGACGTATTCAAGCACGACATCGCGCCCGCCCGGACATTCGGGTTCATCGATGAAGTCGAGGGACTGCAGCAGCGCGGCCTGCTCAAGGGTGCGTCGCCGGAGATGGCCGTGGTCCTTTCCGACACCGGTCTCGCGTCAGGCTCGCTGCGCTGGCCCGATGAATTCGTCCGCCACAAGCTCGGCGACATTCTTGGCGACCTCGCCTTGCTCGGCGCGCGCATCGAAGGGCGCATCATCGCCGAACGGCCGAGTCACCAGGGCAATATCGCCCTGGCACGCGCGCTGGCCCGCCAGGGGCACCGCACTGATCCTTCCCGGATGGATATCGCCAGCATCCAACGGGTGCTGCCGCACCGCTATCCATTCCTGCTGGTAGACCGGATCGTCGAGATCGAGCCGGGCGTGCGGATCGTCGGCATCAAGAACGTCACGATCAACGAGCCGTTCTTTCAAGGGCATTTTCCCGGCCACCCGATCATGCCCGGGGTGTTGATCGTCGAGGCGATGGCCCAGGTCGGCGGGATGCTGCTGATGGGCAGCGTCGACAATCCGGACTCGAAGGTCGTGTACTTTACCGGACTTGACGGCGTACGCTTCCGCCGGCCGGTCCTGCCGGGCGATCAGCTCCGATTCGAGATCGAGGTGGTGCAGGTGCGCGGCCGGACGTTCCGCACGCGCGGCCAGGCCTTCGTCGACGGTCAGGTGGTCTGCGAGGTAGAGAACATGATGGCAAGGATGGTGGATCGATGAGCCAGCGCATCCATGCCACGGCACTGATCGATTCCTCCGCGAGCATCGCGGACGAGGTGGACATCGGACCGTTCGCGATTGTCGGGCCCGATGTCACTGTCGGGCGCGGCTGCCACATCGCCGCGCGCGTCACCCTCGAGCAGAATGTCCGGCTCGGCGACAGAGTTCACGTCGGCACCGGGTCGATTCTTGGCGGGCCGCCGCAGGACCTCAAGTATGCCGGTGAGCCGACGTGGGTCGACATCGGCGAAGGCACCCGCATCCGCGAGTTCACCACGATCAACCGGGCCACCGATCCGTCACGGCCGACCGCAGTCGGTCGCGACTGCTTCATCATGACGTATGTCCATCTGGCGCACGATTGCCACGTCGGCGATGGCGTGATCATGGCCAACGGGACGCAGCTGGCCGGGCACGTCACCGTGGAGGACTATGTGGTCATCTCGGGATTGGTTGCCGTACATCAGTTCACCCGGATCGGCGAGTACGCCTTCATCGGCGGCATGACGCGCGTGAGCCAGGATATCCCGCCGTTTGTGAAGGCGGTCGGCAACCCGGTCGAGCTTTACGGGCTCAATACCATCGGTCTGCAGCGGCACAATTTTCCGGCCGCAACGGTCGCGACGCTCAAGCGGGCCTATCGGCTGTGCTTCAATTCCGACCTCAATCTCGGCCAGGCGCTCGAACGGGTGCGGACCGATCTGCCTGCGACACCCGAGGTCGACCGGTTCCTGGACTTCGTCTCGTCGTCGCAGCGCGGCGTCCCCGCGTGACCCAGCCGCTTCCCGTGGGCGTTGTGGGAGTGGGAGCGCTCGGCCGGCACCACGCGCGCCATCTTGCCGCGATGCACGGCGTCAAGCTGGTCGGCGTGTTCGACACCGACGTCGTGCGCGCGGCCGAGGCCGCTGCCGCGTTCGGCTGCCGGGCGTTCACCAGTTGCGACGAGCTCTTACGCAACGTGGAGGCGGTGACGGTCGCCGTGCCGACGCCGAGCCACCATGACGTGGGGCTTGACTGCCTCGACCATGGCGTGGCCGTGCTGATGGAGAAACCGCTGGCGGTGAGCCTGGCCGAAGCGGACAGCCTGTTGGCAGCCGCGGCGCGCAACGGCGTGGTACTCGCCGTGGGTCATGTCGAGCGGTTCAATCGCGCAGTACGTGCCGCTGGCAACGTGCTCGACCGTCCGGCGTTCATCGAGGGCATTCGACTGGCGCCATTTCAGCCACGCGGGACGGACGTGGCCGTTGTGCTCGACCTGATGATCCATGACCTCGACCTGGCGATTCATGTGGTCGGTGGCGCGCCGGCGATCGAGGTGCGCGCCAGCGGCGTGTCGATCGTCTCACCGCACCTCGATATCGTCAACGCCCGGGTCGAATTTGCCGGCGGCGCGGTGGCGTCGATGACGAGTTCACGGGTCGCGCGCGAGCGCATGCGTCGATTGCGGATTTTTCAGCCGTCGGGCTACATCTCGCTCGATCTCGCGACCGGTGAGGCGACGTTCATGCGGCTGCGCGACGGGTGGCGCCAGGGCACCGGCACCAGCCTCGCGGAAATCGTCGAGACGGTGACCCTGACGGCGCCGGAAGCGGATGCGCTTGGCCTGGAACTGGCCGCGTTCGTGGCGGCGGTCCGCGGCGATCCCGCCGAGATTGTCAGCGCGGCAGAGGGGCGCGCGGCGCTGGCGCTCGCGCTCGAAGTCGGCAACGCGGTGCAGCGGGTGCCCCGCCCGGCGCTGGGCCAGTGACCGTGCGCATTCTCGTCACGGCGGGCGAGCCGTCGGGCGACCTTCATGGTGCGCGCGTCGTGACGGCGTTGCGACAGCGATTCCCGGGGGCGTCGATCGAGGCCGTCGGAGGTCCGAGGATGGCTGCCGCCGGCGCGGTGGTGCGACGATCGATCGACGGACTCTCCGCCATGGGACTGATCGAGGTTCTTGGAAAGATCCCTGCGCATTGGCGGCTTGAGCGCGAACTGATCCGGGATCTTCGTGCCCGCCGCTACGATCTCATCATTCCCATCGACTATCCCGGCTTCCACCTGCGTCTGGCGCGCGCGGCAAAACGTCACGGGATTCCCGTGTTGTGGTACATCGCTCCGCAAATGTGGGCGTGGCGACCCGGCCGCGCGGCCCGATTCGCTCGAGCCGTCGACCGACTGGCGGTGGTGCTGCCGTTCGAGCCGGCGTTCTTCGAGCAACACGGCGTTCCGGCCGTGTTTGTCGGTCATCCACTGCTTGACAGCGAGCCGGCGCCAGACCGGCGGGCGGCGCGTGCCGCGCTCGGCGTGCCGCCGGAGGCGCGTGTGCTCGCCATCTTTCCGGGCTCCCGACGGAGTGAGGTTGCGCGGCACTGGCCGGTGATGCGCGACGCCGCGCTGCAACTGCTGCACGATGGCCGGTGCACTCATGTGCTTGTGGCCGGTACGGAGTGGGGCGCTTACCCCAACGAGGCCGCGTTCTCCGTCGTACGAGACGACGCTGCTCGCGTGCTCGCGGCCGCGGATGCAACGATCGCGAAGTCGGGCACGACGACGCTGCAGGCGGCCCTCGCCGATGTACCGATGGCGGTCGCGTATTCCGTCAACGCGTTGTCCGCGAAACTCGTGCGCCGCCTCGCGACGGTCCGCTGGGTCGCGCTGCCCAACCTGATCGCGGGGCGCGAGATCGTGCCCGAGCTGTTGCAGGGGGACTTCAACACGAGTGCGCTCGTCGCCGCCGTTGCGCCACTGCTCGATCCAGCATCGCCAGCAGCGCGACGGCAGCGCGACGCGCTCGCAGAGGTGCGGCAACAGCTGGGCGGCCCGGGCGCAAGTCAGCGAGTGGCAGAACTGGCCGCGGAGCTGCTGGCCGCGTGAGTGTCCACTTGTCACCCGCAACGGTGCAACTCATGGGACGGGCATTCATCGATCCCCTGGCCCGCTCGTGGCGGTTCCGGACGCGAAACCATCACCGCTGGCGGCAATTGGTGGAAAACCGGCAACGGTTCATTTTTCTCCTCTGGCACGAGGCCTGGCTCCCGCTGCTGTGGCGGCACCGCCGCCAGGATGTCGCCATCGTGGTCAGCGAAGCACGTGAGGGCCAATACCTTGCGGATTACGCCCAGCGAATCGGCTATCATCTGGTGCCGGGTTCATCCACCCGAGGCGGAGCCCGCGCGCTGCTCGGCGCCATCCGCGCGCTCGATGACGGCTTCACCCTGGCGATTACGCCGGACGGTCCGCGCGGGCCGCGGCGAGACGTGAAGCCCGGCGTAGTCCGGGCCGCGCAGCGCGCCGGCGCGATGATCCTGCCGCTGCACGCGGCGACGCATTCGGCTTGGTGCCTGGGGTCGTGGGATCGCATGATTGTGCCGAAGCCGTTCGCCCGCGTCGAGGTGGCGTACGGCGAGCCCTTCTCGGTTGCGCCCGGCCCAGCGGGGCTGGAGGCGGGGCGAGCGCAGTGCGCGGCCGCGCTGGCGTGCGTAGAGCGGGAGCTGACCGGCTGAAGCCGCGGCGACGAGGGGATGCCCACCGCGTCATGCGCTGGCTGTGGACCAGCCGCCGCCTGGACGCCCGCATCGTGCGGACCTTGCTGCTCCCCGCGAGCGCGCTCTGGCGGATCGCGCTGGGGACCCGCGCCTGGGCCTATCAGCGCGGGTGGGCGACGGTTCAGCGGCTCCCGCTGGCGAGCGTGGCCATCGGCAACCTGAGTGTGGGCGGGTCGGGGAAGACACCGTTGGCTGCATGGGTCGCGGCACACTTCGTGACGCGGGGTGTGCGACCGGGAATCCTGCTGCGGGGTGTCGGCGGCGATGAGGCGCAGGTTCATCGCGAATTGGTGCCCGGCGCGATCGTAGTTGCCGACCCGGATCGCCGGGCCGGGGCCGTACGCGCAATGGCGGAGGGCGCGCGGGTGCTGGTGCTGGACGATGCATATCAGCGATTGGACATCGCGCGCGATCTGAACATCTGCCTGATCAGCGCGGAGTCATCGCAGGCAGTCCGCTGGCCGTTGCCGGCGGGCCCGTGGCGGGAAGGCATTGCAGCCTTGAAGCGGGCCGATCTGGTGGTCGTCACGCGGAAGCGCGCGGACTACCGGACGGCGCAGGAACTCGCATCCGAGCTGCAGCGGTCAGCTGGCCGGCCTGTTGCGATAGCCCGACTCGACCTCTCGCTCTTGCGCGGGCTGGTGAGCGGCAAGGAATATCCGGTTACCGTCATCGCGGGCCAGCGGATCGTCGCGGCCAGCGCGATCGCGGATCCGGGGGCGTTCGTAGCGCAGCTCAAGCGGATTGGCGCGCAGGTTCAGGTGGCCACGTGGAAAGACCATCATCTCTTCCGCGATGAGGATATCGCCTGGCTGGCGCACGCCGCGCGCCGCGCGGATCACGTGGTGATCACCGCGAAGGATGCCGTCAAGCTCCGTGATCGCTGGCCGTCGAGCGTTCCGGAGCCGCTGGTCGCAATGCTGGAGGTCAGGTTCGAAGCCGGTGAAGCCGAGTTGCGGGACGCGCTGGACCGGGTAGTCACGCGCGACGTGTAGGTCCACCAATACCTGTGTCACCGAGGACCGGAGAGCATCAACATGGCCACATCGAAATCTCGCAAATCGCCACCCCTCATGAAACCCGACCGCGATCGCCGCTTCGCCGCCGAGGAGAACCCGTTCGAGGCGATGATGTCGCGGTTCGACGACGCCGCGGCTCGGCTCAAGCTCGAGCCAGGCCTGTATCGGGTATTGCGGGCGCCCGAGAAGCAGATCATCGTGTCAGTGCCGATCCCACGGGACAACGGCGAAATCGAGGTCTTCACCGGATTTCGGGTGCTGCACAACACGTCGCGCGGGCCGGCGAAGGGAGGCATCCGTTTCGACCTGAACGTATCCCTCGACGAGGTGAAGGCACTCGCCGCCTGGATGACCTGGAAGTGTGCCGTCGTAAACCTGCCGTTCGGCGGGTCGAAGGGCGGGGTCATCTGCGATCCTAGCAGCATGTCCGACCGCGAAATCGAGCGCCTGACGCGCCGTTACACGTCGGCGATCATCGAGACGCTCGGACCCGATTCCGACGTACCCGCGCCCGATGTCAACACCAACGAGCGCGTGATGGCGTGGATCATGGACACGTATTCCATGCACAAGCGCCATACCGTCACCGGCGTGGTGACCGGCAAGCCGGTCGCGATGGGCGGTTCACTGGGCCGACG
This sequence comes from Gemmatimonadota bacterium, assembly GCA_003169895.1. Taxonomy (GTDB): domain Bacteria; phylum Gemmatimonadota; class Gemmatimonadetes; order Gemmatimonadales; family GWC2-71-9; genus Palsa-1233. The sequence continues at coordinate 24,588 of PNAE01000010.1, forward strand.
GGACGCGACGGGGCGAGGCTGCCTGGTCGTCACCCGGTCCGCGCTGGCGCGCCACAAGATGAAGCTGCAGGGCGCGTCGGTCGCGGTCCAGGGGTTCGGCAATGTCGGGTCGACGGCCGCACGGTTGATGGCGGAGGCCGGCATGAAGGTCGTCGCCGTAAGCGACAAGAGCGGGGGTATCTACAATCGCAAGGGACTCGACATCGCCGACTGCCTCAAATGGGTCAACGAGCACCGGTTCCTCCATGGCTACCGCAAGGCCGAAGCGGTCAGCAATGACGAACTGCTCACGCTGCAGTGTGATGTCCTCGTCCCGGCGGCGCTCGAGAACGTCATCACCAGCAAGAACGCGAACGCCATCCAGGCGAAGATCATCTGCGAAGGGGCGAACGGGCCGACCACCGCGCAAGCGGATGTCATCCTCGACGCGAAAGGCGTGTATGTCATTCCGGACATCCTGGCCAACGCCGGCGGCGTGACCGTCTCGTACTTCGAGTGGGTGCAGGATCGCGGCGGCTACTTCTGGGACGAGGAAACGGTCAATGATCGCCTGCAGAAGATCATGATGCGTTCGTTCGATGAAGTGTCGGAGATGTCCGAGAAGCACAAGGTGAGCATGCGCATCGGCGCGTACATGCTGGCGATCGACCGGGTCGCAGCGATGCATCGCATGCGCGGACTGTATGCCTGATGCAGTGGTCGCTGGTCGCCGTCGGCAAGTTGCGACCGCCGCTGCGAGCGGTATGTGACGACTATCTTCGGCGACTCGCCAGGTTCGCGACCCTCGACGAACGCGAGGTGCGAGAGGCGGGTCGCGCCGCAAGCGAACGGTTGCAACGCGAGATGGAAGGCAAGCACCTCCTGGAGGCAGTTCCGCGCACGGCGCAGATCGTTCTACTCGATGTGGACGGCGAGCGGTGGTCCAGCGAACAACTTGCCGGGCAGCTTGACGCGTGGCGCCTCGATGGCCGGGATCGCGCCCTGATCATTGGCGGCGCCGTGGGCGTCGCACCCGCCGTGCGCGAGCGAGCCGGGACGGTGTGGAGCCTGGGGGCGCTCACGTTGCCGCACGAGCTCGCGCGCGTCGTCGTGGTGGAACAACTGTATCGCGCCAGCACGATCCTGCGCGGCGAGCCGTACCACAAGGGAGTTCGCTGAAATGTTGCGCGTCGTCTCCCATCCCCTGGGCCCCCTGCCGGCCGTGGCACCTCGCCCGGCGGTGTGGAACAGGGATCTCGATGCGGCGTTGGTCGCCGTTCCGGGGAGCGACGCCGCGATCGAGCGATTGCATGGGCCGGGCGCCCTGGTCGTCACCACCGGACAGCAGCCGGGGCTGTTCACCGGACCGCTGTATGCCGTACACAAGGCGCTCTCCGCGGCCGCGCTGGCTCGAGTCCTCGAACAGCGGTGGCAACGTCCGGTCGTCCCGATGTTCTGGGTCGCTGGCGACGACCACGACTTTACCGAAGCCAGCACTGCCACCTGGGCCGATGCCTCGGGGGCGGTGGTCGACTGGAGCCTTCCGCCTCGGCCCCTGACTGCGCCGCAATTGCCGATGTCGGCGGAGCGATTGCCGGTCGACGTGCTGGACGGACTGCAACTGCTCGAGCAGAGTCTTCCGGCGGGCCAGTTGCGCGATGACACGCTGGCGTGGCTGCGAAAGCACTATGTCCCCGGCACCACAATGCATGCTGCCTACGCCGGCGCGGTGGCCGAGCTAGTCGCACCGTTCGGCGTGGTGTGTTTCGATCCGACCCGCGCGGCGGCAAAGCACGCGCAGGTGCCGCTGATACGCGCTGCGCTGCACCGGGCGATGGAGCTCGACGCCGCGCTGGCTGCCCTGCCGGACGCCGGTACCGGTATTACGGCCGGGGAAGGCGCGACACTGGTCTTCCTCACGACGCCGGCAGGCCGTGATCGGCTGGTTGTCGACGGCGAACGATTTCGCACCCGCCGTTCGGGCGAAGGGTTTACCCGCATCCAGCTCGACGCCTTGCTCGATCACGAGCCAGAACGGTTTTCCGCGAACGTGCTGTTGCGCCCGGTCGTGGAGAGCGCGCTGTTGCCAACGGTCGCCTATGTCGCGGGTCCCGGGGAGCTGCGGTATCTCACTGGACAGTCTGCGGCGCTCTATCCGCTGCTTGATGTGCCGCGGCAGACGCCGGTGCCACGGTGGTCGGGTACGGTGATCCCACGGTGGGCGGAACGGTTGCTCTCCCGGCTGCACCTCAACGCCGACGCCGTGCTCGAGGACGACGGCACCGTGGCGCGGGCCGTCCTCGAGCGGGATTTCCCCGGTGATGCGCGCCAGGCCATCGATGCATTGCGCCGGCAGTTGGGCCGGAGTGGTGGCGTGCTGGCGGCCGCGGGCCATCGAATCGATGCCGTGCTCGATCGCGCGGTGAAGGGTCGCATGCTGCGGCTGGAACAGGTGACGAACGACCTGGAGAAGCTTCTGCTGCGCCACCTGCGCAAGCGCGACGACATCGCGCACGCGCAGTTCGTGCGCCTCGCGCGGGGCCTGCGCCCCCATGGCAAGCCGCAAGAGCGCGTCTTCACGGCGGCGACGTTCCTGGGCCGCTACGGCGATGCGTGGCTCAACGGCGTGTTTGAATCGGTCGCTGCCTGGGCCGAAGGCGTTCCGCGGGACACGCCGTGAGCCGCCGCGGCTCGGTCTTCGTCGCCGCTGGCATCCTCATGAGCCGGGCCTTCGGCCTCGTGCGCCAGCGGGTGCTGGCCCATTACCTTGGCCTCCAGACCGACCAGGCCGATGCGCTCGCCGCCGCGTTCCGGATCCCGAACTTCCTGCAGAATCTGCTCGGTGAGGGCGCGCTGTCGGCGTCGTTCATTCCCAGCTATTCGCGACTGCTTGGTGACGGCGATGAAGACGAGGCCCGCTTGCTGGCCGGCGCGCTGCTCGCACTCCTTGCCGGTGCAATCGCCGTCATCGTGCTGGCCGGTGAACTCGCGACGCCATGGCTGATGGACCTGCTGGTTTCGCATGACTGGTCCGACTCCAAGCGGGCGCTGACGGAGCACCTGGTGCGGGTGCTGTTCCCGGGCGCCGGGCTGCTCGTCATCTCGGCATGGTGCCTGGGCGTCCTCAACTCGCACCGCCGTTTCCTGCTGTCCTATGCGTCGCCGGTCGTCTGGAACATCGCGATCATTGCCGCGGCGCTGCTCGTTGCCCGGCACCAGGATCGCAGCAGCTTCGTCGTCACGGTCGCATGGGCCTCCGTGCTGGGCAGCCTACTGCAGATCGCCGTGCAGTGGCCGGCGGTGCGGGCCGTCGGCGGCGCCATTCGCCCCATTGCCTGGCGGCGCGTGCCGGAAGTCCGGACGGTGATCGCCGCCTTCCTCCCCAACCTCGTCTCGCGCGGCGCGAACCAGATCTCGGCCTTCATCGACCTGTACATTGCCAGCATGGTGCCGATGGTCGGCGCGGTTGCCGCCATGACGAATGCCCAGGTGCTGTACACGCTGCCGGTCTCGTTATTCGGCATGGCGGTGTCGGCCGCCGAGCTGCCGGAGATGTCGCGCGAGCGCGGCGACGCGGCGACCGTCGCCGCCGCGTTGCGCGTGAGGCTCACTGGTGCGACCCAGCGACTGGCGTACTACATCGTCCCCTCGGCGCTCGGCTTCCTCACGCTGGGCGGGGTCATTGCGGGAGCCGTCTTCCAGACCGGCGCGTTCAAGAGAAATGACAGCGAGTTCGTCTGGATCGTGCTGGCGGGATCGGCCACGGGGTTGCTTGCGTCAACGCTGGGGCGGCTGTATGCGTCGGCGTTCTATGCGCTCAACGACACCAGAACGCCGCTCCGATGCGGAATCGTGCGCGTGGTGCTGACCGGGGCACTCGGTATCGGCGCAGCGCTGGTGCTGCCGCCTGCCCTCGGACTCGCCCCGAAGTGGGGCGTGGCGGGCCTGAGCGCGTCGGCCGGCATCGCGGGCTGGGTCGAGTTCGCCCTGTTGCGGCGTGGACTCTGCCGACGCGTGGGCCGCTTCAGCCTGCAGGGCGGCGAGCTGGTCAAGCTCTGGATCGCCGTCCTAGCGGCGGGCGCCGTCGGAACGGCGGCGCGACTCGCCGGCGCCCACCTGCCGCCGATCCCGCTCGCCCTGGTGGCCGTTCCGCTGTATGCCATCACCTATCTCGCGATTACCTACTGGTGGGACGTCCCCGAAGCCGCCGTGCTCACTGGCACCATCCGGCGCGCGCTGACCGGAGGAGTCCGAGCGGTATGAACGAGGGGCTGCGGCGCAAGCTCGACACGCTGCCCGACGGCCCCGGGGTGTACCTGTGGAAGGATGCCGCCGGCGGCGTGCTGTATGTCGGCAAGGCGGCGAATCTCCGCAGCCGCGTCCGGTCGTACTTTGCCGCGGACTTCCCGGACTCGCCGACCCGGCAGTTGTTTCGCGACCGGATCGCCGACGTCGAAACCATCGTCGTACCGAACGAGACACAGTCGCTGCTGCTCGAAAACAACCTGATCAAGGAATACCAGCCCCGCTTCAATGTCCGTCTCAAGGATGACAAGAGCTATCCCTCTATCGCCGTGACGCTGGGCGAGGCATTTCCCCGCGTGCTGGTGACCCGGCGGCGCAACATTCCGGGCGCCCGGTACTTCGGGCCGTATACCGACGTCGGCGAGATGCGGCGCACACTGAACCTGATCCGCCGGATGTTCACGGTGCGCTCGTGCAGCGACGACCTGCCGACGACGCACCGCGACCGGCCCTGTCTGGATTACCACATCGGCCGCTGCCGCGCGCCATGCGTGAGCTGGCAGGACGCCCCGGCGTACCAGCGGATGATCGCCGAGGTGGTCGACTTCCTCGAAGGCCGCACCGTCGATCTCAAGGCCCGCATCCGGGCGCTCATGCTCGCCGCGAGCCAGCGGCAGGACTTCGAGCGGGCCCGGGATTTCCGCGACGCGCTCAAATGGCTCGAGCAGGTGGAGGCGCCGGCGGCGGTCGAGGCTATTGGCGCCGGTGACGCCGACGTGATCGGGTACGCGCGCGATGACGACGATGCGGTCGCCGTTGTCTTTCGCGTGCGTGACGGACGCGTCATCAGCCGCGACCACCGGTTTCTCGAGAACGTCGAGCAGGAAACCGACGCGGACGTACTGAGCGCTTTTCTTGTCCGGTGGTACCTGCCGACCGACGGCAAGGTCACGCGGATCGTCTTGCCGTTTGCGCCAAGCGGGTTCGCGGCACTGACGGAACTCCTCGCGCAACATCGGCTGAGCGTGCCCCAGCGCGGCGTGGCGGCGCGATGGGCGGAACTGGCGGAACAGAACGCGCGCCACTTGCTCGAGAGCCTCCGCCTGGAAACATTCGAAACCGAGGAGCGAGCGGAGGATCCGGTCTACGTGCTCGGCCGCGAGTTGGGGCTGACCATCGTGCCGCGGCTGTTCATCTGCGTCGATATCTCCACCAATCAAGGCCGCGACACCGTGGGCTCGCTGGTCACGTTCGAAGCTGGCCGGCCGCGGAAGGCTGAATACCGGAAGTTCCGGATCAAGGGCGTGGCACAGCAGGACGACTTCGCCGCGATCCATGAGGTGATCATCCGCTACTTTCGCCGGCGCCTGGACGAAGCGAAGCCGCTGCCTGATCTTGTCGTGATCGACGGCGGCAAGGGCCAGCTCGGCGCGGCGCTCGATGCGATGGTGGCGCTGAACGTGGCCCAGATTCCGGTGATTTCCCTCGCCAAGCGTGAGGAAGAGATCTATCTTCCGGGCCGCGCCGACCCGTTGCGGCTGCCCCGGCGCAGCGCGGCGCTCCGCCTGCTGCAGCGGGCCCGTGACGAGGCGCACCGGTTCGGGGTGGTGTACAATCGCACCCGTCGCAGCCAACGGATCATCACCTCGGCGCTTCTGGATATTCCTGGTATTGGGGCAAGTCGCCGGCGGACGCTGCTGCAGGCGTTCGGTTCGCTGGCCGGCGTACGGACGGCATCGGTGGCGGACGTCACGGCGCTACCCGGCTTCTCCAACGCCCTGGCGAACCGCATACTCGACTATCTCAAGGCCCACTGAATGGACTGGCATCTCGAGTGCTCCGACTGCGGTGCGACCGCCTCACCGGAGGGACTGCCGACAGTTTGCGCCCGATGTGCTCGCCCACTCCTGGTGCGCTATCCTGGGCGCGCTCATCCGGTCACGGAACGAGCCGAGGTCCGGCGCCGCCGGGGGATGTGGCGGTTTCGCTCGTTCCTGCCGCTCGAGTCGGATGAGGAGCCCATCACGCTCGGGGAAGGTGATACGCCGCTGCTCGCAGTTCCGCGTCTTGCCGCCGCGCTCGCGCTGGGCGATGTCTGGATCAAGGATGAAGCCTGCAACCCCACCGGGTCCTTCAAGGCGCGCGGCCTGAGTACCGCGATCACTCGCGCGGTTCGGGCGGGCGCCGATCGCTTTGTCGTGCCGACGGCCGGCAACGCCGGTGTGGCGAGTTCCGCCTATGCCGCACGCGCCGGCGTGAGTGTCCGGGTGTACGCACCGCGCACGACGCCGCGTACCATCCTGTCGCAGATCGTGAGCTTTGGCGGCGATCTCGTACTGCTCGACGGGCACATCGGCGACTGCGGCAAGGCAGCGCGAGCGTACGCCGCAGAAACCGGGGCAATGGACCTGAGCACGCTCCGTGAGCCCTATCGAATCGAAGGGAAGAAGACGCTGGGCCTCGAAATCGCCATGCAGTTCGACTGGACGCTGCCCGACGTCATCATCTATCCCACCGGCGGCGGCACCGGGCTGATCGGGATGTGGAAGGCCTTTCTCGAACTGCGCCATGCCGGCTGGGTTAGCAGCGAGATGCCGCGGCTCTATACAGTGCAGAGCACCGGGTGCGCGCCGATCGTGAAGGCATTCGCCGCCGGCGCCCTGCAAGCTGAGCCGTGGCCGGATCCCCAGACATTGGCCAGCGGGCTCCGGGTGCCGGGACCGCTGGGCGACAAGCTCATGCTGCGAATCCTCCGGGAAACCAGGGGCGGTGCCATCGCGGTTTCGGATGAAGCGATGAGCGATCTGGCCCGCTTGGGGACCCGGCAGGAAGGGATAGATTTCTCGCCCGAGGGCGGCGCCTCGATCGCCGCGGCGGTCGAGCTGCAGCGCCAAGGCGCCATCGGGCCAACCGATCGGATGGTGCTGTTCAACACCGGTGCGGGTTGGTTGTACCGTGAGCCCGAGCATTTGCTCGCCGGCACGTGATTGGGGATATTTATCGCCTCTCGGACGCGGAGCGTCCGCCTGGTTCCAACCCGATACCTGTGCAACACGTATCTTCCAGCGGCACCACTGGGGCGGGCAACGACTGACTTCGAGGAGTGATGATGAGGAATACCGCGATCGGAGTGCTGGCATGCGTGGGCGCATTGGCGGTTCCGCTCGGGGCGCAGACCCAATACAACGTGCGGGTGGCGGTCGCGTTGGCGCCACGGGGGAAGTATGAGGTGCCCCTCTGTCCGCTCAAGGGCGGCGACTATCGCACAGCGAGCGCCGGCCTGTACCTGAAGACCGCGGCGGAAGGAATGACCGATGACCTGACCCACCAAAGGAGCCAGGTCGATTCAAAGAAATACACCGACATCGTCAACAAGGCGATCAAGGCAGCGACCGACGCCATCGCCGCGAACCCGCAGAGCGCCGCCGCTTGGTACTACCTCGGGCGCGGCGACCTGCAGCTGGGTGATCTCCGTGGGGCCGATTCGGCCTTCACGCGGGTCGAGACGCTGTCGCCCGATTGCGCAATAGAAATCAAGGGATTGCGGCAGAGGGCGTGGCTGGTGCTGGTCCAACCGAGCACCGAGTTCATGCGTGCCGGCCAGCTCGACTCCTCCCTGGCGGTGCTGCGCGACGCGATGATCATCGCACGGTACTATCCGCAGGGCTTCTACAACCTCGCCGGTACGTTCGCGAACATGAAGCCGCAGCCCATGATCGACAGCGCCATCTTCTATTTCAAGATCGCGCAGGAAAAGTCGGCCACCGACACGCAGTTCGCGAGCACGCTCAAGAACGCCACCTACAACATGGCGTACCTCTACCAGTCGGCCGGCGACAACCAGAACGCGATCGTACAGTACCGCAAGTACCTGGCGATTGATCCCAACGACGTCGACGTCAAGCGGGCATTGGCCTCCACGCTGCGGCTCACGGGGAGCCCGGCCGAAGCCGCGCAGCTCGAGCAACAGCTGATGTCGTCCGGGTCGATGACCACCGGCGAGCTCGCCACCATGGGCGTGCAGTACTTCGCCGACAAGAACTATGCTGCCGCCGCCGACGCATTCCAGAAGATCCTTGCGACCGATCCCGTGAACCACGACGCACTGTACAACCTCGCCAACAGCTACTTCGCGATGGGCGACGCGAAGAAGCTGATCGAGACCTCACAGAAGCTGCTCGACATCGATCCTCTCGGGAGCTCCAATCTGAAGCTCCTCGCCAATGGGTACCGGCTCGCCGCCGATACCAACAAGCAGATTGAAGTCGTGATGCGCCTGCAGGCGATCCCCGTGGAAGTCAGCATCGATACCTTCCGGACGAGGAAGGACGGCGCAAAGATCGCCGGCACGGTGACGGGCAAAGAGGCTGAGAACGCCAGCGGGAAGACGATTCCACCCGCGCCCATGGTCCTGGTGTTCGAATTCACCAACGCTCAGGGTGCGGTCGTGGCGACCCAGGAGGCCCCGATTCCGGTATTGGCGCCGAATGCCACCCGGGCGTTCGGCCTCGAAGCTCTGGGGGCCGGGATCGTCGCCTGGCGATACCACCCGAAGTAGCGCCGTGCGGGAGGGGAGGGGCGTTGATTGGCCGCTCCGCGCGAGCTAGCTTCTTATCGACGCGGGTGTAGCTCAGTTGGTAGAGCATCAGCTTCCCAAGCTGAGGGTCGCGGGTTCGAACCCCGTCGCCCGCTTACGATCTAAGTGATTGATCTGCAAGGACAACGGCCATTGGATCACGGTGGCCGTTTCGAATTTCTGGAAGGTTGGTGTCCGTTCCGGTGTCCGTTGGTCACCCTTCCAGCACGCGACGCCCAGCTTGTGCAGCACGCATCGCGTCTTCGCTGGGGCGCTGGTAGCACTTCACCACGGTGGTGGGATCTTTCCACCCCCCGAGATCCATGAGGTCCCGGAGGCCAACGTGGCGAAGCTCCGAGGCGAAGTTGCGGCGGAATGCATGCCATCCTCGCCCCGACTCCAATGTCAGTCCCGCCCGAACCTGGGCTCGCTGCATCCAATCCCGCGCGAGGTACGCACCGATGGGCTTCGCGGGGTTCGTCACGCCCGGTAACACTGGTGCTTCTCCTACGCCCGGCGCATGGTGACGCGCGTTGTCGAGAGCTTGCCGCGCTGCCGCCGTGAGCGGCGTCACGTGTTCGTATCCCATCTTGTCGGCCTCGCCGCGCCAAGTCACGCGGTCGCGTGTCAGGTCGACGTCCCGCCATTGCAACGACAGGATAGCGCTCAAGCGGTGCCCGGATTCATGGGCGAGCAGCAACAGACACCCGAATTGCCATGGGTAGAACTCCGCCACCTCCAACAGCGCGCGGTACTGCGTTTCCGTGAATACCGGGCGGCGCGGCGTGCCGCCATCCTCCACCTTGTATCCGGTGAGCGGATTGTGGTCCAGCAATCCGGCGCCAACGCCCCAGATCAAAACTGACTTGAGCAGTCGGAGATCGTAGGCGATGGTCCGGGATGAGAGCGGCGGCAGTGGCTTGTCAGCCGATGCGCGCTGCCTTCGTTGACTGCCTTCTCGGCGGCGTTCGACCTCGTAGCGCGCTGCATCGCGAAAGGTGAGGTTAGCCGCGCGACGCGAAGCACCGAACACGCGCCGGAACCGTTCGATGGTCGATCGGTCATGATACCGGCATCCGCGCGACTTCGTGCATGAGACGTGTGTTTCATAGCTGTCAAAGAGCTGGCCGAGGGATACGGCCTCGCGGCGTTCAGGTTGGCGCAGTGCGACCGCAAGTTCCTCGGCCTCCTGCTTCGCCCGCTCGCGGTCGCTGTGGCCCAGCGACTGCCGGACCTTGTGACCGTCTCGCCGATACTCCGCGAACAGCTTGCCGGTGGGGTGGACGAACACCCTCACCCTGTTCGCTCCCTTTTCCCCACAGAGGTAATTCCATGGGTCCTGCTTCCGAGCGCGGGGCATTACTCGCCTCCTTTAGGCGTCAGTCGTGACGCCCGCGCTGTCTGCCGGGAAGCAGGTCGAACATGCAGGGGTCGGGCAGGGTACCGCAATGGTTTGCGGGGCAGCTCAGCAGCCCGGACCCGTGGGGAGTTCTTCCGGCCTCGGTTTGTGAGCTTGCCTGTCCTTACCATTCTGCCGAGCGAATCGGCACTGTAGCCGCTCCGGATGGCGGCTTGTGTGAGCGTGAGCAGTTCGGCACCCTCGTCCCGAGCTACCGAGTCGAGGTCGGCCAAGACCTCATCAAGCAGTGGGCCAGCGGGCGCCGAAATGCCCCGCCGCGACCATTCATCGCGGCGGCCTTCCCACTTCTGCCGGAATCCCTGGCGCGTCATTCGGACCGCCTCAGAGATCCATGCCGAACAGATGGAGGGCCATCGTCTCGGTGCTGCGCGACCCCACATTCGCCGTCATTGCCGATTGCCGGGAAAACTCCGAAATCCCCGAATCTCGACCGGGCAATTCGGCATCTTTGCCCTTACCAGTCGTCGCCATCATTGTCATCATCATCATCTTCCTCATCCCCGCCATCGTCGTCCGCGAACTCATCGTCATCCATTTCATCATCGACATCATCGCCGTCTTCCGATTCGTCATCATCCTCATCGAGCCACTGGTCCAGCACGTCCTGCGCGACCGCGTTCGCGTCAGTCTGGTCCATCCCGGGTTGATACTCGTCGGCTACTGCCCGGCGGCATTCCCGCTCGAACGCGCTTCTCATGCTGGTGTCCCAATCAGCGGGCATCTGTTGCATTGCATGCACCGTCGCCGTGAGGATCGTCAGCTCGCGCACCTTGGGTTCACGCGCTGCGCGTGCCGCTGCTGCCTGTCGTTCGCGCCATGGCGCGAGACAGCGGTCGACCTCGGCCTTGAGCAGCGCATACGCGTTCGCGTTGGACAGGCTTCGCGGATACCTGGCCGAGGTGATGGTCTGCTCGATCTCGTGGGCGACTTGGGCCCGGACATCGGCTGGAACGTCATACGTCACGTACCACGCGAGCGCCTGCGTCTTGAGCTGGCGTAACCGGGCCTCTTCGCTCGCCTGCAATTGGCGATCTGCTGCCGCGCGCTCGCGTGCCACCTGTCGTTCCGCACGAGCTTCTTGGAGCCGGTCTTTCTTGTCGTCGAGGCCGAGCACCTCGACGTCCGCCTGGGCTTCGCGCACGCGGCGCCTCCACGGCGGCATGGCCTCCCAACTCTGGCGGTGCGCGGCGTGGGGCGCTGGCGCATCCGGTTCCGGTGGCGCGTCGTCCGCCGGTTCCTCGTCGGCAGGTTGCTCGGGCGGCGCTGCTGCGTTCGCCGCCAGTCGTTCCACGTCCCCCCGATCGACGCGAAGATGACCGCCCGGCGTCCGCATCGTGGTCAGCGATCCATCGCGAGCGAGTTGTGCGACGCGGTCCGGTCCGACGCCCAGGAGCGCCCCGGCCGCAGCGGGAGAGAGCCAGTCACTCACCGTCGGGCTCGTCGTCGAGCGCGTCAGTTTCATCGCTTAGCTCGGGATCTGATTCGCCGGCCGGATCGTCCTCGGCCTCTTCGTCAAGCTCGGCGTCCTCATCGCTGAGGAGGCTATCCAAGGAGTCCCGCATGTCCTCCAGTTCCCTGTAGATGGCAAGGTTTTCGGATTCCAGCTCGTCACGGCTTCGGCGGCCCATCGTTTCCCCCTCGGTTGCTGTCGTCGTTGAAACACAAAGGGGCCCCGGACCCTTTGGTCCGGGGCCCTAAGTAGGGGCGTTCAAACGACCTGATCGTCTAATTCATTGCGGCTCTTAGCTTTGCAAGAATGTGGCGCCAGACATTTTTCGTATCCGACAGGTGCATCCGGTAGCGGCTGCCGCGTTGCTGCGCCCACGACGGAAGCGAGAGCCCTTTGGAGCGGGCGAAGAGCAGGTCGCGTTCGACCTCGGTGAGGCCGGCTTTCGTTGCCAGGACCTCCAGTTCGTCGGTTGGACTGGTAACGGGGTCGCTCCCTACCTCGGGCTGGCGCGTCGCAAGCTCGCTTATCCTGGCGCTTCTTGGCTCACCGTCAGCTGCGCCATTTGCGGTACGGCCCGGCGCATCGAGAGCGATGCGTCGTGACGGCCAGATAGGGAAGCGGGACCGGTAATCTCGTCCCAGAAACCTTGCGCAGACCCTGTCACCCATACCGTCACGAATATCGGCGTTCAGTGCGTCCACAATCGGGGGCAGCTCGCGCTTGATTCGACTCAACGGCGCCCCGGCCCAGTTGCGGGCGCGGATCGAAAGGGTCTCTAGGAATCCGGGCATGAGGTTGGCAGCTGTGGCTTTCAACGCGTCGACCTTGGCGGATCGAATCACGCTGGGACCGCTACGATTCTGGGTCCGACCGTGGACGTCAGTTGCGGTGCGCAGGGAAGCTTTGCGTTCGCGCGGAATCGCCCGACGATACCGCGCTGCCACAAGGCGACGCGTAGCTTGCTCACGCTCAGCTTCGACGAGTCGTGTGGTCTCCGCGGTGGTGAAGAATTCGCCCTTCTCCTGATTCCATGCCTGCGCCCGTCCCATCGCGGCGAATCGAGAGGTTGCATCAGTTCCGGCAACCAGTTCGAGATCGCTTATCACGGCCCGGGCTAGAGCGGTTGTCCTCGCTAGTTCGAGCGCGTCCAGGTCGATCACGATTAGCGTCCGACGACCACGTAGAATCGCGGCATGTCCGTCCGGCCAACCAGGTGTATCACCTTCCACGAACTCCCGGAAGGCTAGCATTGACCCGCCGCCGCTGCTAATCAACGGCATCGACTCGGGGAAGAGCGGTGAGAGTGTATCGGCAAGGGGCGTTCCTGCTTCGCGGCGGTACTCGGTCGAAGGCGAGCGAAGTTGCGGCGCAAACTGAAAGCCACCGAACGGGCTGACGGCGCGGAGAGCATCGCGGAGTTCGTTGCGCTCCTCGGGCCTGACGGGCAAGACCCGGACAGCGGCGGCGCCTTGCCATACTGCGCCATATCCCTCGGCTTCCAATCGAAGCACCTCCACGTAATGCGCGTCGGATGATCTGCGTCCGATCCCCAGGATGTAGGCCGTCGGCCGCCCTGCATCCCTTTGAAGCGGTGCGAGAAAGACCCGACAAGAATCCAACGTGACCTCTGTGCCGATGGTGCCAGTCATACTTGCCTTTCGCGTTCAATGTTTTCTCAGGAAGAAGAACTCTGTTGTGACTGCCGCTCGGAAGAGACGTCAGACGAGCCACCTGCCGCGCGGTCTCAGGTTGATCGCATTCCTCTTTGCAAAGCTGAGAATTTCGGCAACGATGATTCGTGACGTTCCGAGAATCTTCTTGTCCTTTAGATTTCCGCCCCGGACCCATCGGTTCACTTGCATTCGACTCACTCGCAGGAACGTCGCCGCCTGAGCCTGGGATAGGTGGTCATCCTCGTCGAGGCGCTGCCAATGCCACCTTCCTCGAACCTGCCGGTGTAGCGTGATTCCGTCGTTCGGGTCCGGCGGATTGGGTAGGTAGATCCGCTCCGTCGTCGGGAAGACGCCCTCCTGACCGGAGCTCGGCGGACGACCGAAAACCACCCGCAGTCGAGGATCGGGACGATATGGTCTCGGGATAGCTGACTCCGTTCCGACGGTCCTGTTGATACGATATGTAACTACGACCACATCGACTCGCAAGGGCGATGCGCGCCTGAGTAACACTTCGGGACGCCTTCGGCATTCTCCTTGCCCATCCCGGCCCGTTCACAGATCATCGCTAGACTTTCGGGGTGCATGTTGGAGCTGCTAGGCGGAAGTCCCGCTTCACCGGGGCGCAGACTATCGCCGACGTCGACGACGCCGGGCTGCTAGTCGCAGCGGTGCGGCGCAAGCACAACATCAGCCGCCCGATCTCTTACAGTTGGGGATCGCAGTACATAGTGCATGACCGTGGCGTGGCCGCGTGCTATACGACGGCGGACGATATCGAGCGGGTGTCTGCGGCTTTCGAGCGGCTGCTCCAGGAGCCCGGCATCGAACCAGCGGTACATCGTCGAACGGCCGACGCCAGCGCGTCGGGGGGCCTCGCGGCGGGAACCGCCGGCCTTTGCGAGCAAATGTCGGAGTAACACGCGGTCTGGGACTCCGTGCATGCTGGGCTCCGCACTCGGTGGAGCCCAAAGGTCAGGACACAGAGGGCGATCGAGCCACCCTCGGGATGTGTCCCATTTTCAATCGCTACGGATGTCCAATATTCAACCGGCGCCTACAACTGTCGAAGGTGCTACTCCGCTTACCGTCCTCCACGCTGACGGCTCCTTCTGTGCGAGCATCCCAGCGCGGCCCAGCAACTCGGCAGTGTTGTCCAACGGTCTCTTCCGTCGTGCGGTTGGCGCTACTAATTGGACTTCTGACATTCGCCCATGAGTGCCCCAGTTCAGCCCGAACCGCAAAAGCGGCGCGATTGATGCCATGAAGACGGCTGCCTCGATGGACACGGCAGAAAGACAACAGCCCCGGCGCGGAGGATGCACCGGGGCTGTATCCCCTCCTGCGAGTGGCTTGGTGCAACTGAATCGCGGGCAAATGGTCGCTTGTCACTTACGAGTGGCGCGTGTCAGCTACAAACGTGTTCAAGCACCGGCACCGTGTAGAGCGCAACGGCTTGAGACATGAGAAAATCAGTCACCGTCACCCGAAGCAGGCTTCCCGACATGGTCCAACAGATCGATTGGGTCGAGTATCCCACGTCGTGCCAGCCGTGCTCCACTGTAAACGGACTGCCGCCGCCAACCGGTGCCAGCGGCGCATCGGAGCCGCAATCAATCGCACACCATTCCCAGTGGTACGAAGACGAATACGGCGTCACACCACCGCTGGCATGCGCGGTATAAATCGACGTGGCCGTATCGCCGGTGATCCAGTCGGACAGCGCGGTGTAATCGTGATAGAGCCGCACAGTCGCAGCCGTCGATACGACGTTGAACTGACATGATGGACTCGGGCTGGGGTAGTAGTGGGCGGCCCAGATCGGTGATTGCAGCAAAGAGTTGCGGTCACGGATAGCGAGCCCCGAATACCAGATCCCGGAGACCGGGTACTGGCTGCACGAAGTCAAACCATACACTTCCACCGCGCCACCAGTCGCCCACGAATAGCTGTCGTTGTCATCGATCGTGTAGTCGGATCGTGTGCTATGCGTCACGTCCACGGTGCTCATCGTCCAAGTGCAGACGTTGTTGATGCAGGAAGTCCCCGTTGCGGTACCTACAACCGAGTCGCCAGGATAGATTGCAATCGGCGTCCCGTGCTTGCAATTCGGGCCTAAATCACAATGCCAGGACGCAGCGGTCCAGAACGAGCCACCATAATCACCGTTGTATCCGTATTGGATGACGGGCTGGATGATATAGGTAGCGTTTTCCATGCCGGGGAAAGAGTAGTAAAGGTTCCTCCCAGAATAAGTGCCTGCCGGCGCTGCCGGCACCCGCCAGCCTGCGGTGATCGAGCGGAAACTGCCGGTGCCAGTCTGATAGCTGGCAAATTCCATCCAGCCACTGTCTACCGGCGCCGAGGCTGTATTCGATATGCACTTGGCAATCTGAAACGTCGTGCCGTCGAGACGTCTGACTAGTCCGGCATTCGAGACGTGCGCACCGTTCGGGATTTCCGTCACGCAAGCCTTTGGACGCCATCCCGCAGGCGTCGCCACCGAATCACCGATGCCTGGTGAGACAAGCATCTCGCTTGGCCGTTTGGCTGCGGTAGCGGCGGGGGTCACGTCGTTGGAATTGCAGGCGACGAAACCGAGCACCGACAAAGCCACTAGGAGTGTGGACGCAACCCTGACTCGAACAGGCATATTCCCTCCGGGAATTGGATTCTGATGACAACGGCGGTACATAGACCTGCATTGCTACCGCGATCAGCGGTGGCATTTCGGCTCCGATAACAGCCTACGGTGTACAGCTCGCCACTTTCATGATGGTGCCATCAAACGCCGGCGCACTGGGAAAAGCGACCGCCCATCCAGGAGCGGAAACTGGAACGAAAATGCTCGTCTCGCCCACCGCCGGGCCGATCCCGTCATACGGATAGATGGCAAGGAGGGTACTGTCGATGCCGGCCTGTGTGGGGTGCCCATACCAGAGGGCACTGTCGATCGCCGTGAGCGATATGCCGGAGGAGTCTGTCCACCGGTAGACTGTGGTGTCGATTCGTCCCGTCAGGTTCGGTCCGATAACGGTTAGTGACATGGTATCCGGAAGGACAATGCACCGCCGGCCAGGGCCGACTTCCGCAAGCACCCTGGACCCCCAAGGCAGTTGCGGGACCAGGAATGTCGTAACGAACGCACGCACCTCGATAGTCATGCAGTGCCCCGCCTGACACGTCGCGTTGGTGACAACGAGGGTAGAACGTGGGCGGGGCGGTGGTGCAGATCCAAGGTCGGCCTGGCACGCAGGAAGCGACAGAACCAGCGCGAAGGCGAGTAACAATCGGGACATCGGCATAATCCTCTCAGAGGAACGCAGACATCGAAGGGCGACTGTCACATAGGGGAGATTGACGGAGTCTGCGGAGCCGGACAGCAGCCGGCCAAGGGTACTGGCGCCACTTCCAAAAGCTCTTTTCGAGCCGACAAGATTCGCATCGCTCTAGATCCTTCCAGCAAGGTCAGGACAGGATACGTCTCAAATCGGAAGCGGGCAACTAGGGAAAGCCCTAGTTGACAGGGCTCTGGCCGGGTGGTATGGGGAGCTTCCGGAGGTGCCTGGCGGTGGAGAGCGGCCCAGCCTTCATCCCAGCCGGAGTCCCACCATGGAAAACTCAGTAGATCGTTCATGCGGGAGACGATAGCGACCTAGCGTCAACGCGTAGCCCTCCCCAATCGGTAGACAGATTTATAGCTAGACTTTCGGGGTGCATTTGGAGGCACCATACGGAAGTCCCGATTTACCGAAGCACAGATTGTCGCCGTTCTCCACGAGGCCGAAGCCGGCCTGCCGCTCGCCGACGTGCTCCGCAAGCACAACGTCAGTCGCCCGATCTCTTACGGTTGGGGATCGCCGTACGTGGCGCACGACCATGGCGTGGCCGCGTACAATAGGACGGCGGACGATATCGAGCGGGTGTCTGCGGCCGTCGAGCGGCCGGCGTAATCGTAGAACGATCACCGGAGGCGCTTCGCGATGAAGAATCTTCTCAAAACGATGCTGATACGTGTCGGGCTTTATGGATTGGACAAACGACTCAAGAAGCTTCTCCGGATCCCAAAATACCAGATGAGTTGCCCGCCATATGATCGGACGACACAGCGGAGGATTCGTGCGTCGATCGATGTGGTCCGATATGCGTCCATCGCACTGGCGATTCATCGCCTGCGAACGGATGGAGTTTCCGGTGCGTTTGCCGAGGTGGGCGTGTACCAGGGAGAGTTGAGTAGTTTCATCGTATCGGTTGCTCCGGAGACGACGCTGCATCTGTTCGACACGTTCTCGGGATTTCCCAGGCAGGACCACGAATCCGGCGAGCCGATCGAGGATCGATTTACCGATACGAGTGTTGGCCGCGTGAGGCGTGCGATCGGCAACTGCGAGAATGTCGTCTTCCACGAGGGGTATTTTCCGGGCACGGCTGCGCCGGTACTCCACGAGATGTTCGCCTTCGTAATGCTAGATCTGGACAAGTACAAGCCGACGCTTGCGGGGCTCGAAGTCTTCTATCACCGCATGAATCGCGGGGGCTACATTTTCGTCCACGACTACAACCGGCTGGAGTCCGACTACGGAGTGTCGAAGGCCGTGGACGACTTCCTTCGGGACAAGGCCGAACAACTAGTGGAGCTGCCGGACGCTGGCGGGTCCGTGGTGATCCGGAAGGTCTAGCGCCTCAGGTCGCGCCCGCCGTCAGTCGCCGCATTGGATAGCAACGCCGACATGTTGGACCACCAATCGGCGCAACCATTGAGCAACAAGAATGCCGGCAAAAGTGGGGAAGTGTGGCCACGACCAGCGCCGTGGCGATCCGATCCGCCTTCGCCACGGCAGCGCAACAGGCGGTTGCGACCGGCGCGCTGGTAGTAGTGGACGTACATTAGGTCGCAACACTTCCCGACTAGTTCGGGTGGCCCGTAAGAGGTTCCGACGGGCCGCCGTCGTGTGCGCCCTTGCGTACGATCTCCGACGAGAAAGTTTGCCGGCGGATGCGGCCTGCGAGGGTAAGCCCACGCGTTCGGTCGAAGGGTGGCCTTCGAGCGAGCGTTGGCCCGTCCGACGGACTAGAACTCTTGGGTGCCTAGACCTTGGGAAGAAAGAACGAAACCGGCTTTCGGTACAGCTTTGCGAATCGGGCAAGGTCAATCGGATCGAGCCGTCGCTCGCCAAGTTCGCATTTTGTGACATAGGACTGGTGTCGCCGCAGTGCTTTGGCGACCTGGTCCTGCGTCAGTCCGCGAGCCTTACGAGCCTGGCGAAGCCGCTTCAGCAAGTGCTGATATTCGGGCGTGTGAATCCCGCCCCGGGACGGTTTGGCGTGCTCCATAAGTGCAGCACGCTCTATCCTTTGTCAGGATACCCCAAACTGGGATAATTTGGCTCCCCGTCATTGGCTCAGTTCTTGCCTTTGCAGGCCACCGGCGAAGGGAGTGCCAAGCCGGTCAAGTACTTACGCGACGTTGGCCTCTTTGCGTTTGGCAGGCAAAAAGCCTCGACGAGGTCAATTGGAGGAGCGACAAGTGCAAGAAAGCGTTCGGTTCACACCGCGCCGCGTGGCTTCGATCGTTCTGAGCGTTGCGGTTCTTGGGTGCAGTAGTAGCAGTCCAACCAGCCCCACGCCACCCCCGCCCCCGGCAACGGTGCCGATGGTCACGTCGGTGACAATTAGCTCCGGGAATGGGCAGACGGCGCGGATCGGTACGGCGGTGCCAACGGCGCCTGCCGTGACCGTACGCGACCAGAATGGTTCACCCATGCCCGGTGTAACGGTCACGTTCACTGTGACTGGTGGCGGTGGCTCAGTCACAGGGCCAATATCTGGCACGAACGCATCCGGCGTGGCGACGGTTGGTGGCTGGCTGGTTGGCAGAACGGCGGGCGCCAATACGCTCATAGCGCAAGCAGTGGGGGGCTCGAACCCCTCCGTTGCTTTGAGCGCCACCGCACGGCCGCCGCTCTGGACGGTGATGGTCTACATGGCTGCCGACAACAGCCTCGCGCCCGAAGGGCGCGCGGATCTGCAGCAGATGGCGGCAGCCGGCGTGAACCCCGAGGTGCAGGTCGTCGTTCAGGCAGAGTTCAGCCCCACACAGTTTGCGCAAGCCGGACTCACACCGGCGTCGGTCGATCGGACGAACTACAACACCTTCAGGTACGTCATGGATGGCTCCGTGAGTGGTCCGCCGAACCATGTTCTCTTCGGTCCTGCTACCGACATCGGCAATGTCAATATGACGGACCCGGCACAATTGAGAGCGTTCGTCCAGTGGGCCGAGCAGACAGCACCATCGTTGCACACGGTGCTTGTCCTCTGGAACCACGGCAATCAGTCCCAAGGGTTGATCGAGGACGACACGTCTGCCCCGAACATCTTGATGTCGATGTCACAACTCACGAGTGCCCTGAGCGGCCTTCCGACATTCGACGTCATCGACTTCCAGATGTGCTTGATGGCAGGCTACGAACCGCTGTCGGCGGTGCGCGGCTTGACACAGACGGCCGTGGCGAGCGAGCAAGAGGAATTAGTTACGCTGGATGGAACGCTTGGATGGAACTTCACCCGTTTCCTCCAGGTCTTGTACAACGGCCCCACGGCGTCCGCCACGAGTATCGCCGTTGGGCTCGCCAACGCGTTCGATGCCGGTTACGTTGGGCAAAGCTCCTGGGGGACGATCTCGGCCTTCAACATGAGTGGGTTTGCCGCAGTCGATGGCGCCGTCTCGCAGCTCGCCAACTCCCTAGCGAACACATCCGCAGCGAACGTTGCGGGTGTGTCCACTGCGTCGGCGTCGGCCCAACGGTACGGGCTTCCGTGGATCGTGGACCTGGTCGATCTCTCGGACAGTCTCCGCGCGCATGTGAGCGATCCGTCGGTGACGTCGGCGGCTGCCGCAGTCCGGCAAGCCATCACGTCGCCAAGCTTCCTCTTGGCGAATCATGTTCACTCAGGGTCCGCCGACGTCAACAACGTGATTACCTATGATGACGTTTCGCGCTCGCATGGACTCCAGATTGTGATGCCCGCGGGCGCAGCGACGGCGATGCCAAATGGCGGCCAAGGCAGCCTCTTGGATTATCAGCAACAGTTCGCGAGCACCGCGTGGAATAGCTTCCTGCAGCGATGGGCTCCGCTGGTCCAGGGTCTCCGGCCCTTCGTTGATGTAGGCATAAACACAACCACGGTGTGGGAGGCGTGGGACTCCGCGTTTGTAAGCCGCGGCAATATGGAAATGCTCCTGCTCGAACCGGACGGGACGCTATACGGCCCGATCCTGGGCACAGTGAGCGTGAGCGGAGACTTTTCGGCCGACGCCCGCGACGCCAACACCTACTATGAGGGATGGGCGTCCCACCGGTTCGTTGAGTCTGGGACCTTCTACTTCCTGGCGTGGCTGGTCTCCGACCCATCCAACTATCAACCGCTTGTGAACGTCGCTTATCAGCAGGGAACCGAACCAGTGGTCCAACTCTACCATCCGGGAACCTACCCACAACTTTCTATGCAGCGGAGCTTCCGACAGGATCCCACGCCGACGAACGCTCGGATTTTAGGGAACTACTACACTGACCTCCAAGTGGTGTCGACGTGGACAACCGGGTCAGGCAGCCTCGTCGATGCTGTGGCGTCGATGCCCGCGGCGGGTGGCGGCTCGGCTAGCATAAGAGCATCAGCGCCCGTCCTCTCGGTCGGACAAATCAACACCCTACGGCGCGTGCTTACTCAGGGCGTTCCGGCCCAGCTGCGATCACCGGGGCTGGACCCGGAAGCCATTCGTCGCAGCATCCAGCAGGTGCTCGCGAACGCCCCAGGTCGCGTACCTAGGTGACGCGCCCCACGCGGCTGGCTCAAGTGTGCGACGCTGAGTGATCGCCGGGGTACCTGACACGCAGTTTCATCGTCGCGCAGCCCTTGTCGTCATACGGCCGGTTATGAGGAGGCGAACATGCGTCATGCAACCCTGACGATTGTACTGGCGGCAATCCTAGCAGGTGCCGGTGATTGCTCTGCGCAAAATGCCCCAACCTACATGCCTAGCGAGGCCTGGCAGCTAGCTGTCCGCAATGGCACCTACGGAGGCATCACCCTCCGAGACGGTGAGCACAAGGAGACTAGCAGCATGCTCTATATTGATCGCTTGGCCGTTGGCGATCTTGACGGTGACGGTGTGGAGGATGCTGCCGTCGTCCTTGTTTCGTGGAGCGGTGGCACCGGCTGGTTTTACAGTCTCACCGCTGTTCGCAACGATCATGGTCGGCCGGTGGTGACCGCGGACGTGCAACTTGGAGACCGAATCAAAGTCCAACGCCTGACCGTTCACTCCGGCCAGATCACCGTTTCGTATCTGACGCAGGGCCCAAATGACGGGATGTGCTGCGCCAGCCAGCCTGTCGAGTCGACCTTCACTTTGCGCGGAGGGAGACTCGAACGCACCGACACGTCGCCGCGAAGCGCCGGTGCGGTCACTGCGCCACCAACGGTAACAGTGCCGTCTGGCAGTTTTCTGCTGCGGTTCGGCCAAACACAGCCCGTGCATGCAGCGTGGCGAGCATGGGCGGAAGCGACGCCGCTCCTACGTCAGCATCTGGCTTGGCTTAGCGCGCAGCTGATGCTCCCGCAAGACATTCCCGTCATCTTTGCGTCGTGCGGTACAGCGAACGCCTTTTATGATCCGCGTACGCGAAGCATCACCATGTGCTACGAGTGGATTACGAAGCGCGAGGCTCTCGTACGCAGCAGCTTCACTATGCCGACTCCGGCGGCGATTACGGATGCTGTAACCCGATCAACGGTCTATGTACTTGACCACGAGACAGGCCACGCCCTGATCGACCTGTTCAGCGTCCCGGTTCTCGGCCGCGAAGAGGATGCGGCCGACGGCTTCAGCGCATTCATAACGCTTGAACGGGGATCACCGGCAGATGCCTATTCGGTGCTTCAAGGAGCGCTCAGCAACGGTCAACGGCACTTCTTCGACGGCGGTGACAAGGCCGATGTCCACTCGCTCAACGACCAGCGGTTTTACAACATGCTATGCTGGCTTCTCGGCAGCGATTCTTCTCGTTTCGCCGGCACCGCTCGGCAAGCCGGGTTGCCAGCATTTCGCGAGAAGAGCTGTTCTCACGAATGGTCTCAGCTTCGTTTGAGCTGGATCAAGGTCTTGGGACCGCAGCTCAAGGGTACCGCGCGAGCGCTGACCGCGGCGTCGGTGACAGGTGACGGCGCCCCGGTTACTCTGGTCGATAACCAAACTGTCAGCGTTGCGCAGGGACGGTTCTGGGCGTCGGGCTTTCGGACTCAGGCAGGAAAGTGTCGAGTGCGGCTCAACGTCGCGGGTACACAGGGCGGGAAGCTCGATTTCATCGCCTACATTTTCGACATGTACAATTACAACAGCTGGGCCAGCGGTGCGAGGACAGCCGCCAATATGGCACAGCCATTGTTTCAGAGCGGCCAAGTGACGCAACTAGCTACCGAAGTTCAAATACGAGGACCGGGTGAGTTTGTCGTGGTCGTCAGCAACCAGTTCTCTCTGCTGACTCCCAAGTTTGCGCGCGTCTCGGTCACGGTGGTTTGCCCGTAAATGGCAATCGGGCGCTCGTGCCTTAGGAGTCCGTTCAGGTGTCCATTCAGGTACGTCCCGATGCCAAAGTGAGCAAACCGCCTCCCGGCAGACAGGCGGGCTTTCTCAGGAAACTCCGGCATTTCAACGGGATTGGACGTCAGGGCGGACCGCTTCCCAAGCTGAGGGTCGCGGGTTCGAACCCCGTCGCCCGCTTACTGTAACTCGAAGCCCCGCAATGCTTAGTGCGTTGCGGGTTTGTCGCGTCAAGATGTCAATTCAGGCCACTAGTGCGAAATGGGAGCGGCCGTGCGCCGTCTATGCTGCCGCTTGCGGCATAATTGAGAGTTAGAGCGTCGCCGCAGTATAGTTATGTGAGCTGCGAGCGGAGGACTGTCTATGATCGTCGTCATGCGGATCAAACCTCGATGCGGCCCACCTCCGGAGAGTTGCGTAGTTCCACCGCGAGCCTTTCCGATCGGCGTGGCCGGCCTCGGCTCGAGGCCGGTGCAGGTCGCTCTCATCGTTTGCGCGGTTCTCTGGCTCGCCGCTGGCTGTCGCAGTTCCGAACCAACCACGATCCTGGCACCGGGCACGCTTCGCGTGGTGACAACCACCACCGGCAGCGATCTCGATCCAGATGGGTATATGCTCCAAGTTGGCGACCTGTCTCAACGGCCCATCGGTGCCAATGGCTCACCGCAGGAGTTTCACACTGCGCCCGGGCCATATCGGGTTGTACTCGCCGGACTGGCGCCGAATTGTCTGCTGACTGGTGACGTGCCGACGGTGACTGTAACGTCGGGCGCAACATCGGATGTGTCACTCATCGTCCAATGCAGCGCGCTTCCAGGGAATCTGCGTGTCACGGTGACCACTGGTGGGGAGGATCTCGATCTCGGCGGCTATCTGGTTTCCCTCGATGGCACGGGCTCCAGCCGGATCGGTCCGAATGCCAGCGTGGAGTTCACGTCGCTCCCAGCAGGCGTTCACCGGGTCACCGTCGGTGAAGTGGCCAGCAATTGTTCCTCCGGGGCACTCGCGATTGACGTTGACGTTCGGCACGCCACAGACGCCACGGCATCCTTTCCCCTGACTTGCGTACACACCGCCAAGATTGCGTATGAGAGCAGGGGCACGATCTATACAATGAATCAGGACGGTACTGGAGTGTTCGCGACCGACTCCGCGCTCAGCGGCGTGACCCCGGTGCTCTCGCCAGACGCGACGCAACTTGCGATCGCCAAGTTTGGTCGCGACTCGATTTATCTTGTAAACGCAGACGGTACCAATCCGCGGGCGATCGCCAATCTGGGAACCAATGCGAGCGATCCTGCCTGGTCGCCGACCGGCCTGCAACTCGCCGTAATGGTCCGGCCGGCCACGGCATCCAGCTACATCGTGACCTGTAACCTCAATGGCACAGGGCTTACCCAACTCACGTCGGGCGCATTCCGTGACCAGCAACCCGCCTGGTCGCCATCGGGTGATCGAATCGTATTCGTGCGGGAGGATTATGCGACCTCGGTCCGCCGCCTGTTCATCATCAACACCAATGGTACTGGACTGACGCAGTTGACGGTTGGCATCGATGACCGCGAGCCTGCATGGTCGCCGGACGGATCCATGATCGCTTTCACGGGTCAGGGCCCGACCGGCGAACGGCGAGTCTATCTGATTCAAGCGGACGGGAGTGCCCGCCAATCCCTCATCTCGACGGCGACCCGCACGTGGGGCTACAGTCCAAACTGGATGGGAAACGCCACGGTGCTTGCCTCGGATGGCGACCGACTGTACGCCGTGAGCCTGGCCACTCGTGCCGAATTGTGGTCATTGCCGATCGGCGTGCCGTTGTACGGCGTTCAAAGCATCAGCTGGCGCCCCTGATTGCTAGTTGTGAGCGGCCGGAGAGATAGGTAACAAAGAGACCGGAATCGGCGCGACAATAAACCGCGGTGGTGGACGACCGCGCCACGGTGCAGCGAGGTAGTGCAGAAAGTAGTGCAACTCCCACGAGCGCTGGTGAGCGCCCACGAGCGCTGAACACCCGAAACCGCGCTCGCTGGCGCTCGTGGGCGCTCGCGGGGCAGGTTCCCAAGCTGAGGGTCGCGGGTTCGAACCCCGTCGCCCGCTTCAGGTAAGTCAAAGCCCCGCAATGCGTAGTGCGCTGCGGGGTTTATCGCGTCGATGGGTCATTCCAGACCAGTAGTGCGAAGTGAGAGCGACCTGCCCGCCAATGCGCGGCATAATGCTATGACAGGTACTGGGGGGATTCCGGCATGACGACATTCTGGCGAGCCATCCGAACGGGATCGGTCGCGAAAGCAGTGCTCGCGGGTTCGGCGTCGGTCCAGCGAGCGTCTGGCCCCCGACTCGGTCTGTCGCAATCTGCGGTTCCCGGCGGGCGAGGATTCGAGCGACCGTTTGCCCGGGATTCTGTACTACCAAGCCAATGGAAGAAGGGCATGATTATCGGCGGCGTTGTCGGGGCTGCGGTGGGGGTCGCGGTGAACAGCTTTGAGAAGAGCATGAGCGGTGACCCGTACCGTCGGTTCAGCTACGCAGCGCTATTTCTATCAATGTTTATCTTCGCCGTCGTCGGCGGGCTCATCGGTTCAGGAATCCATAAAAATCAGTAGCGCCGCCAATTGCCAGGGAAGGGAATGTGCCCAAGTCTTCAACGAGGATACTGCTGCTGATCTCGATCGCCTCGGCGCAAGGCCTCGGTGCACAGGCCGCATCGGGACTTCGCGTGGGGCTAGCGAGCATTGCTCCGGCTCGGGTCGATGTCACTCGCCCGCTTCTGGTCCTGGCTCGCTCGTCCATCAATTCGAGCGCCCGGGTTGTTGATTCGACTGCCAAGCGATCCGGGAAGAGTTCAAACGCCCCGTTGCTCGGCGCGGTGATCGGGGCGTTTGTGGGCGGCGTCTCGTTCCGTCTCCTCGCAGATAACCATGTGGACGAACCAGGTCATTACGCAACCTTCGGGGCCATCGTCGGAGGTGGCCTCGGGCTCCTGATTGGGCTAAGCTGGAAGTCGATGCACCAATGACGAACAGATCAACCACCCGGCGCGCTCGCCGCCTGCCGGCAGAACGAGGCGGAACAAGCGTAAGCTCGCCGACCATCGCCGCCCAGCCGCAACCAGTAGTGCCGAAAGTAGTGCATCGCCCACGAGTGCGGGTGAGCGCCCAGGAGCGGTGAATACCGGAAACACCGCATACTGGCGCTCGTGGGCACTCACGGGGCAGGTTCCCAAGCTGAGCGCCGTGGGTGCGGGGTGGGATGGAAGTGGCGGCGCGCTTTCTGCCTCAGGCGGAACGGTACAACCTCATGCCGGCCATCGATCGCTGGGTGGTTCGCGAGACCATCGCGCTGCTTGGTGCGTGGCGGCGCGCACATCCGGGCGCCGAGCTGCCGGTCTGCTCGATCAACCTCGGCGCCTCCGCACCGGGCGAAGGCGACCTGGTGCCGATGGTCGCCTAACAGCTCGCCCACCACGACGTGCCGGCGGCGGCACTCTGTTTCGCTGTAGCGCTACCCGTTGCGCCGAAAGCCCTCTCAGACAAGGTGACGAGGTGATGGCCGTTGATAGTCCGGAATGATGTATGTTGAGGTCGAGGCCGTCGGCGGGGAACGTCCGGGCGGCTGTTCCGCGTTCCCGTCAACACTCGCCAAACGGAGGACAGCGATGCGTGAAACCACCTGCCTGAGAAACGGTGCCTTCGCGCTCTGCTGCATGTTGCTTTGGGTTCCGATCGCCTCGGGACAGCAAACCTCGGCAACCGGTACACCCGCAGGAAATCTGGCCGCTGCCGGAAGCACCGCTCAGACGACTTCGACCGGCACACCGCAGCCGTACCAACAGGCGCAACCGTACATTTGCTCATTCTATTACGCGGACCGCAACACCTTCTACCGCACGGGTGTGTTTCAGACCGCTGCGAACCTCCGGAACCTCCACGATGCATGGTGGAACTACCTCACGAAGACCTATCACGTGTCCGGTGCAGCGGTCGCCCATTGCGATCAAGCCCAGGCAGACCTGGCCGGGCAGCAGTATACCCTGACGTTGCTGGACCAGCGGGCGCAGGCGGCGAAGGCGGTGATGGTGGTGGCGGATTGGAAGTACACGCCTGATCAGGCCGGCTCCACTGCACAGGCCGCACCAGCTGCGCGCGCCGCCGCGAGCACCCCGCAGGGCGTCCCCACGACAGTGGACCAGATCCCCGAGCCCTTCCGCCCGGCGGCGCTTGCGGAAGTGTCCACCTCCAAGGGGTACTGCCTGAACAACGTGTTGATATCCGGACTCATCGACTGCGACTGTTTTTCCAGGATCGTGCTCAGTTACCGTATCGCGCACGCGAAGGAATACCGTGGGACCCTCCCGGGATCCGAACCCGACGCCAGGACGGGCTGGCTGCCCCTCACGACGCTTCTGCTCGGGCCGCTGAACTGTTCCGAGTGTATCTCCGACGAGAGAATCTCCAACTGGGCCGCGGCCCGGGAGCTGAAGGGACTAATCGGCGATTGGGCCGATGCCGACAAGAAATTCCTGACTACGTGTGTTGCCAAGAGCTTCCTCGCGAGTTTTCGCGCAACGCCGAGTTTGGGTCTCGCGCCAGCCCTCTTCAACGAAGCGGGGTCGTCCTGTCGGAAACAGCTAGGACACTGAGGGTCTAGGGGATGAAGGTTGGCCGGATCTGGCTCACGCGCTGTTCCCCCCATGCTTCGTCGATCAGCTCTGCCCGGGTGTCGCGATCGCCGCGCGCCCGACGAGGCGCGCGTGTGGAGGTGCGTCACATCTGATCAATCACCGCCGTCTGGGTGCTGAACGCGAGGATCCGCATGGTCCCGTGGCAGCGCGGGCTGTCATCAGGGTATTGCGTCGCAGGCTATTCTGACGCAACGTCCGTGTTGAGCGGCCGGAGAGATAGGTAACAAAGAGACCGGATTCGGTGCGCCACCGGACCGAGGAGGGCGCTACCGCGTCACCGGGCACGAGGTAGTGCAGAAAGTAGTGCATCGCCCACGAGCGCTGGTGAGCGCCCACGAGCGCTAAACACCCGAAACAGCGCTCGCTGGCGCTCGTGGGCGCTCGCGGGGCAGGTTCCCAAGCTGAGGGTCGCGGGTTCGAACCCCGTCGCCCGCTTACGATCTAAGTGATTGATCTGCAATGAGAACGGCCATCGGATCGCGGTGGCCGTTTCGCATTTCTGGAAGGTTGGTGTCCGTTCCGGTGTCCATTGCTCACCCTTCCAGCACGCGACGCCCAGCTTGTGCAGCCCGCATGGCATCCTCGTTGGGCCGCTGATAACACTTCACCACCGTGGTCGGGTCCTTCCACCCTCCGAGATCCATGAGGTCGCGGAGGCCAACGTGGCGAAGCTCCGAAGCGAAGTTGCGCCGGAACGCGTGCCACCCTCGGCCCGACTCCAACGTCAGTCCAGCCTGAACCTGGGCTCGCTGCATCCAATCCCGCGCAAGGTACGGACCGATAGGTTTCGCGGGGTTGGTCACGCCGGGCAACACTGGTGCTTCCCCTACGCCCGGCGCATGGTGACGCGCGTTGTCGAGAGCTTGCCGCGCTGTCGCTGTCAGCGGCGTCACATGTTCGTATCCCATCTTGTCGGCCTCGCCGCGCCAAGTCACCCGGTCGTGGGTCAGGTCGATGTCTCGCCATTGCAGCGACAGGATAGCACTCAGGCGATGCCCGGTTTCATGGGCAAGCAGTAACAGACACCCAAATTGCCAGGGGAAAAACCTCGCGGCTTCCAATAGCGCACGGTACTGCGTTTCGGTGAATATCGGACGGTGCGGCGTGCCGCCATCCTCCACCTTGTAGCCCGTGAGCGGATTGCGTTCGAGCAACCCGGCACCAACGCCCCAGATCAAGACTGACTTGAGGAGTCGGAGATCGTAAGCGATGGTCCGAGCTGAGAGAGGCGGTAGCGGCTTCGCAGCCGACGCGCGCTGCATTCGCTGACTACCTTCTCGTCGGCGTTCGACCTCATACCGCGCTGCATCACGGAAGGTGAGATCATCCGCGCGACGTGAAGCACCGAACACGCGCCCGAACCGCTCAATAGTCGACCGGTCGTGATACTGGCACCCGCGTGACTTCGTGCATGAGACGTGTCTTTCGTAGTTCTCAAAGAGCTGGCCGAGCGATACGGCCTCGCGGCGTTCGGGGTGACGCAGTGCGACCGCAAGCTCATCGGCCTCCTGCTTCGCCCGTTGTCGATCACTGTGACCTAGCGATTGCCGGACCTTGTGACCGTCTCGCCGATACTCCGCGAACAGCTTGCCGGTGGGGTGGATGAACACCCTCACCCTGTTCGCGCCCTTCTCACCACAGATGTAATTCCACTGGTCCTGCTTCCGAGCGCGGGGCATTACTTGCCTCCTCTTGGCGTCATTCGTGACGCCCGCGCTGTCTACCGGGAGCAGATCGAACATGCAGGGGTCGGGCAGGGTACCGCAATGGTTTGCGGGGTAGGTCAGCAGCGCGGACCCGTGGAGCGTTCTTTCGGCCCCGGTTGGTGAGCTGGCCTGTTCTGACCATCCTGCCAAGGGAATCGGCGCTGTAGCCACTCCGGATGGCGGCTTGCGTGAGGGTCAAGAGTTCGGTCCCCTCGTCTCTGGTCACGGAGTCGAGGTCGGTCAGCACCTCGTCCAGCAGGGGGCCAACGGGCGCGGAAATGCCACGCCGGGACCATTCATCGCGGCGTGCTTCCCACTTCTGCCGGAATTCCAAGCGGGTCATCCGGCGGCCTCCGGTGTCCAAATCGAGAGATCACGGCGCATCGGTTCGGTGCTGCGGGACCCGAAATTCAGCGTGGTTCCTGATTGCCGAGAAACTTCCGAAATCCCCGAATTTCGGCCGCGAAGTTCGGGATTTCGGCCCCTACCAGTCGTCGCCATCATCGTCTTCCTCGTCGTCGGCATCATCATCCGCGACATCATCGTCATCCAGATCGTCATCCAGCTCGTCGGCATCTTCCAACTCGTCGTCATCCTCATCGAGCCACTGGTCCAGCACGTCCTGCGCGACCGCGTTCGCGTCAGCCTGGTCCATTCCGGGTTGATAGTCTCCGGCGACTGCCCGGCGGCATTCCCGCTCGAACGCGCTTCTCATGCTGGTGTCCCAATCCGCGGGCATCTGCTGCATCGCGTACACAACCGCGGTGAGGATCGTCAGCTTGCGCAACTTGGGTTCACGCGCTGCGCGCGCCGCGGCTGCCTGTCGTTCGCGCCATGGGGCGAGACAGCGGTCGACCTCCGCCTTGAGTAGCGCATACGCGTTCACGTTGGACAGGCTTCGCGGATACCGGGCCGAGGTGATGGTCTGCTCGATCTCGTGGGCGACCTGGGCCCGGACATCGGCGGGAACGTCATACGTCACGTACCACGTGAGCGCCTGCGTCTTGAGCTGACGTAACCGGGCCTCTTCGCTCGTCTGCAATTGGCGATCTGCTTCAGCGCGCTCGCGTGCCACCTGTCGTTCCGCACGAGCTTCCTGGAGCCGGTCCTTCTTGTCGTCGAGGCCGAGCACCTCGACGTCCGCTTGGGCTTCCCGCACGCGGCGCCTCCACGGCGGCATGGCCTCCCAACCCGGGCGGTGTGCGGCGCGGGGCCCTGGCGCATCCGGGTCCGGTGGCGCGTCGTCCGCGGGTTCCTCTTCGGCAGGTTGCTCGGGCGGCGGTTCTGCGTTCGCGGCCAGTCGTTCCACGTCCGTCCGGTCGACGCGAAGATGGCCGCCGGGTGTCCGCATCATGTTCAGCGATCCGTCACGAGCGAGCTGTGCAACGCGGTCCGGTCCGACGCCGAGGAGCGCCCCGGCCGCAGCGGGAGAGAGCCAATCAGTCATTGTCGCCACCATCGAGCGGCAGGCGACGTCCTTCGTCATGGTTGCGTTCACCGTGAGCGAGCCGTAGCCGTCGGACGGCGGTGTGCACGTCTCCTCGCTCATTCGCGGCGAGCGTACCGAACTCCAACGCGTTCTCCAGCGAGTGGATCGCCGTTCGAAGGCGGTCGTTAAGCGTGTCGTGACTCTCGCCCGGGTGGGTTAGTCCGAAGAGAACACGCCGGACCCGACTACTCGTCGTCCGCAGGATCCGTCTCGGTTTCATCGTCGCCACTGGTACCCTCCTCCTCTTCGAGAAGTTCATCAATTCGATCTCTGATCTCTTCGAGTTCCTTCAGCAGAACGCGGTTTTCTGCTTCCAACTCCACGCGTGTTCGTCGGGACATGAGCCGTTCTCCCTTCTCGGTGTCGAGCCGTCGGTATGAGTGAAATACGAAGGGCCCGACCGATTCCGGTCGAGCCCCTCTACCCAACGCCCACCCAATGGGCAAAAGGTTACAGATCCCCCTCGTCTGGCACATTCCTGAGTCGCTTCCGAGCCCGGCTGAGGTGGACCTTACGCCGCTTGGCGTCCGCGCCGTCCAGGGGAGCGATCCCCCACGATTTGGCCATTACGGCGGACATTTGGTCCGGCGTAAGGCGGGCTCTTGCTAACCGGTGCAGGGCACCCAGCCTTCGGTTTCGCTGCGGCCGGCCGACGCGGTCGAACACCAGTTCGCTTTTTGAACCGGGCCACGCAAGCAGCTCCGGCGTGAACACCTCGCGGTTGCCGCGGGGTATGCGTCGGAGATCTACCAGATCGTCTTCAATGGTGGGGAACAACTTTGCGACGACCTCGTCGGCAAGCAGATGACAGGCGTGTGGGACCAGATCCAGGTCATCAGAGTCAGGGAGCGATCTAAGAATACTCGGCAGCGCGTCGAGCATCGCCAGGTACAATACAGTTTGACGCAGGCGTACACTCGACTCGCTGAACCTGTCGCGAACATCGGCCCAGCGCGGCAGAACACGGTCGAGAGCCGCGTCGCCTTTCACCTTGTCTCTGAACCACATCCATTCCGGGTCATGAAATGCCGATGCGATCAATCCCACCATAAGAGCAAGCAACGCTGAGCTTGATTGCTCAAGCGCCGCCTTGTAGACCTCAACACGGAAGAACACGCCGAAGCTGGACGTGCCGACGAACTTGTTACTCGGAGAGAGCAACACGATGTTTGGCCCGCCGTCCGATTCCGCGAGTGATACCGGCGGCACTTTCTTCAACTGAATACGAAGCGGCGGTGGAAGCGTGTCCATGTAGCGGTCAAATGGCTTCCCGATGCCATCGCAACCAAAGCTGATTCCGGGGGCGTGGAGGAACGCACGCTGTGGTTTGCGCCGCTTCGTCAGGATCAGTTCGAGACGCCGCTGCATCGCCGGCGTTGCATAAATTGCGAATCCGGGGGCATGGATCACCTCGAACGGGAGGAGAAGGAAGCCATCCTGCGTGATGCGGTGATATGCGGCCGCACGTGGGCTACCGGGCGCGACCGCGCGAAGGAAGACCCAAGAAGCGCCGCTGGAACCGCGTTGACACCAAGTGTCCGTCATCGCATCGTACTCCGCCTATTCGTCGGCCGATCATCCGCTACCGATCCGGCGCCCGCTGGTAACGGCTTGCGTCCCTGGCGCGGAGCAGCCCGGAAACCGTGAGACGGGACGGCTAGGGAATCCCCGTGTCCCACGGTCTTCGGGCCCGCCTGGTTATCGTTCGGCTCGCGGTCGGCCCCGGCCCGGCCCTGACCGTTGGTGTTCAACGGGCAACGACCGCCGGGGCTGTGAAGGATAGTGTAGCGGGACGCAAGAACTCCGCCTAGTATGACCGCACCGAGATGTACGTGCGCGAACCAAGCGATCATACCGTCGGCGTCGCGCAAATGGGCGGTTGACTCATGGAAACGACCGAGTGAGAAGATTTCCGGTATTGCTGCTGCCATCCCGCGTGGCCGCCTGCTGGTTCGTCAGCACGATCGCCATGCAGCCGGTGGCGGGACAGGTCGTCGACACCGCACCCGGTTATACGCTGCTGGCGCGCCGCACGGTCGCGTCACAGTTCACCGACACGCTCGTCCTCGACCTGCACAAGCACGGGCAATACCGCATCGCTGTTTGACCGTCGGCAACCCAGGTCCACGTCGCGCCGTGGCGGCATCCGGCGCAGCCGGATTTCGCACCGCGGGCCCGCGAGGGTTCAGCGTCGCGGGCCACCACGATCGAACTTTACCCGCAGGAGGATGGGCCTCACCTGATCACCGCGTCGCCGCCTGCCGGCACCGACTCGACCGTTATCTGGGTCTGGGAAGACTGTGCGGCGGAGGTCGCCGCGCACGTTCGGAGTGAACGCCGATGGGGCGTCGGACTCACGGTCGCCGACGGAATCGTTTCCGGATACTCGATCGCGGAGGCCAACCCGACCGTTGCGTCGAGCTACGCCGAGGCAGGCACCGACGGCGGTCAGAAGCAGCGACAACGAGACACCGATTAGAACGGCGGGATCGCGTGGCAATGTGCGGTAGAGCATGGACTCGACGAGGCGTCCAGCGGCGAGCGCCGAGGGCCACGCGCACGCCGATTTCGTGGGTACGCTGGCTGAACGTGTAGCTGATCGTGCTGTAGATCCCGACGATCGCGACGAGGAGGCCGGCCGCGGAAAACAGCACGGCCCCGGTGCGCCAAGGGCGCAGCTCGTGCGCCAGATAGTCCGTTATCACGTTGACGATCGGTTCAGCCAAACCGCCAAAGGCGTCGCGCAGCTTGGCCCGGAACCCCTCAACCACGATCAGCGCCTGACCCGCAGTGTTGCACCACAAACTTGATATCGGGCACCCGACCGCCAGAGGGACTTCAGTGGCGCGCCGGCCTCGTTCGGAAACCGTCGAGGCCAGACCGCTCCCGTCTGACGGTCGATGACCGCCCCGGCCATCTGGCTGCTATCGGCCACGAACTTCGCAATCCAGCGGGCGCCCGCACGAGACGTCGATGTCGAACTCGGTTTCCATCTGGAAGAGCGGGTTGCCGGCTTGATCGCAAGCGGAACTCCGCCAGAAAGAGCGGGAGCGCAGGCTGTGGCGGAGTTTGGCGACGTGGCGACCGTGCGGGCCGCCGAATCACCTCCCCGATTCGTTGCCGAGTGGTATCGGCGAGGTGACCGCGAGCGTGCTTCCGGTGGCGAAGTTCTTCGCGGAACGAGGTAGGGCGAAACAGATAGTGCAAATCGTGTTTACGGCCAGCTGCCGAAGACGCGACCACCTCACCACATATCCGCTCCAGCACTAGGGTTTCCCCTAGTCTTTGCCGCCTAGGGTTTTTCCTAGTTGACAGGGCCCGGGCCAATTGGTAGATCAGCAAATCCCCGAAAGCGTAAGACGCCCCCACCCGCGGAGGTTTGTGGGGATGCCGATGCAAGCGCGACCGGTATCACGCCGCCAATACCCGGCGCATGTAGACACAGCCGCTAGGCAAACGAAGAGAACCCCGCATGGCCATCGCTCGGAGAGCCGGTGTGTACCTCAAGCCTGAGCCTGCAGGCCACGTGGACGGAGGCGCCGACTTTGACAGACGGTTGGTTTGGTACGCGGAACCGTTCCTAGCTGGGCGCGGCTTCTCCGCAACCGAGCGTGCATTGGCGATGGGCATTCTCAGCGAACGAACCAACAAGGAGATCGCGGCAGGTCAGAAACTGACGGAGAACACCGTTGAGAGCTATCTCAAGGCACCCGGCGGACATCTCGGTCGGTGTCCGCGTAGGAAGCTGCATCGCGACTTCCTAACATATCTGTTTGATCGGCTGGATGTGCACCAGCCAAGGTAAGTCGAGCAAACCCAAACTCCAGCAGCTGTCTCCATGTTACGCCCCCCCAGCTTGACAATCGCTTACACGCCGTGCTCATCGCCAACGCTTCCGGGGGTACCGGCGGAACCCTAACGGCGGGGATCGCTTGCGCTAAGAGTCCGGTCACCGGTAGGTCTTCGCTTCCCACCTGCGCTCACTCGGTGAACGCGGATGTCCAGGCCATGCTGCTACGTAACCGCAACTAAGCTCGCTACGGCCGGTTTCCCGAGTATCTCACCGCGCCCTGAATGCCATGCACGCCTGTATGACTGATTGCCAGAATCTGGGCGCAATTCGCGGCAGGAATCGCCACGTTCACTGGCAGCGCGAGCCTTCCCCACGGACTCGTTTCCTCATGTAGAACAGGCCAACCGCGCGCTCGGCTAAGAATGCTGCGCAGGTTCGGGGTAGGAATCCATCTGACGACGCTACCGAGTACCTGCGTGCGGTGGTTTCAGGCTTTCTTCAACAACTCCCGCCGACTCGCCGCGCCTCGTTCAACGCTGGCCCTTGAACGCAGGCGGGGAGGCGCATCAAGCGCAAGCGCAACCTGGCGTCGCAGCCGCCCTGATAGTTGTCTCGGGATTGGAATCGCTACGTGCCAGCAGCAACACCTGATCGGCGCAAGCCGCAGTCATGAAGAGGTCATCGCGACCGTCGTACTCGTGCTGGACCGGCTAGGTGGTTACGAGAAGCGCAAGAACTCGGACAGCTTCCCGCCGGATATTGTGCTGGCGTGCGAAGGCCCGGCATCAATGCTGCGAGTCCGGGCGCCCAGAACGATGGGCGGCGTGAGGTGATTCGGCGGAACGAGGGAACTCAATTCCAAAGGTGGGTGTCCCATCCCCAAAGCGGCGAGCGATCTCAATGCGTGCCGCGCCGAGATCCCTCAGCTGTGGCGCTCCGTTGGGATAACCGCGCGCCCGACGGTTACTTCACAATTGTGAGCCACGCCGTCGAGCTGGTCTCAGCGCCGTTATTGGAGACCGTGAGCTTCACCCGGTACCGGCCGGGATTAAGGTGCTGCAGGCCAAGTGTGCGCGCAACTTCGACTCGGGCCTGGGTCGTAGCCTCTGTGAACGACAACGCCAGGCGCGGCGGGCGCTTCGGGTCATCGTCGGCGCGAAACAATTCAAACGTGATGCGATAGGTGGTGCCCGGTTGCAGGCCTGACAGTTGGAAGTAGACCTCAGCCTGGCCACCGGCGGGATAGGTGTTCAGTGGATTGAGCGGAACGTCCGCGGTGCCGGAGTTCCAATGGACGCCACTATTGGCGCGGCCGAGGACGATGTCACTGGCGTTAAGGTCGGCGTTCCCGCCCGGCACGGCAACGGCATGCAGATATGCGATCGCGCCGTGACCGTCGGCCTGGGTGAACACGACACTGACCGCATACTGCCCGGCGGGCACCAGCACCTCAAGGAGGCCGCCAAGGAACTGCCCGTTCGCCGCAGGCCCGTTGGTGCTGAATTGGCGCATCGTATCCACGCTGCTCCGGACACCAGTGCGCTCGCTCGCCGCGATTACCTGCATCCGTACAGGATAGACCACGCGTCCGCTGCTGGAATCGCGTTTGACGTATCCCAAATCCCCGCCCGGTAGCGCGAAGGCGACCACCAACCGCGGCTCGCCGCCATCGGTACGATCGAGTCCGTAGACCTCGACTACCGGGTGGATGGCCTTGGCGAAATCACGATGGTACGTGTCGGTCGTCGTGGCAAGATCGATTTGTTCGCGGCCAGTTGCCCGCGCACGGACGATCGCGGCGGTGTTGAGCAGGTTTCCCTCAGCGTAGACCTGGCGCTCGAGCACGCGAGCCATCGGATCTCGGCAACGCTCGTTCAATGCGGAAACGGACTGATCAAACCGTGACCGGCGCACCGGCAGGTGAGTGACCGGGTCAACCGGCGGTGGGCAGCCCTTGCACGCCACCAGATTGGTTGGTGGCGGAAACAGTAGTGTGTCTCCTGGTTCGAGCGGGCGTGCGACGGCTAACATGGAGCACAGTGACGTCTCGATGTCGCATATCTGGTTCCGGACGCCTGGCGAAATCGTGAGCAAGGACGGGACGAGCACGGCCGCGCCGCTGGTGCCTTCGAAGTCTGCGGCGCGGAACTGCAGGACGAGTGGTCCCTCGGGCCGCTCATAGCGCCAAATCTCCACCGTCTCGCCGCCAACGCTCTGTTTGATCCTGGTTGGCGGACCGTGTCTGATCCAGACCATGCCTCGATCGTCAACGAGATCCTGCACCGGCTGGTAGTAGCGTGACGGGGCGTCCGCGCCAAGCGATCTCGCGTCGTTCGCAAAGCGGGCCGCTTCGGGGCAAAGGTCGGGGTTTCGCAGCGCGTAGGCGAGCCCCCGCTGCTCCTTGGCGTACTCTCCAGGTACGCTGAAGGTCAGGGACCGCTGCCGCCCGGTTTCCGGCAGCGCGATTCGAAAGTGGGTCATCGCGTAGTCGATGCGCCGGTAGTGTTCGATCAGTCTCTCGCCGTCCTGACGCCCTTCGGCGACATCCCGGATCGCCCAGAACCTCGTCAGCCAGAGCGACCGCTCGCCCGGGGCGACGGCATCCCATTCGCTCAGTTCCTTCGGCGTGGCGACCCAGGACAGTTCTGACCGATACGCCTCCCGACTCGACTCGGTGGCAATCGTGGCGCCACGAATCAGCGCGTCGCGTCCGTCATTGGGATGATCGGTCCGGTACAAATCGCGCGCGAGCGATAGGAGAACGACGCCGCTGTCCACCTTCCCGGTGGACAACGCGCGGCGTTCCAGCGCGATCGCCGAATCAACGGACCCGGCGTCGCGCTCCACGATGGCGCTGGCGGTGAGTGCGGCGGGTGAAAGCAGCGCTCGTGCACGGCGAAGAGCCTGCAGTCGGTCTCTTAGCGCGGCCGTGCCCTCGCGCGGTTCGGGCGTGAGCGCAAGGGCATCGGCAGCGGCGGCGAATGTCGCGTCGAAGTCCAGGGCCTGCATGAAGGCGTTCGCAGCGCCCACCGCGTTGCTGGCCCCCACCGGCAACTCAGGGCCCTCCCGTGATAAGGCCGTGTCGCTGGCGAGCTGCAACCGGACGAGTCCGAGGACCCACCATCCGTACGGCCACTTGCCCTGGTCGAGCACGGCGCGCACCGCCGCGTCACTCGCTGCGATCACCAGATCCCGTTGACCATCGAGTTGACCGCGCCGTAACAGCAGCGCGCTCGTGCAGATCCGAGCGACATCGACGTCGCGCCCGTCGCATCGGGACACCGCAGGCACCTCGGCGACGGACCGGGCCGCCTGCGCGCCTGCAACAACGGAATCGAGGAAGCGGCGATCCGCCGGTGCCTGTGCTGGCAGCGCGGATGCGAGCGCGAGCAGCGTAAAAGCTGGCAGCAGCGCCCGCAGATTTGCCCGGTTCGCCTTCCGCACCGGTCCCTGCGCGCCGCGCCGACGACATCGCCAGCAGCGATCACATAGGGCGTCGCAGCGCCGCGTCGCGGCCGTTGCCGAGGGTGACGCGACTCGCCTTGAGTTCGGCATTGGCCCTCTCTCTCCCGCGGGACGCGCTAATGCCGCAACGTGGCCAGATAGAGCCCGCGCCGGGTGGCGATCATCGTCACGCCGCTTCCTTGCCCCATGACATCGGGGTCAAGGTCTGCCACGCGCTTGCCATCGACGACAAATCTAACGGGATGCTCGGAGTTCGTTGTTGGGTCTACACTGACGACGGTGCCGACACCAATGGGAAACGCGCTACGCAGCAAGATCAGCGTGGAATCGAATGTGCCGAGGATTTCGAATGGCACGATGGGAAAATCTAACTTGGGCTGATTGCGCTTGATTCTAGCATAGAATGGGGAAGCCGCAGCTGCGATGCGCGTCCGCACTGGGTTCGGAAGACAGGCGAGCAGCGCTGCCACCCCGCGAGTGAGGTCGATTCGGATGAGGCACCCGTCGATGTCACGATACGCAAAGGCGACCGTTCCGCCAAGCTGCACAAGCTGGCGCGGTGCCTGCGTCGTACGCCATACCAGACCTGTCGAGACGTAGTGGACGCTATCACTGGAGTTCCACCAGCGAAATTCCGCCGTACGTTGCTTTGATACCAACCTTAGCACGTTGCCGTTCTCGCCGAGCGCAGCTGCCCCGATCATCGGGTACGGTAATGACCGCTCCCCGATGAAGCGACCGGATCGTTCCAATAGCAGCACGGTGGACCGATAGAGGTCGAGGACGAGAATCGAGTCGCCTCGCGCCTCGAGTGCGATGGGCATGCTCAGTTCGCCGCGCCGTGCCCCACGCCGGACCACAGCCATCGCACCGGTTGGTGTCACCAACGTCAACGCCGTAGCGAATGACGCGCTGACCATGGCGTGCCGTCCGTCGGAGTCAGTAGGTGCAAGCGCGAGAGGGCGACTTTGCATCGCGTCCCAGTCACCTGTTCGGACGGATGTTAACTCAACGACGAGAGTATCACCGGTCGCCAACTCGCGCACGCTCGCTGGCCAACGGCCTCCGCAACCCAAAGATGCTGCAACGACCAAGAGCGCCGTGGCATGTTTCAACTGGAGGCCGTCGATTCCCCTCGAGCGTAGATCCGGCGGAGTCCGCCTGACCGCGCACTCCTGATCGGTTCGATTACGGTCAGCGAGAGCGCGCGCGGACCGGTCAATACTGGTACACACATCCGATCGAGATATAGTTTTCCTGGTCAGGCCCGTCATAGTAACCAGTATTTTCGAAGTAGTAGGCGAAGGTGTAATTGAACCGACCGCAGTCTTCCCACCCGTCTTCCGCCGGCTCGCCAAACATTACGCCATCGGACGTGGCACATGCGAGGCAGGTATTCTCGGGCAGGGACGGTCGCTGCGCACTGGCCGGCACGGCAACGTATCCCATCGCAACGACGTACATGGCGAGTCCCACGAGCTTGCTTTGCGTTTTCATGAGCGGTGTCCCCTTAGGGTGCTGAAGGTGGATGAAACGTGAACATTGGAAAAGTGCGTGCAGGATCAGCAAACCACTACCCGGAGTCCCGGGTGTCCAATTCTGCGCGATTACGAGAGCTTGCGGTATCGCTCATTCTCTGGCAGGTGGATCGTGACCCTCAAGACTGTCGCCGCGGACGTGGCCACTGTTCTCCTTGTGTCTTGCGCAGTGATCATGACAGTCGTCGTTGTGCGCCGTGAGGTGCTTCACCGCGGCAGCGCGGTGAACGTGCAACGACTGGACCGGCCAAGACTGGTACACGACTGGCCTGCTGTGTCGGGAGTCGGACATCGCATCGGACCCGTTGGCGCTTCCGTGACGGTCGTC
This sequence comes from Gemmatimonadota bacterium, assembly GCA_003169895.1. Classification (GTDB taxonomy): domain Bacteria; phylum Gemmatimonadota; class Gemmatimonadetes; order Gemmatimonadales; family GWC2-71-9; genus Palsa-1233. Next base: position 64,535 of record PNAE01000010.1, read on the forward strand.
GAATTCGGTGATTTTGAGTGCCCGGCGTGCCGTGTGTTTGCGAATACGGCACTCAAAGGTGTGCGCGCTAGGTACCCATCCGACGTAGCGCTGGTGTTCCGGCACTTGCCGCTGGGCTACCATCGTTTCGCGTACCCAGCCGCCCGAGCCGCTGAGTGCGCTGCCAGCCAAGGACGCTTCGAAGCGTTCTTTGATGCCGTCTATCGTGGTCAGGATTCGCTCGGCCTAAAACCGTTCTCCCAGTTCGCTGCAGAGAGCGGGATGCCTGATCTGACCGTTTTTGCGAAGTGCAACTCCTCAAACGCACCGGTGCCCGCGATCGAGATGGACCTTATCGCGGCGAAGGCGCTGCAGCCTCGAGGTACGCCCACCATCATCATCGATGGTCTGCAGCTGGGAGGCGTGCCCGACAGCGCCGGCTTCGATCGGATGGTGCGAGACGAGTTGGCCAAGGTGAGGAATCGCTAGACGCTCCCGTCCAATCAGCCTCCGGGATCGCGGACCGCCCAACGTTAGGGTCCGGTGCAGCCACCATGAAGGGCTGCAATCAACCGAGCGTCTGTAACCCGCTACGGCGTCATGGCTTGCAAGCCAAACTGTAGGCTTTCACTGGAGGGTCATGTGGAGGGTTTGTGCTCTGTACCCCATTTCGTGA
>PNAE01000008.1 GCA_003169895.1 Gemmatimonadota bacterium
TAAAGACCTGAGGCGTGGGCGCAGCCGACGCCAATGCATCGACAGAGCCATACCCAAAGTAGGCATTGGGGCTCCCAGTTCCGCGAGGATGGGCTTGCTGCTCGAGCAGCGCCAAGACATTGATATAGCTGAATCCTTGGGCAAGAATCAGCGCGGCTGCGCCGGCAGCGACTGGGGCAGAGAAGGATGATCCTGCCCAGTTGGACTGAGTACCGCCGCCATTTTTGTCCGTCAGAGTAAAAGCGCCAGCGGCGGACAGTACGACTGCCGATCCGTATGTGAAGTACGTGCTATCAACAGCGTAAGTCGTGTCATTAAACCCCGTAACCGCGATCGCACCCGGCCAACTTGCGACCGTGGAAACATGCCAGGGAATACGGCAGCCTAACCCAGTGTTGCCGTCTTTCGTTATTGCCCCATCGCCGGCAGCCGCCACGACAATGATTCCGGCGCTGACGGCAGACGCAATCGCGTTCCTGACCAACGTGTCCGGATGATTGTCAGGGGACCCGCAATCGCCCAGGCTAATATTGATCACGCGGATAGTATCATGGGTCGTGGCCCACTTGATCGCCATGTAGAGGTCACCCTCGTTGCAAGCGCTGTCGCAAATACGGTATGAGTACAGCTTCGCCGACGGGGCCATTCCGCGGACGTCAGTTCCGGATGCCACCAGCACCCCAGCGACCGCGGTGCCATGGCCGTTCAAGTCGGAGCAGTACCCCAAGTGGCCAGTGGTGTAGTCTTTCCCTCCGACAATGCGCGCAGCAAGGTCCACGTGAGTGCAGTCCGCTCCGCCGTCGATGAACGCAATGTGGACGCCGGACCCAGTGTTCCCGAGGATCGAACCAACGAGGTCGGCGTGCGCATCATGAATTCCCCACGGAATCACCGCCGTCCTGCGTCGCGCGCTTGCTTCGATGGGCCGCCCCATCTGCGTGATATAATCGCCGGGAACGGAAACCGCGCTCACCCATGCTAGCTTACGGATTTCAGTGACTGTGGCTGCCACCTTGTCAGTGGCGACCTTGAGCACCAACGTTCGATCCGTCCCATCCATGTCAGTGCCCGACCGAACGTTGGGTCCGACGACCGCTTGGAGGCGCCCCGTTGGAGCTGTTTCCCCATAAGCCACGTATACCGTTGAGAATGGGCCTTTGACGTCGGTTCGTTCGAGAAATTCAGTCTCTGTGGAGCTTGTCGTGCCCACCGGCGGCGCATTCGCCTGATCTGGACTGCAGCTCGCAAGAATTGTTACAAGCGCCACGACTACTGGAAGTCGCGCTCGGTGACATGTCATCGAAAGCTCCCATGGAAGTAAAGCGTTGACGGACAGATGACGCTAGTTATGCACCGGGCGTTTGCCGAGGTAGTAGAGGTCGTGTACGATATAAACGGCGCGTGCATTTGGATCGCGGGCCAAGAGGTCAATCTTCGCAAGCTTCATTGTTGAAGACATGATGCTATCCGAAATAAAACCCGCGCTGCGCGGCGCGGATGACAGCGAATCGAGTATCGCGCTATCAGACGGCGTGGCGGCGCTGGCATAGAACACGTAAACAGGCTCGACGTTCGTAGAATCGTCGACAAGATCGGCCTGGACTCCCGGCAGCGAATCGAGCGTCGTGTTGCTAACCACGGTTTGAAACCAGAGGCAGTTCGCGAGTCGAATCGTGACGATGTTCATACCGCCAGTCGCGGCAATTAATGCGATGTCAGCCGCGGTCGGGAGGTGGTCGTAATGCGCGACGACGCCGTGCGGCGTTGGGGCTGGCGGTGGGGTTGCTTCTCCGGCGCATGAGCACGTGAGGACGACGAGCAGAGCCAAGCGCAAACGACCCATATTCGGACCTCTCAAAGCAGGATAGATGTCTATCAGGTCATCCTAGCAAGCCGCTTGACACGCCAAATTCTTGACCGTCATCAATGATTCGATCGGCTTGTCAACTGAAGTGGCCTTCCCCGAAGACCTTACCCGATCAAGCCCGACCCCGGAGTGCTGTCACGACAGGCCGACGCCCCGGCGTTCAGTTTGCGCGTGCTCAATAAGGATGGGGGCACTTCGCGGCGTCAGCCAGCATCGGAACGGACCAATGTGGTCTTTTTGTGCGAAGCTAACCGGCCGGTGCGCGAAGCGGTCCGGCGGCGACGTAATTGACGTAACCGGCCCTGCGTAACGCCAGTTCCAGTGCCGCCTCCCACGCGGTCAGGCCGAGGATCACCCGCCAACTGCACCCGTAATAGCGCTTACACCATCGCGAGGCAGTCTGGAGCGACAAACTCTCTGCGGCGGCGGCGGCCTGTTCGCTTAGCCCCTCTTTCATGGCACGCGCGATCAGATGCACACTTGACTTGAGGGCGAGCCAAGCTGACGGACTCCACAGGCCCTCACGATGTAACCGGCGTCGCAGTCCTGTCCCAGCAGCAGCGCCACTTAGGGCCGTTCGAACCAACTCCGCTTGCTTCACGCGGAGACGCAACGCAACATACGCCGCAACGTCCTCCCACTCGGGCAACGGCCGGCACGCCACCGCAACCCGTATGGCCGCATCGGACGGCTGGCCTGCGCCCGACCAGCGCAAAACGGCGACGGCCATGCCCGGATGCCGCATGGCAGCCGCGAGCTCGTTTCCGGAGCCGCCCCGGTCCAACAGCACCAACGGACACCACGGCGCCGCGCGCCAACTGTCGATAACGACGTCAGGATGGACTGGGAGATTATCATCGCAGTCCAGCACGACAATGGATCCGAGCGTCCCCGGCGGTAGACTCGCGACCAACTCACCTGACCCGCGCCGAATCGCGATCGAACTTGCCGCGCCCGCGTTGCTCCGTCCTGGTATCTCGACTGGAACGATTGCTGGACTGTCGGGTGGCTCATTGAGGTCGCCGGCGGCGGCTCGTGCCGGTCGCTTCGCTGGGTATCTCATGATTCGTATCGGCGCGGGCTGCGTCCGGGTCCGAACGTCGACCAGATCTCGAATCGCAGCTGCGATGTACAATTCCCCGACCAACACAGTCTCGATCGCCTCGACGAGCTCCTCAGGGTAGAGCTTGAGCAGAAAACCGCTCGCACCATTTGCGATCGCGAGTGCAGCAATCGACGGGTCGTCCGCGCCCGTATAGACAACGAAGCGCGTTTGCGGGCACGCTTTGCGCAGCTGTCGCAGCCGCACCAGCGAGTTCTCCTTCCGAAAGTACACGTCAAGAAGCGCTATGTCGGGATGTTGCCGACGAAGCTCGCGCGCGAGTCTGGCCAAGGAAAATACTGACCTCAGTACGGTGTAACCGTGCCGCCTGAGCCGTCGCTCAAGGCTGCTGACAATATCGGGATAAACGTCCGCGATAAGGATGCGCGGCTTATGGGACACTGGAACCTTTCATCCGATGCCTGCTGCCCCGGACACAGAATCGTGCGGGAGCAGTGGTGCATAGGTCCCGCGAGAAACACGTGTCAGCACGGCACATCGTCGCAGACTACGCCACTCGGAACCTAATGCCACAAACCGGGTTCACCGCCCCAAACTTCGTCACCGCTGGAGTAGCGCAACTCCGGGTTGAACGCGCCAGTCAGGTCCGTCTCGCAACCGTCGGCCAACCCGTCGTTTTGTGCATCCGTCATCTCGTCACCAAAGCAGGCGTTCGCCGTGATAGTGGACGCGATGTCTATGCCGACTGAATCCCGGTACCGATCCTGGCGCCCAGTACCGCAACAAAATCCAGCCATGCAACAATCGGGCTGCACGAGCGTCTTGGCCACCGGACTCGACGCAACATCCTCGGCGCACAGGCGGTCGCGACCGCGGGTCCGACGAACCCTAGCAACAAGTAATCCCGTTTCACGTGCTCCCTCGGTTGAAATGGCTTGTCCAACCAACCGACCGTACCCGCCCGACATCAACAAAGTATCAAATCGAAATCGAGCCTGGTCGGGACACAGTTTGGCTCGGATGGATCGCACCGACGCCACTGCCGACACGGCGCGATACCAGACAACATGCGAGAGAATCACGGGAGCACCACTAGGGTTTTCCCTAGGGCGTCGACGCCACACATGGAGCCCAGTGAGACAGCGAATCAGAAGGGAGTGTCGACGGCCGGATGAGTCAGGTATGATGTGGGCGCAGCCAGCTTGCACTCGACGGTGCTACACTGCTGATGCAGACAGACGCGTAGGTGGCGATAAGATCGCTCGCGAAAGGAATGTTTGGACTCTTCAGCCTGCTCTCCTGTACATCCGAGGCGTCGAACAGCGTGCAGGGGCTATGGGGTGGGATCGACGGTGAACTGGTCGATTCAGGCTCGGAGGCGGTCCTGACGTTGGCTTGCCTGCGTGATGTGCGTGGAGGTGCGTGCTATCGCTACCGCCGCTACCGGCGGCCCGTCGGCATGGGAGGTTGCCAGACGGATCGGCGAGCGCCGGACTTCGTCTCATGGCCCACGGCCCTTTGACTCGTACTCTGCGGCCGGACGTTTGCCGAGAATCGCGAACTCGCGGCCATTCCTGACGCACGCAAAATGGCCCTTAATCCGGTGCACCGGCACGCGTGGCGTATTTGCGTCTTATGCTGCGAGTGAAGCCTGCTCGAAGTCGAAGCCGCTGAGAGAAATCGGCTTAGCGGGAGCGGAGCCTTACCTGCCACGAAGCAGTTCGGTGGGACAGGGGTCTAGTTCGATGTCCGCGGTGACGATGTTCGGGTCACTAGCCAGTGTGCTGGTGGCGCTCATGAGAGCATTCAATGCCGTCGCGGTCGTTGTGTAGAAGGTACCCACGATATGGGTTGGGTGCCCGTCCCAGGCCAGCCAGACGGAAGTTATTCCGAGTGCCGCGATGAGGACGGAGTCCCCGGTCGTGCCGGGAAGGTCGGTCAAGACTGCAATCCCGCTGCACCAGCCGCCGAGGCTATCGAAGTCGACGATGGCGGCGGGTTTCGGGTTCAGGGCAGAAAACGCGCTCGTTGGGATTGATGTCTGAACCGCGATCGAATGGATGATCCGGTACATCCTCGCGTAGCTACCGCCAGTCTGGCTCGCCGCGATCGAGTCTGCGCTAGTCACATGACCGGAATACTGCAGCAGTACAGTCCGTAGTGCGATTGGTGCGGGCAAATCCGGCGTCGCGGAACAGGCGACGATGCAAGCGAGCAGGGCGATCGGCGGGAGGCGGAGCATAGGTCCTCCATGGAGCGAGCGAACCGAAGTATACCCCGAAATCGCCGCCCGGACTTCCCCGGGCGGAACATTCGCCGGTCGACGGAGCTAATGCTCAAGCCGAAGACGCCGCAGATGCTTGAGCAGTTTGTGACGGACCGTGCGTGGCTGTGCGTTGCTGTGCGGGAGCGTGCGTGATGTGCATGGATGTGCGTTCTATCGCTACCGCCGCTACCGGAGGTGTGTCGATTCTTGCTCGCGCGTCCGAGAAGGCCCGGCACTTACACGTGCAGCTGTTTGCTCAGCATCCGGACCCGAAGGTAGCTTGCGTGGGATCGATGTTCGGCTTGTCCCGCGTCCCAGAAAGACGGGAAACCTACGAAACGGCAATTGGTTCTCACTTTTCTGCCTGTCGTGGCTCTGCTCGCGACGGCCTGCGGCGCTGCTGACCTACCGGTAGACCGACCGGTGACGGTCCGCGGCGTCCAGTTCCTGCGAAAGCTCATCCAGAGTGACAGCGTGATGGTCGCTCAGTATGGGCAGATAATAGCCGTCATCCGACGTGACTCGGACATGGTCATACTGACGAACGCCGATCTGCATCTGATCGCGGCGTTGCCCGGCGTCGGTGTGGTTTGTCAGTCCTTGGGCACCGATTCCACCGCGAAGATCGAGGTGGAACTGGGTGTAGGTCCAGCCCCCCTTGATTCGGCGATCGCAATTGTTGAAAAGGTGGGAACGGTTCACTTCGCTGACTCGACCTACGACAACATTGTAGACGGATTTGTTCCCGCCTACCGGCTGCGGGAGTTCGACGCCTTTCCGCTCATTTCATACCTATGGGTTGGGGTTTGTCCGTTCATGCAAGCTCTCCGAAGATGACCGTCTGACCAGAGAGTTGCGCTGACGCCGCAGCAGTAGGCACGTCTTGGAAGGTTGACGAACGAACACTCGCAGCGCAGAATCCCGAAAAGCGAAAACCCCACCGGTCACGGAATACCAAGCGGGGCAATCACTTCTATTTCATCGGGGCGCCGGGATTTGAGCCAAAGGCGAGCGAGCCCGCGCAGCGGGCGCAGCTCCACCCGGGACCTCCTTCTCCCGAAGCTGTCCTTTCTGAAGTCCAATTCCGTTGAAATGCCGGAGTTTCCTGAGAAAGGCCGCCTGTCTGCCGGGATGCGTTTTCTCACTTCGGCATCGAAACGTACGTCAATGGACACCTGAACGGACACCCGGCACGGTGTGCCTACTTCGCTACGCACGTGTGTTCCAGTCGGGTCCGAAGTACTTGATCGGCTGTCCGACGGACTGCTGAGGTTCCCGCGGTCGAGTTACTGATTTGGTTGTTATGTTGAAGTTGAACGAAACCCCAGAAACCTGAGCCTTCGATGCCTCACCGCATCCGCCTGCCCTTGCCGCAGGTCTTACCGCCAGACCTTCCCCACGATCGATGCCTCACGTTAGTCGAGACTGGCTTCGCATGTACTCCGAAGCAAGCGCAGGTCGTTCTCGCCGGTGTAGGTGCGGAAACATATGCCGAGATTGGGAAGGCCCTGCGAATGTCGACGAGTACCGTGCGCGCGCACTACCGGGAATTCGTCGCTTGGACGGGATGCCAGGGGCGCAACCACGCGACAGCGCTTGTCGTTGCGCTGCTCTGGCAATCCGTGCTTTAATGGCCAGCGAGGACTAGCCGTTCCGGACTACCTCGATCTGCCTTCTAACGGCGATCGCGAGCGGTCGCTACTCTTCGCAAGTCCGAGGGAACGAGTTCGGTCGCCCAAACTTGCCTATGGAGAGCCGGCTCACTTGCGTCGCCGAAGTCATTTCACCTGCCGATATCGGCGGCGGCTTACTTGGAACTCCGGAAGCTGTCTACCCTGCCAAGGATGAGCAGGTGTGGATCGAGATACTTGACGCGAACGAAGTCATCTACAACTACTCGCTAGTTTCAAAGGTCGTTGCACCCGAGTGCGCCGATCCTTCGCTGGCAAAGTTTCTCTCGGCGAGCGTCGGACCGATACCTGCCATCCCTGACAGCAGGCTTATGGCCGTCGCGTCCGAAAACTACATCAAGACACTGACGAGTGGATCCCGGGACAACAAATTATGCTCTCAAGGAGTAAATGACATGCGATGGCTCGCACTGAGATTGGTTGCCGTGACAATCGCGTGTGGATGTACCGTCGCCGTCTGCGTCGCGGCAGGAACACGGTCATTCAGATCACTAAGCTCGGCTGCATTCCGTGAGGGTCGTCGGATGAAGAACTGTCTTCGCGTTGTACCACTCCTGACCTTGCTCGTGGCGTGTTCAACGCAACTTCCGCAGACTCCAACCGAGTTTTCCGGCAGTTGGGGCGGTATAAACGCTCAAGTCTATGACTCCACGGCTGCGAAGGGCATTGTCGTCGGGATCCCGTGTCACGCCGTACTCATCCCGAAGCCAGTGCAGGTCTACAGCAACGGCGATTTCTACGCTCCCGGGACAGTGTTCGCATCATCCGATGGAGAATTTATCGGATGGCCAGCTAGCATCTCCGGTCACATCTCGAACAATACGCTTGCCTTGGATGTCACCGTTCCCAACGGACTCGGCGGGACCGGAACTGGCCATTTCACGTTGACTGCCGGTCGGCCACCGACTTGGCAGGTGCCAGGCTGCGTCGCGTAGCCAGCAACGCCGAAGAACACATTTCGTCTTGAGGAGGAGCAAATGCCAAATCGAATCGCACTTGCTATCAGCGTTTGTATTGCAGTCGGAACTGCGTCATGCGCCGCAGATGTCCACGAGGTGAACAGCCCCACCGCAGCGCTGGCCGCGCCGCCAGCCGCAAGACTAATCGACCGGACTGTTCACGGGCCGTACGCCTCTGTTGTCGTTCGCTACGGAACGAACGCACCTGAGGCTCGGCTCCATGCTGCGTTTGTGAGCGGCGTTCGGGCGATTGACGATTCGCGAAAGCACCGGGCTCTCAGGTTGGAAGTCGGGTTGTCCGCTCTGCCGAGTATCCTCGGCCAACTAAAGAAGTTCTCTTGGATTACTTCCTTGGAGATCGACAGTTCTCGCGCCCACGTAGAGTCTGTCGACGCTCGTCCCGTGACCGCTGACAGGCTCATGATACGGCGCCGTTCACAGGAGGTCCCGTGGGGCATCCTCTTCACCGGAGCACGGGCCGTTGACAGCGCCACCGGCAACGAAGGGAGTGGAGTTAAGGTCGGGATTATCGATTCCGGCATCGATTGCAATGGTGGCGACCTATCCGGCCAAGTTTACGGTGGATATGACTATTGGGATGATGTTGCTACTGGGTGCGCGGCCGTGACGTATCATGGAACTGCAGTAGCGGGTATAATCGCCGCCGCGAACAATAGCGGAGGCGTCATTGGGATGGCTCCGGCGGCCCATCTTTACTCGTATGCGGTCACGGACACATTAGGTCAATTGTTGTCCCAAACAGTGCTCGCCGAAGCCATCGATGCCGCCGTAGCCGACGGAATGCAAGTGATCAATCTTAGTATCTCAAATTGCGGTGATACTGCATTCACCGTGGTAAAGGAGGCGATCCTAGACGCAGAGAACGACGCCGGCGCAATATTTGTCGCGGCTGCGGGCAACGGGGCAACCGGTGGGCCAGGCAGTTGCTCAAATAGCGACCCCGTTTCCGGATTTGCGCGAGTGTCCGGAGTCATCGCCGTGAGCAGATTTGACACGTCTCATGTCTACGCCGCAAACGGCCAGTACGGATCATCAATTGTCCTGTCTGCACCGTCATTCGTCGACACCGATTCGCTCGGGTCTGGCTCTCCGATATACCACAACTTTCCTGGAACGTCAGCCGCAGCACCGCATGTCACGGGAGCGATCGCACTGGCCCTCCATGCCGGCTACACTGCCAGCGGCGCCTTGAGCCTGCTGGAATCCTACCCGCGGCCCGGCCCGGGCCAGAGCGGTCGGGACAGCCACTACGGGTTTGGTCAGGTGTATCTGGGGGCGCTGCTGGCCGCGCCAACGCTCGACTCGATGCGGTACTGCACGAGCGGCAACTACAACATCGTGAACAACGACTCACTCGTTGACGGCACGCACTGCGTCTTCAGAACGTGGACGGCTCACGGCGCGCCACCCGTGCAGGTTCGGTTTAAGGTCATCACGAGTGTCGTGCATGACACTACGATCGGCGCCTGGGGACCGCATTCCCAAGAGATCTTTATTCCGCCAACGACCGGTGGCCTTGCCGCCGATACGGCAGGCTACACAATGACGGTCGTGGCGTACACGCGTGACTCGGTACTCCAGCGCGGAACGGATTCGGTTCTGACGAGCTTTTACGTATGCCACGTCACCGCCGGCGGTCTTCTCCGAACTGCGAGCCAACCGAGCTTTCGCCCCGTCCATCCGTTTCTTCCGGCAGGCTGCTAAGGTGGCCCCCTTCGGGCGGGGCCTCCTGTAGCACCGACGCCGCCAACGCCGTCCTTTTTTTGCCTTGTGTAGCCGCGGGTTGAATATTGGACATCCGTGACGATTGAAAATGGGACACTTCCCGAGGGTGGCTGGATCGCCCTCTGTGTCCTGACCTTTGGGCTTCACCGAGTGTGGAGCCCAGCATGCACGGAGTCCCTGATCGCGTGTTACTACGACATCTATTGGCAGAGGCCGGCGGCTCCCGTCGCGAGGCCGCCCGACGCGCTGGCGTCGGCCGTTCGACGATGTACCGCTGGCTGGAGGGCGGGCTCCTCGACGAGCCGCACAACGTCTCCGTCGACATGTTGGAGCGGATCGCGAAGGGGCTTAAGACGGACGTCGGACAGCTGATGACTGTGGCGGAACGCGAGCGCCGAGCACCCCAGCCTCGCTCGTAGAGTGGCACCCCAAATGTGAATACCTGACGAGTTTGGGCCCAAGCCCTTGCGGCCCGTCGGATCGACATGTATATATTCATACATGTTGAGGAATTCATAAATGTATCCCCAGCCCCCTCGCCCGGTGGTCACATGGGACGAGCCAGGCCCGTTTCAAGGCGTCACCATTGAACGCCAGCTTGACGACGGGAACTGGTACGCGTGGTACGTCCCGCACAACGGTGTAGCCCCGCAGGCGATGACCGCCGATATCCTCGGCGTGAGCGTGATGACCATTAACAACTGGGTGAATGCCGGCGATCTGGCGCACATCAAGTCGCCGGGTCAACCCTCACTCATCCCATTGGCCGACATCAAGCGCGTCAAGGTGGTCCTCGACGAACACGGTCGGCTCCGCAGAAGCGCGTTGGGGGAATGAACGAATGTCCCCGCGAGTGCCGAATACCCTTCCGGTCCTAGCGAGTCAGCACTCGCGCGGCGATGTCGAACTCTCCGGCATGGCCTCGGCAATGCCGGTTGAGGTCCGCTCGGTGGCCGCCTTACGTCCGGTTGTCGACCGCGAGAAGCCGACTGCTGCCCCGGCGCGTCGTCGCACTAACCAGGAGCGAATCGACGCGGCAGGAAAGCTCCGGCGGAAAGGGATCAGTTTCGAGGAAATCGCCGCGCGGCTCGGATGCAGTGAACGAACAGCACGACGGATCGCCGGTCACGTCCAACCGGAGTTGAGACTTCCGGACGCCGAATCAGGACGGGACACCGATCCGCGGGAACTGCGCGAAGCACTGCTCGCAAGATTCTTCGACCGACTGTATCACAATCGACAGCTGCGCAGCGTCACGATCATTTGGCGGACAGACGGCGGTGAAGAGAAGTGCGGTCCGCCGACCAGCCGCTTTCTCAGTATTGCTGAAGGGCAGCTGCGCAAACGATTGGCAGAACTTGGTCTGCATTTGCTGCGCCGTCTCGCGGCGGACGCCGAGCTACAGACTGAATTCCTGCGGGACTGCATCGGCGCGCTGTTCGGCGATTACTTCTGGTGGCACCGGCCAACCGAAGAACTCTACGTAGGAATTCGCGGATCGAACGGTGAACTCTGGCGTCCACCGTGGGAGCGACCGGAAGACGAGCGACCGGGCTTCATCTACCTGTTGGAATTGGAAGTCTGAGCCCGTTCCGTGAACCGCAATGAATTCCAATCCAAGTGGGAAACCCTCCGGGACGAATGGTCCCGGAGGGGCTTCAGCGCACCGGTCGGCCCCATCGTGGACGAGCTATTGGCCGACCTCCAATCGGTCGAGCGGGACGAAGGGGCCGAACTTCTGAACCTGACCCAAGCGGCCCTCCGGAGCGGCTACAGCCCCGATTCCATCGGCCGGATGCTGAAAACGGGCCGGTTGACTAATTGCGGCCGAAAGAACGCACCCCGGGTCCGGGCTGCCGACCTCCCCCGGAAGCCGTTGCGATTCCCGACCCGACCCCCACATGTTCGACCTGCTCGGCAGACAGCGCGGGCGTCACGTCTGACGCCAAAAGGAGGCAGCAATGCCCCGCGCTAAGCAGGACAGTTGGAAATACATCAGTGGTGAGAAGGGCGCGAATAGGGTGCGCGTATTCGTTCACCGCACCGGCAAGCTGTTCGTGGAATATCGGCGAGGTTTTCAGAAAGTCCGGCAATCGCTCGGACACGCTGATCGACAACAGGCAAAGAAGGAAGCCGATGAACTTGCGGCTGAACTTCGACAGCCTGATCGCCGCGAAGCGGTAACAGTAACAACGCTCTTTGACAGCTATGAACGGACCGTTACGCCAGCCAAAGCACTATCGACACAAGGCCACGACCGCGCCACCATCGCGCACTTTCGGCGAATCTTTGGCGACGCACAACGCGCGGATGAATTGACCACGCGGGACATTGCGCGGTTTGAAGTTGAACGCCGCCGCGCCGGTGACATGCGACCACGCAAGAAATCGGAGCGCGGAAAACATCATCCGCTGAAATCGCGAACGATTGCCTACGACCTGCGTCTCTTGAAAGCGATTCTGACGTGGGGAATGAGCGCCGGATTTCTTGAACGGAATCCGCTGGCGACCTACAAGGTTCTCGATGATGGCACGCCGAATCGTCCCGTGTTCACTGAATCACAGTACCGCGCGTTGCTCGCTACCGCCGATTCATTCCCGTGGCAGTTCGGCTGCTTGCTGGTTCTCTGCCATGAATCGGGCCACAGGCTGAACGCTATTCTCAGTCTTCAATGGCGAGATATCGACTTGACTAATGGTCGATTCACGTGGCGCGGTGAAGCCGACAAGATCGGCAACGAACACGTGACGCCGATGACGGACCTTGCTCGGCAAGCGATTGAGGATGCACGGCGCCACGCTCCCGGTATCGGAGATGCGCCAGTCTTGCCGGGAGTGAAGGATCGCGCGAAGCCGGTTGGTACCGACCTCGCGCGTGATTGGCTGCAAAAGGCACAAGTGCTCGCCAAGCTTCCGCCAGAACGGGGAAGGGGATGGCACGCCTTCCGCCGCAACTTTGCCTCAGAGCTTCGCCACGTTGGTTTGCGCGATCTCTGCGACCTGGGCGGGTGGAAAGATCCCATGACCGTGGTGAAGTGTTACCAGCGCCCAAGCGAGGACGCGATGCGCGCTGCGCAAGCAGGAAGGAGAGTGCTGGAAGGTTGACGAACGGACACCGCGTTTTTCGCAACGGACACCTGAACGGACACCTGCGGCGCGAAATCCCGAAAAGCGAAAACCCCACCTAGGCACGTAGACCCAAGCGGGGCAATCACTTCTGATTCATCGGGGCGCCGGGATTTGAACCCGGGACCTCCTGCTCCCGAAGCAGGCGCGCTAACCGGGCTGCGCTACGCCCCGAAACTATTACTGCACTTTGACCTACACCATGCTGCTGAAGTCGGGAATCGCGCAACTGTGCAAAGATGTGTGCCAGAACGACCGCTCATTGAGCCGTTCGCTCCCGCAACTCGACCCCGCCAATCGCAACGGCCAACATAGCCGGATCGTCGGGCCGGTGGTAGCACCGCGCCCGCGGTTCCAGGTTCCGCACGACCCACCTTCCGTTTGCCTAGCGCGAGAACACTGTGCCGTGAGGCACCGCGGTGCCGACAAATCCATGCGGCCACGTCTTGCCGGTCAAGCTGATGCCCGCGCGCGTGCTGCCAGGATCGCGAAAACGGTCGTCCAGCGATAGTTTGCCGTTCGCGGGATCAAAGTTGATGATGAAGAGCCGATTGCCCGTGCCAGCGCCGGCCGAATTCAGGACGACGCGCCGGCCCGTACCGTCGATCGCGATCCAGTGCGGCTGCTCGTCGTCGCCGAGGGTGAGGGCCGACACTTCGCGAGGATGCTCGGGATCAGCGATGTCGAGTGCCACGAGCGAGTGGGTATCGGGCACCGGCTGCAACCAGTAGTGGCCGGTCAGGATCGGCACACCACAGTTCTTCCCATCGAAGCTTCTCACAAATGTCGACGTGGGCTCTGGCGTATCGATGCCGCGCACGAGATAGAGGCCGCAGTTGAAGGTATGGATGTAGACGCTGTTGCCATCGGGCAGCAACCGCGGCTCGCCGGTGTACCGCTGTTCGTCGCCACGCGGCCCGGGTTTGAGCGCGATGCTCTTCAGGAGTGTCAGATCGGATAGGCGCCAGAACTGCACCCATTCCGATGTCGCAGCCGAGTCGGCTTGATCCATGTCGGTTGTCGTCGATACGGCACGGTCGACGGGTGCCATTGCCAGAACGCTGTACGGGTAGATCCTTCTGTCCACAATCGCCGCATCGCTCGCGCCGCCACTGCGGATCACGTTCCCGAGCTCATCCATTTCCACCAGGCCGCCCGTGGAATGCTTCCCTCCCATCGACATCCCGTCGTGCCCTTGCACGGGCGCCTGGGGCGTCGAGTCAGCCCGGTATTGGAACGTTGCGAGGACGTGTCCGTTGGCCAGCCGGATGTAGGTGTGCGGGTGACTGAATCCCGCCCGGTCCCCGAACGACGTCAGGATCTTGGGCTCGCGTGGCTCGGAAAGATCGAAGAGCCAGGTGCGCCCAGCATGAAAGCCGTTCGCCAGCAGATGGCCGTCGGCCGGCATCTCGGCTTCCGTGTGATGCGGATGCGTCCCGACCATCCCCGTCGGGAGCGAATTGATGACGGCGCCATAGTGAGGCGACAAAGGGTTCGCCTCGATTACCGCAAGGAAGTCGCTGGCCTTACCGGCGGAGTCTCCGGCCCAAAGGAACAGATATTCACCGGGCGCAGCGCTACGGCGGCAGGCACTGCAAGCGACCAGAAGTGCTGCGAGACAGGCTCGGCGCACGGGCTCCCCTTGTTGATGGGCGACGGCTGTCGTGGTTCAGGTCGACGTGGCGGCCTGAGTCACAATTATGTTGCGATCCCTTCCTTGGTATACGCTCCGGCCATGCGCCGTCATTGGGACAAATGGGCCCAGAGGGATTCGAACCCCCAACCTTCTGATCCGTAGTCAGATGCTCTATCCAGTTGAGCTATGGACCCGGAACCTGCGCGACGGCGCCATGGGCGGTACAAGACTCGAACTTGTGACCTCTACGATGTCAACGTAGCGCTCTAACCAACTGAGCTAACCGCCCAATCAAGAACGACGGGCAGGCGGGCCCTCGCGGCCGGCTGCCCGTCGTTTCCAGCATGGCGGGGGTGGGATTTGAACCCACGACCTCCGGGTTATGAGCCCGGCGAGCTACCAGACTGCTCCACCCCGCGACGTCTTGTGCTACCGTGATTCTGCGAGAGCGGGAAACGGGACTCGAACCCGCGACCCCAACCTTGGCAAGGTTGTGCTCTACCAACTGAGCTATTCCCGCCTGAGATGCCGAAGCTATCCCAGGCGTCGCTGCGATGCAACCGGAAAGGCGCTGGTGGCTATTGGCTCGTGGCTATTGGCTCATGGCTACTCCACGCGGAGTGGCCGAGACCTCGTTGCGATCAGCCAACAGCCAACAGCCAGGAGCGCCTTTCCATAATGGAGGCGAGGGGGATCGAACCCCTGACCTCGTGAATGCCATTCACGCGCTCTCCCAACTGAGCTACGCCCCCATTACCTTTTCCCCGGTGCGCGCTGTCGGCCCGGCGCAACGGGCCGTCAACCTATCCCGCGTGACAAATCATGTCAAGGAAAATCGGTCGTCTGTCGCGATCTGCGGTGCTCGTATTATGGTAGGGTTACGCGTCGATGAAGACTTCCTTCGCTTTTCCAGCTGATTCGTCTTCCCAGCCGCTGTCCCCGGCGGCGGTGCGGCAGTTCGCCGACGATCTCTCGCTGCATGAGATCCTCGCCGCCGATTCGCCGCCCCCACGCAAATCGCGCCGCCACGAGACGTCCCGATCGCTGGGCGTGTATGACGCCGACGGCGACATCCTGGACCAGTATCTCTTCGAAGTTTCCCGCACGCCGCTACTGACCGTTGCCCAGGAAATCGCCGTGGCCAAGCGCGTACGGCGCGGCGATGAAGACGCCATGCGCGAGCTGGTCAAGCGCAATCTCCGCTTCGTGATCTCGGTGGCCAAGAAGTACCAGAATCGCGGCATGCCGCTCACCGACCTGATTGGCGAGGGGAACGTCGGTCTGATGACGGCGGCGAAGAAGTTCGACCCCGAGCAGGGCGTCAAGTTCATCTCGTACGCCGTCTGGTGGATCCGCCAGTCGATCCTGGCATCGCTCGCCCGCCAGGGCCGCACCGTCCGGGTACCGCTCAATCGCACCGCCGACCTCTCGCGCATCATCCGCACCGCCGAGATGCTGCGCCAGGAATTGCGGCGCGAGCCGACGCCGGAGGAACTGGCGCGCTCCACCGGTCTGGCGCTCGACGTGGTCCAGTCCCTCGCGGCCCTCAATACCGCCGAGGTGCGCCTCGACGCGCCGCTCGACGCCGACGGCGACCGCTCGCTGATCGACCGGTTTGCCGCCGAGGACCCGGCCGACGCCGAAGAACAAGTGATGAGCCACTTCCGCGCCGAGGAGGTCGCCCGCGCGCTGCGGACGCTGCCGGCGCGCGACTCCAGGGTATTGTCGCTCTACTTCGGGCTCGACGGCGGCCGCGAGCACACACTCGAGGAAATCGGCGCGATGCTTGGCGTGACCCGGGAACGGGTGAGGCAGCTCCGCGACCGGGCATTGAAGCGACTCCGCGAGGGCGAGGTCGGGAGGGCGTTGGCGAGCTTCGCGGCTTAAGGCGAGAGACGTCTCTCGTCTCTCTTCTCTCTGCTCTCTTCCGTTCTAGATTCATCCCATGAGTAAGAAACGCGCCGAACGCGAAGTCTCCGCTGGCGGCATCGTGTTCCGGTGCGATGCCGATGGCACGCCGCGTTTCCTGCTCATCAAGGACAGTTACCAGCACTGGGGCTTTCCCAAGGGCCATCTCGAGGACGGCGAATCGCCCGTGGTGGCGGCGTTGCGGGAAACGCACGAGGAGACCGGCCTCGAGGACCTCGTGGTGCAGGGCCCGATCCGGATCATCGACTGGCACTTCCGCTTCCGCGGCCGCTACATCCACAAGTTCTGCCATTTCTTCCTGTTTGAATCACGTGACGGTGAATGCACGCCGCAGGTCGCCGAAGGGATCACGGCGGTGCGCTGGGAGCCACTCGAGTCCGCACTCGAAGTGCTGAGCTACGACAATGCGCGCGGCGTGCTGCGACGCGGCGCCGAAATGGCGCGGACGCTGCGAGCGGTGGGCGAGGGCCGGGCGCAGCGGCGCTCCGAGCCCATGCCGCCAGAACCGGCGCCGGCGCCGCAATGACCTGACGTGGTTGCCATCGCCGCGCTGCTCGAGCGCCGACCGACCATCGCGGCGCTGCGCCGGGCCCTCCCCCGGGCCGACTGGCGACTGTTCATCGCCCGTTCGCCCGCCCACCTCGCGACGCTGCTGCACCGTCACCGTCTCGAAGCCATCATCATCGGCCACGACGCGGCGCGCGGCGTGGTGCTCGACGCGTTGCGCCGTGATTATCCGGGCATGCCGCTCATCCTCTACCTGACGGTGCGCTCCGACGACGCCGAGCTACTGCGCCGGGCGCATCGCGAGCGCGTCGCGGCGATCGCCGTCGAAGGCCTGGACGAGCCGGTCCTTCCGCGCCTCGTCAAGCGGCACAGCCTCACGGCTCGTCGGGTCGCCGACCTGCTGCCGCTTGCCGAACGACTCGATCTCACTGATGAGCTTCAGCGCCGCGCCTGGTCGCTCATCCTCACCGCCGCTCCGCGCGGCCTCGACACCGCGAGCCTCGCCCGACAGCTCGACGTCCGTCGCGAGACGCTGTCGCGCCGCTTCGGCGCTGGCGCCGCGCCGTCGCTCAAACGCGCGATCGACGCCGTGCGCCTCGTCGTCGCTGCGCAGTTGCTCGGGAATCCCGGCTATCGAGTAGCGGACGCAGCGCGGCTGCTGGGCTTCTCCTCCGTGTCGCTGTTGCAGCAGACCGCGCGCCGTACCTTCGGCGTGTCGGCGCGCGCGGTTGCCACGCTCGACAACGAACGCATCGCGGCCCGGCTGCTCGGTGATCGGCGGCTGAAGCGGTGGGGGTAGCGGGCTGGGGGCTGGGGGCGAGGGGCCAGGCCCGGCAGTCGCTATCCTTTTATGCTTGCCCGGAACCTGAGCTTGTGATTATTTTCACAAGCTATACTCGAACCCGACTCTGACCCTTAGCAATTGAGTGCCATGCCCACGGATTCGATGCTGCGTCCCGGCGAATTGAAGGAAATCCTGCTCAAGGAAATCGAGGCCGCAGACCTCGGTTCCATGGACGTCAACGACGTCGGCACCGTGCTCGAAGTGAAGGACGGCGTGGCGCTGATCTACGGACTGCGCAGCGCCATCGCGGGCGAGATGCTCGAGTTCACCGCGCGCGAGTCCGGCGACGTGATCATCGGGCTGGTACTCAACCTCGAGCAGGACTCGGTCGGCGCCGCCATCATGGGCGACTACCTCAAGCTCAAGGAAGGTGACGAGGTGCGCTGCACCGGTCGCCTGCTCGAGGTCAAGTCCGGCCCGAACATTCTGGGCCGCGTGGTGGACGCGCTCGGCGAGCCGATGGACGGTCTCGGGCCGATCGAGGGCACGTCGCCGCGTCCGGTGGAGTTTCTCGCGCCGGGCATCATCGTGCGGCAGCCGGTCAACGAGCCGCTGCAGACCGGCATCAAGGCGATCGACTCGATGATTCCGATCGGCCGCGGGCAGCGCGAGCTGATCATCGGCGACCGCGGCACCGGCAAGACCGCCATCGCCATCGACACCATCATCAATCAGAAGGGCACCGGCGTCATCTGCGTGTATGTCGCGATCGGGCAGAAGCGCTCGACCGTGGCGACCGTCGTCGAGAAGCTCAAGTCCGCGGGCGCGATGAGTTACACCGTCGTGGTGGTCGCGTCGGCATCGGATCCGGCGCCGCTGCAGTTCATCGCACCCTATGCCGGCTGCGCCATCGCCGAATACTTCCTGTACGAGGAAGGCAAGCCGACGCTGTGCGTTTACGACGACCTCTCCAAGCAGGCCGCCGCCTACCGCCAGATGTCCCTGATCCTTCGCCGTCCTCCGGGGCGCGAGGCGTATCCGGGCGACGTGTTCTATCTCCACTCGCGACTGCTCGAGCGCGCCGCCAAGATCAGCGTTGATCCCAAGGTGACCGAGCTCGATCCGCGTATCAAGGTGCCCGGCGGCTCGCTCACCGCGCTGCCGATCATCGAGACGCAGGCCGGCGACGTATCGGCGTACATCCCGACCAACGTGATCTCGATCACCGACGGACAGATCTTCCTGCAGACCGACCTGTTCTACGCGAACGTGCGCCCCGCCGTCGACGTCGGCATCTCGGTGAGTCGCGTCGGCGGTAACGCGCAGATCAAGGCGATGAAGCAGGTGGCCGGTCCGCTGCGCCTCTCGCTGGCACAATATCGCGAACTCGAGGCCTTCTCGCAGTTCGGTTCCGATCTTGACGCGGCGACGCAGCGCCAGCTGGCGCGCGGTGCCCGCATGGTCGAGGTCCTCAAGCAGCCGCAGTACGCGCCCGTGCCGGTCGAGGAACAGGTCGTGGCGCTGTACGCCGTGACCAACGGGCACGTCGACGATGTCGATGTCCGCAACGTGCGCCGGTGGGAAACCGACTTCATCGCGTGGCTCCGCTCGTCGCGGCCGCAGGTACTCGCCGGCATCCGCGACAAGAAAACCCTCGACGCTGCGGTAAAGGGCGAACTCGAAGCAGCGATCGCGGCGTTCAAGCCGATGTTCAAGCCCGCCTGACATGGCCACGAATCGCGCGCTCAAGGGACGGATCCGCTCCATCAACAACACGCGCAAGATCACCCGGACGATGGAGCTGGTCGCCACGTCCAAGCTCAAGCGCGCTCAGGATCGCGTCACCGCGGCGCGGCCATTCGCGCAGGCGCTCACCGAGGTGATCGCCGACCTGGCGACTCCCGACCTGGCTTCGCAATTCCCGCTGCTGCGCACGCCGGCGAAGCCCCGCGACGGCGGGCCGGCGGCTGCAGTCGTGATTCTCATCACGTCCAATCGCGGCCTCGCCGGGGGCTTCAACTCCAACCTGATCAAGGAAGCCAGGCGGCGCATCGACGTACTGACGGCCGAGGGCTATCACGTTGACCTGATCGGCGTTGGCAAGAAGGGCATCGGTTTCTTCCGGTACATCGGCCGGAAATTCCGCAGCGAGCGGACCGACATCGGCGACCGGCCCACGCCGGACCACGCCGCATCGGTGGTTGACGACCTCACCAAGGATTTTGCGGAGGGACGCATTGGCGTGGTCGACCTGGTGCAGTCGAAGTTCATCAGCGTGCTCAACTCCCCGCCGACCACGGTGCGCGTGCTGCCGATCGCGGCGCCGGCGAAGGCCAGGGGCGGCATGCGGCCCGATTACATCCTGTCGCCCGATGCCGCCACGCTGCTGGACGCCCTGCTGCCGCTCTACGTTCGCAACACGATGTACCGTGGCCTGGTGGAGACGGTCGCGGCCGAGCAGGCGGCGCGCCGCACCGCAATGAAGAACGCGACGGACAATGCGGGGGACCTGCTGGAAGCGTTGAAGCGGACGTACAACCGCCAGCGTCAGGCGCAGATCACGCAGGAGATCGCCGAGCTGGTGGGTGGCGCGGCGGCACAACAAGGATGAAGTAAGCGGTAAGCGGTAAGAGGTAAGAGGTAAGAGGTAAGAGGTAAAAGGTAAGAGGTAAGAGGTAAGAGGTAAAAGGTAAGAGGTAAGAGGTAAAAGGGACCAGCAGCAACGGTGACGGGGCATTCCCTCTCACCTCTTACCTCACACGCTTCAAGACAACTGGGCTTACACCCGCAGAGACAGGCGCAATGACCGCAACAGCCACGCGCACCGAGAAGACGGTGGGAACGATCGTCCAGGTCATCGGCCCGGTCCTCGACGTCGAGTTCCCGCCCGAGCAGCTCCCGGAGCTGTACAATGCCCTCACGGTGTTCGACGACAGCGGCCCGATCCCGGTCCATCTGGTGGCCGAGGTGCAGCAGCATATCGGCCGCAACCAGGTGCGCGCCGTCGCGATGAGCTCGACCGACGGCGTCAGTCGCGGCATGCAGGCCGTGGACACTGGCAGCGCCGTGTCGGTGCCGGTGGGTGACGCCGCGCTCGGACGGATCCTCAACGTGCTCGGTGAGCCGGTCGACGGCGGTCCGGCGATCCCGGCCAGCGTCGAGCGCTGGCCGATTCACCGTCCATCACCGCAGTTCACCGCGCTGGAGCCCAAGACCGAGATCCTCGAAACCGGCATCAAGGTCATCGACCTGATCGCGCCGTTCGTCAAGGGCGGCAAGATCGGCCTGTTCGGTGGCGCCGGCGTCGGCAAGACGGTCGTCATCATGGAGCTGATCAACAACGTCCAGAAGGGACACGGCGGCAAGTCGGTCTTCTGCGGCGTGGGTGAACGCACGCGCGAGGGCAACGATCTCTACCTGGAAATGAAGGAATCGGGCGTGCTCAAGACCTGCGCGCTCATCTACGGCCAGATGAACGAGCCGCCGGGTGCCCGCCTCCGGGTCGGCCTGTCCGGCCTGACGGTCGCCGAGTATTTCCGCGATGTCGAAGGCCAGGACGTGCTGCTGTTCATCGACAATATCTTCCGCTTCACGCAAGCCGGCGCCGAGGTGTCGGCACTCCTGGGTCGCATGCCGAGCGCAGTGGGATACCAGCCGACGCTGGCGACGGAAATGGGCGACCTGCAGGAGCGCATCACGTCGACGCGCAACGGCTCGATCACGTCGGTGCAGGCGATCTACGTGCCCGCCGACGACCTCACCGATCCGGCGCCGGCGACGGCGTTTGCCCATCTCGATGCCACGGTCGTGCTGTCCCGGGCCATCTCGGAACTCGGCATCTACCCCGCGGTCGATCCACTCGACTCGACATCGCGCATTCTCGCGCCGCAGTTCATCGGTGAGCGGCACTACAACGTGGCCATCGGACTGCAGCGCACGCTGCAGCGCTACAAGGCGTTGCAGGACATCATCGCGATTCTCGGCATGGACGAACTGTCGGAAGACGACAAGCAGATCGTCGGCCGCGCGCGGCGCTTGCAGCGCTTCCTGTCGCAGCCGTTCCACGTGGCCGAGCAGTTCACCGGCTTCCCGGGGAAGTACGTCAAGCTGGAGGACACGATCGCGTCGTTCGAGCGAGTGCTGTCGGGCGAATTCGACGCACTGCCGGAGCAGGCGTTCTACATGCAAGGCGGCATCGAGGATGTGATCAAGCGGGCCGAGGAGCTGCAGGGTTGATGCGCGTCACCGTCATTTCGCCCGAAGCGGCCGTCTTTGATGGCGAAGCCGATGCCGTCGTCGCAACGGCGTTCGACGGCGAACTGGGCATCCTGGCCAATCACGCACCGCTCATGACCGTGCTTGGCTCGGGCTTGCTTACGGTGCGGGCGGGGGGTGTGGCTCGCCGCTTTCGTGTGCAAGGTGGATTTCTGCAGGTCGTCAAGAACAGCGTCCGCATCCTGGCTGAACACGTCCAAGGAGATGCCGATGCTGCCAAGTAGGTTGCTGACAGCCGCCATTTTGCTCGCCATGCCCATCGCCGTCTGTGCGGCGCAGTCAACCGGCTCGCCCGTCTTCCAGGCGCCATATCGCGCCTTCGCCAGAAGCGAAATCGGCATCTCGTTGTCCGAGCCCAGCGCCGGTTTTGACCTCGAGGGCGCGTATCGCAGCGGCTTGACCAATACCGTCGATCTCGGTTTCCGCGGCGGGTTTCACAGCGGCCCCGGGACCAACGGCGGGACCGACGCCCTCCTGGGGGTAGATCTGCGCGCCCGCGTCGTCACGCACACGGAATCATTTCCGTTCGACGCGTCGGCGACATTGGGCTTGGGGCTTCAGAGTGGTCACGGCACAACGATTGGCCGCTTGCCCGTCGGGCTGTCAATGGGCCGCCGGGTTCTGATCGAAGGATCCGATATTTCGCTCGTCCCCTACGCCCAGCCGGTGCTGACGTTACTCTTTGGCAATGGGTCCGGCACCGATTTCTCACTCGGTTTCGGCGTTGATGCCCGAGTGACTCCACGTCTGGACCTGCGCTTCAGCGCAGCGGTTGGCAATACAAGCGGCATCGGGTTCACCGCTGCGTTCCTGCACTGATTTCGAGGAGAGGCTGATGATCCGCCGCACGCTGTTCACGCTGGGCCTCGTTGTGTTCGTGGCAGCCCCGGGCGCCGCCCAGGTACTGGGGATCCCCGTGGTCAACAACGGCGCGCCGACAGGGCTCAGCATCGGCGCCGACGTCGGCTTCCCGAACGCGGACTACGGCAGCGGAACGGCGGTGGGCGCCCATGCATCTCTCGGGCTCGGCTTCTTCGGCGTGAGCGGCATGATCTCGCACTACTCTCCCAAGGGTGGGGACGCTGTCTGGGCAACCGGTGCTTCGGCAACGCTGCGCCTCATTGGCGGTCCGCTCGTCCCGTTCCGCATCACGATGCAGGCCGGCGCGGGCCGCTGGACTGAAGCCGGCGTGAGCGTCACTCATCTGCCACTCTCGCTCGGCCTCGCCGCCACGATCCCGAACCCGGCGTTCTCGATCAAGCCGTGGATCGCGCCCCGCGTTGACGTGCAGCGTTCGAGCGGCACGTCGATCGAGGGCGGATCCGTCTCGAGCACCGATGTGCATTTCGGCATCAGCGGCGGGATCGACCTCGGCCTGCTCAACGGCATGGCCATCCGCGCCGCATACGACCGGCTCTCCACCGACAGCGTGCATCCGAGCGTGTTCAGCCTGGGATTGGGGTTCTCCCCTTAGAACAACGAGCGACGAGAGACGAGAGACGAGAGAAACCCGCCGCAGCGCGGAGACCCCGCCCGACCGGCAGGTTTCTCTCGTCTCTCGTCTCTCCTCTTTCTAGCGTCGCTCCAGCAGTTGCTTCAGCATCTCGGCACTCCGCGTCGCCGCACCGCGCTCCGCTTCCAACGCGGCCCGCCCGGCTGCTCCGGCCACAAGCGCATCCGCCGGATGATCAAGCCATGCGCCCCACGCTTCGGCAAGCTGCGGTACGCCGTCGGGTTCGCTCAGGCGCAGCAGCGCACCCCTCAGCTCGAGCATCTGCACGTCCCGGTTGTCGCGATCAATCGGTCCGATCACGACGGGGCGGCCCCATGCCGCTGGTTCGAGCACGGAGTGGATTCCCTTGCGGCCCCAACCGCCGCCCACGTACGCCAGCGCTCCCGATCCGTACAGTCGCGCGAGCACGCCGGTGCGATCGACGGTAATGACGGCCGGTATGGCCCCACGCCCAAGCGCGCTGAAGCGAACGGGATCCGGTAGCCCCAGGCGGCGGGCGGCCGCGTCGATGGCGTGCAGGTGTATCGCGGTCGGCTCGTGCGGCGCGACGATAAGGCGGGCGCCCGGATGACGCCGGCGGACTCGCGCCAATGCCGCGAGCACGATGGCCTCGTCCTCCGGCCAGGTGCTGCCGGCGACCAGGGTAACCGCCGGGTCAAACGCGGGTAGCGCCAGGTCGTCGGTTGGCGTTGCGGCGGCAACAACCTGCAGCACGGAGTCCACCCGTGGGTCACCGGTCACGGCGATGCGATCCCTTGGGCAGCCGAGGTATTCGAGCCGCTCAGCATCGACGGCGGCAACCGCCATGGCGAGGTCGAGCGCTGCGTATCCCGGTGTGACCAGCTGGCGCGCGGGCCATTTCAACCGGCCGCTTGCCGCGCTCACTGTCGCCGCTGCCATGGCGAGCCGCGTGCCGCGAGCGGCGGCACGAGTGGCGAGTTCGGGCCAGAGGTCGAGCTTCGTAAACACGAGCAGGTCCGGCGCCGCCGCGGTGAGCATGCGTTCCACGTCATCGGTGCGGTCGTAGCAGAGGTACCCGTCCCAGTCAGCCGCGAGGCTCGCGGCGAATGACTCGGCCGATGGCGAGAAATGCGTGTATACCAACTGCACGTCGGGCCGGACCGCGCGCAAGGCGTCGATCACCGCGCGAGCCTGAAGTCCCTCGCCCACCGATGGCGCGTGAAACCACACCAGCGGGCGAGTCGGATCGCGGTGGACCCGGGCCCACCGCGCAAGGTCCGCCGGCGCCGCGAGGCGGGCGCGGTGGGCGGCTCGGTGCCGGGCGTCGCGGATGAGGAGGGGCACGAGTGGCACACTCGTGGCGGCGAAGGCCCGGTAGAGCACCGACGTGCGAGGCATGGACAAAGCTAGCCCCAAGCCGGCTTTGGGCTTCGGGCTCCCGGCTGATCTACCTTTCACCATGTCCTTGCGTCCACGCCGACCCATCGCCGCACCCACAATCGGTCTCCGGCCATGACGGAGTTCCCTGCGTCCAGCGACTACGCGGCCGAGGCAGTGCGGGTCCGCGAACGGTTCGAACGGGTTCTCGCCGCGGCCATCGCGATCTCCGCCGAACATTCGCTGGCTGCTGTTCTGCAGCGGGTGGTCGATTCAGCCCGTGACGTGGTGGGCGCACGGTATGCCGCCCTCGGCGTGCTGGATGAGCGCGGGGAATTACTCGTCGAGTTCGTGACTTCGGGGATGACGCGCGAGTTGCGGCGGAAGATCGGCGACCTGCCCCGTGGGCACGGCCTGCTGGGCGCGTTGATTCGCGATGCCCGGCCACTGCGCACCGCCGACATCAACACCCATCCGCTCCGTTCCGGGTTTCCACCCCGCCACCCGCCGATGCAGTCGTTTCTGGGCGTGCCGATCGTCTCACGCAACCGGGTGTTCGGCAACCTGTATCTCACCGACAAGCTGGGCCAGCCGGAGTTCGGCGTCGAGGACGAGCAGATCGCGGTCCTGCTCGCGGCGCACGCCGCAGTCGCGGTGGAGAACGCCCGGCTGTTCGAGGAAAGCCAGCGGCTCGTCGCCCAGGTTCAGTCGATGCAGCGCCAGCGCGATCTGTTCTTCGCGATGATGAATCACGAGCTGCGCAACGCGCTCACCGGGGTCTACGGCTGGGCCGAGCTGCTGGTCCGCGGCAAGCCGAGAGACGCAGTCCCGCAGGAGGCGCGCGAAGTATACGAAGCGGCTGAACGGACGATCGAACTGCTGAACAACTTTCTTGACCTGACGCGACTCGACGCCGGGAAGGTGAGGCCCGTGTTTCGCGACGTCGAGGCGCTGACATCGATCGAGCGAGCCTTCGCCTCCGTCAGCCCGAGCGCGACTGCCAAGGATATCTCGCTGGAGCATCGCGGCGAGGCCGCCTCGGTCGTGCTCCGGACCGACCCGGTGCGCCTGGAGCAGATCCTGCTCAACCTGCTGTCTAACGCGGTCCGGCACAGCATGGCCGCCGTGCCGGTAACGGTCGACGTGACCCGGGCCGATCGCTGGGTCCAGTTCCGCGTGACCGACCGCGGCCCCGGGGTGCCGGCGGGCCTGGTCGAGCGAATTTTCGAGCCGTTCGAGCGGTTCGATCCTCATTCCGGCTTGGGTACCGGCCTCGGGTTGCCGGTATCGCGCCGGCTTGCCGAGGTCCTCGGCGGAAGCCTCCGGGTGGAGCGCGCCGACAGCACCGGATCGACGTTCCTGCTGGAACTGCCCGTCGACGCAGATGGGTGAAGATTCCTTCATGCGCGATTCATGCAGCGTTATGGCACGCGAGTGTAGCATGTCAACATGAGGATTCTCGTCGTGGAGGACGACCGGAAGGTCGCGGGCTTCATTGCGCAGGGGCTGCGCGAAGAAGGGTACGTCGTGGATCACGCGCCGGACGGCGACCAGGCAACGATGCTGGCGCACGTCAACAGTTACGACGTGATCCTGCTCGACCTGATGCTGCCGAAGAAGAATGGCCTGCAGATCGCCGCCGAGCTGCGGCGCGAAGGGCGCCAGACACCGATCCTGATGCTGACGGCCCGGGACGCCACCGAAGATGTGGTGCGCGGTCTCAACGCGGGCGCCGACGACTATCTCGCCAAGCCGTTCAAGTTCGACGAGCTGCTGGCCCGGGTGCGGGCGTTGGTCCGTCGCGGTGGCGCGGCGCGCACCGAGCTGCTGTCGCACGGCCCAATCGAGCTCGACCGCGTCAAGCACAAGACCAAGGTATACGGCAAGCCGGTTGACCTGACGCCCAAGGAATTCCAGCTGCTGGAGCATCTGCTGCTGCACCGGGGTGAAGTGGTCCGGCGCACCGACCTGCTGGAGAAGGTGTGGGACCTGTCGTTCGACCCGGAGACGAACGTGGTCGACGTGCACGTCGCGAACCTGCGGCGCAAGCTGCGCCGTGCAGCGAGCATGGACCTGATCCACACGATCCGGGGCGTGGGTTACCAATTGGGCGGCGACGCCGCCCTGGTCTGACGCACCTGCAGAATCTTTATCGTCGATCCACGAAGGCTTCATCCAGCCGGTGTGACATCGTGGGGGCGAATCGTCCCAGTCGCAACAAACTGACCTGCGAGAGGAGTCGGGCATGCTGGCTCTGTATCTGATCCTCACTGCCTCCCCGCCCGTGCGAGACCTGACGGATCATGGTCCTGCACGCCGGGACGTCACGCCCGCCATGGTCCGGTCATATATCAACAACCGTACGGCAGGGTGGAGTGCACACGCGGCAACGACCCCGGGTTTCGCCCGCCAGACCGGGCTCGCGTGCAGTGCATGCCACACCGCCTTTCCCGGGCTCACCGCGACGGGCCGAGCCTTCAAGCTCAACGGCTACGTCTATCGGCAGGCAGACTCGCTGCAGGGCCTGAACCCGGCGGGTAAACAGGACCTGGCGTTGAACCTCAACATGCCGCTCGCCGCCATGTTCCAGACCTCCTTCACCAGCACGAGCAAGGCGCAGCCTGGAGCGCAAAGCACGACGGTGTTCTTCCCGGATCAGATCAGCCTGTTTGCCGGCGGTGAGGTGACCCCTCATCTGGGCGGATTCCTGCAACTGACCTTCGACCCGCAGAGCGGAGGCTTCGGCGTTGACAACACGGACTTCCGGTATGTGAGCCACACGACCATGTTCGGCCAGCACGCGACGTACGGCGTGAGCCTCAACAACAATCCCACGGTGCAGGACCTCTGGAACAGCACGCCGGCCTGGGGTTTTCCATACGGCAGCTCCGCGGCGGCGCCCTCGCCGGCCGCGAGCACCCTGATCGACGGCAACCTGGGTCAGCAGGTCGCCGGCCTGACGGGCTACACGATGCTGGGCGACCATCTGTACCTGGAGTTTGGCGGCTATACCGCCGCGCCGGTCGGGCTCAACCGGCCGCTCGACTCGACTGCAGCCGGCGTCATGCGTGGTGTCGCGCCGTACTGGCGCGTGGCCCTGCCGCTGACCTTCGGCAATCAGTACCTGTCGATCGGCACCTACGGCATGGCGGCGCAGCTGTATCCTGCTGGCGTGACGGGGCCGACCAACCGGTTTACCGATGTGGCCGCCGACCTGAGTTACTTCGTACCGATCGGCACGAACAGCTTTTCGGCCAATGCGACGTTGATCCATGAGTCACAGCGGTGGGACGCCGGCGGATCCGCCAATCTGCAGAATACACTCACCACGTTCCGGTTCGACGCGGCGTATCATCTCGGTCATCAGTATGCCTTTACCGTGGCGCCGTTCACCACGACCGGGACGGCAGACACACTGTTGTACGCCCCTGGGACCATGACAGGCAGTCGCACCGGACAACCGAACAGCAGCGGGTTGATCGCGGAAGTCGACATCATGCCTTGGCAGAACCTGCGCCTGCAGTTCCAGTATACCGCTTACGGCAACTTCAATGGTGCGACGACAAACTACGACGGGTTCGGTCGGAACGCATCGCACAACAACACTTTCTACTTCCTCACCTGGATCCTGTTCTGACCGGCGCCACCTAAAGAAACCTTCATCGTCGATCCATGAGTCGTTCATCGTGGATCGCTACACTCCCGGTAACTTTTTCCCGAGAGTGTTGCATGTCCGTCCACGACGCCGGAGAGCTCGACGTCACGGCGCCGGCGCCGTCCCGCCGGTCCTTCCTGTTCAAGGGCGCGGCTGCCGCTCGGCTGAGCGGGTCAGCGAGTGCCGGTCTGGGGATGATGGCGGTCGCATTGCTGGAACGATCCATCGACCGCGTTGAGACGTTACGTCGTCCTTGCTGAGACTGCTGGCCTTCGCGCTTGCCGATCTCGCGTTGGCGGTGCCGATTTGTCACGCACTGGATCTCCGTCATCAGGCTAGTCGCCGGCTCGGGTCCCGCTGGTAGGGTGTCAGGCCGCGGCCGCCGCCCGAGTCGCGCGGCACGATGCTCCCGGGCGGCGGGACGTTCTGCGGCCCGGGAGTCACGCGCTTACGGTGACGCGAGCCGCCGCGGAATCGCGGTGCCATGACACGCGATGCAGAGCTGCGGGTTCTTTCGCAGCATCCGCTCCGGGTCGAATCCGGGGCCATGGGGATCGAACGAGCGTCCTTTCACCACTGAATGACAGGTGAGACAATCGCGCTCGACGTGACACGAGACGCAGCTCTCCAGCGCTTGGCGCGCCGCCTGCCCATGACCGAGGAAGAACTGCCGGTTGCCGTCGTGATACCCGGCCGCACCGATCAGCGTGCGTCGAGCGGTGAGGCCCCCCTGCTTGTGACAGGTCTGGCAGAATTCGCCCGTATTGTGACAGTCGGTGCATGAACTCGACCGGGTGTACGCGTCGGCAGGATGCCGGGCGAGATACGCGCCGGGGTGATAGCTGCCGCGGCGCGCCGGATCGGGCACGTGACAGGTGAGGCACTCGGTGCGCGCGTGGCAGCTCGTGCAGGAGCGCAGCGTCGACGCCGCAACCGATCCGTGTTGCGTCTTCCATCCGGCCGTATGACTCGCCGGCATCCGCAGTGCGGTCTGGGCCCCCGGCGCGCGTCCCGGGCCCGCACGATAGAGTGCCAGCACGGCAGTCGGCGCCTCCGCCCGGTGACAGGTCAGGCAGCTTTCCTGCGTGTGACAGCTGCGACAGCTGGCTCCGGTGCGGCCGGCGAGTGCGCCATGCTGCGACTCGAAATTTTTCGCCGCGTGTGTCGGCGGTGCCTTCAGTGCGTGAGGCAGCGCCAGCGACCGCTTGTCCAATTCGAGCGCCTGGATCACGGGCAACTCGGGGGCATTCACGTGGCATGCCACGCAGAACTCGCGCGCGTGGCATGTAGCGCAGCTTTGCGCCACGCGTGCGCCGCCGATCGTGTGTCGCGCCTGGGCGCCGTGCCCCGCGGCCGTTATGAATCCTGGCGCCTGATGGGTTGGCGGTGCGGGGAACCCCGCGATCCGCGCGGTCGGCAGCGTCACGGCGCGCGCGAGCGTCAGGTGACAGGTCGCACAGGCGGTGTCGGCCAGCGTCAGGTGTGTGCCGAGGCCGCTCGTGTGACACGCAACGCATTGCGGCGCGGTCGGCGCCCTGACAGCCATCCAGGCGGCGCCGCGGTCAGCATGACAATCCGCACAGCCACTGGTATCGCCGCGTTGGCGTCGAACCTCGGCATGCTGGACGTGATCGAACCGCAGGTTGGAGATACGCGGGCCGGCGCGCGGTTGCCAGTCGACGCGGCGTTGAACGGTACCGTCGTGACAGGTGGTGCATGCCGCAGCCGGCGGAAACACCGGTGCACCGGACCGCATGATTCCCGCATGACAGGTGGCGCAGCCCACGAAGAGCTTGGCGTGTTGCGCGTGGTTGAAGCGCGGCTGCTGCTGCAGCGCCACACCCGACGCGACCGCCACAACCGAGCCGAGCAGCACCAGCGTGCCACGCAGGACGCGGCGAGTCATGGTGCTGCTCCCGCCGGCCGTGCCGGAGGCAGCCAGCGGTCAGCAGCCGAGCGCAGCGTGAGCGACGCGCGCGCGCTCAGGCGCCATTGGTTCCAGTCGATTGCCGCCGCGTCCGGCCGGTCCTGCGACTCCCAATACCGGTCGACCCCAACGTCGAGTCGCCACCGCTCGCCGACACGATAGGCGGCGGAGGCGCCGGCATAGGTCACGCCGGCATCCTGGAACCGCAGCTCCAGGGGGCGTTCAAGGTTGCCGCCGTCGAGTGAAAGGTCGAACGCCGCGTGCGGACGCCATGTGACTCGGCCATCGATGCCGCTCGACGAGGCACCGGGCTGCAACTCGCCGTGCGTGTCGATTTCCACCGTCCATCGTTCCGCTGGCGCGAGCGTACCCTCCAGTGCCCAGCGCCAACCCCGATCCTCCAGCGTGACGCTGGGCGTGCTGACGTCGGCCGCATCATAGCGGAACCATTCAGCTCGCGAGCGGACTTGCAGCTTCGCCGTCGGATTCACGGCGATCGAACCGCTGATACCGTTGAACGGCACCGGGCTGAAGACGCCCCATACGGTCCACAAGTCGAAGAACGGGCGATAGTGTCGTGCGGTAATCGTGCCCGACACCCGCAACCCGCTGTAGCTGGCCGATGCCTCGGCACTCCCCCACTGACCCTGGGCGATGTCGTAATCGGCGCCGGTCACGAACCGGATGTGCCGCTCCGGTCTGGCCTGCAAGCTCACCGCGGCGCGCTCCGCGACGATATAGTCGGTGACCGGGTCGAGCTCCCGCCGATACTCGGCTTGCACGTCAACGGCGGGTAGGTGCGCACCGACGACCGTGCCGACGACGATCTGGCGGCTGGACGGCTGATAATCCGCGAGCGGGTCGACTGCGGGGCTCGTCACCGGCAAGATGGTCCCACGCGCCATACCCCATCCGGCGTAGCCGCCTACCTCCAGCGCGTCGCGGTTGAAGCGCCAGGTAGCGCGCAAACCATCGAGCCCGCTGGTGCCGACGCTCGCGAGCCGGCCGCGATCGAGCATGCGGCCCAGTTGCGCGGTGAGGCCACCGCGCAGGTACTCGGCGTACCCCTCCATCAGATTGAATGGCGGCGACGTACCCGGCCAGACACGGTCGCCGCCCAGATCGGTGTAGCCGCGCGCGCTGAGCCGCACGCTCAAGCCCTGCAACCCGAGTCCCCACAGCGACAGGTCGACGCCGGCGCTGGCCGGCAGGCCGTTCAGCACCGGACCGGGCCGGAAAAAATAGCAGAAGCCATTGCCGGCGCAGTTGACCGCGAATCCGTCGGGTGTCACCGGACCAGCGGTCGCGCTGGTGACCGCGCCGGATTCCGCGATGCTGTCGGCCGTGAGTCCGCGAAACTCGACATGCTGCGCCGAGGCGTTGAGGCGCAGGGACCACGATTGCGCGGCGACCGGCCCGGCCGCCAGTGATGCGGCCACGGCGATCAGCAGGGCGCGCCCGGTCCGCGTCATTCAGTGCCAGCCTTCATCAGACGAGGCTGGAATTCCGCCGGCGTCGCGAGGAAATGACACGTCGTGCACTCACGTCCCGGCAAGTGCGCCTGCTGCGCGGCGTGGCACGTGAGGCAGAACGTCCGGCTCGGCGTGAGTGCCGCGATTCGCGATGGCGTGTGACATTCATCGCAACCGACGTGGGTGGTGCGTGAATGTGCCGGCGGCGTTTCAGGTCGATTATGGCATGCGGTGCAGGTCCGCTGCGCTTCGTGGTGCTGGGCATGACACGCCTGACAGGAACGGATGCTGTCGGGGGGCACGATATTCGGCGGCTGATGGCACGCGGCGCACGGCGTCTGCTGATGCACCTCGTGCCGGAAGCCGACCGTGCGCGCAACCGGCGGCTTGCCGGCCACGCCTACGCCCACGATCATCGGCCGCACTGCCGCCAGCTTCGCTGCCGTGTGACACCGGGAACAGTCGGTCGCGGTCACCGTTCCGGCCATGAGCGATTGATGATGGCAGAGATCGCAGCCGCGGGGCACTTCGAACACGAGGCGGTTCCCCGTGTTGACCGCGTGACAGGTGAGGCAAGGGAGTGACGTATGACGGCTGTGGGGGAAGGAGTCTGCGGGGGGGCCGGCGCGAACGATGGGCGAATCGCGCGACGGCGGCTGCTCCGGCAAGGCATCCCCCTTGCCCCGGTGGTCCGGTACGGTTTCAGCTGCATGCTCGAGCAGTGATTGCGTTGCCGCACCGGCAATCCGCCGCCGTAGCACGGCAGCGGTGTCGAACGGCAGCGGCGGATGGAACTGGCCGCGGCGTTGCACTGCCGTGTGACACCCCACGCAGTCGGATGCGTCCACCGACGCCGCGTGCGGCTCGTGGCACACCAGGCACTGGGCCGCCGCTCGGCGATGATTCGCGCCACTGTGGAAGGGGTTCTGCGCGACGGCCGCGTGGCACTTGACACACGACGTGCGCGCGTCGGTCGCCTTGGTGTCGGTATGCACGTCGTGGCACGATCCGCACGAGCCCTTGTGCGGATCCTTGTCCGCCACGTAGCCGGATGGCCGCCCCTGCATGCCGTGGCAACTGAGACACTGGCTCTTCGCCGGTACCAGCGCCCGCACCGCGGAGTCGTGCGTTGCCAGCCCCGGCAGGTCGGCGCGGAACGCGTGGCAAGTCACGCAGCTGATGGTCGGCAGTTTGGTCATCCCGGCTAGCCGCACCGATTGCTGCTCGTGACAGCCGCTCTGCTGGCAGGTGCGATTCGACGGGATGAAGTGGTGAATCTCGGCGCCGTGGCACTTGACGCAGGTGAGTCGGCGCAGCACCGCCGAATCGGACTCGAAATGCACGCGGTGGCCGGCCAGTCGCAGCGCGTGTTGCCACGGCTCGCGACCGCCGACCACCTGGTGGCAACTCTCGCACCGGGAGTTGGGCACCGGTGCGTGCTTGCCGATATCGTTGGGCCGGTTGGCGACCCAGAGCACCAGCTGCCGCCCGCTGGCGAAGATCGACTGCTGGTGGCAGTCGTGGCACTTGCGGTCCTCATGCTTCCCGGCAAACTGCTCGAAGCGTCCGAATGGCCGCTCCATCACGTGGCAGCCGGTGCAGAAGCCGTTGTCGTGCTGCATGTAGTCCCAACTCTTCTTGCCGGCAAACGCCGCGGCGCATACTAGCAGCAGCGCCGAACCGGCCAGCGTCAGCTGGATCTGGCGGCTGCGGGCGCGCAGCCAGCCAACGATCCGGGCCCGGCGGGTCCAGAGCAGCCCGACCACGACGATGCCGACCACCACCGCCAGGATGGCGCCGCCGATCTGGACCCAGCGCGGCACGCCGAATATGGTCCGCACCATGATCGCCACGCCGCCAGGGAGCGGCGGCGTCGTGACAGTGTCGCGGATCGAACCGGCGGCGGCGGCCAGGGTATCCTGGACGCGAAAAAGCGTGTCCCTCGGAATGGTGGTTACCCCACTCCGAGGGACCTGCTGGATCAGCGCCAGGAGGCTCAGCATCACACCGCGAAAGTTATTTCATCGCCGATATATTCCCTACTGCGCCCGAACGAAGCCTGGCGAGCGCGCCTTGGCGTCACTGAGCGCCTTGACCACCTGGGCTTCGACCGATACCGGCGGCGCCGGGAGGGCATAGGTACTCTGCAGTTCAGTGATATTGGCGGCCAGCAGCGCCCGGGCCAGGAACGGATTGTGGACGCCCAGCGACTTGTCGCCGTTGGCGAAACGCCCCTCACCGAACAGGTCCACGTTGAACCACGCACCCTGCGCGGGCGTCACTTTCGTCGTGCTCGTCAACTCGGCCGGGTGGTCGCGCTTGATGATGGCGAGATACCCGGCGTCCGTCGGCGCCGCGTCGATCGCGCCGTTGTGATTGGAATCGATCCAGATCTGGTCCGCCAGGATTGCAATGTCCGATCGGATTTGGCCCAGGAGCGACGCAGCAACAGCCTGACTGCCGTGGCAACCGGACGCGGTGCAGGCGGCGAATGTCCGCGCCGTTGAAGTGAAGGCACAAGTGGTGTCGCCCGTGGGCTTGCCGTTCGCGTCGATACAGGGAATCGGCTGGAAGCTGTGCCCGGTCGAGTGGAACACAAAGCCGCCGGTGGCCGCATCGGTGACGTCGAACGCGTTGACGTGGCAGCCGGCACAGAGTTTCGGATTGGCCAGGCTGGCGTGCGTGGTGAGCGCGATCAGCGTGTCGACCGCAACGCCGGCCGGGCGATATCCGCCGGTTCCCAGCAATACGAAGCCCTGCGGCGCATGGGGCGTCGAAGTGCCGGGCACCGGCTCACCGCGGCGCAGATGGCACTTCATGCACAGGTTCTGATCCGGATCAGGATTGTCGATCGGGAATCGGAGCTGGTGGCTGTTCGATGAGCCGTGCGGATTGTGGCAGACCGCACAAACCACCGCGGAGTAGCCGGTCGAGTCGCGCTCGCTGTAGTTGGTCGACACACCCCACGCCGTGAGCACCGTCTTGCCGTCGTGACAGTTCTTGCAGACGACGTTCGAGTTATTGACCGCCGGAGCCACAATGTTGGCATGCCCGCTCGTGGCCCACTCCTCGGCAAACGGCTCGTGCACGCCGGTGTGGCATGCGGCACAACTGGCACTGGCGTTGGTCAGCGTCAGCCTGGCCAGCGGCCAGTTGGCCTTGTTGTCCGGCAGCGATACGTGCTTGGTCCCGGGACCGTGACAGCTCTCGCATTGGACATCCTGATAGGCGCTGTCGGGCTTGGTGCTCCACCCGGCGGGCGCCGCCAGTCCGTTCCCGTTTTCCGACACCGTGTGACAGGCGTAGCAGCTGCTGGTCGCGTGGCCGCTAGCCACCAGGTCCGAGAAGGCCTTGGCGTGATGGGTCTGCGACCAATCCTGTTGATGGCCGGCGTGGCAGTTGCCGCAGGTTGTCTGCTTGGTGCTGACCGTGTAGTAGCCGAGCAAGCCACTCGCAGCGTCGGGAGGCGCATTGAACGGTGCCCGGTCGCGGTAAACGATTTCGCTCGACGTGCAGGCAGTGAGCACCAGCACGAAAGCGGTGGCGGCGAAGACCCAGCGTCGGCGTACGACGCCTCCGGCTCGGGAATCGTTTGGTAGCTGGGGTGCGCGGGTCATGCTGGGTGCCCCCTTCGGGTCAGCCACGGCAGCGCTCGATGGGAGCGTTTGGCCGCGGTACTATCCCACATTACGCCGAGAATACTAGCTCCGGAGGAACGGCAAAAACGAGGGGATGAACGTTTCTTCATCTGCTTTTCATCCGTCGATTGGTTTGCCGCTTCGGGGTGCGGTCAGCTTGGCTTTTGGGCTTCATCTTCCGGTGCATTATCGAGTGCCAGCTCGGGCGAGCGGGTAGGTCGTTTCGCCACTCTGGTTCCACCTGCCGTGGCTCGGTGAACGAATTCCGCATCAGTTACATGGAGCGCGCCGCGCGCAGCGCATTCACGATGACCGCGACGTCGACCGCCTCTTGCAGGATCGCGCCAACCGCCGGCGGAATCATGCCGAACATCGCGAACCCCATCGCGATGCCGCTGAGTACCAGGCCGCCCCAGATGCTCTGGCGCGCGATCCGCATGGTGCGGCGGCTGATGTCGATGGCTTCCGCGAGTCGCGACGGATCGTCGCCGAGGATGACCGCGTCCGCGGCCTCCGCGGTGATGCCGCTGCCGCCGCTGGCGAGCGCGACGCCGACCGTGGCCGCACTCAGCGCCGGTGCGTCATTGGTGCCGTCGCCGACCATGACCACGCGTTCCCCGTTGCGCATCAGCGCCTCGACCGTGGCCACCTTGTCCTCCGGCAGGAGGTCGCCGTGCGCCTCGTCAATGCCGACTGCGTCGGCGATCCCATCGACATTCGCTTGTGCGTCGCCGCTCAACAGCAGGACCCGGCGGATGCCTGACTGGCGCAGGCGATCGATGAACCGCGGCATGCCGACGCGAGCACGGTCGGCATACTCGATGACCGCCGCGGCGTGACCGTCGATGGTGACGAAGGCGCGCAGTCCGGCGTTGGCCCCCGACAATCGTGCGAACTCCGCATGCGACCCCGGATGCGCCGCGATGACGAAACTCAGCGCGCCCACCCTGATCGTGCGACCGTCGACCCGGCCGGTGACTCCCGCCCCTGGCGATTCCACCACGTCGACCGCCAGCGGGGGCTTCAGCTCTGCGCGGCTTGCCGCCTCGACCAGCGTGCGCGCGAGCAGGTGGCCGGAGCCCTGTTCCACCGCGGCGGCGATCCGCAGGACGGTGTCGCCGTCCCATCCCGGTGCGGGTATCACTCTGGACACCTGCGGCTTGCCGAGCGTCAGCGTGCCCGTCTTGTCGAAGACCACGATCGTGGCGTGCCCCATCTGTTCGAGCGCGCTGCCACGCCGAATGACCACGTGACGCCTCGCCATCTGGTTGATCCCGGCCACGATTGCGATCGGCGTGGCGAGAATCAGTGGGCACGGTGTCGCAACCACCAGGACGGCGAGGACTCGAATCGGGTCCTGGGTCACGAGATACGTCAGGGCGCAGACGGCGAGCGTGAGCGGCGTGAACCAGATGGCGTACCGATCGGCAAGCCGCTGCAGGGGCGCCTTGCTGGCCTGGGCATTGCGGACCAGCTCCACGATGCGGTGATACTGACTTTCCGCCGCTGGTGCCGTTGCCCGTAACGTCAGCGGGCCCTCGAGGTTGAGCGCTCCGCCCATGAGCGGCACGCCGGGCCCGGCGCTGATCGGGACAGGTTCTCCGGTCATGGTCGATGCGTCGACGTGTGACTGCCCAGCCGTCACGGTCGCGTCGCACGGGATCATCTCGCCCGGCCGGACCAGCAAGGTATCGCCCACGACGATCGTGTCGACGGTGAGATCGGTCACGACGTCGTCACGTATCCGATGGGCCCAGCGTGGTGCCGCGGCCTCGAGGTCGCGCAGCGCGCGCGACGCACGACCTTCCGCGATGCGCTCCAGCGCTTCGCCGCCGGTCTGCATCACGACGATCACGAGTCCCGCGAACGACTGGTCGAGCGCGAACGCCATGATGATCGCGAAGGAAGCGACGAGGTCCGCGGCAAGGCGCCCGGCCGCGACGCCGGCCAGGGTGCGCACGACGACCACGCCGCCGAGGAGTCCCAATCCCCACCGCCAGATCGTGTCGGCCGTCGCCGGGTCGCGCCCGCCAAACCGCACGGCGGCGCCGACCGCGAGGAACGCGATGGCTGCGCCGACACGCAGCAACGTAATGGGAGAACTGCCGGTCAGTATCCGGCCCGGACGGTGCGGGGGCTTGGCCCCCGGCGGAATCACCGGCGCCACGGGAGCATCACGGTGACGGTCAGCAGAGCTGCGCCGGATCACGCCGGTCGATCATCGACTGGACTACTCACGGGACGCTCTGCGGCGGCGGTCGCCGGTTCGGCGAGGAGGTAGTCGATGACGTCATCGGCGAAATACTGCGAGCGCCCATTGAGAAAGCCGGCGATCGTCTTGAGGTCGTCACCGCTGGTGAGCAGGGGCGATTCGTGTTCACCATTCGCACGCAATTGTGCCAGGCCCACATTCGCCAGCAGCGCGTTGCACAGGCACCGGCGGCCAACGGTGTCGTTGACGTCGCCGCCCTTCGCAACATACGCGTCGACTGGCTCGCTGGCGCAGCGATAGCCGATCTTGCCGTCCGGCCGCGCATACGCGACGCGCAGGTAGCCCAGGTCGCAGATGCGCTCACGCAATTCGTCCACTGATGTGTTGCCGGGCCATTCGACGACCTTGAACGGATACCCCGTCGGCGACGCCGCCGGATCGGTGATCACGTCGACCTCGCCGCGCGCTGCACTGGCGAGCACCGACGCCTTGAGGCTCGCCGTCACGCCGGATTCTTCGCAGTACGCGAACAGCGTCCCGACCTGGATGCCTGCCGCGCCGGCCGCCCGGGCACGGCGCAGGTGTTCAGGATGGCCCATGCCGCCCGCCAGCCAGAAGGGCAGGCCGAGCTCACGGATGCGGTCGACGTCGACTTCGTCGCGGGATCCGTACACTGGTTCGCCGCGGGCGTTGAATTGCGGTGTACCGCGCGGTGGCGCGTTGTGGCCGCCAGCCGTGGGGCCCTCGATCACGAAACCGTCAACGCCGGCGCCCAACTTGTGCGCCAGCATCGCCGCCAGCGAGTTACTCGCGACGATCGGGAGGAACATCGGCCGCTCGAGCGGCGGGGGATCGCGCCAGTAGTCGCCGGGATTGAGCGTGATCTCCGGTGCCTCGCCCGGCGGCAGCCCCACGGCGTCGAGCTTGAGCGATGCCGTGCGGTGGCCTGCAAGCGCGTCGAGTACCGCAGGGATCTCGCGCGGAATGCCGGCGCCCATCAGCACGTAGTCCACGCCGGCCAGCATGGCGCCATAGAGGGTCGCGATGTTCGGCCGCTGCACCTTGGTGAGCAGGTTGATCCCGACGAGCCCCTGGTGGCCCTCTTTTGCGAGGTACACTTCGCTGAAGGCGGCCAGCATCGTGAGCGCTTCCCGCTCCTTGCTCGCGGACTGCCGGTACAGCGGCAGTAGCTGATACGGCTCATCCGGCGCCCGCCCCGGCGGCCGGAAGTACCGTGTGAGTGCGCGCGCCGCGACACCCGGCATCGGGAACGCATCCATGGCGCGGCGAAGCGCGCCATCCCGATCGCCGTCCTGAAGGCGCCGTACGAGGACCGTGTCCAGGCAGGTCCCCGAAACGACGCCCAGTTGTCCCCGGCGCGAGACGGCGCGGGCAAGGCGCCAGCCGGAGACGGCGACGCCCATGCCGCCCTGGATGATCGGAGGCAGCGAAGCGGGCTTCATAGCGCCTCGAGAGTCGCCGTCGCGGCGGCCTTGAGGGCATGGAGCAACCCCTGCACGTGGTCGGGTATCCGCGGCCCGCCGCCGAAGAACGGGTCCATCACCACCGCGCGCAGCACCACCAGGCCTTCGCGCTGCCACTCTGTCTCGGGGACACCCAGTTCGGCGAGCAGCGGTACCACCGCACCATCGTACGCCGGCGGACGGACCCTGGTCCGCGTGATGTAATACGCCGGATCGTTCGCGGCAGGACTCAGCCGCGCATGAATCCCGTCGTTCAGCGCGTTGAGTGAACCCAGGTCGGTGACCGACGGGTGCGTCACAATCCAGTTGACGATGTTCAAGTCCGGGCGCGGGAACCGGAGCGTGCCGAACGGTGCCAGGGCGTTGCGCTCCAGCGCGGCATGCAGCCGGTGCGCCCCTCGAACCGTGCGGGCGATGATGTGGCCGTATCCGCGCTCGTCGAGCGGGATCACCCGATGGCTGAGCCAGACAGCGGCGGCGGCGGCGCCGGGCTTGGAGCCCTCGAGAATCCACCGGCCAATGAAGCGTTCATCCTGGGGCCTGGCATCGCCGGTCGGAGCCAGGTACGGCGGATCGACCGAGACCAGCGCCCTCGCGCGACGGTCGCGAATCAGCAGGGCGCCTGCGGGGTAGGGGATGTACCCGAGCTTGTGCGGGTCGATAGTGATCGAATCGGCCTGGGCGAGCGCCTCGATCGACGCCAGCCATTCCTGGCTGGGCCAGCCGAAGCCGTGCGCGCTGCGGATCTCGTCGGCACGCAGGCGACGTCCGTCCGGCGCACGGGTGACTGCCGCCGCGTAGCCACCGAGGCAGGCGTCCGAATGGAGGTGAAACGTGAGCCCCAGTTCGCGCGCCGCCCGTTCCCGCGCAGCCACAACGAGATCCAGACGATCGATCGCGGCCTCCTCCGTCGTGCCACAAACGCTCACCACCGCCAGCACCGGCGTGCGCTCTGCCGCGCATCGTGTCAGCTCCCGCCAGAGTGCGTCCGGGTCAATCCGGCACGAGCCGTCCACCGGGACGGTGATCATCCGCTGAGCGCCAATCCCGAGGGCGCGGACAATCTTCTCCCACGAATAGTGCACCGTGGCCGGCACGAGCACGACTCCGGCGGGGAGCGGATCACCGAACGCCTCGACGAGGCGGCGCGTGTAGTCCTGATACCCGATGGCCGAGAGGGAGTGCGCATCGAGCGCGGCGACCACGTCACTGCTCGGCGCGGACTCATGCAGCAGGTGATAGGCGTCGAGCGTGGCGTCCGATTGAAGATTCAGCAAGGTCCAGAGCGATTGCCCCCGGATGTCGGCCTGGCGGCCATCGAGCCCCCGGACGGCGAGTGGCACGCCGAGATCGCGTGCCGCGAGGGCGAGCGCAACCGGGAGATACCGGACGCCACGCGCAATCCAGAGTGCCTCGAAGTTCGCGATGGTGCCCCCACCGCAGAGATGGCCCCAGCAGCGGTCTGGCGGGTAGCCGATCATCGCCGCGAGCTGCGCAGCCACTTCGAGTTCGAGGCGCGTCGTGACCGGCGACACCTCTTCGGTCACGTTGTTGGGGTTATAGAGCATCGCGGCGAAGTACGCCACCTGGGCGGCGATGGTCTGCTCGCCGAGCATATGGCCCTGATACCGGCCGCTGAAGAACGGGACGTCCCGCTTCAGTGCGGCCAGGAGCCCCTGCAGCTCTTCAGTCAGCCGGGCGATCGCATCGTCATAGCCAGGGCGCCGGCGATCGGATTCATGGATGGTGAAGCCGTCTTCCGGATGATGATTCCGTCGCCAGAAGACGTGATCGCGCAGCGACTCGAGAATCAATCGCTCGAACAGGTCTGCGTTTTCGGCGCGGGGCCCGAGGAACCAGGCGCGGAGCGCCTCGTCGGGTGCCGGCCCCGTCATCTGTCATGTCCCGGTCGCCTCGACCGGACCATCCGCCAGAGCGGGTAACCAAACACCAATACCCATGGCAGGATCCGCAACC
Source organism: Gemmatimonadota bacterium (assembly GCA_003169895.1). GTDB lineage: Bacteria > Gemmatimonadota > Gemmatimonadetes > Gemmatimonadales > GWC2-71-9 > Palsa-1233. The sequence goes on from PNAE01000008.1 coordinate 41,065, forward strand.
ATGCCGGCACCCGCTGGTCAAGCAGGAAGAACGCCGCCCCGATGCCGAGCGCGATCACCAGCAGGTTCATTCGGCGTTCACTCACCATGGTCGGCATGCGACCCTCCATTGAGTAGAGATCACGAGATGGGCAGTGCTCGGCGGGAATACCCCGTCCGGAGATACGCGTCGAGCCGCTTGTCAAACCCATAGACGTCCGGGTAGACCAGAATGCCACCCGATTCGCCCGGAACCAGCGTCTGGTATATAACAAACACGGGGATCGGGCGTCGCAACGGCACCACGCGGGTCGCGGTGTTGGCCCAGGCGTCGGCGATTCGATCCACCGTCCACTGCGGCTCGCCCTGCAGGACGAACTCGGCGAGCCCGACCGCATTGGCGACCCGGATGCACCCATGCGAGAGGTCCCGCTGGGGCCGCAGGAAATCCTGCCGCGCGGGCGTGTCGTGCAAGTACACGTCGGCGTCATTGGGCGTGACAAACTTGATGGCGCCGAGGGCGTTCCACGGTCCCGGCGCTTGCCGCACGTCGATGGCCGCCCCGATCCGCAGCACGTTGGCACGCGTCGCCGCAACGACGGTGTCGCCGAGCAGCAACTCATAATGCTGCCGGCCCAGGAACGCGGTATCGCGCAGCGCGACCGGCCGGATCTCCCGGCTCGCGATCGACCGCGGCACCAGCCACGGCGGATGGAACTGGACCGCGACGATACTGGTTACGAGGAACGGAGTCGGGTGCTGCGCGGCGCGACCCGCCACGACATTCATGCGCAGCATGTCTCCAATCTCTTCCCGATCGCTGGCGAGCGCGTACAGCCGGAACGCCGGAACATTCACGACAATCCACGGGGCGCTGGCGCTGTGCGGCAGCCACCGCCACCGCTCCAGGGCCAGTTCGATCTGGCGGATCCGCATCGGTACCGAGTCCGCCAGCCGGAAGTTGCCCGGGCCCGCCAGCCTCCGATACTGCGCCAGCAGATCGACCAGGCGCTGGTAGGTGGCGTGACGCGGCTCGAGTTTCCGGAATATGGTGTCGGGCTGTTGGGTCCCGGTCAGTTGCTCAAGGACGACCGCGATGTCGACGCTGTCCGGCAGGACATCCAGCATGGGATGCAGCAGGTGGGGATCGACGCGGCCATGGCTCAGAGCCAGCATGTGACGCGCGGTCGCGGCGGACATCATCACGTCGAATTCCGCCACGGCCACGACGTCGAGCAGCGGGAGCGAATCTGCGCTGGCGCCGAGACGGGCGACATCATAGTCGCCCGGATCAAGCCCGCGGGTTCGGGCGGAATCCAGTTCGGCGAGGACCTGCCTCCCGGGCTGCGTGAGGCGATTGCCCTTGCTCCACATCGGTCGCCATGAACGGGTTGCGTAGCTCCGCACCAGCACGTCGCGGACGTCGCTGATGTCGCCCCAGCGCATCCCTGGATGGCCGGTCGCGTTCAGCGCATGCTGCAATGCGGCGGGCATCGCGCCGGTGTCGGCCGCTGCCGCTGCGGCGAGCGGCCAGAGCCCCGATTCGATGCCGTGATACGCTCCGCCCCGGTTGCGCGCCAGGAGGTGCGATTCGGCCAGCCCGACGCGCTGCGGCGCCACCGCCGGTCGATAGCCACAACCGCCGAGCAGCATCACGATGGCAACACCTACCCATCCCCGCATCGATCGGTCCCCCACTGCGGCGTTGCAGACAACCGGACCCCGGCTCCTTGCAGGGCACTAGCACCTTCTCGGCGTGCCAACTCTGCAAACGTGGTGAGAGACTACCAATCCAATGATGAAGAAATGATGAGGCGGGTATTAAGGTCTGCTGCGCATCACCGCTGCCAGCTCCACCAGGAGGCCATGACCAGGGCGACGGCCATCGCGGCGAGCCCGGCGACCGCGCGGCGGCGGAACGTGTGTGACCCGAGCGTCGCGGCGATCAGCACCTTGAAGAGAGTGCTGGTCAGGATACCCACCGCGACACCATGGGCGGCACTGCGAATCACGTCGTTCCCGCCGGCGAGGCGGCTCATTGCCAGCGTCAGGGCGTCGGCATCCACCAGGCCGAGGAACGCTGCGGAGCCAAGCAGCCCCGGCGATCCCAGCGCGGAACGTGCGTAGGTAATTCCGATGATGGCAACCTGGAAGACGAGTGCCATTCGCAGCGCCGACGCGAGCCGCAGCGGGCTGCGCTCCTCGGCTTGTGCTGCGGCGCGCGGGGCCGGCTGTCGCAGCGAAAGAATGATCAGGAGAAGCCCGACAACGAATGGCGGCAGCAGGTACGGCAACACCGCGCGCGCAAGGTCGGCGCGCAGCACCAGGCTCAACACGATCACCCGGACCGGGAGCACCGTGCATGCCGCGATGGCGCCGAGGCCAAGCGCCGCGCCATGCTCGGGCTCGACCCGGCTGAGTCGCGACGTTTGCACGGTCACGATGGTGGAAGACGCGACGCCACCGAGAAGGCCGGTGAGGAGATAGCCGCGCGTCGGGCCGACCGTGCGCCGGGCGATGAAGCCGACGAAATTGAGCCCGGACAGCAGCACCACGACGGCCCAGAGCGCGCGAGGCCGAACGCCCCACAGCGTGTCATAGGGACCCGTCGGCAGCAGTGGCAGGATGACCAGCGCGAGCACGAGAAACTGCAGCCCGGCCAGCAACTCCTGCCTGCCGATCCGGCTCACCAGCCAATGCAGCTGCTGCTTCTCGGCCAACGCGAACACGACGATCGTGACGCTCCCAGCGGCCAGCGCCAGGTATCCCATACCGGCGAGCAGCCCGAGGCCGAGCACGACAAAAGCCGCGGCCTCGGTCGTGCCGTGGAGGGACTGCTCCGGCCGACGCACGGCCATGACGTATGTCGCGACGATGAAGGCGGCGCATCCGGCCAGCAGGACTGTGGCCGGCGCGGTGTAGCCCGACGCGACCAGAATGCCGGTGATCCCGCCCACGACGCCAAAGAGCAGGAACGTGCGCAGCCCGGCAAAACGGCGCTGCGGCCCTGATGGGGGGCCCGACCACTCGCGCTCGGTGCCGACGGCCAATCCGACCAGGCCGGCAATCAACAGGCGCGCCACCATCGTCGTGCCGGAGAGTAGCTCGATCTGAGACATCGGCCCCGGCGGGCTCAGCACTACAGGTATCGCGCGACGGCCATGGTTGCGACTGCCAGCACGAGGAGCAGTGCCGCGAACGCTCCGGCCGCGCTCAGACGGGCGCGCGCCGCTTCCAGGGCCCCGACCGCCTCATGCCGCTCGCCGCGGCTGGTCACGTCCGTCATCTGCTGGCCGATCGCCATGACCCGCGCCAATGCCGGCCGCACCGCGACGATCGCGACGACGAACGCAAGGACCGTCGCCGCCATGCCAATGGTGAGCGTGAAGCCGAACCGGGTGCCGAACCACGCGGCGCGGAAGCCGTCGGAATCCAGCCACACCAGGTAAAGTCCTGACAGGATCGTCAGCGTCGCCATCAGCATGGTCATCTCGAAGTACCGGCGCCGCATCAGTTCCCGCACCAAGCCACGGCTTTCCGGACCGATCGCCTCGATGCTGGGGCCGAGAAACGCATTGATGAACAACACCGCGCCGACCCAGTATCCGCCGGCGCCGACGTGGACGAACCGGGCGAAGATGGTCAATGCGTGCATTACCGCGCTCCGTTCAGCGATGGATGGGTCAGCGTTGACACTGGCTTGCGGGCACGCTCGCCCAGCCAGGCAACGGGCCGCGGGCGCCGCTGCTGCCGCAGGCGAAAGCGATCGATAGCGTGCCGTTCGAGGTGGTCCATCGCCAGATCCAGGTCATCGGTGATCAGAAAGAGCTCCAGGTCGGCGGCAGTGATCGCGCCGGCCTCCTGCATCTGGCCGAGGAAGCGGCGCAGCGGGCGCCAGTAGCTCTCGCCGATCATGACGACCGGGAACCGCGCCACCTTCCGGTTCTGGATCAGCGTCAGTGCTTCGAACAACTCATCCACAGTGCCAATGCCACCCGGCAGGGCGACGAAGGCATAGGAATACTTGAACAATACGACCTTGCGGACGAAGAAGTGTTCGCAGGTGACCCAGCGATCGAGGAAACCGTTCGGCTGCTGCTCGCGCGGGAGGTGGATATTGCAGCCCACCGACGTGCCCCCGGCATCCTTGGCGCCCCGGTTGGCCGCTTCCATCAGCCCCGGGCCGCCGCCGGTCATTACCGTGAAGCCCATGGCGCCAAGTCGCTGTCCCACCGTCCGGCCGAGGCGATAGTACGGGTGATGCTCGCCAAAGCGCGCCGAGCCGAATACGGTGACGCACGGGCCGACGAAATGCAGGGCGCGAAAGGCGTGGAGGAAGTCGCGAGCCGTCTGCAGGACCAGCCACAGCTCGCGCCACCGGCTGTGCGGGCCCTGCAGCATGACGTGGTCGGCATTGTGGGTCGCCGGCCCGGGCACGCCATCCGGCTGGTGCTCGGGGCGCGAAACGCGCGAGTGGATTGGCGGGGCGGCTGATCGCATGGGGCAACGATGGGGTCGGACCAGTCCCGGCACAGTCGGGCGATTCCCCGAGCGGTGTCCGGGTCAGGTCCGACGCTGGATCAATGACTGGCGCTGCCTGGCGGATTCCCGGCGCGCAGCACGCCGACCGCACCCTTGGTTGCATCCGCGAACGAATGCGAGACGAACGGATAGAGTCCCGGCTCGGCCAGCCGGGTCTCGAAGATCATGCCGCCACCTACCGGTACGCTGGCCGTCTGCACGCCGAGCTGCGGCGGTCCAGTGCCATCGACAAACACCCGCTCGAAGATCGCGCCGACGACGTGGAACGAGGACACGCGGTTCGGTCCGGCGTCGACCACATAGAACCGCAGCAGTTCACCGGGTTCCACCTGGATCGGGTGCGCGGCGTACTGCGCGTACACACCGTTGAACACGACGTAATCCGGCGACAGGTCCAGCATCCGCTGCCAGTCGAGCGAGCGGGGGGCCGTGGAGTCATGTGTCGGCGCGAGATAATACTCGCTTTGCACCAGCACGAACTCGCGGGCCGGGGGTCGAGGCGTCACCGGATCGACGATCAGTGCGCCAAACATGCCGTTGGAGATGTGCAACGCCACAGGTGCCGTGCCGCAGTGATACATGAACACGCCCGGCACGCGCGCCACGAAGCGAAAATGGATCGAGTCCTTCGGGTTCACGTTGACGTACGCCCGGCTCGGCGCGATTTGCGCCGCATGAAAGTCGATCGAGTGCGGGATCGGTGATCCATTGACCAGGGTGAAGTCCACCGTGTCGCCCACGGTGACACGAACCGTCGGCGCCGGCACAACACTGTCGAACGTCCACGCCTGGTACACCACGCCGGGCGCGATTACACGGGAGATGTGAACCGTCCGCAGTCGAACGTAGTGCAAATGTGAGGTACTGCGGGCCGGGGCATCTGCCGCACGCTCGAGCGGGACCGCCGGGTTGTTGATCGTCGCCTCGCCATGCGACATCGATGCGGGCGACTTGGCGGGTGCTGAGGGCGTTGTGGTCTTGGGTGGAGCGGTGGAGCGAGTCTGGCAGGCGGCGAGTAGAAGGAGCAGCGGAATGCGACGAACCACGAGTCCTCCAGAGGTGCGATGCGCAGGCGTTCCTGACCTCGAACGCCCCCGGTCTAGTACTGACACAATAGAATGATCCCTTCAAGTTAACCGCGTGGGCACCACCGAGGCGCGCACCATCGCATGATCGCGAGGAAGCGGCGACTCAGCGGGGGCGTGTCATCCGGCGGGCGCCTCCCGCACGATCCTCAGGCGTGCACCATCGGCGCTCGCATCGCCCCGCTCGACCCGCCATCCCTGCTGCGCGAGCAGCGCGTCGAGGATCGGCGGATCGAACGGCAGCATCACCTCGAACGGTGTGTCATCGCGCGTAATCCGCGCCAGAATCGCCACCAGCGGTTCTGGCGGCGGCAGGTGCCGCAAGTCGATCACTCCCGCCGGCACCAATGCGGCTGCCAGCGACCTCGCAGGGGCGGCCGGAGCCGGCGGCGACTCACTGCGCCAGAACCATGACGACCAGTCATCGTCGGCATATGACTCGGTGTGGTGCGCGAACCCGTGCTGCGACAACACGTAGAAGAGCGGAGCCGGCTCGAACGGTGTGCGCAAGTGCAACACGCCCCCGGCCGGGAGGGCGCCGGCGACGGTGAGAATGCGCGCCAGCGGTTCGCGTCCCGACCGCAGGTCGTCGCGCACATCGAGGTCGGTGAGGACCGCGGGATCGAAGTCGGGCAGGGAATCGGTGCCCGCAGTGCCAGGTTCCGTCACACAGTCAACTTCACCGGTCGGCGGCCGACGCGCCGTGACGGATGTCTCACTCGCCGCCCCCGCGCGCCCACGCGCGCAGGCGCTCCGCCGGTGCCAGCAGCAAGCGCATTCCCGTCTGCTTCCTGATCAATCCGCGCACCTTCAGCTGCTTCATCGCGCGCGATACCGATTCCCGGGCCGTGCCGATCTCCGCGGCCAGCTCCTCCTGGGTTCGCTCGAGATCCAGCGCCACGCCGTCGCCTTCCGGTTGCCCACGGCGCTCGGCGTGGTCGGCCAGCAGCATCGCGAGCCGCGCGGCGACGTCGCGAAAGGCGAGCGTCTCCACCAGCTGCACCATGTGCCGCAGCCGGACGCCCAGCGCACGCACGACACTGGCGGCGACGTCGGGATCGGTGCGGAATGCGTGCTCGAATTCCCCGCGCGGCAGGAACATGAGCCGGCTGGGTGCGGTCGTCACCGCAGTCGCGGGGTACGGCCCGCCGTCGAAGAGTGGCAACTCCGCGACTGGCCTGCCGGGACCTTCCACGGCGAGCGTCTGCTCCCGGCCGTCGGGCGACGTCCGGTAGATGCGGACGCGACCCTCGAGCACGACGTACAGTCCGGTGCACCGCTCGCCGGCGTGGAACAGCATGAATCCCGCGCCCACGGCGCGCGGGACGCAACGAGACGCCAGCCGCTCCAGCACGGCGTCGCCGAGGCCGTCGAAGATTGGCACGTTGCGGAGCAAAGCGGCGAGGGCACTCATGCAGCCAATCAAGCGCCGGAGGAGCCGGCGTGACAAGCGTCACAGCGAGGGAGCGATCCCCAGCGGCATCATCCCCTGGTCCCGATTCGAGGAATGCCCATGCCGTCACCTTCTTCTCCGCCCGAAGCTCCGATCATGGGCCGTCCAGCCGTCTCCGACGTCGAGCACGGGTTGCATGGCCGTCATTTCACCGTTCGCTTCGAGCCTGGTCAACGGCTACCGCCGCACCGCAACCCGGCGCGGGTCGTGATCACCGCGGTGGAAGGCGGCGGCGACATCACGATCGCCGGGCACGGCATGCGATGCCTGCCCCGCGGCACCGTGGTGCAGCTCGATCCGGATGTCGAGCACTCGGTCGTCGCCGGGGAACACGGCCTCGAACTGCTGGTGCAGCTGATCGCCAACTGCTGCGAGCATTGCTGATGGAACGCTACGTCCTGCGCTTCCTGCGCGCCTCGCTCGCGTGGCTTGTGGCCGGTGTCACGCTCGGTGTCGCGATGGCGGTCCACCCGGCCTGGGCGATCTATCGCACCGCGCACCTGCACATGCTCCTGCTGGGATTCGTCGTGATGATGATCGCCGGCGTGGCGTACCACGTGATGCCGCGCTTCGCCGCGACACCGTTGCACAGTCCGCGGGTCGCGTCGTGGCACTTCGTCGCCGCGAATGTCGGCCTGGCGCTGCTCGCGTCGGGGTTCATCGTCCGATTCCACGCCGCGACCGCCGGCGCCTGGCTCCTTGGTATCGGCGGCACACTGAGCGCCGCCGGTGCCTATGCGCTGGTGTGGAACCTCTGGCGCACGCTCGACCACGCCGCGGTCCCGCCCACGCAGCTGGTGCGGCCGGTGCGGCCGGTGCGGCCGCTTCGGGTAGCGGACCAGGCGGCGGCGCGGTGACGTGGCGCGCACGCGGTCGACCAGAGATGAAGACCGCGTCATCCTGCATTCAAGCTGGATTCATGAATATCGCGCAAACTTCGGTCGTGCTCCAATGGAGTCAGCGCCTGTGACAATCGTCACGGTGCCCGGCCGCTGAAGCAGTGAGAATAATGGTGTGCCCCCGCGACGGCGGTGCGGCACGGTGCGCGGCGGAACCGGTTGCCGCGCGTAGACTGGCCCCGCAAGGGCCCAATTGCACGAGGCTGGCATGTCGCATCGAATCAGTGGTCGGATCGCAATCGTGGCTGCCGCGGTATTGGCCGGTGCGTGCGGGACACCGCAGCCGCAGGCTCTCGTAACCGGGGACGCGGCGCAGAAGGTCTACGTCGCCCCAGGCCACTATGACGAGTTCTACGCCTTCCTCTCCGGCGGATACAGCGGCAACGTGTCGGTGTACGGTCTGCCGTCGGGACGGATGCTCAAGATCATCCCGGTGTTCTCCCAGTTTCCCGAGAACGGCTACGGCTACACCCAGGAAACCAAGGCGATGCTGCAGACCACCTTCGGCGAAGTGCCCTGGGACGACACCCACCACGCCGAACTGTCGCAGACCAACGGTGTTCCGGACGGGCGCTGGCTGTTCATCAACGGCAACAATACGCCGCGGATTGCCCGGATCGACCTGACACGCTTCGAGACCGACGAGATCATCCAGATTCCGAACTCCGCCGGCGGGCACGCCGCGCCGTTTACCACGGGCAACTCCGAGTACGTCGTCTCGGCGACGCGCTTCTCGGTGCCGATTCCCAACGGCGACGTACCGATCGAGGACTTCAAGACCCGCTTCAAGGGAACCATCTCGTTCATCCGGGCCGACCAGCCCGGCAAGATGGACATCGCGTTCCAGATTCTCATGCCGGGATACGACTACGATCTCGGCCACGCCGGCAAGGGGCCGTCGGACGGCTGGTTCTTCTTCAGCAGCTACGACACCGAGCAGGCGTACTCCAAGCTCGAGATGAATGCGTCGAAAAATGACAAGGATTTCATCGCGGCGGTACACTGGAAGCTTGCCGAACAGTGCGTCAAGGACGGCAAGGCCAAGCCAATGCCGTCAGCCTACGTCCACAACTACGTCGATGAGAAGACGCGCATCGCCGTCAGCGAACGGAAGACGAGCGTACTGGTGCTCGAGCCGTCGGCATGCCCCGGGGTGGTGTACTTCCTGCCGACGCCCAAGTCGCCGCACGGCGTGGATGTCGATCCCACCGGGGAATACATCGTCGCGGGCGGTAAGCTGGCCACGGTGATCCCGGTGCACTCGTTCTCCAAGCTGCAGAAGGCGATCGCCGACAAGGCGTTCGACGGCGACCTGGCGGGCATTCCCATCCTCAAGTACGAATCGGTACTGGCCGGGGAGGTGCAGAAGCCGGGGCTGGGGCCGCTGCACACCGAGTTCGACGGCAAGGGCTACGCGTACACCTCGATGTTCATCTCCTCGGAAGTGGTGAAGTGGAAGCTCGGGACGTGGGAAGTGGTCGATCGCATCCCGGTGTACTACTCCATCGGTCACCTGATGATTCCCGGCGGCGATTCGAAGCAGCCGTGGGGCAAGTACCTGCTGGCGATGGACAAGATCACCAAGGACCGCTACCTGCCGACCGGGCCCGAGCTGGCGCAATCGGCGCAGCTGATCGACATCACCGGCGGGAAGATGAAGTTGCTGCTCGACTTCCCCACCACCGGTGAGCCGCATTATGCGCAGGCGCTGCCGGCGGCGATGATCAAGGAGAAGCAGGTCAAGTTCTTCTCGCTCGCGAACAATGCCAATCCCTACGTCACGCGTTCGGAGGCCGACGGCGGCATCGAGCGGAAAGGCAGGGCCATCCACGTCAAGATGATCGCCATCCGCAGCCACTTCGCGCCCGACAACCTCGAGGGCGTGCAGCTCGGCGACACGGTCTACTTCCACGTCACCAACATCGAGCAGGATTGGGATATTGTGCACGGATTCGCGCTGCTCGGCATGAACACGGCGAACTTGATCCTCCTGCCGGGAGACACGCGCACGCTGAGGTGGGTGCCGCAGGCGGTGGGCGTGTACCCGTTCTACTGCACGGATTTCTGCAGCGCGTTGCACCAGGAAATGCAGGGATACATCCGGGTGAGCCCGCTGGGGAGCAATGTGGCGCTACGGGCCAACATTTCGCCGCGCGCCGCGACGCAGGAAGCCCGCAAGGTCGGGTTGCTGTCGCCCGCGTCCGGCGACCACATGCAGCACGCCGGGAATCAGTGACCATGTTGCGCCGACGCCTGCTGATGATCGCCGCCGCGGCGCTGGTGGTCGGCGCGCTCGCGCTGCCGCTGTGGGAGATACGACTGGTCGCACCCCAGTATCCCGAGGGCCTGGGGTTCCGGATCCACGCGAGCAACGTGGTCGGCATCAAGCCGAACGACCTGCAGAGCATCAACGGCCTCAACCATTACATCGGCATGAAGCCAATCCATGCCGACTTGATCCCTGAGCTGCGGTGGATACCGTGGATCGTCATCGGGCTGGCGCTGGCCGGATTGGCGGCCGCGTGGCGGGCATCGCGCGGAGCCGTGGGCGCGTGGCTGGCCGCCGTCGTTGTCCTCGGCACGGCAGGTCTCTGGGACTTCCGAAGCTGGGAATACGACTACGGGCACAATCTCGACATGGAGAACGCCATCATCGTCGTGCCCGGAATGAGCTATCAGCCCCCGCTGCTCGGCAGCAAGCAGTTGCTGAATTTTACCGCGACCTCCTTGCCGGCATCGGGCGCCTTCGCGCTCGGTGCGGCGTTCCTGCTGGGCGTGGGCGCACTGGTGATGCCGGGCGGCCCGGGTTCGCGGAAGGCCCGGCGGACGAGGTTGCACCCGGCGTTGGCCCAGGGACCCGCCTGACGTGATCATCGGCGCATTGGTGTTCGCGATCCAGACCGGTCTGCTGATCGTCTCCCCACAAGGCCCGATTCGCACGGTGAGCGCGGCGGTCGCTGCGGCGCGTCCGGGTGACACCATCCGCGTGCGGACCGGGACGTACCGCGAGCCCACGATCACGATTGATCGTCCGCTGACCATCATCGGCGATTCCGGAGCGGTGCTGGATGGCCAAGGCCGCCACGCCATCCTGATCGTGCATGCCGATCACGTCACCGTGCGTGGCCTCGACTTCATCGATACCGGCATGGCATACACGGAAGATCGGGCGGCACTGCGAGTGGCCGACGCGCGCGACTGCCGCGTCGAGCACAACCGCTTCGAGCGGACCTTCTTCGCCATCTATCTCGCCGCTGCCACCGATTGCGTGATTGCCGACAACGTCATCACCGGTCGTCCGGGGCGCGAGGCTGCCACGGGCAACGGCATTCACATGTGGTCGTCGCGCAACATCCTCGTCGCCGGCAACCGGATCAGCGGGCATCGCGACGGCATCTATCTGGAGTTCACCCGACATGCCGACGTGCGCGGCAACGTGAGTGAGGGGAACGTCCGCTACGGCATGCACTTCATGTACTCCGACTCGTCGAACTATGCCGGCAACACCTTCCGAGCCAACGGCAGTGGTGTCGCGGTGATGTATACCAGGGTCGTGCGCATGACCGGCAACGTGTTCACGTCGAATCATGGCGCGGTGTCGTACGGCCTGCTGTTCAAGGAGATCCAGGACCCGTACCTCGATGGAAACCTGTTTTCCGGCAACACTGTGGGCCTGCTGGCCGACGGCGCTGATCGCCTGATCGCGGTGCATAACCGCTTTGAGGACAATGGATGGGCGTTGCGGCTGTTCGGCAGCACGGTTGATGGCCGCTTCGAAGCCAACACCTTCCGGCGCAACTCGTTCGATGTTGCCGTGAACGGCAACGGCACCAGCACGGTATTCAATGGCAACTGGTGGGACGGATACCATGGTTGGGATCTCAACCACGACGGCATCGGTGACGTGCCGTATCGTCCGATGCGCCTCTTCGCGATGCTGATCGAGCAGGCGCCGCCGGCGCTGCTGCTGCAGCGGTCGCTCTTCGTGAAGGTCCTCGACGCCGCGGAACGGGTGCTCCCGGTGCTCACCCCGACACTGGTGATCGACGAGCACCCCCTGATGCGCGCGCCGGTTGGAGCCGCTCGATGATCGCGATGCGTTCGATTGTCAAGCGATTCGGGCGGCAAGCCGTGCTGCGCGATATCGACGCCGACGTGCGTTCGGCGCGAGTGACGGCATTGGTCGGGCCGAACGGCGCGGGGAAGACAACGTTGCTGAAGCTGTTGCTGGGACTCGCGCGGCCCGACGGCGGAACGATCGCAGTCGCCGGTCGGGTGCTCGACGGGTCGCCGGATTATCGCGTCGCGATCGGATACATGCCGCAGATCGCGCGATTCCCGGCGCACGTGAGCGGACGGGAGTTGCTCACCACGCTGGCGTCGTTGCGGCCGGGCGCACGGACACCCGACCTCACGCTGTCCGAGGCATTCGAGCTGGGCGGGGCGTTCGATCGCCCCCTGGGCACGCTGTCGGGCGGCACGCGGCAGAAGGTGAACGCGGTGCTGGCGTTCGCGTTCAAGCCGCAACTGTTGATTCTCGATGAGCCGACTGCCGGGCTCGATCCGCTGGCCAGTCGCGTCCTCAAGGACCGCATTCTGGCCGAGCGTGCGACCGGAGGAACGATCCTGATCACCTCGCACGTGCTGCCGGAACTTGAAGAGCTTGCTGATGATGTGCTGTTCCTGGCCGATGGATCGGTCAAGTGGCAGGGTCCGGCACGTGAGCTAAAAATGAGCACCGGCCAGGGCACGCTGGAGCGTGCCGTGGCGCAATTGCTCGCGGGGCGAGCGATGCTGGCGGTGGCATGACCGAGGTCCTCTGCCTGCTGCGGCCGGCCTGGCGCGAGGCGCTGCGTGGCCGCTGGCTCATCGGGCTTGCGATTGCACTGGCCGGCGCCGGCGAGATGCTGATCCGGTTTGGCGGCGGGGGCGCCACCACGATCGTCTCGCTGCTCGACGTGGTGCTGATCGTGACGCCACTCGCGGCGCTCGTCGTCGGCACCATGCAGGTGCACAATGCGCGCGAGATTACCGAACTCTTCCTGGCGCAGCCGATTGCGCGGCGCCGCCTCTTCATTGGTCTCTACCTCGGCACGGCCCTCCCGCTTGCGGCGGCGCTGACGATCGGATTGCTGGCCCCATTTGCGTGGCACGGCCTGCTCTTCTCGCCACTCGCCGCGTCGCTGTTGCGTCTCGGCGCTGCGACGGCGGCTCTCACGATGATCGGGTCGGCGGTGGCATTCGTCGTGGCGCTCAAGGCGGACGATCGGGTACGCGCCCTGGGGTTCGCGCTGGGCGGCTGGCTGATCGGTGCGGTGCTGTGGGACGGCGTGATTCTGTTGCTGGCGCTGCTCTTTGGCGATCGTCCGGTCGAGATTCCGCTCCTGGTGGCGCTCGCGTTCAACCCGATCGACCTGGCGCGCGTGCTGCTCCTGCTCGGCACCGATGCCGCGGCACTGTTCGGTTACACCGGTGCGGTTGTCCAGCACACCATGGGCACGGCGGCCGGTCACGCGCTGCTGATCACTGCGCTGGCGCTGTGGCTGGCGTTGCCGCTCTGGTTCGCGGCAAGAACCTTCGACCACAAAGACTTCTGAAAGAGCCCAACATCATGCCCACGATGACACCCCCCTGGACCCTGCTGGCAACCGCCGCCCTCCTCGCCGCATGCGGTGGAAAAGGGGCCGGGACACCAGCTGGTGAGAAGTCACCCGGAGCCGGCGCTTCCGCTGCGGCCGCGCCGGCGCCGACCGGCAAGATCATTGTGGTCGAGATGTTCGCGGACGAGAAGGGCAGCCGATACGTACCGGCCGAAATCACGGCACATCCGGGCGACGTCGTTCGGTTCACGCTGGTGGTTGGCGTGCACAACATCCACTTCCTGGCGGACAGCAACGTCGGCGTGGCCAATCTGCCGGAGCCGAGCGACCTGCTCCAGTTGCCCGGGCAGACGTACGACCTGCCGGTGAACCTGCCGGCGGGGAGGACGTACTTTTTCCAGTGTGATCCGCATCTGCTGCTAGGTATGAAGGGGCACTTGAAGGTCGAGTAAGCCGGCCCGCGGCTCTTACATTACATGATGGTCAAGGGCCAGTACTACTACGACAGCCGCACGCCCCGCTACGCCGTGCTGTTCGCTGCGCCCCTGTTGTTCGCCTACGAATTGCTCGCCTGGCTGCTGAGCAACCCGGTGACGCCTGGCGTACGCAACGGCGCCGACGTCATGCTCAAGGCGCCGTTCGTGCACCTGGCCGGGTACCGGGGCGTGATCGCGTTCGACTGCCTGCTGGCGATCACCGGGGTGTGGCTGGTGGCGCGCGACTGGCGCCGGCATCCCGGACCCTTGCGCCTGCCTGTGTTCCCGCTGATGCTCGCGGAGTCGGTGGGTCTCGCCCTGATCGTGGGCGTGGTGCTCCGCTACGCCACCGCGGCGTTGCTGCACTACTTCGTGCTGTCGCGGCCCGCCGGCCTCGACATGCCCACCCAGTTGATGGTCTCCCTCGGTGCGGGGATCTATGAGGAACTGCTATTTCGGGTGATCCTGGTGGGCGGGCTGTCGCTCCTTGCCAAGCGGGTGTTCGGCTGGACCCCGCGGAGCGCAAGTGTATTCGCTGTTCTGCTGAGTGCGTTGCTGTTCTCGAGCTTCCACTACATCGGGGCGTATGGCGACACGATGCGCGTGTCGTCGTTTGTCTTCCGCCTCCTCGCGGGATTGGTGTTCAGCAGCCTGTACGTTGTGCGCGGATTCGGGATCACGGCGTGGACGCACGCGCTCTATGACGTCGTCGTTACGGTGGGCGGCGGGTAGTCACCCCTTCCTGGTTTTTGCCGCGTATACGGAATCCAGCACGCGGCGGAATATCTCGATCGGCTGCGCGCCGTCCATCATGCCGCCTTCGATGTAGAACGTCGGCGTGCTCCGGGCGCCCGACCGCTGGGCCCCGGCAACGTCATCGCTGACCGCCGCGGCGCCAACACCCGATTCCAGGCAGCTCGTCATCGCGTCCTGCTTGAGTCCGAGCGCCGGAATCTGTGACTGAAAGAATGGCGCGGCGTTCTTGAGGTTTTCCCACCGATCGTGCGTGCCATAGAGCATATCATGCGTCGGCCAGAACCTGCCTTGCCGGGCGGCGCACGCGGCGAACTCGGCGGCGGCGACGGCATTGGCGTGAATCGACGGGATCGGGAAGTTGATGAATATCCACCGAACCTTCCCCGTCCGGACGTATTCCTTGTCGATGCTGGGCCACGTCTGCAGTGCGAAGTCCCGGCAATACGGGCACTGGAAGTCTGCCATCTCATAGACCGTTACTGGCGCGGTCTTCGCGCCCTTGGCACGGGCATCGAGCGAGAGGTCGGGTCCGCCCTGTGCGCGAACCGGCTGCGGCCCGAGCACTGACATCGCCACGCCCAGAGACACCACCGGCACGCGCAACGCTTGTTTCAGGCGCGAAACACGGAGTGCGAAACTCATGACGGCCTCGGAGAGTATCTTTGTTGCGGTCCGGAACAGCCGAGGCTCTGGCTGCCGGAAACCGCAGGTTCGCGTCAGGGAATGGAGCGGGTCCACAGAGTGATCAAAGGTATCGGCGCCCTCGCGGCGATCCAACTCGCGCTGATCGGCATCCTTCCGGCCCAACAGGCCGGGATCACCAAGTTGTTCCCGGCACAGCCCACCGGCTACGTCACCGACGTCGCCAACCTGCTCGACGGCTCCACCCGCCAGGCGCTCGAGGCACGGCTGGAACACCTTCGGGCCGTGACCGGAGCCGAGGTTGCCGTCGTGACGCTTCCGACGATCGGCGATTACGCCCCCGTGGATGTCGCCACGCAGATCGGACGGGCGTGGGGCGTCGGAGCGAAGGCTGCGATCGGCGACAATCGCCGCAACGCCGGCGTCGTGTTTCTGCTGGTTCCGCATACTGCCGAACACAAGGGCGAGATCTTCATCGCACCGGGACTCGGGCTCGAAGGTGCGATTACGGATGCGAAGGCCGGCCAGATTCGCGACGCGATGGTCCCCGCGCTTTCGCAGCAGAATTACGGTGCCGGACTCGATGTCGGCACCAGCATGATCGCGGACCTGATCGCACGCGAGCTCGGCATCCAGGACACTTCGCTGCTTCGGGCGCGTCCGCCCCCGCGATCCTCGGCGCGATCGACCGGCAGCATGGTGAAGTTCGTGATTTACGCGCTGATTTTCATCATCTGGATCATCTCGCTCATCGCCCGCAACCGCGGCGGTCGTGGCGGCCGTGGCGGTGGCATTGGCGGTGGCTGGATCCTGCCCTACATGATCGGTCGCAGCTTTGGTGGCGGTGGGGGCTTTGGCGGCGGTGGGTTCGGTGGCGGCGGTGGCGGTGGCTTCGGCGGGTTCGGCGGCGGTGGCGGTTTCAGCGGCGGTGGCGCCGGAGGGAGTTTCTGATGGATCGAACGCAACTCGACCAATCGCTTGGCACCCTCGCGAAAACGCTGGGTGAGCTGGCCGGCCTCAACGCGAGCGTGGTGCTCTACGGCTCCGCGGCGCGCGCGGACTGGGTTCCGGGGCGGTCAGATGTCAACCTGCTGGTGCTGGTGGATGATACGTCGTCCGCCGCGCTGCGCCGGCTCACGCCCGCGGTCACCGAATGGCACACCAAGGGGTTCGCCCCACCGCTGATCATGGGTCGCGAGGAGTGGCAGCGTTCGGCCGACGTGTTTCCCATCGAGATCGCCGATATGCAGGTCGCGCACCGCGTGCTGTGTGGCGTCGATCCGGTACAGGGCATGGCGGTCGATCCGGTCGACCTGCGCGAGGCGGTCGAGAAGGAGCTGCGCGGCAAGCTGGTGCGCCTGCGACAAGCGTATGTCCGGTTCGGCGACGCCGGGCTCATCCTTGGCGGTTTCGCGCTGGCGTCGATCGCGAGTTATTTCGCACTGTTGCGCTGTATCGCGGTGTTGTACCATCGCGCGCCCGGCCGCGAGCCGAAGGAGACGGTCGCCGCGCTCGCCGCGGAGCTGGGTGCCGATTCGGGCGTGGCGGTCGAGATTGCCGGCCACCGGCGTGATCCGGAATGGAATTGCCCGCCGGACACCTTCGTGCGCTATCTCGATCTGGTGCGGCGTACCGTCGACCTGGTAGACACCTTCCAGAATGGAGAACACTGATGCGTCGTTCCCGATACTCCCCCGTCCTGCTTCTGGGCCTCGTCGTCATGGCGAGCGGCTGCAGCTACAACCGGCTGCAGCGCCTGGACGAGCAGATCAACCAGGCGCAGGGCCAGATCAAGGTGCAGCTCCAGCGGCGCGCCGACCTGATCGGCAACCTGGTCAACACCGTCAAGGGAATGACCAAGCAGGAAGACACCGTGTTCCTCGGTATCGCCGCGGCGCGCGCGAAGCTGGCCGGCGCAGCGGCGGGGAACGACGTGCAGGCGATGGGGGAGGCGAATGCCGCGATGAACGCCCCGCTCAGCCGTCTGCTGGCGATCTCGGAGAACTATCCGACCCTCCGCAGCAGCGACAACTTCAAGCAATTGCAGGATGAGCTGGCTGGCACCGAAAACCGCATCGCGACGGCGCGCACCGATTACAACACGGCGGTGCAGCAGTTCAACAGTGCGATTCGCCAGTTCCCGACCATCATCACGGCCAAGATTTTCGGCCTTGGCAAGCCGCGACCGTACTTCGACCTGACCACACCGGGCGCAGCGAACGTACCGACCGTGAAGTTCTAGGGGCGGCAGCAGAACGCGAGTGTGAAGGAGACGCGAGAACTCAGCTGGTCGCCGGCTTCGGAAACAGGTTCTCCGGCTTGGCAATGCGGGCTCCGGCGACATCGGGCTGTTGCGCGACGCGCCACGCCCCTTCCGGCGACCGCTCCTGACCCAGCGCCGTCCACATGGCCTGCGCCTTCGCCGGCATGAACGGCGACGCCATGACCGACAACCGGAGCAGGCACCGCGCGAGCGGCCCGAGCACGAAGTCGAGGCGTGCGTCCTCACCCGCCTTGGCCAGCGCCCACGGCGCGGTTGCCACGATATATCCGTTTGCTTCGCTCACCAACTGCGAAATCGCTGCCGCACCCCCCTTGAGGTCGATCGCGTCCATGGCGGCCGTGTACTCCGCGAGACATCGGTCTCCGGCGGCGTCCAGCGGTTCCGCGGGCGCCGGGCCCGCCGGGACCACGCCATTCCAGTACTTCTCGATCATCGCCGTCACCCGCGCCACGAGATTGCCGAGACCATTGGCGAGATCGCCGTCATAGCGCGCGTCGAACCGCTCGAACGAGAAATCGCCGTCGTTCTCGAACCCGATTTCGCGCAGCAGGAACCAGCGCAACGCATCCGGTCCGTGTCGCGCGATCGCCGAGTCGATCGACACCGAGGTCCCCTCCGACTTGCTGACTTTTGCGCCGCCCCACTGCACGTAACCATGCGCCCACACCATGTGCGGTAAGGGCACGCCGGCGGCCAGCAGCATCGCGGGCCAGACGATGCAATGGAAGCGGGTGATGCCCTTGCCGATGACATGCAGGTCGGCCGGCCACAGCCCGTCATACCCGGCGTCCGGATAGCCGGTGACGCTGAGGTAGTTGATCAGCGCATCGAACCACACGTAGACGGTCTGATCGGCAGCGCCAGGGAACGGGATTCCCCATGGCAGGCGGCCCCGGGAGATCGAGATGTCCTGCAACCCGTCCTCGAGCACCCGGAGCACCTCGTTGCGACGTATCGCCGGCTCGACGCGGAACGCCCCGGACCGGATTGCGGCAAGCACCGGATCGCGCCACCGTGACAGACGGAAGAAGGTGTTGCGTTCCCTGGTCGGAATCAGGTCACGCGATGGATGTTCGATGCACCGGCCATCACGAATCTGGCTTTCGGACTTGAACTCCTCGCACCCGACGCAATACAGACCTTCATACTCGCCGACGTACAGGTCGTCCGGGTTGCGCGCGCGGATGGCCTCGATGAGGGCGGTGACACCGCGGACATGCCGGGGTTCCGTGGTGCGGATCCAGTCGTCGTGCGAGCACTCCAGTCGCCGCCACGTCGCATCGAATCTCTCGCTCATCGCATCCAGCCACTCGGCGGGAGTGCGGCCCGCCGCCTCCGCTGCCTGAATCACCTTCTGGGCGTTCTCGTCCATGCCCATGATGAACCGGACCGGCTCGCCGCGGAGCCGGTGCCAGCGCGCGAGGGCATCGGCGCCGACCTTTTCCAGCGCATGACCGACGTGTGGATCGCCGTTCGAGTAGTCGATGGCGGTCGTGATGTAGTACGGCTTCACGCGCGAGGCGATCCTGGATTGGCTGGTGGGGAGGCTGCTGCGGCCGCGGCGCGGTCGATCTCGTCACGCAGATCGATGGCGGGAATGATGCGGCTGCCATGCTCGTCGCTGCGAAGGGCAACGCGTTCGCGGAAGATGTCGACCGCGATCACCTTCTCGGGGCCGCGAAGCGTCTGCACCATCTTGCCTTCCTTCGGGTAGCGCTTGCGCGATGCCAGGTAGAAGTCGTGTTCGTACTTGAGGCAGCAGAGCAGTCGCCCGCATCCACCGGAAATCTGCGCCGGATTCAGCGACAGCCGCTGGTCCTTGGCGAGCCCGAGGTTGACCGGGCCGGTCGACGTGAGCCATGTGCTGCAGCAGAATTCCCGGCCGCAGCGCCCGACGCCACCCAGTCGTGCAGCCTCATCGCGCACGCCGATCTGCCGCAGCTCGATCCGGGTGCGGAACTGCGTGGCGAGTTCCCGGACCAGGTTGCGAAAGTCCACTCGCGTTTCAGATGTGAAGTAGATCGTCAGCCGGTTCTTGTCCCACTGCCACTCGGCGTCCG
Source organism: Gemmatimonadota bacterium (assembly GCA_003169895.1). Taxonomy (GTDB): domain Bacteria; phylum Gemmatimonadota; class Gemmatimonadetes; order Gemmatimonadales; family GWC2-71-9; genus Palsa-1233. Next base: position 60,840 of record PNAE01000008.1, read on the forward strand.
AAATGCGCATGGTGAGACGATGGCTCAGCGCGCGCTCGGTCACCTGCCGCCGGACATCGTCTTCATGGCGACGCAGCTCTTCGTGCTGGGCGACATCGCGGGGGCCGGCCCGGCGAACGACCTGCCGACGTGGGTCTCCACTCGCGCCTTCGGCGCTCGATCGACCTGACGTGATCTCGGCGTCCGTGCCGGTCACCTCGGCCGAGCCGCTCTGCGGCAGGTCGGGAGGCGCGTCGAGAGAAACGCTCGACCCGCGCCCCTCGACCCCGGTTGCTGGCGACGTCTCGCAGCTCGTACAGCCGCCGCACTTGGCCAATGCCGCTTCGCCGGCCGAATTGACCCGGCCAAGATCGAGTCCGCGTTCGGCCTCCACGAGCACGGCTTCGTTCAGGCGCAACGGCGCACTCCCGACCGCCCAGTCGAAGAAGCCCCGGCGGTTTCCCTTGAAGCGCACTTCCACGGTCTGCATCGTCATGCGTCCGCGTAGGATCCCATCGCGGCGTACTTGTCGTGGCGGCGCCTGACGAGCTTCTCGGGACGCACCTTGTTGAGTTCGTTGACGGTCTTGATCAGTGCCGCGCGCAGGAACTCGCCCGCGGCGTCCGGATCGAAATGTGCGCCGCCGAGCGGTTCGGGAATGATCTCATCCACCAGGCCGAGGCGAATGAGGTCATCGGCAGTGAGCTTGAGCGCATCGGCAGCGCGCTCGCGCTGCGTCGCATCCTTCCACAGGATCGTGGCGCATCCCTCGGGCGAAATCACCGAGTACACCGAGTTCTCGAACATCAGGACCCGGTCGGCCACGCCGAGCGCCAGTGCGCCGCCCGACCCGCCTTCTCCGATCACCACGGAAACGATCGGGGTGGCCAGTGCGGACATTTCGAGGATGTTGCGTGCCAGCGCCTCGGACTGACCACGCTCTTCGGCACCAAGGCCGGGATAGGCTCCGGGTGTATCGATCAGCGTGATGATCGGGGCGTGGAAGCGGGTGGCGGCTTGCATCAGGCGCAGCGCCTTGCGGTAGCCCTCCGGATGGGCCATGCCGAAGTTCCGCTTGATGTTTTCCTTCGTGTCGCGGCCCTTCTGGTGTCCGATCACCATCACCGACTGGCGGTTGAGGCGCGCCCACCCTCCGACGATCGCCGGGTCGTCGCGGAACAGGCGGTCGCCGTGCAGTTCGATGAAGTCGGTGAAGATCGACGACAGGTAGTCGAGCGTGTACGGGCGGCGCGGGTGCCGCGCCACCTGCACCCGCTGCATCGGCGTGAGGCTCCGGTAGATCTCACCGCGCCGGATGGCCAGCTTGTCTTCCAGCGTGCCGATCTCGCCGTTGACATCAATGCCGCGTTCGTCGCCGATCCGCCTGAGTTCCTCGATCTGGCGCTCGAGCTCGGCGAGCGGTTTCTCGAAGTCCAGCGCATAAGCGATGGCCATGTCGTGTCACTCCGCTCGAACCAGGAAGACGGCGTCGCTGCCGAAGAGGTCACGCAGGGCGCGGAGCGTTGCCTCCTCCGCACCAATCCGCAACCGGCGCGACCGTAGCCGGGCCGAACCGCCGTTGCCGTCGGACCAGTCAATATAGAGCGGCGCCGGACCAGGGTGGGCCTCGCAGACGCGGGCGACGGCCTGCACCGCCTCCCAGGGCGGCTCTGACGGTGCCACCCAGCGAATCGCCACCCCGAGCGAACCGGACGCTTCCATTTCGGCCAGGTCACGGGCGGCTTCGATCACGAACGGGGCCTGATCCTCGCCCCGGTCACGCAGCGAGTACCCGCCCGTAAGCATCAGCGCCCGGTCGGCATGGATCGCCTGATTGAGCTTCGCCCATGCGTCCGGGAATACGATGGCCTCGGCGGTGCCGTGAAAGTCTTCGATCGTGATCCGGGCGTACTCCTTGCCGGACTTCTTGGAGATCTGTCGCTTCACGCCGGTCACCACGACCGCGATCGCCACCGGGCGCTCGTCCCATTGGCCGAGCGTGGCCGTGGTGCGCGTGCCCACCAGTTCGACGATCGCGCGGTACCGTTCCAGCGGGTGGCCCGAGATGAAGAACCCGAGGATCTCCTTTTCCTTCGCCAGCCGCTCCGCTTCGGTCCACGGCGCCACATCCGGCAGGGGATGCTCCACCGGCATCGCGGCGATCGCCCCGCCGAACAGCGAGGCCTGGCCGGCCGCGATCTCCTGTTGCAGCAGCTGCGACTCGCCCAGCGCCTGGTCGAGGGCCGCGCCCAGTTGCGCCCGGTGTCCGAACGCGTCGCAGGCGCCCGCGGCGATGAGCGATTCGAGCACCCGCTTGTTGCAGAGCCGCACGTCGACGCGCTCGACAAAGTCATACAATGACTTGAACCTGCCGCCGCGTCGCGCAGCGATGATCGACTCGATGGCGCCCGCCCCGACGTTGCGCACCGCACCGAGGCCGAAGCGGATCCGCTTGTCACCCACGACGGTGAACTTGAATCCCGATTCGGCGACGTCCGGCGGCAGGACGGTGATTCCCAGCTCCCGCGCCTCGTTGATATAGCGTACGACATTGTCGGTCGACCCGATCTCGCTCGACAGCAATGCCGCCATGAACTCGGCGGGATGGTGCGTCTTGAGCCACGCCGTCTGGTACGACAGCACCGAGTACGCGACCGAGTGCGCCTTGGGAAAACCGTAGCGGCCGAAGGTCACGAGTTGTGCGGTCAGTTCATCGACGAACTTGGCCGGGTGACCAAGCGCTTTCGCGCGCTCGACAAATCGGGCAAGCTCCTTCTTGAGCTTGTCCGCGTCCTTTTTCCCTACCGCCTGGCGGAGCACGTCGGCCTCGCCAAGGGTGAAGCCCGCGATCAGATTGGCGATCCGCATCACCTGTTCCTGATAGGTGATGACGCCGTAGGTTGGCGCCAGCGTTTCGGCGAGGCTGGGATGCAAGAACGTGACGGGTTCCTGGCCGAGCTTCCGCTTGATGTACACGAGATGCGTCCCTGCATCGAGCGGTCCAGGGCGCATCAGGGCGTTCGACGCCACCAGATCGTCGAACCGGTCACATTTCAAGTTGCGCAGCATGTCGGTGGCAAGGGCGGATTCGAACTGGAAGATCCCGGCTGTGCGCCCGGCGCGCAGCAGGTCATACACCTTGGGGTCGTCCAGCGAAAGCGCCGCCATGTCCGGCCTGGTGCCCGTGCGCGCGCCCACCATCTCCACCGCATCGTGAATGACCGTGAGGGTCTTGAGGCCGAGGAAGTCCATCTTGAGCATCCCAACCTTCTCGAGTGCTCCCATGTCGTACTGGCAGATGATGGCGTCATCCGCCTGCGCCGCACCGGCGCCCTTGGTCGGCGCCGTGCACACGGGCACGTACTCGGACAGCGGGCCCGGTGCGATCACGATCCCCGCCGCGTGGACCGACGCGTGGCGCGCCAGTCCCTCGATGCGGGATGCGAACGCGAACACCCGGCCGAACAATTCGTTCTTGCGGACCGCCATCCTGAGCTCGTCGACCTTCTTGAGCGCTTCCGGGATCGTGAGCGCGAAGCCCGGATTCGACGGAATGAGCCTGGTCAGCTTGTCGGCGTCGCCAGGCGGCACCTTGAGGACCCGGGCGACATCCTTGACGGCGGCACGTGCCTTCATGGTGCCGAACGTGATGATCTGTCCGACCGAATCACGGCCGTACCGCTGACGCACGTACTCGATTACCTCGCCGCGGCGTTCGAAGCAGAAATCGACGTCGATATCCGGCATCGAGACGCGTTCCGGATTCAGGAAGCGCTCAAACAGCAGGTCGAACCTGAGCGGGTCGATGTCGGTGATCCGCAACGCGTAGGCCACGAGCGAGCCGGCCGCTGAGCCGCGGCCGGGACCGACCGGAATGCCCCGCGCCCGCGCGGCGGCGATGAAATCCGCCACGATCAGGAAGTAGCCGGCGTACCCCGCCTGAGCGATGACCGACAGCTCGTACTCCATGCGAGTCCGGACCTCGGGCGGGATCGGGTCACCGTAGCGCTCCGCGGTGCCGCGGCCTGCCAGCTCCCGCAGCAAAGCTTCGTCACTCGGGTATTCGGCCGGTCGCGGAAACTGCGGCAGGAAGTAACGCTTCTCGAAGTCGAACTCGCAGCGATTGGCGATGGTCTGCGTGAGTTCGAGCGTTTCGGGATGAGCGCCGAACAGCTCGTTCATCTCAGCTTCGCTCTTGACGTACGATTCGCTGCCGGTGAACCGGAAGCGCTTGGGATCGTCGAGGTCGGCGCCCGTGCCGATCGCCAGCAAAACGTCGTGGGCTTCGGCATCATCACGCTTGAGGTAGTGCGCGTCGTTGGTCGCGACGACGCCAAGCCCGAGATCCGTCCCAAGCTCGAACATTCCCTTGGTTACGACGGCTTCTTCGGGAATCCCGTGCTGTTGAACTTCCAGGAAGAAGCGTTCCTTCCCGAATGTCGTCGCGAACCATTCGGCGGATGCACGCGCCTTGTCGTACTTCCCCTGCCTCAGCCAGAGTGCCACTTCCCCGGACAGGCAGGCCGCGAGGCAAATGATCCCTTCACTGTGCGCCGCCAGCACGTCACGATCGATCCGGGGGCGGCGGTAGAAGCCTTCCAGATAACCGATCGACGTCAACCGCAACAGATTGCGGTAACCCGCCTGATTCTGGGCCAGGAGCACCAGATGGGAATAATTCGCCGGCGCCCATTGCGGCTTGGCCTGGGCCGTGCGCGGGCCGAACGCGAGGTACGCTTCGAAGCCGAGGATCGGCCGGATACCCTGGCGTCGGGCCTCGTCGTAGAAGTGCCGGGCGGCGTGCAGGTTACCGTGGTCGGTGACGGCCAGCGAGTCCATGCCGAGACTCTTGACGTGCTTGACCAGCTCGGGGAGCCGGTTGGCACCGTCGAGGAGGGAGTACTCGCTATGCGTATGGAGGTGGACGAACGCCATCGGTCAGCGACCCGCAGCGGCGTCGATCAGGGGGCGAGCCGTCCAGGCCGACGCCACCGTCGGGAACGCGGCTGCCCCCCGCTCGCGTTTGACAAACCAGCGGGTTGGCGAAGTCACCCGCGAATCGTATCGCGATCCGGCATGATTGTCAAAAGTTGTTGTCCCGCTTACGCTTACAGCGATCCTACAGGACCAGAGGAAGTTGACTTGATGCGCCATCCTGTGCGACGGCTTCTGCTGCTGATTCCGGTTCTGAACGTCGCCTGCAGCAGTGATCCTGGCAACGACATCAACGGCCGTACGGACCTGTCCAGCTGCACCGCCACAAGCACCATCCCGATTTCCCTCGCCGTTGGCGAGTCCCGGACCATCGACGTCACGCACCAGGGCAATTGCATCCTGCTCCCGGCCAGCAGTTCCGCGCAGGAGTACGTGGTTGTGGCGTACTCGGGCTATGGCATCTCGAACAGCAGCGGCACCTACGCGCCGTACGCGCTCCAGTCGATGATCGACAGCTCGACCGCCGCGAGTGCGCTCGGCGCGGACCTCCGTCCGGTGTTGCTGGCGGCTGCCACGCCTTCAAGCCCGGCCCAGTTCGAGCTCAACCTCCGCCGCGCCGAGCGCGAACTTGCCCAGAGCCCACTGCGGCGCCTGGGCGCTGTCTCGCTGCCGCCCGCGGCCCCGCCAGCCGTCGGTGATCGCGATTCGTTCAATGTCTGCGCCAGCACGGCATGCACTGCGTTCACCCGGGTCGGCGCGACGGTGAAATACGCCGGGAACCCGGGGGTGATCTACCTTGACGACCATCAGGTCGCCGGGGCCGAGGCATTCGACGCGGCCGACTTGCAGCATTTCGGCGAGTTGTTCGACAACTACCTGTACGCCACGGATACCACCGCATTTGGCCGGGAATCCGACATCAACAACGACCAGCACATCGCGATTCTGGTGACCCCGGCGGTCAACCGGCTGACCACCGATTGCACCAACGGCCGTATCATCGGCTATTCCTTCAGCAACGACCTGATCCCGTTTTCCCCCGGCAGCAACGCGCGTGAGATGTTCTACACCATCACGACCTCTCCGGCGACCCAACAGTGCGGGGCGGTGACGCGTGCCTCGGCGCTGGAGGCATTGCCGCCGACGTTGATTCACGAATTGCAGCACATGATCTCCTTCAACCAGCATGTGCTGCTTCGCAACGGCACCGACCAGGATGTCTGGCTGAACGAGGGGCTCAGCCATTTTGCCGAGGAGCTCGGATGGCGGACCGTGCCGGCGTCGCGATGCGGCGACTGTTATTCCGAATTCGCCGGCGGCGACGTCTCCAACGCATACGCGTACCTCAACAATCCCGAATTGCAGTACTTGATCGCCCCGGAATCGGGCGACGGCACGCTGCCGCAGCGCGGCGCGGCGTGGCTGTTCCTGCGCTGGCTCGCGGATCACTTCGCCGCCGACTCGATGCTGGGGACCCAGTTCACGCGTGGCATGGAGCAGTCATCGGTCGTGGGCGCCGTGCGCATATCGCAGGTGACGGGCGTCGATTTCCCGGTGCTCGTCGGTGAATGGCAGATGGCCAACTGGACCGACGACCTGCCCGAGTTCCCGCAGGACGGCATCCTGACGTACCGTTCCTGGGATTTCCGCAGTGTGTATGCCGCAAATTATCCCGCCGAATTCGGCAAGGTATTTCCCCTCACGCCGGACAGCACGACCGGCGCGTACTCCCATCCTGGCACCCTGCCCGCGGGGTCCGGACGAACGGTGCGGTACAAGTTGCCCGCCGGATCGGCCGGTGTGACGATCCGCATGGCAGGCACCACCGCCGGTGGGGCGCTCACGGCGGCGATCGTGCCGTGGCTCGCGGTCGTCCGGGTCCAGTGAGCCGAGCGTCGGCACGGCGACACCCGGCCCGCCGGGCCGGTGCACACTGAGCATCATGCCGGGAAGAAGGCGTCTCAAGATGGGCCTGTTGATCGCGGCGGCGGCGCTCCTCGTAGGCTACGGCACGGCGTACGTCGCGTCGGATGACGTGCGGTATCTGTCCCGCGCCGGGTTCGAGGAAATGCGGATCCTCAGCCATCGCGTCCCGATCTATCGTCTGGCGGCGGATTCCACCATTCCGCCGGCGACGCGCGAGCGCGCAAAGCTCGTCGTCGAGGTCCGCGAGTACGCGGCGCGACTCGGGCTCGAGGCCAAGCAGACGTATACCACCTACACTGACGTTGGCCGCGATACGCTGTTGCTGGTGTTGACCGCGTCGCCGAAGAACTGCATCTGCCCGGTGACGTGGCGCTACCCGGTTGCCGGCCGAGTACCGTACAAGGGGTTCTTCAACTTCGATCAGGCACGCCACACCGCCGCCGACTACGCGGCCCGCGGATATGACGTGAACCTCCGGCCGTCCGACGCGTTTTCCACGCTGGGATGGTTCAACGATCCGCTGCTGTCGACGGCGCTATCGTCAGACTCACTCGAGCTGGCCGCGCTGGTGTTCCACGAAATCGCGCACAACACGCTGTGGGTCAAAGGCGCCACCGACTTCAACGAGAGCTTCGCCCAGTGGGTCGGCTACCGGGCGGCGTGGGCCTTCTTTCGGAGCCGGCACGACACCGCGTCTGCATTGCGCGCCGACGGCCGCTGGCACGACGAGCAGTTGCTCGGCGACTACTACACTCAGCTGCTCGAGCGGCTCGACTCGCTCTACGGGCTGCGGCTCCCGCCGGCCGCCAACGACAGCGGGCGCGCCGCCGTCGCGCGCTGGAGCCGCGACACGCTCGAGCTCGGCTACGGGCCACTGCTGCGCACTTATAGTATCGGTAACGCCACCGAGCGGCCGATCAACAACGCCGCCTTGATCGGTGTCCGGCTGTATCGCACCAACCTGGACCTCTTCGATGCGTGGTATCGCCGCAACGACAACGATCTGACCCGCGCGGTCTACCGGCTGCAGCAGCTGCTGGACGGCGCGGAAGGACCCCAGGCGTTCCAGCGGATGCGGGCAGCCCTTGGGATGTCGACCAGGCCCCGTCTTAATTGAAAGGCGTGAAACGTGACAGGTGAAACGGGGGTTCGCCGGGAATCGGAGCTCCCGTCTTACCTTTTACGTTTCATGCTCTTCCTGCCCTGGAGTTTCGTCGATGGACGATCAACTCGTTTCCCGTGACAAGCCCCGCCTGCTCCGCGAATTGGTGGAGTTCCTCGCAATCCCCAGCATCAGCACGCTCCCGGCACACGCCAGCGATTGCCGTCGCGCCGCCGACTGGCTGGTCGGCCACCTCGCCAGGCTGGGGTGCAGCGCGACGTTGCTCGAGGGAGACGGGCACCCGATTGTCTGGGCCGAGGGTCCGGTGGTCGCGGGTGCACCGACACTGCTGATCTACGGACACTACGATGTCCAGCCGACCGATCCGATCGACGAGTGGCTGTCGCCGCCGTTCCAGCCCACAGTGCGCGACGGGCGACTGTTCGCCCGAGGCGCGGCGGACGACAAGGGTCAGGTATACGCCCTCATCAAGGCATACGAAGCGGCGTGTGACGGCACCGGCATCCCGCCCCTCAACGTCCGCTTCCTGATCGAAGGTGAAGAGGAGTGCGGCGGCCACTTCATCGCGACGCTACTGCAGGAACAGCCGGAACGCACCCACGCCGACGCCATCCTCGTGTGCGACATGTCGTACTATGCCAAGGGATGGCCGGCGGTCTACAGGGCGCTGCGCGGAATATGCTACGCCGAGATTGAACTGCGCACGACGCGGCGCGACCTGCACTCGGGCACGTACGGTGGGGTGGCGCCCAATGCAGTCGAAACGTTGTGCCGGCTGCTGACCGACCTCAAGGGCCGCGATGGGCTGATCGCCATGCCGGCGCTGTATGACCGCGTCGATCCGCCGACAAAATCGGAGTTGGCCGGCTGGGCATTGCTGCCGTTCGACCAGACCGCGTTCCTGCACGAGGAGGTCACCGCGCGGGCACTCGTGGGGCTCGAGGACCGGTCGGTGTTCGAACGGACCTGGGCGCTGCCGACCTTCGAGATTCACGGCATACGCGGCGGCTTTACCGGTGACGGCGCGAAGACGGTGATCCCCGCCGTGGCCACGGCGAAGGTCTCGCTGCGGCTGGTGCCCGCGTTGTCGTATGAATTCGCCCGCGACCAACTGCGCGAGGCGTGCCGTCGCCTTGCGCCCGACTACGCCGACGTCGAGGTGCGCTTCGTTCACGGGGCCGACCCGGTCGAGGTAGACGTCACCCATCCGGCCTTCCGCCTGCTCGACCGCGCGTTCGAGGAGGTCGTCGGCCGCCCGACCGTGGCGATTCGGGCCGGCGGCTCGATCCCGGTCGTGACCGACCTGGCCCGCGGCGGCGCCCCGGTACTGCTCACCGGCATCGGGCTGCCCGACGATGGATTGCATTCGCCGAACGAGAAGCTGGACCTGCAGCAGCTGTGGGACGGGATCAAGGTGTTTGGGAAATTCTTTGAATTGCTTGGAGAAACGAGAGATGAGAACAACACATCGTGAAAGGTGAAAGGTGAAAGGTGAAACGGAGTGCGACTAATGCCCCCGTTTCACGTTTCACCTTTCACGCTCTTTAGTCGTTCGTCTCTCGTCTCTTGTCCTACTTCTTCCTCCTTTTCGCCATGATCGCCTCGATGTCCGCGATCTCCCGTGGCGCTGTGCTCATGCGCTCGAGTCCCTTGTCGGTGATCACGTAGTCGTCCTCGATTCGCACCCCGGTCATGTCGTACCTGGCAACCACTGGTCGCACCGTGACGATAAAGGCCCGGTTTCTCGGGGTATCCGGCAGGACGTCCAGCATCTTCGACGAAATGTAGATGCCGGGTTCGATCGTGAACGCGTCGCCCACCTTATACGTCGGGTCGCTCTGCGACGACTGCACGTAGTCGTGGACCGCAAGTCCCAGCCCGTGACTGATGCCATGAATCATCCAGAAACTTGCTTGGCGGGCACCCGTTCCGCCGCCCCGACCGGCGGGTGCTCCCGGCGGGTCGTACATGGCATCGATACCCTCGATCAGCCCCAGCTTCGCCAACCCGCGCGCCCGGACTTCGACCGATGAATCCGCCGCCGCGCGTGCCGACATTCCCGGCTTCGAATTCCGCTCGGCCGCCGCCTGCGCGTCGCGCACCAACTGATACAGGGCGCGTTGCGGGGCAGTGAACCGGCCGTTCACCGGGATGGTTCGCGTCACGTCGGCCGCGTAGCCGTGATACTGCGTCGCAGCGTCGATCACGACCAGGTCGCCCGGCCTGGTCGGCCCGCGATCGAGCATGTAGTGCAATTCGGTGCCGTTCTCGCCCGAGCCGACGATCGAACCATATGCCGGGCGCTCGCCACCGAGCCGCAGGAAGGTGCTCTCCAGGACCGCCTGGATTTCATATTCATGCGCCGGTTCGGGCATCACCAGCACCGCACGGTGGCCCTCCGAGCTGATTTCTGCCGCCTTGCGGAGCAGCGCGATTTCCGCCGGCGTCTTGCGCGCGCGCAACGGGTTGACGAACGCCCGGTGGGCGTCCTGTACCTGGAGCCCGGGATGTGCGGCCATCAGTGCCTTGATGAACGCCTGGCCGCGGGTGAGTGAGTCGGTCCGGGCGAAGTCCGCATCCTCGAAATCCGCCAGCGTGTAGAACGGCAAGGATGTTCGCGCCAGCGAATCCACCATCGCCGGCAGTGCGCTGGACGATTGCGACTCCACTCCCAGCGTCCGGGCCAGCGTCGCGCTGTCGGCGCGCTGGCCGTAGTAGAACGCCGTGCGCGGGTCGAGCCGGGTGATGAACAGCGTGGTATGCTGCCGCCCGCCGCGCACCACCATCACCAGTGCCGCATCGGGCTCGTCGTAACCGGTGAGGTAATGGAACGCCGGCAACTGGAAGAAGTGGCCGAAGTCATTCACGAGCGTGCGGCCGCCAAAGGCAATCACCACACCGCTATCCATCCGCACCGCCAGCGAATCGCGCCGCGCCGCATAGTCACCGGCCGGAATCTGAGCCGGCAGGTGCAGCGTCCCGCCGGCCAGGGCGGAGAATGCCAGAGCAACGGCCAGGCTGGTTCGTCTCTCGGTCACATCGCCTCCTCGGTCAGTGGAGCCTCGAATGCCCTCTCGCTCTTTGAAATCACCACGGTCGCCACCGCATTCCCGATCACGTTCGTGATGGCCCGGGCTTCGCTCATGAACCGGTCGACACCCAGCACCAGCGCGACTCCCTCGATCGGCACGACGCGTAACGCCGACAAGGTACTCGCCAGCACGATGAACCCCGAACCTGTCACGCCCGCTGCCCCCTTGGAGGTCACCATCAGGATCGCCAGCACGCTCAGCTGCTGGCCAAGCGACAGGTGAACCCCGTACGCCTGGGCGATGAACAGTGTGGCCATCGAGAGGTAGATCGACGTGCCATCGAGGTTGAACGAATACCCTGCCGGAACAACCAACCCCACCACCGAGCGGGCGCAGCCAAACCGCTCGAGCTTGTCGATGATCCGCGGCAGCACCGCCTCGCTCGACGACGTGCCGAGCACGATGAGGATCTCCTCGCGGATGTGCCCCAGCAACCTCCAGAGCGAGAAGCCGAATCCCCGCGCGATGGCGTTCAGGACCACGAAGATGAACAGTGCCATCGTCAGGTACACGCAGAGCATGAGCCGGCCCAGCGTCAGCAGGGATCCGAGGCCGAAGGCGCCGACCGTGAACGCCATCGCACCGAACGCGCCAATCGGTGCGACCCGCATGATCATCGCGACGATCTTGAAAAAGATGACCTCGAGGAACTCGAGTCCTCGCACCACCGGCTGTCCGAAGTCACCGAGTGACGCCAACGCTGCGCCGAAGAGGATCGAGAAGAACACCACCTGGAGCACCTGTCCTTCGGCGAACGCTCCCACGACGCTCGAGGGCACTATATGCACCAGGAAATCAATGAGCGAGAGGTGGGCGCCCGAACCGGTATACTGGGCCACATCTGCCGCTGAAACGCGCGACGCATCGATGCCATCACCTGGACGGATCAGGTTCATGACGACCACGCCGATCGCCAACGCGAACGTGGTGACCACCTCGAAGTACAGGAGCGCCTTGAAGCCGATCCGGCCGACGCGTTTGAGGTCGCTTGTGCGCGCGATGCCGAGCACGACTGTGAGGAAGATCACTGGCGTGATCACCATCCTGACCAGGTTGATGAACGTCTCGCCCACGGGCCGCATGGCCTTGCCCGCTGCGGGCGCGAGCGCGCCGAGCAGGGCGCCGCACGCAATGGCAAACAGCACCTGGATGGTGAGGTTACGGCTGAGTCGGCGGATTGAACCCCCGGATCAGAGAGGCAGGAACATTACCGGGGGATGAGAGACGAGAGAAGAGAGACGAGAGACGAGAGATGAGAGAAGGACGAAGGAGGAAGCCAGGTCCGAACGCCGGGGCTCGTTTCTCTCGTCTCTCGTCTCTCGTCTGTTTTAATCCCCGCCGCCGCCGATCTTGATCATTTGCGTCTCGCCGCCGGCTCCCGGTTTGGCGCCTCCTGGTCGCGCCATGCCCGGCAACGTGGGCGTCACCGGCAGCATCCGCAGTTGCGCCGGCGTGAGCACCGCCTTGGCGCGGGTGCTCGCATCCGCCAGCATCCGCTGGATCTGCGGCTGCGCCTTGCTCAGCCGCGAACTCAGCTGCTGATCGTCGATCTTGCGGCCCTTCCTCATGATGTAATCGAACGCCGGCTCGAGCGCCGAATCGCTCCTGGCGCGGAACTCCTTGCTGATCGCCTCGAGCTGCGCCACCTGCTCCCGGCTGAGGGCCATCGTGTCCTTGCGCGCGAGGATCGGCTGCACCGGATCACGACTGAGCCGCTGCAGCTTGTCGCGGATTTGATCCATCGTGTACGGCGGCTCCCTGCCGGCGGGGAGCAGCCCCATGCTCAGGGCCATTGGTGCGGTCGGCGGGCCACCCAGCTTGTACTCCAGGCCAAGCTGCAACTGGAACGGCGGATAGCGATGGCGCGCCGTTCCGAAGTCGCTCGGCTGACCGAACAGCTGGTTGACCTGGTACTTGAAACTCCGCGTGACCGGATCGAATCCGGTGACATACAGCAGCTGGCTGTTCGCCGAGGTGCTCAGCGCCCCGCGCCCGAGCGGCGTGTTCTCGAGACCGAACAGACGGACCAGGGCGCCGCTGGTGTTCTGCATCGTGCTGGTGATGCGCAGCCGGTCGCCAAAGCCGAAGCTGCGCGGCGGCTGCCAGTTAATGTTGAAGTCGAGCCGAGCCTGCCACTGGGTAGTACAACTGTTGACGCCGGCGACCATCCCCAGCTGCTTCTGCAGGCAGTCGCGCGCACCGGCCGGCGCCGAGGCGAGCAGTTGCTTCATCTGCGTCGCCAGCGCCGTGTCACGCGTGGTGGCCGGGTTGGGGATGAAGGCGAGGTCGTCGGCAAGGCCGTCACCATTCAGGTCACCATTTACCGACGGCGTGAACCGCGTCCCGGAGTATACGTTCAGCTGCATGTTGATATTGAACCACCACGCGCGGAACGACGCGTTGGTCCGGATCTGGTGCGTGGGCTGGTTGCCGGATACCCAGGCCTTGGTGAACGGGTCACCGTTGATGGCGTAGCTGCCGCCGCCGCCAAAGCCGCCGGACGAAAAACTGAAACCGTTGGTGACGAGCCGGAACACGCCGCCGAACCCGCCCCCGCCACCCAGGCCGCGCTGCTCGGTTTGCGTGCGGTTGAGCACATACGTCGTCGTTAGCGTGAGCTTGTTGTGCAGCAGTGGATGCGGCGGGGTCAATGTGGCCTGGAGTTGCGCCGTGTAGTTGTGCAGGTCGGAAATCACGTCGCTGACCGCGCCGTAATCCTGGTTGATCCGGTACGCACCCGGCGCCACCACGCCGGTGCCCGGAATGATCGCGTCCGGCGTCACGTACACCGGCCGGTTGGCCTCGTCGGCAAGGCTGATCTGCGCGGTCCGGTTCAGGTTCAGGTCGAGCGCGCTCTGGCGATTGAAGCCGTAGCTGTAGAACCCGGTGAGTGCCAGCGTCCACTTGCTCGGGATCCGGATTCCGTCGATGCCGAGATTCGCGCGCCACACCAGCGGTGTGCGGAACGAAGGGTCGTACACCTGCACGCTCGGCGCGCTGGTTGCAAACGTCGACGGACCGCTGCCGTCGAGGCAGCCGGTCGGCGCGTTGTTGTCGATGGCGTTCCAGTTCGGGATCGGCGTGGCATCGCCCACGCAGGTCAGCACGCGACGAGTGTTCGGCAAGCCGGTCTGGTCGATCAACGATGCGATGTTGCTGTTGTCGAGCGTGCTGCCGTACGCGCCGATCGAGCCGTTGATCGCGAAGCCCGGTGCCGTCGATGTGCGCGGCGTGCCGAGCAGCGCCTGGATGAAGTCGGCACTCAGCCCCGCGGGCAGGTTGCCGAGATTGATCGGGGCGCCCTGGCCCGTGAGCGATCCCATGCCGCGGCGCCTGGCCGACGCCCAGGAGAATCCCAGGCGCGGCGTCAGCAGCCGCGACCGGGGAATCCGGTCCGTCTTCAGCCCAAACACGTCGTCGACGGCCGGGTTATACGACGGCGTCGTGCCCGGGAACGCGGCGTCGTACCGCAGTCCGCCCTGGAACTGGAGCGCCTTGGTGGCGTTCCACTCGTCGCCGATCCACAGCGCCGCCGTGGTCCCATTGCTCGAACGCTCGAAGCTGCTGAGAGTCCGGCTGTACGAGGCTGGGAGATTGGCGGCCAGATCGGCCAGCGTCTGGTAGGTATACGAACCGAACTGGTTTCCGGCCGAATAGGTCGTCGACCAGCTGTGATCGATATCCTGGCCGATCTTGACGCGATGCTTGCTGTTGGGCGGAATCCACGAAAACTCGTTCTGCGTGTCCCAGTCGTGCGACGTGTTCAGGTTGACGCCCGACCCGCCGCCGAAGCTGATGCTGCCGAGTCCGGTCTGCCCATTGTCGAACACCGTGCCGACCCGGACGCTCGCGCTCGGCAGCTGCGCAAACGGATCGGTCGTGTGATGACTGTAGTTGACAGTGCTGTTCAGCTCGTCGAGGAAGCCATGGATGTAACTCGTGAGCCGGGCCGACAGGAACTGGAATTGATTCACGTTCCTGGAGCCCAGCGATGGGTACGAGAATGGCGCCGCGCCGGGTGCCCCATTGTGACCCCAGAACCCGTTGTGCGTCACGCGCAGCTGCGTCGTCGCCTTGGGCGTCCAGTCGATCACCGTCGTGGTGTTGTAGTTGCGCTGCTGCAGGTTATCCGGCACGCCTTGCAGCGTCACCGGCACCCCGAGGTTGTGCAATGCGCCGGATATCGCAGTGATCGTGTCGAGCGTGAACCCGTACTGCGAGATGATCGATTGCGGCGGGTTGAGCAACGAATAGACGTCGGCCTGGCGGTCGTTGATGTTCCACGAAAACTGGTAGTGGAGCTTCTTCTTGATGATCGGGCCGCCCAGGCCCCCGCCGTTCCCGGCAAGCTGGGGAATCGGGCTGGGCCACGCCGGATCGGTCCAGGCGAGATGACTATCCGCGAAATTGACACGGGTAGTCAGCGCGAAGATGTCGGAACCGCCCTTGAGGATCGTCGCGGTCTGCCCGCCCGAAAATCCGGCGACGCGGGGATCCGCCGACGTCGAAATTACCCGCGAGCCGGCGATCGCATCCTGGGGCACGTTGTTCCCACCGAATTTCGCGCCGTCGATCGTGCCGTTGTTGGCGCCGCCGCCCGCGCCGAGGACCGAGAAGCCGCTGTCACCGAGCGACAGGATGCCCGGGATTTGCCCAGCGAGGGCGAGCAGGTCGGTGGGATCGAGTGAGAAGAGCGCGCCAGTCAGCAGGTTCTGCTCGATCCCGCCGATCGACGCCTCGTCGCCCCTGGGCGTCAACCGCTTGGCGGCGACCGTGATGGTGTCCAGCTCGAACGCCAGCTCCGTCAGCGTCACATCGGCGACCAGCACGCTGGCCAGGCCAGTCCGCGTCAGCCGCGTGTTGTAGGGCGCGTACCCGATCTTCCGGACGCTGAGCAGGTAATCGCCTTCGGCGTTGGGGAACAACGCGGTGAAGATGCCCTTGTCAGTGGTTCGGGCCGTGAGCATCGCCTGCGTGGCCAACCCGGTGATGGTGACCGTAGCGTCGACGATCGGCTTGTGATCGGTCCCGGTCACCCGGCCACGGACGATTTCCGTCCCTTGCCCGAGCGCGGCAGTCGGGAGAAGGATGGCCGCGGCGAATGCTACCTGATACTGGCGTCTCATTACGCGAAGAAGCGGCATCCGGCTCGCGCGGCTCGACATCACTCGCATCAACCATCTCAGGGGTTCAGGTGACCTGCCCGGGATCTGGCGGCGAGGGACCCGCATGACGCCGGATCTGTCGTCCGCACGGATCGCTCGGCTGGCCCCAACCAGCGGCGCCTGGGTGAAGCCGACATTGCCTTGATGCGCTGCGAGCATCCGGCGTCGCAGCGGTCACCCGAGTGCCTCGGCGTGGCCGCCGGCTGAGCGATGTTCGCGCTAGTCAACCGCCGGCCTGAGCGTCGTGCGCTCACATGGAATGACCAGCGTCGCCGACTGCAATCCTGCGGCCGATGCGGCGACCCTGATCTCGCCGGCGGTCCGGGAGCTCTGCACGATCGCACAGCACAACCCGTTGAAGCTTCTCCTCGTTGTTCCCTTGTCGGACTCGTGACTGCTTGGATCCCCATTGCCGACGCCGATCAGCCTCCCATTGCCGGTCACGGCGAACGTGACCTGATCGTCGGCGGTGGGAACAACGCGACCGGTGGCGTCGACCAGCTGCACCTCAACCACCGCCGCATCCTCGCCATCGGCGAAGAGGCGCGCGCGATGGGGATGCAGCACAACGTTCGCTGGCGTCCCGGTGGTCTCACGTTTGGCGACCAGCACCTGGCGATCGTTCCTGAAGCCGCGCGCCTCGATGGTCCCCGGTGCGTACGGCACTTTCCACGCGAGGTGCGAATTGCGCTGCATCGTCTGATTGCCCATGCTGGTGCCGTTCACCAGCAGTTCGACGCGATCGAGGTTGCTGTGCACCCACACCTCGATCTCCTGGCCCTCTTTCCCCGCCCAGTTCCAGTGCGGGAACAGGTGCAGCACGGGCTCATCGCTCCACCACGCCTGGTAATAGTAGAAGTTGTCCTTCGGAAAGCCGCAGGTATCCATGATGCCGAAGTGCGAACTGGTGCACGGCCACCGGTACGGCGTCGGCTCGCCGCGATAGTCAAACCCGGTCCAGACAAATCCACCGGCGAGGAATGGCCGTGCGGCGTAGTAGCTCCACCACTCTTCCGCGGTGGCGCCCCAGCCGGGCTTGTTAACGTCGTAGGCGCTGAGGTAGCCGCGGTCCGGGTCGTTGGCGTAAATCCCGCGCGTGCTGACGGTGCTTGCCGTCTCGGTACCCATGAGCGGCTTGGCGGGGAAGGCCTTGTGGATCGCGTCGATGTCGTTGGTCGAATAGTTGAAGCCCTGCACATCCACAACCAGCGTGAAACCCTTGCCCCAGCCGCCGTTCATCGCGGCGGTGACCGGGCGCGTCGGGTCGAGTTTGTGCGCCAGCCGTTTCAGCGTGCCAGCCATGCGCGCACCACGGTCGTTGCCCTGATCCGATCCCTCCTCGTTGGCGAGCGACCACGCGATGACGCTGGGATGATTTCGATCGCGCCGGATCAGCCGCTCGAGCTGGCTCGTCCCCTCGTCCTCGGACGAGAAGGTCCGGTTTTCGTCGAGCACCAGCATCCCGAGCCGGTCGCAGGCGTCAAGAAGTTCGGGTGTCGGCGGATTGTGCGACGTGCGATATGCGTTGCTGCCCATCTCCTTGAGGCGGCCGATCCGGTACTCCTGCAATCGATCGGGAAGTGCCGATCCCACGCCGGCGTGATCCTGGTGGTTGCACGTCCCCTGAATCGCGACCCGCTTGCCGTTCAGGAAGAATCCGTTGTTGGGATCGAAGTGGATGGTGCGGATCCCGAACGGCGTGGGGTAGGTGTCGACTGGAGTGGCGCCGATTTCGATCGAAGTCTCCATGAGGTGCATTGCCGGCACCTCGATGGACCAGAGTTGCGGCATTGCAAGACCCAGTTGCTGCTGGACGCCCTGGCGACCCCAGGCGGGAATCACGATCGGCGCCGAGCGCACCGTCGCGAGCGCCTTGCCGGATGGACTGCGGATCGTCTGCGCCACGCGACATGTTGCAGCCGCGTCGCTCTCGTTTTCCACCTCTGTCGCGATGTTGACCGTCGCCGCGCTACCGGTGACACGGGAAGTGACGAATGTACCCCAGTGCGCGACGTGGACCGGACCGGTCTTCACCAGCCAGGCGTGACGGTACATTCCGGCGCCTTCGTAGAACCATCCTTCGTGCTCGGTGGCATCGACCCGCGCGACGAGCACATTGCGACCCCCGAGCGTCGCCAGGTCAGTCACGTCGGCGCGGTACGGGGCGTACCCGCTGAAGTTGCGTCCCACCAAGTGACCGTTGAGCGCGATGGTCGCATCGCGGAAGATGCCGTCGAACTCGAGTGAGATCCGCCGCCCGGCATCGGTGGCGGGGAGGGTGAACACGCGGCGGTACCATCCGATGCTCGTCGCCGGATAATTGCGGCCCAGGGGATGATCGCCGAAGTCGTTGAGTTCGTCCGCCTGCACGTACGGGAGCTCGACCGCCCAGTCGTGCGGCAGGTCAATGGCGCGCCACGCGCTGTCGTCGAAATTTCCCCGGGACGGGCCGAACAGGTCTCCCGACTTGCCGAACTCGGTGTCCTGATTGCCGGCGTGCCCGAAACCGAAATCCTGCGTCTGGTCATCGGCGTGCCCCAGATGAAACCGCCAGCCAAAGTCGAGCAGCAGCCGGTCGCGCCGGGACGGCGTCGCGGCACCGAAGGAGAAACGGGGGAGCCATGCGGCCGCCGACGCGACGGCGCTGCTCTGCAGGAGTTGGCGGCGGGACCAGACGCGCACGGAAGCCTCGGCGGGCATGGCGTGATAGAGAGTGGGTCGAGACCGTAAAGGTACCCGAAGCTGGTCGGTGGGGCGGGCTCAAGCTCCGGCAACCGAGCAAGAAGTGAGCATGAAAAGCATGAGGGCGGCCCCGCTCGGAGCCGCCCTCTCACCTCTCACCTCTGACGTCTTACTTGATGGCGGCGAACACGTTCACCGGCGACAGCGCATCCACTTGTCGCAACACCGGGCCGGTCGCGATATCGAGCAAGTACTCCTTGCTCGTCCGGTCGACCTTGGGCCAGTCGCGGATATCATCCGGAGCGAACAGTCCACCCAGGACGCCCATGACGCCCATGATGGGGACGCTGGTCTTGTTCTCGTACACCGAAACCATGCGATACAGGCGTCCCGCCCGCAGGTGCGGGCCGCGGCCCTTGATCGCAAGCAATTGACGCGAGACGCCGATTACATCGCCGGCGGAGTCGTGGAGCGTATGAACGCGGGCCAGCACCTTGCCCGTGCGCACATCTTCCAGTCGCATCTCGACGCCGTTGTCATGCATGTGGCCGCCGACGCCGAGGAGCCGGCCGCTGACCGGAACCGTGAATTCATACGACTTTGAACTGCCGCCGGGCGGGACTTCGTACGAATCGGGAAGGCCAGGATGGTTGTTGACATCGACCTTGAACGGGAGGACCGCGACCGGTCGTGGGGTCAGGTTGCGGGGTGCCGTGATCAGTTCGAACCGGAGGTTGATGCCGTCGAGTTCATGTCCAGTGTCGTTATTCCACATGAGGAAGACGCCGACTTCCTGGCCTGAATCCATCGGCACGCCGACGGTCCTCGGCAGCTTGATCGCGGCGGTTTCCTCGCCAATCCCGAGCACCCGCTCGGCCATCGGATAGACCAGTTGTCGGCGGTCGAAGTTCACGAATTCCATGTGATGCATCGTCCGCTGCGGCATCACGTTGCCGTCCTTGTCGGTGATCGTCAGCTTGAACCCGCGCAGCCACGCGTCGTGCGGCCAGGGAAACTTGACCAGCAGCTGCTCCTGGTGCGCCTCGTGTCCTTCACCCATGCCGGCCATGTTCATCATGGGCAGGTCGCCGTCCATCAGCATCGGCGGCAGGGTCCACGGTCCCGTCGTGACGATCACGTGGTGGGTGGTGGAATCGACGGTGACGCGCACCGGGGCGTGCGGCATTGGCGGCATCTTCATGCTCGCTGCCATCGATTGCGCGCTGAGACGGGTCGTGACCACGACGATGGCGACGGCGAACAACTTCCACGGACGGGAATGCCCCATTCGAACTCCGACTGATAACTTTTCGGGTAAACGCCAAGCCCGGCCGGCGTTGCGACCGTGCCGCAATGTCACGGGCGATCCGCCGCTGGTCAAGAGTGTCGCGTTTCCTGACAGCAAGATGACAGCGCAAGTACGCGCTGGACCAGGGTTCTACACCCGGTCAAACGTGGACGGTGGCCGGAAGGTCTCCGCTTGCCCCTATCGCCCGGTCGCTCGTTTCAGGAATCGTTCGGCGACCTGCTCCAACCGATCGTCACGCCGCTTGCGGGCGTCGGCGAGGAGCCGCTCGACGTGCGGTATCAGCTTCGGCTCCCCCCACCGATACCCCGTGGCCTCTTCTGCGGCAGCGGTGTCGCCGACGCGGGCGCCGTGGAGCAGCGCGGCAGTCGCGGCGGCGTCGTAACCGTCGGTATCCCGCTCGGGCAGGGAATAGGTTGCGCGAGGTGGATCGGGAGGATCGTCCTTCGGAGCAAAGGCGCGTGACATGATCGTCGCAGGTTAACGCCGCATGCGACCCGGCGCACTACTTCATGGCAACCACGACAGGGAGGCGCCTGCTCTCCAGATCTTCTGATACCCGAATCCGAGATTGTTCATCACGCCATACATCGCCTGGAGGCCGGCGGACAGTCCGCGGAAGCCGCGGCGATGATCAAGATGCCAACTTGCCAGCGCCCCGATGGCAAGCGTATTGGGATCGACTATGACGAACGACGAATTCCCGAAAGAATCACGAAACGTTCCACTGACGTTGAACTCGCGCCCGCCGACCTCCCAATGAACGACGCGCAGGCGTGCTTCGACGAAGCCCCAGTTCACTGAGATGCTGTCGACCGCCGGCCGAGGGTCGTTTCCGAATCCGATGACCAAGGAGAGCGGTCCGCCCGAACCGAGCAAAGCACCTGCCTCGGCGTATCTCGATGCACTGGTGGGGTTCGACTCGGCAATGCTGTACCCGGAAACGCTGCCCCCGCCGGCCGTGAGTCCGACGCTCCATCGGCGTTCACTTCGGACGTGCGCGGCGACCTCCGCCGCACTGTCTTCCCAGACCCAGATGCGGACCAACGCGGTACCTGCGGGCGCCGTCACGGTGAGGAGATGCAGACCATTGTCCTGCGGATAGAGTTCGAACGTCGTGGGGGCGAACTCCCCACCGTTGCGCATCTTCGCGGCAAACGCAGGGTGATTCGGCTGGCGCACGGGTACGACACTCAATTGTGTCGCAGCGGGCCACACGGCGATGCGATACTGGCCGTGCCTCCGCAGCTCGAGCTTCAGAGTGTCAGGAAACGGTGCGTATAGGACCGGGTGCGCCAGCAGTCTGGTTCCGAGGACGGTGTCGGGGGCCTGTGCCGCAAGAGCATGCGCTAACAGCAGGGGAGCGATGCCCAACCCGATCGCGATGCACTTGCACCGTCGACGGCCCATCAATTTTTGCGGATGCGGGTGAGTCGCTGGCTCATGCGATGGAGGACGCTCACCCGGCGCGGCGATACACCAGCGCTAGTTCACTGGCCTCCATGCGTCCTTCGTATTCGGGCCTGACCGTTGGTTCCCAGCGGCTGCGCGACTTCATCATGCGGAGAGCGTTCTGTTCTTCCAGTTCCACCACTTGAGCAATTCCGGTTGCGGCCTGTCAGCGCGCGCGAAGTACACGGCGCACCGGAAGACATACAACACGCAGGGATCCTGTCGGACACCGCGCAGGCGGTTCAAGTCGGCGTACAGCCGTTCGGGATTCCTGCGTCGCAGCGCCGCCACCGACGTGACGCCGAGGTCGCGCAGGTCACGTGCCAGCGACGGGCCTACGCCGGGAATGGATTGCAGTTCATCCCGCTGGCGCTTTGGCATGGTCAGCCCATCTGCGCGAAGCCGACGGTATGGCCGCCAGGCTCGCGCACGTAGATCTCCGTGCTGCCATAGAACGTCTTATGACGCGGCTTCACGACGGGCGCGCCGGCGAGTGCGTTTTCCGTGGCGTCGAAATCGTCGACCGTGATGAACAGAACGATCGAGTGCCCGTTGAGATCCGCGGCCGACTCCGGTGCCTCCGCGACGACGCTCGCGCGAGTCTGATACATCACCTCGATGCCGTCCTTGTCGACGCTGGCGAAAACCAGCGTCCCGTCGTCGCCCGGCACCTGGTTTGTGGCACTGAAGCCAAAGCGATCGACCCAGAACTGGAGGCACGGTTCAACCCGGTCGACGACAAGGACGGGAGTCAGGTGTTTGAGCGACATGGGCGGCCTGAACGGAGGGTAAGATGCCAATCGGTTCATCTACGTTACCGAATAGAACCCGAAGAAGCAATGGGGCGTCGGAGGGTGGAACGGACTGACTTGCCCGGTCCACCCTGACGGCAGCCCGCCGAGCGGTCAGGCCCGCTTGATGAGTCGGATCAGGAAGAGGAGGAGCATCGCGCCGATCGTGGCGACGATGATCGACCCGAGGATGCCGCCGCCCGTGCCGACGCCGAGTGCGCTGAAGAGCCAGCCGCCGAAGAACGCGCCGATGATGCCGACGACCAGGTCGCCAAGGAGGCCGAACCCACTCCCACGCATGATCTTGCCGGCGAGGAAACCGGCAACGATGCCGATGAACAGGAAAATGATCAGGCTCTCTGTGTTCACAACGAACTCCTTGTGATAGCGTAAAACAGGAACGACGCCTGGGATGACCTTTGGACGGCGGTAAGCGGTTTCAGGGCAACACCGGGGGAACGCCGCCCCGCCCGAGAATACGGTGTAAACGCGGCATCCGACAGGGGGGCGGGACCGCTCATTGCGGCGCCGTCACGTCCTTCGTGATCACGTAGAAGTTCTGATCCACCTTGAAGTCGGCCGAATTGGCCAGCCGGAGCGGCGACGCTTGCCATGCCTCCGTGGGGTGAATGACGGCGAAATCCGGCCAGTCGAGCGTCACCTTCAACGGCATGTTGAAGCCGGGTACGACATTGGTCCAGCGGTACCGGAGCGTGTCGCCCGCGAACCGGTATTCGAACGTCGGGACCATCGTGGTCCGCAGGTACTGGTCCCACACCTTGCTCAGGTCCATCCCCGCCTGCTTGCTGATGTACTCCTCGATCTGCTTGCCCATCACGGTCTGCCGCCCGAACGTCTGCTGCAGCCCGTGCAGGATTGCTCGCCACTTGTCGTCATCGTTGACGATGTGGCGGATGGTGTGCAGCAATTGGCCGCCCTTGCCATACATGTCGCCGGAGCCCTGCGCGTTCACTTGGTACGGCGGGATGATCGGACGGTCGTTCCGCACGCCGCGACGGTTGCCGATCAGCCATTGCGCCGCCGCATCCTTGCCGAACTGGCACTCGGTGTAGAGCTGCTCCGAATAGTTCGCGAAGCTCTCGTGCACCCACATGTCTGCCTGGTCCTTCGCGGTGATGTTGTTGCCCCACCATTCGTGCGCGCTCTCATGCACGATGATGAAGTCCCATTGCAGCGCGAGGCCGGTGCCGCGCTTGCGATAGCCGTTCTGGTACCAGTTGCCGTACGACACGGCGCTCTGATGTTCCATGCCGGTGTTCGGCACTTCGAGCAGCTTGTAGCCGTCCGCATACCAGGGGTACGGCCCGAACCAGTACTCGAAGCACTGCAGCATGGAGCGGGCCTGCACGAACTGCCGGTGGGCGGCCGCGAGGTTGTAGTCCATCGGCCAGAAATCCAGCGTCAGCTTGCCCTTGAGCCCATTGAACGACTCGGTGTAGTGGGCATACGTCCCGGCGGCCACCGCGATCGCATAGTTGTTGATCGGATTGGTGACAAACCACTCGTAGGTGGTGGTGCCGTTCGTGTTGTGCACGGTGTTGCGCAACCGCCCGTTCGACACATCCATCATCGGGTCGGGCAACGTCAGCGCGATGCGCTGGCTATCCGGCTCATCCGCCTGCGTGTCCTTGTTGGGCCACCAGACCGACGCTCCCATGCCCTGGTCGGTCGTGACGACCCAGGGCCGGCCCAGGCTGTCGCTGGTCCAGGTGAAGCCGCCTTGCCATGGCGGATTCGTGGCGACGCGTGGCTTGCCGTGGTAGTAGACGGTGATCGTCTTGTGCTCGCCCGCACGTTGCGGCGCCGCCAGTGTCGCAAAGAACGCGTTGCTGTCGCGGCGGAACCGCACCGCGCGGCCGTCCTGGACCATGCTATCGACCTCGAGTGGCGTCATCAGGTCGATCTGCAATTCGGTCGACGGCTTGAGCACGCGATAGCTGATCCCGTTGTATCCAGCGATGCTGCTGTCCTTCGGATCGATCGCCACGTGCAGGTCGTAGAAGGTGACGTCCCACCACGCCCGGCCCGGCGTGGTGAACGATCCGCGCAGCGTGTCGGCGTGCGTGTACACCTTTGGCGCCGCCTGAGCGCGGCGGACCGAGTCCAGTCGCGCCCGCTGCCGCCCGGAATCGGCGGCCGTCATCGGCCGTGTAGGTACCTGGGCAGCGAGTTCCGTTGCGGAACACAGCACGACGGCGACGGCGAGCAGTTCGCGGCGCATGAGTTGGTCCTGCGGGATGGAGAAGGTGGCAACCTACCGACCCGAACTGACGACGAGCAAGCGCTGCTATTCGGTGCGAGCCGGGGCCGGCGTCCCGGCCGGCGCGCCACTGGCCCTGCCACGCTGTATACTGTGTGTGCGGCAACGCGATTCCTGTTTCCACCCCTGCGCTGCATCAATCCAGGAGATGGCCCTCGTGCGCGCTCCCATGTTCCGCTCCACGCTGCTCGTCCTTTCCGTCGCGGCGGTGCCCGGCCGCGCCGGAGCACAATCGCTCGATATTGCCTCCGCGATGCACTGGCGGCAGATCGGTCCGACGCGTGCCGGACGGGCTCGCGCCCTCGCCGGCGTCCCGAGTCAGCCCAATGTCTTCTATGCCGGGTTTGATAATGGTGGCGTGTGGCGCTCCACGGACTACGGCGCCAACTGGGAGCCGATCTTCGACCGTGAATCCACGGGCTCGATCGGCGCCATCGCGGTCGCTCCTTCCGATCCTCGCGTCATCTATGTCGGCAGTGGCGCCGGCATCATCCGGCCGGATCTCGCGGTTGGCAACGGCGTGTACAAGTCCACCGACGCCGGCAACACCTGGACGCACCTCGGTCTCAGCGAAAGCCAGATGATCGCGATGATCGACATCGACCCACGGGATCCCAACCGCCTCTTCGTGGCTGCCCTCGGTCATCCGTACGGACCCAATGCGGAGCGGGGAATCTACCGGTCGACCGACGGCGGCAAGTCCTTCCAGAAGGTCCTGTTCAAGGATGATTACACCAGCGGCAGCGATGTCCGCATCGACCCCGCCAATCCCGACATCGTGTACGCGGGGCTCTGGCAACAGCAGGAGCAGTTCGTCGAAGGGCGCGCGTTCAGCGGCCCCAACGGCGGCCTCTTCAAGTCCACCGATGGCGGCACCACCTGGAAGCAACTGACCGACGGCTTGCCAACGGTGCTGCAGGCCAATCTTGCGATCGCACCGAGCAACTCCAGGACCGTCTATGCCATGGTTGCCGGCGCTGCCCAGGCCGGTGGCGGGCGCGGTGGACGCGGCGCCGGCGGCGGAGTCGGGCTGTACCAGTCGACCGACGATGGGGAGCACTGGCAGCTGGCCGGCCGCGATCCCAATGCGCCCGCCGGCGCGCCGACGCCGGTGGCCGACAATCGTCCGCTGACGCGCATCGGTGGGGGCGACCTGCCAACGATCACCGTCGATCCGAAGAACGAGAACGTCGTATACAGCGCTTCGACGGTGTTCTGGCGCACCGAAGACGCCGGTATCACCTGGACTGCCGTACGTGGAGCGCCCGGCGGCGACGACTATCAGAAGAGCTGGATCAATCCCAACAACCCCGACATCATCTTCGTCGTCTCCGACCAGGGCGCCGTCGTGTCGGCCAATCATGGCGTGTCATGGAGCAACTGGTACACGCAGCCCACCGCCGCCGTGTTTCACGTCTCCACCGACAACAGCTTCCCATATCTCGTCTGCGGTGGCCAGCAGGACTCCGGATCCGCCTGCGTGGCGAGCAGTTCGATGGATGGCGAGATCACCTTCCACGACTGGCATCCGGTCAACATCCAGGAGTACGGCATTGCCGCTCCGGATCCCCGGGATCCGGACATGGTCTTCGGCAGCGAGCGTTCCGGCGTCTCGCTGTACAATCGCAAGACCGGCCAGACCACCGCGGTCGGTCCCGACATGAGCCCGCGCGGCCCCAACGGCGAGGCGTTCAACCGCAACGTGCGCACGATGCCGATCAGCTGGTCGCCGGTAAACCCCGACCTGCTGTTCTATGTGTCCAATGCGGTGTGGAAGACGCTCGACCGGGGCCACAGCTGGACCCGGATCAGTCCCGACCTGACGCGGCAGACCTGGGCCGTACCCGCCAATGCCGGCAACTACGCCAGCACGGTGACCCCGACGCCGCTGGGCAGCATCACCGCGCTCTCGCCGAGTCCGAGGAGCGTCAGCGTGCTCTGGGCCGGGACCGACGATGGCAACATCCAGGTGACCATGGACGGCGGCCTCAGGTGGACCAATGTGACGCCGGCCGCGATCAAGCCGTGGACACGCATCTTCAACATCGAGGCCGGGCACTTCGATCTCCTCACCGCCTACGCCGCCGCCAACACGCTCCGGCTCGACGACCTGAGTCCCCATTTCTGGCGCACGCACGACGGCGGCAGGACCTGGACCGAGATCGACCACGGGATCGCCGGGGATGCGGTCGCCAATTCGATTCGTGAGGATCCGAAGAAGAAAGGCCTGCTCTACGCGTCAACCGACACGCAGGTGTGGGTGTCGTTCGACGACGGTGATCACTGGCAGTCACTCCGGCTCGACATGCCGGCAATCTCAGTGCGCGATCTGCAGGTGAAGGACGACAGCACCTGCCTTTGCTCCGACCTGGTTGCCGGGACACACGGCCGCGGGTTCTGGATTCTCGATGACGTGACTCCGCTGCGCCAAGCGGCCGCGGCGCACGCGGCCCAGGCGGCGGGTGCCGCCTACCTGTTCAAGCCGGCCACCGCTGTTCGGGTGCGCACCGCCACCAACGATCCCACTCCCTGGCCGCCCGAGGTTCCCGCCGGCGAGAATCCACCCCCCGGTGCCATTCTCGACTACTACCTCGGCGCAAACGCGTCGGCACCCGTCACGCTGGAGATTCTGGACGCCGCCGGCAACGTTGTTCGTGCCTACGCCAGCAACGATTCGGTATTGAACCCCGACCCCGCGCGGGATCCGGCGGCATACAACGCGCTCTGCCAGCGGTTGCCCAACGCACCATCCTGCGGCGTGCCGCTCTACTGGGCGGCGCCATCAGTGGCACTATCAGCCGGCACTGGAATGCATCGCTTCAGCTGGGATCTGCGTCACGATCCCGTGACGCGCGGCGCGGAACAGACCACCGGTGCGGTGCCACACCGCATGTTCGCGATCGCGGACGCGCCCTGGGCCGTGCCCGGTGCCTACACGGTACGTCTGACGGTCGACGGCAAGCAATACACCCAGCCGCTGACGCTGCGACTGGATCCGCGCGTGAGGACGTCGGCACTGGGCCTGACGCAACTGGCCACGTTGTCGCGGGAGATGTACGACGGGGCGCGGGCCGCCCGCGCCGCCTACGCCGACGCGCGTGCGCTCTCGGATCAACTCGCCAGGCTATCCGGGGCGGACGTCGCTGCGCTCAAGGCGAAACTGGACTCCCTCGCGCCGCCGTCGGTGGCCGGAGGACGCGGCGGGCGTGGCGGCGGATTTGCCGGTGGCGGCCGGGGGGGCGGACGTGGCGGCGCTGCCGCGGCTGCGCCGACGCTGGACGGCGTGAGTAACGCGATGCTCGGCGCGGTGATGGCGATGCAGGCGGCGGATGTCGCACCGACCGCAAGCCAGGTCGCCGCGTGCGTGCGAGCGCGCACCGATTACGCGCGGGTGATGCCGCGGTGGACGGCGCTCAAGGCGGCGAGCGCGGCGATCATGAGCAAGAAGTGAGAGGTAAGAGGGAACTCCGGATGCCACTCCCGACCGTCAGTGAATAAGCGGCGCATGGACTATTTCGGGAGCCGAACCTCCACCGCGTTGCCGCCGAACAGCACCGATGATCGATCGATCAACTGTTGGCCGGTGATCTGTCCTGCGGCGAACTGCCTCGCTGCGTCGGCCGACGCATACATCGAGACAGAGTCGTCCGAGTTCCCGTTTCCGCATGAGCCAGTGACCTTGAGCCGGACGAGTATTGCGAACCCGAACGGTCCGCTCATCGCGGTGTCAGCCGTCCCGACGTTGCGGAGGATCGGAAACGCAACCTCGGCGATTGCCTCGCCTTGGCGCCGGGGATCGCCCGCCCCACCGATGCCACAGGTGTATGCGGACTCATACGTCCGCAGCAGCAAGTGCGGCCGGCCTTCGAACGTCACGACCCTCACGCTGTCGAGGCCCTGAGGCCGCTCCGCGATCTGTAGCAGGCGTGCTTGTCCGCCGGCCGAGATCGACGCCATCGGCCCGCTGAATACGCGGCGTTGCACGGCCTCTCGAGTCTCCGCGTGCGTCGCAAGTGGATTGGAAGCCGGTGCGATGGGAGCCGATTGCCCCGTGCAGGGCAACGCGGACACGACCGCGCCGACCAGCAAGATTCCGATGGGCCGCGGGTTACCCATCGTCGCGCGGCACAGGCGGGCGGCCCTTGCCAGCGTACTGCGCTTCGATGCGCGAGTACAAGTCGTCGGCGCCGATGATCCCCTTGACCGACGCGATGACGCCGGCGACGACGTCGTCGGCCCAGTATTCGTCCGGCCGCTGCGCGGCCGGCACGTCGAGCGACTTCTTCTGCAGGAACTCGATAGCGGTTTGCACCCATTCGCTCTGTGCGGTGGCAACGAGCGACCAGGAGCCGGTCGCTCGCAGCTCCATTTCCGCGAGCGCATCGAGATGCTCCTTCAGCTCGCGGGCAATCGGGCCGGTTCGCAACCGGTCGGCGACCTCGGTGAGCATGGCCTTGCGCTCCGACTCCTGTGGCTCCGGCAGCGGCGCGAGATAGTGCCGCTGGTCCGCGACCATCTCGGCGAGACGTACGCACACCGCACGAATCGCTGGCGTCAACTGCGGTGGCGCCTCGGCGGCCCACGATACCGCCGCTCGCAGAATCGCCGCGATCTTGTCATCAGCACCCGC
Organism: Gemmatimonadota bacterium; assembly: GCA_003169895.1. Taxonomy (GTDB): domain Bacteria; phylum Gemmatimonadota; class Gemmatimonadetes; order Gemmatimonadales; family GWC2-71-9; genus Palsa-1233. The sequence goes on from PNAE01000008.1 coordinate 90,202, forward strand.
GGAAACACGGGCTGGATCAGCCGGCTCAACCATGGTGTGAAGGATACAACGGCAGTTCCGCCACGGCGAGCAGCCGGCGCGGCTGGCGGGCGAACGCCCGACCAAACGCTTCAGTCACCGTTGCAAGCGTTCGGTGCCAGAGGGCGGCATCCGTTTCGCGAGAATCGAGTTCGCGTCGGATGGAAGTCATTTCGACCCCGTGAATGCCGCACGGGACGATCAGGTCGAACCACGAGAGATCGGGTTGCACGTTGAGCGCAAATCCGTGCAACGTGACCCATTGCTTCACGTGAACGCCGATGCTCGCGACCTTGCGCCCGTTCGTCCACACCCCGGTCTTGCCGGCGTTGCGTCCGGCCATGATGTCGAGGCCGGCGAGGCCGTCGATGAGCGCCTGCTCCAGCGTGCGCAGGTACCAGTGCAGGTCCTCGCGAAGATGGGAGAGGTGCAGGATGGGATATCCGACCAGCTGCCCTGGGCCGTGCCAGGTGACGTCGCCGCCGCGCTCGATCTCGACTACGTCGGCGCCGCGCGCTCGCAACTGCTCCGCGGGCATCGGCAGCGACGCCTGGTGGGTGCCGCGACCGAGGGTGAAGACCGGCTCGTGCTCGACCAGGAGCAGGAGATCGTTGGGAACCGTGCCGTCGAGCCGGCCGAGGCGGAGGGCCCGCTGGAGCTCGAGCACTTCGCGATACGGCCGGCACCCGAGATCCACGACGTCGAGTGGGCGCGTCATCGAGAACTCAGGATGGCGCGGCGGCCGAGCCAGAGCGCTATGGTAACGGATACTATACCAAGCGCGATCAGCGCCGGCCGGCCCGTGAACTGGTAGAGCACCAGCGTGGCAACCATCGCCAGGGAGGTCCCCGCGAGCGCGGCGACCATGGCGAGTGCGCCACGCCGATAGGTCGAAGGGATGGCCGCCATGAGCAGCCACGCGCTCACGCCGGTAAAGCCGAGGCCGAGCACGGTGCCGTAGACCATGAAGTTGACGTCGGGTGAATTCGGATTGATCTGGGTGATGGTTCGGGCGGTCGACCCCACCACCAGACGGGTCTGGATCAGCGTCAACCCGGAAAACCAGGCGACCGCGGCGGCGGCGGCGGAGCCCATCGCGAGGAATGCGGTACCGATGCGGTCTTCCTTGGGCGCGTCGGGCGGTAGCAGCGAGAAGTCTGGACGGTCCTCCGGAGCTGTCATGACCCGTCGCTTGTGCGCCTACATCGGTGCCGCTCACGCTCGCGACGCGTCATATGTGAATCACCCGCCCCATCGAATCCAGCGCGGCCTCGCCGATCGCCTCCGACAGCGTCGGGTGCGCATGGATCGCCAGATCCACTTCCTCGACGGTGTACTCATTGGTTCGCGCCATCACCAGCTCGCCGATCAACTCCGAGGCATGGCCGCTGACGATGTGCGCGCCAATGATCTCGCCGTACTTCGTGCCGCGGAGGATCTTGACAAACCCGTCGGTTTCGCCGGTGGCACGCGCACGGCCGTTGGCGGAGAACGGGAACCGTCCCACCTGGTACTCGATGCCCTTCCGCTTGGCCTCCTCTTCGGTGAGGCCGACGCTCGCCACCTCGGGGTGGCAGTAGGTCACGTTCGGCACGTTGGTGTAGTCGATGGCTTTCACCGTGTGACCGGCAATCACTTCGGCTGCATGGGTGCCCTCACGGGTGCCCTTGTGCGCCAGCATCGGCGGTCCGGCAACATCGCCGATCGCATACACGCCCTTGATCGACGTCTGCAGTGTGGTCGGGTCGACCTGGATGAAGCCGCGATCGGTGACCTTCACACCCACTGCCTCGAGCCCGATGTTCTCGGTGTTTACCGCCCGCCCCGCAGCCATCAGCACCTTCTCGGCCGTGACGCTTTGCGGCTTGCCGTCCACCTCCATCTGCAGCGTCACCTCGGCGTCCTTGACATCGGCCTTGGTCACCTTCACGCCGGCCAGCACGGTAATGCCGCGCTTCCTGAACACCTTCGCGATGACGTCCGACGATTCGGCGTCCTCGAGCGGCAGGATGCGCGGCAACGCTTCGATCAGCGTCACCTGGCTGCCGAACGAGCTGAAGATGTCGGCGAATTCCGATCCGACCGCGCCGGCGCCGACCACCGCCAGCGTCTTCGGCGCCCGCTCCAGGAACAGTGCCTCGTCCGACGTGATGACGGATGTCTTGTTCACCGTGAGGCCAACCGCCGGGATCCCCTTGGTGCGCGAGCCGGTGGCGAGCACGATCGCCCGCTTCGCCGTCAACACTTCGCCGCCGACCCTCACGGTCGTGGCGGACGCCAGCACGCCGGTGCCGCTTACCACGGTGATCTTGTGCTTCTTCATCAGGAACTCGACGCCTTTCGAGTTCTGGTCCGCGACCCGCCGCGACCGTTTCATCGCCACGCCGTAGTCGACCTTCACCTCGCCGGTCTCGATGCCGAGCTCCTTGGCTTCCTTGCGGATGATGTTCGCCATGGACGAGCTGTAGAGCAGCGCCTTGGTCGGGATGCACCCGATGTTGACGCACACCCCGCCGAGCTTTGACTGCTCGACCACCGCGGCGGTCAAGCCAAGCTGTGCGGCCCGGATTGCGCAGGGATAACCGGCTGGGCCGCCGCCGATGATGATGACGTCGAAGGACTGGTTAGCCACGAAAAGAGACTCCGAGTTCAATGTCATCCCGAGCGAGGCGAGGGATCGCCTTGTCACGGGCCGATCCCTCGCGTTGCTCGGGATGACCGGGCGGCAGTGGCCGCACGGTCACCACACCAACGCCAGCGGATACTCCAGCATCTCGACCAGCGTCTTCAGGAACGCCGCACCGGTCGCACCATCGACCACGCGGTGGTCACAACTCATGGTGATGCGCATCCGCCGGCGCACTCGCACCTCGCCATCGACCACGACCGGCTTCGGCTCGATGCGACCGATGGCCAGTATCGCGGCCTCCGGCGGGTTGATCACGGCCGTGAACTCGTCGATGCCGAACATGCCGAGGTTGGATATCGAGAACGTCGCGCCGGTGTACTCCTCCGGCTTGAGCTTCCTTTCGCGTGCGCGCCCGGCGAGTTCGCGCACCTCGGCGGCGATTTCGCGCAGCGACTTCTGGTCGGCGTTGCGGATCACGGGTGTGATCAGGCCCTCATCGACCGCGACCGCGACGCCAATGTGCACCTCGTGCCACTGGCGCACCTTGTCCTCCATCCACCACGCGTTGACCCAGGGATGCTGGTGCAGCGCCGTCGCGGCCGCAAGGATGATGAAGTCGTTGAAGGAGAACTTGCCGGATTCGTCCCGTGCCACGAGTGCTTCGCGCGCGTCGCTGGCGCGCTCCATGTCGGCTTCGGCGGTGAGATAGAACGTCGGGATGGGCCCGATCGACTGGACCAGGCGCTTCGCGATCGTCTTCCGCATCGGCGTGAGGGTGACGTCGGCGTACGCGGCGCCGCCCTCTGCTCGCTGCCTCGGAGCTCGCTCGGGCGGACGCGGCTCGCCCGGGCCGACGGTCGCGAGCTGGTCGAGATCGCGCTTGATGATGCGACCTTCAGGACCGGATCCCGAAACACCACCGAGGTCGATGCCCGTCTCGGCGGCGATGCGGCGGGCGAGCGGGGACGCCTTGATGCGGCCAGCGGGCGCGGACGGTGGGACCGCCGGCAGTTCGACGGCGGCCGGCGCAGGTTGTTGCGGTGTCGGCGGCGTGGCGGCGGCGGGCGCTGGTGGCGCAGCAGGCTGCGCCGCTGCGGCGTCGACCCCCGCGGCCGGTCCGCCCGCCGCCGTGCCGCCGCCCGGCACCGCTTCGCCCGCGCTCCCGATCCACGCCACCGTGGCGGCCACGGGTACGGTCGATCCTGCCGCGACGGACTGCTTGATCAGCGTCCCGGCGGCGCGAGCGACAAGCTCCATAACCGCCTTGTCGGTCTCGACCTCGGCGAGCACGTCGCCGACGGCGACGGCGTCGCCTTCGTTCTTCTTCCACTCGACGAGGCGACCCTCTTCCATCGTCGGTGAGAGCGCCTCCATCACAACCTTGGTCGCCATGATGTCAGCCCCGGTAGCACGCCTGGTGGACGGCCGCGACGATCTTCGCTGCGTCCGCCTTGGCGGCCTTTTCAAGGTGCTTGTTGTACGGCATCGGTACGTCGGCCTGGTGCACACGGATCACCGGTGAATCGAGATCGTCGAACGCCTCACGCTGGATGAGGTCGACGACCTGCGCGCCCACGCCGGCGAAGCCCCAACCCTCCTCGGCCACGACGACGCGATGGGTTTTCGCGACCGACGCCAGGATGGCATCCTGATCGAGGGGCCGTATGGTCCGCAGGTCGACCACCTCGGCGTCGACGCCTTCATCCGCCAGTGACTTGGCGGCGTTCATCGCCGGCGCAACCGTCTTGGAATGGCAGATGATGGTCACGTCGTTGCCCGGCCGTTTGATGTCGGCGCGGCCGAGGGGGATGAGATGCTCGCCATCAGGGACCTCGCCCTTCTGGTTATAGAGCATCTCGCCTTCGATGAAGATCACCGGGTTGTCATCGCGGATCGCCGACTTCAGCAATCCCTTGGCGTCGGCTGGCGTGGCGGGCATCACGACCTTGAGGCCGGGAATGTTCGCATACCAGCTCTCGAACGCCTGGCTGTGCTGGGCGCCGAGCTGCAGCGCCGCGCCGCCGGGCCCGCGGATCACGAGCGGGCAGCCGATCTGGCCGCCGCTCATATAGCGGACCTTTGCCGCGGTGTTGACGATCTGGTCGATCGCCAGCAGCGCGAAGTTCATCGTCATCATCTCGATCACCGGGCGCAGGCCGACCATGGCGGCGCCGACGCCGATGCCGGTGAATCCCAGCTCCGCGATCGGGGTATCGACCACGCGCCGCGCGCCGAATTCCTTCAACAAGCCGCGACTCACCTTGTACGCGCCGTCGTACTCCGCGACTTCCTCGCCCATCAGGAAGACGTTGTCGTCGCGCTGCATCTCCTCGCGCAAGGCGGCGTTGAGCGCGTCTCGATAGGTGAGGACCGCCATCAACGCGTCGCCATGATCATTGTCACATCGGCCGTCGTCATCCCGAGGGAGCGAAGCGATCGAAAGATCTCCATCAGCGAGCCTCCGGCGCATACACGTCTGTCCACAGCTGATCCGGCGCCGGTTCCGGCGATTCCTCCGCAAATTTGACCGCATCGGCGACTTCCGCTGCAACGTCCGCTTCGATTGCACCGAGCCCCGTGTCGTCGAGCATCCCGAGCTCGCGCATCCGCGTCTCGAGCAGCACGATGGGATCGCGCTGGCGCGATGACTCGAGTTCCTCCTTGCTGCGGTAGGTGCCGCTCGCGGCATCCGACATCGAGTGGCCCATGTATCGGAACGTCCTGATCTCGAGCAGTGACGGGCCCTCGCCCCGGCGGGCGCGCCCGACCGCGTCGTCGGTGGCCTGCTTGACGGCGACCACGTCCTGACCATCGACCTCGACGCCGGGCATGGCATAGCTGGCTGCCCGCTGATACAGCTCGGTGATCGCGGCGGCGCGCTTCACCGCCGTGCCCATGCCGTAGCCGTTGTTTTCGATGACGTACACCACGGGCAGCTTCCAGAGCCCGGCGATGTTGAGCGATTCATGGAACGCGCCGATGTTGGCCGCCGCTTCACCCATGTAGGTGAGCGACACCTGGTCGGTGCCGCGATACCTGGCTGCGAACGCGAACCCGGTTCCGAGCGGAATCTGGCTGCCGACGATGGCGTGGCCACCCATGAAGTGCAGCGACGCGTCGAACAGGTGCATCGAGCCGCCCTTGCCGTGGGAGCAGCCGGTCGCCTTGCCGTACAGCTCGGCCATGACCGCCCGCGACGCTATCCCACGCGCCAGCGCCTGTCCATGCTCGCGGTACGCGCTGACGACGTAGTCGTCCGGCCGGATCGCGGCCAGGGTGCCCACCGCCACGGCCTCCTGCCCGATGTAGAGGTGACAGAATCCGCCGACCTGCCCGAGCGCGTACGCCTCACCGGCCTTTTCTTCAAAGCGCCGAATCAGGATCATGCCGCGCAGCCAAGCGCGGTACTGGTCCGCGAACGGTGCGTCGGGGCCACGCCGCCTGGCACGCGGTGGGGACTCGGTCACTCCCATTACGCTGCCCTCGGTCTGGTGTCGCTGCTCGCCGCCTGCTTCTGCTCCCACGCATGATACGACGAACGGGTCAGCGGCGAGGCCTGGATATGCGTGAATCCCATGCGCATCCCGATCGCCGCAAGTTCGTCGAACTCCGCGGGGGTGTAGTAGCGCACCACGGGCAGGTGCGCATCGGACGGCCGCAGGTACTGTCCCAGCGTCACGATGTTCACGTCACTGCGGCGCAGGTCGCTGAGGCAGGTGACGATCTCATCCCACTCCTCACCCATGCCGAGGATGATCCCCGACTTGGTGAGTGCGCTGGCGTCCATTGCGCGCGCCGTGGCAAGCAGCCGCAGCGCGCGCTCATACCGGCCGCCCGGGCGCGCCAGACGATACAGGCGCTCGGCCGTCTCGAGATTGTGGTTCAGGATGTCGGGCTTGGCGTCCATCACGATCCTGAGCGCCGTGTCGGAGCCCTTGAAGTCGGGGATCAGTACCTCGACGGATGTCGCCGGGAGTCGCTTCCGGATTTCGATGATGCAGCCAGCGAACGCTTCGGCGCCGCCGTTGTCGAGATCGTCCCGATCGACCGACGTGATCACCACGTGCTCCAGTCCCATCTGTGCCACGGCGTCGGCCAACCGCACCGGCTCGGCGGGGTCGAACGCCTTGGGTGTACCGTGCGAAACGGCGCAGTAGGCGCAGTTGCGGGTGCACACGTCGCCAAGGATCATGAACGTGGCGGCCTTGTGCTCCCAGCATTCACCGATATTGGGACAGCGCGCCTCCTCACACACCGTGTGAAGGTCCAGCTCCCGCATCATCCGCTTGATATGGAGGTAGCTCGAGCCGCCCGGCGCCTTGACCTTGAGCCACGACGGCTTACGGGGCGGCCGGAACGACGGCACCACTGCAGCCGGCGGTGCCGCGGACTCGGGGGCGGAGACCTGCCGGGTCAGTTGGACGAACGGTGCGGCCACCCGAACTCCTTGTCCTGCACAGGGTTGACGGGCCGGTGCGACCCGGCGCGAGCCCAATAAGATAGCCCGCCTCCAAAGGGGGGCGCCACGCGTATTTGACCTGGTTCGGGGAATTCCGCCGCCGCGCGACCTAGGGAATGCGGGTCGCGGTCATCTCGACGGTCATTTTCATTGGCACCGCGTTACCGGCGATGCTCATGTTGGCCTGCCCGGCCACCTTTGATGTCGCCGTTGTCGCCAGCTCGCCGGCGGGAGCGACCGTGTGGCTGGTGCCATTGAGCTGAATGTCCATCTGCATCTGGGCGCCTCCAACGCTCGTGGTGCCCGCGGTGACGCCGTCGATCTGCTTGACGCCGCCATCGGCGGCCGTGACCGTCCACACCGTGATGCTCCGGCCGGACGTGTTCGCGGTGACGCCCGCGCGCGAAACGGTGGAGTCCGCGCTGGTGGTGTCGGCCCACGAGTCGCCCGCCTTTGCCGCGCGAAAGCCGGGGAGCAGCAGCGCCAGCGCCGGCGCAAGTTGCGCCGCCTGAACGACGGCCGGTGTAGGCGTCAACACGCCCTGGGCTTTTCCATTGACGACATAGATGTGATAGAACGCGCCCTTGGGATCGGCGAGCATTTCGGGTGGGAGCATCGCGGCGGCCGAACCACCATCGAACGTGCTCGAATCGATCACGACATGTACCAGGTATCCTTGGCCGCTGTCCGACACCGTGACCGTGACATACGCCGAGAGTGTGATGACGAAGCTCTGGACGCCCGAACCCATTGCGGACATGTCGACGTCGGTGACGGTCTTGGTCGTGAGGTGATACTGCACCGGTACTACTGGTTTGGGCGGCAGTCCGGCGGCGAGGGCGAGCAGCATGGTCAACATCAGCGTTACTCCGGTGCGTGTTTGCCGACGAAGAGGATCGGCATGATCCGGCCTGAAGGTAACCGAGGGCACCGGCGGTACGCCTTGATCGCCGTCCTTCGACTTCGCGTGAGACGAGGGTAAGCTTCGCGCGATGCCCTCCGACACGGCGATTCTGGTCGTCAACGGCCTGAGCGTTCGCTACCCGTCCTTCACCCTCGGCCCGTTGTCGTTCGCCGTGCATGGCAGCGAGACCGTCGCACTCCTCGGCGCCAACGCTGCCGGCAAGACCACGCTCCTGCGCGCCATTACCGGCCGGCTCCGCATCCGTGACGGCGAAATCCTCGTGTCCGGTCGTGAGCCACGCGAGGCGCCGCCGGCGTGGCGCGCGAGGATCGGGTTTGCGGCCGAAAAGCCTCAAGCCGACGGCGCCTTGCGGGTGCGCGAATGGTTTGCGTTCCTGGCCGATTGCTATCCGACCTGGGATACGGCGTACCAGCGCGACCTGACGACGCGCATGGCGCTCGACGCCGGCGAGCGGATCGGTGCGCTCTCGCGGGGCACGGCGGTCAAGGCGGCGTATATCGCGGCCGAAGCCTACCGGCCCGACCTCCTGGTGCTGGACGAGCCGACCAATGGGCTCGATCCGGTTGTCCGACTCGACTTCCTCGGATTGCTCGGCGAATGCTTCGCGAACGCGCCGGGCCGGGCACTGATTTTCTCGTCGCACCTGCTGGAAGACGTGGAAGCGCTGTGCGATCGTGCGCTGTTGCTCCGCGCCGGACAACTCGTCGGCGAAATCCCCGGAGAACGACTGAGCGAGGCTCGCGCCTCGGGACGGCTGACCGAGCTGGTGGCCGACGTGCTGCGAGTGGTCCCGTGAACTGGCGGGCGTTCGGCGCCCTGGTCCGGCGAGAGATCCGCCGTGGCCGGCGCAGCATCGTCAGCTTCACTCTTGTCGCGGCGGTTGCGATCTCCCTTGCCGCGCTCACGACGCCCGAGATCGCGGTGCTGCCCGGCACATTGAGCATCCTCGCCGCCATGCTCGTGATTTTCTCCCCGCTCGGCGACCTGCGCAACGACAAGACGCTGGGGCACCTGGAATTCGACCGGGTGCTTCCCCTGTCGCATCGAACAATCGGCGCCGCGCGGCTCCTTGGTGCCGCAGTGCGGACGCTGCCGATCGTGCTTCTCGTGCCGCCACTGCTCATTGCCCTCAATCGTGGTCATGCGGTCGGCCTCGTGACGTTGATGCTGCTGACAGCGACACCGGTCGCGGCGTGGATGCTGCTCACTGCGGCCATGTGGGCGCTGATGGCCGTGAACATCCGCTGGAACTTCCGGGGACTCTGGTGGCTGCCATTGACGCTCGTCTTTGGTCCGCGGATCCTGATCTCGATGCTGCCGCCGGCGGCGAAGGATGCGCTATCGGACGTCGCGGCGCGCATCGGGGGCGCGATCATCTCCTTCGCATCCACCGCCGGCGGCAGCGCCGTCGCCGTGGCAGTGGTGCTTGCGATCCCGGTCGCCGGCTTCTTCACGGCGGTCTCGTTGTACGCCTCCGGACTCGAACGGTACCGGTACGACGATTCTGCCGCCGTGCCGATGCGGACGCCGCCGCCCAGGCGCGAGCTTGGCGCCATCGGGCGCGGGCCGCTGCTCGCCGTCACGCGATACTGCATCCGGCTCGCGACCGAACAATCGCGACGACGTCTGGTCCTGCTGGTGGTCTTCGTTGCAGTGCTGCTCTTCGGATCGCCGGTGCTCAAGGACTACGCGCGGCTATATGTGCGCGCGCTCGCCGCGCTGATCCCCGGCGGCATCGCGTTGCAATTGGGCTCCGCCCGCGCCCGTGGCTATCTCGAGGGCATGCAGCAGCTGCCCCATCCCGCGATGACCATCGCAGGCGGATACCTCTTCGCCATCGCGATTCTCGCCGTTCCGGGCACGTCGGTGTGGGTGCTGGCACGGGCGGTCACCGGTGAGCCACCCACGGTCGCCAACGTGCTGTCGCTGTTCGCCTGGCTGGTGATGTGGTCATGGCTCGCCAGCGTCGCAACGGTGTGGCTCACGTCACGCCGTACGTGGATGATCGCGTCGGTGTCCGCCCTCGGGCTCGGCGGATGGGCGCTGTACGCCCGGCTGGATCGGTTTGTCCACGGCATCGCGACCGCGGCAACAAGCTTCAACACATTCCGCTTGCACGCCGGCGCCGCGTTCCCGATCATCCTGTGCCTGGCGCTGCTGGCCGGGGCACTGCCGCTCTTTGCACGGGCATTGAGCGAGTACGAGTTTCGCGGCGGAGCGAAAGGAAGCGGGTACTAGGAGAGACGAGAGACGAGAGAACCAACCCGTCGTCCCGGTCGTAGCGAGGCTCTTCACGACAACGGCTGTTCGCCTCTCGTCTCTCTTCTCTCGTCTCTTATGTTACCAATTCCAGAAGCGCTCCGGCCTGAACGGTGACAGTTCTTCCCGCAACGATTCGCCCCGGACGCCTCGTGCCACGAGGTCGCCGGTGATCCCCGCGAGCAGGATGCCCCTGCGGCCGTGGCCGGTCGCATACCAGAGTCCGGGAAGGCGTGGTTCCTCACCGATGATCGGCAGGCCGTCCGGCGTCCAGGGTCGCAGTCCCGCCCAGCTGCGCAACGGTTGCATGGCGGTGAGTTCGGGGTAGACGGCGCTTGCGCTGCGGTGCAGCTGGGCGAGCCCCGGCGCGGTGACTCGCGCGTCGAAACCGGCATGCTCGACGGTGGCGCCGACGAGCATTTCCTCGCCGCGCCGCAGCAGGTAGCATCCCTCGCCGTACACGATCGCTGCTGGCGTCGCCGCCGGCCACGGAAACGCCAGCATTTGTCCGCGCACCGGCTCCACCGAGAGGGGTCGGGGCAGGTCGGCGAGCCGGCCGGACCACGCCCCCGCGGCGACCACCACCGTTGCGGCCGGATACCTTCGTGCATCCCCGACCACGCCGAGCAGCCGATTGCCGTTACGATCGAGGCCCAGGGCGGTGTCGGTTACGACGCGCGCTCCCAACCGCACCGCATCGGCTCGGAATGCGGCGACCAATCGCTCCGGATCGACAGCGCCGTCTTCGGGTGACCAGAAGCCGCCGAGGCAGCGACTTAACCACGGCCAGCTATCCGCCACGTCGTCGACGCTGAGCCAGTCCGCGCGGTGCGCCTGCTGGCGCTGCCAGGCCACCTGCTCCTTGATCGTTTCGACTTCGGCCTCGGTGCGGACCAACCGCAGGATGCCGCATTCCATCAGTCCGACGTCGATCCCGGTCGTCTGCAGCAGCAACTCGGCGTTGCGCCGCAGGAACGCCCGGCCCGCTACGGCAAGGTCGAGGCCCAGATTGTCCATTCCAGCTTCGACCTGCGCGGCGAGCATCCCGGCCGACGCGCGCCATGCTTCACCCGTCGGCGACGGGCGTTCCAGCAGCGTGACGCGGGCGCCCGCCAGAGCCAAGGCCCGGGCGCAAGCGGCGCCGATCGCGCCGGCTCCGACGACCAGGACATCAGGGATGGATGACATTACGGTGCGAGTTGAAACCTCGATCGCGGTGCGAACGTATTCTTCCTGCGAGGGCACGCAGTGGGTCATTCCCAGTTTCCGCGGAGTCTAACATGGTCAGGACCGTTGGTGGATTTGCAGTGCTCGCCGTCGTGGCGATGCTGGGGTTCAAGCTGCTCATGGGCCTCTTCGGCACGCTCCTCGGGCTGCTGGTGACGTTGCTCTGGTGGGCGTTCCTGGGCTTTGTGGTCTACACGCTGCTGAAGATCTTCGCCCCGGGACTGGCGCAGCGGATTCGGGACACGATCCGCGGGCCATCGACCACGAGCTGAGAGCCGGGAGCTGGCGGCTATTGGCTATTGGCTATTGGCTATTGGGAAGTGCTGCGAGCTGATGATTTTCGGGTCGGTTTTCGCAAGAACGCTCGCCCCGCTACCGTCGCCAACAGCCAATAGCGAACCGCCAATCGCCAACAGCCACGAACTACTCCGGCGCTGTTGACGAATGGGCGTGCGCGATGCGCCAGCCGCCCTCCTTGGTGCGGACGAGCACGAACGTCGCCCAGCCATCCACCATGCGCTTGCCGACGGATCCCGGCACCCAACGATACTGGATTGTCCCCCAGACGTAGTTGCCGGTGACCGCGAACCGGCTGGAACCAAGCTGCACAACGCCGCCCGCCGCGACCCCGGCGAAGCGCGGAGCGTCAGCGCGTGGCACACCGTTGACGATGATTTCAGCGTCGGGAATGTAGAGCGAGTCGGGGTTGGCGAGTTGCACGTCGGCGTCGAAGGCCCGTTGCACCAGAGCGTGCGCAATCGAGTCGGCTTCCAGCACCTGGACCGTGAACGGAACCGCCGGCGTTGCGTTGGTTGAGGGCCGGCCGCCACAGCCGGCGAGGACAAGGAGCAGCGCGGCGTATCGCACTGGCGGGTCAGTGTGGCCTGGTGAGCTTGCGCAGCTTCAGTGTCACCGCACCAAACCCGATGTCGGACCGGATCTGAACCGGAATCCGCAGCCCATCATCGGTCAACCAGAGCCTCGCATCCGCCTTTTTCGAAAACAGCCCGTTGGGTTCGTCGACGACCGGGTGCAGCACCCAGCAGAAGCACCGGCTTCCGTCGGGCATCTCGATGCTGTCGTGGCCGATGACGGTCACCTCGACCGGGTTGTGATCTTCGCGGAAATAGCGCGGCACCAGATACCTGCCACCGGTCTTCAGCTCCATGGTGCGGATGTAATAGACGAACGCCAGGTCGTCGAGGGGCCGGGGCGGTGTCGGCCTGGTGGCCGATTCCTCGTGATTGCGGAAGAATCCCGAATCGCCGAAGATGTGGAAGTCGTCGTTGGTGAGCTGCTTCCCGTTCTCGTTGATCACGTGCACGAACCGGCGCGACACGAAATCGTTCACGCCGGTCCAGGATTCGAGATCGCTGCGATTCTTGTACAGCGGGACGGTGACGTGCATCGTCAGCTGGAAGTGCCAGCTCGGCACGCCGCGGACCGTGTCGATCCCGACGACGGTCATGGTGGCACCGCCCGGCGAAAAGAACAGGTAGTGGCCGTCATACTCGAACGATTCACCAACACCGAACGGCACCGTCGTCGGAACTGGCGTGGCCGGGACGGCCTGCAACAACAGCAGCGCACCGGCGACAAATGGAATCATGCGGCTTCCTTCTCCTTCGGCGTCGATCTCGGCGCACGTTCAGCGTTCGCCTCGACGGGAGGTAGTGTCAGGTGGCGCCGCGCTGCCCATAGCGCCCGTGCCTGTTCGAGCGGAGTATGGCGGCGGCCGCGCGCATGACGCTCGGCGTGTTCGACCACCGGCACCGTTTCCACGCGGCGCGCGCCCGCGGCTGCCCAGGCGAGCAACTGGGCGTTCGCGGCCCAGCCATCGGTCGTGAACCACGGCCCGGTACTGGCGCGGAACGCATTGCGCAGCGCGACCAGCCGGAAGGCGGCGAAACCGGACACCACATCCCGCACGCCGGCTACCCGCGCCCGCCGGCCGAGCAGCCGGGGTGCGAAGCGTCGTACCCGGCGCTGCCACTTGTCGGGCTCGCCTTCGAGTGCCGCCTCGCCGACGACAACGTCGGCGCCGCTGTCCATGCGCCGGAGAAACTCCGGCAGCGTCGCCGGATCGGCTGCGAAGTCGGCTGGCAACAGGATGGCGACGTCGCGCTTGTGCCGGTCGGAACGCTTGAGCGCTTCCTTGAGCAGCAGTTCCACCGTTGCGGCGTAGCCCTGCCGCGTCGGCGATCGGAGCACCGTCAGTGGCAGCACCTTGCTGTACGGTGCCAGCACCTCGGCGGTAGCGTCGGTTGACGCGTCGTCGCCGACCAGCAGCTGGTACTCCCGTGCCGACTCTTCCAGGACACGACGAATCTTCCATAGCACGAGGCCGATCGTCGCTGCTTCGTCATGCGCTGGAACACAGAAATAGATCATCAGCTGTCCCGGAAATGTGCGATCGAACGATACACGTCAACCGTCCTCTCCACCAATTTTTCCAGGCTGAAGTATCCGGCGGCAACACGCCCATCGGCACCCAGTCTCTCCCGCTCGGAGCGATCCGATAACAGACGCTGGACCGCACGGGCGAGTTCCACCGGCGACTCGGCGGGCACCAGCAGGCCGCCGCCGTGGCCGATCGCGTCGGGCAGGCCCCCAGCATCGGTGGCGATCACCGGAATCCCGAGCGCGAGGGCCTGCAGCACAGCGGACCCGAGCCCTTCGCTGCGAGATGGCTGGACGGCGATGGTGGCATCGCGGAACGCCGTGGCAGCGGAGGCCCCGGCGCCGGACAGCTCGACAACGGCCTCGAGTCCGAGCCGATGTCGCTGCGCTTCCAACGTGCCGCGCTCGGGTCCCTCGCCGATCACCTGCCAGCGGACGCGGGGGTTCGCGGCGCGGACCAGCGCCGCGGAGTCGAGCAATATGTCGATCCCCTTTTCCCGGGTCAGCGCCGCGACGCAAACGATGAGTGGCAGGTCCGCCGACCTCGGCGCGGAGGTACCGCCGGTATCGTTTGAGGAGACGTCGTCCGGATCGATCGCGTCGGGTATGACGTGAATCCGGCCAGGATCGACGCCGGCGTCCAGCAACCGCTGCCGCACTGCCCTGGAAATCGCGATCAGCGCATCGGCGCGCCGGTATCGGCGCCGACGGCGGACTCGCACCGCGACCCGGCGCGAGACGACCAGTGACGCAGGTCGCAGTCGGGTGACAAGATCCGCCAACGCATGCGAATGACTGTCGTGGGCGTGTACGATCGTATCGCGCGACAGCAGTCCGGCGAGCCGGATGGCGACGCGAGGATCGAGGCCAACGGTCCAATCCACTGCTTCGACGGCCGCTCCCGCCGCTTGCAGGCGACCAGCCAGCGCGGTGCCCGCGCCGGTGACCACCGTCGTATCGATTCCATGCCGGTGCAATCCGCGCGCGAGCAGCAGCACCTGGTGCTGCCCACCGCGCCATTCGCGGCCGCTGGCGACATGAATGATGCGACTCACGCGGCGGGGATCGTCAGGCCTCTCCCGGCTCAACTCCGTCGTGCCGCCGTGATCAGCGCGGCGAACAGTTTCAGGTCCGCCGACTCGGGTTGCAGTGCCAATTCTTCGGGATGCCACTGCACCGCAACAATCCATTCATGGGGATCGGCGCTTTCGAGTCCCTCGATCACTTCGTCGGGCGCGACGGCGGTCGCCACCAGTCCGGCCCCGACGCGATCGACCGCCTGATGGTGGAACGAGTTCGCATGGAACGACGTGACACCGAGGATTTCGGCAAGCCGGCTCGCCTCGGTGAGCGTGACAGGATGACTCCGCACGTCTCGCGACGAGGGCGAGTCATGACTCACGTCCGACGGACGTTCGGAGGCGAGATCCTGAACAAGGGTCCCCCCGAACGCAACGTTGCAGAGCTGAATTCCGCGGCAGATGCCGAGAATCGGCAGGTCGCGCGCCCGGGCCTCCGCGACAAGCGCCAGCTCGTTCACGTCACGTCGCGGGTCGACCATGCCCAGCTTTGGATGGGGCGTGGCGCCGTAGTGGCACGGGTCGACATCTTCGCCACCAGTGAGCAGGAGGCCGTCGCATTCGCCGAACAGCTCGATCGTCTGTTCGCAAGAGAGCTCGGGAACAAAGATGATCGGCAGCCCACCGGCCGCGAGCACGGCGCGGACGTAGTTCGCGTTGACGCCGACGCGGGGCTGCCCATCCCACTCACGCGTGACGCCGGTGATGGCGATGCGAGGACGACTCATCGTAGCGAATCCGGGAAAACGGGACACCGGGGATCCTGCACGGTCTGCGGGTCGATGCGTACCCCCAGCAACGGCACCACGGTATCGCCGATGGCGAGCGTTCCGAGATCGGGTGCGCCAGCGATGGCATGACCATCGAACGCGAGCACGCCGAGCGGCAGATCATGGTAATCAACGACCAGAACACCATAGCCCACGTGGGCACCCTTCGATACCACCCCATGTGTGGTGACCCGCCAACCGGTGCGGTCTCTGACAACGGAGCCGCGCCATGCGGGTCCGGCAACCAGCCGAACGGCGAGCGTGGCGGGGGTGGCATCGGGAAGCACGGTGAGCACGTTGCCTTCGGCAAACGACTGCTTGACGGCCAGCGGGCGTGTCAGCGCGGCGATGCCGCAGGTTGGCGAACTGGCGCTCCTGGCGCAGGCAGCCAGTGCCGGCACGACGATCAGCCGGAGAGCGACGCGCCAGAATCGCGAGGTCATCGTCGCAATCTACCCAAGGTCGGCGCGCCCGTGCGGCCGCCCGAGCCGGCCTCCCACAGTCCGCTTGCTTGACCGTTGCGCCGTTCGGCGGGTAGCATTCCCGCGTTCCCCTCACGAAACCCGAATGGATCTCGACGACATCAAGGCGCAACTCGATCGCATCTTCGCGGCCGGGCCCCGGACTGCTTCGCGCGAGCAGGCAGCGGGGCTCCGCGCTGCGCTGATCGATTTCAAGATCGGCATCAGCCAGATGCGTGATGCCCTGACGCGCTCCGAACGCGAACTGGAGGCAGCACGCCGGGAGGTCGCGGACTACGCGCGCCGGCGCGAGCTCGCCAGTGGCATTGACGACCGCGAGACGGTGCGGATCGCCGATGAGTTCACGGCCAAGGCCCGCGAGCGCGTCGATCTGCTGGAGCGCAAGGTCCTTGTGCAGCGTGACGAGCTGGCGATCGCCGAGCGCGAGTACGAAGCGACCAGGCAGCGGTTCCAGGCCGCGTCGCGCGGGCTGCCGCTCGATGCGGCGCTGCCGGCTGAGGGCGCCGTGGGGGCAGAGGGCCTGTCGTCCGTCGACCAGGCCGTGATGGACCGTCGTGCGAAGGAAGCTGCCGTCGAAGCACAGCTCGCCCATCTCAAGAAGAAACTGGGAGACACCAAGTGAATCAGCCGCGCCAGACGGGATTCTTCGGGCAGCCGGCAGGGCTGCGGACGCTGTTCTTCGCCGAGATGTGGGAACGCTTTTCCTACTACGGCATGCGCGCGATCCTGGTGCTATTCATGACCGCACCGATCGCCGCCGGAGGACTGGGCTGGACGTCGGCCAAGGCGGGACCGATCTACGGCGTGTACACGGCGGCAGTGTACCTGATGTCGTTGCCGGGCGGCTGGATCGCCGATCGCGTTCTCGGCCAGCGCAAGTCCGTGTTCTGGGGCGGCGTGATCATCATGTTCGGCCATATCGCGCTCGCAGTTCCCTCGGTCAACACGTTCTACCTGGGGCTCACGCTGGTCGTGCTCGGCGTCGGCCTGCTCAAGCCGAACATCTCCACGATGGTCGGCCAGTTATACGCTCCGGATGACGAGCGCCGCGACGCCGGCTTTTCCATCTTCTACATGGGCATCAATCTCGGTGCACTGCTCGCGCCGCTCGTGGTGGGATATCTCGCGCAGGCGCCGGGCTGGCAAGCCAGACTGGCGGGTTGGGGCATTCGCCCCGAGACGTCGTGGCACTGGGGCTTTGGTGCGACCGCGATCGGAATGTTCCTCGGTCTGGTCTGGTACGTGGTCGATCGCAAGGCGCTGGGTGATGCGGGCCTCCGGCCGGCGGTATCGTCGCCGGAGGATGCTGCCGGCGCGCGCACCAAGTTGTGGCGCGCGCTCGGCCTGGCGAGCCTCGCCATCGTGGTGATCGCGGTACTCCAGGGCCTCGGCCTGATCGCGATCACGACGGAGTCGGTCGCGAACGTATTCGGTGTGTTGCTGCTGCTCACCGTCGTGGTGTTCTTCGCGTGGTTGCTGTTGAGTCGCGGCTGGACGACCGAAGAGCGCCGGCGACTGCTGGTGATTCTCGTGCTCTTCCTCGGTGCATCGGTTTTCTGGTCGGTGTTCGAGCAGGCCGGATCGACGCTGACACTCTTCGCCCGCGACAGCACCCGCAACGAGTTGTTTGGTCACGCGTACCCCTCCAGCTGGTGGCAGTCGGTCAACTCGGGGTGGATCATCATTCTGGCGCCGGTGTTCGCCTGGCTGTGGGTCTGGCTAGGACGCAGGAATCCCTCAAGTCCTGCGAAGTTCGCCGTCGGCTTGCTGCTGGTCGCATTGTCGTTCGCGATCATGGTGCCCGCCGCGTCGGCCGCCACACACGGTAACCGGGTCGGTTGGTGGTGGCTGCTGAGCAGCTACTTCCTCGCCACCGCCGGCGAGCTGTCGCTGAGTCCGGTCGGACTCTCCGCGATGACCCGGCTCGCACCGGCGCGCGTCGCCTCCTTGATGATGGGCGTCTGGTTCCTGGCGGCGTCGGTGGGCAACTTCATCGGCGGACAGGTCGCCGGGGTCTACGGCAAGTTCTCGCCACCGGCCGTGTTCGGCGGCGTGGCGCTCTACGCACTGTTCTTCGCCGGGGTGCTGGCGCTGCTGGTGAAGCCGATCAAACGAATGCTCGAGCGTCCTGCCTGACCTGACCGTCGCGGTTCAGGGTCGGTTCGGCGATCCGGCGGGATCCCGCTTGCCGGCGAGGGTGGAATAAGGCACGTCGGGCGGTGCGTCGCCGCGGGGCCAGTCGTGCTCCTTGCCGACGAAGTCCGGTCTGGGCCGCGACGTCACGTATGCTGCGACGTCGAGCGCTTCCGCGTCGGTCAGCGTGCCGGCGCTGTCGCGCGGCATATTCCGCCGGATGAAGGCGGTCGCAGTGCGGATCCGCGCCATGCCAGCGCCGATCGAAAAGCTGCGAGGGCCCCACAGCGGCGGTGCCACCGTACTGCCGCCGCCATCCACCCCGTGACAGCGCGCGCACCGGACCTGGAACACGTGCGCGCCCGCGATGGTGTCGCCGTGCAGCGCGGTGCCGACCTGGAGTCCTTCGCCGGCGACGTGCCCGCCCACCGGGACACCCAGCGAGACAAACGCCAAATACGCGACGATGTCCCGCATCGCGGGGTCGTCGAACGCCAACGCCGTGCCGCTCAGCGAGCGTTGAAAGCATTCGTTGATCCGGTCTTCCAGGCGCTGAACCGTCGCGGACCGCGATCGATACTGGGGGAAACGGGCGTAGACGCCGGTGAGCGGCAACGCGTCGCGCTGCCGTCCGTCGCCGAGGTGGCACGACAGGCAACGCAACGCGCTGCCGACATGCTGCGGCAGCGAATCGTGGGTGGCGGCAAGGATGGCATGGCCGCGCCGGATGCTCTGACCGAGGATCCCGTTGGGGACGGGCGACCCGTCCGGCGCTCGCAGCGCGGTGTCGGGTGGCGAGGCTCGGTTGCACGCGGCAAGCATCGCCACTAGTAGCAGATATCGCACCGCCATGTCAGGCCGCTTTGAGCCACATCCGGACGGCCATCACAACCATGAGCACCGCGAACGCCCGTTGCAGCGTTGCCTGCGAGACGCTCTGGGCATAATGCGCGCTGATGCCGGCGCCAACGGTCAGGCCGAGAGCGAGCAGCAGCGCGGCTCGCACGTCGACGTTGCCTGCCGCCCAGTATTCGCGCGCCGCGAGGATGCCGACTGGCAGCAGCAGTGCCGCGAGCGACGTCCCGAGCGCCCGCTTGTATCCCATACCCGCGCCAAGCGCCAGAGCTGGCACGATGACGATCCCGCCACCAATGCCGAACAGGCCAGCAAGCAGGCCGGCCGCGAGGCCGATCACCACGAAGAGAACGGACATCCGGCCTCCTAGAAGAGCAGTTCGATGCCGAAGCGCACCAGCCGCGGCGGACCATAGATGAACAGCGGCCAGGTGAAGTCGGCAGCGGCGCGCATGTACAGCGGCAGCAACTCCCCCGGTCCCGAAATTACCCCATCGCCGTTGAGATCAGCCGAGCGGTGGTACCCGGGCGACTCGTACGGGATCGGATTCGGATTGGCCTGGTACGCCTGAGTTGCCAGCCGCGTGAGCGTCATGCTGTCGGGGAACGGTGTCCCCGTCTCGCGGCGGACGCTGATCTGGTTGCGCGTGTTAAGCAGGTTGCGTATGTCGAGATACAGGCCGCCGTTCAGTTTGCCGATGCGAATCGGGCGGCGGAACAACGCATCGATGCTGTACTGACCGGGCAGCCGGCTGCCGTTGACTGGCCCAACCAGGCTGTCACCGGCGGCATTCGTCAGGGTGTACGGCAGGCCGCTCGCATACCGTCCGACCGCCGACATCTGCAACCCGCCAAACGGCCGAATGCCCGCCACCTGCGGGCCGCCGTGCGCGCTGATTTCACCGGTGACCACGGCAATCAGCGCGAGCCGGCGGTCGTAGTCCAGGGGAAACTGGAAGCGCGAAGCCGGGATCGTATCGTGCGTGTTGGGATCGATGTGCGTCTGGTCATAGATGGTGAACGCGTTGCTGACCGTGGCTTCGGCGCGCTGCACGACGCCGGACACCCGCGCTCCCCATCCGTCATGCAGCTCGCGCTCGACAATGACTTCAGCGCCGGTGATGGTGCCGATATCTGCATTGGTGAACACGGACGAGTCCGGATTCACGTTGATAGGCACCGAGGCGACCAATCCGTCCAGCCGCTTGTCATAGATGTTGATCTTGAGCGAGGCCCCGCTGGGAAGCCGGATGCGGGCGCTCAGCTCGTACTGCATGGATGATTCGAATCCGAGGTTGGGATTGCCCTGCCGGAAGCGGCCCGTGCGCGTGGTGTCGTCGAACGCGGCGTCGACCAGGTACTGGAGATCCGGCGGCTGGGAGAACTTGCCGATGCTCGCGACGAAGGTTGCCCCGGACACGACCGTCGACACGGCGACCCGCGGACTGAGCGTGCTCCGCGCGTGCAGCGTCGTGTTGGCCAGAACGGCGCCTGGCGAGAAACCGTCATACCGCAGTCCGGCCGTGAACCCGAGATCGCCGGCGCGTGCCTGCGCCTCGACGTAGGCCCCCGAAAGCGTTGGCGAGAAATTGGAAGCGGTCGGCGGCGGGATGGTGCCGCCCACCGGCAGGTATGCCAGAATGCGCTCGAACGTCTTCACTCGTTGCGCCGCATACATCCCGCCGAAGTACAGGTCGACATGCGGCCCGAGCCCGAGAGTGGCGTCGAGCTGCGTGCGCAGCTCGGAGAACTCGTTCCACGCCAGCTCGCCGGACGCCGCACCCGTCATGAAGAACGCCGGCACGCCCCACGGCGAATTGCTTGACAGCTGTGGCGTACCGAAGTCGGGCAGTGCCGCGCGCGTCGAGATAGTATCCTGCCGTTTGGCGATGTCCTCGTCGAGGATGTGCAGCTGCTTCCCGGTGAATGCGCCAAAGGCATAGTCCGGTGCCGCGACGGTGCCACGCACGAATGCCTTGTCGGAATAACCGACACGCAAGTCGCCGAACAGTGGACGCCGGCTCTCGGACGGCGGAAGCAGTTGCAGGTGTCCGGTGAACAGCTTGCCATCGGTCCGGGAGCCGGGGGCGAAGTTGGCGTCGTATTTGTATGCCGGGTCAAACAGATATGCCTGCTGCGTGGTCGCCAGGCCGAACAACCGGCCGACCACCCTGGTCGAGAATGGAACCGTGAATTTGGCACCTGCGGTGTACGTCTCGGTGCTGTTGTGGGGCAACGGATATGGTGCCGTCGATCGCGGGTCCATCGGGTCGGTCGGTGGCGGTGCGGAGGACGGGTCGCCGTCCAGCTGCCCGTTCAGGTCGAGGATGCCGACCGCCCGGATCTTGTCGCCGATCGGGCCGTCGGCCTGCAGCACGACGCGGTCGATGCCGTGGTCCCCGCCGCCGGAAAGCGGCCGGTCGGTTTCGTACGCCGCACGACCGCGCCAGGTGTCGCCGCCGTCGCGGGTCGTCACGTCCACCACGCCGGAAATCGCCTGCCCGTAGCGTGCGGAGAATCCATTGGTGATCAGCGACGCCCCGGTGATGAGGTCGGGTGGAATCTGGATTGCCGCACTCCCGTTGGTCGACGCGTCGAGCTGGTTCTTGATGCCGAACCCATCCAGCACGAACGCCTGCTCGCCCGGACGCCCACCCCGAAAACTCTCGCCAACGACACCCGCCTGCATCGCGATCGCATCCTGCAAGTTCGTCACCGGGAGCCGACGCAGCTGATCCGCGGTGATGCGCTGCTCGGTCGCGGTGGCGAGCGGATCCAGCACCGGATCCTGCACGCCGACCGCCCGGAGGTCTGCCAGGTGCACGGCGAGCGGTGCCAGGCGCACGTCAGCCCGGGTGAATTCACCGGAGCGGACCTCGATCCCGTCGCGCCGCTCCGGGCGATACCCTGGCAGCGTGACATCGAGTCGATGTACTCCGACCGGAATGCCCCGGATCCGATAATCGCCCGCGCTGTCGGTGGTGGTGATGTAGCGGCCGGCGTCGAGGCGGATCTGCACGCCGCGCACCGAATGCTCGTTGGTGGCATCGACCACCCTGCCGATCAACCCACCGGTGCTCTGCGCGGTGAGTGGAAGAACCGCGAAGGCAACCAACGCGAGGCCGAGTCGTATCGAGTGCGTCATGGGCCCGATCCAGGAACGAGGAGCAGTGCCGACCATCGCGGAGCCTGCATCGCGATTCAGGGAACCAGGTGCTGATAGAGGTGCAGGTCCGACCCGGACACCGAGAAGGTCTGCAAATGGCCGAATCCGCCGCCGACCTGGGCGACGACGTCGCCCGTAACCGGCGATATCCTGGGAGTCGCGACAATCGGGATGGCGGCGCTGCTACCGAGTACGATCATGCTTTGCACGGTTCCGCTGCTCAAGGAAACCGAGCTGAGTTCCCTCGGGCCCAGCCCAATACTCCCGAAAATCACCGGCGGATCTCCGAGGGTCGCCGCGCTCAGCGTCACCGGGTCGTCAGCGACGACGCACGTCGATTCTTCGCACGACACGCCAAGCAGCTGCTGGCTGAGTGTGGCCACCACGCTCTCGGCTCCGCCACCGGACGCCACCTTGTAGAGATTCAGGTCGTCGCGGCGCGTGAACACGATCGATGCGCCGTTTTCCGCGAGTGAATAGCTGGTCGCGCCCGTGGTTCCCGTCACCGCTTCCAGGGTGGCACCGGCGGCGCCGATCGTTCCGCGCACGACGGCTTCGCCGAAGAACAGCGAATCGTCGATAATGCAATTCTTGCAATGGCCGAACACGGTGAAGTCCTGCGCCAACGCGATGAAGGTGTTCGGACCCGTCCAGGCGATGTCTGCCAGCCACGATACCGGCGTGGTTCCGGCAAAGCCCGGTATCGTCAGCAAGGCCCGGCGATGGAATGGTGCTGCGGAGTCGGTGAGCCAGAGCGTTGTTTCCGCAGGCGCGGTGCCCTGGACTCCGCTCTGCGCCACCGCCTCGACATAGAGCAGGCGGCCGTCGGCGCCGAGCGCGTACGCGATGAACCCGTTCGTGCTGTCGCGCTGGGTGGCTCGATCGTCGCAGAGCTGCCAGATGCGGCTGCCGCCGCCGGCCGGGAGCAGGCCGACACAACGGTGCTGCGGCACGGCTCCGGGGCGTACGAACGCGTAGAGAATCCCCGCACCGTCCTCGGTCCACGCTGGCCAGTAGTCCTGCTCGGTATTGAACGTGAGCTGCTCGTCCGCGCCGCTCGTGAGCGGCCCGAGCGGTGGATTGGGCGTGAGGAACGCATCGCTGTGGCCGCACGCGAGCAACAACAGCATCGCGACGGACCCCGTCCACCCGCTCATCACTGCGACCTCACGATGGGGACGCCGCGCGACGCACCGGTTCGCGGGCCGCCGCGCGCGCGGCCCGGGTCACGGCACCAGCCCCGGATAGAGATGCAGATCCGACGTGCCGCAACCGGTGCAGGTCGAGAGATGTCCCCATACCCCGCCGATTTGTACGACGACATCGCCGGACGTTGGCGAGATCTGCGGTGCCGCGATGACGGGCGTGGCTGGGCTCGTCCCGGCGCTGACCAGGACCTGAACCCCGCCGGTGTTGAGCGCCACCGCGCGCAATTCCTTGGGACCGACCGTAACCATGGGATATGTCGGGGGGGCGGTGGCGTCTGAAAACAGCGTCACTGCGTCGGCAGCGACCAAGCACGTCGAGTCCTTGCACGACACACCGAGGAGTTGCTGGTCAGACGTGGTCACCGTCGCAACGACGACGGCAGTACCGCCTGTCGCCGGTACCTTGAACAGGCGGGTGTCGTCACGATGAATGAACACGATCGACGTGCCACTCTCGGCGAGCGAGTATCCCGTGGCGCCTTCGGTCCCGCTCACCGCCTGCACCGTCGCGTGGCCAGAGACGATCGAACCCACCACGACAATCCCAGACGCGGCTTGCACGCCACCAACCACGGTCGAGTCGGCGAACGTGGTATCCGCGGTAAAGCACGTCCCGCAATGCGGAACGCTGCCGAATATCTGACCGAGTGCGATGAAAGAGCTTGGCCCGGTCCACGCGATGTCGCTGAGCCAGGTCACCGCGGTACCCACCGTGACCGGCAACGTCAGCAGCGCGGTACGGGTGAGCGGCGCGGCGGTGTCGGCGAGCCACAACGTGATCTGGCGCGGAAACGACGCGGAGTTGGCCGGCGCGACGGCCTCGACGTACAGCAGGCGGCCATCGGACGCGAGCGCGTACGCGGTGAAGCTCGTCGCCGAGTCCGACTGCGTCTGGCGATTGTCGCACCATTCCCAGATCCGGCTGCCGCCGGCGGCAGGCAGCAGGCCCATGCAGCGATGCTGATCCGCCCGGATGCCCGGCCCAACCGGATTGACGAAAGCGTATAGAATGCCGCGCCCGTCCTGGGTCCAGGCCGGCCAGTAGTCCTGGTCAGGATTGAAGGTGAGCCGGACATCCGAGCCGGTGTTGAACGGCCCCATCCTGGGTTCGGCGACCTTGAATGTGTCGCTGTGTCCACAGCCGAGTAGCGCGAGGGCTGCGGCGATGCGGACCCAGCGGCTCTTCAAGCAGAGCTCATGATGATGGACTCCGAGATCGCGATACGGCGAATCCGGCCGGGTCTTGGTGGCCGATATGGCTATGTCTGGGTGACAGTCGAAGGTAACCCGCCCCGCCGCGCCCGCCAGTCGCTTCCGGCCAGCTCAGCCGAACATGCCGACCGCGGCGGGCTGGTCGAACCCGGGGAATACTTGCGCCATGCTGGCCGGTCCGAGGTGACCCTGCAGCACCTCGCTGAAGACGGCGCGAAAGTCGGTGGTAATCGCAAGATCACGTCCTTCATACCGTTGTTCCGGCGCGAGGCCGGGCCAGCGTCCATAGACCTTCCCGCCTCGCACGTTGCCGCCCATGATCATCATCGCGGTGCCGTGACCGTGATCCGTCCCGCTGGTGCCGTTCTCCTTCACGGTTCGGCCGAACTCACTCATCGTGATCACCACGACATCGCGCATCCGCTCGCCGAGATCAGTGGTGAACGCCGCGAGGGCGCCGGCGAGCTCGTCGAGTCTCGTGGCGAGCTGCCCCTGGTCGGAGCCCTGATTGACATGGGTATCCCAGCCGCCCACGTCGACGAACGCGATCTCCACGCCGAGATCCGCCTTGATGAGTTGGGCAACCTGCTGCAGCGAGGTCGCCAACTTACCCTTGCCGTAGGTCGCACCATTGCCAGGCGTGATCGCGGTCGGATTCGCTGTCTTCAGCATCTTGATCGCCTCGAACGTTTCGGCCGACGAGGACGCGACGAGGCCGGTCGCCGCGCCCTGGTACAGCTCCTCGAACGCGCGGGTCAGCTTCTGCTCGCCACTGGCCTGCGCCGCGCGCATGCCGAAGGTGCGCAGGTCGTCGATGGCAAGTGACGGTGCGCTACCGGCCAGCGTACGCGGGAGTTGCGGACCGAAGGCGACGGCCCGAAACGGTGTATTGGCGTGCTCCGCGGCGTGCGTGCAGTAGCGATTGGCCCAGCCGTCGGGCGTGTTCTTCACATCCGGTGTACCGGATTCCATGTAGTCCTGGGCGTCGAAGTGTGATCGCGAGGTCGACGGTGAGCCGACCGCATGGACGATCGCCAGCGAGTGCCGATCCCAGAGCGGCTTGAGCGACGCCAGTCGCGGATGCAGCGCAAACATGCCGTCGAGCGGAACGAGCTGTTCCTTGGCCAACGCAATCCGCTGGCGCTCCTGCCAATACCACGAGTCGCCGGCCGGGACGATCATGGACAGGCCGTCCACCGCGCCGCGCTGGAACAGGCAGACCAGCGTCTTCCCGCCACTGGCCGCTCCACCGGCGGACCGGAGCGCGTAGGCCGCGCGATCGAGGAACAGCGGGTCCGCGCCGAGCGAGACCAGCGCGAGGCCGCCAGCCTTCATGAATGCCCGGCGAGAAATCGGCATCAGCCTCACTGTCGTTGAAACTCCGGCCCGCCAATCGCGAGGCCGATCGCGAGCGCCCGCGCGATGTGCGGGTCCGGAACATCCGCTAGTTCCTTCAGAATCGTCTGGCGCGTATTGCCGGTCATCGCGCCGCCGAGGACTGCATGGTCGATCGCGGCGACCAGTGCGGCGTGGTCGTCCGTCACTGGCACGACGCGGTCGAGATCGACCGTCACGCCGGGCATGCGCCCGCTGGCCAGTTGGACGGCAAAGTTCATCCGGGCGAGCAGCGCGCCGCTATTCACCCAGTCTTCCTGGCGCTCGCCGTAGCCGTCGGGCGTCTGGTGCTGGAACAGGGGTTCGCCCAGCTGCGCCACGCGCTGCGCCAGGCGAGGCGTCGAATCCGTCAGGGCGTTGACCGCGCGCACCGCGCTCACGACGAACTCGAGTGGAGTCTTCACCTTGCTCTGCACATTTGCCGGCGCCCAGAAGTCCGGCGAGCGGATGATGGCGCGCACGACCGCCCGGATTTCGCCGCCGCTCTTTAGCCACGCGCGCACGGCGTCGTCGATGCAGCCGTCCGGTGGCGCATCGTTGACGAACCGGGCGCAGAGCTGGGCGCTGACATGGTGCATTGTCGCGGGGTTGTTCGCCAGCATCTTGAGCAGGCGCATCCCCTCGTCCTCGCCGTGGCCGGCAGCGAACTTCTCGCCCAGGACCACCTTCGGCAGCTTGTCGTGCACGGCGTCGCGGAAGGTGTAGGAGGCATCGCGGCGATCGATCCCCCAACCCGTGAGGATCCGCGCAACGTTGATGACATCCGGTTGGGTGTAGCCACCATCGACGCCGAGCGTGTGCAGCTCCATCAACTCACGGGCATAGTTTTCATTGAGTCCGCGCGGCGCGCGCTGCTGTGCAGCCTGGCGCACGCGGGCCATGGCAACGGGATCGACACCACCGGGGTAGACCCCGCCGCGCGGATTCGGGAAGCGGCCCCGACGCCGACCGAATGCGGGCTGGCTACCGATGCCACCGCGCCCCCGTCCCCGCTGCAACGCCCGCTGGTCGCTGCCGTCCGCTACGCTCTCGGCGTTATCGAGATAAAACAGCATGGCCGGGCTCTTCGCCGTCGCGACCAGGAGGTCTTCGAACTTGCCGAGTGCGTGGCCCCGGATGGTGGTTTCGAGATAGTCGGCGAAGTAGGCGCGATCCTGGCCCTTGTTGATGAACACGTTGAAATGGTTCGTCCAGAAATCGACGAGCACCTCATCGAGCTGATGATCCGATTCGACCGCGCGTACCGTCGTTACCGCCGGAAGTTGCGCGATCAGGCTTTGCAGGCTGCGGCGATTCCCGAGCTGGTCGGTGCGAAGTTCATCGAGCATGCGCTGACGCGCGGCCGAATCCCCCTGCGCCTGTGCTCGGGCGATCCTAGCTTGATTGTTCTGGAGCATCTGCTGCATGTCCAGCATGGAGACGCGCAGCACGTCGAAGTTCCGCTCGACGTCGGCGAGCGCCGGGTCATGCGGATCGCTGTACCCGAGCTGGCGGTCGATCCACTTGAGCACGCCGTCGTGAGCCACGCTCTCGATCTCGCCCGGGGTCGCACCGTAGGCCAGCCGATTGAGTACGTGCCGCGCGGAGTCGATCGACGTCATGGGGGTTTGCGCGGGGAGCGGTGCGCCGGCCAGCACGGCCATTCCCAGGACCGCGATCAGTTGGTTCATGGTCATGTCCCTATGACGCGGTTGGGGGTGCGGGGTTAAGGTCTCGGCCACGCAATACCCTGGCTACGAGGGTATCCTTGGTTGCGCCGTAAGTGCTGGCGGCACAGGAGCATGCCAGCCTGCTGAGGCTCCCCACCTTCGGGAGGCTATGGGTTTGGACGTACGCTTGCAACCATATCGACGGGTGCTCTGGCCAGCACTTTCGCTTCTCGCGGGGCTCACGGCGTGCGTGCCGCTCGGAATGTCATTGCCGTCCGACGATCCGCCCCCGGAGCCGAACGGAAGTCGCATCAAGGCGAACGTGGGGTGGCTGTCCGCGCAACGCGGCGAGTCCACCACCGGGACACCGGATGGATCGATCGCGATCGAGGTGGTGCACATCGGCGGCCATGCGCTGCTGCAACAGGTCCGGCACTTCACGATCGGCGACGCAATGTATGGTGACTCGGTCTTGCTCGATCGCAGCACACTCCGCCCGGTCACGACCTGGCGCTGGACCCCTCGCGGTACCTATGTCGCGAACTACAACCATCGGGTGATCGAACGTGTGTTCCGGCCGTTGCGCGGTGCCCCACGCCGATCGATCGAGACCCTTGACGTCGAGCCGTACTCGGCGCTTGGCATGGAACTCGTCGTCTCGTCGCTGCCGCTCAGCGACGGATACCACGGGCTCCTTCCCGTGGCCGTCGATACGGCCGTGCGAGGTTGGAGCTGGTTGCGCTTTGAGGTCCAGCGTGAATTGTCGCTACAGGAGCGGCCGGACCAGGAGCCGAAGGACATGCGGATTGTGGACTGCGACATCGGTTCCGACCGGGCGCGCCTATGGATCGACATGAACGGGCGTTCCGTCCGCCGGATCGAGCGGCTGGGTCCGGACAATGAAGTGCTGAGCACGATCCGCCGGATGTTGCTGAGTGTGCCGCAGCCGACGAAGCACGCGGGGTAGGGGCCTTAGACCCTTAGCGTCCCGGTGAGCGTTGTGACGGCTCGGCCGGTAAGCTGGACCCGGTCGCCGACGATCGCGCAGCGTATCGTCCCGCCTCGCGCCGAGGCCTGATAGCCCACCAGTTCGTCGCGCCCGAGCACCCGGCGCCAATACACCGCGAGTGCGCAGTGCGCCGAGCCGGTCACCGGATCCTCCGGAACGCCCAAGGCGGGAAAGAAGCAGCGGGAGACGAAGTCCACGCCGGCGACATCACCGCGTGCAGTCACCAGCACCCCACGCACGTCCCAGCGTGCCATCGCGGCGAGATCGGGCGTGAGACGTCGGACCGTGGCAGCATCGTGCAAGACACACAACAGATCGAAATTGCCGCGGAGCACGGCATCCGGCTGAACGCCGAGAGCCGCGTCGAGATCGACCGGTGCGGGCGCTGGGCGTGACGTGATGGCCGGAAAATCGAGGACGATCCGGCCGTCGCCGTCGCGGTGCGCGCTGAGCCAGCCGCTGCGGGTGTGAAATCGGGCGACGGCGTCCGGTGCGATGTGCCGTTCTTCCCAGAGATAATGCGCGCTCGCAAGTGTGGCATGGCCGCAGAGATCCACCTCGTTCTTCGGCGTGAACCACCGCAGCGAAAACCCGTCGTCCTGGCGCAGCAGGAAGGCGGTTTCCGCCTGGTTCATTTCCATCGCGACCCGCTGCATCCATGCGTCCGGCCGCGGGCTGTCCAGCAGCGTGACGGCGGCCGGGTTCCCGGTGAACGGGCCGTCCGCGAATGCATCGATCAAATGCAGCTTGAGCGTCACTTGGCCTGCGATGCCAACCACTTGTTGCGGAAGGCCAACTGCTCCGTCGTGGGCGTCCTCCCGGCGTCCTCGAACGCGACCGCTTGCAGGTTGGGATTTTCGGCGACGGTGATGGTTGTGGAACGCGTCCCCCCGAGCCCGGTACAGGTGACAGCGAGACGATCGCCAGGCTGGTGCGCGGCGACGGCGGCGGCGAACTCCGCGGCGGTCGCGATCGGCTTGCCGTCCACGGAGTTGATCACGTCCCCTGCGTCGAGGCCGGCGGCGTAGAGCGGTGTGCCAGCCGGGGCACTCGCGACCCGCGCCGGAATGTCGGGCGTCGTCGTGGCCCCGCCGGGCAGGCCGCCGCGACCGCCGCGTCCACCGCCGGTCGCCGCGCCGAGGAACCCGCCAACCCAGGGCTGCCCGGCATTCGACTTCTGCAGCAGGATGCCGGCGCGCTCGAGCAGCGGCGCGTAATCAGGCAGTTCATGCCCCTCGACGTAGCGGGTCCAGAAGTCGACGGCCCACGCCGAATCGCCCGACGTGGTGATCAACGCATGCCGCGCGTCGCGCATCGAGTAGGGGATTTCGGGCTTGCCATGGTTGAGCCACATGGTGCGCATGAAGTCATCCAGTGACTTGCCTTTCGCACGCAGGGAGAAGTCGAGCGCGATCGCGATGGCGGCGCCGTAGGTGTAGTACGAGATGAACGTGTTGGGGCTCACCGGATCGCTGGCGGCGGCGCCGTCGCGAAAGGGGGCCTGCTGGCTCATGCCGATCGGCCCGAAAAAGCGGCGCCCCGGCGAGTTCGCGACGTTGTCGATGATGCCGCCGAGGCTGCGTATCAGGTTGGCCGACGAAGTCACGCCGGCGCGCACCTCGAGCAGCGGACCGTAGTATTGCGTGAAGCCTTCGGCGATCCACAAACCATCCGTCATGTTGGCGCGATCATAGTCGAACGGCTCGAGTCCCTTCGGCCGGATCCGCTTGACGTTCCATGAGTGGAAGTACTCATGCGACAGCGTGCCCAGACCGGCTGCGCCATTGCCATTCATGCTCCCGCCGCTGACGCTGGTCGAGTTGCGGTGCTCCATGCCGTCGCCCTGGCAGTCGGAGCGATAGCACGCGACGAAGGTATAGGTGCCGTAGTCGAACGCGGGGAACTCGCCATACACGGCACCGGCTTCGTGGACGATTTTCCTGGCACCCTCGGTGTACGCGTCGATGGCCTGTGCCGCCGTCGGATCGTCGAGCGCCACACGCCAGGTCTGCTTGCGACCGTCGTGCGTCTCCGTCCACTCGCGCCACTGGATGTTGCCAACGTGGGTGGGTGAGTCGAAGAAATACTGCATTCCGGGCGCGGTGAACGTTTCGGGATCGCTTGTCGGCACCAGCTGGGTGGCGATGGTCCACGACGGATCGAGGCGATGGAACGTGACCCGGATCGGCCGCGCTTCGAGGCCCTTGATGTAAACGAAGCTTGCCTGGGGCTGGATGTGCTGCTGCGTCAGGTTGTAGCCGGAGAACGTCCCGCTGCCGACATTCGCATAGTCGGTATAGGTGAACGTGACGGTGCCATCGTGCCCAGTCACGGTCCAGCTATAGGGATCCGGATGCGTGACGGCGAGCGGCTTTCCCTTGCCGTCCACCGCCTTCACCGCGTAGACATTTTTCGCATATTCGGTGAGCGCGTATCGGCCGGTTGAGGACCGAGCCATGCGAAGGTTGACCGGTCCCGTCGGAAGCGTGGTGAAGGTCGCCGTGACCTCCGCCTCGTGATGGGCGGCGTTGGGAAAGGCAATGTCGTAGACGATCGCCGGGCCCTTGTTGCAGCAGGTGACGGGACGCAGCTGGGCGTGAAGCGCGCATGGTGCCGTCATGATGGTGAGCAGGAAAGCGAACGATCTCGTATGCATTGGAGTTGCCGATTCGGGGATGGAGCAAACGTAAGACGGAGGGTGGGAGACGGGAAAGGCGTTCATGAGGTCAGCGGCCCCCTACGGCGTTCACCTCCGCGTAGTGACATGCGACGTCTCGCCCATCGAGCGGGCGCAGCCGGGGCCGCTCCGCCACGCAGCGCTCGTCCTTCATCGGATGGAAGCAGCGCGTTACGAAGGGACAGCCGGGCGGTGGCGCCGCCGGCGAGGGCGGATCACCTACCAGGACGATGCGCGCCGTGGCCTTGGCGGGATCCGGTTCCGGCACGGCCGACACCAGCGCCTGGGTGTACGGGTGCCGCGGCGAATCGATCACGGTGCGCGCCGTCCCGATCTCCACAATGGTGCCGAGATACATGACGGCCACGCGGTGGGCGATCTGGCGAACCAGTGCGAGGTCATGCGCGATGAAGAGGTATGCCAGCCCGCGGTGGTCGCGAAGGTCGAGCAGCAGGTTGAGCACCTGGGCCTGGACGGATACGTCGAGCGCGGACACCGGCTCATCGCATACGATGAACCGTGGCTCGACGGCGAGTGCCCGGGCGATGCCGATGCGCTGCCGCTGGCCGCCGGAAAACTCGTGCGGATACTTGCTCGCGTACGATCCGTCGAGACCGACCTCTTCCAGCAGGTTGGCCACTCGTTGGGGAATCTCGCGCTTCGGCGCCAGCCGATGGATTTCGATGCCTTCGGCGACCGACGCACCGACGGTGCGCCGCGGGTTCAGTGATGCGAACGGGTCCTGGAAGACGATCTGCATCCGGCGGCGCAGCGCTCGCAGCTCACCGGGCGCGAGCGACGCGAGGTCGGTGCCTTCGAACCGTACGACGCCGTCCGTGGGCAATTCGAGCCGCAACACCGTTCGCCCGACCGTCGTCTTCCCACTGCCTGATTCACCGACCAGTCCGAGTGTTTCGCCCGGGGCGACGGTGAATGACACGCCGTCGACTGCCTTGACCACCGCGCCGGTCCGGGCCAGCAGTCCGCCGGTGCGGTAATGCTTGACGAGGCCTGCCACCTCGAGCAGGGGGGTCGTCAGGTGGCCGCTCCCTGTGCCACCCAGCACGCCGCGCGTTGGTCGGGCGCGACCAATTCGAGCGGCGGCCGCTGGGTCAGGCACCGCGAGACCGCCACCGGGCAGCGAGGATGGAAGCGGCAGCCGTCCGGCCACTGATCCGGGCGAGGCACCGTGCCCCGAATGGGCGTGAGGCGGGTCGTGGTTGCGTCGAGGCGCGGGATCGACGCGAACAACCCGCGGGTGTACGGATGCGCCGGATGGGCGAACAGCTGCGCAGTTGCCGCCGATTCCACAATCCGCCCCGCGTACATCACGAGGACCCGGTCGGCTCGGCCCGCCACGATCCCCAGGTCGTGGGAGATGAGCAGTACCGCCATGCCACGCGCCGCTCGCAACCGGTCGAGCAGCTCGAGGATCTGCGCCTGCACCGTCACGTCCAGCGCGGTGGTCGGTTCGTCGGCGATCAGCAGGTCGGGTTGGCCCGCGAGCGCCATGGCGATCAGGACGCGCTGCCGCATGCCGCCGCTCAACTGGTGGGGATAGGCATTGATGCGTGCTGGCGGATCGGCAATGCCGACTTCTGCGAGCAGCGCGAGAACGCGCTCGCGGGCGTCCCGGCTCGACACCTTGCGGTGGGCGTGAATCGCTTCGGCGATCTGCGTGCCGATGCGCATCACCGGATTGAGCGACGTCATCGGATCCTGGAACACCATGGCGATGCGTCGTCCGCGGTAGGACCGCAGTTCGCGCTCACTCAACCGAGTCAGGTCGGTGCCGTCGAAGCGCACCGCGCTCCGGGGCCCCAGCACCGCGCCACGCGGCAGCAGGCGGGGCAAGGCGAGGCCGGTCAGAGTCTTGCCGCAGCCCGATTCGCCAACCAGTGCGACCAGCTCGCCTGGCGACACCATGAAGCTGACGTCGTCCACCGGAACGAGCGGCGCGCCATCCCGCGGAAAACTGATGTTGAGGTCGGACACCTCGAGCAGCGGCGTCATCGGGTTTCGGGTTGCAGGGATCGTCGGAGTGCGTCTCCGAGCAATGTGGCTGCGGAAGTGGCCGCGACCAAGGCCAGGCACGGAATGAACACCAGCCACGGCGCGCTGCCGATATAGTCGCGAGCTTCGTAGAGCATGCCGCCCCACGATGCCTCCGGCGGCCTGATGCCGACGCCGATGAACGAGAGGCCCGCTTCGAGCAGTATCGCATCGGCCAGGCCAAGGGTCGATGCGACGAGGACCGCGGGCAGCGTACCGGGGAAGATCTCGTACCAGAGCACCCGGGCGGGCGGCGCCCCCAGCGCCCGTGCGGCGGCGACATACTGTGCGTGTCGCAATCGCAAGGTCTCGCCACGCACCAGGCGGGCGACGGCGGGCCAACCGGTCGCGCCGAGCACGACGCCGAGCAGGACATAATGCATCCGTCCCAGGGCGGCCAGGACGACCAGCAGCACGATGATTCGCGGGAGCGCGAGTCCGAGGTCGATCAGGCGCTGCAGCAGCCGCCCGGCCAATCCCGGCGCGGCGCCCGCCGCGAGGCCGAGCGCACTGCCGAACACGGCGGCGACGCTGACCGCGATGGCCGCGACCGCAAGCGAAATGCGCGCGCCGGATGCGAGGCGCGCGAAGATGTCGCGCGACAGTTGATCGGTGCCCAGCCAATGCGCGGGTGACGGCAGCAGCAGACTGCCGTTGACCGGATCGGGTTGCGCGTTGGGATCGCCGGCGATCCATGGGCCCACGATCGCGAACGCGGCCAACAGGGTCAGGATCGCCAGCCCGACCCGTGCGAGGCGCGTCATGCCTGTCGCTGCGCCGGGTCGACCACGTGATACATCACATCCGCGAGGAGCGAGCCGAGCTGCACGGTGACGATCAGCAACAGGCCGGCGCCCATCACCAGCGGGATATCCCGGTCCTGCGTGGCGCGCGCCAGCAGCAGGCCGATGCCCGGCCACTGGAAGACGACCTCGACGAACACCGCGCCGGCGACAAGCATCGGCAGCCAGAGCCCCAGCAGGGTCACGATCGGGGTGAGCGCTGGGCGCCAGCAGTGGCGCCACGCGACCAGCGCCGGGGAGATCCCGCGAGCCCGTGCCGCGAGTACCCACGGTTGCGCCGCGGTGACGAGCGCCGCGGCGCGCTGCTGGCGGAGCGGTACGGCAAGGGTGGCGATGACCATCGCGGCGAGCGGGAGCACGAGATGCTTCAGGTGGTCGAGCAGCGTCGTCATCACCGACGCGTCCGGCCGCAGCAGCACGTTACTGAGGCCGGCCGCGGGGAACCAGCGCAGCTTCACTGCGAACATCCAGACCAGCAGCATGCCGACCACGAACGACGGCAAGGCATAGCCGACGATGGTGATGGCGCCGATGAGCCGGGCCCGGATCGCGTCGGGGTGCAGCGCCGACCAGACTCCGAGCGCGAGCCCCGCGGTGAAGTCGATCAGCAGCGTCAATGCGCCGAGCAGGAACGTGGGCCCCAGGCGTTCACCCAGGATGGCGAGGACCGGGCGCTGCTCGACGATCGAGACGCCCAGGTCACCATGCGCGAGACCGGCGAACACCGCGCCGATCGACTGCACAACGCTCCGATCGGTCCCCCATTGACGGCGCAACGCGGCTTCGACGGCGGGCGGCACCGGATGGTCACCCAGTACCGCGGCGAGCGGGTCGCCGGGCAGCAGGTGCAGCAGGATGATGAGCACCACGCTGGCGACCAGCGCGGTTGCGACGGCGTCGCCCGTTCGGCGCAGCAACCAGCGACTCACGTCACCGATCGCGGGGAAGGGCGGCTTCCGGCCGCACGCGCCATTGCCACAGCGACAGCCACGCGCGCGACGGCCAGATGATCACGTTGTCGTAGCGTCGATGCACCGCGACCAGGTTGCTCGGTGCCGCGATGAAGACCGCCGGATGTTGCGAGGCCATCCGGGCCAGCACGCCTCGCCACGCGGCCGGCTGGTTCCTGGCGACGGTGGCGCCGGCGACGAGGCGGTCGAACGTCGAGTCGCACCAATGCGCATAGTTGGTCGACCCCAGCTGACGTGCGGACCCGCACGACCAGCTCTGCACCAGGGAGCTCGGCGTGGGGTCCTGTCCGACACCATTGATCCAGATGTCGAACTGGCCCGAAAAGACCCGGCCGCGCATCACGCTGCCTTCAATCCGGTCGAGGTCGGCCTGCACACCGACAGCGCGCCACATCTGCTGCACCTGCAAGGCGATCGTGTTCCGCGCTGCACTCGACGCCGCGTACATGATGCCGAAGCGCAGTGGCGTCCCGTTCCGGTCGAGCACCCCGTCGCCATCGGTGTCGCGCCAGCCGGCGGCAGTCAGCAGCATTCGGGCGCGGGCAGCATCGGGCGGTCCGGGCTTGATGCCGCCGGGCGTAATCCAGCTCCAGATCTGCGATTGCGCCGCATCGGGCACCGATGTGCCGGCGCCGTAGGTGGTCTGCGCGATGATCGCCCGGTCGAGCGCCAGCGTCAGCGCCGTGCGGACCCGCGGGTCGCTGAACACGGGATGCGGCCGGGTCGAGTCGGCGCGCGAGCGCGTGTTGAAGAGGAGATAGACGAGGTCGCTTGCGGGCGCGTCGACCAGGCGCGACTCGGCGTGTTCGCGAATCTGGGGCAGCGCCGGCCCAGGAATATGATCGAGCACGTCCGTTTCGCCGGTGAGGAACAGGTTCTGCCGCGCATTGGGATCGGCGACGAAGCGGAAGATCAGGCGGTCGATGGTGGGGCGGCCGAGGAAGAAGCCGGGATCGGCGTGAAGTTCGACCAGCTGTCCCGCGACACGATGATCGAAACGAAACGGGCCGTCGCCGATCGGCCGCCGCGCAAAGTCGGACGTCGCGATCGCCTCGGGCGCCAGCCGCTCGAGCAGGTGCGACGGCAATGGTTGCATCAGGAACGCAAAGTTGTAGACCTGCTCGGCGAATGGTCGCTTGAAGTGCACCCGGACGGTCCATTGGTCCACGGCTTCGACGCCGGCGATTGGCTCGAGGCGGCTCTGGTCGGTCGCCACCTTGTTCGCCAGCTGCCACGTGAACACCACATCGTGCGCGCTGACGGGCGTGCCATCCTGCCAGCGCGCGCGGTGGTCAAGATCGAACACCACCGTGAGCGGATCGACGCGGCGCCAGCTCCTGGCCAGCGCCGGTGCGAGAGCGTTGTCACCGGTGACCAGTGCGCCAGGCTTGAATACCGCGAGGTGCAGGAAGAGCTGGTCGGCCAGGTCCTCGTTTTCGACGAGACTGGACGTGAACAATGGAATCGGCGTCGTCGGTTCACGCCCGACCGCGTAGACCACGGTGGCGTGAGGCGCACTGCGCTGTGCGGCGGCGGGCGCCACGCATGCGCCGACGAGCAGTGCGGCGACCAGCGCTCGCGGACCACTCATGGAGACCTCGACAGGGTTTGACCGTCAACTCTCATCGGCGCCACGTCCAGGACGGATCCTGGTAGCGCACCCCGTGCACGGAACTTTCGTGTTCCGCCCAGCCGATGACCTCCGCTGGCAGCGGAACGGCACCGTCAGCCTGCCACGTGGCCAGGATCGCTGCAGCCAGCTGGTCGGCGCCGGGGAGTTCCGCGTCGGGAATCGCCGACGCCTGGGCGAACGCTGCCAGCCGGAATCGTGCCAGCGAGTGGCTCCGATCGGCCCGTGCGATGGCACCGTGCTGCAGCATGCTCGAGCCGAAGAGGGCCTGCGCGCTACCGATGGTCTTCCGGGCCGCCACCAGCACTTCACCGCCGACGGCCAGGTCGAAGCAGGCGCCCGGGTCCAGGGTCACCGGCCGCCTCCCCGCCGGGGCCACGACGGCGTCGAGACCGAGTTGCCGCAGGGCGTGGGCGAGTCGTTCATGAATCAGGCGATATGCGAGACGCAGGTCGCCGAATGCCGCCAGCGGCGCGGTGGCGGCATAGGTGAGATCCGCGGCGTCGTGCCAGACGCCGCGGCCACCAGTTGGCCGCCGGACACAGGGGAGTTTCGCCCGTTCGAGCCGTCCGCGGTCCCAGGTGCGCCGGGCCGCTTCGTTGGCGCCGAACGACAGCGTATCGCCCGCCCAGCGATACAAGCGGTAGACGATCGTACGGTGCGCGGACGCGTGATCTACCAACGCCCGATCGATGGCCATCTGCTGCCATGCCGGGCGCGCCGCCGCATCATGCCACCAGAACGCGGTCAGCGTTGCAGTGCCTCCAACACCTGGCGCGCTTTCAACACCAGCGCCTCGCGATCGCCGTCGTTGTCGATGATCCAGGTGGCGCGCGCGCGCTTGTCACTCGACGGCAACTGTGCTGCGATCAATTGCTCGGCCTCACTCGCCTCGAAGCCGCGATTGTCCATCAGGCGCCGCCGTCGTTCCGCGAGCGGCGCATCGACGACGATGATGCCATCATATGCGGCGGGATCCCCGGCTTCAAACAGCAGCGGAATGTCGGCGATCACGATCCAATCGCCGCGCGCGCGCGCGGCCGCGACCAATTCGCGGAGACGGACATCAAGCGCCGGGTGCACGATCGCTTCGAGTCGGTGCCTGGCATCAAGATCGGTCAGGATGCGACCGCGCAACTGTCCCCGGTCCAGCTCGCCATGTGCGTCGACGATGCCCGGCCCGAACGCCGCGACGATCGCAGCGAACACCGGCTCACCGCGCCGTTGCATCTCGCGCACCAGCACGTCGGCGTCGATGACGGTGGCGCCCCATTCGCGGAAAAGCGCGCCAACAGTGGTTTTGCCGGCAGCGACCGATCCGGTGAGGCCGATGACTTGCATCACAGCAGCGCGACCTGGTCTTCGTCGTGGCGCGGAATGCGGAAACAACGCCGGCACCGCGCCTCGTAAGTTTCGCTGCCGCCAACCATCACCACGGGCATGTCCCACTTCGCCGGCCGGCCGTCCACGAGGCGTTGATTGCGGCAGGCAAGATCGCCGCAGATGACACAGATTGCTTGCAGCTTGGTGACATCCTCGGCGATGGCCATCAGGTGTCCCATCATGCCGAACGGTTCACCGCGGAAGTCGGTGTCCGTGCCGGCGAGGATCACGCGCACTCCACGTTCGGAGAGGTGGGTCGCGACCTCGACGATACCCACGTCGAGGAACTGCGTCTCGTCGACCGCTACCACGTCCATGCCCTCGGGGTCGCCAACGGCACGCAGGATTTCCTCCGCGCGATCGATCGGTTCGGCATCCACTGACACGCCCGTGTGACTCGACACGCGGTAGACACCGTCGTAACGCTCGTCGAGGTGCGACTTGAAGACGCGTACGCGATGCTTCGCGATCAGTGAGCGGCGCACGCGACGGATCAGCTCCTCGCTCTTGCCGCTGAACATCACGCCGGCGACGATTTCGATGCGTCCGAAACGGGTGTGAAGGGTCATGGGCGGTTCGTCAAGGGGTGGCAGCCGGGAATCCGCCCGGGGTGCGGCGTGCAGCGGCGCGCCTCTGGGAAAGCCAAGGATCTTGCGGAGTTGCGCGCCAATGTCCCATATTGTCGCCAGTCGGGGCCGTCCGGCCCGCGATTGATCCAACAGCTAAACCCAAGGAGTCGCTCATGAACAAGATGGAGCTCATCGAGGCCGTCGCGAAGTCCCGCGAAACCTCGAAGGCGGACGCCGGCGATATCGTCGACCTGTTCTTCTCGACCGAGGGTCTGCTCGCCAGGGAACTGAAGAAGGGTGGCGCGATCGCCATCACCGGCTTCGGCAACTTCGAAGTCCGCAAGCGTGCCGCCCGGGACGGCCGCAACCCGCAGACCGGCGCCACCATCAAGATCAAGGCGTCCAAGGTCCCAGCTTTCCGCCCTGGCAAGGGCCTGAAGGACCTGGTCAACCGGGGCAAGTAAGCAGTCGCCAGTCCGAGGCAGGACTTACGGGCCGCCCCGCTGGGCGGCCCGTCGGCGTTCAGGCCCGGCGTCACCGCCCCGGCCCATTCCGGCCCGGCGCCTTGCTGCCTCCCGGACCACCCCGGCCCCGATCGACGCGCGCCGACAGCTTCCGCTTGCGGATCGTCAGCCCCACCAGGCGCTGGGCGATGCCTTCGGCATCCTCGGCCGGCACTTCAACCAGAGCAAAAGTATCGCGCAATTCGATCCGGCCAATCCGGGACCGGTCCATCCCGGCCTCCTTGATCAGCACAGCCACAAAGTCGCCAACCGTGGCCTCGTCCTTCTTTCCCGCGCCGATCCAGAGCTTGGCCGTGCCCGCGCTGGGCCCCGACATCGCCGGCGTGCCGGCCGGAAGGCCCGACCCGGGAAGGGCATGGTGGCCGCGTCCCACGCGGTCCGTCACCGATGCGTCTTCCGCCGGCCGCCCGGCCGCTGTGGCGCGCCAGAGTCCGAAGGTCGCCGCCGCGACGAGCTGCGGATCGAACCGCTCGAACAGTGGTGCGAGTGCGTACAGCGCTCCCGCGCGATCGCCCGCTTCGATCGCCGCGGCGATCTCCCGCCGCAGTGCGGCGTCGCGGTCGAGCACGGCGTTCGCCGGCGACTCGAGGTGCATCGGCCGCCGCGTCGGCGCGATTCGCTCGACATGCTGCTCGCATCCCGGGGGCACCAGCAGCACCACCTCTCCCGCGGCGGTCAGCCGCGCCAGCTGCTCTGCTGACGGCGGGTCATAGCAGATGACCAGACCCGTTTCCGGGACCCCCCGGGTCGTGAGCGTAACCCCGTCACGCAACGATCCGAGGGCGCGCTGAATCAACTGGTGGTCGCGCCGATCGGCGGTCCAGATCGTGACCGTCGGCCGGTCGATCGCTTCGAGCACGGCGGCGACCGCCGAGGCGCGACCGGTCCATGAGGTAGCGACGGTGCGCACGCTGGTGTCTCGCGGTGCCGCCGCCGGTGTAGCGGCCGCCGGCATTCCCGTGACGATCAGCGCCTTGCGGGCGTAGCGCTCCACGACTCCGTCGGTACCGTCGATGCGTTCGGGATGGGCGGTGAGCACGATGCGTTGGGTGTCGCGGGGACAATCCTGCAACACGGCGGCGACCGCCTCGTCCCCGTGCCACTCGTCCGGCCACGCGAACACCACGGCGCGAAACCGGTCGGGGTGCAGGTCGGAATTGGCGTGACGGTCGAGTGCGGTCGCTGGCGAGGCGATCAGTATGTCGCTCGTGCGATGGCCGCTGCTCGCCGCGGCGCCCCGGAGTGTTCTTGCGACATCG
The DNA here is from genome assembly GCA_003169895.1 of Gemmatimonadota bacterium. Taxonomy (GTDB): domain Bacteria; phylum Gemmatimonadota; class Gemmatimonadetes; order Gemmatimonadales; family GWC2-71-9; genus Palsa-1233. The sequence continues at coordinate 130,944 of PNAE01000008.1, forward strand.
ATCTGCAGCGGTGCGGACTCCGTCAACGCCCCGATGGCAATGGCCCATTCACTCACCAGCGCCGGCGCGGCGAGCACGAGCACCGCTCCGGCGGCGGCTGGTTGCCGGCCGAGGAGTCCGGCCATGACCGGGCTGGCCCAGGCCGGTGCCGGCGGGAGTACTGCCACGACGTTGCCCCCGCGCAGGACGGCGGGCACCACCTCGCGGACGGCGGGCTCGTCGGCCTGCCACCCCAATCGCTCCAGGCCGGCTGCCATCGCCGGCGCCATCCGCCAGTCCGCGAACCCGACCACAGGTGCCTCGATTGTCAAATGCTGCGTGGAAGAACGAAGGTAATGAAGGCCTGAGGCCTGAGCCATGAGAACCGGGGCTCATGGCTGATGGCGCGGGGCTGTACTTTTCCCCCATGCCATTCCACCCGTCCCCCAATCTCGTGCACCTCAAGTCATCCGAGACCGTCGCGATCAGCACGGAAGCCAAGCGTCGTCGTGCCGCCGGCGAGAACGTGCTCGACCTCGGCGCGGGCGAGCCCGACTTCGATACCCCCGCGCTTGCGGCCGAGGCGGGGATCGCTGCAATTCGCGCGGGGAAGACGCGGTACGCGCCCAACGTCGGGACCGTGGAACTACGCTCGGCGATCGCCGGCGCGCTCTCGCGCATGAGCGGTGGCCGCGCCGTCGATCCGGAGCGCGTGATCGTCAGCAATGGCTCGAAGCAGGCGCTGTTCAACACCTGTTTTTCGCTGTTCGGGCCGGGAGATGCCGTGCTGATTCCGTCCCCCGCGTGGGTGTCCTATCCACAGATCGTGCATCTCGCCCGCGCGACGCCGGTGATGGTGCCCGGCGATCCGGAATGGGGGCTCAAGGTCAACGTTGCCGACCTGGAGCGCTTCCGCGACGCGCATACCCGCGGGTTGATCCTCTGTTCGCCCTGCAATCCCACCGGTGCGGTATATACGGCCGCTGAATTGCGCGCGATTGCCGACTGGGCGGCGCAACACGGCATCTGGCTGTTGGGCGACGAGATCTATCGGCGCATTCACTACGGCCCGGGGCCGGCGCCGTCGCTTTTCGACCTCGACGATGCCGTGCTCGACCGCAGCGTCGTGTTCTACGGCGCATCGAAGGCCTACGCGATGACGGGGTGGCGGATCGGCGCGTCGTATGCGCCGATCGAGCTCACCCGGGCGATGGCTGCGCTGCAGAGTCACACTACCACCGGCGCCAATCATCCGGCGATGTGGGCCGCCACGACCGCATTCAGCGATCCGGAAATCGACGTCCAGGTCGATGCCATGGTGGCGGCGTTTCGCCGCCGGCGGGATTATCTGGTGGCGCGGTTCCAGGACCAGCTCCCGGGTGTGGAATTCGTCGAGCCGCACGGGGCGTTCTACTTCTTTTTCCGGGTGGATGCGCTGGCGCCCGATGGCGCCCTTGGCGGGGCCAGCTTCTGCGAGCAGCTGATGCGGCAGGAAGGGGTTGCGATGGTGCCAGGTGCCGCGTTCGGGGACGATCGCTGGGTGCGCCTGTCGTTCGCGGTATCCGAGGCCGAGCTGGAAGCGGCGTGCGATCGATTGATTCGCTTCATCGCGCGCCTGGGCGGCGGGCCGGCGGCAGGCTGAATGGCGCTCGAGATTCACGTCGTTGCGCGACCCGAGCCGCTGCCGACGCTGCACTGGCAGTGGGACGCCGAAACGGACATCCTCACCGGCGGCATCAAGGTCGATTCGCGCGGCGGCGGGTACACCGGGACGGTCGAGCTCAACGACGAGGAAGGGTCGATTGCGATGCTCGATATCAGTGGTGGCGTGCTCTGCGGCATCGATATCGTCGTGTGGCCGGAGATCACGACGCTGGTCGGCCTCGCGGCGCCGGTCGAGGCGCGGCACGGCCAGGTAGTGGTGCCGTCACGCACCGCCAAGCGCGGTGTGGCGTCGATCGAATTTGACACGACGCTGTCCGTATCAGCCGATCCCATGGAACGGACCTTCCACCTGCGCATCGGCACTCGCCGCCCGGTCGAGCCGATCCGCATTGCCGATCGTTTCGTGGTTGAAGTGGACGGTGCGCAACGGCTGGCGGGATTCTGGCTCGAAGACGTGCCGCCGCCGCCGGGGCCATTGGGCGCGTGACCGCCGCGATCCTCGGTCGCGTCGTTGCCACGGAGCTCAAGCCCAGCACGCCGCATCAATTCCATTTCTGGACGACGCCGGTGGCATCCTGCGGGATCGGAACGATCGTGCGGGTGGACGACGCCAGGCGCACGGTGTTCGGCGTGGTGACGGAGGGCTTTGCCTATGCCGATCTGGCCCGACCGATTGATGCGGTGATCGCCGCTCACGGCGATCCAGCGCGCGTTCCGGACGAGCCGTCGCTGCGGTCCGATGTCCGGCTGTGGAGCGTGGCCGTGCTGCGCCAGATCCCCGAGGAACCGCTGCAACCGGTCCCGTTCGGTGCGGTGACACTCGCCACGGATGCGGATGTACGCATCGCCCTTCGCATGGACACGTACGTCAACGAGGCCGGATCGACCGGCGTGCCCATCGGCCTGTACTCTGCCGGTGGCCTCGCCGCTCCCGTGCTGCTCGACGCGGACTTCCTGCTGGGCCCGGAGGCGGCGCACCTCAATATCAGCGGCGTTTCGGGACTCGCTACCAAGACCAGCGCGGTGACGTTCCTGCTCTCGAGCATCTTCCAGGCATTGCCGGCCTCGAAGGGCTCGGTCGCGGCGGTCTGCTTCAACGTCAAAGGCCCCGATCTCTGCTTCCTCGACCAGCCGACGGTCCTGGGCGAGGACGACCTTGCGATGTGGCGACGGCTTGGACTGCACGCCGCACCGTTCACCGACGTGACGGTGTACGCGCCGTTCAAGCCGGACGGCGTCAATCTCAACACCCTCCGCAGCAACCCGGCGATCATCGATCGCGTCGAGCCGCTGGTGTGGGGCCTGCGTGAGGTCCTCGACTACGCCGAGGTGGTGCTCAATCGCGACGACGTCGACGCCAAGGCTGGCGCACTGATCGACTTTCTCGCCGACCGCGTCGTGGCCAAGCACTACGCTGCGCCCGAACTGCGCGACCGGCCGTTCGAGGTGGCAAGTTTTGCCGACCTGGATGAGTTCTTCCGCGCGATCTTCGACTTCCTGGAAACCCAGCGCGGGGGCGACGTCTGGCGCACGCACCATATCGCGACGATTCGCAAGGTGCGCAACCGGCTGGGGAACATCGCGATCCGGTCGAAAGGCCTGGTGACCGACGACGCGGTGACCAATGACTTGCCGTGGGGCACGTTTCGCGATCGATCGATGACCGTGATCGATGTGGCGGGCGTGGACCCGCTGGCGCAGGACCTGGTCTTCGCCCGGGTGATTTCGAAGCTGCGCGAGCACCTGGAGCGCCGCGATCTTGGCGTCGATCACATGATCGTGTTCGTCGACGAACTCAACAAGTACGCGCCCGGCGACGGGCCCGAGACGTATGTGCAGCGGATGCTGCTCGACCTCTCGGAGCGCGGGCGCTACCTCGGCCTCGTGCTGTTCTCGGCGCAGCAATTCCGCTCGCAGGTGCTGCGGCGCGTCACCGGCAATGCGGGTACGTCGGTGTACGGCAGGATGGACAGCGACGAGCTGGCGCTGCCCGGCTATGCGACGCTGTCGCCCGCCATCAAGGCTAAACTCGCGACCCTGCCCAAGGGCGAGGTGATGCTGCGCCACCCGCATTTCACCCAGCCGGTGTTCGTGCGGTTTCCCCGCCCGGCGTCCTTGTCGGGCCGGGAAGGCGTTGAGCGCTTCCCTCCGGCACCCGACCTGCCGTTCGCTGACGCGGTGATCCAGCGGCTCAAGACCCTCGATCCCTCCATCAGTGCCGACGACATCCGGTCCGTGATCGACGGCCGACCCGAGCCGGAGGTGCGGCGCGCGTTGTCGGCGACGACGCAGCGACGCCCGGACGGCGTGTTCGCCTTCTTCCGCGGCTGCCTCAAGCGCACGATCGCGACGGCAAAGACCGAACCGCGACGCGGCATTGCACCGCTGACGCGCGACGATGCCGACCCGTTCGCACCATATTAGAGGATGCGTCTGGCGCATCTGGCTGACCTGCACCTCGGATTCCGGCAGTTCCACCGCCTCACGGAGCGCGGCCGGAACCAGCGCGAGGTCGATGTCGCGACCGCGTTCAGCCGCGCCATCGACGGCGTCATCGCCGAACGGCCGGACATCATGGTCGTGGCCGGCGACCTGTTTCACGCCGTGCGGCCCACCAATTCCGCCATACTGCACGCGGTGCGCGAGTTCGGCCGACTCCGCCGCGCGCTGCCCGCCGCACCGGTGGTCGTGATCGCGGGCAATCACGACACCCCGCGGTCCAGCGACACCATCTCGATTTTCGGCTTGCTGCACGAGATCGGGCTGCACGTGGCGGACACGGCGCCTCGCCGGTTGACCTTTCCGGAACTGGATCTCGCGCTGCTCGCGGTACCGCATCAGGCGCTCTTCGAAGAGCCACGCCTGGGTATCGAGCCGTCCGGTCGCGAACAACATCAGGTGCTGCTGATCCATGGTGAGACGCCGGAACTCTTCGGCGTCGATCGCAGCATGGCGGAACCGGGTGGTGCGATGCTCACCGCGGCGGAACTGCACGGGCCGTGGAGTTATGTGGCGCTGGGTCACTATCACGTGCAATGTGAAGTGGGGGAGCATCAGTGGTACGCCGGCGCGCTCGACTATTGCTCGCCCAACCCGTGGGGCGAGCTGCGCGCCGAGCGGACGTCGAAGCTCGTTGGCAAGGGATGGCTGATATTCGACTTCGACACCCGCCGGGCGACGCGTCATGCGATCGAAGCTCCGCGCCGTGTTCTCGACCTCCCCTGGCTCGACGCCAACGAGATGACCGGGCCGGAAGTCGACCGCCTGATCGCCGATGCGGTGGCGAACGTGAGTGACGGGATCGCGGGAGCCGTGGTGCGCCTGGTCGTGCGCAACGTAGCGCGTCCGGTTGCGCGCGAACTGGATCACGCGCGGATCCGGGCCTGGAAGGCAGAGGCGCTGCATTTCCAGCTGGACTTGCGCCGTCCGGAAACGCCGGGGCGCCAAAGCGCGAGCGGAGCGCCGGGGAAGCCGGAAACTTTGCCGGAGACACTCGAGAGCTACCTGCGCGAGCGTACGCTGCCACCGGGAATCGACCATGGCCGCTTTGTGATGCGCGGCGTGGAGATGCTCGCGGCGGTGGAGCACGATGCCCTCGAATCGGGGGGCTGATGCAGCTGCTCCGATTGAAGTTGCAGAATTTCCGGCAGCACGAACTGACCGACATCCATTTCGATCGCGGGCTTACGGGGATCGTCGGACCGAATGGCGCCGGCAAGACCACGCTGCTCGAGGCGATCGCCTATGCGCTGTACGGCGTCCCGGGGACCCGCGGCGTCAAGGAAACATTGCGGCGGCGCAAGGCACCGCCGCGTTCCCGCTTCGAGGTGTTGCTGGAGTTCGCGCTTGGCTCGCATCGCTACTCGCTCGTGCGCACGGCCAACAACGCCGAGCTGAAGCAGGACGACCAGGTGATCGCGAACAGCACCGGCGCCGTGACCGAACGGATCACGGCGCTGCTCGGCATGCGCCGGGACGAGTTCTTCAACACCTATTTCACCGGGCAGAAGGAACTCGCGGTCATGGCCGCGATGGGCCGCACGGAACGCGCCCAGTTTCTCTCGCGGGTGATGGGGTATGATCGCCTGCGCGACGCACAGGACCGGTTGCGCCAGGAGCGCTCGGCGTTGAAGTCCCAACTCACCGGCATCGAGCAGGGCCTGGCCGACCCGCAGGCGCTGGAGGTCGCGTTGACGGCGGCAGTGAGCGCGCTGGACGCCGCGCGAGGCGAGCGCCTGGCGGCGCTGGGGCGCGAACGCGAGGCGAGCGCGCGGATGGCGGGGTTGACACCCGGGTGGACCGCGGCGCGGGAACGTCGCACTGCCTGGGAAGCGCTCGATGGCGAGCGACGGCTGATCGAGAAGCGGGTGGCCGTGGCCCGGGCGCAGTTCCAGGCACTCGACCAGCAGCTGGCCGCGGCACTGAAGGCCCAGACGCGGCTGGGCGAACTGGGAACGGTGATCGCCGATTGGACCACGCTGGCCGCGGAACGCGTGCTGCTCGAAGCGGCCGCCGTCGCCTACACGGCGCGGAGCCGGACCGTGGCGCGTCGCGACCAGGCGCGGCAGCGTCTCACCGAACTCGATGCCCAGCTGCTGCTGCTACCCGACGCGGCCCGGGCGCAGGAACTGGCGACGGGCCGCGTCACGGCGGTTGCCGCTCGGGAAGCGACCGAGCAGGAGGCGGCGGAACGGCGCAAGCGCTGGACCGAAGACGTCCAGGAGGCGCGGACAAAACTGGCGGCGTTCCGTGAGCGGTACCGCGAACTCAAGGATCAGCGCGACCTGATCGCGAGCCAGGGCGCTGAAGGGATCTGTCCGACCTGCGGTCGCCCGCTTGGCGATTCCTTCACCGGCATGCTGGCGCTCCTCACGCGCCAACTCGAAGAAGTACAGACCGACGGCACCTACTTCGGCCAGCGCGTGACCCAGTTGACCGAATTGCCGCAGGAACTCAAGGACCTGGACGCGGAACGGCAGCGACTGGAGCAGGAACTGCGGCGCGCAACCGAGGCGCTCGGCCAGGCGCAGGCGCAGGTGCGCCAGCGGCAGGAAATCGAAAGCGAACGCGTCCGGCTCACGGAGGAAGGCGCCCGGCTCGACATCGAGCTGGCAGGACCGGCGGGCACCTACGACGCCGCGCGCCACGAACAAGTACGGACTCGGCTCGCCGAGCTGGAAGTGTCGCGACGCGAGCATGATCAGCTCACCGGCGTTGCCACGCGGGCTGAAGGGCTGGTGGGCGAAGCCGCGGTGGCGGAGCAGCTGGCATCGACGGCGGAGGCGGAACTGGCGGCGCTGGACCAGCGGCTGGCAGCACTCGGTTGGGATGCCGCCATGTTTACCGCGCTGGAAGCCGCCGTGCGCGAAGCGGAGCTGGCGCTGCAGTCGGCGCAGTTTGCGGTTTCCGGCGCCGCGGTGGCACTCGAGCGGGCCGAGGAGTTGCGCGAGGCGGCGTTGGCGCGACAGGCGGATCGAGCGACCAAGGCTGAGCTGGCGCGGGCGCTGGGTGACGAGATCAACCTGCTGGAGGAGCTCGATCGGGCGTTCAGCGACCTCCGCACCGAACTCAACCTGCAGTTGCGTCCTGACCTTCAGGAAAGTGCATCCCAGTTGCTCCACGAACTCACCGCCGGGCGGTACGATGACCTGGAGCTTGACGAGAGCTACATGCCGACGATCGTCGAAGATGGCGAGGCGAAGCCGGTCATCTCCGGCGGCGAGGAAGACGTCGTGAATCTCGCCATGCGACTCGCGATTTCGCAGATGATCGCTGAGCGTGCCGGGAAGCCGCTATCCCTCCTGGTGCTCGACGAGATCTTCGGCTCGCTGGACGAGGAGCACCGGGCCGCCGTGCTGGCGCTGTTGCGCGCATTGTCGGATCGCTTCCCCCAGGTGATCCTCATCACCCATGTTGAAGGCATGCACGACGCGTTCGACCGGGTGATGCGGATGTCCTACGATGTCGAGACCGGTGTCACCACGGTGCGTGAGGATACACCCGAGCCGCTTGATGTGGCGGTCTGACGCCACGCTGGCCGGCCCGTCCCGGGCGGCCATCGCCGATATCGACGCCCTGAACCGGGTGTTTTCCGAGGCGTTCACGGAACGCTACCGCCGCGACGGTCTGTCCGGTGTCCGGGTTCCCTTCCTCAATCCGGCCGTGTGGCAATTCGCCATCGCGGACGCCGGCGACGGCGCGATGATCTGGCGGGATGGCCGCGGCGAACTCGTGGCGTTCAACATGGTGCACCGGTCTGGGACTGAAGGGTGGATGGGACCGCTGGCGGTGCGCACCGACCGCCAGGCGCGCGGCCACGGGCGACGCATCGTGCGGGAGGGGATCGCCTGGCTCGAGGGCCAGGGCGTGCGTACCATCGGCCTGGAGACCATGCCGCGCACGGTCGACAACATCGGGTTCTATTCGCAACTCGGCTTCATACCGGATCGCCTCACCGTCACGTTGCAGCGCGAGCGGTTGCGCAGCTCAGGGGCGCCGGGCGCCCGCATGAGTCCGTTGGGCGCCCCGGCCCGTGCGGCGGTGATCGCCGAGTGTCGTTCGCTGTCGTGCTCGGTGGCGGATGGCGTGGATTTCACCCGTGAAATCGAGTTGACCCTCGAACACCAGCTCGGCGACGTGTCGCTCATGCGTGGTGACGGCGGAGCCCTGCGCGGTTTCGCCTTGTGGCACGCGGCGCCCCTGGCGCAGGGCCGGATGCGGGACGAGCTGCGGATCCTCAAGCTCGCAGCGCATGACACCGCGGCCGCCGTATCGGTGGTGAAGGCCGTCGAGCACGAGGCGGCCGCGATGTCGCTGGGGCGGATCGCGCTGCGGTGCCAGACCCGCCACGCGGAGTTGTACGCCGCGCTGATCGACGATGGCTTCCGGGTGCAGTGGACAGACCTGAGGATGACGCTGATCGGCAAGGGCGAGGTCGAACGGCACGGCGTGCTGCTGTCGAACTGGGAGATCTAGAACGAGAGACGAGCGACGAACAACGAGAGACGAGAGACGAGAGACGAGAAAGGCGTTGTCATCCTGAGCGGAGCGCCCAAAGTCCTGGACAAAACGTCCGAATAGAGCCACTCGAGAGAAAAATGAAGCAGGCGAATGTGGAAAGTGTCGAGCCGAAAGAATCCTGAAGCTTGTGATTGCGGAATGGAGGTCGTGAACGGCCGGAGGTTGCTCGCGAACGAACGCAAGAAGGAGGCGATCGAGGCCGGGGAGGGGTCGATCGCTCACTTGAAGGTCGTGAATTCCGGACTGATTCAAGCAGCACGCCCCGAAGAGGTTGCTGATTTCATGCGTGAGCCGCTGAATTTCCTCCGGAGGAGGTGAATTCCTGCCGGGTGGCTGGTGACGGCGACTTGAAGATCCTGATGCGCCGTTGTTCGATGTGATTTCAGATTGATGGAGTCGAACGGCGACCGGAAGGAGGTGACGTCGCGCGGGAAGGTGGTGATCGGCGAACGGTTTCCTGCGGACGACGAGCAGACGGAGGCGAACTGAGCACTTGTGGGCAGTGATTGCCAGAAAAGGGAGGTGAACGGGGCGAGGTTGGTTATGAATCGGTGCCGGAAGGTGGTGCGCGAGGTAAAGTTGGACAGTGCGGCGGTGCTGAAGGACGCGAAAAGATTTGTATCCACATGATTTGGGATCGTAAGCGGGTGGACGTTGTCATCTCGTTCCGTCGGAAGTGGCAACCGCGCTCGAGGCCGCTTTACGATGCCACCAAAGGGATGTAGGATTGGTTGTTACGCTGATTAAGTGACCACCGAATTCGGGCTCCACGGCCATTGCCGCGAGGTGTGCGATGCGATCCACAATTGCCACGGTGCTGTTGTCGACCTGCGCCTTCCTTGCAACGGGATGCGACAACGACGTTCCGCAGATCGTGACGGCCTCTCCCGATGGCCCCGAGTTCACGGGCCCGGCTCCAACATTGACAACCGACCAATCGGCGTACGTTGCGGTGGGTGACTCCGGGATCGTCTACGACCGGCTGTGGCACTTCACGGTGATTGCCACACTGCGCAACAACTCGGATCAGCGGCTTTACATCGATGGGTGTGGTGGACCTCGACCAGTTTATGGGTTCGACTCTTACAGCGCCGGCTCGGCCTACGCTCCCGTGTATGGGTGCTCTGGCGGTGGGGTCGGGATTGCGGTGCTTCCGCACGCGACGCGCATCGACACGCTTCAAATCGTCGGGCCGAATACTTTCGATGGCCACACTGGGGTGGGGTTCGGTTCCCTCAGCGGCGTGCTCGCGTTGAGCTATGCGCTTGCGACATGTACTGATGTCGGGGCCTGTCACGCTGGGACGATTGCGGCGATCAGTGCTCCGTTCATCGTGAGCGCACTGCCGTAGTCCTGTCATTACCTCAGTACCGTATGGCCCTGCCTACGCGTCGAAGGAACCGAACGAGACCGCTTCGTGGAGAAGGTTCCTTGCGGCTTCCGCTCGGTTAGCATCATGAGGGGTTAGTAGACAGTGCAGACCATTCTGCCCTCCCCCCCCCCCTCGGCGGCAGTCGGGTCACTTGCGCTTGCGGCAACGGCAAATCGGTCGCGAGCCTAGGTTCGGAGGGGGGTGGTTACGCTTGGGGCAACGATTATCCATCGGCGCCCAGTGTCGGGAATCGAACACGGCTTTGGGAAAGTGCGCGCTCAGCTTTGCGCGAATCCGCGTCGAGACGTAATCTTGGCGAACCCGTGCGCGGCCGCGGCAGAAGCGCAGGGCGTTGGGCGAATTTGGGGGATTGGTAATGTTTCGTCTTGCGCTCTCCATCGACACCCTTCAACGGACCCCCTCAGTGCTCCAGGCCTTCCTCTCGGATCTCGATGAAGGTTGGGCCCGCGGCACCGAGGGCCCCGACACGTTCAGCCCCTTCGATGTTGTCGGTCACCTAATCGATGGAGAAGAGACAGACTGGATTCCTCGCGCCAAGATCATCTTGGGCAATGGCCCCAGCCCACGGTTTGAATCCTACGACCGGTTCCGCCATCGCGGTCGCAATGCGGATCGCTCTCTGGCGTCGCTCTTGGCGGAATTCGCCCAGCTCCGAGCGGCCAACATCGCGGTTTTGCAGGGTTGGCACCTGACGGCCCGGGAGCTTGTTCTATCCGGTGAGCACCCGACCTTGGGGCGGGTGACCCTCCTACAGCTCTTGGCGGCGTGGGTAGTGCATGATCTTGGACACATCGCCCAACTCGCACGGGTCATGGCGAAGCAATACGGGGAAGACGTCGGCCCGTGGGTACCGTTCCTGCCGGTGCTCACGGATCACCCAACGCCCCGATCCTAGCCGACGCGTCACATAACCCGTCTCTCTTCCCGCGCGGCGCTGCCCGGCGGCCGCGTTGGCATTTATTGGAGTACTGTTCGCGACCGCCCGCACGCTTCGTAGCAGAAGCACAGAATTGCAAGGCGGACGATACGATGGGTTTTGTTTCTGGAGGTGACCTATGTCACGTGCTCTCATTCTTGGTTGGTTGACACTAATCGCTGGAGGGTGCCAGCCGACCGCGGATCCGCTCAACGGGTGCGTTGAGGTACAAGGCACCTTCAATCCAGCAACTCCTGGATTCATCGTGTTCTATCATAGCGGCGTCGATCCGGTTGCCGAAACATCGCGATTGGAGACGAAGTACAAATTTTCGGCGGGTTACATATACAAGTCTTTACTAGGATTCTCGGCGGAGTTGAGCGCCGTGGCGGTCACTGGGATCCGGTGCGAATCGACGGTATCCATGATTTCACGCGACGGCCTCGTTGCGACTAACCTCCGCGGCGACTCAGCACGCTAACCCGACTATACGACCGCGCGGCGCGGCCGGGCGGTTCGCTCCAGTGGGATTGCTCTGCGGTTGCGCGGCCGCGGACCCGCCAATCATTTTACCAACTCAGCCTAACCACCGAGCGTTAGGCGGGCGTCACACGGCCGTGCCCGTCCGCTGCAGGCGCTGGTTAGACGGCGGCGCTAGGGACTTGTCTGCGGTAACAGCTCCCCACACATGCCGCCGATGATCAGCCATGTGCCGCCAGACCGACGCCAGGTGTGTGTGAACTTGAAGACGCGATCACGGTCCACAACCCTGCCGTCCGGATACTGATAGACCATGGGCGTCTGGTAGTAGGCCACCACGATATCACCGAAGTCCGCAGCGCCCTCACGCGTCAGTCCGTAGGTGAACCTCACTTTCTGGTCGCGGATGTCGCGTACCCAGTCGGTGATGGTCGCCTTGGTGGCGGGGTGTTGGGCCTTGCACGGCCAACCTCGAAAGCTGTCGTCCCAGAGTGCGCGGTAGTTGTCGACATCGCCGGACTGCACAAAGCGCCAGTACTGCTGTTCACGCGCCCATACGGCTTCGACGCCCGCGCTCGTGCCCGACGCCGGTGGCAGTTGTGCCTGGCTCACGCCAGTCACCAATATTATCAGTGGGACGCCGACTGCCACATGATTCAACCACTGTCGAGTAGTCACATGCCCCTCCTGGTGAGTCAACATCAGCCGCTGCCTAACTCCCAATTATACAGCATGGCGCGACCCCGACCGCCACGTCTCGCAGCCGAATCCGGGAATACTGCAACCGATCACGTCCCACCCCGGTCACGCGGCTCCCTACACCATGCCGCAACCGTAACTGACCCGCCGGGGGGAGCTACCAAAGAGCAACGCCAGATCAATCGACGTCGACGTGAAGACCCCGCCGCCAACCTTGGAGAGTGTGATCGATCCTGCTACGCAGTCTTCGTAGATCGCCGCGCTACCGGGCTAGTTAGGGGAGTTATCCACGACGCAGGACTACCCCAATATCCGGATCAACCTCGCGCTGGAGCTGGGACTCTTCCAGCCGATTCCGTATCACCTGCCACGGTGGATCGGACCGGGCGAGGCCCCGTTCGGCGTGCTGCCGAACAATCCGCTGGCGGGCAGGGACTGACCATCGAGCGCCCTACGGCCTGCTCATTGTGAACGTCCCTGAGCCGAGGAAGGAACCGGTCCCGTCCTGGAACTCGCAAGAGCCGTTGAAACTGGTAGGGCCGTTCGACGGGACGACTCGCCCGGTGAACTCACTGCCGTCGGTCGCAACATTGTTGGTGTTGCAGATGCGAATTTGCCCGATCGGCGTGGTGAGGGCGTAGTCCATCTGGAAGTAGTAGAACCAAGAAGAGGACACGGGCAGGTTGGTGCTTAATCCGCCGACTGAAGGCGCCGAAACGAACGACTCGCCCCGGCCACCACTGCAGGCGATCGACCCACCCGCGAAGCCGACAGCGAAGTTCCAGCTGTAGACGTGGTAGACCGTACTGTCATTGGAATTGAAATAGTTCTTCGTATACGCTGCGGTGGAGTCCAGTTCGGGAGGCGAGAGCGTCAACATGGCTCCCGAGAGATCACACTTGAGCGTGTCGGGAGAACCCGCCACATACAGCGGGACGGCGAACGAGGCGTCGTACCGCCAGCTTCCTGCCATCGCGCTCACGCTCGCGGGCGGAGCACTCGGCGGAGGGGCCGGAGGTGGCAGTGACATGGCCTGGTCGCTGGAGCAGCTGGCTGCGAGCGTTACGAACACGAAGGCAAGAGCGGTCAGCCAACGGCGGCGATTCCACGCAATGAACATGGCGCTCCTCCGGCCAAGAGTATGCAGGAACAAAATGACTGCCCAGTCAAGCACGGATCAAGAAGTTCGGTCCGCGCTCCCCGGCCCCATCGCCGAAGAGACGTCGTGTTCCGCTCAGGTTAGCACTGAGATGCAATCCTCGTGGTTCGCGTAGCAGCCCACGCCCCACATCCTAGGTCGCCGGAGAAATGCGGTCCAACCTGCCGCGCCAGCTTGCTGGCTGCTGCCCGGTGCGCACGCTCTGTCGCGGCCGCCGATGTTGACGGCGAGAGCGGGCCGCCCGAGAAGCCGCCGCGACAATTGGGATGACTTTGGCAAACAACGAACTGAATGAGGAAGCCCAACGCAGCTACGGTGAACACCGTCGCCACGCTACCAAACGACTGGCGCTCGACGCGGGTAACCTGCGTCACCGGAAAGCCCATGAGAACCGGGGTGAGCGATCCTCGCACCAACCGCCCGACAGCCACGCCTACCAGTGAATCATGCTGAACATGCAGGTTGGTAAGCTGGACGACCCGCCCGGTCGTGAGCGTAATCCGGTAGCGATCGGTGGGCTTGCCGCGATCGAGCTTCGGGACGGGGCTGCTGTCCTGATGCCAGGCGTAGCAGCCGGTTGATTCCACGGCGAACAGTGCGAGCAGTGACAGAGCGATAATGCGGCGCATATGCCTTCCTCACGTTCGAGACGCCGGAAGTGTCGCCATCTGCCGTCAAGCGGGAGTCGAGCGCGCGGTGACCTCAGGGCACCGGCTGCCACAAGGCTCACGCCCTCTGTCGCGCCCGCCGATGTTGGCGGCTAGTACTCGTAGCAATGAGGGGAACAAGAGGATGACGCAATTACCCAGGCAACGACGAGGCCCAGCAGCGCCACGGCCCCCACCGTGACGCCTGTGGCTCCGGCGTTGAGCGAGCGGCGCGCGACACGGGTCACCTGCGTCACCGGAAAGCCAGTTGGCGCCATCCCATATTCGACGGCCGCGCCAAGCAGTGAGTCATGTTGAACATGTAGGCTGGTGAGTTCGACGACCCGCCCGGTCGTGAGCGTGATCCGGTAATCGTCCGTGGACTTGGCGCTCTGGAGCGTCGGAACGGGCCTAGTGTCCTGGTGCCAGGCGTAGCAGCCGGTTGATTCCATCGAGAACAGCATCAGCAGCGACAGAGCGATGATGCGGCGCATATGCCTTCCTCACGTTCGAGACGCCGGAAGTGTCAAAACCTGCCGTCAAGCGGGAGTCAAGTCGTCATCAGACTGGTGGAGCACGACGACTTCCGCCGCCGGGCAGTTCCGCGCGATCATTTCGGCGGATCATGTGGTCGACCGCATACTGTTTGCCTGCAGACGCGGACCACCGCGGCCATCAGAGGCATCCCCGCAATCTTCGGTATGCGCACGATCAGCCTCCGATTCCATAGGTGATCAGCGGCTTTCGCATCGACCCGATACCCGTCAAAAGGTGATGTGCAGTCCCACCACCGCTCCGTTCCTCCACGTCACCAGCGGTACCACGGTGGTCGACAGACCGGCCGGTAGTTGGTTCACCAGGTGCCACTGCGACCCGCGTGGCACCACGCTGCCGATGATGGCGCCGATCGCACCGAACGCCACCGCGGCGCCCACCCCGTATGCGGCCCGAACGGCGGAGCGCAACCCGGTAGCGTCGCCCACCACAGAGCATCCAGGCTCCGGTTGACAGTGAACTGGGATCAGCATGCCGAATGCGACCCCGGTTCCAGCCCCGATGATCGCGCCCGTGAGCACGTGGGGCCGGCGCGACGCGTGCTCGCCGCGGACCTCAAGGCTGTGAGTCGAGGCCGGCGCGATGTGGTACACCCGGCCGGGCGCCAGGGCGTCCGACACGGCGATGGTATCAGCCGCAATCGACGTGATCCGTCCCATGAGCCGAACGTCGGATTTGTTCTTTGACCACCGCACCACCGCACCCGGAACCAGCAGATTCGCCTGCTGCGCCCTCAACGACGTGGCCGCGGCGACCAAGTACAGCCCGGCAACCAGCATCCTCTTTGTGTCCGGCCGCGCACGAGACATGGTCAGACTCCTCCGTAGGACGGTCATCAGGATCGTCGAAAGAGCGGTGATTCGGCGCATACGCTCTCCTCGGGTTCAGGACGCCGGAAGGATCGCGGGCGGAAGTCAAGCCGGAGTCAAGCGGACCGCGCTGGCTGGCCGTATACTATTCCCCGTAGTCTCCCTCTATTCAGGTCGTTGATGCCCGACCTTCGGGACCGGCTGGCAGCCGCCTTGGCGCCGCGCTACATCGTGGACCGCGAGCTGGCCGCGGGCGGCATGGGTATGGTGTATCTCGGCCACGACCCGACCCTCGGCCGCGAAGTCGCCATCAAGGTGCTGCCTCCGGAGCGCGCGACTGCGGTCGCGGTTGAACGGTTTCTTCGTGAAGCCCGGCTGCTCGCGCAGCTCGCCCACCCACACATCGTCACGATCCTCGAGGCACAGCGGTCGGGTGACCTCCTCTGGTTCGTGATGCCGCGCGTCGACGGTGACACACTGGCGAGCCGGATGGCGGCGGGGCCGATGCCGGCGAACGAGGTTCGCCGCCTCGGCATGGATCTGCTGAGTGCGCTCGAGCACGCGCACGCTCACGGTGTCATCCACCGCGACATCAAGCCAGCCAATATCTTTCTGCACAGTGGTCGCGCCTTGCTGGCGGACTTCGGCGTGGCATTGCTTGATTCGTCGCAAGGCGAGGCGCTCACGGCGACCGATCAGCGGGTGGGTACCATGCGGTACATGGCGCCGGAACAGTTCACCACTGGCGAGGTGACCGAACGTAGTGATCTGTACGCGCTCGGCGTGACCTTGTATGAGGCCGCGAGCGGTCACCGTTGGAAGTTGGTGGAGGCCGGCGATTCCCGCACCTGGCGAGCAGTGCCAAAGCGCCTCAGTCACGCCTTGCGCGGCGCGCTGCATGCTGACCCCGTCGGACGCTGGCCGACGGCCGAGGCGTTTCGGCATGAACTCGCGGCCGGCAGACGCCCCGGTGTGTCCGGGACCGTCCTCGCCGCCACCATGTGCGCATTGGTAATCCTCGCGTTCATTGCGGGACGCCGGGCCATAACGTCCCGGAATTCGGGCGGCCTCAATCCCGGACTGCTGAAGGCCGCGCTGGTGGTGCTGCCGTTCAGCGGCGGTGCGGACAGCCTGGGGTCACGGCTGGCCAGGTACACATATGATCAACTCGAAAACGCGCCGATCCCCTCCGGTGTGTTGCCATGGATCCGCGTCAACGGGCTTGATGTCAGCGCGGCGTTGCGCATCGCACAGAATGTTGTCGCCGGCAGGATCATCGTTCACGGCGGCCAGGCCGATGCCTTGGAGCTACAGCTATATGACAGCGCCGGCCGGGGGACCGATCTGACCGTGGCGAGCAACGGAGGCGACGCCGCGGTCTGGGGGCGCGCGGTCGCAGACTCAATTGTCAGCCGTTCATTCCCGCTGGAATTGACCGAGTTTCGCCAGGTCGGGGCCTCTCCGAACGTCAAGGCGGAAGATGCGTATCGGGCGGGACAAGATCTGTTCCAACGCGGAGCGTGGCACGACGCCGAACGCAAGTTCAGTGACGCCGTACAATTTGACAGTTTGTTGTTCCGGGCGTCGTGGGGCAAACTCCTCGCTCGCCAATGGCAGCGATTGCCGTTTCAAGCGGACATGGCCCGACTCGCTGGACGCTTCCCTCCGCCGCTCGACGAATTGGCGCGGATACAGTTGGAGCCGGATATCGAGCGCCGAATCGCCAGATATGATTCGCTCGCTCAACAGTATCCCAATTACCCGACATTGCGCGAGATGCAGGCCAACGAGTTGTTCAGCCGCGGTCCGTTGGTTGGTCGGCCGCTGCGCGAAGGCATCGACTCATTTCGCAGCCTGGCGGAACACTTCCCCGTCCTCGACGAACCGACCACCTATACCCAGACGGTGTGGGGTTCGGTGCGGCTCGGCGCCCGAGACCTGGCCACGGAGCAGTTCTCGCGGCGCAAGGCAAAGGCCCTCCCCGGAGATCCATGGACCGACATGCTCTGGCTGGCGATCAAGGGTCGTTTCCAGCGATGGCTGGCGGCGCCGGCGCGCGATTACATGCTCTGGAGGGCCGATACATCAGTCATCGCAACGCTCCAGCAGGCGGTCCGACTCGGGCTCGAGGTCGATGACCCGCTGGATCAGGTGGCAATCGCTTCTGCGCTGGAGCGACGCCCGGGAACCACGGACTCGCTGAAAGCCAGCGCGCTCGCTGCCCAGGCAACGGCGTTGCTGCTGCTCGGGCAGCCGCTGGCTGCGCTGGCGCGGCTCGACAGCGGCGCCGCGCGAGTACGCGGCAATCGCGGTTACCAACTCCAGACCGCCGAGTGGCGGGTGCTGCTGCCATTATTGCCCGGCGCACCAATCGCGCTCGCGCCGGGCGAGAGCGACGCTGGACGGCGGACATTGCGCAAGGTTGCAGCGACCGACTCACTCTGGCCCCGCGCCGCATGGGCGCTGGTCGTCGACGCAGTCGAGCGACACCATGATCGCGAACGCGACAGTCTCTTGTCGCTGCTGCGCGCCCGGTCAGGCGCGCCCGGTGTCACCGATCTCTTGGCGTTTGCGGAGGCGATCGCACTTGGCGAGGCTGGGAACCCCGACAGCGCGCTGGCGCTGTCGCGTCGAATCCATCGCATCCCGAATGAGGCCGAGGCGAGCGTGCGCGGCCCGTTCGTGCGCGCCCTGGTGTATCTCAATCGCGGCGCATGGCAGGTGAAGCGCGGCAACCGGAATGGCGCCGACTCGGAATGGGTCTGGCACGAGAATAACGATGTGCAGGGCTGGCCAAGCCGCGAGCCCGAGGAAGGGGAGCTGGATGCAGCGGTCTCGGCCATCGCCCGGCTGCTTCGCGCCGAAAACCTGCTCCAGCTCGACCGCGCGAAGGACGCGTGCGATTTCTTGCAGCGCGTGCGCACCCTCTGGACTGCCGCCGAACCATCGTTCAAACCACTGCAGACACGCGTCGCGGAAGGCTTGGAGCGATGCCGCGCCTGATCGTGGCTCGCCTTCTCGGACCACCCGAGCTGACGATCGACGGGGCGCCGGCCGCGCCGGAATTGCTCTGGCGCAAGCACGTGGGACTCTGCCTGGTGCTGTGGTGCGCGCCGGAGCGACGCCGAACCCGTGACCAGTTGATCGGGCTGCTGTGGGGCGACAAGGATGACAAGGCCGCCCGGCACTCGCTCAATGAGGCGTTGCGTGTTGTGCGGCGTGCAGCAGGTGACGATGTGCTCGACACCAGTGGGGAGAGCGTTTGCTGGGCTGGGAAGCCGGATCTAGACACTGACCGCTTTGCGGCGCTCGAATCGGCAGATCCCGACGCCGCATGCGCGTTGATCGCCGGCCCGTTTTGCGACGGTTTCAGCATTCCTGAGACACCGGAGTTCGATCAGTGGCTTGAAGGCGAACGCGGTCGCTGGCGGCATCGCATGGTGACATTGCTTGTGCGAACGGCCTCATCGGCTGAGGATCGCGGCGACGCCGATCGAGCGGTGCACCTCGCTGAACGCTCGCTCGCGCTGGATCCTTACGCGGAACTCGCCGTGCAGGGCGCCCTGCGAGCCTACTCGCTCGTCGGTGACCGCGCGGCGGCGTTGGCGACTGGCGAGGCGTACAAGGCCCTTCTCGAGCGGGACCTCGGGATGTCGATCGATGAGCGGACGGCGGCGTTGATCGCGCGGATCGCGCGGGGACGCGGCCCGGTTCGCCCGCAGGGAATCGCCATGCCAGCGCAGCGGGTGCCGTTGATTGCTCGTGAGTCGGCATTGCGACACCTGCATGACACCTGGCGCAACGCGGCAGGCGCGAACCAGCCGGCGCTTCTGATCATCAACGGCCCCGGCGGCAGCGGTCGCTCGCGGCTGATCGAGGAATTCGCCGCTCGCGCCGTCCTCGGCGGCGCCACGACGATCACGGTCCGCGTGGTCGACGCGGACGGCAGCGATGAGAACGCCGTGTTGATGGGCCTCGCCAGATCTGGCTTGCAGCTGGCCGCTGGCGTCGCCGGAGCGCCGACTGAGGCGCTGGCGGCGTTCACCACGCGTTTTTCAGAATGGGCCGAACGGTTTCGCGTCCCGTCGGTGAGCGAAGTCATGCCACCGCGGGACGCCTTCATCGCCGTGGTGCGGGCGACGGCTGACGAACAACCGGTTGTCTTGGTGATCGACGACGCCGATCGCGCCCACCCCGAGGAACTGCGCTGGTTCGCCGCGCTTCTTCGCGCCATGTCCGGCCTGCCGATGACGATCGCACTGGCGATCAACGCCCAGACTGCCAACATTGCCGTTGACGAACTGCGGCGAAGGGCGGGACGAGATATCGCTGGCGCGTCGTTGCTGCTCGAGCCGTTCCAGCTTCCGGAAATGGAGCAGCTCGTCGGCACAGCGCTGAGCAACTGGTCGGCCGAGGCCCGCGCCAGGTTGGCGCGCCGGCTTCAGGCAGAATCGGCCGGCATGCCAGCAGTCGCAGTCGACCTTCTGCACGCTGTGATGAAGGGCGTGGCGCTGAGCGGTGCGGCGCAATGGCCAGCCCCGGATCGGACGCTCGACGCAACGCTCCCGGTCCCGGTGCCCGATACCCTTGCAGCCGCAATCCGGATCGCGTTTCGGCGGCTGACGGTAGAGGGGCAAGCGATGTTGCTCTCCGCGGCCCTGCTGGACGAGCCGTTCTCGGCCGAGCGTCTTGGGCGCGTGCTCGGCATCGCAGATCCGGTTCGCCGCGACGCCATGCTCGACGCGCTCGAATGGGAGCGGTGGATCGTCGCCGACGGTCGCGGCTACTCGTTTCCGGCCCGGGTCAAGCGCCGCCTGATCGCGAGGGATATGATGACCCCGGGCCAGCGGCGGCGGCTGGAAAGCAGTATCGCCGCCTGTCCCTGAAACCGGTCACGTTTGTTTTCCCGCGCGGCAAGGTGCTCGAAGCGCAGTACGCTGCACCGTGCCACTGCTTAGGGTGCCAAGGAATATGAGGGCCAATCCCGAATTTTCCTTACTGATGTGCCCCGATAGCGTCAGGATACTGCCAACGATGCTGCATACGAGATTGTCCGGTGTGGCTCGGTAGCGCGGCACCGGGAAAGACGCATCGTATCGCCACCTGCCGAAGAGAGGGCTCTCCCCGAGGGGTGGGGACACGGGGTCGCTGCTACCGCAACGTGCGCTCGCCAGCGCGGCCGCCATGGTGATGCCTGCAATCTTCGCGGTGCGCACGATTAGCCTCCTTGATATGACGCTTATGAGGATCGTCGACGGTCTCGCGCGAATAATGTGTCGCATACGCCCTCCTCCGGGTCAAGACGCCGCCGCGATCGCGGCTGGTCGTTCAGCGGCAGAGCGCGATCCACTACCATCAAAATCTGACGCTGACTCCGAGCGCGGGCCCGTGACTCCACATCATCATCGGCCGTATCTGCACCGCACCAATGACCTGGCCCGGACGCAACGGTTTCCAGTTGTAGCCGGGGGTGACACACGCTCCGATCACTGCTCCGACGACGCCGAACAGCCCGCCGAAGACCCCCGCTGCCTTACCGCGCGAGACCACGCAGAACTGGTCCGGCGAGCAGCCGCCGGCTAGCACCCCCAGACCAACCCCGAACGCCGCGCCCGCGCCAAGGCCGATCAGCGCCCCCCGCCCACGGTCCCCCCGGGCGCCGCGCACCTCCAGCTCGGGATGCGCGGCGAGCGCCATCGTCACCGCGCTGGCACCCATGCTCACGCGGAGCGAGTCGCTCCGGATCCAGATGATCGTCCCCTCGTTGCTGTAGGAGTCGGAGCGGTCACGCGAGCGCACGATTGCACCCGGCCCGACCGGTGCAGTCACTTGCGCCCGCAATGGCGACACGTTTCCGAGCAGTGACAGGACCGCGAGCACCCACGGGCCACGATGGCGAGACATGACGCCTCCCAGTAAGAATTTCCACGAACGATGGCGGGCGGGAGTCAAGGGGGAGTCAAGCGCCACAAAAACGATCGGCCCGAGTACAGTAACCCGCCAGCGTCACCACCTCGACCCGAGCCCACCGCCCGACGGATTTGCCGTTGCCGCAAGCGTACGCATCCAGGCCCGAGCCAAGAGTCCGCCGCCGAAACACAAATCCAGCTCGCTCGACCGCCCCGGCTGAAATCGGGCCACGAATAACGGCGCTTGACATTGCTGCAATCGCAACCACCGCGAGGGGGGAGTCGGGTCACTTGCGCTTGCGGCAACGGTAAATCCGTCGGCCGCCTGGGCTCGGGTCGAGGTGGGGTGGGGACGGGACAACCGAGTACCTTTTATGCTGTGCGCGGCCGCCGCAGAAGCGCGGAGTCGTTGCTGGCATGTCGGCCGGTCCCGTTCCTGGCTTAGTAGAGGTCGATATGCGCGTCCCGCTCTTCGCTGCGCTCCTCATCGCTGGCTTCCTCGGAGCGTGCCAATCGAACGACACAGCTGGTACATCCACGACGCCGACGTTACTAGTCACGAATGCAACCTGCCTGTCGGGCCACTGTGATTCGCTCGAAATTCTCGCGTTTCCGAGCAATCAACCGCTCACGCCCGGCGGGCTTTGGTCCATAGACCTTGGACTCATGACCGGGCCGCAGGCCTGTGTCACGCTGCCACCCTCGGCAACCTTCCGTGTCACCGGTCCGGACTCAACCGGCGTCGTGCATACCGTGATCTATACTTGGACACCCGCGGTCTCCCTTTCCTTGGGCGCTATCGCACCAGAAGGTGGTCGTCTCCAAGCCAGCCCCACGACAGCGGCGTTCGTGCCCGCAAGCGCTGCTGGGTGGCGGGTCACGTTGCCCGGATCGCAACTCCTTTCCGACTCAGGCTGCGTACGTTGAGGCGGGCAGGGGTAACTGAGGAAGCGATACGCCGCGCATTGTAATCGGCACGCCGTCCGGAGACAGAGCAGCAATGCAGTTGCTTGGCTACCGTGCGCGGCCGCCGCAGAAGCGCAGAGTCATTAGGCGGCGCCGCCCACTGTCGCTTGTACACATAGAGCACCTCTTATTCAACGCGAGGTAGTACATGACCGTGTCGAAGGTGGTTGAGCACCAACGCATCTGGGTGGAAGGCCTGAATCGAGGGGACGTTTCCGCTGCGAATGGGGTCTTTGCAACCGATTGTACCGTGCACATCACTGGAGTCGCGCAGCCCATTCATGGCGTCGCGGCGTGGAAGGAGTTCATGGCCGGCCTTCTGACGGCGTTCCCTGACCTGCACCTCACCGTCGAAGACCAGCTAACAGATGGCCCTCGTGTGGCGATTCGTTGGCGTGCGACGGGTACCCAGCGCGGACCTCTGGGGCCGGTGCCTCCCACCGGTCGTTCGGTCACGGTAGATGGGCTGATTATCGATCATCTTGAAGGTGGGATGGTGACCGAGCGTTGGGAACAGTGGGACCAATCAGGCATGCTGCAGCAGCTTGGGCTAGCCTGAGCGTTCCTCCCGCGTGTACTGATTGGGACCCTGAGCGGCCGGAGAGATAGG
>PNAE01000001.1 GCA_003169895.1 Gemmatimonadota bacterium
CCTATGTCCCCGGTCCGTACCTGCGCCTCGGCTAACATGCTGTCACTGCGCAGCGCTTGCTCCGCGGCGGCTTTCGCCAGCAGGTGGAGCGGGTGCGACGGCAAGTACGCGTCCGCCTGCATGTCATAGGCGAACGCCAATCCGGCATACGCCTGTGCGTAGCTGGAGTCGAGCTTCAAGGCCTGCTGGAAGTAGGTGACCGCGCGCACCAGCCCCTGTTCGCTGAGCTTGTTCTTCTCGAACATCCCGCGCATGTAGAGGTCGTGTGCTTCCGGATTCTCGGTGCGGCCGGCGCGGGCGACCGCCGTGCTCGCTGGCGAAAGCACCAGCCGCATCTCCCCGGCGATGTCGGCGGCGACTTCGTCCTGCAGCGCGAAGTTGTCCTTCATCTCGCGGTCAAACTGCTTCGACCAGAGCAGCTTGCCGGCGGCGTCGAGCAGCTGCATCTGCAAGCGAATCCTGGTGCCCTGTGATTGCAGCGTGCCGGTCAAGAGCATTCCGACGCGAAGCTGGTCGGCAATCTGGGCAGGCCCCAGCCGTGAGTGCTTGAAGCGGAAGGTGCTGAGATCGCCCGCAACCTCGATCCCCGGCGTCTGGCGCAGGTTGCCGGCGAGCTCGCTGGTCATCCCGTCGGCGAGGTACTCCTTGGTCGAATCGCCACCGGCGTTCTCGATCGGGAGGACCGCGAGCGAGCGCGTCGCGTTCGCTACCGCACTGGAGCGATTGCGTCCCATCAACCAGACGACGATCGCGATGACGACGACACTAGCGACGGCAGCGGTCACGAGGAACCGTCGGCGCGCCGTTGTTCCGCTCCGCATCGCAACAGGTGCCGCCGCGCGAGCGCTGCTCACGTAGATTCCATCGAGCCAATGCACCACTTCGTCGGCGCTTTGTGGCCGATCGGAGGGCCGCTTCTCCAGGCAGCGCATCACCATCGCACCGAGAGCGGGCGGCACGTCGGCCCGGAGGTCCCCAATTGGTCGTGGTGCTTCGGTCAATTGTGCCGCGATGACGCGCTGCGCGGTCTGGCCTGTGAACGGGGGCTGCCCGGCAAGAAGTTCATACGCCATGCAGCCCAAGGCATAGATGTCGGCGCGATGATCGACGTTCGGATCGCCGGCCGCCTGTTCGGGCGCCATGTATGCCGGCGTACCGATCGAAGTACCGGTCTGCGTGAGCCCCGCACTGTCAGCCTGTGTGCGCGCCGCGCTGATCGCCTTGGCGATGCCGAAGTCGGTGACGACGGCGGCGCCGGCGGAGAGCAGGACGTTGTCGGGCTTGATGTCGCGATGGACGATGCCGCGCCCATGGGCGTAGCTCAGCGCCCGCGACACGTCGCGCAACACGCTGACCACTTCGGCGATCGGGAGCGGTCCCCGGGCGAGGTGGTGTCGCAGCGACTCACCCTCCACGAATGGCATGGCGAAGAACGGCAACCCGTTGGTGTCACCGGCGGAGAGGACCGGCACGATGTTGGCCTGCTGGAGCGAAGCGGCGAGCTGGATTTCCCGCTCGAAGCGCTCGACCGAGATCCCCTGGGCGAGCTCCGGCGACAGGACCTTGATCACGACTCTCCGTCGGAGCCGTGTCTCCTCGGCCACGAAGACGCGCGACATCCCGCCGCCGCCGAGCTCGCGCTCCAGCGTGTAGCTGCCGCTCAGCGTCCGTTGGAGCTGGTCACGCAAAGCCTGCCCTGAGCGTTCGTGCGAAGGGTCCATCGTGCCTCGGCGAAGGCATCACCTGGTCAGCAACGGAAAGCGAGCTGGAAATTGGACAGTGGAGAACGGGATAATATCGTGGCGGCCCGGAGGGTAGCTAGGGTGGTCAGGCGTTGCCCGACGTGGTCTTGATTGGCCGGGTGACCATTCATGAAGGCCGCGAGCGGCCCGCTTCAGGCAATCCTCAGCCGTGGCATCGTCCGCTCGGCGCGCCGCGACGCCCACGCTGATGGTGCAGGAAACCTTCTCGCCATCGGCCGGTTTCGCCTTACCAACCCCGGCCTCCAGCCACATATTGACTGTCGCCCACGGGATTTGTCTCCAACTACCCGCCGCGGACCTCCCAGTGCCCGCCGTCCTGAACCCGGAACTGCGTGTTGCCTGACCTGACCCGTCTCACATCTGCCCTCGCCGACCGCTATCGCATCGAGCGCGAACTCGGCGCCGGCGGGATGGCGACCGTGTATCTCGCCCAGGACCTGCGCCACGATCGCCGCGTGGCCGTCAAGGTGTTGCGCCCCGAACTCGCCGCCGTGATCGGCGCCGAACGGTTCCTGGCCGAGATCAAGACCACGGCGAACCTGCAGCATCCGCACATCCTCCCGCTGTTCGACTCGGGCGCCGCCGATTCGTTCCTCTTCTACGTCATGCCCTTCATTGATGGCGAGACCCTCCGTGATCGCATGAGTCGCGAGAAGCAACTCCCGATTGCCGGCGCCGTACGAATCGCGCGCGAAGTTGCCAGCGCGCTCGACTACGCTCATCGCCATGGCGTGATCCATCGCGACATCAAGCCCGAGAACATCCTCCTTCACGACGGCAGTGCCCTGGTGGCGGACTTCGGCATCGCGCTCGCCGCCAGCAAGGCGGGCGGCACCCGGATGACCGAGACCGGCATGTCCCTCGGCACGCCGCAGTACATGAGCCCCGAACAGGCGATGGGCGAGCGCGACCTCGATGCGCGCACCGACGTGTATGGCCTCGGCTGCGTGCTCTACGAGATGCTCGCCGGCGAGCCGCCGTTCACCGGGCCGACCGCGCAGGCGATCGTGGCCAAGGTGATGACCGAAAAGCCGGTGTCGATCCTGACCCGACGCGACACCGTACCGCCCGGAGTCGAGCACGCGGTTTCCGTCGCATTGCAGAAAATACCGGCCGACCGGTGGGGTACCGCGGCCGCGTTCAGCGAAGCACTCGGCGGGAGCGCCTCAGCTGCCGTGATTGCGCCCCCAACATCGAGTTCATCCCGACGACATGGGAGCGGCCGCAACAGCCTGGGATCATCGTTGCCGTGGGCCGTGGCGTTCGGCCTCGCGGCCATCGCCGCGATCTGGGGGTGGACCCGCCACGAAGCGCCCGCCGAGCCGGGCGTGGTGCGCTTCACCGTGCAGCCGGCGACCGGGACCCATCTCGCACTGCCGATTCTGGGCACGGCAACGACCGTTGCGATCTCGCCCGATGGTCGGCGCGTGGTGTACTCGGGTGACGGAGCGACCGGGAGCCAGCTCTATCTCCAGTCGGTCGACGACTTTCGGCCCCATGTCCTCGCTGGAACAGCCGATGCCCGGTTCCCGGAGTTCTCGCCCGATGGCAAGTGGATCGCATTTGTGTCCAGCGACGACGTCCTCAAGAAGATGTCGGTCGAGGGCGGTACCATCACGACGATCGCTGCTGCGGCGTCGGCGTGGGGAATAACGTGGGCCTCGAACGAAACGCTTGTATATGGCTTGCGGAACGCAACCGGATGGCGTGGTCTCTGGCGGGTACCGGCCGCCGGCGGGGACCCAGTGCAATTCTCGGTGGTCGACACCGCGGGCGGCGAGCGCATTCAGTCGACACCGCGCTCGGCTGGCGATGGCCGGCTGGTGTTCTACTCGAGCCTCATCGGGGCACTCACCGACTCCCGCATCGGGGTGGTCTCGCTGGAAACCGGCAAGGCGACGATCCTCAAGGGACTAACGGGTTGGTGGCCGCTGGGACTCCTGAACGGCCAACTGCTCTACGTACGTACCGATGGTGCGCTCATGGCCGCACCCTTTGATGTGCGCACGCTGCAGGCGGGTGCGCCGGTCCAGGTGGCCGACAGTATCGCGACCGCCATCGGTTTCGCCGCCGCAGCAATCTCAGCCAATGGCACGCTCGTGTACGTTCACAGTGGCAGCATCCGGCAGCTCATGACGGTGGATGTCCACGGACAGGCGCGCCCGCTCATGGAGGAGCAACGTTCCTACGGATACCCGCGATTCTCGCCCGACGGTCGGCGGCTCGCGTTCGACGTGCAGCGCGCGCAGGGCACCGACATCTGGGTATACGACCTGGCCGCGCGAACGCTCCAGCGCCTCACGACCGACGGGATCAACGACCGCCCGGAATGGACCCCCGACGGCAAGAAGGTGCTGTACGCATCGAACCGGCAGGGCGGGAAGTATGCGCTGTGGTGGCAACTGGCGGACGCGAGCGCGCCCGCCGAGCTGGTCTACGCGGCGACTTCGACCATGATCCGCGAGGGCATCATCGCGCCGGATGGACGCGCCGTGATCTTCCGCGAGGACACGCGTGACAACAAGCGGGATGTCTTCCTGCTGCCGCTCGAGCAGAACAGCAAGCCGGTGCCGCTGCTCAATACCCCGGCTGACGAGTTGATGCCGCGCTTGTCACCCGACGGCAAGTGGCTCGCGTACGTCTCGGACGAATCGGGGCAATACGAGGTCTACGTCCGGATGCTCTCGGCGGCCGCCGGGCGCATTCCGGTGTCAAGTGGCGGTGGCATGGAGCCGCTCTGGTCCCCCGACGGGCGGACGATCTATTACCGCAACGGCGCGAAGCTGGTGGCCGCCTCAGTGGTCACGTCACCGGCGCTCGCCGTCACCGGACGCCGGGTGCTGTTCGACGCGACGTTCGACGCCGATCCCTTCCATCCGAACTACGACGTGGCGCACGACGGCAAGAGCTTCGTCATGCTCAAGACACCAGACGAAGGCCGGCAGCTCGTCGTGGTGCAGAACTGGATCCAGGAACTTCGAGCGCGAACTGAGCGGAAACGCTGAACTGCGGCCGATCGCCTTGCCGCCGATGCGCTGTCGTTTGACCGGTTCTTCCGGATTGGCGGCGAGCAATGCGCGGCGATTCTTCCCGGGAACGCCAGCCCCGCCGCCTGCGCCGGAACCGCTCGCCGGCTAGACTTGCGGACATGAACATTCCTCTCCGCAACCGCTTCGCCGCCGTGATCGCCGGCATCGCGTTCATCACTGCCTGCCAGTCCGGCACGAAGGCGCCAGCATCCGGAACGACCGCCGCCACTGGCACCGCCGCTGATTCGAGCTTCACCACGCTCGCCCACGCGATCATCGACGACTACATGGCGCGCCGCCCGAGTGCCGCCACGGACCTCGGCGTTCACAAGTATGACGACCGGATCGAGGACGCGTCGCAAGCTGCGATCCAGGCCGAGTCGAAGGCACTCACCGACTTCAGGGCGAAGCTCACGGCGATAGATACGTCGAGACTCTCCGAAGTGAACCGCGCCGACCGCGAATTCCTCATCCGTTCGATGGACGCCGGTCTACTCGCCGACGCCGTCATCCGACGCTGGGCGAAAGACCCCGACGCGTACAGCGGGGCGATCACCAACGCTGCGTACACGATCATGAAGCGCAACTTCGCGCCCGCGGCCGATCGGCTGAAGTCGCTCATCGCGCGTGAACGCCTGATGCCGGCGACGTTGGCCGAGGCGCGCAAGAACCTGGCGAATCCGCCGAAGATCTATACCCAGATCGCGATCGAGCAGATCGACGGGAACATCAGCTTCTTCAAGCACGACGTCCCTGCTGCGTTCGCGGACGCCAAGGACTCGGCTCTGGCGACGACGTTCAAGCGCACAAACGACAGCGTCATGGCAGCGCTCGCGTCGTACAAGTCGTGGCTTCAGGAGGATCTGCTGCCGGAATCCAATGGCAGTTACGCATACGGAACCGACACCTATGCGAAGGCGCTGGCCGCCAACGAGATGGTCGAGCTGCCGCTGGACTCGCTGCTCCGGATTGCCGAAGCGGACCGGAACAAGAACGAAGACGCGTTCCAGGCCGTCGCCAGGCAGATCGATCCCGAGAAACCAGCCGATCGGGTACTCGCCGCGCTGCAGGCTGATCATCCCGCGCCGGACAAGCTGCTCGGGGCGACGCAGGCGACGCTGGATTCACTGCGGCAATTTCTTGTGGATCACCACATCATCACGGTTCCGCCGGGCGACCCGGCTCGGGTGAAGGAGACGCCGCCGTTCATGCGCTCGACGACGTCGGCGTCGATGGACACGCCCGGACCGTTCGAACCGGCGAAGCTGGAAGGTCGTTACAACATGACGCTACCCGACCCGCGGTGGCCAAGGACCAAGCAGGATGAGTTCATGGGGCAGTGGTACTACGCGGCGATCTCGAATGTCTCCGTGCACGAGGTCTATCCTGGGCACTACGTACAGTTCCTCTACGCGAAACAATATCCAAGTGACGTGCGCCGGGTGTACGGTGCGGCCACGAACGCGGAGGGATGGGCGCACTACGACGAGCAGATGATGCTCGACGAGGGGTTTCACGCGAATGACCCGAAATACAAGCTCGCACAGCTGCAGGACGCGCTGCTTCGTGACGTGCGTTTCATCGTGGGGATCAAGATGCACACGCAGGGGATGACCGTGGACCAGGCGACGCAGCTGTTTGTGACGCAAGGGCATCAGCCGAAGCCGGTGGCGGAGTCGGAGGCGAAGCGCGGGACGGCGGACGCGCTGTACGGTTACTACACGATGGGCAAACTGATGATCCTCAAGCTGCGCGCGGACTACCAGGCGAAGCTGGGTGCGGCATACTCGCTGCAGAAGTTCCATGATGAGTTCATCAAGCTGGGGCCGCTGCCGTTGCCGCTGATGCGGCAAGCGATGCTCGGGTCCGTGGGCAGCCTGTTTTGAGGGCTGGCACTCGGACGGAGAAGATCGGGTCGCAGCGCGCATTGCTCGTCCTGCTCAGCGCTGTCGTGGGGTGCTCGGGCGGGGATGCCGTCCCCTTCACGGATCGGTGCAACGTCAAGCTCGTGACGATCACGCCGCCGCTCGCCACGCTGCACGTGGGCGACAATCTCACGCTGAGCGTGGCGTATACGTCCGGCGTCAGTTCTGAATGCCTACCCGCCGTCCCGGCGACGTCGTTGCAGTGGTCGAGCGACGATTCACCCACGGTTTCAGTGGATCCGCTCACCGGAACCGTTACGGCGCGGCGCGCCGGGAGCACGCTGGTGTGGGTGCATGTGCCCGGCGGCAACGCCGGCGTCAGCAAGCTCGGCGGCGCGCAGGTGACGGTGACGGGGCCTTGAGGGGCGGAACTCCCAGCGTCAGTGATTCGGTGGTGATGCCGATGCCGAGAAAGCGGTGCAGCATGACGCGAACTGAGCGGCAACACTAAGCTGACGCAGAGATCCCGACCGACTCGTGGCGAAGGCCGCGAGTGTCAAGAATCTATTCAACGGTGTCGAGTCTTGCGACAGCGAATCCCGGTTGGAATCATCAGGCAAGATCAACCGTAACAATGAGTTGCAGGGCCGGAGTCTCCGGCGAAGGCACTATGGATTGGAGCGTCACCGCAGGCGTGAAAGATGCGAGTCACCGATTGACGGACTCCGGGAGCCGTGGCCGCTGACGCCGAACCGCGGCTACGACGATTTCTGTCGCAGTGATTGGGCCGGTGACCGTCACTGCCGCTCGACAGTTTCGGCGCTGATACTACCGACGCACCCAGCAAGCCCATCGGTCGGGCGGCGGGAGGGTCGATCCTCGCATTTCGAGGCCGCATGACCGTCGTTTTGCACGCTATCGCGATGATGGACGCCGACCTGGTTGCGTCGATCGTCGTCTGTCTCGTGCTCGATCTTCGACGGGAGGCCAAGGCGCGAGCGAACTGATCACCCCTCAAGCGGATCGAATCGAGCCGGCGTTTCCGCCCTCATGGGACGACCTTCTCCCCACATTCCGGTGCCTTCACACCTGCTAGCGCAGCCGTTTGAACGATGTGAAGTTGATCCGGCAGAATTGTGGTCTTTATGCCAGCTTCTTTCCTGGAGGCTTCGTGCCGGTTGTGGTGACGTGCGCCGTCAAACTTCCCACGGCCGAGTTGAATCTCGCGCTCAAGCAACGGATGCACTACAGAATTACGGCGACTAGCGATGTGACATACAAGATGCGAGATCACGCGGGCACCCCCTTGCTGTCAGGAAGCGGAGCGGGCGTAGCGCTGCGCGAGTGACCCACGTTGCCCACCGATGTCCCGCGGAAGAACCTGTTTGTGCACGGAATCGGAATACGGATGCTGGGGAACGGTACCCTTCGCTGGGAGGCGGAAGTGCGGGACGCTCATGGTGCGGTCCTGATGGTGGTGAAGGATTGCACCTATACGAACGCGACCGGCACGGCGACTCGGCTCGACCTGGTTCACATCATCATTGTTGGAGCGGAATGAGCGAATGCCCGGGACAGCGACCCCAGCCGAGGCGTGAGTAGCGTGAGAACGCGCTTCCTCCTGCCGTTGGCAGCCCTGCTCGTCCCGGCCGCTCTGGCCGCGCAGAACCGGGTCGACTCGGCACAGGTTGCCGCGTCCGAGGCAAAGATCAGGGTTGCGATTGCCTTTCTCGACCAGACGTGGGCGCAGACGTTCAAGACATTGGGCCGGCCCTACGTCACGCCTCGGGTCGTGGGCTACGACGATTTCGTCCTTACGGCGTGCGGCCGCGTGTCGGGGATGAATGCGTACGCCTGCAGCCTCGACGGAACTATCTCCTACAACCGATCATTCGTCGCCCTTCTGATGGCGAAGACTGCACGCGCGATCGGAACGGACGGTGACATGGGCGCGATATTCCCCATTGCGCACGAGTGGGGGCATGCGGTCCAGCACTTGCTGGGGCTCGATTATTCGTCGGCGGTGGATCGCGTCGAGTCCGATGCCGACTGCCTGGCCGGATCAGCCGTCGCCGAGGCGGATGCAGAGGGCTATCTCCAGCCGGGCGATCTCGCCGAAACGGAATACGCACTGGGGCTGGTCGGTGACGCACCGCTGGTCCGTGGGGAGTGGGGGAAGATGATCGAATCGATCAACGCCCAGGCGCCGCTGGGCTCGGTGCCGGTGTTGACCAACGCACGCGGCGATCACGGCAACGCGCGCGAGCGCGTCGCGGCCTTTCATCGCGGGATGAAGAGCGGTGCCCGCTCCTGTGTGCTTGGCATCCCGCTGCGCCCGGGCGGCTAGCGGTGCTTGGCGCAGCGGGACCGCGTCACGATGTCCGTCCCGCCGCCAGAGCCCGAAGATTCTCCAGCATGACCTGAAGTATCGGAGTCCGCTCGTAGACCTCCTGCATCGGCTCGAGCAGCTCCAATGCTCGCTGGCCATACACTACCGAGGTGAATCCATTTCGCTCGGTCTCCAGCTTGTACCGGTCGTTCACCTCTTTCGCGAAATCCTCGCTGCCATTCGCTGAGCCTTCGCCGTGCTGCCGCTCGAAGGCGGTATGGATTTCCGACCGGATCGCATCGAAACCCGGAGCGTATTCGTCCTTGATCCGGTGGGCGAGACGGTCCACCTCACCCCACATCCGCTCTTTGAGACACATCTCCATTGCCGCGGTCGATCACTTCGAGTCCGCGCTCACGCACGTCCCCGAGGTGACGCAACCAATCCTGATCATGCACGGCACCGCGGATCCGACGGTGTCGTTCAGCGAAGGGATGAACTTCTACAACGCGCTACGGTATAACGGCAAGGATGCCACACTGCTCGCCTACATCGGTGAGCTGCACGGGCTACGGGGTCTGGCGAACCGGAAGGATCTCACGATCCGCTACTTCCAATTCTTTGACCACTACTTCAAGGGGGCGCCGGCGCCGAAGTGGATGACGGATGGGGTGCCGTTCATCGTGAAGGAAACGGTGAAGGAGCCGAAATAGCGGTCCAATGGGCTCAGACGCATACTCTCCGCCGAACCACCCGGATGGAACGTTGCTGCGCACCAAGGCAGAAGCCGACGCGGCAGAAGCCGCCGCCCACCATTCCTGAGCGCCACGGCGGCCGGCGAGGATCTCCTCGCCGGCCGCGGGGCGTGGTTCAGGGCTGGCAGTTGAACAGTCCGAGCCGGCCCAGGATCTTTTCCAGCGGGCAGAACCCGGTGAAGCTCGATTGCAGCAGGTTCACTGCCACGAAGACCGTGAACAGGTAGAAGAGCGGGCTCACCCACCAGCCCAGCGCCACCGAGGCGAGGATGAAGCCGCCCGCAAAGCGCCGGATGATCTTGTCGTCGCACATCTCATCGTCTCCTAGCCAAAGTATTCCACCGGCAATTCCGCCAGGTGGATCCGTTCCCCGGGGAGCGAGCGGGCCCCCTGCTCGCGCAGCGTTGCGATCAAGTCGGTGGCGTGTTCGTCGTCGACCATCGAGAAAAATACCGCCGTCTCCCCGGGCCATGCCCGCGTGCCCTCCCGACGGCCACTGCTCCCCGCACCGTGCGCGCCCCGCAACTCGGTGTAGCCGTGGACTCCCTGGTGCTCGAGAAGTTGGGGTACCAGTTCGGGGCGGTTACCGCTGTACATCACCAGGAGCAGCTTCATGCGGCCTCCGTGCCGTCTCGGCGGCGTAGTTCCCAGTAGAGGAGCGGAACCACGACCATCGTCAGCACCGTGGCGACGATCGCACCGCTCATCAGAGCGACTGCCAGTCCCTGGAAGATCGGATCGAGCACCATCACGATCCCGCCCAGCACGACGGCTGCTGCCGTAAGCGCAATCGGGCGGAAGCGGACGCTGCCGGCCTCGATCACCGCCTCCTGCAACGAGCGCCCGCGTTCTTCGGCCAGTTGAATGAAGTCCACGAGGAGGATCGAATTGCGTACGATGATCCCGGCCAGCGCGATCATGCCGATCATCGACGTCGCGGTGAAGAACGCGCCGGTGAATGCATGGGCCGGCAGTATGCCGACAAGGGTGAGCGGGATCGGCGCCATGATCACCAGCGGAATCCTGAACGACTGGAACCACCCCACGACCAGCACGTAGATGAGCACCAGCACGCCCGCAAACGCGAGTCCCAGGTCGCGGAAGACCTCGATGGTGATCTGCCACTCCCCGTCCCACTTGATCGCGGTCTCGTCGAGTCGCGTCGGCTGGATGGCGTTGTAGCGTCCGATCGGCGCGCCGTCGACGCGCACGGTGTCGAGCGTGTGATTCATCGCCAGGATCGCGTACACGGGCGATTCGATCTTCCCGGCCACGTCGCCGGTCACGTAGATCACGGGACGCAGGTCCCGACGGTACCGCGCCGGTTCGCGGACCGATGAGTCGATCGTGACGAACCGGGCGAGGGGTTGCGGGCCGGTGGGCGTTGCAATCGGAAGTGCGAGCAGCGCCTCGGCGGATGACCGACTAGCGAGCGAGAGTCGAGGCACGATCGCGATCCCTTCGCGAGCCAGCGGATCGTTGGTGAGCCCGATGCCCCGTCCCGCCTCGGCCAGGAAGACGGTCTGGGCGAGGTCCGTGACGCTCGCCCCCGCGGCGGCGGCGCGCGCGCGATCGACCTGCAGCGTCAGCGTGCGCTCGGGTGCCTCCAGCGACCAGTCGACATCCACCACGCCCGGCGTGCGGTCGAAGACATCCTTGACCCGGCCGGCAGCCTCGAGGCGGGCGCTGTCGGTCGCGGCATAGACCTCGGCGACGAGCGTCGAGAGCACCGGCGGCCCTGGCGGGATCTCCGCGATCTTCGCGCTCGCCGCATAGGGCAGGGCGAGGGAATCGATCGCCGCGCGCACCGACAGGGCGATCGCATGACTGGCGCGGTGACGCGCGCCCTTGGGGAGGAGATTCACCTGGACATCCGCCACGTTGGCACCGCGGCGCATGAAATAGTGGCGCACGAGCCCGTTGAAGTTGAACGGCGCGGCGGTACCGCCGTAGACCTCGGTGCTGACCACTTCGGGTACCGTGCGCAGGTACGAGGCCACTTCGGCGCCGAGCGCCGCCGTGCGTTCGAGCGTGGTTCCTTCCGGGAGATCGAGGATCACCTGGAACTCGCTCTTGTTGTCGAACGGCAGCATCTTGACCTTGACGAAGCCAAAGTAGAAGAGGGAGCAGGAGGCGAGCAGAAGGATTACCACTCCGCCGACAAAGCCCCACCGAAGGACGGGCCGATGCAGGAGGCTGCCCATGAAGCGCCGGTAGAGCCGCGTTACGAAGTCCTCTCGTTCGCCTTCATGATGCTTGCCCGGCTTCAGTATCCGTACGGCTGCCCATGGCGTCACGATGAAAGCCACCAGCAAAGAGAAGAGCATAGCGGAGCTGGCACCAATCGGGATCGGGCGCATGTATGGTCCCATCAGGCCGCCGACGAACGCCATCGGAAGAATCGCGGCGACAACGGCCAGTGTGGCGAGAATAGTGGGGTTGCCCACCTCATCCACGGCCTCCAGAGCGACATCGAACGGGGGCCTCCCCTGATTGGTGTGCATCCGCCAGTGGCGCACGATATTTTCCACGACCACGATGGCGTCGTCGACCAGAATGCCGATGGAGAAGATCAGGGCGAAAAGAGTAATCCGGTTCAGCGTGTAGCCGTAGAGGTAGAAGACCGTGAGGGTCAGGGCCAGCGTTACGGGAATGGCGATAAAGACGATCAGCGATTCGCGCAGACCGAGAACAACGGCAACCAGAACACTCACCGAAATCACGGCGATGAGCATGTGCCACAGCAGTTCGTTGGACTTCTCCTTCGCTGTGTCTCCATAATCGCGGGTAATTGTCATTTCGACGCCGGATGGGATGACACTGCCCCGCAGTGGCTCCAGACGACGCAGAACATCCTCGCCAACGGTTACTGCGTTGGTGCCTTTGCGCTTTGAGACAGCAATCGTCACTGCCGGGTAGAAACCCTTGCCGTCGGAAAAGCGCACGTACTGCGAGGGTTCTTCTCCGGCGTCGGTCACTTGTGCTACATCGCGCACGAAGACCGGTGTGCCGTTGGGGACCCCTGCGACTACGTTGCGGACGTCGTCCGGGGTACGCAGGAACTGGCCCGTTTCCAGAAGGTATTCCTGGTTGCCGCTGGCGAATTCGCCCGATGGCATCCTGCGATTGGAAAGGCCCAAAGCACTGACGACTTGAAGAGGAGAAAGATTGTAAGCGCTGAGGCGGGACGGATCGAGAGTAATGCGAATTTCACGGCGTTGTCCGCCGGTCAGAGCGACGGCTGAAACGTCCGGCGTCTGTTTGATCGTGTCACTTGCCTGAGCCGCAATGCGCCGAAGTTCGAGGTCACCGTACCGCTTGCTCCAGAACGTCAGCGCCAGGACAGGAACGTCGTCAATCGAGCGGGGCTTGACCAGCGGAGGCGATGCACCGGGCGGAATAAGGTCCAGATTCGCGTTGAGCTTCTGGTTCAGCCTGACGATGCTTTTCTCCTCGTCCTGACCGACAAGGAAGCGCACAATGGCGGTGGACATGCCGGAGCTGGAAGTGGAATAGATGTATTCCACTCCCGGAATCTCCCACAGCAGTTTTTCCATCGGTTTGGTGACGCGCTCTTCCACTTCGCGGGCCGATGCGCCTGGCATCTGCACGAAGACGTCGACCATCGGCACGATGATCTGCGGCTCTTCTTCGCGCGGCAGCTTCCATACCGCGAAGGCACCTAGCAGCAGGGAGCCTGCGATCACCAGGGGGGTCAGCTTGGAGCCGATCCAGACGCTGGCGAACTTTCCCGCGAGACCGAGCGAGTGGTCCGTCTTCACTGGTGGACCTCCGCGCTGCCTACTGTTAGCGCTGTCCCATCGGAAAGGTCCGGCGGAACGGGATAGATCACCTTTTCGCCAGCAGTCAGGCCAGAGAGCACTTCAATCCGGTCTTTTACCTTTTGCCCTGTGGTGATCAGGCGCGAATGGGCAATGCCGTTGTCATCCACGAATACGGATTGCAACTGGCCGTGTTCCGCGACTGCCGCGACCGGAATCGCCATCACCGATTGGCTTCCCAACTGAAACCCGGCGCGCCCGAAGACTCCCGAGCGCAATGTTGTAAGCATCGGCAGATCGATCTTTACGATATAAGTCCTTGATGCGGCATCTACTGCGGGGACGATTTCGGAGACACGCGCCTCCAATGTGTGGTCAAGACTGTCGAGTGTCACAGAAACCGGCTGTCCGACCCGGATCGCCGACAGACGAGACTCTTCCACTGACGCTTCGAGCCAGTAAGTACCTTCGCGTTCGATGGTGAACATCGGGGTGCCGGGGAGGGCCAGGATGCCGGGTTCCACCGACCTGGCAACGACCACCCCGGCAAAAGGGGCCAGGACCTCGGCGTAACTGCGGGTTACTTCCGTGGAGCGTACCTCCTGATCGGCCCGAGCAAGCCGGGAGTCGAGTTGAGTGCGCCTGGCTCGCGCCATGTCGTGTGCGGCCTGTGCGGCCTTGAGTCTGGCTGAGGCTTCATCGAACTCCTGGTTCGAGATCGACTTCTTTTGATACATGTCCTGCATGCGGCCAAATGTCACCTGCGCCAGATCGAGATTTGCTTTCGCGGCGGCGACAGCACTGTCAGCCTCCGGTATTCCGGCGCGGACTTCCTCGCGGGCAGACTCGGCGCGCCGCGAACTGACATCCAGATCGCGTGGATCGAGAGTAACGAGCAGCTGGCCTTCGCGCACGTGATCGCCGATCTGGACCTTCACTTCGCGTACATAGCCCATCAGTTTCGCGGAGATGACAGCGGAAGTGCGGGCGCGAACGGTGCCCGTCGCTTCGTAGATCGAAGGCCACGTCTCGGTGGCTGCCGTGATGACAGATACGGCAACGGGCCTGGCCGAAGAAGCGACTGGTTTCGCTTTCGGAGCGTCGCTGCACGCTGCGAGCCACATGGCAACGGGGACTACTAGAAACAGTTGCTTCGTCATTTAGTTCAGGACCTCCGAGGATTCCGTCAGCGTCCCTGCCGCCAGTTCGAGCATTGCCGCGGCGATGCGCTGATCGTGAATCGCCGCCAGACGCCGGGTCCGCGCGTCGAGAACCGCCGTCTCCGTGCGAAGCAAGTCCGTGACGTTGCTCAGCCCGGTTTCGTAGCGGTTCTGGGTGATACGAAGACTCTCTTCCGCCTCCGCAACGGCTGCATCTGTCACTTCGATACGCTGCGCCGCAGCACGCATGTCGGCGTAGGCCCGACGCACCTGAAGCTGAATTGCGGAATTGGCATGCGCCTGGTCCGCCTCGCTCCGGCGCAGTGCGAAATTACTTTCCTCGATGCGCGCCTTGTCACTGAAGCCGTTGAAAAGGTTCCAGCGCAGTCCGATGGAAACCAGCCAGTTGGACCCTCCCTTGTCATAAAAATTCTGCCGGTCCGCTTCGAAAGCGGCGTGGACGCCTACCTGCGGCATAAGATTGCTGCGTGCAGTGGCAGCTTGATTTTCGGCCAGATCGATGGCCAGCTTCACTTGGCGCGCCTCCGGTCTCTCACCGAGCGCATTCTTTTCGTAGTCCGCAAGCAAGCCATCCGGGAGTCGCAAGGGCGCCAACCCGGTGGTCAAAGTGTGCGCGGTGTCTAGCGGCAAGCCCAGAGCATCGTTCAGAGCCGCCCGCGCCACGTCGAGATCGGCCTCCCTGCGGATCTGTTGCTCGCGAACACCGGCCAGGTGGACGCGGATCGAGAGTACATCGACATCGGTAGACATTCCAGCCGAGCGGACCGACTCGGCGCGTTCAAGGTCCGCCCGCGCCGAACGCATTGCCTGGCTGGTCGCGTTAAATTCCTCTGCGCCCAAAAGGGCATCGTAATAAGAACGGATCGCGCCGGCGATGACTTGCATACGGGTCCGCCGGCCGTCCTCAATGGTAATGTCTTTCGTCAATTCGGCGGAGCGCACTGCGTGTCTGGTCTGACCTCCGTCGTACAGCGTTTGATCGGCTGTTACCTGAGATTGGAAGTTGTTCAGGAAATCGGGTCGATTCAGGGGACCGATCTGAAAGTTCTGCTCGCCGAACTGGTGTTGAGTCAGTAGCGACGAGAACACAAAGACTGGGTTATCGCTGCGCGTCCAGGACTCGGAATAGTTTACTTTGGGTAAATTGCCGCCCCGCGCTTCCGCGATGCGGCTCTCTGCGGCCTTCCGGGACGCGTCGGACGCCTCCACGGACTTGTTCCTGTTCAGCGCCAGGTGAACTGCGTCCTTTAACGACATTGGGTCTTGCGCCCAGCCCGTAAGCGGCCACCAGGCCAGCATCAGCAGTATTTTCTTCATTGGTCCTGTTTTTGAAGATGCAATCGGTCGGCCGAGGTGACAGAGCGTCACCTTTTTGCGGCGTTTGCATCCTGATAAGCAGGAAGGCAAGAATTATGGAAGTTTCAGTTCACTATCTGGGCGATACGAAGTTCGAAGTCGCCGCCCGAGGCCATCGGGTTATCTGCGATCAACCGATTGAAAACGGTGGTGCCGATGAAGGCATGTCACCGCCGGAGTTCCTGTTGGCGTCGCTCGCGACTTGCGCGGGTTACTATGCGACGCAATACCTCAAGGCGCGCGGACCACCCACCGAAGATCTGGGAGTGCGGGTCACCGCGGAAAAGGCAGCTCAGCCAGCCCGGCTGGCATCGTTCGAGATCGAAGTGACGGCACTCGGCCTGGATGAACGCCAACAGACGGGTGTTTTGCGCGCCGTGAAAGCCTGTTTGATTCACAACACCCTATTGGGACAACCGAGCATCGGGATCACGGTCAATGCCGGCGCACTCGCGGTGGCTTAGCTGGAAGCCCGTTACAATCGGAAGCGGTACTGACCATTGGAACGGGAAGTGGAAGTCGATCTCGCACGACGACTCATGGCGGGAGACGCAAACGCGTTCGACCGCTTCGTGGAGCACTTCCGGGCAAAGATCTTCCATTACAGTTGGCTGATGTGCGGCCAACGCGAGGATGCGGAAGACGTGGCGCAGGACACATTGCTGAAGGTCTTCGAGAGCTTCGATCAACTTCGGGAGCCGGAACGAGTTCGGCCGTGGGTTTTTCGGATTGCTCGGAACGCCTGCTTGATGAAGCGGCGGAAGAGCGTTTTCGCTCCAGCGCAGGAACTGTCACTGGACGACTTTATGCCGGCAATGAGCCATCAGGGCGGCCACGCCAAACTCCAAATCGCGGATTGGTCCGGACTGCCCGATCGTCAGGTCATGCAATCGGAAATGAAGCAAGTGATCGATCGGGCGATCAGCGAGCTGCCCGAAAACTACAAGTCGGTCCTGCTGATGCGGGACTTGGAGGAATTGTCCACACTGGAGACCGCCCAAGTCCTCGATCTTACGCAGGACGTCGTCAAGACGCGGTTGCATCGGGCGCGTCTGGCTGTTCGTCAAAAGCTCAATGAATATCTGCGGACCGATGGCGGGGTTCTATCCAGTCACACCCGAGGAGAATGAGATGGAGTCGAATGAGCGCACGGAGAAATGCAGGGAAGTATTTTCGCTGCTATCGGAGTATCTGAACCTGGAGCTTCCGCCCGACGCCTGCCAGGAGATGGAAGCTCACATTGCTGGCTGCCAACCTTGCATCGAATTTGCCGAAAGCCTTCGCAAGACTGTGGAACTCTGTCGCCACTATCAGCCGACCGAACTGCCCGAGCCGCTGGGGAAGAACGCACGAGAACAGCTCCTGGAAGCCTACCAAAAAATGCTCGGCGGGCGGAAAACATTCTCGTAAGAAGTGTGAATACCGACTAAGCGTGGTTCCAGGTTCTTGGATGTGCCGCAACGGCGCTAATTTTCATCTCCGGCTCGGTGATCTGAGCGATTAAGCAGATTGGCACAGCGAAGGTCAATACCGAATGGTTGGTAGCTCAGTGAGTCGGCTGCTGTACGACCTATCGCCGCATCTCCTCTACTGCCAAACTATCTGATTCTCTTCGCACCAGTCGAGCGCGATCTGCCTAAGGGCATCGGCGCGGAGTTCGGAATGCACCGGCGCCGTGGATCACGCGCAAAAGGTCGTTGCGAATACCGTCGGACCCTACCGAGCGTGAAAAATTCTGCATGATCCCCCACTCGTGTACATCAAACTTCGTCGGAAGCGGTCTGAAGCGGTCGGTTGAAACAATGCGTTTGGCTGTATCCCATTCGTCTCTCTGCCAGTCAGAAAGATCCGGCTCCTCGTCGCCGGGCTCCTCTGCCTCCCACAGAAGATCTTCAGAGACGGTTACCACCTGACCGGCATCGAGATCCACGATAAGAACGGGATTCGTCGAACTGCGTCTCCAGAGCCTCGACTATGTCGTTCAGGCGAACAATCGTGGACATTGCTTCGAGATCATCATACTTCTCCTTAATTCCGTCAAGGAAAAGGACAACCTCCAAGCCCGCTGGATCCGTTCCCGCATGGCTTCCCTGACGAAAAGATTTATCCGCGCATGGTACTGCTGCTACGCTGCACGGACGTGCGCATTACCGGATTGAAGTTCCTGCGGTCGCGCAGTTGGACCATTAACCTGTATGCCTGCAAGCGCCTACTCATCGATGGTGTCTACATTTATTCCAGCCAGAAGGAAGGTGTGTGGGCCGATGGCATTGACCCCGACGGTTGCCAGGATGTTCGTATTTCGAACTCCACCGTTGAAACCGGCGATGATGCACCGGTCTTCTACTCGTCTGGTATTTGGGGGCCTGCGCTACCAGTTGAAAACGTGACGGTGACCAATTGCCGCCTGTCTTCGTCTTCGAGCGCGATCAAGTTTTGCGATGAGAATTCGAACGCGATCCGTCGCGTCAACATCGCTAACGTGGTCATTACCAATTCCAACCGAGGGATCGCGTTTATGGTATTCGATGGCGGCATTGTGGAAGATGTGGTGTTGTCGAACCTGACGATTGAGACACGGCGCTTCGATTGGTTTTGGTGGGGCGATGGCGATCCGCTGCACTTCAACATCAAGCGGCGCAGGGAAGTGGACGGAACGAAGCGCGCCAATGAACCGGCCGCCGGGCACAGTCGGGGCCATGGGACAGCGTGAGGCGTGGTCTTGTCGTTTGCGCGCATCTCGCCGCTCAACTCCGCCGTCGTTCCGATCCGCTTCCTTCGGCTTGGGCGATCGCATTGACGAATCGGAGGGCGGCTAATGATCGAAAAAACTAATTCAATTCCGCTTCAAAGACGACGCTGGCCTGTACCTGGATCCTCCCTGGTTCGACGGGGGTGGGCGTCGCGGCGCCGCCGGTGGTTCCGGTGACTCCTCCCTGCACACGAGCCACCGTCGATTCCTGAATGGAGACGATCGCACCCACTTTTGCTCCCACGCCGCTCGCCATTGCTTCGGCGTGAGTTTTGGCCTGCATCGTGGCCAACTGCAACGCTTGACGGCGCGCCGGTTCGGGATCCTTTAACGAGAAGCGTAATCCAGATACCGAAGTTGCGCCCGCTTGCGTGGCCGCGTCGATGACCGAGCCAATCATTGGGATTGTGCTCAGTGTAACTTCCACCGTGTTGTTCGCAACGTAGTCGATCAGGACCGGAGATGCATTCTGGGGATAATTATATTCCGGTCCCACCGAATAGTTCACGGTCTTGATGTCGGCTCCGGCGCCGAGAAGCTGTGTCAACGCGGCGAGCACGGCCGCCACACGGGTCGCATTGCTAGCAGAGGCGTCCTGGGCAGATGCACCTCGGGTAGTTACCGTCGCGTCTATTGCTACTTGATCGGGAGTTACGAAGACGCTGGCGTCTCCGGAGGTTCGAACAGACGTTCGCGTCGGGGTGGTCTGCGCGTGTCCGACTGCGGTCGAAAGTACGAGAAGAGTGATTGTGGCCAAAGACATGTTCATGAAGGCTCCTTCAGTTCCAGTAGGGCGGACCATTTGCTCACCGCATCAGGCGCGGTGTTAATAGCTTATCGCAGTGAATTTTATGAACCTGGAGTCGAGGTCGCCGGCATGAGAGGCAGGCGTGAAACGTTTCGCATCCAAAGGGCGACATCCGGAGCCGCCGAACTGCATAGCGCACATTGCTGATCAAGGCTTGAAACTGGCGGCGCACCTGAAGACCTGAGGCAAACGATGCGATGCGCGAAGGAGGGGAGGCGTTTGCGGTTCTCCATAACAACAGTCGTGTCTCGCGTCCTGGGCAATAGCAATTCTCCGCACCCGTGCTGAATCCCGCCTCCGGAAGCCCAGGCTGGCGGCTTTTGATCCCGCAAGTGCTTTAGA
>PNAE01000011.1:5000-45333 GCA_003169895.1 Gemmatimonadota bacterium
CGTTACGCGTTCCGGTGGCCATCCGGTAGTCCTGACTGAACGCGACCTGGCAGCCGGGAGCAGCCGTGGCTTCCTCCGGCGAGAACAGGCAGGCCCCCAGGTCGAGCACCGGCAGGGCGCGCGAGTCCGCCCGCACCAGGCCCGACGGCAGATCGCGGGCTGGCGCGCCGATCGCCGCCCCGGTGTCATCGCGCGACAAGGTGGGGCGACCACGGAAGCGGGCCGGCAACGACACGTCGCGGTCGGGGAATTCCGATGTCGGCGTGCCCTGCATCAGGCGGGTGCGAAACAGGTCGAGCATCAGAGATCGTGACCCGCGTACGAGAGGTTGAAGCTCTTGTTGCAAAGCGGGAAGTCGGAGATCTGGCCGCCGCGCATGGCGAGCGCGACCGCATCCCAATTTCGGAACGACGGGTCGGTGACCTTGTGACGGCGGATTCGTCCCGCGTCGTCGGTCACCGCGACATGCACGACCTCGCCCCGCCAGCCTTCCTCGAGCGCGACGACCAGTTCGCCCGGTGCGAGTGCCCCGCACGGCACTCGGCACTCGCCCCTGGGCAGGGCACGGAGTTGCTCCGTCACGAACTCGAGCGACCGTTGAATCTCGAGCCAACGCACCAGCGCGCGGGCGAACACGTCGCCCGCCCACGCCGACGCAACCGGGATCTGCACGAAGCGGTAGACGCCGTAGGGATAGTCGTGGCGGACGTCGCGCAACACCCCCGCGCTCCGCGCCACCGGTCCCACGAATCCGTGCACGCCGCACAACTCCGCCGAGACGACGCCCGTGCCTTCGAAGCGTGACTGCACCGACGGTGCGTCCAGCAGCAGGCTCGCGACGGGCGGAAGCGCTTCGCGCAGTTGCCCGACCCGCAGGCCGATCTCTGCCGCCATCTCCGCCGGCACATCGAAGCCGACGCCGCCGGGCCGCACCAGGCCGCGCCCGTACCGGTTCCCCGACACCAGCATCAGCAAGTTGAGGCACTCGCCGCGCAGCCTGCCGAAGTAGGCCGCGGCCGGCTGATAGGCCACGTCGCCCGCCAGCGTGCCGAGATCCCCGATGTGATTCGCCAGACGTTCGAGCTCGAGCGCGATGCCGCGGAGCGCCTGTGCGCGCGGACTCTTCTGGCAGCGCGCCAGCGCCTCGATCGCGCCGCACCAGGCGCTGGTGTGGGCGATGACGGTATCGCCCGCAATCGATTCGGCAACCAGCACCGCGCGCCGCCGGTCGAGGGCCTCCAGCAGTCGCTCCACGCCGCGGTGCTGGTAACCGAGCATGATGTCGAGCGAGAGCACCTCCTCGCCGTGCGCCTGGAAACGAAAGTGCCCCGGCTCGATCACACCGGCGTGCACCGGCCCGACGGCGACCTCGTGCACTTCTTCACCGGCGATGCTGGTGAACGGGAACCAGTCGCGATCGTGCGGGCGAGCAGGCCAGCCGGACGGCGCGTGGTCCGGCGGGTGACGGCGGACCGGCTTTGGCGCCTGGAATCCCGCGACGGCCGCGCCGCATTGCTCGGCGATTTCACGTTCGAACCGAGCCGCCTGTGGACAGCCACGTGACAGCGGCGGCAGCTGTTGCGAGACGAGGCTCGAGATCGCGCGCAACTGGCCCTGTTCATCGTCGCCGAGGACGGCCACGAGTCGCAGCGTGTCGGGCGTCTCGACGAGGCCAAAGAGCGAGATGATCCGGTCGCCGCCTGACACCGCGTCCGCAATCGTCTCGGCGAACCGGTCGCCGTCGAGCACGGGTACGCGGGCGAGCGGAGCCGCGCGCCGGTTCCGGAGCCGCAGCGCCTCGTCACGCCCGCTCACGGTGCGCTCCCGCCAAGCGCCGTCGCGGCACGCGCCAGTTGCTGCTGCAGCGCCGATGGGATGTAGCTCCCCAGCATCAGTACGATCCCGGCCAGCACCAACGGGCCGAGGACCATCCACGGCCGCTCGCGGTCGATCGCCACGAGCGGCGCCGCCGGACGTGCTCCGAGCACGATCTCGAGAATCATGCGGGCGATGCCGACGAAGATCACCGCAAGCAATGCGAGCGCCACGATGGCGACTACGGGATGATGCTGTTGGACGGCGCCGCTCACGATCGCGAACTCACTGAGGAACATCCCGAATGGCGGCGAACCGGTGATGGCGAACAGTCCCAGCACGGCGAGCATGGCCGAAACCGGACGCGCGCGCAACATGCCCCGCATGTCGGCCGCCGCCGA
Organism: Gemmatimonadota bacterium; assembly: GCA_003169895.1. Classification (GTDB taxonomy): domain Bacteria; phylum Gemmatimonadota; class Gemmatimonadetes; order Gemmatimonadales; family GWC2-71-9; genus Palsa-1233. Next base: position 7,217 of record PNAE01000011.1, read on the forward strand.
CGACCCCGCGGCCAGCACCAGGTTGCCAACGACAAGAAACAGCAGTCCCTTCACCAGGCCGTTGTTGAGCACATGAAGCACGGCACCGTAGGTGCCGAGCCCACCGAGGCCGAGGCCGAGCGCAAGCAGCCCCATGTGCTCGACGCTGGAGTAGGCGAGGAGGCGCTTGACGTCGGCCTGCCCGATGATGAACGCGGCAGCCACAACAAGGGAGAACAGTCCAAATGCGAGCAGGAGTGGGCGCGCAAATCCTTCGAGGCCGGCGGCCACGAGGATCTGCGTGAAGCGCGCCAATCCCAGGAAGGCGCAGCTCGTGATGCCGCCCGCCATGAGCGCCCCCACCAGGCTCGGCGCCTCGCCGTAGGTATCCGGCTTCCACGTGTGCATCGGCGCGAGTCCCATCTTCGTGCCGAAGCCGACGATGGCGAACACAAACGACGCCCGCAACCACCAGTGATCGAGGGAGCCCGCTCCAGCCACGAGATCATCGAGCACCAGTGGCCGCGTGCCGGCCACGGAGGGCTGGGCGGTGGCGAGCAGGAACACCGCCAGCAGCGCCAATGCGATCCCGACCGACGATAGCACCAGGTATTTCCACACCGCTTCCAGCGAACGGCGGTCGTGACGATCGTAGATCAGCGGTGCCAGGGACAGCGTGGTCGCCTCCATCCCCACCCACAGCAGCGCCAGGTGATGGCTGAGCGCGACCAGCGACGCAGCGCCGAGGAAAACGAGCATTCCGCTGGCGAGGACGCGACCTTCGCGCGCGCGTTGGGCGCGGAGGAAGCCGACCGCGTAGGACACCACGACGATGAACAACACGCTGTTCACGGTGAGCACGATCAGCCCCAGTCCGTCCACACCGAGCCAACCACCCAGCGCCGCCGTGCCCACCATGGTCCAGAGACGCGCCACCAGCATGACATGCACCGTCGCGCAGCCGAGCAGGAGCGCAGTCCGTGCACCGGGCCGTGTCACGAAGAACGCCGGCACGGCGGCCAGCACCGGCATCAGGATGAGCGCGAGGAGAATCACGTCGCCGGACGTCCTACGATTCCCGTAGTTCGCTGAGGTTGGTCGCCGAGATCGAATCGAACTCCCGGTTGATGTGGAACACGACGATGCCCATGACGAACACGCCGACGAACACGTCAAGGAGCACGCCGGCTTCGACCAGGAACGGGACGCGGCGCGCCTGGGTGAGGCCGAACAGGTAGATCCCGTTCTCGAGCATGAGGTATCCCACGACCTGGCTGATCGCCTTCGTCCTGGTGATCAGCACGACGAGACCGATCATGACGGTCACGAGTGCAACCGGCACGAGCAACGGGCCGCTTCCCGTGGCGGGAAGCCGCGCAGCCACGGCGAACGAGACGACCAGCGCCGCGGCTCCGAGCAGGAACGATGGCATGTAGCCGACCAGCGGCTCGACCTCGCGCCGTACCGATGCCTCGCGAATCGCCCAGCGCAGAAACCACGGCAGCAGCATCGCCTTGATCGCGATCGTGCCGAGCGCCAGCGCAATGGCATGGATCGACCAGGCACCGTCGACGACCAGCGACAGCGTGCCGAGGAGGACGCCCTGTGAGGCAATGGCGCGAATGCATGCGCTCAGGCGCGACGTCGCGAGCACGGCGAAATCCGTCAGGACGACGAGCAGCAGGATGGGTTCCGCGAGCGAGTGCATCGTCGGCTCAGCGAACCACGAGGACGAGACCGAACCCAGCGAGCGCAGCGGCCCCGGCGAGGTAGAGCGGCACCGTGGGCAACCGGAGCCGGGCCGTCGCCGACTCGACCACCCCCACGGCAATGGCCACCCCGACCGTCCCGGCAACCAGGATCGCGAGCGCGACCGGCAGGGACCGCGCCGGCGCGGGCACGATCAGTGCGACGACCAGCGCGCTGAAGACGGCGAGCTTGGCGGCGCCGGCGAAGAGCAGCAGCGCAAGATCGGGCCCGCCATGGTCGAGCACCATCACCTCGTGAATCATGGTGAGCTCGAGATGCGTGCTCGGATCATCGACCGGCACGCGCGCGCATTCCGCCAGCAACAGCGAGAACAGTCCGAGCGCAACCATCACGAGCGACGGTGCGGCCTGCGCCCAGTGCCGGCCGAGCGGCGCGCCAAGCATCCCCGAGAGCGACAATTCCTGCGTTGCGACGGCCAGTGTGGCGATGGCGAAGAACAGCCCCAGTTCCACGATGCTCGCGAAGGTGACCTCGCGGCTGGCCCCCATGCCTTCGAAGCTGGATCCCGTGTCGAGCGCTCCAAGTACCAACAGGAAGCGGCCGAGCCCAAGGAGATAGGCGAAGGCGACGGCATCGCCGGAAAACCGCAGCACGCTACTGGTTCGGTCGAGGGGCACCAGCGTGGCCGCGATCACGACGGTCGCCGCGACCACGATTGGAGCGAGGCGGAAAATCGGCGTTGTCGTCTCGCTGTAGACCACGCCCCGCCGCATCAGCTTCCAGAGGTCGATGTAGAGTTGGTGTACCGGCGGCCCGCGGCGGCCGGTCAGCAGCGAGCGCGTCCGCGCGGCGACACCGGGGAGGAGCGGCGCGAGCATGAGAAGCAGGGCCAGCGACAGGATGGCGGAGAGCATCGGCGCGGTCGCTAGCGGGTCGGGGCGAGAACGAGATAGCCGAGCACCAGCACGACCGTCACGACCACGTAGATGAGATAGACGTGCAAGCGTCCCTGCTGCATCGGTCGCAGGCGCAGGGCCGCCCGCTCGACGCGCGCCCAGAGCGGCAGCACGGCCGCATCGAGCACGAGATCGACCGGCGTGGAGTGGAAAACGGTGGCACCGCGATGCTCGCGCACGCCGGCCAGCCGGCCGAAGACCGACGCCAGCGGCGCGGCGAAGGACGACGCCGTGTACTGCATCCGCGGCGTCGGATGAGGGTAGCCGCACGCCCAGGTCGGGCCCGTGCGAACGACCTGGCGTCGCAGCGCGGCGCGACGCGCCAGCCAGAGGATCGCGCCAACGAGCAGGAGCCCGATCGCCAGCCACGAAATGCGCCCGGCGTCGGCGAAGACATCACTCAACGCCGCCGCGATTGGCACCCAGTGTTCCCCGGCCACCGTTGCGCCGACGACCATCACGGGGCGCATGACCAGCGCCGGGACGGTTCCGATGACGACACAGGCGAACGCGAGCACCAGCACCGGCGCGAGTAGCCCGGCGCCGGCTTCGCGTGCCTCGGCGGCTTGGCTGCTGCGTGGATGTCCCAAGAAAACGATTCCGGCGACCTTGGCGAAGCAGGCCAGCGCCAGACCGCCGACCAGTGCGAGCGCGGGTGCCGCGAACACGACGAGCCGGAGCGCCTCGGCCGACTGCCCCGCGCGCAACAGTCCTTGAAATACCAGCCATTCGCTCACGAAACCATTCAGCGGCGGTACCCCGATAATCGCCACAGCTGCGACGAGAAAGCCGAGCCAGGTCAGCGGCATGCGCCGCGCGAGTCCGCCGAGTTGCTCCAGGTCGCGCGTCCCCGTCGCGCGATAGATGGCGCCCGCCGCGAGGAAGAGCGCGCCCTTGAAGAGCGCATGGTTCAGGCTGTGCAGCGCCGCCGCGCCATAGCCGATGACGGCAATGATCGGATGTCCAGAGGCCGCGCCGAGCGCGCCAACGCCGACACCGATCAGGATGATCCCGATGTTCTCGACACTGTGATACGCGAGCAGACGTTTCACGTCGTGCTGCACCAGCGCCCAGAGAACGCCGAGCACCGCGGAAGCGACGCCAATCGCAAGCACCACCCACCCCCACCACGCCGGCGGCGGCCCAAGGAGCGCGACCACGCGCAGAATACCGTAGATCCCCATCTTGATTACGACGCCGGACATCAATGCGGACACGTGACTCGGTGCCGACGCGTGCGCCGCAGGCAGCCAGAAGTGCAAGGGGACCAAGCCGGCCTTGGCACCGAAGCCAACGAGTGCGAGCGCGAGCACCACGCCGCCGCCGAGTGCGAGCCGGGGCCCGTTGGCGGCGAGCGCCGCAAAGGTCCAGTCGCGGCTGCCGCTCGTCCAGATCGCGAACATCGCGAGCAACGCCAGCGTCCCGGCATGAGTCGTCACGAGGTAGATCAGCCCGGCTCGCCGCACCGTCGGGTGTTCGTGTTCCGTTACGATGAGGACATAGGAGCCGAGCGCCATCAGCTCCCACGCGCCAAGAAAGAGCAGGACGGATCGGGCGGTTACGACGAGGGCCATGGCGGCGAGGACCAGCGCGAACGCGGCATGACTCAACCAGACCGCACGATGACCCCGCTCCCGCGCCTGGTAGGCCGCGCCGAAGGCCGCGCTCGCCGCGCCGACGACCAGAATCGCCAGCAGGAAGATCGCCGACAGCGGATCGATCCCGAGAACCCAGTCACCGCCGGGAACACCCGCCCGCCACCGAAGCTGCGGCAGTGTGGCGCCGAGCAGCACCTGAACCGCGGGGACGCTGGCGACCGCCGCACCGGCAATGACGCACGCGGTGAAGACCCCGTCGCCGAAGCTCCGTCGCCGGAACGCCGCGCAACTCGCGGCGGCGACGAGCAGCAGCGCCATGCCGGCCAGGAAAGCCGTCACCCGATGGGGCTCTTGCTCGCGGCGTACGAGCCGGTGCGATAGTTGGTCTCCACCAGTTCGATGCGGCCGAGAATTTCGTCCGCGGCAGCACTGGCGAGCAGCAGCCGGCGCAGCGTCGCGTCCCGCAGCACGAATGCCAGCTGTCCCAGGATCCGGAGGTGCCCGGGCACGGTGGTGCTCACCACCAGGAACACGGCGTGCACCGGCCGGCCATCGGGTGCATCGAAGTCCACCGGATGACGCAGCAGGCCCAACGTGACGAACGGTTCCTCGACGTGCAGGACGATGGGATTGCGGACATGCGGGATGGCGATGCCGTCTCCGATCGCGGTCGAACCCATGGCTTCGCGCGCCTCGAGCACGCTGAGGACGAATGCCCGGTCCTGTTCCGGCGGAAGGGGCAATCGATCGACGAACGCCCGCAGTGCATCCGGCTTCGTTGCGCCCTCGACATCGTGAAAGATGCCGCCGGCGCGCAGCAGGTCGACGAGCCGCGGCGGTTCGTCGGGCGACCGCCTGGCCGTCTCAAGCAGCCCGCGAGACACCGGGATGCCGTGTTCGACGGCCCACTCCCAGAGCTCGAGTGGGTTCAGGTAGATCCGCTCGTAGACCTCATGCACGGGGAGACCGCGCTGGCTGATCCAGCGCCGCAGCGTCGGCTCGTTGACTCCGAAGTAGGACGCGGCTTCGCGAACCGTGAGTTGCACGAAGGAGAATCTAAACGACCAAGAGAGAAGTCAGCTCGTGGGCGGGCTGAACGCCGCGTGCTGCTGATCCAGCCACGACTTGTGGTAGGTTGGATCCTCGAACGCTTCAGCCGCCTTGGCGACGTGCAGCGGCCGGAACGAATCCATCATCACCGCCAGTTCGTTGGTGTACTTGGCGCCGATGCTGGCCTCGGCGCGCCCGGGATGCGGGCCGTGGGGCAGTCCATCGGGATGATGCGTGATCGACCCGTACTCGATGCCCTTGCGGCTCATGAACTCGCTCGAGGCATAGAAGAGCACCTCGTCGGAATCGACATTGCTGTGGTTGTACGGTGCGGGGACGGCGTTGGGATCGAAGTCGTATGGGCGGGGGCAAAACGAGCAGATGACGAAGCCATCGCCCTGGAACGTCTGGTGCACCGGCGGCGGCTGGTGAATGCGTCCCACGATCGGCTCGAAGTCGTGGATGCTGAACGCCCAGGGATAGTAGTACCCATCCCACCCCACGACGTCGAACGGATGGTGGTCGAGCATCAGTTCATTGATGGCATCGTATTGCTTGACGAGCACCGGAAAATCGCCGGCCTCGTCGTGCGCATTCAGCTCGAGCGGGCGGCGGATATCGCGTTCGGAATACGGGGCACCCTCGAGCAGCTGGCCGAACTCGTTGCGATAGCGCTTGGGCCACCGGACGTGGCCCCGGCTCTCGAACACGACGAACTTCGCCGGACCCTTGCCGTAGTCGATCACCCACCGATGCGTGATATTGCGATGGATGACCACGTAGTCACCCGAGCGGAACGGCAAGTTGCCGAACACCGACTCGAGCATCCCCTCGCCCTCAACCACATAGATCACCTCGTCCGCCTGCGAGTTGCGGTACGCATGCACATCCTGCTGGTCGGGTGCGACGTACAGCATGGCGATGTCAGTGTTGAAGAGGATCGGCGTGCGGTCGAGCGTCGGCGAGCCGCCCGCACGTGCCGCGGCGGTGCGGAAGTGCCGGTGCCGCAGCGACGTGTCCTCATCGGCGTCCCAGCGGATCAGCTTCACCCGCCGAGCCGCCTTCACCGTGGTCGGCGGCCTGGTGTGATACAGGAGCGACGACGTGCCGGTAAAGCCATCGTGGCCCATCAGCTCTTCGGCGTAGAGGCCGCCGTCAGGCCGCCGGAAGACGGTGTGGCGTTTGCGAGGCACCTGGCCGAGGGTGTGGTAGATCGGCATCGTCAGAGATTCCCTCGCAGCGCCTGCTCTCGCTCGATCGCCTCGAACAGGGCCTTGAAGTTCCCTGCCCCGAAGCTCTTGGCGCCCTTGCGCTGGATGATCTCGTAGAACAGCGTCGGCCGGTCCTGCACCGGCTTGGTGAAGATCTGCAGCAGGTACCCTTCGTCATCGCGGTCGACAAGGACGCCAAGCTCGGCCAGCGGCGCGAGATCCTCGTCAATCCGGCCCACGCGGTCGAGCACGGTGTCGTAGTAGGTCTGCGGCACCTTGAGGAACTCGATGCCCCGGCTCCGCAGCTCCCGCACGGTCTTGACGATGTCGTCGGTGGCGATGGCGATGTGCTGCACCCCGGGTCCGCGATAGAAGTCGAGGTATTCCTCGATCTGCGACTTCTTCTTCCCGGGCGCCGGCTCATTGATGGGGAACTTGATGCGGCCGTTGCCGTTCGACATGACCTTGGACATCAGCGCCGAGTATTCGGTGGTGATCGTCTTGTCGTCAAAGGTGAGGATGTTGGTGAAACCGAGAACGTCCTCGTAGAACTTGACCCAGACGTTCATCTTGCCAAGCTCGACGTTGCCGACGCAGTGGTCGACGTACTTGAGTCCGGTGCCGACCGGCTGGTACGGCGACGCCACCGGGACAAATCCCGGGAAGAACAGGCCGTGGTAATTGGTCCGTTCGACGATCGAGTGAATCGTGTCGCCATAGGTTCGGATCGCCGCGGTGACAATCTCGCCATGCTCGTCGCGGTGCACCGTTGGTTCCTGGTAGCTCTGCGCGCCGCGGTCCATCGCGGCCTGGTATGCGGTGCGGGCGTCGGGCACCCAGAACGCCATGTCGTGCACGCCGTCGCCGTGCTTGTGGAGGTGCGCCGCGATCTCACCCTCGGGGCCCATCGGCGACGTGAGCACGATGCGGAGCTTGTCCTGCACCAGCAGATACGACGCGCGATCCCGGACACCGGTCTCGGGCCCGCGATAACCGACGAGCTGGTGGCCCCACGCGGCGCGATAATAGTGGGCCGATTGCTTGGCGTTGCCGCAATAGAACTCGATGTAGTCGGTACCGTTGATCGGGAAAGCGTCGTGCGTCACGGCCGGCGCCGCCGATGTCAAGGTGGATGTCATGTTGCCGCTCCGAGGAAGGAAGCCAGGTCGGTCGCGCTGATGGCGGGTTCGCCGGGGCTGACATTGTCGAGCTTGCCCGCCGTGACCCAATCCGCCAGCCGACCGACCTCACTGAACAGATGATCGAATGAATCAACCACAAAGAGCAGCGGCTGATAGTGATCGATTTCGAAGGACTGGTTGACCACCCACTCGAGCTGGAACGGCCAGCGCTGGACGTCGGGAGACTCGATGCAATGCTCCAGTTCGCCATACGACGAGAGCAGGCCGCTGCCGTACGCCTTGAGTTCCCCGGGTCGGGTGCCTTTCATCAGGCCGAACTCGATCGTGAACCAGAAAAAGCGGGCCATGGCCTTGATCACGCTGGTCATGCGGCGCACCCGCTCGTGCTCATCGGCGACAACTTGCGCGCGTTCAGCCGCGGCGCGCGCGCACTCGCCGAACAGGACCAGCGTGTCGGCGAAGGCCTTGTCGGTATGCATCGGCACATGACCGGCGATGTCGTGGAAGATGTCCGGTTCGGGCAGATAGTCGAGCACCTCGCCGTCGCGGATCGTGATGGTCGTGGGAAACTCACGCTGCCGGAGGCAATCAAAGAACATGTACGCCGGGACGTAGCCGCTGACGGCCTTGGCGCGAAACCCGGTCAGCGGCGCCATGAATCGGTTGACGGCTTCGAGGGGTGGCACGTGCATGGGATCGAGGCAGAGATTCTCGATGCCCTGGAGAAAACGGTGGTTGGCGTATTTTTGCCACCGATCGGCCATCCGCGCGTACAGTCGCCGCCAAGCGTCGTGGTTGGCGGGCGTGTACAACTCGTACGGCTGCTCGATGTACAGCCGTCCCTCCGACTTGGCCTGTTCGATGAACGGCGCTCGGGTAGTGGTCAACCCCGCCGAGGTCTCACGCGGATTCGAGGCGGTCGTCGTCATCGTTGCCTCCGGCTCCGTTCGGGTCGGTTACGGCGCGCACCGAACCGGAAAACTAATACGCTGGCGGCCGGGAGCGGCCGCAGCGCCCCACGGCATCCCGCTCCGGCCCGCTGCCCCCTTCGGTGGCGAAGCCAGGTGGGCCTACAGGGACACCGCGGGTCGCTACGAGCTGTTGCTCGCCGGCCTACTCCAGCTCCGGTCGATTCCTGAACTGTTCCAGAGACTCCGGATTGGCGAGCGCCCCCACGTTCTTGACCGGACGACCTGCCATGACGTCCCGGATGGCGAGTTCGCTCAATTTTCCGTTGCGCGTCCGCGGGATGTCGGTGACCTGCACGATCACGCCGGGTACGTGGTGCGGTGACGTGCCGGCGCGAATCTTCCGTCGGATCCGCTCGGCCAGTTCGTTCGTGAGGATGACGCCGTCGCGCAGCTGCACGAACAGCACGATGCGCTCGTCCCTGCCGGGCGCCCGCGGGACGCGTTGGGCGACGACGACGCTCTCGACGACGTCCGGTAGCGCTTCGACTTGCCGGTAGATTTCAGCGGTTCCGATTCGCACGCCGCCCGGATTGAGCGTCGCGTCACTCCGACCGCTGATGACAAACCCGCCATGTGTCGTGCGCGCGACCCAGTCGCCGTGCCGCCATACTCCCGGAAACGTGTCGAAGTAGGCGGTGCGATACCTGGCGCCGTCGGTGTCATTCCAGAACCGGATCGGCATGGAGGGAAACGGCCGCGTGCAGACCAGTTCGCCCGGCTCATCGACCGGACACGGCACACCGCTATCGTTGAACACCTCGACCGCCATGCCGAGCCCGGGGCCCTGGATTTCGCCGCGGTACACCGGCGACAGCGGATTGCCGAGCACGAAGCACGACACGATGTCGGTGCCCCCGGAAATGCTTGCCGCCTGCACCGCGGAGCTGACGTCGTTGCGAATCCAGTCGAAGCTTTCGGACGCGAGCGGACTCCCCGTCGACAGGATTGCGCGCAACGTGTCAAGCCGGTATTCACGCCCGGGCTGGAGCCCGCGCTTTTCAGCGAGGCTCAGATACTTGGCGCTGGTGCCAAAGACCTCGATGCGTTCCTCCGCCGCCATCCGCCAGAGCACGCCTGGCTCCGCCAGCGGCAATGGCGCGCCGTCGTACAACACCAGCGTTGCACCGGTGGCGAGCGCGGTCACCTGCCAGTTCCACATCATCCAGCCACACGTGGTGAAGTAGAACAGGCGCTCGGCGCGCCGGAGGTCCACATGCAGCCGATGTTCCTTGAGGTGCTGCAGGAGCGTGCCGCCGGCCGAGTGCACCATGCATTTGGGCAAGCCGGTCGTGCCCGAGGAATACAGGATGTAGAGCGGGTGATCAAACGGAAACCGCTCCCAGGTGAGCCTCGGCTGCCCGAGCGGACGGGCGAGATCCGCCCACCGCATGGCGCGGCGATCGGTCGGGAGGTCGCCAGCGCCGAGATACTCGATCATCACCGCTTGGCGCACCGATGGCAATCGCGTGAGCAACTCCGCGGCGCGCGCCGTGCAATCGTGCGCCCGGCCGTCGTACCGGTATCCATCACAGAAGAGCAGTACGACCGGCTCGGTTTGGCCGAACCGGTCGACAATGCCGTCAACGCCGAAATCAGGCGAGCACGATGTCCAGACCGCGCCGAGCGATGCGGTGGCGAGCATCGCGATAACTGTCTCGGGAATATTTGGCAGCCATCCCGCAACGCGGTCGCCAGCGACGACGCCAAGGGCGCGGAGCCCAGCGGCCGTACGGGCAACCTCCTCCCGCAGCGCCGACCAGCTGCGTTCGGAGGCACGGCCGCGCTCGTCCCACGCAACGATCGCGAGTTCATCACCGTCGCGACGCAGCAAATTCTCGGCGAAGTTGAGCCGGGCGCCAACGAACCATTTCGGGCCCAGCACCGGATCGGGTGGCGCCATGCGATCGGCACCGAGGAGCGGCGTCTCCCACGTGGTACCGTTGGGCAACGTGTCGGCGATCACGTCCGCGTGCCGCCAGACCGCCGACCAGAAATCCGCCGGGTGTGCGATGGACCAGGCGTGCAGCGCACGAAATGCGGCCGCGTCATTGCCCGGGGGAAGCGACACGCCGGTGACGCGAACGTCAGTGATGAAATGTGCCAGGTGGGAGGAGCGCGTCCTGGCCGGATCGGGACGCCATAGGACGGTGTCGTCGGGCATCGGATCCGGCGATCAGTGGCGGCGCAGGACGACATCGTCGCTGCGAACCCTGGGACCGATCATCAGCGTCAGCGTCTCGCCGCGGTAGCCGGGTGCAACCACGTTGACGTACTGCTTGCGACACTTGGCCAGCAACCGCGGGTCGAATTCGAGGCGATACTCGCCGCGACTGTCGCTGAACGTGCCGAACGACGTGCCCATGATCTGCAGATGCGCGCCGCTCAATGGCGTCTTGCCGTCGGTGTCCAGCACGCGGCCGATGACCGTCGCGAGGACCGGCGTCCCATCGGGATTCTTCCCGAGATCGGGAATATCGACGCACCGGCCCGCGGTCTCGTCGTCGAATGAGTTCTCCCATTTCTGCGGGTCGCGGTTGGAGAGTCCGGTGCGCCCCATAGAGCTCGAGGATGGTTCGGCGGGCGCGCTGGCGGGAGCGCCGCTCGCCGAATCCAGCTTGGGGGGGCCCCACGGCGAGGTGGTCGGCAGCAGCGGGATCGCACCGACGCCGGTATAGTCGCCCGGTCTCGGAACCTGGATCCGCTGGGGGGCTGGTGGCTCAACTTCGGGCTTCGGCGGCTCCGAGGACGGCGGCGAGGGAGCCGGCTTGGGGTCGGGTGCCGTCGCGGCATTCGCCGGCTCCGCGTCGGATTGCTTGGCGGCCGCTTCCTTGGCGGGGGCATCGGGCTTCTTCGAATTCGGCCCGAGCTCGACCTCCTTCATCGGCGGCGGCGGCGGTGGTGCGGGCGGCTGCGGTGTCGGCCGGGTCGGGCGTGGCGGCGTCTTGAAACGCGGCACCGAGCGCGGTATGGCGATTGGCTGCGAGACCTCATCGCCGGCGACCCGACCGGGCGGTAATGTGCTGGACGATGGCACGCCAAAAATCAGCAACAGGATGATGACAACGTGCACGGCCGCGCTCGTAGCGAGCGCCGCCCAGTTCCGCGTTGCCGCCGGTCGCGGGCCAACCTCGAACTCAATGGGTCTCGCCACGCCTACAGATTAGCCCTGACCGGGCTCAATCGGGATGGCTGGAGTGATGGAAATCGGTCGGCACTACAGCAGATACGCCGGGCGTCGATCCGGAGTTGCAGCGTCAGGGCGGCCATATTGCAGCATGAGCGACCTCGAACATGTCCCTGCCCTGATCGCCGGTGCCGGACCGATCGGCCTCGCCTGTGCGATTTCCGCTCGCCGACGCGGCATCCGCCACCTGATCGTCGATGCTGGAGCGATCGCCCATTCGATCGTTCGATATCCGGTCGGCATGAACTTCTTCACGACCCCCGAACGCCTGGAAATCGGCGGGCACCCGCTGAGCTGTTCCGGCGCCAAGGCGACCCGGGAAGAAGCCCTGAAGTATTATCGGGGCGTGGTGCGCACCGAAGGCCTCAATGTGCGGACCTTCACCCGACTGGTCGCCGCGGAACGGCGCGAGGGTCGCCTCATTTGTCGCCTGATTACCGCGGCGAGGCCGGAACTGGTGAGCTGTGACCGGTTGATTGTCGCGACCGGCTACTTCGACCATGCCAATCGGCTCGAGGTGCTCGGGGAGAACCTTCCTCATGTCCGGCATTGGTTCGACGAGGCGCACCTCTCCTTCGGCCTCGACGTGGTTGTCATCGGTGGCAAGAACTCAGCGGTGGAGGCCGCCCTCCAGTGCTTCCGGGCCGGCGGACGGGTAACACTGGTGTATCGGGGCGCCGCACTGAAGCCGAGCGTCAAGTATTGGTTGCGGCCGGACCTGGAAAACCGGGTCGCAGCGGGCGAGATCGCGACGCGGTTCGGTGCGGAAGTGGTCGAAATCACGGCGCAGCACGTGGTGGTGCGCACCACGCACGGCTCAGTCGAGCTCTTGCCGGCCACGCGGGTCTACGCGCTCACGGGCTATCATCCCGATTTCGATCTGCTGGAAGCCGTCGGCGTCAGCTGCGATGCGGCCACCGGGCGTCCAGGCCTCGATCCCGAAACACTGCAGACCAACGCCCCGGGGATCTATCTCGCCGGCAGCGTGGGTGCCGGTCGCAATATTTCGGAAGTGTTCATCGAGAACGGGCGGTTCGACGGGGAAAAGATTTTCGGGGACGCGGCGAGCCGGCAGCAGGCTGAACGACAGTATACGGAGTCGCCGCGACCGGTCGGCGAGTAGGGCGATCAGTCGGGATTCGCGGTCCGGTGAGACGGATCGGCCAGCAACCGCTCCGTGAACTCGACCCGTTCGTGCAGTTCGCCGACCTCGGCGCGCAGCGCGTCGAGCTCATCGAGAATCGAGGCCGCCGTGCCCGACGTGACGAGATGGTCGCTCTCCGGCTCCCAACTGCTCACCAGCCGGCCTTCGGCGTCCCGGAACGAGCCGGATCCGACCAACACCAGGTCATACAACCACCACAAGCCAAGGCCGCCGAAAGTGCACAACTGCAGCACGGCCGAGCCGGTCTTGCCGGTGTAGAATCGGTGCGCGCCGAAGACGCCGAGGAAGAAGGCGAGCACCAGAGCGACGGTCCGCGATTTCGGCGAGGCGAACAGCTCGTCATCAGGCATGTGACAATCTACCATTCCTGGCTCTGCTGCCAGCGCGCCCGGCAGGACTCGAACCTGCGGCCAATAGCTTAGAAGGCTATCGCTCTATCCAGCTGAGCTACGGGCGCCAGTGTTGGACGGCAACCACCTGCCAGCGCGCGCACCGCCGCGTGATCACCCGCCGTTTCGATCGCCGGCACGCTGCCACGCCGCCGATGATGACGCCGACGGCGCAATCCATTACGTTCCCGGCCGACTCCGTGAACTCGCTCAGCATCGGCACGGTTTCGGTCCGGCGCGTCCTGGTTCTTCAAGCTAGCGCCGTGACACCTGATGCTGCCATAGCACTGTCATCCTGACGGGTCCAGGCATGTTACCTATCATTCCCTTGCTGGTCATGCTCGCTGGCGTCCGGTCATCGCCGCCGGTTCCGTTGCCAGGCGAGGCGGTCGTGCGATCCGCGTACAACAAGTACGCCGGCAAGTGGTTCAAGAATGCGCTGTTCGTCCAGCGGACCGTATTCGCGCTCGAGAAGCGGACCGAGACCTGGTACGAAGCGCTCCAGCCGCCGGGCCTGCTCCGCATCGACGTCGCGCCGGCCGTCACCGGGCGCGCGGTCATTTATCGCAACGACTCAACCTACGAGTTCGGCAGGCGCCAACTGCGCTCGGCGGGTCCCGGCGTCCTGCCACTGCTGGTGCTGTTGCACGATCTGCATTCCGCACCGCCGGGGAAAACGATCGGGATGCTGAAGCAGTTCGGCTTCGACCTGCGCAGGACGCACGAAACGATGTGGGACGGCGCACCGGTGATCGTCGTCGGCGCCGTGGCGGGCGATACGGTGTCCAACCAGTTTTGGCTGGAAAAGAAGCGGATGATCCTGGTGCGACTCCTCGAGCAGAACCGGTCCGATCCGCGCCGACCGCTCGACGCGCGCATCACCGGGTATGAGCGTGCCGGCAATGGCTGGCTCGAGCGAAGCGTGCGGATGTACCTCGGCGGCCAGCTGTCGACGGTCGAGGATTACACCAATGTGAAGGTGGACGTGGCGCTGGAGCCCGGACTGTTCGAACCCACGCCGTACCACCTGCCCCAATGGGTCGGACCCGCCGCCGACCTGTTCGGCGGCCTGCCCAACGCGCCGCTGCCGGGCGGACCCTGAAGGCCTTTGCGGTGCCCCTAGCGCCGTGCCATCTAGGCGGTAGGATAGTGGGTTCCCGGCGTTCCCCCTTTACAAGGAGAGTTCATGTCGCGTCATCCCTGGTACCGTCATGCGGTCCCGCTGGCAATGGCACTGAGTCTGTACGTCCCGGCCGTCGCCGCGGGCCAAGGCGTTCCGGAGCCCCACGTTCCGATCAGCACTACGCTCGGTGACATCGCCGAGCTCCGTGCCGCCTACGTTGACGCGTTCAACGCCAAGGACGCCAAGGCGGTGGCCGCGATGTACACCGCTGACGCGATCTCGATCGGGGTCGATGGCAGCCAGACGGTGGGTGCGCGTGCGATCGGCAAGATGTTCGCGGACTCGGCAGCGAACTGGCCGCACGCGGTGATCAGCTCCGTCAGCCTCAAGGTGTACGGCGCCACGGCCGTGGATGTCGGCACGTGGACGGTGCATCCCAAGGCAGGTGGCGAGATGGTGAGTCGGTACCTCGCCGTGCTGCGGCACGACGTCAAGGGTTGGAAGCTCCAGTACGTGGCGAATGTGCCGGTGCCGAAGTAAGGATGGCATGAAGCATCGGATCTAAGCGGTGCGGCGTCGCCTGACGGCGACGCCGTCACCCGTCCGGCCGACGAAGGTATGCGGATGAGCCCCGGAGGTCTTTTTCCCCGCTTTAGCTAGTACAACCCCCACGTCGTCCGGGTGACGGGATGCAGCCCAAGTCAGCCTGAGTGTCCCTGGGACGATTGCCACCTCGACTCGGACGACCAGCTATGCGTCGCAACTCCCTGGCAGCGATCCTCGCCCTTACCGTCATGTTCGTGGCTGGGTGCAGTAGTTCCGGCGGCGGCACGACCGTCACCGTCCTGGGCTACGCGGTGACCATCAAGACCGCCCCGCCCACGACCGCGCCGGTGGGGGCGTCGATTCCCATCGCGTTCACCGTCACCGAGAACGAGAGTGATGGGAGCTCCAAGCCCGCCAGCGGCAAGACCTTCACGGTCGCGGTCACGGCAGGCGGGGGGACGGTCAGTGGCGCGGCGTCGACCACGCTCACCACCGCGGCGGACGGATCCGCGTCGCTGACGTGGATCCTCGGACCGACGGTGGGGGCGCAAACCGTGCGCGGATCGGTGTCGTCCGATCATTTCCTGGATATCAGCGTGACCGCCACCGCAATACCGGTGAGCAGTGTGGCGGTGACGCTCGCCACGCCGTCAATCCCCCTTGGTACCGCCGGCGACCAAGCCACCGCGGTGCTGAAGGATGCCGGCGGCAATGTGCTGGTCGGTCGTACGGTGACCTGGCAATCGTCGAACACCACGGTCGCCACGGTCAGTGGCACCGGCGTCATCACCACGGTGGGCATCGGGACGAGCACCATTACGGCGACCAGCGAGGGCCAGAGTGGCGGCGCGCAGCTGACCGTGACCGCGGTGCCCGTCAGCACGGTCACCGCGACACTTGCCGCCAGCTCCATCACGTTGGGGACGGCCGGCGACCAAGCCACCGCGGTGCTGAAGGATGCCGGCGGCAACGTGCTGGTCGGTCGTACGGTGACCTGGCAGTCGTCGAGCACCACGGTGGC
Organism: Gemmatimonadota bacterium; assembly: GCA_003169895.1. GTDB lineage: Bacteria > Gemmatimonadota > Gemmatimonadetes > Gemmatimonadales > GWC2-71-9 > Palsa-1233. The sequence goes on from PNAE01000011.1 coordinate 23,262, forward strand.
CACGGTCAGTGGCACCGGCGTCATCACCACGGTGGGCGTTGGCACGAGCACGATCACCGCGACCAGCGAGGGCCAGAGCGGCGGCGCGTTGCTGACCGTGACGCAGAGCACCTGGAACGCCGCCTGGACGCTCAGAAAGCAGATCACCGTCACAACCACGACGGCGGCGTCGGCGGGGTACTCCGTCGCGGTGCTACTGGACCATGCTTCGCTGGTGACGGCTGGGAAGGCGCTCGCGTCGGGCAATGACGTCCGGGTGCTGTATTGGACCGGATCGAGCTGGGTCGAACTCGACCGGGTGCTCGACGCCGGCTCGGCGTGGAATGGCGGAACGACCACGATCTGGTTCAAGCTGCAGGCGGCGATCGGTGCAGCGAGTTCGGACAACAATTACTACATCTACTACCACAATTCGGCCGCCGGCGGGCCGCCGGCGGATCGCTCGAATGTCTTCCTGTTCGCCGATGACTTCGAAGCCGGCAACCTCAACAAGTGGACGCAGCTCCTGGGACTCTGGACGATCGATAACACGCGTTCCCATTCTGGGACCTTCGCGCTCATGTATCCCGTCGAGGGTGATGTCGATGGTCTGACGCGCATGCTGGTTGCCAATCCAGCCCTCAATGTCGCCGACGTCTATGTCGAGTCGTGGTGGTACCTGAACAGTGCGTCGACGGACTACAATCTCGCGCAGGGTCTGCGGATGACCGGCGTGCAGCCAACCAGCAATGGCTATTACACGAAGCTGTACAACAACTCGCCATTCGGGTGGGTGAATGGCAAGGTGATCGGTGGAACGTTCTTCCAGCTCAGTGCCGCTCCGGTGGGGCCGCTCCTCTCAAATAGCTGGATTCGCGTCGGAACCGGCATGGTCGGAACGACGATGACGACCTTTGTGAATGGCGCCAATATCGGCTCCATCGCTGGACTGACCGAGCTGGCGTCGGGAAACATCGCATTCAGAAAATTTGTGGTGCCGACCGGAGCGTCCTGGTGGGTCGACGACGTCATCGCCCGGCGGTACGTGACGCCGGAGCCGACGGCCGCGGGCGGAGCCGAGGAGATAGCACCGTAGGGTGGTGCCTGTGGGCAGCGGCAGGCGGCGAGCGTCCCCTATTTGGTGCCACTAGTGGTCACCGGAAAACGACGCCCCGCATGGCGTTCCCAATGTCGCGGCGATCGTTGTCAACCCTTTACTGCGGAGCGCTTTCAATGTCACCTCGTATCCTCGGCCTCGCCGCCGGCGCTGTTATGGTAGCGGCATGGGCCCCGGCCTCCAGATCGGTCCCCTATGTCGCCCGGATGACTGGCGCGCAGGAGACGCCGGCGAACAACACCAAGGGCACCGGCACCGCGACCTTCACCCTCGATGGTACCAAGCTTCAGTACGCGGTCGAGATCCACGACCTGAGCGGGCCACCGACGATGGCGCATATCCACGTCGGCGCGATGGGCGTCGCCGGACCGCCGGTCTATACCTTCGCGATCAAGGCCAATGCCGGCGCGAGCGGGACGATTTCGGAGGGCACCATCGATCTCACCAAGGACGCAAGTACCGGCGTGTCCGGCGACTCGCTCAAGATGCTTCTGAACACTGGCAAGGCATACGTGAACGTGCACTCGAAGAACTTTCCCGGCGGCGAGATTCGCGGGCAAATAGCGATGAAGCCATAACGGGCAGGGCTACTGTCGTGGCGATTCCAGCCTACAGAAAGGTGATCTCCTTCGCCGCTCCACTGACAACGAAGCAGCGGTCATTGTTCGATGCGATATCCGCAGGAAACAACACGAACCCCGCTCTGCGAGGATCGTATCCGTTGGTCGTGCCAGTCATCACTTCACCGTCTGCGAATACCACACGGATCTTGCGACCCGGCAGGGGGCGATCAAACACATTGGACTTCTTGTGCTCGGGGAACCCCTTCAAGTCGAACACGAAGAAGACCGCCTTCAGGCTCGAGATGAGAACCTCGATAGCTGGTGCTCCCGGCTCGCTTCCAGCCGGGAGCAGATGGAATCGGTCCTTCGCGGGCAGGAAATCACTGGTGACACCCTTCACAATGCGTCCGTCTCGGTAGTGAGCAACCACCTGTTTCATGAATGGCTCTCCGGAGTGCGAAGATGCGAAGGGAGAAGAGAATCGGCCATGTCACGGCCAAGCGAGACGAAGTTGAAGTATTGGGCCACGTCGCGCAAGCACCTGTCGCTCGATCACACGGCAGCGGCCGGGAGCAGGCACAGCTCCACTCGGGACCTTCCGGTCTCAAAGCTCGCGAGCGCTCGCCAGCACTCGCCTCTCTTGCACCATTCTCTGTACCATTCACCGGCGCCACGGCGGTCAACTCGATAGGTAGCGGCGTGACTGCGTGTCGCGCGAAAGAGGCCAGCGCGTGTTGCGCTGGCCTCTTAGTTGTTCCGCCGACTTGTGGCGCCGTGCGCTAGGCCTTCCGCCACCGCCGCTTACGACGGGTGTCCGATCGGACGCCACAAGTTGATGGGCGGGAGCGGCGCGGAGCCGAACACCGGAGAGCACCTGATCACTGAAACGAGCCATGGCACGGCGCGGAGACAGCCACTCCGTCCGGAGGGGATGTCCTCCTGATGTCGATGGGTCAACTACGCGCGGCGGAAAGCTGCTCGCGAAGTGCCGGGAGATCGGCGTCGAACGCCAATCGAGCCTTTTTGGAGGTATTGTCGGTGCAGCAGGTACACGCCGTGACGCCGTCAGGTGCCGCACATTCCTGCGTATGGCCCGGTGCGTCGCCCACCTCGCTGAGACTGACGAATGACAATTCCCGGCTGGCAAAACGTGTCATGAGCGCCTCCGTAACGGGTTCACCCGGCGCGGATTAGGGACGGTACGACGAGCGTATCGACAAGGCTACCGACGGACCGGCATTCGGTCAATCCAACCCCCAAGCTTGGTAGCGAGCCCGTGGGCTTACCGCTCTGTCCGATGCCACTGCAGACTCAGGCGGGCGTCGCCTGGCGCAAGGACTCGTGATACGCTCCAAGGTCATGGCCGTCTGTGGCATCACCAGTTGCGGTTTCTGCTCGTCGAAGTTGGTTACAACAGGGTTTCGTTGCCCAAATGCCGCTTCGGTTCATTGCACCGATCCCGAAACCACATTACCCCAAGCAATTCAAGCACTTAGGGGATCACCTGAGGGCCAAACGTATCGATCGCGGCCTATTTCAGAAGGAAGTGGCGGCTCGGATCGGCGTGGACACGGCAACTGTGACCAACTGGGAGTTGGGCAACACCGAACCGGAGGAACGGTTCATCCCGGCCCTCATCCGGTTCCTCGGGTACAACCCGCTCCCCCGAGAGTGAGGCACCCGGCGAGGAGGTTCGCCGCGCCCGGCTGACCCGCGGACTCTCCGTCCGTGCCCTCGCGGACTTGGCCGGGGTGGACGAAGCGAGCGTCGGTCGCATAGAGAAGGGCAACGCCCAGGTGTACACGGGCGTCGCTCCCGACCCCTTAACCGACGCAAACGGACGCGCGACGAGCGTAACCTGCGGGCGGAACGGCCCATGGCAACGCTACCGATGCGGGTCCACGGTGCGGACCGAAAGCCATTCAACCACCCGCTCTCCCGTCTGCACCCCATGGGCCACCGCCGCTGGGAACGCGATGCCGTGTAACGCCGAACCGGTGATGAATACCCCGGGAAGTGCCACGGTCGCCTCGTCGATGCGTGCGATGCGCGCCGAGTGCCCAAGTTCATATTGCGGGATGGCCCGAGGCCATTGCACGACCTGCTCGAAACATGGCGCTGCGTCAATGCCGTACAGCCGTGCCACCTCGGCGCGAGCAAGCGCCGCGAGTTCGCCGGGCGGCAGCATGGCGGCTGCCGGATCGACCCCGCCGCCATACATCGCCCGGATCAACACATGGCCGTCGGGACACCGGCCGGGAAAGAGATGGCTGTCCCAGAGGTTGCCCAGCATGCGAAACCCTTCGCCGCGGGCGATCAAGACCCCAAATCCGTTGGGAATCCGCTCGCGCGCTTCCGGTCCGTAGCCAAGGGCGACGACGCCGACCGGTGGAGAAGGGATTGCTTCCAGGTCGGCGGCGAGTGCTGGACTGTGTTCGCGAAGCAATGCCGCCGCCGGTGCGGAGTCCAAGGCCAGGATGATCGCATCCGCGGTGATCGTCGCACCGGCATGGCCGACGCGGATCTCCCAGCCTGATTGCATTCGCGCGATTCCGTCCACCGCAGAACGACAGCTGACGCGAAAGCCGCCTCGCGTCGCGAGCGCGCGCGGCAGTTCCTGCATGCCACCAGCGAATGACGTCATGGTGCCCGATCGCATCTTGCCACGGCGCGCAAGCAATCCGCGGATGAGCGAACCGTGGTCATGTTCCAACGCCGCCATCTGCGGGAACGAGGCGACGAGCGACAGCCGGCGTGCGTCGCCGGCGAACACACCAAGCGTCATCGGTGCAATGAGTCGGTCGGCAGCCTCCGCACCGAGTCGCCGTGCTGCGAAGTCCCAGATGGATTCGTCGCCGCCACCCCGCCGCCGCGGAACAACCATGTCGGCCAGCAAGCGCAATGCGCCCCGGCCGCTCAGTAATCCCGACCGCACCAATCCGATGGGATTTGCCGCCACGCGCCGCATCCGGCCGCCGTGATAGATGAACCGGTGCGCGGCCGCGGGGTTGGCGGTGACCACTTCCGAGGCCAACCCGGCACCGGTCACGAGCCGGTCCATCTCGGTGCGACCACTCAGGAATCCAGTCGGACCAGCCTCGACGAGCCAGCCGTCACGGAGAATCGTACGCGCCTTGCCGCCGACATCATCGGCGCGCTCCAGCACCAGGACGTCGAGGCCGCCCCGGACGCGCCCGGCCGCCGCATGAGCGGCCCAGGCCGCGGCGAGGCCCGCGATGCCGCCGCCAATAACGACGACTCGGCGCATGGTTATACCGTGCGACTGAAGACCGGATGCCCATCTGCGGCGTGCGCCTCTCGCTGATACCTGTCGAAGCACATCGCCAGGTTGCGCACGAAGAGCTCCCCGATCGGTGTCGCGGTGATCGCGGTCGGCGTGATCTCCACCAGACCTTCGCCCTCGTATTCTGCAAGCAGTGCAAGATCATCGGCGAAGTAGGTGGCGAAGTCGATCGCGTATTCGCAGGCGATGGTGTCGCAGTCGATCCGGAAGTTGCACATCAGCTGATGGATCACCGTGCGGCGCACTTCGTCGTCGGCACTGCGGCGAACGCCGCGGGCCACCGGAAGTTCTCCGGCGCGGACCCGCTCGCCGTACACCGACAGCTTCTTTTCGTTTTGTACATAGGCACCGCGTACATCGCCGATGGCCGAAATGCCGAGGCCGATGACGTCGTCTCCGGGAATGACGGCGTATCCCTGGAAGTTTCGCCGGAGCCGCCCCTCGCTCTTGGCGCGCGCGAGTTCGTCGTCCGGGCGAGCGAAGTGATCCATGCCGATCGGCTCGTAGCCCTCTTGGAGGAAGCGCTCGCGCGCAATGGCGAACAGCGCGACCTTGGTCACAGGATCGGGGAGTTGACTGGTCTCGATGCCCTTCTGGTGCCCACGCACCCACGGCACGAATGCAAACGAATAGACCGCGGCGCGATCCACACCCAGCTCAACGATCGCATCAACCGTCCGCTCGAAGGTCTCCGGCGTCTGCAGCGGCAAGCCGTAGATGAGATCCACATTGATACCTCGAAAGCCGCGGGCCCGCGCGTGGGCAATGAGGCTGGCCGTCTGTTCGAGGGACTGGACCCGGTTAACGGCCTGTTGCACGGCCGGCGTCAGGTCCTGCACCCCCAGCGAGATCCGATTGAATCCCAGGTCCGCGAGTGCATCGATGTGCTCCGCCGTCGTGACTCTTGGGTCGACTTCGACAGCGAGCTCCGCACCAGGAAGCGGGTGAAAGTGCCCGAGCAGATGCGTCAGGAATCCGGTGAGCTCCGCCGGCGTGTAATAGGTCGGCGTACCACCGCCGAGATGAAGCTGCGCAAAACCGCGTCGATGGGGCAGTCGCCCGGCAACCAGCTCCACCTCGCGTTGGAGCAACTCCAGATATGGGATCGCGGCGTTACGATGCCGCGTCACGATCACGTGGCAACCGCAGAACAGGCATCGCTCCTCGCAGAACGGCAGGTGGACGTACAGCGACAACGGCGCGTCGCCAAGTGCGTCCGCCGCGGCGAGACGGGCACCGTAGTCGTCCGCGGTGATCCCGTCGTGGAATTCAACCGCCGTTGGGTAACTCGTGTAGCGAGGGCCGGGACGGTCGTAGCGAGCCAGCAACTCGGCGGTGACGCCGCGACCGACCGGCCGGGAGGACGGCTTCGCCGGAATCACCTGGCCCGTCATGACGGCACCTCTTGATGGACGACGTCGATCATGGCTTGCACACTCTCGATCGGGGTTTCCGGCAGGATACCGTGCCCGAGATTCACCACGTGGCCGAGGGCCGGGAGAGAGCCGAGCAGCGCGATCGCGCCGCGCCGCGTCGCCTCGGGGCCCGCGAGCAGGGTCGCCGGATCGAGGTTGCCCTGGATCGCGCGACTCGTGCCCAGACGCGTTCGCAGCGCACCCAGATCTTCCCGCCAATCCACAGCAATCGCCTCGGCATCCAGCGCGGCGTACGCTTCGACCAGGTGCGGCGCATCCTGGACGAAGAGGATGCGTGGCACACCGAGGGTCCGTGTCTCGGCGAGGAGACGCACCAGGTGTGGTCGAACCGTGCGTGTCCACTCGGCAAGGGGGAGCAATCCGGCCCAGGTGTCGAAGATCTGGATCGCATCCGCACCGGCCGCAACCTGCGCTCCGAGATACCGCACGGCCAGGGTGGTCAGCTTGCCCAGTAACGCGGCGACCAGACCGGCATCTTGTGCCACTAAAGCCCGCAACGCTGGAAACCCGGGAGCTCCCTGTCCTTGCACGAGATACGCCGCCAGTGACCAGGGCGAGCCAGCAAAGCCGAGCAACGCGGCACGTCCGTTCAACTCGCGCTTGACGTGCCGGAGCGCGACCATCACCTCGGGCGCGATTTCGTCGCTGACCGGCTCACGTAACCCGTCCACATCGCCGGCACTCCGCACCGGCGTCGACAGCACAGGACCGGGATCAAACCGCACGCCAAGTCCCAACGCCGGAATCGGACTCATCAGATCCGCAAAGATGATGGCGGCATCGAGCGGGAAACGCGCCAACGGCAGCATGGTCACTTCCGCCGCGAGCTGTGGGTTGCCGGCGAGATCCTTGAAGCGGTGCTGCGTGCGCAGCGCCCGGTATTCGGGCAGGTAGCGCCCGGCCTGGCGCATGATCCAGAGCGGGCGGCGTGGTGTCGGCTCGCCCCGGAGTGCGCGCAAGATCAGGTCGTTCACTGGTCACTCTCGGCGGTCGTCGTAAATCGGTAGCCAATGCCGCGCACGGTATGGAAATGCGCCGGTCGCTCCGGATCCGGCTCGAATCGTTTGCGCAGGCGCAGCACAAAATTATCGACCGTGCGCGAGGAGGGCAGCACATCGTCGCCCCATACCTTCTCCAGGATTTCCTCGCGCCACACCATCTCGCCCTCGCGCGCCACCAGCACCTTCAGGATCATGGCTTCCTTCTGCGTGAGCAGCTGGTCGGCGCCGTTCCACGAGCGCCCACGAAAGCTGCGGAAGTCAAACTCATTGTCACCAAATCGCACCATGGGCTCCAACGCCGTCATGGCATCGTAGCGCGTGCGCCGACGCACGATTGCGGCGACGCGGAGCAGCAACTCCCGCAACTGGAACGGCTTGGTGAGGTAGTCGTCACCACCGGCCTCGAGGCCACGAATACGATCCTGGCCACCGCCCTTCGCCGTGAGAAACAGGATTGGAGTGTCCCGGCCTTCTCGCCGTGCCGTTTCGCACACCGTGTATCCGTCCATGCGCGGCAGCATGACATCGAGAATGACCAGACTGAATTCCTTGTGGCGAATACTGTTCAGCGCCGACATACCATCCGTGACCACCTCGACGGTATAGCCCTCGGCCTCGAGATTCTCCCGAATCCCGCGGGCGAGATTCACCTCGTCCTCGACCAGCAGGATCCGCCCGATCGTGGAATTCATATGGTGGGAGCGGCCGCGAGGGGCCAGGTCACGATAAAAGCTGCGCCTTGGCCCGGGCCGGGGCTCGCGGCGACAACGGTGCCCGCATCCAGTTCGACGCACTTGCGCACGAGATACAGGCCCAGGCCGGTACCACCCATCCGCGCGGGCTCATTCCCTTCGATACGGTAGAACTTCGTGAACAGCTGCGACGCGGCCTCGGACGAAAAACCGATCCCGTCGTCCCGAACCTCGAGGCGCATGCGCCCGTCGGCGGCCACCGCGTGAAGCGCCACGTGACCACCCCGCGACGCGGCGCGGACCGCGTTGTGTAACAGGTTGCGCAGCACGGTCCGCACCCGCTCGTCATCGGCGACAATGACGAGAGACTCCGGGATGTCGGTGGCGATCGCCACGCTGGCTTCGTTCGCCTGCTCGAGCACTTCCGCGACAACGTCGGCGACCGCCTCGGCGACAGGGACCGCGCCGGCGGCCTCGACGCCGTCGCCGGTCTCCAGACGGGTGGCGTCGAGGACGTTGCTATCCATGCGCTCGAGTCGGCGGAGGTCCGCGAGCATCCGCTGAATCAACTCCGCCCGCCGCTCCGGTGGCGGATCGCGGAGCGCCAGTGTCTCGGCCGAAAGCCGGAGGCTCGCCAGCGGGCTCTTCAACTCATGGGACACCGCGTCTAGAAAGTGTTCCTGTCGCGCGCGCAGCGCGGCCTCGTCGCGCAGCGCACGGTACACCACTGCCATCGCGCCCAGGAGGACCGTGAGGAAGAAACCACCCTCCCAGACATAGCGGTTGAGTCGGTGGAATCGCTGGGCATCAAGCGCCGCCAACGCGCTGGGTTTCACCGACACGATGGAATCTGCGCCGATCATCAGGTCCGGATACGTCGCCGAGAGCGTGCTCCACCGCGAGCCTTCGCCCAGCATGACCTGCGCGGCCTCGGCGTCGACCCGGTACGCGGCACGCAACTGTGTGCGAGTGGCTGCCGTGTACGCCGCCTCGTCGGCCAGCCAGTACGCCAGTTGCGCAATGCACACTGCCAGCAGGATGAGAAAGCCGACCTGGCGCGATCGCGTGAATTTCAGCCGACGTGCGACCCTCACGCCCGCACCACCGCCGGATGCAACGCCGCTGCGAGCGCATCGCGCAACCGCGCGAGGTGCACCGGCTGATGCGCGAGTGACAGGAACCCGACCTCATACGCCGACGGCGCCAGCGCGACGCCGTGATCGAGCAACGCGTGGAAAATGGGACGGTATCGCGCGGCCGCTTCGGGGTCGATCGCTGCGGCAGACCGAGGCGGTGGGCCCGCCTGCAGCGCGAGCCAGAACAGCGAGCCGAGTCGCACAAGCGTCGCCGGGAAAGGTGCGGTGTCGAGTACGGGTGCAATCAACGTGGCGAGGGAGTGACCGATGGCCTCGAGCCGTTGCCAGGCGTGGTCGCGTTCCAGGACGGTCAACGTCGCCAAACCAGCCGCCATGGCCACCGCATTGCCGGAGAGTGTGCCGGCCTGATATACCGGGCCATCGGGGGCCAGGTGGCGCATGAGGTCGCGCCGGCCGCCGAATGCACCGACCGGCAGGCCGCCACCGACGATCTTGCCGAATGTGACGAGATCCGGGGTGATACCGAACAGCTCCGCTGCCCCGCCGCGAGCGACCCTGAATCCGGAAATCACCTCGTCAAATATGAGCACCGTGCCGACACGCTCGGTCTCCCGGCGGAGCGTGGCCAGAAACTCCGGCCGCTGAATGAGCAAGCCATTGTTCGCAGGAATGGGCTCGATGATCACCGCGGCGATGCGATCGCCCTCGCGGCGGAGCAGCTCGGTCAGGCGCGCTTCATCGTCCAGTGGCAGAACGATCGTCTCACGAGCGAACGCTTCCGGCACGCCAGCCGATGACGGTTGTCCGAACGTTACGAGTCCTGAGCCCGCAGCCACGAGCAGGTGGTCCGCGTGTCCGTGGTAACATCCCGCAAATTTGACAATCTGATCACGGCCCGTTGCGCCGCGCGCGAGCCGGATCGCACTCATCGTCGCTTCGGTCCCCGACGAGACGAACCGCACCTGATCGAGGCCTGGATACGACGACACGATCCGTTCGGCCAGCTCGATTTCCTTCTCGCCCGGAGCGCCGAACGTCGTGCCGCGACTGGCCGCATCGGCAATTGCGCGGACTACTTCGGGATGTGCGTGCCCGAGGATCAGTGGTCCCCATGACCCGACGAAGTCCGTGTACCAGCGCCCATCAACGTCCTCGATCTCCGCACCAGCACCGCGTTGCATGACAAGCGGCGTGCCGCCGACCGCACGAAAGGCGCGAACCGGCGAACTCACGCCGCCCGGCATCGCCCGTTCCGCGCGAGCCATCCAGGCGACTGACACAGGGCCGGCGCTCACAGCCAGCGTCCCCTGAGTGCGTCGCGCGCATGATACGTGATCACCACATCTGCGCCGGCGCGGACCATCGCCTGCAGGTTTTCGCGCACGATGGCCGCCTCATCGAGCCAACCCTGCGCCGCGGCGGCCTTCACGGCCGAGTATTCACCCGAGACATTGTACGCTGCGAGCGGTAGTGTCGTCGCCGCGCGGACGCGCTGGATGACGTCGAGGTACGCGAGCGCCGGCTTGACCATGAGCATATCGGCGCCCTCGCGCTCGTCCAGCCGTGCTTCGCGGATCGCCTCGGCGGCGTTGCGCGGATCCATCTGGTAGCCCCGACGATCGCCGTGCTGCGGCGCAGAGTCCGCCGCCTCGCGAAACGGACCGTAATATGCCGAAGCATACTTTACGGCGTAGGACAGTATCCCGACGCCAGTATGCCCCGCGTGGTCGAGCGCGTCGCGAATGGCCGCGACGCGTCCGTCCATCATGTCCGATGGCGCCACGAGATCGGCCCCCGCCTCCGCATGGGCAAGCGCCATGTTGGCAAGCGGCAGCAAGGATCGGTCGTTGTCCACCTCGCCGTCCGTGATCACGCCACAGTGGCCATGATCGGTGTAACCGCAAAGGCACACGTCGGTGATCGTGACAATGTCGGAGCCCAGCGCATCCCGGAGCGCGCGGACCGCGCGTGGCACCGTTCCCTCCGGGTCATGGGCGCAGGCGCCCTCCGGATCCTTGGCGCCCTCTGCGGGAGAACCGAACAGCAGCACGGCGCGGATGCCAAGCTCACGGTCCGCGACGACGGTGCGCACCAGATCCTCAATCCCGAGACGAGCGAGTCCCGGCATGGACGCGATGGGCTCCACACCGCGCGCGGCGGGTAGCACGAAATGTGGCATCACCAGCTGCTGTGGGCGCACCCACGTGTCGGCCACGAGGTCACGCAGGGCCTCGCTGCGCCGCAACCGGCGGGGCCGTATGCGACCCGGTGTCACCACAGGGTGGTCGGTCAGGCGATCGCCTCCAGTATTCCCTCGAACGTTGGTTGCTTGGCTTCGCCGGCGACGACCAGACCTGCCGCGGTCGCCGCCTTCGATGTGGTCGGACCGATCGTGATGACCCGGGCCGATGCTGGTGGTACGGCGAGGTGCATCAACCCGATGACCGCCGAAGGCGACGCCAGCAAAATGATCTCAATACCCTCAGCGGCAAGATCGCGCTTGGTCGCAGCTGCCGGCGCCGGCACGGTGCGGTACACAGCGACCTGGGTCACCATCATTCCGGCGGCGCCGAGCAGGGCGGCCGCGTCATCATTGCCAGTCGCGGTCGCCGCCATCACGACGCGCACCTGCTTCGTTGCGGCATCATTCCGAAACATCTCGGCAAGGTTATTGGCGAGTCCAACGGACGTGTTCTCCCGAGCGACGAAATCGACGCGACCGAATTGGGTGGTACAGGCTGCAGCGGTTGCCGGGCCCACCGCCGCGATTCTCAGACCGACGGGCAACGGCGCGCCGCGTTCCAGCAGTTGCCCGACCGCCTGAACACCGCGCGCCGAGGTCAGCAGCAACCAATCAGCGGCCGTCACCGCGTCGCGGAGCAGCTGCACCGTCGCGTCGTCGGTGATTGGCTCGCAGATGAGGCATGACAGGGTGAGCGGCTGCGCACCCACCGCGGTCAATTGCGCCGCCCAACGATCCGCATCGTCGGCCGCGCGCGTCACCAGGATTCGGCGCCCCTCAAGGTGTCGCCGGCTCACGCGGGCGTCGCTCCGGCCGATGGAACCAGGTCACCGCCGGAGGTCGGCGCGGCCGCGCCGATGTGATTGTGTCGGCCGGACGCGCGCGCCAAGTCGGCCCAGACCGACGCGGCGAGCGCGTCCGGTTCGCCATTACCAGCCTGGGCGCGAACCATTGTGCCGTCATCGCAACCCAGCGCGGCAAGCAACGTCAGCCCACTATCTGGATCCTCGCGGCACCATGCCCCGAACGGCAGCGTACAGCCGCCCTCGGCGAGGCGCAACGCCGCACGCTCCGCTTGGAGCGCGCTGGCCGTCGACGGATCGTTGATGCCGGCAACCGCCAAGTGCACCGCCGTCGCGGCGCGGCGCACCTGCAGGGCAATCGCGCCCTGGGATGGCGCCGGAACGAAGCGCTCCGGATCGAGTCGCACGCGCGCGATGCCCGTCGGGAGCGTCAGGCGATCGTCGCCGGTCGCACGCTCGAGGCGAGCCAGGCCGGCGGCCGCCAGCACGATGGCGTCGAACCGACCATCGACGAGAGCCCGGACCCGCGTCGGCACATTGCCGCGGAGCAGATCGATGACCAGATCCGGCTGCAGCGCACGCAACCACGCCGTGCGTCGCGCGGCCGACGTCCCGACGCGCGCACCGGCGCGCAACGGGAGCGCCCCGCCTGATGATTCCAGGACGTCCTCGCGGACCAGAAGCACATCGGCCGCGTCGAGGCGCTCGGGTACCGCAGCAATCACGAGTTCCTCAGGACCTTGCGAGGGGAGGTCCTTGTACGAGTGCACGGCAAGATCCACGTGGCCCGCCATGAGCGCGGCCTCGATTTCCCGCACGAAGATGCCAAACGCGCCGACGTCGGTGAACGCACGGTCGGACGCCTGATCGCCCAGGGTTGTAATGATCACCAATTCGGTGGAGTGGCCCGCGGACTCCAGGCGGCGCGCGACGTCGCTTGCCTGCGCCCGTGCCAGCGCCGATCCCCGCGTGCCAATGCGCAAGATCATGCGTCCTCGAGCTCGCCGATGAGTCCGGCGTCAGCGGGGTCCGCCGCGGTACGCAGGGCGAGCGCGAGTTCCGGCTCAGCGCTCGCGAAGAACGCTTCCACCGCGCCCGGGCCAACCTGGAACGCAAGATCGCGCAGCCCGACCGACGGCACGTGCGCAAACCGTCGCGCGAGCGTCTCGGCCCAGCGCCGGATCGCCTCGCGCTCCGATTCGCCCAGTCCCGCCAGATCGCGCTCGAACAGTCGCTCGATTCCTTCCAGCGCGGTGTGTCGATACCGGAGCCGCAATTGTGCAATCAGCGGCCCGACCAGACGCTCGGCTGCCTGGCGGCGCAAGGCCGTCAGTGCCTCATCGACGATCGCCCGGGCGTCGGCCACCTCAAGCAACAGCCGCTCCCGATCGTGCGCGGCTTCCTCATTGATCTCGTTCATGCCGAGGCGCGGGACATCGGCGGCAGCCGCGTCCTCCGGCGTCACATTGGGCGGCAGCGCCAGATCAATCACCAGGGGCGACTCACCCGACGGCGCACGCGCCGCGATCCGCTCGAGGTCGCCGCGCCCCAGCACCGGCTCGGGTGATCCCGTTGACGCAATGATCGCCTCGATCCCCGGCGGCTGGTCTCGAAACGCATCGAGCGACATGCTCTCCCCCGCACAACTCTCCGCCAGCGCCTCGGCGCGCTCCAGTGTGCGATTGACGATCACCACTTCGACGCCCCGCGACGCCAGCTCACGAGCGCATCGCTCGGTCATCGGCGAGACGCCGACAAGCGCCACGCGCCCGGGGGTGCGTGCGAGACGCTCGAACACATGCCGCAGCGCGACGTCCGCAAGCGAGACGCGCCCGACGCACGCATCGGTGACGGGGCGCACCCGCTTGGCCGCCTTGAGTGCCTCACCAAAGACGCGCTCGAGGCGGGGCGACAGCAATCCGAGCGTCTGCGATTGTTCCACCGCGTCGCGCACCTGTCCGGCGACTTCGGCTTCACCCACCTGCGCGGAATCGAGACCGGTAGCCACGAGGAAGAGATGTTCCGCAGCGCCTTCACCCTGCCACACCCGCAAGGTGTGTTCTGCCTCGCCGGCGCGCGGCTCTCGGCCCGCGAACGCGGCAAACACCCGGCGCCGGACGACCGAGATGGGAAGGGACGCGTCGGTTGCGAATGTCACTTCGACGCGATTGCACGTCGCCACGTACACCAGCTCCTGGACACCCATCGCGAGGGCCAGTCCTGGCAGCCGCTCGGCCCGCTCGGCCCGCGGAATCGTGAACGCGGCGAGCGCTTCAGGCTGGTGGTGCCGCCATGAGACTCCGACGACGCCGATTCGATGCATGCCAGATCTTACTCGGGTGGCCGACGCGTATGTCATGGTTGTGTCACGGCCACCAGCACGAACGGCGGATTCTTCGTCTCAGCTCTCGACCAATCCCAGCAGGGCCCGAAGGAAGGCCGGGTGGTGCCCGACTGCCGGGACATAGAGGAGCGACTCGCCACCAGCCGCCAGGAACGTCTCCCGGCCGCGGATGCCGAGCTCTTCGAGTGTTTCCAGGCCCTCGGTGACGAATCCAGGGGCAATCACCGCCACGTGGCGCACACCGGTCGTGGGCAGGCGGGTGAGCATGTCGGCGGTCGCCGGCGTGAGCCAGGGCTCGGGGCCGAACTTCGACTGGTATGCAACGGTGGTCCGGTCACGCGGCCAGTCGATGGCCCGAAGCAATGCGGCGGTCGTCTGCTCGCAGTCCCGCGTATACACTTGCCCTTCGCGATTGGCGTAGCGGACTGGCAGGCCATGGAATGACACCACGAAATGATCCGGCTGGTGCGGCGCCGTGGCGAGCGCCTCGTTCCATTGGTGCGCCAGTGCCTCGATGTACCCGGGATCGTCGGCCGGAATCACCCGTTCGACGAGACGGATCGTTGCGCCGGCACGCGCGGCTGCCTCGCGCGCCGTCCGGAACACCGTGCCGGTGGTCGCGTCGGTCCGCTGGGGAAAGAGTGGCACGACGATGATCTGTCCGGTCGCCTCGCGGGCGATCCGCCGGATCATCGCATCAATCGATGGTTTGCCGTAGCGGTATGCGCAATGCACGCGACAGCGGCCGGCGGCGAGTGCCGCCGCGCTCGCGGTGATGGCTTCGGTCTCAACCCGCAGCGGCGAGCCGGACGGCGTCCAGATCGCGGCATACTGGTGCGCGACGCGTTCCGGGCGAGTGCGCAGAATGATGCCGTAGAGAATCGGCAGCCAGATGAAGCGCGGCAGGTCGACCACGGCGGGATCACCGAGGAACTCTTCGAGAAACGCGCGCACTGAGGCGGGCGTTGCCGCCTCGGGCGTCCCGAGGTTCACCAGCAGCAGATCGGCGACTGGTTGAGTAGTCATGTCCAGAGAATAATCCGATCAGTGCGCCGAGGATGCGTCCTCGGTGCCGCAGAGAAACGGGAGGTTGCAGGACTCACACGTTTTCGTTTTCACTTGAGCATATGATTGCGGCGGACCCATCCACGGAAACCCATCCGGGTGAATCAGGTGCGCGAGGAGCTCGACGCCATCGACCACGCGTGGGCCGGGCCGGGCGAAATACGAGTCCGCATCGACAGCGAAGACGCGCCCGGACTGTACAGCGGGAAGCTCGTTCCACTGCCGCAGCGCCGGAAGAGACTGCGCAAGTCGCATGGTTCGTTCCAGGTGATAACCGCACGGCGATACAATGATGACCTCGGGCGCCCATGCCAGGACATCGGCCCACGCGATCCGAACCGAGTCCGACCCGGTCCGGCCAAGGGCATCCTCACCGCCTGCCATTTCCACCATCTCTGGCAACCAGTGCCCACCGCAATAGATCGGGTCGAGCCATTCCATGCAGAAGACGCGCGTTCGGGGGAACTGGCGAGCCATCTCCGTCACTCGATCGAGCCGGCTGCGCCCCTCAGCGATCAAGTTCGCCGCTGCCGCTTCACGACCCGTTGCGGCAGCCAGTTCACCGACGTTCTGAAAAATACCGGCGACCGATCTAGGGGTCAGCCAGAGAATCTGCGGTGGTTCGCGCAACGACCGCAACACCTGCGCCACCTCGTTACCGGATGGCGCGCACACCTGACACAAATCCTGGGTGAGAATCAGGTTGGGCGCGATCTCGCGCAGCAACGTCTCGTCGACCTGGTACAGACTCGCGCCGCTGCGAATCCGCTCGCTGACGACAATGTCGATTTCCGGGGAACTCAGACCTTCCAACGGAATCGCGGGACGGACGACGACCGGTTTGCGACGGGCCTCAGGCGGCCAGTCGCACTCGTGCGATCGACCCACGAGTTGCTCGCCGAGGCCGAGCGCGAACACCATTTCGGTCGCGGATGGCAGAAAGGACACGATCCTCCGCGCATCGCTCATCTCGGTCGCTCCATTGTTTCGCATTCACCGCGGCGCGCGCTTCGAACAGACAACTCAGCGATCACCCTGGCCTTTTCGCGGTCGTTCATTCCATTCCATCTTGCGATTTCATCGAGCGTGCGAGCACAGCCCACGCAGAACCCACCCGCCTCGTCCATCCGACAGACATTAATGCAGGGCGAACCTACGATCATGGCGGCGGTGCCTCACCATCAGCTTCCGTCAAATCACAAAACCAAAAACCTCTCGTCGGCGAGCGAACGGACGCGTGGGTGGATGACGGCGGGCAAACGATGCTCCCCGGATGCGTTTGCTCCACGGGGCGATACACCTTCTCACCGACGCGAACCCGCAGCGACTCACGAAAAATGGGTCCCGCGAACGCAAACGAATGATACTCGCCGTTCTCGCCGCAAGGATCAACGTTGGGAGGCAGGGCCTTCACGAAGGCCGCACCGAGTTCGCTTCCAACGTGGGTTTCGTCGAGATACGCGTCGTTGACGCAGCAAACGACGGCCCGGAAGCCAAGCGACACAAATTCAGCCATGAGCTGCCCCGTGTCAATTTGCCAGAGCGGGAAGAGGCCGTGCATGCCAGCTTGCGCCAGGTTGTCCTCACGCCATCGCCGCAAGTCTTGGAGGAAGATATCGCCGTATACAACGTGGTCGACCCCGAGTGCTTTGTAGCGCAGGAGAATTGCACGCATTCGTTCAGCATACTCCTCGTTCGTGCTGCGCAGGCTGACGAACATTTTGTCGAGCGGCAGACCGATGTGGCGCGCCTGCGCTTCGAGCAACTCCTCGCGCACCCCGTGCATGGAAACGCGGCGGTAATGCTGATTAAGCGTCGTGAGCAGCGCGACCACTTCGTAGTGGCCTGATACGAGTACGCGGTGCAGGCACAGCGCGGAATCCTTCCCGCCACTCCAGCACAACAGCACGCGTTGTTTGGCACTCATGTCGATACGATGCGCGCGACGTCAATGCGCGGACACGCCGGGCAACTCAGGCTGGCGCAACACGGAACACTGTTGTTGCGCGAGGACGCAACCGCCGAACAGTGCCCCGCAATACGCTGCATCGCCCAGTGGAGTGTTCCTGAAGAACGGAATGGCCGAAGCTCTCGGATAAGAGCCGCCTTAATACATACGTTCGGTTCCGGAGCGCCTGCCCAGGACCGTACCCTTCCGGCAACACCCCGCATTCTGAACGCCCAGCGCATCAACCGCCCCCATATGTGGTCAGAACCGCAGGCGGCCTCCGGCGAGCAGGGTACGACCGCGGCCCGCAAAGCCGACTGTCTGCTGATACGCCGCGTTCAGCAGGTTTTCGCCGCGCAGCGTGAGATCGACACCGGGCGACCGGCCGATGGCCCGGCGCACCGGAGCATCCAGGGCGAGGTCCAAGGTCGTGTACGTTGGTAGAGTAACCCGGGCCGCCGTCACACCGGAGAAGTCGACATCGTCGCGAGGGCCGATGCGCAGGACCGTCGCCGCCAGGGCAACGCCCTGCCAGCGGTACGTGACCGTCCCGCCGCCGCTCACGCCCGGCCGGCGGATTAGGGACGAACCCTGCTGGAAGGTCGGCGACGAAGCGACTCCGGTGTCGGTCACCTCGGTGTGCAGCCAGGTCCAGTGCGCGCCGAGCGTGATCCGGGCCGACACGTTGACCGTGGCCGTCGCCTCGACGCCGCGGCTGTCGGCACCGCCGAGGTTGACGTATGTCGGCTGCCCGGGCGCTGCGCTCACGTACTGGATGAGATCGCGGAACTCCTGCCAGAACACCGTCACGCCGAGGTGCACGCGCCGCTGCACGCATGCGGTCTCCGCACCGACGTCGGCGCTGCGGCTTCGCTCGGGTGCGAGCGCGGGGTTGCCCACCTCGAACGCACTCTGGGCAAAGAGCTGGGGGAACGTCGGTGCCTTGAACGCCGTTCCGACGTCGGCCCAGAGACGGGCATCGGTGGTCAGGTGCCAGGCCGCGCCGACTCGCCAGGTCCCGAACGTGCCGAACGCCGAGTTGTTGTCAACCCGAGCGCCGGCCTGCAGCGACACCGCTCCACTCGGATTGGACAGTACCTGCACGTACCCGTTGCGGGTGGTGCGTACGGCGCTGAACAGCGCCGTGTCATTGGAGACACCGAAGCCGAAGTTGGACACGCCAATGTCATGCTCGTCGTCGGTTTCGTGCTCGATGCCAGCGCCGGCCGACAGCAACGTGGCCGGGTGCACGCGCCAGTCGAGCCGGGTGTCGACTCCGCGTCGCCAGGTGATGCCGGTGCGATCATCGACGTAGTCGAATCCGAGGGTATCGGCCGACGTGTCGGAACGGTTGGTGTAACCTTCGTTCAGGCGCGAAGCGAAGCCCTGCAGGTGGATCGAGGTGGTCCGCCCCAACGGCCGCGACGCATCGAGTCCGCCCGCGAAAGTCTTCTCGGTCGAGAACTGATTGTGATCGACCGGATTGCCTCCGTCATCGGTCGGGAAGTGAGCCGTCGCGTCACCGTACCGCAGCGTCAACGCCGCTTGGCCCTTGCGTCCGCCGTCGAAACCCAGTTGCATCGAGCCGACGGCGTTGCGATGGCCGTCGTTGAAGGAGTACGTCCCGTCGCTCGCCGATTGCGAGCCCGTGGCGCTGAACGACCACACCCGCCCGGCGACGCCCATGTGCCCGCTCAGGTCGCTGGTGCCGAAGCTGCCGCCGCGCGCGCTGAGGTCGACGTTGCCGCGGTCGCCCATCCTGCGGGTGAACAGCTGTACCACTCCACTCACGGCGTCGGCCCCATACAGCACACTCACCGGCCCGCGCACTACCTCGATCCGGTCGATGTCATCGGTGGTCAGGTTGGCCAGGTTGATGCTTCCGCCTGGCAGGTTGAGCGGCACGCCGTCGAGTAGCACCTTGACGTCGTCGCTCTCGCCGCCGCGTAGGAACAGCGACGTCACCCCTCCGTAGGAGCCGGTCTGCACCACCATTATGCCCGGGACGTCACGCAGCGCGTCGAGGACGTAGTGGACGCCGTGCTCTCGCAGGTCGTCGCCCCAGATCACCGTAGTAGCCGCAGGTATCGCGGATTCCGGCGTCGGGATGCGGGTGGCAGTGACCACGAGGTCGCCGAGACGGGCGGTGTCCAACGGCGTTTGCGCAGCAGCGCGGGGCATGCCGAACAGCCCGAGGACGAGGGCCGCGAGTACGGGTATCGGCAGCGCGACGCGCGAACTGGTGACATGGGATGCGGTCATGAGAATCGCCCGTCTCCGAGAGGGCGAGACGGGCGAGGAAGCGGGAGCGGACCGCACGCTGGCGGCAACTCTGCACGACCACGCCACCGTTCCCTCCCCCGAGGGATTGCTGGTGGCGCGAACGGAGAGGTCTCCTGGCTCCGGGCTTTCGTCGCGCGCCTTCCCGGGACGGATCCCAGTGGCATGGTGCGCGACGGTGATGCAACTGCCCGTTACAGTGGCGGGGCCGCGCCGGCGTTACACCGGTCTTCCGAGCGTCCCCGTTCGCAAGCGAACAACGATTGTACCAGCGAAACTATGATGGTGGTTTGGCGCTGGCAAGGTGGGCGCCGGGACCGATCAGCGGCGCAGCAACCAATGCAGCCGGCGCCATCCCCGGCGCGGCTTGAGCGCCGCCAGCGTCCGCAACCGCTCGTTCAGGGGCAAGCACCGGCCGGCGCGCGCACCGAGCGGGCCTCGCTGGCGGGATGCTCGCGGGCGACGCGCTAGTAGCTACAGATTGCGTCGCTAGACCCCGCGTGCTTTGGCTCCCAGGCCAACGGTCGCCAACAGGGATTCATGCTCGCGATCAGCAGGAACCGCGCTGGATATCCCAGCGTCATTGCGGCACGCGAGATTGTGACGTGTCCATCCTCGAGCGCTTGCCGGAGCACCTCGAGCACGTTGCTCGGCCGATTCTGCACCATTCGGTTCGCACGATTGCCGAAACGAGAAGCCCCACCGCGACCTAAGTCGTTGTGGGGCTTGATCGGGGCGCCGGGATTTGAACCCGGGACCTTCCGCTCCCAAAGCGGCCCGTTCTGATTCGCAATCGCGTTGAAATGCCGGAGTTTCCTAGAAAAACCCGCCCGTCTGCCGGGAAGCGGTCTTCTCACTTTGGCATCGAAACGTATCTGAATGGACACCTGAACGGACACCAGAAACGATTTGCCTACCTTGTAGGATGTCTTGCGGTTTTCACGTCCGAACTAACCGAGATGGCAGCCTGAACGGACAACTGAATTGTGGTGTCCGCTCAGGTGTCCGTTCGCACCCGTGGGGCCACAACCACATGCGCGCTACGGGCGTGGCGCCCGTCCTCCGGGATGACTATTCGCCATGTGCCGTCCGCCGCAGGAAGCGGCTTCCCATCCTCGCAATCCACCAGCAGAGTTCTTCGGTGGCCGAGCGTCGAGTCGAGTTCGCCGAGTGCGAAAACAACCTTGTCGCCGTCGCTCGCCTCGACAACGAGCCGCTGCGCGAGATCCTTGCCTCGCGGGCTGTCGGTCTTGACCCCGATCTACAGCACAACAACGGAAAACGGGACCCCCACAAAAACGTGCATCGTTCCGGCGTGGGTCTTGGATTTCCCGGTTTCGCTGGGAGGAGCCGCCACGTCTTCGATGTGCAGTACGACGGTCTTTCCCCCACCGTTCACGATGAGTGAATTCATCGACGCTCGGGCCACGGCTATGAACATCGATACGACTGACAGCACCGTAGTCTCCGTGCTGCGCGAAGGGTGAGCCGCTGCCGGTTCGGTGGACAGAGAGCTAAGCGACCTGTGCCTGCAGTTCGAAGTTGACCCAGCTTTGCTAGCCCGGGGTGGAGTAGCTCGGAATCGGGTTGTAGAAGCGTTCGATGTAATCGAAGACATCCACTCAAGGTTGCTACATACGGGATTGAGATGGGTCGCGGAGCGCTACATTCGATCGATTACCGCGGGATCGGTTAGTCGCACGCCGCGCCGAACAACGAAAGTGAGTTGCATGACGGCCGCCATAAGTGTGGCCTCGCGAACCGGCGCAAGGGTGCGACCTGCTGCACCGGCGTCAACTGCGATGAGTCAGAGCGAGCAAAGATGGTACGGATGGGTTCGCGATTCTGAACGAAGCGCAAGGCACACGTACTGCGCTTCCGAATATGAATGCCGGCGAGACGGATGAGACGGCAGCCATGGGCTAAACAGTGACCGCCGAACTTGCGTTCCAAGCCCAGCGGCTCGCAGGAGCCGGGTAGCCTCGGTGCCCCTATGTCGAGGCAACGCCGGAGCTAAACCAAGGCTAAATACGCAACAAGCTGCGCCTGAATGGAAGCGCAGCTCCTGTTGTGACAAGCGCCGTGGCGCCGTACCGACAAAGTGAAGCCAACTACGGACAGATCCGCGGTGGCGGCGGGCCGTTTTGGAAACTTGGCTTCGGTGCCGAGCCAATAGTGGGACGCGTCGTACCCCCCGGTTG
>PNAE01000012.1 GCA_003169895.1 Gemmatimonadota bacterium
CCTATGTCCCCGGTCCGTACCTGACGCGAGGCTGTCTTTCTCTACTAACCCGTGATCCATCCGGTCGAGCGGAAGCAACAAGCGACCTTCTTCGCCCCAGCGGCGCTGGTGGAGGCGGTGCTGCGTGTGCGCCTCCAGGCTTTGCGGGCAGGGGGGTCACCGGCTCGATCCCGGTCGGCTTCGCCGCTTGTCGAAATACGTGTCCGGGTAACTGCGGTAGCGGATAAACGCACAACCCCGCACATTACCCGCAGGAGCGCACAAGCAGGACCAAGAGGGACACCCTTAGATGAGTGCCCCTCCGGGCTTTGCAAGCAGGGGGTCACCGGTTCGATCCCGGTCCGCTCCACTGGTACCCCGTCAGTCCTCGTCACCCGGGTTGTCATGCGCTTCCTCGCCTCGCTGCTTCGTCCGCGCGCCGTCCTGGCCGCGGCCTCGTGCGCACTCGCCGGATGCAACGGCGGGGCGCTCTCGCCCAATCAGGCACGCACGGCCACGGTGGCCGAGGTGCCGGGCGGCACGCTCAAGGGGGCCACGCTGGAGCGCTGGCTGCTCAGGTTGCCGACGCCGCCGACTTCAATCCCGGCCAACGTGCTGGTGAGCACATGGATCAATACGGCGCTGATGGTCGACGCCCTGCGCAGCAACCGGCCCCTCGACGACTCCGCCACGATCGACGCCGTGATCCGGCCCGACGCCGAACGCGGCGTCTCGATGCAGTATCTCGCCCAGCGCGACGCCAAGCGACCGCCAATCACCGACGCGGAAGCCGACTCGCTGGCCGACATCGATGCGGTCCGTGTCTTCCAGCAGATCCTGGTGCGCCTTCCGATCAATGCGGATTCCCTCGCCGCGGCCGCCGTGAGTAATCGCGCCAAAGCGCTGCTGAAGCGCGCGCAAGACGGCGCCAACTTCACGGCGCTGGCGATCGAGGCGTCGCCGGATTCGCAGACGCGCCGCGCTGGCGGCTACCTGCCCGCGCTCACCCGCGATCAGGTCTCCCGGCTGCCGCGACAGATGCAGCAGATCTGGATGCTCAAACCCGGCGGCATCTCCAACCCATTCATTTCCTCGGCCGGCGTCCATATCATGCGCCGCGCCACGCGTACCGAGGCGCGAGCGCAGCTGAAGCAATTCCTGGCGCCAATCCGGGCGCACCGGGCGGATTCCTTGTTCGTCGACTCGCTTGCCACCGCACAACACATCGTGGTGCCGCCGGACGCAAGACCGCGCGTGCGCCTCATGGCGGTGGAACCGGTGATCGCCGCCGACAGCGCCCCGATGGCAACCTGGCAGGGTGGCGTCCTTACGCCGGCAATGGTCCGGAGCGCCACGCTCATGCTCGATCCCGCGACTCGCGTCCGGTTGAGCAACGGCTCCGATTCGGCAATCACCAGCTATCTGATCGAGCTCGCCAAGCGGAAGATCGTGCTCACCGTCGTGGCCCCTGGACCCGGTCCCACCCTGGAGGCTCGCGGCACTCTCGCGCCGGCATACCGGAACGCGCTCGGAACGCTGCGCGAGTCGTTGGGCCACCTGCCGGCGACCCTCAATGCTGGCGACGCCGCGAGCCAGTACATCGATTCCGCCCTGGCGGGCCAGCACTCCGTGGCGCTTCCCGGTGCGCTCAGCGAGATCCTGCGGTCCAGCGCGAAGGTGCGGGTGGATTCCGTCGCGCTCCAATCGGTGCTGCGGGCCGTTGGGCCCGAGTGGCAAGTGCAGCACGCGAACGATTCCACCGCCCCGGCGAAGTCCGGTGCGGCGAGGGGCACAGCCCGACCGGCCGGCCCGCCGCCGCGATGAGTATCGTTGCGACGGCGTCCGGCGTGCGGCTTACGCTGCATGTCCGGCCCGGTGCCGCGCAGAGCGCCATCACGGGCCCGCACGGCGACGCGATCGGGGTTCGCGTCGCGGCGGCTCCGGTGGATGGCAACGCGAATCGGGAATTGATCGGGTACTTGGCCGGATGTCTTGGCGTGCGACCGCGCGCCATCGCGCTCGTCGCCGGGCTCAGTTCACGGCGGAAGGTGATCGAGGTTGCCGGGATCGACGTCACAACGGCGACCCAATTGCTTCAGCCCGTCGGTTCGCTCTCGACCGCCCGTCGTGCTTCCACGGACAAGAGCTGCCGCAGTCGCCGTCGTTCGGCCTTGGGGTAGGGATACCGCGGCGACAGCCGCGCCCAGCCATCGGGTCCGTGGCCCACCCACAATACGTCCAGCACCAGCACCAGCTCGCGGGCAAGCACCGCCAGGGGGCACGCGATCGCGACCGACCGCTCCTGCGACAACACCATGTCGGCGGACCCCGAACTCCGGTCGGCCCAGCTGTGGATCCGTACGTGCACAACGATGCCGCGCCGCTCGAAGCTCCATTCATGCACTCCGGGCGCGTCCTCGAGTACCACGGACGCACGGTCGGCGCCTTCGAGTAGCATGGTCGTAGCCCGGGCCAGGTCGCCGAGGGCGTCGGTCGCGTCGGTGGCCTGCATTGCGACACGCAAGTCATCGGCCTCGAGCGCGATGAGTGCGCGTCCGGGCGTAGTGAGGGCGTAACGCAGCGAGAGAGGCATCGGACCGAAGTATCGGCCCGAAAGTCGGCGATACCAATCGCGGGTGGTGTTGTCGCGACGGCGCCGCGAGATTGCCGCCACGATGTCCGCGGTCCTGCTCTGGCTCGCCGCCCCGCTCCTCCTGCTGCCGATGGTCGCCCGGCGCGATCGACTCGGCGCGGCGGCGGGACAGTTGATCGTCGCCGGCCTTGGCCTGGCGGCGCTCCTTCAGGGCGCCGGCTCGCTCGATCCGAGGGATCTGCGCGAGATTGCCAACCAATCGTCGGGTGGTGCATGGTTTGTCGGCATCACGGTGGGCGCGCTCATCACCGGTGCATGCCTGCTTCCGGACATCCGCCACTGGCGAAGCCGTCTGGTCGCTGCCCCGCTGCTGATCGGCTTGGTGCTGAGTGTCACGGTCCACGCCGCGCTCGCCCTGGTGCTCGGCGGGCTGATCGGCTGTCTTCCCGCGACACTGGGCCGCTCGAGTGGCGGCGGGACGCCGGCTGGCCCACCGGCGCACGGGGCGAGTGCGTACCGTCGGCCTGCGTCGTTGCTCCTGGGTGGCGTGACAATCGTCATGGCAGCGGCCGGACCGGCGCTGCTCGCCGCCGTCGCGTGGTGTGCGCTCGGATGGCATGAATGGCAGGGGCTGCGGACCGCGCGCGGCGCGCGGACGATGCCAATCCTTCCCGCCGCCGGAACGCTCCTCGTGGGCGTCTGGACCTGGCTCGCCCTCACCATCGCGGCGTCGCCGCTGGTCGGACTGCGCGCATTCGCGACCGACGCGCCGGTGTCGCCAGCGGCGGGCGAGTGGCTTGCGCTGCTCGCCATCGGCTGGGGCATCGCGATGACCGCGCCGTGGCCGCTCGATAGACTCGCCGATGTCCGGGTGCAGCTACCGGTGGCCGCGGTCGTCCTGTATCTGGCGGTGGCGTGCGCCACGCCCGATGGCGTGGCACACTGGCAGCCGCTGCTCAGCGTGATCCTGGTGCCCGTGGCGATCGTCGCCGCGGCATCCCGGCGATGGGACGGCGCGGCAGCGGCGTTGCTGCTCCTCGCAGCGACCCGTCCGGGGCCCGGCACCCTGGCCGCTGCACTGGTCGTGGCACTGGCGCCGGCCGGGCGGCGGCTGGCGCCATCCGACCGGTTGCGGAGTGGCGCGGCCGGCGTCGGCGTGGCCTTGCTGGTCGCCACGCTGCTGCGCGACCAGGTCCTGCTGGCGGTGATCCTTGCACTCGGACTCGCCGTCCTTGCGAACCGGCACGACCATGTCGTTGCTCCCGCGTGATGGGAGCGACATCTTTGGCACTCAATTCATTTGGCAGGAGCTGACCGATGGCTTTCACGTTGCCGCCCCTCCCCTACGACTCCGCCGCGCTGGAGCCGCACATCGACGAGCAGACGATGCGCATCCATCATGACAAGCATCACGGCGCGTACGTCACCAATCTCAACGCCGCACTCGAAGGCGAAAGCGCCCTCCAATCGCTGTCGATCGAACAGCTCCTTGCCGACTTGGGCAAAGTCCCCGAGGCCAAGCGCATTGCCGTGCGCAACAACGGCGGCGGTCACGCCAATCACACGCTTTTTTGGGAACTGATGACGCCCGGCGGCGCCAGGCGCCCGGACGGGCAGCTGGCAAGCGCAATCGATCAGTCGTTCGGCAGTTTCGACGCATTCAAGGAGCAGTTCGCCAAGGCATGCGTCGGCCGGTTCGGCAGCGGCTGGGGCTGGTTGCTCCGCGCCAGCGATGGCAAGCTCAGCATCGCGAGCACGCCCAACCAGGACGCGCCCATCATGGACGGGAACTACCCGGTGCTGGGATGCGATGTCTGGGAGCATGCGTACTATCTCAAGTATCAGAATCGCCGGCCGGATTACGTCACCGCCTGGTGGAACGTCGTCAACTGGACCGTGGCCGGCCGCCGGTTCGCCGCAAAGTGACAATTGCGAGCCTGGAGGCCGGATGCCCCGCCGTCGGGTCGGCAGCCCCGGAGTTCACGCTCCGCTCGACGGCCGACACCGACGTCACGCTGGCGTCCTTCCGCGGCCGGAAGAATGTGCTCCTCACGTTCTTCCCCCTGGCGTTCACGAGCACCTGCACGGCGGAAATGCAAGCCTTCACCGACGACATTGCGCAGTTCGAGGGACGCGACACGGTGGTCCTCCCCATCAGTGTCGATTCGACGGCGACGCTGAAGGAGTTCAAGGCGAAGTGGCAGATGCCGTTCGACCTGCTCAGCGACTTCAAGCGTGGCGTATCGCGCCAGTACGGCGTGCTGAATGACGAGAAGTTCTACGCCAACCGCGCTTACGTTCTCATCGACAAGCAGGGGATCGTGCGCTGGACCTGGCAGGAACAGCAGAACAGCAACCGTCGGGAGAATGCGGAGCTGCTGGAAAGGTTGCGGCGCCTGGAATGAAGACGTCCTGAGTCGTGCCCGCCCGCCGAATCATGCGCCGGCTCGTGCTCATCAGCTTGCTCCTCAGTTCCTGCCGGTTTCAGGACCTGACGCCAGGCACTGCACGCCACGATGAAGCGACGGTTCAGGCGGTCGTCACCGCGCTCTACCAGGCGATCGGCACTCGTAGTCCAACCGGACTGCAGCGGATCGCGCTCCCCGCCGCGACGGCGTTGCTGACCTCCGACCATGGCCCGACCGTGCTCGTGCCGTTGCGCACCCTGATCGAGGTGCCGGAGCGGCGTAACCAGGGCGGTGGGGCGCGCATCGTGCGGACCGACCTGCACACGGACGGCGACGTCGCGACCGACCGCGTGGTGGTTGCCGCTCGGAGCGGTGACGGCCGGCGCGAATATGAAGCGTCCGACATGCTCACCCTTGCCCGTCGCGCCGGTGTCTGGCAAGTCGCTCACGCGATGTTCGGACCTTGGCGCACGCGGTCGGCGCCATGACGGACCCGGCGCGAATGGTGCCACCGCCGCTGGCGGTCGTTGCCGGTGCCGCCCGCGCGCTCTCGGGCGCCGATGCTCCGGCGGAACGGCTGCGCGCGCTCTGCCAGTACTTGCGTGCCGCGCTGCCCGCCGCTGAAGTGCGCTTTCGCGCCGGCGCTCGTCGCTCCGACCGCATGGCGGCCGGCGAAAGTCCGGTGCCGCCGCCGTCAAGCCTGTCGGTCGACATCCCGTGGCGTGCGGGCCGGAGCGCGGTGCTCGAGGCGGTGGACTCGCCGCGGCCGCCGGCGGAGTTGCGGCCCATCCTCGAGACGATCGCCGCGCTGCTCGCGACCGTGCTGCCGGCGCTCGAGTCCGAGGAACCGGACGACGCCGGCGTGGTCAGCAGGCTGCACCGTCTCACGGTGGACTCCCTGCCGGTCGGCCTGTACGTCGTCGACCGGGCCTACCGCGTGGTGCTCTGGAATCGCAAGCGCGAGACCGGGACGCAGGGCCTCCGTCGTGGCGATGTGATCGGCAAGCGGATCATGGAGGTGCTGCGCCGCCAGCCGCCGGAAGTGCTCCAGGCGGAATTCGACCGCGTGTTCGCGACGGGCGAAGTGCGCGTCAGCGAGCAGGATGTCCACGTTGGGAGCGACGTGCGCACCTATCGCACCTCGCGGCTGCCGATGCGGCTCGATGGCACCACTGTGTCGCACGTGATCACCATCGGCGAAGATGTCACCGAAACCCGTGCCATCCAGCGGTCGATGCATCAGACCGAAAAGCTCGCCGCCGTCGGCCAGCTCGCCGCCGGCGTGATGCACGAGATCAACAACCCGCTCGCGACAATTGGCGGCTGCGTCGCGGCGATCGCCGCCCGCCTCGGCACCGGTGCCGAGCCGGTGGTGCGCGAGTATCTCGACATCATCGAGAGCGAGGTGGCGCGATGCACCAACATCATCGACGGGTTGCTGGACTTCTCGCGCGCCGGTCGCGCCGGTGGCATCTTCGAACCCACCGATCTCAACGCGCTGCTCGAGCGCACGCTCTACCTGCTCAAGCACCACCAGCGATTCCGCCGGCTGAAAGTGACCTGCGACTTCGCCGACGGCATGCCGCCCATCCTCGGCAACGGTGAACGGCTGATTCAGGCGGCGATGGCGATCCTCCTCAACGCCGCCGATGCCACCGGCGGCAATGGCAACGTCACGGTGCGCACCCGGGTGGACGGCCAGACGGCCGTGACGGAATTCGAGGACGATGGCCCCGGCATCCCGCCGGACGCGTTGCCCAGGATTTTCGATCCGTTCTTCACGACCAAGGGTCCGGCGCGCGGCACCGGGCTCGGGCTCGCCATCTGTTACGGCATCATCGCCGATCATCAGGGCCACCTGGACGTGCGCAGCGAACCCGGTTCTCCCACGGTGTTTCGCATGACCCTGCCGCTCGCGGCCCCGGAGGACGCGTGAAGTTGCTGGTGGTTGAAGACGACAAGACCGTCGGACAGTACGTCAAGCGCGGGCTCGAAGAGCAGCAGTACATCGCCGACTGGGTGACCGACGGCGACGAAGGCCTGCGATTGGTGTCCACCGTGCCCTACGACCTGCTTATCCTCGACCTCCGGCTGCCGGGAATGACCGGGCTCGAGGTGCTCCGCAACCTGCGCGCCCGGGGACTCACGCTGCCGGTGCTGGTGCTGACGGCGCAGGACAGCGTGGAGTTCAAGGTCGACGCCCTGCGTGCCGGCGCCGACGACTACGTCACCAAGCCGTTCTCATTCGAGGAACTGCTGGCGCGGGTGGAGGCGCTCTCGCGACGCCCCAAGCAGCTCAGCGCACGCTCGCTGCGGGTGGCCGACCTCGAGCTCGACCTCGAATCGCGCGACGTGCGCCGCGGCGGCACGCCGATCGAGCTGACGCCCAAGGAATTCACTGTGCTCGAGTACCTGATGCGGCACACCGGTCGCGTGATGTCGCGCACGCTGATCACCGAATATGCGTGGGACTATCACTTCGACCCGGGCACCAACATCGTCGACGTCGTCATCAATCGATTGCGCAAGAAGGTGGACGCCGGATTCCCCGGAAAGCTCGTGCACACGGTGCGCGGCGTGGGCTATGTGGTAAAGGGATAGATGCAGTCGATCCGCTTCCGGCTGGCGGCGTACTACTCGCTCGCCCTGACCGCCACGATGGTGGCGTTCGGGGCGGCGGTGTATTGGGAGCGGGCCCTCACCGCGCCCCGGGAAGCGGAACTGGTGCTGGACCAGCACCTCGCCGACCGGGCGACATCCGTGACCGAACTGCTGCGCCAGCAGGCGCGCACGTCGCGCCTGACGAATGCCCCGGCCGCGAACAGCCGCGACAGCCTGCGCACGCTGGTGGACAGCGCGCACACCTATTTCGATGAAATGGGCGATGAAATGTTCATCGCCGACGCCGCCGGGCACGTCGTCTATGTCTCCCCCGCCGCCCAATCCCTGCCGGCAGCGGCGTATTCCGAGGTCAGCGGCTTGCTGGTCCGTCACCCGTTGCCGGCGGGCAGCGGCGAGCTGGTCACTGGGCCCGACGAAGCCCCGCTGCGGTACCACCTCGCCAGCGTTGATTCCGCCGGCGGGATCGGCGGCGGCGTGCTGGTGGCGGGGCAACTGGAGATCGACTCCACGGCGTTGCAGCGGATCCTCTTGTCGATGCTGATGATGGCGCCGCTGATCCTGGTCGCGTCGGCCAGTCTCGGCTACTGGCTGGCCGGCCGGTCGCTCAGACCGGTGGAAGTGATGATCACGGAGCTTGGCGCCATCCAGGACGGTACCTCGCTCAATCGCCGGCTGGCGGTGCCACCGGGCGACGACGAGTTGTCCCGCCTCGGCCAGAAGCTCAACGACATGCTCGGTCGCGTCGAACGGAGCTTCATCGCGCTGCGCCGCTTCACCGCCGACGCGTCCCATGAGCTCAAGACCCCGCTGATGGTGCTCCGCGCCGGCGTCGAACGGTCGCTCACCCATCCGCAGACACCCGCGGAGATCGTCCCGGCGCTCGACGAGACGCTGCGGCAGATCAACCAGATGAGCGAGCTGGTCAACAACCTGCTGACACTCGCCCGGGCCGACGAACGCCGGGCGTCACTCGCACTCGTTGACACCGACCTCCGGACCGTAGTTGCGGAAGCTGCCGAAACGGCGGAGATTCTGGGTGAAGAACGCCAGATCTCGGTTACGGCCGCGCTGCCCGGGCACCCGGTACAGCTCCCGGTGGACACCGGGCGGATGCGGCAGCTCCTGATGAACCTCGTGACCAACGCTGTCAAGTACACGCTGCCCGGTGGCAGCATCACCATCCGGCTGGTGGACGGCGCCGACACGGTGACGATCGCCGTGCAGGACACCGGGATCGGCATTGCGCCGGGCGACCTGCCCAACGTGTTCGAACGCTTCTGGCGCGCCGACATCGCGCGGTCGCGCACGGGAGAACATCCCGGCACCGGGCTTGGGCTGGCGATCTCGCAGTGGATTGCGGAAGCGCACGGGGGCACCATCACCGCGCAGAGTCGGCCGGGGCGGGGCAGTACCTTTACGGTCACGTTTCCGAAGGGCTCACGGCCCCCCTCCTAGCCCATATCGTTGCGTAATCCGGCTGTCATGGAATTGTCATCCAGGGGTGAGCCCGGCGCGAAGTCGCGCGTCCACATTGCAGCGTATCTTTCGTCCGTAGCCATTCACGGAGGTCGTGACTGTGTTTGACAACCTGATCGAGTCGAAGCCAAGGCGCGAACGGACGCTGGGCGAGACCATCGCCTCTGTCATCGCGCACGTGATCGTGATCGCGGTGGCGGTCAAGCTCACGTCCGGCGCGGCGGAGACGGTCAAGAAGATCCTCGCCGACTCCCACATGCTGTTCATCAAGGCGCCGGAGCCGCCGCCGCCGCCACCGCCGCCCGACCAGAAGGTGGTCGTCTCGGCAAATCCGCCGCCGCAGGGTTTCCAGACCATCATGCCGCCCAGGGTGATCCCGACGGAAATTCCGCCGGTCAACCTGAACGAGAAGTTCGACCCGAAGAACTTCTCGGGTAAGGGCGTCGAGGGCGGCCTGGCAACGGGCGTCGTTGGCGGCACCGGCCCGGTGACCACGCAGGACACGTACACCGAAGCACAGGTCGACGACCCAATGCTGCAAACGAATTGTCCGGAGCCGAAATACCCGCCGGCCCTCAAGACCGTGGGCGTGCAGGGATCGGTCACGCTGCGGTGGGTCGTTGGAGTCGATGGCCGGGTGGAGCCGGGCTCGGTGAAGGTGGTGAGCAGCACCAACAAGTCCTTCGAAGAGCCCGCGGTTGAAACGATCACCAAGTGCACGTACAAGCCGGCGAAGATCAAGGGGACCCCGGTGAAACAGCTGGTCGAGCAGAACGTGAGGTTCACCATTGGGTGATAGACGGCGCTTCCGCCGTATGCAGACGGACCGCGCCGTCGCGGCCGCCAACCATCAGCGTCGAAAGGTTGCAAGATGAGCGTTAGTTTGCTGGATCTGTGGTCCCAGGCGGGCAATTTCGCCAAGGGTATCGTGATTATCCTGTTGATGATGTCGATCTACTCGCTCACCATCGTGGTGCAGAAGCTGATCAAGATCAAGAAGAGCGAGAGTGCCACCCGCAAGTTCGCGCCGCTGTTCTCGCGCGCCGTGCAGGAAGAGAATCTCGACCAGGCGATCACGCTGGCCGAAAAGAACAAGGATTCCCACGTCGCCCGCGTGCTTGGCGGTGCGCTCTCGGAAGTGAAGCCGCTGCTGCGTGACCGCGCCACGGTCACCGCCGCCGACATCAACTCAGCCGAGCGTGCGGTCGAGCGCCAGATGCTGATCGTGCTGGCCGAGTTCAAGCGCGGCTCCGGCGTGCTCGGTACCGTGGGCGCCACGGCGCCGTTCGTGGGCCTGCTCGGCACCACGATGGGTATCGTCAATGCGTTCCAGTCGATGTCCGCGGCGGGTGGCGCGGCGGGCGGCCTGGCCGGTATTGGCTCCGGAATCGCCGAAGCGCTGATCACCACCGCGTTCGGCCTGCTGGTCGCGATCCCGGCGGTGTGGGCGTACAACTACTTCACGACCAAGGTCGAAAACCTGACGGTCGAGATGACCTACACCTCCAAGGAACTGATTGACTACCTGATCAAGAGCGTGGGGAGCGAGTTTGGCCGCTCGATCTTCACCAAGGAGTTCCAGGCTCAGAAGGCGGTAAGTGGCAGTGGCCATATCCACGGGTAGCGGCCCGGGCGAGGTCAACGCGAACATCAACGTCACGCCGATGATCGACGTGATGCTGGTGCTGCTGATCATCTTCATGATCGTGACCCCGCTGCTCGAGGCCGGCTTCACGGCGACCATGCCCAGCGCGTCGAACACGGAGCAGGCGAAAGAGGGCAAGGACGAGCTCACGCTGGGGCTTGACGCCGACGGCAAGTACTTCTTCAACAAGATGCCGTACACCAAGGAGCAGGTGGAGGACACGCTGACGAAACTGTACGCCGCGCGGACCAAGGACAAGATCCTGTTTTTCAAGGCGGACGTGAATCTGAAATACGGCAAGGTGCAGGAGGCGATCGAAGTGGGACGCCGGGCCGGCGCGCGCGTACTGATTGCGATCACGCAACATACCGGCGGGCTCATGGGCGACAAGAAGAAGGGGAAGTAGCCATGGCCATGTCTGCCGGTAGTAGTGGCGGCGTCAACTCCGACATCAACGTGACGCCGATGATCGACGTACTGCTGGTGCTGCTGATCATCTTCATGGTGGTGATCGCCCTGGGACGTACCGCCGTGCCGATCCAGATTCCGCCGACCGATACGGAGGCCAAGAACGTGGACCAGAGCACCCAGATCGTGCTCGAACTGCGCGACGATGGCACGTACTGGATCAATGGCACCCAATACTCGCTGGCGAACCTCGGCACCGCGATCAAGACGATCTTCGATCCGCGCCCGGTCAAGCTCCTGTTCCTCAAGCCGGGATTGAATCGCCTGTACAAGGACGTGATCGCCGCCGTCGACGTGGCGCGCGGCTCCGGCGTGGAAGTGATTGGCGTGACTCCAATCGAGGCGAATGGCAGCTGAGTTTGCGATGAAATCGTCGCCGCTTCCTCTGGACGCGGACGTTCCGGCACGGAGCGTCCGCGTCCATGCTTCGCTCCCCGGCACGGAGCGCCGGAATCGCTTTGCCCCCGCCATTTCATTCCTGCTGCACGCGATCGTCATCTATCTCGCGATCCGCATGACCGCCGCGGTGACCATGCCGCAGCACAGCCCCATTGGCGACGCGATCCAGCTGGTGCTCGGTGGCGGCGGCGGTGGCGGGCAGGGGGGATCGGCATTCGAGCACGCGATGCCACCACCACCACCGCCGGTGACGCCTCCGGTGCAGCCGCCACCGATGCCGGTTCCGGCGGTCACCCCGCCACCGGTGGTGCCGCCGCCGGCACCGCCGGCCGTCGTCGAGCCCAGCTCTCCCCTCCCGGTAGCCGGGGCAGGGACCGGGACGGGAAGTGGGGGCGGCAACGGGCCGGGTCGCGGCCCTGGCACGGGAAGCGGACAGGGGCCGGGCACTGGCAGCGGCTCGGGCGGCGGTAACGGCGCGGGAAAGGGCGTCAGCCAGCCCATGTGGAAGCAGATGCCCTTGCCGCCGATGGACAAGACGCCGAAAAAATTGCGGGGGAAGGATGTCGCAGTCACCTTCATGGTCAGCGCCGACGGGCGGGCGCTCGCATGGACTGTCACTCCGCCAATCGAGGACCGCAACTTTGCGAAGATCTTCGAGGAAGTCCTCCGAAACTTCCGGTTCTTCCCGGCGACCGACGCGACTGGCAAGCCCATCCCCGGCACCGTCACCTTCACGTACACTTTCTAGGGCATGAAACTCTTCCAGCGCAAACCGATCGCAGCTGAAAGCGACCGTCTGCTGGTCCGCGTCCTTGGTGGCGGCGACCTGATCATGCTCGCCATCGGGGCCGTGATCGGCGCCGGCATCTTCGGCGCCATCGGGTCCGCGGCCGCGGGCCAGGTGGACGCGGCGGGCCACGTCATCCGCGTGGGCGCCGGCCCGGCCCTCGTCCTGTCGTTTGTTCTCGCTGCCGCTGCGTGTGCGTTCGCCGGCCTCTGCTACGCGGAACTCGCATCGATGATTCCGCAGGCAGGCAGCGCGTACGCCTACTCCT
Source organism: Gemmatimonadota bacterium (assembly GCA_003169895.1). Taxonomy (GTDB): domain Bacteria; phylum Gemmatimonadota; class Gemmatimonadetes; order Gemmatimonadales; family GWC2-71-9; genus Palsa-1233. The sequence continues at coordinate 12,646 of PNAE01000012.1, forward strand.
ACGCCACCCTCGGCGAGATCGTGGCCTGGATCATCGGCTGGGACCTGATTCTCGAGTATGCCGTCGGGAATGTGGCCGTCGCGATCTCATGGAGTGACTACTTCAAGTCCCTGGTCGGCGATTGGGTTACGATGCCGGTATGGCTCACCACGGGATACCGGACGGCGTTGCTCAGTCCCGATCCGGCCGTGCACGGACTCCTGCGGACGGTTCCGCACATCGCGGGCATCCCGCTGCTCATCAACCTGCCGGCGTTCACGATCGTGATGTTGATCACCTGGTTGCTGTTACTCGGCGTGCGCGAGAGCGCGCGCGTCAACAACATCCTGGTCGTGGTGAAACTGCTCGTGCTGGGCCTGTTCATCGTGATGGGCTCGCAGCACATCAACACCGCCAACTACCATCCATTCGCACCCGGCGGCTTCAAGGGGATCGGCCAGGGCGCCGCGATCGTCTTCTTCGCATACATCGGATTCGATGCGATATCCACGGCGGCGGAAGAGACCAGGAACCCGCAACGCAACCTTCCGATCGGGATTCTCGGCGGCCTGGCGATCTGCACGGTGATTTACATCATCGTCGGTGTGGTGCTAACGGGAATGGTGCCATCCAGCGCCCTCGGTTCGGCGGCGGACCCGCTGGCGTATGCGCTCAAGGCAACCGGGTTGACGAGCATCGCCAGGATTGTCTCGCTGGGAGCCGTCTTCTCGCTGTCGGCGGTCCTGCTTGTGTTCCAGTACGGCCAGCCGCGGATCTTCTTCGCGATGGCCCGGGACGGGCTGTTGCCGCAGTGGGCGGCGAAGGTTCACCCGAAGCGCCGCATTCCCCACATCACCACGCTGGTGACCGGCCTGTTCGTGGCGACCTGGGCACTCATCGGCGATGCAGGCGAGACCTACGACCTGACGAACATCGGAACCCTCTTCGCATTCGTGCTGGTATGCGTCGGCGTGATGGTTCTCAGGCGCAAGGAACCGGATCGGCCGCGCCCGTTCCGCGTCCCGTTCGTGAACGCCGTCGGCGTAATCGGCGCAGCGCTCTGCCTGTACCTGATGAAGGATCTGCCCGGCGTGACGTGGATCCGATTCGTCGTCTGGCTGGCGATCGGCGGCGTGCTCTACGCGTTGTACGGCTACCGGCACTCCGTGCTGCGCACGGGGCGGGAAGTCATGACTGAGAGCCTGGAGTAAGAAAGACGAGAGACGAGAGACGAGAGAAGTGACGTCGCCCCAGCCTCAGGGCGTCTCTCGTCTCTCGTCTCTCGTCTATCTTTGTCCGATGCGCCTCCTGCTGGTCGAAGACGACGCCGAACTCGCCGAAGTGGTCACGGTCGGTCTCCGCGAACATGGCTATCAGGTGAGCTGCGCCGCCACCCTGGCCGACGCCCGCCATCGCGCTTGCGATGCCGACTTCAGTGTCATACTGCTCGACGTGATGCTGCCGGGGGGGTCTGGCTTCGACCTCTGCCGCGAGCTGCGCGCCCGCGGCGTGGCGACGCCGATTCTGATGCTCACGGCGCGTGATGCGGTCGATGACCGGGTCACCGGACTGGATGTTGGTGCGGACGACTATCTGACCAAGCCGTTCGCATTTCGCGAGCTGCTGGCCCGCGTCCGGGCACTCTCGCGCCGACCGCGGGAGATGGAGCCCGAGACCATCGAGATCGCGGACCTCAAGGTCGACCTTGCGCGGCGCCGCGTCTCACGTGGTGGACGCGACATCGAGCTGACCGCCAAGGAATTCGCGCTGCTGGCCTGCTTTGTCGAGCATCGCGGCCAGGTGATCGACCGCCCGCTGATCACCGCGCATGTGTGGGACGACAATCACGATCCATTCACCAACGTCCTCGAGGTGCTGGTCCGCCGGCTGCGTCGGAAGATCGACGATGGCTTCGCCCCCAAGCTGATCCACACCTTCCGCGGCGCGGGCTACCGCCTCGGCGTCTAGCCGCGGGCAATGCCAATCACCCCGCTCGGTTCCCTTCGGCTCAAGCTCACCGTCTGGTACCTGTCGACCCTGTGCGCCATCATCCTGTTGCTCGGTGGCGGGCTGTTCGTCGCCATTAGCCATCGGTTCGCGACCGAACTCGACCAGTCGTTGCGCGGCGCGACAGCGCAACTCGAGCGGGCGGCGCGCATTCGCGAGCTGGAATCGGGCGCCCGCGGCCGCGTGGTCGACGCCGTCGAGGAATTGCGCATCCCCGAACGCGCGCTCTATCTGCTTGACACAGCCGGGACGCCGGTAACGCCGGCGCAGGCGGAGCCATGGATTCGCACCGCCGCCGTGCGCGCCGCCGGGTCGGGCAGTTCTGACGAGGAACACCACACTCGCCACGATGCGACCCTGCGCCTGCACGCCGAACGCTTTGTGTTGAACGGCGGGCGCACGCTCGTTGCCGCGGCGGTGGCCGACAAGGTCGAGCTGGAAGACCGGTACGCTGCACTGATTGCAGAGTTTGGCGGCGCGGCGCTGATCGCGATGGTTCTGGTGGCCGGTGGCGGCTGGCTCCTGGTGCGTCAGGCCACCGCGCCGATTGAGCGCAGCATGGCGCAGATGCGGCGATTCATGGCCGACGCCGCGCATGAGCTGCGCACGCCGATCACCGTGCTGCGGACCCAGGCGGAGGTGGCGCTGCAGCGCGATCGCGATCCTGGCACCTACGTCGCTTCGTTGCGCGGTATCGAATCGGAAAGCCGCCGGCTCGGCCGCATCGTCGACGACCTGCTCATCCTCGCGCGCGCCGATTCCGGTGAACGCCCGCTCGGGTTCGGGCGCGTCTTTCTCGACGACATCGTGATGGATGCGGTCGGAGCCGCCGGCGCGATGGCCACCGCTCGGGGCGTGGGACTCACCCTCGGCGGATTCGACGAGGCGGCGGTGCATGGCGACCCCGAACTGCTCAGGCAGCTGGTGATGATCCTGCTCGACAACGCGATCAAGTTCACGCCCCGGGGTGGCTGGGTCGACGTGACGGTTGGCGTCCGCGAGGGCGCCGCCGTGGTCACGGTATCCGACAGCGGGCCGGGCATTAGTGCCGACCAGTTGCCGCACATCTTCGAACGGTTTTATCGCGGTGACCCGGCGCGAAGCCGCACCGACCACGACACTCCTGGCGCGAGCGGTGCCGGCCTCGGACTCTCGATCGCGCAATGGATCGCAGAGGCGCATCAGGCCGCGATCGCCGTTCGATCACCGTCAGGAGGCGGCACGATCATGACGGTGCGGTTTCCGGCTGTGGCCGGGCCGGGGAGCATGTCATCGTCCCGACAGGTGAGCGTCACTAGGGTCAGCCATGAGTCGTGAGTCCGTCGACGGACCCGGCGGGCCGCTTGTGCCCGCTGATGGGCCATTTCGGGCTCAGGTCTTACGGCTTACGGATTCTACTCGTGCCTCTCACCCCCGAGGTTATGCGCGGCATTGTCTGTATTGTCCTGGTACTGTCCAGCGCTCCCTTCGTCGCGGGCGTCGCACAGCAAGGTCCGTCCCTCAGCCGCACGCAGGCGATCGCGGCGGCGCTGTCCCGCAATCCGCGTCTCGCCGCCGCCCGCGCCGATAGCGCGACCGCCGTGGCGCGGATCACGACGGCCGGTGCGCTACCCAACCCGACCATCGCCGCGACCTATACCAAGTCGACGCCGCAGTACCATGTCACCGCGGAGATGCCGCTCGATCAACTCTGGCTCCGTGGAACGCGGGTCGCCGCGGCGGAAGCTGGCCGGCTGTCGGCCCGCTACCGCTTGCGTTACGAAATCGCGTCCGTGAGCCTCGACGTGGATACGAGCTACACCCGCTCGCTCGCCGCGGTGGCTCATTCCCGGTTGTCGACCCGCAACGCGCAGGATGCCGATAGTCTGCGTCGCATCGCGATTGCCCGGCGCGACGCGGGCGATGCCAGCGATCTGGACGTGGAACTGGCGACGCTGACCGCGGGCCAGCAAGCCAATGCTGCCGCGGCGGATTCGGTGACGGCTCGCGCCACGCTTCTCGAGTTGCAGGCGCTGATCGGCGTGGGCAATGATGGCGGTGGCGTAACGCTGACCGATTCGCTCGATGTGTCGGCGGACATCACCGCTGCAGCGCCGCCGTCTGCTGAGGCGCCGCTGCTCGTGGCAAGCGGCGTCGCGCTGGTCCAGGCTGCCACCCTCAACGCGCGGGTGCAGCATCGCAACGTGTTCGGCAGTCCGGGCGTGGTGGTCGGTTTCGAAACTGGGGACCCCACCGGTGCTGAGCCGGGATTGCTGCCGACCGTGGGAATCGCACTGCCGTTGCCGATTTTCAATCACAACCGCGGACCGATCGCCGAAGCCGAGGCCGAGCAGGCCCACGCGGTGGCGGCGCTCGACGTGGTCAGGATCGAGTCGCAATTGCAGCTCAGCCGCACCCGGAGCGCGCTCGTGGCAACCGCGGGCCGCCTGACCCGCGACCGCCAATTGCTGCAGATCGCGACCCGGGTCGAGACGATGTCCCTCGCCGCCTACCGCGAAGGCGCCTCTCCGCTCACCAGCGTGCTGGAGGCCCAACGCACCGCCCGCGACGTGCAGGCGCAGTATGTCGACGACGCCGCGAATGCGTTGATCGCCGCGGCGACACTCCGACTCCTCACGCTCACACCAGCCTCGGCGACGCCATGAGTGCACCCGCAATCGGCCGGCAATGGCCCCTCCACGTCCTGCTCTCCGTGCTCGCCGTCACTGCCTGCTCGAAAAAGGACGGTGGCGACGCCGCGGCAACGGACAAGGTGCAGCCCGTGATTGCGGCCGGGACCGCCGTTGTGACGGCGCAGCCGTTCACCGAGACCATCGTTGCGATCGGCACGGTTCAGGCCCGCGCCGGATACTCCGCGGTCCTCAGCGCGCCGGCGCCGGCGCGCATCGCGAACGTCCTCGTCACGGCCGGGCAGACGGTCACCCGCAACCAGCCGCTGGTCGAGTTTGATAGCGCCGCGTTCCAGGCGGCGGCTCAGAGCGCCGATGCCGCGCTGACCGCGGCGCAACTCGCCCGCGACCGTGCGCAACGCCTGGTCGATCTGGGTGTTGCGGCGCGCAAGGACCTCGAGCAGGCCGACGCCGAGCTCGCCCGGGCCAAGGCGGATGTGGTCGGCGCACGGCGGCTCGTCGAACTCGCAGTGATGCGCTCACCGATCAGCGGTGTGGTGACCCGGATGGCCGCGACGCTCGGTGCGGCCGCCGATCCCAACCAGCCGCTGGTCGAACTCGCCGACCCGTCCATGGTCGACGTCCTGCTGTCGATGCAACCCACCGATGCGGCGCGCATTCGACCGGGCGCCGCAGTGACCTTGCACACGGGCCAGGCGGCGAACGCCGAGACGCTGGCGAGCGGATCGGTGGCGGATGTCGGTGGTATCGTCGATTCCACCGCGCGAACGGTGGCCGTGCGGGTGCGCGCCGATCATGCCCGGCGGCCACTGCGGATTGGCGAGACGCTCTTCGGCGAGGTCGTCGTCGCCGTGCGTCCGCGGGCGATTACGGTACCACTTGAGTCGCTGGTGCCGGAGGGCGATGGCTTCAAGGTGTTCGTGGTCGACTCGGCTGATGTCGCGCATGGGCGTCCCGTCACGCTCGGCGGCCGGACGGACAAGTTTGCCGAAGTGCTCAAGGGCGTCTCGGCGGGAGAGCGGGTCGTGACGCTGGGCGCGTTTGGTGTTGAGGATGGCGCGAAGATCACGGCACCGGCGAAGTCCGGCCTGGGTGCGACTGCCGGCTCCGATTCGGCAGCCAAGCCGTGACGGATGCTGCGGCGCTGCCGGTGAAGCGCTCGCTGTTCGGACTGCTGGCGGAGCAGCGGCGATTCATCTACCTCGTCGTGACGCTGCTGAGTCTGGGCGGCGTCTGGATGGCCACCCGGCTTCCATCTGCGATCTATCCCGAACTCAAGTTCTCCCGCATCACGGTGGTCGCCGAAGGAAGTTCACTCGGCGCGCGCCAGGTGTTGTTCGGCATCACCCGCCCGCTGGAGGAGGCGGTGAGTGTCGTGCCGGGCGTGATTCGCGTCCAGTCGCGATCGATCCGCGGCGGCACAGAGGTCAACGTCACGTTTGCACCGAACATCGACATGGTGATCGCGCTCCAGCAGGTCCAGGCGCGGGTCAATCAGGCGCAGGGCCAGCTGCCGTCGGGACTCGATATTCGGGTGGAGCGGCTCACGCCTTCGCTCTTCCCGATTCTCTCCTACAACCTCGAGGGTGGCGATCCCGCGACGCTGTACGACATCGCGCGGTACCAGATTCGTCCCCTGATCTCCCGTGTTCCGGGCGTCGCCCGCGTTGACGTCCAGGGCAATGACGTCCGCGAGATCGAGGTGATCGCCGACCCGGCACGCTTGGCCGCGCAAGGCATGACCTACGAAGACCTGGCGGCGGCGATCCGGCAGTCGACCACCGTGAACGCGGTGGGTCGGATGCCGTCCACGTACAAGCAGTTCCTCGTCGTGACGACGAACGAAGCGCGGTCCGCCGATGACATCGCCGCCGTGGTCGTGGGTCACGGTCTGCATGTTCGCGACGTCGCGTCCGTCATTCCGGGGACAGAAGACCACGTCCGGATCATCGCGGGCGACGGCAAACCCGTGGCCGCCCTCAACATCTCGCGGCAGGTCGGCGGCAACACGCTGCAGATTGCCGATAGCATCACCGGCATCGCCAAGGCGCTCGCCGCAACGCTACCGCCCGGCGTGCATCTCAAGCCGCTCTACGATCAGGCGTCGCTGGTCCGGGAGGCGGTCCACTCGGTACGCGACGCGATGCTGATTGGCGCCGCACTCGCCGTGATCGTGCTGCTCCTCTTCCTGCGGCACGCACGCATCACCGCGATCAGCGCATCGTCGATCCCGCTGACCCTCGCCATCACGGTGTTCGTGATGTCCCTGGGAGGGCAGACGTTCAACCTGATGACGCTCGGCGCGATGGCGATCGCCATCGGGCTGGTGATCGATGACGCGGTGGTGATCACCGAGAATATCGTCCGGCACGTGCACCTCAATCCTGATCGCGTAATTGCCGTCCGTGAAGCAGTGCAGGAGCTGCTCTGGCCCGTCACGACGTCGACCATCACCACCGTGGTGGTGTTCCTGCCGCTTGGCCTGCTCACCGGCGTCGAGGGTCAGTTCTTCAAGACTCTTTCCGTCACGTTGACGATCGCGGTCCTGGTCTCGCTCCTCCTTGCGTTCACCCTGATTCCGCTGCTGAGCGCACAGTTCCTCACCGCAGCTGATGCCGAGCCGACGCCGCTCCTCGAACAGCGCGGCATCCTGGCGGCCGTCGGGCGCCGCATCGAGGCGATCTCCGATGCCTACGAGCGCTCGCTGGGCGCGGTGCTCCGTCACCCGCGCTGGTCGGCGGCCGCGGCAGTGGTGCTGGTCTTTGCGGGAATCATGGCGTACCGGTTTGTCGGTACCGGTTTCCTCCCCGAAATGGACGAAGGTGCGTTCGTCCTCGACTACTGGAGTCCGGGCGGAACGGCTCTGGCTGAGACCGACCGGCAGCTCCACATCGTGGAGGCGATTCTCGCAGCGACTCCCGAGGTTACCGGTACGTCGCGGCGCACCGGCGCCGAGCTCGGCCTGTTCGCGACGCAACAGAACCGCGGCGACCTCGTCGTCCGTCTCAAGGCAGCGGGAGACCGCAAGCGATCGAGCGATCAGGTTATCGACGAGGTGCGGGACAAGATCGCCAAGGGTGTGCCCCGGCTCCGCGTCGAGTTCGTGCAGATCCTGTCGGATGTGATTAACGACCTGGCCGGCGCGGCGCGGCCGGTGGAGATCAAGCTCTTCGGTTCTGACCTGGCGGCGTTGGAGGCGTACGGCAAGAAGCTGGCGGCCCCGCTCGGGAAAGTGGCCGGGATCGAGGATCTCTACAATGGCGCCAGCGAGCCGAGTGCCGAGCTGGCAATGACAATTGACGCGGCGAAGGCCAATCGCGCCGGGCTGACGCTCGAACAGGTGAGCAGCCAGGTGAGCGGCGCGCTGCTGGGAGCGGACGCAGGCACGGTCCGCCTCGAGGACCGCTCGGTCGGCGTACGTGTCCGGGCGCCCGATTCCGTGCGTTACGATCCGCGCCAGCTCGGCGTACTTCCGGTCGTGTCGGTCCCGGGCGGCACTCCGACGCCGCTGGCCACGTTCGCATCGTTTCAGCCGGTCGAGGCCCGCGCCGAGTTGCTCCGCGAGAACCAGCAGCAGATGATCGATATGACGGCGGACATCAGCGGGCGTTCCCTTGGCGCGATCATGACGGACGTGAAGCGGGTGGTCGCCGAGACCCCGCCTCCCGCCGGCATCAGACTCGAACTCGCCGGGCAGTACCGCAGCCAGCAGGCCGCCTTCCGTGCCCTTCTGGTCGTGCTCGCCCTGGCGGCGCTGAGCGTGGTCACCGTGATGGTGGTGCAGTTCCGCTCGTTCGTCGAGCCGCTGGTAGTTCTCGTCGCGGCACCGCTGTCGTTCGTTGGTGCGCTGACACTGCTGCTGGTGACCGGCACGGTCCTCAATGTGTCGAGCTTCATGGGGCTGATCCTGCTGGTTGGCTTGATCGTCAAGAACGGAATCATCCTGCTCGACTTCACCCATCACCGCATGCGCGAGGGGGGCCTGGAGCTCGAATCGGCAATTCGTGAGGCAGGTCGCATCCGCTTGCGCCCCATCCTGATGACTACCCTCTGCACCCTGTTCGGCCTGCTGCCGCTGGCTCTCGGCCTTGGCGCCGGAAGTGAATTGCAGCGGCCGCTGGCCCTGGCGGTAATCGGTGGACTCGCACTGTCGACGCCGATCACGCTGTATGTCGTGCCGACGCTGCTCGTGGCGATTCGCGGGCGCGACTATCGGGAGGCAGAGATGGGGCAAGCGAGACGAGAGACGAGAGAAGCAGAGAAGTGAGTAGTTCGGTTCCCTTTTGATGTATCGGAGGACGGACAATGATTTACAAACTCGTTTCCATCACGGCCGCACTCCTCGCGGTCTCCACCGCGCCGCTCCAGGCGCCCGGCTATCACGTCGTCAACAGCTTTGCGCTCGGCGGCGACGGCAGCTGGGACTACCTCGCCTTCGACGGCGTCGGTCATCGGGTGTTTATCGCGAGACAGAACCGGGTGATGGTGATCGACGCATCCACCGGTAAGTTGCTCGGCGAGATCCCAGGGCTCGTTGGCGCGCATGGCGTGGCATTCGCATATGCCAACAATCGCGGGTTCGCGACGTCGGGCCGGGATTCATCGGTCGTCATGTTCGACTTGCAAACGCTGCGGGTGCTGGGCCGAATCCACGCCGCCGAGGACGCTGATGCCATTCTGTTCGACCCGGCGACGAAACACGTCTTCACGATGAACGGTGATGCGGGTTCGATGTCGGTGATCGATCCCGTCACGGGCACCAGCATCGGGACCATTCCGCTCGGTGGCAAACCCGAGTTTGGCGTCTCCGCGGGGAATGGCAAGCTCTACGCCAACCTCACGGACAGGGGTGAAGTTGTCGAGATCGACGCTGCGGCGATGAAAGTAACCCGGCGATGGTCAGTGGCGCCGTGCGGATCCTCGACTGGCCTGGCAATCGACGTGCCGCATCAGCGCTTGTTCTCGGCCTGCCGCAGCAGGCATCTGGCGGTGTCGGACATCGCCGCCGGCAAGCTGGTCACGACACTCCCAATCGGTTCGGGCGTCGATGCCGCGGCGTTCGATCCCGCCACGCAACTGATATTCGCCTCGAATGGCGACGGCACGCTCAGCGTCGTCCACGAAGACACGCCGGACAAGTTTACCGTCGTCGAGACGGTGCCGACCGGCCCACGTGCCAAGACGATGACGCTGGATCCCGCGACGCACACGGTGTATCTCGGGGCGGCCCTGACGCCGTTCACCGTGCTGATGCTCGCACCGAAATAGGAGAGCAGAGAGACGAGAGACGAGAGAAACCTGCCGCAGTCCGGGGCTTCCACCCGACCGGCAGGTTTCTCTCGTCTCTCGTCTCTCTCTCTCTCAGTGGCTTACTACAAAGAACCACGCTCCAATGATCGGACCGCGCGGACCGCCGCGGCCACGTTGCCCGGCGGGAGCCGGCGGCGCGTTGGGGTCCGGGGCGGGGGCGGGCCCATACTCCGGCTGGAAGAGGTACGCCCTGTGGTTCACCGGATCAACGGCGATGGTCTTTGCACCGGGCGTGGTGTTAACCGTCGCTACCACCGTGTACTTGTCCGGCGAGTCCTCATGCACGACCGTCACCGTGCCGTTGGCTGCGCCACGGCCGCCATTGGCCGGTATGTAGATCAGCTTCTGTGATTGGTCCCAGCCGAGCGCGTCGACCCCGTCGCCATTGGCGATCTGGGCCACGACCTTACCGGACTTCGCGTCCACCACAACTGATGTCTTGCCGCAGCCGGAGAAGATGCGGTTCGTGGCACGATCCATCGCGATCCCGGTCGGGCCTTCGCAGGGCGCGATCGGCCAGATGGCGACGGACTTCATTGCCTTGACATCCAAGACCTGAATCTCGGCCTTGCCTTCGAGATTCACGAAAATCGTGCCTTTGCCATCGCTCGCGGCACCTTCGGGGCCGCTGTCGTCGAGCTGAACGGTTCCCACGATGTCGCCATTCTTCGCATCGAGCACGACGACGGTTCCGATCGGGCGACTGTGATTGGTGAGAATGATGCGGTCTTGAAAATCATCATACATGATACCGTCGAGGCCGCCGGTCGGTACCGGGATCTTCTTGATCACCGCCAGGGTCTTGAGGTCGAACATCGTGACGGTCGAGTCGCCGCCATTCGTCGTGAAGCCGCGATTGTCCTTGGCCGACAAGGCAATGCCATGCATCCGCGGCGTGTCAGGAATGTCACCGAGAACCTTGCCGGTCATGCCGTCAACCACCATGGTGTGCGTGCCACGCGACACGAAGACGCGGCCCGTGCCGGGCTCGGCAGTCAGGTAGTCGGTGCCACCATCGCCCCCGATGTTGAACCGGTCGACCTTGAATGTTTGTGCGGTCAACGAGCATGGCAGCGCCATCACGGCGGCGATCACGGCGATCTTCATGCGTGCGGAAGTACAGATCATACCAACCTCGGTGCGGGTGGGAATCGCTGGAACTCGGCGATGCGGAGGATAGAACCGCGAACCTTACGCGTAGATGACAAAGGCCGCCGTTGCGGCAGGCTTACGGCTTCTTCACCGGCGGCTTGCTGGCTTCACCGGCCGCTTCCTTCTTCTCATCCGCCGGCGATTCGTGTGACTTGTCCACCAGCGCGCCGGTCTTCGCATCGATATTGACCTCGTCGATGCCGGTCTTGCCCGGGACCTTGAATTCGAGCGAGTAGATCAGCTTTCCCTTCTCGCGCTCGAGCTCGTGGGCGGTGAGCTTGGCGCCCGGTTCCTCTTTCTGCGCGGTGGCGCTGGCCTCAGCCAAGGTGATGGTTGCTTCCTTCTGCAGCTGCGCCTGGGTTTCCTTTTTCGGCTTGGGGGTGGTGGTGTTCGCCGGTGCCTGAGCCAGCATGGCGGCCGGCAGTACCACGGCAAGCGCAATGCTGAACAGGGCGGTGCGTCCGAGAATCATGGGTTGCTCCGGTGGCGTGTTGCGAGAGTCGACGTCAATGAATCGGCAAGGGTACCCTGGGGCACCTGACGGTACGATTACATCGGCGGCTTCTTGTTACGTTTTGTCGCCAGCGGCGAACACCAATCGCCCGATTCTCATCTTTCGATCGCTTCTTTCGCCAGGAATGGCGCACCACGGCACGGATCGATCGCGCGCCGGATGATCGTGGCTCCGTGAGCCTGCTCCAGCGCGGCCGCAACGCGGTCGCGCAACGGTCGATCCGGCGCGAGCAGGCCCCCGGACATCGCAACGGGAAGACGTCCGGCACCGGCGGCCACCGCAAGTTCCACCAACGCATTCACCGCGGCGTCACGAACACCTCCGGCGACGGGATCCCCCGACGCGGCACACGCCAGCACTGCCGGACCGAGTGCCGCCACTTCACTCGGCGTCGCGGTGGCGGACCACTGGATCAGGCCGGCCATGCCCGGAACTCGTGCTGCCGTGCACAACGCTTCCGCCAGGTGTGTGACGGTGCCGAGACCGTCGTGCATCGCGCCGACGGCCTCGAGCGCGCGCACAGCGATCCAGTACGCCGAGCCCTGGTCACCCATTCGCCAGCCGAGCCCGCCGACGCGGCGGCTTGTGCCGTTGGCATCGCGCGCGACGGCGATGCTGCCCGTCCCGGCAATGAGCAGCACGCCGGGCCCGCCTTCGAATGCCGCTGCACGCGCGAGTTCGGCGTCCGTGGTCACGACCACGCGCCACGCGAGCCGCTGCTTCTGAAGCGCCGCGAGCAGTTCGTCGCGTTCCACTTCGCGGCCCGCTCCCGAGGCCCCGACCACGAGGGCATCGGCGCGCACCGTCTTCCCGCGCAATAGCAGCGGACGCGCCAGGTCGACCACGGCGGCAGCAAGCCGGCCGCCCTCCCCGCTTCGCATGGGCGAGCCGGGAGCCTCAGCGCGGCCCCGCTCGCTGTCATCCTTGAACAGGACAACGCGCGTAGACGTGCCGCCCACATCTGCGCCGAGAACGATCACGGAGCCGGCCGGTCGCGAGCGTCGGCGCGGGATGAAAGGTCAGCGGGAAGCGGGATCGCGGCGTTGCTACGCGGTCCGAATCGACTCGACGCGGTTGCGACCAGGAGCGTGAGCACCAGTCCCATCGGGACGTACCAGGGGAACGCCAATTGGCCGAGACCGGTCAGCCCGGTGATTCCCGCGGCCGCGAGGCGGGAGGCGAAAACGGTGACGAGCATGATCGCCATGGCCACGGAGGTGCCGACGATGACATCCCGTCCGTGCAGCCGCGGTCCGGCGGCGGTCAGCACGTAGGTTCCGAGCAGCGCGCCGTAGGTCACCGATGCGATCGACAGCGCGAGCACGACGACCGGCGTGCCGGTGCCACCGGTCCAGACACTGAATCCGACGGCGGCGAGAATCAGCGCGGTGCCCCACGCGAACGAGACGATGCGTCCGACGCGCAGCAGCTTCACGGGATCACGTTCACCGGTCCACGATGCGTACTGGTCGTACGTCAGCGACGATGCCAGGGCGCTGATCGCCGACGAATGCGAACTCATCGCGGCCGCCAGAATCCCGGCGATTACCAGCCCGGATAAGCCAACTGGCAGGTGATGCAGCACGAATTCGCTGAACAATTGATCGGGGCCCACGCCAGCCGGAGCGTTCTGCGAGGCCCACAACGCCACACCGACCAGCAGGAAGAGGAGGAACTGCAGGATCACGAGCACGCCGGATCCGATTATGGCAACTCGCGCATCACGAAGCGAGCGCGTCGAGAGGAGTCGCTGCACAATCAGCTGATCCGTGCCGTGCGAGGCCGCTGACAGCAGCGCGCCGCCAATCAACCCACCGAGAAACGTGTATGGCGCGGTGAGCGAGAGATGAAAGTCGAACACGCGCAACTTTCCGGCGCCGCTCGCCAGCGACCAGGCATGGCCGGGGCCGCCGGCGAGGTGGATTGCGATCAGCAGCGCCGCGACGCCACCCGTGACGTACACGCAGAGCTGGATCACGTCCGCCCAGATCACCGCCTTGATCCCCCCAAGCCACGTGTACACCAGGGTGATCGCGCCGAGCACGACGATCGCCGTCGGAACGGTCCAGCCGGTGAGCAGGGCCAGGGGGATCGCGCCGGCAAACACGCGTACGCCGTCGGCGAGAAACCTGGTGATCAGGAACACCAGCGACAGCATCCGGCGTGTCGGTGGTCCGAACCGGGTCTCCAGTCGAGCATACGCGGTCTCCTGTTCGCCACGGAAGTATCCCGGTAGCAGCCAGATCGCCACACCGATGCGACCGAACAGATAGCCGATCGGCAGCTGCAGGAACGTCAGGTCGCCACGCGCGCCAATGCCTGGAACCGAGATCACCGTGAGCGCCGAGGTCTCCGCCGCGACGATCGACAGCATTACACTCCACGCAGGCAGGTTGCGTGCGCCAAGGAAGTAATCACTCGCGGACCGCTGACCCTGCGACATCCAGAAGCCGATGCCCAGCGTGGCGGCGAAATAGATGCCGATGACGGCGAGATCTATCGGGGACACGGCGCTCCGTTACGAAAGGCGTGAGAGGTGAGAGGTAAGAGGTGAAAGGGACTGCCGTCAAGCACGCCGGGGGGGCACAGTGAAAGCTCCAGCCTGACAAATCAAAAGGGCTCCTTCAGCGGAGCCCCCTGTCACCTCTTACCGCTCACCGCTCACGCCTTACGCGGTGAAGCTCGTTCCGCATCCGCAGCCGCCGGTCGCGTTGGGGTTGTTGAACGTGAAGCCGCTGCCTTGCATCGCAGTGACGTAGTCGATCGTCACGCCGGACAGGTACTGCGCCGAGAATGCGTCTATGAAGACACGAATCCCGTTGAGCTCGGCGGTGAGGTCATCGTCGGCGGCGTGGTCTTCGATGTTGAGGGAATACTTGAACCCCGAGCAGCCGCCGGGAAGCACCGACACGCGCAGCCCGCCGGCGTCAGTCGAGACGTTCTCGGCCGCGATGAACTTGCGGACTTCGGCGGCGGCCTGGTCCGTGAGATTGAGTACGAAGCCCTCGGGGAGGGCTTGGGTTTCGGTGGTGCCCGGTGCCATGGTCTGCTCCTGCTGCAGGTACGGTTGAAGCTACGCCGGATGGGGCCTGTCGGTCAATCAGGCCGAATTGGCGCCATCGGTGGCCGCTCCTGGTCACTGACAGTGAACGATCTCCGGCTCCGCGGAGTTCCGAATGCTTATCGCAGCGCCTTCAGGAGGTAGGTAAAGGTCACCGCAAGCATCCGGGCCCGCTGTTCCGGGGTGTCGCCCGCGCCATGGCCGCCTTCGGTGTTCTCGAAGAAGTACACCGGGTAGCCCATCGCCTCCATTTTCGCGGCCATCTTGCGCGCATGGGCTGGGCCGACCCGGTCGTCGCTCGTCGTGGTGGTGAACAGCACCGGCGGGTACCTCCGGTTCGGAAAGACGTTCTGGTACGGCGAGTACTTCGAGATGTACGCCCACTGCGCCGGCACGTCCGGATCGCCATACTCGTCGATCCAGCTCGCCCCGGCCGACATCTTGGTATACCGGCGCATGTCGAGCAGCGGCACTTCGTCGGCGACTGCCGCGAAGAGGTCCGGACGCTGGGTGAACGCCGCTCCCACGAGGAGCCCGCCGTTGCTCCCTCCGATGATGCCGAGATGGGCCGGCGAGGTCACCTTGCGGGCGATCAGGTCGAGAGCGACCGCAATGAAGTCATCATAGGATCGCTGTTTGTTCTCCTGCTGTGCCGCGCGATGCCACGCCGGGCCGAACTCACCGCCGCCACGGATGTTCGCCAGCACGTAGACGCCGCCGCGCTCCAGCCAGGCGGATCCCGTGAACGGATCATAGCCCGGCAGCACGGACACCTGGAACCCACCGTACGCACTGAGGAGCGTGTGTTGCTGGCCATCGAACGGCATGTCCGCGCGATGCACGATGAAATACGGGATGTGTGTCCCGTCCGGGGAGGTGGCCTCGAACTGACCGACCACGAGCCCGTTGGCGTCGAACATCGCCGGCAGGCGGGTCACCTCCCTGATCGTGCCGTCATCGGCTGCCGAAAGCAGGGTGGTCGGCTGCAGGAACGAGGTCGACGAGAAGAAGTAGCTGTCGGTCGCGTCCGATGCGTCGGCGACGCTGACGTCGCCGAACTCGGGAGCGGGAACCTTCGTGCCAGACCACCGTTCGCCGACGTAGCGGTAGCGGTGGAGTTCGCTGCGCACGTTGTTGAGCAACTTGACGAGCAACTGCGTCCGGGTCGTGGTGATGGATTCGATCGTTCGTCTGGCATTCGGCGTTACGATCGCCTGAAACGTCCGGCTTCCGGCCAGGAACCGGCGATACCCAATGCTGATGAGCGCGCCCTGCGGATAGGTCTGCGTCCCGGGCTTCCAATCGGAGCGCAGATACACCACCAACTGGGCGCCGACAGTATAGAAGTCCGCATCCAGCGGAATGTCGAGCAATCGGAGCCTACCCGCCTCGATCACGCGTGAGGTGCTGTGGAAGAACGTGATTCCTTCGCTGACCACCGGGACCCGACGGCCATCAACCCGGGTGGTGCCCACGCCGACGCTCACGTCCGAGGGTTTCCCCTCGAAGAGTGTCTCTGCCTGCGCCAGCGGCGTGCCACGGTGCCAGGTCTTCGCGATCCGAGGATAGCCGGAGGTCGTCATCGTGCCGGGCCCGAAGTTGGTCGCCACCAGGAGCGTGTTGTCATTCGTCCAAGTCGCGTTGCCCTTCGCCTCCGGAAGGAAGAATCCTCCGGTCACGAACGCTCTGGCCACGGCGTCAAACTCGCGCATCTCGATCGCGTCGCCGCCCCCGCGCGACAGCGAGATGAGGCACCGGTGATATGCCGGCGGAAGGCAGTCGGCGCCTTTCCACGCCCAGGTGACTTTCTCCGCCGCCGACAACGAATCGATGTCGAGCACCGTTTCCCAGCGCGGATGGCCGCTGAGGTACGACGCCGGCGTGGTCCGACGCCAGAGTCCGCGCGGATTCTTCGCATCCGTCCAGAAGTTGTAGATCAGGTTGCCGCGCCGGTCTGGAAACGCGATGCGCGTAGTTGAGTTCAGGATGGCGAGGTCACGCGTGTAGACGGAGTCGAACGTGGGGTCGGCCTTCAGCGCGGCGAGGGTGCCCTGGTCGTGCGCGTTGACCCAGGCCATCGATTTCTCGCCATGGATGTTCTCGAGCCAGAGGAACGGGTCCTGCGGCTCCTGGGCCGCCGCCCGGCCAATTAGCAGCGCGAAGGGGAGTGCGAGCGTCACGAGCGAGCGGATCGATTTCATGGGTGCGCCTTTCGATCGATTATCGCGGTTGGGCATCGGGAAACAGGCTTTGCATCACCGCATCCGCCACGGCGGCGCGAATCAGCCCGAACTTCGGCGTGTTTCGCGTGGGATTCACCCGGTTGGTGAGCAGGACGATGACGATGTCCCGTTCGGGGTCGATCCAGATCGACGTCCCGGTGAACCCGGTGTGGCCGAAGCTCCGCGCCGACATGTAATTGCCGGCCGAGGACACGACCGACGGCGTGTCCCAGCCGATCGCGCGTGACGATCCTTCGGGGTGGTCTTGCCGTATGGTCCAGGTGGCGAATTCGGCCGGCGGCTGCAATGGACCGTCGAACCGCCGTCGCAGGGATCCCGCCAGGGCCCACTCACCGAAGCGCAGGAGGTCGTCGGCGTCGCCGAATAATCCGGCGTGTCCCGACACCCCACCCAACCACCACGCGTTCTCATCATGCACCTCGCCGCGCAACGCCGCCGCGCCGCGAAACGGCATCGCTTCGATCTCGGTCGGCGCGATCTCGTCACGCCAGCTGCGCGGCGGGAGAAAGCGCGTTCGCGTGAGACCGAGCGGGCGGGTGACCCGTTCCGCAAACAGTCGGTCGAGTCGCTTGTGGTACAGCTTCTCCACGATCGCGGCCAGCGTGATCGCGCTGAGATCGGAATAGACGAAGCGCGCGCCGGGCACGGTGTCGAGATTGGCGGCGAGCGCGGTCTTGATCGCTGTGCGGCGGCGATGACTCCCTTTCCATAACGGTGGCACCGGGTCGGGCGGCAATCCGCTGTCATGCAACAGCAGGTCGCGCACGGTGATGTGCGACTTGTCGCCCCTGCCGCGGGCGAACAGGGGGAGATAGTGCACCACCGGAGTGTCGAGATCGAGCTTGTGTTCCTCGACGGCAAACATCGCCACCGTCGTCAGTGCGACGACCTTGGTCAGCGACGCCACGTCGTAAAGCGTGCGCCCATCCGGTGGTCGCGGATCATCCACCGCGAGTTGCCCCACTGCGTGTTCGAAATGCTGGCCACGCCACGAAACCGCCAGCACCGCTCCCGGCGCGGCACCCGCCGCGATGGCCGAATCGAGCGTGCGGGCGGCCGGCTCAAGCTGCATTGACAATGTGGCACTCAGGGGAATGGGGTCGGTGCGCGGCGGGGCGGAAGGATTGCACGCTGCCGCAACCACCGACAGCGCCGCCCAGACCGGTCGCGAGGCCTCCCTTCGGGCCGCTGCGAATCGCAGGCGCGGCCGCCGGGAGCACTGCGCGCGAGGCGAGAACCATGGATGGTGGCCGCTGGCGATCCGAGGCGTCCCTGTAGGAGCCTCGTGCCCCTTCTGGGCTGCGATTCCGCGCGCCCACGTCATCATTTCGCTCTCGCCCCAATGCTCGTGGCCCGTGCGCGTCATGGGGCGTCGCGCTGCAACCCGGTCCCGATCGGCCACGCCGGCGGAATCAGGATCGGCGACCTGCCGGTGATGGCCGCGCCCGTGAGCGCGTTCGCCACCGCCGTCTCACTCGCCGTGGTCGCCGTCCACGCGAGCAGGTAGGACGGCACGCCGGGCACCTGTGAAATCAGGTACGGCGAGCCGAAGGAAATGAGCACCGTGGGTTGCCGCGCAGCGATCGTGTTGATCGCCTGCGCCGCTCCATCCGGCAGGGCGATCGTGCCCTTGCCCGAGCTGACCCGCACCGATGCGGCGATCAGCGCGACCGCCGTGGGATCGATGAGTTGCAGCACGGAGTCGCGCACGGCGGAATCCGCTTGCAACGGCAGTGTCATCTGCCGCACGGTGAAGCCCTTGCGGCGCAATTCGCTCGCGAGCGTGGGACCAAGGGTGGTGCCCGTCTCTGCCATCACGACCAGGGTGAGGTTCTGGGCCTGGGCACGCAGCTGGTCGACCGTGCCGAGCGAGTCCTTGAGGAGCGTGATCGATCGCTGGGTTGTCTCCGCGCCGATTCGCCGGAATTCCGCCTGGCCGACCACCGCCGCGATATGGTCGAGGTTGACCTCGCGATGCTGGAACAAGCCGAGGCGTTCCTTCATTTCCAGGATTCGGCGTACCGACTGGTCAACGCGTTCGCGCGTGATCCGTCCGGTCTCTACTGCGTGCACCATCGCGTCGATGGCGCGGCCCGCGTCGGTGGGCATCAACAGCAGATCGGACCCCGCGAGAAAGGCGAGCACCGGCGCTTCATCGGCGCCAACCTCCTTGACGATGGCGCCCATGTTGAGCGCATCGGTCGTGATCAGCCCAGTGAAGTGCAGCGAGTCACGGAGGATACCCGTCAGAATCGGCGGGGAGAGCGTGCCGGGACGGTTCTGGCCGGGGTCGAGGGCCGGCAGCGCGATGTGCGCCGACATCACCGCATCGACACCGGCGGCGATGGCGGCACGGAACGGCACCAGCTCCAGCGTGTCGAAGCGCGTCCACCCTGCGGTGATGGTCGGCAAGGACAGGTGCGAATCGGTCTCGGTATCGCCGTGCCCGGGGAAGTGCTTGGCGGTCGCGAACATGCCGTTGTCGCGGATGCCGCGGATGGTTGCCGCCACGAAACGTGCCACCACCTGGGGATCGCCGCCGAAAGAGCGGGTATTGATGATCGGATTGTTCGGGTTGCTGTTGACGTCCGCCACCGGGGCGAAGGCGAGATGGATCCCGACCGCGCGCCCTTCAAGGGCCGTGATCCGTCCCATCTGATACGCGTCGTCCTCGCGGCCGCCGGCGCCGATCCCCATCTGCGTCGGGAACGCCGTACCGCCAACGAACCGGAGGGTCGTCCCACCCTCGAGATCGCTGGCGACCAGGAGGGGGAGTGGCGCGGCGCGCTGCAAGGCATTCAACTTCGCGGCGATTTCCGTCGGTGACCCGATCGACATGATGATGCCGCCGACCTTGAGCGAATCGACCCACAGCAGCGCCTGCTGCATCTCGGCGCCATCGATTGGTTCATACCCGCCGGCGATCCAGGGCATGACGAGCTGCGCCACCTTGTCGCGCAGTGACAGCGAATCGAGCAGGCGCTGGACGCGCGCCGCGCCGGGGCCGGTAATCGGCCGGATCTCGGGCCGCCGCTCGGGCAGCCGGGGCGGGTGCATCACCGGTTGGGGCACTGCCTCCGGCACCCCGTGACCGCATGACGCCACTAAGACCAGGATGGCAAACAGTGAGAGGGGTCGATGCATCGCAGTCGTGTTGAAAGAGTGAAATGGTCCGCGTTCAGCGTGTGCTGTATCGGCTGCGCCGGTGCCACCGCTGCGGCGCCACCAATCCCGCGCTCCCCCACGCGCCCCGGCATCGACGTGCTGCTGAGCGACTCGGCGGCGCTGGTGCGCGGCAAGCGCATCGGCTTCGTGACCAACGTCGCGGCGGTCGATGCGCGAGGAACGAGCGCGATCACCCGGCTTCGCGCCGAGGCTGTTCATCTGGTCGCGTTGTTCGCACCCGAGCACGGCCTGACCCAAGCCGCCGCGCCGGGCGAACACGTGGCTTCTGGGGTCGATTCCAGCACCAACACTCCAATCTACTCGCTGTATGGACCGACTGTCGCCCCGACGGACGCGATGCTCGCGGGCATCGACGTGTTGCTCGTGGACCTCCCGGACGTGGGCGCGCGCTACTACACGTATCTCGCCACGACCGTGGCGGTGATGAAGGCGGCCGCTGCCCACGGTATACCGGTCGTGATCCTCGATCGCCCCAACCCGATCGGCGGGGCGGTGCAGGGGAACATCCTCGATACCACGTTCACGTCGATGGTCGGCCGACTCGCCGTGCCGATGCGGCACGGTCTCACGCTTGGCGAGGAGGCGCGTCTCGCGCGCGCCGATCTCCGCATCCCCGTCGAGTTGCATGTCATCCCGGTGGCCGGCTGGCGGCGCGACATGTTCCTCGACGCGACCGGACTGCCGTTCCGCGCGCCGAGTCCGAATCTGCAGGACCTCGAGGCGCTATTCGACTATCCGGGAACCTGCCTGTTCGAAGGAACGGCGCTGTCAGTCGGACGCGGCAGCGACGCCCCGTTTCACCAGATCGGGGCGCCGTGGCTCGACACCGCCGCCGTGCTCACGAGGCTCCGGGCGGCATGGTTGCCTGGCGTGACCTTCGCGGGCGTGATGTTCACGCCGCACCAGCCTGGCGACCGGAAGTTCGCGGACACAACCCTCGCCGGCATCCGGCTCACGGTCACCGACCGCAAGACATTCGACCCGACGCGTACCGCGGTGTTCATGCTGGCGATCATTCGGTCAGTTCATCCTGACCTGATCCGGATCGGCGCAACGTTCGACCGGCTCGCTGGTGGGCCGCTCCTGCGTGAGGCGCTCATGCGTGGCGACGACCCCCAGCGCATTGTTGCATCGTGGCAATCGGGGCTTCGGGCATTCCGGGAGCGGGTGCGGCCGTTTCTGATCTACCAGCCGGTGTTGTAGTGGCTGCGATCGGCTTTGCATGAGGGTTTTGAGTGGATCAGGCGGATCCGCTTCATCCGTTCAATCCGCCTCGTCCGGTTGAACCACCCATGCAAAGCCGACCGGTTCTTTTCAAACGCTCGCAACCGACTCCGAGATCATCTTCCGCACGCCGACCCCGACGTACGTTCCGATGAATGCTGGAATTAGCGCGATCAGCGTTCCCCAGTTGAACGGTTGCGCTGGTCCGCGGGCGAGCCCCAGGCGTGGAGCGCCGTTGTCCCCAATGAGGATAGAGAGTCCCAGGATCAGCGCCCATCGCCATGCACCGCCTGGCCAGATCGCGCCGAGAATGAACCCGCCTACCAGCAAGACCAGGACGACGGCCTGCACCTCGTCATTGTGCAGGTCGACGGAGACCGCGAAGCAGCCGACTGCGACGGCGAGTGCGGACGGAATGAGTGTACGGGTGAGCATGGAGGTCACTGGTGGATCCCGGTTTCAGGGTAGCAAGAACTCGAGCAGGCATCGCCGCCGACGGCTCATCATCAGGCAAACGGAGTTGGGCGGGCTTCGGTGTCGCTCATCCAATCGACTCCGGTGAAGGTCGCCTCGTGGCTGGACGCCTGCATGATACGACCTTCCCGCCCTTCCGGAATGGCCTGTGCAGTCGGTGCGGCGGCCATTGCAGCGAACGGGCCCGAACTCGGTTCGTGTTTGCCCCACCCCCCTGCGGCGGTTAGGTTTTCGGCCGATTCCGCCGTCTCAGAAGGCGGCAGAACTGTTCAAATACCATGAGAATCGGGGGCGCGTGACCGAGCTGGTCAGTGGGGCCGTGAATGCGTACCACAAGGGGACAGCGCCGCTGGTCCGGGTCCTCCTGCGCACCGGCGTCACTCCCAACACGCTCACCACCGTGGGCGCCCTGCTGATCGGACTCTCCGCCATCGCCTATGGGTACGGGCACATGCACTGGGGCGGCGGCCTGCTCCTGGCGAGCGGCATCATCGACACGCTGGATGGCTCGGTGGCCCGGCTCGGCCACCGCACCACGAAGTGGGGCGCCTTCTACGATTCCACGCTCGATCGCATGGGCGATGGCGCCCTGTTCATCGGCCTCGCCTCATGGATGATCTACGCCCGGGACATCCAGTTGCGCGAGCTGTCGATCATCGCCTGCATGCTGGGGATCCTCAGTTCATTGCTGGTGTCCTACATGCGCGCACGGGCCGAAAGCCTCGGCATGGACTGCACGGTCGGCATTGCCCAGCGTGCCGAGCGGATCCTGGGCCTCGGCCTCACGACGATCGTGTTCGGCTCGAACTGGCACGCGGTGCCGATCACCGTGGTCCTCACGCTGTTGACGGCACTTTCACTCATTACCGTGGGTCAACGATTCGCGCACGTCCGCCGACAGGCGAACGCTGCCGACATCACATGACAAGGGAGTCAGCGTGGGGAATTCCGCACCTCGATCGATCGGGAAGGCCGAGGGCAAGCTGGGCGTGCTGTGCGTCGGCCTCGGCGCGGTGGCGTCGACCTTCATCGCCGGCGTCGAGCTGGTCCGTCGGGGCATCACCAAGCCGTACGGCTCGCTCACCCAAATGGCCACCATCCGACTCGGCAAGCGCACCGAGAACCGCGCCCCCCTGATCAACGAGTTCGTCCCGCTGGCCCGCCTTGACGACCTGGTGTTTACTGCCTGGGACCCGGTGCCGGACGACGCGTACCGCTCCTGCCTGCACTGCGGCGTGTTCGACAAGCACGAGCATGTGGCGCCGATTCGCGACTTCCTGGAAGCCATCAAGCCGATGCCCGCGGCGTTCGACCAGGCCTACGTCAAGCGTCTGGAAGGGACCAACGTCAAGCGCGGCAAGAACAAGCGCGAGCTGGCCGAGCAGCTGCGCCAGGACATCCGCGATTTCAAGGCGAAGAGCGGCGTAGCCCGATGCGTCATGGTGTGGTGTGCGTCGACCGAGATCTACATCGTTCCCGGGCCGGCGCACGAGAACCTGGCGGTGTTCGAGAAGGCGATGGAGGCGAACGACCCGTCGATCGCGCCGTCGATGCTGTACGCCTGGGCCGCGCTCATGGAGGGCGTGCCGTTCGCCAATGGCGCCCCGAACCTCACCTGCGACATCGGTGCGATCACCCAGCTTGCCAGGGACAAGGCGCTGCCGATCGGCGGCAAGGATTTCAAGACCGGGCAGACGATGATCAAGACCGTGCTCGCGCCGATGTTCAAGGCCCGCATGCTCGGCGTCGCCGGCTGGTACTCGACCAACATCCTGGGCAATCGCGACGGCGAAATCCTGGATGATCCCGAATCGTTCAAGACCAAGGAAGAGTCCAAGCTCGGCGTGCTCGAGTTCATCCTCCAGCCGAAGCTGTATCCCGAGCTGTACGGCAAACTGTACCACAAGGTGCGGATCAACTACTACCCGCCGCGTGGCGACAACAAGGAGGGGTGGGACAACATCGACATCTTCGGGTGGTGCGGCTACCCGATGCAGATCAAGGTCGATTTTCTCTGCCGCGACTCGATCCTCGCCGCACCGCTGGTGCTCGACCTGGCCCTGTTCTTCGATCTGGCGCAGCGCGCCGGGATGTCCGGCGTGCAGGAATGGCTCTCGTTCTACTTCAAGAGCCCGCAGACCACGCCCGGCCTTTATCCCGAGCATGACCTCTTCATCCAGCACACCAAACTCAAGAACACGCTGCGATGGATGATGGGCGAGCAGGTCATCACCCACCTCGGCCAGGACTACGAGCCGGATTGAGGGACGACGCGTGAAGTACTTTCATCGCACCCAGGTGCTCCCCGATGCCGTCATGCAGCGGGCGGCGACGTTCTTCGGCGCACGGCTCACGCCGTCCGGCGAAGCGCCACGGCGGGCGGCGTTCGCCGGCTCGCTGGGATCGGTGACGGTCACGGCCGTGCCGGAAGGCGGGCATTACACGCTGGTCACCGTGGCGAGCGACCAGCCCGGCGAAAGCGAACTGGACAAGCTGGCGAAGCATTTTCTCGGCACCGTCCACGTCCTCGCCGAACCGGAGCACGTGCTCCGCGGCGACTACTGAGCCCCGGAATACCTCATGCAGCTGCTGCCCCGCGACGAGCGTTTCTTCGAGCTGTTCACGACCCTCGCCACCGTCGCCGTCAACGGTGCACAGAACCTGGCGGAAATGTTTCGCCGGACGGATGACGACCGGTGGAAGCTGGTCGAGGTCATCAAGGGGCTGGAGCACGACGCCGACGACGTCACGCACGCGATTGTCACCCGTCTCGATCGGACGTTCATCACGCCCTTCGACCCGGAGGACATCCATGAGCTCGCCTCGAGACTCGACGACATCGTGGACCGGATCGACAGCACGGCGCGGCGCGCGCGGATCTTCCGCATCGGCGAAGTGCCCGAGGGCGCGCTCCTGCTCTGTGACGCCATCCATCGCACCACCACCCAGGTGCTGGTTGCGGTCGAGGCGCTGAAGGATGGTCCCTCCGCCACCATACTCGCCGCCTGCCGCGAGATCAAGCGCCTCGAGGAAGAGGGCGACGCCATGTACTACCTCTGGCTCGGCCGTCTCTTCGAGGACCAGCACGAAGCGATCACGGTGATTAAGTGGAAGGAGCTGTACGACACGCTCGAGAAGACGCTCGACAGCGCCGAGGACGCCGCGAACGTGCTCGAGTCGGTCACCATCAAGCACGGCTGACCGATGGACCACAGTCTCACGTTCGTGCTCGTTGTGGGGGTCGTGGCGCTCGTCTTCGATTTCATCAACGGCTTTCATGACAGCGCGAACTCGATCGCCACCGTCGTCGCGACACGAGTCCTCTCGCCGCGGTTTGCTGTGCTGTGGGCTGCGGGGTTCAACTTCCTCGCGGCGTTCGTCGTCGGCACCGCGGTGGCGCAGACGTTCGCGAAGGGCCTGATCGACCCCCGCGTCGTCACGCCGTCGCTGGTCTGTGCCGGGCTGATCGGCGCGATCGGCTGGAACCTGATCACCTGGTGGCTCGGGCTGCCAAGCTCGTCGTCGCATGCACTGATGGGCGGCTACGCCGGCGCGGCCCTCGCCAAGGCGGGGTTCAGCGCGATCATCGTCGCCGGCTGGATCAAGCCGATCCTCGGCATCGTGGTATCGCCGCTGCTCGGCATGGCCCTCGGGCTGCTGCTGTCGGTCTCGCTGTCGTGGTCGCTCTGGCGACAGGATGGCCGGTTCATGCAGTGGCTGTTCCGGAAGCTGCAGCTTTTCTCTGCCGCGCTCTACTCGCTGAGTCACGGATCCAACGACGCCCAGAAGACGATGGGCATCATCGTGGGACTGCTGGTCTCATCGCAGGGCCTGTTTGCCGAGCGTCACGGGATCCTGCATCGCTTCTACCTGGCCAGCGCCGACCGCATTCCCGTCTGGATCATCATATCGTGCTACGCAGCGATTGCCGCCGGCACCGCGATGGGCGGCTGGCGCATCGTGCGCACCATGGGAATGCGCATCACCCGGCTGCGCCCCTTTGACGGCTTCTGTGCCGAAACGGGCGGGGCGGTCACCATCCTCTTTGCGTCCAGCCTCGGCGTTCCGGTCAGCACCACACATACCATCACCGGTGCGATCGTCGGCGTCGGCGCCTCCAAGCGCCTCGGGGCGGTGCGGTGGGGTATCGCGCGCCGGATTGTCTGGGCCTGGGTGATGACCATCCCGGCCGCCGCGGCGATCGCGGCGGTGGTGTTCTGGGTGCTGCCAAAGTAGCTGCCGGCTATCGGCTATTGGCCAATGGCGATCGGGTCCTCCGACGCTGCCGAAACCCCTTGTGGGAACGCTGAACGGCCAGCAACCAGCAGCAACAGCCAACGGCCAATAGCCAGCGGCCAATCGCCACCCGTCACCGTTAACTTCCCGCCATGGCAGTCCCAACGACCTCGTCTCTTCCGGCGCCGCCCGCGGGGCTGTCGCGCGCGCAGCTGCTTGAGTTGTACCGCTGGATGCGCCTCACTCGAACGCTCGAGGAGCGCCTGGTCGCGCTGTACCGCCAGACCAAGGTGATCGGCGGCCTGTTCCGCTCCCTCGGCCAGGAAGCCTGCTCCGTCGGCTCCGCCTACGCCCTCGAACGCCGCGACGTGCTGTCGCCCTTGATTCGCAATCTCGGCTCGATGCTGGTCAAGGGGGCCGAGCCGATCGAGATCCTGCGGCAGTACATGGCCAAGGGCGATTCCCCCACGCGTGGCCGCGAGCTCAACATCCATTTCGGTGATGTGGTCGACCGCAACTTCGTTGGCCAGATCTCTCACCTGGGCGACATGGTGCCGGTGATGGCGGGCGTGACGCTCACCTTCCGGATGCGCGGCGAGGATCGCGTCGGTCTCGTCTACGTCGGCGACGGGGCGACCAGCACCGGCGCGTTCCACGAAGGCATCAACTTCGCCGCGGTGCAGCGCTGTCCCATGGTGGTGGTCGTGGAGAACAATGGCTACGCCTATTCCACCCCGACCAACCGGCAGACCGCGGCGGCTCGCCTGGTGGACAAGGCGGCCGGCTACGGCGTTCCCGGGGTGCGCGCGGACGGCAACGATGTGCTCGAAGTGTACGCCGTGACGCGCGCGGCCGTGGATCACGCGCGCGCGGGTGGCGGCGTCAGCCTCCTCGAACTCATGACGTACCGTCGCAAGGGCCACGCAGAGCACGACAGCCAGAGCTATGTGCCCCCGGGCGAGATCGAGACGTGGGCCGCGACCAACGACCCGATCGATCGCTACACCGCCCGGCTCACCGGCGAGTTTGCCTTCGATCCGTCCGAGCTCACGGCGATCGACGCTGAAGTGCGTGCCACCGTCGACGCTGCGACCGACGTGGCCGAGGCATCGCCGCCGTGCGACGGCCCCGACGCGTTGCGCGGCGTGTACGTCGACCCCGCCAGCATGCCGACGCTCTGGTATCGCGGCGACGCGACCGCCGCGGTGGTGGCCCACGAACGCCCGGCTGGCTGGGGCACGCACGATGGCTGAGATCACATTCGTCGAAGCCATCCGCGAGGCATTGGCGGAAGAAATGGAGCGCGACCCCAGCGTCTTCTGCCTGGGTGAGGACATCGGCCGCTACGGCGGTGCATTCAAGGCCACCGACGGGTTGCAGGCGCGCTTTGGCGAACATCGCGTGATCGACACCCCGGTGTCGGAGGCGGCGATCGTCGGCGCGGCGGCCGGTGCAGCCCACTACGGCATGCGCCCGGTGTGCGAAATGCAGTTCATCGATTTCGTCTCCTGTGCCTACGACATGCTCACCAATTACGTCGCGACCGCGCGCTATCGCGCCATGCTGCCGTGCCCGATCGTGGTTCGCGGACCGTCCGGTGGATACGTTCGCGGCGGACCGTTTCACTCGCAGAATCCCGAAGCGGCGTTCCTCCACACGCCCGGGCTCAAGATCGCCTATCCCGCGACGGCCGAAGATGCCAAAGGCATGCTCAAGGCGGCGATTCGCGACGATGATCCGGTCCTGTTCTTCGAACACAAGTACCTCTACCGCCGCATCAAGGGGACGATGCCCGCCGGCGATCACCTCGTGCCGCTCGGCAAGGCCCGGGTGGCGAGGGAAGGGGCCGATCTCTCCATCATTACCTACGCCGCCACGGTGTGGAAAGCGCTGGACGCGGCCGAGGAACTCGAACGGGACGACGGCCTCTCGGTGGAAGTGATCGACCTGCGTTCCTTGCTGCCGCTGGACGATGACGCCATCGTTGCCACGGTGAAGAAGACCAATCGCGTCCTTGTAGTGCACGAGGACACCGTCACCGGCGGCATCGCCGGTGAGATCACCGCGCGGATCAACGAGCTCTGCTTTGAATGGCTCGACGCGCCCGTGCGCCGGGTTGCGGCGCACGACGTACCGCTGCCCTACGCACCGCCGCTCGAGGATTTCGTGTTGCCGCAGACGTCGGACATCGTGCGTGCGAGCCGCTGGCTCGCCGCCTATTGAAGTTGTTGACTGAGGAGTTGTCATGGCCCGCATCGATGTGATCATGCCGCAGATGGGTGAATCCATCACCGAAGGCACCATGTCGCGCTGGCTCAAGAAGGTCGGCGATGCCGTCAAGCGCGACGAGCCGATCTTCGAGATTTCCACCGACAAGGTCGACGCGGAGATCCCTGCGCCGACGGCCGGTGTGCTGGCGGAAGTCATCGTGGTTGATGGGCAGACCGTTGCGGTCGGCACCGTCGTCGCGCGGATCGAGACGGACGCGAGTACCGCGACCACCGTGCCATCCGCCGGGGCGGCGCGCACCGCGCCCCAACAATCTGCCCCGCCTACGCCGACCGTCGCACAGCCAGCCGGGGCGCAGCATGCGGCGCCTCAACAACCTGCGCCCCAACAATCTGCGCCCCAACAGCCACCCGCCGCATCACTGCCCCCCCCGACGACAGTGGCGCCAACGTCCGCTGCCGGCGCCGACGAAACGGCCGAGGAGCGCCTCAAGCGGAAGTCCACGCCGCTTGTTCGCAAGATGGTCGAGGAGCATCATCTCGACCTCGGCGCCATCCCGGGCAGTGGCTCAGCTGGCCGGGTGACCAAGCAGGATGTGCTGAGTTATCTCGAATCGGGTACCGCCGTACCGCCGGGTGCTGCGGCTGATGGCACCAGGGATGCTCCCAGCGACGACCGCGCCACAGGTGCAGCGCCCGTGCCTGCAGCACCGGCGCCGCGACAACCCTCGTCGGTTCCGCCAGCTGCCACGGTTGAGGCGTGGGCTGGTGATCGCGTCGAGCCGTGGAGTCGCATCCGGAAGCTGACGGCCGATCACATGGTGCTGTCGCGGCGCGTGTCGGCGCACGTGAATTCGCTGATCGAAATTGATTTCAGTCACGTCGCCAGCGTCCGCAAGCGGTATCGCGACGCCTACGCCGAGCGCGGGGTCAATCTGACGTACTTGGCCTTCATCGTGAAGGCCATCGCGGAAAATCTCCGCAATCACCCGGTCGTGAACGCTGCGGTTTCCGGTGACAATACGATCTACCGGCGCGACATCAATGTCGGCATCGCGGTCGCATTTGATTTGGGCCTGATCGTTCCGGTCGTCCGGCACGCCGACGAGTTGTCGCTGCTGGGCGTTGCCCGCGCGGTTCAGGATCTCGCCGATCGTGCGCGCACCAAACGGCTGACGCCGGACGAGGTGCAGAAGGGCACGTTCACGATCACCAATCCGGGGGGATTCGGCACCTTCGTTGGCACGCCGATCATCAATCAGCCGCAGGTTGCCATTCTTGCGATCGGTGCGATCGAGAAGCGGCCGGCGGTGATCACGCTGCCCGACGGGAGCGACACCATCGGCGTGCGGACCAAGGGCATGTGCTGTCTCGCCTACGATCATCGTGTCGTTGACGGCGCGGATGCCGATCGCTTCCTTGCCGCCGTTCGCAAGACGCTGCACACATTCCCGGAGCATGAGGGCTGATATGGCACGCGTGCTGACCGCTGCGCGGGTGCAGGTGGCACCGGCCGCCGAGCCGGAATACATCGAGGCGGTCCAGCAGCTGTCATGGCGGCTCGCGCGCCGCGGGCAGCACGTATGGCTGTTTCGCCATCGCACCACGGCGGGACTCTTCCTCGAGTTCACCGAGGGACAGGACGAGGCAACCCATCGATCGGCGGGGCCGGCGGATGCCGAAGAGCGCCAGCTCGAGGAGCGACTCCGCGCGCTGGGACAGTACGAAGACAATGCAACGATCAGCTGGGACGAAGTGCGTTTCGGCGGTTGAGGAGATTGCGCATGGCACGACGCATCATCGACGCATCCGGTTCCGTATGGGAGGTGTCACCCACTGGACGCCGCACCCAGTACGGTTCGGATGAAGTGTCACTCGAGTTCGCCAAGGTCAGCGGTGGCGAGCCCGAACTGCGTGTGGTGCGCTATGCGCCGCGCGGCGCCAAGGCGGTCGAGATGGCGCTCGAGGAGGCCAGCGATCGGGCGCTGCTCGAACTGCTGGCGACCACCCAGCCGGCTTGGTCCTCGCCCGACACCGACTACGGCCGCCCGGTGTGATCGACCTCCATTGCCATTCCACGGCGTCCGACGGCATGCTGCCACCGGCGGAGGTGGTGGGCGCCGCGGCGACGCTGGGTCTCAGCGCGATCGCACTCACCGATCATGACACGACTGGTGGACTTGCCGAGGCGCGAGACGAAGGCAGGCGACTCGGTGTGGAAGTCGTCGGCGGTTGCGAGTTTTCGGTCGGCGTGGGATGGGGCGAGATGCACCTGCTCGCCTACTTTGTCGAGCCGGGCGACCCGGACATCGAAGCCTTCCTCACTGCCGCGCGCGACGACCGCTCCCGGCGCGCCCGTGACATGGTCTCGCGCCTTGTGGGTCTCGGTGTCAAGATCTCGTCCGACGACGTGATGCGTGAAGCACTCGGCGCCGCGATCGGACGGCCGCACGTCGCTCGTGCGCTGCAGCGACTGGGACACGTCCCGACCATCCAGCAGGCATTCGACCGGTACATTGGCCGGGGCCGACCGGCATTTGTCGAAAAGCAGCTACCGTCGCTGCCAGTCGTGGCCGAGTTGGTGCACGCCAAGGGCGGCGTGGTTTCGGCTGCGCACCTCAAGAGCTTCGGGACCATGGCAAACCTCGCGCGATTGAAGGATCAGGGACTCGACGCCGTCGAGACGCGTCATCCGAGTCATACCGGCGACCAGCTCGCCCTCATCACCGACGCCGCGCTGGCGCTCGGTCTTGCCCGAACCGGCGGTTCGGACTGGCATGGCGACACCGATGCGATCGGTACCCACGCCACGCTCGGTTCGCAGCAGGTGCCTGATGAGTGGCTCACGCTGTTGCGGGCCCGCTGCGCCGAACGCATGGGCTCGCGCTGATGGATCTCGCCGGTCGCGTCGCGCTCGTGACCGGAGGCGCCCGGCGCCTCGGGCGGGCGTTCGTGGAGGCGCTCGCGAACAGAGGCATGCGGGTCGCCATCCACTACGGTACGTCGCGAGGCGACGCCGACGCGCTGGTGGCCGCGCTGGCCGCGCGCGGCCTTGAGGCGGCGCACTTCAACGCCGACCTGCGTGATGCCGAGGCTGCCGCGGCATTGCCCGACCGCGTCGTCGAGCGATTCGGCCGGCTCGATGTGCTGGTCAACTCCGCTGCGGTGATGGAACGAGTCGGTGTGGCGGATGCCACGGTTCAGCACTGGAATGACGTCATCGATCTCAACCTCCGTGCGCCGTTCTTCATTGCGCAGCAGGCCGCGCCGCACCTGGCGGCGGTGCGCGGAACGATCGTCAACATCGCCGACCTCGGTGGGCTCGAGCCGTGGCCGCATTACGCCGTCCACTCGATCAGCAAGGCCGGTGTGATCATGCTCACCAAGGTCCTGGCAATGGCGCTCGCCCCGGATGTCACGGTCAACGCAATCGCGCCCGGCACGGTCCTCGTGCCGGATGACTACGATGCCGAGAAGCGCGCATTTCTGAGTACGACCACGCCGCTGCAGCGACTGGGCACGCCAGCCGATGCCGTCAATGCGTTGCTCTACCTGGTCGAGCGTGCAGACTTTGTCACCGGCGAGACGGTGGTGGTCGACGGCGGGCGAGTCTTGCGGCGATGATCACATTGGGCGACGTCGCGATCATGGGCGGCGGGTGCTACGGCACCTTCTACCTCAGGCAGCTGGAAGCGGCGCGCGCAAAGCATGCCGTGCAATACCGCCATCTGCTCATCGTTGACCGCGATCCCGGCTGTGCGGCAGCCGCGCACCTGCACGCGCAGACGTGCACGCAAGTCGCGTCGGACTGGGGTGAGTTTCTGGATCAGTGGCTCGACCCGACCGCTCGCGACCGCGCCGGGCTGGCCGATACCATCGTGCCGACGCCACTCATGCCGCACCTGCTGGCGCAGTGGCTCGAGCGCCGGGCGCGGTGGCGGTGGCCGGAACGCGACGTGTCGCTCGTGCCGGTCGAACCCGCACTCGGCACGCCGTACGATCGGCTGCACGCCGACGGCGTCCGGTATGTGTCGTTCGCTGACTGGCTCTGTCCCACGCATTGTGTCGAGCCGCTGCTCTGCCCGGCCATCAAGGCGCCGCGCACCTGGGAAATGGGTGACGCGGTCGCGGCGTGGACCGCCGAGCGGGCGCGCGAGCGGCCGACGGCAGGCCCGGCGCTGTTTACGTGCCGGCACGCGGTGTACGGCGTCGGCATGTACCCGGTTCGCTCGGCGTTCGATGCATTCGATGCCTTCATGCCGGTGGCTGATACCGACATTGGTGGTGATCTCGTCATTGGCTCGGTGTCGGCGTGCCACGGGGCGATCGCGCTGCTGCGGGTCGGGCCGGCGCACGCTGCCGTGCCGGCATGACCCGCGCGCCCGGTGCGCCTGCCCGAAACGAGCAGCCCTGCGCGGGTCTGCGGTTTGCTGGCGCGCGCGTTGGGAGTCCTGCGGGCTCGGCGTCATCACGAAATGGCGGCCGCTCGCTCACCGACACCCCGCTCCGGGCGTTCGTTCCGGAGTGGCTGCCGACGCGCGATTGGCGTGCATCCTCCGGAGGCCGCGTCGGTGAGCCGGCGGCCGCCCGTTCGCAATCGTGCCATGTGCGCAAGGCCCGCCGCGGCCGCGCCTGCGCAACCGCAGCGGCCGGAGCGGGGATGCACGCCGGTCGCGCGTCATTGCCGGGCTGCCCGTCCCGGCCTGGCTGCCCATCGCTCCGGCATCAGCGGAACCAGGACTTGTTCTATATTCGCAATTCACGACTGACGACTGACGACTAGTGACTCATGGCCCGTGACCGATGACTGACCCCTTCGCGCCTCCGCCCGACGAAATCGGCACCGAGTTCGACGTCATCATCATTGGCGCCGGCCCGGCGGGCCTGTGCGCGGCGATGTACTGCGGACGGGGCATGCTGCGTGCCGTCGTCCTCGAACGCGGCATTCCGGGAGGGGAGCTGCTGAACACCGAAAAGATCGAGGATTATCCCGGCTTCATCTCGATCCTGGGACCAGATCTCGCGGACAAGATGGCGGAGCACGCCCGGCAGTTTGGTGCCGACATCCGGATGGAGGAGGTCACCTCGGTGATCCGCCGCGACGACGCGATCTTCGAAGTCGCCACGGCCACCGGCGCCACGTTTACCGCGCCCGCCGTCATCCTGACGGCGGGCGGCACGCCCAACAAGCTCGGCATCCCGGGCGAGTCGGAACACGCGGGGAGGGGTGTGTCGTACTGCGCCGTGTGCGACGGGGCGTTCTTCAAGGGCGAGACCATCGCGGTCATTGGCGGCGGCGATGCCGCGGTCGAGGAGGCGGACTACCTCACCCGCTATGCGAAGAAGGTCTACATCGTGCACCGTCGCGACGAGTTTCGCGCCGCCCGCGTGCTGCAGGAACGGGCCTTTTTCAATCCGACGATCGAGGTGCTCTGGAACCAGAAGGTGCTCGAGATGCTCGGCGACGGCAAAGGCCTGCGGGAACTCGAGCTTGAACACTCCGTGTCCGGCCTCCGCTCACGGCTGGCCGTGACCGGTGCGTTCGTGTTCATCGGGTTCACGCCCAACAGCGGCCTCGTCAAGCAGCACATGGACCATGATGCCGCCGGCTACATCATCACGAACGATCGGATGGAGACGTCGATTCGCGGATTGTTCGCGGCGGGCGACCTGCGGGTGCAACTCACTCGGCAGGTGACGACGGCCGTCGGCGACGCGACAACCGCTGCAATCGCGGTGGAAAAGTTCCTCACCGCCCGGAAGGCCCTGCTGGCAGGCTAGCGGACCAGATTGAACGTTTGCCCGGACAGCCAGGCACCATCTGTCGCCCGCTCAGGACGAACAGCCCTGCGCGGGCGACGGCCGGACGGGAACGGCCCGCACCGCCGGCCAGCGCCCGTGGGTACATTTCCGGCATGACTTTCCGCACTGAAACGGATCCGCTCGGCGAAAAGCAGGTCCCCGCCGACGCACTGTACGGCATCCAGACGCTGCGCGCCGCGGAGAACTTCCCGATTTCCGGATTGCGGCCGCTCCCCGCCTTCGTCGACGCGGTCATCATCATCAAGCGGTGCGCCGCGCAGACGCATCGCGAGACCGGGCGGTTGGAGCCCGAGTACGCCGACGCGATCATTCGCGCCGCCGACGAGGTGCTCGCCGGCCAGTATCGCGACCAGTTCATCGTCGACCCGTACCAGGCGGGCGCCGGCACGTCGCACAACATGAACTGCAACGAGGTGCTGGCGAACCGCGCCAACGAGTTGCTTGGCAAGTCCCGCGGCAGCTACTCGCCGATCCATCCGAACGACCACGTCAACATGGCGCAATCCACCAACGACGTGATCCCGACCGCAATGCGTCTCGCAACGCTGCGCACGCTGCCGTCGCTGCTCTCGGCGATGGCGGGGCTGTCGGCGAGTCTGCTGGCCAAGGGACGGCAGTTCGATGCCGTGCTGAAATCAGGGCGCACGCATCTCCAGGATGCCACCCCGATTCGCCTCGGCCAGGAGTTCACGGCCTACGGCCACACGATCGAGCGCCATCAGCAGAAGCTGGCGCAGGCGGCAGAGTGGTTGTACGCGATGAATATTGGCGGCACGGCAGTCGGCACCGGACTGAATGCGGAGGTGCGTTATCCGGCGCTGATGGTCAAGTACCTGCGCGACCTCACCGGCCTCCCCGTCGCTGTCGCCGACGACCGGATTCAGTTGATGCAGTCGATGGGAGACATCGCGACCTTCAGCGGCGCCTACCGCGCCTTCGTGCTCGACCTCTGCAAGATCGCCGACGATATCCGGCTGCTGGCATCCGGTCCGCGCACCGGCCTCGCCGAAATCCAGCTGCCTGCCGTGCAACCCGGCTCAAGCATCATGCCCGGCAAGGTGAACCCCTCGATTGCGGAAATGGTGAACCAGGTCTGCTACCAGGCGATCGGTTTCGATACCACGGTGGCGATGGCAGCCAAGGCCGGTGAACTCGAGCTCAACGTCATGATGCCGGTGATCACGCACAATATTGTCTTCGGGCTCATGATCCTGGCGCGCGCCGTGCAGGTCTTCGATGAAAAGTGCATTCGCGGCATCGAGGCGGACGCGGCGCAGTGCGCGCACTGGCTCGAGCGCAGTCCCGCGCTGGTCACCGCGCTTGCACCCCGGATCGGATATGCCGCGGCAGCCAAGCT
Organism: Gemmatimonadota bacterium; assembly: GCA_003169895.1. GTDB lineage: Bacteria > Gemmatimonadota > Gemmatimonadetes > Gemmatimonadales > GWC2-71-9 > Palsa-1233. Next base: position 48,070 of record PNAE01000012.1, read on the forward strand.
CGCCAAGGAAGCGATCGCAACCGGCCTCACCGTCAAGCAGCTGGTGGTCGAGAAGAAGTTGCTGCAAGGGCGCGAACTGGAAGAGGTGCTCGACCTGCGCGCCATGACCGAGCTTGGCGTGCCCGGCGGCGGAAAGGGCAGCCCGGCCGGCGGGTGAGCGAATCGCCGCGGCGGTGGCGCCAGTTGGGGCTGCTCGCCGCGGCCGAGTTGCTCGGCATGTCGGTCTGGTTCGCCGGCACGGCCGTGGCCCCGGCGCTGCGGTCGCGCCTCATGCTGTCGGGCAGTGAAACCGCCTGGCTTACGTCCGCCGTCCAGCTCGGGTTCGTGGCCGGCACGCTCATCGCCGCTCTGCTCAACCTGCCCGACATTCTTCCGCTACGCTGGTACGTGGCCGGCTCTGCCCTCCTCGCCGCCGTGGCGAACGCGGCGCTCGTCCCGGCCGACTCGTTCGTCACGGCGATTGCGAGCCGGGCGCTCACCGGCGTGGCGCTTGCAGGCGTATACCCACCGGCGATGAAGATGGCGGCGACCTGGTTCCGCGCCGAACGTGGGCTCGCCATCGGCGCGATCGTCGGCGCACTCACGATTGGCAAGGCCATGCCGTACCTGCTCGAAGGCGGCGGCCACCTGCCATTCGTCACCGTCGTCGCATTGCCGTCGTTCGCCGCGATTGCAGCCGCGCTGCTCGTCGCGCTCTGGTATCGGGACGGACCGCACGCATTTCCCGCGCGCCCGTTCTCCTGGGGACTGGCCGCCGCGGTGGCGCGCGAACCGCTGCTGCGCCGCATCACCGGAGGCTACCTCGGACACATGTGGGAGTTGTACGCATTCTGGGCGTGGATCCCCGGCTACCTCGCCGCATCATTCTCCGCGCGCGCGCCCCGCGCGTCCGTGGGCGCGTGGCCGTTCCTCTGCGTCGCGATCGGTGCGCTGGGATGCGTCTGGGGCGGGCGCGCCGCCGACCGCATCGGTCGCGTCGCGGTGCTGCGAACGGCCCTGGCCACGAGCGGCGTGTGCTGCGTCCTCAGCGCGATTGCGTTCGGCGGGCCACACTGGCTCGTGCTGGTCATCGCCCTGCTCTGGGGTGTTGCCGTGATCGCCGATTCGGCGCAGTTCTCCGCGCTCGTCACCGAGCACGCGCCGCCGCATGCGGTTGGTACCGCACTTACACTCCAGACGTCGCTCGGATTCCTGCTCACCGTCGTAAGTATTCAGTTGGTACCGGCGATCGCCGATGCACTGGGATGGCGGTGGGCCATGGTCATACTGTCGCTGGGCCCGGTGGCGGGGCTGGCTAGCCTGCGCGGGTTGCGGCGGATGAGCGCTGAGGCCTGAGGCCTCAAGGCTTCCCTCAAAAAACCACCATCCCGATCGTCGCCGCGAACATTGCGATCGTCGTCACAAGAACCACGATCCGGCCGAGGTCCGAACTCCGCTGCCCTTGCATCAATTTCTTGTCCGACGCGGCGATCAGGATCCCCGTCAGCAGGAACGGCGCGAGCACCCCGTTGATCACCGCGGTCCAGTACAGCGCCTTGATGGGGTTCACATTGGCGAAGTCGAATGCCACGCCGGCGGCGACCGAAATGATGATCACGGCGTAGAATGCCGGTGCGCCGCGGAAGTGCTCGTCGATGCCCTGCCGCCAGCCGAATAGTTCCGCAAACGCATAGGCGGCAGAGCCCGCGAGCGTCGGAATCGCGAGCGCGCCGGTCCCGAGCAGGCCGACCGTGAACAGCAGCGCCGAAAACCTCCCGGCCAGGGGTCTCAGCGCCTCGGCCACGTCCCGGCTGGTGTCGAGGTGAACGACGCCGTGCACATGCAGCGTCAGTGCTGTCGTGAGGATGATGAAGAACATTGCGAGGTTGGAAAAGAACGTCCCCACGCCAACATCCACCTTGCGCCGGGTGATTTCATGGGTCGTCGCTCCGCTGCGCGCAACCAGCGTGTGGCGGCCGAGCGCCTTTTCTTCCTCCACTTCCTGTGATGCCTGCCAGAAGAACAGGTAGGGCGAGATCGTGGTGCCGAGAATCGCGACGATGGTGGCCCACGGGGCGGACCCGCGTGGCATCGAGGGGACGAAGGTGTCCCGCAATACCTGGCCCCAGTGCGGACCAAGCTTGATTGCCGTGATGACATACGCGAACAGGACCAGTGCCAGCCACTTCAGCGTGTTGGCGATGACGGCGTAGCGCAACCGAACGGTTGCCCACGCGATCAGTCCGGCGAACAGCACGACCCAGAGATGGGAATTGACGCCGGACAGCATCTCCGCCGCGTCGGCCATGCCGGAGAGGTCGGCGCCGATGTTCGCGGTGTTCGCAACGAGGAGGGCGAAACACGCGACGGCGAGCACGGCGCGCGGGAATTTGAGCCGCAATGCGGCCATCAGGCCTTCGCCGGTGACCATGCCGATGCGCGCGCACATTGATTGCACCGCGGCCATCATCGGCCACGTTAGCGGTGCGAGCCAGAGCAGTGATGTGCCGAACTGGGCGCCCGCAATCGAATAGGTCGCGATACCCGATGGATCATCATCGGCGGCGCCGGTGATCACTCCCGGGCCCAGCGCGCCCCAGAAATGGCGCAGGAGGCGCAGCGCGCGGCCCGGCTGCCGGGCGGCGGATCGAGCGAGCGACGAGACCTTCGGCATGGCGCAATTCTAGCCCATTGACCCTCGACCCTCGACCCTCGACCATTAATCCGATGCCCAACCCGCCGCTATTCTCGTCCGACGAGCTCCTCCGCTACGCGCGGCATCTCACGCTCGCCGAGATCGGGGTCGCCGGCCAGGCCAAGCTCAAGTCGGCACGCGTGCTGCTCGTTGGCGCGGGCGGTCTCGGTTCGCCGGCCGCACTCTACCTGGCCGCGGCCGGCGTGGGCACGCTTGGCATTGTGGACAGCGACGTCGTCGACCTGTCGAACCTGCAGCGGCAGGTGTTGCACGACACCGCGGCAATCGGCGAGGCGAAGACGGCGTCGGCCAGGCGGCGCATTTCCGCGCTCAATCCGCATGTCAATGTCGACACGTTCGACGAGCGGCTTGCATCCGCCAACGCGCGCGAGATCATCCGCGGCTACGACCTGGTGCTGGACGGCAGCGACAATTTTCCCACGCGGTACCTGGTCAACGACGCGTGTGTCATGGAACGCCGGCCGCTCGTGTATGGCAGCATCCTGCGATTCGAGGGGCAGTTGTCGCTCTTCGTCGTGCCCGGCGGTCCGTGTTATCGGTGCCTGTTTGCCGAGCCGCCGCCGGCAGACCTCGTCCCGAGTTGCGCCGACGCCGGCGTTCTCGGCGTGTTGCCGGGCGTGATCGGCACGCTGCAAGCGCTCGAAGCGATCAAGTGGATTGTCGGCATCGGCGACTCGGCGGCGGGGCGGTTGCTGGTGTTCGACGCACTGCAGTTGCGCGTCCGCGAAATTGCAGTGCGACGTGATCCGGCGTGCGTCGTATGCGGCGACCATCCGACGCTGACCGAACTGATCGACTACGAAGCCTGGTGCGGTGCGTCGCAGTTCGCCGATGCCGGTACCGCGATCGAGGTCGAGGCTTTGGCGCTTGCACGGGTACTGCAGGAGGCCGCGGCTCCGTTCGTTCTCGATGTGCGCGAACCATGGGAATTTGCGGTGGCCCACCTGGCTGGATCGCATCTGGTCCCACTCGGGGACCTCCCCGGGCGCCTCGCGGAACTCCCCCGGAACCGCGAGGTGGTCACGATATGCCATCACGGTGCCCGATCACGGACCGCGTGCGCGCTGCTGGTGCGCGCCGGATTCTCGCCGGTGCGCAGTCTGGCCGGCGGCCTCGATGCTTGGGCCCGAGTCGTCGATCCGACGATGCGACGGTACTGAGCCGCCGTCATGCGGCTGGGGAATCGGTATCAAGGTGGGAAGATTGGGGCGGGGCGGAGCAGTCAGGCACCCAAAGCGCACTTCTTGCGGTATGCAGTGCCGAAGGGGGGACTCGAACCCCCACGGGCTTGCGCCCACTGCGCCCTGAACGCAGCGCGTCTACCAGTTCCACCACTCCGGCGAGGCACGCAAACGTAGCCGTCTCGCGGGCTTAGCGTCAAGCAGATGGCATATGCGACCGTTACTCTTTAGACATGATGTCTGGCCAGGCCTCACCCCGCGCACCTGCGCCGCCTCCCGAGCGGGTCAGCGTGGCGCGCAACCCCAAGGCGACGCATGACTTCCATGTGCTCGACACGATGGAGGCAGGCCTCGTGCTGACCGGCACCGAGGTCAAGTCGCTGCGGCGCCGTGGCGCCTCGATCAAGGAGGCGTTTGCGCGCGTCTCGCGGGGCGAAATCTGGGTGGAGAAGCTCAACATCACACCCTACGAGCAAGGCAACCGCTACAACCATGACCCCATTCGGGCGCGCAAGCTCCTGCTGCATCGTCGCGAGATCGAGAAGCTGATCGGCGCGGTGGAACGCGACGGTCTGGCGCTCATCCCGCTGGAGCTCTACTTCCTTCGCGGTCGCGCCAAGCTGCTGCTCGCCCTTGCCAAGGGCAAGAAGGCACACGACAAGCGGGAAGACCTGAAGCGCCGTGAGGCCGACCGGGAAGTCGCCCGCGCCATGGCGTGGCGGGGCCGCAAGTGATCGCACCGCTGCTGGCACTGTTGTTGGCGACCTCGCCGCCGACGCATCTGCAGGTCAGCAGCGCGCGCGGCATCATCATGATCCCGCTGCTGCAGCAGCGCAGCGACGGCCCACTCGTGTCGCTCAACGCACTCGCGCGTGCGCTCGGCGGAACCGTGGAACCGGACGCGACCTGGGTCACATTGTCGACGGCGGCGGGCCGGTTCCGGTTCCTCGCGGGCACCCCGCTGGTACAGGATGGGGTCGCACTGCGCGGCATGCCGGGCGCGTCGCAACGTCGCGGGGATTCGCTCTTCGTTCCGCTCGCGTTCGTCGCCGAGGTGCTGGCCGACTCGGCACGCCGCGCGTGGAACTGGACGGCCGCGACGACAATGCTCAGCGAAGGCGCCGGTCCCGCGCAACTCACCATGCCCGTGTCGAAGACCACCGTCGGCAACGCCGGGCGAAATCGTCTGCCCGGAGGGCTGCGCGCCGGGCATCGCGTCACCATCGATCCGGGTCACGGCGGCATCGACCCGGGCAACCCCGGCATGTTCTTCCCGCGGGGACTGCGGGAGAAGGACGTGACGCTCGCCGTCGGCTTGCTGGTGGCGGCCGAGCTCGAGAAGAAGGGCGTTCGCGTCACCATGACGCGGACCCGCGATACGCTGATCAATCTCGGGCAGCGCGCACCGCGTTACTGTCAGGTTGACTGTGATCTCTTCGTGTCGATCCATGTCAACTCGCTCGATCGGCGGCCCGGGTTCACCCAGGTGCGTGGCTTCGAGACCTACTTCCTCTCCGAGGCTCGTTCGGCCGATGCCGAGCGCGTGGCGCGCATGGAGAACAGTGCGGTGCGCTACGATATGCACCCGAGCGACGTGGAGCGTTCGACCGGGCTCGACTTCATGTTCAAGGACCTGCAGCGCGCCGAGTTTCTCCGCCAGTCGCAGCACGCGGCGTCGCTGATCCAGAGCATGCTCGAAGAGGTGCATGACGGGCCGAACAACGGCGTCAAACAGGCGGGCTTCGCGGTGCTCAATACGGCGCGCCGGCCGTCGGTGCTGATCGAGATGGGATTCAGCACCAACCGCGACGACGCGGAATTGATGACGACGCCAGATGGGCAGCGCGACCTCGCCGCCGCCATCGCCCGGGCGATCGTGGCCTACCTCCGGTACTACGACCAGGAAACCGCCGACACGTCGAGCGGATCCGGCCAGTGAAGCGGTTCGCGCTCACCGGCCTCGCAATGCTCGCCGGGTGCGCTTGGTCCAACTCATTGTATCAGGCGCGCCACCTCACCCAGGACGCGACACGCTCAGAACGCGAGCGGCGGCCGGGCGAGGCGCAACAGCTATGGGGTCAGGTGGTCGTCAAGGCGGAATCCGCCTACGCGCGCGCGCCGCGCGGTGTCCGCGGCGCCGAAGCCCTCTGGCTCGCAGGCAACGCTGAGGCGCACAGCGACAATTGCGGGCGTGCCGTGCCATACCTCGAGCGTTCCCTGTTCTCGGGACCGAACGCGCCGTGGAGCCAGCAACTGCTGCTCGAGCTGGGGCGATGTGACGAGGCGATCGGCGGGCCGACCGCAGCCTCCGTGTACGCCATGCTGATGACGCTGGGCACCGACGCCACGGTGCGCCGCCACGCGCGGCTACGGCAGGGCCACGTGCTCGTGCTGCAGGGTCACTGGGCGGAGGGTGCCGCGGTTCTCGCCGGGGATGACACGGTGCCAGCGCGACTCGATCGCGCCACGGCACTCGCGCAACTCGGTCGCACCGACCAGGCACTGGCCGATCTCGCTCCGCTGCTTGCCGCCGCCGATACCAGCATCAAGTGGGTCGGCTATGTCGAGGCCTTCGCGGCGCATAACAGTGCCGGCGCCGATCAGCTGCTCGCTCGCCTGCTCAGTTTTGCCAACGTCAGCGATGAGCAACGATCGGCATGGCTATTGGCCGGAGCGCAGGCGGCGATGGACTTCGATCCCGGTGCCGCGGACCGCCGGCTCCGCCAGCTCGCAACCCGCCCGCGCGGGCGGTCGGTGAGCGAAGGCCAGATGGTCGAGGCTCAGGGTCAACTCGCGCGGGCGGCATCGATTCCGCGGCTGCGTGCGGTGCTCGACTCGCTGCAGCGCGCCGGCGAACTGCCAGAGGGTTCACCCGCGACAATCCGGGTTGCCGACATGGAGCGAGCCGCTCTGTGGCTGGTCGGCACGAACGACTCGACTCGGGCCGGCGCGCCGACCGGCGACCTGACGGTCTTCGCGCTTGCCGAGTTTGCGCGCGACTCGTTCGCTGCGCCGCACTTGGCCGGGTGGCTGTTCGCACGCCTGGAGCGGGACTGGCCACACTCGGACTACTTGCCGAAAGCACTGCTGGCGCGGGCGATGCTCGAACCCGACTCGACCGCATCCCTGCTCGAGCGGGCTCGGCGCTACGTTGCCAATCCCTACGTCGCCGCGGCAAACGGCGATCGTGGCGGGCAGGTTCGCGTTGCTCAGCTCGAAGACTCCCTCGGCAAGTTCATCCGCGCGATGTGGGTCGCGCTGCCGCAGGCGCCTCGCGTAGTGCGGGAACGCGAGTGAGTCTGGCCCGCGACGTCGCCGGCATCCGCTTCTCCAACCCGATTCTGCTGGCCGCCGGCACCGCCGGCTACGGACGCGAAGTTGCCGGCGTCATCGCGCTGCGCCGCTTGGGCGGCCTCGTGACCAAGGCGGTGTCGCTGGAGCGGCGCGTCGGGAACCGGGCGCCGCGTGTCGCGGAGTTTCACGGCGGCATGCTCAACGCCGTCGGACTGGCGAACCCCGGCGTCGCGCACGTGCGGGCGCACGACCTGCCGTGGTTGCGGACGGCCGAACCGGCCCTGCCGGTCCTGGTCAACGTGGTTGGCTTTACCACCGCAGAGTACGCCGAGGTGATCACGCAGCTCGATGACCGCGAAGGCCACGCGGGCTATGAGTTGAACCTCTCCTGCCCAAACACGAACGCGGGCGGTGTGGAGTTCGGCGCCGACGCAGCCACCGTGACCGATGTGGTGGCGCGCTGTCGCCGCGCAACCCGCCGGCCGCTGTTCGCCAAGCTCTCGCCGGCGCTTCCGGTCATCGCGGTCATCGCGCGCGCGGCTCGCGATGCGGGCGCCGATGGCATCACGCTCGTCAACACCATGCCCGGCTTGGCGTATCATGGCAGCCAGACCCGGCTCGGCAACGGGTTCGGCGGCGTCAGCGGCCCGGCGCTCTTGCCAGTCGGACTGCTGGCCGTCAGTCGGACGGCGGAAGCGCTCCCCGACGTGCCGATTATCGGCACGGGCGGCGTGTCGACTGCCGAGCACGCTCGCGATTATTTCCGCGCCGGTGCCACGCTCGTCGCCATCGGTACCGCGGCGCTCGCCGACCCTCGGCTGCCCGAACGGATCATCACCGCGCTGGAGCGAACCGATGGCTGAACTGATCGTGGCATTGGACCACGCCGACGCGCCGGCCGCCATCGCATTGCTCGATCACTTGCCGGACGCGTGCCCGGTCAAGGTCGGCTCCGTGCTACTGACCCGCGCGGGCATTGGTTTCGTGCGTGGACTGGTCGCCGGTGGACATCGCGTGTTCGTAGACGCCAAGTGGCACGACATCCCGAACACGGTGGCTGGCGCAGTCGACGCGGCCGCCGATCTCGGCGTCGAGATGGTCACGGTGCATGCGAGCGGTGGTGGCGACATGTTGCGATCGGCCATGCAGGCCGCTTCAGGGCGGATCAAGGTGGTTGCCGTCACGGTGCTGACCTCGCTTGACGCGGCGACCTACGCTGCGCTGACCGGCCGCGATCGGGTGGTCGTCGCCGACGAAGTCGTCCGGCTCGCCCAGCTGGCGATCGACGCCGGCGTCGACGGCGTGGTATGCTCGGCGGAAGAAATCGCCCGGGTGCGCGCCGTAGTGGGTCACGGGCGGATTGTGGTGCCGGGGATCCGGCGGGCAGGGGACACGGCCGGTGATCAGCGGCGCATCGCGACGCCCGAAGCCGCGGTGGCGGCGGGGGCGACGCACCTGGTGGTCGGCCGACCGATCACGGACGCCGACGACCCGGGGGCGGCATATCGTGAGTTCATGGCCGCCATGGGCCATGAGCCATGAGCCCCTGACAGTCGGGTCAGCGCGAACCCCGGCGCTCCGCACCGAGAGTGCTGTTCGGGGCGCACCGCCCTTGGCGCACGGCCCAACTCCGTGCCCCCGGCCCAGTTGCGCCCCCTCAAACTCGCCGCTATCTTGCCTTGCTGTCCCATAAACCCCAGTGCCGGAGTCGATCCCGCGTGAAGGTTCGTTCGAGTGTCAAGCCGATCTGTGAGAGCTGCCGCGTCGTCAAGCGACGGGGTGTGGTGCGCGTGATCTGCAGCCGCACCACCAAGCACAAGCAGCGGCAGGGCTGACATGGCGCGTATCGCCGGGGTCGACCTGCCGCGCGAAAAGCGCGTCGAAATTGGACTCACCTATATCTTCGGCGTCGGCCGCGTGACCAGCCGCAAGCTGCTCGCGGAGACCGGCATCAACCCGGACACGCGGGTGCGCGACCTGACTGACGTTGAAGTCGGGCGTCTGCGCCAGCTCATCGAGCGTTCCACCAAGACCGAGGGCGCGCTGCGCACCGAGGTCGCCATGAACATCAAGCGCCTGATGGACATCGGCAGCTATCGCGGCATTCGTCATCGCCGTGGCCTGCCGGTGCGCGGTCAGCGCACGCATACCAACGCCCGGACCAAGAAGGGCCCTCGTCGGGCCATCGCCGGCAAGAAGAAGGTGACCAAGAAGTAATCCATGACCGCACCCGTCACTGCTCCGAAGCCGAGCGCCAAGCGCTCGAAGAAGTTGGTGGAATCCGAGGGGATCGTTCATATCTCCGCGACGTTCAACAACGTGCTGATCACCATCACCGACCTCCGTGGCAACACGGTGGCATGGGGAACCGCCGGCAAGGCGGGATTCAAGGGCTCCAAGAAGTCGACGCCCTTCGCCGCCACGGTGGCGGGCGAGAACTGCGCGCGCGAGGCGCTCAATCTCGGCATGCGCAAGGTGCACGTGCGGGTGCAGGGGCCGGGCAGCGGCCGCGAGTCGGCAATCCAGGCGCTCGCCTCGGTGGGCCTCAAGGTGGCGTCGATCCGCGATGTTACCCCCATCCCGCACAACGGCTGTCGTCCACCGAAGAAGCGGCGGGTCTGAGCCATGCGATACACCGGACCACAGTGCCGCCTCTGCCGGCGCGAAGGCACCAAGCTGTTCCTCAAGGGCACTCGCTGCCTGACCGAAAAGTGCGCTATTGACCGCCGCCAGTATCCGCCGGGGCAGCACGGGCAGGCGGCTGGTCGCGGGCGCAAGATGTCCGAGTACGCCAAGCAGCTGCGGGAAAAGCAGAAGGTCAAGCGGATGTACGGCCTGTCCGAGTCGCAGTTCCGCAACACCTATTCGGGTGCGTCGCGACTGCCCGGCGTCAAGGGCACCAACTTGCTGGTGGCGCTCGAAACCCGGCTGGACAACATCGTCTACCGCATGGGTTTCGCGTCGTCGCGCCGCGGCGCGCGCCAGCTGGTCGGGCACGGCCACGTCGAAGTGAACGGACGCAAGGTCGACATTCCCAGCTATCGGGTGGTGCCGGGCCAGGAAGTGCGCGTGACGCCCAAGGACCGCGAGCAACTCAGCGTCAAGCTGTCGCAGGAACACGCGTCCCGGGGTGCGCCGGTCTCGTGGCTGTCGATCGACACCGACAACGCAGCCGGACGGCTGCTGGAGCTGCCCACGCGCGACGCCATTCCGGTGAACGCGCAGGAGCAACTCATCGTCGAGCTCTACTCGAAGTAATCTGAGGGATACGGGCTGATGGCTATTGATCTGACCGGACTGGTACGCCCGCAAGTCGTCGAGATGACCAAGCGGGAAGACAATCCGAACATCGCCGAGTTCCGGCTCCAGCCGCTCGAACGCGGCTTCGGTCACACGCTCGGCAATTCATTGCGCCGGCTACTGTTATCGTCGCTGCCGGGGAGTGCCGTCTGGGGCTTCCGGCTGGACGGCGTCGTGCACGAGCACCAGACCGTGCAGGGCGTACTTGAGGACGTGCACCAGATCGTGCAACGCCTCAAGTCGCTCACCCTCGTGCTCGACGATGCGGTCGACGAAGCCGTGCTGCGCATCTCCAAGCAGGGGCCGGGCGCGGTGTACGCCAGCGACATCCAGGAATCGGGACAGGGCCGCGTGTTCAATCCCGATCACCTGCTGTTCACGGTGCAGGACGACCGCGAGGTGAACTGCGAACTCTACGTCAACAAGGGCCGCGGCTACGTCGAGTCGGAAATGCACCCGACCGATCGGTCCTATCCGGTGGACCTGGTGCGCATCGACGCCATCTACAATCCGGTGCGGCGCGCCAACTTCACGGTGGCGGAGACCCGGGTCGGCCAGCGCACGGACTACGACCGCCTCGCCGTGTCGGTCGAAACCAACGGCACCCTCACGCCGGAAGACGCCATTGCCTACGCGGCCGCGCTCGCCCAGGAGCACCTTCGGTACTTCGTTGAATTCGGCAAGACACCGGCGTACACCGCACCGGCCACCGACGCGCGCGCACCGGCCTCGGGTCTCGCCGGCCGCCTCGGACGCGCCATCGACGATCTCGGCCTTTCGGTGCGCACGGTGAATTCGCTGAAGAACTCCAACATCCGCACGCTGCAGGATCTGGTGGAGTTCTCGGTCAAGGATCTCAAGGACGTGAAGAACATCGGTGACAAGGCGCTCCAGGAAATTGCCGACCTGCTGCAGGGCGAAGAGCTGAACTTCGAAATGCAGTTCGAGGAAGTCGGCGGTGACCTGCGCATCACCGATCAGGGAACACCGCCGGTCGTGCCGGTGAGCCACGGAGAGGACGAGTAACCCATGCGTCACCGCGCCAAGGGACGGCAGCTGTCGCGCACGGCAAGCCACCGGCGGGCGCTGCTGCGCAACATGGCGGCCTCGCTGTTCAAGCATGAAGGCATCAACACCACCGTGGCCAAGGCGAAGGAGCTGCGCCCCTACGCGGAGAAGCTCGTCACGCTGGCGCGCCGCGGCGATCTGCACGCCGTGCGGCAGGTGGAACAGAAGATCCCGGATCGCGAAGTGCTGACCAAGCTGTTCAAGACCATCGGTCCGCGATTCGCATCACGGCCAGGTGGCTACATCCGGATTCTCAAGCTGGGACATCGTCCTGGCGATGGTGCCGAGATGGCGCGGATCGAGCTGCTCGCCGAGTGACCGGGCTGCCGGGGGGAGAGGAACCAGCGATGAGGGGACCTTCGGGTCCCCTTTTTTTCAGTGAGTCGAGCGGCGGACCGCTACGCCGTGGTCGTCGTCGCGGTCCGCTGCGCCTTGACGACCTTGCCGGTCTTGAGGCACTGGGTGCAGACCCGGACGCGGCGCGGCGCCGCGCCGACCATCACGCGCACCGTCTGCAGGTTGGGGAACCAGCGGCGCTTGCGGCGATTGTTGGCATGACTGACATGGTTGCCCGTGATCGGGCCCTTGCCGCACATGGTGCAGACCCGCGCCATGGTGGAACTCCGGAAAAAAGTGGTCCTAAGCCAAACCAGCCATGCAACTTAGGGCCGATGGCGTCCGGAGGCAACGGTGCATGGGCGACAACAGGTGCGATTCACGACGCATGGCCGGGCGCAGCGTGCGGCGCCCGGTACGACCTCCGACTGGCGAGCCCTCATGCCTAAAGCCCTCATCACCGGCATCACCGGCCAGGACGGTTCCTACCTGGCGGAGCACCTCCTCGCGAAGGGCTACGACGTCGTTGGCGTCGTCCGCCGAACCTCGCATCACTCGTACGAGCGCATCGAGCACCTGATCCCGCGGGTCGAGATCGTCGCGGCCGATTTGCTCGACCAGCACTCGTTGACGATCGTGATCCAGGAGGCACAGCCCGATGAGATCTACAATCTTGCCGCGCAGTCCTTCGTGCCCACCTCGTTCACCCAGCCCGTTCTCACCGGCGAATTCACAGCGCTCGGCGTCACCCGGATTCTCGAGGCCGTGCGCCTCGTCTGTCCCCGGGCCCGTTTCTATCAGGCGAGCTCGTCGGAAATGTTCGGCAAGGTGCAGCAGACCCCCCAGCGCGAGACCACGCCGTTCTACCCACGCTCACCCTATGGCATCGCGAAGCTATACGGTCACTGGATCACGGTGAACTACCGCGAGTCCTACGGGTTGTACGCGGTGAGCGGCATTCTCTTCAATCACGAGTCTCCGCGCCGCGGCATGGAGTTCGTGACGCGCAAGGTGACCGACGCTGCGGCGCGCATCAAGCTCGGGCGCGCCACGGAACTGCGCATGGGCAACCTCGACGCCAAGCGGGATTGGGGGTTTGCCGGCGACTACGTCGACGCGATGTGGCGCATGCTGCAAGCACCCACGCCGCAGGATTACGTCGTCGGCACCGGCGAATCGCACTCGGTGGAAGAGCTCGTGGCGGTGGCGTTCGGGCACGTGGGGCTCGACTGGCGCAAGCATATCGTGGTCGATCCCAAGTTCTACCGGCCCGCCGAGGTCGATTTCCTCATCGCCGATCCCGCGCGCATCAAGGCGGAGTTGGGTTGGACGCCGACGCTCTCGTTCGAACAGCTGGTAACGATGATGGTCGATGCCGACCTGCGGCGGCTTCAGGCCCGGTGAATCGCCTGCTCATCACCGGCGCCGACGGCTTCGTCGGCCGATGGCTGGTGCGCGCGGCGCGGGCCGCGGGAACGCCCGTTGTCGCCGTGATCCTTCCCGACGCCGCCCCGCCTGCTGAATGGCAGGCGTTGTCGGGCGCCTTGGCGCCCGTGACCACGGTGTTTGCCGATCTGCGCGATCGCGCATCCGTTGACCGGGTCGCCCGCTGTCGCCCGGATGCGGTAGTTCATCTCGCGGCGATCGCGTCCGTGACCGCAGCCCGCCAGGATCCGACGGCGGCGACGGCGGTAAACCGCGTCGCCACCGTCTCGCTCGCCGAGTCGCTGTCCGCCACGAGCTGCCCGCGGTTCCTGTTCGTATCGACTGCCGAGGTCTATGGTCCCGGGCACGCCGCGCCGATCGCGGAGTCGGCGCCGGTCAACCCGTGTTCGTCCTACGCCGCGAGCAAGGCGGAGGCTGAGGCGTCCCTGACCGTAGTGTCACGCCGCGACAGGCTCCCCGTGGTAGTGGCACGCGCCTTTCCGCACACCGGACCGGGGCAGACCACGACCTACGTCCTCCCGGCCCTGGCGGCTCGACTGAAAGCCGCCAGGCGGACGGGCTCCACGGTGGTGCAGACCGGGAATCTCGCGGCCGTCCGCGACTTCCTCGATGTCCGTGACGTTGTACGCGCCTATCTCCTGCTGCTGGAACGCGGCACGCCCGGCGAGGTGTACAACGTCGCCAGCGGCGTTGGCCGCCGGCTGGCAGATTGCTTCGATCTGCTCGCGCGGTTCATTGGTGTGGACGCCCATGCGGAGCAGGATCCATCGCTGCTCCGATCCACCGATATTCCGGTCCTGATCGGTGACGCGACCCGGCTGCGGACCGCGACCGCGTGGTCGGCCGAGATTCCTTTCGAACGCACGCTCCAGGACATCGTGGATGCCCAAGCGGACTGACATCTCTTCCATCCTGATCATCGGTTCCGGGCCCATCATCATCGGCCAGGGCGCCGAATTCGACTACTCCGGCACGCAGGCGGTGCGCGCGCTGAAGGAGGAGGGGTACCGGGTCATCCTGGTGAATTCGAATCCCGCCACCATCATGACCGACCCGGAACTGGCCGATCGCACCTACATCGAGCCGGTGACGCCGGAATGGGTCGCCAAGGTGATCGAGCGCGAGCGGCCGGACGCCCTGTTGCCGACAATGGGTGGGCAGACCGCGCTCAACGTCGCGATGGCGCTGGTCCGCGATGGCACGCTGGAGATGTACGGCGTGGAACTGATCGGCGCCAACGAGCGGGCGATCCGGATTGCCGAGGACCGGGCCGAATTCGCCCAGGCGATGGATCGCATCGGGCTGGCCACGCCGGCGGGCAGCGTCGTTGGCTCGATCGAAGCCGGCCTCGCCGCGGTCGAGCGCACCGGCTATCCCTCGATCCTGCGCCCGTCCTACACCCTTGGCGGTACCGGGGGTGGCATCGCGTACAACCGCGAGGAGTTCGAGGCACTGCTCAAGCACGGCCTGGACCTGTCGCCGGTGCATTCGGTCCTCGTCGAGCGGAGCATCATCGGCTGGAAAGAGTTCGAGCTTGAGGTGATGCGCGACAGCGCTGACAACGTCGTGATCGTCTGCTCGATCGAAAACGTCGATCCGATGGGAGTCCACACTGGTGACTCGATCACGGTGGCGCCGGCGATGACGCTGACCGATCGCGAATACCAGAAAATGCGGGACGCGTCCATCAGGATCATCCGCGAAGTTGGTGTCGCGGCCGGCGGCTGCAACATCCAGTTCGCCGTCGACCCGGCGACGGGCGAACAGCTTGTCATCGAGATGAATCCGCGCGTGTCGCGATCGTCGGCGCTGGCTTCCAAGGCAACGGGCTTCCCGATTGCGCGCATCGGCGCGAAGGTCGCCGTCGGCTACACCCTGGCTGAGCTGCCGAACGACATCACCAGAACCACGCCCGCGTCGTTCGAACCGGTGCTCGATTACGTCGTGGTCAAGATTCCGCGCTTCGCGTTCGAGAAGTTCCCCACGGCCGAGCCGTTCCTGACCACCCAGATGAAGTCGGTGGGCGAGGCAATGGCCATCGGCCGCACCTTCAAGGAAGCGCTGCAAAAGGGCTTCCGTGGCCTCGAAGCCGGCCGCGCCGGCTGGGTGATCGGTGCCGGGCCGATCGACGACCGCCTGAGCGACGTGGACCGCGCCACGTTGCTTTCGGCGATCCGCCGTCCAACACCCGAGCGGCTGTTTCAGATCAAGCGCGCGCTGATCGCGGGCGTCTCCGTCGACGACCTGCACGACGCGTCCAGGATCGATCCGTGGTTCCTCCACCAACTCGCCGAGCTGGTCGCAATGGAAGACGAATGGATCGCGTTCCGCTACGGCGAAGACGCAGCCGCCGATCGGGCCATGTTGCTGCGGTTCAAGCGCGCCGGCTTTTCCGACTGGCAGCTCGGTGATCTGAAGCAACTCGACGAGGCGCACATTCGCGCTGGGCGGCATCGGCTGGGGCTCCGTCCGGTATACAAGACCGTGGACACCTGCGCGGGCGAATTTCCGTCGAGTACCCCCTATCTGTACTCCTGCTGGGACGAAGAGAACGAGGCGGCCCCGGACGGGCGGCCGACCGTGATCATCCTGGGCTCCGGCCCGAATCGGATCGGCCAGGGCGTGGAGTTCGACTACTGCTGCGTCCGGGCGACGCTCGCCTTCCGCGAACTGGGCTACCGCACGGTGATGGTCAATTCGAACCCGGAGACGGTGTCGACCGACTTCGACATCTCGGACGTGCTCTACTTCGAGCCGCTGACGCTCGAACATGTGCTGGAGATCGTGCACGTGGAACAGCCGATCGGCGTGGTCGTCCAACTCGGTGGCCAGACGCCGCTCGGCCTCGCCAAGGCCCTGGCCGCGGCCGGCGTGCCGATCATGGGGACGTCGCCGGACTCGATCGATATCGCGGAGGATCGCCGCCAGTTCGAGGCGCTGGTGCGCAAGCTCGGCATCCGGCAGCCGGCGAACGGTACGGCGGACACGGTGGCGGGCGCGCTCGAGGCGGCAGAACGGATCGGCTATCCGGTACTGGTCCGCCCGAGCTACGTCCTGGGTGGTCGCGCGATGCGGATCGTCTATGATGCCGAGGAATTGCGCGGCTTCTTCGACGAAGCAGCACGGGTTGCTCCCGGACACCCGGTGCTGATCGACTCGTTCCTCGAGGATGCCTTCGAGGCCGACGTCGACGCCATCTGTGATGGCGAGAATGTCGTGATCGGCGGCGTAATGCAACATATCGAGGATGCCGGGATCCATTCCGGCGACTCTGCCTGCGTTCTTCCGCCGTATCTAATCACCGAGGCGCAAGTCGAGCAGATGCGCGAGCACACTCGCGCATTCGCCAAGGCACTGGGCGTGGTCGGCTTGATCAACGCGCAATACGCGATCAAGGACGGTGTCGTGTATTGCCTCGAAGTGAATCCTCGCGCATCACGAACCATCCCGTTCGTTTCCAAGACGACCGGCGTGCCGCTCGCCGGGCTAGCGGCCGCGGTGATGGTCGGGAAGAAGCTCACCGAGCTGGGGTTGACCGACGACCCGTTGCAGCCATACGTGGCGGTGAAGGAAGCGGTCTTCCCGTTCGCGAAGTTTCCCGGTGTCGACACGCGCCTCGGTCCCGAGATGCGTTCCACCGGTGAGGTGATGGGGATCGCGGATTCGTTCGGCATGGCGTTCGCCAAGGCGCAGGCCAGCGCCGACGGCGCGCTGCCGCTTTCCGGATCGGTGTTCGTCACCGTCAACGATCACGACAAGCCCACGGTCGTGCCCATCGCGCGCCGGTTTCACGAACTCGGCTTCCGGATCCTGGCGACCTCCGGCACGCAGCGTTATCTGCGCGCGCGCGGCATCCCCGCCGAGCCAGTGCTGAAGGTGTACGAGGGGCGGCCGAACGGTATCGACCTGATGGTATCGGGACAGGTCCACCTGCTGGTCAACACGCCGCTTGGCAAACTGACGCAGCGAGATGATTACGCCATGCGACGCGCCGCACTGCAACACGGCGTGCCCTACACGACCACGATGTCGGCAGCCGCGGCGGCCTGCGATGCGATCATCGCGCTGAAGAGCCGACGGTTGGAGGTGTGCTCGCTGCAGGAGTGGCATGCATTGGCGAGAGAGGCGGCGAAGGCGTGACACCCACAACGGCGCGGGACTCCGGTTTCGCGGCCGCGCTGCGATCACAGGTTCGTGGCGACGTTCGTGAGCATGAGCCGCTGTCGCGCTGGTCCACGTACCGCATCGGTGGGCCGGCCACCGTGCTCTTTCCGTCCACCGCTGAGGACGTTGCCGCCGCACTGCGCCGATGCAGCGTCGTCGGCGTGCCGTGGTTTGCCCTGGGCCTCGGATCCAACCTGCTGTTTCCCGATGCCGGTCTCGATGCGCTGGTGATCCGCATCGGCAAGGGACTCGATCAGCTCACGGAGCGCAATGGCGAATGGGTGCTCGGCGCCGGACTCCCCGCGCCGCTCGCCGCCAAGCGCACGGCCGCCGCCGGCTGGGGCGGAATTCACAAGATGGTGGGTGTGCCGGGAAGCGTCGGCGGCGGCATCGTGATGAACGCTGGTTGCCATGGCGCCGAATGGCGCGACGTTGTGAAATCGGTGCACACCGTTGACGCTCAGGGACACGACCACCTTGTTGCCGCAGCCCAGGCCGGATTCACCTATCGCCGCAGCGATCTCGGCCACGTGGTGGTGCTGAGTACGACCGTGACGCTGCAGCAGGAGGACGCCGCGCGGCTGGAAGAGGAGACCGAGTCGCTGTATCGGTGGCGCAAGGAGGGCACCCCGTTCAACCAGCCGTGCTGCGGGTCGGTATTCAAGAATCCGGTTCTGGCGCGCGACCATGATCCGGCGGGTCCGCGCACCAGTGGCCAGTTCATCGAGGCCACCGGGCTCAAGGGTTTACGGGCTGGCGGCGTGAAGGTGTCCAGCATGCACGCCAACTACTTCGTGAACACCGGCGATGGAACGGCGGCGAACGTGCTCGACTTGATGAAGACGGTGCGGAGCCGTGTCGCGGAGCAGTGGGGCGTCACGCTGGAACCCGAGGTCAAGTTGATCGGCAGCGATGGAGGAGTGACCACGATGGACGAGAGAGGATAATCCTCTCTCGTCATGGCACCCCCTATCTTTGGACGCACTAGCCGTGAGCTCAAACAGGAGAATTCATGCCCGACTTCTTTGTCCACGAATCCGCCTACGTCGACGATGGCGCCGTCATCGGCAAGGGAACCAAGGTCTGGCATTGCTCCCACGTCATGCCCGGTGCCGTGATCGGTGAGCGGTGCAACCTCGGCCAGAACGTCGTCGTGATGCCAGGGACCAGGATCGGCAACAACGTCAAGATCCAGAACAACGTTTCGATCTACGAAGGCGTCGAGCTGGAAGACGACGTCTTCTGCGGGCCGAGCTGCGTGTTCACCAACGTGATGAATCCCCGCAGTCACATCTCGCGCAAGCACGAATACCGCCGCACGGTCGTCCGCCGCGGCGCGTCGATCGGGGCGAATGCCACCATCGTCTGCGGGACGACGCTCGGCGAGTTCTGTTTCATCGGAGCCGGGGCCGTGGTCACCAGCGACGTTCCGGATTTCGCGCTGATGGTCGGAGTGCCGGCTCGACGGGTCGGCTGGGTGTCCCAGTGCGGCGTGAGGCTGGCACTGCGGGAAGGGAAGGCCACCTGCGGCGAGTGCGGGTGGCGGTATGAGGAGGTGGCGGGGGTGCTTCGCGTTGTGCCCCCCCCTCCGCTAAGTTCCCTCCCGGCTTGAAGTTGAGTGCATTCACCCCCCGGCCCGTTGAGGTAACCTGTCGTGCCCGTACCGATGCTCGACCTGAAGGCCCAGTACCAGACTGTGAAGGACGAAGTCCTCACCCGCATGATGTCGGTCATCGAGCGGCAGCACTTCATCATGGGCAGTGAAATCGCGGAATTCGAGAAAGCCATCGCCGAACTGTCCCACGTCAGGAATGCCGTTAGTTGTGCCTCGGGGACCGACGCGATCCTGCTGCCCGTGCGGGCGCTCAATCTCGTCCCCGGCGATGAGGTGATTGCCCCGGCGTTTACGTTCTTCGCCACCGCCGGCGCGATTCACAACGGCGGCGGGAAGCCGGTCTTTGTCGACATCGATGCCGGCACCTTCAACGTCGATCCCGACGCGATCGCGCGAGCGATCACGCCGCGCACGCGCGCGATCGTCGTGGTCGACCTCTACGGCCAGATGGCCGCACTCGAGCGAATTCTGCCGCTCGCGGAGGAGCACGGCATCGCGGTGATCGAGGACGGTGCACAGGCCATCGGCGCCCGTCGCAAGATCAACGGCACCTGGCGCATGGCCGGCGAACTGCCGACGGTGGGCACCTTCTCGTTCTTCCCGAGCAAGAACCTCGGCGGCTGGGGCGACGGCGGGATGATGACGACCCAGGACGATGCCCTCGCCGAGCGGCTGAAGCGCCTCCGCCTGCACGGCGGTGCCAAGCAATACCATCACGAGGAAGTCGGCCTCAACTCGCGGCTCGATACGCTGCAGGCCGCCATCCTCCTCGCCAAGCTGCCGCACCTCGCCGGCTGGAGCGCCGGCCGCCGCGCCCGCGCGGCGCGTTACGACGAGGCCTTCGCCGGGTTCGCGCCGGTGCGGATTCCGCTAACCGACCCGGCCAACGAGCACATCTTCCATCAATACACCGTGCGGGTTGAGCGCCGCGACGAACTGCGCACCTTCCTGCAAGGTCGCGGCATCGGCTGCATGGTCTACTATCCCATCGCGCTCCACTTGCAGCCGTGCTTCGCGGACCTCGGCTATCGCATGGGCTCGCTTCCGGTCACCGAGCAGGCAATGGAGGAGGTCATCTCGCTGCCGATCTATCCTGAACTGACCGACGCGCAGCAGGACGAAGTGATCGGAGCGGTGCGGGAGTTCTACGGGTGAGCCGCCTGAAGGTCGGGGTCATCGGGGCGGGAGCGTGGGGGAAGAACCACGTGCGGACCCTCGCCGGCATGGTCGACGTCGAACTCGCCGCCGTGTGCGATGCCAACGAGGCGACGCGTGGCAGGATCTCGGCGCAATACCCTGATGTGTTCGTCACCGATCAGCCGGCCGAACTGCTAAGCCGCGTCGAAGCGGTCGTCATCGCCGCCCCGGCACCCGTGCATGCGCCGCTCGCGTTGCAGGCCATCGCCGCCGGCATCCCGGCACTGGTAGAGAAGCCCTTCGCGCTGTCGGTCGCCGACGCGGAAGCCATGGCGGAGGCGGCGACCCGGCAGGGCGTGCCGCTGCTCGTCGGTCACCTGCTGGTCCACCACCCGATCATCGCGCTGCTCAAGAAAAAGCTCACCGACGGCTCGCTTGGCACGCCCTACTACCTCTACTCGCAGCGCGTGAATCTCGGCCAGGTGCGCCCCGACGAGAATGCACTCTGGTCGCTCGGTCCGCACGATGTGTCGATTGCACTCGACCT
The DNA here is from genome assembly GCA_003169895.1 of Gemmatimonadota bacterium. Classification (GTDB taxonomy): domain Bacteria; phylum Gemmatimonadota; class Gemmatimonadetes; order Gemmatimonadales; family GWC2-71-9; genus Palsa-1233. The sequence continues at coordinate 68,853 of PNAE01000012.1, forward strand.
GCTCGATGAAGCACCGATCAAGGTCGCCGCGCACGGCCACGCATACCTGCAGCCCGGCATCGAGGACGTCGTATTCGTCATCATGACCTTCGCATCCGGTGTCGTCGCCCACGCGCAGCTGTCCTGGCTGGACCCCCACAAGGAGCGCAAACTCACCGTGGTCGGGTCGCGACAGATGGCGGTGTTCGACGACATGGCTCCCAGGGAAAAGCTCCGGATCTACGACAAGGGTGTCGACCGCAAGGAAGCCTTCGTATCGGCCGCCGAATCGCTCACCTTGCGGGAGGGGGATATTTCGATTCCCCGGATCCCCGGCGGAGAGCCCCTGCCGATTGAATTGGCCCACTTTGTGCGCGTTGCCCGGGGGGCTCCGGCGGAACGGGCCAATGCAGCGGACGGGGTGCGGGTGGTGCGGGTCCTCGAGGCGGCGAGTCGGTCCCTGGCCGCAGATGGCACACCGATCGATGTGGAGATGGGCGCATGAGTCTCGCAGATGAGTTGATTGCTCGCGCCGAGCGGCGCGACGTGACGTTTGGCATTGTTGGCCTGGGCTACGTCGGCCTCCCGCTGGCGATCGAGTTGGGTCGCGCCGGCTACAAGGTGCTGGGATACGACGTGTCGCAGCGGGTCGTCGACGGGCTCAACGCCGGACGGTCGCACATCAAGGACGTGTCGGACAGCGACGTGGCCGCGCTGCGCGGCACTCAGCGTTTCGAGGCGACGACCGACAAGACGCGGCTCACGGAAGCCGATGCCATCTCGATCTGCGTGCCGACACCGCTGTCGAAGTACAAGGACCCCGACGTGTCGTTCATCGTAGCGGCGACCGAAGCGGTGAAGGGCACCCTGCGTCGCGGCCAGGTCATCATCCTGGAAAGTACGACTTATCCCGGCACCACCCGCGAAATCATGCTGCCGGCGCTCGAAGATACCGGGCTCAAGGTCGGCGAGGATTTCTTCCTGGCATTCTCTCCCGAACGCGTCGACCCGGGCAATCCCAAGTACGGCACCAAGAACACGCCCAAGGTCGTCGGCGGCATTACGCCCGACTGCCACCGTGTCGCGTGCGCGATGTACGCTCCGGCGATCGACACGCTCGTGCCGGTGTCGACGACCGAGGCGGCCGAGCTGGTCAAGCTGCTGGAGAACACCTTCCGCAGCGTGAACATCGGGCTCGTCAACGAAATGGCGATCGTCTGCGACAAGCTCGGCGTTGATGTCTGGGAAGTGATCGAAGCCGCCGCGACCAAACCATTCGGTTTCATGAAGTTCCTGCCGGGGCCCGGCCTCGGCGGTCACTGCATACCGATCGATCCGCACTACCTCGCGTGGAAGATGCGGGGCCTCAACTACAAGACGCGCTTCATCGACCTCGCCGGCGAGCTCAACAGCGAGATGCCGCTATTCTGGGTCCGCAAGCTGATGGAAACCCTCAACGACCAGACCAAGGCGATCAAGGGCGCCAAGGTCCTGGTGCTCGGCGTGGCATACAAGAAGGACATCGAAGACCTGCGCGAGAGCCCGGCGCTCGACATCCTGGCGTTGCTGCACCAGTACGGAGCCAACGTCTCGTACCACGATCCGTATGTCGCGAAGTTTTCCGAGGGCGGTTACGACTATCAATCGGTTCCGCTCACCGAAAAGCTGCTCCGTGACGTCGACGCAGTGCTCATCGTCACCGATCACGCCAGCATCGACTGGCAGCTCGTCAAGCGGGCATCGAAGCTGATCGTGGATACGCGACACGTGATCGCCAACCTGGCCTGATGCGAGTAACGATCGTCGGCTCGGGGTATGTCGGCCTGGTCGCCGGCGCCTGCCTTGCCGAGACGGGCAACGATGTCGTCTGCGCGGACCGCGATGCCGCCAAGATCGACGGCCTCGGTCGCGGCAGGCTGCCGATCTACGAACCCGGGTTGGAGCCGCTGGTCACCCGTAACGCGGCGGCCGGCCGGCTGCATTTCACCACTGATCTCGAAGCCGCGGTCGAGCACGGCGACGTCGTGTTCATCGCGGTCGGCACGCCGCCGGGCGAGGACGGTTCGGCGGACCTGCAGCACGTGCTCGATGTCGCGACCACCATCGGCCGGCACCTCGACCGCTTCAAGGTGGTGGTCACCAAGTCGACGGTGCCAGTCGGCACGGCCGAAAGGGTTCGCGCCGCCGTGCGCGCCGTCACTCGCGCCGACTTCGCGGTGGCGTCGAACCCGGAGTTCCTCAAGGAGGGTGCGGCGATCGGGGATTTCATGAAGCCCGATCGCGTGGTCCTCGGTGTCGATGATCCACGCGCCGAAGAACTGCTGCGCGAACTCTACTCGCCGTTCGTGCGCAGCGGCTCGCCGATCCTGTTCATGGACATCCCCTCCGCCGAAGTGACCAAGTACGCCGCCAACGCGATGCTGGCCACCCGGATCTCGTTCATGAACCAGATCGCCGACCTGTGCGAGCGCGTCGGCGCCGACGTGTTCGCCGTGCGCCAGGGGATCGCCAGCGACTCGCGCATCGGGCCGGCGTTTCTCTTTCCCGGCCCGGGATACGGCGGCTCGTGCTTTCCGAAGGATGTCAAGGCGCTGATGCACACGGCACGCAGTGTGGGCATGGCGCCCGACCTGTTCGACGCCGTGGAATTCATCAACGAACGACAGAAGCAGGTGATGTTTGCCAAGCTCGGGCGACTCGTCGGCGACGTGACGGGCAAGACCATCGCCGTGTGGGGCCTCGCCTTCAAGCCCGGGACAGACGACATGCGCGAGAGTCCTGCCGTGGCGCTCGTCGATGCGCTGCTCGCCGCTGGCGCCAGCGTGCAGGCGCACGATCCCGAGGCCATGGACGTCGCGCGCGGCATCTGGGGGGAACGCGTCCGCTACGCCGCCGAGCCGTATGCGGCGCTTGACGGCGCCGACGCGCTCTGCGTGGTAACCGAGTGGCTGGTATACCGCACACCGGACTTCCAGCGCATCAAGGAATTGCTGCGGGCGCCGGTGATTGTCGATGGCCGCAATCTCTATGAGCCGGAACGCATGAATCGGCTGGGCTTCCAGTATGCGGGGATCGGGCGCGGCCAGAATGGAGCGGGACGCTGATGCGCGTGGCCATCACGGGCGCCGCCGGCTTTCTCGGCTCCCACCTCGCCGACCGCTTCCTGGCCGACGGCCACGAGGTGATCGGGTACGACAACTTCCTCACCGGCCAGCCCGAGAACCTCGCGCACCTCGCGCGGGAACGCCGGTTCGACTTCGTCGAGCACGACGTGAGCGAGCCATTCACCGTGACCGGCGCGCTCGGTGGCGTGCTCCACTTCGCGTCACCCGCGAGCCCGCCCGACTATCAGCGGTTTCCCCTGGAGACCCTGCGCGTCGGGTCGCTCGGTACGAGCAACTCGCTCGACATCGCCCGGGCCGCGGGGGCGCGATTCCTGCTCGCGTCCACGTCGGAGGTGTACGGCGATCCCGCCGTGCATCCGCAGCCGGAGACCTACTGGGGCTACGTCAACTCGGTCGGTGAACGCAGCATGTACGACGAAGCCAAGCGGTTCGCGGAAGCGACCACGATGGCGTACCATCGCAGCTGTGGCGTCGACACGCGCATCGTACGGATCTTCAATACCTACGGGCCGCGCATGCGCCCGCACGACGGCCGCGTCGTGTCGAACTTCATCGTCCAGGCGTTACAGGGGCAGCCGCTCACGGTGTACGGCAACGGCCAGCAGACGCGGTCATTCTGTTACGTGACGGACCTGATCGACGGCATCTACCGTCTGTTCCTTGGGCGTCGCGTCGAACCGACGAACATGGGCAATCCCGGTGAATTCACCATGCTGGAACTCGCCGCGCTCGTGCTCGAGCTGACCGGATCGAACTCCACGCTGGAGCATCGCTCGCTGCCGGCTGATGACCCACGGCAGCGCAAGCCGGACATCACCACCGCACGAACGGTACTGGGCTGGGAGCCGAAGGTGCCGCTGCGTGACGGCCTGCGCCGGACGATCGAGTATTTTCGCACGGTGGTCACCGATGGACGTTAGCACCCGGAGCGTCTTCGAGGTCGCGCGCGAGCGCTTCGCCAACCGCGACTATTATGGCGCGCTGCTGTCGCTCGAAGACCTGACCGGCTCCGGGCGCGCCTATGCGGACGTACATCACCTTCGCGGCCTCTGTTTCTCGCTCCTCGACCGGCCCGACGAAGCCCTGCAGGAATTCGATCTCGCCCTGGCGCTCAACCCGCGCTATCTCGAAGCCCTGCTGCATCGGGGACTGGTGCTCAACCAGCTGGGACGGGGCGTCGAGGCGGCAATCGCATTCACTGCGGCGGCGGCGGCCGAAGGTCCGCCGGTCGCCGGCTTCAGCGCCCCGGTGGCCGCCCGACTAGCCAATGAGCATGCCCGCCTTGGCGATGCGTACGCCGAGGCGGGCGCGCTGGCCGAAGCCGTGCTCGAGTACCGCAGGGCGGTGGAGCTGGGGCCGGACTTTCACGACCTCCGGCTGCGCTTGGCGCGACTGCTCCTCGAGGCCGGGAATCCGCTCCAGGCGCGCGAAGACCTCGAGGTGATCCTGGAGGCGCGCCCCGATTGGGTCGACGCGCAGGTACAGCTGGGCATGGCTCGATACCTGTCCGGCGACGCCGCGGGGGCCCGGGACACCTGGCGCGCGTGCCGCGACGCCCGACCCGATCTCGAGCGAATTTCGGCCTATCTCGCCATGCTGGAGCGCATTCCGGAGTGAACTCCGCCAGATTGCTGGCGACCGGCTTCGTTGCCGCAGTCGCTGCCGGATGCTCGGTCGCGCAGAGCGGCAGGGAACAGTTGGGCGACGAAGCCTGGCACGATGCCCGGTGGGCTGACGCCGTGGCGGACTACCGCGCGGCCGGCGATTCGCCGCGCCTGCTGGCCAAGCTGGCCGACGCGACGCTGCAAGGCGGACTGCTGACCCAATCGGCCGAGGCATGGACCAGACTCGGCACCGACGCGTCCGACCGCGCGGCCGAAGCTGCGGCTGGCCTGGCGCGAGTAGCGTCCGCCGCAGAACAGGCCGGCAACGACGCCGCGTTGGCGCAGGCGATCGCAGGATTGCGGCGGATCGCGCCGGGGTGGCCGTTGCAGCGCGTTGCCGCCCGCATGGGACGGGTCGCCGATCTGTCCCCCGCGGCTGCGGCCGAAGCGATTCCTGCATTGTTATCTGCGTCGCCCGGCCGCAACGCGGCGGAGCTGATGTTGCTGGCGCTCGGCCGCGCCGACCGAGCTCGAGGTTCGTGTGATGTTGCGGTTCCCGTATTGGAGGGCGTACTGCGCACAACCATGAATGCCGAACTGCGCGACAGCGCGACGACGCCGCTGGCCTGGTGTGAATTGCAATTGGGGCTGGCCGCACTCGCCTCCGCGCACCCGGGTGATGCCGAGCGCTGGCTCGATCGCGCGGCGCAGCACGACCCGAACGGTGCCGTCGCTCGGCGGGCACGCGTGGCGTTTGGCGACGCCCTGGCGAGCGAGGGCGACAGCACTGCCGCACGACTGACGTGGCAGGCGGTGGCCACGGCGCCGGTTCCCCCCGACTCGCTGACCCAGCTTGCCGTGCTGCGCCTGCAGCGGCCGCCGGCCGCGGTGATCGATTCCGGCACCGTTCGCCCGGAGCACCCGTAATGCACGCTATGCGCTACCCGGCCCTCCTGCTCGCAACACTGGCGCTGTCCGGCTGCCTGCACCATCGGGCAGCACCCCATGTGTCGCTCAATCCGCTCACGGCGACGCCCAAGACGATCGACTCGCTCTGGAACGCCGGGCTGGATTGGTACCGGCGGCACAAATGGGAAAAGGCTGCGACCGCATTCGATCGCGTGGAACTCGAACTGCCGCCGGGCGATCACCGCATCCTGCAAGGCCGCCTCTATCTCGGCGAGTTGTACGTCCGCTCCGGCAGCAACCTGCAGGGCGTCCGCGAGTACCGCCGCGTGGTCGACGAGTTCCCGACCGACTCGCTGGCACCCGAGGCGTTGCTTCACGCCGGTGACGCGTACTTCAAGTTGTGGCGCAATCCCGAGCTCGATCCGACGTACGGCCTGACCGCGTTGTCGGTGTACACCGAGGTGCTGACGCGGTATCCCAACGCGCCGGCCGCCACGAAGGCGCGCGCCCAACTGCAGGACCTCGACAACCGGTTCGCGTTCAAGGATTACAGGAACGCGCATTTCTACCTCAAGTTCAAGGCCTACGAATCGGCCATCCTGCTCTACAAGAGCCTGGTCGCCGATCACCAGCATGCCATGATCGTCCCCACGGCACTGGCCGAGTTGATCACCGCCTACCGCAAGCTGGGCTATGTCGAGGACATCCACGACACCTGCGCCTACATGGTGCGCGACTGGTCGGCGACGCCGCAATACAAGGCGTCATGCCCGGGGACTCCGGCCGCCGCTGGGACGGACAAGCCGGCGGCCGGTGCGGAGAAGCCGGCAGGACGCTGAGTGCGGATCGGCGTGTTCGGCGGGTCGTTCGATCCGATTCACAATGCGCACCTGATCGTCGCGCGCGTCGCCCTCGAACAACTCGAGCTCGACCGGCTCCTCTTCATGGTGGCGGCGTCGCAACCGTTCAAGCAGGGTCGGCACGTGGCCGATGCCGCGGCGCGGCTTCACATGGTGGCACTGGCGGTGGCTGGGATTCCCGACTTCATCGCCGACGATCGGGAACTCCGGCGACCCCCGCCGTCGTACACGGTCGATACCCTGCGGGAGCTGCGCGCGGAGCAGCCTGACGCCGAGCTGGTGCTGGTGATGGGTGCCGATGTTGCGAGCGGAATGGACGACTGGCACGAGACCGAGGCGATCGGCACGCTGGCGAAGCTGGCGGTGTGCGACCGGTTTCCGCCACGAAGCGCCGGGATCAAGGCGAGCCCCGGGCCGTGGGTCACGGCCGGGCTGAATTACGGGCTGCAGGTGCCGGGGCTCGACATCTCGTCCACGATCGTCCGCGCCCGCGCGGCGGCGGGAAAGTCGCTCGCCGGCTGGGTTCCTTCGGCGGTGGCCGACTACATTGTGGCCTCCCGGATTTATCGGAGCGGTACCGGATGATCAAGCGGGCGGTCGAGGCAGTCTTCGGGTCGCGGCAGGACCGCGAAGTCAAGCGGTTGCAGCCGGTGCTCGCCGCAATTCGCGAGCACGAGGCGCGCCTCGCCCCCATGGACGAGGCCGCCCTCCAGGCACAGACCGCCAGGTTCCGCGGCATCCTTGCCGAGCGGACCGACGCCCTGCGGGCCGACGTCGAGCGCTTGCGCGCCGCCAAGCACGGGTGCGCCGACCCGGTCGAGCGCGAGGCAATCGACCAGGATCTCCAGCGGGCGGAACACGAGTGGAAGCAGGCGATCGTCACCACGCTCGACGACCTCCTGCCCGAGGCGTTTGCGACCGTTCGCGAAGCATGCCGCCGCCTGCTCGGCACGACCGTGAACGTCACCGGGCAGCCGATCGACTGGAACATGGTGCCGTTCGACGTCCAGCTGATCGGCGGAATCAACCTGCATCGCGGCCGCATCGCCGAAATGGCCACCGGCGAAGGCAAGACGCTCGTCGCCGTGCTGCCGCTGTATCTCAATGCGCTTCCCGGGCGGGGGTCGCACCTCGTCACGGTGAACAACTACCTCGCCCGCCGCGATTCGCAGTGGATGGGCCACGTCTTCACCTGGCTCGGCCTCTCCATTGCCTGTCTCGACGACACCGAACCGTCGTCGCCCGAGCGGCGCGCCGCGTACAACGCCGACATCACCTACGGCACCAACAATGAGTTCGGCTTCGATTACCTGCGCGACAACATGGTGTTCGGGCTGGAGCAGCGGGTGCAGCGCGAGCATGTCTTCGCCATCATCGATGAGGTCGACTCGATTCTCATCGACGAAGCCCGTACGCCGCTGATCATCTCGGGGCCGGTGGGTGACGAAGACAGCGTGCACTACCGCGGCTACAACGGCAAGGTCGCCGACCTGGTGCGGCGGCAGAACGAGGTCGTCAGCGGCCTGGTGGCCGAGGGCGAGCGGCTGCTCGAAAATGACAAGACCCGCAGCGACGGCGGCGTGAAGCTGTACCAGGCCCAACTCGGGATGCCGAAGAACAACAAGCTCCTCAAGTTGATGAACGAGATCGGCGTCAAGCAGCTCCTGCAGCGCACCGAGCTCGACTACATCGCCGATCGCAAGCTGCCGGCGCGCCAGCAGCAAATGCGGGAGATCGAGGAGTCGCTCTTTTTTGTGCTCGACGAGAAGGGCCATTCGGTCCACCTGACCGACCGCGGCTCCGCGGCACTGTCGCCGCACGACCCAATGCTGTTCATCGTACCCGACATCTCCCAGGAAATTCACGCGCTGGAGCACGACCCCGACCTCTCGCTGGAGGAAAAGGCCGAGCAGCGCCAGAAGATCGAGGCGGATTACGCCGCCAAGAGCGAGCAGCTGCACATCATCCACAAGCTGCTGCAGGCCCATGCGCTGTACGAGCGCGAAGTCGACTACATCGTGCAAGAGGGCCAGGTCCTCATCGTCGATGAGTTCACCGGCCGCATCATGCACGGGCGCCGCTGGTCCGACGGGCTGCACCAGGCGGTCGAAGCCAAGGAAGGCGTGACGGTGAAGGGCGAGACGCAGACGCTCGCCACCATCACAATCCAGAACTACTTCCGCATGTACGAAAAACTCGCCGGCATGACGGGCACGGCCGAGACCGAGGAGACCGAGTTCTACTCGATCTACAAGCTCGAGGTCGCCGTCATTCCGACCAACAAGCCGATGCGCCGCACCGATCATCCCGACCAGATCTACAAGACGCGCCGGGAGAAGTACAACGCGGTGGCGGACGAGGTCGAGCGGATCCACCAGCAGGAGTGGCCGGTGCTGATCGGCACCACCAGCGTGGACGTGTCGGAAACGCTGTCGCGCCAGCTCAAGCGGCGCGGGCTGCCGCACGAAGTCCTCAACGCCAAGTATCACCAGCGCGAGGCCGAGATCGTGGCGGGCGCCGGGCGCAAGGGCGCCATCACGATCGCGACCAACATGGCCGGCCGCGGCACCGACATCAAGCTCGATCCGGCGCTCGACCTGACCAGCGACGAAGCCGGCCTGCACATCATTGGCACCGAGCGGCACGAGTCGCGGCGCATCGACCGGCAGCTGCGCGGCCGCTCGGGTCGCCAGGGCGACCCCGGGGTGTCGCTGTTCTTCATGTCGCTCGAAGACGACCTGATGCGGCTGTTCGGTTCCGACCGTATCGCGCGGATGATGGACAAGAGCGGCGCCGAAGAGGGCGAGGTCATCACCGGCAAGCTGATCAGCGCCGCGATCGAGGGGGCGCAGAAGCGGGTCGAGCTGCAGAACTTCCAGGCCCGCAAGCGGCTCCTCGAATACGACGACGTGATGAACCAGCAGCGCGAGGTGATTTATTCGACGCGCCTCTTCGCGCTGGAGCGGGGCGAGGAGCTCAAGGCCGAGGCGATCAAGATGATCCGCGCCGCGGTGGACCCGGTAGTGCGCGGCTATCTCGCCACCAGCGAGCCCGAGGAGTACGATCGCGCTGGCCTGCGCGCGGCGCTGATGATGCAGTTCATGGTGGGGCCCGAAACGATCCTCGACCCGGTCGCGACGCCGACGCTCGATGCGCTGGTGGAAGTGACGCGCGCGGACGCCGAGCAGGCATTCGCGCGCAAGATCGTCTACCTCGAGGAATTCGGTGCCCGGATCGGGGTGCCCGATGTCGAGCTGCAGGTACTGTCGCAGGTGATGCTCGCGGCGCTCGACGAGAAGTGGAAGGATCACCTCTACGACCTCGACCAGCTCCGCAACGCCATTCAGTACCGCGCCTATGGCCAGCGCGATCCGCTGGTGGAATACAAGAAGGAGGCCTTCGAGATGTTCGAGGACCTCCTGCGCGACATCCAGGCGACGTTCGCGGAACGGTATCTCAAGATCCAGGTGAGTGCCGATGCTCCCGCGCCCCCGCCACGGATGCCGCCGCCTACCGTGCTGAGCGCCCCGTCGAGTGACGACCTCTTTGCCGGCCCGCCGACCCGCACCGTGGGCGCCCCGCCGCCGCGGATCAGCACGCCGCTCGGTACCGTCGGTGCGCCGGGGTTGAGCGGGGCACCCGTGGGAAGAAACGATCCGTGCCCGTGCGGGTCGGGGAAGAAGTACAAGAAATGCCACGGGGCGGGACGATAGAGACCGACCGCCGTTTCACGACGAATGGCGGGGTGAGCCACTTAGTGATGGGTGGCTTGTCTCCATGCGGAGAGCAGAGCGTTGATTGCCGGCGCTGAATTCGTCGAACCGACCATCGGTTCCCGGAGACCGGCGCTCGGGCAGGCCGCCATCGACGCGGCGATCGCGCCAGTCATGCCTGTGACGGCAAACCCTGCGGCGTGCGCGCCAGCTGAATCCTCGCTGAACGCAAAGACGAAATTCTTGCTGGCGGCGATGCGATTCGCCAACAATTTCCGTGCGGCGTTACTGCCGCGGAAATAGATGAAACTGTGAATGCCCTGCGAAGTTTTCAACCAGGTATCGGACGTGATGGGGCCGCCATCGAAACTGTAGCTCACTGCTCCAGCGGCCGAGACAAAACTTTGCGTGACGACGCCCAGGACAAAGGTGCCGGATCCGCAGCCGATCAGGAGGGTGGGGTATCCTGACTGCCGGGACTGATTGGTGGCGTGGTTGGACGATTCCAGAGCTGCCCCAATCGTCGAGCCGTTACCGAAGGGGAGCCAGTCGTAGCTTGTGACAGAATAGGTGGCGGTCGCGTTCTCCGACTTCGCCTGAATCACCACCATGCCTGATCCCGCGGTGACTAACCTACCCGAACCGTCCACGTTCGCTGTCCCACTGATTACGCTCCAGGTAACTCCGCGCGCCACGGGAGTGCCGTCGGCCAGCCGCGATTGGGCTCGGTACGCATTCAGCACTCCGGCCCTCGCTCGGGACGGGCCGACAATGGCCACTGACGTCACCGGCGGTGATGGCGGTGATGGCGGTGGCGGCGGTGGCGGCGGTGGTGGTGTCGGCAGTGGTGGTGTCGGCGGCGGTGGCGGTGGCGGCGGCAGGGACCGGGGCGCCGGTGGCGGGGGCGGCGCCATCGGTGCCGGCACGGTCACGGTCACGTTGGCCGCCGCGGTCAGCTTGCCCTTGCGGCTGTACGCGACAACCTGCGCGGTCCCCGGTACCGTCGCAGTGTAGCTACCGGTCAACGAGTCGAGCCTACCCGAACCGGTCAGACGATATGCCACGTCGGCCGAGCCGCCACAGTAGCTGGCGGTGGCCGAGAACGTCTCGGTCTCGCCCGGCTGAAGGTTCGCCGACGTTGGCCGGATGGTGATCACGTCAGCGGCGTGGTCACAACCGTGTCCACCGAGCAGGAAGTCCACACCGATCTGCCCGCCGGCGTAGGTGTTGAGGACGTTGAATGTGCCTTTGGGAACGATGTCGAGTGTTCCGTCGAGGCGGAAGCTGAGCGCCCGCAATGCCCGCCAGCGGAAGCCGACCGTGCCGCCCATGCCAAACGTGCTGTTCTGGATCGCCTTCGACAGGTGCTGGTCACTGACACCCGCACCGGCCAGCAAGAAGAGCCGGTTGCTGACCGGCGCGTTGTACACCAGCTGCAGGTGAATCGGCGTGTACAGCAGCGGGCACGACACACTGTTGGGAGGGGTGCAGGAAACCAGCGACGCAGATGGCGCAACGTCGAACGGGTTGCTGGACACGTCCAGTTCGACCGCAAGATTCCTTGCCACAAAGAGACCGATTCGCCCGCCGCCGCCCCATCGGTTGCTCGTAGTATTCATGACCGTGTAGGCCGTTGTCGGACGGTTGTATCGCCCGAAGGCACCGATCTCGAACGTGCCCTTCCCGATGCCTGTGGCCTGACCCGCCAGTGTACTGGCTGTCATGAACACGGCAGTCACCGCCAGCCCGATGCGACGCATCCCACCCTCCTCGTGATGCTTTGCCCCACACATTCCCCTGAAGCCGCCGGTCGCCGCCGCCGGTGGTGAACCGGCGCAGCCCTAGTGGGAGAGTACGCCGCCGAGGCGGAAGCCGATAGTGGCCTGGACTCGCCCGACGAATTCCGTCGCGCCTGAATTGCTCACGTGCTGGAATCCAGCCTGCCCCGTCACCGCAACGCCCCGTTCCTCGCCGCTTACCCCCACGGTGGCCTGCCACGTGTCGCGCCGGGTCCCGATGAACAACGTCGGGGTCGTGGCCGCGGTGGTTGCGTCTGGGAAAGGATCGTTGATGCTTCCCTGGCCCTGCCGGCGCAGGTCGAGTTGCGGGGTCACCAGCCAATGATCGCGAACCGGCACGCTGGCGCTCAGCGAAAATTGGTCGTTGTCGATGAAGTTGCGCCCGATACCCACGCCGGCATCGGTGAAGTTCTCGTTGACATTGGTGGTGTGATAGGCCAGCGAGGAATTCATCGCGTAGCTCGCTCGCCACGCGAACCCGCCGGCGAGCGGCCCCGCAGTCACGACGCCGAGTCCGAAGCGGTGCGGGTAGGGATTCGCCGGGTCGAAGGTCCAGTCGTCGATCGCTCCCTGAACCTCGAGCCGGAACTGGCGTATCGGGCGCCACGTCGCGTCGCCACCGAGCATCGCGTTGCGCCGGTCACCGATGCCGAACTGCCGGCCGAACGTCATCAGGATCAACGGATTGAGGATCGTCGGGTCCGGCGCCCCGCCGCTGCGCTGGGAGACCGAGGATTCCCACACGGCGAGATCGAGGTTATCGCGCACGCGAACCTGCAGGCGGTGGGCGGCGAACAAGCGCGTTACCACGGCGCCGCTATCGGTCACGCCGTCGCTCAATGGTGCCACGAGCGCCTCCAACCGGATGGTCCGGTTGCCGACCCAGAACGACAGGTCGGTGCGCGGATAGCCGTAATCACTGATCGGAATGCCGGGCATGCCGACCGGCCCCCAGTTGCGCGACATCTGGCCGAGATGTATGCCGCCCCATTTCCACTGCACCGTGGCATACGCTTCCACGAACCGGAAGTAGTTGAGGTTACCGACCGATCCGTACGGATGGTAATCCGGGTCGTCCCTCAGGCTCGGCTCGTACGCCGGGCGCATGCTGGCCGTGAAGTTGCCCAGACTCATCGTGAACGCGGCATCGACATAGGCCTGCAGGTTGCCCACGCCGCCCGGCGCCAGGAGATCCCGGCGGCCCTGCGTGTACGCCTGCACGCCGCCGCGAGGTGCCACGCGCCACCAGGCTTCCGCCGTCGGCAGCTCCCACGCGCGCAACAACTCACGCACCAGGCGTGCACTCGCACCGGTCGAATCATGCGCCGCCGCGGTGTGCAGAGCGGCGACGACCGTGCGCTGCAGCAGCGGTCGCACCTGCGGGGAAGGGTCGTTCACGTCGCCGCGAGCGATCAGTAGCTCCAGCATCGGCAGTCGCGGATCATCGAGTGCGATGTACGGCGAGCCCTGCGCGGTGGCAGCGTGCGCCGTGACTGTTGCGACCAAGGCGAGCAGTACGACGACCAACCGCCAACGAGTGGAGCACACGCCGGCGATCATCTGCGGTACTCGCCTACAACTTGATGAGCGCAACGATGACCGTCGCGGTGCCCGCCAGCATCGTCGCGATCGCGGCGATGAGCGAGATATTGTCGCGCGGCGGCCGGTCGGGCTTCGTGGGAACCGATACCACCGAACCCGGTGTTGGCGTCGGTGTGCGACCGGCGAAGAAGAGGAAGCCGCCCTGCTGTGTTTCGGTCTTGCCGTTGGCGTGCCGGACGCTCGCCCGGCTGCGGTTTCCGTTTTGCGCCACGCCGCCTGCCGCACCGATGTAGTAATCCAGCCCCTTGCCGGGCTCCCACAGCACGCTGCCCGGCGAGTTGACGGCGCCATCGATGCGCACGCTCGGCTGGTATTCCGGGATGATGATGCGGTCGCCTGGTCGGAGCGCGATGTCCTGCTCCGATCCGGGCCGGCGCAGCGCCTGTGACAGGTCCACATCCAGCTGGCCGACGCCGTCCACTTCACGAATGAATCTGATGCCAGCGGGATAGGCGCGATCCGTCATGCCACCGGCCCGGGCGAGGAGATCGGTCAGGCGATCGGTCTTGGTCCGCAGGGAATAGGTGCCGGGGAAGCGGACTTCGCCGCCGATCGTCACGGTGCGCTGGTACGCAAAATCGGGCTGCCGGAAAATCAGCACGTTATCCCACGGCGCTAGCGGGACCTCCGGCGTACCCGAGCGCGGGAACGCGGTGCCCGGCGGGCCGATATAGCGGCCCAGGCTATCGCGGTCGAACAGGTATGTCGAATCCAGTGGCACGCGAAGCGTTGTCGCCAGCTGACCGCGGCTCCGGTCGGTCGGCAGCCGGGCGATCTCGGCGGAGTCGAGTGACGCACCAGCAACCAGCCCGTGCGCCTGGAGCACCAGGTCGCGCAGCGTCATCCCGTCGCGCCACGGCACGACGGCCGGCAGGTTCACCGCGCCGACGATCGAGACCGTCCGGGTCGGGCGCATGTCGAGCCGGTTGTAGATCACGATCGAGTCCCGGTCCTCGAGCGACGGATCGGCGGGCCATGGCGCCGCACTGTCGGCCGGCAATGCCACGGGAATGATGCGCCGCGTCTGGTCAGCCTGGTTGAGCCGCGAGATGTGCGCCCTGCCGGCATAGGTGGCCGGCTGCAGGCCACCGGCGCGGGCGACGAGCCGCGAGAGGGTCAGGCCCGGCTCGATCCCGAACTTGCCCGGCAGGTACACGCTGCCGCGGATCTCGACGTAGTTCCGCTCGGTGGCGCCAATGCTGAACACCCGGACGGTGTCGCCGTCCTCAAGCGCAAACGGTGGAATCGTTCCGCCGGGAAGCGGCACGTCGATGGTCACCCGTTGCGAACCGCCGGCGAGGCGCTGCGCCGGCGGCACCACCCGTTCGATCGACACCCGCGTGCGCGCGGCATCGGCATCGAGGCCGCCGGCGGCGGCGAGCAGGTCGGCGAGGGTTTCGTTCGCGGCGACGTCGTACGACTCGGGACGCAACACGCTACCGCGGACCGTGACGCGGCGTTCGCGGACCCCGACATATATCACGTCACCGTTCTCGAGGCGCACGTCGTTCCTGGTGTCGCCCTTGAGCAGGTAGTCGTAGAGGTCGAACGTGGCCACCTTGGTGCCATTGCGCCGCACGGCGACGGCGCGCGGGTTCGCCCGCTCGGTCACACCGCCCGCGGTGTACAGGGCAGTGAGCACCGTGCCAAGCGCACTCACCTGGTAGGCACCGGGCTGGTTCACTTCGCCCACCACGTGCACCTGCACCGCGCGCACATTGGCGACGGAGAGGTCGAACTGGGTCGTGGCATTGGCACCGCGGCGCACGCCGGAGTAGACGCGGCCGAGCCGGTCGTAAAGGACGTTGCGCGCCTGATCGAGTGTGAGGTTGGCGAGGAACACCTGACCCACCTGCGGGATCAGCACGAACCCTTCGCGCGTGATCGAAAGCTGATAGGTCAGCTCGACGTCGCCGGTGAGGATCAGGACGAGGACGTCACCAGCGCCGAGGCGATAGTCGGGTGGCACCGGACCCGAGAGCAGCGGCAGGAACTGGGTGGTGCTGCGGCGGAACACGTCGACGCCAAACACGCCGCTCGGCGGCCGCTCCGGCGCTTGGCGAACGCCAGTGTCCACCGGCATTGGTGACAGCGGGGTCGGGGCGAGGCCGAGAGTCTTGATCGCCGCGGCCTGGCTATCGGTGACGGCGCGCGGCGGCTTCGCCGAGGATGAGTCACCGAGGAACGGATCGAGCAGGGTCGGGTCGTAGCCGCTCGCCTTGAGGCGCGCCCGAATCTGTTCCGGCGTGAGGCCGGACTCCTTGATCCGGGCGAGGATGGCGTCGGCGTTGCCCGGCAGTTGCAGGGCGGCCTGGACCTGAGCTTGCGACGGTTGTTGTGCGGCGAGGGGGTTGGCGAAGGACAGCACGGCGATCACTGCCAGCCAGCGCGGCACAGATCGAGTGAGCATGGGTGGTAACCTAACGGCGGTGACTCAGAGGCCGGTGCCCTGGAGGGCGGACCGCACGTCGGTCCGGGCGAAGTCGGCTCCCGAAAAGAGCAGCGGCTCGTTCCGCTCGATGGCCAGCGCGTAGGCGAAGCAGTCGCCGAAGTTGAGTGCCGCCGGATGGCGGCCGCGACCGAAGCGGAGCCAGCCCAGGCGTGGTCGGTTGACCGGGTTCTGGTTTCGCGTCATACCAGGCACCAGTTGCGCTCAGCGGGTCTCATAGTTAGCTAAAAAGCATGACTAAGTCAGCGGTGTTCACGGTCCACGCGGCGAAGACGCAGCTCTCTCGCCTGCTGGCGCGGGTCGAGGCGGGGGAGGAGATCATCATCGCCCGGGGTGACGTGCCGGTGGCCCGACTGGTCGGCCTGCCCGCGACGGGGGGCCGCCGCTTCGGCTCACTTGGGGTGGCTGCCGCGCTGCCCGATGATGCCTTCTTCGCACCCCTCCCCGATGACGAGCTGGACGCATGGGACGAGTGAAGCGGGTCCGGGAGACGCGGCGTCCGCCCCGGCGGGGGATCCTGCTCGACAGCCACGCACTGGTCTGGTGGCTCGTGGGCGATGATCGCATGCCGCCGAGGCTGCGGCGCCGTCTCGCCGATCTGTCGGCGCCGGTGTTTGTCAGTGCGGCGACCGCTTGGGAGATCGCGACCAAGGTGCGGTTGGGCAAGCTCCCCGCCGCCGCGCCGATTGTGGAGCGGCTCCCCGAGCTACTGGCCGAGCAGGGATTCCGCGAGCTGCCGATTTCCCTGCCGGCGGCGCGGCTGGCGGGGACGATCGCCGCGGCGCATCGCGATCCATTCGACCGGATGCTCGCCGCTCAGGCCACGCTCGAGGAGCTCGATCTCGTCAGCGCCGACCCGGTCTTTCCATCGCTCGGCGTACAGGCGGTGTGGTGACCGAAAGGGATTCAGGCGCCGCTGCCACGGCGGCTTGACGGGGTCGGCGCCTGCCCGGTCTATTGCACCGGTGAAATCCATTCGTCACACCCTCTTTATCCTGTACGTTGCGGCCATGGTGGTGGCCTTTCTGGTTCCGGTGCCGACGCTGCCGGTTTCGTTACCGAACCAGTTCGACAAGATGGTCCATTTCGGGATCTTCCTCGGGTTCGCGCTGCTGCTCCACCTTGACCGACGACCGAGGCTCGGGGTAACGCTGTTGGTATCGCTCGCGTTCGCGGGAGGGGTCGAGTTGGTGCAGTCCCTGATACCGTATCGGAGCGGGGATTGGCGGGATTTTGTCGCTGGAGCCGCAGGGGCCATGCTGGCGGTACTGCTGATACCCCTGTTCAGGCGCCGATCAGGGAACGTTGGGGACGCCGCAGTGCCGTAGGCGCTCCCGCGAAATGAGGTCGTTTGAGTACGGGTCGATGGACCCGGAAAGGGGGGTGCTGTGCCGGGCCCTGTTCGCCGCCGTCATTGCGCGTGCGACGAATCCCGACGCCCAAGGCAGACTGTGCATCCAGATCGATGAGCCGCGGATCGCGCGGTTCGAGCTTCTGGTGGGCCGGGCGGTGAACCGATTCAAGCTCGAAACGCGCAGGTCGCCGCAGACAGCGGAAAGGCAATTCGTGGTAGTTCAGGCCCGTGCGACAGAGCGCACCCACTGATGCTCTCCCTCCTCGTCGTCCTCGCCGGTTTCGCGGTCGTGTCGGTCGTGTCTTGGCGCGTGGAGCGCAGCTGGATCGCACCGTCGACCGTCTGGCCGATCGGCTGGGGCCTCTACGCTATAGCAACGATCCCGTACATGGCGGAGCCACTGGACTTTGTGCCGGGCACGCTATGGATCCTCCTCAACTGCGCCGTCTTTCTGGTGGGTTCGGCGCTGTCGCGGGGGTTCGTCTTCTCTCGCGTGCGCTGGTCCGGCGAGCCGAAGGACCGGTTCCCGTACCTACTCGCCATCGTTTCCTTCCTGGCGCTGGCCGGCATCGCATCCCTTGCCGTCGCGGTCCGGTCCTTGGGGTTCTCAGTCGTGGACTTGTTTTCGTTCCAAGGGCTGGCGCGGATGTCGGCGCTGTCCCGCGCTGTCTTCTACTTCGGCGACATCGAGCAGGGCGGCCTGGCGCGCATACTGGTGGTGTTGGCGTACACCGGGCCGGCGTTCGGTGGGCTTTACTTCGCGATCACTAAGCGCTTGAGCCACCGGGTGATCGGACTGATGCCGCTGTTTGCCATTACGCTGGTGGGCATGGTTTACGGATCGCGGATGGGCGTCCTCTTCGGCGGCTCATTCTGGTTGGCAGCGTTCTTAGCCGGCCGCCTTCTCGATACCGCCGACCGTCCGGCCGCAGGTACGCGGCTGTTCTTCATGGTCGGTGGGCTGTCGTTCGGCCTGCTGGCCGGCGTCTCCACCGGCATCCAGTTCATCCGCTACTTCGTGGGAAACCAGAAGACAGCCGACCTAATCCTGGCCGACCCTTTCGGCTTCCTAGCCGCTTGGGCGACTTGGTTCCGTGACTCGGGCCGGGCGGAGGACGGGCTGGCGGCAGGCTTCTACAGCTTCGAACGGATCGGCCGGATGCTCGGTTTCGACCGCCCGGCGTTCCCGGCCATTGATCTCGGCTTCACCAGCTCCAACGTGTACACCGTGTTTCGAGCCCTCATCGAGGACTACGGCGCGTTCGGTTCGCTGATCGTGGTACTCGCGATCGGCTTCGTTGGATCGCTGGCATATCGCGCGGTGGTGGCGGGACGCTCGTCGTGGTTGGGGCCGCTCAGCCTGGTGTACGCATTCATGTTCGTCGGGATGGCGCTCAGCCTGTTCGCATATACAGGCCCGACGGCTGGTGCCATCTGCTTTGTGGCCTACCTTCTGGTTGTCGGGCATCCGCGGAGCATCGTGCGGCGCATGCTCTTCACGTTGGGCCAGCGACAGTTCTCTGGTGGTGCGCCTGTCTGACGCCACGGCTCCGCGCCTGCGGCTGCTGATGCCGCACACGGCGCTGTCATCGTTCATTCAGGCCGATGTTGCCAGCCTGGAAATGGCGCACGAGGTCACGCTGGTTCCCTGCGGGTCGCTGGCGGCGATCGCGCGCAGTGTGCTGCTCGCGCCACGCGGGGACGCGGTCGTCTGCTGGTTCGGCAGCACCCGGTACCTTCCCTTGGCGCTTTCGGCGCGGCTGTGGGGCCGACCGGTGATCATCATCAGTGGCGGGTACGACGTCGCCTCGGTTCCGGCGCTCGACTACGGCAACATGTACCACCGGGGGAGCCGGCTGCTGGGCCGGGCGCTGTTCCGGCTGGCGACAGTGGTCGCATCGATCTCCAAGTCTGCGGCGGCGGAGGCCAGCGCAAACGCCGGAGTGCGCGACACGCAGATCCGGCTGTTGTATCTTGGGCTCGACGGGTCGCTCGGCGCCGGGGCACCATCGTGGGCCGCGAAGGAACGGATGGCGCTGACGGTAGGCCATGCCGACCTCTCCAGCATCCACCGCAAAGGCATCTTGACCTTCGTCCGGGCCTCACGGCTCCTGCCGGAGGTGCCGATGATGGTGGCCGGCCCGATAACGCCCGACGCCCTGACGGTCCTTCGGGCGGCGGCCGGGCCTAACGTGCGGTTCGAAGGCAAGGTGAGCTGGGACAGGCTGTGCGCGCTGTACGCCGGTGCACGGACCTATGTGCAGCCGTCTCGGCACGAGGCGTTCGGCTATTCAGTGGCCGAGGCGATGTTGCATGGCTGTGTGCCGGTGGTGTCTCGGTGCTATTCGCTCCCGGAGGTGGTGGGCGACAGCGGCTGGTATATCGAGGACCCAGACGATCTGGGGCAGGTCGTGGCGGCGATCCACCTTGGGCTGGAAGCGCCGACGCCTGGGCAGGCGCCACGGGATCGGGTCCTGGCGATGTTTTCGGGGGCGGGACGGCGCGAGGCGCTGCTGAAGTTGGTCGTCGAGGTGTGTCAGAGGGGGGTATGTGGAACACGCGACTGAAGCGGACGACCGCGGTGAGATCACGCCGCTCTCCGTCGCGAACTTTGCGCTGCGGTACCGGTGGCCGCTGTTGGGCCTGCCGTTCGCGGCGTTCGCAGCCTCGATCCTGCTGTCCTATTTGCTGGGCGTCGGTTACGCGAGCCGGTCTAGTTTCGTGCCTCAACCGCGGGAGGCGACCGGGTCGCAGGTGTCGGCCATCGCGGCCCAGTTCGCGCTGCTGGCCGGCGGCGGGTCGGGGAGCAGCGAGTCGGTGGAGTTCTATGGCCACTTGCTTCGGTCACGTGAACTGCTCACGCAAGCCGTCCTTTCGCGATTCGCGACGCCGCGTGACGGAGAGGATTCGCTGCGCGGTACACTGGTGGAACTGTGGCGCATGACAGGGGCCGACTCCGCCGCGCGGGCGCGGGCGGCAGCCGACCGTCTCGACCGCCAGTTGTCCATCACCACCTCGCGTGAAGCGAACACGGTGACAGTGGTGACGCGTGCTGAGTCGCCGGCGCTAGCGGTCCAGATCAATCGGCGACTCCTCGAGCTGGTCAGCGTGTTCAACTTACAGAAGCGCCGCTCACGGGCCGCTGCCGAGCGAGAGTTCACGGTTGCGCGGCTGCGAGAGTCCGAGCAGGAGCTCGAGACCGCCGAGGCCGCGCAGAGGCAGTTCTTCGAGCAGAACCGCGAATACACCGCGTCGCCGCAGCTGCGGTTCGAGGCGGCCCGGCTCGAGCGCAGAGTGACCCTGCGTCAAGAGGTCTCCCTGTCTCTGGCGCAGTCGTATGAGCAGGCACGCATCGAGGAGGTCCGCGACACGCCGGTGATCACGGTAGTTGACCGGCCCGAGTTCTACATCCGCCAAGCGCGCAGTCGCCTCACCGACGCGGTCGTCTGGGCGCTGCTCGCCGGGATCCTCGCGGTGGTCGCGACGGTCACACGAGAGTATCTCGAGCGAGAACGCCGCTTGGGCGCGGCCGACTACGGGGCGTTCGTCGCGGCGTTGCGGGGCTTGCGCTTCAGCAAGTGGGTGTCGCGCCGCGACCCGTCCGACGAATGAGAGCGGACGCGGCTGCACCCCGCTGGTGGGCGCAGTGGGGGCGGCCGTTTGGCCAGACGGCCTCGTTGCGGGACTACGGCGTCACCTTCGCAGCGGAATTCGGCACGCTGGCGGCGGGGCTGCTGGTCCTCCGGCTGGCGGCATCGAATTGGGGGACGGTTGGGTTCGGCGAGTACATACTGGTGCGCCGAACACTGTCGCTGCTGCAGCTACCAATTCTCTGCAACATGGGGATCGCCATCTCGCGCTACGTGGCGATCGCCGGGGTGAAAGCCGCACAGCACACCCGCGCGACCTACCTCCTCGCGGCCACAGCCGTGGCTATGAGCGTCTCCGTCGCGTGCGCTGGGTTCCTCCTCCTGCTGGCCGGCCCGGTGGCGTCGCTCATGTTCGGTTCGGCGCAGTTCGCGCCCGATATCCGGGTGATCGCCCTCGCCCTGCCGGGGCTGGCGTTGCACGGCGTGGCGTACGGGTACTACCGCGGCCGCCTGCAAATGCTGGTGGCCAACGCGCTGCAGGTCCTGAACCTCGCCCTAGTGCCTCTGGCCGCCATGGCAATACTCGGGGCGTCTGTCCAGCAGGCAGTGCTGGCGCTGGCAGTCGCGTGGAACGTGGTGGCCATCGCCTTCATTGTGCCGCCGCTATTGGCGGCGCGGGCGGAAGGACATGCAGGGATCCGTGATGCCATCGCTGAATTGCTACGATTCGGGGTTCCGCGGGTCCCAGGGGAGTTCGCGCTCGCCGCGCTTTTCTCGCTTCCGACCACGATCACCGCGCATCTGGGCGGGGTCGAGCAAGCTGGATTCGTGGGTCTCGGGGTTTCGCTGCTGTCCATGGTGGGTTCGATGTACGCGCCGCTCGGCCAGATCGTCCTGCCATCAGTGAGCGCGATGGCGGCCCGCGGAGAGACCGGGACCCTGCGCCGCGATGTTCAGCGGCTGTGGCTCGCCTGCGTGGCGAGCGGCGCGGCAATGGTCGTGGTGCTTGCGGCCAGTGCGCGTCTGCTGGTGACGTTGTACGTGGGCGCAACGTTCTTGCCGGCGGTGCCGGTGGTGAGGCTGGTGCTGTTGGCGGGAGTGCCACACATCACCTACGTCGTGCTGCGCAACGTGCTCGATGCCCTCGATCCGAGGCCCCTGAATGCCCGCAACCTGGTGGTGGCGCTTGTGGTGTTCGTGGCAGTGGCGTTGGCGATCAGGAAGCCGGAGGCGGTCGGGGCGGGCCTGCTGGCTGGCGTCACGGTGCTGGGCGGGCTAAGTCTGCGGGACACGCACCGGCTGCTTCAATCGGCGACATGACGGCCCCCGCCACCCCGACGACGCCGTTCGTCACCGTACTCGTGCCGTGCCGCAATGAGGGCCGGTTCATTGCGCCGTGTCTCGCATCCATCCTCGAGAACGGGTATCCCACGCACCGCTTGGAAGTTCTGGTCGTCGACGGCGCCAGCACCGATGACACCGCCGATCAGGTCCGGCGCTTCGCCGCCTCGCATCCGTCCGTGCGGTTGATCGACAACCCCCGTCGCGTGACGCCGGTCGCCCTCAATCTTGGTATCACCTCCGCGAAGGGCGCGTACATCCTCTGGATGAGCGCGCACAACACTTACCTCGCCGGCTACATCCGTGAATGTGTGGCCGCCGCCGAGCGTTTCGGCGTTGCCAATGTCGGTGGCGGCATCGAGACGGTGGCTCGTGACACCAACCTGATGGCGCCATTCGTGGTGGCCGCGTTGACGCACCGGTTCGGTGTTGGCTCATCTGCGTTCCGTCTGGCGTCCAGCGAGCCGCAGTGGGTGGACACCGTCTTCGGCGGCTGTTACCGCCGCGACGTGTTCGACCGCGTCGGTCTTTTCAACGAGGCCCTAACGCGCGGGCAGGACATGGAATTCAATCTGCGGCTGAAGCGGGCCGGCCTGCGGACTCTGCTACTGCCCACGGTCCGGAGCATCTACCACGCCCGGTCGCGCTACCTCGAATTCCTGCGCCACAACTGGACCAACGGCGTCTGGGCAATCCTGCCGTTCCGTTATGTGGAGCACCCACCTGTCGGATTGCGTCACCTTATACCGATGACCTTCGCTGGGGCGTTGGTGACGGCGCTCGTCCTTGCCACAACCGTGCCACACGGGATCTGGGCGCTAGCCGCCTTAGGTTCCGCCTATATCCTTGCTGCTACGGCGGCGAGCGTGGATGTCGCCTTGCGGTTCCGGAATCCGTTATACCTGCTGGTGATGCCCTGGATGTTCCTGTCTTTGCACCTGAGTTACGGCGGAGGAAGCCTGTGGGGCGGCGCGCAGCTTGGCGGGGCGTGGCTCCGGAAGCGCGTGACGGGTTGGGACCGATAGCGGTACGAATAATTTCTCCTTCTATCGTCGAACGGGAAATTCAACGGTATTGCGTGGTCCGGTTGGGTGGTCCTTGTGCGAGACGTTAGCGGCCGATCTGACTCGATGCACCATCGACCCAATCTGTCCGCGCCGCTCTAGGCAAAGGCAGGCATGTCACGCGGCTGTGCGCGGGACTGAGATGCAGTCCCTCGAGCACCTGCCGTGCCGAGTCGAACCCAGCGCCTTTGAGCTGAGGCAAGGCCCCGGTGGCCGGCTGGTCTACGGGAAACGCCGCCTCGGGCGCACCGTGAAGCCGCAGTCCGTCCAGGCAGCGCAGGACTCGTCCTTAATACCCCCGTTACTCCCAACAGCCTGACCAACAAGCTCTTCGAGTACATGAGTGCCGGACTGCCACTACTGCTCGGTCTCAAGGGCGAAGCAGAGACGATCGTGAGGGAATGGGATTGTGGGTTGGTCTATGAGCCCGGGAATGCATACGATCTGGCGCGGGCGGTGGTGGAGCTCGTTGCGAATCCCGAACTCCGCTCGCCGCTGTCTTCGGGCTCCGCCAGAGCCTTCCGAACCTCGTTTGCCGAGGACGTCATCTACCCGCGTCTCGTGCAGTATCTCGAGGAGCAGGCTCGGGTGCGACGCTGAGACTCAGGGACGCACGCCGCGTACGTAGATCACCTTGAAGTCGGTGATCGGGCCCAGCTTCATGAGCTCGCGACGGGATTCGCTGAGGGCCCCATCGGTCAGTTCGGCCGGGATAGGCATCAGCTTGCCATATAGTAGGCGCTTCAGGCGCGCCCGGCCCTTGAGCGTCCGCGGCACGAGGCCGAGAGTGGTGAGGAGTTGGCGGGCGAGTGGCAGGATGGCTGCGGCCAACTTCGCGAGGGGTGAATGTCCCGACCTGACCGGGAATCCCGCTTCGACAGTGACTCGGAACCCGCGCTGGGTCAAGGCCGCACGGAATTCGTCGCCGGTGTGGTAGTGAACACTGAACGGACTCGCCACGAAGTCGGGACGCTCGGGATTGGCGTTGATGAAGAGGATCTCCGACGCTGACGCGAGAATCCGGGTGATTTCATCGAGCGCATGCTTCATATTCGGGATGTAGTAGGTGGCCTCGAAAAAGAGGAGGACATCGAAGCTGGAGGACTTGAAGGGAAGGTGTTCCGCCGTGAGACGGACCAGGGGGATCCGTGTGCCGTAGTGCTGCCTCCCGGAGGCCAGAAGGGACTGGGAGTAGTCTCCCCCGACTGTCAGGCGGGCCCGGCGGGCGATCAGGCCCAAGCCGAGACCCGCACCGCAGCCGAGTTCCAGCACACGCCGACCCGCGGCGGCCTCGGCCGCCAGGGCGTAGCGGGTAGCCATCATCTGGGCTGCCTCGGAGGTGAGGCCCCCGCCCGTGGTCTCGGTGATGTCCTCGTAGCGCGGTCGGCTGGCGTCGAGCTTGGGCATCGTGCTCCAGGCATGAGCTT
Organism: Gemmatimonadota bacterium; assembly: GCA_003169895.1. Lineage (GTDB taxonomy): Bacteria > Gemmatimonadota > Gemmatimonadetes > Gemmatimonadales > GWC2-71-9 > Palsa-1233. The sequence continues at coordinate 93,669 of PNAE01000012.1, forward strand.
CATTAACTGTTGGAATCACGTATATCTTAGTTTCAGACGCCAGCGCGGACAATTCATGAAGAAGTTTCGCACAGCCGCCGAGGAGGAAGTGGGCGCCAACATCGAACGAATATTTAACGCATCTGCTGATTCTGTCTCCGTGCGGCTGGAGAATTTCCCCAAGTACATCCGTCGCCAACACCTGAAGCGGTTTCTCGCCCTGTACGAAGTCTTCAAACTGGTCCTTCCGGTGAAGGGATCCGTCGTCGACTGTGGCGTATTCCGCGGCTTCAGCTTCATGAGCTGGGCCAAGCTGAGCGCCATGCTCGAACCGGAGAACCTCACACGGCGCATCTACGGCTTCGACACATTCGCGGGCTTCCCATCGGTCTCGGAGCGCGATCGCAACGCCGTCGTGGACATTACCAAGGGCGGTCTTGCGGCAAGCTCGTACGACGAGCTTCAATCGCTGATCAGCGAATTCGACCGCGACCGGTTCCTCGGCCACGTCGACAAGGCGCACCTCATCAAGGGTGACGTCTGCGAGTCGATTCCCAGGTTCGTGGAGGAGCACCCGCACTTGCTCGTGAGCCTCCTCTTCATCGATCTCGATCTGTATGACCCCACAAAGTGCGCGCTCCATCACTTCCTGCCGCGGATGCCAAAAGGCGCCGTGGTGGCCTTCGACGAGCTCGACAATCCCCAATGGCCCGGCGAGACGCTGGCTGCGATCGAGGAGTTCACCTCGCGACGACTGGAGCTGCGGCGCCTCGAGTGGGATCCCTACATCGCGTACGCCGTCCTGTGACCCTTCGCTCTCTCGGGTAACGACATGACTGCCATCACGCCCCGGTCGATTCCCTTCTTCAACTACGCGGGCGCCTTCGCCGCGGAGGAAGACACCTACATCGGGATCTTCCGTGACATCCTCCGTCGCGGTGCATTCATCCAGCAGCGGGACCTGGTCGAGTTCGAGGCGCGGCTGGCCGCCTATCTGGGCGTGAACCACGCCATCGGTGTCGGGAACGCGACCGACGGACTCCTGATGGCCTTCCGCGCGGCGGGGATCAAGCCCGGCGACGAGGTGATCTTCCCTTCACACACCATGGTGGCCTCCCCTGCGTCCGCCGCGCAGTGCGGCGGCGTACCGGTGCCCGTCGACTGTCGCGACGATCACCTCATCGATCCCGCCGCGATCGAGCGGGCCATCACCCCCCGCACCCGTTTCCTGCTGCCGGTGCACCTCAACGGCCGCACGTGCGACATGGACGCGATTACGGCCATGGCGAAGCAGCACAACCTGACAATCATCGAGGACGCGGCGCAAGGACTCGGATCAAAGTTCCGAGACCGGTACGCCGGAACGTGGGGCCTTGCCGCGGCCTACAGCTTCTACCCGGCCAAGATCCTGGGCTGTATGGGGGACGGCGGCGCCATCGTGACCAACGATGCCGGGATCGCGCACCGGATCCGACTGCTCCGCGATCACGGCCGTGACGAGGTCGGCGAGGTAATGATGTGGGGCCTCAATAGCCGCCTCGACAACCTGCAGGCCGCCATTCTCGATCACCAGTTCAAGGACTACCAGACGATCATCGACCGCCGCCGCACCATCGCGTCGCTTTACCAGCAGGAGTTGGGCGACGTGACGCAGCTGACGCTGCCGCCGGCGCCGGGGAGCGACCCGGACCATTACGACACCTTCCAGAACTACGAGATCGAGGCTGATCGCCGCGACGAGTTGAAGGCGTTCCTGAAGGACCGTGACATCGGCACCCTGATCCAGTGGGGCGGCAAGGCGGTGCACCAGTTCCACGCCTTGGGCTTCAAGGTCTCGCTTCCTAATACCGAGCGGATGTTCCAGCGGTGCCTGATGATCCCGATGAATCTCACGTTGAGCGACGAAGACGCGCGCTACGTCGCCGGAGTGATCCGCGAGTTCTACGGGTGCTGAATGCGGCGGCGCCGGAAGGCGCTATCGACAGCCGCGCGCTCGCGAAGAAGATCCGCATCCATGCGCTCCACATGACGAGTCGGGGCGGCAGTTCGCACATCGGCGCGGTGCTGTCAATGGCCGACATCGTTGCCGTGCTCTACGGCGGCGTGCTTCAAGTCGATCCGAAGGATCCGACGTGGCCCGCCCGCGACCGGTTCATTCTCTCCAAGGGTCACGCTGGCGCCGGCGTGTACGCCGCTCTTGCCGAACGCGGCTTCATGCCGGTCGAGAGACTCAAGACCCACTACCAGGACGGCTCGGATCTGAGCGGCCACGTGTCGCACAAGGGGATTCCGGGCGTCGAACTCTCGACCGGCTCCCTCGGTCACGGGCTATCGGTCGGATCGGGGATGGCTCTCGGCGCGAAGCGCGACGGCGCGGGCCACCGCGTGTTCGTCCTGCTCAGCGACGGCGAGTGCGACGAGGGGTCGAACTGGGAGGCCATTCTTTTTGCCAGCCATCACAAGCTCGACAACCTCGTCGCGGTGGTGGACTACAACAAGATTCAAAGCCTTGCTTCGGTGCCCGAGACGCTGGCGCTGGAACCGTTTGCCGATAAGTGGCGCGCGTTCGGGTGGGCGGTTGTCGAGTGCAACGGCCACGATCACGACGCGCTGCACGCCACCCTTACTGACGTGCCGGCTCGTGCCGGCGTGCCCACGGTGGTGCTGTGCCACACGACCAAGGGAAAGGGCGTGTCGTTCATGGAGAATACAGTACTGTGGCACTACCGTACTGCGAAGGGCGAAGAGTTCGACCGCGCGCTGGCGGAGCTGGAGGCGCAGTGAGAGACGCTTTCGTCGCGCGGTTGATGCGTCTCGCCGAGGCCAACCCGCGGCTGTTCCTGATCACCGGCGACCTGGGGTTCGGCGTGTTGACCAGGTTCGAGGCGGCGCGGTCGGCCCAGTTCCTCAACGCCGGCGTGGCCGAATCCAACATGACGGGACTGGCCACCGGGCTGGCGCTCAGTGGGCGCGTGGTCTTCACATATTCCATCGCGAACTTTCCGACCTTGCGCTGCCTCGAGCAGCTGCGCAACGACGCCGCCTATCACGAGGCCAACGTGAAGGTGGTCGCGATCGGCGGCGGGTTCAGTTACGGAGCACTTGGGATGTCGCACCACGCCACGGAAGATCTCGCCATCCTCCGGGCCATCCCGGGTATCACGGTGGTCGCGCCCGGCTGTATCTGGGAGGTCGAAGAAGCGACGGAGGCCATCGCCACCACTCCCGGGGTCTGCTACTTGCGGCTCGACAAGTCGAGCGCGGGGCGTACCGACCGGCCAGGTGAGGTGTTCGAGTTGGGGAACATTCGTACTCTGCGCGAGGGGACCGACGTGACACTGGTGGCGACGGGTGGTATCCTCGGCGTGGCATTGGCGGCCGCCGAGTCGCTGGCTGCTGAAGGGATCCAAGCACGTGTGCTGAGCGTGCACACCCTGCGCCCGTTTGATGCGGAGACGGTGTTCCGCGCGTGCCGTGAGACCGGCGGCTTGATCACGATTGAAGAACACGTGGTCGACGGTGGGTTGGGAGGGCTAGTGGCCGAGACGTGTCTCGAGGCGGGAGTGGTGCCGCAGGCGTTCCATCGCATCGGCCTGCGCGCGGGGTTCTCCTCCATCGTGGGCTCGCAGGAGTACCTGAGGACTCGCTACGGCATGGACGCCGAGGCGGTGGTGACGAGGGCCCGGGCCATGGTGCGATACGGGGCGTCGGCGGGCGCGACTCAATGAAAAGGCTGCTCGACGTGGCCGCGGGTGTCTTCGGCCTGTTGTTGGGCAGCATCATTCTCATACCGGCGATGATCGCGGTGTGGCTTCAGGACTGGCATTCACCGTTCTACATCGCTTCGCGCGCCGGGGTTGGCGGGACGCCGTTCCGCATGGTGAAGCTGCGGTCGATGAAGATCTTTGCCGACGCGACCGGCGTTATGTCCACGGCGGCCGGCGACCCGCGCATCACCTGGGTGGGGCGGTTCGTGCGTCGTTGGAAGCTCGATGAACTGACACAGCTCTGGAACGTGTTGCGGGGAGACATGAGCTTGGTGGGCCCGCGGCCACAGGTGATGCAGGACGTGGCGCTCTACACCGCCGAGGAGCGGCGCCTCCTCACGGTGCGCCCCGGCATCACCGACATGGCCTCGATCGTGTTCGCCGACGAGGGCGAGATCTTGCGGGGCGCGGCGGACCCGGACCTGCGGTACAACCAGCTCATCCGGCCGTGGAAGTCGAGGCTTGCGCTTCTGTATGTGGACAAGAAGCCCTCAATCGGCACCGACCTGCAATTGGTCTGGCTAACGGTGATGAACTCGTTATCGCGGGAGCGTGCGCTACCCGCTGTGGCCGCGATCGCGCACCGTCTTGGCGGTGGCGACGAACTGGCCCGGGTGGCCCTGCGCAGGGCGCCGCTGCAGGATGCGCCGCCGCCGGGGGCGAGCGAGGTGTTCCGGAAGGATTAGGCGCGGCCCACGATACCATGCGCGTCGACACCCCGGCGGTCGCGACGCACCTGCTGACCGACGCGCGGTCCCGGCTCACCCCCATCGGCGGGTTCCTGCGCCGGACCAGCCTCGACGAGCTGCCGCAGTTGTGGTGCGTTCTGCGGGGAGACATGAGCTTTGTGGGTCCGCGCCCGGCGCTCTTCAATCAGGACGACCTGGTGACTCTCCGTACCGAGCAGGGCGTGCACCAGCTGTTGCCGGGTGTGACCGGCTGGGCACAGATCAACGGGCGGGACGAGTTGTCGATCGCCGACAAAGTGCGGCTGGATGCCGAGTATCTGCGGCGCCGCTCGATCTGGTTTGACCTGCGGATCCTGATGCTGACGGTGCGGCGCGTCGTCCGGAGCGAGGGCGTGTCGCACTGAGCGGTCGCCGGGCGGGAGCAGCTGTTGTGGCGGCATGCCGCGCTCGGTGAAGGGTGCGTCGTGGTCTTGGGGAAGCTGTTTGCGAGGAACTGATGTGCGAGCTTGCGGCTGGGAACGCCAAAGGGGCCGCAGAATTCTGCGGCCCCTTTGTTGGTGGCGGAGAAGCCACGCAGCACACTCGAAACGTGCCTGCACTGTAGCGCTCACGTGTCGCCGAGTCAATGCGAGGTACTGGTACAGTTTGACGAATCCGCGCCATTGCTGAGTTTGGATTGCCCGGGCATGTTGCCGGGCATTTGTCGTTGTGGTGAGTTTACCACGGTGTTCGTCCCTTGCCATGCAGGTTCCTCGAATCGATTGGAGTATCACAATGGGAAACGATGCAAAGCCGGGACAGGGTGGCGCTGGTGGGGCCGGTGGCGGTGCCGGTGGCGGTGCCGGTAAGCCGGGTCAGCCGGGTAAGCCGGGTCAGCCGGGTCAGCCGGGTAAGCCGGGCGCACCAAAGCCGAAGTAGCGGGTCGCTGACCAAAAAATCCGCTGGCGAAGCGATGCGATGAAAGGCGTCCTGATCATGGGCGCCTTTCAAACCGTACCAGTACCCAATGCCAGGGTGCGGATGGGGAGTGTCCTAGTTTGAGCCGTCACAAACGGGTCGTATCCCCGTTAGTCTTCATTTGTCCGTTTACAGCGGGCCTCGCACCAAAGGAGGTGCCCCATGTTGAGGCGGACAGCCGGTAAACACCCCAATGCGGGGACCACCACATAGGACCCCCTGACGATGACGCGGCGAGATCGGTCGCTGAAGTGGGTCGGTGGGTCTGTGGGCTCGCGGCAGGGCTTCGTGTTCTACGGGACGAATGGCTAAGCCCAACGTGTTTGAGCCAGAACGTCAGAGCGGCCCCGCCGATCCACCGGGGCCGCTCTTATTTCCCCACCGTGTGGCCTTTGGATTGCATCCGTTCGTCCCCTCTTGCGTAGGTTTAGGGATAGCGGTAGAACGCCGACAGTGTAGGTTATGGGAGATTGTGAACAGTTTCACAAGGAGTGTTGGGTGGCCGATATGGTATACACGAACCCTTTGAAGGATGAGTTTGATTACTACTTGGCGCACCAACCCGAGTTTGTCGCGAAGTACAACGGGAAGATTGTTGTCATCAAGGAGCACAAGGTCATCGGATTTTATGGTGACAAGCCTTCGGCTATTCGCGCCACAATCGAGCAGGGTCATCCCCTAGGCACGTTCTTGGTGCAGCTCGTGTCGCCGGGAGACGAGGCTTATACGCAGACCTTCCATAGTCGCGTTTCCTTCTCCTAGTTGATGTTGGTTCCACCACAGCACCAAAGCTTGCGGGGCGGTTCAACCACCTCGCTTCTCCGCGCGCTGGCAAGCAAGGTGAAAGTCAGCGCCCCTTTCGCAACCGCGAGCACCGGAACCCCAAGGGTTGTCCTTCACGAATGCCTGGGAATATGGGATACGGGTGCAACCAACTCCGTCGTCACGCAGGCGGTTGTTGATGCTTGCGGCTTGGTCAGCCATGCGTTCAAGCGTGTACATACCGCGAAAGGGACAGTCGACGACGTTCCCGCATACATGATTGACATGCACCTTCCGCCGAGTATGCGATTCCCAGACCTTGAAGCCACACTGGGAGAACTTGCCCCGGGAGCCGATGTGTTGATTGGCATGGACGTAATTGGCTGTGGCGATTTTGCGGTAACGAATTTCAAGGGAAGCACGATATTCTCGTTTCGAACACCGTCGCTCATGACAATCGATTTCGTCAAACAAACCAACGCTGGCAACGCCGTTCCCAAAACGTTGGTGCGCCACCGCAAGGGTGGCAAGCACCGTTAGCCAACCTGCTCGGCGTCGTCCGACGTGTCATGCCGCCGGCGGGAGCAAGTTGTCGCGACCGGACAAGATTGAGGTTTCAGATTCGTGCGCTCCGGTACCGACTGACGCATGCGTGTGTCGCGTTCGAATGATCCGCGCGCTTCGACGCGAAGCTCGAGCAGCGATTCGCGGAGTCCTCGCTGGTGCTCGAGCAGCGACTCTCCGCGTTTTCGCGGCTGCTCGAACAGCAGATCGCCACGCTCGGCATCGATCTGAAAGATCAGCAGGTCATTCAGATGCGGTGGATGATCGGCATGTGCGTCGTTGGGCTCGTTGCGGTGATCGGGCTCTGGGTCCGGCGATAACGGTCGGCGTTTCATTGGCGCCGCAACGAACTGGAACATGTTTTAGGTTGGGCGATTCGGAGGATCGCACCACTGTGGGTGTCTCGGCGGATGCGGCGTCTCCCAAAGGTAATTCCGGACGATTTCACCTGTGCTGACCTCGGCCTGTCGCCCCCAGACTGCGAGCCGCATCTGACAACAGAGAACTGGAACACCGCGAACCTCGGACTCCGGAACCGGCACTTCCTGGTTCTGGACCTCCTGCTGCTCCCAACAGCGATATTGGTCTCCTACCTGATTCGCTTTGAGGGGCTGGAGTGGGGGACTGGCCAAACGCGGGCCGCACTCTGGTATCTCGCACTCTCGCTCCCCGTCAAGATCGTGATCTTTCACCGGACCGGCCTCTACCGCCGGCTCTGGAGCTTTGCCAGCGTGCTCGAGGTCGAGCGCATCCTGAAGGTGACGGCTCTGACCGGGCTTCTGTCCCTCGGGATCGGCGCCGCAGTCATTCCCGGCTTAGGTCTTGCCCCCGGGCGAGTTCCCCTGTCCGTCCTCCTCCTCGATGCGCTGCTCACCACGGCGTGCGTCGCGCTACCTCGCATTGCGGCTCGGCTCCTCGCCGCGCGACGGAGCGCCGGGCGTCGGGTCACTGAACGGCGTGATACTACCCGCCGGGCGTTGATCGCCGGGGCCGGGTCGTCAGGCGCCATGATCGTCAAGGAGCTCCGCGCCAACCCGCAGCTCGGCCTGATGCCAGTCGGCTTCCTGGACGACGATCCTGCCAAACAGGGCAACCGCCTCCTCGACCTGCCGGTCCTGGGCCCGCTCTCCCAACTGGTGGAGATAGCGGACGAACTCCGAATCGAGGCGCTGATCATCGCGATGCCCCGGGCACCGGGAAGCGTGATTCGCGACCTGGTTCATGCGGCGGGCGCGGCACGGATCAACACCCGTACGGTACCCGGGATGTTCGACATCCTCTCCGGCCGGGTAGCCGTCAGCGCCCTGCGCCAGGTCCAGATCCAGGATCTGCTTCGGCGCGAGCCGGTGACCACCGATCTTGACGCTATACGCCGGCTCACGGCCGGCCAGACCGTACTGGTCACCGGTGCCGGTGGCTCAATCGGCAGCGAGCTGTGCCGCCAGGCCTCGCTGCTGGGCCCGAAACGGATCGTTCTGCTCGGCCGGGGTGAAAACTCCATCTTCGAAATCCTCCACGAGTTGCAGGATCAGTTCCCCAACATCGAATTCGCCCCGGTAATCGCCGACGTCGGCGACCGGGGCAGGCTGGCGCGGATCTTCAAGACTTTCGAGCCGGTGTCCGTGTTCCATGCCGCCGCGCACAAACACGTTCCCATGATGGAATGCAACGTGGTGGAGGCCATCACCAACAACGTGCTGGGCACCCGGAACGTGGTCGAACTTGCGGCGTTCTACCGAGTCGAGAAGCTGGTGTTCATCTCCACGGACAAGGCGGTGCATCCCACCAGTGTCATGGGCGCCAGCAAACGGGTGGCGGAGCAGATCGTCCAGATGGCGGCGGCGGAGTCGGGCCGGAATTTCGTGGCGGTGCGGTTTGGCAATGTGCTGGGCTCACGGGGCAGCGTGGTGCCCACCTTCCTCAAACAGATCGCCGCCGGTGGACCGGTCACGATCACTCATCCCGAGATGCGCCGATACTTCATGACCATTCCGGAAGCGGTCCAGCTGGTACTCCAGGCGGGGGCGCTGGGGCGGGGCGGCGAAGTCTTCGTGCTCGACATGGGTGAGCCGGTCAAGATCGTTGATCTCGCCACTGACCTCATCCGGCTTTCCGGCAAGGAAGTCGGCAAGGACGTCGAGATCCGCTACACCGGCGTCCGGCCCGGGGAGAAGCTCTACGAGGAGCTCTTTTTCGGCGCCGAGCACGCGGAGCCGACCGAGCACCCGAAGGTGCTGCGCGCAAGGCACGCGGAGCTGCCACCAGGGGTTGCGACGTTGCTGAGCGAGCTGACTATCGCGGCCCTGGAAGGTCGACCGGATGATGATCTGCGCGGCATTCTCAACCGGCTGGTGCCCGACTACGATCCGCGCAACGCGGGGACGCCGGGACCGGCGCTGGAGGAGACCGGCGTTACGGTTTGATGGCCACGATCACAGCACCGTTCTCACATCGTTATCGCACTTGCCCAACCACGACTGCGTAACGGGGCCCTGCCGAGTGCTGGTGTATGCCGCGCTCACCGGGAGGCAACTGCGCGCTCCGGCGCCGTGATTCGTCAACGGGATTCCGCCCGGGACCTGGCAGGCAAGTGACGCCGCCGGCATGCAGCGGGTCTTTCCCGGGTAGTATTCTCGTGCTGGCTCGAACCGGTTGCGCGGGATATCTCCAACCCCAGGCTCATCCGATGATCGCCCATTCGTATCGGCTACCTCATTGCGTCATTGCCGCCGCGGCGCTCACCCTCGGGGCATGCAATGGGGAGACCGCCACGTCCGTGCTGGAGGTCGATCATGTCAGCCAGTCGATCGCGGCGCGGGTTGGCCAGGAAGTCGATATCACGCTCGGCACGGTCGGTCCCGGCGAGTATGCCTCGATTCCCAGCATCTCATCACCCGCCGTGCGCTTTCTCGACGTCTCCGATGTCGGGCCGTATGTGCCGGCGGGCGTCCGGCAGCGCTTCCGCTTTACGGCTCGGGCGTCCGGCGTGGCGATCATCACCTTCCGCCACTCCGGGACGAATCCGGTGGTTACCGACACCGTCGCGGTGCGTTGAGTCAGCTGCCTTTGCCCTGATACGCCATGGCCTTCAGCGCCGCGATCCGCTTGGTCATCGGCGGATGCGTCGCCCACAGGTTGGCCCAGCCGCCCTCCAGGTCGTTGACCGGGCGCTCCATCGGATCGGCGATGCAGAGTGCGGCACTCCCTTTCTTGATCGCCGTTGTCGGTGCGGTGGCCTCGTCGATTTTCTCGAGTGCCGACGCGAGTGCCAGTGGATTACGCGTCAACTCTGCGCTCGACGCGTCGGCGAGGTACTCCCGCTGCCTCGACACGCAGAGCGCCATCAGTTGCGCCGCGATCGGCGCCAGCACCACTGCGACGATCCAGATCGCCACGATCACCAGCATGGCGACGCCGGCGTCCTTGCCGCGCCGCCCGCGTCCGAAGCTGCCGTAGCGCAGCGATCGCCCCGCCCAGTCGGCGATCAGCACCACCGCTCCCACCAGCGCCGACACGATCATCATCAGTCGAATGTCGAAATTGCGCACGTGCCCCATCTCGTGGGCCACCACGCCTTGCAGCTCCTCGCGATTGAGCGAACGCAGCAACCCGGCGGTGACGGCGATTGACGCATGTGCCGGGTCGCGTCCGGTGGCGAACGCATTGGGATCGTCATCGGGAATCACGAAGGCCCGGGGGGCAGGGAGCCCCGACGCGATGGCGACCTCCTCGACCACATTCTGCAATTGTTTGTAGCGCAGCTGGTCGTCGTCGCTGGGAGCGGCGGCGAGCAGTTCGTCCAACGGCTGGGCGTGCGAGGACGCGAGGATCATCCGGTCGCCGGTGCGGTAGCTGAGGAACGCCGAGCCGGTGCCGACGGCCAGCGCTCCGAGCGTTGTCACGGGGAAGGCTCCGACCACGAAGAGGTCGAGCCCGGCGCCGATCAGCACCACGAACACCACGAATGCCGCCACCACTTCCCAGGTGCGGCGGCGGTTGAAGGCCTCCTGATCGAGCAGGTTCAACGGGCTACGCGGGCGGCTTCAGCGACAGGTCCACGGCTGGGACGGCGCGCTCCGCGTCATCGGTGACCTGGAACAGCTCGGCCTTGGCGAATCCGCCGGCAATGAGGCTCGACGGAAACGTTTCGCGGACGATGTTGAACTTCGTCGCGATGTCGTTGTAGAACTGCCGGGCGAATCCGATCTTGTTCTCCGTCGAGGAGAGTTCCTCCTGCAGCATCTTGACGTTGTCGTTGGCCTTGAGCTGCGGGTAGTTCTCCGTGACGGCGAGGAGGCGACCGAGCACCGCGCCGAGTTCGCCCTCCTTGCGGGCGGCATCGGCCGGGCCGGCGGCCGTCATTGCCCGGGCGCGAGCGTCCATCACCGCTGTCAGGGTATTGCGTTCGAACTCCATCGCGCCCGTGACGGTGTTGACGAGATTGGGGATCAGGTCGTGCCGTCGCTTGAGCTGCACATCGATCTGGCGCCAGCCGTTCTGGGTCTCATTGCGAAGGCTGACGAGACGGTTGTAGGCAAACATCGCCCAGAGTCCGACAACGGCCAGAATTCCGATCAGGATCAGCAGTGGCATGGCGCCTCCCTTGGGGAGGAGAAGATAGCGCGAGCCACGGAATTCGGCCGATGCGCGTCTGCGCCTCGTCTACTCGCGTCAATCGGATCACCGCACTCGCCCATCGGCGCCAGCGAACCGACTCGCCTCGTTGAACGTTCGTCCATGCCCGACGCCGGAACTTGTTCGGATCGACCGCGTGAACGCCTCTGGCGCCTCGGCGCCGCGTCGCTCACCGGCGCCGAACTCATCGCCATTCTCCTGGGCCACGGCGACCACCGTCACGACGCCCTCGCAATGGCGTCGCTCCTGCTCAAGCCTGCCGGCGGCGGCCTGCGCCGACTAGCCGCGCGCCCGCCCGGGGAGCTACTGTTGACGGCAGGCGTGGGACGAGCCAAGGCCGGCAGGCTCCTCGCCGCCTTCGAGCTCGCGGACCGCATCGCCCGCGAAGAGCGGGCCGCCGTGCCCCGGATCGCCGAACCGGCCGACGTCATGCGGCTGGTGGGGAGCCGCCTTCGGGACCTGCAAGTCGAAGAGTTCCATTTACTTGCGCTTGATACCCGGTCCCGGGTGCTGCGCGATGTGCTGGTCACCCGGGGGCTGCTCGATAGCTCACTGGTCCACCCACGTGAGGTGTTCCGTGCCGCCATCAGCGAGGCCGCCGCGGGTATCATTCTGGTGCACAATCATCCGAGCGGGGACCCGACCCCATCGGCTGAGGATCGAGCCGTCACCCGGCAACTGGTGGCCGCCGGCCAGCTGCTCGATCTCCCGGTGTACGATCACGTGATCGTCGCCGGCGACCGTTTCGTCTCGTTTGCCACCGCCGGGCTCCTGTGACCGTTACGTCGCCGCCGTTCACTACGCTCGCCGAGTTGAGTCCCGCCTTCTTCTCGCTGCTCGAGAAGCACGCGGACCGGCTCGACATCGCGGCCATCGACCGCGCGCTGCGCTACGCGGCAGCGGCGCACCGCGGCCAGAAGCGGGTGAGCGGCGAAGACTTCGTCGAACACTCCATCGCGGTCGCATCGATCCTCGTTGGGCTCCTCGTCGATACCACGTCGATCTGCGCGGCACTGCTGCACGACGTGGTCGAGGACTCCGACCTCACCACCGACGATATCGCTCGCGAATTCGGCGCCGAAGTGGCCGAGCTGGTGGATGGTCTCACCAAGATCGCCCACCTCACTTTCCGGTCGTCGGTCGAGGAGCAATCGGAGAACTACCGGAAGCTGCTGCTATCGGTCGCGCGCGACGCGCGCGTCATCATCATCAAGCTCGCCGACCGGCTGCACAACATGCGGACCCTCGAGCACCTTGCCGCGGACCGGCGGCATCGCATTGCGACCGAGACGCGCGAGCTGTACGCGCCGCTGGCGAACCGCTTCGGCATGGCCAACGTCAAGGCCGAGCTCGAGGACCTCGCGTTCAAGTTCCTGGAACCCGAAGAGTACACGACGCTGGCCGAGCAGGTGGCCGGCAAGCGCGCGGTACGTGAGGAGATGATCGAACGGCTGCGCATACCACTGGAACAGGAACTCCAGCGCGCCGGCATCCCGCACTTCGAAGTGAGCGGGCGCCCGAAGAATCTCTGGTCGATCTACCAGAAGATGAGCAAGCGCAACAAGCCGTTCGACGAGATCTACGACCTGATGGCGATGCGCGTCATCGTCGCCACCGTCCCGGAGTGCTATCACGTCCTCGGCCTGATCCATCACGTCTGGACGCCGCTGCAGGAGCGGATCAAGGACTACATCGCCAGTCCCAAGTCGAATGGTTACCAGTCGCTGCACACCACCATCTTCGGGCCCGGCGGCCAGCTGTTCGAAATCCAGATCCGCACCGGCGAGATGCATCGCACCGCCGAATACGGCATTGCGGCGCACTGGCTGTACAAGACGGGCGGCGTCGAGGACACCCTCGGCAACCAGCTCGGCTGGTTCCGCCAGCTGCTGGAGCTGCAGCAGGAGAGTCACTCGGCCGAAGAGTTCCTCGAGTTTCTGAAGGTGGACCTGTACCACGACGAGATCTTCGTCTTCACGCCGCAGGGCGACGTGAAGCAGTTGCCCAAGGGTGCGACCGCGATCGACTTTGCGTTTCACGTTCACACGGACGTCGGCGTGCATACGTCGGGCGCCAAGGTGAACGGCCGCATCGCGCCGCTGCACCGCGAACTCAAGAATGGCGACACCGTCGAGATCCTCACCTCGCCGCAGGCAAAGCCGAGTCGCGACTGGCTGAATCACGTTCGCACCGGGCGCGCCCGCAGCAAGATCAAGCAGTGGATCCGGCAGGAAGAGCAGACGGTGTCGACCCAGCTCGGCCGCGAAATCCTGGCGCGCGAGCTCAAGCGGCGCCGCCTCGCAGCGTCATCGGCCGACACGATGAATGCCGCCGCAGTGGCGCTCAATCTGGTCGACGGCGCGGCGCTCGAAGTGTCGCTCGGCCGCGGCGACCTCGCCATCGGCCAGGTGATGAAGGCGCTCTTCCCCGAGCTGCCGGCCGAAGCGCTGCAGGAAAAACCCGCCAACGTCTTTGGCCGCGTGATGAACCGGTTGCGCCTCGGCCGCGGCATCAAGATCCAGGGCGTCGATGGCCTGATGGTGCGCTACGCCCAGTGCTGCCAGCCGGTCCCCGGGGATCAGGTGGTGGGATACGTGACCCAGGGCAGGGGGATCTCGATTCACCGGGCGGATTGTCCCAACCTCCTCACGCTGACGCAAGGCGGGCGGCGCATCGAGATCGATTGGCAGGAGCAGACTGGCGAGACCTACGCCGTCCGGCTGGAGGTCGCCGGCGAAGATCGCCGCGGACTTTACGCCGACATCATGCAGGCAATTTCGCAAACCGGCACCAACATCCGCGCCGCGGACCTCCAATCACGCGACGGGAGCGTGCACGGCACCATCTTCGTCGAGGTCGACAACCTGACGCATCTCGCCAAAGTGCTCCGCACCATCCGGAAGGTGAAGGGTGTGAACACGGTGGATCGGAGAGAGGCGGCGGGGGAGTAGCCGGAGAGACGAGCGACGAGGAGCGCAGGCCTGTCGCCTTGACCGCTGCGCTCGGGATGACAACCGTATCTCGTCTCTCGTCTCTCGTCTCTCTATCTTTTCGCATGCCCGGTGCCTGGCTCCTCAAGACCGAGCCCTCGACCTATTCGTGGGGCGACCTCGTCCGCGACGGCAAGACCGTGTGGGACGGCGTCTCGAACGCCGCGGCGTTGATCAACCTGCGCGCCATGCGAACCGGTGACGAGGCGCTGATCTATCACTCGGGCGATGGCAAGGCGATTGTCGGCATCGCACGCATCACCCGTGGTGCCTACGCCGACCCGAAGCTGAAGGATCCCAAGCGCGTGGTGATCGAGGTTCAGCCGGTGCGTGCGCTCAAGACACCGGTAACGCTCGCCGCCGTCAAGGCGGAGCCGGCCCTCGCCCAACTGGGCCTGGTGCGGATGAGCCGGCTGTCCTGCATGCCGGTGAGCGCGGAGCAGCGAGCGGTGCTGAGGAAGCTGGGAGTTCGATAAAGCACGGAGAGACGAGAGACGAGAGACGAGAGAAGAAACGGCCGCAGGGCTGTGACGCCGATGTCAACCCACGGGTCCCCTTCTCTCGTCTCTCGTCTTGCTTTTTCGCTCCCGAACATTTCCCGAACCAATCGACTATCTTCCTTGGATGCCGAAGTTCGATGTTCAGGCCCCGTTTTCGCCTGCCGGCGACCAGCCTCGCGCGATCGCCGAGCTGGCTGCTGGGCTCCAGCGCGGGGACCGGTATCAGACCCTGCTCGGCGTCACCGGCAGCGGCAAGACGATGACGCTGGCGCACGCCATTGCCGACTGGCGGCGGCCCACGCTGGTGCTGTCGCACAACAAGACCCTGGCGGCGCAGTTGTACGGCGAGTTCAAGCAGTTCCTGCCGGCCAACGCGGTCGAATACTTCGTCTCGTACTACGACTATTACCAGCCGGAGGCGTACGTTCCGTCGACCGACGTGTATATCGAGAAGGACGCGTCGATCAACCAGGACCTCGAAGCGCTCCGGCTGCGCGCTACGTCGTCGCTCATGGAGCGCGACGACGTGGTGATCGTCTCCACGGTGTCGGCGATCTATGGCCTCGGCGATCCCGCGGCCTACCGGGCGTTGATGGTGTCGGTCAAAGTCGGCGAGCAGCGCGGCCGCGACTTGATTCTCGCCGACCTGGTCGGCATCCAGTACCAGCGGAATGACATGTCGTTTGAGCCGGGCACCTTCCGCGTGCGCGGGGATACCGTCGAGATCTATCCCGCTTACGACGAGCAGGCGGTGCGGATCGAACTCTGGGGAGACCAGGTCGAGCGGATCACGCGCTTTCAGCCGGTCACGGGCAACGCCATCGCGCAGCTCGACCGGTGCGCCATTTATCCGGCCAAGCATTTCGTGCTGCAGCGTCCAACCATCGAGCGCGCGGTGACGGCGATCCGTGCGGAGCTGGCCGAGCGGCTGCGGGAACTGCGCATGGCGGGCAAGTTGCTCGAGGCGCAGCGACTCGAATCGCGCACCACGTTCGACCTCGAAATGCTGGTCGAAGTCGGCACCTGCGCCGGAGTCGAGAACTACTCGCGCCACCTCTCCGGCCGTGCCACCGGCGAGCGCCCGGCGTGCCTGCTCGATTATTTCCCGGAGGATTACCTCGTCGTCGTCGACGAATCGCACGTGTCGCTGCCGCAGGTCGGTGGGATGTTCAACGGCGATCGCGCTCGCAAGGAGGTGCTGGTCGAGTACGGCTTCCGGCTGCCGTCCGCACTCGATAACCGGCCGCTCCGCTTCGACGAATTCATGTCGCTGGTGCCGCGAATGATCAGCGTGTCAGCCACGCCGGGTGAGTACGAGTTGCAGCTGAGCCAGGGTGTCGCGGTGGAGCAGATCATCCGACCCACTGGCCTGATCGATCCGGTGGTGGAGGTGCGCCCGGTGCGCGGGCAGGTCGACGACCTGCTCGCGCAGATTCGTGAGCGCGTCAAGAAGCGCGAGCGGGTGCTGGTCACTACGCTGACGAAGCGCATGGCCGAGGATCTGAGCGACTATCTCGCGCAGGCTGACGTGCGCGTGCGGTACCTGCACAGCGACATCGACGCGATTGAGCGGGTCGAGATCCTGCGCGGGCTGCGGCTTGGCGACTTCGACGTGCTGGTGGGGATCAACCTGCTGCGCGAGGGACTCGACCTGCCCGAAGTATCACTGGTGGCGATTCTCGACGCCGACCAGGAAGGGTTCCTGCGCAGCGAACGGTCGCTGATCCAGACCTGCGGCCGCGCCGCGCGCAACGTGAATGGCATGGCGATCCTCTACGCCGACCGGATGACCGGCTCGATGCAGCGCGCGATCGCCGAGATGAGCCGTCGGCGCGACATCCAGCGCGCGTACAACATCGAGCACGGCATCACGCCGATGTCGATCGTCAAGTCGGTCGATGAAGTGCGGTTGTCGACCCATGTGGCCGACCAGCGCACCGAACGCGTCGACCCGCGCAAGAAGGACCGCGCCGCCGCGGCGCCGGACCTGCACGACCCAGCGCAGCGTGCCGCGGCAATGGCGGCACTGGAGGCGCAAATGCGGGAGGCGGCGGCGAACCTCGAGTTCGAACTCGCCGCGATGCTGCGCGACCAGCTCAACGACCTGCGCGCCGCGAGTGCACCCGATGTGGTGCGGGGCTCCGGTCGCCTGGCGCGGCGATGAATTCGGAGCCGCTGCACCTCACCGGGGTCGAGGCCGTTGGTGGACGACTCGGACGCGAGTTGCCGGCCGGCAGCGTGGTGTGGCTGCAGGGTCCGCTCGGCGCGGGCAAGACCACGCTCGCGCGCGCCATTGCCCGCAGTCGCGGCGTCGGGACCGACGCGACATCGCCGACGTTCGGCCTGGTGCATCATTATCGGGGCCCCGGCGGCGAGATCTATCATGTCGATTGCTTTCGCCTGCGGCATCCCGACGAGGCTGCCGATCTCGACTGGCAGACACTCACGGCGTCGGACCTGCTGCTGATCGAATGGCCGGAACGCGCCGGCGCATGGGCGCCGCCGGCATCGGTGCGAGTGCGCATCAGTCACGTGGGTGACGACCTTCGCCGGGTGGACCTGGAATGATCACGCTCGCCTTCGACACCGCGACCGACCGGTGCACGGTCGCCGCGACCGATGGCGCCGGCGTGGCACACCGGTTTGTCGACGGTGCGCGCCGCCATGCGGGCGCGTTGCTCGGCCTGCTCGACGAAACGCTCCTCGAGCTCGGCGCCAAGCCCGGCGATATCGGCCGCCTGATCGTGGCCGACGGGCCGGGCTCGTTCACCGGGTTGCGCGTTGCCGCCGCCGTGGCGAAGGCGCTGGCCTGGCGCCGACAACTGGAATGGCGCGTGGTACCGTCGCTGCTCGCACGCGCCGCCGCGCACGCGCCACCGGGCGGCGGCAAGGTCCTGGCGTTGAGCGATGCCCTGCGGGGCGAACTCTTCGCCGGATGCTGGTACGTCACGCCCACGAGCGTCGAGCGTGCCGGGCCGGCACCGCGGGCGATGCCCCCGGCATCGCTCGCCAGCTGGACGCCCGTGGACGTAGTAGTGGGTTCAATTCCGCCGCCACTTATCGCGGCGGTGGCGTCCGCTGCGGGCCGGGAGCCGATCACGGGCGAGGCTGCGTTGCCCGACGCGCGCACCTTGCTCGCGCTGCTGAACATCGCGGCTGCCACTACGCTGGTCGTCAATCCGGCCGGGTGGGAGCCGGACTATGGCCGACCCGCCGAGGCACAGGTCGTCTGGGAGCGCGCTCATGGGCGAGAATTGCCGCCTGCGCCCGGCATCGCGCGCTGACCTGCCGGTGTTGGCGGCATTGGAGCGCCACGCGTTCGTCGATCCATGGACCCTCGCGCAGCTCGGGGCGGCACTCGACTGGCCGGGCGCGGTCGCGCTGGTCGCCGAAGACGATGGCGGTGCCGTCGGCTATGTTCTGGGGCGGGTAATCGTGGACGAAGGCGAGATCCTCTCGATCGCCGTCGTCCCTGAACGGCGGCGTCTGGGGATCGGGCGGCGGTTGCTCGATGCCATGATGACCATGCTGGTTGCGCGGGGCGCACACGCGGCATGGCTCGAAGTCCGGATGTCGAACGACGCGGCACGGGCGATGTATGAATCGGCGGGCTTCGCGGCCGCCGGCCTGCGGCCGGATTATTACCGACGGCCGGACGAGGACGCGCTGGTCCTCCGCTGCGAGCTCGAGGCGACCGCGTCACCTGGTCCAGAGTTGCGTTGAACCAATCGCGGGTGCGCGCCACGTCAATGCGATGTTTGCGCCGTCCGCCGTCCTCAACCTGAACGTCCGACTGACCTGGGAGCACGCGATGAGCAAGAGCTTGAACAAAGTCACCCTGATCGGCAACCTTGGCGCCGATCCCGAAGTCCGCAGCACCACCAACGGCGGTCGCGTTGCGACCGTGTCGCTGGCCACCAGCCGGCAATGGAAGGGCACCGATGGCCAGCGCCAGGAAAAAACCGCCTGGCACCGGGTGATCTTCTGGAACGCCAAGGGCAACGGCCAGCAACTGGCCGACCTGGTCGAGCGCTACTGCAAGAAGGGCGACAAGATCTACGTCGAGGGCGAGATTGATTACCGCACCTGGCAGGACAAGGAAGGCCAGACGCGATACTCCACCGAGATCAACGGCCGCGAGTTGATCCTGCTGTCGGGCAAGGGCGACGGTGGCGAGGGCGGTACCTGGAGCGGCGCCAAGGCAACGGCCAAGAGCGCGGCGACCGCGCCGGCGGCTGCGACCAAGGACCAGTCGTTCGATGACATGCCGGATGCGCTGGACGCGGAGGATGATGATCTGCCGTTCTAACGCGTGAAACGTGAGAGGTGACAGGCGAGAGGGGGCTCCCGGGCTGGTCGGCACTCCCTCTCACCTCTTGCCGCTTGCGTCTCACGTTTTACATCTCGCGTCTCCCCCGTTCTTCGCCACACCCGTCTCATTTTGCCCCGGCCGCGCTACTGTCCGGGTGAGGACTTGGCCTCTCCGGCCCGATACTTCCCCCAATAGACTGCCCATCGCCCGTTCTGGCACGTTTCATGGTGCAGGTCATTCCATTCGACCGCCCCTCGGGAGGCAACAGACATGCGCTCCACGCTCGCACTGCTCGTTCTGGTCGCCGCGCTGCCCCTCTCGGCGCAGCAGTCCGACCCACTGGCGTTTCTCCGCCATGGGAATGAACCGGCCGACATCGCATTTGCCACCTACCGCGACCAGCCCTATGCGCCGGTTCGGTCCGGGGAGGTTCGCGCCGCGAGCTTCCTGACCGAGAGCAGAGCGATGCCGTTCGGCCAGCTCCTCGGCCCGGTGGATCCGCCCGTCGTTCGCGCGACGCAAAGCGCTGAGGCGGCGATGCCGGGGATGGTGGTGGCGGTGCGACCGCCGGAAGGTGCATCCTATCAGCGGGGCGACACGGTGATGCTCGCGCTCGTAGTGCCCGGTCCCAAGGGGTGGGGCGACATCGTGCTGCCTACTGGCTTGGCACGCATCGGTGAGCAGACGCCACGGCAGACACTGGCGACGGTGATCGCCATGTTCGGTCCGATCCGGTACGGCCAGGCCGTATTGCCGGTGGAACCGCTGGTCAATCCCGGCAAGGTGCAGCCGGTGCCCGTCGCCGGACCAACCGGTGAAGTGATCGGCAGCGAGGAGCCGCGGGAGTTGCAGCAGGTTGGCGGGCAGATGTTCATCAGCATTGGCCGGTCGTCGGGCCTGCGCGTGGGTGACTTCATCCAGATCCGCCGCCGTCCAACGGCGCGCATCAACGGGAGCAACACCATCGACGATCTGGTAGCCACCGCGCAGGTGGTCCACACCGGCGACAAGAGCAGCACCATCAAGCTCACCCGGATCATCGATCCGGATATTCGGCCCGGCGCGCCGGTGGTACGCACCGCCACGCTACCCAGCTGAACCCCGGCGAGCGCGGCAAAGGGGTCCTGTCTCGACCCCTTTGCCCATCGCGCGTGACACCCGCCTCGTGCACCTGATCGCGCGACGTTGGCGTCACGCACCGCTGCACGTTGACGCCCTCCTGCTATCTTGCCCCCATCGATTCCCAACTGACACGGCGGGTCGCTCCGACGCCCGCCGCGGAGGCTGTGCATGAGCGGGTCCGTGCTGATCACGGGTGGGGCGGGATTCATCGGGTCACATATCGCCGAGGCGTTTCTCGCGGCCGGATGGTCGGTGACGTGTCTCGATGATCTCTCGCGCGGCAAGCGACAGCAGGTCCCCCGGGACGCGCGGTTCGTCAAGGCCGACGTCCGCAGCCCGGAGGCATTCACGGCCGTGGCCGACGGGAAGTTTGACGTGGTGATTCACCAGGCGGCACAGATCGACGTGCGCATCTCGGTGGACCAGCCCGCGCTCGATGCGTCGATCAACCTGGTCGGGTTCGCCAACACTCTCTCGGCCGCCGCCGCCGGCGGGGTCAAGCGTGTCCTCTTCGCTTCGAGTGGCGGCGTCGTCTACGGTGACCCCGCGCTCCTCCCGACGCCCGAGCCGACGGCAAACCTGCCGATCTCTCCGTACGGGGTGAGCAAGCTCGCGGGTGAGCACTACCTGCGCGTCTTGGGTGCGTTGCATGGGTTCGAGGGCGTGGCGCTGCGATATGCCAATGTGTACGGCCCGCGCCAGGATCCCGCGTCCGAGGCCGGCGTCGTATCGATTTTCGTGTCACGCCTGCGCGCCGGCAAGCCGCTGACGGTGTTCGGCGACGGCACGCAGACCCGCGACTACGTGTTCGTCAAGGACGTGGCGCGCGCCAACCTGCTCGCCGCGAGCGTGACTGTGTCCCGCGGGGATCGGCTCGACGTCCCCGCTTTCAACGTGGCCACGGGACGCGAAACCTCGGTGAACGATCTCGCGCAGCATATCGGCCGCGCGCTCGGCCGCCAACCGGCGATCGAATACGCGCCGCCGCGCCCTGGCGAACTTTTCCGGTCCTGCCTCGACGTGTCGAAGGCTGCGCGCGACCTCAAATGGGTTCCGCAGGTGTCGTTCGACGAAGGCCTGAAGCAACTGGCCGCCTGGTTTGACGGAGCGGTCCAATGATTCAGGACTCCACCGCCGTCGCCGATACCGGCTTCCTCCATCTGGTCGTGGCCGCCACGGCCGCGACCCAGACCGTGCTGGTGATCTGCGCGCTGTTGTCGGTCGCCTCCTGGTACGTGATCGCGGCCAAGTGGTGGGAGTTCCGCCGGATCGCAACGGCCCGGAAGGTGTTCTACCATGCGATCCGGCGCACGCACGGCACCGACGAGCGGCAGCTCGCGATGGCAGGCCTCGGCGCGTCGCCGTACGCCGAAATCGTCCGGCGTACCACCGCATTCATGCACGACCTGCGCGCCGCGATGCAGCGTGACGGCGTGGCCCGCAGCGGGTTGTCACTGACCCAATTGGAGGCGCTCACGCTCACGATCCAGGCGGGAATCAGTGAGACCATCGACGCGACGCGCCGGATGATTCCGTTGCTTGCCATCGTTGCCGCCTCGGCGCCCCTGCTCGGGCTGCTGGGCACCGTGATCGGCATCATCAACGCCTTCCTCGGCATCGCATCGGGTGGCACGAGCAACATCGCCGCCGTGGGCCCGGGCATCGCCGACGCACTGATTGCGACCGCGGCCGGCCTGGGCGCCGCGATTCCGGCCGTGGTCGCCTACAACGTCTTCACCGGGCGGTCGGAGCGGCTCGAGGGCGAGCTGGAGCGCGTGGCACAGGACACCATTGGCGAGCTCGGGCGCGAGGGCAGGCTGTAGCATGGCGGGGCTTGGTGGTGCGTCCCGGCGACGGCATCGGCGGCCGCTCAATGCCGACGTAAACATCATCAACCTGGTCGACGTAATGCTGGTGCTCCTGGTGATCTTCATGGTGACGGCGCCGATCCTGCAAGGCGGGATCCCGGTGCGCCTGCCCAAGGCCGCCAGCAAGCCCATGCAGATGCCCGACGCGCTCACCATCACGGTGCAGCGCAACGGCACCATCGGCCTTGGCGACCAGCGACTGTCCTGGTCGCAGTTCCAGGTCAACTTCCGCATCCTCGCGGCGACGAAGCATCCCACGGGAGTTTTTGTCCGCGGCGACGCGAGCGCACCATTCGGGGATGTCGTTCGCGTACTCGGCGAGATTCACGCCGCCGGAATCGAGAAGGTGAGTCTGGTGACGGAGCCCGTGAAGCCATGACGGCCGTGCAGCCGTCACCGGTGCGGGTCGGCGTGGCCGGTACGACGCTGGCGCATGGTGGGCTGATCGCCCTGGCCTTGCTGGCGGCGCATCGTGCGAAACCGCCACTGAACATCGTCTACGAAGTGAACCTGGTCGCGGCACCATTGCCGAGCCCGGCACTGCACAACGCCGCGCCGGAGGCAACGCCGGCTGCACCGGAGGACGTCGCACCGACCGTGGTGAAGCCGCGGGTCGTCAAGCCGGTGCCGAAGCCGCCGACGGTGCCGGCCAAGCGGGTCGACGCCAGGCCGGTGACAAAGTCCCCGACCACCCCTGCGTCGGGCGAGCGGCCGAGCACCGGCCGGGATGTCGTGACGCTGCACCAGGAGGGGATCAGCTTTCCCTATCCCGAATACCTGCGCAACATCGAGAACAAAATTTTCGCGCAATGGAACCATGCCATGTTCCGGCCGGGACTGGACGTGAAGATCGCGTTCGTGATCCTGAAGGACGGATCGGTGAACTTGAACAGTCTCGAGATCGTCAAGGGGTCGGGCAGCTACGGCTTCGACTTGAACGCCCGTGCGGCGATCGAAGCCGCGGCCGCCGCCCTCGCCTTCGGGCCGCTGCCGACCGGCTGGAACGGCGCGTCGTTGCCGATCCAGTTCGACTTTTCCCAGGTCGCGAAGGGAGCGCCATGAGCGCCGGCCGCGGGTTCATCGCTGCGTCCTTGCTGTCCGTCGCAGTACTGCGACTCGGCGCACAGGACTCGACCATCAAGGCCATCCAGCTCGGCGTGCGCGGTGCGTCGTCGGCGCAGCCGGGCCTCGTGGTGCTGGCGGGCCCCGGACTCGATTCGGTGCGCACCATCGTGCAGCGTGACCTGGAGAACTCGAATCGCTTCACGATGCCGCCGCACGGCGCCGATTCGGCGTTCACGCTGCACGGGCCGTTCAATCCCGCCGCGCTCAAGAACAGCGGACTGACCTGGGTGGTCGAGCTGGAGCCGGCGGTCGGCGGCGTCGACGTCAAGCTGTACGACATGGCGACGGGAACCATCCGCCAGCAGATGACCCGTCCGCTCGACGCGAGTGGCGTGGGCGACAGCCGCATGACCATCCATCGAGTCAGCGATCTGGTCGCCGGATGGACCGGTAATATCGGCATCGCGGCGACGCGGATCGCATTCAAGTTGAAGGAAGGTAAGGACGACGCGATCTGGCGCATTGACAGCGACGGGGCGAACCTCGCCCGCGTCTCGCGTCCCGGCGGCATCACCGCAACGCCGGCATGGAGTCCCGACGGAGGCAGCATCGCCTTCACCGAGTACCGAGATGGTCGGTGGACGCTCTTCCTGGAGCGGCTCGGCAGCGGCACGCGTGCCGCCATGCCGAGTTCGTCGGCGGGCGACAGCTACGGCGCGAACTTCGCGCCCGATGGCAGGACCCTCGTGTACTCGCACGGACTGGAAGCGGGCTCGGGCATTGAATCCGCGGACATTTCGCGGATGTGTTGTGCACACGTATTGACCCATGACGGCCGGTTTGCGGATAATGTGTCGCCTACCTATTCTCCTGACGGACACCGGATCGCATACGTGTCGAACCGCACTGGCACGCCAGAGATCTATGTCATCGACGACGACGGCACCGGCCGAGCGCAGTTGGTGCCCTCGGACTTCGAACCGGGCGGCAGGGCACTGCCGACATACTCGCCCGCGTGGTCGCCCGACGGAGCAACGATCGTGTTCGACCGGGACACCCCGTCGGGAGGAAGACACCTGTTCACCTGGTCCGTCGGCAGCGGACAGGTCATCCAGCTGACGTCGTCGGGACGGAACGACGATCCCAGCTGGGCCCCGGACTCGCGGCACGTCGTGTTCAAGTCCAACCGGGCTGGCGCGCGCGAGCAGCTATGGATCCTCGATGTCGTATCCGGTGCCGTGCGGCAATTGGCCACGTCCGGCGGCGCCCAGTACCCGGCGTGGTCACATATTCTCGGCACCAACCCGTAAGTGGAGGCTGCAATGAATCGGCGTGCACTGATCGCCCTCTCGGTCGGACTCACCTTGGGCCTGACGGCCTGCCACAAGAAGCGGCCAGAGACCGCGCCAACGCCGGTGAATCCGCCTTCAGCGTTGCCGCCCCAGCCGCCCCCCCCGCCGCCCGCACCGCCGGCGCCACCGCCGGGCACGAGCGATGCCAACCTCGGCGCCGTTGCCGCCGGCCGCGTGGCGAGCATGTCGGAGCGGATCCATTTCGACTACGATAAATCCGACCTCAAGCCGGAGGACACGAGCCGGCTCGATGGCAAAGCCCAGCTGCTGAAGCAGTTCACCGCGCTCAAGATCCGGATTACCGGCCATTGCGACGAGCGCGGCTCGGATCAGTACAACATCGCGCTCGGCATGCGTCGCGCGACCGCGGCCAAGACCTACCTGGTGCAGCTGGGGATCGACGCCTCGCGCATCGACGTCGCGTCGCTGGGCCGGGAAGTACCGGTCGATCCGGGCCACGACGAGTCCGCGTGGGCGCAGAACCGCCGCGATGAGTTCGACATCATCGCCGGCAGCCAGAGCCTGAGAGCGCCTTGATGCGCGCGACTGGCGCAGCCGCTTGCCTGCTGGCCGGCATGGCCGCATGCGCGACGCCGGGACAGGTGCGCCGGGTGGAAACGCAGGTCGCGATCCTCGACCGCGATCACGCCCGCGCCGACTCCGCGCGGGCTGCAGACTTGGTCCGGATCCAGGCGATGCAGCGCCAGAGCATGGATTCGATCAACCTGCTGGTGGGTCGGCTGAGCGACAACGTCCAGCGCCTAGGCCGTGAGACGGCAGCCAACTTCGACAACCTGCGGCAACAGCTTTATCAGGTGGCCAACCTCGCCAGCAATACGCAGTCGACGGTGAAACGCCTGGGGACCCAGATCGAGACCGCCGTTTCGACCGCGCCACCCGGATCCGACACCGCCCACGCACCGGCGGGACTGATTCCACAGCCCGATGTGCTGCTGAGCCAGGCGAGTGGGGCGATGGATCGGTCAGCCAACTCATCGGCGCGGATGGCCTTGAGCACGCTGCTGCAGAACTATCCCACGTCGATCCAGGTCCCGGAGGCGGTGTTCCTCATGGGCCGGTCGTTCGATCCGGCGGCACCCGACTCGGCGCGTACCTACTACGACCGCGTGTGGAAGACCTATCCCGATTCGCCGTATGCGCCCACCGCGTTGTACAAGCTCGGCATGCTGGAGCTGAAGGTCCAGAACGCTGCCGCTGCACGCGGGTATTTTCAACAGATCGTCGACCGGTACAAATCGTCCGACGAATACGGGTCCGCGCAGGATCGCCTGCGCGAAAACCCCTAGTCCTACCCGGCGGCACATGGCCAATTCTGCCGGCGAGATGCCGTTCCTCGACCACCTCGAGGAACTACGCAAGCGCATTCTGCTGGCGCTGGCCGGCGTGGTCGTGGGGCTCGGGATCGGCTGGCTGGCAACCACCCGGTTCGACCTGATCAAGAAGCTCGAAGTCCCGATCGCCCCGTTCATTCCTGGCGGGAAGCTGACGGTGCTGACGCCCATCGCGCCGTTCATGATCTACCTCAAGTTCGCGATGGTGCTGGGACTGGTACTGTCCTCGCCCTGGGTGCTCTACCAGCTGTGGGCCTTTCTCGCTCCCGCGCTCACGCGGCGCGAAAAGAAGGCGATCCTCCCCGCGCTGGGGATCGGCCTGGTGCTGTTCCTCGCCGGCGCCGCGATCGGCTGGCATTACGTCCTGCCGCCCACGATCAAGTGGCTGCTCACGTTCGAGCAGGGCACGTTCATCACCCAGATCACGTACGACTCCTACCTGGAACTGGTGATCCATCTGCTCGTGGCGATGGGAATTTCGGCCGAGCTGCCGTTGGTGATGATCCTGCTCGCTTCGCTCGGCCTGCTGTCGTATCGGGTGTACAAGCGGTTCCGACGGTATGCGTTCTTCCTGTCGTTCATCGGTGGAGCGATTCTGTCGCCGACGCCCGAAGTCGTGTCGATGATCCTGTTTACGCTTCCGTTGCTGATGCTGTACGAGGTAGGCATGGCGGGCGCCTACATCGTCGAGCGGCGCAAGCTGCGTGCGGCGCGCGCCGTCGCGGCGGGCGCCGTCCTGCTGGCGCTGGCCGTGCCGCATAGCGTGCACGCGCAGTTCCCGCGGCCGGCGCCCGCGCCGGTGCAGGGCGTGCCCGGCCGGGCGGACACCGGCCGGCGCGGCGTGACGGGCCAGGGGTTGCGCAGCATCGATTCCTCCACGGCCAAGCGCCTCGGGTTGCCCGCCGGACCGACCCGCGTGTTCCCGGGTCCGGATTCCGTGATGCAGGCCCTCTTGTCCCGCGAAGGGTTTGCGGCGACGCGCTTCATCGCCGACTCGGCGAGTTTCAATGTCGACGACCAGCGCATTCTGCTGAGTGGCCGGGCCGCGACCGATCGTGACGCCAGCATCCTTGAAGCCGACCGGATTATCTACGACGACGGCCGCTGCGAAGTCGTGGCCGAGGGCGAACCGCGGATGTTCGAACCCGGCCAGGCCGCCCTGATCGGCATTACCATGCGGTTCAACACCTGCAACGAACGCGGCCTGATCGGCGAGGCGTACACCTCGTTCAACGAGCTGGGCGCCAACTGGTTTGTCCGTGGCAATCTCGCCGTCGACTCGAGCGCCAAGCGGTTGTACGCCGCGCACAGCGAGTTCACGTCGTGCGACCTCCCCGAGCCGCACTATCACTTTGTCGCCGGCCAGGTCAAGTGGGTGTCACAGTCGATCATCGTCGCACGCCCTGCGGTGCTCTTCATTCGCGACGTGCCGGTGGCGTGGTTGCCGTTCATTTTCCAGGACACCAAGAGCGGCCGGGCCTCCGGCATCCTGATTCCGAGGTTCGGCTTCAACGACATCGTGCGTCCGACCCGAACCTACAATCGACAGCTCACCGACCTGGGGTACTACTGGGCGCCGAACGACTACATCGACGCCACGGCCCGTTTTGACTGGTACGCCAATCGCAACACGCAGTACACCGGGCAGTTCAACTACCGGTGGTTGGACCGGTTCGTCCAGGGCGGCATCAGCGTCACGGATCTGATCCAGACCGACGGTGCGACCAGCAAGACCGTAAGCTGGCAGCATCGCCAGGAGTTCAACGTCACCACGTCGATCAACCTGAACTTCAACTATGCATCCAATTCTTCCGTGCTGCAGAACAACGCCATCGACCCGTCGCTGTCGACGCGTGGGATCTACAGCCAGCTGACGCTGCAGAAGCGGTTCCGGTGGGGCCAGCTGAGCGTCGGCGGAACGCGCAACCAGAGCCTGAGTGATGGCAGCGGCACGATGACACTGCCGTCGTTGACGATTTCCCCCAGCGCCATGGCGCTGGGGAAGCACATCACGTGGTCACCATCCTTCAGCGCGCATAACGACATGGCGTTCGGCACGCCGCTGACGGCGTTCAGCGTGTCGGAAACGGGAACTGACACGATCAAGTCGACCGGGCACGCCCGCTTGACCGTCGTCACGCTGACCACGCCGCTCGAACTGTTCGGCCTGACGTGGTCGAACTCGCTGCAATACCAGGACCGGCAGGTGGTCGGGCCGACGAGCGTGACCCAGCGCGTGCCCGTGAGCACCCGCGATTCGACCGACTCAGTGTCCGTCACGACGTTCCGGGGCGGCGACTTCCAGAGCACGCTGGACTGGAGTACGGCGGTCAGCCTGCCGTCCCTGTTCCGTAGCACGTGGAAGGTCACGCCATCGATCGGCGTGAGCAACATTGCCTCCGGCGCGTTCGTCCTGCGCTCGCCCGGCAGCAATGGGAACTGGGTGGCTCAGGGGAAAAAGATGGAGTTCGACCTGCAATCCGTGCCGAGCTTCTACGGGTTCATCAATCGCGGGCTCGGCCCGTACCAGCGGTTTCGGTACGAGTTCGCGCCGTTCATGGCGTTGAAATGGTCGCCCGCGGCCTCGGTGTCGCAAGCCTATGCCCGCGCGCTCGGGGCCACCGGCGCCCAGGCGCAGGTCGACGTTCCGGCCCTGATGCAGGCGAGTGTGTCGCTGCACCAGACGTTCGTCGGCAAGATGCGTCCGCTGGCGAGCGATACCAACACCGATCCAATTCACCTGGCGGGCCTGCCCAAGAAGCAGATCTTCAGCATCAGCACCTCAGGGATTTCCTACGACTTCGAGCAAGCCAAGCTGCCACACCGCACCGGCTGGACGACGCAGGCACTGACCAACTCATTCCAGAGTGACCTGTTGCAGGGGTTCACCGTGTCGACGACACACGACCTGTGGCAAGGAGCGGTCGGCACGGATACGGCGCGCTTTTCGCCCTTCCTGTCGCAGGTGCAGGCGAGCTTTTCCCTCACGGGTCACACCTTTCACACCATCGCGGGAGTCCTCGGGCTGGTGCGCCATGACACGGTCACGGCGACGGGGCCGGCGCTCGGCACGTCGTCACCGCTGGCGGCGGCGTCGGCGATGTCAATGCTGCGTCCCGGTGCGTCGGCGCTGCAGGGCCTGCCCAGGCGGGGGTTCAACGCCAGCGTGACGTATATGTTGTCGCGCCAGCGTGCGACCGGCCCCACCGCGCAGCCGGTAACGACCGACCCGACCGGGATCGGCTCGCCGCTCGACCCGCTCGGCACGCTGCCGCTGGTGCCAATCATCGCGCCGCCGGCCGCAAGCAGTATCGGCCTCACCATGTCGTTCTCGCCGACGGCATTCTGGACGGTCTCGTGGAACACGCTCTACGACATCAGCAAGGGCAGTTTCGAGCAGCAGACGATCCAGCTGCAACGCGACCTGCACGACTGGCGCGCCAGCTTCAATTTCGTCAAGAACGTCAACGGCAACTTCGCCCTGTATTTCAGCGTGTTCCTGCTCAACCTCCCCGATGTCAAGTTCGACTACAATCAGACGACACTGCAACAGACGACGCTGGCCCCATGAGAGCTGAGGGCTGGAGGCTGGGGGGCCCTAGCCCTCGGCCACCGGCCCCTCTACACTTCAACTCCCAGTCCCATCGGCACTTGCGCCCCTTCTACCTCTTCGGCCGCCCATGACGCTGCAGAAGCTTAAAGTCGCAGCGCTTCAGCACGAACAGCGCGAGGAGTGGGATGCGGCGATCGAGCTGTACCGGCAGGCCATCCGCGACGCCGACGGGGCGTCGGAAGGCGGCGATCCCTCGCTCTTCAATCGCATCGGCGACCTGGCGCACAAGTCCGGTGACGATGCCGCCGCATGCGAAGCGTGGGAGCAGGCGGTCATCCGCTACGGCGACCTTGGCTTCCTCAACTCCGCCATCGCACTCGGCGGCAAGATCCTCCGCGTCAACCCCGGACGGTTGCACACCTATCTGGAACTCGCCCGCTTGCAGGCCCGCAAGCGCGTGCTCTACGACGTGCGCCGCAACCTGCAGGTCTATCTCGAGCAGATGACCGCCACCGGCCGCGCTGACGATGCGCGCGCCGCAGTGGAGAAGCTGGGCAACGAATTTCCCGGGTGGCGCGATCTCGATACGCTGCTGGACGTATTGCTCGGCCGCGAGGGCATCGCCGGCGGGCCGGGCGAGGATCGCGTGGAACCCGGCGCAGGCGGACGCGGGCTGGTATTCCTCGATACCGCACCTTTGCAAATCGAACGTGCGTCCGAGCCGCCGGCGATGGCCTCCGACGGCGGCATCGACGGATCGGTCACCAGCGCGATCGAGCCCCCGGCGGAGCGTGACGAGCGCCCGGTCACGGGCTTCGAGCCGACCCATGACGGCGCGCCGGCAGCGAGCGATCCGGCCGACCGGTCCCGCGCGGTCGAAGGGCTGGTCGGAGTTGCGCGACCGTCCCACGAGTTGGCGCCGATCGTGCCGCTCGAAAGTCGCGATCAGATCGCCGCGAGCGGCACCGCATCGGTCGGTCCGGTCGCCGGACTCGAGACGACGTCTGCGGCGCGGGCCGATAAATCCCCGGCCGACGCCCGGGGCGGCGGCCTCGTCTTCATCCAGACCGACGCTCCGGCGCTGGTTGCGCCCGTCGAGCTCCCGGCGCCCGCACCGGACGATCCCCTCGGGCAGCGCGTCGCGGCGCACGCACGCCTGGAGCACGGCGACCGCGCCGGGGGGATCGCGGGACTCGAGCGATCCCTGGCGCTGTATCAGGACCAGGCCGAGTGGCTCCACGCGTACCAGGTCGCCAGCGAACTGGTGCAGGCGGAACCGGGCGCAATAGCACGTTATCAGGCCCGCGTGGAGATTGCCGCACGGATGCGCGATTCCGAGCGGCTTTGTGACGCGTACGTCGAACTCGGCGACGCCCTGGTCCGTGGCGGCGCTCCCGACAAGGCCGTCGCAGTATACCGGCGGATTCTCGAGCTGAACGACGGTCATGAACGGGCGCGCGCGGCGCTCCGCGCCATGGCGCCCGACAGCAAGGCCGACGAGTCACCGTCCGGGTTTATCGACCTCGGCGCGATGCTCATCGACGACCATCCGCGCTCGACCCGGATGCGCACCGAGACGCCGGACGTTGCTCCCGATGAAAACGAGACCTTTCGAGATGCCCTCGCCGAGTTCAAGCGTGCCCTCGACCAGAACCTCCCGATCGAGGATCATCAGGCGCATTACGACCTGGGCATCGCGTTCAAGGAAATGGGGCTGTTCGACGAGGCGATCAGCGAGTTCCAGAAGGCGCTGCGGGTCCCGGAGGTCCGGCTCCGCACCTCCGAGGCGCTCGGCGAGGTGTTCTTCGAGCAGGGCAGGCCCGGTGTCGCCGAGACGGTGCTTCGCAGCGTGGAGAACAGTGCCGAGGGCGACGCCCAGAAGATCGGCGTGCTGTACTGGCTTGGCCGCGCCCTGAGTGCGCAAGGCAAGCACCGCGAGGCCGCAGGTTATTATCAACGCATCATCGCCGTTGACGTCAGCTTTCGCGACGCCGGCGAGCGGCTCAGCCAGTCCAGCGGAGATGCAAAGGAATGACGTTGCCTCAGCTCGGTTCGCTCTCACTTGGCGATCTCCAGGCCGCGATCGAACCGCGCCTCGGTCAGGTCGAGACCGAAATGCGGCGCATGATCGAAGCGGACTTCCCGCTGATCAGCGACGTGAACGAGCACCTGCTCCGGATGCGGGGCAAGATGTTTCGACCCACGCTCGTGTTGCTGGCCGACGAAGCGACTGGTGGCCCCTCGGCACACGGCGCGACGCTTGCTGCGGTCATCGAGTTGATTCATCTCGCGACACTCGTGCACGACGACGCGGTCGATCATTCGGTGCTCCGGCGCGGCATGCCGACGATCAACGCCCTGTTCTCGCACCAGGTGTCGGTGATCATGGGGGACTTCCTCTATTCGCGTGCCGTCGTGGAGCTGGTGCGGTTTGGCGACCTGCGCGCGCTGGCAATTCTCGCCCGCGTGACGAACGAGATGACCATCGGCGAAATGCGCCAGTTGCTCGCACACGATCCGCTCGCATTCACCGAGGACCAGTACGACCTGCTCATCAAGGCGAAGACGGCATCGCTCATCTCGGGCGCGTGTGAGGTCGGCGCCCTGGGTGCACCGGAACGCGAACGTCTCGTGTTGGCCCGTTTCGGCGAAACGCTCGGCATGGCGTTCCAGATCGTGGACGACCTGCTCGATTACACCGCCGATGAGTCGCTGACCGGCAAACCATCCGGCCTGGACCTGCGCGAGCACAAGGTCACCCTGCCGCTGATCTACGCGTTGCCGCGGTTTTCGCCGTCGGAGCGGCGCGCCCTGGAGGCATTGCTCCGGAACCCCCAGCCGGCGGACGCCGAGATTGCCGCCGTGGTCGCGTCCGTCGCGACGCACGGCGGGCTTGAGCAGGCGCGCGACCGAGCGCAGCGCCTCGCCATGCAGGCGGAGGAGGACCTCGGCCTGCTCCCGGAGACCGCCGCCCGCGAAACGCTGCGCGCCTCGCTCACCTACGTGCTGGAGCGACGGCGCTGATGGCCGGAGGCCCCAAGCGTCCCCGCTTCTATCTTGGCGTGCTGGTCGCCGGTTTCCTGACCGGAAGCTTCCTGTCGGCGCTGCTGGCGCACTTTCTCCCCGAAAGCGCGGCACGGAGCTTCTTCACCTATTCCGTCACCCCGACGCTCGGACCTGTCTCGGCCAATCTGCTGGTGGTATCATTCACGCTGGGACCCGTCGGCCTGAACGTGTCCATTCTGAGCCTGATCGGCGTGGCCGTAGCGTACTACGTCGCCCGCTCGCTCTTCTGAACTGGAGTCAACGATGTTCGGCAAAGAAATCGGTTTCGGCGAAATACTGGTCTTGCTGCTGGTCTTCCTGCTCGTGTTCGGTGCGAAGAAGATCCCGGAGATCGGGCAGGGATTGGGCAAAGGGATCCGCGAGTTCAAGAAGTCGCTGTCCGACACCCAGGAAGCCCTGAACGCGCCCACCCACGACGACCGGGCTCCCGGCCCACAACGCATCATGGACACGGAGAGTCGTTCGGCGCCGAGCGGTGGAGACCCGAAGCGGCTGTCGCAGTGACAAAGTAAGGCGAGAGACGAGAGAAGGGNNCCCTTCTCTCGTCTCTCGCCTTATCGGCTCGTCTTCCCCTGCTGTGCCGCCAGGCTCGCCTCCGTCTGCGCGTTGGTCTTCAGGAGGTCGGTGCGCCGGTCCTGGATTTTCGCGGACGCACGCAGGTCGGCCAGATACTCCCGCACCCGTTCCTGGCGTACGCTGCGAATCTTTTCGCTGCGCAGCTGATCCCTGTTCTTGGCGAATGCCGCCGAGTCGGCCGGTATGTGCTGCAGGATGCGGATGACGTAGAGTCCGTCCGGCGTGTCGATCACGCCGCTCAGCGTCCCTTCGGGCAATCCGAACGCCGCACCCACGATCTTCGGAATGTTGAGCGGCGCTGACACGCGAGTAAACGGATCGAATTCACGGTTGGGCAGCTTCAGCGCCTTGGACGCGTCGGCGAGCGACGCGCCGTTCTTGACGCGCTGGATCAGGTCCTGCGCCACGAGCTTGGCCTTCTCCTCCTTCTTCTGCTCGCGAGCCTTGGCCGCCGCGGCGTCGTGCATTTGCACCAGCGGTGGGATGCCCGCCTGCTGCACCGAATCGAGGCGGAACACGTAGGATGCCACCTCGCCGTCGATTACCGGGGATGTCTCGCCGACCTTGGCCTGGAACGCCCAGACGCCGGCGTCCGGGACGACATACTGACCCAGCGCGACCCGGGTCCCGCTGGCTACGGGGCCGGTCGAGCCGATGGGTAGCTTGAGCGCGCGGGCCACGGTGTCGAGCGCTTCGGGAATCAGCCGCTCGGCGGCGAGCCTCTGCAATGAGTCGGTCTCGGCGTCGACTTTCGCGCGATGCGCGCCGGCCAGCTCGACCGGAATCAGGATGTGGCGCGCGGTGACCTTCTCGCCGGTCTTCTTGTCCGACGTCTTCTTGGTGACCTGGACGATCTCGTACCCCGACTCGGTCAGCACCGGATCGGAGATGCCGTTCGCGGGCAGTGCAAACACGACTTTTTCGAGCGCCGCGCCCAGGTGCGACGAGTCCTTGGCCAACTCGCCCAGGTCGCCGCCCTTCTTGGCGGTCGCAGTGTCGGCGGACTCTCGCTTGGCAACGTCGTCGAATGCGTGCCCGCCGGTGATGTCGTCGTGCACCTGCCTGGCGTGCGCCAGCGCGGCCGCCGAGTCGCTGGCATCCACCCGGCGCGGCACGGCGACAAAGCTCATGAACGCCGTCTTGGGCCGCGAGAACTCCTGGCTATGCGCCTTGTAGTAACTCTCGATGTCGCTCGCCGAAACCGTCACGGCCGAGTCGGGCACGATGTTCTTCCCGATGATCGGCGTGAGCGAGATCTTCACCCGCTCGTTCTGGTCGCGATACTTCTGCCACAGCGACGCGTCGGAGAGGAATACATCGGCAGTCACGGCGCTGAACAGCTTGTTGCGCAGGATCTGCTCGCGCGATTGCACCTCCATGGTCGGCACGTATTGCTGGCCGACCGGCCCGGCGAGCCAGCGCTGGTACTTGGCGAGGTCGAACTTGCCGTTGGTCTGGAACTCGGGCAGCGCCTGGACCTCGTTGGGCGGGATGTTCTTGATCCACTCGGTGATTTCGTCCGGCGACGTGGTGATGTGGTTCTTCTTGATCTGGTCGTTGATGACCGTCGTCTCGATGAAGTTGTCCCATACGTCGTTGCGGATCTGTTCGGTTTCTTCCAGCGACAGCGTCCCGCCGGTCGCCTGCTGGCGCTGCGTCATGGCGTTCTGCACGGCCGCCTGATAGGCTCGCACGTCGACCGACTCGCCATTGACCGAACCGACCGACGTCCGGGTGAGAAACCCGCCCTTGCCGGTGATACCGCTCAGGTCAAGAATCATCCACGAAAGAAACGTGATCGTGATGAGGTACACGACCGGCTTGGCTGCGTTACGGAAGGCTTGCATCATAGCCTTCAAACTTAGGACAATGCGGGGTATGGTGGCTAGGGGCTAGGGGCTGGCGGCTGGGCCTTATCTTCTTCTCCCCATGTCCTACGGCCCGGAACTCGACCGCCTCGCCGCCCGGTGGGCGGACCAGCCGACCAGCACCTGTTTTGCCTCGCTTGCCGAAGGTCTGCGCAAGAGCGGCGCGTTGCAGGAAGCGGGCGCGGTCGCCGTCCGGGGCGTGGCGCTGCGGCCGGAGTACCTCCCGGGTCACCTGGTGCTGGCGCGAATCTACCGCGATCAGGAAGACTGGCCGGCCGCCCGCGCGGAGTTGCGGGCGGCGCTGCACATCGACGCCGAGCATCCGGTGGTGCGCGACGCCCTCGAGCAGCTGTCGCAGCGGAGCGGGTTCGCGCTGGTCGCGCCGGTGACCCAACCGATGGCGCAGGCCGCGCCAGTCGCCGAATCGGCCGACGCCGACGGTGAAGCGGCCGACATCGACGGCGAAGCGGCTGATCTGGTGTACGGCGACGAGCACGGTGCGCGCAGCGCGCCTGATGAACTGATGTTCACGGAGTCCCTCGCGATGCTGTACTGGGGCCAGGGACACCACGAGCAGGCGGTCGAGGTGTTCGAGGCGCTGATCCGGCGGAACCCGGCCAATACGGACCTCGTGGTACGCCGCGACGCCGTCCGCGCCGAATTCGACGCGCTTCGCCCGGCGCCCTTCGATGCGGCCCACAGCGGTGGCCGTGGCGTGCGAGACTGGTTGGCCTCAGTAGCCGCCGTGACCACGCCGCCACCGCGTCCGTTGTCCGGCTTCGACGCATTCTACCAGACGTCCGCGGCGCCGTCGTCGAAACCAGGCGACCTTGCCGCGTTTCAGGCCTGGCTGCGGGAGCTTGATCGATGACCCACATCGTGGTACTGAACGGACCGAACCTCAACTTGCTGGGAATCCGCGAGCCGGCGCTTTACGGCTCGGCGACGCTGGCCGACGTGGAGGGACAGCTGCGGGGCCGTGCCGAGCAACTGGGAGTCACCGTTGCGTTCGCCCAGTCGAATCACGAGGGCGAGCTGGTCGACCTGGTGCAGGGGCTGCGTGGTGTTGCCGACGGCGCGATCGTGAATCTCGGCGCGTACACCCACACGTCGCTCGCACTCCGCGACGCTTTCCTCGCGGCGCCGATCCCATTCGTCGAAATGCATCTGTCGAATCTGTTCAGGCGCGAGCCGGCCCGGCATCAATCGGTCATCGCGGACTTGGCGGTCGGGATGATCACGGGATTTGGCGCGCGCGGATACCTGATGGCGTTGGACGCGCTCGTCGCACATCTGAAGGAACAGATGTCATGAGCCACGAACCGGTCACGGTACGCTCGGCGATGCAGTTCGAGGTTCTGGCCGAGCCTGCCGTCAGGGGCTCCCGGCTCATGGCTGGTTCTTGATGCCCGACCGCCGGTCCGCACGGCAAGCGGCCGTGCTCAACGCGTTGCCCGCGCAGGGTGCCGATGCCTTGCTGGTCACCCACCTGCCCAATGTCCGGTGGCTGACCGGGTTCAGCGGCTCGGCCGCACTGCTGCTGCTCACGGCCGATCGCGCCTCGCTGATCACCGATTTCCGTTATGCCGGACAGGCTCCGGAAGAGGCCGGCAGTGTCGCCGAGGTGATCATCGAGCGCGCTAGCGTGTGGGACCGCTTGCAGCGCGTGCTGCGTGATGTCGCGTTCGAGACACTGGCGATCGAGTCGCACGTGCTGTCGGTGCGCGACGCCGAACGGGTGCGCGGGATGTTCCGCGGCCGGACGCTGCCGATGGCCGACACGGTCGAACAGTTCCGGCAGGTCAAGGATGACGACGAAGTCGCCGCGATTCGCGCGGCGGGAACGCTCGCGAGCGAGGCGTTGGCCGAGATCCTCCCGACCATCCACGCCGGTGAGCGCGAGCTCGATGTTGCGTCCCGGCTCGAAGCGGCGCTCCGGCGACGCGGCAGCGAATGGCATCCCTTCCAGACGATCGTCGCGTCCGGCCCGCGCGCCGCGCACCCGCATGCGCGCAGCTCGCCACGCCAACTCGCCCGTGGCGAACTGCTGCTCATCGACTACGGGGCTCAGGTTGGCGGCTACTGCGCCGACGTCACCCGGACGGTCGCACTGGGCGAAGTCGACGAGCGGCAGCGCGCAGTGTATCAGTTGGTGTGTGATGCGCAGCGGCGGGCCTGCCTAGGCCTGCGCAGCGGGATGTCCGGCCGGGAAGGTGATGCACTGGCGCGCGACCTGATCTCCTCGCGCGGTTACGGGGACGCATTCGGCCATTCGCTGGGTCACGGGCTGGGGCTGGAAGTACATGAGGCGCCGCGACTTGCGGCGACGGCCGAGGCGGCGCTGCCGGCCGGCGCGGTGGTAACGGTCGAGCCGGGGATCTATCTTGCTGGCTGGGGTGGGGTCCGGCTGGAGGACGATGTTTGGCTCGGGCCGGACGGTCCAGTCCTACTCACCGATGGCCAGACCGAGCTCATCATCCTCGACGCATAGGCAGGAGTTGGAGTGGCAACCACCGCCGACATTCGCAACGGATTGGTGCTCGATCTCGATGGCCAGTTGCTGCAAGTGAGCTACTTTCAGCATGTCAAGCCGGGGAAAGGTGGCGCCTTCGTTCGGACCAAGCTCCGCAATGTGCGCAATGGCGCGGTGCTCGAGAAGACCTTTTCGTCGGGCGAACGGATCCAGACCGTCGACCTGTCCCACCGTCAGATGACCTACTCGTACCGCGACGGGGAGTTCTATCACTTCATGGACTTGCAAACGTTCGACGATGTCCCGCTGACGAGCACGCTGATCGGCGCCGATCAGCTCAAGTACCTCAAGGAAGGCATGGAGTGCACCGGCTTGATGCATGACGAGCACGTCATCACCGTCGAACTGCCCAATTTCGTCGAGCTCGCGATCGTGGAAACCGATCCCGGCACGCGAGGTGATACGGCGACCGGCGGCACCAAGCCGGCCAAGCTGGAGACGGGCGCCGTGGTCCAGGTGCCGCTGTTTGTCGAGCGTGGCACCGTGATCCGTGTCGACCGGCGCGAAGACAAGTACCTGACCCGCGTATGACGCCGGAAGAGATGCAGGAACTCGCGCGCGCTATCGAGCAGGTGCCCGGGCTCAAGGGCATTGACTTCCGGGACGTACGGCGCCTCGCGCAACTACTGCACGAGCGGCCGGAGATCGGGTCGGTGGAGTTGAAGGGATTCTTCGGCACCGGTGTGGTGATCACCCGGACGAATCAGGCCACCGCCCCGCCGGCCGCCCTGCCGGCGCAGTACCAGGCCGCCGGCCCGTCGCCGTCGAGCCCGGCGGCTGGCGCACCGGACGCCCCGGCACCGGCCGGGTCGGGGCTCAAAGAAGTCCGTTCCCCGATGGTGGGCACGTTCTACGCCCAGCCGGAGCCCGGTGCCGAGCCGTACGTCCGGATCGGATCGCGCGTCACTTCCGGTCAGACGGTGTGCATCATCGAAGCAATGAAGATCATGAACGAGATCGAAGCTGAAGTTACCGGTGTCGTCCGTGAGGTGCTGGTGGACGATGCGTCACCCGTCGAATACGGGCAGGTCCTTTTCCGGGTCGATCCCAATGGCTGAGGAAGGCATTCCGGCGTCGGGCACGAGTATGTACTCGGGCGAAGTCGCCACGACCGGGTTCCAGTTTCGCCCGGCGATCGTCGAAATGATCCAGCGCGGCGCATCCGACCTGCTCCTCAAGGGCGGCCGGCCGCCGACCATCCGCATCAACGGCCAGTTGCATGTGCTGCCCATGCCGCAGCTCAAGCCCGAGGAACTCAAGGCGCTCGCCGAGTCGTTGATGACGCCGCGCCAGATCCGCGATTTCATGGAGGGCAAGGAAGCGGACTTCGGCATCGGCGTCCCGGGGATCGGACGGTTCCGCGCCAACTGCTATCTGCAGCGCGGCTCGGTGGCGTTCGCGTTCCGCGCCATTCCGTATGAAGTGCGTACCGTTCGCGAACTCCTGCTACCGCCGATCCTCGAAGAAATCGCCATGCGGCCGCGCGGACTGGTCCTGGTCACTGGCGTCACCGGCAGCGGCAAGTCGACCGCGCTCGCGGCGATGATCGATCACGTCAATCGGCAGCGCCGGGTCAACATCATCACGATCGAGGACCCGATCGAGTTCCTGCACCGTGACCAGCTGGCCAACGTCTCGCAGCGCGAGGTCGGCACCGACACCCTCTCGTTCGGCGAGGCACTCAAGCACGTGCTGCGGCAGGACCCCGACGTGATTCTGATCGGCGAAATTCGCGACATGGACACGATGGACACCGCCATCAAGGCGGCCGACACCGGGCATCTGGTGCTGTCCACGATCCACACCACCGACGCGACGCAGACCATCTCGCGGGTGCTGTCGTTCTATCCGCCGCACCAGCACGCGGAGATCCGCATGCTGCTGTCGACCGCGCTGGCGGCTGTCGTGTCGCTGCGGCTGGTGCCGCGCGCTGATGGCAAGGGACGCGTGCCTGCCGTGGAGGTGCTGGTCAACACCGCGGCGGTGGCCGACAACATTCGTGATCTGAACAAGGCGCTCGACATTCCTGACCTCATCAGCCAGGGCGGCGTAACCTACGGGATGCAGTCATTCGATCAGGCGCTGATGCGTTGGTACCAGGACGGGGTCATCAGCTACGACGACGCGGTCTTCTATGCAACGCGCCCCAGCGAGTTTGCCTTGCGCGTCTCCGGCGTCAGCGGCACGTCGGACCGCACGTTCTCCGACACGCCTGGCCGAGATCGCCGCTGATGTTCCGCAAGGTCATGATTGCCAACCGCGGCGAAATTGCGCTGCGCGTCATTCGCGCGTGCCGCGAACTGGGCATCAAGACCGTGGCGGTCTACAGCGAGGCCGACCGAGAATCGCTCCACGTTCGGTTCGCCGACGACGACGTCTGCATCGGGCCGCCGCCAGGGCGGCTCTCGTACCTCCGGATCCCGAGCCTTATCGCGGCCGCTGAAGTCACCGGCGCGGACGCTATCCATCCGGGCTACGGGTTTCTCGCCGAGAATGCCGAATTCGCCGACACCTGTCGCGCGTCGAACATCGTGTTCATCGGCCCGACTGGCGACCAGATCCGCGCCATGGGCGACAAGGCGTCCGCACGGCGGCTCGCCAGTGACGCCGGTGTGCCGACGGTTCCCGGATCGGCCGGCGTCCTCAAGGACGCCGACGAAGCGATGGTCATCGCCGAGGCGATCGGGTTCCCGGTCAT
This sequence comes from Gemmatimonadota bacterium, assembly GCA_003169895.1. Taxonomy (GTDB): domain Bacteria; phylum Gemmatimonadota; class Gemmatimonadetes; order Gemmatimonadales; family GWC2-71-9; genus Palsa-1233. The sequence continues at coordinate 133,877 of PNAE01000012.1, forward strand.
CATCAAGGCCACGGCCGGTGGCGGCGGCAAGGGCATGCGCGTCGCCCACGACGCCGAGCAGCTGGCACAGCTGTTCTCGCTCGCGCAGAACGAAGCACTGTCGGCCTTCGGCAATGGCGACGTGTACGTCGAGAAGTACCTCGCCCGTCCGCGGCACGTCGAGATCCAGGTGCTCGGCGACCAGCACGGCACGGTCATTCATCTGGGCGAGCGTGACTGCTCGGTGCAGCGCCGCCACCAGAAGCTGATCGAGGAGTCGCCGTCACCGGCGTTGAACGACGAGTTGCGCGCCCGCATGGGTGCGGCGGCGGTCGGCCTCGCGGCCGCGATCGGCTACGTCGGCGCGGGCACCGTCGAGTTCCTGCTCGACGAGGATGGCTCATTCTACTTCATGGAGATGAACACCCGGATCCAGGTAGAGCACCCGGTTACCGAGATGGTGACCGGCCACGATCTGGTCAAGGAGCAGATCCGCATCGCTGCGGGCGAGCCGTTGTCATTCGGCGAGATGCCGCTCGTGGGCCACGCGATCGAGGTGCGCATCAACGCCGAAGATCCCTACCGCAACTTCCAGCCATGTCCCGGCCTGATCACCGCGTATCATCCGCCCGGCGGACCCGGCGTGCGGGTCGACACGCACGTCTACGCCGGCTATACCGTGCCGCCGTATTACGACTCCCTGCTGGCCAAGTTGATTGTGCATGGCCGCGACCGGACCGAAGCGCTCGCCCGCCTGGGACAGGCACTCGACTCGTTCATCCTCGAAGGCGTCAAGACGACGGTGCCGTTCCTCGCGCGCGTCATCCGGCATCCCGACTTCGTCGCCGGCCGCGTCGACACCAACTTTCTCGAGCGCGAGTCGCACCTGCTCAAGCCGGAGCACTTCGAGGCGGTGCGGGACGTGCGTGCCGCCGATGGGTCGGAGGCGCCGGCCATGCCGGCCGGCCGCCGCGCGCCACCGGTCGAGGGCCGGGCGTCCCAGCCTGTCGAGGGATGAGGCTCGACGTTGTCTTCTCGCCGCAGGAACTGACCTCGGGCGAGGTTGCCGACCGCACGGTCGTCGTCGTGGACGTGCTGCGCGCGACATCGACGATCTGCGCCGCACTCCACCACGGTGCCCGGGCCGTGATTGCCGCCGCCGATGCCGAGGAAGCCACCCGGCTCGAGCAGGCGCTGGGCACGGCGGACGTCGTGCTCGCCGGTGAGCGCAACTCCGTTCGCATCGCCGGCTTCCGCCTCGGCAACTCCCCCGGGGAGATGACCCCCGAACAGGTCCAGGGCAAAACCCTGGTCATGACCACGACCAACGGAACGCGCGCGCTGCTCGCCACCGCGGGGGCGCGCACGGTGATCGTCGGCGCCGCCGTGAATCTCACGGCGGCCAGTGACCACGCGCGGGCGGCGCTCGAAGAGCACGGCGACCTGCTGATCCTGTGCGCCGGGCGCGAGCATGGTTTCGGCCTGGACGATGCCTACATCGCCGGCTGTCTCGCCGTTCGTGCGCTCGGCGGACGGCGGCGGCGCAAGGGGCTGAACGATGCCGCGCTTGTGTCCGTTGACCTGGTGAGTCGCTACCGCGACCGAACCGAGCGCGTCCTCGGGCTTTCGCGCGCCGGGCGCGAACTTGCCACGCGAGGCTTCCGCGAGGATGTCATCGCGGCCGCCGCGATCGACGCGCATCCGGTTCTGCCGCTCTTCCACGAACGCCGCATCACGCTGGCCGGCGAGGGCCAGCGCCAGCCTTGATGGCTGAGCACGGCCGGCGCTTTGGCGCGGTGGTCGCGCTGGTGGTTGGCGCGTTCCTCGCCCTCACGTTGCTGCCGATCAACCTCACCGGTCCCTTCGGCACCGTGGTCGGGCCAGGGCTCTGGCGCATGTTCGGCGTCGGCGCGATTGGCGCGCCCCTGTTGGGGATCCTCATCGGTCTCGCCGGTTTCGAGCGCCTGCCGCGACTCGACATGAAGCGCGCCGCGATCCTGGTGGTCGGGCTCGCCCTGGTAATTCCGTATGTCATCGGCGTGCTCGCCCGCGTCCAGAACAACTCCTTCGACCTGCCAACGGCCCAATGGCCGTGGCCGGAGTTGCTGACCGGCTGGGTGCCGGGATTCCTCGCACGGGCGGCGCTCGATCTTATCGGTGTCGCCGGGGGACTGCTCGGCGGGTTTGTCGCGGTTACCGCCGTCACCCTCGGCACGCTGGCATGGCACCCGCTGCAACGACTGGAGCGCGGGACCCAGCCGCTCGTTGCGCCGGACTGGCGGCCGGGACGTTCGCTGCGCCCTTTACCGCCGCCGCCGGACGACGCCGAACTCGCGTCGGCGTCGGGGGCCGTGAGGCAGGAGGAACTCTTTGCCACGCAGCGCCGCGGGGCGAAGCGGCGCGGCGCCAGGGAGCCGATCGACGTCGAGGATGCGATCGTGCCGCCGCGCGCGCCGGACGAGGCGCTACCACCGATCGACCTGCTCGACCAGCCGCGCGACACGAACGTCGCGGCCGACCAGGCCGAGCTACATCGGCTGGGTGAGCTCCTGCTGGCCACGTTGCGGACGTTCAAGGTGGAAGGCACGCTTGCCGGCATCACGTCGGGGCCGACGGTGAGCCAGTTCGAGGTGGTACCGGCTGCCGGCGTGAAGGCGGGGCGGATCGTGGCACTTGCCGACGACCTCGCCATCACCATGCGCGCGACATCGCTCCGGGTCGCGCCAATTCCCGGTCGTGGCGCCGTCGGCGTCGAAATCGCGAATCCGAGTCCGCGGATGGTCACGCTGCGGGAGTTGCTCGCCAGCGATGCGTGGCGGGGCTCGACGGCGATGCTGCCGATCGTACTGGGCCGGGACCTCGAGGGCCAGCCGGTCGTTGGCGACCTCGCCCGCATGCCGCACCTGCTCGTGGCGGGCGCCACCGGTTCCGGCAAGTCAGTGGCCATCAACACCATCATCACGGCGTTGATCTACCGCTACACGCCACGCGAACTGCGGCTGCTGATGATCGATCCCAAGATGGTTGAGTTGTCGATGTACAACGCGCTGCCGCACCTGCGCCACCAGGTCGTCACCGACAACAACGACGCGGCCGCCGTACTCAAGTGGGCGGTGTATGAAATGAGCCGCCGCTACGAGTTGCTGCACGCCAACGGTGCGCGCCAGCTGTCGGAGTTCAACCGCAAGGTGCGCGACGGCAAGCCGATGAAGAATCCGCCCGGTGCCCGGCCAACCCTGGCGACCATCGCGCGGGACGCGCCCGACACGGCGCCATTCGAATGGAAGGAAGAGTACACCGACGGCGAGCTGCCGATGATCGTGCTGATCGTCGAGGAACTCGCCGACCTGATGATGACGGTGCAGGGTGAGGTGGAACGCCCGCTGGCGATGCTGGCGCAGAAGGCGCGCGCCATCGGCATTCACCTGATCCTCGCGACGCAGCGGCCGAGCGTGAATGTCCTCACCGGGCTGATCAAGGCGAACTTTCCGAGCCGGATCGCGTTCCGCGTCGCGAGCAAGGTGGATTCGCGCACCATCATCGACCAGAACGGCGCCGAGGCGCTGCTCGGCAACGGCGACATGCTGTTCCTGCCACCGGGACGCAACGAGCCCGTGCGGATCCAGGGCGCTTACATCTCGACCGAAGAGACCGAGCGCCTGATGGCATGGTACACCGCTCAGCGCGATGGCACCGGTACGGCGGCCGCGGAGCCGGACATCCTCGCGCTGGTGCGCACGCAGGCCGAGAGCGGTGGCGACGGCGATGGCAACGAGTCAGGCCACGACCGCGACACGTTGTTCCGCCAGGCGGCCGAGTTGTGCATCCAGAATCAGGGCGGCTCGACGTCGTTGCTGCAGCGCCGTCTCGGCGTGGGCTACGGCCGCGCCGCGCGGATCATCGACCAGCTGTACGACGCCGGCATCCTCGGCCCGCCGAACGGATCGAAGCCGCGGGACGTGCTGATTGGCTTGCACCAGGTCGAGGAATACTTGTAGCCGTCGATCAATGCCCGGTGAATCACCCCACCGGCAGGCCGCGGCATGCCCCGCAATGGCTGCCTCGAGGTTTCGGTTGCGAGCGGGAATCCAGGCGCCTCGATAGCGTCAGTCGGAATCCATCGTTTTGCGCACCCCGCTCGCGCTTTCCCGCTCCCTCTCGCGTCGAGACGAGTCCGTCTCGCCGAACGTGCTCCGCCATTCTCCCGGCGTGACCGTGACCCGCGTTCCGCCAGCCGATTGGACCGACCCTCGCCACCGTGACGGGTGGCGCGCGGAGATTGCTGCTGGCCGCTGGCTGGTTCGGCAGGGCTGGCGCATCCAGGCGCACCGCTATCGCCTGGGTCGGCACGACCTCGACCTGATTGCCCGCCGTGGTGACTTGGTGGCCTTCGTCGAGGTCAAGGCGCGGCGCTCCGATCGCTGTGGCGCCGGCGAGGAGGCCGTCGGCGCCAAGAAGCGCCGGGTGCTGGAGCGGGTCGCCTGGTCCTGGATTCTCAAGAGTGGCGCTGCCGGGGATCAATACCGGTTCGACGTGGTGGTGCAGAGCGGCCAACGCGGCGGCGAGACGCTGCGGCACATCGAAGACGCGTGGCGCCCAGGGTGGCGGTGATATAAATGACTCAAAACACTACACCTAGAGACACTTGCTTCGGCAAAAGTTCGGTTGTACATTGGTAGTAGTATGTAAGTGGCGCATTTCCGGTCACCGACAGAGTATGGCAGTCAGGCTACTCGTTTTTCTCGTCTCTCATCTCTCGCTTCTCTTGAAAGGACCCGCACATGCCCGCGACCGACGAAGCCCGTCTCGACGCCGACAAGCGCAAGGCGCTCAACCTGGCCATCTCCCAGATCGAAAAGCAGATCGGGCGTGGGGCGATCATGCGCATGGGCGCCGATCGGCCGCGGGTGAGGGTTGCCGCGATCTCCACCGGCGCGATCAACCTCGACGCCGCCACGGGCATCGGCGGCATCCCGCGGGGTCGCATCACCGAGATCTACGGCCCGGAGTCGTCCGGCAAGACGACCCTTTGCCTGCACCTGGTGGCCAACGTGCAGCGTGCTGGCGGCGTCGCCGCCTTCGTCGACGCCGAGCACGCCCTGGACATCGAGTACGCCAAGCGCCTTGGCGTCGATATCGAGAACCTGCTGGTGTCGCAGCCCGACACCGGTGAGCAGGCGCTGGAGATCGTCGAGATTCTGGTGCGTTCTGGTGCGGTCGACCTCGTCGTGATCGACTCGGTGGCGGCGCTGGTGCCCAAGGCCGAAATCGAGGGCGAGATGGGCGATTCGCACATGGGCCTGCAGGCGCGGCTGATGAGCCAGGCGCTGCGCAAGCTGGCTGGTGCCATCAATCGCACCAACTGCGCGGTGGTGTTCATCAACCAGTTGCGCGAGAAAATCGGCGTGATGTTCGGCAATCCCGAGACGACCACCGGTGGCAAGGCGCTCAAGTTCTACGCGTCGCTCCGCCTCGACATCCGGCGCATCGGTCCGGTCAAGGAACGTGAAGCGGTGATCGGTTCGCATGTGCGGGTCAAGGTCGTGAAGAACAAGGTGGCGCCGCCGTTCAAGCAGGCGGAGTTCGACATCATGTTCGACGAGGGGATTTCGCACATTGGACTGGTGGTGGACATCGCCAGTGAAGCCGGGATCATCCAGAAGTCAGGCGCGTGGTATTCGTACGGCGATCAGCGCATCGGGCAGGGTCGCGAAAACGCCAAGCTCTTCCTCAAGGACAACCTCGCCCTGCTCGCCGAAGTCGAATTGAAGGTGCGCGAATCCCTCGGCGGGATTGCTGCCACGGGTGCCGGGGTACCGCCCGACGAGGACGAAGTCGAGTGATTGTCGAAGGGCTGATTCCCGACGTGCACCGCCCCGGCAGCACGCGCGTGGTGGTGGAGGGCAGGCCGGCATGGACGGTGCCGGCCGATGTCATCGCGACGCTCGGCCTGGAGGTCGGCCAGCCGCTCAAGCCCGATGCCGTCGAGCGACTCGACCGCGCGGCCGATGAGGAAGGTGCGTTCCGTTCCGCCCTGCGCGCACTCGAACGCCGCGCGCACGGCGAGCGCGAGCTGGCGCGCAAACTCGAGCGCAAGGGACACGACGCCGAGCCGATTGTGGCGGCCGTAGCGCGGTTGCGGCAGCTCGGCCTGCTCGACGACCTGGCGTTCGCCCGGGCGTACGTCACCGGTCGGAGTGAGCGAGGTCGCGGGCCGGTGCGGCTGCGCCACGATCTCGTCTCCCTCGGTGTGAGCCGCGAAGTGGTCGAGCAAGTGCTCGCGGAGTTGCGGGCGGGCGTCGACGATCCGCTCGACCAGCCGCGTGCGCTGCTCGCCAAGCGAGCGCGGCAAATCGCCGCGCTCCCCATCGAGGCCCGTCGGCGTCGGCTGGTGGCATTCCTCGGGCGGCGCGGATATCGGGGAAGCGATGCGCGTTCCCTGATCGAGGAGGCGTTAAGAGGCTAGCTGAGCCCACAATCCTCAGGCCTCAGGCCTCAGGCCGCTTCGGTGTTGATAGATTACCGGGATGCGTTCTGCCGACATCCGCCGCAAGTTTCTCGACTACTTCGTCTCCAAGGGCCATGCCGAGGTTCCGGGGTCTTCGCTGGTACCCGCCGACGATCCGACCCTGCTGTTCACCAATGCCGGGATGGTGCAGTTCAAGCGCACGTTCCTGGGGCAGGATCCGCGGGCGTACGTCCGCGCCACCACCTGCCAGAAATGCGTTCGCGCCGGCGGCAAGCACAACGATCTCGAGCAGGTCGGGCTCACTCGCCGGCACCACACCTTCTTCGAAATGCTCGGCAATTTCTCTTTCGGCGACTACTTCAAGCGTGACGCCATCGCGTTTGCCTGGGAGTTCGTGACATCGCCCAAGTGGCTTGGCATTCCCGCGAATCGGTTGCGGGTGACGATCCACCACACCGATGACGAAGCTCGCAAGCTGTGGCAGGAGATCGCCGGTCTCCCGGCGGATCGCATCTACGGCCTCGGCGACAAGGACAATTTCTGGCAGATGGGTGACACCGGACCGTGCGGTCCATGCACCGAGATCTTCGTCGATCTCGAGTGGACGCTGGGCAGCAAGCCAGTCGTGGTGTCGCAGTCGGACTTCGAGGCACAGGCCGAAGTGGGCCGCTTCCTGGAGATCTGGAACCTTGTGTTCATGCAGTTCGATCGTTCGGCCGACGGCACCCTCACGCCGTTGCCGAAGCCGAGTGTGGACACCGGCGCCGGCCTCGAACGAATCGCCGCGGTCATGCAGGACGAGGACGACAATTTCCACACCGACCTGTTTCAGCCGCTGATTGATCGAGTGGAACAGCTGGTGGGACGAGAGTATCCGGGCGGACCGGAAGGGACGGGCATCTCGTATCGGGTGCTCGCGGACCATGCGCGCGCGGTGAGCTTCCTGCTGCTCGACGGGGTGTATCCGAGCAACGAGGGACGCGGCTTCGTGCTCCGGCGCATTCTGCGCCGCGCCGTGCGCCATGCCTGGCTACTCGGCCGTCGTGAGCCAACCTTGGCGAAGATAATTCCAACGGTGGTGTCGTTGATGAGTCACGCCTATCCCGGGCTGCGCGAAAAGCAGGCGAAGATCGTCGAGGTCGTGCAGCGTGAAGAGGAAAACTTCTACAACACGATCGAAGCGGGCCTCGAGCGGCTGGAGCAGGTCCGCGCATCCGGCTCCACGCGTATCGCCGGCGAAGAGGCGTTCAAGCTGTTCGATACGTTCGGATTTCCGATTGACCTCACCCAGCTGATCGCCGGCGAGTGGGGGATTGAGGTCGACGTCCAAGGATTTGAGCGTGCGATGCTGGAGCAGCGCGAACGAAGTCGGGCCGCGCGGGGGGTGACGGCTATGGCGTCGGGTAGCATCCGGTTCAGCGGGCAAGCCAGCGCCGAAGTGACGGTAGGGCCGAACGCACATACCGGCGAAATTCGCGCCGTGGTCCGGGGCGAGGGCGCGCAGCGTTTCGTCGGTTACGACACGCTCCAGAGTGACACTGAGATCCTCGGCTCTGCCGCGGGCCCAGACCGCCTCGAATTGATCCTCCGCGAGAATCCGTTCTATGCGGCGGGCGGCGGCCAGGTCAGCGACATCGGCGTCGTCCATGGCGACGGCTGGGACCTCACCGTCACGGACGTGATCAAGGCTCCTTCACGGGAGACCCGCCTTGTCGGCACGTTGCGGGGCGATTTTGCGCCGGGCCACGTGCATGCTGCCGTCGACGAGGCCCGCCGGCGCGACATCGAGCGCCACCATTCCGCGACGCACCTCGTCCACATGGAGCTGCGCCGCGCGCTCGGGTCACACGTCCGCCAGCAGGGCTCGCTGGTCGAGGCCGGTCGCCTGCGCTTCGATTTCTCGCATCACGCGCCCATTGATCCATCGCAGTTGGCCGACATCGAAGCCGCGGTCAACGAACTCGTGCTCGCCAACGCCGAGATGACCACGCGCGAGATGCCGCTCGAGCAGGCGCTCAAGCTCGGTGCCATGGCGTTCTTCGCCGACAAGTACGGCGACACCGTGCGCGTGGTGCAGATCGGCGATTCGATCGAGTTGTGCGGCGGCACCCACGTTCGCAGCGCTGGACAAGTGGGCCTCTTCCGTTTCACGTCGCAGGGGGGGGTCGCCGCCGGCGTGCGGCGGATCGAGGCCGTGACCGGGCGCCACGCGTACGGCGGCGTGCAGCGGCTGGACCAACGGATCCATAGTATCGCCGAAACGCTGCGGGCACAGCCCGATCAACTGGAACGCAAGCTCGAGGCATTGTTGGCCGAGCGCGAGAAGCTCGAAGCCAAGCTCGCGCAGGCAATCAAAGGCGGCGGCCAGGCCGAGGAGAAGCGATTCGACGCCGGCAGGGCCACCCTGTTCGTCACATCGACTGTGGTGGACGACCGCGGTCAGTTGGGCACTATGGCCGATGAATTTCGCGGACAGAAAAAATCTGCCTCGATGCTGGTCCTCGTGAATCCGACCATCCCCACGGCACTGGCCGTCGCGGTGACCGACGATCTTGCGGCATCCGGCAAGGATGCCAACAGCTTCATCAAGCTGGTCACCGCGAAGTTCGGCGGCCGCGGCGGCGGGCGTCCGACGTTTGCCAGTGGCACGCTGAACGTGCCGAGCGTTGAGCAGGTTGCGGTGGACGAGTTTCCGGCGATCCTGCGCGAGTGGGTCGAGGCATGATCGCCGCGCTCGGCGATGCCTGGTTCGCCGCCCGCACGACCGGGGCGCCGGCGGCGCTGCGGCTTCGTGCCGAGCAGTTCTTTCTCGAGGCCGGCGCCGGCGCCGGCGACGTCGTGACGCGACTCGCGGACGCCGGGCGCGCCGCACTTGCGGCTGCGACCCGTGATGGTGCCGGGCGCGCGGCTGCGCTCGATCTTCTGGCCGCCGACGCCCTCATTACCCTGGCGCTTCTCGCCACCGCCGAGCGCGATCCGGCGGCCCTCGGTCGCGCGGCAGCGCAACTCCTGAAGCATGCCGGCACCGCGATCCGCGGCGTCCCGGACGACATCCCGCCCGCGTCGTCGTGATCGATCTGCACTCGCATCTGCTGCCCGGCGTCGACGACGGATCCCGCACGGTGGATCAATCGGTGCGAGTGCTCCGCGCCTTCGCCGCCAAGGGAATCACCGACGTCGCCTGCACACCGCACCTGCTCGGCTCGAACGTCGCGCTGGGCTGGCCACCGGCCTACGAAGCAGCGTGGGCCGAGTTGAGTGCCAAGGTGCCCGAGGGCATCCGGATCCATCGTGGTGCCGAGGTGATGCTGGACCGCCCGATCCCGCCGGCTGCCGCGGACCGGAAGGTCACCCTGGGCGGATCACGATATCTTCTGGTGGAATTCAACCGGATGGTGCCAGCCGAGATCGTAGGACGCGCGCTGGCCGAGGTCAGCCACACCGGCTTGGTGCCGGTGCTGGCGCATCCGGAGCGCTATTCATCCTGTACCGTCGAGACCGTGCGGGCGTGGCGTGATCTCGGCACGGTGATCCAGGTGGATGCTACCACCATGGCGCTGCCGCGCAGCCGGGGTGACCGGGCTCGCGACCTGGTTCGCGCCGGCCTGGCCGACATCCTTGCTGCCGACAATCACGGCGACGAGCGCAATGTCGCGACCGCGCTCGACTGGCTTGGGGAGCACGACGGCGCCGACCAGGCGACGCTGCTGCTGGAGACCAACCCGCGCGCGATGCTCGACGACCTGAGCATCTACGAGGTCGATCCACTGCCCGTGAAGAAAACCGTCTGGCGCTTCGTGCGCCGAATGTTCGAGTCCGAATGAGCGATGCGAGCCGAATCGCGAACGGACTGCGGTCCCTCGCCGCGCTGGCCGAACAGGTCGCATCCGAGCCCGCCCCGCTCGACGGCATTGTGGCAGCGATGCGCAGCTGCCTCGCAAATGGCGGCACATTGTTCTTCGCCGGCAACGGCGGGTCGGCGGCCGACGCCCAGCACATCGCCGCAGAGTACGTCGTGCGCTACCGCCGGGGCGGCCAGCAGCCGCTGCGTGCCATTGCGCTCACCACTGACACCTCGGCCTTGACTGCTGCGGCCAACGATTTCGGATATCAGCAGGTCTTCGCGCGCCAGCTCGCCGCGCTCGCGCGCCGGGGCGACGTGCTCGTACTGCACAGCACGTCCGGCAACAGCGCCAGCTGCCTGGTGGCGGCGGCAGCCGCTCGCACCCTCGGCGTGACCACGATCGCGTTCCTCGGCGGCGGCGGCGGTGAACTTGCGGCCACCGTCGACCATGCATTCGTGATCCGGGACGAACGGGTCAACCACGTGCAGGAACTCCACCTCGCGATCGAACATCAGATCACCGCGATCCTCACCGCCGAGTACGGCGGATGATCTCGCTGGCCGGCAGGCGGATCCTGATCACGGGCGGTTCGCGAGGCATCGGCCGCGCCACTGCGCTGCTCTGCGCCAAGGCGGGTGCCGACGTCGGCATCACCTATCACACGCGACGCGCCGAAGCCGACGCGGTGGCGCGCTCGATTCGGGCGCTGGGGCAGCGGGCGTATGTCGGCGGCGGGGACCATGGCGACCCCAGCCGGGTGAGCCAGTTGTTCGCCGAGGTCAAAGCGGCGTTCGGCGGCCTCGATGGCTTCGTCGCCAATCACGGCGTCTGGCCGTCCGCCGACACTCCGCTGGTGGCGCTGGCGCCCGAACGCTGGCGGGAAACGCTGCGGACCAATCTCGACGCGGTGTTCCTGGCGACCCGCGCCGCCCTCGGCCTGCTGGGCCCCGGTGGGCGGGTCGTCATGGTGGCCAGCACCGCAGGCCAGCGCGGCGAGGCGTTTCACGCCGATTACGCGGCGAGCAAGGGCGCACTGATTGCACTCGTCAAGTCACTCGCGATCGAGTGCGCGCCGGGCATCACCGTCAATTGCGTGGCGCCCGGATGGGTCGACACCGAGATGTCGGCGGACCCCTATGCCGGTGAAGGGCGCGCGCGCATCACCGAGTCGATCCCGCTCAAGCGGATCGCATCGGCCGACGATGTGGCGGGACCGATCCTGTTCCTGCTGTCGGACCTCGCGCGCCACGTGACGGGCGAGATCCTGAACGTGAATGGTGGTAGTGTGCTGTGCGGGTGAATCCTGCGTTGTGGTGTCATCATGCTGTTTCCCGGAGATCAAGATGTCACATGGAATTGCATCGCATGCGCTGGTCGCCGCGGTACTGCTCGCCACCGGCACGACCCGCGCCGTTGCGCAAGGCTCGACCAACACGCTGACCGCCGCGGAGCGGCAGGCGGGCTGGCATCTCCTGTTCGACGGCCGTTCGACCGATGGCTGGCGCGGCTACAAGTCCGACTCGGTGCCAGCGGGCTGGCAGGTCGTGAGCGGCGTGCTGACGAAGTCGGGAAGTACCGGCGATCTCGTCACTCGGCAACAGTTCCGGGACTTTGAACTCACGCTGGACTGGAAGCTCGGCTCGGCCGGCAATTCGGGGATCTTCTATCGCGCCACCGAGGAGTACGAGCACATCTACTGGAGCGGACCGGAGTACCAGCTGCTCGATGACGCCGCGGCACCCGATGGCAAGATTCGCCTGACGGCTGCTGGCGCGGCATACGGCCTGTATCCTCCCCCGGCGGGAATCGTCAAGCCGGCGAACGAATGGAACTCGACGCGGATCGTCGTGCGAGGAACCCACGTCGAGCACTGGCTCAACGGGACGAAGCTGCTCGAATACGAGTTGGGCAGTGCGGATTGGGAGGCGAAGGTCAAGCTGAGCAAGTTCGCCGCCTGGCCGAATTATGGCCGGTCGGGCACCGGGTACATCGGCATCCAGGGCGACCACAACGGTGCGCTGTCGCTCCGCAATATCCGGATCCGCGAGCGGTGATCGAACCGGGCCGTTGATGGCAGCCGCGCTGCAGACCGGCGGCGACATTCCCGTGCCGGCACCCGTCCTGGCGATTCTTCGCCGGCTGGAGGATGCCGGCCACGAGACGTGGTGCGTCGGCGGAGCCGTTCGCGACGAGTTGCTCGGGAATGTCCAGCAGGATGTCGACCTGGCAACCGCCGCAGCACCGGAAGTGGTGCTCAAGCTCTTTCGACGCACGGTGCCTGTCGGCATCGAGCATGGCACGATCGGCGTCCTGGACGACGACAACGTGCTCCACGAAGTCACCACGTTCAGGCGAGACGTGCGAACCGATGGCAGGCACGCGATCGTCGAGTTTGGCGTATCGCTCGACGAGGACCTCGCGCGGCGCGACTTCACCATCAACGCGATCGCCTATCATCCGGTGCGCCACGCATGGCGCGATCCGTTCGCGGGACGCGACGACCTCCGGCAAGGCATCATCCGCGCGGTCGGTGAGCCGGCGGTCCGATTCGCCGAGGACCGCCTGCGCATCCTGCGTGCGCTGCGATTTGCCGCGCGGTTCGACTTCACGATTGACCCGGCCACCTGGGCTGCCGCGACCGACCAGGCGCACGACATTGGCCACCTCTCGGCTGAACGCGTGCGCGGTGAATGGGTGAAGAGCATCGCGACGGCACGATCGCTCGACACGCTGGTGCAACTGTGGTTCGACAGTGGCGTCACCCGGACCTGGCTTCCCGAGTGTCGTGCGCCCAATTCGAGTCGCGACGACGTACCCGTGGCTGACCGGATCGCGACCCGTGATCCTGTGGTGGTGACGGCCGCGTTCTGCTCGCCCAATGCCACGATCTGGCGTCGCTTCAAGGGCTCGAATGACGAGATTCACCGTGCGGAAGCGATCGACCGCGCTCCGCCGCGGCCAGCCAGCGCCGCCCCGCGCGACGTCCGTCGCTGGATCGCCATGGTCGGCGCTGCCGCCGATGACCTGAGGACCTTGGCACGTTGGCGTGGTGACGATTCCGACGGCTGGTCAGCCGTGCTCGACCAGATCCGGCTCCGCGGCGAGGCAACCGGGCGCAGCGGACTGGCGGTGACCGGCGACGACCTGATCGGTGCCGGGATCGCGGCCGGACCCGAGATCGGTCGCACACTCGACCGGCTGCTCGGCGTCGTGCTCGACGAGCCGGCGCTGAACACGCGCGAGGCCTTGCTTGCGCTGGCGCGGAAGGCCGGATGACCGGGACGATCGGACTGTTCACGCCGCCCGAACCGCTGGCCGCGCGGATGCGGCCCCGGACGCTGGACGATTTCGTCGGCCAGAGCGCGATCCTCGACCCTGGCAAGCCGCTCGGCGATGCCATCCGGCGCGGCGATGTGGGCAGCATCGTTCTCTGGGGGCCGCCGGGCACCGGCAAGACCACCCTCGCCCGCCTCATCGCGCAATACACCGACCGGCAATTCGTCGGCTTCAGCGCCGTCACCGAAGGCGTCGTGCGGGTGCGCGAAATCCTGAAGGAGGCCGAAGAACGCCGCCGGCTCGGCCGGGGCACCATTCTATTCTGCGATGAAATCCACCGGTTCAATCGCGCGCAGCAGGATGCCTTCCTGTCGGCCGTGGAGGGTGGCATCGTCACGCTGGTTGGCGCCACGACCGAAAATCCGTCGTTCGAGCTCAACGGTGCCTTGCTGTCGCGCTGCCGCGTGTGGGTGCTGGAGCCGTTGTCGCCCGTGGAGCTCCGGCGGGTGATCGATCATGCGCTCAGCGACCGGGATCGCGGCCTCGGTGGCCTCGGGCTGAACATCCCGGACGACGCGCGCGACGCGCTGGCGCAACTGTCCGATGGTGACGCGCGGCGCGCCTTGTCGGTACTCGAGGCCGCTGCGCAACACGTCGGGGCACATGGACGGATCGACATCGCTGTCATCCAGGAGACCCTCGCCCGGCGCGTCCCGATCTTCGACAAGGATCGCGAGCAGCATTACGACCTGATCTCGGCGCTGCACAAGTCGGTGCGAGGCAGCGATCCGCAGGCAAGTCTGTACTGGCTGGCTCGGATTCTCGGCGGCGGCGAGGATCCGATGTACGTCGCGCGACGCCTGGTGCGCATGGCCTCCGAGGACATTGGTCTCGCCGATCCGCAGGCGGTCCAGGTTGCCATCGCGGCGCGCGACGCCTGGCATTTTCTCGGCAGTCCGGAGGGTGATCTCGCGCTGGCACAGGCCACGGTGTATCTGGCGACGGCCCCGAAATCGAACCGCATCTATACCGCCTGGTCCGCCGCCCGGGAGCGTGCCGATGCCACTCCCGCGGCGCCAGTGCCGCTCCATATCCGGAACGCTCCCACGGGACTGATGAAGGAGCTCGGCTACGGCGCTGGATACCAGTACGCCCACGACTCACCGGCCGGCTATATCCCGCAGGCCTATCTTCCTGACGTCGTCGGCGACTCGGTATTCTACGAACCGGGTGCCTTCGGGTACGAAAAGCGCATCGCCGAACGCCTCAAGTGGTGGAAAGCCAATGGATGATTGAACTGACTCCGCCGCGCGAACGTGTCGTGCTGGTGGCCGCGCCGCGCAAGGGTTCCGTCGACGCGCAGAAAGTCGGCGAGCACATCGACGAACTCGCCCGGCTGGTCGACACCGCCGGCGGCGACATTGTGGGGACGCTCACCCAGCATATCGCCGCGGTCAATTCGGCCACGCTCATCGGCGAAGGCAAGGTCGAGGAACTGCGCGCCCTCGTCGCGCAGGTGCACGGCACGCTGGTCGTGTTCGACGAGGAGCTGACTCCCGGGCAGGGCCAGTCGCTCGAAGAGACGCTGGGCACCCGCGTGATGGATCGCGCCGAGCTGATCCTCGACATCTTTTCGACCCGGGCTCGCAGCTCCGAGGCGAAGCTCCAGGTGGAACTCGCGCAACTGCAATACCTGCTGCCGCGACTGACGCGGATGTGGACGCACTTGTCGCGCATCCGCGGCGGCATCGGGTTGCGGGGTCCGGGCGAGACCCAGCTCGAAACCGATCGGCGCCTCATCCGCAACAAGATCGGCGTGCTTCGCGAAAAACTGGAGGACGTCGCGCGGCACCGCGAAACCATCCGGTCGGGACGTAGCGCGTTACTGTCGGCGGCGCTGGTCGGCTATACCAACGCGGGCAAGTCGAGCCTGCTGCGGGCGCTGTCCGGCGAGCACGACATCTTCGTCGAGGATCGCTTGTTCGCGACGCTCGATACGTTGACGCGCGAGGTCGACCTGGGCGACAATCTCCGGGTACGCGTCAGCGACACGGTCGGCTTCATCCGCAAGCTGCCGCATCACCTGGTGGCGTCGTTCCGCGCCACGCTTGAAGAGGCCGGCAGCGCCGATCTGCTGCTTCACGTCACCGACGCTTCCCACCCGGAGTGGGAAGACCACATGCGCACGGTGGACGCAGTACTGGCCGAACTCGGCCTCGAGGAGCGGCCCACGCTGGTCGTGTTCCACAAGCTCGACGCACTGGAGGACCCGGTGACGTTCGCCGACCAGGCGCGCATGCGCTACCCCGGCGCGATCTTTACCACCGCGATGCGCACCGACGGCTTGCAGCCGCTCAAGGCCGAGCTGCGGGGACGCGCCGAGGCAATCCGCCCGGTCGTCCGCGTCCTGCTGAGCCCGGCCGATGGCAAGCGGCTCGGCTTTCTGCACCGCGTCGGGGACGTCCTGGGACAGAGCTTGTGTGGCGACCGGCTGGCGGTGGCGGTGCGGCTCGAGCCCTGGCGCACCGAACAGCTGCGGCGCGAGGGACTCGAAGTGCAATCCGTCGCAGAGGGCGCGGAGCCACACCCGTCAGGTGAGGAGCCATGAAGCACCTCGTAACCGGCGCTGCGGGATTCATCGGATATCACGTCAGCGAGCGGCTGCTGGCCCGCGGCGACGAGGTGGTGGGACTCGACAATCTCAGCCCCTACTATGATCCGGCCCTCAAGCAGGCACGCTTGGATCGGCTGCGTCGTCATCCCGGGTTCCGCTTCGTCAAGCTCGACCTCACCGAACGCGAGGCGATGGAATCGCTGTTTCAGCGCGAGCGGTTCCCGCGCGTGATTCATCTCGCCGCTCAGGCCGGCGTCCGCTACTCGGTGACCCATCCGCACAGCTATATCGCAAGCAACGTCGTCGGCTTTCTGCATGTGATCGAGGGCTGCCGCCACCACGGCGTGGAACACCTCACCTACGCATCGACGTCGTCGGTGTACGGCCTGAACACCCACATGCCGTTTTCGGTGCACCAAAACGTCGATCACCCGGTGTCGCTGTACGCCGCCACCAAGAAGGCGAATGAGCTGATGGCGCACTCCTACGCCCATCTGTACGGATTGCGGGCGACCGGGCTCCGGTTCTTCACAGTGTACGGGCCGTGGGGGCGTCCGGACATGGCGCTGTTTCTGTTCACGCGGGCGATCCTCGAGGGCCGGCCGATCGATGTGTTCAATCACGGCAAGATGCGCCGCGACTTCACGTACATCGATGACATCGTCGAAGGTGTGGTGCGGATCTCCGATCGTCCGGCGGCGGCAAACCCCGATTGGCAGGGAGAGCACCCTGATCCGGCCAGCAGCTCGGCGCCCTACCGGGTCTACAATGTCGGCAACAGCGAACCAGCGGAGTTGATGGATTTCATCGGTGCGCTGGAGCGGTCACTTGGCAAGACCGCCGAAAAACGGTTTCTCCCGATGCAGCCGGGCGACGTGCCCGCGACGTCCGCCGACATCGAGGATCTGGCGCGCGATTGCGGGTTCCATCCCGGGACTACAATCGAGACCGGCGTCGCGAACTTTGTGGCATGGTATCGGGAATACCATGGCGTCTAGGTCCGAGGCCTGAGGCTTGAGGCGTGAGGTGTAAGGCCAGAGGGCTCGGATCTCATGGTTCAGGGCTCAGGCCTCAAGCCCGAGGGCCCGCCGCCACAGCGTGACCATCCGTTCCGCGACCGCCGCGTCGGCGTACTGCTCCAGCACCCGCTGTCGTGCCACGGAGCCGATGCTGCGGCACCGCCAGGGTTCGGCGACAAATCCCTGAGTGGCCCGCGTGAGCGCGACAAGGTCGTCCTGGTCGACGATCAGTCCGCTACCCCCAACCACGTCCGGCAGCGCCCCGGACCGGCTCACCACCGGCGCCACACCCTGCGCCATCGCCTGCAGCACCATGGCCCCGGACGGTTCAACCCACTCGGGCGTGGACCGTGATGGAGCCACCAGCACATCGACCTCGGGCCAGAATGCGTTGAGTTGGTCGCGGGGCAGGGCGCCGAGCCACTCGATCCGCGCCGACAGGCCGAGATGCTGGGCCTGCTGCTCCAGGCTCTCGTGTACCGGGCCGGTCCCGACAATTCGCAACCGCCAGTCGCCGAACGTCGCGCCGAGTGCATTGAGCAGCAAGTCGATACCGCGTTCCGCCACCAACCGCCCGACCGCGGCGAACATCACCGGCGCCGGATCGGGTCGCGGAGACCACGCCACGGGAATACTGAGCCCGCCCGGCGGCAGCACTGCCGTCGGCCTGTCGGTCGACTGCCCGCCCAGCAGGTGCTCCAGGGCCGACCGAACGGTGCCGGCGAGCGCCGCCGCCTCAGTGCGGATGCGATCGCCCTGCCATTTGGCGGTGAGTCCCTTCGGTCCGCCGAGGCTGGACGTGGCCACCAACACATACGGGACCTTGAGATGTCTCGCCGCCGCGGCGCCTGCCTCGGCCGTCGGGGTCCACGGGTCGCCCATGATGTGGATGAGTTGCGGGCCGACATCGCGCACCATCGCCCGCAACGCGCGCCGCGACCAGCGCAGGTCCACCGGGCGGTCGCGATCACCGCGCGCGCTGACTCGTACGTACTGGATCAACCCGTCGGTCTCGCTGTCGCCGTCGGGACGTGCGACGACCGGCTCGACTCCCAGACTGCTGAGCGAGCGAAGTACTCCGCGGGGCGGTGAGGCTGGCGAAAGAATGAGGACGCGCACCGGACAAAGATGGGGAGGTCGCCGCTAAGTTCCACCCCATGCGGATACTGCACCTCGCCAAGTACTACTGGCCGCGCTCCGGTGGCATGGAGCGCGTGGTGCAAGGGCTGGCCGAAGGGGTGGCCGAGCGCGGACACGAGGCAGAGGTCGTTGCGGTCACTGCCTTCGGCGATCCGCGCCCCGGACAGCGTCGCCGCGCCGCGGTCACACGTGCCTGGTCGTTCGCTCCCGTGGGATCGCAGGAGCTGGCTCCGGGCTATGTGCGGGCCGCATGGAAGCGCGCTGATGTGATCCATCTGCACCATCCGAATTCGCTGGCCGACGTGGCGTACGCGCTGCGGCCCTCGCTCGCACCGCTTGTCGTCACCCAGCACGCCGACTATCCCAGCTTCAAGTACTGGCTGCCGTCCAAGTACGCACTGTGGAGCGCGGAGGCGATCGTGGTGCCCAGCCGTGCGCATATCGCCCTGTCCCGGGAACTGCGCGGATTCGAAAACAAGGTGGAGGTGATTCCGTTCGGCATCGACGAGCGTCGCTGGGAACTGGTGCCGCCGCCGCCGCCCGGCAACCCGCCGCGGGCGCTGTTCATCGGGCGACTGATGGCTTACAAGGGAGTGGACTTCCTCCTCCGGGCCCTCGAGTTGGTGCCGGACGTGCGCCTCGACATCGTAGGGTCAGGGCCGGAGCTGCATCGCCTGCAGACGCTGTCGCGAGCCTTGGCGGTCGAGGACCGGGTCAAGTGGTGGGGGGAATACCCCGATGAGGACCTCCCTAGACGGATGGCTGACGCCGACTTTCTGGTGCTGCCCTCGGTGAGCGTTCAGGAGATGTTCGGCATGGTACTGCTCGAAGCGATGGCAGCGGGCAGGCCTGTCATTACCACGGCGGTCCCCTCCGGCGTGCGCGAGGTCAACCTGGCGGGCACGACCGGCCTCGAGGTGCCCATCCGGGACGTCGGGGCACTCGCCGAGGCAATGCGGACGCTCGCCGGTGACGCGAGGCTGCGGGAACGCCTTGGCAGGGCAGGGAGGGAGCGGGTGCGGCAGCGCTTCACCGTGACGGCCATGGTGGACGCACATCTGGAACTCTATCGCCGCGTGCGCGGGCCCAAGGGCGTCAGGTAATGCGAAATAACCGGCCATTTCACCCATTCTCCGGATGGGGGAGGGGGTATCGGTCGATTCCTAGCAAAAAATGTCTTACTTTAGTGCTACAGCGTAAGACATTGTAATGAAACTGTTTAGCAATTTGTATTCATCTTGTTTCTTGTTTCTTGTCACTGGGGCATGGGGACCCGATACCAAGCCGTGCAGCCGTCCATGAGGTGTCTTTGGGCTGCGCGCCGCGCCGTCCAAGGGTTGCGACCTGCGTCGAAGGCGCTGGTCGGGTGTGGCAGGATGTCGCGTGAAGAACGGCCCGGACGTTGATCACGGTGAGCGGACCGGAACGCTAGATTTTGGAGCAAGCCGGAGTGCCCGATCAGCTGCCCGGGACGACTGTGATGCGGCGTTCTCGCGGAGCGCTGGCGGTGGACTGACGGTGCGAGTCAACCGATCGCCAGGAAAATGTTGACAAAGCCAGTAAGAGCAGTAGTGACAGGCAGTTGGCCTCGTAGCTCAGGTGGTTAGAGCAGCGGACTCATAATCTGAAGGTCGGGGGTTCGAATCCCTCCGGGGCCATGGGTTGTTATGCGCTAGGAAGGGTGATATGATCCGCGCCCCGCTTCTGCGGGGGCGATTAGCTCAGCTGGTTAGAGCGCGCGCCTCACATGCGCGAGGTCGGGGGTTCAAGTCCCTCATCGCCCATCGGCCTGAACCACCCCGCTGGGTGGCGTAGGGTCGCCGAGTCAGTCAGTGAGTGGAGCCTCCCGGGCTGGCTCGGAACGGTAGACGGAGTAAGCGAAGCGGCTGCGTCCTCACCGAGGATGCAGCCGCTTTTCGTCGAGTGCCGCGAGCAGTTCGTTGGCGGAGACCGACGCTGTACCGCGCTTGCCCACCTCGATGCCGGCGGCGACGTTCGCCAGCCAGACCGCCTCCTGAATCTCCGCGCCGGCCGCGAGCGCGGTGGCCACCCACGCGGCGACCGTATCGCCGGCGCCGGAGACATCGAACACATCCCGCGCGATGCTCGTGGTCGCGCGCAACGGTTCGCCGGGAGACACGAGCATCATGCCATCTCTTCCGAGCGTCAGCAGCAGGTGCTGCGTGCCGAGTCGCTGGCGCGCGCCTTCGAGATCGGCGTCGTCGCCAACGAAATGGGTTGAGAACGCCGCCTCCAGCTCGCGGCGGTTCGGCTTGAATACGGTGGCGCCCGAATAGGCAAAGAAATTGTGCAACTTGGGGTCCACAACGACCGGGATGCCGCGGCTGCGTCCCGCGGCCACCAACTCCCCGGCCATCGCGGCGTCGATCGTGCCCTTGTCGTAGTCCTCGATCAACAGGACGTCGGCGTCGGCGATCACGGCATGGGCCGATGCGACCAGCGCGTCGCGGAAGCGGTCCGCGAGCGGGTTGGTCACTTCGCGATCGATCCGCACGACTTGCTGACCTCGCGCGACGATCCGCGTCTTCGACGTCGTTGGACGACCGAGCACGGTAATCAGTCCTGCCGGCGAAATCTCCAGCGCGCTGAGTGCCTCTCGCAGCACGTCGCCCGCTACGTCGTCGCCGACCGCGCCCACCAGGCGGGGGTGGCCGCCGATTGCTGCCACGTTGACCGCAACATTCGCGGCACCGCCGGGGACGACTTGTTCGTCGTCGACGGTGACCACCGGAACCGGCGCTTCCGGCGAGATCCGTTCGGCGTCGCCGACCAGGTAGCGGTCGAGCATGACGTCGCCGACCACGGCAACCCGCGTCTTTCGCATCCGTTCGAGCAATTGCGTTACGCGGACGCGCGGCACCGGAGACAGCGTGGCAGGCATGACAAGAAGCTAGCCGATGGGAAGTAGGAAGTAAGCAGTGAGAAGTCAGAAGACACATCCCCTGTCCGTGGTCCCGGTCGCTTCTCCGTTCTCCCGGCTCACTTTGCGCTAGTGCCTTGTCGCTATCTTGCGCGCGGATGACGGAACTCGTTGTCGTATCGATGCGGGGTACTCTGGTGGAGTCCACACACCGGATCTCGGCGGCCGTGGTCAACGCTGAGGGCCGGATTGTGGGTGGTGCCGGCGACGCCTCGCTGGTCACATACTGGCGGTCGGCGGCGAAGCCGTTTCAACTCCTTCCCCTGGTGGTTGACGGCGGGATCGAGCGGTTCGGCCTGGACCCCACGATGCTCGCGATCGCGTGCGGGTCACACAACGCCGAGTCCGTCCACCGCGAGGTCGTTGCCCGGTGGCTCATCGCGATCGGCGCCACGGAAGGCGACCTCGCCTGTGGCGGCCATCCGTCGCTGTGGCCCGCTCTTGCTGAGGCGATGATTCATGACGAGGTCACGCCGACGCCGTTGTGGAGCAATTGCTCGGGCAAGCACGCGTCGCTGCTGGGTCTTGCGCGGCTGCACGGCTGGGGCATGTCCGGCTACGAGGAACGGTCGCATCCTGTGCAGCAACGAGTCGCGGAGACGATCGCGCAATGGAGCGGACAGTCGATCGACCAGTTGCAATGGGGGATCGATGGCTGCACGGCGGCGGCGGTTGCCCTGCCGCTCGTCGCGATGGCGCGGGCGTACGCCGCCCTCGCGACGAGCGCAGATCCCGCCGCGCGCGTCGTGCGGGACGCAATGATGGGGGAGCCGTACCTGGTCGCTGGTGCCGATCGTCTCGATACCGTGCTGATGCAGGCGTGGTCCAACCGGCTGATCGCAAAGGTCGGCGCGGAAGGGGTCTATTCCGCGGCGCTGCCCACCCTCGGACTTGGCCTTGCGCTCAAGGTGCACGACGGGGACATGATCGCGGCCGGCTTGGCGCTCGTCGCATTGCTCGAGGCCATCACGCAGAGATTCGGTCGCGACGACACCTGGCCACTCGAGGCGCTGAGCGAGTGGCGCAATCCGCCGCTCCGGAATACGCGTGGGGTCGTCACGGGACGCCGGGAGGTTCGTGGCGGCATGCGGTGGGAATGACGAGACCCCGGCTCGACGAGACTTCCCGCACGCTGGTAACGCTTGCGGCGCAGATCGCCGAAGGTGACCCGGAAGAGATCCGGAAGGGCGTTGCCGAAGCCATCGCCGTCGGCGTTCCGCCCCTGGCGGTCGACGAGCTGGTGCTGCAGTCGGTGCTGACGGTTGGCTGGCCGCGCGCCCTCGTGGCAGCGGGCATCTGGCGTGCTGCCGCCGGCGCGCCTTCGCCGCTCGGCGAGGATGGTCTCGACTACGCCCGTCACGAGGAATGGACTCGTCGCGGTGAGTTGACCTGCCGGACGATCTACGGCGATCACTACACCAGGCTGCGCGCCAACGTTCATGCGTTGCACCCGGCGCTCGAAGCGTGGATGGTGACCGAGGGATACGGGCGCACCTTGGCGCGCCCGGGGCTGGCGCTCAAGTTGCGCGAGCTCTGCACCGTCGCGCAGACCGCCGTACTGCGCACCCCGCGACAGCTTCATTCACACCTCCTCGGTGCCTTGCGCAGCGGCGCGTCGATCGACGAAGTCGACGCCACCTTGCGCGTGGTGCATCCGTTGTTGCCGCGCGCGGCATGGCGCGAAGCCAGGACACTGTGGCAGCGGATCCGTGACGCTTGGGCCTCCGCGCCTTGAGCTTCGTTGACCGCGTGGTGGTCGAGGTGTGGGCGGGGCGCGGCGGTGACGGCGCCTGCTCCTTTGCTCGCTTCAAGTACCGCCCCAAGGGCGGCCCCGACGGGGGCGACGGCGGTGACGGCGGCTCGGTGTACGTTCGCGCGGTCGCGAACCTGGCTACGCTGCTCGACTACCAGTATCAAGCCGCGTGGCGCGCGGAGCGCGGCGTGCATGGCAAAGGCAAGTCGATGACCGGCGCCTCGGCGCCGGATGTGATCCTGCCCGTACCGCCCGGAACCGTGATCGACGACGAGGCCACCGGCCGACGTGTTGGCGAGTTGCTACATGCCGGCGACCAGGTTCTCGTGGCGCGCGGCGGACGCGGTGGACGGGGCAATGCCCGCTTCACCAGCGCGACGCACCAGGCGCCCCGCGAGTGGGAGGAAGGCGGCGACGGCGAGCAGCGACGCCTCGTCTTCACCCTCAAGCTGATCGCCGATGTCGGCCTGGTCGGCGAGCCGAATGCGGGAAAGAGTACGCTGCTCTCGGTAATCAGTGCCGCGCGCCCGAAGATCGCGGACTATCCGTTCACCACTCTGGAACCGAACCTCGGCGTGGCGGCACTCTCGGGCTCCCGCACGTTCGTGGTCGCGGACATTCCCGGGATCATCGCCGGTGCGCACGCCGGCAAGGGCCTCGGGCTGCAGTTTCTCCGGCATGTGGAACGCACCCGCGTGCTCGCATACCTGCTGCCACTCGACGACGAAGACGTGGCCGCTGCTTATCAGCGATTGCGTCATGAGGTGCAACTCTATAGCGAGGAACTCGCCGGCCGGCCGCATCTGCTCGTGCTGACCAAGCAGGACCTGTTGCCGGCTGGGAGCGAGTTGCCGCACATCGAGGCGCCGGGTGCCCTGGGCAGCGTGGCGATTTCGAGTGCGTCGGGGCAGGGACTCGATGAACTGAAGGAACTGCTCTGGAGCGTGGTGCAGAGCGTGCGAGCAACCGAAGGGGATGACGGGGATGACACCGATGACGCCCGCGACGAACTCTGGAGGACTATCGACGAGCAGCCATGATGCCGACGAGCGTCTCGCCTACATCGCGCTCGCGCTCGTCCCTGGCCTTGGTGCGCGCCGCGTGGCGAGCCTGTTATCCAGCTTCGGTTCCGCCGCCGCCGCCGTTGGCCGATCGTTGGATGCGCGCCCGACCGGCGACCTGCGGCCACGTACGGTGACAGATCTCGCCCGCACGGCGTGCGTACCCGCGGCCGAGCGACTCAGCACGCTCTGCGCCGAGCGCAACATCGCCATACTGCTTCCCTTCGATCCCGGATTTCCAGCCTCGTTGCGATCGATCCCCGATGCTCCGCTCATGCTGTTTGCGCGTGGTCGGCTGGAATTGTGCGCGCTGCCAGCGGTTGCGATTGTCGGGAGTCGGAACCACACCCATTACGGTCGGGACGTAACCCGCATGCTCGCCGGCGCTGCCGCGGCAGCGGGGATCGTGGTGGTCAGCGGGATGGCCCGGGGCCTGGACGCTGTCGCGCAGCATGCGGCGCTGGATCATCGCGGCACGACGATCGGCGTGCTGGGAAATGGCATCGGAATCGTGTACCCAGCCGAAAACGCGCAGCTCTATGATCGGGTGGAATCGGAGGGGTTGTTGCTGACGGAGAATCCTCCCGGCGAACGGCCGCAGGCCGGTGGCTTTCCCAGGAGGAATCGGTTGATCAGCGGCCTGGCAACGGTCGTCGTCGTGGTCGAAGCCGCGAAGGGATCGGGCACGCTGGTAACGGTCAGTGCGGCACTGGAGCAAGGGCGCGACGTCATGGCGGTACCGGGTCCCATCACGTCGCCGACCTCCGAAGGCACCAATCAGTTGCTCCGCGATGGTGCCGAGCCGATCCTGCAGGCCAGCGACATGCTGACGAAGTTCTCGATCGCTCCACAGACCGCTACCGCCGCGCTCGGACCGGCGCTGCCGCCGCCCTGCACTCTGTCGGGCAACGAGGCGATGGCGTTCAACGCGCTCACGTTTGAACCACGGCAACTGGACGAAATTGCCGATACGACCGGGCTTCCCATCGGTGCGTTGCTCGGCGTGCTCTGTGGCCTGGAACTGGGCGGGCTGATCGAACAGCTGCCGGGCAGCCTGTTCCGGCGCGTTCTGCCGGGTTGATAATGACCCGTCGGCGGCTCTGGAGCGAGACACTCACTGCGGGCGCCAGTGATGCGCGGCGGCCCGCGGCCACACCTGGCAGGCCACCGAGCTCGATCCTCGACGATCCGGAATGAAACCGTTCAGCCCGCAGGTCCGCGCCGGGCGGACCGCCGATTCGATATGATTCGGCCGTGCACATCTATGTCCACGTGCCGTTCTGTGCGCGCCGCTGCTCGTACTGCGATTTTGCGATCGCGGTGCGCCGAACAACGCCGGATCAGCAGTACATTGCCGCCATCAGTCAGGAGTGGCGTCACTGGGCGGCGCTCCGTGGTGACGATGGCGCAGCTCCGGTGACCACGTTGTACTTCGGCGGCGGAACGCCCTCCCGCCTCGAGCCGGCGAGCATTGCGCAACTGATCGACACCATCGCGGCCGAGCGCCGCATGGCGCCGGATGCCGAAGTCACGCTGGAAACCAACCCGGATGACGTGACGGAGGCGCGGGCGCACGCGTGGTCTGCCAGCGGCGTAAATCGGGTATCTCTCGGCGTGCAGAGTCATGATCCCGCGGTCCTCGAATGGATGCATCGTACCCACCGTGCCGAGCAGGTACCCGGGGCAGTCGCAGCGCTGCGCGGTGCGGGAATTCACAACATTTCGATTGACATGATTTTCGCGCTTCCGACCGCGTTAGGGCGTGACTGGCGCCAGGACCTGCAGCGCACCATCGGGCTGGAACCAGCGCACGTGTCGCTGTACGGGCTCACGGTCGAGCCACATACGCTGTTGTTCCGCTGGACGCAACAGGGCGGAACTGTTGCGCCGACGGATGATCGCTACGCTGAGGAGTATCTCGAGGCGCACGAGTCGCTCACTGCCGCGGGCTACGAGCATTATGAGGTATCCAACGCCGGACGACCCGGCTTCCGGGCCCGGCACAACTTCGCCTACTGGACCGGCGTCGATTACGTGGGCCTTGGTCCATCGGCGCATTCGCTCGATCGCGATGTGCGGCGGTGGAACGTTCGCGAGTGGGCCGCGTATCAGACCCGGCTCGCGAGGGGCGAGTCGGTGACCGCCGGAAGCGAATCGCTCGACGCGGCCACGCGAGCACTGGAGCGCCGCTATCTCCGGCTCCGTACCAGCGACGGGCTCAGGGCCGCGGAACTCCCGGTGGGAACCGCCGAATGCTGGCACCAGCAGGGCTGGGCCACGCTCCACGACGGGTTGGTCTGCCTCACGGCGGAAGGGTGGCTCCGGCTCGACGCGCTGGTGGGGGCAGCCCGGCGTTCCTAGCTTTCCGGAATGAGTGACGGCGAATCCCTGACCGAGCGCGAGCGGCGAGTGCTCGAAGCGGTCATCGAGACCTACATCGCGACGGCCGAGCCGGCGGGGAGCCACACCGTCGCGCGCCGGTCGGCGCTGGGGATCTCGCCGGCGTCGATTCGCAGTACCATGGGCGAACTCGAAGCGAAGGGATACCTGTTTCATCCCCACACCTCGGCGGGTCGGATTCCGACCGACCGGGCGTACCGGCTCTACGTCGACGCGATGGTGCAGCGAGTGCCTCCCGGTGCCGAAGCGTGCGAGCATCTCGAGACCGAGCTCTCGGCCGGATTCTCGAGTGACGACTTGTTGGCGCGCGCGGCGCAGGTCCTCGGCATCCTGACGCAGGAACTGGGTGTCGCGGTCGCCCCAGCCCTCGAAGCCATCGTGCTCGACCGGGTGGATCTCGTGCCGGTGTCGACCGACCGTCTGCTCTTCGTGCTGAACCTCAGAAGCGGTACGGTTCGGTCGATCTTCATACGGTTGCGAGGACTGCTCAGCCAGCCGGACGTCGATGAGGTGCAGCGCGTGCTCAATGAGCGGCTCGGCGGGCTGACGTTGCGTGAGATTCGTGCGACGTTCGCCGACCGCCTGCGAGACGCGAACGCTTCGCCCGAAGCCGGCGACCTCCTTGACATCATCCTGGCCGAAGGCGACGGCCTCTTCGACATTCCCGAGCCGCACGAACCGGTCATGCTGGGTAGTGCGGCCGTGCTGATTGAACAGCCGGAGTTTGCGTCCACCGAGCAGATGCGCAGCCTGCTGACCCTCACCGACGGCCGGGGCCTGCTGCGCGACGCGCTGGCGGAGCGCACGCGGGAAGGGCTGACGGTGACCATCGGCGGCGAGCACCCGGAACCCGGACTCGCCGGATTCACGCTGGTCACGTCGACCTACCGCCGCGGCGGCGCGACGGGCGTGATTGGCGTGCTCGGGCCGACGCGCATGCCATACGACAAGGTTGTCGGACTGGTAGAGCATACCGGCCGGCTGATTGAGGGGTTGCTTCAGTGAGTGATCTCTACGCCATGCTCGAAGTCAGTCGCGATGCGAACGATGACGAGATCAAGAAGTCCTACCGGCGATTGGCGATGCTCTACCACCCGGACCGCAACGCTTCCGTCGACGCCGAGGCGCGATTCAAGGAAATCGCCGAGGCCTACCAGGTGCTCAGCGATCCGGACAAGCGCGCGCATTACGACCGATTCGGTACCGCGCCGAGCGGCGGGGCGGGTTTCGGGCCGGGGTTCCAGCACATCGACCTGTCCGAAGCGCTCAACATTTTCATGCGCGACATCGGGTTCAGCGGCCTGGATGGACTGTTCGGCGGCGGGCCGCAGCGCGATCCCAATCGCGGCCAGGACATCCGCGTGACGGTCAAGCTCTCGGTGCAGGAGGTGGCGCTGGGGGCCAAGCGCAACGTCCGGCTCAAGACGCTCGTCCCATGCACGGCGTGCAACGGCACCGGCGCCGGGCAGGGCAGCCGGCCGGTCGCCTGCTCGACGTGTGGCGGATCGGGCGAGGTCCGGCGCGCCGCGCGCTCGATGTTTGGTCAGTTCGTGCAGGTGGGTCCCTGCCCGACCTGTCACGGCGAAGGCTATGTCATCACGACACCATGCGAGGTGTGCCGGGGCGAAGGACGCATCAAGGGTGACCGCACGGTCACCGTCGACGTGCCACCGGGCGTGTCGTCGCAGCACTACCTGACGTTGCGCGGCCAGGGCACGCCCGGGCCGCGCGGTGGGTCGGCCGGGGATCTCGTCGTCTTGATCGAAGTCAAGCCCGACGATCGCTTCGAGCGGCAAGGGGACGACCTGCTGGTCGACCTGCCGGTGTCCTTCTCCCAGGCGGCGCTCGGCACAACCGCCAGCGTGCCGACACCGTATGGCGACGAAGCGCTGGCAGTGCCACCGGGGACACAGTCCGGCACGGTGCTTCGCGTGCGAGGTAAGGGCCTTCCCAGATTGGGCGGTACCGGCACGGGGGATCTCAACGTGAAAGTGTTTGTGTGGACGCCCGATGAGCTGACTGACCTTCAGCGCGAGCTGTTCACGGAACTCGCCAAGCATGAAGGTGAGGGTCCGAAGCGCCGCGGCGGCTTCTGGTCGAAGCTCAAGGAAACGCTCGGCGTGTGACCGGCAGCTGGTGGCGGCTCACGATCACAGCCAGCCCTGATCAGAGCGATGCCATCGCCGCGGCACTGATCGCCGCGACCGGCGACGGCGTGGAAGAGCCGCGATCCGGGGTGATCTGCACGACCGTCGGGTCGGAGCGCGATGCGACGGCACTGGTGGTCAGCTTGTCCAGCCAGTTTGCCGGCATCGACGCCACCATCGAGGTCACCGACCCGGTGGATTGGTCGACGCGCTGGCGCGATGGCATCGTGACCCGAACGTTCGGTCGTCTCGTGCTGACGCCGTCATGGCTTCCGGTCGCGCCGAGCGATCATCAAGTTGTTGTATCCATCGATCCGGAATCGGCATTCGGCAGCGGGGAGCACGGCTCGACTCGCGGGGCGCTCGCATTGCTGGAACGCCGGCTGCGTGCCGGCGACCGGGTACTGGACCTGGGCAGCGGCTCCGGTATCCTGGCGATTGCCGCGGTGAAGCTCGGCGCACGATCCGCAATCGGCGTTGAGATCGATGACGAGGCGCTACCGATCGCAGAAGCAAACGCGCGGCGGAACCGGGTCGATCACGCCGTGACATTCCTGGTCGGCGACGCCTCGGATCTCGCGCCGCTGGCCGGGCCCGCTGAGTTGATCTGCTCGAACATCCTCCGCAACGTCAACACGGCGCTCATGCCGGCGATTCTCGGGGCGCTTGCGCCCGGCGGGAACGTCCTGTTCGCGGGAATGGAAGCAGCGGAAGAGCCACTCTTCCGGCCGGTGCTCGCCGAGCACGGGCTCGACGTGGTGGACGAAGCGACGGACGCCGGTTGGTGGTCGGTCGCAGCGCGGCGCCGATGACGGCGCTGCGTGCGCTGGTCACACCCGGATCGCTCGTCGACGGGATGACTATCGCGCTGGAGGACGCCGAGCTGCATCATCTGCGGGTGCGTCGGAGCGTCGTCGGTGCCGACGTGGTCGTGCTCGACGGGGCGGGAAGTTCGGCCCGAGGCACACTCGTCGACGATGGTACTCGCCTCGGTATCGCGGTCGGTGCGGTGCAGGCGGCGCCGGCCTTGCCGGTCACCATCCTCGCAGTCGGCGCCGGCGACAAGGACCGGTTCCTGCTGCTCGCTGAACGCTGCACGGAACTGGGAGTGTCGCGACTGATCCCGCTCGAAACCGAGCGGTCGCAGGCAGTCGGCAGCCGGGTGCGGGAGGGCGTGCTGGAGCGCGCCCGCCGCCGCGCACGCGAGGCATGCAAGCAGAGCGGCAATCCCTGGGCGACGGTGGTCGAGGATGCGTGCATGTTGCCAGCGCTGGCACTACGCCCTGGTGCAATGCGATGGCTGCTCGCGGACGCGAGGGGTCGCCGCTGCCCAGCGATGGCTCGAGATGCGGCCGTCGCATGGATCATCGGACCTGAAGGGGGACTCACGCCGGCCGAAATCGAGTATTGCCGCGTCGATCTGGCGGCGGAGCTGGTGAGCCTGGGTCCGGCGACCCTGAGATTCGATACGGCCGCCATCGCGGCCGGGGTGGTCACGCAGGATCGTCGTCGCATCATCCTGGAGGAGTAACCGTGGATTGCATCTTCTGCCGGATTGTCTCGGGCGAGATTCCCGCGACGATCGTCGCACGCAACGAATTCGCGGTGGCATTTCGCGATCTCAATCCGCAGGCGCCCACTCACGTGCTGGTGATCCCTACCCGGCATTTCGAGTCGGCCACCGAGGTCCCGGAGGATGAGCGCGTCGCGGTGCTCGGCCAGCTCCTGCGGCTGGCGGTCGCCGTCGCGGAGCAACTCGGCGTGGCACTCGGCGGCTACCGGACGGTGATCAATACCGGGAAGCAGGGCGGCCAGACGGTGGATCACCTGCATGTGCACTTGCTGGGGGGGCGCCAGATGCACTGGCCGCCGGGGTGAGCACCGCCGGTTTCTCAGTTGCCTCACCCCCGTTTCAGCCCTAGTTTTACATTCTGTAGCGAAACCGCCCCTGTCGGGGCCGAGAGGGGTGATTTCAGTACATGTCAGAAGTCATCATCCACGAGGATGAGAGCTTCGAGCGGGCGCTCAAGCGCTTCAAGAAGAAGTGTGAGAAGGCGGGGATCCTATCCGATCTACGCAAGCATCGCCACTACGAGAAGCCGAGTGAGAAGCGCAAGCGGAAGATGAACGCCGCGCAACGCAAGAACCGTCGGGGCCGTACCACGCATGTCTGAGATCGTCGCGCGTCTTCGGGCCGACCAGATCATCGCCCGCAAGGCAGCCGACAAGGACCGCACCCTGGTATTGGGGACGGTCCTTGCCGCGTTAAAGAACCGGGAGCTGGAACTCTCCCGGGTGCCGAGTGATGCGGAGACCGTGGACGTTCTGCGCAAGCAGATCAAGCAACGGGTTGACTCGGTGGAGCAGTATCGCAATGGCGGCCGTGAAGACCTGGCCGCGAGGGAAGAGTTCGAGATCGGCGTCCTGAAGGCCTACCTCCCGCCCGAGGCCGATCCCGACGAAATCCGTGCCGCCGCGCGCGCCGCGATCGCCGGAGGAGCCACTGACCTCGGCCGGCTGATGGGCATCCTCATGGGACGATTCAAGGGCACCGCGGACGGCAGAGTGATCAATCAGATCGCCCGCGAGGCGCTGCAGCAGGGATGATCGCGACGCCGGCTGGTGAGGCCGGGGTGCCATCTCTCACGAGGGACGGCACCCCGGTGTGCTTGGACCCCGCCGTATCCGCGGACGCACTCGCGGCGCTCGAGTTCGAACCGGTACTCGATGTCGTCGCTTCGTACGCCGCCGGGCCGCTTGGGGCCGCGGCATTGCGCGCGCGCCGGCCAACGGATGACGCGGCGTGGATCCGTCACGAACTCGCACTGGTGGGCGAGGTGCTGGCCGTCCTCCGGCGCGGAAGCGGCTTCGCGGTGGCGCCGGTTGCGGATCTGCGCGGTGCGCTCGGACGCCTTCGGGTCGACGGCAGCGTGCTGGAGGTTGCCGAACTCGCCGCGATCAAGGCAACGCTGCTTGCAAGCCGCGAGCTGACGCAGGAGCTCGAGCGCCAGGCGGAGTCGTGCCCACAGCTGGCGGCGCTCCGGGTCGCTCCGGTCGATCGGTCGATCGAGCGGATGCTCGACCTCGCGATCGGCGACGACGAGGAGCTCCTGGATTCTGCGAGTCCGGCGCTCGCGGCCGCCCGGCGCGAGGTGCACGCCGCGCGCGAGCGGTTGATTCGCCGGCTCGAAGGGATGCTTCGCGAGTTCGACGCGTCGACCGTTCCTGGCGGAGCCAGTGTGACGATGCGCAGTGGCCGATATGTCATTCCGGTGCGGCGCGATTCCCGCCAGCGACCCGACGGCATCATCCATGACGAATCGGGTAGCGCGGGGACCTTGTTCGTCGAGCCAACCGCCGCCATCGAGCTCGGCAACGCGTTGCGATCGGCGTTGAGCGCCGAGGAACGTGAAACGCTCATCGTCCTGAGGGATCTCACCAACCGGCTGCGCCCGGTCCGCGACGTGGTCGCCGCATTGCACGCGATGGCCGTCGCGGTCGACACCGTCGTCGCGCGGGCGCGTTGGGCCAACGACGTCGGCGGGGAAGTGCCGCAGCTCGGCGACGTCGGCGGACCGTTGCGGCTCAAGGGGGCGCGGCACCCGCTGTTGCTCGCGCGCGGGATCGCCGTGATTCCTTTCGACCTGTCGCTCGATGCGCATGAGCGCACGCTGTTGATCTCCGGCCCCAACACCGGCGGCAAGACCGTTCTGCTCAAGACCGTCGGCCTCACGCTGGCGTTGGCGCAATCGGGATTCGCGCCGCCGCTCGGTGCCGGCAGCATGGTTCCGATCGTCCGCCGGATGTTCGTCGATATCGGCGACCATCAATCATTGTCAGCGGATCTGTCGACCTTCTCGGCGCACGTCGCCACGATCCGGCGCATGCTCGACGCCGCGGATTATGCCACCCTGGTTCTGATCGACGAGATCGGGTCTGGGACTGACCCGGCCGAGGGCGGTGCGCTGGCCATGGCGGTGCTGGACAATCTGACGACGCGCGCGGTGCTGACGCTCGCCACCACCCATCTCGGGGCGTTGAAGACGCTGGCGGGCCGGGTTCGCGGCGTGGTCAATGGCTCGCTGCAATTCGATGCCGCCACGCTGTCGCCGACCTATCAATTCACGAAGGGGATTCCCGGCCGCTCATATGGTCTCGCGATCGCGCGCCGCCTGGGCGTCGATGACGGCGTGCTGGCGGCGGCGGAAGCGCTGGTGCCCGAGGCAGAGCGGGAACTTGACCGGTTGCTCGCGGCGGTCGAGGCGCGCCGGCAAGCCCTCGACCGCGAGGAGGCGGCGCTGCAGGGTCGCCGCGCGGACATCGAGCGTCGCGAGGCCGTTGCAGCGGCGACCGCGGCGTCTCAGGCGGCTCGCGAAACCGAGCTGCACCAGCGAGAGAAGCACGCGGAGCGCGAACGCGCCCGGCAGGCGAAGGCCTATCTGCTGGAGGCTCGCAAGCGCGTTGAGCAGGCCTTGGGACTCGCGAAGGAGGCGGGCGACCAGGCGACCGCACGGGAGGCGCGGCGCCTCGTCGAGGACGGCATTCGGGAGCAGGCCGCGCGACTCGACGAGCCCGCCGAGGTAGTCGGCGCCGGTGCCGGAGGCTTGCGGGTGGGCCGTCGGGTCCGGCTGAACACCGGGGTCACGGGGGAGTTGGCCGAGTTGCGTGGCGACGGCAAGGCGGTCGTCCTGGTGGGCACCATGCGACTGGTGGTCGCTGCGGGCACGCTGGCGCCCGTCGCATCGTCGGAGCCGGCCCCGCGCGCGCGCCAGTCGCACGCGACCGCGGTGGACGAACCGCTGCGAGAAGCCGCCTATGAGCTCGATCTTCGCGGGATGCGGGCCGACGAAGCCGAGACTGCCGTGACGGCCGCGATCGACGGTGCCGTACTGGCCGAGCAGCCGCACCTCGCCATCATTCACGGCATGGGTACCGGAGTGCTGCGCGACGCGGTTCGACGCCTGCTCGCCGCGGACAACCGCGTCGCGTCGTTCGACTTCGCGCCGCGGCCACAGGGTGGCGTCGGCGTCACCGTGGCGGTCTTTCGCTGATGGCACGGATTCCCGACGAGCTGATCGAGCGGATCCGCGACACGGCGGACCTGCTGGAAATCGTGCAGGAGCAGGTGCCGCTCAAGCGCACCGGCAGCGACTGGCGCGGCGCGTGCCCATTTCACGGCGGCACCAATCGCAATTTCGCCGTGATCCCGAAGAAGAACTGCTACTACTGTTTTGTGTGTCACAAGTCCGGCGATGTGTTCACCTGGTATCGCGAACGCTTCGGCATGGACTATCCGACCGCGGTGCGCGAGGTCGCGCGGCGCTACGGCATCCCGATCCCCGAAGGCACCGAGCGCGCCGGTCCGGACCCGCGGGAACCGCTGTTCCAGGCCTGCGATGCGGCGCAAGGCTGGTTCGCGACCCAGCTGCGAGACAATCCTGAGGCCGAAACCGCGCGCCGCTATCTGCTGCAGCGCGAATTTTCACTCGACGCGGCCGCCACGCTCGGCATGGGGTATGCTCCCCGTGGGAACGAGTTTGTCGCGGCGATGAAGCAGCTCGGCATTGCGGAAGATGTTCTCGCCGAGGCCGCACTCGTGATGAAGCGTGACGACGCGACCGTGGTGTCGCGATTTCGCGCTCGCCTGTTGTTTCCCATTCATGACCTGCGCGGCCGGGTGGTGGGATTCGGGGGCAGGATCCTCGGCGCCGGGGAGCCGAAGTATCTCAACTCGTCGGAGACGCCGATCTTCCACAAGGGCGAGCAGCTCTATCACATGCATCTCGCGAAGAATGCGATTCGCAAGGCGGGCTACGCCATCGTGGTTGAAGGCTACTTCGACGTGCAACGACTGGCGCTTGCCGGTGTGGAACAGGTGGTGGCGCCGCTCGGCACCGCACTGACCGAAGCACAGGCCGTGCTCCTCAAGCGTTTCGTGAATGAAGTCGTGCTGTTGTACGACAGCGACGGGCCGGGGCTCAAGGCGACGTTCCGCGCCGCCGATATCCTGCTGTCCCACGGCGTTCGGGTGCGCGTCGCGACCCTTCCGCCGGGCGACGATCCCGACACGCTGGTCCAGCGCGGTGGAGCGGCCGCCATCGAGCGCGTGCTGTCCGACGCGATCGACGTGCTCGAGCGCGAGCTGCAACTGCTGGAGACCAAGGGATGGTTCGCCGACGTCCACAAGGCGCGGGAGGCTCTCGATCGACTCTTGCCGACCCTGCGCGCCGCGAGCGATCCGGTCACCCGCGAGCTGTACGTCACCCGTGTCGCCGAGCGCCTGGGCATCCCGCGCGATGCTGTGGCGGCGGAGGCGGCGCTGAAGCCCTCCACATCGAGCGCCGCGGCCACCCGCCCGCCGAGGCGGCCGGAGGAACCGACGCCCGACGACCGCTCCGGTCGCAAGCCGCGGCTGCCTGGCGCGGAGATCGAGCGCAAGCTGCTCCGGCTGTTGCTGCTGCATCCGCAGTGGCTGAGCCGGGCGCGCACTGAAGTGGACGCCGCCCGGTTCTCGCTGCCGGCATATCGCGCGATCTACGAAGCCCTGCTGGCCGTGCCGCCAGATGCGCCGATTGGCGACGCACTGCCGCTGCTCGACGAGCGTGGTCGCGACGCGTGGGCGCGTCTGGTGGAGCACGGCCAGCCGGGAGCCGGCTACGATCTCGATCGCGAATACGCCGGCGCGCTCGAAGCACTCGAGGAGATTCACAGTTTCCCCAACATCGCCGCGGAAATCGATCCGACGGCTCGTCGCCGACGCTGGATGGCGCTGAGCAAGGAAGGTCAGGCGCGGTTTAGGTTGTATCTTGCCACCGGGTCGCGCGAGCGCACTGCGCGCGGCGCCCTGCCAGCCGAGGAGTAATCCGCGAATGCATCCAGATCTGCCCAAGCTGCTCGACGTCCAGAAAAAGGACCGCGAGCTTGCCGCGCTCACCGGGCGCGCCCAGGCCATCGCCGAGGAGCGCGCCACACTCGATGTGGCATTGGAGCGCGGACGGATCGAGCTGGCGGCGGCGGAGCGAGCGGAGATCGAGGCAACGCGACGACGCGATGAAGCGGAGCAGACACTCGAAACGCAGCGCACGCAGCACGAGCGGCGGCAGCAGCGCCTGGAACAGGAGCGCAATCCGCGTGTCGCCGCGCAGCTCCTCGCCGATGTCGAGCTGGGGCGGAACATTCTGGCCCAGGAGGAAAGCGATTGGATTCGAATGGCGGATGACGTGACCGCTCGCGCGGTTGCGCTCACAGCGGCAACCGAACGGCTCGCCGCCGCGGAAGCGGAGCAGGCTCCGGCGCGCACTGCCCTCGCCGACCGGGACACCGAGCTCGCGGTCCAACTCGACGCGGCGCGTGCCGCGCGCGAGGCGGCCGCCGCACGCCTCGACCGCCTGCTGCGCATCCGCTACGATCGCCTCCGCAACTCGCGCAAGACGGAGATCCTGGTGCCGGTGCAGAACGCCACCTGCACAGCGTGTTACACGGTGATCCCACGTTCCCGGATCGGCAAGTTGCAAGCCGAGGGGATCCTGATCGACGGCTGCGAAATGTGTGGCGCGATCATTTATGTCGCCGAGGCGGTCGCCTGACTGGCAGTCCGCGGTGGCGGCTCTCGCCGGCGCCGGACCACGCTGCAGTTCGGACGCTGGCGGATGCCCTCGGCCTACCGCTGCCGCTCGCCGCGCTTCTGGTGCAGCGCGGACACCACGAACCAGGTTCGGTAAGAGCGTTCCTGCGCCCGCGGCTCGATGCGTTGTCCGACCCCGGCGCACTCGCTGGCATGGCGGCAGCGGTCGACGTGATCGCGTCGGCGGTTCGCGCTGGGCAGCGCATCCTGGTGCACGGCGACTACGATGTGGACGGCCAGTGTGCGACTGCGGTGCTGACGCGCGCGTTGCGCGTCGCGGGTGGTGACGTCCATCCGTTCCTGCCCCATCGCATGACGGATGGTTACGACTTCGGTCCTGCCGGGCTGGCCGAAGCCGAACGCATCCGCGCCGCGCTGATCGTGACGTGTGACTGTGGTATTACCGCCGTCGAGGCGGTCGCTCGCGCGAAGGCCGCCGGGTTCCGCGTGGTCATCACGGATCATCACCTTCCCGGCCCGGAGCTCCCGCCGGCCGATGCCGTGGTCGATCCCCAACGCCGCGACGACGATTCCGGTCTCGGCATGTTGTGCGGAACCGGCATCGTTTTCAAGCTGGTCCAGGCGCTCGTGGAGCCGTTGTCACTGCCCGTGGCGCTGCCGCATCATCTGCTGGACTATGTAGCGCTCGCCACCGTGGCGGATGTAGTCCCGCTGGTCGGCGAAAATCGCATCCTGGTCAAGCATGGCCTCAAGCTGCTGGCGCACAGTCGGTGGCCCGGTCTCCGCGCGCTCCTGGAGCGGGCGCAACTGGGCGATAAGGAGCTTCGCGCCACACAGGTCGGCTTCATCATCGCACCGCGCCTGAACGCGGTCGGCCGGATTGCCGACGCGAATGACGGACTCCGATTGCTGCTCACAGACGACCCCGCCGAGGCGGCGACCCTTGCCGACCGGTTGGAAGTGCTGAACCGCGAGCGCCAGGACCTCGACCAGCGGATTCTCGACGAAGCGCTCGCAGAGGTCGAACGCTGCCATGCCGATCCGGCGATCGATGCCGCGATCGTGCTGGCTGCCGATCACTGGCACCCGGGGGTGGTGGGGATTGTCGCCTCGCGCATCGTGGAGCGGTTCGGCCGGCCCACGTTCCTGATCGGCCTCGACGGTGAACTCGGTCGCGGCAGCGGGCGCAGCATCGAGGGGTTCGACCTGCATGCGGCGTTGACCGAATGCGGCGACCTGCTCGAACGGTTCGGCGGGCATCGCATGGCGGCCGGCCTCACCATTCGACGCGACCGAGTCGGCGCGTTTCGCGCCCGGTTCAATGCTGTTGCGCAGCAGCAACTCACCCCCGCCGACCTTGGCCCCACTCAACGCGTGGATGTCGAGCTCGGGCTCGACGAAATCACCGATGAACTCGAACGCTGGAGCCGGGAGCTGGAGCCCTGCGGCATGGGGAACCCGGGCCCGGTGTTCGGCGTGCGAAACGTGCGGCTGATGAGCCCGCGCGTCGTCGGCAGCAACCATCTCAAGGGAGTCCTCTCGGCCGGCCGGCGCGGCGTCGACACGATCGCGTTCGGTTGGGCCGATCGCTACACCACGTACGGCGACGTTCCGATCGACGTGGCGTTCCGGCTCGAGCGAAACGAATGGAACGGCCGCTCCGCGCTACAGGCGCGTGCGGTGGCGCTGGCGCCGGCGGCCGGGTGACTCGCATCGTGAGCGGCGCGTGGGGCGGGCGGCGGCTGGTGGTGCCCCCGGATCGCCGCGTGCGGCCCACGGCGGAGCGGGTACGGGAGGCATGGCTGAACATCCTCGCGCCGCGTCTGGCGGGGGCGCGAGTGGTCGACCTGTTCGCCGGGAGCGGTGCGCTCGGGCTGGAGGCGCTCTCACGCGGCGCGGCGCATGCCACCTTTGTCGAGACGCATCCGGATTCGCTGAGCGCCTTGCGCGCGAACATTGCCGCGCTCGGCGCGGAGGAGCACGCCGACATCCGCCGTGCCGATGCAGTTCGGTTCGTCGCGGGGCTCGCGCCGCAGGCATATGACGTCGCGCTTGCCGATCCTCCATTCGCGAGCGACCTGGCGCAACAGATCGCGGCCGCGTGGCACCACGCTCCATTTGCCAGCGTGCTCGCCGTCGAGCACCCCCGGAAAACTGAACTCACCGGTGGCACCACTCGCCGGTGGGGCGACATCGCCGTCACCTTCTACCACACCCCATGACCCGCATCGCGATCTACCCAGGTTCGTTTGACCCGCCGACGCGTGGCCACGAGGATCTGATCCGGCGGGCGCTCGCCCTCGCTGATCACCTCGTCGTCGCCATCGCCATCAATCCCAGCAAGGCGCCGCTGTTTTCGGTCGAGGATCGATTGCGCATGCTGGCCGTCGCGGCCGCAGGCGACCCGCGCATCGAGCTGGCCTCATTCTCCGGGCTCCTCGCCGATTTCGCCCGCGACCGCAACGCCACCATGGTGATCCGCGGCCTGCGCGCGGTCAGCGACTTCGAGTACGAGTTCCAGATGGCGCTGATGAATCGCAAGCTGAACGACAAGCTGGAGACGGTGTTCCTGGTGCCCGCGGTGGACCTCACCTACCTCTCGTCATCCTTGGTGCGTGAAGTTGCGCGGTTCGGCGGCCCGCTCGATGGCCTCGTCAGCTCGGCCGTTGCGGATGCGCTCAAGGCGCGATTCGCCGGGTGATCTTTCGCGAGCAGCTGCGTGCGCGGGCCGCCGGGAAGCACGCTCGCATCGTCTTTGCCGAGGGGGCGGACGCCCGGATCCAGGCCGCGGCGGCAACGCTCGCACGCCTCGGCATCGCCGACCCGATCCTGCTCGGAGCCGACTTCAATCCCGCGCGACACGACCGCCTGGCCGCCATTGGTGAGCGACTGCGCGAACGGCGGCCGGACGCGGTGCGCGACGGCGTCCATGCGCTGGACCTCGCCAGCGACCGGCTCCGCTTCGCCGCCGGGCTCGTGGCCATCGGAGATGCAGATGGCTGCCTCGCGGGCGCGGTCGTTACCAGCGCGGAAGTGATGCGCGCCGGACTCTGGTTGATCGGGATGGCGCCCGGCCATGCCTGGCTGAGCGCCGCGATGTACCTCGGTCTCGAGGATCGGGTGCTGACCTACACCGACGTCGCCGTGGTCCCCTCGCCAACGGCGGACCAGTTGGCCCAGAGCGCGCTCGCCGCCGCGCGGGACCGGCGGGTGCTGGTGGGCGACGTGCCGGTGGTCGCGTTTCTGTCCTTCAGCACCAAGGGCAGTGCGCAGGGCCCGGAAGCGGACCGGGTGCGCGAGGCGGCGGCGATTTTTCGCCGGATCGCGCCTGAAGTGGTGTCCGACGGTGAGTTGCAGGTCGATGCGGCGCTCGTCCCGGCCGTCGCCGCACGAAAGTGCCCCGCATCAGAGGTCGCCGGTCGCGCGAACGTGCTGGTGTTTCCCAGTCTCGATGCGGCGAACATCGGCTACAAGTTGACCGAGCGCCTGGCCAACGCCAGCGCCGCCGGCCCGCTGCTGCAGGGCCTCGCGCGTCCGATGTCCGACCTGTCGCGTGGAGCGGAGCCCGACGATATTGTGGATGTGGCCGCGATGGTGGCGCTGCAATCCAGCGTCACGCGGGACTGAACCCCAGGAGCGACGGATGCCGTTTACGGCGAGCCAGGCTGCGAACAACGCCACGATGGTGACGGTGGAGGGGCAGTTGATCGTGGCCAATCGTCAGGAGCTGAAGCAGCTCGTGCAGGACGCGCTCGACCGTGGCGCCCGGCGCTTCGTCTTCGACTTCACCCCCACGGCATACATCGACTCGTCCGGCCTGGGCGCTCTGGTTTCGATCAGCAAACGCGTGCGCGAAGCGGGCGGCGATCTTCGGCTCGCCGGCCTGAACGAGGACCTCCGCTCGCTGTTCGAACTGACCAAGCTCGACACCCTGTTCGCCATTTCGAACACGCCGGCCGAGGCCCTCGCGGCCGACTGAGGACCGGTGATGCTCGCCACCGCCCACCTAACGCCGCGGGAACCTGGAGAGGGCGACCGGTTTCGCATCGAGCTGGCGACGGATCTATCGCGCGTCGGTGAAGTGGTCGAGACGGTGTGCGCTGGTTGCTTCGCACGCACCGCGGCTTCGCGACGGACGCAGTTTCGTCTCTGCACGGTCCTGGCGGAGGCGCTGGCCAACGCGATGCTCTACGGCAACAGTGGCGATCCATCGCGTCACGTGATTGTCGACGTTGAGTTGCGCGAGGACTTCATCGTCATCGCCGTATCCGACGAAGGCGATGGCTTCAACCACAACGCCGTCCCGCTTCCGATTGGCGACGAATCACTCGAGGCCACCCGTGGCCGCGGGTTGTTCATGATTCACCGCCTGGCCGACGACGTGGCCTTCAATGACCAAGGAAATACCATCTGGATGACGCTGCCCCGCCAATGAGTGAACTCCGCGGCGTCCTCGCGCCGCTGAGTGCGCTTGCGGGCGCGCCGCTACGGCTGTGGCGGCTCGACGGTGACCGTTGGCAGCTGGTCGCGGGCGAACCCGCCGGTCTCGACGTGCCGCGAGCGCCGCGGGGCGCCGAGGGGAACGCCGCGTCGTGGCTGGCGTTGCGCGGCTCGCCCGGCCTCTTCCTTGAGATCGTCTCGCCGCCGGATGCCGGGCGCGACGACACCGCGCGCCATGTGCTGGCGGTGGTGCAGGCTGTGCTCGAGTCCGAGCGAGCGACAGCGGCACTCAGCGGCGAACTGGCCGCACGCTACGAAGAGATCGACCTGCTTTATTCGATCGGCGAGTTGCTGGGGAGGGCGCACCCGGTTGACGAAGTTGCCTCGGTGATCCTGCGCGAAGTCAGCGCGGTGGTCGGCGCCCGCCGCGCCGGCCTGCGCGTCCATGACGAAGCTCGCGGGGTGCTCCGGACGGTTGCCACGTTGGGCACGGCGCCGGGTACCGTGCCGGAGGAGGTAGCGACCGACGATCCGGACGCCGTCGCGGCGCGCGCCTTCCGCAGCGGGCGGATCGAAACCGGCGTGCAACCCGGGTGGGTACCGGGCGAGGTGGTTGCCGTGCCGATCAGCTACTCGGCTTCCGGCCAGGCATCGCGTGTCATCGGCACGCTCGCGCTCGCCGATCGCGCCGGCGGCGGCGGTTTCACCCGCGACGAGACCAAGCTCATCGTGGCCGTCGCGACGCAGATCGGCGCGGCGCTCGAGAATGCCAGGCTGGTGTCGCGCGATACTGATCGCCAGGGGCTTGAGCAGGAGTTACGCCTCGCCCACGAGTTGCAAGTGCGCCTGATGCCGACGCCGGCCATGTTGCGCGGCGATGCCGACGTCGCGGTGCGTTGTGAAGCTGCGGCGTCGGTCGGCGGGGATTTCTACACCTTCGCCCGCCTCGGCCGCGGGCGGGTGGGCACGATGCTCGGCGACGTCTCGTCGCACGGATTATCCGCCGCGTTGATCGCCGCTGAAGTGCTCGCAGCTGTTGGCATCCACGCCAACTCGACCACGCCACCCGACGAGATGCTCACGTTGCTGCGCGATTCGCTTGCGGATGAGCTGGAGAAGACCGAGATGTACCTGACGATCTTCTACGGCATCCTCGATCCGACCGCGGGGCGGCTGGTTTACGCCAGTGCCGGCCACCCGCACGCTTTTCGGGTGCCACGAACTGGCGGCGCCGAGCGGCTCGATCCGACCGCCCCTCCGCTCGGACTGGTCGAGGCCGGCCGCTTCGGGCGCCGGATGGTGCCCTGGCACTTCGCGCACGACCTGCTGGTGCTGTTCACCGACGGATTGCAGGACCACGCCAACGACACCGGTGAACGGTTCGGCGAGGCGCGCATCCTGGCGCGCATCGAAACGGACCGGGCCTGCACGCCGCAACAGCTGGTTGACCGCGTGTTCCAGGACCTCGCCGATTTCGGCGGGCCAGCCGCCGACGACCGCACGCTGCTCGTGCTCCGCATGTGAGCCCCCGTCGGCGCAAGGCGCTGGGCCAGCACTTCCTCACCCATCCGCCGCTGTTGGCAAGAATCGCCGCCGTTACCGGCGCGACTGCGCAGCATGTCGTGCTGGAGATTGGTCCCGGTCGCGGCGCCCTCACGGCGGCGCTCCTGGATCGCGGCGCAACGGTCGTAGCGATCGAGCGGGATGCGGCGATGGCGGCGGGCCTGCTGCGCCGGTTTTCCGGACGCAATTTCGCGCTGGTGACAGGTGACGCACTGGAACTCGACTGGTCGGCGCTGGTCGCGCCGTGGGTGTCGGCCGGCAAGATATGGCTCGTCGCCGGCAACATCCCATACAACATCACCTCGCCGCTGCTCGATCGCGCGTTGACGGCCCCGCTACCGGCAGCGGTCACGTTCCTGGTCCAGCGCGAAGTCGCCGACCGAATCGTTGCCGGCCCGGACGCCAAGGAGTATGGTGGCCTGACCATCGGCATCCAGGCGGTGGCGCATGTCAAGCGCGAGTTCACGGTGGACAAGCGTGCTTTCACGCCGCCGCCGAAGGTCGATTCAGCGGTGCTCCACCTCGTTCCTCGCGATCCGCCGCTGGTCCTGCCGGGGAGGATTCCGGAGTTTCGGCGGCTGGTGACCTCGCTCTTCTCATACCGGCGAAAGCGGATGTTGAAGGCGCTGCGGGAGGCGAGGGGTCTGGATGCGGTACGGGCAGGGGAGGTCCTGCGGCTGGCGAAGATCGATCCGGACCTGCGGCCGGAGGTCGTCGATGTCGCCGGATTCGTGCGGTTGCTCGACGTGCTCTCGCCGGCGGTCCTTGTTCGGATCGCCCCCTCGTGAAACATTTCACAAATGCTCACCCGCAAGATCGCCGACTCCACCGTTCGACGGCTCGCGATCTATCTCCGGTTTCTGGAGGAGTTTGAGCGCCAGGGGGCGGACACGCTGTCGTCCGAAGCGCTGGCGGCTCGCGCCGGCACGACGTCGGCGCAGGTCCGCAAGGACCTGTCTTTCTTCGGCTCGTTCGGCAAGCGCGGCCTGGGCTATGACGTGCATGCGCTGGCGCGGCAGCTCCGCAATATTCTCGGACTGACCCGCCGCTACCGCGTGCTCCTCGTGGGAGCGGGGCGGCTCGCCGGCGCACTGACGCAGTACGCGGAATTTGGCGC
The DNA here is from genome assembly GCA_003169895.1 of Gemmatimonadota bacterium. Classification (GTDB taxonomy): domain Bacteria; phylum Gemmatimonadota; class Gemmatimonadetes; order Gemmatimonadales; family GWC2-71-9; genus Palsa-1233. The sequence continues at coordinate 177,226 of PNAE01000012.1, forward strand.
CCGCGGATTCGATATTGTGGTGGTGGTGGACAAGGACCCCGCGAAGATTGGCATGCGCTGGGCCGAACTCGTGATCGCTGACGTCACCGATCTCGAGAACATCGTCAAGCGCGCCCGGATCGACATCGCCATCCTTGTCACGCCCGCCGCTCCGGCGCAGGCATTGGTCGATCGGCTGGTGGCCGCGGGCGTCACGGCGATGCTCAACTTCGCGCCGGTCCAGCTGCACGTGCCGGCGGGCGTCGATGTCAAGAATGTGAATCTTGCGGTCGAACTGGAAACGCTGTCATACGCGATTCAACATCGTGGGAGCAGCTGAGGAACTGATGACCGGACTCACTGCACATCCAGCCGGCACGCTCGCCGAACGGGCACTGGAGTTGTTGCGCCTGGGCCCGGCGAGTGCCACCGACCTGGCGGTCAGGGTACTCGGGCTTCCCAACGCGCCGATCGCCGTCGCCGAGCGCATTGCGGCCGCGCTCCTCGGCGCCGACCCACGCGTGCGGCAGCAATCCGACGGAAGTTGGTCGCTGGTTGCAGCGGCGCAGGGATCACCGTTGCTGGAGGAGTGCGCCTTCGCCGTGGTGGACGTGGAAACCACCGGCATGCAGGCAGCGGGTGACGATCGCATTACCGAAATCGCCGTGGTCGTCGTGCATGGTGCGCGGCGCGACGTCGTGTTCGAATCGCTGGTGAATCCCGGGCGGCCGATTCCGGAACGCATCTGTGAACTCACCGGTATCAGCCAGGAGATGGTCGACGCGGCGCCAACATTCGCGGAAATCGCCGATCAGATCCTCGCCGCCCTTGCCGGCCGGGTGTTCGTGGCGCACAACGCGCGATTCGACTGGGGATTCGTCGGGGCCGAGGTGCGGCGCACGCGCGACCTGGCGCTGGACGGCCCGCGGCTTTGCACGGTCCGGCTCGCCCGGCGCCTTGTGCGCGGGGAGCCGTCCTACGCGCTGGGCGCGCTGGCCGTCCGCCTCGGCCTCGAATTCGGTGCCCGGCACCGCGCCGCCGGCGATGCCCTCGTCACCGGCATGCTGTTGCAGCGACTGCTGCTGCACGCCCGCGAGCAGGGAGCCCGGACCCTGGCCGACATCGAGGTGTTGCATCGAACCCCGATGGGCGCCCTGACATGACGCTTGTTACCACGCTCAAAGTTGGCCGGCTGACGGTGCACGCGCTCGAGGCGGGCGTCCAGAAGCTCGACGGTGGCGCCATGTTCGGTGTCGTGCCGAAGCCACTCTGGCAGCGCCGGATTCCGGCCGACGAGCGCAACCGGATCCGGATGGCGATGCGGGTCCTCCTGATCGAGCACGACGACGGCCTCGTGCTCGTCGACTCCGGGCTCGGCAACAAGGAGGCGGCTAAGTTCCTCGACATCTACGGCATCGAAAACACCGGCGCGGACGGACGCACGACGCTCGAAGACGCATTGGCGGAACTGGGGTACCGGCCGGACGACGTCAAGGTGGTGCTCAACACGCACCTGCATTTCGACCATGCCGGCGGCAACACATGGATCGCGCCGGATGATCCCGACAAGCGCGTCCGGCTGACGTTCCCCAACGCGCAGTATGTGGTGCACGGTCGTGAGTATGCCTGGGCCACACATACCAACGAGCGGACGCAGGCGAGTTACCTGCTGCATAATTTCGTGCCGGTCGCCGAGGCGGGGAAGTTCCGCTTCCTCGAGGGACCGAGCGCGCAGGTGGTGCCCGGGATCGGCGTGATCGTCACGCCGGGACACGTGCCCTGGCACATGTCGGTGCTGATCGAAAGCGACGGCGACGCGCTGCTCTTTCCCGCCGACACGATCCCTACGGCGCATCACCTGCCGCTGGCGTGGATCATGGGGTACGACGTCGAGCCGCTGCGAACGCTGGAGAGCAAGCGCGCGCTGTATGCGCGCGGGGTGGCGGAGGGGTGGCGGATCGCCTTCGAACATGACGCGGATACGGTGGTCGGGAGACTGGTGGCGGGCGCGCGTGGTGTGGAGCTGAGCGAGGTCGAGGTGCGGTCGAAGGTGGCGGACTGAAATCCGGGGCGACGCTCCCCTTGCCGCCGCCCCGGCAGCCCGCTAGGTTGCGATCCATTCAAGCGGACGGCCAACCCGTCCCACCGCGAGCCAGCACCAGACGGCGATCCGGTCCAAAGAGTCATAAGCATCCGGTCCTCCGGGACCGTGGTGCGCCTCTTCGGACACCCCGCCAACCGGCGGGGTGTTCGCGTTTACAGGTCCTCAAACCGGGAATGGCCCACTGTCTTCCATCGAGCGTGAGCGTCGAGTACGGGTGAATCGGCAGATTCGCATCTCGCCGGTTCGAGTGGTGACAGCAGAAGGTGAGCAGCTAGGGGTGCTTTCGATCGAGGAAGCGTTGTTTGCGGCGCAGGAGCGGGGCCTCGACCTGGTCGAGGTCGCACCGATGGCCCGGCCGCCCGTGGTCAAGATCATGGACTACGGCAAGTTCAAGTTCGAAGAGGCGAAGGCGGCGCGCGCCGCCAAGAAGAAGCAGCACGTGATCCACCTGAAGGAAGTGAAGTTCCGACCGGGGATCGACGACCACGACTTCGACTTCAAGACCCGGCACGCGCGTGAATTCCTCGGCGACGGGAACAAGGTCAAGGTGACGATGATGTTTCGCGGGCGGCAGATCGCGCACACCGAGCTCGGCAAGGCCGTGCTCGATCGCGTGGCGGCCACCCTGGCCGACGTCGGCAAGGTCGAGCAGGACGCCAAGCTCGATGGCCGCAACATGGTGATGGTGCTCGCGCCGAAGTGAGCGCCAGACGCCGACCGAACGGAGAGACGGGATGCCCAAGCAGAAAACAAAACGCGCGGCGATGAAGCGCTTCAGCCTGACCGGCACCGGCAAGATCAAGCGCAGCCGGGCCAACAAGCGCCACATCCTGACCAAGAAGACGACCAAGCGCAAGAATCAGCTCGGCAAGTCCGCGCTGGTCAGCTCGGCCGACTATCGGCGCACCATCAAGCTGTTGCAGGCGTGAGGAGCTGAGCGATGCCAAGAGCCAGGGGCGGGGTCGCGCATCACGCGCGCAAGAAGAAGATCATGGCGGCCGCCAAGGGCGGGCGCGGGGCTCGCAGCAAGCTGTACAAGGCGGCCAAGGAGAACGTCGAGCGCGGGCTGGCGTACGCCTATCGCGACCGGCGCAAGAAGAAGGGCGACTTCCGCCGTCTCTGGATCACGCGGATCGGCGCGGCGGCTCGCCTGCACGAGATCAGCTATTCGCGCCTCATGGCGGGCCTCAAGGCCGCCGGCGTGGAGATCAATCGCAAGCTGCTCGCCGACCTCGCCGTGACCGACGCCGCCGCGTTTGCCAAGCTCGCCGAGGTCGCCAAGTCGCAGCAGGGCTGACAGGTGCTCTGGTTCGCGCTAATTCTGGGGTCGGCCGTCGCGGTACGGACGGCCCCATGCTGGTTTCTGACCCCTGCGGAGCGCCGGTGACCGCACCCTCGGACCCCGAATCCCTCGACGCACTGCGCCAACGCCTCGCCGCGGTGGCGTCGCTTGAACTCGCGGCACTCGACGCGGAAGAGATCGCCGTGCTGGGGCGCAAGCAGGGCGAGCTGACCCACCTGCTGAAGGCGATGGCCACGCTGCCGCTCGACGAGAAGAAGCAACGGGGGGCCGCGCTCAACGCTCTAAAACTCGAGTTCGACGCTGCCGTTGCCGCGCGCCGCACCGAACTCAAGCACGGCGCGGAGGCGCGCGACGCACGCGAGGTCGATCTCACGATGCCCGGGCGCGCGACCTGGACCGGTACCCGGCACCCCGTCACGGTGGTGATGGACGAGATCGTGGACATCTTCCGGGAACTCGGGTTCGTCGTGGCGCTCGGGCCGGATATCGAGAACGAGGAGCGCAACTTCGGCGCGCTCAACTTCCCGCCGGACCACCCGGCGCTCGACATGCATGACACGCTGTACGTCGACACGGCCGGTGCCGATCTGCCAGCCGGAGAGCGGCTGCTGTTGCGCACTCACACCTCGCCGGTGCAGGTGCGGGTCATGCGCGCCGGGCCACCGCCGTATCGCGTGGTTATTCCCGGGCTTGCCTATCGCAACGATCCATTCGACGCATCGCACGCGCCCGCGTTCACCCAGATGGAGGGACTCGCCGTCGACGAAGGCATCAGCTTCGTCGACCTCAAGGCAACGCTCAGTCACTTCGCCCGCCGATTTTTCCAGAGCGACGCGCAGGTGCGCTTCCGGCCGTCCTATTTTCCGTTCACCGAGCCGTCCGCGGAAATGGACGTCTCATGCGCGCTCTGCGGCGGATCCGGCTGCGCGGCCTGCAAGGGCAGCGGCTGGATGGAGATCCTCGGCTGCGGCATGGTGCACGAGAACGTCCTCTCGAACTGCGGCGTCGACCCCGAGCGGTATACCGGCTTCGCGTTCGGCATGGGACCGCATCGCATTGCGATGCTCCGCTACGGGCTCGCCGATATCCGCCTGCTCTACGGCGGCGACATGCGGTTCCTCGCGCAATTCGGTGCGCTGGGCCAATGAACGCCTCGCGCCAGTGGCTGGAGGCGTTCCTGCGGCGCCGGCTCGACAGCCGCGACCTCGCGGCGCGGCTGGCGATGCTGGGCGCGCCCGTGGACGCGATCGAACCGGTCGGCGCCGACCTTCGTACCTTCGTCGTCGGACTCGTGACGGCGGTGCGACAGCATCCCGACGCGGACAAGCTGCGCCTCACGACCGTTGATGACGGCAGCGGCACGCTGTTTTCCGTCGTCTGCGGCGCGGCCAACGTGACGGCAGGACGGAAGTACCCCTTCGCGCGCCTTGGCACGGTGATGCCCGACGGCATGACGATCGAGAAGCGGAAGCTTCGCGGCGAACCGTCGGAGGGCATGCTCTGCTCAGCGCGCGAGCTCGGGCTGGGTGAGGACCACGACGGCCTGCTGACGCTCGACACGGATGCCGCGCCCGGGACGCCGTTGATCGACGTCCTCGACGTGGGTGATGAGCGACTGGTGATCGACGTGACCCCGAATCGCGCCGATCTGCTCGGGCACAAAGGCGTAGCCCGGGAACTTGCGGCGTCGTTCGGCGTGCCATTCCGGCTGCCTGAGATCCCCGGCGAGGTCGCGCTCGATCTCCCGACGCCGACGCGGTTCGGCGACGAGGCGCCGGTCGGCGGCATCCGGCTCGCCATTGACGATCGTGATGGCTGCGGTCGCTTCCTCGCGGCAGTGATTCGCGGCGTGTCGGTCGGGGCGTCGCCCGAATGGTTGCGCCGGCGCCTCGTCTCGGCGGGGGTGCGGTCCATCAACAACGTCGTCGACGCGACCAATTACATCATGCTTGAGTTGAACCAGCCGATGCATGCATACGACGCGGCGACGCTGCGGGGACCGTCCCTGATCGCCCGGTCGTCCCGCCCCGGCGAGCGTCTCGTCACACTCGATGGCGTCGATCGCGTCGTTCCCGACGGCACGCTGGTGATCGCGGACGCGGAGCGCGTCATCGGCATCGCCGGCGTAATGGGTGGTCGGGACACCGAGGTGACCGAGCGAACCACCGATATCATGCTGGAATGCGCCTGGTTCAGTCCGGTGCGGGTGCGGCGGGCGCGCCGCGCGCTTGATCTTGCGACCGACGCCGCGCAGCGGTTCGAGCGTGGCACCGATCGTTGGGGGGCTGTCGATGCGTTCCGGCGCTGCCTCCGCCTGCTGGTCACGGTCGCAGGCGGCGCGCTCGACGGATCATCCGCCGACTGTTTCCCGGTGCCGAGCCACCCGCCGCGGATTTTCCTGCGGCCGGCTCGCGTGGCACAGGTGCTGGGAATCGAGCTGGCGTGGCAGGAGATCGAGAAGCACTTGGTCGCTATCGGGGCGACGGTGTTGAGCAAGCCGGGCGACGGGCGGATCGCCGTTGATGTGCCCGGCTGGCGGCCGGACCTCACCGCGGAGATCGACCTGATCGAGGAGGTCGCGCGGGTGCATGGTTACGATCGCTTCCCGACCGAGCTGCGCGCGTCCCGTCCAGGACTCCGGGTGGACGATGCGGCATGGGCGGCAGCCGGGCGGTTGCGCCTTGCGCTCGCGGCACACGGCCTCAGCGAGGTGATCACGCTGCCGATGGTCGCCAGGGCAGGCTCCGACGCGCCCCGCGTACTGAACCCGTTGTCCGCCGACCACGGGCTGTTGCGTGACACGTTACTGCCATCACTGGTGCACGAGGTCGAGGCGAACTGGGCGATGCACACCGCCAACATCCGGCTGTTCGAAGTGGGTACCGGATTCGCCGCCGGGAAGCACGGCGCCCTGCCGACCGAGGCGCTACGGGTCGCGTTCGCCGTTACCGGGGACCGGGCTCCGGCACATTGGACCGATGGTGGCAAGCCGGCTGCCTGGGATCGCTGGGACGCGTCAGGCCTGTTCGAACGCCTCGTTGATCTGGCGCATCCCACGGCGAAGGTCCATGTTGAAGGTGATCGCTGGATCGCCCGGCTCGCCGACGGCAGCGTGGTCGGCAGCTGCGGCGCGTGTCCTGCGGACGCGCCGCCCTGGGCGGCGCCGTTGTTCGGTGGCGAGGTCACGGTCGGGCTGGATTTGCGGCAGCGCGCGTCGTTCACTCCTCTTCCGGTGTTTCCGTCGATCGCGCGAGACCTGGCGCTGCTGCTCGATCTGTCGCAGGCGTCTGCCGGCATCACCGGATTGCTCGCCGAGCGCGGCCGGCGCCACGGCCTGGAATCGGTGGCCGTAATCGACGAGTACCGCGGCAAGGGTCTGCCGAGCGGGAAGCGGAGCATCACTGTCCGGCTAGTATTCCGGTCAGCCGATCGGACGCTTACCGATTCCGAGGTCGAGCAGGCGCTGGGGCGCTTGCGAACTTCGTTGGAGCGCGAGCTTGATGTCACCGTACGTTCGACCTGACTTGCCGGCCCTGCACGAGCTCGAGCGCGTGCTCGGGCACCTGACCGAGGAGCTGACGGCGTGGCGCCGGCGCTGCCAGAAGGCCGAGACTGAACTGCAGGGCCTCAAGGCGCAGGGTGGCATGGTTCCGGGCGACGACGTGACGCGGGTTCGCGGCCGTGCGCTCGATCTGGAGCGCGAGAACCTCGACCTGCGCTCCCGCGTCGAGCGCGCGTGTGAGATGGTCAATCGGTTGCAGCAGCGCCTGGCATTCCTCGAAGACGAGCAGCCATCGGAGACCGCCCGGTGACCAGTCCCGCCAAGCATTCCGTGCGCATCCAGGTCGGCGGGGAAGAGCTCCAGCTGCGTAGCGAGCTGCCGCCGGATTACGCCCGTGAGGTCGCGGCGCACTTTGATGCTGCGCTGCGGCGGATTCGCGCCGCCGCGCCCTCGCTCGAGGCCTACAAGGCGGCGATCCTGGCAGGACTCGCAGTGACCGACGAGTTGTTCCGAACTCGCCGCGCCGACGCCGAGGTCGCGGAGCGGATTACTGCCCTGACTGACGAGGCGGCCCGGCTGCTGCCACCCACGAAGCGGGCGGCCGCCAAGGCGGAAGGCGCCGCGCGAAAGACGTGAGCGGGGCCATCTTCGGATCGTCCCGCTTTTCGTTGCATCCTTGACCTTCGCCAACGCGAGCTGTCGGGTCGCGCCTCCTCACCTCCTCCGCTGTTCACTCTCCCGCTCACAGATGGCCAGCCGATGACCTGCGGTGTCCACTAATTCCCCGCTCGTGGTTACGTTCTAACCCAGTCTGGCCAACGCTTTACTAGGGCGGTATCGCGCTCTGCCCTATGAGGTGCATAGATGATGACCATATGGGCTGCCCTGGTGGGCGGCGTGGTAGTGGGCGCCGTCGGCGGCATCGTGATCTGGAACAGCTTCCTTGCAGCGCGGAAGCGCTCGGGGCAGGCGATCATCGCGGCGGCCGAGCAGCGTGCCGCCGATGTGATCGGTGCGGCCGACCGGCAGGTCGGCGTGGAGCGGGAGCGCCAGCTGGTGGCCGCGCGGGAGGAAGCGCTCGGCATCAAGGAAGAAGCCGTGCGCGAAGCATCGCGCCGTCGCGACGAGCTGGATCAGGCTGAGCGCCGGCTCGCCAACCGCGAGGCTGGCGTCGGTGAGCGCCAGGACCGGTTGCGCAACGACGAGCGCGCCCTGGAACAACGCCGCACTGACCTCGCGAAAAAGGAAGCCGCCGCCGCAACGCGGCAGGAGGAATTGCAGCAGTCACACCGTGAGGTCCAGGCCCGCCTCGAACGCGTTGCCGCGCTGACCGCCGAGGAGGCGGCCCGTGAAGTCCGGCAGCAGGTGGAGGACGAGGCGCGCACCCAGGCGGCCGCATTGGCGCGCGACATCAAGGACAAGGCCCGCCGCGAGGCGGAGAAGGACGCGCGCCGCATCATTTCGATGGCGACGCAACGACTCGCGGCCGAGCACACGGCGGAAACCACCGTTGCGACCGTGGCGCTGCCGAGTGACGAAATGAAGGGCCGCATTATCGGCCGCGAGGGGCGGAACATCCGTGCCTTCGAGCTGGCCACCGGTGTCGACGTGATCATCGACGACACTCCCGACACCGTTGCCATTTCCTGTTTCGATCCGATCCGCCGCGAGGTCGCGCGCCGCGCGCTCGAGGCGTTGATCGCCGATGGCCGGATCCATCCCGGACGCGTCGAGGAACTGGTCACCAAGATGCGCGCTGAGCTCGACAAGCAGCTGGTCGAACTGGGCGAGCAGGCGGCGTATGACGTCGGCGTCCACGGCCTCCACCCGGAGCTGATCAAGCTCATCGGCCGGATGCGCTATCGCTCGTCGTACGGCCAGAATCTCTACGAGCATTCCAAGGAAGTCGCCTGGATTGCCGGAATGATGGCGGCGGAATTGCACCTCGATGTCGTGCTCGCCAAGCGCGGCGGCCTCGTGCACGACATCGGCAAGGTGCTGACGCACGAGAGCGAGGGAACCCATGTCCAGCTCGGCGTCGAAACCTGCCGGAAGTACGGTGAATCCGCAGCGGTGATCAATTGCATCGAGGCACACCACGACGACGTGCCGCACGAGTCATCCGAATCGGTCCTCGTGCAGGCATCCGACGCCATCAGCGGTTCGCGCCCGGGCGCACGCCGCGAGGCGTTCGAGAGCTATGTCAAGCGACTCACCAAGTTGGAAGAAATCGCCTCGGGGTATCCTGGCGTCGACAAGACGACCGTGATCCAGGCCGGTCGCGAAATCCGGGTGATCGTCAAGCCGGAGCAGATCACCGACGGCGATGCGCAGACGCTGTCCGAAACGATCGCCCGCCGGATCGAGAACGAGCTGCAGTATCCCGGGCAGATCCGGGTCACCGTGATTCGGGAGACGCGCGCTTCGGACATCGCGAAATGACCGCTCGACTCATCGATGGCAGCGCGATCGGTGCGGCGATCCGTAGCGAGGTTGCCGCCGAGGTGTCGGCGCTGCGCGCACACGGAACCGCGCCGGGGCTTACGGTGATCCTGGTGGGCGAAGACCCGCCGTCACAGATCTACGTGCGGTCGAAGGCCAGGGCGTGCGCCGAAGCTGGCATGCGATCCGACGTGATCGCGCTGCCGGCGTCCACGGCCGAGCATGAGCTGCTCTCGGTGATCGAGCGGCTGAATCACGACGCTGCGGTGCACGGGATTCTCTGTCAGCTCCCGCTGCCTCGCCACCTTGATTCCGCGCGGATACTCCGCCGGATCGATCCCGCCAAGGATGTGGACGGCCTCCATCCGATCAACGTCGGCAAACTGGTGCTCGGCGACGCGACCGGATTCAAGCCGGCGACCCCGTTCGGCGTGCAACAGTTGCTGGTCCGCTCCGGCATCGACACCCGCAGTGCACACGTCGTCATCGTCGGCCGGTCGAATCTGGTGGGACGTCCGCTCGCGAACCTGCTGAGCCAGTCCGGACCGGGCGCGGATGCGACGGTGACGATCGCGCACTCCCGCACGCGCGATCTCGATGCGGTCTGCCGGACCGCGGATATCCTTATCGTCGCGATCGGGCGGGCGGAGTTCATCCGGGCAGCCGCGGTGAAGCCCGGCGCGACGGTGATCGATGTCGGTACGACGCGCGTCGATGACGCGAGCCGCTCGCGCGGGTATCGCCTGGCGGGGGATGTGGCCTTCGACGAGGTGTGCGAAGTGGCCGGCGCGATCACCCCGGTGCCAGGTGGCGTCGGGCCGATGACGATCGCGATGTTGTTGGTCAACACGCTGCGGGCTGCGACGATGCTGACCGTGGGTCGATCAGCCACCAGTCGCCAGCCACCGGCCACCAGCCCGCCATCATGAGCCCGTTCGACGAAGCCTGGTCCGTCTCGCGCCTGGCGCGGACGATCAAGCGGCGGGTCGAGGAAGACCCGACGCCGATTTGGGTGCGCGGTGAACTCACCGGCGTCAAGCGGTATCCGAGCGGCCACTGGTATTTCGGCCTGCGCGATGCGACCGCCAAGGTCGATTGCACCCTGTTTCGCTCCGCTGCCGCCGGTATGCGCGCGCCACTTGTCGATGGAGCCGAAGTGTTTGCGCTCGGCTGCGCCAGCGTCTGGGAGGAGCGGACCGCGCTGCGCTTCAATGTGGCCCAGATTCTCCCGGCGGCCGCCATTGGGGCGCAGGCGCAGTCGGTCGAACGTGTCAAGCAGGCGCTCCTGGCCGACGGCCTGCTCGACCCGGGTCGCAAGCGGCGACTGCCGGCGTTTGCGTCACGCATCGCGGTGATCACCTCGGTCGCCGGCGCGGCTGTGCACGACATCATCACCGTGGCACGCCGCCGCTGGCCGTCCGTGGAGTTGCTCGTGATCAATAGCGCCGTGCAGGGCGATGGCGCGGCGACGGAGTTGGTGCGCGCCCTGCGGATCGTTGGCCGTCTCGAACGGATCGACTGCTGCATCATCGGTCGCGGCGGCGGTGGCAAGGAGGACCTTGCGGCGTTCAATGACGAAGGCGTCTGTCGCGCGATCGCGGCATGCCCGGTGCCGGTCATCAGCGCCGTTGGCCACGAGGTGGACGTCACGCTGGCCGATCTGGTGGCGGACGTGCGCGCCGCGACGCCGTCGCAAGCCGCCGAATTTGCCCTCCCTGACCGCCGTGATGTCGCCGTCCGGATCGCCGCAGCGAGCACGGCGTTTGGCCGGGCATTATCGACGCTGCTCGCCGCGCGTCGCGCCCGGATGGAGCGCACGCGCGACCGCATGGCCGGCGCACTCCTCGCGCAACTTCGTTCGTCGGAACGACGGCTGCTGACCGCGACGGCGCGACTCGCACCAGCGTTGTTGCGGGCGGTCGAGGTTCGGCGTGGCACGTTGTCCCGGCTGGCGGCGCAGTTGCACGCGTTGTCCCCGATGGCCGTCCTCGGCCGCGGCTATGCGCTCGCACGCGCGGCGGACGGTCGGCTGCTGCGCCGCCGCGCGGACCTGCCGGCGGGGACGTCGTTTACCCTCACCGTCGCGGACGGGGTGATCATCGCTCGCGTGGAGGAATCATGACCGACGTGCCTTCATTGGGTGACGACCTGAAGCGGTTGGAGGAGATCGTTCGCCGCCTCGAGGACGATACCCTGGAGCTCGAAACCGCCTTGCAGTTGTTCGAGGAGGGGGTTGGCCGACTCAAGGCGGCACAGGTCCGACTCACCGAAGCCGAGACGCGGGTGCGGCAGGTGCTCGACGATTCGGCTGCCGGCGATGGTCCGCTCCGATTCGAACCACTTGATGGCTGACGGCGAGACCGACGCGGTCGCTCTGCTCGCCGAAGCCCGACACGTCGTCGATGCCGAACTTGATCGTTGCGTTGAGCGACTTGCTACGACCGTGCCCGGCACGCTGGGCACCGCGCTCGCGTACGCCCTGCGCACCCCCGGCAAGCGGGTGCGGCCGGCGCTGGTGCTCGCTGCCTATCGCGGAGCCGGCGGCCGATCCGGCGCGATCGCGGGCATCGCCACCGCGGTCGAGATCGTCCATACCTATTCGCTGGTTCACGACGATTTGCCGTGCATGGACAACGACGACGTGCGACGCGGGCGACCGACCACGCACCGCGTTTTCGACCCATGCATCGCCACGCAGGTGGGCTACCTGCTCGTGCCGGTGGCGGGTGAGGAACTCGCGCGAGCGGCGGGCGCACTCGGGCTGAGTGCGACCGCGCTTGGTGCGCTCGCCGGCGAGTTGTTCGAGGCGGGCGGCATCCGTGGTATGGTGGGCGGTCAATGGCTCGACCTCGAGGCCGAGCGCCGTTCGCTCACGCTGGCCGAACTCACCGCGGTACACCGTGGCAAGACCGGCGCGCTGATTCGGGCAGCCGCGGTGCTCGGCGGCATCGCGGCGAACGCCGAGCCCGCCGTCCTGCAGGCGCTGCGCCGGTACGGTGAGGCGATCGGGCTGGCGTTTCAGGTGGCCGACGACGTGCTCGATGCGACCGGCACGTCCGAGGAGCTTGGCAAGCCCGCGGGCCGCGACGCAGCCCTGGCCAAGTCCACCTACGTCAGCGTGCTCGGCGTCGACGCGGCTCGCGCCGAGGCGGTGCGACACCAGCAGTGCGCGGTGGCCGAACTTGCGAACGTTCCACTCGCAACGACGTCGTTGATCGCACTGGCGCGGTATATTGTGACGCGACCGTCATGACCGACACCGCTCCGGGAGCGACCGTGTCCCTGCTCGCCCGCATCAAGGGCCCCGCCGATGTCAGACAACTGTCTCGCGCGGAGCTGCCGCAACTCGCGCAGGAGGTGCGCGACCGGTTGATCGATTGCGTTTCCGTCACCGGCGGGCATATCGGCGCGTCCCTTGGCGTCGTCGAATTGGTCGTCGCACTATTGCATGAGTTCAACTCACCGAACGACAAGATCGTGTGGGATGTCGGTCACCAGGCCTACGCCTGGAAGCTCCTCACCGGCCGCAACGACCGGTTCCCGACGCTCCGAACCGCGGGCGGCATTTCCGGCTTCCTCAAGCGCGACGAGAGCGAACACGATCAGTTCGGCGCCGGCCACGCGGGTACCGCGGTGTCCGCAGCGCTCGGCATGGCGACGGCGCGCGACCTCAAGGGGGAACACCACAAGGTGATCGCGGTGGTCGGCGACGGCGCCCTGACGTGCGGCTTGTCCTACGAAGGCATGAACAACGCCGGCCACTCCGATCGCGATATCCTGCTGATCGTGAACGACAACGGGATGAGCATCTCTCCCAACGTCGGCGCGATCGCCAAGCTGCTGGGCACCATCGTGGCGAACCCCCGTATCGACCGGCTCCGCGAGCGGATCAAGCGTGTCACGCTCAAGCTCGGTGATGTGTTCGGCGACGGCGTGGTCGGCTTCGCTCGCAACGTCGAGGAATCGGTCAAGAACCTGTTCTCCGAAGGCATGCTGTTCGAGGAACTCGGGTTCCGGTATTTCGGGCCGATTGACGGACACGACCTCGACAAGCTGTGCGACACGCTCGCATTCGTTGGCCGGATGCGGGGACCGCGCGTGCTGCATGTCCTGACGGAAAAGGGCAAGGGCTTTTCGTTCGCCGAAGCGAACCGGGAAAAGTGGCACGGGCTGGCGGCGTACGACCCCAAGACCGGCGAAGCGCGCAAGAAAGCCAGTGGGCCGCCGACCTGGACCCAGGTCTTCGGCGACTCGCTGACGGCACTTGCGGCCGACGACGCGCGGATCGTCGCCATCACGGCCGCGATGCCAAGTGGGACGGGGACCAACGTCTTCGCGAAGCGGTTTCCCGAGCGCTTCTTTGACGTCGGCATCGCGGAGGGACACGCGGTGACGTTCGCGGGCGGCTTGGCGACGCAAGGTATGCGACCGGTCGTCGCGATCTACTCGACATTCCTGCAGCGCGCGTACGACAACATCATCCACGACGTCGCGGTGCAGCGACTGCCGGTCGTGTTCTGCATGGACCGCGCGGGCCTCGTGGGCGAAGACGGCCAGACCCACATGGGCTTGTACGATATCGCCTACATGCTCGCGATCCCGGGGATGACCGTGACCGCGCCCAAGGACGCTGACGAACTTGTGGGGCTCCTGCGAACCGCCCTCGTGCACGATGGCCCGTTCTGCACCCGGTACCCACGCGACAAGGCGCCCACCGACCCCAGTCCGATCGCCAGCGTGGACGCCGTGCCGTACGGCACATGGGAGCTGCTGCAACGCGGCACTGATGTGGTCATCCTGGGTGTCGGGACCATGGCGCTGCCGGCGCTCGCTGCCGCCGAGCAGCTCGCGGCGGAAGGCATCAGCGCGGCCGCGGTCAACGCGCGCTTCATCAAGCCGTTCGACGAGGCGATGCTCGCCGAGTTGCTGCGCAGCTGCCGGGTCGTGGTGACGGCCGAGGAAGGCACCGTCGTCAACGGCTTCGGCGCCGTGATTGCGCGCCACCTGCAGGAAACCCATCCGGATGTGCGCGTCATTGCTCTCGGGGTGGCCGACGAATTGATGATGCAGGCACCGCGTGCCGAACAGCTCGTACGGCAAGGTCTCACCGCCCTGGGCATCGCCGCGCGCGTTCGTGCCGCGCTGCCGCTCGGCAGCATGCGCTGAAGGCCGGCATGCGCATCGGCCTGGTTGGTAATGCCCGGTATGCCGGACTGGAGCCGGCGCTGGCCGACATTGCCCGCCTGGCCGCCGAACGCGGCTGGACGCTCTGCGCAGATCCGGACCTGGCCGTCCTCACCGCGGGATCCGTGGCGCAGTTGGACCCCGATGCCGTCGATCTCCTGGTAACGTTTGGTGGCGATGGCACGTTGTTGCGTGGCGCCCGGTTGCTGGAGGGTCGGAGCGTCCCCATCCTCGGGGTCAACTTCGGCCGGGTCGGCTTCCTCACATCGGTCGCACGCGGTGGCGTGCGAAAAGCACTGCTTGCGTTCGCGGCAGGCGAACACCGCCTGTCGCGGCGCAGCGCTCTGCGTGCAACGCTGCGCACGCGGGACGGATCACCGCGCGCAGAAAATCTCGCCCTCAACGACGTCGTGCTGCACAAGGGCGGCGTCGCGCGGGTCGTGCGGTTCCAGGTCCTGATTGACGGAGAACGGATGGGCCCGGTCTCGGGAGATGGGCTGGTGGTGGCTTCACCGACGGGGTCCACCGCGTATTCGCTCAGCGCCGGCGGACCGGTGGTCGCACCGACCCTCGGTGCAATGATCGTCACGCCGATCTGCGCCCACTCGCTCAGCATGCGTCCGCTGGTGGTCTGCGCCGATGCGGTCATTCACATCGAACCGGTCGATCCGCGGCCCGACGAGCTGCTGGTGTCGTTCGACGGCCAGCAGACCGCGGTACTGGGACCGCACGATATCCTCGATGTGCGAACCGCCAAGGAAGAGGTGGTGCTCGTCCGGTTCGGTGAATCGGGATTCTTTCGCACCCTGCGCGACAAGCTGCAATGGGGCGACCTCTCCGATCGGGAGCGTTGACGCTCGTCTCGCTGCGGGTTCGCGACCTGGCCACCATCGCCGATGTCACCCTCGAACTCGGCGCCGGCCTGAACGTCCTCACCGGTGAGACCGGCGCGGGCAAGTCGATGCTGGTCGACGCCCTGGCGCTGCTGCTCGGCGATCGCGCCGATCGCGCCGCGATCCGTCCCGGTGCCGCGAAGGCCGTCGTTGAAGGCGTGATCGAACCGATTCCGGAGAGTACGCGGCGGCGGCTCGACGAGTCCGGCGTCGACGCCGAGGAATCGCTCGTGATCCGCCGCGAGGTCACCACTGAGGGCCGCTCGCGCGCCTGGATCAACGGCTCGCCCACGACCATCGGAGCCCTGGCGTCGCTGGGTGAGTCACTGGTGGACCTCCACGGTCAGCACCAGACCATCCAGTTGCTCGACGCGAACATGCAGCGCTCGCTGCTCGACGGCTTTGGTCACGCCGAACCGGCGGCGCGATCGGTCCGCGCCGCGCACGAAGCGCTGGCCACGCTCACTCGGGAGCAGAATGACCTTGCGGCCCGGCGCGACACGGCGCAGCGTCGCGCCGATTGGCTGCGTCACGTCGTCCGGGAGATCGACGCGGCCCGGCTGCGTGTCGGCGAAGAGGACGATCTCGGTCGCGAGGCGACCCGGCTGGCGCAGGCGGGAACGCTGGCGGAGCATGCCGGCCGGCTCCTGGCGTCCCTCGAGGACGATGAAACCGGCGCCCGGTCCGGCCTGGATCGCGCGGAGCGCGCGCTCAACCCGCTGGAACGCCTCGATACCGACGCGGCGGGTTGGCGTGAGCTGCTCGACAGCGCATACGCCGCACTCGACGAGTTGTCGCGGCGCGCGCGGGAGTACCTCGACGGCCTCGCCGAAGATCCCGGCCGGCTGGCCGATCTCGAGCGGCGGCGCGACCTGCTTCAGGACCTGCGTCGGAAGCACGGCGCGACATTGACCGACGTCCTCGCCACGCACGATGCGGCTCGAGCCGAGCTCGACCTGCTCGATACGGCTGAGGTTGACTTGCGTGCCATCGGTGCGCGGATCAGCGCTGCGGATCAGCGACTGACGGCCGCCGCCGCTGAACTGACTGAGCAACGAGGTGTAGCGGCGGCGCGGCTCTCGCGCGAAGTCAATCGCCTGCTCCCGCGTCTCGGGCTCACCGGCGGTGAGTTCAGCGTGAGCCTCGCGCCGCTGCCAACGGCCGGGCCGGACGGCGCCGAGCAGATCGTCTTCATGGTGCGCCTGAATCGGGGAATGGAGTCCCGGCCGCTGGCGCACGTTGCATCGGGCGGTGAGCTGTCGCGCCTCATGCTGGCGCTCAAGGTGGTACTCGCCCGGCAGGATGCCGTGCCGACACTGGTGTTCGACGAGATTGACCAGGGAGTCGGCGGCGAAGTCGGCATGCGAGTTGGTGAATCGCTCGCCCGCGTGGCAGAGCGTCACCAGGTCCTTGTCATCACCCACCTGCCGCAGATCGCCGCGCGCGCCGACCGGCACCTGCGCATCGCCAAGGCCAACCGCGGCGGTATCGCCACCAGCGACGTGACCCTGCTGCACGGCGAAGATCGCGTGCCTGAACTGGCGCGGATGCTGGGTGATCCGGATGGCGACGCCGCGCGACGCATGGCGCTGGCACTGCTCAGCGCGAATGTCAGTGCTTGATGAGCGGCCGATAGATGTGCAGGGAAACACGCGACGTGAGCGCGTAGGGGAAGATCCCGCGACCGCTCGCGACCGTGCGTTCGATCGACCAGCCGGCTTCGACCGGTAGCCCGACGCTGCCGTCGCGGCCCGCGCCGGTATACACGTAGCTCAACCCGATTCCGATGACCACCGCGTTTGCGGCGCTGCCGACATCAAGTTGTGATGGGTCGGTACCGGCAATGGCCGGCTGATTGGTCACGTACCCGGTTCGGTTCATGCCTTTCCACCAGTACTGTGCCAGCGCGGCAACCGCCAGATGCGGCGCAAATCCGATAAATGGCCGGACGGTCACCGCAAAGCTGTCCCCGGGCTGGCTCCGGACCGCGGCGAGGTATGATGCCGGTACCAGGGCCTGGTCCGGAGCCCCGATCCGCTGAAAACTGCTGCGTGGCAACTGGTGCTGATACGCCGCTTCGGCGCGAATGCCGACTCGGCGCCGGCCGAGCTCGAGAATGCCGTCGACCTGCAGGGCGGGGTGCTGGTCGCCGCTTCCCTGGCTCAGCAGCACCGATGGGTCGGCGGCCGACCCCGTCGGGAACCGCGCGGCGAACCGCATCCATGCCGCGCTCCACGACGCTACGCCGGCAGTGCCATGCTGGGCGACCTGTACCGCCACGCCGGCCTCGAGATCGCCGAGGACCACTTGCGGCAGGATGTTCGAGGACGTCAGGGCGAAACCGCCCGGGGACCCGAGCAGCGCCGTGAACTGGTCGCTGGTAAGCGGCGTCGCGGGCAACCTGGGCGCCAGGGTGAATCCCGGCACGCCGAGCTGGTTGCTGAGCGTGCTTTGCAGCGACGCGACCTGTGTCAGCAATAGACCGCCATAGGCGTCGGTGCTGGTTGGCAGCACCGGACTCGCGCGCACCGGGTCGGCGAGCAAGGTGAACGAACCCGCACGCAATGCGGATGCGCTGGCAAGTGTCTGCTGTGCCAGGGCGAGGGTGGTTGGGTCACCGGCGAAGTCGCCGTGCTGCACCCGCAACGCGAGGGACGCCAACGCGGCGTCAAACTGTCTGAAGAATTCGTCGTACTGAGCCGGCCCCGGGTTCAGGCCGACTCGCGCCGTGGATGCATCGACCGTCAATGACACCCGGCTCCGCACGAACACCCATGGCACCGTCCCGAACACGCTGATCCGCCGGGTGAGTCCGAGAGCCAGCCCGACGTTGCCGACGCCGTGTTCGCGAGCGGCGATGGCGCTGATCCGTCCGAGTGAAAGGCCGCTGACTGGTTGCCCGAGCACCTGCGCCAGGCTGTTCTCCAGTCCCGTGACGAGCGCGTTCGAACTGCCGTCGAGCATCGCGCCCAGCGGCCGGCGGGCGCCGTTGTCCCAGACCTGATCGTTCGGATAGAAGCTGCCGTCGAGATCGATGCGAAGCGCGCCGCGCGGTACGGTGATCAACGGCAGCTGCGCACCCGCGTGACCGAGGGCAAGCGCCAGAAGGAGTGCGGCGGGGGCGAGGGGGCGAATCATCCCCGCAAAAGCTAGTTGGGCGCCGGTCGCCCGATGTAGTATTCCGCCGTCACGCTCGGGTGGCGAAATGGGCAGACGCAGGGGACTTAAAATCCCCGGGGGGAAACCCCATGCGGGTTCAAATCCCGCCCCGAGCATGCATGGTCAGCCGTCCGAGGGATTCTCGCCCGCCAGTGCGCGCGCCACCTGGTCGGGAAAGTTGCGAATATCGATCGGTTTGCTGATGTAACCATCGAACCCCGCGGCGATGGCGCGCTCCATGTCGCCCGCCATCGCATTTGCGGTGAGGGCCACGATGCGCTGGTCCCGGTATTCCGACGCCCGGAGCTCGCCCAGCAGGGTGAACCCGTCCTTGCCGGGCATCTGGATGTCCATCAGGATCAGGTCTGGTCGTCGCTGGGCCAGTGTCGTGAACAGCTCATCACCACCCAGGAGGCCGGTGATCTCGTGGCCTTTGAGCCGCAGCAGCGTGCTGAACAACTTCATGTTGTCCGGGCTGTCCTCGACGATCAGGATCGATGCCACGTGCTCCCCCCAGTCTTGCCCGGCGACTTCGCCGCAGGCGCAGCGTCGCCGTCGATGCCAACGCGGTTGTTACCCGCCCGATGGAAAGATACGATTCCCCGAACTCGATTCGCTGCGTCACTCACTTTCGGAGTCGGCCTGACCCGATCCAACCGTTCGACCGTCGCCGGCACTCACCGGGTTCCGGGGGACAAGAGTATCACCCACCGCGCATTGTTGCTCGCGTCGCTGGCACCCGGTGAGTCGACACTCCACGGGGCGCTTACGTCGCAGGATGCGCGATCCACCGCCCGGGTGCTGCGCCAGCTCGGTGCGATGATCGCGCCGCTTCGCGACGGCCGCCCAGTGACCGTGCTCGGTCATCGGCGGTTCGCTGCGCCGGATGGTCGCCTCGATTGCGGCAACTCGGGTACCACGGCCCGGCTGCTTCTTGGCCTGCTGGCGGCGCATCGGTTCACCGCGGTGATGACCGGTGATGCGTCACTTCGGCGCCGGCCCATGCGGCGCGTCACGGAGCCGTTGGTCGCGATGGGGGCGCGGGTGACCGAGCCAGTCCATGATGGCTTGCCGCTGACGATTACCGGCGGACGGCTGCACGCCCTGGAGTGGCGTTTGCCGGTGGCCTCGGCGCAGATCAAGAGTGCACTGCTGCTCGCCGGCGCCATCGCCGGCGTGGCGGTCACGCTGCACGAGCCGGCACCGAGCCGCGATCACACCGAACGCATGCTGCAGCATTTCGGCTTCGGGATCGAACAGCGTGGGTCCGTATTGATGCTTGCGCCGACGGGCTCATTGGCGGCGTTCGACATCGACATTCCCGGCGATCCGTCATCGGCGATCTTCCTGATCGCCGCGGCCGCGATCGCGCGGGCCGGCACCGTCCGGATTGAAGGCGTCGGACTGAACCCGTCCCGCATCGGCTTTCTTCACGTGCTCAAGCGCATGGGCGTGCAGGTTGGCGCAGTGCAGACCACGGTGGCCTTTGGCGAGCCGCGCGGGACGTTGACGGCCGCGGCGAGCGTGCTTCGCGCCGTCACGGTGGCACCGGCCGAGGTTCCCGCCGTCATCGACGAAATTCCCATACTAGCCTGTCTGGCTGCGCGCGCGGCTGGCACCAGCCGGTTCGCCGGGCTGGCCGAGCTGCGGGTGAAGGAAAGCGATCGCCTCGCGCTGCTGGCCGGCAATCTCCGCCGGGTCGGCGTTGTCGCCGCGGTCGATGGCGAGGACCTCACGGTGACCGGAACCGACGCGCCACTTGGCGGCACGGTCGTCACGCACGGCGATCACCGCATCGCGATGGCGTTCGCGGTGCTGGCGACTCAACCCGGGGCTCGCATCCGGATCGACGATCCCGGGTGCGCGGCCGTTTCATTCCCCGGGTTTGCTGCGACACTCGCCGACCTGTTCGGGCGGGCGGCATGAGGCACGCGCGCGTCATCGCGATCGACGGGCCCGCGGCCTCGGGGAAGTCCTCCACCGCCGCTGCCGTTGCGCGGGCTCTGGGCTTCGCCCACATCGATTCCGGTTCGCTGTACCGGGCGCTGACGTGGGTGTCGGTGCGGGCCGGGGTGCATGATCCGGCCGTCATTCTGGCGTTGGCCGGGCGGTTACACGTCGACCTGCAATCGGACGGCGACGCCGTGCGGGTGCACATCGATGGAATCAACGATCCGGAATCGGCGATCCGCATGCTGGAGGTCAACGCCGGCGTTTCCGCCATCGCCGCCCTACCGACGCTGCGCGACTGGGTCAATGTGAAGCTGCGCGCGGCAAGCGCGGACACGAGCGGCGTGGTGATCGACGGACGCGACATCGGCACCGCCGTATTTCCCGATGCCGACCTCAAGGTCTTTCTCACCGCCACGGCCGCGGCCCGCGCCGAGCGCCGGCTCCGGCAACGCGGCCACGTGGTCGACCCGATCGAGCTCGCCGCGGAGACGGCAAGGCTGGCCGAGCGCGACCGCCTCGACACCAGCCGCGCTGCCGCGCCGCTCCGTCAGGCGTCGGATGCCGTCGTCCTGGACACGACGGCGCTGACATTCGAGGAGCAGGTCGAGCGGATTGTGATGCTGGCGCGCGCCAACGGGCTGGGGAACGCCTGATCGCCGGCGTGCACATCTCGCACGTCTCGTCGGCTTGCTGACCCTTGTTCGAACCGATATCTTGTAAGGCTGCCCGACACGTGTTCGGGCCCGAGGAACCATCCTCACGCCGCGCCCCATCGGTGCGGTTACCCGCCGTCGCAGGATCCCTCCGCATGCCAGGCACCGAAACCGCCGATACCCCCGTGCATCTCGAGACACCCACCAGTCTGCGCGTGCGCGTCGACCTGTACGACGAGGAGTACTCCGACCAGGAGTACCAGGACATGCTTGCCCTGTACGAGGGCACCATGTCGCAGATCGTCGAAGGGGAGATCGTCAAGTCGAAGATTCTCCGGATCACCGACAACGCCGTGATCCTGGATGTGGGCTTCAAGTCCGAAGGCTCCGTCCCGCTCGACGAATTCAAGGACCCGCAGAACCTGCAGGTTGGCGACGAGGTCGAAGTGTTCCTCGAGCATCTCGAGGACCAGGAAGGCGCCGTCGTCCTGTCGAAAAAGAAGGCCGACTTCATGCGGGTCTGGGAGAAGATTCGCCAGGCGCACGAAAGCGACCAGCCGGTGGAAGGCACCCTGATGAAGAAGATCAAGGGTGGCGTGGTCGTGAATCTGATGGGCGTCGACGCGTTCCTGCCCGGGTCGCAGATCGCGTTGCGCCGCGTGCCGAACATCGACGAGTTGCTGGGCCAGACCTACGAGTTCAAGATCATCAAGCTCAACAAGCGCCGCCGCAACATCGTCGTGTCGCGCCGCGTGATCCTCGAGAACGAGCGGGCGCACAAGCGCGAGCATCTGATGAAGGAGCTCGAAGTCGGCCAGGTGCGGAAGGGCGTCGTCAAGAACATCACCGACTTCGGCGCCTTCATCGATCTCGGCGGCGTTGACGGCTTGTTGCACATCACCGACATGTCGTACGGCCGGGTGTCGCACCCCAGCGAACTGGTCAGCATCGGGAAGGACGTCGAAGTCAAGATCCTCGACATCGACTGGCAGCGCGAGCGCATTTCGCTCGGCATGAAGCAGTTGCAGTCCTATCCGTGGCAGAACGTCGCCGAGAAGTATCCGATCGGCTCGCGCGTGCAGGGCAAGGTGGTGTCGATCACCAATTACGGCGCCTTCGTGGAACTCGAGCCGGGCATCGAAGGCCTGGTGCACATCAGCGAGATGAGCTGGACCCGCAACGTGCGCCACCCGAGCAAGATCGTGTCGATCGGCGAAACCATCGACGCCGTGGTACTCAAGGTCGACGAAGGCGAGGAGAAGATTTCGCTCGGCATGAAGCAGACCGAGCAGGATCCCTGGATGATCCTGCCGCTCAAGTATCCGGTCGGCACGCGACTCACCGGAAAGGTCCGCAACCTGACGTCGTTCGGCGCGTTCGTGGAGATCGAGCCTGGGATCGACGGCCTGATCCATATCTCCGACATGTCGTGGACCAAGCGGGTGCAGCACCCGTCCGAAGTGGTCAAGAAGGGCGACACGGTCGACGTCGTCATCCTGAACATCGACGCCGATAACAAACGGATCTCGCTCGGACTCAAGCAGGCGACCGAGGACCCGTGGCTCACGATCGGCGAGCGGCTGCCGGTGGGCACCGAGCTGCGTGGCACGGTCTTGCGTCCGGTGGACAAGGGCATCGTGCTCGACCTCGGCAACGACATCGAGGGCTTCGCCCCGGTGTCGCAGATGGGTCTTCGGACCGACCAGAATCCGGAAGATGCGGTGGTCACCGGACAGCAGGTTGTGACCAAGATCCTCGAAGTCGACCCAATCCACCACCGCGTGGTCGTGGCGATCATCGAGTATCCGGCCGATGGTATCCCCGAACCGGGCTCGATCCCGGTCGCGCCGGCGCCGCCGCCGGAGGACGATGACACCGAAGGGTACGAACAGTACAAGGAGCTGGCGAACAAGCCGGTGGAATAACTCGGCGAGGCGTCATCCCGAGCGCAGCGAGGGATCGGCCTGCAACGGGTCGATCCCTCGCTGCGCTTGGGATGATAGCGATTCGCCGTGCACCGAAAGTCCCGGCCGCTCAGCTCGCCCTCCTGCGGCGAGCCTGCCGGTGGGACCTCATGGTGCATGGCGGCTTGTCATTAGACTTCAACCACATGACCGACATCCGAAAACGCCTCGACGACCTCCACCACCGGCAGGCCCAGGCCGAGGTGGGCGGTGGCGAACAGCGGGTTGCCCAACAGCACAAGAAGGGGAAGCTCACGGCGCGTGAGCGGCTCGACTTGCTGCTCGATCCGGACTCGTTCACCGAACTCGACCGCTTCGTTACCCACCGTGCAACCGATTTCGGCATGGCGGCCAACCGGCCGCTTGGTGACGGCGTCGTCACCGGATGGGGCCGCATTGACGGCCGACTGGTGTACGTGTTCTCGCAGGACTTCACCGTCATCGGCGGATCGTTGTCGGAAACCAACGCGGCGAAGATCTGCAAGGTGATGGATCTAGCCGTGCGCAACGGCGCTCCCATTGTCGGCCTCAACGACTCGGGCGGCGCGCGCATCCAGGAAGGCGTTGCCTCGCTTGGCGGGTACGCCGACATCTTTCTGCGCAACACGCTGGCGTCCGGCGTGGTGCCGCAGATCTCCGCGGTGCTCGGGCCCTGCGCCGGGGGGGCGGTATACTCACCGGCGCTCACGGATTTCGTGTTCATGGTACGTGGCGTCAGCTACATGTACGTCACCGGTCCCGACGTCGTGAAGACCGTGACGCACGAGAAGGTTTCGCACAACGATCTCGGCGGCGCCGACGTGCACGCGGAACTGTCCGGTGTTGCCCACTTCGTGCACGCCTCGGAGCCGGAATGCCTCAACGCCATCCGCACGCTGCTCTCGTTCCTGCCGCCGAATAACGTTGACGAGCCCCCAGGCGTCCCCGTCACCGATCCGGTCGACCGCCGCGAAGAGCGCCTGCTGGAGGTGATTCCCGACAGCCCCTCCAAGCCCTACGACATGCACGAAGTGATTGGGCTCGTGGTCGACGACGGCGCGTTCATGGAGACGATGCCGGCGTTCGCCGGCAACATCCTCACCGGTTTCGCGCGGCTCGGTGGGCGCCCAGTCGGCCTCGTGGCGAACCAGCCGGCGGTGCTCGCCGGAGTGCTCGACATCAATGCGTCGGTCAAGGCGGCGCGCTTCATCCGCTTCTGCGATGCGTTCAATGTCCCGCTGGTGAGCTTTGTCGACGTGCCCGGCTTCCTGCCAGGCGTCGCTCAGGAACACGGGGGGATCATTCGCCATGGGGCAAAGTTGCTGTATGCTTATTGCGAGGCGACCGTACCGAAGCTCACCGTCATCACGCGCAAGGCGTACGGTGGCGCGTACGATGTGATGAGCTCCAAGCACATACGCGGCGACGTCAACCTGGCATGGCCGTGCGCCGAGATCGCGGTGATGGGTGCGAAGGGAGCTGTGGAAATCCTCTACAAGGATGAGATCGCAACATCGACCGATCGCGCCGCTGAAGTGGGCCGGAAGACCGCGGCGTACGAGGAGCTCTTCGCCACGCCCTATCAGGCCGCGGCGCGCGGCTACATTGACGATGTGATCGACCCACGGGATACCCGGCCACGGCTCATCGACGCCCTGCAGACGCTGGGCACCAAGCGTGACCGGAACCCGCCGAAGAAGCATGGGTGTATCCCCCTGTGATGCGCAGCGCTTGCCGTTCCGCGGCCGTCTGCTGCTTCGGCCTTCTCGCCGTGGCCGCCGCCGTGGCCGCGCAGACCCAGGTGGAAGGCGTGACCGCGGCCTCGGGCGCCGTGCAACGCGCTCGCGCCTTCATGCTTCAGGGCCAGCGCGATTCAGCGACCGAGCTCCTCGGCCGGCACCTGTCGCAGCAGCCCAACGACGGCCGCGCCTGGTTCTATCTGGGCTCGATCTACCTCGCCGAGGCCCAGCACTGGCACCGCGCCGGGCATCCACCCGAAACGTCGAGTGCCAGCTTGCTCGATTTCGCCAGCACGTCGTTCGAGCCCGCCCAGGAGTTGCTCACCGACTCCGGTGGCGTGTTCCGGGTGTTGGTTGCCGTCGAGCGCGCCGTGCTGCGCATCGAGAAGGCCGGCTGGGACAGTGTGGCCGCGAGAAAACTCGCGCCCGACGAACTGCCCTTGCCACCGGTCCTCGTTGAACTGGGTCGCAATCTCCTCGCCTCGTGTCCCAGAAACGGGGTGCTGCTGACCGCGTCACTGACCGAGACCGCCGCGGTGTGGGGCACCCGGTTGCTGGGCGAGCGTTCCGATCTGATCCTGCTCCGGGCCGACATGTATCAGTGGGACGCGCGGTACCGCACGCCCATGGCACGCGCACTCGGCGCCGACCCGGCCATGGATCTTGCCGGGGCGCTTGCGGTGGCCGCGCTTACGCGTCCCGTCTGCCTCGCGCCGGCGGTGGATTCGATCGCGGGGCCGGGACTCGCTTGGCACGCGAACCGCCTGGTCCTGGTCACCATGGCTCCGGCCGCGACGTTTGCACCGCCGCTCAGCATGTTCCACTTCGAGCGAACGGGCCTCGCCGGATCGGTCTGGACCGCGTCCGCGCGTGATGTCTACGATCTTGCGGCGCGCCGCAACCGTGCGCTGTGCACCACGCTGTTTGCCGCCACGGACGCACTGAACCCGCCAGCCATTCCCGCCTGCTCGCCATGACGGTGCCGCCCCGGTGGCGGGTCCTCGTCGCAAATCGCGGCGAGATCGCGCTGCGCATCATGCGTGCATGTCGCGATGAGGGACTAGAGACCGTCGCCGTGTATTCCGACGCGGATCGCCACGCGCCGTTCGTGCGGGCCGCCGATCAGGCGATCCGGATCGGGCCGCCGGCACCGGCGGACAGCTACCTGCGCATCGATGCGCTGCTCGCCGCAGCAGCAGAAAGTGGTGCGGACGCCGTCCACCCTGGCTACGGATTCCTGTCCGAGCGGGCCGCGTTCGCGCAGGCGGTCGCCGATGCCGGCCTGAGTTTCGTCGGCCCATCGGCGGCGGCGATTGCGGCCATGGGCGACAAGACATCCGCGCGTCGGCTGATGGCGGCGGCCGGCGTCCCGATCGTGCCGGGCTCAGCGGACACGCTCAGCGACTCCGACGCGGCAGCCGCCATCGCCGCCGGCATCGGCTTTCCGGTGCTGGTCAAGGCCGTGGCCGGCGGCGGCGGGAAGGGCATGCGCGTCGTTCGCCATCC
Organism: Gemmatimonadota bacterium; assembly: GCA_003169895.1. Taxonomy (GTDB): domain Bacteria; phylum Gemmatimonadota; class Gemmatimonadetes; order Gemmatimonadales; family GWC2-71-9; genus Palsa-1233. The sequence goes on from PNAE01000012.1 coordinate 203,586, forward strand.
TCGCGAACTCGGTGCAGCCCTCACCGCGGCATCGCGCGAAGCGGTCAAGGCATTCGGCGACGGCCGCGTCTATCTCGAGAAGTACATCGAGCGCCCGCGGCACGTGGAAATCCAGATCCTCGCCGATCATCAACGCACCATCCACGTCGGTGAGCGCGAGTGCTCGATCCAGCGCCGGCATCAGAAGCTGGTCGAGGAAGCGCCATCGGTGGCGGTCACGCCGGCGCTCCGTGAGCGCATGGGCGCCGCAGCGATCGCCGCGGCGAGGGCAGTGGGTTATCGCGGCGCCGGGACCTGCGAGTTCCTGCTTGGCGCCGATGGCGAGTTCTATTTCCTCGAGATGAACACCCGGATTCAGGTCGAGCATCCGGTGACCGAAGCGGTCTACGGCGTCGACCTGGTGCGCGAGCAGCTCCGCATTGCTCGCGGCATGCCGATGTCGATCCCCGACGGTCCGGTCACGCCGCGCGGCTGGGCGATCGAATGCCGCATCACCAGCGAGGATCCCGCCAACGGGCTGTTGCCGAGTGCCGGCACGATCACCTGGATACGGGCCCCGGCCGGGCCGGGCGTGCGCTGGGAAAGCGGTGTCGAGTCCGGCTCCGAGGTCACGCTGTTCTACGATTCGATGCTGGCCAAGCTGATCGTGCACGCTGCCGACCGGCCCCGCGCAATCGATGTCATGCAACGCGCGCTGGCCGAGCTCGTGCTCGTTGGTGTGGCGACCAACATTCCATTTCACCGGCGCCTCCTCGCCGACTTGGACTTCGCCACCGGCGCAATCGACATCCAGTTTCTCGAGCGCCGAGCGGACCTGCTCCTGCCGGCGGATGATGACGCGACCACGACCAGGCTGGCGATCGTCGCGGCGCTGCTCGCTGAAGAGCGGCGCGTGTCGCGTCGCACCGGCTCGCCACCGGTGTCGACCGGCGACTTGAATGTCGCGCGCAGCGCCTGGCGCGACACCGCGCGGCGTGACGCGTTGCGGTGAGCGAGGTACCGCCGGCGGTCACGGTCCGTGCGATTGCCGCGGGAGGCGACGGCGTCGCGACGCTCCCCGACGGACGCACCGTGTTCATCCCGCGCGCGGCGCCCGGTGACCGCGTCCGCGTGCGCGACGTCGAGTTGCACGCCCGCTTCGCCCGCGCCGAGATCGGCGAGCTGCTCGAGCCGGGACCCGGACGTACCGCGCCGCCCTGTCCGCATTACGTGGCCGACTACTGCGGCGGCTGCCAGTTGATGCATCTCTCACCGGCTGTCCAGCTGTCGGTCAAGGCACGTATTGTCGGTGACGCACTGCGGCGCATCGCACGTCTCGACGTCGGCGACCCGGAGATCGTGCCGTCCGCGGCCCCCTTCGGCTACCGGACCAAGGTCACGTTCACCATGCAAGAAGGCCGGCTCGGCTACCATCGCGCGAATCGGGCGGCGCGAGTGTTCGACGTGCACGAATGCCTCATCGCCGACGACGAAGTCCGCGCGTTGCACGCGGGACTGCGCGGCGCACGCCAATACCTGCCACAGCGCGATGCGCGCGTCGTGTTGCGGATCGATCGCGCCCACGGCCGGCACGTGATGGTGCTGACCGCGGCGGGCGACGCCTGGACGGGTGGCCCGCCGCTCCACCGCGCCTTGCTGCACAGCGGTCTGACCGCGGCGGTGTGGTGGCAACCGGAAGGCGGCCAGGCCCGAGTCGTTGCCGGAGCCGACACACCCTGGCCGGCGACGGTGTTCGAGCAGGTCCACCCGGCGATGGGCCGCACGGTTCGGGCAGCGGCGCTCGACGCGCTCGGCCCGGTCGCCGGTGTGGCGGTGTGGGACCTGTATGCCGGCATCGGCGAATCCAGCGCTGAACTCGCCGCGCGCGGTGCCACGGTCGACAGCGTCGAGGCCGACGTCCGCGCGGTACGCCTGGCTGAGAGTCTCGGACCTTCCGGTCCACGACGTCATGCCGGACTTGTCGAAGATGCCGTGGCGACGCTGCCGCCGCCGCAGCTGATCCTCACCAATCCGCCACGCACTGGCATGGCGCAGCGTGCGACGAATGCGATCATGCAAGCGGGGGCGGATCGCATCGCATATGTCTCGTGCGATCCCGCCACCCTGGGGCGCGACATCGCTCGATTGAGTGCCGGATACCAGCTCGCGAGCATCCGGGCGTTCGATCAGTTTCCTCAGACCGCGCACGTCGAATGCCTCGCCGTGCTGCAGCGGCGATGAAGTACTTCGTGACCATCGGCGGACGAACGGTGATCGTTGAACTCGACGGTGAGATCGTCCGCGTCGATGGTTGCCAGGTGGCCGCGCAACTGGAGCACACGCCCGGGACGCCCGAAATCCGGATCGCGATCGATGGCGTCGCCACCACCGTTGCGGTCGACGCGCGCGACCGCACGCTGTGGCGGCTGGTCGATCGGGGATCGGTGCGCGAAGTCGTCGTCGAGGACGAACGGACGCGGCAGATCCGGTTGCTGGCGGGGGCGGGGAAGGCGGTCGATGGCCATGCCGTCGTCAAGGCGCCCATGCCCGGATTGGTGCTCCGGCTCCTGGTTGCCGTTGGAGACGAGGTGACGGCCGGGATGCCGTTGCTGGCGCTGGAAGCGATGAAGATGGAAAACGAACTCAAGGCAATCGGGTCCGGGAGGGTCACCGGCGTCCTCGTGCGGGCGGGTCAGGCCGTGGAGAAAGGGCAGAAGCTGCTCGAACTCGGGCCGCTGGGCCCGGCTATTCCGCTGGCGTAGGTCGTCGGTCCCGCCCGGCGCGCCGTCGGCGGCGCAAGAGAGCCTGAGCGGCCAAGGGGTCGCACGGTGTCGACTTGCTCCAATCCCTTACCCCAGACTAACTTGGAAGGCTGGCTCCGAGTACCAAACCTGGATCACTACCATTCGGAACTGACGGGAATGAAGACTTTCAGCGCCAAGCAGTCCGACCTGCACCACGACTGGCACGTGGTCGACGCGACCGACGTGCCGCTCGGCCGTCTCGCCACGGCGGTCGCACAGCTCATTCGCGGCAAGCACAAGCCGACATTCACGCCGCACATGGACGGCGGCGACTTCGTCATCGTGCTCAACGCATCGAAGATCAAGCTCACCGGTCGCAAGGCGAGTCAGAAGACCTATTTCCGTCACACCGGGTACATGGGCCACGATCGCTACACGGTCGCGCAGGACCTGCTCGCCAAGCACCCGGATCGCGTCATCGAGAAGGCCGTCTTCGGCATGCTGCCGAAGAATTCGCTCGCCCGGCAGAAGCTGCGTACCAAGCTCAAGGTCTACGGCGGTGCGGAGCACCCGCACGTGGCGCAGCAGCCCAAGCCGCTCACCATCGTTTCCAACGCAAAGACCAACTGATGGCGACTTCTTCCGAATTCCGCTGGCAGGCCGTCGGCCGCCGCAAGACAAGCGTGGCGCGCGTGTACCTCACGCCCGGCACCGGCAAGTGGGACGTCAACGGCCGCACCCTCGGCGATTATTTCCCGCGGCCATCGCTGGTGCAGCACATCCAGCAGCCGTTCACCGCGACCGACACGCTCGGCGCGTTTGATGTGATGGCGCATGTGAATGGTGGGGGCGTGGCGGGACAGGCCGGCGCGATGCGGCACGCCGTCGCGCGCGCATTGCTGGCCGCCGACCCGCAGCACCGGGCCAAGCTGCGCCCGGCGGGCCTCCTGACGCGCGACCCGCGTGCCGTCGAGCGCAAGAAGCCGGGCCGGCCTGGTGCGCGCAAGCGGTTCCAATTCTCGAAACGGTAACTCTCGACTCGCCGGCGCGGCGCGCCGGCTTGCTCGGGTTGACGGAATGGCAAAGGTCCGACGCAGATCGCACCATCGCACTATCGTGCCATGCTGGAGTCCCGCAGCAGCCCGGAGATGGCCTCCGGAACGAATCGGTCGGCCCGGAGCGAGCCATGATATGGCGGGTCGAGGGCCGAGGGACGCACGACACACGCGTCATTTCGAGCGAGCCGGCGCAACGCGCCGGCGAGTCGAGAAACGCGCAGACTTTCGCCTCCTGATGCTGTCGCGGGTGCCCTCCGGGGTCGCGGTAGCGCGTGACGGCTGGCGCTGAAACAACCACTTTGAGGAGTAGGAACGCGTGGCGACACCCAACCTGCAGGACCTGCTCGACGCCGGGACGCATTTCGGCCACCAGACTCGCCGGTGGAACCCGAAGATGCGCCGGTTCATTTTCGCCGAGCGTTCGGGCATCTACCTCATCGACCTCCAGAAGACGCTCAAGCAGCTCACCTTGGCCATCGACCTGCTCAAGCAGGTGGCGCTCAAGGGCGAGAACATCCTGTTCGTCTGCACCAAGCGGCAGCTCAAGGCGGTGGTCGAGGCCGAAGCCCGCAACGCCGGGTGCCACTACGTCACCGAGCGCTGGCTTGGCGGCACGCTGACCAACTTCCAGACCATCAAGAAGCAGATTCGCCGGTTGCGCGATCTCGAGCAGGGCGCCCAGGAGGGCGATTTCGAGAACTACACCAAGAAGGAGCAGTTGCTCTTCGGTCGGGAGCGCGAAAAGCTGTCGCGCAACCTCGAGGGCATCAAGATGATGGGCCGGCTGCCAGGTGCGCTGTTCGTGGTCGATGCGAAGAAGGAAAAAATTGCGGTGCAGGAGGCGAACCGGCTGGGCATTCCGGTGGTGGCGATCGTCGACACCAACGCCGATCCGGACGTGATCACCGTCCCGATTCCGGGCAACGATGATGCCATCCGCAGCGTGTCGCTGATCACGTCGGCGCTGTGCGACGCCGTGCGCGAGGCGCGCGCCCAGATGCCGGTGCGCGACGTGTCGGTCGACGACGAGGCCGAGACGTACTCGTCCGGCGAGGGCGATGGCGCGTCCGAAGAAGAGCGCAAGAAGCGCCGCCCGCGCCGCAAGCGGAAGGCACGCCCGGAGGCAATCGCCGCGCGGCTCAAGCACGAGCCGGCGGCACCCAGCGAGGGCGGCGACACGCTGGCATGACGCGGTGAGCCGTGGGTCGTGAGTCATGAGCAAACGGCTGTGGCACGGCCTGTGACCCAGGGCCCATGACTCAGGACCTTTTCACACCAAAGACCAATGACCTCCATGACAATCAGCACGAAGGACATCGCCGAGTTGCGCGTCCGTACCGGCGCCGGCATGATGGATTGCAAGAAGGCACTCGAGGAAGCCAATGGCGACATGTCGCTCGCGGGCGAACTCCTGCGCAAGAAGGGCATCGCCAAGGCCGAGAAGCGCGCAGGACGCGACGCCTCGCAGGGATTGGTCATCATCGAGACCGTCAGCAGCAAGGGTGCGATGATCGAGCTCAACTGCGAAACCGATTTCGTCGCCCGCACCGAGGGATTCCAGATGCTGGCGCAGCGCCTGGCGAGCCATGCGCTCGAGTCCAGCCCGGTTGGCGTGTCGCTCGACGGGTTCCTCCAGGAAACCCTGGGGGGCAAGTCGATCGACCAGTGGGTGAAGGAGGCGTCCGGCAGGACCGGCGAGGCCATGACGCTCAAGCGCGTGGCGACATTCGGCACGCCCACCGGCGTGGTCGGTGCCTATCGCCACCACAACCTCCAGGTCGGCGTGCTGGTCGAGCTCGTGGGCAGCGCTGACGACGCGGCGATGACGCTCGCGGCTGAAATTGCGCTCCACATCGCCTCAGCCGACCCGATCGCCGTGAGCACCGCGGATATCCCCGAGGAGTTGCTCGCGCGTGAACGCCGCATCGCCGAGGAGCAGGTCGCGCTGGAAGGCAAGCCGGAAGCCATTCGTGCCAAGATCGTCGCCGGCAAGCTGCAGAAGTTCGCGTCCGAGCGCGCGCTGGTCGAACAGCCGTTCGTCAAGGACGAATCGATTACCATCGGCCAGATGATCGCTAAGGTGCCCGGTGCGAAGGTGTCCCGGTTCGCCCGCTTCAAGGTGGGCGAGGTCTGATGGCGAGCGGCTACCGCCGCGCGTTGCTCAAGCTCTCGGGCGAGGCGCTTGCCGGAGGGAAGGGCGGTGGCCTCGATTATCAGGTCATGGGTACGCTTGCGGCCGAGATCAAGCAGGTGCAGCAGATGGGCGTCAGCCTCGGCCTTGTGGTCGGCGGCGGCAATATCGTTCGTGGTGCGGCGGCGAGCGGCTACGGACTCGACCGGGTGTCGGCGGATTACATGGGCATGCTCGCCACGGTGATCAACTCGCTCGCGCTGCAGAACGTGCTGGAGTCTCTCGACGTGCAGACTCGCGTGCTGACGGCCATCCGCATGGAATCGCTGGCGGAGCCGTATATCCGCCGACGGATGATGCGCCATCTTGAAAAGGGCCGCATCGTGATCTTCGCGGGCGGCACCGGCAACCCGTTCTTCTCGACCGATACCGCGGCGGTATTGCGGGCGCTCGAAATGGAAGCCGACGTGGTGCTCAAGGCGACCAACGTCGACGGCGTATACACCGCCGACCCGCGCACATCGCCGAACGCGACGCTGCTCCCCGAGCTGACGTTCCAGGACGCTCTTGTCAACGGCTACGCCGTGATGGACGCGAACGCCTTCGGCCTCTGCCAGGCGAACGGGCTGCCGATCGTCGTTCTCAACATCAACCAGCCTGGCGCGATCGCCCGCGTACTCCGCGGCGAGCGCGTCGGCACCCTCGTCCAATGACCCTCACTGACATCACCAAGGCCGCCAAGGAAGGCATGCAGAAGGCGGTTGAGAACACCCGCCGCGAACTGCAGGGCATTCGCTCGGGCAAGTCGTCGCCCCAGCTGCTCGACACTGTGCGGGTGGAGGCGTACGGCACCAATGTGCCATTGCTTCAGGTCGCGATGGTTACCGTGCCCGAGCCGCGCATGCTCGTGGTGCAGCCGTTCGACAAGGGATTGGCTGCCGCCATCGACAAGGCGATCCGCGACGCCGGGCTGGGACTCAATCCGCAATCCCAGGGCAATCTGATCCGGGTCCCACTGCCGATGCTGTCCGAAGAGCGGCGCAAGGAACTTGTGAAGATCTGCAGCAAGCTGGTGGAGGAAGGGCGCGTGGCCGTGCGCCAGGCCCGGACCGACGCCATGGCCAGGATCAAGAAGACCGAGAAGGTGCCGGAGGACGAGAGGACGCGCGCCGAGAAGGACGTGCAACGGTGCACCGACGACGCCACCCGGCAGATCGAGGAGCAGTTGAAGGTCAAGGAAGCCGAAATCCTCGAGGTGTGATGATGTCCGAGGATTCACCACGCCTGGTACAACTGCGCCGCAACGGCGCCGTGCCGCGCCACATCGCCATCATCATGGACGGTAACGGTCGCTGGGCCGCTGAGCGCGGCCTGCCGCGCAGCGCTGGGCATCAGGCGGGCATGACCTCGGTGCGCGAAACGGTCGAGGCCTGCCTGCAGTCCGGCGTCGAAGTGCTGACGCTGTTCGCCTTCTCGCAGGAAAACTGGCAGCGTCCGCCAGCGGAGATCGACGCGCTGATGGCGCTGCTCGAGGAGTACATCGCCCGCGAGGCGGCCGAGCTGCGGCAGCAGGGTGTCGCCGTGCGAATGCTGGGCGCCCTCGACCGCTTGACGCCATCCGCGCGTGAGGCCGTCGATCATATCGAGGCACTCACCGCGGGCGGGCGCGCGCTCGCCCTCAACATCTGCCTCTCGTATGGTTCCCGTGCCGAGCTGGTCCGCGCCGCGCGGTCGCTGGCCCAGCGCGTGCAGGCGGGCGAGCTGCAGCCGAGCGCGATCGACGAGGCGGCATTGAGCGCCGAACTGTACACCGCGCCGTGGCCCGATCCTGACCTGCTGATCCGCACGTCCGGTGAGATGCGGCTGTCGAACTTTTTGCTCTGGCAACTTGCCTACGCGGAGTTCTACGTCACGCCGGTGCTGTGGCCCGACTTCGGCCGTGACGATCTGTTCGCCGCCGTTCTCGATTTCCAGAATCGCGACCGTCGTTTCGGCCGCGTGAGTACCTGAGCGGGATCATGGATAGCAACATGGTTCGGCGGATCGCATTCGCCGCGATCGCGATTCCATTGCTCGTCATCATTGTGTGGGTCGGCGAATGGCCGCTCGCCCTCCTGCTGGTCGCCGCCGCCATGTTGGGCACGCGCGAACTGTTCGACCTGGCTGCCCGTGGCGGCGTCAGGCCGCTGCGCGCGCTCGGCATTTTCCTCGCGATGCTGGTGCCGCTGACGTTGGTCGCAATCCTCGACGCCCCGGGGTTCTGGCTGGCCCAGCAGTGGGCATACCTCCTCCTGCTCGCCATCCTGCTGGTTGTCGCGGTCGCGACCTTCACCCGGACGCCGGAGCACCGCCCGCTCGCGTCGATCGCGGTGACACTGTTCGGAATCGTCTACGCCGCCGTATTGCCGTCCATCGCGTTCGTCATCCGCCATGGGCAGTGGGACGGGCGCTCATGGACCGGCACGGCAGTCCTGTTTTTTCCCCTCGTCGTGACGTGGGTGTGTGATAGCGCGGCAATGTTCGGTGGTCGGATGATTGGTGGGCCGAAGCTCGCGCCGGTGATCTCGCCGGGGAAAACCTGGGCGGGCGCGATCGTCGGTGTCATCGTGGCCGCCGTGGTCGGCGGCCTCTACGCACTGCTGGTCTTCCCGCGCGTGCGGATTGCGCTCGGCATCGCACCCGCCGCCGCGCTGGCACTCGTGCTGGCGGTGATCGGGCAGGTCGGCGACCTCGCCGAGTCGCTGGTGAAACGCGAGGCCGGCGTCAAGGATTCGTCCGCGCTCATCCCCGGCCATGGCGGCGTACTGGATCGGCTTGATTCGCTTTATTTCGTGCTCCCGGTCGCGGCGGCTGGCTACCACTACCTGGGACTGCTGTGACATCGGCCGCGACCGATCGCGCGCCGGTCGGCGTCGCGGTGCTTGGTTGCACCGGGTCGATCGGCGTCTCGACGCTGCGGGTGCTCGACCGGCACCGGGACGCGTTCCACGTCGTTGCCCTCGTTGCCGGGTCGAATCACGACGCGCTGGCGGAGCAGGTGGCCCGATGGAACCCGCCGTTCACGGGTCTGGTCAACGGCGCGAGCGACTCGCGGTATCGCAGCGGCGCCAATGTGCTGGTCGAGGCGGCCACCCGTCCTGACGTCGACATCGTCGTAAATGCGGTGGTCGGCGCCGCCGGACTTGACGCCACGCTGGCGGCCCTGCGCGCCGGCAAGCGGGTCGCGCTTGCCAACAAGGAAACCCTCGTGATGGCCGGACCGCTGGTCGCCGAAGCGGCGGCTGCCGGGCACGGTGAGGTGGTCCCGATCGATTCGGAACACAGCGCGGTCCTGCAATGCGCGACCGCCCAGGGCGCGCTACCGTCGCGGTTGATCCTGACGGCGTCGGGCGGGCCGTTTCGGACCTGGGAGCGAGACCGCATGGCGCACGCAACCATCGCCGAGGCGTTGCAGCATCCGACCTGGCGGATGGGATCCAAGATTACGGTGGACTCCGCGACCCTGGCGAACAAGGCGCTCGAGGTCATCGAGGCGCACTATCTCTTCGGCTTGGGTTACGACGCGATCGACGTCGTGGTGCATCCGCAAAGCATCATTCACGCGTTCGTGGAATTTCCCGACGGCAGCATGCTCGCGCAGCTGGGATTTCCGTCGATGGAGATACCGATCCTGTACGCATTGTCGCATCCCAAGCGTCTTCCCGATCAGGGCGTGCGGCGCTTCGACCCGCTGGCGGCGGGCCCGTTGACGTTCGAGCCGTTGCGCCATGAATGCTTTCCGGCGTTCGCGCTGGGGATTTCCGCCGGGCGGGCCGGGGGCACAATGCCGGCGGCGTTCAACGCGGCGAACGAGGTGGCGGTGGACGCGTTCCTGGCGGGCCGGATCGGATTTGGCGACATCGCGACGGTGATCGAGACGACGCTGGCGCGCATCGCGTGCGACGTGACCCACTCCCTGACGGCCATCCGGGCCGCAGACGCCGACGCCCGGCGCCTGGCACGGGAGGCGATCGCGTGATCGGCAACGTGGCGTACACCATCGTCATCCTCGGCATTGTGCTCGGCGTGCTGGTATTCGTGCACGAGCTTGGCCATTACATCGCGGCGAAGGCGTTTGGCGTGTGGGTGCACCGGTTTGCGATCGGTATCGGAAAGCCCATTCCCGGGCTGACGTTCCGGCGTGGTGAAACCGAGTGGGCGATCGCATGGCTGCCGCTGGGTGGCTACGTGAAGATGGCATCGCGCGAGCACGAGCCCGCGTCGTCGGTACTCGAGGGTGATTCCGCCGAAGCGGTCCCGGCCGACCGGGTGTTCGAGGCCAAACCGGTGTGGCAGCGGATGATCATCATCCTGTCGGGTGTCACCCTCAACACCGTGTTCGCGCTGATGATCTTCACCGGCCTGGCGTGGAAGAACGGCCGCCGCTACGACCCGACCACCACGCTGGGACACGTCACTGCCAGTGCACTTCCACCGGAAGCGAAGGCCCTGGCCTCGGTGCCGCTCGGCACCCGCATTACGGCGGTCGACGGGAGGCTGGTGCACTCCTGGGACGACATCACCGAACAGATCACCGCGGGGTCCACCAACCAGATCATCATTCGCTTCGACGGCGTGCCGGACCTCGTCATTCCGTTGCATCGCGACGCACTCGCCGAGCGCAGCGCGCTGGCGACCGCGATCGAGCCGGAGCAACCGCCCGTGCTGGGCGCCATCGGGGTGAGCTCGCCGGCTGAGAGCGCCGGGCTCGCGGTGGGTGATTCCATCGTCGCGATCGACGGCGCGCCGGTGACCTGGTGGTCCGATGCCGTCGATCACATCCAGCCCGCCGCGGGCAAGCTCCTCCACGTCGACGTGGTTCGCCATGGCAAGCGACAGAGCATCGCCGTGACACCGCGGGCCGAGCGTCAGGTCGCCAACGACCCCAGATCACCGATGGTGGGCAAGATCGGTGTGGCTTCCCGGACCCGGTACCTGACCGAGCCGCTCCACCTGGGGGGTGCGATCAAGGCTGGGGCTGGTGCGACACTTTCCGCTGCAGGAATCATCGTCCGGACGATCCGGGGTCTTATCGACGGTCGCGTCCCGACCGGTGCCGTGGGAGGGCCAATCCTGATCGGCCAGATGGCCGCACAGGAGGCCCGCGCGGGTATCGAGCCGCTATTGGCGTTCATCGGCCTGATCTCGATTAATCTGGCAGTGATCAACCTGCTGCCGATCCCGGTCCTCGATGGTGGCGCTTTTCTGTTCCTGGCGATCGAGGGCCTGATCCGGCGGCCGCTGCCGGTCAGGGTACGGGAGGCGTTTTCGATGGTCGGACTGGCAATGGTACTGCTGCTGATGATCATTGCCTTCAAGAATGACATCTTCAGGCTGCTGGGACGGTAAGCAGTGCGGGGTGAGAGGTGAAAAGGGGGTGCCCCTTCTTACGTTTCACCGCTCACGCCTTTGACCTTGCAACTAATGCGGGTTGCCGGTATCATTAATGGCTAATAGAGAAGCCTAAGTGTAAGCGCAGCATGACTCAGGACATCGCATGATCGAGAAGCAGCCCGTCATTGAGAAGCACCGGAAGCACGGTACCGACACTGGCTCCGCCAAGGTTCAGGTTGCCCTGTTGACCGCGCGAATCAACGACCTCACCGACCATTTCCGCACGCACCCCAAGGACCACCACAGTCGGCAGGGGTTGCTGAAGATGGTCGGGACCCGGCGCCGGCTCTTGAATTATCTCAAGAGCCGCGAACTCTCGACCTACCGGTCACTGGTCACCGAACTCGGCTTGCGGAATTGATCCCAGGCTGATGCTGCAGGGCGTCCCACGCGAGCACCGTGGGACGCCTTTGTTGTTTTGGAGTGCCCATACGCCTTGAAGGAACATCGTGCAGCGCATTGAAACGCAGTTCGCGGGTCGCCCGCTGGTTATCGAAACCGGCAGACTCGCCAAGCAGGCCGCCGGTTCCGTGTTTGTGCAATACGGGGAGACAGCTCTCCTCGTTGCCGTCACGGTCTCGCCGAACCTCTCCTCGCTTCCGTTCTTTCCCCTCACGGTCGAGTATCGCGACAAGCATTACGCCGCGGGAAAGATCCCGGGTGGTTTCCTCAAGCGCGAGGGCCGGCCCACCGACGACGAAATCCTGTCGTGCCGGCTGATCGACCGGTCGATCCGGCCGCTCTTCCCGGAGGGGTTCAAGAACGAAGTGCAGGTGTTCGTGACGGTGATGTCGGCGGACCAGGAAAACGACGCCAGCATTCCCGCGCTGATGGGCGTGTCGGCCGCGCTCTCGATCTCCCAGATTCCGTGGAACGGGCCGATCGCCGCGGTGCGCGTCGGCAGGATCGAGGACAAGTGGGTGCTCAACCCGACCTTCCAGCAGCTCGAGTTCTCCAGCATCGACATGACGGTGGCCGGATCGGCTGACTCGATCCTCATGGTCGAGGGCGGTGCCCTGGAGATCTCGGAGGCCGAGGTGATCGAAGCGCTCAAAGTGGCACAGGTCGGCATCCGCGAGCAGGTGAAGCTGCAGCAGGACCTGATCGCCAAGAATGCGCAGCCGAAGATGGCGTGGACTCCGGCGATCAAGGATGAGGCGCTGATCAAGCGCGTCCACAGTCTGTCCGAGAAGCAGATGGCCAAGGCGATGAACGCCAAGGACAAGGCCGGCCGCGCCGAGGGACTGGCGACCGTGCGTGCCGAAGTCATCGGCGCGCTGGCCGAGGCGTATCCCGATCGCGTCAAGGATATCGCCGCCGAGCTGGAAGAGGTCGAGTATGCGGTGATGCGCGAGCAGATCCTCACCAAGGGCGAGCGGGTCGACGGACGCGATGGCGATACCATTCGTCCGATCACGGTCGAGGCGCACGTGCTGCCGCGTCCGCACGGCTCGGCGCTCTTCACCCGCGGCGAGACCCAGGCGCTGTCGGTCGTGACGCTCGGGACTGCCGATGACGAACAACGTCTCGACGGCATCAACGTCGCCGGCATGCACACCAAGTCATTCATGCTGCACTACAACTTCCCGCCCTATTGCACCGGCGAGGTCAAGCCGATCCGCGGCACGTCGCGGCGCGAGATCGGCCACGGCGCGCTGGCCGAACGGGCACTACAGCCGCTGCTGCCGCATTTCGAGGACTTCCCGTACACGATTCGCCTGGTGTCGGAGGTGCTCGAATCGAACGGCTCGTCGTCGATGGCGACCGTCTGTGGCGGGTCGCTGGCATTGATGGACGCCGGGGTGCCGATCAAGTCGCCATGCGCCGGGGTGGCGATGGGGCTGATCAAGGAAGGCGACCGTGTTGCCATCCTCACTGACATCCTGGGCACCGAGGATCATCTCGGCGACATGGATTTCAAGGTGGCCGGTACGGCCGCCGGGATCACGTCGATCCAGATGGACATCAAGATCGGCGGCCTCTCGCTCGAGCTGATGAAGGATGCGCTGGACAAGGCGCGCACGGGCCGGCTGCACATCCTGGGCGAGATGAACAAGGTCCTGCCGACGCACCGCGCCGAGATGTCGCCGTGGGCTCCGCGGATCATCACGATCCAGATCAAGCCGGACAAGATCGGCGACGTGATCGGACCCAAGGGCAAGACGATCCGGGGCATCCAGGACGCCTCGGGCGCCAAGGTCAACATCGACGACACCGGCCTGGTCACCATCGCCGCAGTGGGCGTCGAGGCCGGGAACAAGGCCCGCGAGATGGTCATGGCCATCGTGGCCGAGCCGATCGTCGGCACCGTATATGAGGGGCCCGTCAAGAGCGTCACCGCGTTCGGCGCGTTCGTGGAGATCATGCCCGGCGTCGAAGGCCTGCTGCACATCTCCGAACTCGATCACAAGCGGGTCGAGAAGACCGAGGATGTCGTCAAGAAGGGCGACATCGTGCAGGTCAAGCTGCTCGAAGTCGACGAGCGCGGGCGGATGCGCTTGTCACGGAAAGCCCTCCTCCCGAAGCCGTGAGCGACGCGTCGGGGCGTACCGTCCAGCTCGACGACGCTCTCTTTCGCACCGACTGTCCCAACGGTCTCGTCGTGGTCACCGAACGCATTGCGAGCGTTCGGTCGGCCGCGGCGGGCATCTGGGTTCGTACCGCAAGCGGTCACGAACCCCGCGCCAAGATGGGCGTATCCCACCTGCTCGAACACCTCGTCTTCAAGGGCACCGAACGGCGCACGGCCCGCGAGATCGCCATGGCGCTCGAGTCGCGCGGCGGCTCCCTCGACGCATTCACCTCCCGCGACCATACGGCCTTTCAGGCGCATGTTCTCGACGCCGACCTGCCGCTGGCCCTCGACGTCCTCACCGACCTCGTGCAGCGGCCACTGCTGCGTGACGCAGACCTGGAGCTCGAACGGAACGTGGTGCTCGAGGAGCTGAATGGCGTGCTCGATACGCCGGACGACCTCGTCGGGGAACTGTGGAACGAGACGATCTGGCCGGAGCATCCGTACGGCTACTCGATCCTGGGCACTCCCGAGAGCGTGGCGGCGCTCGAGACTGGCGACCTCCGCACGCTGCATCGCGAGGGATACTACGCCGGTAATTCCGTCATCGCGGTGGCGGGCAACGTCGAGCACGAGCGGGTGCTCGACCTGCTCGGAGCGCAAGACTGGTTTGGCGGCGGTGCGCGACCGCCGCGGCCTGGCGTGCTCCCGGCGCCCGCGGTGCATGGCGCCTTGCGGGTCGAGAGCCGCGACCTCCAGCAGGTGCACATCCTCCTCGGTACCGACACGGTGAGCGCCGCCGACGAGCGCCGCTGGGGACTGGCGGTGCTGTCGGCAGTGATCGGCGGCGGGATGTCGAGCCGACTGTTCCAGCGCGTGCGCGAGGAACTCGGCCTGTGCTACGCAATCCACGCATGGCATGCGCCCTACCGGGCCGCCGGCGTGTTCTGCGTTTACGTTGGAACGCAGCCAGCGACGGCCGACCGCGCCTTGGCGGTGATCAACGAGGAGCTGGCGCGCGTCGCGCGCGAGGGGCTGCCCGCCACCGAGCTCGCGGACGCCAAGGGACAGCTCAAGGGCACCGTGATGCTGGCGCTCGAGAGCACCGTCAGCCGGATGAATCGCCTGGCGGTGCACGTGCTCAACGACGAAGCGTATCGCTCCATCGACGAGATTCTCCGCTGTGTCGACGGTGTGACCGGCGAGGAGACCGCGTCACTTGGGGCTGGGTTCCTTGCGCCGGATCGCATGACAGCGGTGCGTCTCGGACCGCTCCCGTAAGCCACCGGGTCTTTCACCTTCACTGCGCGCAGACCGCGTGCAAGCGAGTCAACGATGCGGATCGGCGTGCCGAGAGAGATCAAGACCAACGAGAATCGCGTCGGCCTCGTGCCGGCCGGTGCCGAGGTGCTCGTGCGCGAGGGGCACCAGGTGATGATCGAGACCGGAGCGGGCCTGGGGAGCGGCTTCAGCGACGAGCGTTACCAGGCGGCGGGTGCCACGATCGGCGCCACGGCCGACGCGGTCTGGGCGCAGGCCGACATGATCATCAAGGTGAAGGAACCGATCGCGGTCGAGTGGCCACGGATGCGTCCGGGGTTGGTCATGTACACCTACTTCCATTTCGCGGCCGACGAACCGCTGACACGTGCGGTGATGAAGTCCGGTGCGATTGCCGTGGCATACGAGACGGTGCAGCTTCCGGGCGGACAGCTCCCGCTGCTCACGCCGATGTCCGAGGTCGCGGGTCGGCTGGCGGTGCAGGAAGGCGCCAAGTACAATGAGAAGCTGTTCGGCGGGCGCGGGGTACTGCTGGGCGGCGTTCCCGGTGTGCCACCGGCCAAGGTGGTCATCATCGGCGGCGGTGTGGTCGGGATCAATGCCGCCAAGATGGCCGCCGGCCTCGGGGCGAACGTGACAATCCTCGACACCTCGCTCGACCGGCTGCGGTACCTCGATGAGGTGTTGCCGGCCAACGTCAATACGGTCTTCTCCAACCGTCACAACATCCTCGACGCCGTGCGCGATGCCGACCTGATCATCGGCGCGGTGCTCATTCCCGGGAAGAAGGCGCCGCACCTGATCACCCGCGAAGACCTGAAGTCGATTCCCGACGGCTGCGTGATCGTCGATGTCGCGGTGGACCAGGGTGGTTGCGTCGAAACCATCAAGCCCACGACGCACGAGAATCCCACCTACTTCGTCGAGGGTGTGCTGCATTACGCCGTAGCGAACATGCCCGGTGCCGTGCCGCGCACGTCGACGCTCGCGCTCACGAATGCGACGCTCCCCTATGCGGTCAAGCTGGCGAATCACGGGTGGCAGGAAGCCTGTCGCCGCGACCCGGCGCTCAAGCTCGGGCTCAACATCGTCAATGGCAAGATCGTGTATCCCGGTGTCGCCGAAGCGTTCGGATTGGAAGTGACGGACGTGGAGAAGGTGCTCTGAAACGAGAGACGAGAGACGTGCGAGGTGAATCGTGAGCGGGATGACAAACGACGTCGAGATTCAGATCCTGCGCCTTCCGCACGGGGTCGGCCTGCCGCTCCCGTCCCGCGCAACACCGGGTGCCGCGGGCATGGATGTCGTTTCCGCGGTCGAGGCCGCCATTGAGCCCGGCAAGCGCGCGCTCGTCCCGACCGGTTTCGCGGTGGCGGTGCCTCCGGGCTACGAGCTGCAGCTTCGTCCGCGATCCGGTCTGGCCCTCAAGCACGGCGTTACGCTGCCCAATACGCCGGCGACGATCGACAGCGACTACCGCGGCGAGTTGCAGGTCATCCTCAGCAATCACGGCAGCGACCCGTTCGAAATTCACCGTGGCGACCGGATCGCGCAGCTCCTGGTACAAAGGGTCGAGCCGGTGGTCTTTCGCGAAGTGGCGGAACTGCCTGAGAGCGGGCGCGGGGCAGGGGGATTCGGGTCGACCGGGCGATAGCGCCGCTCGGCTCTTGCCCGGCTGGACTCGCCCATCCCCACTGGTGGCTGCCGCATACTCTGCAGTGCAACGGGACGCCCCGGCCAACCGCTGTGAGTACTTGCTCACGCCATAGTTCAAACTCGCGCGCCGCAACGCGTTGTCTTGCTCCCCCTGAGCTCTGCCTGTAGCTTCGCAGGTCGCCTCGGAGGGTGGGCACTCGCGTGAACCTGTTCAAGTTCGGGTCCTTTCTGCCCGCCAACGAGATCGCGGTCGATCTCGGCACCGCGAACACCCTGATCTACGTCAAGGGCGAAGGCATCGTGCTCAACGAGCCTTCGGTCGTCGCGATTGAAAAGGCCACCGGGCGCATCAAGGGCATCGGACTCGAAGCCAAGCGCATGCTAGGCCGCACGCCGGAGGGGATCACCGCGGTGCGTCCGTTGAAGGACGGTGTGATCGCCGACTTCGACGTGACCGAAAGGATGTTGCGCTACTTCCTCAAGACGATCATTGACAAGCATTTCTTTCGCGTCAAGCCGAAGGTGATCGTCGCGGTGCCATCCGGCATCACCGAGGTCGAGCGCCGCGCCGTCCGCGATTCGGCGGAGACGGCGGGAGCCAAGCAGGTGTTGATGGTCGCCGAGCCGATGGCGGCTGCCATCGGCGTCGGGCTGCCGGTGGAGACGCCGACCGGCAACATGGTGATCGACATTGGCGGCGGCACCACGGAGATTGCGGTGATCGCGCTGTCGGGCATCGTGTCCGACACGTCGATTCGCATCGGTGGTGACGAGCTCGACCAGGCGATCGTCCTGTTCTTGCGCAAGAACTACAATCTGCTGATTGGTGAGCCGACGGCAGAATCGATCAAGATCAAGATCGGTTCGGCGTATCCGTCGTCGGAAGAGCGCGAGATGGAGGTCAAGGGCCGGGACCTGGTGTCGGGCATTCCCAAGACCGTGCGGGTGCACTCGGTGGAAATCCGCGAGGCGATTCAGGAGCCGATCGCGGCCGTGGTCGACGCCGTGCGGCGTGCGCTCGAGATCACGCCGCCCGAGTTGGCGGCGGACATCGTGGATCGCGGCATCGTCATGACCGGCGGCGGCGCGCTGATTCGCGGGCTCGACCAGCTCCTGTCGCACGAGACCGGACTGCCCATCCACGTGGATGACGATCCGCTGACCTGCGTAGTGCGCGGCACGGGACGGATTCTCGACGATTTTCAGAAGTACCGCAGCGTGCTGACGAGTTGACGATGCGCGGGCCGGCGGGACACCAGACGGCTCGCAGTGACGTCCTTCTTTTCGCAGGATGCCTCGCGCTCGCACTCCTCGCACTCTCCCTCCCTCGCCGCTGGACGCTGACCTTCGCTGCCGCCCTCCGCCAGACCGCGCTCCGCCCCATCGTCGCCCTGCGATCCCGCGCCGCGCAGGATCGCACCTTGCGGTTCGACGTGGAGCAGGTGCGGCGGAGCCGAGACTCGCTCGCGCTGCTGGTGCAGCAGCACGACGGGCTCCGACGCGAAAACGACGAGCTGCGTGGGCTGGTCGGTGTGCGAGCCCGCCTGAACCATCCGAGCGTCTCTGCCGAGGTCCTGCATCAACCGGCACTGACCGACACCCGGATGCTGCTCCTCGATGTCGGCAGCGCGAACGGCGTCCGGATGTTCGATCCCGTCGTGACCGCCGATGGGCTGCTCGGGTCGATCGTGAGCGCCGGACCTCACTCCAGCAGTGCGCTGACCTGGGTGAACCCCGATTTCGCGGCCTCCGCGGTCACGGCGGACGGGCGCGTCAGCGGATTCGTGCATCCCGCCGCCACGACCAGTGGCGCCAACTCGTTGCTCGAGCTGGACGGCGTGGCGCTTCGCGATTCGCTGGCCATCGGCACGGTCGTGATGACGGCGGGAGCCGGGGGCACCTATCCGATGGGGATACCGATCGGGCGTGTGGTTGCGATCGGCCGCGAGGAGAACGGATACGACCGCACCTACCGGGTGGTGCCGTTCGCATACCCCGGCGCCGCCAGCCATGTACTCGTGCTCGTTTCGCCCCGCGATTCGGTCTATCCCCGGGCACCGCCAGCGGTACCGCGCCCATGATGCCGCTGCGAACCACCGACCGCCGCCGCAGCCGGCAAGGCGACCGGATGCGGGTCGCATTCGTCCTCGGGCTGCTGCTGGCGGTCGAGTTCTACCTGCAGCCATCGATGATCGAGCCCCGTCGCGGGGCGCCCGACTTGCTGGTCCTGGCGCTGCTGCTGCTGGCCATCCGGCGCACGCCCGGCGTCGCTGCACTCATCGGCTTCGTCATCGGGTTGGTGATCGACGTGCTGACCCCGGCGCGGTTCGGTGCCGGCATTCTGGCGCATGTCCTGGTGGGATGGGGGGCGGCCTGGGGGCGCGCGCTCTTCTTCGCCGATAACCTCATGGTGAACGCCGCGCTCTTCTTCGTCGGCACGTGGATGCGTGATATGCTGATGCTGGTGTTCAGCGGGACGCCACTCCGGGACTTGCCCGCCGAGGCGCTGGTATGGGCGCCACTCCAGTCGATCTCCACTGCCGTGGTCGGCGTGATCGTCGTGCTCGTCTTCCGCGACTGGCTTGCGATCCGGATCGAGACATGAGTCCGTTCACATCCTGGCGCGTGGCGCGCCGTGCCGTCGTGATCCAGTGCGTGTTCGTGCTCGCTTTCGCGGTACTCGGCGCCGCGTTCTTCAAGGCGCAGGTGCTGGATCACGATCTATACCGCAGCGAATCAGCCCGGACGCACCTGCGTCCGATTCCGCTCGAAGCGCCGCGCGGCGATATCCTGGATCGCACTGGTGCGTCGATTGCGTACAACGTTCCCGGGTACTCGATCAAGTTGCTTGCCAGCAGCGAAGACTCGCTCCGCGCCGTGGTGGCGCGGCTCGACGCGCTGATCGCCAACGACACCATCGATGTTGACGCGGTGGTACGGCGCTGGGACGCGGCACGCTACCAACCGGCGCTGGTCTATGCCTCAGGTCGCTACGACCTGGTGGCGACGCTCGAGGAACATCGTGCGGTGCTGCCTGGATTGGTCATTCAGCGCGAACCGCGGCGGCGCTATCCGGACAGCTCGGCCGTCGCGCATATCGTGGGCTACGTCGGAGAGGTCAGCAGCGCGGAACTCGACAACAACACCTTCCCAGACGCCCGGCCGGGGGAGATCGTCGGGAAGCAGGGCCTCGAGGTCGAATACGATTCGGTACTGCGTGGGCGGCGTGGCATCCGTTTTGTCGATGTGGCGGCCAACGGGCGGACGATCAGCAACCAGCCCGAGGCCGGCTCCCTCGCACCTGTGGCTGGGACCACGATCCACACCACGATTGACTTGAACCTGCAGCGCTTTATCGATTCGATGTGGCGCACCGACCTGCCGAACCGGCGCGGCGCGATGGTCGCGATGACGCCGCAAGGAGAGATCCTCGCCTACTACTCCCATCCAACGTTCAATCCCAACGACTTCATCGGGGGGATCGACCGCGACAGGTGGGCCGCGTTGAACGGCGATCCCGACCAGCCGCTCTACAATCGAGTCATCCAGGCCGCGTATCCGCCGGCGTCGCCGTTCAAGCTTGCGATGGCGGCGATGGCGCTCCGGCGGGGACTGGTGGACATGGACACCAAGATGCGCGTCCCATGCACCGGGAGCTATCAGTATGGCAACCGGGTGTGGCGCTGCTGGAACCCGCGCGGGCATGGCCTGCTCACCTTGCGGCAGGCGATCGCGTCATCGTGCGACGTGTACTTCTATCAGCTCGGCCAGATGCTTGGTCCGGACTCGATCCTCGCCGACGCAGCCGACCTCGGCTTTGCGCAGCGTTCCGGTATTGACCTCGCCGGCGAGCGGAAGGGAGTCCTGCTCGGCAGCGTGAAGCGGTACGTTGATGCTCGCGGTGCCTCGACCTGGGGCAATGGCGAAACGCTGAACCTCTCCATCGGGCAGGGACACCACACCGAGACGCTCATCAACATGGTGGCGTTCTATTCGGCGCTGGCTGGCGACGGCGTCAAGCGCGCTCCGCACATCATCCAGGGACGTCCGAGCAAGGTCACCCGCGACCTGAAGCTCACCGCCGAGCAACGCGCGGACCTGCGGCTTGCGATGATCGACGTGGTCAAGAGCGGAACGGCCACCGGTGATCTGGCCCGCGAGGTGGGACTCAAGCAGTTCCAGGTCGCCGGGAAGACCGGATCGGCGCAGGTCACCGGCCAGCGCGACATGGGATGGTTCATCGGGTTCGCACCGGCGGACGATCCCAAGATCGTCGTCGGCATCGCTGTCGAAGAGGGCATTCACGGTGCCCTGGTCGCCAGATATCCGGTGCGGGCGATCGTGCATTACCTCACGGGCAAAGCCGTGAAGGCGGACGTTCGCACCGTCACCGAGGACACGTCGCACACCAGCACCGATTCGGCAGGTCCCGACATCTCCCGTCCCGCGCTCCCGCAGCGGCGGCCATGAATCGCGGCATCGATCGCTCGCTGCTCCTGATCGTCGGTCTCCTCGCACTCCTTGGCGTGCTCCTCATCTATTCGGCCGGGCAGACGGATCTGGCTGTCAACACCCATCGGAGCTGGCTGCGGCAGGAGCGCTGGCTCTGGCTCGTACAGCTGATCTGGTTGGTCATCGGCCTCGGCTGCGCGATGGTCGCGTATCGCACGTCGTTCCGATTGCTGGAATGGGCGACCCCCTGGCTCTACGGCATCAGTCTGCTGCTGCTCGCGATCACGCTCGTAATCGGCAGCGGGCAAGGTTCGGCCGCCGGCAGCAGGAGCTGGCTGTCCATCAAGGGGTTCGGCATCCAGCCCGTCGAGATCGCCAAGCTGGCCACCATCCTCATGCTGGCGCGTTGGTTCGCCGCGCGGCGCGACCCGCCGATCACACTCCGGGGGCTGCTGCCGCCGATCGCACTCGCGGCGGTGCCAGCCCTGTTGGTGCTCAAGCAGCCGGACCTGGGGAGTGCCATCGTGTTTGGGGGCGTTCTGTTCGGGATGCTGTTCTGGGCAGCCGTTCCCGTGCAACTCCTCGTACTGCTGGCCTCGCCGTTCATTTCGCTCCTGCTGGCGTGGAGCACCACGCTCTGGAGCGTGTGGATGCTCCTGCTGTTCGTCATGTTGCTGGTTTGGCGCCCGTTCATCCTCGAGGCGATCGTCATCTACCTGATCAACTCGGCGATGGGCGTCCTGGCGTTTGTCGTGTGGGGGAGGATGAAGAACTACCAGAAGGAGCGGATCCTCTCGTTTCTCGATCCGCAGGCACATCGTCTCGGGTCCGGGTATCAGGCGATGGAGTCGCACGTCGCGATCGGCTCGGGCGGCTGGTTCGGAACCGGCTTCACCCTCGGCCCACAAAAGCGATCCGGCTTCATCCCATTCCATTCAACCGACTTCGTCTTTGCCGTGGTGGGTGAGGAACTCGGCCTGATCGGCGTGCTCGTCACGCTGGGGTTATTCCTCGCCCTCTTGTTCTCCCTGGTTCGGATCGCCAGGAACGCGGGCGATCCATTCGCGTCCCTGGTGGTTTTTGGCGTGGCCGCGGTGCTGTTCACGCATGTGTTCGAAAACATCGGGATGACGATTTCCGTGATGCCGATCACCGGTATACCGCTGCCGTTTTTTTCGTACGGCGGTTCGTTTCTGGTGGCAACGTTGGTCGGCCTCGGTCTCGTCTTCCGGGCTGCTGAGGAGGGGAGGGCTGCAAGCTATGTCGAGTCATAGTAACGACTTAGCTGTCAAGGCCTTGCGCGCATGTCAATCCGTCGTCACGTTCAGGTCATCCCGGACGCATCCCCAGCTCTCCCGCGACCCAAGGTTGTATGGCCGTTATGGCGTGGTTCAAAAAAGAGCGCAAGCCCAGGACGGCTCCTCGCGAGCGACTTGAAATCCCGGCGGATGCCTGGGAGAAGTGCGAGTCGTGCGGTCACGTCGACATTCGCGAGAAGTTCCAGAAGGCGCTCAACGTGTGTCCCGAATGCAACACCCACAAGCGGTTCAGCGCCGAGGAGTATGTCGAGCTGCTGACTGACGAGGGGAGCTGGCGGGAACTGTATGCGGACCTCAAGTCGGGTGATCCACTGCACTTCGAGCACTACGCTGATCGCCTGATCGCCGCGCAGAAGAAGACCGGCGCGTCGGATGCCATCTACACCGGCATTGCCAAGCTGGACGCGCGCCCGTTGCACCTGGGTGTGATGAACTTTCGGTTCATGGGCGGCTCGATGGGGTCGGTGGTCGGCGAGAAGATCGCGCGACTGGCCCGGCGGTCGGCCGACAAGCGGATCCCGATGGTAATCGTCTGCACGTCCGGTGGTGCGCGGATGCAGGAGGGTGCGCTGTCGCTGATGCAGATGGCGAAGACGTCGTCGGCGATCTCGCTGATGAAGCAAGCCGCGGTGCCCTACATCTCGATCCTGACCGATCCGACCACCGGCGGCGTCTCGGCATCGTTCGCGATGCAGGGCGACGTCATCCTGGCCGAGCCGGGTGCGGTGATCGGGTTCGCCGGGCAACGGGTCATCAAGCAGACCATTGGGCAGGACCTACCCGAGGGCTTTCAGACGGCCGAGTTCCTGCTCGAAAAGGGCCAGATCGACGACGTGGTGCCACGTGCATCGTTGCGTGAGACGACGTCGCGACTGCTGCAGCACATGCGCGGCGCGAAGATCAAGACGACGGCGCCCGAGGCAGCAGCCTGAGGGAACTGGGAGCTTGGAGCCGATGGTGTTGAAGCCCGCAGTCGGCCGCGAACCCCGCTACCAGCCGCGTCAGCTCCTGGCTCCCATCTCCCAGCTGTAATGTCCTACCAGTCCGCGATCGACTTCCTGTTCCCCCGTACCACCCAGATCAAGTTCGGCCTCGATGCGACGCGCGCCCTGCTCGTGGCACTCGGCGATCCGCAGGATCGCTTCGCGGCCGTGCATGTCGCCGGGACCAATGGGAAGGGAAGCGTCTCGGCGCTGATTGCCGCGGCCCTGCAGGAGACGGGCTTCCGGGTCGGACTCTACACGTCGCCCCACCTGATCTCCTTCCGCGAGCGCATCCGCGTGGATGGCGTTCCGATTTCGGAAGCCGCCGTGGCCGCGTGGACCTCCCACCTGCAGCCGGCGATCGAGGCCAGCGAAGCCACGTTCTTCGAGGCAACGACCGCGATGGCGTTCGCGCACTTCGCCGCGCGCGACGTTGATATTGCCGTGGTAGAAGTCGGCCTCGGCGGCCGGCTGGACAGCACGAATGTGATCACCCCATTGGCGTGCATCGTGACGCATATCGCGCTCGATCACCAGAAGTATCTCGGCGACACGGTCGAGGAGATCGCGCGGGAGAAGGCGGGAATCGCGAAGCCCGGCGTCCCGTTCGTTATTGGCGAGCCGGATCCGGACCTCGCGGAGGTCGTCCGGCGCGCCGCGGAGGACGTCCTGCGGGGACGCGATGCGCGCGCGGCCCTGGTGCCCGTGATGGTGCCGCCAGGTGCGACGTGGTCGAAGCGACTCGGCCTGGTCGGCCGCCATCAGCGACGGAACGCCGCGGTGGCGGCGGTAGCGCTCGACGAGCTACCGGTGCCATTTCGGCCCACCAACTACGTCGCGGCTGCCGCGTTCGCACGAGTCCGTATGCCCGGGCGTTTCGATCAGCGCGGCAAGTGGCTATTCGATGTGGCGCACAATCCGGACAGCATGCGCGCGCTCACCGCCGCAATCGCCGAGGTGAAGCCACTGCGGCCCATACACGCTCTGGTGTCGATCCTCGGCGACAAGGCGTGGCCCGAGATGCTCGTCGAACTCGATCACGCCATCGACGCCGGATGGCTTACCATCGCGCCAAGCGCTGATACCAGGAAATGGGACTTGGGTTGGCTGGAGCGCTGGCTGAGTGACCCTGCACGTCCGGCGGCGGTGGCCAGGTGGCGGTTAGTACCGGATTTCCAGCAAGCCCTGTCCGAAGTGCAATCCGGTGCCGGCACGGTGCTGGTCACCGGATCGTTCCACACGGTGGGAGACGTGATGCAGGAATTGGGGCTGGAGGCGGCCTGACCGTGTATTTTGCGCCATGATTTCCAAGGGTCTACCGGGTTTTCGCGACTTCCCGCCGGAGGATCTCGCGCTGCGGGCGCACATCTTCCGCGTCTGGCGCGAGGTGGCTGCCCGATACGGCTTCGAGGAATACGACGGCCCCCCGCTCGAGCCGCTTGACTTGTACACTGGCAAGAGCGGAGACGAGATCGTCGCCCAGCTCTACAGCTTTACTGACAAGGGCGAGCGCCAGGTGGCGTTGCGCCCGGAGATGACGCCGACCCTCGCCCGTATGATCGGCGCGCGGGCCAACGGGATGAAGAAGCCGATCCGCTGGTTTTCAATCCCGCAGCTCTTCCGCTACGAGCGCCAGCAGCGCGGCCGACTGCGCGAGCACTTTCAACTCAACTGCGACCTGATCGGCGAGGCGGGGCCGCTCGCCGATGCGGAAATCATTGCGCTGGCGATCGACGTGATGCGAGGCTTCGGCCTCGGGCCGGAGGATGTGCGGGTGCGGGTCTCGGATCGCAGGTTCGTCGCGTTCCGTTTGGCGGCCGCAGGCGTGCCCGACGAACTTATGCCGGGGGTGTTTCGCGCGATCGATCGGATGGAAAAGGATCCCGATGGTGCAAGCAGGATGCTCGGTGAGCTCCAACTTGCGCCCGGCGCCATCGACTGGATTGTTCGCCTGACAGATCGTGGGCACGTCGACGACTTGCTCCGTGCTCGAGCGACAGTCAGTACACCACTCGGTGCGACGCTCGACTGGCTCGACAAGATCGGGCTTGCCGATTGGATCGATTTCGATCCGACCATTGTTCGCGGCCTCGCGTACTACACCGGCACGGTATTCGAGTTGTTCGACGCTAAGCGAACGCTGCGAGCGATTTGCGGTGGTGGACGCTACGACACGCTGCTGCAGAGTCTCGGCGGCGCGGACCTCCCCGCTCTGGGGTTCGGGATGGGTGATGTCGTGCTCGGCGAACTGCTCAAGGATCGCGGCTTGCACCCAGCGATCGCACCCAGCATCGATCTCTTCGTCGCGGCCGTGACGTCCGACGACGTGCCCTACGTGCTCAAGCTGGCGCACGAGCTTCGGGATGCGGGCTTTCGCGTCGAGTACGCGCTCAACGGCAACCCCGTCGGCAAGCAGCTGAATCTCGCCAACGCGCGCGGCGCGCGGTTCGCTATCGTGATCGGCCCAGACGAGCGTGCCCGCGGCGAAGTGCAGCTCAAGGATCTCATGGCGAAAACCCAGGAAGCGGTGAACAACACGTCTCTCGTCTCTCATCTCTCGTCTCTCGTCGCATCACGTCCCATGTCCCACGACCCACGACCCTAATGGCCGATTCCAAGGCGATTACCACCCGCGCTGACGACTTCTCTGCCTGGTACAACGATGTGATCATGCGAGCCGAGCTCGCAGACTACTCGCCGGTGCGGGGCTGCATGGTGATTCGTCCCAACGGGTACGCCATCTGGGAGCAGATGCAGGCCGCCCTCGACCGGATGTTCAAGGACACCGGCCACCAGAACGCCTACTTCCCGTTGTTCATTCCGCAGAGCTTTCTCGCCAAGGAAGCGCAGCACGTCGAGGGATTTGCCCCGGAAACCGCCGTCGTGACGCGCGGCGGCGGCAAGGAACTCGACGAGCCACTGGTGGTTCGTCCCACGTCGGAAACCATCATCTATGCGATGTATGCGAAGTGGATCCAGAGCTGGCGCGATCTTCCTGTGCTCATCAACCAATGGGCGAACGTGGTCCGGTGGGAGCTGCGCACCAGGTTGTTCCTGCGAACCACCGAGTTCCTCTGGCAGGAAGGCCACACCGCGCATGCCACCGAAGCCGAGGCGGAGGCGGAGACTCTGCTGATCCTTGGCGTCTATCGCCAGTTCATGGAGGAGTGGATGGCGATGCCGGTGATCATCGGACCGAAGACCGAATCGGAACGGTTTGCCGGCGCGTTGCGCACTTATGCGTGTGAGGCCCTGATGCAGGACAACAAGGCCTTGCAGGCTGGCACTTCGCACAATCTCGGGCAGAATTTTGCCAAGGCATTCGGGGTGGAATTTCAGACGGCCGAGGGTGGCCTGGAGCACGTCTGGAGCACGTCGTGGGGAGTCTCCACCCGGCTCGTTGGCGGCCTGATCATGACGCACAGCGATGACAAGGGACTCGTCTGCCCGCCGCGCCTGGCGCAGTGGCAAGTGGTGATCGTGCCAATCTGGCGATCGGACGATGAGCGCGAACAGACCTGCGCCGCCGCTGCAGTGATGATGAAGGATCTGCGCGGCGCCGGGATTCGTGTGACGACCGATCTGCGTGACATGAAGCCCGGTGCCAAGTACTACGAGTGGGAGGCGCGCGGTGCGCCGTTCCGCCTTGAACTCGGACCGCGCGACCTGGCCAACCAGAGCGTGATGCTCGCGCGCCGGCTTGGCGGCAAGGAAGCGGTGCCGATGGCGGGGCTGGCGGTGCGCTTGCAGCAGGAGATGGCCACGATGCAGCAGGCCCTCTTTGATGCCGCGAAAGCGCGGCAAGCGGCGGCGACATTGCGCGGGCCCAGGTCGAAGCAGGAGTTCATCGACTTCATCGAGGGCAACGGCGGGTTCGTCTACGCGGGCTGGTGCGGCGATCCGGCCGTCGAAGCCGAGATCAAGGAACAGACGAAGGCGACGATCCGGTGCCTGCCGATGCCGGAGTTCCGGTCGCCCGAGGCCCCCACCACCTGCATCTGGACCGGACGGCCGGCCACCGTTGAGGCGGTGTGGGCCCGGGCGTACTAGACCCGCTGCTCGCCGACGCAGGGCTGGCACCCGCACCGGACGGGTCGCTGGCGATGGGCGGTGTGCGACTGGCGGAGGTCGCCGATACGGTCGGCACACCGGCATTCGTGTACGACGCCGGGACGATGCGCCTTCGTTACGGCACCCTCGACCGGGCGTTCGGCGGGTTGCCGCATCGCATCTGTTACGCCGTCAAGGCCAATTCCAATCTCGCCGTGTTACGCCTTCTCGCACGGCTCGGTGCGGGCGCCGACATTGTCTCCGGCGGCGAAATGCTGCGCGCGCTGGCCGCGGGTTTCGCGCCACAGGACATTGTCTTCAGTGGCGTCGGCAAGACGGATGAAGAGTTGCTCGCGGCGATGGCCGCCGGCATCGGCCATCTCAACATCGAGTCGCTGGCCGAGTTGCGCCGGATCGCGATGCTGACCGATTTCCACGATCACGATGTCGCGGTCGGGATTCGTGTGAATCCGGATGTGACGGCCGAAACCCATCCCTACATCGCCACCGGCAAGGGTGGCCTCAAGTTCGGCATTCCGCGCGACCAGTTCGCCGAGGCACTCGAGGTCATCGATGCAGCAGGGAGGATGCGCCTCGGCGCCGTGGCGATGCACATCGGCTCGCAGATCCTGCAAGCCGCGCCCTACGTGGCGGGCATGGAACGCCTGCTCGAGCTGCTCGAGCAGGCGCGCACCGCGGGGCACGCTCCCGGCGTGCTCGATTTGGGCGGCGGGCTGGGCATCCGGTACCGCGACGAGGTGCCGCTCGATCCAGGTGCCTGGATCGCGCCGCTCCGGGGCATGATGCAGTCGAGCGGCTGTACGATCCATGTCGCACCTGGGCGCTACCTCGTCGGCAGCGCCGGCGTACTGCTCACCCGCGTCGTGTTCCAGAAGCACTCCGGTGGGCGCGAGATCGCCGTGGTCGACGCCGGAATGAATGACCTTGTCCGGCCCGCCCTCTACCAGGCCTGGCACGAGATCGTCCCGGTCCAACCGTCCGGCGCCCCCATGGTGCGGATCGACGTAGTCGGACCCGTCTGTGAAACGGGCGATTTTCTCGCAATCGAACGCGAGATGGCCCCTCTCGCCCAGGGCGACCTGTTGGCCGTGCTTGGCGCGGGCGCGTACGGGTTCGCGATGAGCTCCAACTACAACTCGCGCGCCCGCGCCGCGGAAGTGCTGGTGGATGACGGACGGTGGGCGGTCATCCGTCCGCGTGAACGGCTGACGGACCTGTTCCGCGACGAGGTCACGGATCCCTTTGCCGGCAAGGATTCATGAGTCATCCCGATGGGATCCTGATCATCGACTTCGGTTCACAGTTCACGCAGCTCATCGCGCGACGAGTGCGCGAGCAACGCGTGTACTGCGAAATTCACCCGCCGTCACGTGACGTGACATGGATCCGCGAGTGGAAGCCGGCGGGCGTGATCCTGTCCGGTGGACCGAACTCGGTTTACGGGGAAGGGGTCCCGACCGCGCAACCGGAATTGCTTGCGTGCGGCGTCCCGGTGCTCGGTCTGTGTTACGGCATGCAGCTGCTGGCTCATCTCTCCGGCGGCCATGTGGTGGCGGCAGCGCGAAAGGAATACGGCCGGGCGGACGTGCGCGTCCTGGGCGGCAGCCTGTTCAAGGGGTTTGCACCGGGGGCGACAACGCCGGTGTGGATGAGTCATGGTGATCACGTCGACGAGCCCCCTCCCGGATGGCGCATCACCGCGTCGAGTGACAACTCCCCGATCGCGGGAATGGAGCATGCGCACCTGCCGCTGCACGCGGTGCAGTTCCATCCCGAAGTGGCCCATACGCCGCGCGGCGGGGAGATTATCGCCAATTTCCTGTTCGACATTTGCGGGTGCACGCCGGACTGGACGCCCGAGCATTTCGTCGAGGCCGAGGTCGCGAAGATCCGCGAGACCGTGGGTCCGGAGCGGCGGGTGATTTGTGGGCTCTCCGGCGGCGTCGACTCCGCCGTCGCGGCGGCACTGGTGCATCGCGCGGTCGGAGACCGGCTCACGTGCATCTTCGTCGACCACGGCCTGCTTCGCCTCGGCGAACGCGCGCAGGTCGAGAGCACGTTTCACCGGAGTCTGGGCATTGATCTGCGCACCGTCGACGCGTCGGCCGAGTTCCTGAACGATCTGGCGGGCATCACCGATCCGGAAGCAAAGCGCAAGCGGATCGGGCACCGCTTCATCGACGTCTTCGAAGCCGAGGCGCGCGCCGTTGGCGGTGACATCGGTTTCCTGGTGCAGGGCACGTTGTACCCTGACGTCATCGAGTCGTTCTCACCGGCCGGTGGCCCATCGGTCACCATCAAGACGCATCACAATGTCGGCGGGCTGCCGGAACGACTGCCGTTCAAGCTGATCGAACCGTTGCGCGAGCTGTTCAAGGACGAAGTGCGCCAGGTGGGACGCGAGCTGGGACTCCCGGAGGACATGGTCGGCCGCCATCCCTTTCCGGGACCGGGGCTGGCGATCCGCATTCTCGGCGAGGTCACCCGGCCGCAGCTGGAGCTGCTGCGCGCGGCCGACGCCATCTATCTCGAGGAGATCCGCGCGGCCGGCTTGTACGATCAGATTTGGCAGGCCTTTGCGGTGTTGCTGCCGATTCGTTCGGTCGGGGTGATGGGCGATTTCCGCAGCTACGACCAGGTCATCGGTCTGCGCGCGGTGACATCGCGCGACGGGATGACGGCGGATTGGTTCCCATTCCCCCCTGACGTACTCGCGGCCATTTCAAGCCGGATTGCCAATGAAGTGCCGGGCGTGAACCGTGTGGTCTACGATATCAGCAGCAAGCCGCCAGCGACGATCGAATGGGAATAGAGGCAGGAGGTGGGAGATGAGAGGTGAAAGGTGAGAGGGATGATCGTCCCGTCTTACCGTTCACGTTTCACCTTTCACCTTTCACCTTTCACCTCTCACCGTTCACCTCGTTCATCCAGTAGCGCCAGGAACTCCGCTGGTGTCGTCAACTCCGCCAGGCGCTGCGGGATGTCGGCGCCCTTCGCAAACTGCGCCAGCCGGCCGAGCACCGGCAGGTAGAGATTCGAGACCTCGACCGGAGGCGCCACGATGAGAAACAGGTGGTGGACCGGTTGCGCGTCGATGGCATCGTACGGGATCCCCGCGGGGATCCGGCCGTACGCAAGTCGGAGCTGCGGAATCACGGCAGCTCGGCAATGCGGGATGGCAATGCCGCGGCCGACTCCGGTGGATCCGAGCTGCTCTCGCCGCTCCAGGAGCCTCCGCAACGTTTCCGTGACGTCGCCTTTCGCATGCAGCAGGTCCACCATGGCCGTGAGGGCGTCGGCCTTGGCAATGGCCGCGAGGTCCAGGGCGATCGCGTCGGGGGAGAAGAACTCGCTGAGTCTCATCGCGGGAACGCTAACCGTGCCGCTGCTGCCGTTCAACGCACCCGCTCCCTTAGATTGCCGGTATGGAGTTCCCCTATCGCACCGGGTCGACGGTGCCGCTGTTCCTCGCGCCGATGGCCGGCGTCTCGGAGGCGCCCTTCCGCCGCATCGCGCGGCAGATGGGAGCCGACGTCGTCCTGACGGAATTCCTCAGCTCCGAGGCGATCCGCCGCCGGATCAGCAGCACCCTCGAGGGGTGCGAATTCGACGAGGTGGAACGCCCGATCGGCATCCAGATTTTCGGGGCCCAGGCGGACGCCATGGCGGACGCGACGGCGCTGGTGACCGAGCACTACGAACCCGATTTCATTGACATCAACTTCGGGTGCCCGGTCAAGAAGGTGGTACAGCGCAATGGTGGGTCCGGATGCCTGAGGGACATGGACCTGGTGGAGCGGATCATCCGGGACTGCGTCGCGGCGACCCATCTGCCCATCACGGTCAAGACGCGGAGCGGCTGGTCCGACGACTCGCGCGATCCGGTGGGTATCGCCCTCCGGATGCAGGACGCCGGCGCCAAGGCATTCACGCTGCACGCCCGCACCCGCACCCAGATGTTTTCGGGCCAAGCCAACTGGGACGACATCGCCGCGGTGGTCGAGGCTCTCGACGTTCCGGTGATCGGAAACGGCGATGTCGTCAGCGCCGATGACGTGGTGCGCATGCGCGACCACACCCGCTGCGCTGGTGTCATGATCGGTCGCGGATCGTTCGGCAATCCATGGCTCTTTCGTGACGCGCGCGCGCTTCTTGACGGATTCGCTCGACCCGCGGAACCTGACGCGGCCAGCCGCTTCATGGTGGCACTCCAGCACGCGCGCCTCGCAACCCAGCTGCAGGGCGACTCCCGCAAGACCGTCATCGAGTTTCGGAAGCACTTCGGCTGGTACACCAAGGGGCTGCACGGGGCGACCTCGTT
This sequence comes from Gemmatimonadota bacterium, assembly GCA_003169895.1. GTDB lineage: Bacteria > Gemmatimonadota > Gemmatimonadetes > Gemmatimonadales > GWC2-71-9 > Palsa-1233. The sequence goes on from PNAE01000012.1 coordinate 235,529, forward strand.
GCGCCAGAAGCTCTTTCAGGTCGAATCGATGGCGACCGCAGAGCGCGTATTCGCCGACTACCTCGGGCATGAGGCGGTGGCGCTGGCCTGCTGATCCCCCCGGGCGCTTGTGACGACGGGTGCGGCGAGCCCTCACGGGTCGCCGCGGTTCGCGGGCGCACAGGAGGTGGACTGGCGCGCCGGCAGCCCTGATACCCGGTTCCTAGGAACTTCCTGCTCGATCGGCTAGTTTCTCTATCACGGGGGCGACTGGCTTCGACGGGTTGGTAGAAGACATCGTCGCGTGCTCAGGTCCGAGGTCCTGGCTAAACACTTCGGAAGAACCACAATTGCCAACACTGATCTGGCGATGGCTGCGTAAGCTGAGCTAACGCTCGCTTCACGCGCCTCCTGTAACGAGGCCCGTCCGGGACGGCGTTATGGGATCGATAATCCGGACTAGGGTTCAGTAGTCCTCCACTACTGGGCACGAGCACCACCGGAGGTCAGCGTCGGGAAGGCAGGCTTTGCGCCGGCCCGATGTCAAGCGAGAAGCGAAGCCTACGCACGTAGATGCGGTCTCGGAAGCTGATTCGGACCAGGGTTCGATTCCCTGCGCCTCCATCTTTACGGCTTGGCAGTTGCCAGGCCGTAAGTGTTTCTGTTCCATTGTGTTCGCTCCGTGTGGCCAATGACACGCCGACCCCGTACATGCCCAGATTGTGGCCAACTTGTGGCCAAGACAGAGGCGCAGGGTTCCCGGGCCACAGCAGGAACGCGGCGAGGGCAGGGGACCAGGCGAAGTGAAACACGAGGCGAAAGCGACGACCAAGCCCAAACAGCCGGGAGACGCCTAACGCTCCTTGGGTTGATGCGCCTTCGCGGGCTGATTGATTGCACGCCCGGTCAGAACGGTCCTGATGCAAGCGACCGGCCTCACCAACGCGTCATGCAGCAAGATCCGGCGGGGGCTCAGCGTGCCGCACCCGAGGCATTGGGACGCGCTGGCGGGCTCCGGTGAGCGGCGTGACGGCGCTCTCCCGGGCGTCCTTACACAACGCAAGTCGGATTGGCAACCGAGTCGCTGTGGCGGCCCGCGATGAGAACCTGCGGGCCGCCCGGGGCAAGCCACTGGGATGAATCAGCGAGAATGCGATATGAGGTCACCAAGCGCAAGGTATCCCCCGAAATCGAGCCCCAAGCTCGCCAAGGCTGCCCGACCATTGGCTCCCACGATGAAACCGTCACCGTGCCAGTAATAGCAAAGCTGTCGGAACGGATTAATTGAGTGGGGCCGGGGAAGGTCACGCGATAACAACCCTCATCGATCACAAGTGAGGATGGCGAAGCGGTTACCTCGAACGATTCGCCGCCCCAGAATCCCTGGAGCGAGGGTTTATCGCTGGACAAGAGAGTGCAGCCGGCAACGGACAGGCAGAGCGCTGCGAAAGCAATCCATATTCTCATCGTCACAAGCCCTCGTCCCCAGTCCTTTCGGATCGCTGCACCGCACGATCCTCGTGCCCGTAAGCATGACCCGGAACCATTCGGAACACAACAGCAATCGGCCTCACCAACGCGTCATGCAGCAAGATCCGGCGGGGGCTCAGCGTGCCGCACCCGAGGCATTGGGAGGCGCTGGCGACCCTGAAGTGAAGCGACGCGACGCGAAATGCCGGAGGGTACCAGGTGCAGCTCACGGCGCGACGATAAGTCCGGTGGTAGACGCGGGTCGAGCGACGCAAGCGACACTTGTGGTCAGGGCGAACCCGGCTCGCCCTGCGCTTACGCGGGGGTTGGCGTTGGTATACTACAGGCTCACTCCGGACAACCGAGGCCTCATGTACAAGCGCGCCGCGGTACTCGCAGTCGCCCTGGTCATCGTCGCCCGCCCAGCATCAGCCCAGTGGACGTTGGGCCTCGTCGCTGGCGGCACGTCAGCCTCGACATCGAGCGACGGACTTGGAAGGTCCCCCATCTCGCCAGTCACGGGCTTTACAGGTGGCCTGTCTCTGACCGTGCCGCTCACACGCAACGTCTCGTTCGCGCCGGAGATTCTCTATGCGATGAAGGGCACGACGGACAAGCTGTCTACGGCCGGGACCGACGTCATACCACAGGAAACTGGGACGAGCAAGATCGGCTACATCGAAGTGCCGATCCTCGTTCGAATCAGCTTTGGTTCTGGATCCTTGCGCCCGTTCGTGACAGCGGGCCCTGAGGTCGCGTTCAGGATGTCGTGCAGTTTTGCGATTTCCGGCACTGACCCGTTCTTCAATGGCACGTCCAAGTGCAGTCAGGATACATATGTTGTCGAATCGGGCGTCAAGTCCACCGACATGGGAGCACTGGTGGGCCTCGGGTTGTCCAGCGGGCGTGTGTCGGTAAGCGTTCGTTACGATCTCAGTCTCACCAACTCGTCCTCGGACATTTACGGCGCGTACTCAAAGAATCGCGCAATCATGGCGGTTGTCGGGATCACGCCATAGGATACGGGGCCACGAGCGGGACGCTTGCGCTGAGTTACGCCTTGGCGACTCGTCCCGATGTGGAAGGATGCCATGCCGGAACACTCGCCGCGGTCAGCGCACCATTCACGGTGAGCGCAACGCCCTAGCTCGCGGAGCGTTCGCACGGCAACGACGGTCTAGTTTCGCATCGTCGCTACGCCCGCGGAGCCGCCGCCGGGCAGCTCCGCGCCGTCATATAGTCGAATTAGACGGCAAGACTTCAGTTGATGCCGATGACGTAGCCCACAACAATTCTGCGGACTCGCCCCGCCGCGATATCGATCAAGACCCCGGACGTGTTGGTGTCGCTCTGAGGATCAATACCGTACAAACGATACGACGAGTCGGCCATCCTTGGCGGTCCGTAGAGTCGGCTAATGCGCCCAGTATCATCGCCAACCCGCAAGCCGCGAATCGTGGTGACCCCAGGTGTACGAACAACAACTTGGTACCGATGCCCACGCCCGTCGAAACTCAGCTCGAAATTCGGATACGTCCAGGTTGTGACGTGAACGCCCTCTTCGTCTGGCTCGGTCGCCATGCTCGTAGCGGCCGGTGCTCCCGCGATGCGTCGGGCAGCTCCGGTGTCGGCACTAGCCGGAATGCCGGAGACCTCAAGGTCGCGCTCTGTCAGCGGCGCGGGATGACCCTGACACCCCATCGTGAGCAGGAGTGCACAACCCAACCATCTTCGCGTCTGCATGGAACTCCTGCGTGCGGTCTAAGCACTCCGCGCTTCTGCGGCGGCCGCGCACGCCGAGAACAAAGAAAAGTTGCGGAGCACCCACGCGGCACAAGAAGAATATCCGCACGAGCCGGAGCCGACCGATTGTAGAGGTATGAACTACATCAGAGGCGACCGACTGACAAGTAGCCCTTCTTATCTCTATACCCCCGCCCGCAGCCAGCGCGCCTCTGAACGCGCGGAGCGCAAGGGGTGCACGATCCCTACGACCGCCGGTCGGCGGCCTGGCCTGCGTACACCCGAGTCTCAAGCCAGCTCTCCTGCTTGCGCGAAGGACAGCGAAGCTGTCTTCAGGCGCCTCTAC
>PNAE01000006.1 GCA_003169895.1 Gemmatimonadota bacterium
GCGTCGAATTGGGGTACAGAGCAAAGTCTCTACAGGACATGGTGCAGAGACACCCGTTCCTGACACCGCTGCTTCCCTTCGTTCGCGTCAGCTCAAACCTGACGGACTATGCCTTCAATAAGCTGAGTCCGCTTGGCATGCTGAGTGACAACTACAAGAAGGCAATGGCCGCTGGTGGGCCTGAAACGGCTGTCACAGCTACTCGCATGGCGGTTGGGACAACGCTCTGGGGCACTGCTGGCCTGATGGCTTACGGTGATCTCATTACCGGACGTGGCCCTACTGACCCGAAGATGCGCGACAACTGGCTACAGGATCATCAGCCCTACTCGATCAAGACTCCGAGTGGCTGGGTCTCCTATCGCCGGCTGGAGCCCTTCGCAACACCTCTCGGCTTTGCCGCTGACGTGGCGAGCATCCTCCACGATCATGGCAGCGACCCGGACATAGCCAACGATGGTGGGCGGCTCATGTGGGCGCTTGCTGCATCGGCAAGCAACGCTGTGGTCAACAAGACGTACTTGAGTGGCCTGGTGAAGTTCATGGACGCTGTAGGGTCCGGCGACGGCAACAAGATGAAAGCGTTCGGAGACGGTCTACTCAGCTCTCCGATCCCGGCCGGCTTAGGTGCGATCAACACTGATCCGTACCTGCGAGATACGAAAGGCCTCTTCGACGCCCTGGTGAATAAGGTACCGGGATGGAGCAGGTCACTGCCGGCGAAGTACAACTGGGCTGGTGAGCCAATTATGGCACACCGGCAACAGCACTCGCTCAACCCGTTCGCACTGATGCCTAACAAGGGACCAGTAGCGGAAGACGATGTGGCCCAGCTCAACCGGGCGTTGACTCCTCCTCCGACAGTCGAGCGGTTCGGAAGCATCGGCGTCAATCTGAACGATCGGCACTTCCGCAATGTCGATCCCAAGGTGACGGACACGCCTTACGAGCGGATGATGGCGATTACCCGCGAGATGGATCTTCGTGGCAAGGTCACAGCCCTTCTGAACGATGACCGCTTCAAGGCTGCTGGAAGTGGCAATGCTGTCGCGCCCGGTGGCGAGAAGTGGGATGTGTTGCATACGGTGGTCTCCGCGATCCAACAGGCGGCTCGGTTCAAGATGCTTGCGGAGTATCCAGACCTTGCTCGACAACTCTACGGCCTCTCGGCCGCAAAGACAGCCGGTGCAGGTTCGACAGATGCCAGCAACAATATCCTCCAGCAAATCGGCCACTAATAACATCTGAAGGGGTCACATCGCTGTGGCCCCTCTCAGCCTTCCCCTCACAAGTGAAGAACCACACGGATCACCCGGTCAGACCGGGTGAAGCACCTGCATTGGTATCAGCGAGGATTGCAATGCCTGAGCCAGCGCAGGACGACAGTGCAATCGTGACAGCAGGCGATGACGATGAAGTGGTCACTGCCGGCGACGATGATGAAGTGGTGACGGTCTGATATGGCTATCCACAAAGATGTAGTGGGCGATGAAGCCATCCATCAGGCTGCCTACATCCAGACGGCTGATCCCGGTGCAGTTGGGGCATGGAAGTTCTGGATCGACATAACTGATCCGGCGAATCCGGTCTACAACTACCGTAACGCTGGGGATACTGCTTGGGTTGTCTTCACACCTGCTGTCGGCGCAACGCCTACCCTGGCTGCGGTCCTGGCTGTCAGTGATGATGCTTCGCTGAGTTTGATTACGGACGTACTCAATCCAGTAAGTGCTCAGGACGTGGCAACCAAGGATTATGTGGACACAGCCATTGCTGGTGTCGGCGGTGGTGGAGGTGGTGGTGGGGGTCCAGTCTTTCCGAATGACGCGCCGGCCTCACCGAGCACATACGATGATGAGTTTGAGGGTACGTCACTTGATGTGAAGTGGACGGTGGAAGCTGATCTAACTGCTACGGGGTTCGTCAAGACGTATGCCAAGCACGGCACATGGCTCTCGCTTCCCAACCCCGGTGCGTCGAGCCTCTATCAGTGGACGATCTTTCAGGCCTTGACCGGATTTACTGCGGGAACTCCCATTCAGATCGTTGCCCGTTTTGCCTTTACCAAATGGGAAAGCTTTTCTGGCGGGGTAGAGTTTGGTATTCAGACAACTACACCCTATCAGACGGGCTCCTTCATCTCGGTCGGCATCCGGCGCATCAGCGACAAGACCAACGAGATCTACACATGGGACGGTGCGTTCAGTAGTACGAACCTGCCGGATTTCTGCGGGATGGTGTACGTAATGCTTGACCGGAACGCGAGCGACAACACCCGTCTCATGTTCTCACTTGATGGGATCGGTTGGCAACTCTTGAGTAAGACGACTCGTTCGTGGACCGCAGCTGACCTGTATGTCAGCCTCTATGGGGCGTCGAGTTCTGGGCATCCTTGTGAGCCGATGATCGACTTCATCCGCGTCAACGATGCACGGTTCGCGTTGCCCGCGTAAGTGGTATAGCTGGTTGTTCCTGCCGGTAAGCAGCACAGAGGGGCTTGGCGAGCGTACATTAGCGTATGTCTTCCAAGCCCCATCTCGCTGACTTCAACATTGCAGGCAAAGCAGTTCGAGACGATGCCGGGGTCATACACTCGGCACCGTTTGATGATTCGATGTATCCGGATCTTAGCCACGCCGGGATCATGCTTCAGGCGCAGAATGGTGGGGCAACGTTTGATAACTTCGTGTCAGAGGATGATCGAGGTTGGGTACTGAAGGATGGCACGTACCTGCGGAGTGGGGATGTGGACGAAGGGCCGGGTGCGATCGACAGCACGAATAGTCAGGCCCCTCCCGCCCTGTAGACCTTGAGCCCGGCAGCCACCTGTGCGTCAAACTCGACCGGCAGCACGATCATTTCTTCATCGAACTGAGCAGTGTGCCCCGGCTGGTGAGCCAACGCAATGTTTCGGGCAGCCTCCCGGACCTGCTCGGGACTAAGCGCGTCTACGCCACCAGCCTTACCTATCAATTCAAGCGCGCGACCGATTGCGTCAACACGCTCATCCGGGACCAGATACATCAGGCGCGTGTATGCGTTCCGGTAAAGCCGAACTTCGTCCTCCGAGACCCACCCGTTCGCTCGTCTAACTATCGCCACGACAACTAGCGCCGTCTTCACCGCGTCCTTGCCTTCCGGCAGACTGCTTTCCCTTAGAAAGGGATTGGCGGTTTGTGCTTCCAAGAGCGAGGCATAGCGAGCCACGATTTCGTCAGCGACGGGAAACGCTGCGTCGAGAGACGTGCGTGACAGGGAGTCGGTCTGGTGAGCCATGAGCCACCAGTCTACTGAAAGATCGGCGGGACCGGGAGGTGGCTGGCGGTGGAGAGCAGCCCAGCCTTCATCCCAGCCGCAGTCCCACCATGAGAAGTATGGGGTCACGCGGGGAACGGTAGGAGAGCAGGATCAACGGAGGATCAACAGCCGGCATGGCTCATCAGCTTGGGTCACTTCTCGGTTCCGTCATAGCCATTTCAATGACTCGGCACTTGCGTACCTAGAATCGTTGGAAGGAACCAGAGCACGGCGAAGTACCCGAGAACGAGCACCCAAACGACCATGATCCGCCGTATCGACACAGCGTCTTGCTCTTGTCCCGTAATCATCCAGCCAACGTGGCTAAGGGGCTCGTTTGCTTGTGCTTTCAGGCTCTCATCTAGCGTGTGGATCACTGAGCGCATTCGGCCGAGTCTGAACAGAATCGTTCCACCTGAATACAAGGTGACGATGGTGCCGAGAGCGCCTGCGAGCTTGCGGTAGCCAAGAGGATACCTGTAGGCCACGACAGCCAGTGCCGAAACCGCCGTCACAATGAGTGTAACGACCAGGGTCTCAGTGGATCGACGCGACAGGTGCAGGTCTGGCATGGGTTCCAGTTGGATACCTACCGCAGAAGTATGCCACGAAGTGATCGAGTTCACCAGAACTTCGCCAAAATTTTGCAGCACTTATGTCCAGAGCCTACCGCAATCGTGGCTGTGGGCTCTACCCCCCGGTGCCCGGTGCGGCCTGGCCGATTCCTGGCGTGGCTCCGGACACCCATTCGGCTTATCCGCCACAACATGAGGACGTTGTGGGCGCCGGCCGCGGCGACCTCGAGCGCCCGCTTCGCCGCCGATTGCGCCTTTACGTCCGCAAAATCGACGTCGCCCACCGGCACCTCGCGCATCAGCGCGGTCGCATCGGTGCGCACCGCGCACAGTTCGGGGCCGCCAGACAGGTGCTGGCACACCGCCGCCAGCGTCGCAGCGCCGCGCACCGCGATTCCATCGACGACCGCGGCCTCGGCGACATTGGCCTCCGGAAGGATCAGTGCATCGCATTCCATCGCGCGCGCGGCGAGCGCAATCGGCAAGGCGCCACGAATCGGACGCAGGTCGCCTTCGAGCCCGAGTTCTCCAAGAAACAACGTGCGCGACACCCGGTCGTGGGGGATCTGTCCGCTCGCGACCAGAATCCCGATGGCGATGGGCAGGTCGAATGCGCTGCCGCGCTTCGGCACGTCGGCCGGCGCGAGGTTGACGGTGATGCGTCGCAGCGGCAGTTGGTAACCCGAGTTGCCGAGCGCCGCCGCGACGCGTTCGCGCCCTTCCTTGACCGCGCCGAGTGGCAGGCCGACCGTCGTGAACGACGGCAGGCCATTGGCGATGTCGATCTCGACGTCGACGGCCAGCGCGTCAACACCGACGACGGCAGCGGACCGGATGCGGGCAAGCAGAAGCGACCTCGGCGGCGGAGTCGCGTGGATGCTGATCGTGCGCCGCGACAATGCCGGTTCGTTCGAGCGCAGAAGGTGATCGTGGGACGCGGCATGAACAGGAGCGTAAGAGGTGAAACGTCAGAGGTGAAAAGGATGATCCGACGCACCTTTCACCGTTCACCTTTCACCTTTCACCCTTCTCCGTTCACCGGTCATGTCTCGCCCCTACGGCAGCGCGATCCCGAACACCGCCAGCCACTGGCGCGCGCTGTCAATCAACTGGGTTTCCTTCGCCATGACCAGTTGCTGATCGACGTCGGTCCGCGGCTGCAGCGTCCCGTCGGTCCACAGGACAATCCGGCCGGCGTCAAACGCGTACACGTCGGCGACCTGCTGTAGCACCGCAACGTCGCCACCGAGGAACCAGATGTCGGTTTCGCCGCTCCCCGGTCCGTTGCCGCCCGAATCGGCCACCACCAGCTTCCGGACCACGCCCTCCTGCAGCCAGGCAGCGAGGTGCCGCGGTTGCGAGTCGGCCACTGGCGGCAGCGTGGTGTCACGCTCGGTCATCTGCGGGAGTCCTGCATCGATCTGCTGCATGGTCTGCCGCATCATCGCAATGACCCCGGCGGTGTCGCCAGGAGCGAGATCGGAGAACTGTGCCGGTGCGGCACCAGCGGTGGGCGCTACAGCATCACCGGGTGCCGAAGACGGTTTGGAACCGTTCCGGCACCCGGCGACGAGGATTGCAAGCAACGCGAGCCGGCGAATCAGTTACCGCCGCCGGGGCCGCGTCCCCCCATGCGCGCCGCACGGGCGGCCTGCACGGAATCGAACTTGGCGATCTGCGGGCCGGCGAGCAACGCCTTGAAGTCGGCGTTGAACTTGGCCATCGCGTCGCTGACCTTCTTGCCCGAATCGGCGTTCCTGGCCTCGCCCGCCTGCCGCTGCGCCATCATCCACGCGCTGGTAGCAGCGGTGTTGTCAGTGTAGATCTTGATCAGGCCTGTGGTCTTCGTCTTCTGGTCCGCCGACAGGCTGTACATCGCCGTCAGCGTATCGACGTTCATCATCCGGTTGCCACGCATACCCATCATGCCACCACCCTGCGCGGCCAACGGCGCCGCGCAGACCACTGCCACTGCAAGCATTGCGAAACGTGCCTTCATGATGAAAACTCCGGCGCTCAGGTTGACCCGCTGTGAGGGGCCAGAATGGGCTCCCACGGGCTCGATACAGTTACGCCCCCGGGAGACGCCCGGTTGAACCGGGAGGTACACGCCAGGCTACCCGCCAGGCACGAACCGGATGGTGAAAACCGCCCCTTGGCCCGGTTCGCTCTCGACGCCAACGGTCGCGTCCCACCCCTCCACCAGGCGTCGGACGATCGCCAGGCCCAGCCCGGTTCCGCTGGTGTTGGTGGAAAAGGACGGCTCGAAAATACGCCCGAACTGGTCCGGCGGAATTCCCCTCCCGTCGTCCTCCACCCGTAGCGTATAGCCGCTCAGCACCAAGCGGACCAGTGACGCCTCGGCCTGGCGCGCGTTGTCGAGCAAATTCAGCAGCACCTGCACGAGTTCCTCGCGCCGGGCACACACCGGACCGATAGCGTCACCAATGACTTCGATTCGCGGCCGCTCCGCACCCAACGCAAACAATGACGCCAGCTCGTTGGCCGCCGGCAGGAGCGCAATCGACTCGAGCGGCGTGGCATGCTCGGGCGGTGCGCCGTAGCGCGCGAACGAACGGGCGATGCGGTCCAGCCGTTCGATCTCCGCGAGCAGGCGCTCGGCCGTCTCGTCCACCAGTTGCGGATAGTTCGGCAACTTGTCCGCCTGCACGCGACGCAGGTGCTGCAGTCCAAGGCGCATGGGTGTGAGCGGATTCTTGATTTCGTGGGCCACCTGCCGCGCCATCTCGCCCCAGGCGAGTATGCGTGCGGCGCGCGATGCCTCGGTGATGTCGGTGATCGCCAGGACCAGTCCGCCGTCGCCAAGTGGCGCAAGCGTCACGGCAAACCGCTGCTCGCCCAGCCGCAATTCGCGCGTCTCGGGTGCGTGCGCCGCCTGACCGAGCACGCGTTCGATGCCTTCGACGACGCGACGCCAGCCTTCCGGCAACTGCGTGGCGAGTTCCTTGCCGACGGTGATCGCTCGTCCGAGCAACTCACTCGCACGCGGATTGGCGTGGATCACGTCGCCATTGACATCGACCCCGATCACCCCGGTAGCCACGGTCGACAGGATCGCCGCGGTGCGCGCGCGGCCCGTGCGCAGTTCCGCTTCCGTCTTGCGAAGATCGGCCTCCATCTGGGTGATGGCGCCGAACACCGGCACGAACTCCGCCGGAACGTCGGTTGGCTGGGGTGGCGGCTCGTGCCGCCCGATCGCCACCGCCGTGCGGCGCAGGGTTTCGATTGGCCGTCCGAGCGCCCGCGCGATGACACCGGCCACCATCACCGACGCCACGATGCCGCCCAGCGCCGCCAGCAGCAACCGCAACGCCTGATCGACCTGCTCGCGAGCGAACCCGGTGTCGCCGCCGGGAATCGCCGCCACCAATAGCGTGCCCGACGGCGTGGCGTCGATCACGCCAAGGCGCAGGTCCGCGGTCGGCAGTGGTGGCGTCATCGTCGCGCGATCGGAACCGGCGTTGACTTGGCGGCTCCGCTCGACGACTGCCGGGAGATAGCCGAGCTCGGCGAGCATGGAATCACTTGCGGCGATCAGCCGCCCTTGCCGGTAGATCCCGATCTCGGCGTTGGCGCTGTCGGCAATGAAGGCGAGCGCGGAGCCCCCTGGCTTCGGCGATTCGGCCACGGCCAATCCGCCCGCGTCTTCCACCAGTCGCAGCGTCGCCGCCAGCTCCGCCGCGTGCTCCTGCGCGGCATCCTGCCGCAACCGATCCCACGATGAGAGCGTAAAGAGGGTCGCCGGCACGATGAAGAACGCCATTAGCGCCGTGGTGACCGTCCGACGGTACGACCGTCGAAACACTTCCGCTCGCAGGGTATGCTGCTGGCCAAGAATGCGCTGCAATAACAGCCACGCCCCGAGGATCAGACCGATATCAAGCAGCACGCTCAGGGCCGCCCGAACCACGAACGAGCGCGGTGGAGAGATCGCGACGGTCGCGCGCACGGTGCGCCGGACGTCGCCAGCCGTGATCACCCGATCGGCAAATACGAACCGGCGCTGCCGGTGAAAGGCGCCGTCCGGGAACTGACCTGCGTCGCCCACGACCTCGACCGTGTACGGCGGGTCGCTCGATGGCGCGCGCCAGCCAGCGATCAGGCCGAAGGTGGTCGGCGCCAGCAACCGGGAGCGGGGACCGACGGTCACGGTGGCGATCGTGTCGGGAGCCAGTGGCAGCACCAGAACTTCGTGATGCCCCACACCACGCGGTCCGCCGATACGCCTGGGTTCCGAGCCGGCAAAGCGAACCAGCGGCGCGAGTTCGTCCCAGCTGATGCTGAGCGAGTCGAGCGCGACCAGCTCGCGCTGCTGACCGTCACCATTCCACAATGCGAGATAGGTCGGTACCCCTTCCCGTGCCAGCGATGACGCGCTCCACGCCGCATACAGCCGGTCCATGCGGGTCGCATGCGCCACCTGTGCCGCAACGGCAAAGCGGTCAAGTGCGTTCGCGGCCGCCGTATCGGATTGGGCGTCGAGTCGCGTGAGATCCGCGCGTGCCAGGTCGATCCGGCGATCGAGTGAGGTGCCCCACGTCGCCAGCGACGCGAGGACGCCAGCCGTCGTCGCCAGTGCGAGCAGTCGGGTGCGGGGCGTCGTGAGCGGCAACAGCAATGCGATCGGAATCAGCCAAAGCGGCCGATACCACCACGCCCACCCGCCGGGAGTCCACGCTTCGATGCCAATCAGACCAATGAGGAGCGCCGCGCCGGTGGCGAGGAGACCCCATGTCGCACCGGCGCTTTCGTCACCGGGGGCGCGCAGAGGAGCGGTCGCGACCGCCAGGAAGCCGCCCGCCATGAGCGCGATGATCGCTTCCCACCCAAAGCCGGCGACGAGCGACAGCACCTCGCCCCGTGGCATCACCACTCGAGCGACCACGACCGCCAACGGCGGGGCAGTGCCGAGCAGCAGGACCGCCGCGACGAGTCCGACAACGCTGCGCCGGGCGGGCCGTCGCCAGAGCAGGATCGCCAGTAGCAGCAACGCGGCGGCGCCGAGGAGCGCGCGGATCGCTGTCAGGGCGAACTGCGTGCTGGCCACGTCCGATCGCGCCAGGGCCCACAGCGGCAAGAGGATGGCGCCGACGCGAGCCGCGGGGTGCGACGCGGTCAGCAGGATCACCAGCGCCAGCGCGACCAGTCCGGCGCCCACCAACAAGCGGGCAACTCCCTGTTCGCGGGCAACGAAGCTGCCTGGCGGCGGCGGGACCGGCTGCATGGCCGCCATGACGCCGGCGGTAGCGGCCTCGGTGCTGGCATACTCAATGGGGCGTCCGAGCGGAGTGCCGGCCTGCCAGGTCCAGCGTACGCCCTGCCACCCGCCGGCGCTCGCCGCGAGTGACGGGCCTGCGACCGGAAGCCCTGGCAGCGAATCCAGTAGCAAGACAACCTGCGCCTGTCTGCCGTTGCGAGTCGCGCGGATTACCAGCATTCGGGCAAATGGCGTACTGACCAGCGCCGCCGGCGTGCTGCGCATCACCGGTTGAATGCGATGCGGCCCTGCGACCGCGATGACGGTATCGCCGGCGATCACTGCGATTGCGCTCTCGATGTTGATCGTGCTGAGGAGGTATCCGAGCCCCGGTGCGGTCTGCGGCGGACTGCGTCCGACGCGGTCCAGCGCTACCGTCGCCGTGCGGTTGGCGGACGCGATCGACGACTGCAGCAGCTTGTCGCGTTCCCGGGTTGCGTCCCGGACGGCCTCGCTCTGCAGGACGCCGGCGTGGAACACGGCGTGCCCCATCCGGGCGGCGGCGATGCCGCTGGCGACCGCGAGCAATGCGAGCCCGGCAGCAAGACCCCGCTCGCCTGTTCCTTGCTGCGCCTTGGCGACGAGCGCGAGGCCGGCGGCCACCATGGCGACCATGGCGAGCCAGACCCAGGTTCCCTGCAGCGCGGCCTCGCCAGCCACGAGCACTGTCACGCCGACGCCCAACCAGAGCATCAGCCGGGGACTGGGCGCGGTCGATGTAGCACCTTGAAACTTCATCGCCCCGGGACCGTAGAAGGCAATGTCAGAACCTCAAATACCTGAAGGACGGAACATGCTCGCTCGCCGCGTGGCTGGTGCCCTGATCGTGCTCTCACTCGCTGTCCTCCCCGCGTCGGCGCAGGGACCAGTCAGAGTGCCCCGGCAGCTGTCGCTCGCCCAGGCCCTGGAATTGTCCAAGCAGAACAATCCAACGTACCGACAGGCGCAGGCCAACGCCGACCCGGCGGCCGAAGCGGTCAAGGCGGCCCAGTGGGCCCAACTGCCGACGCTCAATGTGTTCTCCGGCATGAGTTATACCGGTGCCGGCAGCTCGACGTTCGGTGGCACGACGTTCAATCAGACGTCACCGAGCGTCTCGTCGAGCTACAGCTTCTCGGCAAACTGGCAACTCAACACGCGCAACTTCCTGACGCCGTCCATTCAACGGGCCCAGGAACGCGCCACCGTGGAGAATATCGCGGCCGCCGGCGTCACACTGGTGTCCGATGTCACTTCACAATACCTGAACACCCTGCGCGCCGCGGCGGTGGTCGGTGTGGCGGTGCAGCAGGTGACCCGCGACACGGCATTCCTCACGCTCGCCCGCGCGCGCCAGCAGGTCGGCCAGGCGTCACTCATCGACGTACTGCAGGCGCAAACCGCCATGGCAACCGCCCAGGTGCAGCTGCTGCAAGCGCTGCAGGGTGAGTCCCAGGCGAAGATCGAGCTGGTCCGGCGCCTCGGGCTGCCCGCCGACGTGGACGTTGATTCATTGCAGTTGGTCGAACCGTTCCCGTTGGTCGAGCCGAAGTTCGACCTGCAGGCTCTGCGGACGCTCGCCCATGAGTCGAATCCGACGCTCCGCTCGTTGCAGGAGCAACAGCGGGCCGACCACATCAGCGTCAAGGCGGCCCGCCTGGATCGCCTGCCGACGTTCTCGATCAGTACCGGCCTGAGCGGGTACACCCAGCAATTCACCAACGAAAGCATCCTGCTCAACAACCGGTTGCTCGGTGCGCAGGCCACCGAGGCGAACTGCGCGTTCCAGAACGAGATCCTCATGGGGCTCACGACGCCGATTCCCGGCGGCATCATCGCCGACTGCAAGGCATACGCTGGGCTCGACGCGACCGGCAACGCCCTGCAGCCCAGCATCTCGCAGGCGATCCACAACGGCAACAGCGTCTTCCCGTTCAGTTTCACCCGCCAGCCGTTGTCGGTCAGCTTGGGAATCAGCCTGCCGATCTGGGATGCCTACACCCGGTCGTTGGGAATCTCGCGGGCTGAAGCCCTCGAGGACCAGGCGCGGGAAGGGGTGCGGGCGCAGCAGCTGGCGACCGACGCGCAGATCCAATCGCAGCTGCTGGCGGTGCGCACCGCATGGCTGCGGACCCAGATCCAGGACACCAACCGGGTCGCGGCGCGGCAGCAACTGCAGTTGGCGCAGGATCGGTATCGGATCGGCAACGGGACGGGACTGGAAATCGCCGATGCGCAAAACGCCGTGACGCAGGCGGAAGCTGACTACGTTACGGCCGTGTACGACTATCACCTCGCTGTCGTCGGCCTGGAAGCCGCCGTCGGCCGACCCCTACGCTGAGAGGATCGAACCGGATGTCGCGTGGAGCAAAGATCGGAGTGGCCCTCGTCATAGTCATCGCCGTCATCGTCGGGGTGGTGGCGCTCGGCTCCGCCCGCAAGGCGAACCGCCCGACGGCGGTACGTCTTGAGCAGGTCGGCAAGCGCGACCTGGTGGCGGCGGTCACCGCCAGCGGCCAGGTCGAAGCCAAGACGGACGTCGATATCTCGTCCGAGGTGACGGCCCGGATCCTCAAGCTCCATGTCAAGGAAGGCGACATGGTCAAGGTTGGCGAATTGCTGGTGGAACTCGACCAGGCACAATTCAAGGGAGCGGTGGAACGCGGCCAGGCGTCGCTGGCGCAGGCCAATGCCGGCGAGGTGCAGGCGACGGCGAACCGCGACCAGGCACAACGGGCCTTCGACCGGCAGACCGAGCTGAAGCGGACGTCACCCAATCTGGTGACCGACGAGTCGGTCGAATTGGCCCGCCAGGCGTTCCTGGTGGCGGATGCGAACGTCAAGTCGGCCGCCGCGCTGGTGGAGCAGGCGAAGGCCGGACTCAAGGAGGCGCAGGACAACCTCGCGCGCACGATGCTCTACTCACCGATCGCCGGACGCGTGGTCCGGCTCGCGGTCGAGGAGGGTGAAGTCGCCGTACCGGGCACGTTCTCGAAGGAAACCGGCCTGCTGATGCGCATCGCCGACATGTCGACCATTCTCGCCAAGGTCAAGGTCGACGAAACCGACGTGGTGCGCCTGGCGCTGAACGATTCGGTGTCGGTGTCGATCGACGCATTCCCCGACACGACGTTCGTCGGACGTGTCACCAAGATCGGGAACAGCGCGACGGCGGCAACCACGGCCGCCACGAGCACCGACAAGGCGGTCGACTTCGACGTCGAGGTCACGCTGGCCAACCCGCCCAACGACGTCCGGCCGGACCTGAGCATGACGGCGCGCATTGTCACCGACGTGCGCAAGAACGCGCTCAGCATCCCGATCATTGCGCTGACGGCGCGCGCGGCCCCGAACCCGGCGTCCGATACGAAAGCCGCGACGCCGCTCGCGGCCAGCCCGACCGACACATTGAAAAAGCCGACCAAGGAGCAGGACGGTGTGTTCGTGGTGCAGAACAACATCGCCCGCTTCCGGCCGGTCAAGGTCGGCATCACGGGCGACGAATACTTCGAAGTGGTGGACGGCCTCAAGGCCGGCGAGACCGTGGTGGCCGGCACCTACCAGGCGATTCGTGACATGAAGGACTCCACGAGGGTAAAGGCCGCACCGACCGTTGGACCGGAAGTCAAGAAGCCATGACGGACGTGATCATCAAGCTGGAGGGGATCACTCGCGACTACATGATGGGAGCCGAACAGGTTCGGGCGCTGCGCGGTGTGGATCTCGAGATCCGCCGCAACGAATACGTTGCCATCATGGGCCCGTCGGGATCGGGAAAGTCCACCATCATGAACATGCTGGGCTGTCTCGATACGCCGAGCGCCGGGCGGTACTGGCTCAATGGGCACGAAGTATCGCGGATGAAGGACGACGACCTGGCGCGCATCCGCAACCGCGAGATCGGCTTCGTATTCCAGACATTCAACCTGCTGCCCCGCGCCTCGGCGCTGGCGAACGTCGAACTGCCGCTGGTCTACGCCGGCATCTCCGGTCGCGACCGCCGGCGGCGCGCCGAGACGGCGCTGCACCGCGTGGGGCTGGGCGAGCGGATGCATCACAAGCCCAATGAGCTGTCCGGCGGCCAGCGGCAGCGCGTGGCGATCGCCCGGGCACTGGTGAACGAGCCGTCGATCCTGCTCGCCGACGAACCGACCGGCAACCTCGACTCCACGACCAGTGAAGAGATCATGCGGGTGTTCGGCGCGCTGCACGCACAGGGGCAGACGGTGGTGCTGGTGACGCACGAGCCCGAGATCGCGACGCACGCCCATCGCGTCGTGGTCCTGCGCGACGGCCGCGTCGACAGCGACCGGGCCACCCCGCCGCGCGCGACGGGAGTGGCTGCGTAGCATGCCGTTTTTCGAGGCGGTCATCCTGGCGCTGTCGTCGATCCGCGCGCAGAAGCTCAAGAGCTTCTTCTCGCTGGTCGGCGTCCTGATCGGCGTCACGTTCCTGATCGCGGTCGTGTCGATCGTTCAGGGAATGAACGTATACATGACCGACAAGTTCGCCGATGCGATGGGCGGGATCAACACATTCCAGTTGCAGTCGCGGCCGGGGATGACCTTCGGTAACGTGACCGAGGCGATGTGGAAGGAATGGCAACGGCGGCCGCGCATCACCATCGAGGATGCGGCGTACGTCGAGGCACGGGTCACCACTCCCGCCCGCTTTTCCCGCGAGAGCGGGACCAGCGCGGGGGTCGGCTACCACGGCAAGATGGCGACCGGAATCGACGTGTTTACGGTCGACGCCGAGTTTTTCCGGATCAAGAACTGGAACATTGCTGATGGCCGCGCCTTCTCGCCGCAGGAGGTCACCGCCGGGGCGTCGGTCGTAGTACTGGGCGGGGAACTCGCGGACCGCCTGTTCGACGGCGCGGAACCGGTGGGCAAGACGGTGACGATCGGCGGATTGCCGCACCGGGTCATCGGAGTGGTCGAGAAGCAGGGCACGCTGTTCGGGATTTCCCTCGACAAGTTCGCGGTCACCCCGATCACCTCACCGGCGCGCCTGCTCACCAACCGACCGCACGTCATCGACGATCTCCAGGTCCAGGCGATCGACCCGGCCACGATGCCGGCGGCCGTGGAGGAGGTCACCACGCTGATGCGGGTGCGCCGCGGCCTCAAGCCCAACGAAACAGCCAACTTCAACATTGCCACGGCGCAGGATGCGCTGGACCAGTGGGGCAAGATCTCGAGAATCCTGTTCCTGGCGCTCCCCGGCCTGGTGGGCATCTCGCTCGTGGTCGGCGGCATCGTGATCATGAACATCATGCTGATGTCGGTAGTCGAACGCACCCGCGAGATCGGGATCCGCAAGGCGCTGGGCGCGCGCGGACGCGACATCATGGCGCAGTTCGTGGTCGAGTCGGCCACGCTGTCATTCACCGGCGCCGCGATCGGCATTGCGACCGGCCTGCTGCTCGCCTTTGCCGTGCGCGCACTGACGCCGCTTCCGGCGGCCGTTGCCCCCTGGTCGATCGGGCTGGCCGTCGGACTCGGCATTCTCGTGGGGGTGGTTGCCGGTGTGTATCCGGCGCGGCAGGCATCGCGGCTCGACCCGATCGCCGCACTGGGGCACGAATGAGCGCCCTCGGACGCGGCAACGTGTTCGCCCGCGGCTGGGAAGGCGTCACCCTGGCGATCGACGCCGTCCGCGCGAACAAGACCCGGGCCGCGCTCACGATCCTCGGCATCGCCATCGGGGTCATGGTCGTCATCGCGATGGCGTCGACGATCACCGGGATCCAGAACTCGGTCAGCGAGGTCGTCTCGCGGGCCGGCCCGAAGTCATTCTATGTGATGCGGGCCTTCCGCACCGGCATCCAGTTCGACAACGAGAACGCCCCCTGGCGAAAGCGCCCGCGGATGACCCGCGACGAGGCTGAGATGATCCGGCGGCTTCCGGGCATCGGCGACGTGAACGTGATGGAGGGCGGCAGCTCAGCGGTCAGCTACCGCAGCACCAATCTCAGCAGCGTGAGCGTCACCGGAATGGACATCAGCTGGCTCAAGGTGGGTGGCGGCGTGCTGCTCGAAGGGCGCAACTTCACGCCGGTGGAGGGCGCCGCCGCGGCGTTCGTGGTCGTGCTCAACGACAAGGCGGCCGAACTGCTCGTGCCCGGCGTCGACCCGATCGGCAAGATCATCAAGATCTTTGGACTGCCCTTCACGGTCGTCGGACTGTATCAGGATCCATCGGGACTGTTCAGCCAGAGTTCACCCAGGTTCGTGATCCCGCACACGACGTTCGTCAAGAGCGCGGACTTCGAGCGCGGGTTCATGCAGATCGTCGTCTTCCCGCGGGACGATGTCTCGCAGCCCGAGGCGATGGACGAGGTGACGTCGGCGCTGCGCATCCGGCGCGGACTCAAGCCCGGTGACGACAACAACTTCGACCTCGTTGCCGGCGAGAAATTCCTGGAGAGCTTCAACAGCATGACGCAGGGGTTCTTCCTGGTGATGCTGGCGCTGTCCAGCGTCGGGCTGATGGTCGGTGGTGTCGGCGTTGTCGCGATCATGATGATTTCGGTCACCGAGCGCACCCGTGAGATCGGCGTGCGCAAGGCGCTGGGTGCAACCCGGGGCGAGATCCTGTTCCAGTTCCTGGTGGAGGCGGCCACGCTGACGTTGATCGGCGGGATCTGCGGCATGCTCCTGGGCGCCGCGATCGCCTATGCCGTGAACCACTTCACGCCCATCCCGGCGGCGATTCCGCTCTGGTCGGTCATCGCCGCCATCGCCGCGTCGGCGGTCACCGGAATTTTCTTCGGTCTCTATCCGGCCAACAAGGCGGCGAGCCTGGATCCCGTGGAAGCGTTGCGATATGAGTAGATACGCGTAAGAGGTGAGACGTAAGACGTAAAACGGGCGCTCGGAGTCATGCGGCGTCATGTTTCACGTTTCACGTTTCACGTCTAACTTCTTGCGCATGCCCTACCGCGAAGCCCTCCGCCTCGCCCTCGCCACCATCCGCGGCGCGAAGCTGCGCTCGTTCTTTACCTTGCTCGGCATCATCGTCTCGGTCGGTTTCCTCGTCACCGTGGTCGCGGTGATCCAGGGAATGAACTCGTACGTGCGTGACAACCTCACCGACGCGATGATCGGCAGCAACGCCTTTCAGGTGCGCCGGACGCCGATCTCGATCGGCCTGATCGACGATGACCAGATGCGCCGGCTCAGCCTGCGTCCCACCATCTCGCGCGACGACGCCGAGGCCGTGACGCGGGCGCTGCCGGACGCCGAAGCGGTAGCGATGCAGTCCGGCTGGCCCACGCCAGCCGCGAACGTGGTGTACCGCAACAACACGCTCGGCAACGTCCTCGTCTTTGGGGTGACCCCACCGTACCAGTTGGTCCAGGACTACAAGTTCGCCGCCGGCCAGCCGCTTGGCGACCCGGACATGCGCAGCCGGCGCCCGGTCGTGGTGGTCGGTTACGATATTGCCGACAAGCTGTTCGCCTCGCCGGAAACTGCGGTGGGATCGAAGGTGCGGATCGCCGGTGCGGAGTTCACGATCAAGGGCGTGGTGGCGCAGAAGGGCAAGACGCTGGGCCAGTCCTTTGACGCCTTCGTGCTGATGCCGCTGCCGACGTTCGAGGCGGTATGGGGGCGGCGCAAGACCACCGTCGTGTCCGTCAAGATGCATGACGCCGCCGCCATCCCGGCCGCGATGGACCGGGCCGAGGAAGCCATGCGCGTCGCGCATCACCTTCGGCCGGCGCAGGACAACGACTTCACGGTGGACAAGGCCGACGCACTGGTGGCCTTCTGGAAGCAGCTCACGGCGCTGCTGTTCGCGGTGGTCCCGGCCGTGGTCGGCATCGGTATTGTGGTTGGCGGGATCGTCATCATGAACATCATGCTGATGTCGGTGAGCGAGCGCACCCGCGAGATCGGCATCCGCAAGGCGATCGGCGCCAACCAGCGCGACATCCGCCGCCAGTTCCTGGTCGAGACGGTGCTCCTCAGCATGCTCGGCGGCCTGCTTGGCGTCGCGGCGGGGTGGGGACTCGCACAGCTCGTTGCCGCTGCCTCGCCGCTGCCGGCCAAGGTGACCCTCTGGTCGGTGGGGGTGGCCCTGGCACTCGGCGCCGGGACGGGGATCATCTTCGGCGTCTATCCCGCGGCGCGCGCCGCCCGGCTCGACCCCATCACCGCGCTGCGACAGGAGTAGCATCTGGCGTTCCGGTTGAGCAACGTCAGCGAAGGCGTCATCCAGGCCCTCGGCGCCATGCGTGGCAGCAAGCTGCGGTCGGCGCTGACCGTGCTGGGTGTCGTCATTGGCGTCACGACGGTCATGGTGATGGCGTCGCTGGTCGAGGGTATCCGCGGCCAGATTTTCGCGTCGCTGGAAAACTCGTCGCCGGAGACGTTCTACGTCATCCGCTTCTTTTCCTCGGTGCCGCTGAATCCGCAGAATCTCCCGGCGGAGGTGCGGGTCCGCCCGATTGTGCGCGAACTGGACGCCGAGGCGCTGCGGCGCGTGCCGCTCATCCGGCATGCCGGCCTCTGGGTGCAGGTGCAGCAGCGGATGGAGTACCAGGGCGAGCATTCCCAGCAGCTCAACGTGTGGGGCGCGGACAACGCGTACCTCGACGTCCAGGGCGGCACCCTCCTGCAGGGCCGCTGGTTCTCCACCGCGGAACTGTCCGGCGGAGCTTCGGTGCTGGTGATCGAGCAGGATGTGGCGCAACGCTTGCTTGGCCGGCTCGATCCGCTGGGACGGGTGGTACGAATTGGCGGGCGACCGTTCACGATCATCGGCATCTTCGCCCACCCGGACAACATTTTCCAGCCGCCGGGAGCCCAGGACGGCGGCGTCATTCCCTTCCGGACGGCGCAGCAGAATTTCCATTACGATGAAACGAATGCGCTGTTCATCGTGGTACTGGCCGAGCGAGGGGTCAACATCGACGTCGCCAAGGACGCCGCGATCGGTGCGCTCCGCCGATCGCGCGGCCTGCGGCCGGGCACGGCGAACACCTTCGATCTGTTGACCCAGGATCAGATTCTCGCGATCATCGACAAACTGACATCAGCGTTCTTCCTGGTGATGATGGCGCTGTCCAGCGTGGCGCTGCTCGTTGGTGGCATCGGCGTGATGGCGATCATGATGGTGTCGGTCACGGATCGCACCCGCGAGATCGGCATCCGCAAGGCACTCGGTGCGACGCACGCCGAGATCCTGTTCCAGTTCCTGGTGGAAGCCGCCACGCTGACGGCCGTCGGCGGCCTGCTCGGCATCGGCGTCGGCCTGCTGGGTGGCGAGCTGCTCAAGTCTGTTCTCGGCATCAAGAGCGGTCCGCCGCTCTGGAGCGCGTTGGTCGCGTCGGCCGCCAGCATCGCAATCGGGCTCGTCTTCGGCGTCGTGCCGGCGAACCGCGCGGCCCGCATGGATCCCGTGGAGGCGTTGAGATACGAGTAGGTGAGAGGTGAAAGGTGAGAGGGAGCGGCTTGCCGTGGCGAGCGCCCCTCTCACGTCTGACCTCTCACCTCTTACTTTCCAGCATGACCGTTGATCTTCTGGCAATCATGGCTCACCCCGACGACGCCGAGCTGCTGTGCGGTGGCACGTTGGCACGAGCGGCGGATCAGGGCCATCGCACCGGCATCCTCGACCTGACGCGCGGGGAGATGGGATCGCGCGGAACTCCGGAGCTGCGAGCGGAGGAGGCGGCCGCCGCAGCACGGATTCTCGGCGTCGCCGAGCGCGCCAACGCCGGCCTGGCCGATGGCCATCTTGCCAACACCGACGCGACCCGCCGAACCGTGGCGGACCAGATCCGCCGATTTCGCCCGCA
Source organism: Gemmatimonadota bacterium (assembly GCA_003169895.1). Lineage (GTDB taxonomy): Bacteria > Gemmatimonadota > Gemmatimonadetes > Gemmatimonadales > GWC2-71-9 > Palsa-1233. The sequence goes on from PNAE01000006.1 coordinate 18,938, forward strand.
TGTCGTGCTGCTGCCGTACATGACGTCACGCCATCCCGATCATCGCGTCGCGTCAGAACTGATCCGCGACGCATGCTTCCTCTCGGGCTTGAAGAATTATCCGGCTGACGGCGACCCATTCCGCCCCACCAAACTCTGCTACACATTGAGCTTCCGTGAAGACACGATCAAGCCAACGTTCGTGGTCGATATCGCGGCCCAGTTCGAGCGGAAGGTCGCGGCGATCGCATGCTTCGCGTCGCAGTTCGACGGCGTCCGGCAGGCGGGGGAGGCCTACCCCACCGGCCAGACGTTCGCGGACCTGATCGCGAGCCAGAATTCCCATTATGGCTCGCTGATCCGCGCTCGCTACGGCGAGCCGTTCTGGACATCGGAGACGATGGCGGTGGACGACATCGTGGCGCTGGGGGTGCATAGCTTGTAAGCGTTGTCATCCCCCCAGCTAGATTTCACCGATGGACCCCGTCTACCTCGACCACGCCGCCAGCACCCCGGTGCGCCCCGAAGTGGTGGAGGCGATGCTCCCCTTCTTGCACGTGACGTGGGGAAATCCTTCGTCGTCGCACCGGTTCGGCCGCGCGGCGCGCGCCGGGTTCGAGCAGGGAAAACGGCAGGTCGCAACGGCGCTCGGCGCCGAGCCGAACCAGGTCATCTTCACGTCAGGCGGCACTGAAGCCGACAACCTCGCGCTGCTCGGCGCGGCACTCGCCGCGCGGAGCCACGGTCGGCGGATGCATGTGGTGACCACCGCGATCGAGCACAAGGCGGTGCTCGCTGCCGCCGACGCGGTCGTGACCCTGGGCGGTGAGGCGACGATTCTCGGCGTCGACTCCAACGGCACCGTCCGGCTTGACGAACTCGATGTCGTTCTCCAGCGCGAGCCGACCCTGGTTTCCGTGATGTGGGTCAACAATGAAGTCGGCGTGGTCCAGCCGATGGCGACGATCGGCGCGCAGTGCGAGGCCGCGGGTGTGCCACTGCACAGCGACGCGGTGCAGGCGTTCGGCAAGCTGCCCATCGACTTCGCAGCGAGCGGCTGCCGGTTGCTGTCCATCAGTGGCCACAAGATCGGCGCACCGAAGGGCATCGGTGCGCTGATCGTGCGAGACCGCAAGGTCGTGGACGCGATCATCCACGGCGGCGGACAGCAGTATGGCATTCGGCCCGGCACCGAAAACGTCGCCGGAGCAGTCGCGCTGGGATGCGCAGCCGTGTTGGCCCAGCGTGAACTCGAGGGTCATGTCACCCGCCTCCGCGCGCTGCGCGACGACCTCCTCGCTCGCCTCAGGGCCGGGGTGTGCGACATCGTCGTGCACGCCGAGGCGGGCGCTCACGCGCCGCACATCCTGTCCGTGTCGATCCCGGGTGCCGAGTCCGAGGCATTGCTGATGCACCTCGACCTCGCCGGGATCGCCTGTTCCGGTGGCTCGGCCTGCTCGACCGGCGCGATCGAGCCGTCGCACGTCCTCGTGGCGATGGGCGTGGAGCGATCGCTGGCGCTCGGCACGGTTCGTTTTTCGCTCGGCCACGAGACCACCACCGCTGACATCGAGCAGGTCGCAGAGGCGTTGCCCGGGATCGTCGCACGCGTCCGCCAACTCACCGCGAGCCTCAACGGTGTCTAGGCGCCGGAAGGTCCTGGTGGCGATGAGCGGCGGGGTGGACTCGTCGCTGGCCGCCGCATTGCTCGTCGAGCAAGGCTGCGACGTGATCGGCGCCACGATGAAGCTGTTCTGCTACGGTGACGACGTGCCGGACCGTCCCTGCTGCTCGCTGGATTCCATCGCCGACGCGCGCGCGGTGGCACATCGGCTTGGCGTGCCGCACTATGTCGTCAACCTCGAGGACCGGTTTTCCCGGAACGTCATCGCCAACTTCGTCGACGAGTACTCCCGCGGACGCACACCGATCCCATGCGTCCGGTGCAATTCGTTCACGAAGTTCCGCGACCTGCTTGCCCACGCCGATGCGCTCGATTGCGACACGATCGCTACCGGGCACTACGCCGTCGCACGCGACGGCAAGCTGTTCCGTGGCCGCGACCCTCACAAGGACCAGAGCTATTTCCTCTGGGGGATCGACGCCGCGGTCGTGCGCCGGATGGTGACGCCCGTCGGCGAACTCACCAAGGAACAGACGCGCGCACGCGCGCGTGCTCTGGAGCTGGAAACCGCCGACAAGCCGGAAAGCGTCGAGATCTGCTTCGTGCCGGACGATGATTACGTTGGCGTACTGGAGCAGCACCTGCCGGCCGACGCGCCGGCGCTGCGTCGCGGCGCCTTCGTGACTACCTCGGGCGAGGTCCTGGGCCAGCATGCCGGCTTTGCGCGCTTCACCGTGGGCCAGCGGAAGGGCCTGCCCGGCGGTCGTGCGCTGCCACTCTACGTTGTCGGCATCCGGCCGGAGACCCGCGAAGTGGTCGTCGGCGACGCGGATGATTTGCTCGGCCACTCGGTAACGCTCGAAGAATGCAACTGGCTCGGTCGCCCGGTCGCCGCCGGAGATCGCTGCCAGGTACAACTGCGGTATCGAGCGGCGGCGGTGCCGGGCGTGGTCCGCTCGACCGATGGCGTGTGCTGTACGCTTGACCTTGAGATTCCGGTGCGCGCCATCGCCCCCGGACAGTCCGGCGTGCTGTACTCGTTCGACGAGCAGGTGCTGGGCGGGGGCGTGATCGCGTCGTGATGCAGGGCGTTGGTGCGAGGCGTTGATGCTGGGCGGTGCGCGCCGGTCAGGAACACCCTTTCAGAGGCCGCCTCGTTTCGCGAACGCGCCGCTTCGATGGACGCCCGCGCCGCTGACAGCGGTGCGGCGGCGGCGCGCGCCAGCGAAGCGCAGCGGCCGGGAAGGGTGTTCCTGACCGGCGCGCGACAGCCCAGGCATGGTGTTCGCGAGACGACCGTCGCTAACTCGACGCGTCCATCTTCCCCGCGAATTCCTTCAGTGCGGCCTCCTGCTCTGGCGTCAGCTTTTCCGGCAGCTTGACCTGCACCGAGACGATCTGATCGCCCTTCTGGCCGTGCTTCTCCAATCCCTGCCCCTTGAGCTTGAATTTTCGCCCCGGTTGCGTCCCGACCGGAATCCGCAGCTTGACCTTGGCACCGCTCACCGTCCGCACCTGAATCACCGCACCCATCAGGGCCTGGGTCAATGTCACGGGTACCTCGCACAGGATGTCGAGGCCGTCACGAGAGAAGAATCGGTCCGGCTCGATCTGGAAAGTGATCAGGACGTCGCTCGCTGGACCGCCGGCGCGGGTCCGCGGCCCCTGCCCCTTCAGGCGTACCCTGGTGCCGGTGTCGGTAGCGGGCGGCACGGTCACCAGCAGTTGCCGCTGCGTCCGTTGCTCACCGCTGCCGTTGCACGTGTGACACCGCTGTGATGGCACCTGGCCACGGCCGCGACAGACCGGACACGGGCGATTGACGGCGAAGCCACCCTGTCCGAACGAAATGGTGCCCGATCCCTTGCACTCCGGGCACGTCGTCACCGTCGCACCCGGCTCGGCCCCGGTGCCGCCACACGTGGCGCAGACGTCGTTCATCGCCAGCACCAGCGGGACCTTCCCGCCGTTGGCGGCGGTCCTGAACGGCACGCTCACGGTGACTTCCACATGTTCCGGCGCGGGCGCCTCAGCTTCGGCGCGGCGTCCCCGACCGAAAATCGAGGAGAAGATGTCGCCGAGCCCGAACGCCCCGATATCGCCAAACTCGAAGGCCTCTTCCGCCTGCGGACGCTGGGCGCCGCGTGGACCGGATGGGCCGCGATTCGCAAAGCCGCCAAACGCACCGAGCCGGCGCATCTGGTCGTACTTGGCCTTCTTCTCCGGATCGGAGAGCACGCTGTTCGCTTCCGAGATCTGCTTGAACTTCTCGCCCGCCTGAGGATTGGAGGGATTGGCATCAGGATGGTACTGCTTGGCAAGCTTGCGGTACGCCTTCTTGATGTCGGCTGGCGAAGCCGACTCAGGTACGCCCAGCACCCCATAAAAATCCTGGCTCGCCACTCAGGCGACCCCGTTCGCGGAATACACCTGCACGCGCGCGGGGCGGACGATCACTCCGTTGAACCGGTAGCCGGTCTGGAAGGTGGCCTTCACGGTATGGTCCTGCTCGGGCTCTTCGGGAGCCACTGCCGCCACGGCATCGTGCAATGCCGGATCGAACGGCGCGCCCACCGGGTCGATGCGCTCGAGACCCGCGGCCTCCAACTCCTTCCAGAGCTTCTTCTGGACCAGGTCGAAGGCACTCCGGAATGACTTGTGTGTGGTTGCCGCTGCGTCGCTGGCGGCGAGCCGGTCGATGTCGTCGAGCACATCCAGAAGACGCGTTACCAGCGCGGTGGCACCCCGGTCGAACGCCTCGGTCTTCTCGCGGATGGTGCGTTTGCGATAGTTGTCATACTCGGCGGCCAACCGCAGCAGGCGATCCTCTGCCTGAGCGACCGCCTGCGCAGCCTCGGCGGCCGTGGCGGTCTGGGTCAGGTCCCAGTCATCGGGGACCGGCCGGGGGTCGGCTGGCAAGTGTTCGGAGCCGGCCTCGGCGGTCGGGTCGCGGGGTTCGTTTTCGGACATCGGGCAGTGCTCCAAATCAGGTGCCGTATGGCTACAGGACCTGAACGAACGCAACCGACGGGCCGGAATGCAATGCCAAAAAGACAGTCATGAGGCCTGAGCCTTGAGCCTGGCGCCAAACCGAGAGCCCCGACCGGTGGGCATGGCGATCGAGCGTCACAGGGTGCTATGGACGATGCACCCCAAAGCTGACGGTAGCAGCCGTATATCCATCGGCGTTCGCGCCGCTGGATGGGAACGTGACCGTCACCCACCGTTGGGTGCTGTCGGCGGCACCCGTGGCGACTGCGGCCGAACCGCCCGCAGTGATGGTCGCCACGAGACGACTGGCGGCGGTGGAATCCGGCGCCCGGACGCGAAAGGTGTAGCTCACCCCAGCGAGCCCCTCGAGCGAAACCACATAGCGCGCGCTGCCGGACGCATCGGAGAGCCGCTCACTCAGCACGCGCGGTGCCCGCGACCGATTGCCGATCACGGCCGGCATGGCCGGGGGCACGATGCTCCAGCCACCGCGGAACGACACAGTCAGCTCGGTGGAATCACGCATCCGGGCTCGCACCGTGGCGTGCACATCGCCCGGGGTTGCATGCGACGTCACGCCGATGCCCGATACCTGCGCGCCGAGCGGCAGTGCGGGTGAAAAGGTCACGTCGAGCGGGACATACGGACCGCAGGCGCAGCGCACCGACGCGGTGATTGTCCCGGGCGTGCGTCGCAGCACGATCGACATGCGTCCCGAACCCACCGGCACATTGTCCACGGCCACCGAATCCCACTCGGGCGGCAGGTGCGGCGCGATCGTCACGCGCCCCGCCGGTGCGTCAACGTCAATGCCGAGCAGCCCTCGAATCAACGGGGTCAGGACCATCGACGTGGCGAAGAACTGCTGTGGTACCGCGGTATCGAGCGGCTTGTAGAGCCGGCCCGAGATCACTTCCGGGTTGCGACCCAGTGATTGGTCGAATCCGGTGCGCACGATGGCGTCCAGCGCGAACCATCCCGCGGCGGCGTTGTGGTAGTTGTACGCCGCGAGCGACACCCACCCGGTCACGAACGGCCACACGGCACCGTTGTTGTAGTGGAGTGGATCGAACAGGGGGCTGGCGGCACTCAACGGGCGCGCGCCCCAGTCGGTCATGATCTCCGACGACGCCAGCCGCGCCGACATGGCGGCGCCGTGCACCGGATCCAGCACGCCGAACGCCATGGCGGTGGCGGGCCACGCGGTGAGATTTTCGTTCACCGAGCCGTCCAGCAGGAGCGCGAAGGCGTATTGGCCGAGCGCCGGCATCCAGAGCTTCGATTCCAGCGTCCGGAGCGCCCGGGCGCGGATTTCACGCGCACTGTCGGCCAGCGGCGACTGGCCCATCGCATCGGCCATCCGGGCGAACCGATCGAGCGACGCCACCCACACTCCGCTCAAGTACACATCGGATAGAATGCCGATCTGCAGGTCACCTACCTCGAGCGCCCCGGCGCCAGCGGCGGGATTATCCATCAACCCGTCGCCGTCGCGGTCAGTCGAACGCGACCATGCGTACGCGCGCTTGAGGTTGGGCCAGAGGCCCCGCACCAGCGCGGTGTCGCCAGTCTGCCGCCAGTACTCGCCAAACGCGAGGATCCAGAACGGCGTGGTGTCGCCGTGATAGTACGGATAGGGATAGCTGAACCAGTCGACGTGGCCGGCGCCTTGCGAAATCTCGTGCGTGATCTTGCCGTCGGCGCGTTGATACCGGGTGAAGAACTGCAGCGCACCCTCGCGCACCAGTGGCGCCTCGCCCGCGCCGGTCATGGCGAATGAGTTGATCGATGCGTCGCCGCCGAAGAACCAGCCGAAGCCGGGCCGATCGCTGGCCGCACCCGAGAGCCCGTATCCGGCCACCAGGCCGCAGCCCAGGTCAGGATTGCAGACAAACGACTCATCCAGGTTGACCTTGGCGTACTCCACCGCGCGATTGAGCAGCGTGTCAGGCGAGTGCAGGGCAAACATCGTCCGGCTCAGGGAATCCGCGTGTGCCACGCGCCGTCGCCACTCGCGCTCGGCGGCTCCGGGCGCGATCAGCGCCCGGTAGAGCGCCAGCGCCGAGTCGCGCGGCATCTGGCCGCCGGCCAGGACGATCGGGATGTAGGCCACGTGCAGGTTGATACTGTGTCCCGGTGGTTCACCCAGCCGCGGTGCGGTATAGCGCTCGGCTCCGGTTCCGATGCCGAGGACGAGTTGCGGTGGCGTTGCCGCGAGCATGTGCGCCGGCACGTCCGAAGCCTGCGTTACCGCGGGCGAGCCGAGAAAGGCGTTGACCGACTGCTTCCCTTCGGAAAAGAGAAACGCACGCGCGTTCTGTTCCCAGACCAGATATTGGCCGCCCAGCGCGGCGGGCCACGCGTAGTGGATGTCGGGAACGAATTGCGCAATGATGTCGAGCGGACGAATGGCGTCCACTTCAAGCAGGATCACCACCGCCGGCATGTCGAGCGGTACGAAGACATGTTCGCGGACGGTGAATTGCTCGTGGGCGTACTCGATCGTGATCCCTTCGGGCTGCTCGACAATGGCCCGGGCCACGGTGCGTCCAGGGATCGGTTCCGGATACTTGGGCACCCGGAACGACAGCTCGAAATCGTGCAGCCACTTGATGGGCCAGGACCAGAGTTCGAGCAGCCCGTCCTCGGTGCCCATTGCGATGGCACGCCGTCCGACGGCCGACACGAACATGCCGGGCCGCGCCGGGCCGCGCAGCGCGAGCGGTGAGGTACCCAGGGGAAAGAACGGAATCGTGACGGTGCCGCTATCGAACAGTTGCTGCGTCACCGCCGGCGGCGCGCCCGGCGCGCGCGGAGGCGGGATCTGCGCGAGTGCCGGTCGCGCGAGCAGCGTGACACCGGCGAGCAGGGCGGGCAGGCGACGCATGGGGTGTCCCTTGAAGGGGGTGATCCTCAGTACCGCCAGCTCTTCAAGTCCGCGCCCAACGGCGCATACTTGTCCATATGCGCCGCCATCTTGCCGAGCAGGTCCGGCATCGGCGGCCCCCAGCAGTGCGGTGCCATCGGCTGGAAGACGATCTCGCCGGTCCACTTCGGATTGGTCATCTTGAGGAAGTCTTCCAGCAGGTGGACGCCCATGTTGAGGTAGTAGCTGTCGGCATCCCCGACGTACACATTGATCTTGTTCGCCAACATGGGACCGAGGGTCGCCCAGTTGGATTCGAGCATGTTGCGCAGGTCGTAGTGCTGCTTCCAGTAATCGGCGACCGTGTGGTCGATCACGCCGGTCGTCTTGTCCCAGATGCGCATCGGATAGCCGTCAGGGCCAACGGGGCCATAGGTCGCCTCCCAGATGTCCCACTGTCCGCCCGAACGGGAGTGGTCGCCGACCACCAGCTCGTACCAGTTTTCGTCCTTCATCATCGCGGTGATGTTGCCATCGGGGCGTCGCGTGTCCGGGCGCTCGACGTTCATCCAGCCGCGATTCAACCAATACGCGTTGGTGTCGCTGTAGATGTTCACGATCTGGTGGTAGCGGAAGTCCACGCCATCGGGACAGAGCGACCAGGTGCCGCCGTAGAAGTCGGGATACATCACCTGGTGCGCCAGTGCTATCCACCCGCCGGTGGAGCCACCGGTCAGGAGTCGCGCCCAGGGCTGGCCGACCACCCGAAAGCGTGTTTCAACCGCCGGAATCAACTCCTGCATGATCGCATCGCCGTACGGCCCGTTGTTGGCGGAATTCACGCCATACGAGTCGTCGTAGTACGGCGACGGATGCTGCAGTGTGACCAGGATCATCCGCGGCGTACCGTCGGCGTTCCAGTACGGCGTGCTGCCGATGCCCGGCGCACGCAGCGAGAAGTGGCCTTCGTCGTAGACGATCGGGTACTTCACGTCGGGGTGCTTCTCGTAATCCCTGGGCAGCAACACGACCGCGCCGAGGTACATCGGGTGCCCCCACCACTTCGTCAGAATCCCGCTTTGAATCTTGATGCGCTTGACGCTCTCGGTCTCGGCGGGAACCTGAATCGGCGGAATCACGCTGTCGGCGACCAGCCGGATCGGCGCCGACGACTTGGGGTCAAACGCAATCCTGACCGGCTTGCCGTAGATGTTGCCCGGCGACCGCCGCCAATCCTGGCCCTCCCACTGATCCATGTGCAGCCACACGGTGTGGCCGTCGGCGCGGACGAACTTCGTGTAGATGCTCACGAAGGGCTGCACCCAGTAATCACCGGCCGGGATAGCACGGAGGCTCTGCACGGGATGACCGAACGTGCCGGCGTCGATGACCGCGGCCTGGCCCGGTGCCAGGTTGTCGATGTCGACCGCGAACAGCGGCACGCCGGTTTCGCCGGCCTGGTCGATCGGTGTGCGGCCAGGATCACTGGTCCGAGAGAATGCGACGTACGCCCGCCCCGTGATCGGTGTGGCGTGCGCCCCGCTACTGAATGAAAGTTCGAACCGGAATCCGGCAGCGCGGTGCGGGTTCGGGCGCGCGTGCGGAGAAGCGAAACCGAGCGAAACCACGGCCGCCGCCAGGGTGCCGCGCGACGCGAGCATCACGTTATTGCGCCCCGGTCAGTTCGACCGTGAACACCAGGATCGCGTTCGGCGGGATCTTCCCGCTGCCGCTCGGGCCGTACGCGAGGTCGGGCGGGATGATCAGCTGGCGCTTGCCGCCCACGCGCATGCCAACGATTCCCTCATCCCAGCCAGGGATGACGGCACCGGCGCCGAGCTGGAACGCGTAGGGATTTGCCTCGAACTGGGTCCCGTCGATGAACGATCCGACGTAATTGACCGAAACCTGCTGGCCACGCGTGGCCACTGGGCCGTCGCCGGCGATGAGATCGCGGTAGTAGAGACCCGACCCCGTCCTCGTCGACGCCTTCAGGTCGACGTGCAGTGTCGGGCCGAATGTCGCGGTTTCAATGGTCCCGTCGGAGGGAGCGGCGGCGGGCTTCGGGTGACATGCCGCCAGCATGATGACCGCGGCAGCGAGCGCGGACGAACGATTGCAAGACACGAAGAACCTCGGGGCGGTTGGAATATCGAGGCGGGTAAGATATCGACGCCTCGCCCCGCGCAGCTACCCGCCGACCGCCTCAATCTTGAGTGTCACCTGATACGACCCGGGATCGATCTTCACGTTCTGTCGCGGTAATGGTAGAACCTCGACCTGGGTGAACCGCAATCCTTCGATCGCGACCGGCGTGGTACCGAGCGTGAAGTGGGGACTATCGTGCGGCAGCGGATCGGCAAGCGGGCTCGCCAATTCCAATGCGAGCAGCGCCTCGCCGGCGTGAATACACAGCACGCCGATCGGACACCGCGAATCCGAGATGACCGAGTCGAAGATCACGGTCCACGGGGCGTTTTCGATCATGGCGCCGCCGCCGACGCTCAACTTGACGGTCGCCGGGGGTCGCACGGTTCCGCTCTCGGGCCCCGATGCACAACCGACGCCGCCAATGGCGAGCGCGCCGATCGCCACCGAGCGAAGCATCCGACTGCTAGGCCGGATTGGGTGTGGTCGCGGTGCCTGTGCCATACCAGGGGAGACGCCCGGGACAGCAGCCGCGTCACATTCCCGCGAGCCTGAGCGCCGCATCGCGCTGCTCACGACTGCGCCGCCGTCCCGACCGATAGCCGTTGCCACAGCCCCAGCAACGCCCCCTGCACCGCCCGCTCGCGCACTTCCGTGCGAATACCACCGAAGACGCTCTTGTGCGCGTCGACCCGGCCGTCGATCGAAAAGCCGAACCAGACCGTACCGACCGGCTTCTCGTCGCTGCCGCCACCTGGCCCGGCTATACCTGTGACTGCCATAGCGACCTCCGCGCCGAACGCGGTCGCCACGCCGCTGGCCATCGCCTGTGCCACTTGGGCCGAGACGGCGCCGTGATTGGCAATCAACTCTGCCGGCACGCTCAATGCCTGTTCCTTGACGCGATTGTCGTACGCCACAATGCCGCCCAGGAAGACGTCGGAGGCACCGGCGACGTCGGTGATGCGCCCGCCAAGAAGTCCGCCAGTACACGACTCCGCGACGGCAAGTTTGCGCTGTGCGGTGCGCAACTGCTCGAGGACCACCGCGGCAAGATCCGTGTCACCCACGCCGTACGCCCATTGGGGCGCAACGGTGCGCAGTCGTTCGATGCCAGCGTCCAGCATCGCGGCCGCACCAGCCGCAGGAATGTTCCACGCGGTCAGCCGGAGGTCCACACCGGCAACACTCGGCAGGTACGCCAGCGTCAATGGTGCCAGCGCGGCCTCGACGTCGCCGACCCGCTCGGCAAGCGTGGACTCGGGAATGCCGCAGGTCCGCAGGGTGGCGGACCGAATGATCGTGCCGAAGCCCCGACCTGCGAGCCGCGGCACGACCTCGTGCTCCGTCAACATGCGCATCTCGAGCGGCACGCCGGGCAGCAGAACTACCAGGCCGCGCGTGGATTCGAGCCAGAGGCCGGGTGCGGTTCCCCACTGATTCAGCAGCGGGACACCGCCGCGCGGTACCATCGCCTGGGAGCGATTCGACTCGACCGGCGTACGGCCAAACCGGGCGTATCGCGCCAGCACGGCCTGCCAGACGCGGTCGTCGAACTCCAGCGGCATGCCGAGCAGGTCGGCGACGATGCCCTTGGACATGTCATCCCGGGTCGGCCCAAGCCCACCGGTCGTGATCACGAACCCGGAGCGCGCCAGCGCTTCGTCGACGGCGGCGCGGATCTCATCCGGTCGGTCGCCGACACTGGTGCGGCGCACGATGCGCACGCCAGCCGCACTCAGCGCCTGGCCGAGAAAGGCGGCGTTGCTGTCGACCGTGAATCCCAGCAGGAGTTCGGTGCCGATCGTTACCAGCTCAACGTGGTGTTCGGGCATGACAGGAAGGTAAGACGTGAGACGTGAGACGTGAGACGTGACCGTCGCCGTCATCCCGAGCGAAGCGAGGGATCGCTTCGTCGCGGGCCGATCCCTCAGTCCCTGCGGTCCTTCGGGATGACTCCGCCGGCTGGCCCTTCTCGTCTCTCGTCTCACGTCTCACGTCTCACGTCTCTCGTCTCTCGTTGCTGTTTCAGAACGTGAGTGTGAACAGCCGCCGATATTGCACGAGGTAGGCGATGAAGGAGTAGATGGTGAGCGTCAAGGCAATTCCCAGCGTCGCGGCCACGAACCCGCCGTGAAACTGGTGCCAATACTGCGCGAAGCGCGAGTGTTCCCAGCCGAGCTCGCCGGCGGCGTCACGGAACGCGAACCAGGTGAGCGTGCCGCCGATGAACACGTTCTGAAGCACTGCCTTCATCTTGCCGGCGTTCTCCGCCTGGATCACGACACCGCGCGTTTGCGCCCAGGCGCGAAATACCGTCATGGCAATTTCGCGGCCGATGAGCAGCAGGCAGACCCACAACGGGATGCTGCCCCAGATCGGGATGTCGTACATCGCCTGGCGCTCCCGCGAGATCCACCAGATCGGCCCGAGGGTGGCGAACAGCAGCAACTTGTCGGCGATGGGATCGAGAAACTTGCCGAGATCGGTGATCTGGTTCTGGCGCCGGGCGATGCGTCCGTCGATCACGTCGGTGACCGCCGCCGCCACGAAGATCACGAAGCAGGCGAGCTTCGGCCAGTAGCCGTTGATGAACGGCAGCGATGCGATGACCGGCGTGATGGCGATGCGCGCAACGGTCAGGATGTTGGGCAGGGTCCAGATCGTGCGACGGTTCATCCGAGTGACTTGAGCACCAGCTTGCTGACGGCCTTGAGCGTATCGAAGACGCCTTCACCGCGCACCGCGATCGCCTCGAAGGTCGGCACCCGCTCGATCCACACGCCGTCGACCTCCTTGACCAGATACTCCCCGGGCCGATAGGGGTCAGGCGTCACCTTCTGTCGATCCGCATCGTCCACCGGCCAGCCCGGGTTGAGCGCCGCATCGAGCACTGCCAACGGCGCCGCGTTCGGCAGGTCCCGCTTGTTGTACTGGATGACGAACGGCAGGTGGGTCAGGTCGTAGCCATGCTGGGTCATGTTGTCGTAGAGGTTCTGCATCGCTTCGAGATTGGCTTCGGTGCGGTCGATCTGCGAGTCCGCGACGAACACCACGCCGTCGACGCCCTTGAGAATCAGCTTGCGGGACGCATTGTAGTAGACCTGTCCCGGCACCGTGTACAGATGGAACCGGGTGCGGAAGCCCCGAATGGTGCCGAGATCGACGGGGAGGAAGTCGAAAAAGAGCGTGCGTTCGGTTTCGGTCGCCAGTGAAATCAGCTTGCCCTTGGACGACGGGGCGACCTTCTCGTAGACGTACTCGAGGTTGGTCGTCTTGCCGCCGAGGCCCGGGCCGTAATAGACGATCTTGCAGTTGATTTCACGCGATGCGTAGTTGACCAGAGACATGTCTGGCGGACCTCTCAGCCGGTGCCGAAGAGTTTATCAAGCTCGTCCTGCGCTTCACCGACGAACGATGCATCGACGTGTCCCGACGTCCCGGTCTCCCGCATGAACATCGCGGTGAAGATCGACGTGAGGTCGGCGACGGCAGCCCGCATGCGCAGCTTGACGAGTCCCAACGTGGTGCGATTGTCGAACAGCACGACGAGAATCACCCGGCGCGCGATGTCGGCGAGATAGAGTGATTCCTTCTCGCCCTGGTGGAACAGGGTGCCGAAGTCGCCCTCGCCGAGCAGTCGAGCCAGCTGGTCGTTGGCGGAGAAATCGGCGGCCGTGAGCGACGCGAATGCCGTCGGATCGAACGTCGGCGGCTCGCCCGCCGTGATCAGCATCTGACCGGCGCGGTCCACCAGCAGGGCGGTGCGGGCCGACGCATCGCGCAGGAACTCGACGAGGACGACGCGAATGCGGACCGAGTCCTCTTCGTGAAATGCCCATGACGCCGCCCGTGGCGCGGTCATGCCGCTGACTCGAGCGCGACTGCGATCCGGCGCGCCCGGCCCCGCAGCGCCGCGATGGGTTCCCAAGCGAGATAGTCCCGCAGCAGGGCCAGCGCCTGTGGATCGTCCTCGCCGGCCAGCCAACCCAATGCGGCCAACCGCCGGTGTGGTCGCGACGAAAAGAGATCGTGCCGGTGCCCACGGTCATGCCGCCGCGCCAGCCACAACCCGCCGGCGACGCCCACGAGCGCGGCGCCGACAAAGGCAATCATGGTGGACGGGCGTCGGCTCATCGCAGCTCCTCGCGAGCAGTCAGGGCATGGGTCAAGGTCACCCCGTCAACGTATTCCAGCTCCCCGCCCACCGGCAGCCCGCGTGCCAGCCGGCTGACCCGTACGCCGGGATGCCCGGCCAGCACCTGCTGCAGATACGTCGCCGTCGCCTCGCCTTCGAGCGACGAGTTGGTCGCGAGGATCACCTCCCGCACGTCGCCGCCGGCCAGCCGCCGCCCCAGCAGATCGATCCGCAGCGCGTCGGGACCGATGCCATCGAGCGGCGACAGTCGTCCACCGAGCACGACGTACCGCCCCCGGAACGCACCAGAACGCTCGACGACAGCAACCGCGGACGGCTCTTCGACGACGCAGACCAGACCGGCGTCCCGCCGCGGATCGCGGCAGATGTCACAGACTGCGTCTTCGGTCGGCTGGCCGCATTCGGCGCACGGGTGCACTCGTTCGGCGACCCCGGCGATTGCCGCAGCCAGTGTCTCCATCCGTTCTCGCGGCTGCTGCAACAAGTGATAGACCAGGCGCTGGGCAGTCTTCCGCCCAACCCCAGGCAGCCGCGCGAACTCGGTGATCAGCGTTTCGAGGACGTTCACCCGTTGTCGTCGAGGCGCCGCTGCGCTTCGGTGATCGCCGCCATGACCAGGTCGGCCAGCAAGTCAGCATCCCGGCCGTCGAAGGCCTCGGGGGCGATGACCAGCGACCGCAACGTGCCGTGTCCGTCCACCTGCACGCGTACCAAGCCAGCGCCGGCCGTTGCTTCGGCGTGACGCTTGGACAGCTCAGCGTCCGACCGCCGCTCGGTGTCGCCGCGGCCCTGGGGCTGGGAAATTCTGGTTGGATCTGCCACGGGGAACGGTCTCCTGAATAAGCCCTCACCCATCATCCATCAGTTCCAAATCTAACGCCTTGGCTGCCGCGTCGAGCGCGGGATCGCGGCTGCGCAATTGCGTCAAACGCTCGCTCCGGGCGTCTTGCGCCGACAGGCGCCGGGACTGCGCCGGGGTCGCAGCCGCTGCAGCGGATGCCGCCTGTACCTTGACCTTGACGGGCGTCCCGAACGTGGCCGTGAGAATGGTCTCCACCGCCGCCAACTGCCGGGCCGCCCCGTCCTGGAACAGCGCGCTGTCCGGCCCGAACCCCAGCCCCACCATGCCAGGAGCCTCCAGCTTGGGCGTCGCGTGCGCCAGTGCCTGTCCCAGCAATGGGCTCTGGCGAGTGGCGGTGGCGATGACGTCGCTCCACGTTGCGGCGAGCGTCGCCTCCGTGAGCCCTGAGCCCTGCGCCCTGAGCCCGATTTCGGTAGGCTCGGCCGGGGCGACCGGGGTCGCCGCTCCCCGGTCCGAGCTTACCGGCCGGGGCTCAAGGCGCAGTGCCGTCCTCTCAGTTATCGGCTTCCCCGCCGCCGCCGGCAAGGGCACCGCCCCCGCCAGAATCGCCCTCAAGTCCACGGCCCGGTCCATCATCGCCCACCGGAGCAGCAGTGTCTCCAGGCCGATGCGCGGGTTGGCGCTACGCCGCAGCGCCGGCTCGGCCTCGCCGAGCAGCTTGAGCATGCGGACCGCGTCTTCCGGCGCGAGCCGCGGCGCGATCTCGGCGATCAGACTGCGCGTCGATTCCGGCAACCCCTCGGGCTCGGCGCCATAGTGGCGCATGACCAACGCCCGGAGCAATTCCGCGAGGCCGCCTGCAAATTCGGCGAGATCCGCGCCGGCATCGGCGACCCGATCCATGATGGCGAATACCTGGCCCGGCTGCCGGTCCGCCACGGCGGCGAGCACCTCGCCGTAGGCCTCGTCGTCGAGCAGACCCAGGGCCTGGCGAACGCGGGCGGCCGTCAGGATGCCGTCGCCGAATGACAGGCACTGGTCCAGCACCGACAGCGCGTCGCGCATGCCGCCATCGGCCTGCCGCGCAATCAGCACGAGCGCATCGTCTTCGGCGTCGAGATGCTCGGCGGCGAGCACCTGGCGCAGCCGCTGCTGGATCGCCGTGGGACCGATGCGCCGGAAATCGAATCGTTGCAAGCGCGACATGACCGGTGCCGCGGTGTTGGTGATCTTCTGCGGCTCGGTCGTGGCGAACACGAAGACCACACCCGGCGGCGGCTCTTCCAGGATCTTGAGCAGCACGTTCCACGCTTCGCGCGTGAGCATATGGGCTTCGTCGATGATATAGACCTTGTGGTGGCCGGCCTGCGACGCCGCGTACATCGCGCGCTCGCGGAGGTCGCGTGCGTCATCCACGCCGCGATTGGAGGCCGCGTCGATCTCGACGACGTCGAGGTCGGCCGAGCCGTTCCAGATCTTGAGGCACGACGAGCACTCGCCGCAGGGCTCCCCGTCAGCGGCACGATGCTCACAGTTGAGCGCCATGGCGAGAATGCGGGCGGCGGTGGTCTTGCCCACGCCGCGCGGCCCGGTCAGGAGATAGCCATGGCCGACGCGATTTTTCGCGACGGCACCCCGCAGCGCCGCGGCGACGTGGTCCTGGACGACGAGGTCGGCAAAACGGCGGGGGCGATAGCGGCGGGCGAGCGCGATGGTCACGGCTGATCCTGCAGGCGGAGAGAAAAATGCCCCAGGCACTCCGAAGCAACACTGGACATCGCTTAGCGCTGCTACCGTTAGGTCCTGACGCGGTTCGCGCGCCAGCATCCTTCGGACCTGGGGCGGGACGAATATAATCAGATCGAGCCTCGGAGGGCTCAGGGCGTCGCCTGCCCTCCGTCCTCCGTGGAGGTGATGAACTTCGCGATGTCCGCCTTCAGCTGCTTCGCCGAAGCCTGGTTGAGGTACGCCATGTGCCCACTCTCGTAGTACGTGAACTGGACCCTATCGCGATACGTCTGGTCGAAACCGAGGTGGTTGAACGTGTACTCGGCGTTGGCGAACGGCGTCGCCATGTCGTAATAGCCCGCGCCCACCATGACGTGGAGATATGGGTCCTTGGCCATGGCCGTTCGCAGCGCATCGACCTCGGACGGATACCCGCCGGGATTGTAGTCCCAGCGCCCGGTGTGCCCACCCATGTAGTACTGCAGGTTGCTGGTGTAATCGAGATCCTCGTGGAGATACCGCATGAAGGCGGACATGAATGCGCCGGAGGGCGCCACGTCCGAGGGATCGTAGTCTTCGCGCGTGCTCGACGCATTGCCGTTGATCCCGATCATGCGGCTGTCATAGCGGCCCAGCGTCTGGCGCGTGTCGCGCAGCAACTCGGTCCGGTAGGTGCCCGCGTCGATCCGGAGGTTCGTGTTCAGCGCAAACTGCTGGGACACGCCGGTGAGCCGCGAAAGTTTCTGCGCTACCGCCGTCCGCTCGGCCGGTGTCAGCGTATTCCCCCTCGCCAGCTCCGTGAGGTATTCGCCGAACGCGTAGTCGCGCGACTGTTGCACCACCTGCTCCAGCGTCTGGCGCTGCAGGTCCGCAGCAAGCTTCTTGTGATACCACGCTGTCGCGGTGTAGGTGGGGAGGAAGGCCGCGTACCCGATGTCATTCGTCGGCGACGGCGAAATGAGCTGGAAGTCGAGCACCGTACCGAGGAGCATGATGCCGTTGAGCTCGATACCCTCGCTGCTCTGCAGCTCGGCGGCGAGGCCGGCGGAACGGAAGGTGCCATAGCTCTCGCCGAACAGGTATTTGGGCGATTGCCACCGGTGGTACTTGTCGAGGTAGTCGCGGATGAACTCGCCGAACATCTGGATGTCGTTGCGATCGCCGGTGAAATCCGTCGCCTTGACGCCCTTGGCGGGCCGCGAGTAGCCGGTCATCATCGCGTCGATCTGGACCAGGTCGGTCACGTCGAGCGGCGACTCGGGGTTTTCGACCAGGTTGTACGGCGGCGCGGGCTGGGCGCCATTCGGCCCCATGTCCGGATGCATCGGACTCATGATGCCCATGTCCAGCCAGATCGACGCCGAGCCGGGACCGCCGTTGAAGAAGAACGTGACCGGGCGCGTCGCGGCATCGTCCTGGTCCTTGGTGTTGGCGATGAAGAACACCGCTGCCTTCGGTTTGCCGTTTTCGTCGCGCAGCACCATGGTGCCGGCGTGAGTCGTGTAGGCGATGAGCTTCCCGCCGATCCGCGTCGAATGATGCGTCTCGGCGATCCTCTCGATGGCCGGCACACCCGCAGTGTCTGTCGCCTGGCTGTCCGCTGCGGCGCCCCGGACGAAGGGAACTGCCGGGCGCTGGGCGGCGACAGGTCCCGCGACGAGGATTGCAGCGGCGACGCTGAACAACAGCGGGCGGATGTACATGTCACATTTCTCCAGGTTGGTGATCCACGATGGACGCAGGTTTTCGGACGAACGATGCCGAACCGCGGATCGCCCCACCGAGGGGCGACCGGATGGAACGCGCCCGGCCGGCGTCGTCGCGTCCCATGCATCACGTACAGAGGATCGAGACTGTCGCGGCGGGCGGGTCGACGTTCGGCAACCTATTCGTTGAGCTGGCGAACGCCAACTCCGTTGCGACTGGCCCAGGCGATCGCCCACGCCGGAGGATCTCGGCCCGCGGCCTGCTCCGGGCGCTGGCCGCCGGGACTTGCGCGGATCAACGATGTGTACGTACATTTTATAATGAACGTACATACAGCCATCGGGCCCTAGGCATGCCCCGTCCCCGCAAGCCCGCTCGCCGCGTCAAGGAGGCCCGCAAGGTGCCCAAGACCTTCCGGCTCTCGCCGACCAAGATCCGCGCCGCACAGCGCGCGCTCGGGGCAAGCACCGCCACTGAAACCATCGAGACCGCGCTCGACATGGTGGTGTTTCGTGAGAGCCTGATCGCGGGGACCCGTGCCATGCGCGGTGTGGACATTCTCTCGTCGGACGAGTGAGCCGGGGTCGCCGCTACGTTCTTGATACCAATGTCCTGATCAACGCCTTTCGGGACGCGGCGGCGAACGACTGGCTGCAAGCCTTCCATCAGGCGCACGCCCCGGGGGAATACCTGAGCAGCGTCGTGATCCAGGAGCTGTTCGCCGGGGTACGATCACCAGCGGATCGCCGCAAGCTGGAGCGGCACTGGCTGCACCGCTTCGAGGCGGTCAAGCGGGTGGTGACGCCGTCGCCGCTCGCCTGGCGCCGGTCGGGCGACGTGTTGCGCGCCCTGCGGATGCGCGAGGGACTCGAGCTGGCCCGGGTGTCGAAGTCGCTCGGCAATGACGTCCTGCTGGCGTTGTCGTGCCGGGAAGTCGGCATGGTGCTCGTCACTGACAACGTGCGCGATTTCGAGCGCATCGCACGCGTGGCGCGGTTCGAATTTATCGAGCCGTGACCGATCAGCGAACAACGCCGACCCGGCACCGGGACAGATCAAACACCAGAATGACTCCCCCGTCGACCGAACGAGTGGAATTCATCGCTACCGCTTACGTCGTTCTCATTGTGACCGAAGCTGGCTGCGCGCCGAGTGCCCGGTATTCACGAATCGCCCCGCAAGCGATGCCCATCGCAATGACCCATTCCCACTTTCGTCGGCTATTGATGACCGTACCATACGCGGCCTGGACGCCAGCGACGGCTGCCTCGCGGAAGAGATACCGGGGCGCTCCCAGCAGCTGCCTGGATGACACATCCGGATCGAGCCGGACCTGGCCGCGGCCGAATCGGAAGCCGCGTCCCCACAGCCAGCGCAGCGAGACCTGGTGCGGCTCGATGACATGCACTACTGGTGCAGACGGGACGAAGACGACGCCCTCGCCGCGCGCGCGCAGGCGGAGCAAGAGCTCGGTCTCGCTACCCATCGGATAATTCCGTCCGCACGGTCCGATGCTCTCACTCAGACGCATTCCTTCCAGCAGGCGAGAGCGAATCGCGTGATTGGGACCGAACGGCAACTCCGTCACGACGCCCTCGACGGAAGTGGGGTTGTACCGGGCGAATGCCACGCTCGCGAACCGGAATCGCTCGTCTGCCAATGCCGGGGGTGTCCCTGAAGGCATCGCCGGGCGAATCGGGCCCGCAAAGATCGAGTGCTCTGGCCAGCGGCGAGCGGCCGCCACGTACTCGGCGACCCAACCGTGCGACGGCAAAACGTCATCGTCGGTGAAGATCAAGAGCCGGCCTCTGGCGATGGCCAACGCCCGGTTCAATGCCCGGTTCTTCCCGGGAACCGGCTCCGAGAGGGCGACCAAGGGCAGCGATTCGCGGGCGCGGGCCAGCACGCCGGCGGTACTGTCTGAACTGCCGTTGTCGACTGCGACCAGTTCCCACGTGAGGTCACGCGTGTCGAGCGCGCGAAACGCTTCGAGCGTCCGCGCGAGGATTTCGACGCGATTGCGGGTACTGAGAAGGATGCTCACATCAAGCGGCGCCATATCGCTTTCCCCTCCCCGGTAACGACCATCGACTCATCGCATATGGTGAGCCGCTCGGACTCCAAGGGTACCGCTGCCTCAGGTGCTCTCCTGTCATCCAGCGTCGCCAGCGCGCGACACGCCGGACCGGCTCTGTCGTGGGCGCGCCACAGCGGGGGGCCATACAATGAGCGACCCGCCTGGCGACGGACAAAGCGTAACTGACTGGCAACCATTCACTTGCATCACATCGACCGTCGCCGCGAGAACCGGATCGTCTGGGGTCCGGCATTTGCGTTACGACCGTACGGATATCCACCCCCTTCGTTCGCCTCACAAAGGAAGCATCATGCGCGCAGCTCTCGTTCTGTCCAGCGGCCTTGTGCTGATGTGTGCCGTTGCCAACGGCGCCTCGGGCCAGAACCTGGTATCCAACCCGGGCTTCGAGACCGGCGATTTCACCGGCTGGACCCAGTTCGACAATACCGGCTTTACGGGCGTGTTCGATACCCCGGTCCATTCCGGCAACTGGGCCGGCGAGTTCGGGCCGATCGAAAGCACCGGTGGCATCTTCCAGACGCTGGCGACGACGGCCGGGACGACCTACACCTTCTCCTTCTGGCTCCAGAACGGCGGCGATGCCGAGGAGGGGGGCCAGTTCTTCGACGCCAGCTGGAATGGCTCGTCCGTGCTCACACTGGACCCCCCCCCAGGCGCGTTCGACTACACTCAGGAATCGTTCAGTGTGCTTGCGTCAGGTTCTTCGACCGATATCAAATTCACCTTTCAGAACGATCCGGACTTTTTCCACTTGGACGATGTCAGCGTCACGGCCGCGGGCGCGAACGTCGTACCCGAACCCGCCAGCATGTGGCTCCTCGCCACGGGACTGGTCGGCATGGCAGGCCTCCGTCGGCGCCGCCGGTCGGTGACCAGCTGACCAGACCCCGGTCGCGGCGACACGGACGCCGGCAACCGGTTGTGCTACGCGACGGCCTCCACGGTGTGGAGGCCGTCGGCGCATTGTCATCACGGCGACTTCGCCCGCTCCATCTTCCAGAAGTCGATACCGCCGGCCTGCGGACCCACATCAATCGTGGCCACGGTCCTGAGCGCCGCGAGGTCGATGATCTCGACGGTGCCCGGCTCCGTACCTGTGCCCGCGACGCTTACGAACGCATAGCGGTCGTCGGGACTGACCACCACACCGGCGGGGAAGCGCCGCGTGGTCGCGATCAGTACGGCAACGCTCATGAACGCGTACCGATCGTCGGGACCGATCACCACGTTCGCAGGGAAGCGCCGCCGGTTCGGCAGCCGCGCCACCTCGTGACCGGTCGTCAAGTCCACAATCGACACCGATTGCCCCCGCTGGTTCGTCCCGATCAGCCGCTTGCCGTCGTGCGTCAGCGCCAGGTGGTAGACGCCGTCGCCCACCGGAATGCGCCGCGTCATCGTCCACGCCGATCCGTCGATCTCCACGACCTCATTCGACTGGTTGCAGGCAACGTAGATCTTCGATCCGTCGGCGTTCGGCTGGACCCATGTCGGCGAGCACGCCGCCGCTGCCGGCACCGGCGCCGCGGCAGCATGCGACGTGTCGACTGTCCCGCCGCTTGCCGCGCTGCCCTGCGCGGCGAACGCACCAACGATGCCATGCTCGCTGCCCCTGGTCAGCACAAACCGCCGGGAGATCTTCATCGCGCGCGCATCGATCTCCACCAGCAGGTCGTCCCTCATGCAGACGGAGTAGTGCTTCGATCCGTCGGCGGTCAGGCGCGAGCCATGCGGTGCAACGCACGTCTGGATGCCGGCGACCTCCACCATCGATTCGAGATACACCACTGACACCGATGACGGTGTCGAGTCGCCGGCGGCATTTGAGTTGGCAATCCAGGCATAGGCGCCATCGGGCGCCACCTGCACCGCATCCGGAAAGACACCCAGCGGCTCCCCCCCGCGGATGGTATCCGGCGGCTGGCTCTCGCGGTGGTTGGTGTCGGCCGCAATCTTTACCTTGAGCAGTTCGCCGGTGGGGAAGCCGTGCCGGGTGGTGACATAGTAGAACCGGCCATCCGGCGCCACGCTGAGCTCCTCTGGCCTGGTCGGCTCGGCCGGATTGAGGTTCATCGAGGTGCGATGCTCGACGAGGATGCCCTTGGGTCCGAAGCGGACCAGGGCGACCTGATCGATCGCTTCGGACACCACGAAGAACAGGTAGGACTTGTCTGGGGGCGGCGGCGCTGGCGCCTGCGCCGGCAGCGTGG
This sequence comes from Gemmatimonadota bacterium, assembly GCA_003169895.1. Classification (GTDB taxonomy): domain Bacteria; phylum Gemmatimonadota; class Gemmatimonadetes; order Gemmatimonadales; family GWC2-71-9; genus Palsa-1233. Next base: position 41,247 of record PNAE01000006.1, read on the forward strand.
CTGCCGTCAGGAGGGTAATGACCGTTGCAACGACGGTGCGCCGCGCAGTGATCATCATCCTACGCTTGCACGGCCACATGTGCCACCGCTCGCGCCTGCCGGGCGCGATCCCACACATCGGCGACGGCCGCTCCAATGAGAAACACGAATGACATGTACCAGAGCCAGAGTATGAACAGCAGCGCGGCACCCACATCGGCATCGACGGCGTACTGCCCGCCGTGCGGCACGCTGGTGAGGTACAGGCCATACAGTCGCTTGGCAACTTCGAATCCCAGCGTGCTCACGCAGCTCGCGATGACCGCTCCCGACCAGGGCAGCCGCTTGGGACTGGCGTAGCGATACAGCAGCACGAAGAGCGCGACGCCGAAGAGGAACGCCACGCCGTGCCCCGCGAGGCGGCCGCCCGTCGTGACCAGAAAACTCCAGCGTGGATCCATTTCGGCCCCGCCCGCGGCAGCCATGTTCAAGCCGGCGGTCGTCACCGTGTTTCCCAGCGCGAGCACCAGCACGGTCAGCGAGATCACCATGTCCCGTACCTTGGCGAGGAGGTACCCGGCGATGTAACTCCACACGAAGTGCCCTTGCACCGGTCGCTGGCGCACCTGAAATACCTGCGACAGGCAGATGCGCACGGCGGCGAATAACCGGCTGCTGAACCAGAGGAACAGCGGAATGGCAAACCAGGTAAGCGCGCTGCGGTTCCAGCGCTGAATCTCGGCGATCAGGCGCTCGATCAGCGTGAACGGATCGGTCGACGACCCGTGTATGTGCGCCGGCAGGAACCGCACGAACAACTCGCCCGAAGCATCGGGTCCGAAGGCGGCGGACGAGAGCAGCCAGCTCAGCAGGGCGACGATCAGGATCGTCAGCGGGATGATGGCGAGCAGGACGTCGAACGCGAGCGCCGACGTGAGCAGCGGAATGTTGACCCGGTCGAGCGTCGCGAGGATCTGCGCCCGCAGTGAGAGCGGTGGTGGCGCGGCAGAAAGCCCGCCGCCAGGCGGGCCTTCCATCGGGTGCGGCGGCGCCTCACCCACCCAGGCTACTCGTCATCATCCTCGGCAGCGCCATCGCCACCGACCGCCGCGCGCGCCCGCGCGCGAGCGTCGGCCAACCGCCGCTCGAGTTCCTCACGAGCGGTCACGGCGGTCCGCTCCAGCTTCCGCTTGCCGTCCTTCACCTCGTCGACCACCTCGTCGGCGAATTCGGCGGCCGCCTCCTTGATCTTCTTGCCGCGCACCTGCAACTCGTCGGTGAGATCGTCGAGCTTGTCTTCGGCCTGCGCGCGCAACCTGCGCCCGCGCTGGACCAGGTCGCGCCGGGTCCGGTCGCCGGACTGCGGTGCGAAGAGAAGCCCCAAGCCGGCGCCGATTGCCGCGCCCAGAACGAACCAGCGGAGGCCGGAACCGGAATCGGCCTCGATCACCGTCACGTCACGATCGTCGCGCACTGCGGTCTCCTTTGCCAAGCCTATTCGCCCGCGTCCGGGTCATCCTCGGCGAGGACACCCGCGTGGGCCAGCGCATCCTGCGTCACGGACGGCGCGGTAATGAAGCGGCGGACCAGCGCCGCCGTCCCGTTGGCACGGAGTTGATCAAACAGGAACCCGAACATCGTCTCGAGATCCGCGCCAATTTGCTGACGAATGGGCGCCGGCAACGCCCACACCTCCCGCTTGAACGGACCGATCGCCTTCTTGCGGGTCTTGTAGTAGAACTGCTCAGCGGAATCGCCGGCCTTGCGCTCGGACTCCGCGTTGGTGTCGAGCCAGCGATACATCCGCTCGCGCAGCTCGACCGGCAGGGCTGGATGGTCGAAGATGATGTTCTGAAAATTGGTGGCGAGGTGGATCTCGGCGGTCTCGATGCGCGGGAAGGTGCCGAATGCCGCGCTGGGCAGCGTCGAAGCACCGTGCTGCACCGCCCCACCGAGTCCGTAATCCTTGCGAGCCGATTGCGACAACGCCTCGAGCGCCTGCAGATCGAGTTTCACGGCGGCGATGGAACCGTCCGGCAACACCACTCCACCATGCGAGGTGCCGGTCTGCACCGAGATCTTGCTGATGCCCTCGCAGCCGGCCGTCGCGGCCAAGGTGCGGTTGTAGCCATCCATGAACGCATGCAGCTCTGCCACGGTCGAGTTCTTCGTGCCGACCTCGCCGATCTCCGCGCCAACCGAAATCGTAATCCCGTCCGGTTCGTGCTCGCGAATGAACCGGGTGATCTCGGCCGCCCGCTGATAATTGGTGCGCTGCTGCTCGTCGAGCGTGGGAAAGGAGAGGTCGACCAGCGTCGACGTGTCGACGTCGATGTTGAAGAATCCCGACGCGATCTCCTCGCCGATCAGGTGCTTGACCTCGCCGACTTCGGCGTCGGGATTGGCCTGGTACTTCTTGGCGTTGACCTGGCAGTGATCGCCCTGGATGAACAGGGGCAGCTGATAGCCTTCGCGCAGCGCGGCACCGATCATGACCGCGACGTATTCGGCGGGCCGCTGATCCGTGTACGCGATCTCCGAACGGGCAATCTCGAGAATGATCGCACCGGCGTCGCGCGCCTTCGCGGCACGAAATACCGCGCGCGCAGTATCGTACGCCAGCATGCGCACGTTGATCGCCGGGACGGTGAAGCCGCTGCATTCGCCCCGCCCACGGGCCAAGTACAGGTCGTGGATCGAGGCCGGACGGGGGCCCAGCTGCTGACCGAGGTTCCACAGCCGGACCCTCGCCGCGTCGCGCTCTGGCTGGATTCCAAACACCGCCGCGTGGACCAGCCGGTCAATGTCTTCAGGAGAACTTTCGGCGACCTGCGACGGCCCGACACTCACACGCGCTCCTTCGAGATGGATGCTCGGCCGGAAATCTATGCCGACCGGGGTGAATAGTGGATGGCACCGGAGCGCGGCCGCTTCCTGGCGCGACTGACGCCTGCGGGACGGCATCTCGCTCCGGGCCGCTGCGCATCGCTGGCGCGACCGCAGGAAGCCGTGCGTGCGCCTGTTGATCGGAGTGCGGCGGTCGCTGGCTCTACGAGGCGGCCCTCCGGAGACGCCGCCCCCGCATTCGCCAATCTCCAGTCAGTCGCGCGGGCGAGGGACGCACGCCGGACCAGAGCGAGCCGCCCCGCTCACCCACGGTGATGGAACGCCGCTGTAGTACAGGCGAGCGGTTGGGCCGGTGTGCGCCCGAGTCCGTGCGGCAGACGGCGGGAGCACAGGCGAGCGGTTGGGCCAGGGGCGGCGACAGACCTCGAACGAGGCGCCCAGGCGAGCGGTTGGGCCAAGGGTGCGCCCGAGCGCGGCGACAGACCTCGAACGAGGCGCCCGGGCGACGAAGATCAGCGAATTGGCGCACTGATCAGCGAATTGGCGCACCATTGGTTGTCAGACGAGTCGTTCTCCACAGAAACCGGCGATGTGAACGCTTTGTGGACTCGGAAGTTGGCAAATCGGGCGGAAGTGGACAACCGGCTCGGCGCAGATGGCATTTGCCGGCAATGGGTTAGCCTACGCTCCCCCGATTTCTCCCCGCATCCACACGTGGAAAAGTTTTCCAGTCCACAGATGTGCGGAGCCCAAAAACGACCCCTGCCGATGTCCCATTCCCATGTGGAGTTCTTGTGGGCAGTCAAACCGGCTGGGGAGCGAAATCGCACTTGCGCAATGTGTTACAAGGGATGTCGGTGTGGGAAAGCGGTATCCACAATTTGCCGACGACGTGGATTCGTGGCTGCCCAGCCGGCCCGTGCCCCGAAGGGCCGGCACCGCTAGTTTTGGGGGCTGATTTCCTCGGAGCGAATTGCCCTGATGCCCACCCCCCAGATCCGCCGCACCAAGATCGTCGCCACCCTCGGACCCGCCTGGGAAGCGGAAGACCGCATGATCGCCCTGCTCGACGCCGGGGTGGACATCGTTCGAGTCAACGCATCGCACGGCACGCCGGCAATCCGGGAACGGTGGATCCGGTTGCTGCACGACGTTCGCGACCAGCGTCGGGCGCCCATCGGCATCCTCGTCGATCTCCACGGTCCACGAATCCGGGTTGGGACGCTCCCCGCGCCGATCACGCTGGTCCCCGGCCAGATCGTCCATTTCGCACCCGAAGCAACCGCCGAGGAAGGCGACATTCCGACCACGTATGCCGAACTTGCGGGGGACGTGCTGCCGGGCGCGCGGATCCTGATCGACGACGGGCTGTTGTCCATCGACGTGGTCGCCATTCGTGGCGACCGCGTCGACGGCCGGGTGCTGTATGGCGGGCTGCTCAAGTCGAACAAGGGCATGAACCTGCCGGGCTCGATGGTGAGTGCGGCGGCGGTGACCGCGCACGATCGCGAGGAGGTCGAACGGGTTGTCGCGCTCGGGATCGAGTTCATCGGCGTCTCCTTCGTGCGACGTCCGGAGGACATCCAGGACTTGCGGCGCATCATCCCGAGTACGGTCAAGCTCATCGCCAAAATCGAGAAGGACACTGCGCTGGCCAATCTCGATGGAATCCTGGAGGTCAGCGACGCCATGATGGTCGCGCGCGGCGACTTGGGAGTGGAGCTGCCCTTCGAGGCGGTCCCGCTGGTGCAGAAGCGCATCATCCAGCGGGCCAACCGTCACGGCAAGCCGGTCATCACCGCTACGCAGATGCTCGAGTCGATGGTGACCAACCCGCGGCCAACCCGCGCCGAGGTATCCGACGTCGCCAACGCCATTCTGGACGGCACCGATGCGGTGATGCTGTCGGCTGAAACCGCGGTCGGTCAGTATCCACTCGAAGCCGTGCTGGCGATGGATCGGATCGCCCGCGAGGTGGAAACCCACCCGCTCCGCCCCACTGAGGGCGAGCGTCGTCGCTGGCAGATCCCTGCCCCGCACCTCGCGCGCACCAGCGAAGGCCAGACACCCACCGAGGACGCGATTGCGGTGGCGGTGTCGGCGGCCGCAGACCTGCTGGGAGCACAGGCCATCGTCTGCTTCACTTCGAGCGGTTTCACCGCTCGCACTGTGTCGTCCTACCGGCCCAAGGTGCCGATCCTCGCGCTGACTTCCGAACCGGAGACGTTCCGGCAGCTGGGCCTCGCGTGGGGTGTGGTGCCGGTGCTGATGCCGCACCTCAAGCACTACGATCCGATGTGGGCGATCGCCCGCACCGAAATACTCAGTCGCGGGCTGGCGGGCGAAGGCTCGCGAATCGTGGTGACCTGCGGCGTGCCGTTCGACATTCCAGGGACTACCAACCTGCTCAAGGTCGAGACACTTTAGGGAATGCGCCTCACCCTGCTCGGGACGGGGACTTCGATGGGAGTTCCCCAGATCGGGTGCGGGTGCGCCGTTTGCCGATCGGCTGACCCGCGCGACCGTCGCACGCGCTCGAGCGCGCTGATCGAATCGGGCACCACCACACTCCTGATCGACACGCCGCCCGAGTTGCGGCTCCAGGTTCTCCGCGCCGGGGTCGGGAACGTCGACGCAGTGCTGTATACCCACGAGCACGCCGATCATGTCCATGGCATCGACGACCTGCGCAGTTTTTCACTGCTCCGGCGCGCACCGTTGCCCGTATACGGGCCGCCCGCCACCATCGATCATCTCCGTACGGCGTTCCGCTACATCTTTGATGATTCGATCGTCGCGCAGCCAGGCACATCCAAGCCGCGGCTCACGCTGACGGCGCTGCCGCCCAATGTGCCGGTCACGATCGCCGGTGTAGCGGTACTGCCGCTCGCCTTCGAGCACGGCCCACTCACCGTGTACGGCTACCGGGTTGGCGCCCTGGGCTACCTCACGGACGTGAAACGAGTGGGTGGCGAGGCACTGGCGCTGCTGGCAGGCGTGCGCGTGCTGGTGCTCAACGCCCTGTGGTGGCGCACGCACCCCACCCATCTATCGATCGACGAAGCGATCGAGACGGCGCGCGCCATTGGCGCCGAACGGACGCTGCTCACCCACCTGACCCACGAGACGGGCCACCGCGAGTTGCTCGAGCGATTGCCCGCCGGGGTCGAACCCGGCTACGACGGATTGACCGTGGAGATTCCCGAATGACACTCCGCTTCGATGACCGCTACATGTTCCGCACGGCGCTCGACGGCGTGCACGGCCTCGACCCGAGGCTGCATGACAGCATGAGGGAGCGGTTTGCCGACATACGCGCCGAAGTCGCCCGCCGGACCACTGCCGGAGACTACGGCTTCATGCGGCTTGGCGCGCAATCCGGGCTGGTGCGACGACTCAACCAATGGGGCGCGTCACTCCGCGGCCGGTTCGATCATGTTCTGGTGCTCGGCATCGGCGGCTCGGCACTGGGCGCCAAGGCGCTGCTGAATGCCCTCAAGGGGCCGGCATGGAACGAGCGCAACGCCGCGCGACGCGACGGCGTGCCAACGCTCACCGTACTCGAGAATGTCGATCCGGTCACGGTCCACGACACCCTGGAGCGATTGGAACCGCGGCGGACACTGGTGAACGTGATTTCCAAGTCGGGCGGTACCGCCGAAACGCTCGCGCAGTACCTGATCGTCCGGCGGTGGCTCGAAGATGCCGTGGGAGATGCGGCGCGCGAGCACCTGGTGATCACCACCGATCCCGAGAAGGGTGCGTTGCGGGCGATCGCCCGCGCCGACGAGATCACGGCGTTCGACGTTCCGCCCGGCATAGGTGGCCGATACTCCGTGCTCACCGCTGTCGGACTGGTGCCCGCAACGCTGCTCGACATGGACGTAGTCCAGCTCCTGGCCGGCGCGGAAGCGGCGGTGAAGGCTGCAGAGGCGCCGGATTTTTCGGCCAACGCCGCCGCGCGTTACGCCGCCTGGCAGTGGCAAGCGCAGTCGTCACGCGCGGCGAACGTCCATGTCGTGATGCCCTACAGTGACCGCCTGAAGGAGTTTGCCGAGTGGTATCGCCAGCTCTGGGCCGAAAGCCTCGGCAAGAAGCTGGATCGCGCTGGGCGCGAGGCGCACCGCGGCCCGACGCCGGTCGGGGCCGTGGGAGCAACCGACCAGCACTCGCAGGTGCAGTTGTTCATTGAAGGCCCCTTCGACAAGACGATCACCTTCATCCGGGTGCTCGATACCGTCAACCTGCAGCCGATTCCGTCACGGGCCACCCTCGGGCCGGAGCTGGCGTACTTGCCGGGAAAGACGCTGGGCGCGCTGCTCGATGCCGAGCTGCACGCGACGCGAGAAGCACTGCGAAGCCAGGGCCGGATGAGCATGACGCTCGAGATCGACACGATCGACGCGCATCACCTGGGCGAGCTGATGATGTTCTTCCAGATCGCGACGGGGTACGCCGGGGTATGGTATGACGTCGACCCGTTTGACCAGCCCGGAGTCGAACTCGGCAAGGTACTGACGTTCAAGGCGATGGGGAGGGAGGGATACTGAAAGGCGTGAAACGTGAGAGGTGAAACGTGAAAGGGATTGCCGCGCCCGACTCAGTCGCGTCTCACGTCTTTCGCAGCGGCGTGAACAACGCGTCAAGCTCGATGCTGCACGGCGCCGACGCCCCGGATGGGTGCCACGCAAGCCGCTCACGCTCGACCCCAGGCGTGACGGCGTCCGGCGTCCAGCATTCGACGTGGCGATTCTCCGTATCCACAATCCAGTACAGCGGCACATTGACTTCCTGGTAGAGCCGGCGCTTGGCGAACCGGTCGATGCGGACGGAGGATGGCGACAGAATCTCGACGACGAGCAGAAGGGTCTGCACCCGGGCCCAATCAAGGGTTTCCATCTCGGCGAGCGGTGCCACGTAGATGTCCGGCTGCACCAGGACATCAGGCCCCCAGGAGATGTCCGCATCGAGATTCAGCACCATACCGACTGGCTCGCGCAGCAGGTAATTGCGTAGCGCGTTCGTCAGCCGATCGTTGACGATCTGATGCCACATCCTGGGGGCCGGAGTCACGAACAACTCCCCATGCACCGTCTCGTGGCGGCAACCGTCGTCGGGGAGGGCGCGGACCATGTCGGCGGTCCAGAACTCGGGGGCTTGCAGCGCAGGCATACCCATAGACTCGGCTCGGCGGGGGTGGTTGCGCAAGGGGTTGGAGCGGGCACGGGGCGAACATGCCGTGGTGTCGCGCGCCGTGTGACTCCAGCTCAGCGAGGAGGGGTACCGGAGGGCGCGGGCCTGGTTGGCCGCCCACGGTCAGGACGACGGCGAGGGTAGGATATTAGAATACGTCGAGAGAACTTCACCTTCAATCCGCAACAATCACGGAGGGTCCGGATGGGCTGCACGCGTGTAGTCGCAACGTCACTGATCACGCTGACCGCCGCGTGCGGGCCGCGACAGTCTGCCCCTCCGGTCCAATCCGCTGCCCCGCCGGACACGGCCCATTCCATTGCCTTCAAGACGATCAACGGTGGCATCAAGGGGCTCACTGCCGAACAGAGATGTCCGGTGACAGCCCATTTCGACGGCGTGATCACGCTCTCGAAGATCGGCGGCACGCTGCGCTATCGGTGGGAGCGCAGTACCGGGATGAATGGTCCAGTGCAGGAACTGCCGATTCCGGCGGCCGCCAGGTTCGCGGCCGTCGACGTCTCGGCAAAATCCGACGAGTGGCCGCTCAACCAGCCCGGACAGCAACTGACAGTGACCGACAGAATTCACGTGCTTTCACCGGTCGACGCGTTCTCACCGCCACTGAGTCTCAACGCGATGTGCTTCTAGAGGCTCCATCAGGGGCCGCCGGAGACTGCGGCAGGGCGCAACGAAGCAAGGTGGTCCCACGGGCAAGGGGGGCCACCTTTCTTCTGTCGCTCGTGTAGTTAAACCAAACGACCCCGCTTGCGCGGGGCCGTTGGTTGTTCCTGCTACTCGTTTCGAGTCGCCAGCTATTACGGCTCGACGGTCGAGAAGAGGCCGAAGCCATTGCTGTCCACACCGAGCGCACGGAACTCCGAGTATCCGGTTATCGGAACGCTCGTGAACGCGAAGACCCAGTACCGCTCCAGGCCGTTGTCCGTGCCAGTCACCGTGCCACCGCCGCAACCCTGCGCGCCGGTGTTCGGAGAAATCGCAGCCGGAACGGTACAGCGTGCGATGAAGACCCACTGGAATGACGCGTTGAGACCGAAGAGGTCGACGCGGGTGAAGATCGGCAGTGTGATGCTGAGCGCCTGAGTCGCACGGAAAGCAGCAAAGGCGCTGTCGGTACCATCCGCCCTGAAGTTGATACCACCAATCACGCACTTTCCGCCGACCACTCCGCCTTGCGGACACAACGCCGTAGCATCGTATGTGACGCTGTAACCGCCAGGAGTCGGCACCGTAGCCGGCAGGATCGGCGAGGCAAAGTTCGCCGATACACCGGTTACAGCACCGGCCGTGGTGTTATTGATAAACGAGCCGAAGACGTCGCGAACCTGGACGGCTACGTTGTTCGGCTTGACGAACGCGATGCCGGTGCCCGTCGTAGTATCGATCGGGTCGCCGGCCGATGCCGTTGTGCAGAACGTCACACCTGTCGGTCCGCTCGCCGGACGCCCGATACCTCCGCCGCCGTCGGGGCCGGTACAGGTCTCTTGAATGTTCACAGTGAACAGGTCCAGCATGACAGGCGCAAGCACCGGGTTGACGATGCTTGCGTCAAACCGCGTCGCTATCGGGACAGCCGGTCCGAAGGTGATCAGGCCGCCATTTGCCGTCGTGCCAGCGACGTCGCCGCGGGTCACGTTCGGGTACTGAAGGCTCAGGCGCGCATCGATGACCTCGAGGTCGTTCTGCGCCCCGAGGGTGAACGTCGCGGGAGCGTTACCCGTGTAACTGGCGTTTGGACTGACGCCCGTCACGAGCGGCTGGGCCGGATCGAGCGCAAGGGTACGGCGGAAGTACTCGTTCGCACCCGACACACCCGTGGCCGTATTGGTGCCAGGCGTGACGCTGGGAGGCGCAGCCGTGCAGATACTGGCCGTGCCGGTGGACGCGCCAGCGATGGGGCCAGTGATCGGGCAGCCGGAGACGTTACCGGCCCGGTCGACCACAAACCCGGTCGTGGTGTAGTAGCCGGGCGTCGCCGGCGGCGTGGTTACAGTGTCAGCGCCAAGGAGAACGTTGAACGGCTGAGCTGGACGCCAACCGTCGGTCGTCGCGGCAAGGAACACACCGGTCACGGTCGAACTGACCGTGTTGCAGCGGCCGGCCGTCCCGCATGCGCGGGTACCGGCCTGCGAGAAGTTGATGGTGTTTTCAATCGCGCGGGAGAGACCCGAGCGATTGTCGAGCGCCTCGATACGGAACCTGTCGTTGGTACCGGCTGCGCCTGCCAGGAACCGCACCTGGGCTCCAGCAGTCACAACGTTCGCACCGTAGGTGCCTTCGATCGCCCAGTAGGTGGTGGAGTCATGGACGGCTGCTGTGCCGCCAGAATCGTAGATGGCCGCGTACGACGACGGAGCCACCTTGGTGCTGTAGCGCACCATCGGCGCGGTCTTGTCGACACCAAATGCGGCGGTCGTGCCGGTCGTGGCGGTATTACCGAGCAGGTCGGCAAGCGTAGCAACGGCGGTGAAGCCATCGCAACCGACGCCAGCGCAGTTCTGGTTGGTTTCAGGCAAGTCGGCGCCGGTCGTAATCGGCGTCAGGAACGGACCGGACCCACCGCTGGTCGAAGCAAACGCCAGCCAAGTTGCAGGGGCCGGGCCAACGCCGGCGTCGGTCCCGAGCGTGCCACCCGGATTGAAGACGAAGATCGCATTAATCCAGTTGAAGCCCTCGGCGCCGATGACCAACGGCTGCGACACCCCGGTCGGGGCCGCCCAGTCGAGGCGGAACGAGTCCGGCGTAGCGGCGAACACCACGGTGTTCGGAATCAATCTGCCAGTCGGGAAGCCATTGTTCTGTGCATCCAGCGTCGGCGACTGCAGGATGATGTTGTCGCGACGGGTGAGGATGTTCTGGTGAGTTCGGCAGTCATTAGTCCAGCCGGGTACGCCGGAGTCGCCGAACGTCTGCAAGAAGAGCGGAGTAAGCGGCGTGACGGTTGCGCTCTGCATTGCGAAGTCGCAGTGCCCGCTTGAAATGCTCGTGCTACCGATGGTCCAGTTCACCTGGGAGATGCAGCCGGTGCCGTCGCCCACCTGGTTGTTGCAGCGGTTGAGCGACGAGCCCGGCGCGTAAGCTGGGTTGTCGTCATAGACGACGGCGTAGAGTTCAGCCGTGATCAGGCCGGTCGGGCCAGGGCCGCCCCAGTATGTCTTGCCAAGGTTCGCCGTCGAGCCACCGACATCGGTCGCGAACCCGCCGGTGGGGGTGGGACCAGCAGGATTGGCTGGCGGACAGACAGCGGCTGGGGTGATTACGGCGGAACACTTGTTGACGTCACCGGCCCAGCCATCGAAGTTGGTGAAAATCATCGAGTTGACAACAGCACAGGTCGCATCGTTAGCGCCGGTCTGGCAGTCGACGACGGTGCCACCACCACCGGGGACGAGCGTCGGGAATACCTGGACGATCAGGGAGGTCGGACCGTTGTAATAGTCAACGGTCGCGGTACCAGTCGCCGGGTTCTTGGTGAAGTTGGCGGTATTGATCGACAGCGTCACCGGACCCGCGGATGGGATCGTGCCGTTGTAGATCTGCTGTGCCGCGACTTTGACATGACTGCCCTGAACGATGGTGATGACCAGCTTGTCAAGCGGCTGGATGCCGGCATTGAGGTTCAACGTGACGTCGATCTGGCAGTTGACGTTCGTCAGGATGACCGGAGCGTTCACGACACCGGCACAGACGCCAGTACCCACCGTATCACCTGCCGTCGCACCTGTCGTCACGCTTTGAATCGAAATCGACGCACCCTGGCCGACGTTGACGGTCATGGTCTGCGTGAAGGTCTGGTTGCCAACGGTGGCAGTCGCCGAGATGACGGCGGTACCCTGCGATACGCCCGTGATCTGGCAGACCGATGCGCCGGTGGTGCCGGTGGTAGTGGTGTTGCTATTGCAACTCGCAGGAACGGTGGCAATGTCTGCATTCAGGGAGGACCAAACGATGCCGGTGCTCGCGATCGTCTGGCCAACGCCCAGCGAAACCAGCGCCGTGGCGTTCGCGCCGTGGTTCGGGGCCAAGCTCATCGTGGACGGCGAGAGCGTGAACACCGACGATGACGTGACGGTGATGCTCACCGCGGCGCTGCGCGCCGGGTTGGCCGTCGACGTCGCGATGATCGTCGTGGTCCCGAGGGCGACGCCGGTGACCAAGCCGGTGTTCGAGACGCTCGCGATCGCCGCACTGCTGCTCGTCCAATTGAGCCCGGTCGAGACGCCGGAATCGGCGACAACCGATGCTGCCAACTGGATCGTCTGGCCGATGCCGACGCTGGCATTAGTCGGTGTGACGGTGACCGTCACTCCCGTGTTCGGCGGCGGCGGCGGCGCGATGGTGACGTTGTCGCCACAGGCCGCGAGGCCGAGCGTAACGACACCAGCCGCTAGAACGCTGCGGTAGAACTTCAACATGTCCTGCTCCCCATGATGAGTGAATGGACCTGCCATGCAACTTCGAAAACACTCCTGAAAAAACGCTATCCGACTGCAAGACTCTGCGTCATTCCGACACCATGCTGCCGCCCGAGTCCGAACCGTAAATTCCGGCCGGCAACCGTGGCCTGACGCGAATACCCACCCTCGGTAAACCCCACCTATGCGCTTGAATCACAAGAACTTGCGCATGTCATCTTGGGCCCACGTCGGGACTTGGATGACGCCGATCCAGCTGCGATCGAGGCAGTGCGCCGGACCGGTATTGAGCAATGTCCGTGCTAACCCGCCACAGGCTCAATGTAGCGTTTCACGGCGGAACGTCAGTGTGACCGTCCCGCCAGACTCTTCCGGCCCGATCGCCCGCACCGGCGAGGCTTTCAGCGCCTTTGCGAGGGTGTTCGTCCCGTTGACCTGCAACGCGCCCACCATGATCCGGCTGCTCGCCGGCGCCGATTCCAGCTCGACGAGCCAACCAGCGGACCGGCTCGTCGCGTATCCGAACGACATCGAGCGTGTCTTTCCGACACCAGAGTCGCCGATGGCATGCCCGGACCAGACAATCTTCACGCCGTCGACCTCGATAGCGACCTCGGGATCATCCGCCCCCACCCGGACACGAGTGATGACCGTGATCCCGCTCATGGCGAAGCCGGCGTCGTCAGCGGCCCGCGCCAGGGCCCGCTGATCGGTCATGAAGTCGATGAGCAGGTTCGACGCGCCAGCAAGACCATGGGGTGCCTGCGCCGCCAGCGCGTTGGTCGCGACGATGACGGGGCGGTCCCGCTTCTCCTGCGCCAGGACCCGCCCATCAGCCGTCACGCGCTGGTAAGCGCCAATGCAGATGGACCCCGGAATCCACTGCGCGAATCGCGGCTCGTCCTGGACCGTCCGGGCCAGCAGCGGCGGCAGGCCCGCGCCGGTCCCGGCCGGTGCCAGTGCAGTGCCCGACGGTACCATCTGCCGCGCCAGTTCGGGATCGGCCAGATACCAGATGCAGTAGCTGGCGTGCTTGCCTTCCAGCGACCAGTGCACCTCCGCCGGCGCCTGCGCCAAGAGGCGGCCGAGCCCCAAGGCAAGCGCGAGGAGTAGCGCGGCGCAGCGGAGCCCGGTCAGCAGAGTCCTCATCGCGCCTCCCTGGCCGCCTGGATGGCAGCGTCGAGGTGAACGTAGCTCTCGGCGGCGAGCGGCGCGAAGCGCGGGTCGACATAGCCCACCCGACCGTCTCGTCCGACCAGCACCAGCAAAGGCGCGATCGATCGACCACGGACCGCGCCGTAGCGCCGCGCAACTGCTCGCGCCCGGTCGCTGAGGAACTTGAACGGGAGCTGCAGCTCGCGGGCAAAGCGCACCTGCCCCATCACGGAATCGGCGGAGATGCCGACCACCACGACGTCGCCGCCCGGCGGCCGCGGCTCATGCGCCGCAATGGCACGCCAATCGTCACCCGCGCCTGGCGCGGCATTGCCGGGATAGAAGATCAGCACGACAACGTGCCCGAGTTCCTTGGCGAGATCGAACGGTTGGCTGGCGGGCCCGGCGCTGTCGGCGGTCGCGTATGGCAGCAGCACCGCCGGCGCGCGACGTCCAACGTGAGCGCCCTCTTCCAGCGAAAGTCGCAGCTTGAGGGCGGACGAATCCTGCGCCGACGCCTCACGCGCGATCGCCACCGTCAGCAGCAGCAGGAACCAGCGCATCACTTGCCGACGATCCGGGCGAGCTCGGCCGGGATGTTCTGGTCGGCGCCGTCGCCGATGTATGCGATGCGCCCACTGCGATCGATGATCACCACGTGCGACGTGGCCAGCGCGCCGAACGCACGGACTGCCACGCCGCGATCGTCATACACCGTCACGAACGGCGGATGATTCTGCGTGACATACCGGCGAACGTGCTCCCTGGAATCGTTCACCGTCACGTTGACCCCGTAGAAGTCCACCCGATCGCCGTACTGATGCTGAGCGGTCCGCATGCTCGGCAGCAGTGCGCGGCACAGCTCGCACCAGGTGGCCCAGAACTCCACCACCGCCGCGCGCTTGCCCGTCGACAGGCCGACGCGCACCGGTTTGCCGTCGAGATCCGCCACCGTCACCGCTGGCGCCGGTTGTCCCACAGTGGGCGCCTGCGCCGCGAGTCGGCCGCCACAGAACAGCAATGTGGCGAGCAACAGCTCGGGCTTCAGCAACATGCCCTTCTCTCGTCTCTCGTCTCTCGTCTCTCGTGCGCTACCACACCTGCCCCGCTTTCACGAAATAATACTCGGCCATCGCGAGCATCACGGTCGCCGCAATCCGTTTCACCCACACCATCCACATGCCGCTTCGCGGCAATGCCGCCACGGTACCGGAAATAAAGCCGACGCCGACCAGCACGGCAGTCATCCCGAGTGAGAAAACGAACAGACAGACGAAGCCCCACACTGCGTTCTGCGTGTCCGCGACCCAGGTGAGCACGGCGGCGAACGCCGGTGCACCACATGGCGCGGCGACCAGCCCCGAGGTGGCGCCCATGAGAAATGCCCCGCCGAGCGAATCAGCGCCGAGGCGCCCGGCCCAGGCGATGATCCGGGTCGGCGCCCGCACGGGGATCACGTCGAACATCGCCAGCGCGGCAACGAGGAGCAGGTTGCCGAAGGCGAAGTAGGCCCACCGATTGGCCGAAATCGTCCCGAACAGCGTGCCGGTGAGTCCGGCCACGAGCCCGAGCGACGCGTACACCAACGCGAGGCCCAGCACGTAGAGCAGCGTGATGGCGACGGTGCGTCGGCGCGAGCGGCTCGCCGCCCCGGCACCGCCGAGTACGCCGGCGGTGATCGGGATCATGGGGTAAATGCATGGCGTAAGCGACGTGGCGAGGCCGGCCGCGAACAACAGCGGTAGCGCGGCGAGCGGAGCTCGATGGAGAGTGGTCGCAATGTCCTGGATCATGGCAGGTAAGCGGTGAGAGGTGAGAGGTGAGAGGGGGCGGTGTCATCCCGAGCGCAGCGAGGGATCGGCCCGCTGCGACGCGATCCCTCGCTGCGCTCGGGATGACCATGGTGCGGCTGTTCCGTCTCACCTCTCACCTCTCACCTCTTACGCTGTACCGCTCGGCCACGTACCGCTCGAGAATGTCGAGAAACTCCGCCACGATGTGATCGCCGCGCAGCGTCTTCACCATCTTGCCATCGATGAACACGGGTGCCACCGGCTCCTCGAAGGTTCCCGGCAGCGATATGCCGATGTTGGCGTGCTTCGACTCTCCGGGGCCGTTCACGACGCAGCCCATGACCGCAACCTTGAGCTCCTCGACGCCGGGGTGGTCGGCGCGCCATTCCGGCATCCGGTGCTGCAGGTGCTGCTGGATCTGCTGCGCCATGCTCTGGAAGAAGGTGCTGGTCGTCCGGCCGCAGCCGGGGCAGGACGTGACCTGGGGCGAAAAATGCCGGATATCGAGCGACTGGAGGACTTGCTGCGCCACGCGCACCTCCTCGCTGCGATCGCCGTCGGGTTCCGGCGTGAGCGACACCCGGATCGTGTCACCGATTCCTTCCTGCAACAGGATCGCAAGTCCGGTAGCGCTGGCGACGATCCCCTTCATGCCCATGCCGGCCTCGGTGAGGCCAAGGTGCAGTGGGTAGTCGCACCGCACGGCGAGGAGGTGATAGACGTCGACGAGATCCTGCACATTGGACACCTTCGCGCTGATCACGATGCGATCATGCGCCAGCCCGATCGTCTCGGCGAACGCGGCCGAGCACAGCGCCGATTCGACCATCGCGGCGAGCATCACGTCGCGCGACGAGCGCGGTGCCGCCGATTGCGCATTGGCATCCATCATGCCGGTGAGCAGCGCCTGGTCGAGTGAACCCCAGTTGACGCCGATACGGACCGGCTTGTCGTGCTGCAGGGCGACCTCGATGATGGCGCGGAAATGCTCGTCGTGGCGCTTGCCGCCGACGTTGCCGGGATTGATGCGGTACTTGGCCAGCGCGCGCGCGCACCCGGGATACCGCGTCAGCAGCAGGTGCCCGTTGTAATGGAAATCGCCGATGATGGGAACCGTGACGCCCTGCGAGACCAGGCCCGCGACGATATCGGGGACCGCGGCCGCCGCGGCATCGTTGTTCACCGTGACGCGCACGAGTTCGCTGCCGGCCCGGGCGAGGAACGCCACCTGCGCCACCGTGGCGGCGACGTCCGCAGTGTCGGTGTTGGTCATCGACTGGACCACCACCGGATGCAGTGCGCCCAGCGCAACGCCGCCCACCCTCACGGTTGGCGTGCGGCGGCGGGAGACCGCGGTCATCAGCGCTCCAGAATCAGGCGAGGCCGAGCTGCGAGACGAACCGATCCCACTCGGCCGGGGTCACCGTGCCATCACGACGCAGCGGCTCGAGCGCGGCAAGGATTTCGGCGCGGGTGCCCGAAATGCGCCGATCGCGAAGCTCACCGATCATGCGGGCGAACTTGTGCTCGTATTCGGCCGCCGTCAATTCGCCGGCCTTGTGCGCGGCGGAAACCTTGGCGAGCTCCTGCGCCGCGCGGGCGGGGGAGATCGAGGTAAGTGGGGTGTCGGCCATGAACGCTCCTGAGAGAGGCCCGAAAGCTACCGAGCCCGGCGCCCGGAGCCCAGAGCCCGGCTAACGGCTGGCGGCGACGGGGAGCGTCACGGTGGTGCCCTCCTCGCTGACATCGATCCGACCGCCATGTGCCTGAATGATACGCCGAGCCAGCGCGACGTCCGCGTCCAGCGTCGGCGGGTGTCCTCCGAGCACGGCGACGCGAAGGTCACCGCGCTCCGCCTGCCCGACGATCGACAACGCGCTGCCTGGAGCGGCGTGACGAACAACGTGCCGCAGCAGGAACTCGAGCGCCTGCTGCAGCCGGATCCGGTCCCCCAGCACGCGGGGCAGCCCCGGGAGCACGTCAAGCCGCACGGTCACGCCCGCCTTGGCGCCGTCGGCCTCGAGTTGTGGACGCAGGCTCTGCAGCACGTCCGCGACGCGGATGGCGTCGCGCCGCATCTGCAGCGCCCCGCGATCGAGCTGGGCGATCTCCTGCAACCGGGCGACGTCGGTTTCCGCGGCCTCCATGCCTGCTCGCGCGGCTTCGAGCATTTCCTCCTGGTTGTCGTTGAGGGCGCCGAAGTGATTCTCCAGCAGGATGTGCAGGGCGATACGCGCCTCGTCGAGCTGGCGGCGAACGGCGGCCGACGCTTCGTCGAGGAGCACGGCATATTCCGCAATCCGATCGGCCGCGGCCCGTTCGCGCTCCCGGCTGCCGGCTTCGGCGACGGTCACCGCGCTGCTGAGATGATCGACGACTTCCTCGATGGAATCGAGTTCGTCGGGCGCAACGTCGGCCTCGGGAAGGGCCGCACTCCGCACCATGCTGAGCGGCGAGCGCGACGGTGTCGGGCGACGCTCAGCCGAGCCGGCGAGGCGCTCGATGCGACGCGCGACATAGCGGGTGTTCTGCCACGCGAGAATCAGCGAGCCGAGCGCCGAAACCGCGGCGGCGACCACAACCCACTCGGGGGCGGAGCGGTGGTAATGCCCCCAATACGCCAGGGCCGCCACGGTAAATACGCCAAGGATGGCCGGCGCCACGGCGAGATAGAGCCGGTGCGAGATCTTCACGTGTCATCCTTGGGCGTCTCAAGGGAAACCACCAGGACGTCGAGTCCTTCCGGGTTGCGCGTCAAGCGCTCGACCACCGAACCACGAGTCAGATGACGCCACCAGCTCCGCCGCGACTGCCCGACAATGATCAGCGTGACACCCTTGTCGCGCGCGAAGGTGCGAATCGCTCCCGCGATATCCTCCGACTCCAGCTTGACGACTTCGGCGCCCATGCCCTGCGCTCGCTGGATGTTCTCGACCAGCTTGCGCTGCACGCTGGCGTCAATCCGGGCGGCGCTCTCGGCTGGTGTCTGCACGTAGACGCAGTACCAATCACGGTTAAGCCGGCCGGCAATGCGGCTCGCCTTGCGCAGCAGCACGGTCGTGTACTCCGGGTGGCTCGACATCGCGACCAGGATCCGATCGACGGCGCGCCGGTCGATGGTGCGTTTCCCGGTCGGCGTGGCGTCCACCCGCGCCGCGATTACTTCGCGGGTGCGATCGACGGAACTGGCCACCTCACGCAACGCGAGCTCGCGCAGGGTGGTGAGGTTTTCTTCGGTGAAGAAACTGGTGAGCGCGGTGGCGACCTTGTCGGCCGCATAGATCTTGCCTTCGAGCAGGCGCTGCCGCAGGTCCTCGGCCGAAATGTCGAGATTGATGACCTGGTCAGCGAGGGAAATCACCCAGTCCGGTACGGTCTCGCGGACGGTGACGCCGAGCGTCTTCTGCAGCACGTCGTTGAGCGATTCAAGGTGCTGCACGTTGAGCGCGGAGATGACGCTGATGCCCTCGTCGAGGAGCGCGATGACATCTTCCCAGCGCTTGCCACGACCGGCGCCGGGCACGTTGGTGTGCGCCAGCTCGTCGACGATTGCCACCTGCGGCCGGCGCGCGATGACGGCGGCGACATCCATTTCCTCGAGCGTGACGCCGCGGTACTCGATCCGCTTGCGCGGGACAATTTCGAGGTCGCGGATCTGCGCTTCCGTCTCGGCGCGGCCGTGCGCCTCGATGTAGGCGATTACGACGTCGACCCCGCGCTGGCGGAGCTGGTGCGCCTCGTTGAGCATGCGGAAGGTCTTGCCGGTGCCGGCGGCGGATCCGACGTACAGCTTGAGCTTGCCGCGTTCGCGCGTCTGGAGCAGGTCGGCGAACGACTGCTCGCCGGACGGTGCGTTCAACGGCTCGGGCATGCCGAGAAGCTAACGTCGGCGCAGGACGAAATCGCCGGTGGCACTCGGACCGGCGCGCTGGTCGGCGCGCCAGCGCCCGACGAGGGAGTCGCCCCGCCAGAAGCCTGCCAGCGCGATCGGCCACTTCGCTTGCGGCGAGAGCGAAATGACCACGGAATCGCCGCGCAAAGCGACCCAGACGTCGGGCGTGCCGGTCACCAGACCCGTTGCGACACCGAGCGTGTCGAGCCTGATGTCGTAGGTGCCAAACGCAACGGGCGGCGCGCCGAACATCGAGGTGGTGACGCGCTCCCGATTGAGCACCAGCGCCAGCGCGCCGACGGTGCTGGCGCGGACCGTCTCGTGGCCATATTCACCGGAATCCGCGCGCAAGGCGATTACCCACGCCCCGTCAAGCCGGGCCACCGCCGGCTCGGCGAGATGCGCGCGCCACGCCACCATGTCAGGCCGGCAGGCCGCAACGAGGACGATGGCCATGATCGCCCCGCCCGTTCGCGCCACCAAGGCCCGACCGAGCAGCGACGCGCTATGCATCAGAAGATGTGTGACACGCCGAGTGCGATCGACAACTGGCTGTGTTGTCCGTCGTACACCGGCAGGGTGGAGTGGTCGTACCGGAGTTCCGGACGTACCAGGGCATGTTGCCAGCTCTTGAGGTTCAGCGTCGCGGTCAGGCTGCTCACCGTTTGTCCGCCGTTGACCGGATAGCCGAGTCCGCCGGACAGCCGCGCACCGTCGCGGTCGTTGACGAGGTCGGCCCTGATGCCCAGGCCCACGTGCGGGGACAAATCGGCTGCGGTCCAGAAGCCGACACCGTACCACTTGGCGGTCGTGCCGCCAGCCGCGGCGCCGTCCTCCTGCCCGTAGTCGAGCTGGAGCCAGGTGGTGACGCTGCCGCCAAACTTGCGCGACAGGAGCGCCTGGGCGCCGCTCCGCAGGTTGGTGGTGCTACCAGCCTGTTCGGGGCCGACATATCCGAGGAGCGCGATGGTGGTGGCGCTGTCCGGGGCAAGCCCGAGTCGACCCATGAGGCTCTTGCCGCGGTTGTTGTCGGCGACAAGATCCCAGCCATTGGTGACGCGGAGTTCGGCGTCGAGCCGCGAACTGAACTTGCCATCGATCTCGATCCCGGTTTCGGTGAACGGCTCGAGAAAGATGTCCTGCGTGCCGACATCGAGATTCGGATTCTGGACGTCCTCGAACACTTCAAGACCCATCAACGTGGCCATCTTGCCGGCCTTGAACTGGACATAGCGGTCCTTGCCGGCGGGCAGATTGAGCGTCACATACGCCTGCCAGATGTCGGCATCGGCGCCGAGATCGAGTCCACCGGACTTGACGACGGCAGCGTTCTGACCGAACACCGGCTCGAAGTGGAACCCGGCATCCCAGCTGTCCGTCGCGGCCACCCGTTCGAAGACGACATCGCCGACGTTGAGCATGAACTGGTTGTGATCGCGTCCGAAGAGGCGTCCCACGATCGCCTCGTCCGTGGCGCGCGTGGACGCCGTAAACGAGGTGGTGACATAGCCGGTGATCGTGATCGGTGCGGGCTTCGCGGCGGCTGAGTCAGCGGATTGAGCTGCGAGCATGTTGGGAATGCCCAGGGCCCAGAGCCCAAAGCCCAGAGCCAGGCCCGGAGCCCGGAGCCGAGAGCTGGTGGTAGTGATTGGAGACTTCGTCGACATCGTTGGATCACCTCAAGAGAGTTCAGCGCGCCGCAGCAGGCCGTGGCAGCACGCTGTCGAGCGCAATGTTGAGCAGGAGGACGTTCACCCGCGGCTCGCCGAAGAAGCCGAACTGGCGACCAGTGATGTGTTGCTCAACCAGCGTCCGCACCCGGGCGCTGTCGGCTTGGCGCGCCCTGGCCACGCGAGCCACCTGCAGGAAGGCGTTGGCGGGCGAGATGTCGGGATCGAGTCCCGACGCGGAACTGGTGACCATGTCGGCGGGAATACTTCCCTTCACCGCACCGTTGTTCTTGATGGCGTCGTCG
Source organism: Gemmatimonadota bacterium (assembly GCA_003169895.1). GTDB lineage: Bacteria > Gemmatimonadota > Gemmatimonadetes > Gemmatimonadales > GWC2-71-9 > Palsa-1233. The sequence continues at coordinate 62,517 of PNAE01000006.1, forward strand.
ATGGCGCCAGCGATCAGCGTGTCGGCAAGCTTGCGATCGGTCGGCCCCTTGTTGGTGCCGCTCGACGCGCTAGCGTCGTAGCCGTTCCCCGCCGCCGACGGCCGCGGATGGAAGTACTCCGGCCGCGTGAAGGTCTGCCCGATCAGCGCACTGCCGACGACGCGCCCGTTCGCCGTGACGAGCGACCCGTTCGCCTGGTGCGGGAAGAGTACCTGCGCGAGCCCGGTCACGATCCCGGGGTACACCACGCCGGTGATGACGCAGAGCAGCAGCGTCAGGACGATCGCGGGACGTAGTTGCTTCCTGAGCATGGTCACACCATCCGGAGGAGAACGAGGAGCACATCGATGAGCTTGATGCCGGCGAACGGCACCAGGATCCCGCCCACGCCATAGATCCAGAGATTGCGGCGCAGGATCGCCGCCGCCCCGGCCGGGCGATACCGCACGCCGCGGAGCGCGAGCGGAATCAGCGCCACGATGATCAGCGCGTTGAAGATCACGGCGGCCAGGATGGCGGATTGCGGCGAATGCAGCCGCATCACGTTGAGCGCATTGAGCGCGGGATACGTCACGGCGAACATCGCCGGGATGATGGCGAAATACTTCGCAACGTCGTTGGCAATCGAGAACGTGGTCAACGACCCGCGGGTCATCAGCAGCTGCTTCCCGATCTCGACGATTTCGATCAGCTTGGTCGGATTGGAGTCGAGATCGACCATGTTGCCGGCCTCACGCGCCGCCTGGGTACCGGTGTTCATCGCGACGCCCACATCGGCCTGGGCCAGCGCCGGTGCGTCATTGGTGCCGTCGCCGGTCATGGCCACCAGCCGGCCGCCCTGCTGCTCGCGGCGGATCAGTGCCAGCTTGTCTTCCGGCTTGGCTTCGGCGAGGAAATCGTCGACGCCCGCCTCGTGCGCAATCGCCGCCGCAGTGAGCGGGTTGTCGCCAGTGATCATGACGGTGCGGATTCCCATGGCGCGCAAGCGGTCGAAGCGCTCACGCATGCCGCCCTTGACGATGTCCTTCAAGTAGACCACGCCGAGCACGTGCGTGTGGCCAGGACTCCGTTCCGCGACAACCAGTGGCGTCCCGCCTTCGTGTGCGATCTGTTCCACGATGCCGACCATTTCCATCGGCACGGTGCCGCCTGCTTCCTGCACCCAGTGTGTGATCGCGTCGCCGGCACCCTTGCGGAGCTGTACGTCACCCATGTCGACGCCACTCATCCGCGTCGCCGCCGAGAACGGCACGAACACCATTTGCTGATGCTCGGGGGTTTCACTCACGGTGCGGCCGCGGAGATTGAATCGTTCCTTGGCGAGCACCACGATGCTGCGGCCCTCGGGCGTCTCGTCGGGCAATGAGGCCAGCTGCGCCCGATCGGCCAGCTGCTCCGGCGTCACACCCTGCACCGGCCGGAACTCCACCGCCTGGCGGTTGCCGAGGGTGATGGTGCCGGTCTTGTCGAGCAGCAGGGTGTTGACATCTCCCGCGGCCTCGACGGCCCGACCGCTCATCGCGATGACGTTCTGCTGAATCATCCGGTCCATGCCGGCGATGCCGATGGCCGAGAGCAGGCCACCGATAGTCGTCGGGATCAAGCACACCAGCAGCGAGATCAGAATCGGAATCGCGACCGCACCGCCGGAGTAGATCGCAAACGGCTGCAACGTCACGACCGCGAGCAGGAAGATCACCGTCAAGCCAGACAGCAGGATCGTCAATGCAATCTCGTTGGGCGTCTTCTGGCGCTTGGCGCCTTCCACCAACGCGATCATCCGATCAAGGAATGTCTCGCCCGGGTTCGCGGTGATCCGGATCACCAGGAAATCGGACAGCACCTTGGTGCCGCCGGTTACAGCCGAGCGGTCGCCGCCAGACTCGCGAACGACCGGCGCCGACTCGCCGGTGATGGCCGACTCGTCGACTGAGGCAACGCCCTCGATCACGTCGCCGTCGCCCGGGATTACGTCCTCGGGCAGGCAGACCACCACATCGCCGGTGCGCAGCTCGCTTGCCGCCACCGCCACGAACTGGTCACGCCGCGCCGCATTGGCCAGGCGCTTTGCCTGGGTATCCTGGCGGCTCTTCCGCAGCGCGTCGGCCTGTGCCTTGCCGCGCCCTTCCGCCATCGCCTCGGCGAAGTTGGCGAACAGCACGGTGAACCAGAGCCACACCGCGATCTGCAGCGTAAAGCCGATGTCGCCGTGACCGACCACGATGTCACGGAGGAGAATCGCCGTCGTGAAGACGCTGCCGATCAGCACCACGAACATGACCGGATTCCGCACCATGTGGCGCGGGGTGAGCTTGACCACCGCGTCGCCTACGGCGCGGCGCACGATCGGGGGGTCGAAGAGAGGACGCTTGGAGAGTGCCATGTTAGAACAGTCCTCCCTTCAACATCATCAGGTGCTCTACCAGCGGTCCGAGAGAAAGCGCCGGGAAGAAGGTCAGGGCACTCACGATCAGGACGACACCGACAAGCAACACCACGAACAACGGCGTCGTGACCGGGAAGGTGCCGGCGGATTCCGGCGATGCCTTCTTCTCGGCCAGGAACCCGGCGAGCGCGAGCATTGGGACCATCATCGCGAACCGCCCGATCAGTGTGTTTAATCCGAGCATCGTGTTGTAGTAGTAGGTCGTGCCCGTGAGTCCCGCGAACGCGCTGCCGTTGTTGGCGGCGGTGGACGAGAATGCGTAGAGAATCTCGGACAGCCCGTGCGGCCCAGCGTTGTTGAGCCCGGCCAGGCCAGGAGCGACGAGTACGGAGATCGCGGTCATGGTGAGAATCGCGGCCGGAAAGACCAGCACGTACAGCATCGCCATCTGGACTTCGCGCGCCTGGATCTTCTTGCCGAGATACTCCGGCGTACGCCCGACCATGAGCCCCGCAATGAACACGGTGAGTACTACCATCATGAGCATGCCATAGAGGCCGGCGCCCACGCCGCCGAAGACGACTTCACCCAACTGCATGTTCACCAGCGGGACCATGCCGCCGATCGGCGTGAACGAGTCGTGCATGGCGTTGACGGCACCGCACGATGCATCCGTGGTGACGGTGGCGTAGAGGGCAGAGTTCGCGATGCCGAACCGCACCTCCTTCCCTTCCATGTTTCCGCCAGGATTGGTCGCCGAGCTCGCGACGTCAATGCCATGGGCGGCATGAATCGGGTTGCCGCGCGCCTCGGCCCAGTAGGCCGTGGCGACGCCGGCGAAGAAGAGGGTGAACATCGCGGCCCAGACCGCCCAGCCATGCTTCTGGTTCTTCACCATCCGGCCGAGGAAATAGGTCAACGCAGACGGGATCATGAAGATCGCGAACATCGACCAGAAATTGGTCCACGGCGTCGGGTTTTCGAACGGGTGCGCCGCGTTGGCGTTGAAGAAGCCGCCGCCATTGGTGCCGAGCTGCTTGATGGCCTCCTGGCTGGCGACCGGGCCCATCGCGATCACCTGCTTGGCACCCTCGAGCGTGGTAACCTCGAGGTATTTCGCGAAGTTCTGGATGGCGCCCTGCTGGACGAGAATCAACGCAACTACCAGCGACAGCGGGATCAGCACGTACAGCGTGCCGCGCACGAGATCGACCCAGAAGTTGCCGATCTTGCCAGCGCTCTTGCGGGCGATGCCGCGCACCAGTGCCACCGCGCAAGCGATGCCGACGGCCGCGGAGGCGAAGTTGTGGAACGCTAGCTGGGTCATTTGCGAGAAGTACGACATCACGCTCTCGCCAACGTACGACTGCCAGTTCGTGTTGGTCGTAAAGGAGGCTGACGTCTCGAACGCCTGGCGGTCGGTCACCGCGGCGAAGTGCTGCGGATTGAGCGGCAGCAGGTGCTGCAGCCGCAGCACGATGTACGTGAGGAGCATCGTGGCAAGCGAAAAGAGCAGCATCGCCCCGGCATACCGGGTCCAATGCTGGTCTTCCGCCGGATCCACGCCGCCGAGCCGGTAGATGCCGCGTTCCACCGGCGCCAGCCAGCGCACCGACCCGTCGTACACCCGCACGAGGTACTTCCCCAGCGGCTTCGCCACGAGCAGCACGCACGCCGAGAAGAAGAGGATCTGCAGCCAGCCGTTGGCGGTCATCAGAACTTCTCCGGCCGAAGCAGGGTGTAGATCAGATAGGCGAGGGTCGCAACCGCGACCACTGCGGCGAGCACTGTTTCAGTGGTCATGAATCCCTCCCGGTGTCCGTATCGGTGCGGCGTCCCAATGCGGCGCATCCGCGGACGTATGCGAGCATCACGCCGAAGAAGACGACGCTGCCGACGATGTAAGCCAGATCGAGCATGATCACCCGCCTCCTGGGCCAACGGTTTGATCTCACACGCTACGCATGCCGGGGCGACGGAGATGTCAGGAGTTGACTGACCTCGCGTCAGGCGGCGCGCGTACCGGCATGGAGGGTAGGGGTGCGCCCATGAAGGGCGCATGCGAAGAGGCTTGGCGCGGCGTTAAGAAAGCGTTAAGACTCGATCGCGTCCGCGGGCAGATCTGCCGCAGGAAGGGAGAGCACGAACTCGCTGCCACCGCGGCCGCGCGGCGAGTAGGTCATGGTACCGTCCTGGATCTCGGCGAGGCGACGAGCAATGGAGAGCCCGAGCCCGGCGCTGCCGCTGTCGGCGATGGCGCCCGACGGCCGGTAGAACGGCTCGAAGATTCGCTCGCGCTCGGCCTCAGCCACGCCCGGTCCGCGGTCAGCGACTGTGAAGCGTAGCCAGCCGCCGTCGCGCGTCACGTGGAGGGCGATCGGTGTGCCGGATGGTGAGTACTTGTGGGCGTTCTCGACGAGATTGACGAGAATGCGCAGGGCGTGGACGAAATCGAAGCGTCCCACGAGCAACGTACTGTTATCCTGAAAGGTGATGTCGAGTCGGCGGTCTCCCAATACGCCTGACACCCGCTGCACCAGCGCACCGATCAGATCGTCCACCGCGTTGAGCGCGATGTGGAGCGGGATGGCACCGCCCTGCAATCGCGAGAGATCGAGCAGGTCGGCCACCAGTCGGTTGAGCCGGTCAGCCTCCTCCTCGATGACCAGAGCGCGGTCGTCGCGCGAGCGCATGTCGTGCGCCAGCGCCTTGATCGTGGTCAGCGGCGTGCGGAGGTCGTGCGACACCGACGCCAGCAGCGCATCCTTGAGCCGGTCGGCGGCTCGCAGCGCGTCGGCCCGATCGGCCGCCGCGACGAGCCGGATGCGTTCGATGCCGAGGGCTGCGTAGTAGCTCAGGGCGCGCAGGAAGCGGCGTTCCGCATGCGCGAGATCGATGCCGCGCGCATCGCGCAACTCCAGGACACCCACCACGTGGCCACGCACATGGAGCGGCAGGAGCCAGGCGACGGCTGTCGCCCCAGGCGGCACGTCGTCCGGCGCGTCGGCACTAGCGGCGAGGCGCGTGGTTCCGTCGGCGAGGCGGAGCGCGGCGCAGCCGTTCTGTCGAACCCACACCAGCAACGGATCGGCGACCTGCGCGTCGACACCGTTGCCGACGTGTATCTCACACGCGGCGACGTGAAGGTTGGCACGAATGGTCTCGCCAACGGCAGCCAGGGCGTCTTCGGAACGCGCCACGTTGAGCGTCTCGGCGCCGAGCTCGGCGAACTGATTGACCTCCTCGGCGCGCTGGCGTGCAACGACCGCCTCGCGCTGGAGGCGGTGCAGCATCTGCGCTGCCACCGCGCTCACTGCAACAAAAACAACAAGAACCGACCAGTCGAGCGGGTCGTTGATGCGCAGCGTCCCGTACGGCCGCAGGAAGAACCAGTTGAACAGCACGAATGCCGCGCCAGACAGCGACAAGCCGAGGGTCCGGCCGCCGCTCACCGTGCCGAGCAGAATCACCAGCAGGTAGAGCAGCGTGACATGGGCCTTGTCGAGACGGCCGCGGAACGCCAGCATGGCGAACGTGACGCCCCCCAGTGCGATGGTCCACAGCACCCAGCGGTGCCAGGGGCGAAGGGTCACGTCCCGTCCGCGGCGGATGCCTCGGCGGCGGTGGCAAACCGGTAGCCGACACCGGGCTCGGTAATGATGTAACGCGGGCGAATCGCGTCCGCCTCGATCTTGCGCCGCAGGTGCGCCACATAGACGCGGAGATACTGCTGCGCATCGCCGAACTGGCGGCCACGCCAGACTTCACTGAACAGGTATTGATGAGTGAGTGTGCGCCCCGCTTGCGTCATCAGGACGCGGAGCAGGTCCCATTCAATTGGTGTGAGGTGGAGCAGCTCGCCGCCGCGGGTCAGCGACCGCGCGGTCAGGTCGAGCACCAGGTCACCGATGACGATGCGAGCCTCACCCTGCCCCGCGCTCGTCGCGGCACGGCGCATTAGCGCACGGGCACGCGCTTGCAGCTCGGACGTACTGAACGGCTTGGTGAGATAGTCATCGGCGCCGGCGTCGAGCAGCCGGACCTTCTCCTCGTCGGCGTGCCGCGCGGAGAGGACGAGGATGGGCACGTTGGACCACGCACGAATCGCGCGGCACACCTCCAGGCCGCTCATGTCGGGGAGGCCAAGGTCGAGCACGACCAGGGTGGGGCGCTCGGCGGCAACCAGATCGATGCCCTGCGAGCCGGTCCCCGCCTCGATCACGCGCGCCGTGTCACGGAACGCATTGTGCACGGCGCGCCGGATCGGCAACTCGTCGTCAATCACGAGCACCAACGGTGCGGTGGAGTTCGCGCTCAGCTGACCGATCCGGCTCTGGCGGCGGGCGTGGCGGCGGGCATGGCGCTGGGCAGGCGCAACCCGACGACGTTTTCGCGGCCGACGCGCCGGATCACCAATTCGCCGCCATGTACGCTGGCGATCCACCGCAAGATCGAGAGCCCCAGCCCGCCCACCCGTCCCGCGTCATCGATCCGGGGGGTGGACGGCGGCTCGGTGGGAATCGGCTCACCAGTACTCCGGACCTCGAGCAGTACATGACTGCCCTCGCGGCGGACGCGCACCGCGACCGGGGGCCCGGGTTCGCCGTGCCGGCATGCGTTCTCCAATAGCTCGAGGAGCGCCTCGCGAAGCAGCGCTTCGTCGCCGGTCAATTCACAGTCCGTGATCTCGTCGAGTTCGAGGTGCTGCCCGAGCGCCTTGGCCCGTGCCCGGAAGAGATCGGTGGCCTCCAGCGCCAACGCGTCGAGTTCCACGACGTCGCGCAGCGGCGGACGCTCACCGGCCTCCATGCGGGCGAGGAGCATCAGGTCCTGGACCCGGTGGGTCATCTGGCCGGCGGCGGCGTGCACGCGACGGAGAGCACGCATGTACTCGTCGGTGGTGCGTTCCCGCTCAAGGCCGAGATCAGCTTCACCCAACACCAGCGTGAGCGGCGTGCGAATCTGGTGGGCCACTTCGCGCACGAAGCGGCGGGACTGCTCCTGCAACGCCTGAATGCGGTCGAGCAGGTCATTGAACCGCAGGGCCAGACGGTCGAGCTCGTCGGGCGGCACGCGGACCGGGAGGCGCCCGGCCAGCTCGCCGGGTGAGATCGCGTCGGCGGCGCGGCCCAGCGCATCGATGGGTGCGAGGGCGAAACGCGTCAACACGTATCCGATGGTCAGCGCCAGCAGCAACACGACGGGAAGCAGCCGGGCGACCCGGAGGAGAAAGTTGCGCTGGCGCCGTCGCAACACGTCGGTCGTGGCGGCGGCGACCACCCGGATTCCCACTATGGTATCGGTCGCGTAACGCAGGTGTAATCCGTTCGGCAGCGGGATTCGATCGATGTCGCCGACGTCAGGGAGCTGGTCGATGCCCGGGATGCGGCTGATCATCGCGCTGTCGCCACCGCTGGCCACTCGTGCGCCAGACGGATCGTAGACGACAAAGGCGAACCGGCTCGGGGTCCAGTCCCGAAGCGCCTGGCGCACGCCATCGAACACGCTGCTGTCGACCAGGATGTGGCCGGATTCGCGGCGAATCACGGTGCGGGCGCTCGCCGCGGCGTCCTTGAGACGCTCGTTGAATTCATGCCCGCCGTCGAGCGTCACATACCAGTAGCTGACACCCTCCATCGCGACAACGCCGACGAAGAGCGCCACGGCAAAGCCGGCAGTCAGGCGCAGCCGGAGCCGGCTAAGTGTCATCAACCGGCTCGGCGAGCGAGAGAACGTAGCCGCGGGAACGCACCGTGTGAATCACCTCGACCTGCCCTTCGGCGTGGATCCGGCGGCGGAGGCGGCCGACCAGGACGTCGACGGCGTTGCCCACCGGGTCGAAATTGTCATCCCACACGTGCTCGAGAATCTGGCTGCGACTCACGACGCGTTCGGGATTGCGCATCAGGTACTCGAGCAGCGCGTACTCCCGGGCGGTCAGGCGGATCGACCCGGCGCCGCGCCGCGCAGTGAGCGTCCGGGTGTCGAGCTCGAGGTCCGCGAACTGCAGCACCACGTCGAGCTGGGCGGCCGGTCGGCGTGCCAGCGCCCGCAACCGCGCCAGCAGTTCCTCGATGGCGAACGGCTTGGAAAGGTAGTCGTCGGCTCCGACGTCGAGGCCGCGGACCCGGTCGTCCAGCCCAGCCCGCGCCGTCAGCATCAGGATCGGCGTACTGCCGCCGCGCTGACGATGCTGGCGACAGACCTCGTACCCGTCCACGTCGGGAAGGCCGACGTCGAGCACGGCGAGGTCGTACTCGTTCACCGCCAGCGCGGTGAGGCCGGCGACGCCGGTCGGGGCGACATCGGCGGCCATCGCGGCTTCACGCAGCGTGCGCTGCAGCAGATCGGCCAGGGCCGGGTCGTCCTCGATGATGAGTACGCGCATGGAGAGATGTACGCAGGACCGGGCAAAAAGTGAAAGAGGTGAAAGGTGAGACGTAAGACGTGAGGCGTGAGAGGATCATTGTCGACCCGAGCCCTTCGACTAGCTCAGGGCGACGGGCTTTCCCGTCTCACGTTTCACCTCTCACGTCTTACCTGCTCAGCGTCAGCCGTGCCTCGCAGCCGCGGGCTCCGACCCGGTTCGTCAGCATCAGTGTACCCCGATGCGCTTCCGCAATCTGCCGCGAAAGGACCAGGCCAATGCCGGTGCCACCGGGCTTCGTGGTGAAGAATGGCACGAACAGGTTGGCTGAGTCCGGAAGGCCGGGTCCGTCGTCCTCGACGACCAACTGGAACGACCGGCCGGTTCCGCTCCAGCGGACGCGGACACCGCCGCCAGTCGTCATCGCCGCATCGACGGCGTTCGAAATCAGGTTGATCAACAACTGGTCCAGTTGGTCGCCGTCGGCATGCAGCGTGATGTTGGGGCCAGGGATGACCTCGATCGCCTTGCGGGTCTCGAGCCGCACCGTACGCTGCACCCAGTCCGGCACGTTGACCTGGCCCAGGCGCGGCGGCGGCAATCGGGCGAGGCGAGTGTACGAGGCGAGGAACCGGCTGAGCCCTTCCGACCGCGACGCGATGACGCCGAGGCCGCGGTCGATGTCCCCACGCAATTCGGCGTCAGGCGGCGAGCGGCCGATGAGGTGCTGCAGCCGGTCGGCGATGGAGCGAATCGGCGTCAGGGAGTTGTTGATTTCATGGCCGAGCACGCGGATCAATCGTTGCCAGGCGAGGCGCTCCTCTTCACGAAGCGAACGGCTGACGTCGGCGAGCAGGACGAACTGATGCGGGCGTCCACCCTGGCGGAAGGCGCCGCGCCGCAGCTCCCACCGGCCGGGTGCGCCGCCCAGCTGGAGTTCGATCACGCGCGGTGCGTCGCCCTCGAGGCACGCCGCGAGGCCGAGTTCGTCCGCGCGGCGTCCGAGCAGTCGTTCGACCGGCTGGCCCAGCAGGCGCTCGCCGCCGGCATTGATGAGGCGCAGCGCTCCGGTATCGTCGAACGCGAGCACCGCGACGTCGATCTCACCCATCACGCGCCGCAGCAGCGCGGTGGCCTCCAGCGCGCCGAGCCGGCGCTCGCGCAGTTCGTTCATCAACGAATTGAGTTCGAGCATCGCGAGCCCGAGCGCGTCCTCGGGACTGGACCGGCGCGCGCGCAGCGAATAGTCCTGTTCGCGGATCGCGGCGAGCATGTTGGAGAGGGTCTGCAGCGGCCGGATGACGCGCTCGCGTAGCGCCAACGCGCAGCCGAGTGAAAAGACGGCGAGCATGATCGTCAGCGTCCACTGGGTACGCGCGGAAAAATCGCCGCTCCACAGCAACACGAGCGCCACCACCATCGCCGGAAGCCCGGTGACAAGCGCGAGCACGGTGACCTGGCGTTCGTGGGAAAGGGGCATGGTGAACGACTAGCCGTGAGCCCGTGAGCCGTGAGCCGTGAGCGATGAGCCCCGGACGGTACGTTCGCCGGTGCGTGCGCTCATCACACGCGAACCCGGCTGACGGGCTCATGGCTCACGGCTGCCCTTTCACAACCCATGCCGCTGCAGACGGCGATACAGCGCACTCCGCGATAATCCCAACGCCTGCGCAGCCAGCGACACGTTGCCGCTGTAGCGCTCCAGCGCCTTCGTGATCAGCAGGCGTTCCACGTCCTCGAGGCTCATCTGGTCGAGTTGGGGCATGAGCCCGCCGACGGGTGCGAAACTCAGGTCGATCGCCCGCACCAGGTCACCTTCGGCGAGCAAGGTGGCGCGCTCGATTGCGTGCGCCAGTTCGCGAACGTTGCCGGGCCAGCCATACTCCAGCAGAGCACGCATGCCATCGGGGGAGAACCCGGTGACGTTGCGCCGATAACGGCCGGCAAACTGCCCGAGGAAATGCCCGGCGAGCAGCGGGATGTCCTCGCGCCGCTCGCGCAGCGGCGGCAAGTGGATCTCGACCGTGTTGAGGCGAAAGAACAGGTCTTCGCGGAACCGCCCGGCGGCCACTTCGGCGCGCACGTCGGCGTTCGTTGCGGCCAGGATTCGCACGTCGACCTGGAGGGTTCGCGATGCACCGACGCGCTCGAACTCGCCGGTCTGCAGCACCCGCAGCAGCTTGGATTGTTGCGCCAGCGACAGATTGGCGATCTCGTCAAGGAACAGCGTGCCACCGTCGGCGAGTTCGAAGCGGCCCACCCGATCGGTCTTGGCGTCGGTGAACGCGCCCCTGGTGTGCCCGAACAACTCGCTTTCGAAGACGCCGTCGGCGAGCCCGCCGAGGTTGACCGTGATCATCGGGCGCGCGGCGCGGGCCGATGCCGCGTGCAGCCATGCCGCGACGACTTCCTTGCCGGTGCCGTGCTCGCCAGTGATGAGGGCGTTCGCGTCCGAGGGCCCGATGCGTTCCATGAGGCGGAGCACCGGCTGCATCGCTGCAGATTCGGCGATCAGCTGCGGGGCACGGCGAGGGCGGAGCGCCTGGTTCTCGCTCTCGAGGCGCTGGGTCTTGCGAATGGCCTGGCCCAGCTCGACCTGGGTTCGCATTACGTGAAGCAGCCGGGTGTTGTCGAACGGCTTCTCGATGTAGTCCCGGGCGCCGCGGCGCAGTGCAGCGATGGCGCCTTCAATGCTGCCCCACGCGGTCATGACGATGACCGGCAGGGTGGCATCGAGCCCCTGGATTCGCTGCAGAAGATCGAGCCCTTCGGTCCCGCTCGTGGTGTCGCGCGTGTAGTTCATGTCCATGAGGACGGCGGCGAAGTCGTGACCACTGATAGCGGCGGTGACGCCGGCGGGGGACATGGCGGTCTCGACGGTGTAGCCCTCACTCTTGAGCAGGAGCTTGAGGGCTTCCAGGACGTCCCGGTCATCATCGGCCACGAGCACGCGAGCGCGAGGGTTCACCATCGAAGCTTAACGCGCCGCGTCACAATTCGACGGCATCGATTCGCCCAACCAGTCGAGCACCTGCGCGAACACGTCAACGCTACGATGGGGACCGGGCGGAAGCGGCATGTTGCTCCAGAGCGGAATCAGCATGTGCGCCCGATGCAGCGAGCCGTGCCCGCTGCGATGTTCGGGAACCTCGAACGCATCCCGAAAATCCCAGCCTTCGCGCGCGACCACCACCAGGTCGCCGGTGCGCTCGGCCCGGAACTGATCCCACAGTTGTACGGCGGCGTCGGGCCACTGGCCGTCGTGCGTCCAGCGGAGCCACTCGGCCGCGTTGCCGACCAGGGTGCCGCCGAGCGCGAGCGGATCCGACGTCAATGGGTGATAGCCGAGCTTCCCGTTCGTCATCGTCAGGCGCGCCTCACCATCGCGATCGACCACGACCAGGCCCCCTTCGGCATCGGCCGCCACCGCGAATGCCACGCCCGCCTCCGCGACGAGCGCGGCGATGATGTCCTCGTCGGTGCCGAAGGCGCCGGGCGCGCGAAGGCGCTGCAATGGCCAGCGCTCGGGCCGCGGCTCGTTCGGCCGGGCGTACAGCATTGCCGACCCGTTCCCCGCCACCATCACGGCAACCCCCGGGTTGCGAGTCCACAACGTGGGATGCGCGAGCGGGCGAACGTGATGGGTGCGGAACCACGCAGCAAGGTCGAGATGCGTGTGCACCGGAGAGGCGCCGTGATCACTCACCAGCAGGATCAAGGTGTCATCAGACTCGTCGCGCGCGGCGATGCGAGCGCGCAGTTTCCCGACCATCGCGTCAACCCGCCCCAGCGCGCGCAACACGCGGGGCGCCGATGGGTGCTTCTGGTGAGTGTAGCCATCGACAGCGGGAAACTGCGCGAAGATGAATCGCCAGGATTGGTCGATCGATTGCACCAATCGCCGACTCACCAGGTCGTCACCGGGCTGATGCCATTGCAGGTAGTGTCCCATCGAGCCCCAGAACCTGCGGGCACGCTGGGTGGGGTCGCGCCCGGCGCTGAGCCCGCGTGTGATCGGCGTGAACAGGGCCAGACTGTCAGGGATCAACTCAAAGAGGGTTCGCGCGGCGGGCGCGATGTCGGTGTCGATGTGCCCAGCCTGCCAGCCGCAGTAACTGCGGACGTGATTGCGCTCACGCCACCAGTTGCCACGGTAGCGCTGCCGGTCGAGCCATCGAATCGAAGGCACGTTGCAGCGACCCGGGAAGCAACCGGTGAGGAACGGCAGGTATGCCACCCCAGTCGTGCTCGGAAACGCGGTCGTGGCGCGCCCCACCGCACCCCGGGATGTCATCGCGGCGAGGTGCGGCAAGTGCCCGGCCGCAAGTTCCGATTCCGCTACATCCGGCCGAAGACCGTCAACCAGCAGCAGGATCGCTCGTTTCAGGTGGTGGCGCCTTCCGCGTTCATCCGCCTGGCTTGCCTCCAGCCCAGGCCCAGCGCCATCAGCGAGACGACGACCAGCAGCCACACCGACAGCCTGAACAGTGAACCCAGCAGCCCCAACCAGATGTACCGCGCACCGCGACCGATGATGACTGCCAGCTGGTACTTCCACATCGGATACCGTGCGAGCACGCCCAGCACTCGCACGGGGTAATGGGGAATGATGGGCAACGCGCAGGAACCGATCAGGACAAGAAATGGCAAGCGATTGAACAGGAGGAGCATGCCGCGCGTGAGCCGATGCTTGCGGAAGCCATGGGTGCCCTCGCGCGCGAGTATGCGGCGCAACAACTCCATGTTCCAGTATTCGACCAGCACGGTGCCCACGACACCAATCACAACGACTTGCCACAACGGCGCACGGCTTCCCAGCCATACGATGGCGCCATCGTATGGCAGCGGTGCGAGCGAGTTGCCGATGTAGGTATACGGAAGCAAGGTCCAGAGCTTGGCATGCACCGGGTTGAGCCACGCGCCGACGAGTGCGAGAACCCCGGTGACAAAGAGCACCGCCGGCCAGACCCACGCAGCCGACACGGGGCGGATGACCTGCGGGACCAGCGACTCCTCGACCGTTGATGTGACGATGCTGGCGTCGAGCATGATGCCGTCCGGCGCGGCGGCGTCCAGCGGCGATGATAACGACCCGGTCAGGGCATCTTCCCGGGGGCGGGCTGGCGCGCCGGCAGCGGAGCGCCTTCCAGGTCACGGATGTAGCCCGGATCGCTCTTGTCGACCGCCGGCCATTTGCGCATGTCATCGGGCGCGAAGATGCCGCCCATGACGCCCATTGCAGCCATGACCTCGGCTCCCTTGGGATCCTCGTACACGGCCACCAGGCGGTACTGCCGGCCGGGAAGCAGCCGCGGGCCCCGGCCCCAGATACCGAAGAGCTGGTGGCGCACACCGATCACCGTGCCGTCGGGCCGACGCAGCGCGCGAACCCGCGCGAGCACCTTGCCACTCGCCACGTCTTCGAGACGGAGCTCCTTGCCGAAGTCGTGGAGATGGCCGCCGACGCCGATGAGCCGGCCACCGACGGGAACGCTGAACTCGGTCGAACGTTCACCGCCACCCTTGGCCAGGTTGAACGCGTCACCCAACCCCGGATGCAGGTTGACGTCGACCTTGAACGGCAACACCTCGAGCGGACGCGGCGTCATGTTGGCCGGCGAATAGCGCATGCGCAACTCGAGCGTGACGCCATCGATATCGGTGTCCGTCTCGTTGTTCCACATGATGTACAATCCCATGTGGGTGCCGGCGTCCAGTGGAACGCCGACGGACTTGGGCACCGCGGCGCCCGCGGTTTCCTCGCCGATGCCGAGGACCCGCTCGGCGAGGTTGTAGAGCAACTGACGGCGGTCGAAGTTGACCAGCTCGAGATGATGCATGGTGTTCTGCGGCAGCACCTTGCTGGTCGAATCGAACAGTGTGAGCGTAAAGCTGCGCATATAGCCCGACACCGGCCACAAGAAACGCGTTTTGATATCGACGACGCCGGATGCTTCACTACCCATCATTCCCGGCATTGACATCGAGATGTCCATGGGGGCGATGCGACACGGCCCAACCGTCACGATGATGTCGTGGCGCCTGGCATCGACCTTCACGTGCATCGGCGCATCAGCGCCCTTGCATAACGGTGCCGCAATGGCGGGAGTCGCGAACAGGATCGTGCCGGCCGTGGCGGTCAACCAAGTCACTCGACGCATGCAGCCGCTACTCGCAGAAAGAGGGACAAGCGTAGTGCCAACGCCGGGTTGCGGAACTGGGTGCCGGGCGCAGCTTGCAAGAATCGTCGAGAGGGGGCCGGGAAGCAAGGTAGGCGTGCTGGTACAACAGTCCGCGAAGCAGTCTCGTCGTCGCGAGCGACGCGATCAGACCGCCGGTACGATGCCTTTCGGTTGTGGGCTTTGGGGTTGGCTCTGGGCTCTGTTATTCACTCCGCAACGCCGTCACCGGATCAACCCGGCTTGCGCGTCGGGCAGGGAGGTAACACGCGACCAACGCGACAGCGGCCAGCACCAGCGTCATCACACCGAAGGTCGGCACGTCGGTGGCACTGACCCCGAACAGCTGGCTCGCGATCAGTCGCGTCAACCCGAACGCGCCCGCGAGACCGAGAACAACGCCGATTGCAAGGAGCCGTGCACCGCTCCCGAGCACCAGTCGCAGCACGTCACCGGCTCGCGCGCCGAGGGCCATGCGGATTCCCATTTCGCGGGTGCGCTGCGCAACGGTGTAGGCCATCAAGCCGTAGATACCGATGGCGGAGAGCAGCAGCGCGCAGAGTGCAAAGCTGCCGAGCAGTGTCATGTTGAAGCGCGACCCTGAGGTGCCACCTTCGCGGATGCTATCGATCACCTGAAAGCCGTCGAACACTCCGCCGGTGAGGATCGTGGCCGGATCAACACCGAGCATCGCGCGACGCATCCCCGGGATCAACGCCGATGGATCACCCTTCGCGCGCGCGACAACGACCATGTGGCTCCATGGATTGCGCGTGTACGGCACGTAGATCTCGGGCATGGGCGGCAACGCAACGCCAAAATGGTGGACGTCGCCGATCACGCCAACGACGAGGCCGGGCAACGGTTCACCGAGATCGGCATAGCCTTGCGCCGACTTGTGCAGCATCACCTGGCGGCCCACGGCGTCCTGGTTGGGCCAGAACGTCCTGGCAAACGTCTCGTTCACCATCACCGCGGTACCGCTGGTCAGATCGGCCGCGGCGAAGTTGCGACCGTGCCGCAATGGAATGGCGAGCGTGCCGATGTATTCGGGCGACAAGGTCCGAAACAGGATTTGCGGATCGTGTTGCGGATCAGCCGTGCGCCCGGCAATCTCCACGCTGGTCGACAGGGCAGCGCCATTGAGCGGCATGTGATTCGTGAGTGCGGCCTGCTCGACGCCGGGAATGGCGCGCACCGCGTCGAGCAGCCGCCCGTAATAGGCGCCCGCTTGCTGCGGCTCGGCGTATCGCTTGCCTGGCGGCGACAGATCGATCGCGACCAGGCCATGCGTGTTGAATCCTGGATCGACGTTGCTGAGGCGCCAGAAGCTCTTCACCAGCAGGCCGGCAGCGATCACCAGCATCAAGGCGGCGGCGATTTCGCCGATCACCAACGCGGAGCGCACCCGCTGTTGCCGCGCGCTCGTCCCCGCCCCGCCAGCGCCCTCCTTGAGCGGTGCCGACAGATCTGCCCGTGCCACGCGAACGGCAGGCAGCGCACCGACGGCGAGCGTCGATATCGCGGCGACCGCGGCAGCGAACAGCCAGGCGCGGAGATCGACGCTGACGCCCGCCGCGCCTGGCGCTCCTGCCGCGAAACCACGCACCATCGCCAGCACCCATGTGGCCGCGAAGGCGCCCGATGCACCGGCTACCGTCGCGAGCACGACATGTTCGGCGAGCATCTGTCGGATGATGCGGCCGCGCGATGCACCCAGGCTGGTGCGGATCGCCATCTCACGCAGGCGGCTGGTCGCACGCACCAGCGCGAGGTTGGTCACGTTGACCCAGCCGATCACGAGCACCAGCGCCATCGCAACCGCCAGCAGGGTGAGGCTGGCGGGGGCGCTGCCCAGGAGTTGACGGCGGAGTGGCGTCAGCTCCACTCCGGGCCACGCGCGGTTGTCGGCGGGATACACGGCGGCCAATCGCTTGGCGACGGCGGAGAGCTCGATCGTGGCCCGGTCCACCGTCGCGCCCGGCTTCAGCCGCGCGAGGGTGAGGTTGTCGGCGTGGAAATCGCGCGCAGAGAGCACCTTCTCGGTCGCGGCGATGGCCGCGATGGGCGCGAACAGTTGTGCCCAATCGGGGACAAGCACTCCGCGTGGCAACACGCCGACGACGGTAAACTCGCCGTCGCCGAGCGTCAGCGCGCGCCCCAGGATCTGCGGATCGCTGCCGAACTGATCGCGCCACATGTTGTACGTCAGCACGGTGACATGGTCGCCGCGATGCTCTTCGTCCGGGCTGAACATCCGGCCGAGGAACTGACGCGGTCGGAGGACGCTGAAGAAGTTCGGCGACACGAACGCGGCCAACACAGTCCTGGCGCCGCCAGCGACCTGCAACGAGGTCCCACGTCCGCGAACATATGCCATGTCGCTGAAGGCGCCGGAGGAATCCTGCCGCTGCCAATCGAGGAAGTTGGGATACGAGACGCCGGTCCCACCGCCTTGCGCGTTGCGTTGGGCCAGGACCACCAGTCGATCGATGTTGGCGAACGGCAGCGGGCGGATCAGCACGGCATCCACCAGCGAGAACGCTGCCGTTACCAGCGCGATTCCGAGTGCAAGGGTCAGAATGGACGTGAGGCTGAACAGCGCCGAGCGGCGGAGGGAGCGAAAGGCGAAGCGAAGGTCGGACAACATGACTACACGACCCAACCGTCCTTGAGGTTGATCACCCGGTCGCTATATGCCGCGTTCGCTTCTGAGTGCGTCACCTGCACGATCGTCGTACCGCCCTTGTTGAGCGCGGTGAACAACTCCATGATCTCGCGGCCCTGGGCGGAGTGCAGGTTACCCGTCGGTTCGTCGGCAAGCAGCAGGGACGGCTTGTGAATCACCGACCGGGCGACGGCGACGAGTTGCTGCTGTCCGCCGGAAAGCTGGGTGGGATAGAGGTCCTTCTTGGCGACGATTCCGAAGCGATCGAGCGTGTCGGCGACCATCGCCTGCCGCTCCGCTTTCCTGATGTCGCGGTAGGACAGCGGGATGTCCAGATTCTCCGCAACAGTGAGATCATCGAGCAGGTGGTATTGCTGGAAGACAAAACCGACGTACTGCTTGTGCAGCGCCACGCGCTTCTTGGCATCGAGCTTGTGAACCAGGTGATCGTGCAACTGGTACTCGCCGGTCCAGGCGCCGTCGAGCATGCCGAGGACAGCCAGCAACGTCGACTTGCCCGCACCCGACGGGCCCATGATGGTGACGAATTCTCCCTGCTTGATGTCCAGCGTGATGCGCCGGAGCACGTAACTGCGTCCACCGGCCAGGGCATAACTCTTTTCGACGTCGTGCAGCGAGATCATCGATAGTCCGGAGAAAGGGATTACTCGGATCGTAACGCAATCATCGGGGCAATGCGCGCGGCGCGACGGGCCGGAAAATATGCCGCCGCCAGTGTCACAGTCAGTAGTACGGCCACCGCGCCGCCAAAGACGAGCGGATCGGTCGCCGGCACCTGATACAACAGCGAGGCGATGGCGCGCCCCAGAGCAACGGCGCCTAGCGCACCAAGCGCAGTGCCGACCAGCGCCGCGCGCAACCCCTGCCCCACGATCATCCGAACTACATGGGTCGACTGGGCACCCAGCGCCACCCGGACCCCGATCTCCTTGGTCCGCTGCGACACACCGTATGACAGCACGGCGAAGATCCCCGTCGCGGCGATCAGCAGCGCCAGCAATCCGAACGCGGTGAATGCGGAAGCGCCCAGGCGCCAGGACCGCAGTTGGGGCGCGATCTGATCTGAAATCGGCTGGATGGTAGCGAACGGGAGGTTGCCCGCCGCCTGGACTTCCCGCAACAACGCCCCCGGCAGTCCTCGCGCCCCAGGTCGCATCCGCACGAAGAGGCCGTCGATCTCCGGCCACTGACGTTGGGCGAACGGGACGTAGTAAAGCAACGATTCCGTTTCGGTGACCCCGCTGCGCTTGGCGTCCGCCGCGACGGCGACCACGCGGGTGCATGTCGTCGTGCTGTCCTCGCCCAGGTAGAGGCACTTGCCGATCGCCTCCTGCCCCGGCCACACCAGCCGCGCGAAGAACGCGCTGACGATCGCAACCGGCGCGCTGCCCACGACATCTCCCGTCGTGAAATCCCGGCCGCGAATCAGGCGAGTTCCCATGGTCGCGAGGTACCCGGGTGTGATCGCCTGGTAGTATGGTCCGCCTGACTTGACCTCGGGCATCGAGTCGCGCCCTTCCGCCCGCATGCCCTGGGAGTACGAATAGTCGAACGGCGTTCCCATCGACGCCGCGGCGCGTTCGACGCCGGGCATCTGCTGGAACCGCTCGAGCAGGCGCAGGTATACGTCGTTCGCCTCCGCCTTCGTCATCCCCGCGCCACGAAGGTTCATCGTGACACTGAGCACTCGATCCGCATCGAGCCCGAGGTCAATCCCCTGCACGTTGCGCAGCGAGCGCACGAACAACCCCGCGCCGACCAGCAGCACCAGCGTCAATGCGATCTGGGCTACGAGCAAGGTCGTCCGCGTCGCGGTCCCGTGACCCGTGGTGCCATGACCGCCGCCCTTGAACGCACTGACCAGATCCATGCGGCTGGCCTGAATCGCCGGGACGATGCCGGTCAATAGCGTCGTCAGCACCACGGCTGCCACCGTGAAGAGCAACATGCGCGTATCGATCAGCGGTACATCCGGCGAGAGATCGGGGAGCAGAACACTTCGCGCCGCCCCGCCAGCCCAGAGTGCCAGCACGATGGCGCTGGTACCGCCGACCAGCGCCAGGACAAGACTTTCGGTGAGCAGCGCGCGAATCAACCCGGCGCGGCCTGCCCCGAGGGAAGCACGCACCGCAAGTTCCCGCCGCCGACCGACCCCGCGGGCGAGCAAGAGGTTGGCCACGTTCGCACAGGCGATGAGGAGCACAATCGCGGCGACGACGCCGATCCAGAGCGCCACCTTCGAATCGCTTGACGTCTCGGGACCCCGCGATTCCTGGATCGCTCCGAGCACAACAAGGCTCGTGGAATCGCGCCGCTTGCCCTGCGATACACCTTGACGGTATGCCACGGTCGCTTGCGCCGCCGCGGTCGCCGCCGGGACGCCTGGCTTGAGCCGCGCGACGGTCGACATCCACCACCAATTCCGGCTGCCGATCGCTTCGGGCGATGCGACATCGCCCTCCGCCGCCGGATGAATCGGCAGGACGAGGTCGACCGGGACGAGATCGATTCCGGTGAACTCCTTGGGGCCCACGCCGATCACGGTGTACGTCCCCTTGCCGATCGGCAGCGCCCGACCGACGATACCGGGATCGCCACTGAACTGTCGCTGCCAGAACCGGTAGGTCAACACCGCCACGCGGTCGCCACCAGTGCGATCCTCGGCGTCGGTGAAGAAGCGTCCCAGCGTCGGCTGCAGGCCGAGCATCGGGAAGTATTGATACGATACGGCGGATGCATTCACCTGAATCGCGTCGCGCCCGCGCCCCAATCCGAGCTTTCGCGTGGTGATCGCCGCCGCCTGGGCAAATGCGGGTACGCCGTCGCGCAGGTCCACATACGACGGGAACGTACTGCCAGACCCCGTGAAGGTGCCCATGGCGCCGACGTTGCGCTTGTAATAGACGCGGACGATACCGTCCGGCTCCTTGACGCCTGCTGGTGCGCGAAGAAAGAGCGCATCCACCACGCCAAACATGGTGGCGTTGATCCCGATGCCGAGCGCCAGGGTGAGCACGACCCCGACGGTGAAAACCGGCGTCTTGATCAGGCCGCGTGCGGCGTAGCGGACATCCTGGATGAGTCGCTGCATGGACGTGCTCCGAGTTGGGCTATTCGCTGCGCAGGGCGGTCATGGGGTCGACCCGGGTCGCCCTACGGGCAGGGAGGTACATCGCCAGCATTGACACCAGCAGGAGCATCCCCGCCACGACGGCCAGGGTAAACGGGTCGGCAGGATCCACGTGGAAGAGCAGCGTCGAGAGTGCCCGCGATGCGATCACGCCGACCGCCGTGCCAATCGCGAGGCCGCTCACAGTCAGCCATAGTCCGTTGCGCAGCACCAGCTGCACGACCTGACCGCGCTGGGCTCCCAGCGCCATGCGGACGCCGATCTCCCGCGTACGCTGGTTCACCGCGAACGCGAGCACGGCGTAGACGCCGATTGCCGCCACCGTCATTGCCACCACGGCGAAAATGCTGAGCAGGAAGGTGGGAAAGCGTCGATCAGCCATGGATCCCGTGATGACCGCGGACATCGGCGCGAAGTCGCCGACCGGCAGGTCCGGATCGACGCCATGTACCGCGGCACGCACGGCAGGTACCAGCGCGAGCGGCGAGCGCTCGGCGCGAATGGCCACCGACATCCGACTGCTCGGGCTCTGTGCGCCCGGGTAGTAGATCGTCGGATTGCGATCGCCGTCGAGACCGGTGTCCAGCGCATCACCGACGATGCCGACCACTTCGGGCTCGGCGTCGGGATTAGTCCAGCTGACCTTGACGTGCTGGCCGATCGGCTCCTCGCCAGGCCAGATCTTCCTGGCCAGCGCGGCGCTGATGATGACCACTGGTGGCGCCTTGGCATCGTCGTGATCCGTGAAGCGGCGACCACGCATTAGCGGAATGCCCATGGTGGCCAGGTACTGCGGATCGATGATCCGGATCACCGCGCCCGGCTGTTGGCCCGGCGGAGGTGCCGGCCGGCCAACCACCACGAACCCGGTCCCCGCACCGATGCCAGTGAGCGGCAGCCAACTCGCGATGCCGGCCGAGCGCACGCCGGGAATGGCGCGCACGCGCTCCAGCATCGAGGAATAGAACGCGGTCACCCGCGCCGGAGCGCTGTCAGGATAGGTGCCCGTGGGCAGGTCCAGCGTCAGCGTGAGCACATTATCCGGATTGAATCCCGGATCAACCGACGTGAGTTTGGCGATTGAGCGCACCATCAACCCGGCGCCGATCAACAGCACCAGCGCGAGCGATACCTGTACCACGACGAGTCCGGCGCGGAACCGGGCAGCGCGGCCGCCCTCGGTGGTCCGCGCTCCGGCCGACCGCAGCGCGACGCCGACCCTCGCCAGCCGGCCGCCGAACGTCGCAGGCAAACCGATCACCACGCCGACACCAATGGAAAGCAGTGCGGACACGAGAAGAACGCGAGTATCGAGGGAAATCTCGTGCAGGCGCGGTACGCTGTCCGGATGCGCCGCCACCAGCAGATCGACGCCGTACACCGCCAGGACCACACCGACGGCACCCCCGACGAGCGAGAGCAGCAGGTTCTCGACGAGCCACTGCCGCACCAATCGCCATCCCGGCGCGCCCAGCGCGGTGCGCACGGCGAGTTCGCGATGACGGCTCGCGGCAGAACCGAGCATGAGGTTGCCCACGTTGGCACACGTGATCAGCAAAAGCACTCCCACTGCGCCGAAGAGCATCCACAACACGCCGCGAGCCGGACCAACGATGTCGTCCTTGATCGACACCACCCGAGCGCTCCAACCCGTGTCGAAGTCGGGATACTCCCGCTCAAGCTGACGAGTGATCCCGACGAGTTCCGCCTGCGCCTGCTGGCGCGTCACCCCGGGCTTGAGTCGGCCGATTGCGATCGCGTACCGGCCGGAGCGCTGGTGGTCGGCCGGATCCAGGCGGAACGCTTGCCAGTATTGTTCATTCCCGAGCGGACGGAACGACC
This sequence comes from Gemmatimonadota bacterium, assembly GCA_003169895.1. Lineage (GTDB taxonomy): Bacteria > Gemmatimonadota > Gemmatimonadetes > Gemmatimonadales > GWC2-71-9 > Palsa-1233. Next base: position 85,110 of record PNAE01000006.1, read on the forward strand.
GAGGCATCACGCCAACGACGAGCGCCGTGCCCCCACTGATCGCGATGTTGCGACCCACCACGCTCGAGTCCGTGCCGAACCGGCGCCGCCATAATGCGTCGCTCAGCATCACTCGCAGTGGCGCGTCCGGGAAGCCGTCCTCCCGCGTAAAGTTGCGACCGAGCGCCGGACGCGCGCCCAGGATCTCGAAGACATTCGGGGTCACCGCCCGGCCGGTGACGTCTTCCGGGTTGCCGCCGCCGGTGAGCGTCATCGTGCGCCACATGTAGAGCCCGAGGGCGCTGAAACTGGTGCTCCGCTGCTGCCAGTCGAGATAGTTCTGCGGATTGACGACGTTGCGAACGCGGCCCTGCGCCGGCTTCGTCTCCCATACCATCACCAGCCGTTCAGGATCTCGGTAGGGCAAGGGCGCCAGCACCACGCTCTTCACGACGCTGAAGATTGCCGTATTCGCGCCGATGCCGAGCGCCAGCGTGAACACGACAACCAGCGCAAACCCCGGCCGCTGGAGGATCCGGCGCGCGGAGTACCGGATGTCGTTGAGCAGGGCCTCCATGCCGATGCCTATTCCGTCCGCAGCGACACGATAGGATCGACGCGCGTGGCGCGCCGCGCCGGGAGATAGCACGCCGCGAGCGCCACCGCCCCCACGAGCGCCGCCACGCCGACGAGGGTTCCCGGATCACCCGGTGCGATGCCGAACAACAGGCTCGCAAGCAACCGCGTCAACGCAAGTGCCCCCGCCACACCGATCGCCGCACCGGTGATCGCCAGCGCCATGCCCCGGCGCAGCACCAGCGTCATGACGTCCCGCGGCAACGCACCGAGAGCAATCCGCACACCGATGTCGCGCGTGCTGCGCACCACGAACCACGAGATCAGGCCATAGATCCCCACCATCGCGAGGGCAACCGCGACCGCGGCGAACGCGCCGAGCACCACCATCACGAACCGCTGCAGTGACAGCGATTCGTTGAGAACGCCGTCCATCGTCTGGACCTGTCCGACCGGAATCTGCGGATCGGCGTCGTGAATGGTCCGGGTGACCACACCGGCGAGAGGCGCGGGATCACCCGTCGCACGCACCATCACGTGGATCGGGAACCAGCCGTTGAAGACCCGGGTGAAATCGAACGGGGTCTGTGCGGAAGGCAGGAACACGGTGGGTGGTGCGCGAAACCCGATGAACGACCTGACATCGCCGACGACGCCGACGACGGCTCGCGGTGTCTTGTTGCCGCCGATGGTGAGTGCCTGGCCCAATGCGCGGCCGGGGAGATACTGTTGCCGAATGAACGATTCGTTGACGACCACCACCGGCTGGCCACCGGCGTCATCGGCTGCGACGAACTCTCGCCCCTCCCGCACCGCAACGCCCAGCGTGCGGAAGTACCCGGGCGTGATGGTGCGATAATCGATGCCACCCCGGAGCGGTTGGCCGTTGTACGACACGCCCATGTTCCCGCCGCGTTCGAGTGGCAGTCCGGCCTCCACCACCGCGGCCGACGCCACGCCGGGGAGCGCTTGCAGGCGAGTCGTGAGGTCAGCGTAGAATCCGGCGATCGCCGTCGGCGTCTCGTAGCGGGAGCCGGTGAGCCAGATTTCGGCGGACAACTCGTGTCGCGGATCGAATCCGGCATCGGTGTGGATCAGGTTGGCGAACGTCCGGATCATCAGGCCCGCGCCGGACAGCAGGATCAGCGCCATCGCGATTTCGGCGATCACCAGCACGTTGCGCAGCCGGCCCTGTCCGACCGAGCCCGTGGTTCGCGCGGACGCCGCCTGCAGCGCGGCTTGGGGATCCGCGTTGGCGGTCAGCCACGCGGGCGCGAGCCCGAATCCGACGCCCGCAGCGAGCGCCACGCCAAAGGTGAAGAGCAGCGCCCAACGATCGAGGTGCACTTCGGCCCCGCCAGCGAGAGTGGCGGGAACCAAGGCCAACAGGCCGTCCAGCGTCCAGGCCGCCACGCCGATGGCGAGGCTGCCGCCGAGGAACGACAGCAACACGCTCTCGGTGAGCATTTGGCGGATGATCCGGCTGCGGGTGGCACCCAATGCGACCCGTACCGCCAGCTCGCGATGGCGCGTCGCGGCGCGTCCCAGGATCAGCGACGCCACGTTGGCGCACGCGATCAGCAGCACAAAGCCGATGGCCCCGAACAGAATCTTCACCGGGGCCTGCGTGTCGGTGGCGATGACCTGCTTGTACGGCACCAGATCCATCTTCAGCTGAGAGGACAAACCCCGCTGCTTGAACCGCACGTGAAAATCGGCAAATGCCACCTGCATGCGCTGCGACGCCTGCGCCGCAGTCATGCCGCCGCGAAGCCGGCCGATCACCTCCAGGTTTTCCCCGCTGCCAACGGTCTCGCTCACCTGGGCAAGTGTGCTCCACGCGTCGGCTGATGGCAGCGACGCGAATCCCGCCGGCATCACGCCAATGACGGTGGTCGGCTTGCCGTCGAGCAGCACGGTGCGACCGACCACCGACCGGTCGCCGCCGAAGCGCCGCTGCCACAGCGCATGACTGAGGACCACCACGGAGGGTCCGTTGGGCTGGTCCTCGTCGGCGGAAAAAACGCGACCCAGCTGCGGAGCGACACCGAGCACGCGCAAGTAGTCCGCCGACACCCGCAACCCGCGCAGATGGTCGGCGGCGTTGCCGGCCGTGAGGTTCATTCCCACGCTGGTTGACGCCGCCAAGGCCTGAACGGCCGTGCCTCGTTCCACGAGGAACTGAAACTCGCGATACGTGACTCCCATCTCGTCGCGCGTGCCGGCGAACGTCTCGGCGAGACCGACCAGGCGATCGGGCTGCGGATAGGGCAGCGGGCGCAACAGCACGCCGTACACGACGCTGAAGATTGCGGTGTTCGCGCCGATGCCGAGCGCGAGCGTGAGTGCGGCGATGAGCGTGAATCCGCGATGCTTGAGAAGCTGTCGGATGCCGAAGCGTACGTCGGGCCAGAGCGTGTCCATGGGCGACCTCGAGATTACGCGCCACTACGATGCGATGAGCCGTGAGCCCCTGACGGTCGACTCGGCGTGAAGCCCCCGTGCCACCTCGCCGAGCTTACCGTCAGGGGCTCATGGCTCACAGCCCACGGCGGACATCAGGGCAAATGCGCCGCGATCGCCGTCTGCTCGTCCACCACGCGGCCGTCGAACAAGTGCACCGAACGGTCGGCGTGCTCTTCATATCGCGGATCGTGGGTGACCATGCAGATGGTCGCACCGTTGCGGTGGAGTTCGCGCAGCAGATCCATCACCGCTTCACCGTTGACCGAATCGAGGTTGCCGGTCGGCTCGTCGGCGAGGAGGATGGCCGGGTCGCCGGCGACCGCGCGTGCCACGGCGACGCGCTGCTGCTGGCCGCCGGACAGCTGCGCCGGGAAGTGGCGCACCCGGTGCGCCATGCCGACGCGCTCGAGCGCGGCGTGGACCCGTTCCTTGCGCTCGCTGGAACTCATCCCGCGATAGGTGAGCGGCAACTCGACGTTCTCGTACACCGTCAGGTCGCCGATCAGGTTGAACGCCTGGAAGATGAAGCCGATCTGCCGGTTGCGAACCCGCGCTCGCTCCGCGGCGTCGAGTCCCGCGACCGGACGTCCGTCGAGGATGTAGGCGCCATCGCTCGGCGTATCGAGCAGGCCCAGGATCGACAGCAGCGTCGTCTTGCCGCAGCCGGAGGGGCCAGCGATCGCGATGTACTCGCCTTGCGCGATTTCGAGATGCACGTCCGACAGCGCATGCGTCTCGACCTCGTCGGTGTAGAACACCTTCTTGATGCCTTGCAGCCGGATCAGCGGTTCACCCGTGGTTGCCATTGGCCTGCTCCTATTGCTTGAGTCGGACGCGGTCTACACCATCCCATTGTTGCATGTCGGACAGGATCACCTTGTCGCCCACGTTGAGCCCCTTGACGATTTCCACCGAGGTCACCGAGCTGCGGCCGAGCAGGACCTGGATCCGCACCGCGGCGTGACCGTTCTCCACGATCTTGAACAACCCCACCGGCCCGGTCGCGCCGCCATAACCGGGGCGGCCGGTGTATAGCACATTCTTGAGCTTCTCGATCTGGATGGTCCCGTCGACGCTGAGGTCGGGAACGGCGCCCTGGGGGAGTGCGCCATTCAGCGCCACGTCGACCGTGACGGTTCCGCCGATGGCGGAGGGATCCTTGCGTGAGACGTGCCCGGCGATCAAACCGCTGCTGCGGGTATCGATGCTGGCCGACTGGCCGATCGCGACATCCTTGGCCTGCGACTCGGGGATCTGCAGCACCGCCTTGAGCCTCCCGGGCTGCACGACCTTGAGCAACAGGCTTCCCTCGGTGATGTACTGGCCCTGCTGCAGGGTCATTCCCTGGACCACGCCGGTGGCGGGCGCCCGGACCGTGAGCGACTTCTGCTTGTTGTGGTAGAAATCGGCGATCGACTTCAGCTGCTGGATGTTGGTCGTCGCCGCTGCAATCTCGGAATCGACGGACTGCTGCATGATCAGGAGGCGCTGCTGTTCGTACTTGTACTGCGCGGTGAGCTGGTCGGCCAGTGCACGCTTGTTGGTCGCGTCGAACTGGGCAATCAGGTGCTGCTTGAGCAGCGTATCGGACGCAGCAGCGTCCTGGGTGGCGGCGATGTACTGGGTGCGGGTGCTCGCGACCAGTCCCTGCTGCGACAGCTCGCTGCTCTTGAGACTGGTGCGCAGCGTGAGCAGTGTGGCTTGCGCCTGATTGAGCTGCTGGTCGGCGGTCATGGTCGAGATCATCACGTCGGGGCTCGACATCTCGAGCAGTGGATCACCGGCGTTCACGCTCTGACCCGCCTGCACGTCCATCCGATCCACTCGCGCCGTCGCGGGCGCGGTCACCTGCTGGATCTGCTCCGGCACCAGCGTGCCGGGACCGCGCACTTCGCGGATCATGTCGCCCTGACGGACCGAATCCTGAATCACTACCGACATCTCGACCGTGGGCGCGGCGGGCTTGAGCTTGCCCAGCGCGATCGTGGCGATGATGAGCAACAGCACACCGCCGCCGATGGCGATGTAACGGCCGGTCTTCTTCTTGGGCGGGCGAGCAACGTCCACGCAGTGTCCTCAGAGACGAGTTGCGGGTGCGAAACACGGCAAGCGCGATGACAATCAAAGCAATCCGTGTGCCCTGAACTGCCATATACAAGTGCTGTTCCTGCAATAGCTTGAGACGCACCGGCTCGAGTTGGCGCCAGGTGCGGTGTACGGAGTTGCGATTGCGCGTCCCATTAGCGGACAACGTTGCAGGGTTGGATGCGGTTGGGGGAGGGAGCGACGCAGTTGGACCGGGAGCCAGGAGTCTCCGCGCTCCGTCATTCCTCCCTCAACGCCACCAACGGATCGATGCGCGTTGCCCGCACCGCCGGCACCAGCGTCGCACCGATCGCCACCGCGAGGAGCAGCAGTGTAACGGTGGCGAACGTGACCGGATCGGTGGCGTTCACGGCAAACAACTGGCTGGCGATCAGGCGAGTCAGCGCGAAGGCGCCAACCAGGCCGAGGCCGGCGCCGAGGGCGGTGAGTGTCATGCCCTGGCGGAATACCAGGCCGAGGACGTTGTCGCGAGTCGCACCGAGCGCCACGCGTACGCCCAGTTCGCGGGTGCGCTGCGCCACCGTGTATGACATGACGCCGTAGATCCCGAGCGACGCGAGCAGCAGGGCCAGCGCGGCGAAGATGCCGAGCAGGGTCGTCGACAGCCGGCGCTGTCCCATTGACGCCGACACCAGGTCGTCCATGGTCGTGACGCGGGCCATTGGCAGGTCACGGTCGATATCGTGGATCGCGTTGCGAATGGCCGCCACCTGCTGTTTCGGATCACCGGCGGTGCGGACCACGACGTCGAGCCTGTTGGCGCCACCGCCAAATGCCGACGCGGGCTGCAAGATGTCGAGATACAACTGGACCCGCGGCTCGGCGTCCAGGCCCTCATGCTTCGTGTGCCCCACGACGCCGACGATCGTGATGTAACGGGTGCTGGTGTCCGGCGTACTGTTACCCAAGTCGATCCGCTTGCCGATCGGGGTCTCACCCGCCTTGTAGTAGTGGTGAACGAACTCGTTGTCGACCACCGCGACCTGCATCCCGTGAGCGTCATCCTGCGCCGTGAAGATGCGGCCCTCGAGTCGCGGCACCTGCAACGCCGCGAAGAAGCCGGGAGCGACCAGGCGAATATCGCCCCACGGTCCGTTCGCCTTCGGCGGCGGCGTGTAGCCTTCGACGTTGAAGCTGCCGGTTGACCAGTTGCCCCCAAACGGGACGACGCTGGTGCCACCCGCCGCCTTGACGCCGGGCACCTGCTCGATCCGCGGCATCAGCGCACTCCAGAACGCGGTGCGTGCGGTGTCATTGTTGTACTTGGCAACCGGGAGCGAGATGCCGAACGTCAGCACGTTGCGCGGCTCGAAGCCGGGGCTGACATTCGCCAGCCGGGAGAAGCTCCTGAGCAACAGGCCGCCGCCCGTCAGCAGCGTCAGCGCCAGCGCAATCTCCGTCACTACCAGCGCGCGACGCACCAGTTGGCCGCCGCGGTCCGCGGTCCCGGTGCGCGAACCGTCCTTCAATGAACTCTGCAGGTTGCCCTTCCTCGTCTGCAGTGCGGGCGCCAGGCCGAACACGACGCCGGTGACCAGCGCCACCGCGAGTGTGAACACCACCACATGCGAGTCGATCGCCAGATCCTTTACCCGCGGGAGGTTGGCGGGATTCGCCGCGGCAAGGGCCTTGATCGCCCCGTACGCGATCAACAGGCCGAGTGCGCCACCGCCGGCCGAGAGCATGAGGCTCTCGGCGAGCAGCTGGCGCACCAGGTCGCGGGGCCTGGCGCCGAGCGCAATGCGGATCGCCACCTCGCGATGCCGCGACGCGGCGCGGGCCAGCAGCAGGTTGGCCACGTTCGCGCAGGCGATCAGCAGCACGAACCCGACCGCCCCGAGAAGCACAAGCAACGCCGGCCGAATGCGGCCGATCTGGACCTCGCTCATCGATTTCACTTCGAGTGTCCAGTCGATCGAAAAGGTGTTCGAATTGTCTTGCTTGAGCTGGGTGGCAAAGCCGGTCATCTCCCGCGCGGCGGCCTTCACGCTCGTGCCCGGGTTCAGGCGGGCCACGAGGTTGAGGTATTCGTTGGTGTAGTTGTTGCTCGTGAAGCGGGAAGGATCGATCGCAATCGGCGACCAGATTTCGGTCGGCGGATTCCACGGATCGACGAATCCCGCTGGCATCACGCCGATCACCTGATACGACTCGCCGTTCAGCGAAACCGTCTGCCCAACGACGTCGGCCTTGGCTCCAAACATCCGCTTCCACAGCCCGTCGCTCAGCACCACGACGTGATCGTGCCCGGCTCGATCGTCATCGGCGATCACTGTACGACCGCGGGCAGGGGTGACACCCAGAACCGAGAAGAACAGCCCGCTCACGCGGGTCCCGCCGAGTCGCTCGGGTTCGCCCATCCCGGTGAGATTGACGTTCCACCCGGCTTCGACCGCAACCGCGGCAAACGACCGGGTCCGGTCTCGATAGTCCTTGAACCCCGGTGCCGAGACCGGGGCTTCCATCTTGAGCGTCGGATACCAGTGGTAGATGGTGACCAACTGGCCCGGGTCCCGATATGGCAGCGGTACCAGCAGCACGGTGTTGATCACGCTGAAAATCGCCGAGTTCGCGCCAATGCCGAGCGCCATGGTGGCGACGACGATGAACGTGAAGGCGGGAGAATGGCGGAGCCGGCGGGCAGCGTACCGGATGTCGTGCAACAGGGCGTCCATGACAGCTCCAGACCGGCGAGGGAGGGTTCCCGATACGACACCCGCCGGCCAGAAAAGGTTGTACCGGCCTACATCGCGTAGCTTGCGCCGCCGTACACCGATCGTGGCTGCCCCGGCGAAACGAACCCGCCAGCACGCAACTCGGGGTACGCCTTGTCGAACAGGTTGCGCACGCCCAGACGCAGTACAGTCCGACCACCCACCAGCAAGCGGGACGAAAGATGAAGCAGCGCGTACGCCGGCACGACCGTCGCCGGTTCGTCGAACGGCGTGTACGGACCCACCGCGTTGCCCGACAGCCGGATTGACCACGGTGCCGTGTTCTTGCCAAACTCGATTGCCGCGGCGCCAACGTATTTCGCGGTGTTCGCCACCTGCAGTCCGGCCAAGCTCTCGCCATCCGGTGTCACCTGGTCGCGGTACGTCGCGTCGGTGAACGTCCAGCTGCCGGACACGCGGGCAAACTCCCCGAGCGGGGCATTGACAGAAAACTCGACGCCCTGCCGGCGACTGCGGCCACCGCTCGTGCTGGTCAGCAGAATGGGATCGAACGTTTGTTCGTTGCTGACGTCGGTCCGGAACAGGGCCGCGCTCGCCCCCACGTGACCCATGTCGACATGCATGCCGGTTTCGTAGGCCCATTCGGTGATGAATGGGAGCGTCGGATCCTCGATGACACCGTCAGTGCTTCGAAATCCGCGCGAGATATTTGCGTACACATCTCCCACCCGCGGGAGGTGCACCAGCACGCCAAGCTTTGGCGAGAATACTCCGTGAGTCGCCGAAGTGGTGGTGTCGCCGGCAGGAGTCGATCGCGTGTCGACCGCGTCGTACCGTCCGCCGAGCGTGAACCGCAGGTGGTGACCGATGTCGACACTGGACTGCAGAAAGAGTGCTCCCGACGTCTGTCGCGCTCCGAGCAGCACGTCGGCCGAGTCCTGGATACGGTGCGTCGTGGACCAGTGCTGGTAGTCGGAATGGTCGAGCCGCCCTTCACCGCCGAAGGTCACCTCGAACCGGTCACGCACCCAGGTCAGCGCGCTGGTGGCACCCCAACCGTTGCGGTCATCGACTTCCTGTGTCTGACTGCCGGAGCCCTCGCCGGAACCCGGTTCGGGCGGCACCGTGAGGAAGAAATTCCAGTGCCCCTGTGTAGCGTAGGTGGTCGTCCGCCACGCCAGATTCGGGTTGAGCACGACGCGCAGGCTGGCGCGTTCGAGCGCGTGCCGCTTGGTGCCGCCATCGGTGGGATCGGTCACGAAATCGAATTGCCTGGCATCGAACTGATCGGCTGACAGAAATCCGGGCGAGTCCCATCCCGCCGTGTAGAGCTGCGTACCGATGTCGAGCGCCGCCGCCGAGCTGACCTGCCGGACCAACCGGCCGTAGAACTGGCCGAGCTGCTGATTGCTGTTGGGCCGCCAGCCGCCGTCGCGCATGCCACGAAGCCCCAGTACGAGGCCCGTGTTCGGCCGATCGAGTCCGGTGAAGAACGTGCCGTCGACGCGGCCGTTGGAACCGCCGTCAATTGCGAACTCGCTGCCGCTCATTCGCTCGCGCGTCAGCACATTCACCACGCCGGCCATGGCGAAGTTGCCGTACACGGCACTGGTCGGCCCCTTGAGCACCTCCATGCTTGCCACCGCCTGCGGCATCAACAGGCTCCAGTCGTTGTACCCCTCCGCGTGCCCGTTTACCGGCTCGTTGATCGGCACGCCGTCGATCCAGAGCGCGATGTCGGTCGAGTGGTCGGATGAAAAGCCGCGAATCGATGCGTCGGAGGCGAACCCGGGACCCTGACCCTGCTCGTGCACCTCGATGCCGGCGGTCTGGCGCAGCAGGTCCCACGGGCTGGTGGCCGGAGTCGCGGCGATGACAGCCGGGGAGATGCGGATGATGCCGATCGGCGCCGAGTGCGGAGTGGCGGCAGCCGTGACCGTGATCGATCGCAGGTGCACCGGCGTGTGCGTGAGCGTGTCGTTCGATCGGCGGGTCGAGTCGGCGCGCAACGAGTCAGCGCGGGTCGGCACCTGCGCGGACATGATCGACGGCGCAACACATAGCGCCAGTACTGCCAGGCGGAATGACACAATATCCTCCGGGAGCGGTGGTCCAGACAACAGACGGATTGGCGTTCCGGCGGTACCGGAACGGGCTCAAACGGAGATGGTCGGCGGGGCGAGCGAAAACGGAAGGGCGTGCGGAAGGCGGTACACCACAACGTGGTACGGCGCTGCCACGGCAGCAAGCACGAACGATCCAATGACGGCAACTCCGCCGGCGATACCCGCGGGTAACGCCACGGTCTGGCAACCGGAGGGGCAGAGGTCGCAGCAGGTAGCACCGTGCTGATGGTGTGAGCCGTGCGGCTGGGACGCCGGCATCGCGTGGTGATGCATCGGCGGCAGGGAGCAATGCGCCGCCGCCTCGTGCACCATCGCCTGCGCGTGCGCCAATTGGGACGTGGGCGCGAACAGAACGGCCAGCGTCGCGAACGCGGCGAATGAACGGCGGAACGGCATCGGCGCGTGCGTCATCGGGCGCGAATATGGGGCGATCGGGCGGGCGAGGCAAGGCGCGACGGCGTCCCCGTTGCGCCTGGACCGGCAGTGACAGGAGCTTCCGCCCGTTCTTCAGGCCCGTGCCGTTGCATGGTCGCGATTCTATCGTAACATGCAGGCGTGGAGTTCGATGACTTGGCCACGGCTGTTCCATCGCATTCCACTGAGGCAATCGTGGATTTGAAAACCGCATCCATCGTGGTCACCGGCGGCGCCGGATTCCTGGGCTCGTATGTCGTCGAAGCCCTGCGCGAACGAGGTTGCACCCGGGTGACCGTGCCCCGTTCGGCTGAGTTCGACCTGCGCGAGGCAGACGCAATCCGGCGGCTCCTCGACGCAGCACGACCAGACGCCATCATCCATCTCGCGGCGGTGGTCGGCGGCATCGGTGCCAATCGTGCGAATCCCGGCCGCTTCTTCTATGACAATGCCATGCTCGGAACCCAGCTCATGGAACTGTCACGTCGGGCGGGGGTCGAGAAGTTCGTCGCCCTCGGCACCATTTGCGCGTATCCCAAGCATGCGCCGATTCCGTTCCGCGAAGCGGACCTCTGGAATGGCTACCCGGAGGAGACCAATGCCGCGTATGGGCTCGCGAAGAAGATGATGCTGGTGCAGGCCCAGGCGTATCGAGCCCAGTATGGGTTCAACGCCATCTACCTGTTACCCGTCAATCTCTACGGGCCGCGCGACAACTTCGACCTCGACACCGGCCACGTGATTCCCGCCTTGATCCGGAAGTGTCTTGAGGCGAAGGGCCGCCGCGACAGCGAGGTAGTGCTCTGGGGTGATGGTTCGCCGACTCGCGAGTTTCTCTACGCCGCCGACGCCGCCGAGGCGATCTGCCTCGCGACCGAGCGCTACGATGGCGTAGAGCCGGTGAACATCGGTAGTGGGCGGGAGATTGCCATCCGCGATCTCGCCGCCATGATCGCGGAGCAGGTGGGATTCGACGGCCGTATCGTGTGGGACACCACCCAGCCGAATGGACAGCCGCGGCGCTGCCTCGACGTCACGCGAGCGAGAGACTACTTCGGCTTCGAGTCGACGACGCCGTTCGCTGAAGGGCTGCGTGCCACGATCAATTGGTACCTCGCCCGGCGCCGGGTGAAACCGTGAAGGTGCTGATGGTCACGGCCGCCTTCCCACCGATGAAGGTCGGTGGTGCGGACTACGCGCTCCGGCTGTGCCAGCGCCTCGCGGAACGCGGGCTCGAGGTCGAGGTGATCACGTCGGACCTGGCAGGGATCGCGACCGACGCCCGCCTCCGCATTGCACCGATCATGCGTGACTGGTCGTGGCGCGAGTTGCCGCGCCTGCTGGCGCAGATCCAGCGCTCGACGCCCGACGTCGTCGACATCCATTTTCACGGCCGATTCTATGGCAATCATCCGATGGTCACGTTCCTGCCGTCGCTGATCAAGCGACGGTGGCCGGGTCTCCGAGTGGTAACGCACATCGAGTGGCCGATCGGCGTGCTCGGCGAGGGCCGGAGCACGGTGTCGCGGATTGTGCGCCGCGCCGTCATCGCATGGGTGGGTCGCACAGACGTGAGCTACGGCTTTGGAACGCTGCTTCGTGACAGCGATGCGGTGATCGTGCTGAGCGACACGCACCGTGCAATGTTGGAGGAAGAGTTCGCCCGGATCGGCGAGAAGACGGTGCTGATCCCGCCACCACCGCTGATGCTGATGGCCGAGGAAGGTGACGGCGCGTCGCGGCGCGAGGGCAGGACGCTATTGCACGCGGACGCCGAAGACTTCGTGCTGGCGTATTTTGGCTATCTGTATCCCCGCAAGGGGGTGGAAACGCTGCTGGAGGCGCTGCGTCTCGTGGGGCAGCAGCGTAGTCACGTGCGACTGGTCATGATTGGAGGCAGCCTGAACGATCCCAACCGGCCTCACTACCGCGACGAGTTGACGCAGCGCGCCGCCGACCTCGGCGTCGCCGGCGCGGTCACCTGGACGGGCTACTATCCCACCGACAGCAACATCGCCTCGCTCTATCTGCGGGCCGCCGATTGCTGCGTGCTGCCGTTCGACCGGGGCGTCTATCTCAACAACAGCTCTTTCGCTGCGGCGATGGCACATGGCCTGCCAACCATCACGACGCCGGGGGACCCACTGGAGCCTCCGTTCCGAGCCGGCGAGAACGTGCTGTTCTGCGAACCGAAGGACCCTGCGTCACTCGCGCGCGCGATTGAATCGTTGATTGCGAGCGCCGAGTTGCGCGAGCGCTTGCATGAAGGCGCGTTGGCGTTCGCCGCGAAGTGGTTCTCCTGGGATCGCGTGCTTGATCGCACCATTGCAACATTTCGGTAACATTGCGATGCTGGCTGCAAGGCAATCGCCGGTGTCAGCGTGTCACTACTTCATGGACTGCGTTCGGCCTCGGTAAACGGCAGCAACTGACAAGCGCTTGTGGCACGGCGCGGAGATCGGTCGCTGGACACAACAAAGGGGGCCCCTCCGCGAGTCGGGATCCCCCTTCGTGCCGAGCGGCTAACCGCTCGAATATTCGGCGCTGCGTAAAGATCGAGATCCCTCGCTACGCTCGGGCTGACAGGCTAGTACCTCACCCGCACTCACTGAACCCGCACACGTGACACTTCGCGCACCCTTCAGCGTACTCCAGCTGCGATCCGCAGTCCGGACACGCGGCGGCGAACGTCTCATTCATCCCGCCCATGACCATCTGCTCGCCGGCGTCACCGGTCACCATCGTCGCGAGCTCCGCGACATCACTGGGCGACATGGCGCCGACCGGCGGCGCTGCAGGTGCGACGAGCAACTCCTGCTGGACGCCCTGCTTGTCGGCAGCGTACTTCTCGAGCGCGATGCCGACCGCGTCGGGAACGGACATGACCTTGTGCGGCCCGAGGCCAATCGCGCGATCCGACGAGATGCCGCGCAGCTGCCGATGAATGGCCCGCAGCGGAATGCCGGAACGCAATGCCAGCGAAATCAGCCGGCCAACCGCCTCCACGTCCGCCATCAGCGCGCCGCCGGCCTTGCCCAGGGACATGAACACTTCGAATGGCTGACCCTTGTCGTCTTCGGTAATGGTCACGTACAGGTCGCCGAGCGGCGTGGCGATCCGCCGGGTCGAGCCGCGCAGCAGCTCGGGGCGCGATCGCTTCTGGCGTCGCTGCAGGTTTTCACTCTCCAGCTCGTGCACCATCCGCTTGAGCTGCGCGTTCTCGGCCTCCAGTTCGGCGATGTGTCCCGCCTCGTCGGCGGCCGCGGCGCGCGCCTGCAGCACCGGGCTCATGGCCGGGTGCTCGCCGGTCGCCATGATCAGGTCGGCGCGCGCCTCCGACTGGCCGCTTGCGGTCGCCTGATCGTGGACCTTCCTTGCGGTCGAACCGGTGGACAGCACCTGCATGTCGCGTGAGCCGTCACGATAGACGGTGACACCCTTGCAGCCGAGATCGTACGCCAGCCGGTAGATCTGCTCGACGTACTCCTCCGTGGCGTCGTTGGCGAAGTTGCAGGTCTTGGAAATCGCCGAGTCGTTGTGCTGCTGGAACGCCGCCTGCATGCGGATGTGCCACTCGGGCGCGATCTGATTGGCGGTGACGAACGCCCGCTGCCAGCGCGCCGGGACCTCGTCGAAGTTGATGTGGCCGTGCTCCGCGATCCGGCGCATCAGGTCGTCGCTGTACCAGCCTTCCTTCTTCGCGATCGCGACGAAGTCGTCGTTCACGTCCGGCATCAGCACGGCGGCCTGGTTCCGCATGAATGCCACGGCGAAGAGCGGCTCGATGCCCGACGAACAGCCGGCGATGATCGAGATCGTCCCGGTCGGCGCCACGGTCGTCACGTTGCAGTTGCGCAGCTTCCGCATCGGACGCACCCGGTTGCCCTCGGCGTCACGGGCGCAACTCGCATCGGGACCCCAGATGCTCTTTTCCCACTCGGGGAAGACGCCGCGGTGGGTGGCGAGGCGTTCGGATTCGTTCTTGGCCTCGTCATCGACGAACTGCTGGATCTGGCGCCCCAGCTCGACCGCTTCCTCGGAGTCGTAGGGCACGCCGACGCGGATGAACAGGTCGGCCAGACCCATAACGCCCAGGCCGATGCGGCGGATGCGCTGCGCCAGCGACGTGATTTCCGGCAGCGGGTAGTTGTTCGCGTCGATCACGTTCTCGAGAAAGTGCGTGCTGAGCTGCACCGCGCGCCGCAGCCGCTCCCAATCGATGTCGCCGCGTTCGGTGATGAACGCGCCGAGATTGATCGAACCCAGGTTGCAGACATCGTATGGCAGCAACGGCTGCTCACCACACGGATTGGTGGCTTCGTACGCGCCGAGATGCGGCACCGGGTTGTAGAAATTGGCCCGATCGATGAAAAAGACGCCCGGCTCGCCCGTCTTCCAGGCACCGTGGATGATCTTCTGCCAGATCATCGAGGCGCTGAGCCGCCCCGTGACCCGGTGGGTCCGCGGATCGACGAGGTCGTATTCGTCAGCGGCGGCAAGCGCCTGCATGAACGCGTCGGTCACCGCCACCGAAATATTGAAATTGGTGATCTTGGTGATGTCGTCCTTGCACGAGATGAAGTCGAGAATGTCCGGATGGTCGACGCGCAGGATGCCCATGTTGGCGCCGCGTCGCGTCCCACCCTGCTTGACCACATCGGTGGACGAGTCGTAGAGCGACATGAACGACACCGGCCCCGAGGCCACGCCCATCGTGGAGCGGACGATGTCGTTGCGGGCGCGCAACCGCGAGAACGAGAAGCCGGTGCCGCCGCCCGACTGATGCACCAGCGCCATGGCGCGGAGGGTGTCGTAGATGCCGCTCTCGCCGTTGGACAGCGTATCATCCACCGGCAGGACGAAGCAAGCCGAGAGCTGGCCCAGCGGGCGTCCCGCGTTCATCAGCGTCGGCGAGTTGGGCATGAACTCGCGCTTCGCCATGAGCTCATAAAAGGCGCGCGCCAAGTCGGACACCGCACGCTGGGAACCGCCATACCTGGCGTCCGGCGCCGCGACCGTGGTTGCCACCCGCCAGAACAGGTCCTCGGGGCGCTCCGCGGGCTGTCCGGACTCGTCCTTGATCAGGTAACGCTTCTCAAGAACGGTGACGGCATTCGGCGACAAGTCAACCGCGCCTCGCGTCGCAGAGGTGCTCATGATACCTGGCCCTCAATTGCCCAAGGTGAAAAACAGGATGGCGGAGCGGGAACAACCTAGAGAAAAACACCCCCGGCGGCAATCCACGGAAATCATCAGTAGCCATGGGCGTAAAAAGAATCCACATCACAAATCTATCATAGTGAATAGTTATCAACAAACAACACCGGACGCTGACCCGATCACTTGACGACCACTGCCGGAGTGGGTTGATCCACACGCTGTCGCCGCGGGACGTTCGCCATGGCAGCCGCTGGACTGAGCAGCGCTCCCGCGAGAAGGAGCCGGTACCCGGGCGCACGCCCGCTCACCTGGTCACCACGAACTCACGCCGGCGCACCGCCCGGCCGGTGGCGGTCGACACGGCGACCTGGAGCACGTATGTGCCACTGCCAAGGCGGCCGATGTCGACCTCGCGACGGATCTCATCGGGGGTGCCGCCGGCGACCACATTGAATCCCAGCCGCAACTGCGCGTCCTGGTGTCCGGATCGCATGACCGACAGCTCGGCGCGATACGCGGCCCCGGGCGCGACACCGCCGACCTCGAAAAACAGTTGCATCGGCTCACCGGCCTTGAACTGCTGCAGCGGGTTTACCCAGGCGGTGTCCGCCCGTGCCGTCTGCCACGGCAGGGGAACACTACGCGCACCGAGGGCAAGATCGGACAGCGTGAGCCCGGGCGCTGTGAGCGCCGCCACATGGACCGCCTGCGGCCTGGTCACCAGGCCGCGGCTCTCCGTCTCCAGCGCCACGCGAACGATATAGTCGCCGGGCGGCACATGGATGGGGAGCCTGCCGAGCAGATGGTCGGTGGCCTGGAGCGCCTTGGCCGCCGAGAAGTTGCGCAGCGTATCTACCGAGTTGATCAGTTCGCCACCCCGGGTACTGACGGCGATGCGCATCCGGATGGAATACACGACCGCTCCGGACGATGGCGGCGCGTAGAGCGAGGTGCCGGGAATCGCAAACGCGACCTGCACCTCCGGGCCCGCAGCGTCCGACCCGACCGCCACAACGTCGACATCGGCCGCGAGCGGCAGTTCATAGCTCAACTTCCAGCTGTCCGTCTGCAGCCCGATGTCGATACTCTTGCGTCCAGCCGTGCGCTCGGCTTGCTGGGTCACTGTCGCGGCCTTGACGCCGGCAGAGAGCATCCGGCCGTAGAGCGGGCTCAGCTTCTGCCGGGAATAGAGCAACTCCTCCGCCGCCTGCGCAGTCCATGCCGCGCCATACGTTTCCATCGCGGTGCCGCCTTCCAGGCGGGCCCGGACGTTCCCCTGTCCGGTCCGTGTCGCCGCCGTTCCGAGGCCCACGATGTCAAGCAGGCTTTCGTACATGCGATAGCCCTGCGCACTGTCGGGTTCAGCGAAGTTGAAGAGCAGGTCGCCGTGCGGGCGGTGATACAGCCACGACTCATTGGGCGGCAGTCCGGCCAGGGCGAGCGCCGTTCGCTGGTCGGGGTCGCCGTGGCGCACGTAAATCCTGCCGCGGTCATCGAAGCGCGATCCGGTTGACGTGAACGCACGCAGGCTGTCATAGCGGTGCCCCGGTGGCACCAATGCATAATGGCGATGCGCGTAGGCCAGCCGGCGATAATGTTCGCGCAAGCGTTCGGCGCTGCCGTTGAGCGCGTCGGGGTCGCGCGAGTCCCAGAAGTTCTTCGCAACGGTGACCCGACCCGGCCCGGTCGCCGCGTCAAACGCACCCAGTGCGGAATCCGACATCACCAGCGACAAATCAAACCGATACATCGCGAGCGCGGCGCTTTCGGCCACCGCCAAGCCACGATACCACGGATCGACTCCGCCGATCCGACCGGCCGCCAGCATCGTCCGCGCCAGCTCGAGCAACGCGGTTGCGTCGTGCCGGTCGCGAGAGACCAGCGACTGGAACATCGCGATGGCGGAGTCGACGTCACCGACCTCGCGCTCGACCCGCCCCCGAAGAAGGAGCACGCTGGGGTTGCGACCGGCGGGTACGCTGGCGACTTGTCGCGCGGCGGTCAGCGCCGCGGCGAGGTGCGATCCGATGCCACGTTGCAGCGCGTCGTCGCCGAAGTCGACCAGTCCGCCAACGAACGTGGAATCGACCTCGGCACTGCGGGCGAGATCGTGGGCCGCCGGGCCAAATACGTCGTGCCCAAGGGCGCGGAACAGTGTCCGCAGCGCCGGTGGGTCGGCATCGGCTTCCGCGAGTTCGGCGGTGCCGAGCGCGTACCAACCCAGTGGCCACTGGGGCTGCAACTGGGTTGTCCACTCGAACTCGCCTTCAGCGTCCCGAAAGTGGCTGGCACCACCAGTGATCTGAGCGATGCGAAGCCCCACGAGGCCCAGCCGAAGGTGCAGCACCGCGTCGTCGCGATGCTTGCGCGCGCTGTCGATGCTGCGCGATTCGAGTGCCAGTAGCGTCGCCGTGTCCGTAACGAGCGCCAGCGAATCCCGCAACCGGAATACGGCGGTGCGGTCCGGGACACGCTGCCCCCAAAGCGAGATCGGGCTCAGCGCGATCAGCAGGGCGAGCCCGACGTGCGGCTCGAGCCGACCAAGCCGGCGCAGGTTCACCGTACCACCTCGAACCGCTGGCTCCGCATGACCTTCTTTCCCGCTGGTGTCGCGACAGTCACTTCAAGAACGTAGCTCGCCGGGTTGAGCTTTTCGAGCGAGATCTCCCGTCGGACAACTTCGCGGCCGCCTGGCGACCGCTGGGTGAACGCCAGCCGCATCGCTCCCCCACTACCGCCGAACAAGCCGAGAATCCGGCGCAGCAACGACGAACCGCCTGGCCGCTTGACCGCCAGTTCGAGCCGGTAGGCGGAGTCATGCGGCGTCCCGCTCACCTCGAAGTAGAGTTGCATCGGATCACTCGCGCGAAACTGCTCGAGCGGATTCACGCGGACACTGTCGCCAGTGGCCGGCATCCACCACAGCGGCACGTTACGCGAGCCGAGAACGAGGTCCGACAGGGCGAGCGCCGGGGCGGTCGGTGAGGGAACATCAACCGTGTCGCGATCGCTGACCACACCGGCACGGCCCGCCTCCAAGCCGACCCGCGCAGTGAACCGTCCCGCCGGCACCGGCAGCGACACCAGTCCGAGGAACTGGTCAGCTGCCCCTGGGACGGCGGCGCGGGCCGAGGTCGGTACGACCGTATCAACGACGGCCACGACGCTGCCATCGAGGCCAAGTACCGACGCGCGCAGCTGGATCGAAAATCTCCCGGAATCGGTGCGAGCAATCGGCAGAAGCGCGCTCACGGGTACGGCATACGCGACGCGAAGCATCGGCCAGCTGGAATCGCCGCCAGTCGCTAGCAGCAGCAGGTGGGCGGGCAACGCGACGGCGTAGCTGCGCGGCCACCGATCCGTTGAGGTGCCGATCCGGATGCTCCGGCTGCCCAGGGTACGCTCCTCGGCCTCGAGTCCCGACGCGCCGCCCTTGCCGGACGTCAACAGCCGCTGATAGATGGGGCTCAGCCGCTGGCGTGAGCGAAGAATCGCCTCCGCGCGGAGCGACATCGCAGCATCGCTGGCTCGCTGACGGAGCTTCGCCGCGCTGTCGGCGCCGATGTTGTTGACGCGCGATCGGGAGGGCGGCATCATGGGCGCGTCGGTGCCTTGCACGTCGCCCGAGTTCTGCAGCCGTACCGCAGTGGCGTACCCGAGAACGTCGAGCACGCTTTCCACCAGCCGGAAATCTGTCACCCCTTCCCGCGCGACGAAATGAAAGAGCAGGTCGCCGGTGTCCGGGCGGTGGTAGGCCCACGACTCGTTGTACGGCAGCCCTGGCAGCTCGACCGAGGCGCGATCGTCCGGCGTCCCTTGCCGGATGTAGATGACGCCGCGATCATCGAACTCGGCCACCGGAGGGCGGTACCGCTCGACGATGTCATAGTGCCGGTGCGTGGACGCCAGTCGGTAGTTGTGGCGGGCGTAATCGAGTCGCCGGTAGTGTTCCAGCAGGCGCTCGCCGGGCGCACGCAACTCATCGCGATCGCGAACCTCCCAGAAGCGCCGCATCAGCGCGGCTCTGGCGGCCCCCGTGGACGCATCGAATGCGTGCAGCGAACTGTCCGGCATCACGAACCGCAGGTCGGCGCGATACAGTGCGGCGGTGCCCGGGTCGGCGAGCGCCAAGCCGCGATACCACGGCTCGCCGCCGCTCGCGCCGCCAAGGCGGAACAGGACGCGCGCCTGCTCGAGCAGCGCCGCCGGACTCAACGGGTTGCGAGCGAGCAACGAATTGACCGCGACCAGCGCCGAGTCGGGACTCCCCACCTCGCGCTCGATGCGCGCGCGCGCCAACAGGACATCCGGGTTGCGTGCCGCCGGAGTGCGCGCCGCACGGCGCAACGCCACGAGCGCCACACCGAGGCGCAGGTTGACGCGCTGACGCAGCGCCGTGTTGCTCAGTTCGACCAGTCCGCGGACGAAACCTGGATCAACTTCGGCACTGCGGGCAAAGTCATTGGCGGACCGCGTCAGCGCGTCCTTGCCAAGCGCGCTCTGCAAGCCGCGAAGCAGCTCGAACTCCGCATCGCCGACGCCCAATTCAGCGAGCCCGAGGCCGAACCAGCCGTAGGGCCACTTCGGCTGCAGGTCAACGGTCCATTGGAATTCCGAGGCGGCGTCTTCGTAGTGTTTCCGCCCAGCGAGGTCACCCTGGCGCAGCGCGATGAAACCGAGCTGCAGGTGCACCATCGCACTGTCGCGCAGCTCGTGGCGCGCGCGCGCGATGAGTTCCTTCTCCAACGCGTTGAGCGCGAGGGAATCCTTCGCGGCCGTCATGGTGTCGCGGAAGGCCTCGATCCGGTCGCGTTGGGCAGGCGACTGTGCCGAAAGTGGTGCGGCGAGGCAGAGCATCAGGGCGACGCGGGACATCATGCAATCTACGTTCGTCGCCGGTGCCGAGGTTCCGCATAACCGAACCCGCGGCGCGGTGGATCGCCGGCAACGGCGGCAGAATCTCCGCTCGGGAACTGCGTTGTAAGAAAGCCGTAATGCCTTCGACGCTGCCGGATGCGTAGCCTTGTAGGCCATCCGGCGTGCGCAGCGCCGACTCTTGGTCCGGCAGCATCAGGAACAGTCCCGCGCAGCACGGCGGATCTCCTCAGCCAAGGAAAGCCGGGTTTCGATAAGATGTTATTCCAGCCATGCGCTTCCGAGGGGGCCCTCCTGCCGTGACGCGCCGCGATCGAACTTCCGATCCACTCCCTTACATTGCCAAGCTAATCGAGCCGGGAACGCCGACCATGCCGAAGTCCGCCGTGCGAACGCAGTTCACCCTTCGGATCGCCATCCTCCTCGCCGCGGCAATGTCGCCTCGGGCTGCGCAGGCGCAGCGGGCTGCCGCGCCCGCGTTCCCGCCGGACTCGGCGGTGCTCGCGATCATCAAGCGACGCGTGGAGGAAAAGCGCAGCGCCGGAATCATTGTCGGTATGCTGCAGCCGGACGGTCGCACCCGCATCGTGACGTTCGGGGATCCCGGGAAGGGACAGCCGCCGCTGGACGGAAACACCGTGTTCGAGATCGGCTCGATCTCGAAGGTGTTCACCGCGACAGTGCTCGCGGAGTTGGTGAAGGAGGGCAAGGTGAAGCTCGATGACCCGGTGCAGAAATACTTGCCGGCGAGCGTTCGCGTGCCCATGCGCAACGGAAAACAAATCACGCTCGCGAATCTGTCGGAGCAAAACTCCGGGCTGCCGCGCATGCCCTCGAACTTTCACCCGAAGGACGCGTCGAATCCCTACGCCGACTATTCCGTGCAGCAGATGTACGACTTCGTGTCCGGCTACCAGTTGACGCGCGACCCCGGGGACCAGTTCGAGTACTCGAATCTGGGCGTGGGCCTGCTGGGGCAGGTACTCTCGCTCGCGGTGGGGCAACCCTACGAGCAGATGGAGCGGAAGCGCGTATGGGAGCCGCTCGGCATGACGCACACGGCAATCACCTTCACGCCGTGGATGAAAGCGCACCTCGCACTCGGCCACGACGAGCAAGGTGACGTTGTGCCCAATTGGGACCTGCCGACGTTCGCCGGTGCCGGTGCCATCCGCTCGACGACAGTAGACATGCTGAAATTCGCATCAGCAAACCTCCATCCGGAGCGCGGGAAGCTTCAGCAGGCGATGGTCTTGGCGCATGAAGAGCGCGGATCAGGCGGAAGCCCGACCATGTCGATTGGGCTGAACTGGTTCAGCCGGCACGCCGGCGCGGACACCATAGTCTGGCACAACGGTGGGACGGGCGGATATCGCACGTTCATCGGACTCGAACTGTCCAACAAGACCGCGGTCGTCGTCATGACGAATTCCACCGGCGAGGGCGCCGACGATATCGGGATGCACCTGCTCGATCCCGCTCTCCCGTTGACGCCGAAGCCCTTACCGCCAAAGCAGCGCACAGCAATCGAGGTCCCGGCGGAAGTGATGGCGCGATACGTGGGCGTGTATCAACTCACTCCGCAGTTCGCGCTCGACGTCACGCTGAGCAACGGCGCCCTGTTCGTCCACCCAAGCGGGCAAGGAATGTTGCGCCTATGGCCCGAGACCGAAGTGGATTTCTTCATGAAGGAGGTCGACGCGCAGGTGACCTTTGTTCGCAATGCGCAGGGCGCGGTGACGCAGCTCGTCCTGCACCAGAACGGTCAGAACCTGCCGGGGACGAAGGCGGCGGCCCCTTAGGCCTTCTTCCGGGGTGCATCGCCTACGGCGGCAGAATCTCCGCTCGGGCACTGCGTTGTAAGAAAGTCGTAATGCCTTCGACGATACCGGATGCGTAGCGTTGTAGGCCCTCCGGCGTGCGCAGCGCCGACTCCTGGTCCGGCAACATCATGAAGAGTCCCTCGGTGAGGATCGCCGGATACCACGTCGGTCGGACGAGTGCGAGGTCGCCACGCGCCACGCCCAGGTCACGCACGCCCAGGTTCGCCACGAGCCGATCCTGGACCGCGCGCGCGAGTGGCAGCGATTGCGGGTGATTGAAGAAGGTGCTGGTGCCGTTGTTCGTGAACGGATTGACGCCGTCGGGAAGCGCGTTGTTGTGGATCGAGACCAGCAGCTCCGCGTCGACCGAATCGGCGAGCGCGACACGCGGCCAGAGTTCGACCTCGTCCGGACCGTCCCGCGTCATGATCACGGTCGCACCACGGTCAATCAACCTGTCTCGAACGGCGCGCCCGACGGCGAGGTTGGCCTCCGGCTCGCACAGGCCGGTCGGCCCGCAGGCACCCCCGGGCGGATGGCCCGGGTCGATGACGATGCGCCGTCCCGCCAGCGGATGGGCGGGATCGATCATCGGCGGTGCGCGAAACTCATAGACGAGATCGGTCCCCTCGACACGCACCCGCCAGCCCCAGAGCGGCCGGTCGAATGCCACCGAGATGGTGATGCGGTCCTGCGCTTCCTGTTTCCAGGTGATCAGGCGCACGAACCGTTGGTCGGCACCGTAACGGGTCCAGTTGGCGTTCGACACGGCGTCGTACAATGTGATGATCAGCCCGCGCTCGCTCTCATCGACGCTCATCGGTACCGGCCGGGTCAGCGGCACCCTGAGCCGCGTGATGCCACTCTCCGCCGTGAGGGTCGGCGAGCCCATGATGGCCGGGCGCGGATCATCCGTCGCCGGTGCGCGATGCACGTCAGCAGACGATACCCACGCGATCGCGTCGCGCGAGAGCCTCAGCCGCACCTGATCGCCGATGCGCATGTCGGCGCGGGTTCGCGTTCCTTGTGGGAGGAACCAGGTGTAGGTCCCGGTGGGGTAGGCGCGACCGATGGTGATGCGATCCGTGCCGCCAAGCCGTCGTGGGTCGTCGTCGAGCAACACGGCAACGGGTGCGTCAGCGCTGCGGGAGACCGTGAGAGGCCAGGGGATTCTCGTGGTGTCACGGCCGAGCGCAATCACCAGCATCGGAGGACGGCTGAGGCGATCGCCTTCCGACGACGGCTCGAGACCACCGTTCGGATTGAGGGCAGTACCCAACGTGGCAACGAATCGATCACCGTGGATCGTGCGCACCAGGTTGCGTTCGTCGCGGTCGAAGTTTCGC
Organism: Gemmatimonadota bacterium; assembly: GCA_003169895.1. Classification (GTDB taxonomy): domain Bacteria; phylum Gemmatimonadota; class Gemmatimonadetes; order Gemmatimonadales; family GWC2-71-9; genus Palsa-1233. Next base: position 108,656 of record PNAE01000006.1, read on the forward strand.
AGGCCCTCCGACACCGGGGCTGCCGTTGAATCCGCAGCAAAGCGCAACACTGCGCCATTCGGCAGCAGCAGATGCACCAGGGATCCGGGCGCAGCCAGCACTGACAGGGCAAGCGGTTCACCCTGCGGCGCCCACACTTCACCGTTCGGAGCGAGCGACTTCGGGTCAACCCAAGCGCCACTCTCGCGCACCCAGCCGGCGCGAGACAGCGGGAGCGATGCGGTCGACGAGTCGGCACCGCGTTTCGCCACGAGCGCGAGCACAAAACTCGAGTCGCGCGGTATCGCGATCCATGCCAGCCACGCGCCGTTGGGCGCGACCGCCACCGATTGGCCGGCAATGGTGAACTTGGCGGCACTGTCACCCACGGTCCCGAAGAGGAAGGTGGAATCGCCGGCGTCGATCGCGCTCCCCGCGGCCGGGTACGCCACCTGGATCGTCAGGTTCCCATGCACGGCTGGCACGGCGGGCAGCACCGACGCGGGGCGCTGGGCGCCGGCGCTCGCGACGAGGATCGGCAGCAATCCAGCGAAGCCCACGACAAGCCGATTCAATGGCATCACTCAGCGTCCATTTGGGTTGCCGCCCCCCGGCGTGCTTCCTATCTTCCCGCATCTTTGGCCGACCTCACGACCAGGAGCATGGCTACGCCGCCCATCCGCGCTTCGTTCTTCGCCCTGACCGACCGGGGTCGCACCCGCGACCACAACGAGGACACCTTCCTCGTCGCCGACCTCGGCGCCAAGGCGCCGGTCCGCGAATCGCGATCGCAGGAGCTGCAGATCGGCGAGCGTGGCGCGCTGTACCTCGTCGCCGACGGCATGGGTGGCGCCGCCGCCGGTGAGGTCGCCAGCGAAATGGCGGCTACCGGCATCTACCGCTATTTGATCGATACCTGGCAGAGCGATCAACAGGTCTCCGAAGATCGATTCGTGCACCGGCTGCGTGAAGCGGTCGAACTGGCCAATCTCGAGATCCATAATTATGCGCGAGAGCACCCGGAGGTGCGCGGGATGGGCACCACCGCCACGGTGGCCGGTATCTGGCACGACCGGCTCTACCTTGCCCAGATCGGTGATTCCCGCGGCTACCTGGTGCGCGGCGGTGAGGCCCGGCAACTCACCCGCGACCAGTCGCTGACGCAGCGACTCGTCGATGTCGGCGAACTCACCGAGGAAGAGGCTGAAGCCAGCGAACGGCGCAACATCATCCTGCAGGCGCTGGGCCCGGACGCACTGGTCAAGGTGGACCTGAGCTGGCAGTCGCTGCAGCGAGGGGACGTGCTGATCATCTGCAGCGACGGATTGTCCACCCTGGTGCGGCGGGATGACATCGCGCAAGCTGTGCAGGAAGAACCTGACGAGGCCGGTGTCTGCCGGCGACTGGTCGCGCTGGCGAACGACCGCGGCGGCCCCGACAACATTACCGTGGTCGCCGTCCGGTTTGACGGCGAGGGGTTACCGGCGGTGGCAACCGATGCGCCGGGGTATCACGAGTTGATCACCTCGGCGGAGCGGCCCGCACTCCAGCCGACATCGGCCTTCCCGTCCACACCGCGCGCGGTGGAGGCGGCGCCGGTGCCGCTGCCGATCCGCGCCGGCTCCCCGACCGCACTCGCGCTCGTCGCACTGGCGATCGTGATGGGAATCCTGGCAATCGCGCTGCTGCTGAGGCGCTGAGGGCGCCGTCGCCCGGGCGCTACGGCGGCGTGACGCAGCCCAGCACTCGCGGACCGGCAGCGCCGGTGGCGCCCGGGATATTCCCCGGTTGGCCATGCAACGTGAGCCAGCCGAGCAGCGCGAAGGCGACCGCCTCCTTCGCGTCGGCCGAGAAGAAGAGATCGTCGAATCGCATCAGCTGCATGTTGCGCGGCGCGATCCGCTCCGCCAGCGACTGCATCAGCACGGGGTGGTGAGTGCCGCCGCCGGCGGCCACCAGCTCGAGGGCCGCGGGCAGGTGGCTTTCGCAGCAGCGGGCAATGCTCTCCACGGTGAGTGCGACGGCAGTACGCACGCCGTCCGGGCCCGGCAGACGGCGGTGCAGCCGTTCCGCGTACTCCTGACCGAACAGCTCCCGACCTGTGCTGCGTGGCGGTGGCGCGGCAAAAAAGTCGTGCTGCAAGAGCTCGGCAACGACATCCGGGTGGACGCGACCCTGGAGCGCCAGGCGGCCATCTACGTCGTATCGCGACGCTGGGTCGACCAGCCGCGCCACCGCGTCAATGACCACCACCCCGGGACCGGTGTCGGCGGCGATCACGGTATCCAGCTCGGCGCGCCGACGCACCCAGGTGACGTTCGCCATGCCACCGATGTTGAGCAGGATGCGCGCGTGATCGACGGCGGCGAAACAGAGCGCATCAGCCATCGGGACCAGCGGCGCACCTTCGCCGCCGGCAGCGACGTCGCGCGCGCGAAAGTTATGCACCACGCGCACACCGAACCGCTCGGCCAGCACGGCAGGCTCGCCCAGCTGGAGCGTGACCGTCGGCGGCTCATGCCACAGCGTCTGGCCGGGAAATGCGATTGCGGCGACCGCGTCGGGGCGGACATGCGAGAGTTCCAGCGCGACCTCCACCGCGTCCGCCGCCCATTCCGCCAGCGCCACGTGCAATCGTGCCGTTTCCGCGATCGCACCACCCGACAGGACGGCCTCGATCCGGCCGCGCTCGGCGCCGTTGTATGGCCGATGCGCGAAGCCGATCAACTCGACGCTGGTTGGCCCGCGAACCCGCACGACAGCGGCATCCATCCCATCGAGCGACGTGCCGGACATGAGCCCGACGATGATCATCGGCGATTCGGTCATCAAGGACCGTTCATGGGGGGCGGCGGACCGACAATCGCCCGCAGCCGCCGGTCAACGCTGGCGAGGCGTGCCTCGGCCGCCTCGTAGTCGAGCGCGTCGTGCAACATGACGATCGCGGTGCGCACGTTGCCGTTCGCGGTGCGTACCGCGTCGCGCGCGGCTTCGCGGGTCACGCCGAGCACGTCCATGACGATGCGCTCCCCGCGATCACGCAACTTGGCGTTGGTTGCCTGGAGGTCGACCATTAGGTTGCCGTACGTCTTGCCAATGCGAATCATCGCGCCGGTGGTCAACATGTTGAGCACGAGCTTGGTCGCGGTACCGGCCTTCAGCCTGGTCGATCCGGTGATGAGTTCGGGCCCCACGTCAACATGGATCAGCACGTCACAGCGGTCGTGGATGCCCGGCGGTGGCTCCGCGCAGGTGAGGAAGACGGTGCCGGCACCGATGTTGCGCGCGTGCTGCAGCGCGCCGTGAACGAACGGCGTCTTGCCGCTTGCCGCGATGCCGACGACGACGTCGGCGCGACTGACCTGTCGCTCCGCAACGGCGGCCGCACCGGCATCGGCGCTGTCCTCGGCCCCCTCGACCGACGTGAGCAGCGCCGGCGGGCCACCGGCGATGATTCCCTGCACCAGGTCGGCTGGCGTGCCGAAGGTGGGCGGACACTCCGACGCATCGAGCACTCCCAAACGTCCCGACGTTCCAGCGCCAACGTAGAAGAGCTTCCCGCCGCGACGGAACGCTGACTCGATCAACCCGATCGATTCGGCGATCGCCTCACGCGAGCGCGCGACGGCTGGTGCGACGGTGGCGTCCTCGGCGGCGAACAGGTCGACAAGCCGCAACGCATCGAGGGTGTCGATGTCAATCGAACGAGGATTGCGCCGTTCGGTCGCACGAACCGGATCCGGAGGTCCGGTCATCGCCGGCGCGGGCTGGCCGGCCGGCCGGTGGCGCGCAGCACCCGCGCGCATAGCGATAGCATGGGCACGGATTAAGTTACCGATTCTCCCCCTCCCCCGCATCCGAGGCCATCGTGTCCCTCCTTCGCCGCCAATGGCTCACGCTCCTCAGCTGGTCACTCGGTGGAGCGGCGTTGTCGCCCGGCACGGTTGTCGCCCAGCAACCAGCTGCGATTGCCGCGACCTGGCCGTACTCCGGCAAGGCGCGCGTAGCGGAAGGGGCGCACGGGATGGTGGCCTCCGGGAGCGCCATTGCCAGCGCGGTGGGCCGCGACATGCTGAAGGCCGGTGGCAATGCGGTCGACGCCGCGGTCGCCGTGGGCTTTGCGCTCGAGGTCACTCACGCTGAAGCGGGAAACATCGGCGGCGGCGGGTTCATGATGATCCGCCTGAAGAACGGCAGGGTGTACGCGCTCGATTATCGAGAGACCGCACCCGCCAGGGCCACGCACGATATGTATCTCGACGCGGCGGGACAACCGACGGACCAGAGCATTGCGGGACCGCTCGCGTCGGGTATCCCTGGTTCGGTCGCGGGCATGCTCGAGGCGCACCGACGCTTCGGCCGGCTCCCGCTCGCCGCGGTGCTCGATCCCGCAATCCGGCTGGCGCGAGACGGCTTCGTGGTGGATTCGGTCCACGCCCACTCGCTGGCGAGCGGCGTCCGACGGTTCGCGCAGTACTCGCCGGCGGCGCTGGCACAGTACACCATCAACGGCGCCGCTCCCGTGCCCGGTGCGACGCTCAAGCAGCCGGATCTCGCCCGCACGCTGGAAGCGATTCGCGATCGCGGACGCAATGGCTTCTACGCAGGGTGGGTCGCGAAGGCGATCGCCGACGAGATGCAGCGGGACGGCGGCCTCATCACCGAACTCGACCTCGCGGCCTACCGGCCCAGGTGGCGTCAGCCGGTCCGGATCAGGTACCGCGGGTACACCATCTGGTCGATGCCCCCGTCATCGTCGGGCGGTGCCACCCTGGCAATGATCCTCAACATCATGGAGGGGTTCAAGCCGCTGCCGCCGTTCGGCTCCACGGCATTGCTGCACCTCGAATCCGAAGCGATGCGCCGCGCGTTCACCATGCGCAACCGCTTTCTTGGCGATCCCGACTTCGAGCGGCTGACGATGCTGCCCAGAATGGAGTCGAAGGCGTTCGCGGCGACGGCCCGCGGCACGATCGACCCGGCACGGGCCACGCCAACGCCGCCGTTTGATCCGTCGATCAAGGACGGGCCGAACACGACGCACTACTCCGTCGTCGACGCCCAGGGCAACGCCGTCTCGACGACCACGACGCTCAATAATTCGTTCGGCTCTGCCGTGCTCATCACCGGAGCCGGGTTCCTGCTGAACGATGAAATGGATGACTTCGCGGCTGCGCCGGGCAAGCCGAACATGTACGGACTGGTGCAAGGCGAGATCAACGCCATCAAGCCCGGCAAACGGATGCTGTCGGCGATGACGCCAAGCATTGTGCTCGATCGCGCAGGCAGGCTCAAGATGGTGTTGGGCACGCCCGGCGGTCCGACAATCATCACCCAGGTGTACCACGTCATCAGCAACGTGATCGATCATCGAATGTCATTGGCGGACGCGGTGGCCGCCCCACGTCAGCACCACCAGGGCCTGCCGGACGAAATCTTCCTCGAACAGGGCGGGTTCCTCCCGGCAGTCGTCGATTCGCTGACGGCGATGGGGCACCACGTGCAGCTCGGAGGCGGCGGCGACGTACAGGCAATCATTCACACGGCACACGGATGGCAGGGCGTGAGTGACCCGCGCGGAGGTGGCGCGCCGGCGGGGTATTGAAGAGGCATCGATCGATGCGAGCCTTGCGACGCCTGCGACGCTATTTCAAACGCTACGCCGTGGCCTACGCCGCGGGCTTCGCTTGCCTGTGCTGCTCGAACCTGCTCGCGACGCTCGGCCCGCGATTCATGCAGCACGCCATCGACGCCTTGATCGCCGCCAACTGGTACGCGGCGCGCGTGGCTGCGTGGTGGGTGGCCGGACTGGCGCTTGCCGGCGGTTGCCTCCGCTTCGGGATGCGCTACCTGCTCAACGGCGCGTCCCGGCGGGTGGAAACCGACCTGCGCGATGACCTGTACGGGCACCTCATCGGCCTGTCGGCGCCTTTTTTTCAGCGCCAGCCGATCGGCGACCTCATGGCGCGGGCCACCAACGACCTGCTTGCGCTCCGAATGGTTGCCGGTCCGGCGGTCATGTACCTGGTCGATACCACCGTTCGGACCATCATGATCGTGCCGATGATGGCCGCGATCTCGCCCGCACTGACGTTCTGGGCGCTCCTGCCCACGCTTGGCCTGCCGTTGGTGATGACCGTGCTCGGTGGCGAGGTCCACCGCCGATCACTCGCGGTCCAGGACCAGTTTGGTGATGTCTCCTCGTTCATGCAGGAGCACCTGGCCGGCGTCAGGATCGTGCGGGCCTATGCCCAGGAAGCAGCGGAGACCCGCAGCTTTCATGCGCTGGACGCCGACTACCAACGACGCAACATGGCGCTGGCACGCGCTCAGGGCGTCTTCAACCCGCTGCTGTCGCTGCTGGGCGGCATCGGAGCCATCGTCGCCCTGGTCGCTGGCGGACGCAGCGTGATCGATGGCCGGATCAGCGTCGGGGGCTTTGTCGCGTTCGGCGTATATCTCGCGACGCTCGTCTGGCCAATGATCGCACTCGGATGGGCGATATCGCTGCTGCAGCGCGGCGACGCCGCGACCGACCGGATCGATGCGCTGTTCGCGGTGACGCCGGACATTCGCGATCCCGCCCAGCCGATCGCGCTGGTTGCCGGCGCTTCGGCCCGGAGTATCCGATTCGAGTCCGTCTGGTTCCGCTATCCCGGGGCCGACGCTGCGGCGCCGGCGCTCGAGGACGTGACGTTTGACGTAGCGGCCGGAGCACTCCTCGGTATCGTCGGCGCGACCGGTAGCGGCAAATCGACCGTCGTCGACCTGATGGTCCGGACCTATGACCCCGATCGCGGCCGCATCCTGGTCGATGGCGTGGATCTGCGGTCGCTCCGGGTGGACGATGTCCGTCGTGCGATCGGCATCGTGCCCCAGGAGACATTCCTGTTCTCGGAAACGCTGCGCGAGAACGTCCTGCTCGGGACGGCAGACGACGGTCAACTGGACGACGCCGCCCGGACCGCGCAACTCACGGACGCGCTGCCCGACCTGCCCAATGGCTGGGAGACGATGCTGGGGGAGCGGGGGATCAACCTGTCCGGCGGACAACGGCAACGGGCCGCGATCGCCCGCGCGCTGGTGCGTCAGCCCAGCGTGCTGGTGCTGGATGATGCACTCAGCGCGGTCGATGCCCATACCGAAATGGAAATCCTCACTGCGCTGGAGCGCGCGACGGCGGAGCGCACTCGAATCATCGTGTCGCACCGGTTCTCGGCCGTGCGCAACGCGGACCAGATCCTGGTGCTCGACGGAGGACGGATTGTGGAGCGTGGCACCCACGACGAGCTGGTCGCTGCCGGCGCCAGGTATACGGAGTTGTTGATGCGGCAGGAGGTGGAGGAGAGTCTTGAACTACAGTGAAACGTGAGCGGTGAGACGTGAGAGGTGAAACGTGAGACGTGAGACGTGAAACGTAAGACGGGGTTTCGATCCTCCGGCTCGGTTCAGAGCAGCTTTCTCAGGAATTCCGGCGTCATTCCCTGCAGCCAACCCGCCAGGCGGGTGAATTCTCCGGTCACCAGCAGCAGGCCCACACCGATCAGCACGATCCCGCTGGCGCGATGCACCCAGGGCATCCAGCGTCGGAATCGCTGGAACCAGTTGCGGAACGCGTCGAGCGCGGCCGCTGCAATCAGGAACGGCACGGCCAGTCCGGCGGAGTAGGCGGCGAGGAGCACGACGCCGTGGCGCAACTGCCCGCTGCTGCCGGCGAGCGCGAGAATCGCACCGAGGATGGGCCCGATGCAGGGCGTCCAGCCGGCCGCGAACACCATGCCGACGACAGCACTCCCGAGGTAGCCGACCGGTTTCTGGTCGAGATGGATCCGGCGCTCACGATCGAAGAGGCCGATGCGAAGCAGTCCCAGCGTATACAGCCCGAACAGGATGATCAGCACGCCGCCCGCGCGCGCAAGCAGCAGCTTGTGATAGCGCAGGCTCGCTCCAAGGGCGGTGGCGCCGGCCCCGAGCAGGATGAACACGAGCGAGAAACCGGCCACGAACAGGAGTGCGTGGCCTATCGCGCGGTAACGGCGGCCGCTCACCTCTTCGAGGGTCATGCCACTCAGGTACCCGACGTAACTGGGCACCAGCGGCAGTACGCACGGCGAGAGGAATGACAGGAGGCCAGCCGCGAACGCGACAGCGGGCCCGACGGCGACGTCGGTCAGAAGATCGTTCCCGCATGCTGCACCGCGCCCGCGTCCGCTTCGCGACACACCCGGCATAGCCCGCGGATCTCGACGCGATGGGTCTGGTGCTGGAATCCCTGCTCGTCGGCGACCATCGGAAGCAGCCGTTCGAACCGCTCGGTCGAGAACTCGGTCACGCGGCCGCACCGCGAGCAGATGAGGTGCCCATGCTGCCCGGGAGAGAGCAACGCCTCGAAGCGCTTGAAGCCTTCCCCGAAGTCGTTCGCTCGCACGAGCCCGCTCTCGAGGAGCACGTCGAGCGACCGGTAGACGGTGGCCGTGCCAACGCGCAGGCCCTGCTCACGAAGGCGACGCTGGATGCCGACGACCGAAAGATGCTCCCCACCGGCAAAGACTGCCCGGGCAACCATGTCGCGCTGACGGGTGATCGGGAGGTGTCGCTCGCGCAACCAGCGGTGAAACCGGTCGAATAGCTGCTGCGGCGCGGCGTCACCATCAGGCATCGTCGGCGGCTGCCCCGATGGGCACGGGGGGGAACCAGAGCGCGACATCCACCGGTGTCGGCGGCTCTTCATCGTCCGCGCGAACCGGCACGAGCGCCAGCAGCTCCTGAAGCGCCTCCAGCGGACCGCTGCCCACCTCATCCAGGTGCGGCTCGAAGCTGCCGCGCTGCTTCCCTTTGACCTGGGCGACGTAGGTCGCGGTATAAATCCGGCGACGATCGCCATCGATCCGGCTCAATACGGCGGTGCCGAACTCCCGTTGGTCGCGACGCAACACCCGGAACACCCAGACGCCGTCGACGCCGTCGACCGGCACTTGCTCGCGCAGCCATGCCGCAAGCCGTTCCCAATGTGGGCTCTCGCCCGGCCCGCGAGGGGCGAGCGATGTCAGCATCGCGCCAGATACATGCGGAGTATGTGCATGAAGTCCTGCGCATTGGTCACGACGCCGAACGCCTGGTGCGTGCCCCGATCACGCAGCTTGTTGACGACAAATTCGGTCTGGTCGACGCAGATCGTCATCAACGGTTCAGGGCGCCCGTCGTCGGTATGGTTGTGAAAGGCCGGCAGCATGTTGCCGACCGCGATGGCGTGCAGCGCCGTCGCCACGAACACCGCCCCGGTCGCTTTCACGGTGTACTCGCGCATGGCGTCCTGTGCGGCCAGGTTGTCGGTGATCACCTCGGGCAGCGGACCGTCATCGCGAATCGATCCCGCGAGGACATACGGGATCTTCTGGGTCACCAGCGCGTGCATGATCCCCGCCCGGACCAGGCCCGACTCGACTGCTGCGACAATCGAACCGGCCGCCCGCACCGCGTTGATCGCGCGCATATGCTGGCCGTGCCCGCCCTGCGTCGGATGTCCGCTGTCGTCCATGCCGAGCGTGGTGCCGAAAATCGCCGCCTCGATGTCATGCACGGCGACGGCGTTGCCGGCCAGTACGGCCTGGACATAACCGTTGCGGATCAGCCATTCGAAGTCGTTCCGCGCCCGTGAATGCACCAGTGCCGGACCCGTGATCCACAGTACGTACCCGCCGCAATCCTTCTCGTGCTGCAGCCGGCTGGCGAGCTCTTCGTAGTTGACCGGTCGCTCGCGCGAGACTTCGGTGCCCATGAACTGGAACTCGTTGGCGCCGTGACTGCCGCCCAGGAAGCCATCGGTATGCACCACAACGCCCTCCACGCCGTGTTCGTCGAGCGCCGTGAGCACCAGTTCACCGCGCTTCACTCGACGCGGTTCGGTGGCTTCGAGCCGGTCCCCTCGTCGCACCACGGCGCAATCCATCCGCGGGCGCGCCGGCGCCTGCCAGCCCGACTCGAGCCGGACATAGGTGGGCAGGTTGGATGTCGAGAAAAAGCCGTCGGGCAGCACGCCATCGGCCGGGGCCGCAACAAAACTCGCCACCGGCGCGGTCGCGAACGGGGGCTGACTCACATCGGGAAGCCAGGTCATTGCGGCGGAAAGCTAGGCCGCCCCGGTGCTGCGGCAAAGGCATGACCACGGCTGCATTGTCACATGAGCGACACCGGATCCCTGTCAATACTGATCCGCACGCCGCCCCTCGGCAGCGCGAGTCGTGCCGCAGCGGTTCGTATCCATCGACCGAGCGCTTGCGGCGACCCCTTGAGGATCAGGTGAACACGCCAGCGGTCCTTGATCCGCTCGATCGGACAGGGCGCCGGTCCCACGACGATGAGCGGCAAGCCGCTGCGGGTGATGATCCGCTCGCACCAATCAGCCAGGGCCGCCGCGCGCTGAGTGACGGCGAGGTTATCGGCGCCCGTCAGTACCAGGTGCACCAGCGCGATGTGCGGCGGATAGGCCGGCGCGCGGCGCAGCTCGGTCTCCACCGCCAGGAACGCCTCCGCATCGTGCTGCGCGGCAAAGACCAGTGCCGGATGGTCGGGCTGGCGAGTCTGTACCAGCACCCGCCCGCCCTTCGGGCCGCGGCCGGCGCGGCCGGCAACCTGAGCGACCAACTGGAATGTCCGCTCGGCGGACCGGAAATCCGGGAGATGCAGGCTCGTGTCGGCGTCGACGACACCGACCAGCGTCACGTTCGGAAAATCGATGCCCTTGGCGATCATCTGCGTGCCGAGCAGCACGTCGACCTCACCTCGTTCCACCCGCTCGAGGATCCGGTGATGCGACCACTTGCTGCCGGTGGTATCGAGGTCCATTCGCGCGACACGAGCCCCCGCAAACCGTTCCGCCACCAGGCGCTCGAGCTGTTGCGTCCCGGCACCCACCGCCCGCGTCGTGACGCCGCCGCACGCACCGCATGTTTGCGGCACGTCGGCCTGATAGTCACAGTAGTGGCAGCGCATCCGGTCGGGATGCCGATGCACGGTCAGCGAAATGCTGCAGTTGGGACATTCGAGCACGGTGCCACAGGCAGTGCACTGGACGTACGCGGCCCATCCCCGCCGATTGAGCAGCAACAACACCTGGTTCCCCGCGCCGAGGGTCGCGGTGATCGCGTCGTCGAGGCGCTGGGTCCATGGTAGTCCGCCCACCCCGACGACCTGCGGCTCCTGCCGCAGGTCGAGGACCTCGACCGGCGGCAACGGTCGTGCTGCGACGCGGTGGGGCAGCCGGACCACGCGGCCCGCGCGCGCTGTCCGCGTCCATGTCTCCAGCGACGGCGTGGCCGTGCCGAGAATCAGGCTGGCCCCTTCGAGCCGAGCGCGCATCGCCGCCACTTCGCGCGCATGATACCGCGGGGTCTCGCTGTTCTTGTAGCTGGTCTCATGCTCCTCGTCGATCACGATGATCCCCAGCTCTTTCACCGGCGCAAAGACAGCCGAACGAGCGCCGACGGCGATGCGGCGATCACCCCGGCGCAGGGCCCGCCATGCATCGGCCCGCTCGCCGTCCGACAGCGCGCTGTGCAGCACCGCGACCTGATCGGGGAACATTGCTCGCACGCGCCCCACCGTCTGCGGCGTCAGCGAGATTTCCGGGACCAGGACGATCGCGCCGCGCCCGTCCGCCAGCGCGACCTTGATGCGCTCGAGATAGACCTGGGTCTTGCCGGACCCGGTGACACCGAAGAGCAGGGCGGCTTCGCCCCGCGGGAGCGCAGCCAGTGCGTCCAGTGCCGCCTGTTGATCAGCGGTCAATACGACCGGGCTGGCCGGGACCACGGCACCGCCGAACGGATCGCGGGGCGATTCGAGGTCGACGATCGTGACCAGGCCTGCCGCCTGCAACGATCGCAACGGTCCGGGACCGGCACCCACCGCGTCGAGCAGCTCTCGCACCGGCGCGCGGCCGCCACGCTCCTCGAGCGCCTGATAGACGCTCCGCTGCTTGGGAGCGCGCCCGAAGCGCTGATCTCGTTCGAGCAACGACAGCGGTGTTCCCTCGATCTGGGCCACGCGGGTCGTCGCGGTGGCCGCATCGGTGTCTGGTGGAATGATCTCGACGTCGAGTGCGCCGACGCGCTGTAACCGGTCGACCACGTCCCACACCGGTCGCCTGAACGCCTTCGCCGCCGCGGCCACGGACGCACTCCCGCCACGAGCGGCCAACCAGTCCAGCAGCTGCTCCGCCGTGCCACCCACCCGTTGGCGACCGGCATCGCGCACGTGCAACGCCAGCGTGGAATGGCCCCACAACGCGGCCGGGAGCATCGCCCGCAGCACCATGCCAACGGGGGCGCCGTAGTAGCGCACCATCTGCCCCGCGAGGTCGAGCAGCGTGGGCGGCAGCACGGTGCCGGCGTCGGGCGTGGCGAGGATGTCGCGGGCGGTCATCGCCGGCGCCGGGACATCCACGGCCGTGACCATGCCGATCCATTCCTGCCGCCGGACCGGAACGACGACGCGCGCCCCGGGGAGCGCGCGGTCGGCAAGTGACACAGGAATCCGGTAGGTGTAGGGGTCAGGCAGCGGGAGCGGAAGCGCGACCTGCGCGAAACGGTCCGTCATCGTCGCACGACGCCGAGCCCCGGTCCGTCGGGCAGCGTCACCTGACCCTGGGGAATCGTGGCCCCGCTGAATGGGTCATCGCGCAAGAGGGCCGCTCCGTCGAGGTCGACGATATCGACCAGCGGCGTGAGATGCGCCGCCGCGGTGATTCCGAGTGACGACTCGATCATGCATCCGACCATGACCGTCATCTGGTGCGCGCGCGCGATCGCGATCATCCGGAGCGCCTCGCGCAGCGAGCCGCACTTGGCGAGCTTGATGTTGATGCCGTCAACCCGCCCCGCGAGGCGTGGAATATCCGCCGACGTGACACAACTCTCGTCGGCGATAACCGGAATGCGTGCGTGGCGGCGGACGTGCTCCAACCCGTCGAGGTCGCCCGGTGCCACGGGCTGCTCCAGCACCGTCACGCCGAATTCCTCGAGCACCGGGAGCATATGCACTGCGTGTGCCGCGGTCCAGCCGCAATTGGCATCGACCCGGAGTTCCCGGTCGGTGGCCTCTCGCATGGTGCGCAGGATGGCGAGGTCGTCGGTGCTGCCGAGCTTGACCTTGAGGATCGGGTAATCGGCCGCTTCGGTGACCTTGCGCCGAGTCATCTCAGGCGTATCGATGCCGATGGTGAACGTTGACCGCGGAGCCCGCGCCCGGTCGAGGCCCCAGTATTGCCAGAGCGGCAGCCCGAGCCGCTTTGCCACGAGGTCATGCAGCGCCGCCGAGATGGCCACGCGCGCCGCGGCGTTGCGCTGGAGCGTCGTCTCGAGGCAAAGCTCGATCGACTCGAGTTGGAACGGATCATCGCCCAGGAGCGGCCCATAGGTGGCGAGCGCCGCCGCCGCCGTGTCGAGCGTCTCGCCGTAAAAGCGGGTGGCCGCCGCTTCGCCCCACCCTTCGACGCCGTCACTGTCGGTGATTTTCACCATGAGCGTCCGGTACTCGGTCTGGCTTCCCCGAGCGATGACGAACGGATGCCGGGTGTGCAGCGTCAGGACTTCGGTGCTGAGGCGCAGGGTCATGGATGATCGTCGTGAGGCGTGGGTCGTGAGTCGTGAGTGATGGAAAGTAACGCGCCGTGTGAGCGGATGGAGCGGACGGATATTCCGCTGCGCGACGCCGCTCCGAGCCGCGCCCTCCGTAGGGCCGCCTCGTTTCGCCAGCGGCCGCTGTCCCGCGATGCCGCCGGGCCCGCAGGACTCACTGCGGCCGCGCCAGCGAAGCGCAGCGGCCCGAAGCGAGGGCGCGGTTCGGAGCAAGGGCGCGGCCCGGAGCATTACGTCGGAGCGCAGCTCGGAGCGCGACCGTGCGGGACACGCTGACTAGCTCAGCGCGTCGACCGTCGCGACGACGCCGGCCGCAAGCCGCAACGGCGCGTAGCCACCTTCCATGAGCGCCACGATCGGCGTCGCGGCGAATCGCTCGCGAAGGCGGCCGATCCATGCCGCATAATGCTCCGGCTCCAAGGTGAAGCCGCCGAGCGGGTCGCCCTGCATCCCATCGTAGCCGGCCGAAACCAGGATGACGTCGGGCTGCCACCCGGTCGTCGCCCGATCGATACCGCGCCAGAGCGACTCGACGTACGCCTGCGGAGGCAACCCGGCGGCCATTGGCAGGTTGAAGCAGTTGCCGACACCGCGCTCGTCGGCGGAGCCGCTGCCCGGATACCACGGCCACTGATGCATCGATACGAAGTGGGTCCGGGATTCACGCTCCACCATCGCTTGCGTCCCGTTGCCGTGATGCACATCCCAATCGACGATCAGGATGCGTTCAAAACCGCGATGTCGCGCCGCCTCGGCCAGTACGGCGACGTGATTGACGATGCAGAAACCCATGGCGCGATCGGGCAGCGCGTGGTGTCCCGGCGGCCGGATCGCCGCAAAGGCGTGCCCCGCGCCGGCCAATGCGTGATTCAGTGCGGCCAGCGCCGCGCCCGTTGCCGCCAACGTTGCCGTCCAGCTGTGAGCGTTGATGGTGGTGTCGGGTCCGAGCTCACCACCGCCGACCGCGCTCATCGCAGCGACGCGATCGAGATAGGAACGCTCGTGACACCGGAGCAGCGGCTCGATGGGAGCGCCTGGCGCCTCGATCAGTTCGACGCCCCGGTGAGACTGAAGCGCCGCATGGACCGCGGCGAGTCGCGATGGCTGATCGGGATGCCCGGCGCCTGGAGCGTGTGTCAGGCATGCCCGGGCCGTGAAGACCCGCATCGGCGCGTCAGCGCACCGGCATCCGGCGGCTGCGCATCACGATCAACGCCCCGTCGCCGGGAACGCGCTCGTCGGCCAGCGAACGGGATTCATCGCGGACCTCGGCACCGCGAAACTTCACCAGAAACCCGCCGGGATCAGCGGTGATGTGCACGGCGTCGAGCGCCCGCTGCTTGACCTCGCGGATCGGTGTGGACGGTGGCAGGTGCAGTACGACGTCGTCCCAGGCCTCGAGGACCCGAACCCGTAACTGGAGGTTAACGCTCACGCGGTACTCTCCGGCGGTGCCGGCAGCGTGGAGAGAAAGCGATCGACGGCCTGGTCGAACAGGAGCGTCGAACCGCGGACATACGTGGCCCCATCGCGGCTGAACGCCGCCAGCGCGATCTCCTCACCGCCCTGCCCGCGCAATACCAGGTGTCCGGGGCCTTCGCGCTCCGGAAACGCCGCGCTCTGCGGCACGCGTTCGGCAAAGAAGCGCTTGGCGCGCACGAAGATCTCACTGGCGTCGAGGCTTGTGGTGGTTTCAAAAACCATGTTACACCCGGGTTGATATTCGCCCGTGGCTGGTAGCTGTCGGCCACGAGCCATCAGCCATCAGCCACTAGCTACCAGCCGCTGCTGCAGCCACGATTTCACCTGGTCCAGTCCGATCCGATCCTGCGCCATCGAATCGCGGTGGCGGACCGTGACGCTGCGCTGCCCGGCGGTATCGCCGTCCACGGTCACGCACCACGGCGTGCCGATCTCGTCCTGCCGCCGATACCGCCGGCCAATGGCGCCGCTGGCGTCATGGAACGCCGGCATCGCCGCGCGCAGGTCGTGGTACAGCTCCAGTGCCAGCTCCGGCATGCCGTCCTTGTTCACCAACGGCAGCACGGCGACCTTCACCGGCGCGAGATGCGGCGCGAAGCCCATCACCACCCGCGTCTCCGCCTCGACCATTTCCTCGCGGTATGCATCCGCCATCACCGTGAGCGTCACGCGATCGGCGCCCGCGGCGGTCTCGACGACATAGGGAAGGTAGCGCTCTCCCGTCGCCTGCTCGAAGTACTCCATCTTCTTGCCGGAATACTCCTGATGGCGCCGGAGGTCGAAATCGGTGCGGTTGTGGATGCCTTCGATTTCCTGCCAGCCGAACGGAAACTCGTACTCGACGTCGTAGGCGGCCTTGGCGTAATGCGCCAGCTCATCCGGGCCATGCTGGTGCCAACGCAACCTCGACGGCGTGAGGCCCAGGCCCTCGTGCCATGCCATGCGCACCGCCCGCCAGCGCTCGAACCATTCCTCATCGGTGCCCGGGCGGACGAAAAACTGCATCTCCATCTGCTCGAATTCGCGGGTGCGAAAGATGAAGTTGCCGGGGGTAATCTCGTTGCGGAACGCCTTGCCGATCTGGGCGATGCCGAACGGGACCTTCTGACGCGACGAATTCAAGACGTTCAAGTAGTTGACATACGTGCCCTGGGCGGTCTCGGGGCGCAGATAGACCACCGCCGCGGTCTCCTCGACCGGACCCATGAAGGTCTTGAACATCAGGTTGAACTGGCGCGGCTCGGTCAGGTCGCAGGCGGTATGCTCGCCCGGGACCTTGCTGGGTTTCTGCGGACACCGCGCGTCGGCCAGCTTGTCCGCCCGGAAGCGGGACTTGCAGGTCCGGCAGTCCACCATCGGATCGGTAAAGCCGCTGACGTGGCCCGACGCCTCCCAGACCCTGGGATGCATGAGGATGGCCGCGTCCAGGCCCTCAATGTCATCCCGCGCCTGCACCAGGGAGCGCCACCAACGATCTTTGATGTTACGCTTGAGCGCGACGCCGAGCGGCCCATAGTCCCAGACCGATCCGAGACCACCGTAGACCTCGGATGACTGGAACACGAAGCCCCGGCGCTTGGCCAGGGAAACGAGTTTTTCCATTGTAGGCGCGTCGGCCATCGGACGATACTGGTTAGGGTAGAAGAACAGTATCAAAGGGACACAAACGTAATGAGACGGCAGGATTCTTGCTGCTTCGCTTGACCTTATGGTAACGCGACGTCCTCCCGATCCCTGCCTTCCCGAGCCATCTGTGGCGCCGGGGACCCGTGGGATGACCCTGCTCGAACTCCTCATCGTGATCTCGATGATCGGCATCCTCTCCGCAATCGCGATCACCCGGTTGGACTGGCGGCGCTACCAGGCCGATGCCGCCGCTCGAGGGATGATGGCGGAGCTGGCGACCGCGCAACGCCTGGCCCTGTCGCTTCAGTCCAACATGGTGGTGACCTTTCCCGACAGCCTCAGGATGCGGATTCTCGAGGACGCCAATAATGACGGTGCGGCCGGAGGGAGTGAGCGTGTCCGAACAGTGCCGCTTGATAACAATTTCTCGTTTGGCAAGGGGAGCGCTCCCAACATCCCCGCCCCGGACGTCCCAACGCAGTTCACCACCCTGACCTTTCATCGCGACGGCTCCGCTGACAAGAGCGGCACGCTGTACCTGCAGGGGCCGGGGTACGATCCGAACTGCGCCCATTGTCGCGCGATCTCCGTCACGCGCGCGACCGGTCGCGTCGTCTGGTACAGCTACGGCTCCGGCGCCTGGAAGCGAGCGAACTGATGCGAATTCGGCGTGGCTTTACTCTGATTGAAGTCCTGGTGGCCATAGTCGTCCTTGGCATTCTGGCGGTCGGTGTCGCCCGGTTCTCGGCGCTGTTCGGCAAGGCCCTGGCCAATTCGTCGGTGCGCGTGGTCGCCGCTGGCGTCGCCAGTGACCAGTTGCAGCTGATCCGCGCCGACCCGCGCTACACCACGCTCGTGTCGCTCTACAACGGGAAGAACACGACTGGGTTCACGGACTATCCGCAGATGAAGCAGCTGACCACGGTCGTCCGCGACCAGTCGGGCTCGCCTGCCCGCGACCGAACCACCGTCACCGTGCGCGTCGTCGATCCGAGCATGCCCGACACGGTGTCCGTCACTTCCGTCATCGCGAGTCCCTGATGCGCACCGCTCCAGACGTTCGTCACAATGAGCGCGGATTCACCCTGGTCGAACTGTTGATCGCCATGACACTGACCGTGGCCGTCATGGGCGTCGCGTTCTCCCTGTTCCGCTCGCAAAGCCACTTCTTTGGCACGGACCAGCAGCGCTACGACGAAATGCAGAACGCCCGCGCCGCGCTCGAAGGCGCCCAGCGGGTGATTCGCACCATGGGCGCCGGCGTGCCGAACAGCCAGCCGGTGCTGGTCTATGCCGACAACAACGCGCTCGCGTTCAACACTGACTACGTCGAGCAGGACACCGTCGATACGCGGTGGGCCGCGTACTTCAATGCCGAGACGCCGGTGGCCGAGACATTCGCGTGGGATGTCGCCAGCGCGACGGTGATCCCCACGACGGCCTATACCTATCCCACCCAGAACTACACCCTCGGCAGCGGCGATCCGTCGCCGGCCGAGACCCAGATGCTGTATTTCTCGCCGGATTCATCGACGGCCCGTTCCGATGACTACATCCTCTGGCAACGCGTCAATGCCGGAACCCCGGTGCTCGTGGCACGCAACATCCTTCCGCATCCGAACGGCAAGCCGTTCTTCCAGTACCTGCAGCGGCGCACGCTCGCCAGCGGTGACACCCTGATCATCGAGCCGACGGCGAATCTGCCACTGGAACGCCGGGTGCTGATTGCCGGGCTTTCGTCCACCGACAGCGCCAACTACGTCCGGCCGGATTCGGTCCGGGCGGTGCAGATCAACATCCGGTTCACCAATGGCGAGAGCGGCTCGCTCGAGCGGTTCCGCGATGTGCAGACCACGATCCAGACGCCGAACAACGGGATTCCCCAGCCAACGGTGTGCGGTCGCCCGCCATTGGCGCCAGCGTCGTTCACCGTGGTCGACACCATTCCGGGCAGTGGGCGACTGTGGTTTACCTGGGCCCGTTCGGTGGACCAGGACGCCGGCGAGCAGGACGTGCTGCAGTACATCCTCTACCGCAAGCTTCAGGCTGGCGCGACCTGGGCGACCCCGCTCATCGTGGTGAGGCGGATCTCCGGGCAGACGAGCTATTCGACGGAAATCGCCGGCAACACGCCCGGCACGGCGTATACGTTCGGCGTATCGGCACAGGATTGCACGCCGTCTGAATCGACAATCACAACCCTGAACGTGACGCCCAGTCCTTGAGCAAGCGAGAAATCATCATGCGGCTACCATCATTGAATCGTCGCGGGGCAGCACTCTTCATGACCTTGCTCGTGGCGATCGCCGTTGCCGGGGTCGCGCTGGGTGGAGTCCTGCTCGCCTCAGGTGCCCAGCTCTCCACTCGCTACAGCGCGAAGGAAGCGCTGCTGCAAGCGTCGGCGGACGGCGGCCTCGAGATCATCCGCGATTCGG
Organism: Gemmatimonadota bacterium; assembly: GCA_003169895.1. GTDB lineage: Bacteria > Gemmatimonadota > Gemmatimonadetes > Gemmatimonadales > GWC2-71-9 > Palsa-1233. The sequence continues at coordinate 127,815 of PNAE01000006.1, forward strand.
TCAACCGCGGCATCTTCGATTCACTGCTCCCGCTCAACGGGTATACCACGCTCGCGTCCAACGCCGTCGTAAAGGATGCCCTCGGTAGCACCATGCCGCGGATCAACCTCTCGCTGTATGTCGGTCGCACGGGTGGTCGCACCGGCGGGGCCGCCACGGCGGGCCAGTATGGCAGCAACTTCGCCAGTGCGTTGTCCGTGATCAGCGATGCGCGTGGTGCGGTCGCGGTGCGGCGTCTGCTGTTGACCCAGGAATCCTGGTCCAAGTTCGCCGTCGCAATCAACAACTGGAGTGGCAGCGCCATGTACGGCTGTGGCGAGTCGGTCAATGGCCCGTTCTTCTCCAATACCGGGTTGATCATTCAATCCGGGTGCGCCGCGGGCAGCGGGACCTTCTTCGCGAGTTCGGTGAACGTGGTCAATTCGTTCAGCGTCGGTTCCGGCCGGTTCAGTCAAGGCTACAAGACGGGCGTCACCCCAGTGCCGTGGCCGACGCCGGCGCGCATTGCGCTGATGCAGCAGTATGCCCAGAATGCCGATGCGGCGGCCGGTGACTACGACCTCACCTCCAAAACCCTCGGCTCCAACAGCCCAGGGTTGCGGATCGAATTCGTGACCATCGACGTCAACGGCAACGGCGTCATCGACTGGGACGAGGGATTCATGCGGGTCTGGGTACCCGCCTGCACGGGAGCCGTGAACACGTGCGGCGATTCGCTGCTGGCGTACGCGACGGCGCGCCGCTGGCCCACGGTACCGGCCGGCGTCATCCAGGCGAACGATCCCAACACGATCTCGCGAAACTGTGGTGCCATGACCGCGATCAACGGCGTGGGAGCGGTCCGGTTCTTCAACGCGGACAGCGTCTATCTCGGCACGGCCGGAGGGCAGCTCGCCGCGGTGCAGGCGCTGCTCAGCACCAATAACACGCGCCGCTGCTACCTCGGTGGCGACCCGCACTTGTTCAGCCCGATTACCGGCGACACCCTGACGCCCGATTCGCTGCTGAGCCACATGGCAGACCCGACCAACAACTTCGGCTTCTGGAAAAAGCGGCGGACAGGTCCGCTGTCGTCGCTCACCGCGGTCCGGTCCGGCGATGCCGCCTATCTGATACCCCTCGGCTCCAACCCGAACTTCAAGGGCGTCATCTACGTCCAGGGTGACGTCGCCCTGAGTGGTGTTCTCCGCGGCCGCGTCTCGGTCTTCGCCACCGGCAACGTCGTCATGGCGGACGACCTGACGTACACCAACCCACCCGGCACGAAATGCGACGTGCAGGGCGACATCTTCGGCGCCATCGCGACCAAGAACGTCGTGATCGAAGACGACAACCTGCAGACGCCGTTCAGGGTAAACAACGTGATCTACGGCGGCTTTGACGACACCAATGACGCCAACTACAACATGTTCTTCCTGGCTGCTGGTGATGGGACGACGACCCTGGATGGCTCCCGGACCGGCAACTGGTATGGCGAGGGCGTCCTGTCCCCGTGGAACTACGCCTACTATACGCAGCTCGGCACGGAGCCAGGGTCGGCAAATGCGAGCTGGGACATATCGGCGATCAATCAGCGGTGCGGCTCCGCGACTAACGGGTGCGTCCGGGTGACCGGCGGCCTGGCCCAGGGCCGCGTCGACGATGCCACGTACTACGGTGCCAACCGTTACGGCTGGGCCGAGGCGCACACGTACGACAAGTGCGGTGCAACCAATCCGCCCCCGTACTTCCCGACCACCGGCCGGTTCATTCCCAACCGCTACTATGAGATCGATCCGGTATGGTTGAATAACATCGGCATCGCGAACTACTTCGCGCGGCTGCAAGCGCAGTAGCAAGAGGCGTCAAACGTGAAAGGTGAAACGTAAAACGGGGGCTCCGATCCACTCGGAGCCCCCGTTTTCCGTGTCACGGCTCACTTTTCCCGTTTCACCTCTCACCTCTCACGCCGTTCACACTTCGATGATCTGATCCCGCCTGGTCCCCACGCTGACATACCGGATCGGTTGCCCCGCCAGATCCTCCAGCCGGTCGAGGTATGCTCGCGCCGGCGGCGGCAGGTCCGCGAGGCGGCGCGCGCCTGATATCGCGCGTTGCCACCCCGGCAGCACCTCGTACACCGGCTCGACCCGCTCGAGCACCTCGACATCGCTGGGCACCTCGCCACATTCGACACCGTCGAGGCGATACGAAACACACACCGGAATCTCCGCGAACGTATCCAGCACGTCGAGCTTGGTGACCGCCAGGCCGGTCAGTCCGTTCACCCGCGCCGAGTAGCGGACGACGGTGGCGTCAAACCAGCCGCAGCGGCGCGGCCGGCCGGTGGTCGCCCCAAATTCGCTGCCGAGGTCGCGCAAGCGCGTCTGCAACTCACCGGGGGCTTCGGTCGGCAGCGGCCCGTTGCCGACGCGGGTCGTGTACGCCTTCACCACGCCCAGGACGCCGTCGATTTCCGTCGGCCCGATCCCGGCCCCGACGGCGGCACCGCCCGCGGTCGTGTTGGACGAGGTCACGAAGGGGTAGGTGCCGTGATCCACGTCGAGCAGCGCCCCCTGGGCGCCCTCCAGGAGCACGCGTTGCGACGACCGCAGCGCCCGGTGCACCAGCAGCCCGGTATCGGTGGCCAGCGGCCGTAGCCTGGCGCCCAGCCGGCCGAAGAGTTCGACGTGCTCGTCGAGGTTCGCGGTGGCGGCCGAGCCCATCAATCGCAAGAGCGCGTTGGCGCGCTCGACCCGCGGCTCCAGGAACTCGCGCGCGCCGGTTCCGCGGCACAGGTCAGTCACGCGTACGCCGCGCCGGCCGATCTTGTCCTCGTACGCTGGACCGATGCCGCGGCCGGTGGTGCCGATCTGCTGCTGTTTTTCGCTGGCCTGATCGAGCAACTGGTGGTACGGCAGCACCACGTGGGCGCGGTCGGAGACGAAGAGTCGTCCGGCGATCTCGATGCCCTGCGCGGCCAGCTGTTCAAGTTCGCCGAAGAACGTTTCCGGGTCGAGCACGACGCCGTTGCCGACCACGCACCTGGTTCGACGATGCAGGATGCCGGAGGGAATCTGGTGCAACACGAACTGCCGCTCGCCAACCACCACGGTGTGGCCCGCGTTGGCACCGCCCTGGTACCGTACGACGACGTCGGCCTGCTCCGCCAGGACGTCGACCAGCTTGCCTTTCCCCTCGTCGCCCCACTGCGCGCCGACGACCACCACGCAGTTATGCTTGCGATCGAACATCAGGACGCCTCGCGCCCGGCGTCGATGTTGCGGGGAAAGACTTCGGCCTTCCCCTCCTTCACCGCCTTCTCGATGGCCTTGCGCAATACGCCGGTCTCGGCGCCGGCGGCGATCGCCTCGCGGATTGCCGGCGTAGCCTCGAACCATTCCACCACCACTTGGCGCCCGCCGGCCTTTCCCTTGGGAACCAGGCGCTGTGCGATCACGCCACGCAACGCATCGGCGACGCGCACGCGGCCGACTTCACGCTGCTCCGGGAGCATCGTCGCCACGAGCTGGAACACCGCGCTCGCCGCATCCTGCGACGTCACCGCCGCGAGCACGAGACAATCCGACTCGGCGGCGCGGATGGCGCGGTCGATCGCCACGGGTTCACGCAGGTCGCTGATCACGATCACATTGGGGTCCTGCCGGCGCGCCGCGCGCAGCCCGCCGGCTACGTCATCGGTGTCGGTGCCGATCTCGCGCTGTGAGATGGAGCTGGACAGGTCGCGGTGCAGGTACTCGATCGGATCCTCGAGCGTGATGACGTGCCGCTGCTGGCTGCGATTGATGTGATGCACCATCGCGGCAATGGTCGACGTCTTGCCCGATCCGCCCGGACCCGCCACCAGCACCAGCCCATTCGCCAACTCGGCGAAATGCGTGATCACGTCGGGCAGCCCCAGTCCTTCCGGTGTCGGCACCGAGAACGGGATGACGCGCAGGACCATCATGAACGAGGACCGCTGCCGCAGCACGTTGATGCGGAACCGCCCGACGCCCGGAACGCCCCAGGAGCAATTGAGCTCGCGCAGGGCCTCCAGCCGCGGGTCCTCTGGCTCCATGCCGGCGAACATCGCGGCGAGGGCGCGGGTCTGCTGGGGTGTCAGCCGTTGCTTGGTGAGCGGAATCAGCTCGCCTTCCACGCGCGCGCGGAACACGTCGCCCGCCTTGACATGCACGTCCGAGGCGCCTCGAAGCACTGCGGCCTTCAATACTCGCGCCAGCATTGGCGACGTGCTGCTGCTCATGACGCCTCCGGAAGGAAACCCATGCGTGTGGTCACTTCGGCCATCGTCTCGCTGGCGAGGCGGCGTGCGGTCGCGGCGCCATCGGCCAGGATCGTGGTGACCTCCGCCGGTCGCATGGCGAGGTCGAGTGAGCGCTGGCGCAATGGGGCCAAGGCCTGAATCATGTTATCGGCGAGCACGCGCTTGCAGTCAATGCAACCCCAGCCAGCCGTGCGACACTTGACTGCCACCTCGGTCACGGTTGCTTCCGGCGAGAAGTGCCGGTGCAACGCGTATATGTTGCAGATCTCCGGCGTCCCCGGATCCTTGCGGGTCTTGCGCGCCGGGTCGGTCATCGCCGGGCGCAGCTTGTCCCAGATCTGCTCCGGAGTCTCGGTAACCGCGATCGTGTTCCCGAGACTCTTCGACATTTTTGCCTGGCCGTCGAGGCCGATGATGCGACGTGCCGGCGACAGGATCGGCTCGGGCTCCGGAAAGAACGCGTCGCCGCCCGCAAAGTGACGGTTCCAGCGGCGGGCGAGTTCCCGGGTCAGCTCGAGATGCTGCGTCTGGTCGTCACCCACCGGCACCTTCTCGGCGCGATACAGCAGGATGTCGGCGGCCATGAGCACGGGGTAGCAGAGCAGGCCGGCCGGCACCGATTCAAACCGCTGCGACTTATCCTTGTACTGCGTCATGCGCTCCAGTTCGCCGAGCGGCGCGATGGTCGTGAGCAGCCATGCGAGCGTCGCGTGCGCGGGCACGTGACTCTGGACGAACAGCAGCGAGCCGTTCGGGTCGACCCCCGCCGCGAGCAGTCCGATGGCCATTTCCCGCGTGCGGAGCGCCAGCGAGGCCGGGTCATACTGACCGGTGACGGCGTGCTGATCCACAATGCAGTAGAGGCATTCATACTGATCCTGCAGCGCGACCCAGTTGCGGATCGCGCCGAGCCAGTTGCCGATATGAAGTTCACCTGAGGGCTGAATGCCGGAAAACACGCGGGCCATTGAGGGCAAGCTACCCGGCCGCCGAAACAGCGGCAATACGGCGCTGGTCGCGGCGCATCTCGCCCGCGTGACCGATCGTGCGGCCGCGCGCGCGGCGGCGTACCTGCGCACCGTGCGGCCGCCCGATGCGTCGCGCTGGACGAGCAAGGGCCATCACGACTTCGTCACCGACGTGGACCGGGGCGCCGAACAGCGGATTCGCGCCGACCTGCTCGCCGCCGAGCCCGGTTCGCGGATTCTGGGCGAGGAACTTTCACCCGATACCGCGGACCTCGCCGGGCTCGTGTGGATCGTCGATCCGCTCGATGGCACTACCAACTACCTCCACGGCTATCCCTGGTGGGCGGTGTCGATTGCGGCGGCCGTGGACGGTGAGATCCTCGCCGGCACCGTGTTTCACGTCCCGGCCTACCGACGCTACACCGCACGGAGCGGCGGCGGTGCCTGGTGCGGGCCGGAGCGACTCGCGGTCTCGCAGGTGTCGGTGCCCGGTGAGGCGCTGATTGGCACCGGCTTCCCCTTCAAGACGCCCGGCGACTTGCCCGCCTACCTCGAACAATGCGCCCGGATTTTTCCGGCGACCAGCGGCGTACGGCGCGCCGGGTCAGCGGCCCTCGATCTCGTGGCCGTCGCCGCCGGCCAATTCGACGGCTTCTGGGAGTTGACGCTGGCCCCGTGGGACAAGGCAGCGGGCATCCTGCTCGTGCGCGAGGCCGGTGGCGTCGTGACCGACCTGGACGGGAAACCGGCCGGAGTGGAGCACGGCGGTATTGTCGCCGGCAATCCCGCGATGCATGCGTGGCTGATGCAACAGCTCGGAGAGACGAGAGACGTGAGACGTGAGACGTGAGACGACGGACGAGAGACGAGAGACGAGGAACGAGACCGGTGTCATCCCGAGCAACGCAAGGGCGCACACCCTGCCGTCTACTTCTCTCGTCTCACGTCTCTCGTCTCTCGTTTTACTTCGTCAAGATCCGCGCCTCGCCCTCCGTCACCACGACGGTGTGCTCGAAGTGCGCCGAGAGCGACCCGTCCTGCGTGACAACGGTCCACTTGTCCGTGAGCGTACGCGTCGCCGGACTGCCGATCGTGATCATCGGCTCGATCGCCAGCGTCATGCCGCGTTTGAGCTGCGGACCCCGCTTGGGCACGCCGAAGTTGGGGATCTGCGGTTCCTCGTGGAACCGGGTGCCGATGCCGTGGCCCACGAGTTCGCGAACCACGCCGAAGCCGGCGCCTTCGGCCACCCGCTGCACCGCGTTACCGATGTCGCCGACGTGATTGCCACTTCGCGCCGCAGCGATGCCGGCGTACAGCGAACGTTCCGTCACGTCGAGCAGCCGCTGCACGTCGGGCGCAACGCGACCGACGGGGATGGTCGTCGCCGAGTCGGCGTGCAGCCCGTCGACGCACACACCAACATCGACCGACACGATCGATCCCTCGTGCAGCACGCGCTTGGGCGACGGGATGCCGTGGACGATCTCCTCGTCGATCGAGGTGCAGAGCGTCTTGGGGAAGTCATAGAGCCCCTTGAAGGACGGCGTGGCGCCGGGATGCGAGCGGATGAATGCCTCCGCCTCGCGGTCGAGGTCCTCGGTGCTGAGACCCGGGCGCACCAGTGTCCGCATCAGCTCGAGGGTGTCGAACACGATGCGGCCGGCACGAGCCATTGTGTCGATCTCGCGCCCGGACTTGATCGAGATCACGCCCGCCCCAGCGCGCGCATGACGCGCGCGGCGACCTCGTCGACCAGGCCGACGGCGTCGATCCGGGTGACACCGCCATGAGTCTCGTACCAGGAGATCACCGGGGCGGTCTGCTGCCGGTACGCCTGGAGCCGGGTGGCGACCGCCGCCGGGTCGTCGTCGGCGCGGCCTTCCACGCTGCGCCGTGCGGCGAGGCGCTGCAACAGCTGGGCATCGGTCACGTCGAAGATCAACACGTGGTCCATGGTGCGTCCCAGGCTGCGCAGCAGTTCGTCCACGCCCTGGGCCTGAGGGATGGTGCGCACCACGCCGTCGAAAATCACGCCCTGCGCGGCCACGGGCTTGGCCAGCTCCGCCCGGATCACGCCGAGAATGAGATCGTCGCTCACCAGGTGTCCGGCTTCCATCACGGCCTTGGCCCGGAGCCCGAGCGGCGTGCCGTGCTTCACGGCGTCGCGCAGCAGGTCGCCCGTGGCGAACCTGGGCAGACCCAGCGCCTGGGACAGCAGCGCGCCCTGCGTGCCTTTGCCGGCCCCGGGAGGGCCTAACAGCAGGATATTCATGGTTGGCAAACGACCTTTCGAGTGCTGTCATCCTGAGCGAAGCGAGCGTCTTTCGCTCGCAAAGTCGAAGGACCCCGGTTCTCCGCGAAAGCCTGGGCAATCGCACGAGGAGCCGAGGTCCTTCGACTTCGCGCGGCGTGCCGCCGCGCTACGCTCAGGATGACAACTTCTACGTCACATCCCAAATCTGCTCTGCCGCCCTCGGAACTTGATCCGCCCGGATTTCATGAAGCCATCGTACTTCCGGAGCTGGCGGTGCTGCTCGATCTGCGCGATGGTGTCGAGCAGCACGCCGACCACGATCAGGATCGAGGTGCCACCGAACTGGAACTGCTGGATGCCGACGGCCTTCGCCATGCTGATCGGGATGATCGCCACGACGGCGAGAAAGAGCGAACCCGGCAGCGTCACGCGGCCCAGGACGCCGTCGATGTAATCGGCAGTCGCGGCGCCCGGCTTCACGCCCGGGATGAAGGCACCCTGCTTCTTCAGGTTCTCCGACAGGTCCACGGAGCTGAAAACGATCGAGGTGTAGAAGTAGCTGAACACGACGATCAGCAGCGCGAACAACAGGTTGTACGGCATCCCGCCAGGAATCAGGAAGCTGGTCATCGACTGCAGCGTCTCGTTCCCGGTGAATTGCGCCACGGTCGACGGCACGATGATGACCGTCTGGGCAAAGATGATCGGCATGACGCCGGCGGTGATCAGCCGGATCGGAATGAAGGTCTTCTGGCCTTCCCGGATCCGTCCCCGCCCCATCACCTTGCGCGGGATCTGGATCGGAATCCGCCGCGCGGCGAGCGTCATCGCGACGACCGCGGCGATCATCGCCACCAGCACCACCGCAAGGACCACGACGCCACCCAGCGACACGATGCCGTCGCGGACGTAGCCGATCGTCGTGATGAAAGACGGCCAGACGCGCTCCAGGATCGACACGGTGATCAGGAGGCTCATGCCGTTGCCGATGCCGCGCTCGGTGATCTGCTCGCCCAGCCACATCACGAAGATGGCGCCAACGGTGAGGGTCGTCACCATGATCAGCCGGCTCAGGAACCCGGGATACGGTATCGCGTTGGGGATCTGCTCGATGAAGAGCGTGAACGTGTACGCTTGCGAGAAGGAGATCGCCACGGTGAGGTAGCGCGTCCACTGCGTCAGCTTCTTCCGGCCCTCTTCGTCCTTCTGCATCTTGCCGATGGTCGGCATGACGCCGCCACCCAGCTGGAACACGATCGACGCCGAAATGTACGGCATGATGCCGAGCGCGAAGATGGTCGCGCGCGAGAGGCCGCCGCCGAGGGCGTCATAGAGCGAAAACAGCGTCTGGGTGCCCGTGCCGGCCGAGTTCTTGATGTAATCCGACAATGCCGTCACGTCGACCGCTGGCGCCGTGATGTGGGCGCCGACGCGATAGATCAGCACGGCGAGGGCCGTGAACAGGAGCTTGTCGCGCAACTCCGGATCGATCTGGGGCAGGCGCGGAGCCGTCATCAGGGCTCGACCCGGCCGCCGGCAGCCTCGATTTTCGCCCGCGCCGACGCCGAGGCATGCAGGCCCTTGACCACCAGCGCACGACCGATCTCACCGTGCCCGAGCAGCTTCACCGGATCGGTCGCCCGGCGGAGGATGCCCGCCGCCTGCAGGCTGTCGGGCGACACCTCGTCGCCGACGACCCGATCGAGGTCACGCAGGTTGACCGCGAGATAGGTCACCTTGAATGGATTGGTGAAGCCCCGCTTCGGCAGCCGCCGGTACATCGGCATCTGGCCGCCTTCGAACCCGGTGTTCGTGTTGCCACCGGAGCGGGCCTTCTGCCCCTTCTGTCCCTTGCCGGACGTCTTGCCGAGGCCCGAACCGGGACCACGCCCGACCCGCTTGCGCGAGCGGTGCGAACCCGGCACCGGACGCAGGGTCGACAGCGTGATGCGCTCCACATCCTGCTTCTTGTCCGCCATGATCAGCGTCCCTTCCCCTTCACCGGCGTCACATCGATGAGGTGACGCACCTTGAACAGCATGCCGCGCAGCGTGGCGGTGTTGTCGATCTCGATCTCGGCCTGGTGATGCCGCAGGCCGATTGCCTTGAGCGTGCGATTCATCGACTCGGAGTGACCGATCCCCGAGCGAATCTGTTTCACGCGCAGCCGCTTCGCGTCGCTCTCCGCCGGAATGACTGCCGCATGATGCGCCGGTCCCTGACGGCCGACGACTGGATTACGTCCCATGTTCAAACCTCCTGGCGGGCGCGGTACCCGAGTTGATCGACGTCGATCCCCCGCTCCCGCGCGACCTGCTTGGCCGACACCAGGTGCAGCAAGCCGTCCATCGTGGCACGGACCATGTTGTGCGGATTGTTGGAGCCGAGGCTCTTGGTCAGGATGTCGGTGATCCCGGCGCACTCGAGAACGGCGCGAACCGGTCCGCCGGCGATGACGCCGGTTCCGCTCGCGGCCGGCTTGAGCAGCACGCGGCCGGCCCCGTGCTCGCCGATGATCTCATGGGGGATGGTCGTGCCGGACCGCGGCAGCTCCACCATGCTGCGCTTGGCGGCCTCGACCGCCTTGCGCACGGCCTCGGCCACTTCGTTGGCCTTGCCGCTCGCGATGCCGACCTTGCCCTTGCCATCACCCACGGCGACCAGCGCGTTGAAGGAGAAGCGCCGTCCGCCCTTGACCACCTTGGCCACACGGTTGATCGCGACCACGTTCTCCACGTAGTCGGCCTGGCCCTCGCCTCGGTCGTCGCGCCGATTGCCGCCCCGGCCGCCACCGCCCGGACCGCCGCGCCCGCGACCGCCCTGGCCACCGCGACCACCCTGGCCGCCGCGACCCCGGCCGCCCTGGCCGCCATGGGTACCGACGCCTCCGCCAGTGGTCCGCTCGCGTTCCCGCGGCGCGGGGACTTCAGCCGCCGGCTTCGGCTCGGTAGCTGGCACGCTCGTGTCTTCGCCCATCAGAACTCCAATCCGCCCTCGCGGGCGCCCTCTGCGACGGCCTTCACGCGGCCGTGATATTGATACCCGGCGCGATCGAACACGACCTTGGTGATCCCGGCCGCCTTGGCCTTTGCGGCCAACAACTGTCCGACGGCCTTCGCCTTGGCAGTCTTGCCTTCGCCGGCGGCGATGCCTTCGCTGGTATCCGTCACACCGAGCAGCGCGCGGCCGAGCTGATCATTCACGAGCTGCGCGTAGATGTGCTTGAGCGAGCGGTACACCACCAGGCGCGGCCGCTCGGCATCGCCGGCAACGCGGAGCCGCACACGCAGGTGACGGCGATACCGGCGTTCCTGGCGCTTCTTCGGTCGATGAATCGCACGCATTACTTCGCTCCCGTCTTGCCGGCCTTGCGGCGCACGACTTCGCCCACGTAACGGATGCCCTTGCCCTTGTATGGCTCAGGCGGCCGGACGTTGCGGATCTCGGCGGCCAGCTGGCCCACCAGTTCCTTGTTGATGCCTTCCACCCGCACCATGGTCGGCGTCTCGACGACGAGCTTGATGCCGTCGGGCGCCCGGATTTCCACCGGATGCGAGAAGCCGACGACCAGGTTGATGCCATATGCCTTCGGCTCGGCCTTGTAGCCGACGCCCTGGATCTCGAGGCTCTTCTTGTACCCCGTCGACACGCCTTCGACCATGTTGGCCACCAGCGTGCGCGAGAGACCGTGCAATGCCTTGTGGCGCGTCTCGTCGCTCGGACGCTCGACCGTGAGGGTACTCCCCTCGAGCTTGGCGCGCATGTCGGGGTGCAGCGTGCGTGAGAGCGTTCCCTTGGGCCCCTTGACCGTGACGACCGCGCCGTCGACGCTGGCCGTGACGCCCGTCGGGAGCGTGATCGGCTTCCGTCCGATACGTGACATGCGTCCCCCTACCAGACCACGGCGAGCAGCTCGCCGCCGAGGTTCGCCGTGCGCGCCTGGCGATCGGTCATCAACCCTTTCGGGGTCGACACGATCGCCATCCCGAGGCCGTTCTTGACGCGCGGCAGGTCGCGGCACTTGACGTAGCGTCGCAGGCCCGGCGAGCTCACCCGCTGGAGCTCGCGAATCACCGGCAACTCGTTGTGATACTTGAGGTAGAGCCGGATCGTTCCCGCCTGGCCCTCCTCCAGCATCTTGTAGTCGGCGATGTAATGGTTGTCCCGCAACAGCTTCGCCAGCTCGTGCTTGAGCTTCGACGCGGGAATGTCCACGCGCTTGTGCCCTGCCGAACAGGCGTTGCGGATGCGAGTCAGCATATCTGCGACCGGATCAGTCATGCTCATGCTTTGCCGTCCCTCGTGATGCCGTGCGTCATGATGTCGTGTCTCGCTCAGGCCACACGCAATGCGTGCGGCGTCTCACCCTTGAATGGCCAGCCGAATTCGCGCAGCAGGGCCATGGCGAGATCGTCGCGGCCCGCGTTGGTCACCAGCGTGATGTCCATGCCATGGACGTTCTCGATCTTGTCGTAGTCGATCTCGGGGAACATCGTCTGTTCCTTGATGCCGAACGTGTAGTTGCCCCGCCCGTCGAAGCTCTTGTTCGGCAGGCCGCGGAAGTCGCGGATGCGCGGCACCGTGAGATGGATGAACCGGTCAAGGAATTCGTACATCCGCGCGCCGCGCAGCGTCACGGAGGCGCCAATCGGCAGCCCGGCGCGCAACCCGAAGTTGGCGATCGCCTTCTTGGCGCGCGTGATGATGGCCTTCTGGCCGGTGATGATCGCCAGCTCCTCGGCGGCGGCGTCGACCAGGCGCGGATTTTTGGCGCCTTCGCCCAGGCCGACGTTGAGGACGATCTTGATGATGCGCGGCACCTGGTGCGGATTCTTGAAGCCGAACTGCTTGGCCAGCCGCGGATGCACGCTGTCGCGGTAGAACCGCTGCATGCGTGGCTTCCCCACGCTCGCCATCGGCGTGGCGTCGGTGGCCATGGCGGGCGCCGCGGCCCGGCCGCCGCCCTTGGGGGTCGGCGCCGGGGTCTTCTTGGGGGCCGCGGCCTTGCTCTCGCCGGCGGCTGCGTCGGTCTTCTTCGCCATCGTCAGCGCACCCTCGGAATAGCCACGCCCGACTTGATCGCGATCCGCTCGACCGTGCCGTCAGCGTTCTTCTGCCGGCGGATGCGCGTCGGCTCGCCTGATTTCGGGTCGATCAACATGACCTTCGACGCCGGGATCGGCGCCGGGAAGGTGATGATCCCCGATTCGGTGTTCTGCGTCCCACGGCGATGACGTTTCGCCAGCGCCACGCCGTCGATGGCCACGCGCCCGGTCTTGGGGAATACCCGCAACACGGTGCCACGCTTCCCCTTGTCGTCGCCCGAAATCACCTGGACGGTGTCGCCCTTGGTGACGTGCAGCCGCTCGCGCTCCACGCGCCCGCCCGCCCGTGCGCGCTTGGCCTTCTTGTAGACCAGTGGTTTCATGTCACAGCACCTCGGGCGCGAGCGAGACGATCTTCATGTACCGCTTCTCGCGCAGTTCGCGAGCGACGGGGCCGAAGATGCGGGTCGCCCGCGGCTCGCCCTGGTCGTTGATGAGCACGGCCGCGTTCTCGTCGAAGCGGATGTAGGACCCGTCCTTGCGACGGACCTCCTTCGCCGTGCGAACGATGACCGCCTTGGCCACTTCACCCTTCTTCACCTGGCCGGTCGGGATGGCGTCCTTGATGGTCACCACCACGCGATCGCCGAGCGACGCGTAGCGACGTCGCGACCCGCCGAGGACACGGATGACCAGCGCGCGCCGCGCGCCGGAATTGTCCGCAATCTTGAGAATGGTTTCCTGTTGCACCATCGTGAACTCTCCCGGACCTTAGCGAGCCCGCTGGACGACTTCGAGGGTGCGCCAGCGCACCGTCTTCGCCAGCGGACGCGTCTCCATGATGCGCACCGTGTCGCCTGCTTTGGCGTCATGGTCGTTGCGTGCCTTCACCTTCTTGCTGCGCGTCACCTGCTTGCCGTACTTGGCGTGCGCCAGCCGCCGCTGCAACTGAACCGTGACGGTCTTCTGCATCTTGTCGCTCGTCACGAGACCGGTGCGCGTCTTGCGCGCGTCGCGGTGCGCCGTGGTTGTCTCGTCAGCCATGGTCACTACTCCCTTATGCCTTGCGGCGCTTCTCGCCCAGGATGGTCAACACCCGGGCGGTGTCCCGGCGCAGCGCGCGGAACTGCATCGGATTCTCGATCGACTCGGTTGCCGAACGGAAGCGGAGCTTGAACCGCTCCTCCCGCAATTCGGCGAGCTTGGTTTCGAGCTGCTCGACCGTCAGGTCGCGCAGGTCGCCGGACGTCAACATGCTCAGATCTCCTCGCGCGGAATGACACGCGTCTTGACCGGGAGCTTCGCTTCGGCGAGCGCCAGCGCCTTGCGCGCCAGCGACTCCTCGATGCCGCCCACCTCGAACAGCACCCGGCCCGGCTTGACCACGGCGACCCACCCTTCCGGGTTGCCCTTGCCCTTGCCCATGCGCGTCTCGGCCGGCTTCTTGGTGATCGGCTTGTCCGGGAAGATCCGGATCCACACCTTGCCGCCGCGCTTCATTTCACGGGTCATCGCCACACGCGCCGCTTCGATCTGCCGTGCCGTCACCCAGCCCGGCTCGAGCGAGACCACGCCCCACTCGCCGAACGCGACGGTGTTGCCGCGCGTCGCGATGCCGTTGGTCTTGCCCTTGAAGGTCTTGCGGAACTTGATCCGCTTCGGTGCCAGCATGGTGGTCAGGCTCCCGTGCTGTAGGTACGGCCGCTCAGGTCTTCGACGAGCTCACCCTTGAACACCCAGACCTTCACCCCGATGGTGCCGTAGGTCGTCTTGGCCGTGCCCGTCGCATAGTCGATGTCCGCGCGCAATGTGTGCAGCGGTACGCGGCCCTCGCGGTAACCTTCGACGCGCGCGATCTCCGCACCGCCCAGCCGGCCAGCCGCCCGTACCCGGATGCCCTGCGCGCCCATGCGCATCGCACTCTGCACGGCGCGCTTCATCGCCCGGCGGAACGAGATCCGCTGCTCGAGCTGTGCCGCGATGTTGTCCGCCACCAGCTTGGCCGACAGTTCGGGGCGCTTGATTTCCTCGACGTTGACCGCCACTTCACGGGTCAGGTGCATCTGGCGTTCGAGCACCACGGCCAGTTCCTCCCGCAGCTTGTCGACCTCGGCGCCGCGCTTGCCGATCACCACGCCAGGCCGGCCGGTATGGATCGTCACGGTCACCTTGCCCGGCTTGCGCTCGATGTGCACCTCGGCGATCGCCGCGTGCCCCAGCCGCTTCTGGATGTAATCGCGGATCAGCCGGTCCTCGGCCAGCAACGTCGGCATGTCCTTCGCCGACGCGTACCAGCGCGATAGCGCCTGCTTGCTGATGCCGAGCCGGAACCCGACCGGATGCGTCTTCTGGCCCATTACTTCGCTCCCTTTGTCGCCACGGCGATGTGAACGTGGCTCGTCCGCTTCTTGATCGGCGTGGCCCGCCCCTGCGCCGCTGCCGTGAAGCGCTTCAGCGGCGAGCCCATCTGGATCTGGGCATCGATCACCACGAGGTCGTCGACGTCGAACGACTCGTTGGCCTTCTGCGCGTGTTGCTCGGCATTCGCCACGGCCGACTTGAGCGTCTTGGCGATCTGCTTCGCCGCCAGTTTCTTGTTGAACTGGAGGATGGCGTACGCCTCGTTGACGTTCTTGCCGCGGATCAGGTCCATCACCAGCCGCATCTTGCGCGGCGATTGCCGGACCGATCGCTGGATCGCGCGTCCCTGCATATCAGACCGCCTTCGCCTTCTTGTCGACGACCAGCTTGCCGCTGTGGCCGCGGAACAGTCGGGTCGGGGCAAATTCCCCGAGCTTGTGACCGACCATGTTCTCCGACACGTACACGGGCACGAACTTGTTGCCGTTGTGCACCGCGAAGGTGTGGCCGACGAACTCGGGCAGGATGGTGCTCGCCCGGCTCCAGGTCTTGATGACCTTCTTCTCGTTCTGCTCGTTGAGGGCCGCGACCTTGTCCGCCAGTGACTGCAGGACGAAGGGGCCCTTCCGGATGCTGCGTGCCATTACTGCGTCGCCTTCCCGCGCTTGCGGCCGCGCACGATGAGTCGATTGGAAGCCTTCTTCCGCTTCCGCGTCTTCTTGCCTTCAGCCTTGCCCCATGGTGATACCGGCGGCCTGCCGCCGGACGACTTGCCTTCGCCACCGCCCAGCGGATGATCGACCGGATTCATCGCCACACCACGCACGTGCGGGCTGCGACCCAGCCAGCGGCTCTTGCCGGCCTTGCCGATCGACAGCAGTTCGTGCTCCGCGTTGCCGACTTCGCCGATGGTCGCAAGACAGCGGGTGTGAATCAGCCGCGTCTCGGTCGACTTCAGCCGAAGCGTGACGTAGTCACCCTCACGAGCCACGACCTGGGCGCCGGTGCCAGCCGAACGCGCCATCACGCCTCCCTTGCCGATCTTCAGCTCGATGTTGTGCACCATCGTGCCGAGCGGTACCTCACCCAGTGGCAGGGCGTTGCCGGTGCGGACGTCGCTTCCGGGACCGCTCACCACCGTGTCGCCCTGCTTCAACCCCGCGGGGTGCAGGATGTAGCGCTTCTCGCCATCGGCGTACACCAGCAGGGCAATGCGGGCGTTGCGGTTCGGGTCGTACTCGATCTCCGCGACCTTGGCGGGGACTCCGAACTTGTTGCGCTTGAAATCGATCTTGCGGTACATCCGCTTGTGCCCACCACCGATGTAGCGCGAGGTGATGTGGCCCTGGTTGTTGCGCCCACCGGACCGCTTGATCGGCTCCAGCAGGGATTTTTCCGGCGTGCCGCGCGTGATCTCTTCAAACCCGGAGACCGAGCGGAAGCGGGTGCCGGCGGTAATCGGACGAAATTGACGAATCGTCATGGATCAGCTCTCAAAGACGGCGAGCGAGTCGCCCGGTCGGAGTGTCACGATCGCCTTCTTCCAGCGCGCGGAGACTCCGCGCGCCTGGCCCCGGATCATGGCGTTGCGCCGCATCTGCATGGTGCGCACGCTGGTGACGGTGACGCCGAACAGCTGCTTCAGCGCCTCGCGAATCTGGCCCTTGGTCGCCTCGGGATGCACCTCGAACACGTACTCCTTGCGATCCTGCCATGCGGCGGAGCTCTTCTCGGTGATCAGCGGGCGAACCAGCACGTGATGCAGGTCGGCCATCACTCACTCGCTTTCTTGTGCTTGGGCGCCGACTTCTTGGCGGTCTTGGCCTTGGCGGTTTTCGCGGACTTCGCCGCCTTGGCGGGCTTGGCGCGCCGGGCCGGCTTCGCGACGGTCTTGCCGCTCTTCGTCGCCGCCTTCCGGGCGGCCGGCTTCGCGGCCCGCGGACGCGGCTGCCGGGCGGGCGCCTCACCGTCGGCCGCCGCACCAGAACCCAGGGCCGCGCTCTCGATCACCAGCGCGTCGGCGCGCAGGATGTCGTACGCCGTCGCGTCGGTGAACGGGAGCACCTCGATGTGCGGCACGTTGCGGCCGCTGAGGTACACCGATGGCTTCGAACCGGCGGTGAGGATCAGCGTCTTCGTGTCCTGGAGCGCCAGCTTGGCCAGCAGGCCCAGCAGCGCGCTGGTCTTGGGCCGGTCCATTGCGAACGGATCAACCACGTGCAGCATGCCTTCGCGCGCTCGCGCATTGAGTGCCGAGCGGCGCGCCAGCTGGCGCACCTTGCGCGGAATGTCGGCGCGGTAATCCCGCGGAATCGGTCCGAACGCCGTGCCGCCGCCACGCCAATGGGGCGCCCGCGTGGAGCCCTGGCGTGCCCGGCCGGTGCCCTTCTGCTTCCACGGCTTCTGGTTGCCGCCGGAGACGAAGCTGCGACTCTTGGTCTTCGCGGTGCCCTGGCGCTGGTTCTGCAGATGAACCTTCACCGCCTGGTGGAGCACGTCTTCATTGACGGCGCCGTCGAACGTGTCACCCGGGAGGGCGAAGCGCTGTGCATGTTTCGCCCCGCTGGCCGAATAGTGCGGTGCTTCAATCATGGCGGCTCTTCCCCCCCTGCTTCGCGACCGTGACGATGCCGTTCTTGGACCCCGGAATCGCGCCGCGCACGAATAGCAGATTACGCGCTGCATCGACCTTGACGACCGTCAAGCCAAGTTCGGTGTGCCGTTCCGCCCCCATATGCCCCGGCATCTTCTTCCCCTTGATCACGCGCGACGGGTCGGTGCCGGGCGAAATCGAGCCCGGCTTGCGGTGCCGCGTGTTGCCGTGGGTCGCCGGACCGCCGTGGAAGCCATACCGGTGCACCACGCCCTGGAACCCGCGGCCCTTGGTCGTCCCCGTGACCTTCACGAGGTCGCCCGCGGCGAAGATCTCCACCGTCACCGTGGCGCCCAGTGTCACGTCCGCGCCGTTGAGTGGGAACGAGCGCACCACTTGCGGCGCGAAATCGAGACCCGCTGCCCGCGCGTGACCGACTTCGGCGCGCGTCGCCCGCGCCGGCGTCTTCCTGCCCCAGCCAAGCTGCGCCGCCGCGTCGCGTACCTGCAGTACATGGCACGGGCCGGCTTCGATCACGGTCACCGGGACGGCGGTGCCATCCTCGGCGAACACCCGCGTCATGCCGAGCTTGCGGCCAATGAGTCCACTCGCCATGGCTACTCGACCTTGATCTCGACGTCCACGCCAGCCGGCAGATCCAGCTTGGTCAGCGCGTCCATCGTCTGGGGCCGGGAGTCGTGAATGTCGAGCAGCCGCTTGTGCGTACGCAGCTCGAACTGTTCGCGGCTCTTCTTGTCCACATGCGGCGAACGCAGCACGGTCCACCGCTCCATCTTCACCGGCAGCGGAATCGGACCCGACACCTGCGCCCCGGTCTTTTCCGCCGTGCGCACGATGTCCGCCGCGGCCTGGTCGAGCACCACGTGGTCAAACGCCTTGAGGCGGATCCGGATCTTGCCTGCCATTCAGAGTTCCTTTCTCATGTCACTTCAGAATCTTCGTCACCACGCCGGCACCCACCGTCCGCCCGCCTTCGCGGATCGCGAACCGAAGCCCCTCGTCCATCGCCACCGGCGTGATCAGCTCGATGGTCATCTGGATGTTGTCGCCCGGCATCACCATCTCGACCCCGGCCGGCAATTCCACCGCACCGGTCACGTCCGTGGTGCGGAAGTAGAACTGGGGGCGGTAGCCCTTGAAGAACGGCGTGTGCCGGCCGCCTTCGTCCTTGCCCAGCACGTAGACCTCGGCCTCGAACTTCGTGTGCGGCGGGATGCTGCCCGGCTTCGCCAGCACCATGCCGCGCTCGATTTCGTTCTTCTCGATGCCGCGCAGCAGCAGGCCGACGTTGTCGCCCGCGACGCCCTCGTCGAGCAGCTTGCGGAACATCTCGACGCCCGTGACGACCACCTTCTTGTCCGCGCCGAAGCCCACCAGCTGGACTTCCTCGCCCACCTTGACCTTGCCCCGCTCGATACGGCCCGTCGCCACCGTGCCCCGGCCCGTGATGGAGAACACGTCCTCGACCGGCATCAGGAACGGCTTGTCGGTTTCGCGCACCGGCTGGGGGATATAGTTGTCGAGCGCGTCGTACAGCTCCTGGATCTTGGCGACGTAGCCCGGATCACCCTCGATCGCCTTGATCGCCGAGCCGCGGATCACCGGGGTATCGTCGCCCGGGTACTTGTATTGGCTGAGGAGTTCGCGGACCTCGAGCTCGACCAGGTCAAGCAGCTCCGCATCGTCCACCAGGTCGCACTTGTTGAGGAACACGACAATCGACGGCACGTTCACCTGGCGCGCCAGCAGGATGTGCTCGCGCGTCTGCGGCATCGGGCCGTCGACCGCGGACACGACCAGGATGGCCCCGTCCATCTGGGCCGCGCCGGTGATCATGTTCTTGACGTAGTCGGCGTGTCCCGGACAGTCGACGTGCGCGTAGTGGCGCTTGGCCGTCTCGTACTCCACGTGACTGGTCGAGATGGTCAGGATCTTGGTCGGGTCACGGCGCCCCTGCGACTCGGAGGCCTTCGCCACCGCGTCGTACGGGATGTACTTGGTGCCGAAGCCCTTGTCGGCCGCGACCTTGGTCAGCGCCGCCGTGAGCGTGGTCTTGCCGTGATCGACGTGGCCGATGGTGCCCACATTGACGTGCGGCTTGTTGCGTTCGAATCTTGCCTTGCCCATTGCGTGATCCTCTGCTCGTGTTCGGTTCCGTGTGACACTGACATCACTGCTGGTTGTTCGCTCGTCGCTATTTCCCGGCGGCTTTGCTAATGATCTGTTCCGCCACGGCCTTCGGCACTTCCTCGTAATGATGGAACTGCATCGTGTAGGACGCCCGGCCCTGCGTCGCGCTGCGGAGCGAGGTCGAGTACCCGAACATCTCCGCCAGTGGCACCTGCGCGGCCACGACCTGCGACTCACCGCGCTGGTTCATCGACCCGATCTTGCCACGCCGGCTGGAGAGATCACCAATGACCGAGCCGAGGAAGTCCTCCGGCGAGACTACTTCGACTTCCATGATCGGCTCGAGGATCACCGGACCGGCCTGGCGCGCGGCTTCCTTGATCGCCATCGAGCCGGCGATCTTGAACGCCATTTCGCTCGAGTCGACGTCGTGGTACGACCCGTAGACCAGCTCGGCCTTGACGTCCACCATCGGGTAGCCGGCGAGGATGCCGTTCTCCAGCGCCTCGCGCATGCCCGCTTCGGCCGGCTTGATGAACTCGCGCGGCACGGTGCCGCCGACGATCTCGTCGACGAACACGAACCCCTTGCCGACTTCGCCCGGCTCGATGTTGATCACGACGTGGCCGTACTGACCCTTGCCGCCCGACTGGCGGATGAACTTTCCCTCGACGCCCTCGACGCGCTTGGTGATCGTCTCGCGGAACGCGACCTGCGGCCGGCCGACATTCGCCTCGACCTTGAATTCGCGCTTCATCCGCTCGACCAGCACCTCGAGGTGCAGCTCGCCCATCCCGGCGATGATCACCTGGCCGGTCTCGGGATCGCTGCGCACGCGGAACGTCGGATCTTCTTCCGCGAGCTTCTGCATCGCGATCGACAGCTTGTCCTGGTCGGCCTTCGACTTCGGCTCGATCGACATCGAGATGACCGGCTCGGCGAACTTCATCGCCTCGAGAATCACCGGACGGGCGTCGTCACAGAGCGTGTCGCCGGTGCGGGTGTCCTTGAGCCCGATGGCCGCACAGATATCTCCGGCGAGCACCTCGGTGATCTCCTCGCGCTTGTTCGCGTGCATCTGCAGCAGGCGCGCGACGCGTTCCTTCTTGTCCTTGGTCGCGTTGTACACGTAGCTCCCCGCCTCGAGCTTCCCCGAGTAGACGCGAAAGTACGTCAGCCGTCCGACGAACGGGTCGGTCATGATCTTGAATGCCAGCGCCGCGAACGGTTCATCGTCCGACGGATGCGGTTCGATCAGCATGGACTCGTCGCCCGGCTCGTGACCCTTGATCGCCGCGACTTCGAGCGGCGACGGCAGGTAGTCGATCACGGCGTCGAGCAGCGCCTGCACGCCCTTGTTCTTGAAGGCCGCGCCGCACAACACCGGCACGAAGGCCATCGCCAGCGTCGCCTTGCGGATGACGCGGTGAATCTCGGCCTCCGTCAACTCGGTGCCGTGAAGGTACTTCTCCAGCAGTTCGTCGTCGAACTCGATGGCCGCTTCGATCGCGGCGTGCCGGGCGGCCTCGATCGCCTCGTGAAACTCGGCCGGCGCGTCGACCACCCGGAACTTCTTGCCCATCGACGCATCGTCGAAGATGTACTGGCGGCGCGAAATGACGTCGATGTGTCCGGTGAACGTCTCGCCGGTGCCGACGGGCAGCTGCAACGGGTACGACCGCTTGCTCAGGCGGTCGCGAATCATCGCGACGCACCGCTCGAAGTTGGCGCCGACGCGGTCCATCTTGTTGGCGAAGATCATGCGCGGCACGCCGTACCGATCGGCCTGCTTCCACACGGTCTCGGTCTGCGGCTCGACACCCGCCACGGAGTCCAGCAACGCCACCGCCCCGTCCAGCACCCGCAGCGAGCGTTCCACTTCCACCGTGAAGTCGACGTGCCCCGGCGTGTCGATGATATTGACGCGGTACTCGGGACCCGACCCTTCCACATCACTCTCGCCGTGCCGCTTCCAGAATGCCGTGGTCGCCGCGGACGTGATGGTGATCCCACGCTCCTGCTCCTGCTCCATCCAGTCCATCGTGGCCGCGCCATCGTGGACTTCACCGATCTTGTAGTTCTTGCCGGTGTAGTACAGGATGCGCTCGGTCGTAGTCGTCTTCCCGGCATCAATGTGGGCCATGATGCCGATGTTCCGATATAGATCGAGCGGTGTCTGACGCGCCATAGCCATCCTATTGCAGGGGCGCAGCCATGCCGCGCCCGAACCGAATTCATCGCGATGCCCGGGGGCGCCCTGCTGCGGCCCTGCCGCCCGTACGTCGTCCCAGCGAAAAAGCGGGGCGACCGGGCCGGGCCTGTGACAGCCCGCGGTATCGCTCCGCGCCACGTCGGGACCGAGGCCCCTGACGAGGATTCTCCCTTGAGAATCCCGGCGATTGTCGAAGGACCAGAGGTGCGCGGACGTCGTCCCGCTCACGTGATCCAGATGTGCCCCGCAAGGGCATCCCGAGCGCTTACGGCGCGAGGAATCCCTTCAACTACCAGCGATAGTGCGCAAACGCCCGGTTGGCTTCCGCCATCCGGTGCGTGTCTTCCTTCTTCTTGATGGCGTTGCCCTCGCCCTTCGACGCCAGGACCAGTTCGGCCGCCAGGCGCTCGGCCATGGTCTTCTCGCCGCGATCGCGCGAATAGCTGATCAGCCACCGCATTGCCAGCGCCGTGCGCCGCTCCGGCCGCACTTCCACCGGAACCTGCAGCGAGGCCCCGCCGACGCGACGGCTCTTCACCTCGACGGCCGGCTTGACGTTGTTGACCGCCTGCTTGAAGACCGCAACACCCGGCTGGCCGGTGCGCTCTTCGATCATGTCCATCGCCTTGTAGAAGATGCCCTCGGCGAGGGACTTCTTCCCTTCCGTCATCAGGTTGCTGACGAACTTGGACACGGTCTGACTATCGTAGCGCGGATCGGGGGGAACGACACGCTTGACGGCCTTGTTCCGGCGACTCACTTCTTGGCTCCCTTGGCGGCAGCGCCAGCCTTGGGCTGCTTGGCACCGTACTTGGAGCGACTCTGGCGGCGGTCATTGACGCCGGCGGCGTCGAGCGTACCGCGCAGGATGTGATATCGCACGCCTGGCAGATCCTTCACGCGCCCGCCGCGGATCATCACGATCGAGTGTTCCTGCAGGTTGTGACCCTCACCCGGGATGTAGGCGATCACTTCGATGCCGTTGGTCAGGCGAACCTTGGCCACCTTGCGCAGCGCCGAGTTCGGCTTCTTGGGCGTGGTGGTGTAGACGCGCGTACAGACCCCGCGCTTCTGCGGGTTCTGCTGAAGATGCGGCGCCTTGCCCTTGTAGTTGGCATCGCGGCGGCCGTGACGGAGCAACTGATTGATCGTCGGCATACATCCCAATGTGAAGACAAGCCCCGTCACCGGGGCCCTAAATGGCACAGACACGCAAGATAGAGGGCTGAAGCAGGACGGTCAACTCTGCCATTCGACAGGTAGTGTCAGCTGCAAGGCGGACTTGGGCGGCGCCGGCGATGCGGTTGACCTGCTGGCGTTTCGCGTCACCCCGAGACCGCCCCCGCCACGTCATCCTCGTCTTCCACCCGGAGCGTCAGCGCCGCGGCGAGCACGAGCGAGGTACCGCCGATCAGAAGGGCGTAAATGGCCGCTCCGCCGAAGAAGCGCCCGACGACGAAGCCCAGGACGGCTGCCGCCACGATCTGGGGGATCACGATGAAGAAATTGAACACGCCCATGTAGTACCCCATTTTCGACGGCGGCAAGGCTCCGGTGAGGATTGCGTAGGGCATCGAGAGGATGCTCGCCCAGGCGATCCCCACACCGACCATCGAGCCCAGCAGGTATCGAGCGTCCGAGAGGAAGAAGACGGAGAGGAGCCCCACCGCGCCGCAGACCAGGCAGATCGCGTGGGCGACCTTCCGGCTGGTCAACTTCGCCAGCACCGGAATGGCGAACGCCACGATGGCGGCAACGCCGTTGTAGGCGCCGAAGCTGACCCCGACCCAGTTGGCCCCCTCGTTGTACAGCGCCGAGGTCGTGTCGGTGGTGTGATACACGTGGCTGGTCACCGCTGCGGTCGTGTAGATCCACATCGCGAAGAGGGCGAACCATGAAAAGAATTGCACCCACGCGAGCTGCTTCATGGTCCGCGGCATGTCCTGCAGGTCGTTCAGGATGGTGACGAAGCCGTTGTCGTAGCGGCCGCGCCGCTGCATGAGCCCGCTGGCGATCAGCAGCATTCCCCCGACGGCCACCACCGCCGAGAGAATCATGACCTGATAGATGGCCTGGCTGGCCAGCCAGAGGCTGAGGGCCGCCCCCGCGGCCAGCAGGATTCCGCCGAGACGGATCTGGCGACCGCCGTTGGCCGCATACTCGTCCGCCGTCCGTTTCGCCCGCGCGAATTCCTCCCGCGCATGGTTCTCCTCGAAGGAGCCCATCTGCTCGGGCGAGTACTCTTTCGACCGCATGACGGTCCATAACACCGCGAGGAAGAAGACCGCAGCGCCGATATAGAACGAGAGTCGCACCGAGTCGGGGATCACGTGAGGGGGCGCTGAGTTGGCCACGCCGAACTGGGTGGTGAGGAGCCAGGGGAGAATGGACGCCACGACTGCGCCGGTGCCGATGAGGAAGCTCTGCATGGCGAATCCGGTCGTGCGCTGTTCCGACGTGAGGTTGTCACCCACGAAGGCGCGGAACGGCTCCATCGAGATGTTGATGGAAGCATCCATGAGCCACAGGACGCCGGCCGCGACCCACAATGCCGGCGAATTCGGCATGGCCAGCAGCGCCAGCGAGGCGAGAATGGCGCCGACGAGAAAGTACGGACGTCGCCGACCCAGCCGGTTCCAGGTGCGATCGCTGAAGTAGCCCACGATCGGCTGGACCACCAATCCGGTCACCGGAGCGGCAATCCACAGGATCGGAATGTTCTCCACCTTCGCCCCGAGCGTCTCGAAAATCCGGCTCACGTTCGCGTTCTGGAGCGCGAACCCGATCTGGATCCCGAGGAATCCGAAACTCATGTTCCAGATTTCCCAGAACGTCAGTGTCGGCTTGGGACGGAGGAGCTCCGTAGCCGTCTGCATGGGGCTGTGGGCCATGTCGCGGGGCACGGGCGATCCGGAAGGATTGGATTCCATGGGGGCCAAGTCTCAGGTTCGGGGAGTCGCGCGGGTCACCGGTGTTGCCGTCCGGACTTCGTCGAGGCGGGTCAGATACGCATCCACCACGGGATCGGTCATGATGTCGTCCAGCAGTCGGCTCATGGGGCGCTGCCAATTCGGGCGCACCGAGGACGATGTCCCGGGGAGATTCACTGCTCGATCCTCGAGCCAGAGATCCTCGAGCCAGGCGACCACCAGCGGGCTCGCAGACCGGCCAAGCCACTCCAGAAGGTCGGCCAGAAATGCGCGGGGTTCGACTCCGCGGTGACCCAACCGCCTGGCGAGGCGTCGCACAGCGAGCGAGCGCGCCTTCGCGGCGCCCGCGGCCGCCTCCGTCGCCAGCAGTCCATATCGGATTCGATCGGCGATGTCGTTGCCGGCGAGCCACCCCGCGAACGTGGGTGTGTCGTGCGTACCAACCATTGCCACGTCGTCGGCTGTCGGAGCGGCAACATCGTCGACCCTCAAAACCTCGAACTGCGCGAGGTACATCCCCCAGATTCGATGGCGCGGTAGCGCCGCATCGATTTCGGGAGGAACAGTTCCCAGATTTTCGCCGACGACCTCACACCGGTTGCGGTCCGACTCCAGGCACAAGACCGCGAACAGCTCCTCGGCGGGATACGAAACGTAGGTCCCTTCGTGCATTCCGAATCCGTGGGGAATCCAGTACAATCGCGTCCACGCCATGATGTGGTCCACGCGAAGCACGCCCGCGAGTCCCGCCTGGAGTGCAATGGATGCGGCCAGGTATCGATGACCCTCGCGGCGGGACACCTCGGGAAGCACCGGAGCGAAGCCCCAGTCCTGTCCGCTCGGGAAGCCTTTGTCGGGCGGCGCGCCCACCGACATCCCGTCGGCAAAGAGGGTCTGGCGGGACCACGGGTCGTAACCGTCCGGGTGGACGCCCACCGCCAAGTCGAGCCCCAGGCGAATCCCGTCGTGCTCCAGATGCTGTCGCAAATCGTGGAGTTGCCGGCGCACCAGCGTCTGGGCCACGAGGTGGAAGCGCTCCACCTCGGCATCGACGTGGTCGGGCGCCAGCGTTCCGGCCCGAGCCTTGGTCGGCCAGACCCGCCAGTTCCGCCCGAGTCGAGCCTGCGCACCACGGTAACGCGCGTAGCGGACCAGCTCCTCGTCCAGCGACGACGGGTGCGGAGCCGGGTGTCCCGCCAGCGCCGCACGAACCTCGGCGTCTGCCCGGGTTACGTCCAAGGTGGTGGGGAGGGCCGATGGCCGATGGGCATCCTTCAGATCGAGAATCAGCTCGGACCAGAACAGGCGGCTCACCGGGGAGTACGGGCTCGGCTCCGGCGGCTCCGAGTTGAAGGTGGGAAGCAGGGGGAGGACCGTGACCAGATCTCCGCCGCGATCGTGCACCCAGCGGCAAAGCGACTGGAGGTCCCGCAGGTCGCCCACGGAACGGCTGCGCGCCGAGCGGAGGGCGGCGAGTTGCGTGCTGACCCCCCAGCTCCGATGCGACCCTGGCCGACGCCAGGCTCTTGCCGGCGCGGCGATGATTGTGCACGCCTCCCGCCGGCCGTCGCCTTCGACCGTGAGGCGGTGGTAGCCGAACGGAAGCGGCCGCGTCGCTCGAAACTCCGCGCCGACACTCTCAAGCGGGACAACTGCTCCGTCGGCGAGATGCAGCTCGGCGTGTTTGGGGCCTCGACCGGAGATCGCGAGGTGCGGCAGCGCACCTTCCCAGGCGACGAGGACGGGCGGCAGAAATCGGGTGTTCCTGGCTGCGCGGTGCGCTTGCAATGCTGCGGCGGCATCACTGGGGCTGGCGATGGGGGCTCCCAGCGCGGCGCAGACCCGCACCAACGTCTCCGGGCCGACCGCGACACGCTTGCCAAGGCCGTCGGTATAGCGGGTGTGGACACCCATCGCCTTGGCGAGAGATCGCAGGGCCGTCAGCGTCATCCCGCGGGACGGATTCGGATCGCTTGACCACCGCCGGGCGCCAGGACGAGGCGCAGTCGCGTAGCGGAGGTCACCGTGCGCCGCGTGATGGTGACCGGCAGGGGATTGGTCAGCCAGTGCGCGTTCGGGCCGTCAGCGTAGATCTCGGCCACGTAGCGCCGGCCCGGCGTCAGGAACGAGAGCGGAACGTCCAGCGTGCGGCCTTGCTCGTCCGTGATGGCGCCCACGAACCAGGTTTCGCCGCCGCGCACCCGGCGCGCGACCGCCACATAGTCGCCAATCCGGCCATCGAGCACGCGCGTCGTGTCCCAGTCCACGGCGACGTCGCGGATGAACTGGAACGCGGGCTGCCGCTCATAGTTCTCGGGGAGATCGGCCGCCATCTGGAGCGGCGAGTAGATCACCACGTACAGGGCGAGTTGCTTCGCCAGCGTGGTGCGCACGCGCGGCTCGTCTGGGCGGCGTGGCCGTCCGGTGCCCCGTTCGAGCAGGAGGTCGAAGATCCCGGGCGTGAAGTCCATCGGCCCGGCCAGCAGGCGCGTGAAGAAGAGGATAGTCTCATGCTCCGGCGGGTTGCCGCCATCGCCGCTCCACGCGTTGTACTCCTGTCCCCGCGCGCCTTCGCGGCTCATCATGTTCGGATAGGTGCGGCGCTCGCCGGTGTCATGCATGGGCTCGTGGGCATCGAGCATGATGCTGTCGCGCGCAGCCAGCTCGATCACGCGACGGTAGTGCTGCACCATGTACTGTGAGTAGTGCGAGTCGCCCGCGCTGGTCAGGTCGGTTACGTAGCCGGACTTGATCGCATGAAGGCCGAGCGACCGGTACAAGACGAAGGCACTGTCCATCTGCCGCTCGTAGTTCTCGATCCCGCCCGACGTCTCGTTGTGCATGATGAGCCGCACGCCCTTCTGCCTGGCGTACGCGGCGACCGCCGCGAGATCGTAGTCGGGATAGGCCTGGGTGAAGGAGAACGCGTTGCGGTTGGCGATCCAGTCGCCGTCCCAGCCAACATTCCATCCCTCGACCAGCACGCCGCCGAAGCCGTTCGCCGCGGCGAAGTCGATGTACCGCTCCGCGTTCGCCGTTGTCGCCCCGTGCTTCGGTCCGGAGCTCCAGGTCATCGTGCCGATGTGCATGCCCCACCAGATGCCCACGTATTTCATGGGATGGATCCAGTCCGTGCTGGCCAGGGCGTTCGGCGGGTTGAGGTTGAGGCCGAGCACCGAGGGCGCAAGGTCGGTGGCGCGGTCGGCCAGCTGGATCGTCCGCCACGGCGTCACGAACGGGGTGCGGCCGCGCACCTTGATCCCGTCCGCCAGCGGCGCCAGTGCCGCGTGCAGCGTGCGGCCCTCCATGCGCGGCCCCCGCAGGAACATCCTCGCGTAGTCGACGAGGTTCGCCTCGTGGATGACCATGAAGGTGCGGCCGTCCCGCGTCTCCATCGTGAGCGGTGTCTGCACGCTGTCCAGCGTACTCACCGGTCCCGACGAATACAGTTCCTCGGAGCGGTCCTTGCGCGGCCAGTTGGACGGGATCCACCACGCGCGTGCATTGTCCGCCAAGGCAAACTCGGTGAGTTCATCCGTGATCTCGAATGCGCCGAGGCCTGCCTGCGAAGGAAACTCGTACCGGAAGCCCACGCCGTCGTCGAACGCGCGCGCCCGCACGGTAAACCGTCGGTTCGGGGCCGCCATCTCCTCCACGGAGACGGCCAACTCGTTGTTGTGGTCGTGCACGCGCGCCACCTCGCCCCACGGCTGGGTCCACCATTCGTCATATGACTGCCGGGTGGTGTCGGTAATGCGCAGCCCGTCGCGGAGCGGCGGCGCCCCCCGGAACTCGAAGCCGAGCAGCGAGGGAAGAATCAGCGCGCGATCGTCGCGTGCCAGGCTGTAGTACAGCTTGCCCTCGCGGACGTCGACGGTGACCTCGTTGCGGCCGTCCGGTGAGGCGACGCGGACCTGGCCCCGAAGCGGGCCTGTGATCGCCGCGAGGGTGACTGCGGCGAGGCAGGACACGAGGGCGCGGGTGTGGCGAAGCATGGCGAAATAGTAGGACGGCGGCCGCCCTTCGGCCACCGCGGGCCGGGCAAGCTGGCGCGCGCGCTGCCGGGTCGGCATCATTGGATGCGGTACCGAGCGTGCCCCCTGGTGGCGTACCGCGGCGAAGCGTCGCACGAAGGGAGGGGAAAATGCATAGCGTAAGGCGGGTCCTCATTGTGGGGCTGCTCGCAGCGGGCTCCGCGTGCGCGCGCAGCCGCGGCGCGGCCACCGACTCCGGCGGACCGCAGCCGACGGAGCGGCCCGTCCGCGTGCACGTCATCAACCACTACAAGGAAGCCATGGAGATCCTCGTCACCGGAGCTGGGACCACCCAGCGGCTGGGATTGGTGGCTGTCGGGATCGAGCGGGATTTCGTGCTCCCCCAGACCCTGGTCGGCAGCGGCTCGGTGGCGTTCGTGGCCCAACCCAGCGGCTTCGGGTCGATCGTCCGGTCCGACGAGGTCAGGATCAGGCCCGGTGACGTCGTGGACTTCGAGATCGCGACCAACCTGATCGGCAGCCGAGCCACCGTGCGATTGTGACCGCCACCGCCTGCCGGTTCACGGCGGCGGCGCGCCCCGAACGCTCGGCACCACCCACCGTCGCCTTGTATCTCTGAATCTGCGGCGGCTTCGGCGCGCCGGTTGGAGGGGCCCTCGCTTCCGTGCACGCCGACTGTGGGCCTTCGCGGTCCATGAACGCTCCGCTGGCTAACTGTTGTTGATGAAGACGTTGTTCACTGATGCCCGGCAAGTCGCTGCATGGGAGTCAGGACTCGTCCACCATTGTGGAGTCAGGGAGGCACGACATGAACAGACGTCGCCCGCTGCAGGGCTTCTCGTCATCGGGCAGGGCGCGCTTAGCGCCCAGGCGCCGCGACCACCGGTCCGAATGTGGTCGGTGAGCGTCGCCGGAGGGTGCCCTGTGTTCGCCCACGGTCCTACTGACGATACGCCGACGCACGTTATTCCTCTCCGGCTCCGCGCCGTCTCACGGCCTGCTTGACAAAGAATGAAAAGAATGATAAGAAACATTGTCTGCGTCTCAAGCAATTGGCCAAAAAGGGTTTGGCCGCATTTTCGTGGTCGCATCTGGCCACGCGGGTATTAGTTAGCACCTGATGTATCATCCCGAACCACCGGACCCAGGAGGCGGCATGATCGACTGGTCTGTGAAGCGCAGGGGCGGTTGCAGATGGGTCTGGAGCAGTGCACTGGTGCTTTGCGGTGGTCTCAGTGTCGGATTGGTTTCGCCGGCGGCGGCGATAGCTCGTTCCGACAGCTCCACCAATGTGACGGCAGTGAACCGCTCCGGAAATCGAGACCGTGCGAAATGGGAAGCGTACATCCTGGCCGCCGGCGGGGTGCTACCTGCCAGCGCAGGGTTGACCCTCGCGGCCCACAAGACGGCCGCGATCCCCGCCTTCGCGAGAAAATACAACCTGCCGTGTTCGGCCTGCCACACCACCTGGCCCGAGCTCAACAGCTTCGGCCAGAGATTCAAAGACCGGGGCTATCAGCTCGGCAACGATCGCGATTCCCCCATCTGGGTCAACCCCTCCTATATCCCCATCGCGATCCGCACCACCCCGGGGTGGCGTATGGAGCAGACGACCCACCAGCCGGTGGACGTCGTGCCGGGGGATGGCGCCAGTGGGACCGTGGAGCGGACTATCACCCAGTCCGGTTTCGACATCTCTGGCGCCGACCTGTTGATGCTGGGGACACTTTACAAGAACATCACCTTCGGGTTCGTCCCCACGATCGCCGACGGCGAAGGAGTGGGGATTGAAACCGCCTTCGTCCGCTTCGACAACCTGCGCCGGTCGGGTTGGGCTAACCTGAAGGTCGGCAAATTCGAGCTGGACAACATGCTCTCCGAGAAGCGGAGCATGATGCTTTCCAACAATGGCACCTTCTACCAGAGCTATCATTTCGTGCCGGTGGGGGATGTAACCAATTTCGGGATGGGCGACAACCAGATTGGTGCCGAATGGATGGGCCATTCGGACAACAGCTACACTCGCTTCAGCGTTGCCGTTCTGAGCAGCGTCGACGGCACGCCCGGTCTCCCCTCCGGCAAGAGCTATGACGGCGCATTCACCGTGAGCCAGGGCTTCGACGTCGGCAATCTCGGACTCCAGCGAGTGGGCCTGTACGGCTTCATGGGCCGCCGCCCCACCGTCTTCGAGACAACCGGCGGCACGCCAATTCCCGGCACCGGGACCGGCAATAAATCGTTCTATCGCTTTGGGGCTGTGGGCGATTTCTTCCTAGGCAAGCTCGAGTTCCTCCCACTGGTCATGCGTGCCTCGGACAACAAGGACCTCGCGGGTGGGACCCGGGATGCCACCTGGAACAGCGGGCTCCTCGAGCTGCACTACTACGTCAATCCCCAGCTGGTCTTTACCCAGCGGAGCGAGATCATCCGGATGTCGAACCAGGCGGATCCCGCAACGCCGAAGACGCTCGGAAACATCGATGCCTTCACGTTCGGCTATCGCTGGTATCCGATCATGTTCAGCCGGGCGGGGCTCGCGCTGGTGGGCGAGCTGTCCTTCACCAAGACGATCGGCACCGTGCCCTTGAGCGGGGACGGTGTAGGGTTCGCCCCGCTCACGAGCGCCACAGCGGTACGGAGCACCAGCCTGCTCCTCGCACTCGACTTCGCATTCTGATCAGGAGGCCTCGAATGAGTCGGATCCCCTTGCTGGCCTGCGCTGCCGAGTTCGGCTTGCTGTTGTCCGCCACCGGCCTCCTCGCGGCCCAGGCTCAGACCATGTCCCGCATCGGAAACGTCACTGGCAATGCCGATGCGGGCAAACGGGAATACCGGCGGTACTGCGTCGGTTGTCACGGTCCCGCGGGTGACGGGTTGGGCGAGAATGCCCAGTGGATCGATCCCAAACCCAGGGATTTCACCGCCGCCGTCTTCAAGTGCCGGTCGACTCCCACCGGAAGCCTACCGACGGACGAGGACCTGTTCCACTCCGTTTCCCGGGGAGTCGTGACCACCAACATGCCGTCCTGGGAGCCGCTCACCCGGCAGGCCCGGGCGAACGTGGTGGCCTACATCAAGACCTTCTCGTCGCGGTGGGCTACGCAAGGACCGGGGACCCCGATCACCATTCCGGCGGAAACGCCCGCGAACATCGAGAGCATTCTCCGCGGAAGAGACGTCTTTCAGAAGATGGAATGCTGGAAGTGCCATGGACCCGCGGGCCACGGCGATGGTCCGGCTGCTTCCACGCTCACCGACAGCAAGGACAACCCGATCCGGCCGTACAATTTCTCCACTGGCTCCCGCTTCAAATGCGGCGAGACCAATGCGGATGTCTACCGCATCTTCATGACCGGACTCGACGGCACCCCGATGCCTTCTTTCGCCGATCTCATGCAGCCGAACGACGCCTGGGATCTGGTGCACTTTCTCCGGACCCTGCAACCCCTCCAGACGCCTGAGGCCGCGATCTGGCAGACCTGGCTCCCGGCCCACGCGAAAGAGCTCAAGCCGCTCGGTCCGGATCAGGGAGGACGTTAGTTTACCAGACTCACACTGAGAGAGACGGTACAACGATGCGAACGAGATTGATCACCTCACTTCCCCTGCTGGCCTTGGCCGTGTCGGCGATGGGCGCGCTGTCGGCGCCGGTGAAGACCGCCGGCGGGGTCAGCGGCACCATCACCTTTACCGGCACGCCACCGCGGATGCGGCCGATCGACATGTCGAAGGAGCCTAGCTGCGCCAGCCAGCACCCGACCCCGGTGATGACCGAGACCGTGATGGCCGGTGCCGGCAACACGGTCCAGAACGTGGTCGTGTACATCTCGGCCGGGGACCAGGCCGGCGCGGCGGCTGCCCAGCCGGTCCGGTACGATCAGAAGGGCTGCCAGTATGTCCCTCACGTTCTCGTCATGCAGGTGGGCCAGCCGCTGGAGATCTATAACAACGACCAGACGTCGCACAACATTCATCCACTGGCGACCATTAACCCGGAGTGGAACAAGTCTCAGCCGCCAGGGACACCGCCGATCAAGGCGACTTATGCGAAGCCCGAGTTCATCACGGTCAAGTGCAACGTCCATCCCTGGATGCATGGCTACTTCGCCGTGCTCGCCACCTCCCATTACGCGATATCGGGCAACGACGGGAAGTTCAGTCTTGCCGGCCTGGCGCCGGGGAAGTACACGATCACCGCGTGGCATGAGAAGTTTGGCACGCAGAGCCAGGAGGTTACGGTGAGCGCCAGCGGAACCGTCACGGCGAATTTCGTATTCAAGGCGCTGCCGTATTGAGGTGGCACCCGCAGGGCCCCGCATCGGCTCCTTAGGCACCGCAGCGGATTTCACCGCCACGTCAGTAGGGGAGGCAAAGCCCGGTGGGCAGACTGTTTGCAGTTGTTCTTGCGGTCATCACCATTGTCTCGGCCGCCATCTTCATCGCCCGCATCTGGTGGCTCCCGCCCGACATCTCGGTGCTCGGGGTCGGCATCGACCATCAGATGACGGAGACGATGATCGCGTCCGGCGTGCTGTTCGTCGTCTGCCAGCTGGTCCTGGCCATGTTTGTCTGGCAATATGGCGACGCAGGGGATGCGCGGCCGATCAAGACTTTTCCCGGTGGGGCCACGCCGATGGTGGTGATCGCCACCATACTGGTCAGTGCCGAGATTCTGGTGTTGACGCTGGTTGGGACCAAGGTCTGGGGCGGGATCTTCCTTTCGCCGCCGGACCCAAGCGCGCTTCACATCGACGTCCAGGCTGAACAGTTCGCTTATTATTTCCGGTACCCGGGGCCGGATGGCAAGTTCGGGGCGATACATCCGGAACTGATCGACGACGGCAACGGCAACTTTTTTGGCCTCGATCCCGCGAACGACACCGCAGCGCGGGACGACATCGTCTCGGCATCGCTGGTCATCCCTGTCAACAAGCCAATCCTGCTCACCCTGCATTCCAAGGATGTAGGGCACGCCTTCTACGTGCCCGAGCTGCGAATCCAGCAGGACTTCGTACCCGGCTTGGTGATTCCCCTCCACTTCACCGCGACCCGGCTGGCGAAAGAGGAGATCGTGTGCACCCAGCTCTGCGGGCTGGGCCACTACAACATGCGGGCGTATCTCGAGGTAGAGTCCCTAGGTCAGTTCCAGCAGTGGCTCAAGGACCATGCACCATAGTTCCTCTATTTCTCGAAGGGTTCAAGACACATGCATGACACTTCGGCCCCATCCGTAGCCGCTCGCGGAGAACCCTTGGAGACGACCGCCACCTCGCACCACGCCCCGCCTCAGGGATTTCTCCGCAAGTACGTCTTCAGCCTGGACCACAAGGTGATCGGGAAGCAGTACCTCGACCTGGCGCTGGTCGCGGTGGTGATCGGGATGGTCCTTTCTTGGCTGATGCGCTTCCATCTGGGATTTCCCACGACCGCCGTTCCGGGGTTGGGGAAACTGGCGCCAACAGCGGCGGCGGGTGGCGTCATCACTCCCGAGCTCTATCTCGCGCTGATGACCATGCATGGTACGATCATGGTTTTCTTCGTGTTGACCACCGCCCCCTTCGCCGGTTTTGGCAACTTCGTGCTGCCCATCCAGGTGGGCGCGGAAGACATGGCGTTTCCCCGCTTCAACATGATGTCCTTCTGGGTGACCTTCGTGGCGTTCCTGGTGCTGGTCGCCGCGTTCTTCGTGCCGGAAGGGCCGCCGATCTCGGGGTGGACGGCCTATGCGCCGCTCAGCGCTATCGGCAAGGATGCGGGGCCGGGACTGGGCACCGGCCAGACGCTTTGGGCGGTCTCGATCGCGCTCTTCTGTGTCGGCCAGCTGCTGGGCGCGCTCAACTTCATCGCAACCACGCTCGACCTTCGCACCAAGGGCATGACGCTGATGCGCATGCCGCTGTCCACCTGGGCCTGGTTCATCACCTCGGTGATCGGTCTTATCGCGTTCTCGGTGCTGCTCCCCGCTTGCATCCTGCTCATTCTCGACCGGGTGGCGGGGACAAGCTTCTTCATTCCCGGGGGACTGGTCGTCAGCGACCGGTTGCAGCCACACTCCGGTGGTTCCCCGCTGCTGTGGCAGCATCTGTTCTGGTTCTTCGGGCATCCGGAGGTGTACATCGCGATCCTGCCGGGCTTCGGCATTGTCTCCCACATCCTGCCGGTCTTCGCGCGGAAACCGCTGCTCGGCCCCAAGGTTGTGCTGATCTGCCTGATCGCGATTGCCTTCCTGAGCTACACGGTGTGGGGCCACCACATGTTCCTGAGCGGAATGAACCCGCTCTCCGCGACGCTGTTCTCCGTCCCGACCCTGGTCATCACCATCCCGGCCACTATCGTGGTGCTGCTGTGGATCGGCACGGTGTACGGCGCCCGCATGCGCTTCACGACCCCGGCACTGTTCTGTCTCGGATTCATCTCGGTGTTCGTGAGCGGCGGCATCAGCGGCTTTTTCCTGGCCCAGCCGTCCATCGATACCTATCTCCATGGCACCTACTTTGTGGTGGGACATTTCCATTTCGTGATGGGGGTTGCGGCGATGTTCGGCATCTTCGCCGGCGTCTACTTCTGGTTCCCCAAGATGTACGGCCGGATGATGAACGATAAGCTCGGCAAGCTGCACTTTACCCTGACGCTGATTGGGGTCTACTGCGTCTTCATGCCGATGCATTATCTCGGTCTCGCCGGCAACGTGCGCCGGTACTCCACGTTTACTGACGATTACATGAAAGGGTCATTGCCCCTCCACCGTTTCATCACCATCGCGGCGCTCTTCACCGGCGCTGTGCAACTGATCTTCTTCTACAACCTGATCCATAGCCGCCTTCGTGGAGCGAAGGCGCCCGACAATCCCTGGCAGGCGACCTCGCTCGAATGGTCGACCAGTTCGCCGCCGCCCTTCGACAACTTCGGCGGGCATCACCCGGTGGTGACGCACGGCCCCAACGAGTACGGAGTGAAGGGCCCCACGGGCGACTACATCATGCAAGCCTCTAGCGATCAGCCGGTGACGTCCTGACATGGAAACCATGAAGATGACCGCGCCCGCCTCGCCGGCGCGGACTGGCGTCTGGGTCGGTATTGCGACCATCACGATGTCTTTCGCCGCGTACACCAGCGCTCTCCTGGTGCGGCAAGGCGCCGGGTCGGACTGGCAGCATTTCCGGCTGCCATCGATTCTCTATTTCAATACGGTATTGCTGCTGGTGAGCAGCGGGACCATCGAGCTGGGTCGGAGGCGGGGATACGCCTGGCTGATCTTCACGCTGGGACTGGGATTGCTATTCATCGCGGGACAGGTTCTCGCCTGGCGGAACCTTGCGGCCCAGGGCCTCTTCCTCGCCACCAACCCCAGCAGTTCCTTCTTCTATGTGTTTACCGTGCTCCATGCGCTGCACCTGCTCGGCGGGATTGTGGCCCTGGGATACGTTCTTGTCCGCTTGCGCGCGCCGACCGGCGGACCACCGCTGACCGCGCTAGGCGCTGTATCGCTCTACTGGCATTTCATG
The DNA here is from genome assembly GCA_003169895.1 of Gemmatimonadota bacterium. Classification (GTDB taxonomy): domain Bacteria; phylum Gemmatimonadota; class Gemmatimonadetes; order Gemmatimonadales; family GWC2-71-9; genus Palsa-1233. Next base: position 164,099 of record PNAE01000006.1, read on the forward strand.
GACGTCCTCTGGCTCTATCTGCTGGTGATTCTCGCACTGCGGCTGTAGCCTGCCGCCGGAGGTGACGTGAGCGAACTCGAAATGCCCATGGCCCTGGGACATGGAGCGGCGCTGGAGGAATCGCCGTTCGGCATCGAGTCCAAGAAGCTGGTGATGTGGCTGTTCATCGTTGCCGATGCGGCCACCTTCGGCGCGCTCCTGTTCTGTTACGGGTACCTGCGGGTCGCGAGCGCGAACTGGGTTAAGCCATTCGCCTTTTTCCCGACCATCCTCAACGGCGTGATCATGACCGCGGTTCTGCTGACCAGCAGCCTCACCATGCTGATGGCCGTCGGGACTGCGCAGTCCGGGCGGCGGGCGGCGAGCGTCCGGTGGCTTGGCGCAACCGCGCTGCTCGGAATCGTGTTCGCGTCGCTCCACCTGCGAGAATGGTTCAGCCTGATTGCCGAAGGGTGGAGCCCCTCGACCAACCCAATGGGCGGATCCGTCCTCTTCGGCGGGACTTTCTTCGGCATCACCGGCCTCCACCTGCTGCACGTCATTTGCGGGGTGGTCGCCATTGCGGTCATCGCCATTGGGTTCAGGCGCGGTCGCCTGGACGCCCGGCACGTGGAGATCACGGGACTCTACTGGCACTTCGTCGATCTGGTGTGGATGTTCGTATTCCCCCTCGTGTACCTGATGAATGTTCGCTGAGGCTCTCGCGGTGAAAGGCTCGCACATGGCTACGATGGAATCGACACCCGGCCCCCGAACGAAGGTGTACGTCGCGGTATGGATCAGTCTGCTTCTCATCGTGGCCGCGGAGGTGGCGTTGACGTACGCCCGACTTCCGGCGGGGACTCTGCTGGCGGCGTTGCTCGTCCTGGCGATTCTGGAAGCGGCACTGGGCCTGATGTATTTCATGCACCTCAAGTACGAGCGGCGGATTTTGTTCTGGGCCCTGATACCGGCACTGATTTTCGTGTTTTTCTTGATGAACCATTTCTGGTCGGACGCGCTGCGTCTCCATTCCATGCATCCATGACCGATCCCGATTGTGGCGCTAACCGGGCGGCGCGACCGTCATTGGGAGTGAGATAACGTGCCGATGCCGATGGGACTCCCCTCCGTGCACGCCATGCTGCCGGCCATGGTGGTCATGGTGATACCGGCGTTTCTCGTCTGCGCCGGGATTGCGGTGATGGCGTACCGAAGGCGCGACACGTCCTCGGAGGAGTGAAGCCGGTTCAACGTGGCGTGAAGTGTCGCGCCCTACTTCCACGCCCTCGATTGGATTTCCTATCACGTAAAGCACCGTTTTCGCTTGCCAATGGCACCTGTTCACGCGACCATTAGGTGTCCTCACCCTTATGAGATCAAGAGCGCGGCGGACACGCTGACGCGACTGCCTGTACAGGCGGCCGGATACAGCGAGGTCTGCGACTTCGTCACGATTGTCGCCACGCGAGGCCACTGTACCAGGCGAAGTCGGATCTGCTGCGCAGTGTGCCGGGCGTCGGACCGGTCACCGCGCTCACGCTGCTGGCGACGTTACCTGAACTCGGCCACCCCTCGCGGCATCAGATCGCGGCCCTCGTAGGCGTGGCCCCGCTGAATCGCGACAGCGGCACGATGCGCGGCAAACGGACGGTCTGGGGTGGCCGCGCACCGGTCCGCGCGGTGCTCTACATAGCCGCGCTTGTCGGCCTCAAGCACAATCCCGTGCTGCGCGCCTTCTACGAGCGCCTGCGCGCTGCCGGCAAGCCGTTCAAGGTCGCCGCCACCGCCTGCATGCGAAAGCTGCTCACGATCCTGAACGCGATGCTGCATCAGAACCGTCGGTGGGATCCCCAACACGCTTGACATTCGAGACAGTTGCTAACGCTTCGGCGGCACGACCGCGCGGCCGAAGCCCATGGCGATCCACTCCACCTCCACACCGTAACTGCCCGGCGTGACGGCGACACCTTCCGCGCGCCGCAGCGAAAGCTGCAGGCGCTCCAGCCGGTCGAGCCGCGGGTGGTCAGCGCTTCCGCCGCGACCGGCCGCGGGTCCCACCCCGTAGTTCCACTCACCGGGGAACCCCTCCGGGAGCAGCACGCCGCGCGCCGAAGTGAAGGCCGAGAGCGGCAGCGACGGCTCGCTCCAAGCGCTGTCCACGAGGACCGCCGCGCTCCAGCTCGTGCCATCGTCCTCCATCAGCGTGACGTGCAGGATCTGGTGAGGTCCGAGGCCGCGAAGGCGTACGTGCAATGCATCCGCGCCACCAATCGTCTCCTTCCGGTCCCTGATCCGGTCCATGATCACCAGCGATGCCGTGTAGTCGGCCGGTCCCGTGCCGCTTGGGTTCACGGGCAGCTCGAAGTGGAAGACCGGCTGGCCCGTGACCCCGGAGAAGGCCACGCGAAAGAGCCCGCGGCGCCCCGCGTCGCCGATGCGGCTGAAGGCCAGGCGCGCGGCGTCCGCGCCGGGGGTGAACAGCCGCAGCGGCGTCTGCGAGCCGACCACATTCAGCGCCCAGGACGCGCGGCCGTAATAGTCCCAGTCCCATGGCTTCCGGTGCAGGCCGCCGGGAAACGTGGTCGCCGAGTCCCCGCGGAAGAGCGTGATCACGAACTCGTTCGGCCCCTCCTGCAGCGCGGCCGCCGGAACGACGGCGGCATACTCGTAACCGCCGGCGGATCGCATCGCGAAGCCGCGGTAGAAGCCTCCGGCCGTCGGCCGGATAAAGAGCGTGGCTGAGTCGGGCGGCGTTGGTTCGACCACGCGGGCCCGCAGTTCGGCGCCCTGCCCCGCGAGGTATTCGGGTGCGGCCAGCGACTGGACCGACGGCGGCAAGGAATCGAGTGGAGGCGCGTGATATTCCGCGAAGCCTAAAGCGCCCAGGTGTGCCGGCAGTGTGGCAACGTCCACGGGCCCGGCGGCGCTCAGAACGTAGACACCGGGCGTGACGGTGAAACGGCCGGCGGTTGCCCGCTCGTTCCGCGGGTTGCCCGCCGCTATCGGTTGCGCGGTGAAAGAGGGGCCGAGGTCCGGCAGAGCGATTGTCATGGGCCAGGCACGGCTGATCGCGCGCGTCACGATCTTGTCGCGGCTGGGCGGCTCGAAGGGGTCGCGGACGGGCACGGCGTCGGGGTAGACCTCGAGGCGCCAAACACCCGGGCGCACCTTGTCCAGGAAGTAGATCCCCTGCCCTTCGTACGTCACCGTGGGGGAGGAGCCGTAGCCGGCAACGCGACGCAGCGCGGCCGGTTCCGGTGGGGTCGCGCGCGTCGACCCGGCATAGAGGAACGCATCGCGCGCGACGAGTTCGCCGAGGTTGTCGTCGTAGGAGACGTGGAAGTCGCCGAACCGCGTGTTCTGCGGATAGGTACCGTACGAGCGCAGCCGGGGCAGCCGGTGCATGGCCTCGGCCGCGATGATGGCGCTCATGGCCTTCCGCGGTGTGTACACGAGGTTCAGGTAGTGGGTCTGCCAGCCCAGGTTGCGCGAGGCCGTCGCCAGCATGTCGTAGGCGAACATCGCGGCGAATTGCGTCCCCACCGCACGGAATGTCCGCGCCATTGCCGGGTACATGGTGCCGGTCCGCAGGTCGGGGCTGTCGAACTCGTAGACGATGCGCGGCAGGCGCGCGAGTTCGGGGCGCAGCATGTCGGGAAACGTGTCGACCGCGCGAAGGTAGTTGCCTTCCAGTTCGTGGCCGGAGTTCAGGCCCGTGGGATACCAGCCAAAGGTCACGCCTTGCGCGTGCGAACGCCGGATCGCCTCGGCGATCCTGAAGTCCTGGCTCACGTTGTAGAACACGAGCTTCTGGCAGCCCGCGCTGCGCACCGCGTCGGTGAGGGCGTTGATGTAGTTGATCGAGCCCTGGAGATCCTCAGGGTGATGCCAGGGTTCGTTCACCAGCTCGATAAAGAGGATGGCTGGCTCGTCCTTGAGCGCCACGCCGGTATAGGGATTCACGTGATTCAGGATCTGGCGCAGGTAGTTCACCTGCGCCGCGATGGCGACCGAGTCGGTGCCCATGCGGCCCTTGCCGAAGTGCCGGCCGAAACCCGGGGCCGTCGTGTCCTCCAGAGCGTCCGGCCAGTTCGAGCCGTAGAGCTGGATGGGGCTGAAGAGCATGTAGATGCCGCGCTCCCGCGCGCGGGCAATCAAGTAGTCCTGGAGATCCAGATGGTCGTTCGCGATCAGGTTGCCGCTGCTGTCGGAGGCCTCCCAGTCGCCCCAGAAAGTCAGCCGCAAGCCGTCCCAGCCCATGCGGGCGAACTGCGCCATGTCGTCATCGATCATTTTCTTGCGATCGGCATGGAGATAGCCGGCCGCGCGATAATCGGAGGCGGTGGGAAGCACGTAGTTCGCGCCGAACAGCGTGACCTCCTGCCGGTCGTCCCGCCAGCGCATCACGCCCGTGCTGTCGAGGTAGACGGCGCGGTTCGCCGACGCTGCGCGAGAGGCGTCCTGCGCATGCACGGCGGGCAGGGGCGCGACGATGCAAATGATGAGCAACGCGGGAAGGCGGATGTCGCGCATCGGCCACTTCACCGGACCGCCGGGACGGCCGGCGCCGCCGTTCCGTGCAGGGCACGCACGGTCGCGGTCGCCGGTCGCAAGCCGTCGGCGCTGGCGACCACCCGAATCATGCCGGGCTGCGACGCCTGCACGATGGCCAGCCCGCGTCCGTTGAACGCGTGTCGCTGTTCGGCGCGGTACGCGTCCTGGTCCCGCAGGTCGGCATTGTCGAGCGCCAGGATACGGCCGCCGCTCACCGTGACGTGGACGAGGTCGCCCGCGGTCGGAACGACCGTGCCGGCTGAATCGACGATCTCGAACGTCACGTGCGCCACGTCGCCGGGCCCGTCGGTGACGGTATCGCGGTCCACCGAGAGCCGGATCGCCGCCGGCGCGCCTGCGGTTCGCACCTCGTCTTCACAGGCGGCGCCGTCCCGCCGCTTGCCAACCGCCCGCAGCACGCCCGGCTCATAGGGCACGTCCCAGCTCAGGTGCAGGTCGTTGGTCGTGGGATTCACGACCGGCAGGGCATAGCTGTTCCAGCCGCCCGACGTACCCTGCGCGGGGAACTCGAGCCGCTTCTCGCCCAGCGACCGGCCGTTGAGGAACAGCTCGACGCTATTGCAGTTGGTGTAGGCCAGGACCGGGATGAGCTGGCCGCTGCGCCCGGGCCAGTTCCAGTGCGGGAAGAGGTGCAGCACCGGTCGGTCCGTCCACTGGCTCTGGTACAGGTAGTACGCGTCCTTGGGATGGCCGGTGATGTCGAGGACACCGGATGGGAAGCCGCGGAAGGGCCAGACCGCTTCACCCAGGTAGTCCACCCCGGTCCACATGAAGTCGCCCGCGAAGTAGTCGTGCATCGCGACCCACTTCCAGCGTCGCTCTGCCTGCAGCATCCCCGTCGTGTAATTGGGCCGCACCACCGCGGCGTCGTTTCCGAGCGAGTAGCGTTCGTCGAAGCTCTGGAAAATGGTGCCACTCTCCGTCCCGATCATCCGCCAGTCGGGGTGAGCGTGCCGGTCGGCATCGGCGAACACCTCGCGCCGCTCGTGCCAGCGGTCCACGTAGTTGTACCCGACGATGTCTTCTGCGCTGAGGAATGCCACGGTCGCCGGATGCCCGTCGGCAGCAATCTGGTCGTTGCCCGTGGTCACTGGGCGCGTCGCGTCCTCACGATGGAAGATGTCGACGAGCCGTCGCAGGACCTGCGCGCCGTTCGTCGCGCTCTGCTCACCGATCTCGTTCCCCGCGCTCCACAATACGATCGACGGATGATTGCGGTCGCGGTGCACAAAGTCGGTAACGTCGCGCTCGGACCACTCGGCGAAGTACTGGTGGTAGCCCTCCGGCACCTTGCCGATGGTCCACTCGTCGAACGCCTCGGCCATGACGAGAAAGCCCATGCGGTCGCACAGGTCGAGGAACTCGGGCGCCGGCGGGTTGTGTGACGTGCGGATGGCGTTCACGCCCATCGCGCGGAGCGCCGCAAGCCGGCGCTCCCACACCCGCTCCGGTACGGCGGCGCCGAGTCCCCCCGCATCCTGGTGCAGGTTCACCCCGTTCAGCTTGACGTGCCGGCCGTTCAGCAGGAAGCCGCGGTCCTTGTCGAACACAATGGAGCGGATGCCGAACGGCGTGGTGACAGCGTCGGCCGCGCGGACGCCATCGAGCACCTCCGTGCGCAACGAGTACAGGTAAGGCGTCTCCACCGACCACAGCCGCGGTGCAGCGAGGTGCATGCGCTGTTCGAGGTCGAGGCGCTGGCCGGCCGCCAGCGAGAACGCCGTGTCCATCCGCGCGACTTCGTCGTTTGCGCCGTCGAGCAAGATCGAGCGCAGCACGCCACGGCGCGGTGCGGCGCGGTCGTTTTCGATGCGCGTGCGGACGATCACATCCGCGCCGGTCGAGTCCACGCGCGGGGTCGTCACGTACGTGCCCCAGTGCCCCACGTGCAGTGAGTCAGCGAGCGCGAGCCATACGTGACGGTCGATGCCACTGCCCGAGTACCATCGGGAATTCGGCTGGCGCGAATTGTCCACGCGCACGGCGACCACGTTCACGCCGGGCACGAGGTGCCGCGAGATCTCGTAGGCGAAGCTGACGTAGCCGTAGGGCCGGCGACCAAGGTGGACGCCGTTGATCCAGACGTCGCTGTTCATGTAGACGCCGTCGAACTCGAGCCACGCCTCGAGGCCACGCGCGCTCGCGGGCATGCGGAATGTCTTGCGGTACCAGCCCGTGCCGCCGGGGAGGAACGCCATCTGCCCGCCGCCCGCCGCGTCCCGCCGCATGGTCCCTTCGATGCTCCAGTCGTGGGGCAGGTCCAGCCGGCGCCACTCGTGGTCGTCGAAACCCGGCTGTTCAGCGTTCGCGGGGTCGCCGAGGGTGAAATGCCAGCCCGGGTCCATGGAGAGGCGCTGCCGTTGAGCGGCGGCCGGGCCGGCCACCACCGATAGCGCGCCGAGGGCGAGAACAAACACCGTTGCAGAGCGGATCATGGGCATCCTCGAACTACTCACGCAGGTTGGAATTGACTGGTACATTGCCGTCGGACAATCTTCTTCAATAGCAGGAGTAACGCAGATGCGGAATCGCCTCTCCGCCGTCGCAGCTTGTCTCGTGCTGGCGGCGTACCCCGCGATCGCCAGAACGGAGCCGACGCCGAGCCGGGCCGCCGCCGTGGCACCGGACACGTCCTGGGTCGCTCGCAGCGCAATCTATGAAATATTCGTCCGGGACTTTTCGCGCACCGGCAATTTCCGGGGCGTGATCGCGGGCCTGGACCGCATCAAGGCGGTCGGTGCCAACGTCGTGTGGTTGATGCCAATCTATCCGGTTGGCGTCGCGAACCGGAAAGGAACGCTCGGCTCGCCGTACGCGGTGCGCGACTACCGCGCGACCAACCCGGAGTTCGGCACCACAGCGGACTTCCGGGCACTCGTCCAGGCCGTGCATGCGCGCGGCCTGAAGCTCATCATCGACTGGGTCCCGAATCACACGGCGTGGGACAATGTCTGGGTCCAGCAGCACCCAGCGTTCTACGTTCGCAACGATAGCGGTGGGCTGACCGTGCCGCGCGATGACAAGGGCAAGCTCACTGACTGGACTGACGTGGCGCAACTCGACTACCACAATCCCGAGCTGCGGAGCGCGATGATCGACGCCATGCGCTACTGGCTGGTTGAGTTCGGCATTGACGGCTTCCGCGTCGATGCCGCGGGCTTCGTCCCGGACGACTTCTGGCGCGAGGCTGTCCCGGCGCTGCGTGCCAGCGTGCCGCGGCCGATCCTGCTCCTCGCGGAATGGGGCGATATCAAGATGCACCGCCTGGGTTTCGACCTCACCTACGCCTGGGATTCGTACGGCCGGCTCAAGAACGTGTGGGGCGGCTCGCCGGCGTCGGCGTTTGTTCGACAGGAGGTCACGGACCTGCAGGCGATGCCGGCGGGCGGCATGCGGTTGCGGTTCACGACCAACCATGATGAGACGGCATGGGACAACCCGCCGGTGACGCGGTTCACCAGCGCGGCGGGTGCGCGGGCGGCGTTCATCGCGATGGCGCTGTTGCCGGGTCGGCCGCTGATCTACGACGGCCAGGAGGTCGAGAGCCCCCAGAAGCTCGCCCTGTTCGAGCGCAATCCGATCGCGTGGAACCAACCACACGGGGCCGCGGCCGAGGCATTCTACCGACGGATCGTGCAGCTGACCCGGACCGATCCGGCGCTCGTCGCCGGCGATTTCCGTGCGGTCGAGACGAGCGCACCCGACGACGTGATTGCCTACCAGCGCGGCGACGCCGTCGTGTTGGTTAATGCCCGCCCCCGCGCGGTGCGACTCGTCGTGAGTGGCGTCGATCTCGATCGCGACATGGATCTGCTGTCGAATCGCCCTCAGCACGGCAACACGGTTGCCCTGCCGCCCTACGGAGCGGTCGTCCTTGAGCGGCACGCGCCAGTCCACGCAATCCGGCCGTGAAGCAGCAGCATCTCGCAGGGACCGCCTAGGGTCGGACGAGGTCGAACACGAGGGGTACCCGCGGCCCGATCGAGCCGGGAACCGGAACGTAGCCCAGCATTTGCCCGTCCTGGCGAACAACCAGCGTGGAACCGTTCGGACCGCCGAGGAGGTTTCGCGGCGCGTAGGTGCCGGGTGGCAGCGCGCCTTTCCCCGAGCCGATCGTGACACCGGAGACGTTCGCGCCGCCCAGATTCGCGACCACGAGCACCGCGTGGTCGTCCGTGCGGCGGAGGTAGGCGGCGACCTGGGGGCTGCCGGCTGAGAGCGGCACCAGCATGCCCGTTGCCAGTGCCTCGTTCGCTCGGCGCAAGTGAATCAGCCGGCGGTAGAGGTTCAGCAGCGAGCCCGTGTCCGCACGCTCGGTTTCAACGTTGATTGCCTGCGAGTCTGGCTGCAATCTCTCCCACGGCGTGCCCGTGCTGAACCCGGCGGCGTGACCGGGCGACCACTGCATGGGCGTCCGCAGCCGCGGATCCGGCTTGTCGCCCGTCATGCCGATCTCCTCGCCATAATACACGAACGGCAGGCCGGGCAACGTGAGCAGCAGCGTCGCCACCGCCTTCGCGCGGGCGACATCGCCGCCGAGCGCGGTCATGCTGCGCGTCCCGTCGTGATTGCTCAGGAACGGAGACCAGCGATACGCCGGGAGCGTGTCCTGCAACCGGAGGTAACCCGCGAGCAGCCCACCAACCGAGCCCCGGCGGACTGCGGCCAGGAGCGAGTCCGACAGCTCGAACGCGAAGTACGACGTGAGCTGGTCGGGGTAATAGGGGAGGACGGCGGCGATGCTGCCCCATGCCTCGCCCACCGTGTAGGCGCTGGGTTCGATGCCGCGGATGTGCGCGGCATACTCGCGCAGGAAGGCGTGGGTGCCGGCGCAGCCCATGAGGCAGGTTCCGTCTTCCACGAGGTAGGGAATCGCATCCAGCCGGAAGCCGTCCACGCCCATCTCGCGAAGCCAGAACGTGGCGATCTTCTTCGCCTCTTCCCGCACAGCAGGGGTGTGATAGTCGAGGTCCGGCATCTCGCTCGAGAATGCGCCGTAGTAGTACTCGTCGCGCACGGGGGACCGGTGCCAGGCCTCCGCGCCCATGGGCCCCTTGCCCAGCGGTTGCGGGGAGAAGCGGTACCAACTGCGGTACGGCGAGGTCGTGTCCCGCAGCGCCGCCTGGAAGTATGGATGCGCGCTCGAGGAGTGATTGAGCACCATGTCCACGAGCACCTTGATGCCCCGCCGGTGCGCCTCGGCGACCAGTCGCTTGAAATCGTCATTGGTGCCGTAGGCCGGCTCGACGCGGTAGTAATCGCTGACGTCGTAGCCGTGATAGCTGGGCGATGCCGCCACCGGCATGAGCCAGATGCACGAGGCGCCGAGATCGGTCCGCGAGGCCGGATTGCCGTCGTTGATATAGTCGAGCTTGCGGATGAGCCCGTTCAGGTCCCCGATCCCGTTGCCATCGCTGTCATAGAAGGAACGGACGAACACCTCGTAGCAGACGTCACCGCGCGTCCAGTCGGGCGCGGCAGCGGACGTGGCTCCGGCGGCGGACCGTGCCTCCGGTGACGTCGTGCCGGTCGGACGCCGCTGCGGGGCAGCACAGGCCGCGAGTGCGGCGCAGAGCGCGATCAAGATCGGCCGCGTCATCGCTGATTCCTCACCTGCGCGTCGCGACGTCGATCGCGATGGCCGAATTAGTGCTGAGTTGGAGCTGGATGGTGCCGGTGGCGTCCACCACGACCGCGGCGCCGGTGCAGGCCGCCGCGACCAGGCCACCGGTCAGGAGGTCGCAGTAGGAACCGGGAGCCATTCCCGTGGTGATGGTGGCGGTGACGGTGGTGCTTTCCCGGTTGATGGCTACGAAGCCTCGGTCGCCGCGCGAGAAGGCGATGGCATTGGAGCCATTGTCCCACCAGTGGTTGACGTCGGTGCCCGCGACGACACGCCGGAATCTCACCATGTTCCGGATGTATGGGTCGCGGTGCTCGCACACCCACTGGCCGATCGTCGCCGTCTCGAGGCTCGACGCGCACGTGACGTCATTGGTGTTTCCGCCGGCATCGGACGGCGGACCCACCGAGTTTCCACCCGGGCAGTCGAATGCGTAACTCGACAGGATGGACGGATAACCATAGGGCTGCGCCAGCATCCATACGTTCGCGACGCGGAACACATTCCCATCGCGATAGCTGATGCCGCACTGGTGCTGCGTGTCGTGATTTTGCAGGAACACCACGGCCTTATCGGAGGGCATCAGTCCCCAGGCCGACGCCGAGAACTGGCTTCCGGCCGGCCCGTCGGGGTTGAGCTGCGAGAGGTGCTGCCCGCCGAGCTGCCGAAACTTGTCGCCGACACCCACGAAGATGAATTCGGTGATATCTGCCGCCCCGCCCGATGCGTAGGCTTCGCCGAAGTAGTCGCGCGGCGCGAGTGCCTCGCCCGGACCGGTGCTCACCTCCAGGAAATAGTAGGGAATCGGCCTGCCTTCAGCGGTCATCGTGGCATCCACGATGGCGAATATCTCGTCAAGTTCGACCTGCTGGATGTGCTTCGCGGCGTCAATGCGAAAGCCGGCGACACCGAGGCGCGCCAGCATGATCAGGTATCCGGCGATCTTCTGTCGCACCGACGCCAGACCGGTGTTGAGGTCCGGCAGCGAGAGCAGCTCGCAGTCCTGCACGTTCGCAGCGTCGCTGTAGTCGGTGACCGTGCACATTGGATGGAAGTCGGTCGGGACGTAGAGCCCGGGGTAGTTGTATTTCGAGTACGCCGTCCCGTTGCTGCCGATGCCCGGACTCGGAAAATTGGTCATGTGATTGATGACGGCATCCACGTAGATGCCGACGCCAGCCGCCTTGCAGCGCTGCACCATGTTCGCGAACTCGATGTCGGTTCCCGAGCGGCTGCGCGCGATGCTGTAGCTCACGGGTTGATACCGCTCACTCCAATCGTGCGTCGGCGTGATGCTATGTTCCTCGGGCGGCGATACCTGCACCGCGGTGAAGCCCGCGGGACCGAGCCGCTGCTCGCACTCGTTCGCAATGTCGGTCCATTTCCACTCGAAGAGGTGGACGAACACGTCGCCCGCCGCCATGTGGCCACTGGGCCGGTAGGTCTCGGCGAGCCCCGGCCGGTCTGCGGGGGGCTGGCCCGTGATGGGTGAGGTGTCGGACGAGTTGTGACACGCCATGGCGAGGAGGAGCAGCCCGGCGGCGAGGCGAGGTCGTGGCGACACAGTGCGAGTCAGAGCCTCATGCAACAGCCGCAACCCCGCCAGGATGGCGGAGTTGCGGCTGGATAATGGGTGAACCTTCCGCGGTCAGTAGCCCGGGTTCTGTTTCAGTTTCGGGTTGGCCACGAGCTCGGTCGCGGGGATGGGGAAGATATTCAGGTGAGCATCCGTCGCGGCCCCGGCCGATGTGCCGCCCTTCCACGACCAGATATAGCTGCCGCCGGTGAACAGGCCGTACCGGACCAGGTCGGTCCGGCGGTGGGCCTCCCAGAGCAGCTCGCGCCCGCGCTCGTCCAGGATAAACGGAAGCGTCATCTGCGCGGCCGTGATGTCGCCGCTCGTGTTCCCATACGCACGCTCCCGGAGCGCGTTCACGTAAGTCAGCGCTTGCCCCGCGTCGCCGCCGCCACCCCGCAGGTTGGCCTCGGCATAGATCAGGTACGCCTCGCCGAGGCGGAACATCGGGAAATCGGTGTCGACGAAGCCCGGGTTTGAGCCGGGCTGCCCGGTCGAGGTCACGTTCTCGAACTTGGGCGCGGCGTACCCGGCGTTGAAGTTGGAAATGCTGCTCACGTCCAGCGTCTGACCGGTCGTGTAGAAGAACGAGGCCCGCCCATCATTAACGAGATCATAGCGCAGATAGGCCTCCGGCTTCAGGCGGTTCCCATACCAGCAGCCGTCGATACCGGAGGCCGACGGGCTCATGGAGCCCCCGCACGCAGCGTGGATTATGAAGTTCACGCCGCCATACGTCTGCGTCCGCAGCCCGTCCTGCGTGATGGCGAAGATGATCTCGGGCGACGTGTTGTTGTCGGCCTGGAACAGGTGCCGATAGCTGGGATCGATGCTGTACGCGCCCGAGCTGATGACAGCCTGGGCGGCGGCCAGCGCCTGGCTGTATGCCGGCGTGCCGGTGTAGACACCCGCGTTCAGGTAGACCTCGGCGAGCAGCATGGACGCAGCGGGGCCGGTTGCACGACCGTAGGTGCTCGCCCCGGGGGCAGGCAACTGGGACTGAATGGCGGTCAGCTCACTCACGATATAGGCGTAGATGATCGCGCGCGTGCTTTGCGCCGGCGGCGTGCCGATCGGGTCGTTTTCGGTCACGAGCGGGATGTCGCCGAATAGATCGATGCCGTGCCAGTAGCTCAGGGCGCGGAGGAACCGGGCCTCGGCGCGATACTGCTGAACGGTGGCCTTGAGCGCGGTACTGACGCCACGCGACGCCAGTTGGGCATCCGTCGTCTGGCGCAGGAATTCGTTTGCCCAAGTCGCCTGCAACATGATCCGGTAATACATCGACTGCGGGAAGACGTTGAACGCGTTCCAGGTCTGCGTGTTCATATCGGGGATGCCGATATCGCCCCAGGCGAGCACCGCCTCGTCCGTCGGCAGCTCCTCGCTTTCCCAGTAGATACGCAGATACTGCGAGAATCCCCCGTCGATGCCCTGAATGTCGGTTCGGCCGTCTCCGGACGATTCGCCACCAACGGCCAGCCCGGCATAGATCTTCGCAAGAAACTTCTGATACGAGCTTGGATCACTGAAGATGTTGGCGCTGGTGATGGTGCTCACCGGCTCAACGGTCGTGTCGGTACAGCCAGCCGCGGCCACGAACAGAAGGGCGGCGGCACTGGCGAGCGCCTTGCACGTTCTGGGGTTCATATCTCGGTACCCTCTCGAATGGACGAGTTCATGGCCACGCGCTAGAACCGGATGCTCATGCCGCCGGTCCAGGTGCGCGAGCGCGGATAGATGTTGTTGTCGATGCCGTTCAGCCCTGCCGTCGGATCGACGCCGCTGTACCCGGTGATGGTAAATGCGTTCTGCACGGTCGCGTACAGGCGGAGCGGCTGGCCACGATACTGAAAGGTATAGCCGAGGGTGACATTGTCCATGCGCAGGAAGGAGCCGTCCTCGACGTAGTAGTCCGATTGGTACTGCGGCTGGGTGAAGCCGGTCGTCAGGACCGACGTATTCAGGTTATACGGCGATCCGCGGGTGACTTCGGCGTAGCTGCCCAGGTTGGACGCCACGTTGTTGTAGACGTAGTTCCCCAGCCACGCCCGGACCGTGAAGCTGGCGTCCCAGTTGCCGTATTTGAGGTACGAGGAGTGGCCCAGGATCCACTTCGGCGCCGGGTCGTGGAACGCCCGGGGGACAGAGTCCGCGTAGCTCCCCTGGATCGGCTTCCCGGCCGCGTCGTACTTCTGCGTGAAGACGTAGAACGAGTTGATCGGCTGGCCCGGCTCGAGGACCTGGATGGTGGTGCCCACGCCGCCAGCGATGCCGCCGGTCAGGATCTTTTGCACGCCGCCGGCGGCCGGGTTGATGCTGGTCAGTTCGTTCGTGTTGCGGGCGGCGGTGAAGTCTGCGGTCCAGCTGAGGCCACGCTGCCCCCCCTCAAGCGCACGGGCGCTGAGGGTGAACTCGACACCCGTGTTCTTCATGCTGCCGATGTTGGTCGTGAGGAAGTTCGAGAAGTTGCTGCCGGCGGCGACGGGAACCGTGAAGATCAGGTCGCTGGTGCTCTTGTTGTACCAGTCGATGGCGCCACTGAACCGCTGGTTGTGGAAGCCGAAATCGAGGCCGGCGTTGTAGGAGTCCGTCTCTTCCCACTTGATGTTCGGATCGACCGCGGCCGGGCGGATCGTGCTGACGAAGGTGTTACCGAATTGCACCTCCGACTGCGCGTCGCCGACGGTATAGGCCGAGTACTGCTGATAATTCGCGAACGCCTGGTTGCCGGTCTTCCCCCACGACGCCCGGAGTTTCAGGTCTGAAATCCCCTTGTGGCTGGCCATGAACGGTTCCTGCGAGATGCGCCAGGCGACGGCCACCGAGGGGAAGGTGCCCCACGCATTGCTCGGCCCAAAGCGCGAGGAGCCGTCGCGACGGACGCTCGCCGACAGAAGGTAGCGGTCGCTGAGGTTGTAATTGAGCCGCCCGAAGAACGAGATCAGCTTGCTGTCCTCGATGTCGAGCGTGTTCTGCACCGTTTGCGCCGAAGGGATGCCGTTGATACCCAGCAGGCCGGTGCTGAGATTCTGCTCGTTGAACGAGGGATACTCGCCGTGCGACTGCGAGTAGGAGTAACCACCCGTCAGGTCGATGCTCCCGGCCACGAAACGGAGCGGCGCCGCGTAGTTCAGGTACCCCTCGAACAGCGTGTTGAGCAAGCTCGGATTCGAGGTGGACAGCGTCCCGCCCGTACCGGCCTTCAATTGGGCGTGCAGGAGGTTCGAGTTGAACGTCTGTCGTTGGGCCTCGGTGATGTCGTAGCCGAGGTTGACGTTGGCGGTCAACGCCTCGAAGAACGGCATTCGGTATCCAGCCTGCACGTTGCCAATGCTGCGGTAGGTCGTGCCCTTGTCCGTGGCAAGCGCCAGGATCTGCACCGGGTTGTCGGCGGATTGCAGGCTGTTCCCCGGCCAGTTGTAATAGCCGGTCGCGCTGGTCGCATCCACCGACGGCTGCGTCGGCCCCATCTGGGCGGCGTTGGAGAGGACGCCGCCCGGCGTGAAGTTGTCGAGCGAACGCGATCCCCTCAAGTTCGTGCGTACGTTGAGGTGGTCGGCGAAGAGACGCTGCGCGTAGTCCAGTCCCAGGCTCATCCGCTCGGCCGTGGTGCCCTGGATGACGCCGTCCTGATTGAGGTAGCCGAGCGACAGACGGTAGTTGTTGCTCTGGCCGGCGCCCGAAACGGCGAGGTTGTGCTCCTGGCCGTACCCGGTGCGGTCAATGAGGCTGAACCAGTTGGTATTTCCGTTGAGCAACTGACCGACGCTCTGCGGCGCGTATTGCGCCACGGCCGCGGCGAATTGCGACGCGTTCAGCATCGAGGGAAGCCTGGTCACCTGCGAGGCCGACGCGCTGGTGCTGTACTCGACCTGCGGCGGCCCCTGGCGGCCGGACTTCGTCTCGATGATGATCACGCCGTTGGCGGCGTTCGCCCCGTAGATCGACGCGGCCTCGCCGCCCTTGAGCACGGTGAAGCTCTCGATGTCGTTGGGGTTCAGGAAGTTGAGCGCATCGCGCCCCGCGGAGATTCCGCCACCAGCGCCCACCGGCAGGCCATCGATGACGTAGAGCGGATCGCTGCTGGCGTTGATCGAGGTCGCGCCGCGAATCCGGATGGAAATGCCGCCACCCGGCTCGTTGTTGTCCACGATCTGAACGCCCGCGACCTTGCTCGCGATGAGCTGCTCCGGGCTGACGATGCGGCCGGGGTTGAACTCCGCCGCCGAGACCTGGGTTACGGCACCGGTAACGCTCCCCGCGCGCTGCGACCCGTACCCGGTCACCACGAGTTCCGACAAACTCACGGCGGCCGAGCTCATGGTGAGATCGACGACGACAGTCTGGCCCGCCGCAACGGTGACCGACCGCGCCACCGGCACGTACCCGATCAGCCTCGCCCGTAGCGTATCCGTGCCCGCCGTCACCGCGGCGATCAGGTAGGTGCCGTCCCCCCGGGTCTGCACGGTGTGAGGCCCGAAGGTGACCACAACCCCCGCCAGCGGTTGCTGCGTCCCCTCGACCGTGACGCGGCCACGGATCGCTCCGCTCCCCTCTTGCGCGCGAACCGGCGCCGTCCAGAGTACCGCCAGAAGCGCGCCGAGAATTAACCCCAGTCGTTTCATACGCGACCTCTCATGTATTTAAGGAAGGAATGCGAACGCCCTGATGGACCGCAGGCCAATGCCGTCCCTTGGGGCATGGATGACCCGCTGATCTCTACTATGTCTATTAACGCGCACCCGCGAATCTGTCAACAGAGGCGCGCAACCGTAGTGGGTCCGTTTCGTCGTGCCAGTTTCGCCGGATCCGGACGGCCAACGTAATCATCCATCGTGCGTGCCCGGTGTGTCAACCCGGACGGTATTGCCGGGATCGTCTTGATGCCACCTGCCACCCTGGCCGGTGTTGAACGGACCCGGCCGAAGCTGCTGGACGAAGAAGTCGGGTCAGACTTCTGCTTCCTCCGGTACCGCGACGAACACGGCGTCCGCCAGCGGCACTTCCGGAACCTCAGGCGTCGGCGGTGGCGGCTCGAACCCTGCCGGCGGCTCGATTTCCAGATCGACGTACCGGTAGTGGCCGGTGCCGGCCGGAATCAGGTGGCCGATGATGATGTTCTCCTTCAGCCCGCGCAGCTCGTCCTTCGCCCCGCGAATGGCGGCATCGGTGAGGATGCGGGTGGTTTCCTGGAACGACGCCGCCGAGATGAACGACTGCGTGGTCAGCGACGCTTTGGTGATGCCGAGCAGCACCGGCTCCGCCACCGCCGGCTTCATCTTCCGCTTGATCACCCGATCGTTCTCGTCCCGGAACGACTGCTTGTCGACGGTCTCGCCTTCCATGAAGGTCGTGTCACCCGGATCGGTGACGCGCACCTTCTGCAGCATCTGCCGCACGATGACGCCGATGTGCTTGTCGTTGATGCGCACGCCCTGCAGGCGGTAGACCTCCTGCACCTCGTTCAACAGATACTCCTGCACCGCTCGCGGCCCCTTGATGCCGAGGATCTCGTGCGGCGAGACGGGCCCTTCCGTGAGCCGGTCGCCGGCGCGGACGCGGTCACCTTCGTGCACGCGGAGATGCTTGCCCGCCGGAACTTCGTAGACGCGGGCTTCGGCCCCTTCCGGGATCGCGCCGTCCTGATCGAGCGGATACACCATGATCTCGCGCTTGCCGCGCTTGATCTCGCCGAACTTCACGGCGCCGTCGATCTCCGACATCGTGGCCGGATCCTTCGGCCGCCGGGCCTCGAACAGCTCGGCCACGCGCGGCAGCCCGCCGGTGATGTCGCGGGTCTTGTAGGCCAGGCGCGGGATCTTGGTGATGGTGACACCCTTCGACACCTTCACCGGTGCCGACAGGAACACCGTCTTGTCCTTGCTCTCCTTCTTCGACTTGCTCGGCCACGCCTCGTTGATCGGACGCTCGTCCACGTGGAACTTTTCCGACCACGGGTTCGCCGCACCCGGCAGGCCCATGGCACGCGAGACCGGATCCGTCGGCGACCCGAGGATGATGCGGGCGCCCTCTGCCAGCGTGTATTCCTGCGGATCCTTGCGGTTGGCCTGGTACACCAGCACCGACGGGTGCAGTTCGCGATCCGGATCAGCGACGACGACGACCGAGCGCAGTCCGGTGCCTTCATCCAGTTCTTCGCGCAATGTGACGCCCGGGACAAGGTCCTTCCAGCGCAACTCGCCGTCGGTCTTGATGATGCTCGGGTCGTTGTACGGGTCCCAGGTGTACAGGATCGACGCGCGGTGCTCGTTGTCGCCCTTGATAACGATGTCCTTCTCCTTCACCTGAATCAGCGCGCCCTCGGGCACCGGATACCGGTTGAGCGGCCGATCCGGGTGCTTGGGATCGACCAGCACGATGCCGGCCTTGGTCTCGTCGGACGCGGACTCCGCTTCGCGCGTGATTGAAATCCGGATGGACGCTTTGGTGCCGTCCTCGTACTCCACCGGCACGTCGGCCCATTCGAGGTCATCGGTATAGGTGACCATGCCATCCGTGCGGGCCGGGCGTTCCGCCTCTTCGGCGATGCGTGACGCGGTGCCGCCGATGTGGAACGTGCGCAGCGTGAGCTGCGTACCCGGCTCACCGATCGACTGGGCGGCGAGGATGCCCACCGCTTCGCCGAGGTCGACCATTTCCATCGTGGCGAGGTTGCGGCCATAGCACATGCGGCACACGCCGCGCTTGCATTCGCAGGTCAGCACCGAGCGGATCTTGACGTGCTCGATACCGGCGTCATCGATCTTCTGGGCAATTTCCTCATCGATCTCCTGGCCGGCTCCCACCAGCAGCCTGGGGTCGCCAAACTCGTCGAGCACGTGCGGATCGGTGACATCCTCGCTCGCCACGGTCCCCAGAATGCGGTCACGCAGCGGCTCGACGACGTTCTCGCCTTCCTTGAGCGGAGCGGTGTCGAGCCCCAGCACCGTGCCGCAGTCCTCTTCGGTGATGGTCACGTCCTGCGCGACGTCGCACAGGCGGCGGGTGAGGTACCCGGCGTCCGCCGTCTTGAGCGCCGTGTCGGCCAGGCCTTTCCGGGCGCCGTGGGTCGAGATGAAGTACTCGAGCACGGTGAGGCCTTCGCGGAAGTTCGACTTGATCGGTGACTCGATGATCTCGCCGATGCCGCCGGTGAGCTTCTTCTGCGGCTTCGCCATCAGGCCGCGCATGCCGGCCAGCTGCCGGATCTGGTCGCGCGAGCCACGGGAGCCCGAGTCGTACATCATGTACACCGGGTTGTAGCCGCCACGCGACTTCCGCATGTGGTTCAGCATCGCCTCGGCCACATCGTTGTTGGCGTGGGTCCAGGCGTCGATCACCTTGTTGTAGCGCTCGCCGAAGGTGATCTGGCCGGTGTTGTATGCCTTCTGGAAGCGCTCCACGCGCTTCTGCGCCTCGGCGAGGAGCTCGTGCTTCTCGGTCGGGATCTCGAGATCCTCGATGCCGATCGAGATGCCGCCACCGGTGGCGAACTCGAACCCGAACCGCTTGAGGCGGTCAAGGAACTCCACCGTCTCGCGCAGCCCGGCGCGCCGATAGCTCTGCAGCACCGCCTCGGACAGCTGCTTCTTCTTCATCAGCTCGTCGCGGAAGCCCAGCTCGGCGATCACGGCGCGCGGGATGATGTTGTTGAACAGGACCCGGCCCACGGTCGTGCGAATCCACCGCGGCTTGGGATCGACCGACTCCGCTGGCGGCACGAACCAGAAGTGAATCGCGTGCTGATGCTGGATCGTGTCGTGCATCAACGCCATCTCCAGCTCGGCAATGCTGCTGTAGTGCGGGGTACCCTTCCACAACCGGGCCTTCACGTCCTCGGTCTTCGGGCCGGCAAGGCGCAACTCCTCCTCGAACTCCGGCGGCAGCTTGGTGAGGAAGTAGGAGCCCAGGACCATGTCCTGCGACGGCTCGGCGATCGGCCGGCCATCGGACGGCTTGAGGATGTTGTTCGACGACACCATCAGCACGCGTGCTTCCAGCTGCGCCTCGAAGGACAGCGGCACGTGCACGGCCATCTGGTCGCCNNAAGTCGGCGTTGAACGCGGCGCAGACCAGCGGGTGGATCCGGATGGCCTTGCCTTCGACCAGCTTGGGTTCGAACGCCTGGATGCCAAGACGGTGCAGCGTCGGTGCGCGATTGAGCAGCACCGGGTGGTCCTGGATGATCTCCTCGAGGATCTCGTACACCTCGGGGCTCTCGCGCTCCACGATCTTCTTGGCGCGCTTGACCGTCTCGGCGATGCCCTTCTCCACCAGCTTGTGGATGATGAACGGCTTGAAAAGTTCCACGGCCATCGTCTTGGGCAGGCCGCACTGGTGCAGGCGCAGTTCCGGCCCGACCACGATGACCGACCGGCCCGAGTA
>PNAE01000002.1 GCA_003169895.1 Gemmatimonadota bacterium
GAATTTCACTCCGGCGCTAACATCACTTCAGTCAAGATTCATCTATATAGGCGTTTCTGACCGAAGTGCATTGCCTAGGGCATTGCGCTCAGTCCGGTCAGCGAGACGTGACTGATCTGACTGAACTGATGGGAGGCGTAAAAGGCAGCCTACTCTCGTACGCGCGTGGTGGACCGATTTGGTCAACACTCAACACCTGCTGCAACTCGACCACCCTATCCGCCCACCCTAATGTTCTGTCGGTGCAACACTTTCCCTCAAAACTCCCGGCCGGGCTTTTGCAGTTCTTTGGGTAGACCAAAAGGGAGGAACCCATGACCCGAACCCAACGCCTTGCCCTCTGCCTGATCGCAGGGCTGCTGATCGCCGTCCGGGCGGGGGCTCTGCCCGACTCGATCCAGAACGTCCAGGACTCGATCTGGTGGGTGGCCAGGTGGGACAATTCGACCGTGTTTTGGTTGGCTAACGAGGACAGCACCCTCTTCCATACGTCTCTTATCCCGGTGGGGCAGCCGGGCCCTTGGACCTCCTGGCGGGCGTGGTTCGATCGGGGCGAAGCCTATCATGCGGGCCTCGTGTCGGACTCGTTGGTGGCTTTGGCGCAGGCTCGGGCGCGATACCTCGCGAGCCTGAACTCCTACGACTACCCGCGGGACTCGAAGTCATACCTCGCCCCACGCTCGGCCCCGTCCACCCTGCAACGAGCGGCGGCTGCTTTGGCCGGAGTGGCGAATGCCCGAGCGAGGGAGATCGACCGGCTCAACGCGGAGTCGCGGCGCGAGGATCGGCGCGGGGAGAACACCACGACGGGAATGCTGCAAAGCCAAACCGTGACGGGGGCCACTCGGCAATGTGCCTACCAGGCGGCAGGAGCCCTGCACATCCAAACCCTGCCCGCGACGAGCCTGTGCCCACAGACGTTGGAGGTTCCTTGGCCCTGACCCTGAGCGAGCTAGCTGTAAATGATGAGGAGGTTGTTCACTGAGCCATAGCAGGTGAAGCTGGGAGTGGCGAAACCACCAACCCACTCACTAGCGGGCTCAGCGAACATGCATAAGCTAGCGCGATTGACACCGATGGGGCGACGGCGGATGGTCCGGCGCTTGGAGGCGGGCGAGCGGTTGCGGGACGTGGCCGAGGCGATTGATCTCAGCACGACCACCGTGCGGCGGTGGTGGCGGCGGTACCCAGCCGATGGCGACGCCGGCCTGCAGGAGCGCTCGAGTCGGCCGCACCGCTCGCCCCGGGCGCTCCCACGTAGTCGGCGACGGCAGATCACGCGCCGTCGGCATTGGGGCTGGAACTCGCTGCGGATTGCGCGCGATCTCCAGCTGCCGCTCCCGACGGTCGTGCACATCCAGCGCCGTTTGGGACTGGCGCGGATCCCGCGGCCGGCCCCGCCGCCGGTGCAGCGGTATGAGCGCGCGACGCCGGGCGAGTTGGTGCACCTGGACATCAAGAAGCTCGGGCGTTTCAAACGGGTCGGGCACCGCATCCATGGCAATCACGCGCGGCGGACGCCGCGCGCGGGGTACGACTACTTGCACATCGCGATCGATGATCGCACGCGATTGGCCTACGCCGCGCTGCTGCCCGATCAAACGGGCGTCAGTGCGGCGGCCTTTCTCGCGGCCGCCCAGCGGTGGTTTGCGGCTCGGGGCGTGGGGATCCAGGCGCTGCTCACCGACAATGGCAGCGCGTACCGGAGTGACCTGTTCGCGACGCTCTGCCGGCAACTCAAGATCCGCCATCACCGCACGCGGCCCTACTCGCCGCAGACCAACGGGAAGGCGGAGCGTTTCATCCGAACCTGCTTGGCGGAATGGGCGTACGCCCGGTCATATCACACCTCGGTCGCACGGGCGAGCGCGCTGCCGGATTTCCTGCGATACTACAACCAGCAACGATTCCACATGGGCATCAACGGACTCACTCCCATGCAGCGGCTTGCGGGGCACCGGTGAGCAACGTCTTCATCAACAACACCTAACTCACAATTATACTGCGTGACGACCGTTCGATGGCGTCGCTCCGAGGGCCAACCTGGAGATGCCGCGACCGTTTGTGACCCCACCCATTGTAATGCATCGCGCACGTCGCCAAGGCTCCCTTCCTCGCGTTCGCCGCAGGACGCTCTCTGCGACAAAAGGCGCCCCGTAAAGCCGTGGATCCCCTCCTGGCGCCCAACCGGTGACCTTCCCCCCGAAAAGTACGGCAGGACGCAACTGGAGTTAAGCTCAGCGTCGGCGGTCCCCACACGAGGAGGGGTCGGTGAAGCGGTCGAAGTTTTCCGAGGAACAGATTGCCTACACGCTGCGGCAGGCGGACGGTGGGACGGCGGTGGCCGACGTGTGTCGGCAGACCGGCATCAGCGAGGCGACGTTTTTCAACTGAACGCTTCTATGTCAATACTGAGCTGTCACGCCGCCCGCAGCTTCTTCTATGTCAATACTGAGCTGTCACGCCGCCCGCAGCTTCCTCGCCGTCGCATCACGCTGGAGCGCGCGAAAAACGACGTTGGCCAGCTGACGCTTGAGTGCCCGGAGCGCTTCCTTCGAGGACTTCCCCTCGCAGATCTTCTTCGCCAGGTAGACCTGGGCCGGCGCGAAACCGCGACGCTGGACCATGGCGACGACGTGCAGCACGTGGTTGAGTTGCCGGTTGCCGCGTCGGCTCAGGCGGTGCCGCCGTCGGTCGCCGCTGGAGGCCTCAAGCGGGGCCACGCCGGCATACGCGGCGAAGCGGGCCGCCGTCTGAAACCGCTCGCGATATGGTGGACGATCCCGACGAGTTTGGCCGCGGACAGCGGACCGACGCCGTGGATAGTCAAGAGTTCCGGGGCGAGTTGCTCGGCGAGCACGCGGAGTTCCTGGTCCAATGCGCGAATCAGTTCGTCGTAGGTGAGAACCATCGTAGCGAGCTGGCCGACGATCATCGCGCGGGCCTGCGTGATGGGTGTTGACCCGGATGGCTTGGCCGCGGAAAGCGTGCGGAGCCAGGGCCGGTTCCGGCGCGCCTGAAAGGCGTAGCGGCGCGCATCCGGATGCGTGTGCGTCACGTGCGCGTACAGCTGATTCAGGGCGGCCGTGCGGGCGAGGACGAGGTTGTCGCGGTGCTCCGAGAGCGCGTGACATCGCGCGGCGGCCCCGTCGACACCGATCCCCGGCAGGCGCTCGCCGTCCCGCAAGGCGACCCGCGCGATCGCCAAGGCGTCGGTGCCATCCGATTTCTCGGCCTCGCGCCCCCGACTGCGGCGGCGCTCTCCGGCCGTGGCGCTGCCGGGCACTTCGACGACGACGACCCCATGACGCACCAAGTGCTGCGCGAGTGCGCGCCCATAGTGCATGGCTCCTTCGATGCCCCAGCGGGTGATGCCCTCGGCTGCCGGGAGGGCGCTGGCCCACTGCAGGCACTGTTGCGCACCCATCGGGGTCGCCTCCGTCACACACGAGCCGACCCGTCGTCCTGATTCATCTATTGCGACCGCCACCCAGCCATACTTGTGCGCCTCTACACCAATCACCACCGGCATTGCAACCTCGGCGAGAGAGTGAGGCGGCGGCTGCGACATTTCTGTGTGAGGTGCGCATCCCCCACGGAGCGCGTCACGCTTCTATCAAGTCAGCAGGAACCGCGTCTCGATGTCGTTGGCGGCACGTCCAAATGAAGTGACCGAGCACAGAAAAAGAGTGAGCCAGCCAACGGCACCGAGATACTAACGCTTCCCAGGGTAACTCACAGAAGAAGAAATATGCCCACCTGGGGGTCAGCGAGCTGCACCGGCTCCGGCAGGTGGAGGACGAGAATCGCCGCCTGAAGCAGCTCGTCGCGGATCTGACGCTCGATAAGCACATGCTGAGCGAGGCCCTCCGAAAAAAAGTCTGAGGCCGACGCAGCGTCGTGCGCTCGCCGAGTGGTTCCAGACGGTGTTCCAGGCGAGCGTGGTGCGGGCGTGTGCGTTGGCCGACTTCAGCCGGGCGGGCTGGTACAAGCGGAGCACCGCGCGGGACTAGACGCCGCTGCGCACCCGGATTCGGGAGCTGGCGCACGCGCGGCCGCGCTGGCTACCTGCGGATTCACGTGTTGCTCCGCCGCGAAGGCTGGCGCGTGAATACCAAGCGGGTGCGGCGCCTGTACCGCCTGGAAGGGCTCCAGGTGCGGATGCGCGTGCGCCGACGGAAACATCGAGCGTTGCATCGCGGGCCGGCGCCGCTCGCGCAGGGACCGCGGGAGCGGTGGAGCATGGATTTTGTGCACGATCAGTTGACGGACAATCGCGCGTTTCGGGTGCTCACGGTGGTCGATCAGTGGAGTCGCTCTAGCCCGATCTTGAGGTGTGGGCTCAGTCGGCGAGGCAGCGATGTCGCGGAGGCCCTGGATCGGGCGATTGGGCACGGCACGCCACCGCGCTCGATCACCGTCGATCACGGCACGGAGTTCATGTCGCGGGCGCTGGAAGAGTGGGCGTGGCGTCGCGGCGTGCAACTGGACTTCACGCGGCCCGGCAAACCCACCGACAACGGCTACATTGAAAGCTACAACGGCAAATTGCGCGACGAGTGCTTGAACCTAAATCAGTTCGTTTCGCTGGCGGATGCATAGCAGCAAATCGACGCGTGGCGGGAGGAGTACAACACGATCCGTCCGCACAGCTCTCTCGGGCACCTGACCCCGTCGGAGTATCAGGACATGTGTCAGGGAAAAGCGATCGCCGAAGCGGCCTGACTCTACGACCGNNGCCTACTAATGGGACCAAGGTCACGGTCGTCACCCGCTGCGTAGCATTCCGTCAGGAGACGACCAACATGCGTATGTCACTTCTTGCCACCCTGCCACTCCTTGGCGCCTTGGCCCTCACGCCGTGCAGGGGCTCGGCGCAGATTACGGCCACAATTCATCTCGGTAACCCGGTTGTGGTTACCAACTACTCGGCGGACGTGCACGGCGATTGGCACACGAACTATACGAAGTGGCAGCCGAGGACCGTGTATGCCTACAACGGACAGTATTACTCGCACTCCGTTAAGGGCGCCCGGCCGGTGCAGATCTATCACCGCCAGAACCAGAATTTCTTGCCGCCGCAGGATGCCGCATGGGCCAATCACGGCGATAAGCGGTACAACTACAACCGCAAGCCGACCGACGAGGATTATAGCCACGCCGCGCCTCCGCGCCGCCCGTAGGACTAGTAGCAGTCACGGGCGGGCTCCGCCCGGGATAAGGGGGACCGATTGCCGGCCCCTCTTGTCGCGTTAATCGCCGCCATCACGCCTCATCCTGGAAACGAGGCGGTGTCTCCGAGCATAACAACTGACCGAGCGATTACGATCGGCGCCTCGACGCGCGTTACACCAATTGAGTTTGCAGCGAGTTGCTCCACTGCAACGATTGATGACCAGCGATAATGCCCTGCACAGCGTCGAGTGTCGCGTCATGACTGGTACCTGACGGCTGATGCTGAGAACTTCTCGGCCACAATCAACTCATGCTCCGCCAAGAAGTCACACACCATCATCAGTCGCTTATCGCTCCTGTGGCGTGAGACCCTCCAAGGCGCCATTCACGGTGTTGGGCGCACAGCGCCAACGGCAGTCGGTCGAATATCGGATTGGGTGCCCTCTATTCCCGTTACGGAGCGGTCGGGCTCGCCCCGACGCCGTCGTGTCAGCTCCGGGGTCCTCGGTCCAGCATCTTCCTCTGCTGCGGCTCGCGATACGCAGAATGGCACGCGAGTCGACGACTGCAGGAGCGGGCCCTCCCCAAGATTCCCGATGTCGTCGACATTTCTGACAGTAGTCGTTTTCATAAGCCATTATGGTGCAAGCGGATGGAGCAGATTCCGCGGCTCGCACGTGATTGGCATCGAGCTTGCTCCATTCTGGGGCCTCATGACCAGTTTCCTGGTGCAGCATGCGTCGATCACCAGAAGCCGGCGGAAAGCCGCGGGCTTCACCCTTATCGAGATGCTCGCGGTGATGGTATTGATCGGCGTGCTCACAGGGATCGTGACGCCCCGTCTCGAAAACATCCTCGTAACGGTGAAGGTGACGCAAGCGATCGCCGACATCACCGTAATCCAGCTGGACGTGCTCGCCTACTCGGCCACGAATGACTCCCTCCCACCGGACCTCGCGACGATCGGGAGGAGCGCGATGCTCGACCCGTGGGGAAATCCCTACCAGTATCTCAACTACGGCGGAAACACCAAGAACCCGAAGGGCGCCCGGAAAGACCGCTCGCTCCATCCGTTGAATTCGGACTTCGACCTGTACAGCACCGGCGCGGACGGTCAAAGTGCGCCACCGATCACCGCCAGCTCGAGCCAGGACGACATCATCCGGGCGAACGATGGCGGGTACGTCGGACTGGCACGGAACTACTGATGAAGATGGAATTCACGCTGCTCCGCACCCGGGTCGCCCGCCGAATGCTGCTGCTCTTCCTGTTGTGCGCGGTGGTTCCGATCGTCACGCTCGCGAGCATCACCTATCCGATCTTGGTGGCCCGTCTCGAAGCGGGCCGCATTGAGCAATTGCACGACGACGGCAAGGGCGCGGGGATGCTGATCCTCGCTCGCTTGGAGACTCTCGCCGGAATGCTGCAGCGGGCTTCCCCGGCGGAGGTGAATGCCGACTCGACCGATGACGGCAACCCGTTTACGGAAATCGCGACCGAACAGGCCGATGGTCGTGTCAGCGTGGAGCGCGGTCAGGTCGGTTTGCTTCCGGTCTTGACTTCGGCGGAGGTCGCACGGCTGTCCGCGGGCAAGCCAGTGCTCGTGGTGAGTCGGTCGGACCGAGCGCCGGGCGTCTACCTCGTGGTGCGGAGCCTCGCAGGCAGCGGCGCATATCCGCGGAGGTGGGGTTACTTCACGGTCGGCTCCGCGATCAGGGGCCTCGAGCTCGTGCGGGACGGCATCGACCTGTGCGTCGAGAACCAGCAGGGTCCGCTCGCATGCAAGGCGGCACGCGACCCATCGACGCGTGACGCCGCACAACTGACCGTTCGGTGGCCGGTTTTCCTGAAGAGCGAGTTCGGTGCACCCGGATGGACGATCATTGTAACGCAGCGACGGTCCGACGCGCTTGCCCCCCTCGCGGAGTTTCGCCGGAGCTTCCTACTGGGCCTCGTCTTCGCCGTCGTACTGGTCTTTGTGCTGAGCCACGTCCAGATCCGCCGCCGCATGACGCCGCTCGCCGATCTCGAGGCAGGCACGCAGCGCCTCCGGAACGGCGACTTCTCCAGCCGCGTCGTCATCGAATCAGATGATGAATTCCAGTCGCTGGGCACTGCGTTCAACCAGATGGCGACGGATCTTGAGCGGCAATTCACTACGCTGTCGGCGCTGCACAGAATCGATCACGCAGCGTTGCAGGATCACTCCGCCGGTGCCATCGCTGCCGCGGCGTTGCACGGTGCGCCGGACCTGCTGCGCGCGGATGTCGTCGCCGTGGCGACGGCCGGACCCGTCAACACCAGCGCCTGGCGCCTCGACATCGTGACCCGGCACGAGCCGAGTGCGCGGCTCGCGGATGTCGAGCTGTCGTCCGGGGACATCGCGGACCTCCAGTGTTCTGGCGACTACGTCGTGGTGGCCGACGGCAAGACGCGGCCAGCGTACTGCAGGATGCTCGGGGATCACGGCTGCCGCGAATTGATCATTTTCCCGATCCGCGGACAACGCGGCCCGATCGGTGTTCTCATCGTGGGCCTTCGAGACGCGTCGGCGCAGCACGGCGACGTGGTGACTTCGGGCAGACAACTCGCCGCGCAGTTGGCGCTCGGGCTGTCAAATGTGTCGCTGCTGGAGGAACTCGACTCATTGAGCCTCGGCGCCCTGACGGCGCTTGCGCGCACCATCGACGCGGCATCACACTGGACCGCGGGTCATTCGGAACGTGTGACCCAGCATGCCGTCGGGATTGCCGAGGCGCTCGGCTTCGGCGCGGCGGACGTTGCGCGACTGCGGCACGGAAGCTTGCTGCACGACATCGGGAAAATCGGCGTGCCGCCGACGATTCTCGACAAGCCCGGGCCCTTGACCGAAGCGGAGCTCGCCGTCATGCAGTCGCATCCGGCAATCGGCGCGCGAATCGTCGAGTCGGTGCGCGCGTTCCGGGACTTGGTGCCGCTGGTGCTTCACCACCACGAATTGCTGGACGGCACGGGTTACCCCGCGGGTCTGCGAGGCGACGAGATCCCCGATCTGGTGCGGATCCTGACCGTGGCGGACGTCTTCGACGCGCTCACGTCCGACCGGCCGTACCGCGAGGGGCTGACCGCGGACTCGGCCCTCGTCATCCTGACCAACGGGGTCGGGACGAGGTTCGACGCCCGCGCGGTCGCGGCGCTGCGTGACATGGTGACAGTGGACTCGATGCTCTCGGCAGCGATCGGGCAGGCGGGCGCTGCGGCGCTCTCCGCGCGGGACGAACGCCTGCCGATCGGCGTCGACCATACGGAGCGGGCCGCATGATGGTCCCGTCTCCAGACCACCCGACCGGTGCTAACGATGCGCCACCGCCGCCAACAGTCGCTATGGTGCTCGCCGAGGTTGCTGGTCCGGTTCCGCCGGCGGCCGGCCGCGAGGAACTTCGCGAGTTTTTCGCCACGATCAGTGGTTTCGGAGCACGCGCGCGGCGACGGTATCATCGGAGCGTTCCGGCCCGGATCCGGAGCCGGCGGGGCCTGCTCGTGATCTGCTGTATCGTGACAATCGGCGGGCTCGTCTACCAGTCGTGGTCACGTCGTCCGCCAACGGAAATGCCGATCGCCCTGCAGGGCGCCTGGGTGACCGCCGCGAAGAGTTATGCCGGTCGCGGATTCTGGATCGGCAAGCACCAGGTGGCGTTCCGGGTCGGTCCGGATCCGGATGATGTCGAGGTCTACACGGTGACGCACATTGACGCGAGGTCGATCGGCGGCGATGCCACGATCTACGACATCGAGTACGCGGTCGACGGCGGGACGGATCGGTGGTCTATCGAGCACGTCGGCTTGCCGCACCCGGCGATCGTGTTCGTCCATCAACCGCAAATGACTTGGACCGTCACGCCCGACTTGCACCCGCCGGTACGGTAGTCGGCCAATCGGCGCCGCACGACCCGCGCGGGAGCGTGATGAGCGGCCGGAGAGATAGGTAA
>PNAE01000007.1:0-275561 GCA_003169895.1 Gemmatimonadota bacterium
TACCTATCTCTCCGGCCGCTCACGCACGTCCTGTATGGCTTTGAAGTCGTCGCAGCCGAGTGGGACTTTCCCAAGGGAGTCGCCGAGATGCGGCGCGGCCTGGTACTCGACCCGAACGCTCCCGATGCGCTGTTCATGTTTGGGTTGTTTCTGGGGGTCACCGGCCAGACCGCCGAGGCGGTCGAGGTTGCCGACCGGTTGATTCGCGTCGATCCGCTCTCGGCCATGGCCTCCATGGCGCGCGCCACCGTGCTCAGTTTCAGCGGCCGGTGGGCGGAAGCCCTGCGACAGGACAGCCTCACCAAGCGGCTGGATGCGACGGTCGTGTATGCGGACGCCTGGGATGGCGCCGCGCTGCGAGAACTCGGACACTTGCCGGAATCCGTCGCAGCGTACCTCGCCTTCCAGACGCTGACTGGACAGCCGGCCTTCGGCCTCGCCACTACGTATGGCCGCATGGGGAAGCGTGACGATGCGTTGCGGATCATTCATGAATTGGAGGACGCGCGGCCGCATCGGTGGGTGGATCCGGTAGCCATCGCGTCTGCGTATGCCGGCATTGGCGACCGCGACCACGCGATGGAGTGGCTCAACACGGCGCTCAAGGAAAAGGCATTCACGTTGCGTTTCATGATGAATTACGACTCGTTCTGGATGGATGGTGTGCGCGACGATCCCCGGTTCGTGGCGCTGCGCCGGCAGGTGCTCGCGACGACATTCACGGACTAGCAGCGGACCGTGATCAGGATGCACGTCAACGAGAAACCGGGGCACGCACCATGAATGTCTCTTTCATCATTCGCTGGCTGATCGCTTCAGCGCTCGTGCCGGCCTGCGTTTCTGCCCAGCAACCCGCGCGCGATACGCTCTCGCTGGTGCGCGCGCTCAGCTACCCATACCCGACCAACCTCGTCGCCAGTGCCCGCAGCACACGCATCGCGTGGGTGTTCAACCAGCAGGGGCGCCGCAACATCTGGACTGCCGATGCACCCGACTATCGCGCTTCACAGCTCACGCATTACACGGCGGATGACGGACAGGAGCTCACCGAACTCTCCGTGACCGCCGACGGCAACACCATCAGCTATGTCCGCGGTGGCGATCACGACGCCAACTGGCCGGAAGCGGTTCCACCCAACCCGCAATCCGCCACGGTACAACCCAAGGTGGCGATCTGGGCGGTTGCCACCCACGGCGGCGATCCACACATGCTGGCCGAGGGTGATGATCCCGTCGTGTCCCCGCGCGGCGATCGCGTCGTGTTCACGCGCGCGGGACAACTGTGGGTCGTGCCGATCGACGGCTCGTCGCCCGCGAAACAACTCTTCTACGCGCGAGGGGCCAACGGATCAGCGACCTGGTCGCCAGATGGGTCACGGCTCGCCTTCGTCTCCGATCGTGGCGACCACAGCCTGGTCGGCGTGTACGCCGACGATTCCACGCCGGTGCGATGGATGGCGCCATCGACCTCGCACGATGGATCACCGCAATGGTCACCGGACGGCAAGTCGATCGCCTTCGCGCGCACGCGCGGCGACGGCGGTGCGCCCGAGCCGATGCTCAAGCTCGTGCCCAATCCGTGGAGCATCTGGACGGCGGATGCCGCCACCGGATCGGCGCATGTCGTCTGGACGAGTCCCGCGACACTCCGCGGTTCGTACCCCGAGACGGACGGCGAAGCGAATCTTCACTGGGCCGCCGGCGATCGCCTGATCTTTCTCGCCGATCTCGATGGCTGGCCGCATCTCTACTCCATTGCCACTTCCGGCGGCACACCCTTGCTGCTTACGCCGGGCAGCTTCATGACAGAGTTCGTCGCTATCAGCCCGGACCGGCGCACGCTGGTCTATGCCGCGAATTCCGGCGCCGATAGCAACGACGTCGATCGCCGCCACATCTTTCGCGTCCCGGTCGATCGAGCCGAGCTTCAGTCGTTGACACCAGGCCCGGGTGTGGAATGGAGTCCGACCTTCACGGGTGACGGGCAGAGCATCGCGTTCATTGCCGCTGGCACCGCGACGCCGCCGCTTCCCGCCATCATGCCGGCAGCCGGTGGCACGCCACATTCACTCGGCAGCGAACTGATCGCCGAGTTCCCGTCGGCGCAATTCGTCACGCCGCGGAAGGTCGTCTTCAAGTCGGCCGATGGCACCATGGTGCACGGCCAGCTCTTCGAACGCGCCGGCGGCTCGCCGCCAAAGAGCGGCATCGTCTTCGTTCACGGCGGTCCACCGCGGCAGATGCTGCTCGGCTGGCATTACATGGACTACTACTCGAACGCCTATGCCGTCAATCAGTATCTTGCGAGCCAGGGGTACGTCGTTCTCACAGTCAATTACCGGCTCGGCATCGGATACGGACATGAGTTCCATCATCCCGCACATGCCGGCCCGGCGGGCGAATCGGAGTATCAGGATGTGAAGGCCGCCGGTGAGTACCTGCGTGCCCTGGCCCAGGTCGATCCGGCGCGCATCGGGATCTGGGGCGGGTCATACGGCGGTCTCCTCACCGCGCTGGCTCTCGCCCGCAACTCGGACATCTTCCACACCGGCGTCGACCTGCACGGCGTGCACGACTGGCCCGTCGGCATGGGAATGTGGGAGACCAGCTCCGCTCGCCGGCCCTATGAGCAGAGCGACTCGAAAGCGGCGATGGAGATCGCATGGCAGTCGTCACCGGTCGCGGATATCGCGAAATGGAAATCGCCAGTGCTGCTGATTCAGGGCGACGACGATCGCAACGTGCGTTTTCATCAGACCGTCGATCTGGCCCGTCGGCTCGAGAAGCACGGTGTCAGGTACGAAGAACTCGTGCTACCGGATGAGATCCACGGTTTCCTGCGCCACGCCTCGTGGCTCACGGCAGATAGCGCGACCACGGCGTGGTTTCGCCGGGAATTGCCGACGCGCGGGCCGTGAGGCCTGATCCGATGAACCAACCCGGGCTCGCCGCCTTGGGCACGCGCCCGGGGTTACGATTCGAGGACCTCTCCAGCACCGGAGCACCGTGATGAAATCTCTGTTCGCCGTATTGCTCGTCGGCGGCTCGATCCTTCCGGCCGCCGCCCACGCCCAGTCGCTCGACGGCGACTGGGCCGCAGCGATGAACACGCCCGGCGGCACGATCAACTTCGGGATCGCGTTCACGCTGAAGGGTGACACCGTCACCGGCACGGTCCATCGCTCTGCCGGCGATGTGCCGCTCTACGGCACCATCAAGGGCGACACGGTGACCTTCGGCTACACCGTCCAGTACAACGACCACGACCTGAATCTCACGATGACCGCGAAGCTGGTCCGCGATTCCCTCAAGGGGACGGTCGACTTCGACGGGCAGGGTGAGGATCAGTTCTGGGCGGCGCGGGTCAAGCCCACCCCCGGCGCAACGCCGGTGCGCCGGGAATCGCCGCCACCGCCCCGGTCCCGGCACGATCGCGTGCTACGGCAACGAAACGCTTCGCTCCTTTCCCTCGATCCTGAGGCCGGGACGGCATGTCGGGTGATGTGACCCGCCTCACCGAGGCCCTCGCCGGTCGCTACACGATCGAGCGCGAACTCGGTGCGGGCGGGATGGCCAGGGTGTATCTCGCCGAAGATCTCAAGCACAAGCGCCAGGTGGCGGTCAAGGTTCTCAAACCCGGCCTCGCCATCGAACTCGGCCCCGAACGATTCCTCCACGAGATCACTACGACCGCCAACCTGCATCATCCACACATCCTGCCATTGTATGAATCGGGTGAAGCGGACGGGTTCCTGTTCTATGTGATGCCCTTCATCGGCGGCGAATCCCTCCGGCATCGCCTCGACCGCGAGAAGCAGCTTCCCATCGACGACGCGTTGCAGATCACGCGCGAGGTGGCCGACGCGCTGAGCTACGCCCACGCCGGTGGAGTGATCCACCGCGACATCAAGCCGGAGAACATTCTGCTGGACAGCGGGCACGCGTTGGTGGCCGATTTCGGGATTGCCCGCGCAGTGAGGGCGGCGGGAACCCAGAGGATCACGCGGAGCGGGATGTCCGTGGGCACACCGACATACATGAGCCCGGAACAGGCCGCTGGCGAAGCCGACCTGGACGGCCGGAGCGACCTGTACGCGCTGGCGTGCGTGCTGTACGAGATGGTGGCGGGGCAACCGCCGTTCACCGGGCCGACCGCGGAGGCGCTGATTCGCCAGCATATGGTGGTGGACGCACCTCCCGTCACCAACTTCCGACCCGCCGCACCCGCTGCCGTGACCGCTGCATTGCAGCGCGCCCTCGCCAAGGCCCCGGCCGATCGGTTCAACTCGGTGGCGCAGTTCTCGGAAGCGCTCCGCCTCGGTGAGGGAGCGCCGGCGACCGTGACAACTGTTGCGCCCCTCCCGGCGCGCCGACTCAGCAAGCGGACGGTGGTTACGCTGGCTGGCCTCTTCGTGGTCGCCGCAATCGTGATGCTGAACGTGTGGCGCCGAGGTTCCTCCGCCGCGCCCGCAGGCGCCGCCTCAGTGGCAGTCCTTCCCTTCATGGACCTGAGTCCCGAGCGGGCGAACGCCTACCTCGGCGACGGCATGGCCGAGACGTTGATCAACGCGTTAACGAACGTGGCAGGCCTGAGCGTCGCCGCGCGAACATCGGCGTTTTCGTTCCGGGACAAGGCCGAGGATGTCCGCGAGATCGGGCGTCAGCTCGGCGTCGCCACGGTGCTCGAGGGAAGCGTACAGAAATCGGGTGATCGTCTGCGCGTAACGGCGCAGCTGATCAAGACATCCGATGGCTTGCATCTCTGGTCGCAGAGCTTCGATCGAAGCACGGGTGATATTTTCGCGGTGCAGGATGAGGTGGCCCGCGCGGTCGTGACCGCGCTTCAGGGAAAGCTTGTCGCTCGATCGGACACGGTGGTCGCTGCCGGTGGCACCCGAAATCCCGCGGCTTACGATGCGTACCTTCTGGGGCGCTTCTATTGGAACAAGCGTACCACGGCCGACATGGTGCAGGCTGCCGAGTATTTCGAGAAGGCACTGCGAACCGACTCGACTTACGCTCAGGCGTGGTCGGGGCTCGCCGATTCGTATGTGCTCTTCGGCCCCGCCGAGTATGCGGTGCCCGGCATCAACCAGGACTCAATCCTGACGCTTGCGGAGCGCGCTGCGCGCCGGGCAATCGCGATCGCACCACGACTCGGCGAGGCGCGCACCTCCCTTGCAGAGATCCTGGAGTACCGCAACCGCTGGCGAGAGGCGGCCGAAGCGTTCCAGCAGGGGATCCAGCTCAGCCCACGATACGCAACCGGCCATCAATGGTATTCCTACGACTTGATGATCTGGAATCGCTGGGACGAGGCAATCAAGGAGATGGAGCGTGCCCGGGAACTGGACCCGTTGTCGTACGTCATTGTGGTGTCACTCGCCGCCACCTACGATGGCGGGGACCGAGGATCGGAGGCTCCGCCACTGATCGAACAGGCGGACGCCCTGAACCCAGGCAATCCTCTCACCTTCCAGGTCCAGTTCGCCCATGACATGATCCTCGGTCGGTTCGACCAGGCGGCGTCGGATTACCGGCGATACCTTGTTGCGACCGGTACCGACAGTGCGGGAGCAGCCGATATCAAGCGCCGGCTGGGCGATCCTGTGCTTCGGGCCGCGGCATTTCGCAAGATCGCCGAGCCTCCGTCTTCGTTCGGCGTGATCATCCATCGGGTCCTCGACGGCGATGACGCCACCGTCGCGTATCTCGCCTCCCTGGTCAAGAGCCCGAATCGGGAATCGATCGGCGGGCCGGCCCTTTACGCGGCGTTGGGTCCGAAGCTCCGAGCGAATCCGCGGGTACAGGACATTCTGGTGCAACTGCGCTATCCGCGCCCGCAGGATTTCGGGAAGCATCAATGAGCGACCCCCTGCCTCGACTCACCACCGCCCTCGCCGACCGGTATCACATCGAGCGCGAGCTCGGTGCGGGCGGCATGGCCACGGTTTATCTGGCCGAAGATCTCAAGCACGACCGCAAGGTGGCGATCAAGGTGCTACGCCCTGAACTCGCCGCGGTGATCGGCGCCGAGCGGTTCCTCAAGGAGATCAAGACCACCGCCAACCTGCAGCACCCGCACATTCTCG
Organism: Gemmatimonadota bacterium; assembly: GCA_003169895.1. Classification (GTDB taxonomy): domain Bacteria; phylum Gemmatimonadota; class Gemmatimonadetes; order Gemmatimonadales; family GWC2-71-9; genus Palsa-1233. The sequence continues at coordinate 6,093 of PNAE01000007.1, forward strand.
GCCTCATCGACTCGGGAAACTCCGACGGGATGCTGTGGTATGCCATGCCGTTTGTGGACGGCGAATCGCTCCGAGACCGGCTGCAGCGCGAGAAGCAGCTGCCGATTGCGGATGCGGTGCGCATTGCGACCGAAGCCGCCAGCGCCCTCGACTACGCCCACCGCCACGGCGTGATCCACCGCGACATCAAGCCCGAAAACATCCTGCTCCACGATGGCAGCGCGCTGGTAGCTGATTTCGGCATCGCGCTCGCCGCGAGCACGGCCGGCACGCGGATGACCGAGACCGGCATGTCGCTCGGCACACCGCACTACATGAGCCCCGAGCAGGCGATGGGCGAGCGCGAGATCACGGCGCGCAGCGACGTCTACGCCCTGGGTTGTATCACGTATGAGATGCTGGTGGGCGAGCCACCGTTCAACGGGCCCACAGCGCAGGCGATCATCGCACGGGTGATGACCGAAGAACCGCGGTCACTGACGTTGCAGCGCAAGTCGATCCCCCTGCATGTAGAGGCGGCGGTCATGCAGGCGCTCGAGAAGCTGCCGGCGGATCGGTTCGCCACCACGGCCGAATTCGCGGCGGCGCTCTCGGACGAGAAGGTGGGAACCGCCCGCCGCCCGACCGGACGAATGACCGCCGTCCAATCGCGCGGACCATCGGCATGGGCGCCGTGGCTTGTCGCCGCAATCGCGCTCGCCGCTGGCGCATGGGGGTGGGTCCGCGCGGTCGGAACCGCGGGGCGGCCGATTGAGCGACACTACCTCTCCCTTGGCGACAGCGCCCACCTCCAGACGCTGGTGACGCTGGGGCCGCCACTGGCCCTCTCACCCGACGGGAGCCGCCTCGCGTTCATCGGCGACACGCTGGGCCGGATCTGGATCAAACGACGCGAGGCGCTCGAGCCGGTGCTCGTCCCCGGAACTGAGGGGGCGAGCAGCCCGGTCTTTTCGCCCGACGGCACGTGGATCGCTTATGTCGCCAACAATCACCTCAAGAAGGTGCACGCCGATGGCGGGGCGAGCATCACCATCGCCGACTCGGCGGGGACCGGATTCGGCGTGGCCTGGCTCGACGATGGCACTTTGATCTTTCCAACCACGTCGCTGCTCGGGCTCCACCGGGTGAGTGAGTCGGGAGGACCGGTCACGGTGACCGTGGCTGATTCGGTGTTCAAGGGGCTTGCCCCGATGCTGCCGACGCCGCTCCCGCACGCTCGAGGTATCCTCTTCGAGGTCTGTGCGTCCGGCTGCGTGACGATGGAACTCCATGCACTCGATTTCAAGACCCACCGGGAGAAGCTCGTCATCAAGGACGTCGCCATGGGTTGGTATCTCCCGACCGGTCAGCTGCTGTATGTCCGGCGTGACGGCGCCGCCCTGGCGGTGCCCTTCGACCTCGGCACGCTCGAGACCCATGGCGCCGCCATCCCGGTCCTGCAGGGTGTCGGATTGAACCTCGCGATCGCCGATCTGGCGTGGTCGCCGTCCGGCGCGCTGGTGTACGGCAACAGCGGTGCCGGCAATGACGTCGTTGCGCTGCAGCACGCCGATCGCACCGGCAAGACGGCCGTCTACGATCCGTCGTGGACCGGCCAGTTCAATTCATTCGACCTTTCCCCCGACGGGCGACGCGCCGCCGTCGGCGTCAGCACCCCGGGCTCTGGGCTCGACATCTGGGTCAAGCAGCTCGACCGCGGTCCCTTCGGCCGGGTGAGCTTCAGCGGGCGCGATCGTCGTCCCGCCTGGTCGCCTGACGGCCGGCAGATCGCATTCGTCCGCGACAGCGCCAGCGGCGGCGACGTCTATGCGCGAGCTGTAGATGGCAGCGGCCCGGAACGCCGGCTCGCTCACCTCGTCGGCCGGGCGATCCAGGAGGTCACCTGGTCGCACGACGGCCGCTGGATCCTGGTGCGCACTGAAACCGGCTCGGCGGGAAACGGCGACATCCTTGCCTTGAGCACTGCGGGCGACACCGGAATCGTACGGGTCGCGACGAGCAACTTCTCCGAGTTGCAGCCCGCGCCGTCGCCCGATGGGCGATGGGTGGCGTACGTGTCGAACGACGCTGTCACCAATGAGGTCTACGTCCGGCCATTTCCGAATGCCGATGCGGGGCGCTGGCAGGTCTCCAATGGGGGAGGCGGTTCGCCGGTCTGGTCGCCCGATGGGAAGGAACTGTATTTCATCGATGCGGCCAACCGGCTGGTCGCCGCAGAGATCGGAACGGGACCGGCGTTCAGCGTCAGCGAACTCAGACCGCTCTTCGACGCGACCCGCTTCTCGTACACCAGCTTTCACCAAGCCTTCGAGGTGACGAAGGACGGACAGTTCGTCTTCCTCGGCCCGATCGGCCCGGTCGTGTCACAGGCAGTTCGGCTCGTCCAGGTGGATAACTGGTTCGCCGACCTGAAGGCGAAGATGAAGCCGTGAGCGCAGCACCGGATCGCCTCACCGCCGCGCTGACCGGCCGCTACACGATCGAGCGCGAACTTGGCCAGGGCGGCATGGCCACGGTGTATCTCGCGCATGATTTGCGGCATGATCGCGACGTCGCGATCAAGGTGCTGCACCCCGACCTCGGGGCGGCGCTCGGCGGCGAGCGATTCCTGAGCGAGATCCGCACCACCGCCCGGCTGCAGCATCCGCACATCCTGCCCCTGCTCGATTCGGGTGAAGCGGATGGCCTGCTCTACTACGTGATGCCGCTGGTCACGGGCGAAACCTTGCGAGCGCGCCTCGAGCGGGAGCAGCAGCTGCCCGTGGAGGACGCGGTCCGCGTCGCCCGTGAGGTTGCCGACGCACTCGGCTATGCCCACGGCCTCGGTGTCGTTCACCGCGACATCAAGCCGGAGAACATCCTGCTGCAGGGCGGCCATGCGCTCGTGGCCGACTTCGGCATTGCTCTCGCCGTGCAGAGTGCCGGTGGCACCCGGATGACGCAGACCGGCCTCTCGCTTGGCACGCCGCAGTACATGTCGCCCGAACAGGCGATGGGCGAGAAGATGATCGACGCCCGGAGCGACATCTACGCCCTGGGTGCGGTGACGTATGAAATGCTGGTCGGCGAAGCGCCGTTCACGGGTCCGACGGTCCAGGCGATCGTGGCGCGGCTGATCACCGAGGAACCACGCGGGATTGCTGCGCAACGGAAGGCGGTGCCGCCCGGAGTAGAGAACGCCGTGTTACGCGCGCTTGAGAAGCTGCCAGCGGATCGATTTGCGTCTGCGGCGGAGTTCAGCGCCGCGCTGACATCCGAGGGGAAAGACGAGAGGCGAGAGACGAGAATTGCGACGAAACGCTCCTCGTCTCTCGTCTCTCGTCTCTCGTCTCTCCTGTTGGTGTCCGCCTTGGCAATCGTTGCGCTCTGGGGCTGGCTGCGCCCCCGGCCCCCGGCCGAGATCACCCGGCAACGCGTCACGCTGTGGGAGTATTCGCTGGCCAGGTTGCTTTCCCCCGGCGCTGAACGGGTCGCATCCCGCGCGACGATCGCTCCGGATGGCTCGAGCATTGTGTTTGGTGACTCGGTCGGCGGGAACCTGCAGCTTCTGCGCAAGCTGCGCGGCGAGAGCAAAGCAACACCCATCGCCGGCACCGAAAGCGGTGTCTCACCATTCTTCTCGCCAGACGGGAAGTGGATTGCCTACATCACGACCGACAATAAGCTCCGCAAGGTCCCAGTAGAAGGCGGCGGTTCGATCACGCTTGCCGAGAATGTCAATTCGATCTATACGATTGGGGCCTGGCTGGATGATGGCACCGTCGTATTTGTCGGAGGCAGCGGCACCGCTGGCTTCATGCGACGCATCTCGGCCAACGGCGGAACCAGTCGTCCCCTCGTGCGGGACAGTGCGGGAGCAGTCACCTCGATCCTTTCGATCTCGCCGCTGCCCGGAAGCCGTGGTGTCCTCTTTACCTCCTGCCCGGGCAATTGCGGCCTTGAATCCGCGGTGTACGTCTTCGATTTCGCCGCTGACAGCAGCCGGCTACTCGTCGCCAATGCGGCCGGCGCGTGGTATTCGCCCACCGGTCACCTCCTCTACACCGACCGGGCCGGCGGATTGTACGCCATGGGATTCGACGCCAAGCGACTCGTCGCCACGTCGGGATCGGTGCCAGTCATCGAGGCTGTGGTTCCGGGCAGCTTCACGCTCTCGCCGTCAGGAAGCGCGCTGTACCTGACTGATGCCGGCGCGATTGCTCCGGCCGAGCTGATGTGGGTCGCACGGGATGGCAGCGCGGTACCGTTGGACTCGACCTGGCGCGCGGATTTCGGTTACCCCGCGCTGTCACCCGACGGCAAATCGCTCGCCGTCAGTGTGACAGACGGGGCGACCCACCTCTGGATCCGGCGATCCGATGGCACGCGGCAGAAGCTCAGCCAGGACGGCACCGTCAACTGGCGGCCGGCGTGGGCCGCCGACGGCCGGTCGGTGCTCTTCGTCTCCAACCGCCGCGGAGGTGGCGGCCAGAACGGCTACGATCTGTTTCGCATGCCCGTGGATGGCAGTGCGCCGCCCGGGCTGCTGCTGCACCATAACTACGGCATCTGGGAAGGCGAGTTCTCGCCCGACGGCGACTGGCTGGTCTTTCGCTCGGACGAAGCGGGGGCCGACGGCAATATCTACGCGCGACGCCTCAGCGGCGACACAGCCCTGGTTCCGATCGCGGTAGACAAGAGCATCACCATGCAGGTGGCCCTGTCACCCGACGGCCACTGGCTCGCCTTTACCGGCAACGCCACCGGACGCTACGAGGTCTATGTCACGCCGTTTCCCGCCGCCACGTCAATCCGCCTCGTCTCCCGGGATGGCGGCAACGAACCGCGATGGGCACACTCGGGCCGTGAGCTCTTCTATAAGAGTGGCAACCAGTTGATGTCGGTCGACGTGACACCCGGGCCGTCACTGACCATCGGCACGCCGCGACCGCTCTTTTCCCTGTCGGGGTACCGTTTCGCGAGGAATCGGGCGCAGTACGACGTGGCCCCTGACGACAAGCACTTCGTGATGATCAAGGAACTCGGCGGGAACACCCGTGGCGACGCGGTGTACGTCGAGAACTGGTTCAAGGAACTGCTGGCGAAGGTGAAGCGATGAGCATTGATCAACTCGCGGCCGCTCTCGCCGACCGCTACACGATCGAGCAGGAGCTCGGCGCGGGCGGCATGGCCACGGTATACCTCGCCCACGACCTCAAGCACGACCGCAAGGTCGCGGTGAAGGTGCTGCGCCCCGAACTCGCCGCGGTGATCGGCGCCGAGCGCTTCCTCAAGGAGATCAAGACCACCGCCAACCTGCAGCATCCCCATATTCTCGGCCTGATCGACTCCGGTGAAAGTGGCGGATTGCTCTGGTACGCCATGCCGTTCGTCGAGGGGGAATCACTCCGCGAGCGCCTGCAGCGCGAGAAGCAGTTGCCGATTCCCGATGCGGTGCGCATCGCGACGGAAGTGGCCGCCGCCCTCGACTACGCCCACCGCCATGGCGTGATCCACCGCGACATCAAGCCCGAGAACATCCTGCTGCACGACGGCAGCGCGCTCGTCGCCGACTTCGGCATCGCGCTCGCGGCGAGCACTGCCGGCACCCGGATGACAGAGACCGGAATGAGTCTCGGCACTCCGCACTACATGAGTCCCGAGCAGGCGATGGGCGAGCGCGAGATCACGGCACGCAGCGACGTGTACGCGCTCGGCTGCGTGCTCTACGAAATGCTCGTCGGCGATCCGCCGTTTACCGGCTCGACCGCACAGGCAATCGTTGCCAAGGTGGTGACCGAGGAGCCGCGATCACTTGTCGCACAGCGACACACGATCCCGGCGCATCTCGACGCGGCAGTGCTCACCGCGCTGGAGAAACTCCCCGCCGATCGCTTCGCGACCGCTGCCGAGTTCGCGGCCGCGCTCTCCGACAAGAATTACACGATCGCGGCAACGGCCGCCCGCGCGCCCGCACGGGCGGCGCGCTCCATCGTGCCGTGGGCGCTATTCGGTGTCGCCACGATTGGTATGTTGATCCTTGCGCTTCGGCCGCGGCGCCAGCCTCCCGATCCATCGGGCCCGGTGGTGCGCGCGATGGTCGAATTGCCGAGCGGAACGTCGATCGCGTATCCGAGCCTTGCCCTGGCGCGCGACGGCAGCAGGCTCGTGGTCGCGGTCAAGCAGAACGGCCAGAACGTGCTGTATCAGCGCCAGCTTGACGGACTCGAGTTTGCGTTGGTGCCAGGCAGCGAATCCGCCATGCATCACTTCCTCTCGCCCGACGGCAAGTGGGTGGCCTTCGCCGCCAAGAACATGATGCGCAAGACGCCGCTCGATGGCGGTCCTACGACCGACGTCACCACCGGCTCGTGGGCAGGCGGCGACTGGTCGGCGTCCGGCACCATTATCTACACACCCGACTACAGCAAGGGGCTGTGGCGCGTACTGGCTGGCGGCGGCACACCTGAGCGCTTGACCGTGCCTGATAGCACACACGGCGAGCTGGGCCACTGGTGGCCTCAGCTGCTGCCCGACGGCGATCACGTGCTGTTCACGGCGTACCGCGTTCCGGTGGAACGAGCGAGCATCGAGGTCCTGTCGCTCAAGACTGGCAAGCGGACCGTTCTGATCGAAGGTGGTCTCTCCGGGCGGTACGTGACCGCGGGCTATCTACTTTATACGAAGAACGAAACGCTCTTCGCGGTGCCGTTCGACGCGAATCAGTTGAAGGTCACGGGTCAAGCCGTGCCGGTCCTCCAGGACGTGGCGACGGAAACGTCGTCCTCCGTGACTGGGTTCGCCGTGTCGGACAACGGCACGATCGCCTACATCGCCGCATCGACGTACAACCCGGCACTGGACCTGGTCTGGGTTACCAGAGAAGGAGTCGCCGGCGCGGCGATCACTCCGCCGGCACGGTTGTACACGCCGACGGTTTCGCCTGATGGCGGTCGTATCGCGCTGGCCGCGACCCGCCCCGGCGAGTCGCAGGACGTGTGGATCCTCGATCTCGCCCGCGGCACCCGCACGGCACTCACCAGCGGTGGCGCGGACGACTTCGCTCCGATCTTCACACCCAGTGGCGATCGCGTCGTGTTCGAATCGGAGCGGCCGGTCTTTGACCTCTATGTGCGGGCAGCCGACGGCAGCGGTCCCGCCACACCACTGGTGATATCACCGTACGACAAGAACCCCGCGACCATTTCGGCCGACGGCAAGGTGCTCTTTTTTGATCACCACTTGCCTGCCCACTATGAACTCTGGAGCGTCCCGCTCGACGGCAGTGCTCCCGCCACCGCGTTGATGAAATCCGCAGCCGGCGACCTCCGATTGCCAAACATTTCACCGAACGGACGGTGGCTCGCCTACACATCGAACGAATCGGGAAGGGGCGAGATCTACGTCAGTCCCTATCCGGCCGTGGCAAGCGGACGCCGGCAGGTTTCGGCCGATGGCGGCCTGGAGCTTCGCTGGACCCGCGGCGGGCGCGAACTGGTGTACGAGAACGGGCGGCAGATGATGTCGGTTGCGGTCGATCCGGTTTCAGGAGCGCTGGGCCGGCCGACGGAATTGTTCCACGGTGACTACGTCGAAGACGCCGAGCTGCATTCGTTCGACGTCACGCCGGATGGCGAGCGATTCCTGATGATCCGCCGCCCGGCCGGTGCCGACCCACGGCAGATCATCGTGGTGACAAACTGGTTCACGGAACTCCGGCGGAAGATGGCGAACTAGCCCAGATGCACGCGATCCTGGCACCCTTCACCGTCATCGCGCACGAGCTGATCGGTTTCTTCGGTATCCGGTCGTGGCTCGACATGATGGCCCACCACGACTACTCGCCCTTGCGCACCTACAAGGGATTTACCGGCGCCATCGGGCCCGTGCTGCCGGTCCTGCTCGTGGTCGAGATCGTTCGGGCGTTGTTCCGCAAGAGTTTCAAGGGACGGGACTACAAGGTCATCTTCATCACCTATGTGCTGAACCGGGTCCTCGGCACCTTCATCTCGATCGCGGCGTTCGCATTCTGCGTCGGACTCTTCACTCCCTATGCGATCTTCCAGAGCCGCATCACCTGGTACTGGTTCCTGTATGGCTATGTCGTCTGGGAGTTCGGCCACTTCATCTACCATTACCTGGCGCACAAGGTCCGGCTGCTCTGGTGCCTCCACTCGACCCATCATGCACCGGAAACCATGAACCTCTTCGTTTCGCATGCCCACTTCTTTCTCGAGGCGCCGTACGCCGACGTCGTCCGCACGTCCGTCTGCATCCTGCTGGGCGTCTCCCCGCCCCTGCTGCTGATCATCATGTTCATCGATGGGACCTGGGGAATGTTCATCCACGCTGGAGAGCACCTGATCCGCGACGGGCGCCTCGGCATCCTCAACCGGGTCATCCTCACGCCGTCGCACCACCGCGTGCACCACGCCCGCAATCCGCTGTACATCGACACCAACTTCTGCAACCTGCTCAACATCTGGGACCGCGTCTTCGGGACGCTGCAGGATCAGCGCCCCGAGACGCTGCCCGAGTACGGCATCACCAGGCCATGGCATGTTGGCAATTTCTGGGACTTCTATTTCGGTGAACTCGTGGCACTCGGGCGCGACGTGAAGCGGGCACCGGGCCTCCGCAACAAATTCGCCTATCTCGTGATGCCCCCGGGGTGGAGCCACACGGGGAACCACAAGACTGCCTCGGCAGCGCGGGCAGCGTTCCTCGCGGGAAAGTCGCAATGACGCACGCCGTCGAGAACGCCACCCTCGCTCTCGGGACACACCCGGTTCGCCGGACACGCTAGAGACGGGCGCTGAGACGCGGATACCTTGATTGCCCTAATCGCTATGCCGGATCGGGACAATATTTTCGGCTGCTTCGCCCAGCCACGGCCCTCCGAGATGGTCAAATGACCAGTGTCAACGGCAGGAGCCACACTTACCGGCTCACTGCCTGCACATCATATTGATAACCCGCGTTCCCCGGACATCGCCGAACACTCCATCACGCCTGACCCACGGGGCACTGATTGACGTCTGACGCCGTGCACCGCCTCACCACCGCGCTCGCCGACCGCTACCGGATCGAGCGGGAACTCGGCGAGGGCGGGATGGCCACGGTCTATCTCGCCCACGACCTCAAGCACGATCGCGACGTCGCGATCAAGGTATTGCATCCCGACCTCGGTGCCGCACTCGGTGGCGAACGGTTCCTCAGCGAGATCAAGACCACGGCCAAGCTGCAGCATCCGCACATTCTCCCGTTGCTCGACTCGGGCGACGCCGACGGATTGCTCTACTACGTAATGCCGGTCGTCACCGGCGAGACCTTGCGCACGCGCCTCGAGCGCGAACGACAATTGCCGATCCCCGAGGCCGTACGCATCGCTCGCGAGGTGGCGAGCGCGCTCGACTATGCCCACCGCCAAGGCGTCATCCACCGCGACATCAAGCCGGAGAACATCCTGCTGCACGATGGTCAGGCGCTGGTGGCCGACTTCGGCATCTCCCTCGCCGTCCAGCAGGCCGGCGGCCAGCGGATGACGCAGACCGGGCTCTCGCTCGGCACGCCGCAGTACATGAGCCCCGAGCAGGCGATGGGCGAGAAGCAGATTGACGCCCGCAGCGATGTGTACGCGCTCGGCGCGGTGACATACGAGATGCTGGCGGGCGATGCGCCGTTCACCGGATCGAGCGTGCAGGCGATCGTGGCAAAGGTGCTGGCCGAGCGCCCTACCCCGCTCCACACGCTGCGTGACACGGTGCCCGCGGGTGTCGAGGACGCCGTGCTGACGGCGCTCGCCAAGCTGCCGGCCGATCGGTTTGCCACCGCCGCCGAGTTCGCGGCGGCGCTGGCAAATCCGACCACAACGATGGCACGAACCAGCGTCCACCCGACCATCGTCATGGGGCGGCGTGGCTGGCTGACCACCGGCGTCTTCGCCGCACTCGCCTTGATTGCCGGCCTGGTGATCGGCGGACGGCACCAGGATCCCGGCAGCGTTGGCCGCACCGACGAAGTACGCGCCACCCTCACGCTCGGCGACAGCACCGGGGTCCGGGCGATCGGCAACATCCGCTTGGCGATCTCCCCGTCGGGCCGGCGGATCGCCTTCATTGGCCCGAGTGGAGCGGAGACCGCGCTCTGGGTGCGTGACCTGGACCAGCCGACCGCCCACCAGCTCCCGGACACCAAGGGCGCCTTCGCCCCGTTCTTTTCACCAGACGGCGAGACGATCGGATTCTTCACCGCCGCCGGAGGTGCCACCCTCAAGGTCATCGCGGTCACCGGAGGAGTGGCCCGCACCGTGGTACAGGACTCCGTCGCCGGGTTCGGCGCGGACTGGGGCGATGACGGCCAGATCTATTTCACCGACGCGACCCGGAGCCTCGCCCGAGTGGCATCCACGGGCGGTGCAGTGACCCGGATCTCGCACCCGGACACCACCCATGGTGTCACGGAACATGATTATGCCGATGTCCTGCCAGGTAGTCGCCGCGCACTGGTGATGCTGTGGAAGGGTTCGAACGCTGCGAATCACATCGGTCTGGTCGACCTGGCTACGGGAGCAGTGACCGACCTCGTCGCGGGAACCTACGCCCGCTACGTCGCCGCCGGCTTCCTCGCGATCGGCACCGCAGACGGCCGGGTCCTGGCAGTACGATTCGATCCCCATCAGGGGCGAATTGCCGGAGCGCCTGTGCTCATGCTGCAGAACGTCCAGCAAGAGACGAGCAACGGCACCTTGCAGTTTGCCGTCTCCGCGACCGGCACCGTCGTATTCGAAGCGAAGACCGGCGGCAACGACGGGCTCGTCTGGGTGGATCGCGGCGGCGGACGAACGCCAGTGGACACTGCGTTGACGGGTGGGATCCAGAGCATCGCGCTGTCGCCCGACGGAACCCAGATCGCCATGAGCCGCGCCGCGTCGGGTGAAACCTCGATCTGGGTGAAACAGCTGACGACGGGGGCCTTGAGCCGATTGTCCTTCGACGTCGGCACCGCCGATCGACCCGTCTGGACCCCCGATGGCCGCAAGGTCGCATTCCTCGCCAGCCGCGACAATCATCGGAAAGCCTGGGTGCGACGGGCGGATGGCAGTGACAGCACGCAGGCCGCGTCACACGGCAACACCCCGCTGGATGAGATCGCCTTCGATCCCCTCGGCCGATACACGCTCTTTCGCTCCGAGGGCATGGGACCAGGGAGCCGGCACCTGTTCGTCGTCGAGAACGGCAAGGACACCATCCCCCGGATACTGGTGCAGTCGCGTTTCGATCACTACGCGATGGTGGTTTCCCCGGATGGCCACTGGCTGGCGTATGTCTCGGAGGAATCCGGGGCACCGGAGGTTTACGTACGACCGTTTCCCAACGTCGATTCGGCGCGATACGCGATCTCGGTTGGTGGCGGCATGGAGCCGGTCTGGCGGCGTGACGGCACCGAGCTCTTCTTCCGTAATCCGCGCGGTGCCATGTTAGCGGCGCCGGTCACCACCGGTCGCCACTTTGAGCACGGCACACCCGAGCTCCTCTTTTCCGTTGTCGGACTGGCACAGCAGGAGTATTACCGCAGCTACGACGTGGACCCGACCGGGAAGCGGTTCCTCATGGTGACTTCCGGCGGGGTCGACGCGAACAGTCTCAACGTCATCTTCAACTGGCGTGCGGAACTCGAGAAGCTCAAGTAACATCGCGGTGACCGTCGAACGGCGGCTCCGTCAACCTCAAAGGAGAACGAAAATGCGGCTGGAGCGTCAGCTGGCGGCTGGACGATCGTGGCAATCCACGAATCCAAGGAGGGCTGGGAGCGGTTCCGCGACGGCACGCTGATGCCCCGGATGCAACAGGGCATCAAGGGCGGGTTCGCCACGCCACCACAAGAGACCGCCTTCGAGGTGTACAACCTGCAGCCGTGAGCTGAACGCCCATTGTGCGCCTGTTCCGGGTGGCTTTGCCGTCGCGCACGAAGGGGCTGCGGAATTCCGCGACCCCTTCCGTGCATCATGCAGCGAGAGGCCTCTCCGGCGAGACGATATCGGACGACGACGCTGCGCTGGCGGCGATGAGGCTCCGCTCAGGGCGACACGTCAACTCGCCACCGCACTGAGGTCCGCTACCAGCTGCGCCGAGGAGAACCCCGGCGCAAACCCCGGCTGCTTCGCTTCCGGCGGCAGGATGGCGCGCTACCGTTTCGGGTGCTTCGCCGTGACGGCGCCGGGCTGCAGCCGCAGCGTCGGCGGCGCGACGATATCTGGGAAATCCGGCGCAATGGTCAGCGTCAGCGTATAGGCGCCCACTCCCCCCGCTGTGGCCGATGTTGCCTCGACCATGATCCCGGTTGCATCGGCCGCCGTGCTTGGGTTGGTGTAACTCACGCGTGCCGTCGTGCCGCCGCCGCTGTTGTTGTCGCTGGCGAGCACGCTGGTTCCCGTCGTCAACGTGGTCGGCGGCGATTCGATCTTCAGGAACGGATCGAACGCGGTCGATGCCATGGTCGCGGTGACCGTTTGCCCCGCGCCGACGAACAAGTCGATCCGGTGCGAAAAGGTCCCCGCGGTCGTTCCGGTGCAGTCGGTGTTCTTGAGCATCAAGTTCAGCGTGATGCTGCTCGCACCCCCGCCGATCAGGAATTTGCACCCGCTCGGCTCTGCCGGAGTGGCCGTTGCCGTGATGGTGTAGTTCAGTGCCGGGAGCGGAGTTCCCGGCTGCAAGTCGATAATTCCGACGATGTACGTCCCAGCGCCTAGGAGGTAGGGCTGGGTGACACTGAACGGACTGGTCGCCGCCTCGACGCCGCTGCGCGGTGTTCCCTGACGGTAGACCAGAAGTTGATTCGTCCCGTTGGCAGTCGAGGTGAACGTCACGATCTCCGGTGTCGTGACGATGAACGTGTACTTGTCCTCGCTCGACGCCCCTCCCAACTCGACTCTGCAACTGTTGCTCGTGACCGTGCCGGTCACGGTCACGCCAATGGTCAGTGGAGCGGGAATGCACGCGGCGGTATACGCGTACGCCACCACGTTCGAGCCGGTGTACGCCGCAGCGGCGTTGACCGCCAGGTACCAGATGCCGGTGAGATTCGTGGTGATCGAACAGACTTGCGCCGGCCCTGGCACGTTCGAATGGCAGACGAAGTCCGCTGCCGTGGGATACGCACCGGGACGGGCGTACAGCTCGATATTGCCGGTCGATCCATACGTCGAGACATCGATCGACGTGGTGCCAGCCGGCACCGTGAACATGTAATACGTCTGCGTATTCGCGGCGGCGCTGACTGGACCGGCGGCGATTGCGTTTGCAATCGATGTCGAGGTGGTCGCCGACACGTTCAGCGTCGCACTGGTGGCCACGGTGAGGCCCGGGGAAGTGAACTGGATCGTTGACGCGCCGGTGCCGGTGAGCATCAGATCATGAAACGCGGCCTGGCCGCTGGCGTCGGTCGTGACGGTCAAGGTTCCAGTACCGCCGGTCGCCACCCCCAGCGTCGCTCCACCCGTTGCCGCACTCGCGGTGACGGCCACGCCCGCCTGATGCAGCGCGTTGCCTTGTCCGTCTTGCAACTGGATGACCGGTTGGACAAAGAAGGGAATCGCGCTGTGCACGGAAGCACTCGACGGCGTCAGTACCGCCAGCTGATTCGGCGGTGATACCGTGACGGCAGACGAGGTCACGCTGACACTCTGACCGTTCAACGTTGCCGTGAACCTCAGCGTGATCGAACCGGCCGCGCTCAGCGAGAGTCCGGTGAAGGTCGCCACGCCGCTCGCATCCGTCGTCGCGGTGGTCGCACCGCCAAGCGTCCCGCCGCCGCTGGCGATTGACGCCGTGACCACAACACCACTCTGCGGCACCTCCTGGCCCCTGGCATCACGCAATTGCACGACGGGCTGGCCGGTGAGCGGCTGTCCGGCGATCGCCGTGGTCGCCGGTTGCGTCGTGATGCTGAGTTGATTCGCCGGCAGCGCAGTCGCGGTGACGTCGACGTCGACATAGTCAGTCGTTGATACCGAAATTCGCAGCGTCTGAACACCCGTGGTGCTTCCCAGCGTCCACGTGGCCGACACTGTTCCATCGCTGCCGGTGGTGATGGAATTGGGCGTCACTGAACCGCCGCCACCGGTGACGGCGAGTGTTGCCGAAACGCCGGCCGCTGGAGTCGCCGTCCCTCCATTGACCTGCTTCATCACGGTAACCGCGATCGGAACCGCGCTGGAGACCGGCGCGGCCGCTGGTGGCGCTGTCGTTACCTGCACCGTGTAGGTCGTGGTATCTACGCCGCCGCTCGAGTTGGACTTGCACGATGCGACGACGACCGTCGCAAGCATTACCATGGTGATCCGGGACATGAGAACTCCTTGAGGGGCTATGCCATACTCTATAGCGTAGCCGGGGGCCGCAAGAGGTCAACCCGTTTGGATCGGCGGTGGCGCCGTCCCTACCGGCGGCGCACTGCTGCATGCGTCCCCGAAGACCAAGAGGATGGGCGACGGCGCGCCCCTCCGCGGCGCGAGTTACCTTCAGGAACCGCATTCCACTCGGGGGCGCCGCACCACATGTCCGCCGACGAGACCCTGCCGACCACGGTGACACGGCTGCTCGATGACATGCGTCGAGGCAACGCCGCCGCCGCCGACCAGCTCCTGCCACTGGTCTATGCCGAGTTGCGCGGGATCGCCGAAAAGCAGATGCGCGGCGAACGGCCCGATCACACGCTGCAACCGACTGCGCTGGTGCACGAAGCCTATCTCCGGCTTCTCGGCGGAACGCCGATTCCCTTCGAGAGCCGCCTGCACTTTCTCCGCACCGCCTCGCAGGTGATGCGCCGGGTGCTGGTCGATCACGCGCGGGCACGCAACCGGGCGAAGCGCGGCGACGGCGCGATCAACCTGACACTTAACGAAGGGATCGCCGGCGCCGACAGCGACGTCGTCGAGCTGCTGGTGGTCGACGACGCACTCACGCAGCTCGCCGCCGCCGAGCCTCGATGGGCGCAGGTCGCCGGGCTGCGCTTCTTCGGCGGCCTCGAGGTTCCGGAGATTGCCGCCGCCCTCGGCATTTCGCCAGCCACCGTCAAGCGTGACTGGCAGTTCGCCAAGGCGTGGCTCGCGCAGGTGCTGCGCGATGACGCGAACCCAGGGCCGGCGTGAAGCGCACGCCTGAACATCTTCGGCGGGTGCGCGAACTCTTTGATGCGGTCATCAATCTGCCGCCCTCCGAGCAGCGCGCCGCGGTCGATCGCCTCGCAGGCAAGGATCTACCGCTCCGTGACGAAGTCACGCAGTTGCTGACGACCGCCGCGGATACCAACGCCGTGTATGCGTCTCCGCTCAAGGGGCGCGAGTACCTCGCGGCGGCCGATCCCGGGCCGCTCGAGGGAACGCGCCTCGGTCACTACGACATCGTACGTCTGGTCGGCGTCGGCGGGATGGGCACGGTATACGAGGCAGTGCGGGCGGACGACCAGTACCGGCAGCGGGTGGCAATCAAGCTGGTGCAGCGCGATATCGATTCCGAGATCGCCCTCGCACGCTTCCTCCGCGAGCGCCAGATCCTGGCGAGCGTGCAGCATCGCAACATCGCCGTCCTGCTCGACGGCGGCATCACTCCCGACGGTCGCCCCTATCTCGTGATGGAGTACATCGAAGGCGAGCCGATCACCGCCTGGTGCGCTGCCCGCCGGCTGGGCATCCGGGAGCGGCTGGCTCTCTTCCGCCAGGTGTGCAACGCGGTGCAGCACGCCCACCAGAACCTGGTGATCCACCGCGACATCAAGCCGGGCAATATCCTCGTCACCGCCGACGGTACCGTCAAGCTGCTCGACTTCGGCATCGCCAAGCTCGTCGACGCCGACACCGGTGATGACGCCATGCCGCTGACGCGCGGCGGCGCCCGCGCATACACTCCGGAATACGCGTCGCCCGAGCAGATCCGTGGCGGCACCCTCAAGACCACGTCGGATGTCTATTCGCTCGGCGTCGTGCTCTTCGAGCTGCTGACGGGCCGCCGTCCCCATATCGCCGCGACCCGTGCGGCGGCCGACGTCGAGCGCGCCGTGCTCGGTGAACCGGTTCCCCGCCCCAGCACGGTCGTCACGGAGGACGCGGCACGCGAACGCGGCGAGCGCGGCGCCGCGCGATTGAGCCGGCGCTTGCGCGGTGAACTCGACAACATCGTCCTCACCGCCTTGCGCCTCGAACCGGAACGCCGCTACGCCTCGGTCGAAGCGCTCGGGGACGACCTGCAGCGCCATTTGGCCGGTGAGCCGATTCGCGCCCATCGCGACTGGGCGGGGTATCGGCTACAAAAGTTCGCGCAGCGCAACGCCGCCGCCGTCACGGCGTCGGCGCTGGTGTTCATCGCGCTCGTGGGTGGCGTGATCGCGACCACGGTGCAATCGCGACGCGCCCGTTCGGAGCAGCTCAAGGAGCAGCAAGTCAACGCCTTTCTCCGCACGCTGCTCAGCTCGGTCAAGCCGGTCACCGGCGGCCGGGACGTGACGGCCTCCAAGCTGCTCGATGCCGCCGCCCGTCGCCTCGACGTCGATCACACCACGCCGACCGATATCCGCGCGGAACTGGAAACGGTGATCGGGCAGAGCTATCAGAGTCTTGGGCGATACGCCGACGCGGAGCGCCTGGACACCGCGGCGCTGGCACTTCGCCAGCAGCTGGACGGAATGAGCAGTGCCTCCGCAGTGGCGGGGCTCAGTACCCTGGGAGAGTTGTACCTGGCGAAGGGCGACCTCGATCGCGCTGATACGGTGATTCATCGCGCCCTGGTATTGCACCGAGCCCGCTCGTCGCGGCCGGATAGTTTGTTCGCGGCCCTCACGGTCAGCCTGGGCAGTCTCGCCCACTACCGCGGAGATCTCAAGGCCGCCGAGCGATTCCATCGGGACGCACTCGCCATGCGACGCCGGCTCTATGGCGACCGGAATGATCTCGTCGCGTATTCGCTCAGTGACGTTGCGGTCACGCTCGGGGAGCAGGGCCGGTTTGCCGACGCCGAACCGCTCCACCGTGAGGCGATCCGCATTCTCCGCCTCAACCATCCCGAGCCCACGCTCGAGCTTGCCGCCGTCCTCAATGCGTTCGCGACCGCGCTCGACCTCGACGGAAAGCCGGTCGCCGCCGACAGCGCGTATGTCGAGACGCTGACGATGCGCAAACAGCTCCTCGGCGCGGAGCATCCCGACTACGCGTTCACGCTGATGAATTACGCCGGATTCCTGTTCGACCAGCAGCGCTACCCCGAAGCCGCAGACGACAGCCGGGAGATCTTGGCACTCCGGGGCAAGACGCTGCCAGAGAGTCATCCGTCGATTGCATACTCCCTGCAGACCCTCGGCCGGAGTCTCGACCACCAGGGCGATTCGGCGGAAGCCCGAGCCGCGTTGGAAGAGAGTCTCGCGTTGCGCCGGCGCTATGTCGGCCCGACCAGCTGGCTGGCGGGAAACTCGGAAGGAGTCCTGGGCGAGCACTACATCCTCGTCAAACAATACGCCCGGGCCGAGGAGGTGTTGCTGCACGCGAATGAGGTGCTCGTCCATGCCGTCGGCGCCACCAATCCACGCGTCTACCAGAACATCCGCCGACTGGTCACGCTATACGCCGCGTGGGGCAAGCCGGCGAAGGCGGCGGAGTACCAGGCGAGGCTACCCGCACCATCGAAGTGAGCTCCAGCGGCTCGACTTGGCGCCTTACCAAGGGCGAGGCTCTCCCGCCGAGGCGGCCATGCTGTGCATCACCTTTCGACACATCAGTGGATCGCGCGCGACCGAGGTGGACGTCGTCCCGATGGGGGCGCATCGTGAGTTGATTCTGGGCCGGGCCCCCTCGGCGGCGGTGCGATTCGATCCGCGCGGGGATCCCATGGTCGGGCGCCAGCACGCCCGCATCACGCCGTGCGTCGACGACCCGCGGCGCCTGATGCTCAGCGACCTCGGCAGCCGCAACGGCACACTCCTCAATGGCGAACCGGTTGCCGCCATCGTCGCGATCAAGTCGGGCGATGTCGTGAGGCTGGGAGCGTCGGGGCCCGAGCTCGAAGTCGTGATCGAATTCGGCCAGTAGCATTCCGGTCCGGCTCCTGGAGCGCCAGTTCAGGGTCGGCGGATTCACGCGTACCTTCACCCGCCCGGCAACCGCGATGCCGCCAACGATCACTTTATCGGATCGTTGACGGCGCATGCACCGGCGCGCGGTTTGTCACTTGATCCGCGTTGCCGTAAAGGCATACGTGAACACAATGTCGCCCAATAGGAAGTTATTCACCGTAGAGGTGTCCCAGACGCGCTCAGTCCGGGTGATGGTGCCCGCGAGTTGTGTCCCGTTCTTGGTGGCCGAGATGCTCCAGATAGTCTCCGGTGTCCCGCTGAATGGCAGCCCGCCAACAGTGGGGAAGAGCTTGACGGTTTGCCCGGCGTAGGCACCGCTAGTCAGGCTGCCGACGGACCCGCCCACGATCAGCGTTCGCAATTCAGCCGTCACCGGATCAAATCCGGTGCGCGGATACCCCGCCCCGGCGAACTGCAGGTAGAGACCCGCCGGATACCGAGAGGCCGCCGGAGCCCAGGCGCAACGACCCGAAGGGCAGGATTCTGGACCGCAACGAACCGGGCACGTTCGACCGCTCGGCAAGCAACGCCGCGGAGAAATGCCTCGTGCCGACGGTAATCGAGTTCGCGTCGATGGCGATCGTTGGCAGTGGCTCGATGTACCCGGTCGTTGAATCGTAGTAGAACGCCGCGGCAATCGAGTCTGATCGGCGGGTGACTGGAATCTTCAGCGTCATCAATTGATCGGCCATCCCCTGATCCGTGGTGATGGAGATGATCGGCGACGCGATTCGATAGTTGGCGTTCAGCAGCGCAACCGGCGGCGGCTGATAGTCGACCGTCCAGTGGCCCGACCCAGCGAACGCGCCCGCCGGAATGGCCAGCGCCAGCCCGGCGAGCGGGGCAGTGTTCGACGTGATAGTCCCGCCACCGGCCCCGATCGTCGTGTCGGCGATCCGGGTCGCCAACCCGGGCACCCCGGTCGCGCTCACGAACATGGGCGACAATCCGCTCACGCTCACGCGCAGGATGTTGCGACCCTGGGTCGGACCGAGGTTCCAGCCTCCAAGAGTGGCCACGCCATTCGCGTTCGTCGTGGCCGTGCCGCCGGTGATGGTGCCGCCGCCGGAATCGACCGTAAAGGTCACGGTCGCCCCGGCCACCGGACTGCCGGCCGCATTCTTGACGATGACGGCGGGGTTGACCGGAACCGCCGCACCAGGCGCGGCCTGCTGGCCGTTTCCGGCCATTACCGTCACCGACGCGGGCGTTGATGCCGGCGGGGGTGAGCCGGTGGTGGGGCTGGAGCTGCATGCAGCGAAGAGAACCAGAATGGCGATACCGGGCACTCGTGACATCTCAATTCTCCGGACAAGGAGGCTCACCCCCTCAAGGGCGACAAACCCGGAACCGGGGACTCATGGAGCGGGGATGCACCGTGCAGGCTCAGGCCGTCCCCCAGCTGTCCCGGCAGACCGGCGGCTCGACCCGGTGCTTGACGGGAACGCCTGCCGCACCTATACATAGATGTGACAGGTATAGGGAGAAAAGGTATGGGCCGCGGCCGCTCTGAGTTGCTTTCGGGAACGCTCGACCTGCTCATCCTCAAGACGCTCTCGGTGGGCGTGCTCCACGGCTACGGCATCGCCCAGCACATCCGGCGCTTGTCGAGCGACGCGCTGCGTGTGGAGGAAGGCTCACTCTACCCCGCGCTGCAGCGACTGCAGGCCAAGGGCTTTGCCACGTCGGAGTGGAAACGCTCGCCCACCGGCCGGCAGGCCCGCTACTACCGACTCACGGCAGCCGGCCGTCGCCAGCTCGGCCTGGAAGAGTCGAGTTTCCTCGACTCCGT
Organism: Gemmatimonadota bacterium; assembly: GCA_003169895.1. GTDB lineage: Bacteria > Gemmatimonadota > Gemmatimonadetes > Gemmatimonadales > GWC2-71-9 > Palsa-1233. Next base: position 25,984 of record PNAE01000007.1, read on the forward strand.
CGCCGCAATCACACGGGTCCTGCGGAGGGCCGAGCCATGAGGCTGAACGAGATCTGGCGCCGGCTCCGCTTCTGGAACCGGCGCGACGCACTGGAGCGCGAGCTTGCCGCGGAACTTGCCGAACACCTCGCGCTCCTCACGCGAGACTACGAGCACGCGGGGCTCTCGCACACCGATGCACGCGCCGCCGCGCAGCGCCAGCTCGGTAACATCAGCCACATTCGCGAGGAGAGTCGCGACAGCTGGGGATTCCGCACGCTCGAGTCCCTGCTTCAGGACCTCCGCCATGCGCTGCGCGCACTGCGCCGCGCACCGGGCTTTACCGCCGCCGTGGTCATCACGCTGGGGCTCGGCGTGGGCGCCACTACCGCCATCTTCAGCGTCGTGAACGGCGTGCTCCTCCGTCCGCTCCCCTTTCCCAATGAGGACCGCCTCGTCACGCTCTGCGAGCAATACCCCGGAGCGCCCCGTGACTGGTGCAGCATCTCCCCGCCGAATGTCGAGGATATCGCCGCCCGGTCGCGCTCGCTCGAGGCGATTGGCATTGGTCGCGCATGGTCCAGCCATCTGACCACTCCGGACGGTGCGCAGCCGGTGCAGAGTGGCATCGCGACGCCCGGGCTGTTCGCCGCGCTCGGCGTCGGCGTCGTGCGCGGACGGCTCATTACCACGGCCGACCTGCTGGGCCGCGAGAGCGATGTCGCACTCCTCACCTGGGAGATGTGGCAGTCGAGGTTCAACGGCGACACCGGCATTGTCGGGCGCATCATCGTGCTCGACGACCACCCGGTCAGCATCGTCGGCATTCTCCAGCCGGCATTTCACCTCCCGCAATTCGAAAACGTCGAACTGTGGCGTCCGGTGCACATCGACCCGCGCGATGAGGAGCACCGCGACTGGCGCGGATTCGTGGCATATGGCCGCCTCAAGCCCGGTGTGTCCGTGGCCCAGGCGCACGCGGAACTTGCACCGATCACCGAGGCGATCCGGCGCGAGCACTTCGCGACCACGCGTGGCTGGGGACTGACCGTGCTGCCGCTCCGCGACCTCGTGATTGGCAACGTGCGCCCGCGCGTGCTGCTCTTCCTCGCCGCCGTCGTACTCGTGCTGCTCATCGCCTGCGCGAACGTGAGCAACCTCCTTCTCGCGCGCGGTGAGGTGCGCGGCCGAGAGATGGCGGCGCGGTCCGCGCTCGGCGCCGGGCCTGGCCGAATCGTGCGCGCGCTCTTCGTCGAGAGTCTCGTGCTCGCCGGCGGCGGCGCGGTTGCGGGCATCGTCATCGCCCTCGGCGCGGTGCGCGCCTTCCGTGCCCTGGCGCCTGCAGGCATCCCGCGCGTCGCGAACGTCACGGTGGATGCCCGCGTCTTTGCGTTCGCCGCGGCACTCGCCGTGCTCACCGCGCTCATCGTGGGCCTCACGCCAGCGTTGCGCGCGGCACGCGTGGATCTCGCTCAGGCACTGCGCGAGGGCGGACGGGCCGCACCGGCCCGCCGCACCGGGCTCGGCTCGGTGCTCGTTGCCGTCGAACTGGCCATGGCCGTGCTGCTCGTGGCGGGCGCCGTCACGTTGACGCGAAGCTTCGCCGCCTACAGCGCCTGGAAACCGGGCTTCGAACACGACCATCTGGCGCTTTTTTCTCTCTCCGCGCCCTCAGCGCGCTATGACTCCGTCGCGAAGCTCGCCGCCCTCTGGGACCGCGTGGAGGGCGAGCTCGGCACGATCCCGGGCGTTGCGGCCGTCGGCACCGCCTCGGCCGGCCCGCTCTTCGGCGGGCGCGAAACGTGGGAAATGGAGCTGCAGGGCCTGCCACCGGACGAAAAGGCCTCAGTGCGCTGGTACGACGTGAGCCCGGGCTACTTCCGCGCACTCGGCGTTGCGCGCCTCAAGGGACGCGACCTGAATGCAGGCGACGTCAATGGCGCGCCGCTCGTGTGCGTCGTGAACCAGACGCTGGTGCGCCGCTACTGGCCAGGGCTCGACCCCATCGGCCGGACCATCGTTTTTCCCATGGGAAAGCAGCGCGAGACGTTCACTGTTGTTGGCGTCGTCGCGGACGTTCCCTCGGTTTCGCCGGGAGTTGCGGTGGAGCCCGAGATGTACTGGTCCAACCGACAGCAGCCGCGACCCTACACCTGGGTCATCGTGCGCACGACGACTCCGCCAGGCGCGCTCGCGACAGCGATTCGCGACCGTATCAAGCAGGTGGACCACGACATCACTATCAGCGCAGTGCAACCGATGCCCCAGCTGCTCGCCCGCGAGCTCAATACCCCGCGATTCAACATGCTCCTGCTACAAAGCTTCAGTCTGATCGCGCTCGCGCTCGCCGCGGTGGGTACGTACGGATTGCTCGCGTATCTCGTCACGATGCGGCGGCGCGAATTCGGCATCCGCCTCGCCCTCGGGGCACAGCGCACACAGGTCATGTCCGCCGTGCTGTCGCGCGGGCTCAGTCTTGCCGGCTTGGGGCTGGCGGCGGGAATTCTAGCGTTTCTGGCACTCGGGCGGGTGATCGCAGCGCTCGCACCCGGCATGTCCCTGCACGACCCGCTCACGCTCGCGGAAACGGTTCTTGTGGTCGCTGCGGTCGCGACTGCTGCCTGCGCGGTGCCCGCGGTTCGCGCGGGGCGGGTCGACCCGGTACTCACCCTCAGTTCGGAGTGAGCGCGAGGTCGGCAGGGCGCGATTCATGACGATGACGGCGTAATTCGGCGACTCGATCGATGGCGCCGTATCCGCGATGACGCAGGTAAAATTCACTGCCCTGCTTCGCGTTTCTGCAAAGCAGGGCAGCGGTGTTTTCGGCCGGGTGCAACTCGCGTCGATTCGGACCGGTCCGGAACGGAGCGAGGGATTAGCGCCGATCTCCGGTTCAGCCTCCGAGGTACTCCACGTGGCAGTATGTCCCCAGCCGGACATTGTAGGCGAGGTACCAACCGTCGTGATCGGGGTCGAGATAGATAACGATGTCGTCGTTATCCCAGAGCCAGTCGCCACAGTAGTTGTAGTCGTACGGCGCGACCTGGAAGTAGTAGCCGCCGACGTCGAATCGACTGACGCCGCCGCCATGAAGCCGCCAGACGTGCTGCGGTCCAATCCCCGCAGTGAAATGTCCATGTTCCCACGGGCGATCGAGGTGATAGTTCACATCGTTGCGGCCCGTGGTATGTCCCACCCAGGTATTGTCGGCGTGTACGTGCGGGATATCGGGGTGGCTGGGCTGATCGCGGTACGTGCGGCCGCCAACTGCTGGTGTCACCGGCGCGGTGCCACGCTGCGGAGCTGTTGGAAGTGGCTGTGGCCGGCTACGTGTCCCTGGCGCGCTGATGCTCGGCGGAGGTGGTGGTGGTGCCTGCGGCCGGCTATGCGTCACCGGCACGTTGGCGCTGTGTTGAGCTGGTGCTGGCGCCTGGGGCCGGCTACGCGTCGCCGGTGGCCCGTGCTGCGGGATATAGCCGCCGCCGACCGGCGGCTGGGCCGGACGCGCTGGCTTTTGCGGCGGTTGTTGTCCGCGCTGCGGCGGTTGTTGGCCGCGCTGCGGGTCATTACCCCTCCCTTGGGCGGCTGCCAAGGTAGGAACCAGGATTGCGACCGCGAGAAATCGGCTGAAGTGTCTCATGCCCGGGGGACGATTTCCGGCAGCGTGGCCGCACAACGACCGCTCGCTGCATGATTAACCAGGCTCGCAGCATGACGGCTGGCGGCAGCGCCGTATCGGCTGATACCGTTCTCGCCAGATTCACCAGCGTGGTGCAATCGCTGTCGTCATCCGACTGGAGCGCGGCCATGACCGTCTTCGACCTGCTATTCATCGGCGCATTCCTCGCGCTCGTGGTTGCGCTCGGCACCGCCGCATTCGTCGCGATCCGGGGTGCTCATCAACGTTCGTTCACCATCGTGCGGCGGACCGGGATTGCCTCGGGTCTCTACTTCGCGGCATTAGTCGCCGTCTCGACGGTGACCCCCAGGCGCGTCGTGCCAGTGAACGCTGCGCAATGTTTCGATGACTGGTGCATCACGACCGTGAGCGCCGTACGCATACGCTCCGGATCGAGCGACTCACTCAGGGTGGTCCTGCAGTTGTCGAGCCGCGCGCGCGGCATCACCCAGGGGGAGCGCGACGTGCGCGTGTATGTGGTCGACGACCGTAACCGGCGCTATCAGCCAGTGCCCGACACCGGAGCCATTCCGCTCAGCATCAGGCTCCCGCCCCAGGGCACCGCAACGACAACGCGCCTGTTTGTGTTGCCAACCGGCGCCGGCAATCCCGCCCTCATTGTCGCGCATGACGTGTTCCCGCATTGCTGCATCATCGGCGATGCCGAAAGCTTCCTGCACCGGCGCACCGTCGTCCCGCTCCAGTAGGCCGGGGCGCCGACACTGGGGTCAATAGACGATCTGGTAGTTCAGCCGGATTCCGCGCGCCGGTTGCGGGATGAAGTCCTTGATCACCGACAGGTTGTCGCGATACACCGTATTGAACACGTTATCAACGTGGACGCTGATGCTGTGCACCACACGGGCCTGAAACAAACGGACGCCGAAGCCGACGTTCATGATTGCGTAACCGCTGGTCGGTGTATCGCCATCACCGAGCCGCGTCTGACTCGCGGCGAATCGACCTTCGATGCTGCCGGTGTACCGGCTGGCCTGGTAAGTCCCACGCAGCAATCCGCGGAGCGGCGGAATGAAGGGAAGCGGCACGTTCTGCTTGGTGTCTTCCGCATTCACATAGTCGGAGCTTGCCCTGAGGGCAACGTGCGGTGTGGGCTGGACGATGACCACGGCCTCGAACCCCATGAGTCGGGCATCCGCAGCAGCGAACTGGCGCACCGGAAAATCCTGAATCGTGTCCCCACGCAGGAACCCGTAGATGTAGTTGCCGATGTAGTTCACATAGGGCGACAATTCAAACACGACCTTGTCGTAGCTGCCCTTGAACGAGGCGTCCACGCCAAATCCGTGCTCCGGTGCCAGAGTCGCCGTACCGACCGAGTACGTGCCGCTCGCGGCGTCGAGGCCATTGGCAAAGAGCTCCTGCACGGTGGGTGCGCGGAACGACCGGGCCAGGGAGAATGAAGCCGTCAACCCCGGCGCGATTCGTCGCACCGCTCCGAACGATGCCGTGAAGGCGTTCGACAAGCGCGCCGTACTCAGCGTCTGGAAGACTGGATCCGTCGATGCAGGGTATGGATTGGTCTGGATCTTGTTGTAGTCATAGCGAATGCCGGCCTGCAGTCGGGTGTTTGCCGTCGCGAGATATTCCTCGTACGCGTAGCCGGCAACGCCCGTCGTCACCGAGTTCGGGCCCAACGGCTGGTCGCCTTCGATCGTCAGGTTCTCGATGTCGGTCCATAGCCCCAGCGTGCCCTGCAACTTTCCAATCGGGCGGTGCTGCAGCTGCAGTACCGCGTTGAACGTGCGCTTGTGAAAATGGTTCGCCTGCGGGTCCGAAACGCCGGAGGAGTCCTCGGCGGTCGGAAATTCCGAATGATTGTAGTCGTTGTAGCTGGCGTCCAGCTTCAACCGCTCCGCGAACGCGCCATCGATGTTGAACAGGCTCCGCATCTCGACGGTATTCCGCGCCTGTGCGATGCGCGATGTCGTCGGCGGAATCGCGAGCCAGTCAGGGTTCGGCGGGGTGCCCGGGATGCCATAGTTCATTTCGTAATGCTTCCCGCCGATGCCGATCATTCCGAAATCGCCCTGGTACGCATAGCCAACGCCGGCTTCCGAACTGCGGTCGAACGTTTGCGGGATCCGGTCGAGCACGAAAGCGCCCCCGGTACCCGGATCGGTGTAGGTGCCGGAGGGAATCCGGATGTCGTCCGCATGCACGCCGCCCGCCGAAACCCTCACGGCCTGATGTCCCGCGCTGTAGACCGTGTTGAAGTAGCCGGCGTACTGGTCGCTGACCGTATTGCCTTCCGTCGCGAGAGTGCCGGAGACCGCGTGATCCGAGACCGTTGGCACGATGTCAGTGATCACGTTCACCAGTCCGCCGATCGTATTGGGCCCATACAGGATCGTCGCCGGCCCGCGCACAACGTCGATCTGGGACACGCCAATCGCCTCGATCGGGGTGGCGTGGGCCGGATCGTATGTTGCGATATCGCCAACCCGCATGCCGTTCTCGAGCACCAGGACTTCATTGTCGCCGAGACCGCGCAGGATCGGCCGGGTGGGCGCCGAGCCGTTGCCGCGCACCGTCACGCCGGGGAGGTCGGAAATCTTCTCCGCGAAGCTGGTTCCGGCGCTGTTCTGCAACTCCACGAACGACTTTGATGAGACGGACTGGTACTGGTCGTCGGCCGTGCGGGCAATCGGTGACGCGGATACGACGATCTCCTTGAGTGTCATCGCGGATGTGACCAGCTCGAAGGTGATTGTCGCGGTATCGCCGGTGACCTCGACCGGCTTGGTCGCGGAGGCATACCCGCTCGCCGAGGTGAAAATCCGGTAGCTGCCCCGTGGAACGTTGGCGAAGGTGAACTCACCCCTGGAACCGGTGTGCACGGCGCGGTCGAGATCCAGCAACCGCACTGTGGCGCCGACAACGGGCCTGGTCTCGCTCCGGACGGTGCCGGTGATTGATTGTGCGGACGCCGCCGCGGGGCGCGAGAGCAATCCAGCAAGGGCAAGGGCCACCGCGGCCAATCGTGGACGGGTCCAGTTCATCCTGAAACTCCTGTCGTCAGCTCCCGGTTGCTTCCGGTACGACTTGAGGCTCCAGTACGTTGACGGGAGCCCTGCAGCATGCACTCGCCCGAGGGCCGAGACGGACGACCGCGTCGCGGTCAAATCCCAGTCCGCTGAAAAGGTGGACCCACCGGCAGTGAATGGTAGCTCGGACCGGATTCCTGTCCAGCGGCCGAGTCCTGCGCCTCTGGCAGACTGGCAACCCTTTCCCGCCGGGAGGTATCTTACCTTCAGACCATCTGAAGGAATGACCGTCCATGGCCGACCCACGTGGCGAGTTGCTCCAGGGCACGCTCGAGATGCTGGTGCTCAAGACCCTCGCCCTCGAACCGATGCACGGCTGGGGGATCGCCCACCGCATCGAGCACCTGTCCGGCAATGTGTTTCTGGTAACCCAGGGCTCCCTCTACCCCGCCCTGGTGCGCATGAAACGCCGCGGCTGGCTCAGGACCGCGTGGCGCATCACCGAGAACAACCGGCGCGCGCGCTACTACGAACTCACAGCCGTGGGCCGGTATCAACTCGATGTTGAGCGCGCCAGCTGGCTGCGCGCCTCCTCGGCAATCAACGGCATCATGAACGCCCACTGGGTGACAGGGGAAGCATGAGCATCATTTCCGACATCGCGGAGCGCCTCCGCGCCCTGATCTTCCGGCGACGTGAAGAGCGTGAACTCGCCGAGGAGCTCCAGCTGCACGTGGAAATGGAAGCCGAACACCGTCGGGCGTCAGGTGCCGACGCGGCCGAGGCGCGGCGGCGCAGCATCATCGCACTGGGCGGCGTGGAGCGAGTGAAGGAAGACGTGCGAGACGCGCGCGGCATCCGCCTGCTGGAGGAGAGCGCCGGCGACCTGGCCTTTGGGGTGCGCACGCTGCGGCGCAGCCGCGGATTCGCCATCGTGGTGATCCTCACGCTCGCGATTGGCATCGGCGGGACGACCGCGGTGTTCAGCGCCGTGGACGCCGTGTTGCTGCAACCGCTGCCGTATCAGGAGCCCGGCCAACTCGCCCGCCTCTATGGGGCCGACGTCAACAACCTCAGCGGTCGCAACTTCGTCACCCCGGTGCACTACCTCGCCTATCGCAGCCAGCTTTCGTCGATGGAGGCTGTGGCTGCGATCCTGACGTACGACGAAAAGGGTGCCGATATCGGGACCGGCGATAACGTGCGCCGCATCCGCCTTCTTCCCGCGAGCGCCAACTACTTCGATGTCGTCCGCGTCCACCCCGCACTCGGCCGCGGCTTCCAGGTGGCCGATGAAAACGGTACGGGGATCGAAGACAACATTGACGCCGCGCCGGTCGTGGTGCTGAGCCACCAGGTGTGGCAGGACCAGTTCCACGGCGACCCGTCGGCCATCGGTCGCGCACTCGTGATGAACGGCAGGAGTTATACCGTGTCTGGTGTGATGCCCGCCGGGTTCAAGGATCCGATCGCTGGCGCAATTGACGGCTGGGTGCCAATGGACCTGAGCCAGGGGAAGGACCCGAACGAAGCGGGAAATCACTACCTCACGTTGATCGCGCGACTCCGTCCCGGCGTGCCGATCACCCGCGCCCAGGCGGAACTCGATGGCCTTAGCCTCCGGCTCGCCGAACAATACCCGATGGCCAAGAACGAGCGCGCGCGCCTGTATCCGCTCAAGGAGGATATCGTCGGCTCGTCGAGCCGGGCGCTTGCGATCATGCTCGGTGCGGTCGGGCTCGTGCTCGTGCTCGTCTGCGTCAACATCGCGAATCTCATGCTGGTGCGCGGCTCGGAGCGCACCCGTGAATTCGCCGTCCGCTCCGCCCTGGGAGCAGGGCGCTCGCGGCTCGTGCGGCAGCTGCTGGTCGAAAGCCTCATCCTCGCCGTGGCCGGCGCGATCGCGGGGCTGATCGTGGCGCGCATCGCTATGTCGGCGATCGTCGCGGTGGGATCGGGCAGCATTCCGCGGCTCGCATCACTGTCGATCGACCCCAGGCTGCTGGCATTCGCGCTGGCTGTGGCTACGCTGTGCGCGGTGTTGTTCGGACTGGTCCCCGCGGTCCGCGCAGCGCGCACGCAGCCGGGCGATGCGCTACGCGATCAGGGTCGTTCGGCAACCAGCGGAGGGCATGCCATGCGGCTCCGCGAGTGGCTGGTCGTATCGCAGGTCGCGCTCGCGTTCGTGCTCCTGGTGGGCGCCGGACTGCTGCTCGCGAGTTTTCAGCGGATTCGCCAGGTCGAGCTCGGCGTGACGGCTGACCGAGTGCTCGCCTTCGAGTTGAACCTGCCTGCCGCGCGGTACGACTCGACAGCGCGGGCACAGTTCTACGACGCCTTTGCCTCGCAGGTCGCGTCACTTCCGGGTGTACGCGCAGCCGGAGGGGTCTCGAAGCTGCCGGCGACCGGTCGATATCATCAGTGGAGCGTGACAGCGCTGACCGGGCCGTTGGCTGGCGATGAAAAGCGGCGCAACACCGGGGCCGAAAATCGCGTGGTGTCGGGCGACTATTTCCGCACCGTCGGGATTCCAGTGGTCGAAGGGCGAGCCTTCGGCGCAGGTGATGATGGTCGCGCACCGGACCGGGTCATCATCAGCAAGAGTCTCTCGAATACGTTGTACCCGAACACCAGCGCGGTCGGCCAGAGACTTCGCACCGGCGGGCGCTCCAGCGAGATCATCGGCGTGGTCGGCGACGTCGCCGTCGATAACGAAGGGAATCCGGACGGGTACGTCTACCACGCGCACCGCCAGTTTGCGGGCGATCGCAATTGGGCATTGACGCAGGTCGTCGCGACCACCGGGGCCCCCGAGCGCCTGGAGCCCGCCATCCGGCGAGCGCTTGCCGCCCGTGATCCACAACTCGTGATGTTCCGGCCCACGACGCTTGACGCAGCGATCGGGCGCGGCGCGGCACAGCGAGTGTTCACGTTGAGAATCCTGATGAGCTTCGCGGCGGTCGCACTTGCGCTCTCCGCGCTCGGCCTCTTCGGTGTTCTCTCCTACGGCGTGAAGCTGCGGAGTCGTGAGTTCGGGATTCGCATGGCGCTGGGAGCCGGGCGGGGTACCATCCGCAGCATAGTCCTGCGGCAGGGCTTGTTGGTCACTGCCGTCGGGATCGGCATTGGCCTGGTGGGCTCGCTGGCACTGTCAAAGCTGATGGTGTCCCTGCTCTTTCACGTCAGCCCGATCGATCCGCGAGTACTGGCCGGCGCGGTGCTGTTCCTGGTGATAGTCGCCGGGGCGGCGGCGTACCTGCCAGCGCACCGCGCCACGGCGGTCGATCCGCGGACGGTGCTGCAGTAGCGGTATCGCGCGCATCGTCTTGCCAGCCGACGACCACCGTAATCACTGTACTGTCGCGCGCGACCACCGTGCATCCCCCGCCGGCCGCTGCGGGTCCCGCGCGCATGGCACGATCGCAAACTGGCGGCCGCTGGCTCACCGACGCGGCCTCCGGGGGACGCACGGTGGTCGCTGCGGGCAGAGACACCGTAGGCCGACCGGGACGAGAGCCCGAAGCGGGGCCTCGGTGAGCCAGCGGCCGCCCCGCGCCGATGACACCGAGCCGGCATGACTTGCGGCGGCCGCGCCAGCGAACCGCAGACCCGCGCAGGGCTGCTCGTCCCGGCGCGCAGTCGCGGTTGCGCCGCGGCGACGGCGGTTATGACTCCCGGCCTCGCAGCTCGGAGGTGACGGCGAACCTGTCGCCGTGGCCGGGAACGATATGCCGGGCGAGTGCGAGCACCGCGGCGCGGCTGGTGCGCTGCTGTTCCGCATTCCGGGACCACTGCATCCAGGCGCGATCGATACCATCGTGCTCGTACTCGAACAGGTCACCCACGATCGCGACCCTGCCGATCGAGGTATCGACAATGACGCTAAGGTCGTGATCGGTATGCCCCGCGGTCCGCATCACCGTGATCGGGGCTTCTCGCACGGGACACGGAAGCTCGAGCGGACCGCGATCGAAATCGTGCGTCCAGTACACGCCGTCGCGTGACACGTCGGTGTCGAGAATGAACGTCGCGCCGGGAAAGAGGTTGTTGTTGCCGATGTGATCCAGGTGACCGTGAGTATTGACCACATACGCAATGTCGGCGGGCGAGAGGCCCTGGGTAGCAAGCGCGTCGAGCAATTGCCGTCGCTGGCCGGGGTCTCCGGTATCAACCACCACGTTCAACGCACCATGGATGAGCGTGACGGTGCCGGCAGCGCGGAAACGTCCGTCGCCGGTTGGCGTCGAATTGCCCGACAAGAGTACGGTGACTTGATGCACGGCCCCTCAGTGGCCCGCGTTCCGCTCCACCCACTCGCCAAACGCCGCCATGAAGCGGGTAAAGAACTCCCGTGAACTCTCGACCAGCGTCCCGGCCTGGTCGAAGAGTTTCGCCGCGCCGCTGATGTATGCCTCCGGCTGCTGCATCGTCGGCACGTTGACGTAGACCAGTGACTGTCGCAAGTGATGATTGGCGCCAAACGCACCGAGACCAAACGGCGTGACGCTCACCACCGCGCCGGGCTTGCCGCTCCAGACACCGTGTCCGCCGGGGCGCGACGCGATGTCGAGCGCGTTCTTGAGCACTGCCGGCACGGAACGGTTGTACTCCGGCGTCACGAAGAGGACGCCATCGCAGGCCTTGACGTCGCGCCGGAGCTGGGCCCACGCCTCGGGCAGGTCGGCCTCGAGGTCCTCGTTGTACATCGGCAGCGGGCCGAGGTCGAGCTCGCGGCACGCCAGCGACGGCGGCGCAACCGACATTAACGCCCGCGCCACCTTGCGGGTCACCGACTCGCGGCGAAGGCTGCCGACCAGCACCACGATCTCAAAGCGACGATTCACGCGTGTTCCTCAGGGAATGGGCCTGCCACCGCATCCGCGTCATGCGTCCAGCGTAATTGCCAACTTGGTCACCGACGCCGGCGGGAACCGGTAGACGCCGCTCAGCTCGCGCGCAGCGATGTCGGCCGTAATCGGCATCACTGCATCCGGTTGATCGAAGCTGTTCACGTCGTGCACGCTGCTGGCGGTGAGCGTCGTCATTCGGATCGCGCCGACGGTCCCGCCCCGCACGACCACTTCCGTCTCCCGCGCCTCGGTGAGCGATGCATTGGTGACCGTCAGAGTGAGTTCGCGACCACGCCGCGACGCCGACCCGTTCAGCCCCCAGAACGCTCCGCGCTTGCCATCCTTTGCCAGCCATGACGCCTGCGGCCCCGACACCAGGGTGCGCACCGACTGCGCGCCCTGGTGCGCGGCATACATCGCGAATACGTGATACGCGGGTGTGACGCAGAACTTGTCCCCGTGCGAAAAGCACAGCGAGTGTATGCAGTTGATGAGCTGGGCCACGTTCGCCATCGCGACCTTGTCGGCGTGGCGGTGGAAGATGTCGAGCGTGAGTCCGGTCACCAGTGCATCGCGGATGGTCGACTGCGACTCGAACAGGTGGCTCGGGTCGACGATCGGCGCGCTCGTGTGCCAGGCGCCCCATTCGTCGACCACGAGCTTGATGCGGCGCTGGCGGTCGGCCTGGCGCATGACTTCCCAGATCGACGCGATGATCGATTCGATCCGGTCGGCACTCACCAGCAGGTCGTACCACCCGCGCTCGTCGAACGCGATGGCGTCGGCGCCGGCATCCGGCGCGCTGCAGTAGTGGTGCATCGACAGGCCCCACATCCGGTCGAGGCTGCCACGCTCCGCCAGCGCGGCGAACAGCCGCCGCGTCCACTCGATGTCGCCGCCGTTCGGCCCCGAGGCGATGAACGCCAGGTCCACATCGAACTGCGGCACCGACCACGCCACGAAGCGCCGGTACTCCTCCGCGTATTCTTCCGGCGTGAAGTTGCCGCCGCATCCCCACGCCTCGTTACCCACCCCCCAGTAGCGAACCTGGTACGGATTGCGGTCCCCCGCTGCGGCCCGCACGCCGGACCAGCTGGTGGTCGCCGGCGGCGAGTTGCAATACTCCAACCACTGGTTGAATGCGGTCGCGGGCAGCGTCCGCACGTTGGCCGCAAGGTAGGGCTCTGCGCCAATCAGGCGGCAGAAGCGGACGAATTCCGTCGTGCCGAATTCGTTGGGATCGTACTTCGCGGGCCCGCCGGCGACCTGCTTGAGTCCTGCATCGCCAGCCCAGAAGTTGGTGCGCACCGGCCGCTTGTCGCGCGGTCCCACGCCGTCACGCCAGTCATACGAGTCGGCAAAGCACCCGCCGGGCCAGCGCACGACACTCGGCTTGATGAGTCGCATCGCGTCCACCAGCGCCGTTCGGACGCCGCCGATGTTCGGAACCTTGGAGCCCTCGCCCACCCACACGCCGTCGTAGATCACGCCGCCGAGGTGTTCGGTGAAGTGACCATAGACCTCCGGGGCGATGGTACCGATCGGCTCGTCGAGAAGAACCTCGATGTGCGAATCCGCGAGCAGCGATCGCACCCGCCCACGCAGCAATGGGACGGACGTGCCGTGCGGCACGATCAGCGAGACACCGCCGGCGAGCGCGGTCTGGACGAATTGTCTTCTCGGGATGCCGGGCATGGCGGTTCCGGTCACGTGACTGGGGGCACGCAATCGTCGCTCGGCGAGACCGGAAGATCAAGAGCCACGGCGGGGCTCACGGCTCACGGCTGAACTCCTCACGAGTCTCGACAACTCCGCTCGCACGCCAGTGACCTCGGCGGCAGTGGCCGGCTCCGGGTCGTCGCGCAACGCCAGGTAGCGGCGGTATGCGACAATGGCCGCCGCGGTATCCCCGGTGTGCGCCGCAAGTCGACCCTCCTCACGCAGCATGGTCGAGAGTCCGACCAGCACGCGTGGTTCGCCGAAGTCGGTGACATACGGCCGCCGCCGGACGGCGGCGAGAGCCTTGTCGGGTGCGCCCGCCGCTTCCCACAACCGGGCTGCCGTGAGATTCGCCGCCACCAGGAGCCAGGTGAGCACTGGCGGCGCGGTCGCGGCGAGCGAATCGAGGCGCACCAATCGGGCGCGCGCATCCGGCGCGCCGGTCAGCTGCGCCAGCTCCGCGTCAATCGTTTCGGCGCAGAGACCCATGTCATCGAAGCTCGGGTCGGTCAGGTATCCCATCCGCAGGCGACGCACGCCCTCGGCGACACCGGCGATCGTTCCATGATTGACTCGCCAGAGATTCACGCCACAGATGATATACGCCAGTTCATCGCTCGAGCCGGACGACAGGTGGCCGCGGCCGTCCGCGGCAGCGGCGGACTGCGATACCCACCGAGCCGGGAAAGTGGTATCTGCGCCCCAATAGAGCGCATTGACCACCTCGGCCAGGCCATCGCGCGGCCGGAACGGGACCGTAGCCTGCCAACGCGCGAGCAGCGCCCGCGCCTCCGCTGGTCGCCCGCGGTTCAGTGCAAGTTCGCGCTGCTTCATGAATGCCCATCGCGTCTCGGCACTCGCCCCGCTCTGTTGCCAGAGCGCGGCGGCGGCTCGCAACGCATCGGGCAGCGCAACGCCATCGAGTTGCGCAACGTTGACAATCCGCTCCAGCGCCGGCTTGTCGAATCGGTCGATCCGCGCCCGTACCGCGCTGAGCGCTGGCTTGTCGCCGAACGCGACCGCCACGCGCCAGCGGTAGTAGTCCGCCAGGTTGCTGGTGGAGTCGAGCGCGAAGTATCGTCGCGCGAGGCTCCTGACCGCGGCCGTGTCGCCGCGTGCCGCAGCGAGATCGATCGAGGCCCCGAGTGCCGGCACGAACTCCGGTTCCAGCCTGAGCGCTCGCTCGAAACTGCCGGCGGCACGCTGCAGCACATCGGGAATGCCGAGCAGGGGGCCGTCATGGAACAGCCGTTCACCCAGCAAGTACCAGCGGGTGCCCTGTGTGGCGAAGGTTGCAGCGCTATCGGATCGTGCCAATCGCACGGCAAGCCCGACACCGTGCTCCAGTGGCCAGCGCAACGACCGCAAAAAGGCGCTGTCCATCCAGGTCATCACGCGGCGCTGCGCCTCCGCCAGCGTCAGTGCGCGTCGTGTTTGATCAGGATCGGCCAGCACCATGCTGACGGCGCCGAGGCCGAATGCCGCTGGAAAGCAGGTGGAGTCGCTCGCGAGCACCGCATCGTACAGGCGGCCGGCCGCCTGAAACTGGCCGTGGATGAACGCCCGCTCCGCGGCGAGGTACGAGCGCAGGACGGGGAGGGACAGCCGTGCCAGCGCTGCGCGCTCGGGGTCGGGAATGCGAGTGCTCTGCACGAGGAGCTGGATCACGAGACGGTCGACCAGCGCCGGAAGGCTGTCACGCCCACCGGTCACGTTGTCGACGCGTGCGAGAATCGAATCGCCGCGAACCGCCTTGAATGTCGCACTCAAGCTTACTCGTCCTTCCATCGCCGCCATGCTGCCCTGGATGACCCGACCTGCGCCGGCGTTACGCGCCGCGGCAAGCACCGAGCGATCGTCGAGCACCGGGCTCGCGGCCACCGCAACCGCGCGAGGGCCGCCGTCGCCGGGGAGGCGCTGCACCACGAGATCCGCCACGCCGGCCGCCAACCGTTGCAGGGCCGAATCGGTGACGCCGCCGACATGGAACGTCGGCACGGCCACGACGTTGGCATCGAGCGTTGCGGCGGGCGAGCGGCGAATGAGCGACCAGGGCCGGATCAGCAGCGCTGCCGCGAGCAGCACGCACGTTGCCGTTGCCGCCAGCACCGGGGCCCGCCAGCGCGAAGTCCTGGCAATCGTTCCGGTGGCGACGTCGTGCGAGATGCTCTCCGGTGAAATCGCCGCGGCGAATGCAGCGGCGGTCACGAAGCGATCGGCGGGTGACTTGGCCAGCGCGCGATTCACCGCCGCTTCCACCGCACTCGGAATGGTGGGCCGAACCACCCGCATGCGAGGCGCCGGCTCGGCCAGATGCCGCGCCACGATTGCCTGCGCCGACGGTCCGGTGAACGGTGGCTCGCCGATCAACATCGCGTAGAGGACGCAACCGAGGCTGTACACATCGGAGCGCCCATCCAGCCGGGTGGTCCCGCTGATCTGCTCGGGACTCATGTACGCGGGCGTGCCCACGGAGAAACCCGTGGCGGTGAGCCTCTGCTCGCCGGTACGGTCGACAGCGTGCGCAATGCCAAAATCGGCAACCAGCGCGTTGCCGCCGGAAAGCAGGATGTTGTCCGGCTTGATATCCCGGTGCACGACGCCGGCGGCGTGAGAATAATGGAGTGCGGCGGCAACCTGCCGGGCGATGGAGAGTGCCTCGTCGATCGGGAACTGTCCCTCTCGCGCGAGGCGGCTGCCCACCGACTCTCCGTCGATGAACGGCATTACATAGTAGAGCAGTCCCTCGATTTCACCCGAGTCATAGAGTGCGAGGATGTTCGGGTGACTGAGTCCGGAGGCCACGGCGATTTCGCGGAGGAACCGTTCCGATCCCACACCCGCCGCCAGCTCGGGCCGGAACACCTTGATCGCCACCTGGCGCGGGTGCCGAAGGTCGCGGGCGAGATAGACGGTTGCCATCCCGCCCTGCCCAACCTCACGCAGGACGTCATAGCGATCCTTGAGCAGCACCTTGAGGCGCGCCAGCAGATCATCCGTGGGTGGCGTGGCGAGGAAATCCTTCCGGTTCGAACAGGGGGAACGCCGCAGCTTCGGGGTGTCGCAACTCAGCGAACAGCAACGCGAGTCCCGCCTCGCCCTTGAAGAGGCTGAGCGGTCGAGGCAGCGTCGACCGGCAACGCTCGAACACTTCGGCTGCCCGGTGCGCCAGCGTCGCTGCACGGTCCAGCCAATCGGCCTGGCCGGTGTGACGATAGAGATTCAGCAGCGCGTGCGCCCGCCCAACCAGTCCACAACAAAGATCGAAGATCACGCTGTCGGATTCCCAGGCGCTCCATGCGCTCCCTTCCGCCAGCACGCCGAAGCCGCGTCGAGGGAAATGTACGTTCGCCACGGTCCATAGGTGGACAAACCCGGCCGGCCCGTTGCACCAGCCCGCCACCTGGTGCCCCCCCAGCACGCTCGGCGTCAGACCAGCCCGCTGCTGCGGCCAGTGTATGCCGCGACCGAGAGACTCGGCGGCGTCTGCGAGTTCGACCAGTCGACGCTGCATCGCGGATGGCAGCGGCTGGCCGGTCGCGCGGTGCCATCGGAGCGTGGCGTACAGCAAGCCGGCCCAGCCATGCGCGATTCCGAAGTCAGCCGGATCCCGCGTGCGGCCGATTGGACCGAATCGATCGATTTCCCGCCACAGCTCGGTCATGACTCGGCCGCCCGCACGTTGCAGCGAGGCGATCTGCTCCGACATAGTGGCCGGGAGCGCCTCGATCAGGGTGGCACATGCGAGCGGCACACCCATGCGTCCCAGCGTGAGGTCGAAGGAAGGCCATGGGATCCCCGCGGCGGTTGTGAACCGCTCGATCGCGGAAACCGCACCATCGGCATCGTTCATCGCCAACGCAATGAGCGCGCGAACGACGTGCACACCCGTGATGCTGTGGAACGGGGAGACTGGGCCGAGGCCCTCGGCCTCCAGGCCGTCAGTGGGCGCGGCGAACGCCGCGTCAGTGTTGCTGTCGCGTTCAACGCGCGTGATCCACGCGTCGGCGAGCGCAAGCGTCCTGGCGTCGTCACGCAGGCAGGCAAGACGGTAGAGCGCGTACGCGACCCCGGCGCGGCCGAGCATGATCGAACATGTTGGCGCGCGGCCGGCCGTCGTGAACGCCGGCGCCGCGTAGTCAACTCGAGCGAGGAATGCGCTGACGACGCCGTCGAGACTCGTACGCGACGCCCGCAATCGTCGCGCGTCGGCGGCGCGGCGCGTACGTGGCACCCGCGCGAGGGCGCGCGCCAGATCGGTCATCGATCGAAACCGATCCTGCGGACGCTTGGCAAGCGCGCGCGCGAAAACGGCTTCGAGTTCGGGCCAGGGTGCCGTGCCGCGGCGAGCGAACAGCAACGGCGGGTCGGACACGATCTGCTGCAACATCGTCTCGCGGTCGAGCGCCAGTTCGATCGGGTGCGCGCCGACGACCAGCGAGTAGAGCAGCGTGGCCACGGCGTACTGTTCGGCGGCCGCCGTGGGGGCCGGGAATTCGCCGCCAGCCAGCACCGAAGCGGCCTGTTCCGGCGCCAGGAACTGCGGCACGGCCCCCCGGCGGGCACGACCGCCGAGGCGGAGTGGCGCGATCGCACGCGCCAGGCCGAAGTCGAGCAGATGCACCGCGTCGCGACGATCGATCAACAGATTCCGATCGTGGACGTCACCGTGCAGCACGCCGGCCTGGTGGATGCCCGCGTACGCGTGGGCGATGCGGGTCGCCAGATCGAGCAGCTTCACCGTCGCGTCGGCAACAGCGCGGCTGCGCAACTCGGCGAAGGCGACATCGGGCGCAATCCCGGTACACCACGACATCGCGAGCCAGGGACGCTGCGCATGCCGGCCGCTGCCGATCAAGGCCGGTGCGCCGTTCCCATCGAGATGACGGAGCACCGCCGCTTCTCTTGTGAAGAGTGCACCCGACGTCACACCGGGGCGCGCCAGCTTCACCGCGACGACGGCACCGTCCCGATCGCGTGCTTGATACAGTTCGGTGTCATCGACGACATGGAGACAGCGCAGCACCACAAAACGCCCCACCGTGTCGCCGCGATCGCGCGTCGGTAACGTCCGCGCCGCTTCCGGCGATCCGGCGACGACCAGGAATCGACTGTTGAAACAGTCGCGCAGAAGCGGGAATGCCTCTTCCAGGAGCGCGTCAGGGTTGAGGTCGAGCCGCTCCGCGCATGCGATGACGGCAGTTGCCACCGGCTTGGCCTCAAGAAACTCGGCCAGCAGACTGGCGCCGAGACGCCCAATGAGCCGGGCCGGCGCGCGGCCCCGCAAGCGCGTAACGGCGTAGTCGCCGCGCTTTGCCCCAAGACGCGCCCGTAAGGACGGCGACAGCTTGGCTGTCGGCGTGATGCTGACGTCGGCCGCGAGGATCAAGGGGTCAAGAATCGGCATGGGCAGCGACGTCGTTCGCCTGGCGCAGCAATCGGGTGGTGGGTGCCCAGGTTGATGTGTCGACGCCGTCGAGGGAGAGTCGATCGAGAGCGTATTGCACCGGGGTCGCGGCGTGACAGGCGAGCGCGCTCGCAAGGGCCTTGGCAAGTCGGGACGTCACCCAACCACGCCAGCTTCGATCCTGCAGGCTCATTGGCAGGTTCGCATCCGGCGCCAGATCGGCACCCCAGGACAGCAGCGCGCCGGGCCCGGTCGGCGCGGTGAATGGCACGCCCTGCGCCGGCAGGCCATCGAGCCGGGTGCGCAGCCGAGCGGCCGCCTCGAACAGATCGTCTCGCGTTGTGAAGTAGCCGACGAGCCGGTCCGGGCGGAGCAAACTCGGCAGGTCACGTCCAACCTTGAGGGTGAACGGCCCATGTCGCGCGTTCCGCAGGTCGAGCATGGCGCGGTAGGCGACCGGCGTGCCTTCCGGCGTCGGGCTCACATACAGCTTGTAGTGCGCGCCATTCGGCGCCGTGCGCATCGATCGCCCGGAGTCCGAGACAAGCCACCGTCCCACTACATACGATGCCGGGTCCGGCAGGGCATGCCGCACCCGGCGGCCGGACTCGCGATGCTCGCCGAGAAGGAAGCGGAGGATTGCGCCGTCGTCTGGGAACCGCGAGCGCCAGGCCGGTGACAGCGGCCGGGCGTGATAGCGGTACAACCGGTCGGCGAGCCGTGCGGACGAGACGGGCCAGAGCGCGGCGGCGTGAGCCAGCGCATCGAGCGACAATTGTGCGAGCGGCGATGCAGCTCGCCGTGTCGCCGACCCGGGAAAGAACGCTCGATGAAGGCGTGGTCCCGAGCGGAAGCGCCCGTCGACCTCGATTTCGAGCAAGCCGTCGAGCACCAGGCGTGCGATGCTGCGGCGATTCGCCGTCGTCGCTGGAATGCGCGCCGGGGTGCGCAGTGCGCTGATGAGCTTGGCGGTCGCGGGTGCGACGTGAAAGGCCACGCCGAAGCCCGGCCGCGTGGGCCGGAGCAACGCGCCAGGGGTGCCGCTACCGGAACTCGCGGTTGGGTGATAGTGTCGAGCGGCGCGAACGCGGGCGTCAGCGAGGAGCCGACCGCTGAAGCGAGCCATGCGTGGAGGCAGTCCGACCGCTCCCGGAACGGGAGCGGTCGGACCGCCCAGTCAGATCGTCAGCTGCAAGCAGTGCGCAGCTGGTCCCGAAGCGCCGACAGGTCGGAATCCACCGCCAGCTTGGGTTTGGCGGCGGTGTTGTTGGTGCAGCAGGTGCATGCCCCGGCACCGTCGCGGTCGCCGCACTGCTGCGTGTGCGTCGTACCGCCGGGACCGATCACGTCGGCGAAACTGACGAACGACAATTCGCGACTGGCAAAGCGTGTCATGGGTGGTGCCTCCTCGAGAAGTGGGCGGGCGCCTGAGCCCGTCGCCGGCGCAGCGTGCGAAACGAATGGATATACCGGCCGGGATGATTCCCGTCAAGCACGCTCTTGCGCCCATCGACGGGACTCGATATTTCCCCATCGCTCCCTGCCCGTCCTCTTCCCGGATCAGCCGTGCCGATGAAAGGCCCACCGCTCCGGGTTGCCAGCGTTCAGTTCGCGTTCGACGGCAACCCGGCGGCGATCCCACTCCGAGACCCTGTCACCCTCGACTTCCTCGGCGCCACGCCGGAATGGACGCTCGCCGGGTCGCGCCAGCCCGCCGCGTTCGTCGCGGGCAGCCGGCCTCACGTGCGGGTCGTGTTCCGGCGAACTCCGGCGCTTCAGGCCGATGCTGGCCCGTGGCAGATCGGCGCACGCGGACACCTGGGTCCGGGCCTCGTGCCGCGCACCGTTCGCCTTCGGTTCAATGCCCAGGGCGATTCGCAACCCGTCGAGTTCCGCTTCACTGATGCGATTCCGCACGGCATCGTTGCTGCTCGCCGGCATTGGCGCTGGTACGCGGTGTGCAACGGGCAACGCCACGCCCTGGGCATTACCCGCCACCTGGTCTATCACGCGCGGCGCCGGCCCATCTCACCTGCCAGTTGGGCGGTGACGTCCGAGCGCCGGCAGGGCCCGTTCGGAAATCCGGATGCGCCGTGGGTCTATCTCCCACTGATGCAATGGACGTGTCGCTGGGCCGCCGGCCGGCGCGGCGACAAGGCGATCTGCGATGCGATCATCGCGAACGTCAAGTATTCAGGGTTGCGCTACGCCGAGGCGGCATGGAACGTCGGGCAGATGCTGCAGGTGGGTGGCGGCTACTGCGGCGGCTGGTTTCGCATGTTCCAGGCCATGGCGGGGGCGCAAGGCGTGCGGGTTCAACGCCGCGCATTCCTGGTCGATTGGCGCATGGAGCACCGCGACATCATGCGCTGGTGCGCCATCGTGGTGTCCGCCCCCGGACTCCGCCGGAAACGCCCGGCCGAAGCCGCAAGCGTGTTCCACGATTCGAACGTCGGGCGCGCGAAGCGCGATCCGATCCAGCGGTTTCACGTGCGGCGCTATCGTTTCTGGGGACTGCCAGGCGCCAAGGCCGACGGGCATTGCATCAACTTCCTGCAGCACAACGGGCGCTGGTATCTCTACGACGCGTGTTTTTTCGCCAAGCCGGTGGCGCTCAGCAATTTCACGCTGCCACGCACCAGTGCAGAGCGCACCATCGCGGTCGAACGGCAGGGCACCTTCCAACGGGCCTACCTCAATCGGGCGGTCAGCCACATGCTCGGTTCGCTACGCCACGGTAGGCGGCTGTTCAAGACCGACCACCCCGATCCCGCGGAGCCGCAGTTCACCAGCGACATTACCCGCAACGGCCTGACAGTGAAGACCGCGATCATCCCGCCACGGTGGCGGAATATCACCTTCTACTGGATGGCGTAGGAAGTCGAGCAATGACGCGACGCACACAGTCGTCTGACGCCCCGCTGACCGCGGAAGCCCATCTGCAACGGTTGCTCTCCGGCAGTCAGTCGTCCCGCACATACCAGTGGCATCACGTCCTCGCCATCGCCGAGGCTGTGACGGCGAAGCGCACGAGCCGGCGCGAGACGCTGCTCCGCCGGGCAGCGCTCTATCAGGGGACATTCCGGCTCGATCCGAGCCACGGCATGCCGCACGCCATGCCGCCCGAGGATGTCCTGCGGTGCATCGCGGTGCAAGCGCTGGGCAAGTGGGATCCGCGGCAGCATCGCGAAGTGATTCTGCGCGTCGCCGACACGGCGGAGCGGGAGATGGTCGCCGAGATCGCCCGGGCGGCACTAGCTGCGGAATGACCTTTCCGCAGTCCTAGTTGTCCCGCGCAAGCCGGATGCCCGAGAACTGCCAGCGTGCGTCCGGTGGGAAGAAGTTGCGATACGTCGAGCGGGCGTGTGACCGGGGCGTGGCGCACGATGCGCCGCGCAGCACGATCTGGTTGCACATGAACTTGGCGTTGTACTCGCCGAGGGCTCCCGGGGCGGGCCGGTAGCGGGGATATGCCGAGTACGCGCTCTGCGTCCACTGCCAGACATCGCCGTAGAGTTGCGCCGGTTCGTTGCCCGGGGCGCGCCCACCCGGCATCGGATGAAAGTGGCCACCCTCGAGAAAGTGGCCGTCGACCGGGGACGGCGTGGCGACCGCCTCCCACTCTGCTTCCGTTGGCAGGCGCGCCCCGGCCCATCGCGCGTACGCATCGGCTTCGTACCAGCTCACGTGAGTCACCGGCTCGGCGTCCGTCACCGCGCGCATTCCGGACAGCGTCATCGTCCACCAATCGCCGTCGCGTGCCTCCCAATACAGCGGCGCGCTCCAGCCGTGTTCGCGAACAACATTCCAGCCATCCGACAGCCAGAGTTCCGGTCGGCGGTAGCCGCCGTCGGCCATGAACTCACGGTATTCGCCGCAGGTGACGAGGCGGTCGCCGACCTGGAACCGATCGATGAACACGCGGTGGCGGGGCGATTCGTTGTCGAACGCGAATCCCTCGCCGGCAAAGCCGATTTCGACCAGTCCCCCGGGTCCGTCGATCCAGCGCGCGGCTGGCACCGCGCCCTCCACCGGCACCGTCGCCGTCGCCGTCGCCTGGCGATACACCGGCCGCAGCGGATTGCACGACAGCAGATGCTTCAGGTCCGTGAGGATGAGCTCCTGGTGCTGCTGCTCATGATTCAATCCCAGCACCACGACGTCCGGCGCCCCGTCACCCGCGTCGAGAAGTTCGAGCATCGCAGCATCGACGTGCGTGCGATAACGCCGCACGTCGGCGACGCTGGGCCGGGTCAGCAAACCCCGGTGCGGTCGGTACGGTTGCGGCCCCACCGCGTTGTAATATGAGTTGAACAGATACTCGAAGTGGGCGTCGAACGGCCGGAAATCCCGGCGTGCCGGCTTCAGCACGAAGGTCTCGAAGAACCACGTGGTATGAGCCAGATGCCAGCGAGTTGGACTCGCATCGGGCATCGACTGCACCACGAAGTCCTCGATGCCGAGGGGCTCGCAGATCCAGTCAGTCGTGGCGCGAACGGCCCGGTACTGCTGGGCAAGGCTCGGGGTGGACATATGCAGTCTCCTGTCTGGTCGCGCCTTGGCCGCCCAGTCAGGCCCGTCGGGGAACCTGGAACAGCAGGACCGCGAACCAGCGCCGGTCATCGGTGAACACCTGGCGTAACTCGAACCCGAAGCTGGCCAGATACTGCTCCAGTTCATCGAGCACGAACTTCCGGCTGATTTCGGTCATGATCCGTTCTCCCGCCCGGACCCGAACGTCACGCCCGAGTGGCCGGAGATGCACCGTCTGCTCGCAGGCAAACCGCGCGAAGATCTCGACGCGCTGCCATTCCGGGTTGTAACTGGCGACGTGGTCAATCTGGCCGAGGTTGAGACCGGCGCCAAGTTCGCGATTCATCCGGTGGAAAATGTTGCGGGTGAACTCCGCGGAATGCCCGGCCACATCGTTGTATGCCGCGGTGATCAGGCCAGGATCCTTCACGAGATCCACGCCGAGCAGCACGAAGTCGCCCGGAACGAGATGGGCCGCGACGTCGGACCAGAAGCGCGCCGCTTCCGTCTGGTTGAAGTTCCCGACGGTGCTCCCCAGAAAGACCAGCATTGCGGGAGACAACTCGCCGAGCAACGGGAAGGCGGCATCGTAGGTGCCGTGAATGCCCGTGACTCGCACCGCGGGATACGCCACCGATATCGCCGCACTTCCAGTGCGCAGGGCCGCCTCGCTCACGTCGACCGGCACATAGTGTACCGAGCGCACATGGTTCGAGTAGGCTGCCAGAAGGTGGCCGGTCTTCCTGGAGCTGCCCGACCCCAGTTCGATCAGGGTGACCGGCCCGGTGAGATCGCGGATGTCGGCGGCCGACGCGTCGAGGATCGACGACTCTGTTCGGGTGAGGTAGTACTCCGGCGTTTCGCAGATCGCGTCGAACAACCTGCTGCCCCGCTCGTCGTACAGGAATCGACACGGGAGCCACCGCGGGTGATCGCTGAGCCCGATCATCACGGCAGTCGCAAATTCCCGCGCCGCAACGTCTGCCTGGTTACTGCTCACGTCGTGCAGCTCTCGATCCGTTCAGAAGATACAGCACCAGCAACAGCACACTCCCGCCGCTCACCGCCACGCGACCTGCCAGTGGCAAGCGACTCGACGACACGAATCCTTCTATGGTGCCGGCTACCGCCAACAGGACGATCACCGCACCGATCATTCGCATGGCGCGGCGTCCCGCGAGGACCAACGCATCCTTGCGCGGCAGCGCTCCCGGCGCGATCAGCGCGCGTCCGAGCAGGAAGCCCGCGGCGCCGGCAACCCAGATGCTGAACAATTCGAGCGCTCCGTGGCCGAGGACGAAGGTCCAGAGATAGCCCAGCAACCCGACGTTGGCGAAATATCCTGACACGGCACCAAGTGCCAGACCGTTGTACGCCAGCGCGACCAGCGAGCCAACGCCGAAGAGAATCCCGAATGCAAAGCAGTTGAATGCGACGTGGACGTTGTTCACGATGATGGCTGTCGCCATCACCGGACGCTGGTCGCGGGACACCTGCACGTAGCCCTGGCCTCGAGCTTCGCGCGCCGCGCCCGCTTCCGCCCGTTCGAGCATTGTGTCGGGAATCAGCTCCGCGGCGAGACTCGGGCGGTCCCGCAACAACGCGTACCCTCCGACAGCCGGAAGCGCGAAGACGAGGAACGCGAGGACGACGTAGCGCCACGACTCGACGATCGCCGCCGGGCAGTCCCGGAACAGCAGCTGCCACATTCGCTGCCAGGTGTGCCGCTCGACGCGATAGAGCGCGCTGTGACCGGCCGCGACCAGGCGCTCGAGCTGCCCGAGCGCGGTGGGATCGGCACCATAGGTCCGCGCACGCGCGAGATCGGCGGCCACCTCGCGATACCGCGCGGCGAAGTCGGGAAGCTCGTCGGCCGTGAGCGCATCGAGTCCTTGTGTGGTCACGCGATCGGCCAGTCCCTCGAATTCACGCCAGCGGGCGCCCTTGCGGGCAACCAGGCGCTCGGCCACCGACCGGCCGGAATTGGCCGATGCCCGGGCGCCGAAGCGCCCCCGCCGCCGCGCGAGTTCGGCCGCGTGCAGTTCCCCCAGGAAGGCGACGTCACTCGCGGCGCGCACGGGGTGAGCCGGCGCGAACCGCTCCATCAGTTGGGCGGCGAATCGGTCGCGCACTGGGTCCGGCAGCGAGGGCGCGCGCGCGATGAAACCGCGCAGGAGCTGGAAATCAGGGTCGCTGAGTTCGGGCGTGCCGAGTTCGACCTCGGCCGACGCCACACCAGGCGGCGATATCGGCGCGGCACGAAGCTGCACTGGCTGATCGCGCACCACCACGGTACCGGCGACCATGTCGCCCAGGCGCTTTCCCTTGGAATGAACCGCGATGAGGATGATGCCGATGAGGCCGATCAGATCGACGGGCAGCAGGAGATTGCGCGCCGCGGCGTCCGAGAACGTGATGCCGCCGCCAGTATCGCGAATGACCCGAATGCCGAGCCATCGCTTGCCGGGGGTCTGGCCCCGACGAAACGCCTCGAATCCGGTGTAGTACCCCCACACGATGGCGTATACGACGACCATCTGGATGGCGAACAGCCAGCTCGAGAGACCGCGCCAGAGCGCCAGTCCAAGCACCGCCATGACGATCAGGACCGTGAGAATCGACCAGTCCGCCACCGCGGCAAGGGTGCGACTGCCGACCCCCGCGATTTCGTAGTCGAGCATCACATGCTCAGGGGTCTCGAGCTCAAGATGCTGGCGGTAGTCGGGCCGGGACGGCTTGGGCATGCGCACCGAGCGGGAAAGGATGCATGGATCGAGCTTCGACGGTAATGTATGGGCACGCCGCGCGCTGTCCCAATCCCCGCCAGGAGATTTCCGCATGGCCGCACCGGCCCTCCGACCGCTCTCCACCGGCGAAGTGCTCGATGTTTCCTTCGGCCTCTACCGCTCGCTGTTCTTCACGCTCGTCGTCGTCACGACGGTCTCGCGGCTCGTTCCGACCGTGCTCGGGATCTACCTCAACGTGTCGGGCGGGGTCCTCGAGCATTGGGTGTTGGGCATAGTGCAGTTCCTGGTATCCATCATCCTGGGGGCGCTCGGCGTCGCGGCGACCACCTTCATCGTGTCCGGCGCCTACCTCGGACAGGAAATCAGCGCAGAAGCTGCGCTGCACGCGGCATGGGGCCTGATCGGCCGGCTCATCCTGTTGTCGTTGATGACCTCGCTGGTCATCGGCGTCGGGGTAGTGCTCCTGATCGTGCCGGGCGTGATCCTGCTGAGTGGCCTGTTGTTGAGCACGGTTGCACTGGTGCTGGAGCAGCCACTGACCGCCACCGGCGCCATGAGCAGGTCATGGGAATTGACCAGGGGTTTTCGCGGCAAGGCCCTGCTCACATTGCTGGTCGCCGCGTTGCTGCTGCTCATACCCACGATGATCGTCGGCGTGCTGGCCGGCATCGCCACATTGCTGGGCATTCCCTCGCAGCTGCTGGTCCAGGTGCTGGCCGGCGTCCTGCAGATCTTCGTGTACCCCTTCATGTACGTCGCGCTCACCGTGCTGTATTACGACCTTCGCGTGCGCAAGGAAGGGTTCGACCTGGAATTGCTGGCCACCGCGACGCAGCCGGCGTAATGGTGGCACAGCGGCCGGATTCATTGCGGGCGGTGCTCGATTCGGTGTTCGCGGCACCGCAGTATCGCTGGGTCAGCCGGCCCGATGCGTTCGCAGCGCTGCGACGCTGGTGGGCAGCGATCACGAAGTGGCTGCAAGCGCTGCATGAGACGCATCCGCTCGGCTATCGGCTGATCCTGTTCGCTGTTCTTGCCATCCTGATCGCCCTCTTGACACATGCCGCCTGGATATTCTGGCGGACGATGCGACCGGTCGCGGCACGGAGCGCCGCGGCGCCAACGCCCGGCGTTCGGTGGCAGGGGGAGGCGTGGTACCGCGGCGAGGCGGATCGCCTCGCCGCGCAAGGGCGGTTCGCCGATGCCATCCAGGCGGATTTCATCGCGCTCATCCTGGCCCTCGATGCGCGCCGGGTGCTGACGTTCCACCCCAGCAAGACACCGGGAGAATATGCCACAGAAACGCACTTCGCCCCGGAGGCGGGCCGCGCGTTCCGTGACTTGGTACGCACCCTCTATGGCTATGCGTTTGCCCGCTGGCCGTGCGGGCCCGGCGAGTTCGCGGCGTGGCGGGCGCGCGCCGTTGCGGAGCGGTATGCGTCCGCGAACTGAAGCCCTTGTCGGGCTCGGCGCGATGGCGCTGCTCGGCGTCCTGGCGGCCGTCGTCGCCGACTCGCACCGACCAGCGACTCCGGCGGACATCGACCCGTCGACATTCGTTGCGGGCCCGGGCGGTGCACGCGGCCTGCTCGAAGCCACCCAGCGGCTGGGGATCGAGGTGCGCCGGTTCCGCGAGCGGCCGATTCGGCTGCAGTACCTGGGCGATCGTCCGCGCCAGCTCCTGGTGATCCTCGACCCGAGCATGCCGATATCGGCCCCGGAGCTTGACGCGTTCGTGGCGTTCAACCGGTCCGCCGATCTGCTGATTGCCGGACCACGGGCGGAGCGATTGATGCGATGCTTCGGGTACCGTGTCAAACGGAGCCGGTTCGATTCGGTCCGGGTGAGCGGTGCATCTGCCACCTCGCCGCGCGTGGACGCGATCCTCATACCGACCAACGAGCGAGTCTATACCGATTCGAGTCGCCTCGCCGACGCCGCGCCGTTGACATGTCGAGTGCCGGCGTATCGCACGACCACTACCCTGCTCACGTCGCCTCGCGGCCCGGTCGCGTTGCGCCTCGAGCGCCAGGATAACGACCATGCGGTGATCCTCGCGGCCGACGCGGGATTGTTCGAGAATAGCCAGTTGCGCTTTACCGACGCGGGAACGTTCGCACTCGGGCTCATCGCCGGACACTACGATCGGGTGATCTTCGAGGAGTACCATCACGGCTTCGGTGCCGCCGGATCGCTGGCGGGCGCGACCTTCGACTGGAGCCGCCACTCTCCGTGGGGATGGGCCGTGTGGCAGCTCGCCGTTGTCGGGCTGCTGGCACTCCTTCTTGGCGCCGTTCGTTTCGGCCCGGCCGGCCCGGGGATCTCCCGGCGGCGCCGTTCCCAACTCGAGCACGTACGTGCCCTCGCGACCGCGCTCACCGCCGCACGCGGCCACGATGAAGCGATCGCGGCGATCGTACGCGGCCTGCGGCGGCGCCTGGCGCCGGCGGCGCTGCGCGGGCGCGGCGATTGGCGGGCCTGGCTCGCACGGCTCAACGATCGCGCCGCATCACCCAGCGAGCGCGTAGCGGTCGCCAAGCTGACATCATTCACCCACGCCGGACAGCCGTCATCGAGCGTGCTGCATGCGGCGAATGCCGTGGAGGATCTTTGGCAGAATCTGCACCACTGACCAGCGACGAGGTTCGCACCCACGCCGACGCCGCGAATCGCGTCCTGGCCGAACTGCAGCGAGTCGTGTTGGGTCAGGACGCGGTGCTCCGGGAATCGCTGCTCGCCTTGCTCGCGCGCGGACATGTGCTCCTCGAAGGACCGCCGGGCACCGCCAAGACGCTCCTGGTCCGGTCGCTCAACCGGACGCTGGGTCTCGAGTTTCGTCGCATCCAGTTCACTCCTGACTTGATGCCGTCGGACATCACCGGCGTGAGCATGCTCGGCGGACCGGACGTGTTCACGTTCCGGCCGGGGCCGTTGTTCGCCGACCTGGTGCTGGCCGATGAGATCAATCGCGCGCCGGCCAAGACGCAGGCAGCGCTGCTCGAGGCAATGGAGGAACGCAGTGTCACCGTGGACGGTGTGCGCCACGCGATGACCTCAAGCTTCACCGTGTTCGCGACGCAGAATCCCATCGAGTTCGAGGGGACGTATCCGCTTCCGGAGGCGGAACTCGATCGCTTCATGATCAAGAGCATGTTGGGCTACCCGGACGCGGACCACGAAACTGGCGTGCTCGCGCGGGTCCTGGACGGCTTCGAATCGTCCGAGGCCGACACGTTCGGGATCAGCCAGGTGCTCGACGGACCCGGGTTGTCCACCCTGCGCGCGGCGGTGCGGCGCGTGCGGGTACAGCCGGCGCTGACCAGTTACATCACGGCGCTGATCCGCAGCACGCGTGGCGCACCCGCGTTGACACTCGGCGCATCGCCGCGCGCCAGCGTGGCATTGCTCAAGCTCGCGCAAGCCGCGGCGCTCGTGGATGGCCGCGGGTACGTCGTTCCGGATGACGTCAAGGCCCTCGCGCCGCCAGTACTTCGGCATCGCGTGATCCTCGCGCCTGAACTCGAGCTCGAAGGCGTCACGGCGGACACCGCCCTGGCCACACTGATCCAGCGAGTCGAGGCACCGCGCGGGTGATGTTGCCCTCGAGGCGGTGGTACGCCATCGCTGCCGGGCTCGCCATGCTGGCACCCTTTGCGCTGCGCTGGCCGGAGGCCGCGGACGTGCTGGTATTCGCGGACATGTTGTGGGTGCTGGCGTTCGTGATCGATGCCTGGCGAAGCACCGACCCGGCGGTGGCGAACTTCCCGGTCAGGCGCGAGGCGCCGGCTGCATTCTCTGTCGGACGGCCGTTGCCGGTGACCTATCATTGGACCAATCCATTGCCACGCGCCCTGACGCTCCGGGTGCGCGAGGTCGTCCCGTCACCGCTCGAGGCGGTTGCCCCCGGCGAACGGCGGTTGAGGCTCTCGCCCGGAACCGAGCTCGCCGAGGCGCAGGTGTTCAGTCCAGTTCGGCGAGGCAAGGCGCAAGGCGGGCAGCTCCACATCCGGATCGGCGGACCGTGGGGACTTGCCTGGCATCAGGGCAAGCGGGAATTGCCGTGGGATGTGACCGTCTATCCCAGCCTGAAGACCGCGGCGCTGCAAGCGCTCCCCGCGGCAGCGCAGCGGCGCCGCGAGGCCGGATTCCGCAACCTCCGCCGCATTGGTGAAGGCCGGATCTTCGAAAGCCTGAAGGAGTGGGTGCCCGGCGACGAGCCGCGCGCCATCGACTGGAAGGCGACGGCGCGCCGCGGCAAGCTGATGTCCCGCCAATATGAGGACGAGCGACGTCAGAACGTGATGGTGGTGATCGATGCCGGGCGGCTGCTCACCGCGGAGATCGACGGGCGCGCACGACTCGACGCCGCAATCGACGCGGCACTGGAGCTGACTCAAAGCGCCGTGCTTCACGATGACAACGTCGGACTGCTGGTATTCGCCGACGAAGTGCTGCACTACGTGGCGCCGAGCCGCGGCCGCCGGGCGTTGCGGCAGGTGCTCGACGCACTCGCGTCGGTCGAGGGTCGTCTGGTCGAGCCAAACTACCCGGCCGCGTTCGCCTATCTCGCCGCCCGGAACCGCAAGCGGGCGCTGACCGTGCTGTTCACCGACGTGATCGACCGGACGGCGAGCGACGCCTTCGTCGCGCTGGCGGGAAGCCTGCGGCCTCGCCACCTGCCGCTCGCCGTCACGCTGCGCGACCCCGCCCTGGAGCGCCTGGCCACCGCGCGGCCGGCGAGTATCGACGATGCATTCCAGCGCGCCGCGGCGGAGGAACTCCTTGAGGCACGCGAAGCGGCGTTGAGCGAACTGCGATCGGGCGGGGTGCTGGTACTCGACGTCCTGCCCGATGGCGCCGCCCGCGCGGTGGTCGCGCAGTATGAGCGCCTCAAGCGACGGGCGATGGTCTAGGTGGTGCTCGCCCCACTGGCCGCGCTGTCTTCAAGCCACCCGCCGGTGAATCCCGCTCGCTTCAGTCCCGCGATCAGGTACGGACACCCACGCATGAGTTCCCAGATCAGCCCGGATCGGTAGTTCTCGATCATGAGCATGATCGGCCCCTGATTGAGTCCAAAGTGGTAGGGCGAGACCCAGCCGCGCGGCCCACTGGCGCCACCGGGAAATGTCAGGTTGAACGTCGACTTGAACCCGTAGGGGTGTTCCCCGCGCAGCTTGCGCCGTGCGTAGCTCTCGATGGTTGGCAGCACGATTTCAGGGGCGAACGGGAGCGACGCCACGACCGCCCACGGAGCCAGCGTGCCGTCGTCCGGGCCGAACGGCACGCCCCGGGCGACGTAGTCATAGAAGCGCCGGTCGACCCCATCGATGCGGAGCGTGGCATCGCCCGGCCCGTCACTCGCGGTGATTCCCCAGGCGTGCTCGCCGTAGCCGCGCAATCCGAGCGGGTTATCCATCGCGTACCGCTGCTGTACCCACGTGGCTCGGCGGCTGTTCTCGAAATAGTCGATTCCCTTGTCCCGCATTTCGGCATCCCGGATGCCGCGGAAGTCAATCCACCCATGGGAGAGCTGATGGGTGAATAGCGGGCCGGCGCAGAGAAACTCGATGTCGTAGATCCGCTTCCAGGCGTAACTCGAAGCCCACGCGCCGTAGCTTTCCACCGTTAGTGGCCGCTCCGGCGCACCAAGGCCGAGCAGGTAGAGGATGAGCGCCTCGTCGTATCCCTGGTAGCGATACCCGACAAAGCCGGTTTCCGGTTGCCAGCCCTGCGCGACGGCTGCTTCGCCGTTCTGGGCCCATTGCCAATCGACCCGCCGATACAGCGCATCGGCGAGCTCGCGAATCTCGCACTCCTCGGCGGTCTCTCGCGTGAAATACTCGGCGGCGGTCAGCGCACCTGCGAGGAGGAGTGCTGTATCGACGGTCGATACCTCGCAGTCCATTGCGCGCCGCCCCGATCGCATGTCGAGAAAGTGATAGTAGAACCCGTGGTAGCCGGTCGCGTCGGGCTCCGGCCCTTGAGCGCTTCGCGCAAAGAAGCGCAATGTCGTGAGGGTGATCTGGATCGCGCCGTCGCGCGCGATGAGCCCTCGCTCTACGCCGACCGGATAGCACGACAGTGCAAGCCCGACCGCCGCGATGCTCGCAGGCCAGTCAGCGGCGGTCTTGTCCAGCACCAACCCATTCGCCGGATTGGTCTCGTGCAGGAAATAGTTGAAGGCTTCCCGCTGCAACGCGTCCAGCAGGGTGGCTTCAGTCCGCAGCGAGCGCCGGCGGCTCATCCAGCGGCCCCGAGCACGATGCGAACGCGGTGCACCGTGCCGTCATCGATCAGCGCAATGCCCGTCCCACGGTCCAGTGCAATACCGTCGACCTCGACGGCGGAAACACCCCGCGACACCGCGTGAGGATTTTCCACTCCGATCTCATAGCGGGCCGAGTGGTACCGGAAGGTGATCTGAAAACCCGGCCAACCCTTCGGGATGCAGGGATCCATTTCGAGATGCGTTCCTCGCAGGCGGAATCCCAGGATCGATTCCAAGCCGGCGCGGTACAACCATCCCGCCGATCCGGTATACCAGGTCCAGCCGCCGCGTCCCGCGTGCGGCGGTTCGGAGTATACGTCTCCAGCGACCGCGTACGGCTCGACTTTGTACTGCTGCACTTCGTCGGGGGTACGGGCGCGGGTGACCGGGTTGAGGAAGCCGAACAACTCGGCGGCCTTGTCGCCATCACCGAGCTGGGCGAGCGCCACGATCGACCAGGTCGCAGCGTGGGTGTATTGGCCACCGTTTTCGCGGACCCCCGGTGGGTATCCCTTGATGTAGCCGGGGTCGAGCGCGGTCTTGTCGAATGCCGGCGTGAGGATGAGATGGATGCGGAGCTCGCGACGCACGAGCTGTTGTTCCACCGCTGCCATCGCCTGCCGCTGGCGGTCGGCGCCCGCCAGGCCGGACATCACGCTCCAGGACTGGGCGATCGCATCAATGCGACATTCGTCGTTGGTCGCCGAGCCGAGGGGTGTGCCGTCGTCGAAATACGCGCGACGATACCACTCACCGTCCCAGCCGTTCTGCTCGAGCGCTCGCACCAGCGTGGCCAGGTGTCGCCGCCACACCCCGGCGCGTTCCGATTCGCCGCGTGCCTCAGCCTGCGGCGCCCACGCCGCGAGCACGGTGCCGAGAAACCAGGCGAGCCAGACGCTCTCGCCCCTGCCTTGGAAACCCACTCGGTTCATGCCGTCATTCCAGTCACCGGTCCCGATCAGCGGGAGTCCATGCACGCCAACGGCAAGACTGCGGTCGATCGCACGGGCGCAATGCTCGTATACGGTTCCCGTGTGTTCGGATGTGCGTGGCTGGAAGTAGCATTCCAGCTCGCCCGGAGCGAGGCGCGCGCCTTCGAGAAACGGGACCACGGCGTCGAGCACGCCGCTGTCGCCGGTCACCTGCAGGTAGTGCGTCACGACGTACGGTAGCCACAGCAGGTCGTCGGACATACGGGTCCGCAGCCCGCGACCGGTCGTGGGATGCCACCAATGCTGCACGTCACCTTCGACGAACTGTCGCGCGGCTGACCGGAGGAGGTGTTCGCGCGTCAAGTCCGGGCGGGATACCGCCAGTGCCATGACGTCCTGCAGCTGGTCGCGAAACCCGTATGCACCGCTCGCCTGGTAGAACGCGGACCGGGCCCAGAGGCGACATGCCAATGTCTGATAGAGCAACCATCGATTCAGCATCAGGTCCATCGCCGGATCCGGCGTGCCGACCTGCACCGTTGCGAGCACCGTGTCCCATTGCTCGACGACGTCGTGCAGCACCGTCGCAAGATCGGCGGCGCGGTAGCGGCGGACCAGTTCCGCGGCCTCGTCAAGACCGGCCGCCTCACCCAGCAAGAACGTCACCGTCGCCCGGCCGCCGGGAGGCAAGTCCACCGGAGTCTGCAGCGCGCCGCAGGGATCGAACCCCGCGCCGACCCTGCCCGACAGTGGCACGTCGCCGTGAAGCGCCGCCGGCCGGCCGACGCTGCCGTTGCGACCCAGAAACTCGGCGCGGTCACCGGTCCACCCGGTCTGCGCGCCGGCGAGATCGGCGAATGCCACCCGATCGCGGAAGTCGGTGTTCCATCCGTTGCGCGCGAACATTGCACCGGTCGCCGGATCGATGCTCGTGATAATGAATGGCGCGGACACGGCGCGCGACGTACCGAGCACCCACTCGGTCAGTGCCGTCACCGACAGGCGGCGCGGTTGCTTCGACTGGTTGGTCAGCGTCAGGCGCGTGATCTTGACGGGATCGCCCGGCGGCACGAACTGCAGCAACTCGAGCGCAATGCGATGGGAGACGTGCTCGAACCGGGAATAGCCTTGGCCGTGTCGCGCGATGTAGGGGGAGTCCGGCTCGCGGATCGGCAGCGCGGTCGCGGTCCAGACGTCACCAGAGTCCTCGTCCCGGATGTAGATGATCTCGCTCGGCGGATCGTTGACCGGATCGTTCGACCATCCGGTCACCTGGTTCTCGTGGCTGTTGACGGACCAGGTGTAGCCCGAGCCGGATTCCGACACTTGAAATCCGAACCCGGGATTGGCGATCACGTTGATCCATGGTGCCGGCGTTCGATCCGTACCGGACAGGATGGTGACGTATTCGCGACCGTCCGCGCTGAACCCGCCGAGCCCGTTGAACGACGTGAGATCGGGCAGCGCAAGCGCGGCATTCGCCGGTGCGGACGCCACGGTTCGCGGTGGCGGCGGCGGCGGCGCGAGGCCCAGCGGTCGATGCGCACGGAGGATCTGTTCGGCCAGCGTGCCCCGCCGGCCGGAGAGCACTGCACGCGCTGCGTGCATCAGCGCGTCACGATCGGCCGGGGGTACACGATCTGTCTGCAACGTAAAGACCGCGCCGCGGGGCTCGTGGCTCTCCGGCGCGGACGCCGGATGGCTGGACCGCACCAACGTTTCCAGCAGCGCCTGCAGGTCCTGCAGGTATGACGGTCCATGTTCGTTGAGGATCACCAGATCGACGGCGAGGCGCTTCATCCGCCAGTATTCGTGGGCGCGAAGCAGTTGACGCACCAACCCGATATCGTCGAGTTCGTCGATCTGCACGACGACGATCGGCAGGTCGCCCGAAATCCCGTGTGCCCAGAGCGACGCACGTCCGCCGTTGGGGCGGCTCAGTACGTCCGAGGAAGGCCGCAGCGTCCGGTCGGAGTAGAGAACGGCACCGGCAAGGCTCTGGAAGAGGTGCGCTTCATCCGGTGTCACGCCCAGATGGTGGAGTTGCACCTGCGCCTGAGTCCAGGCCAGGTCGGCGGCGCGCTCGAACGTCGTGGTTTCGTGATACTTGTCCGCCAGCGCGAGGACGCGGTCCCGTGTCGGCGCCACCATCGTCGAGAACACGAGCCGCGCGTGACCGCCTGGGCGCAGGCGAATCCGGCGCCGCAGTGCGATCACCGGATCGAGCACCGAGCCGGTCGTATTGGAGAGAGGGCGGCCGTCGGCGACGGACACCGGCGTGGCCACACCCTGGTCGCGGCCCAGGAATCGGGCGCGATCGGTCTCCCACTCCAGGGCGCCAATGGTCTCGCCGTCTACTGCGAGCACGTGGGCGAGCCAGATTTCAGGCTCGTCCGCGGAGCGCGGCCGGCGAGTCGCGAGTATGGCCGCATGCTCGGCGACCGCTTCGGTCCGCACGAACAGATCGGAGAAGGCCGGGTGCGTGACGTCAGCGGCGTGCGGCGCGAGCACGACTTCGGCGTAGGATGTGATTTCGATCTCGCGCGTGCGAAGGCCGATGTTCGTCAGTGACACGCGCCGCACCTCGGCATCGTCTTCGGGAGAGACGACCACCTCGAGGCGCGTCGAGATCGGCCCGTCACGACGAACGAACTCCGCCCGGTCTTCCGAAAACGCCACGGAGTAGCTGTCGGCTTCGATGCCGGACGGCTGGAACCCGGCCGACCAGATGGCACCGGTCGCAACATCCCGCAGGAAGACGTAGGTACCCGTGGCATCGCACGTGGCATCCTCGCGCCATCGGGTGACTGCAAGGTCTCGCCATCGGCTGTATCCCGACCCGGCCGCCGTCAGCATCACCGCGTATTGACCGTTCGAGAGGAGATGGGCACGGGGAACAGCCCCATGGGGCGAGAGGAACCGCCTGGCAATCGGCAACACCGGTTCGCGAATGTCGGCGAAGGCAGGGACTTCGTTGACCGGGGGACGAGCCACCGGGACGTCGCGCGGGGTGCGCTCCTGCAATAGCAACTCGCAGGCGCGGACCATCGGTTCGGCATGAAACCGGCGGCGCATTGGAGCCTGGAGCAGCGCATCGGCGATTCCCAGCATCAGCATGCCCTGATGATGAGCCATGTATGAACGAACGACCGCCACTCGCGTCCCGGTGGGCACCCGACTCGGGGTGTAATCGAGCGCCTCGTAATACCCGTACGATCCGCTCGCCCCGGCCTGGCCGAGTTCCCGGAAATTGTCCGCCGCCGCTGCCGGGTCGACCATGGCTACCAGGCCGGTGGCGTACGGCGCGATCACGAGGTCCTCACCGGCCTGCCAGCGCAGTCCGAGACCCGGTACGCCGAACGTGGAGTACTGGTATGTCATCTCGATGTTGCGTGCGTTGTATCCGGATTCCGAAATCCCCCACGGGACACCGCGTTCCGCGCCATACGCGATCTGCCGACGAACCACCAGCCGGCAGGTCTGGTCGAGCAGGCTTCCGGCCGGCACCTGCAACAGCAAGGATGCCATGAGGTATTCGAACATCGAACCCGACCATGAGATGAGGACAGAGTCGGGCCCCACCGGCGTGAGCGCGCGTCCGAGATGAAACCAGTGCGCAACCGGAACATCGCCCTTGGCAATGGCCAGATAGCTGGTGAGTCGGGCTTCGGAGGCCAGCAGGTCGTACTGGCCAGCGTCGAGAGTGCCATCGGTGACCCGCAATCCGATCGAGAAGAGCTTGCGAACGGGATCGAACAGCACACTGAAGTTCATCGCCTTGACCATCGCCCGCGCCCGATCCGCGATAGCCTGCACCCGCTCGGCCAGCGCCATGCATGCGGCGGCTGAAGCCTGCAGGCTGGCAACCTGGCCATCGAGCTGGCGCAGCACAGCCTCGGCCGTGTTGCCGTCGGCGACCAGTCGGGCGCGAATCAGGCCCAGCTGCGTCGCGGTCGCCGCGCACACGCCGGGCGTCGCTCCGAGTGCCAGCCACGACGTGGCAAGATCCCCGGTGCCAGAGAAGGCACCATCCGCCAGGCCGCGCGCCCAAGGCAGCAGTGAATCCAGGTCACGCGCATGGCTCGCGACATCGGCCTGCAAGGCGGCGAGCCAGAGCGGCAACTCGCCGGCATCGTCCGCGGCACGCGGATCAGCGAGGTCCTGGGCCACACCGGCGAGCTCATGGGACACCGCCTCCACCGCGGCGAAGCGGCGGGCCCAGTCGGGCGGACCGGCCAAGGCAATATCGCCAAATGCCGTGATGGCATGCAGCGCCATGTACATGCGCCGCCATGCGAGAGGGACGGCGGGATTTGGTGCCGCGTCCCCGGCATCACGCATCAGTGTTGCGGTATCGGCCATCCCGGCGAACGCCGCGGCGTTGATCGCCGGGTGATCGAGTATCTCCTGGCATGCACCGGTCAGCGCGATCAGGGCGCCGGCCAGGTTCCCGCTGTCAACCGACGACAGGTACCTTGGCTCGAGCGGCCGCGTATCCTGCGTATCGTACCAATTGTAGAAATGCCCGTGCAATCGTTCGAGGCCGCTCATGGCATCGAGCGTCGCTTCGATGCGGTCGATCGCGTCGAGCGTTCCGATCCAGCCGAAATCCCTCGCGGCGAGTGTCGAGAGCAGGTACAACCCGATGTTGGTCGGCGATGTGCGGTGCGCGACCAGGGGCGTCGGCGTCTCCTGGAAGTTGTCGGGCGGCAGGTGATGATCCGCCGCCCCGACGAACGTGACAAAGAATCGCCAGGTGCGCCGAGCGATCAGACGCAGCGCCCGGGCATCGTCCGGTGCGAGCGACCCGATCGGCTCCGCGCGGCCCGGCACGCTGACTCCATGGGCGACCACCGGCGAGATCGCCCACAACACCACGAAGCCCAGTGCGAGGGGCCATGCCGTCGGATGCTCCCGCGCGATCAGCGCCGCCGTGACAATGGCGATGGCCAGCGCGGGGGCCATCGACCGTACAAAGGTGAACCGGTCCAGCTTGAGACCGGCTTCCACTTGTGCCGCAGTCAACCATTCCAGGAGGTTGCGATGCGTCACCCAGAGCCGCCCCACCGTCCGGACGATGGCATCGCTCATCAGCCAGGCCTGATGTGCCAGCATGATGACGGTAAGTGCGGTCTGCAAAGCTCCCAGACGGAACTCATGCACGATTCCGCGAACATGAGAGCGCTTGGCGATCCCTCGCTTCCTCGGCAACAGTCCCGACAGCGTCGGGAGCATGGCCGGCAGCGCAATCGTCGTCAGGATCAGCGTCGTCCATGCGACCGGCGCCACGCTCGGCAGGAGCCACGCGACAACCAGCGTCACCAACGCCATCGGCGCGAACAGCGTGCGCCGCAGATTGTCGAGCATCTTCCATCGACCGATCCACGGCATCGGGAAGCGGAAGATCCACGGCAGCAGCTGCCAGTCGCCGCGCGCCCATCGGTGTTGCCGCGCGGCGGCAACCAGGTAATGCGTCGGCGCCGCCTCAAACAGCTCGATGTCGGTCACCAGCGCGGCGCGCGCGAAGATCCCCTCGAACAGGTCGTGACTCAACAGCGCATTGTCCGGCACCCGCGCGCCGAGCGCCGCCTCGAAGGCGTCGACGTCATAGATGCCCTTGCCCGTGTACGAACCCTCGCCGAACAGGTCCTGGTACACATCCGACACCGCGGCGGCGTATGGATCGATACCAGCGGCGCCCGAGGACAGCTGCTGGAACAGCGAGCTCGGGCCCATGGGCAGCGGCGGCGTGATCCGCGGTTGCAGGACACCGTAGCCCTCGACGATGCGGCCCAGGCGGGCATTGAACCGCGGACGATTGAGCGGGTGCGCCATGGTACCGACCAGGCGGCCGACCGCACCGATCGGCAGCTGGGTATCGGCATCGAGCGGGATGACATAGCGAACACCCGCCGGCACCGTCGGCACGGTGCCGTCGGGAGCATGAAACGACGTGTCCGTCGCGCCGCGCAGCAGCCCATTCAGCTCGTGCAGCTTGCCGCGCTTGCGCTCCCAGCCCATCCAGCGACGTTCAGCGGCATTCCAGCGGCGCTCGCGGTGCAGGACGACAAAGCGGTCGCCACCATCTGGTGTCTTGCCGTGGCGCTCGTTCAGCCGGGCGATGCCGGCGCGCACGGCATCGAGCAGTTCGGCGTCACCGGCGACGGTTTTCGCGGCGGCATCCGTCCAGTCGGTCAGCAGCGCGAAATGCACGTGGCCATCGGCATTGGCGAGATAATGCACTTCCAGCCGCTCAACCTGCGCTTCCACGTCACGTGCATCCGTGAGCAAGGTCGGGACGGCAACCAGCGTCCGCAGTGTTGGCGGGATACCCTCCCGAAGCTCGAGGCGCGCAAGCACGCGCGGCGCGAGCAGCGCCGGCACACTCCGGTTGACCAGAGTGATGGCGAGCTCGGACCCGGGAATCGCGCTCAACAGCGCAAGCACGACGAGGCTGACCGGGGCGGCGCCGGCGCTCGCTGCGAGCCACAGCGGAAGGGCGAGGATCGCTGCCGTCACGACCAGAATGGTGCCGAGGTAGCCGGGCGTGGCGCCGCGGACATACGCCGCCACCAGCCGTCGACCGAGCGCGGGGCGGAAGCCGATCGACTTTTCCAATCCATGCCGGCCATCGCCGATCAGATAGTAGCCGGGATCACCGCGCCGATCGACCGCGCCGTCCGCCAGGGGCGAGGCATGCCGCTGTGCCGCGACGATCACCGCACGGGTAACCGCCAGTTCGTCATGGCCTGACCGGCGGGCGAGTTGTTCGATCGCGTGGCGGTAGCGATCGCGACTGCGGAAGTCCATCGCGGCGAAGTCCGTATCCGCCCGCAGCGATTCGTCGACCAGGCTGACACTTTCAAAGAAGTCGGCCCAGTCGAGGGCCGACATCAGCCGCATGCTGGTGATCACGTTGCGCACCGTGACCGTCGTCGCCGCCTGGCGCTGCAGCTCGGCCTGCACGGTGGCGTCCGGATCGGCGCGCTGCGCGGCCAGCCGGGCGTGCAGCCAGGGCAGGGCCGGTATGCTCGCGGGATCCTGGTCGCGAAGCCGCTCGATCAGGCGGACGGCGAATGCCGTCACAAGCGGCGCACGCTCGCGCTGTCGCAGCTCGGCCATCGCGTCGTCAAGCGAACGCGCGCCGATGCCCAGCACGTCGTCTGCCAGCGTGTCGGCTTCCGCGCGCGCTGCGAGACTCGCCAGGATCTCCTCGGCGAGACGCCGGAGGTTCTCGACCAGCACGATCCGGAGCGTGATGGCAACGGCCCAGAGCTCGCCGATGGTAAGCACCTGAACCCGCTGATAAGCGCGGACGAACCGTCGCAGCATGTCGGGATCGAATCGGCTGTCCGTATGCGCGACAAATGCCCACGCGATGCCGTACACCTGCGGATAGCCGACGGAGGGACCGTCCGCGAGCTTGGGCAGTTCGCGATAGAAGCCGGGCGGGAGGTCGTCGCGGATTTCACGCAGCTGTTCGTCGACGATATGGAAGTTCTCGATCAGCCATTCCGCGGCCGGCGTGACCGGCTGTCCAGCGCGGGCGCCGGCGGCGAGCACCTGGTACGCCTCGCGCAGGGAGCGCGCGTTATCGGCAACCCGGGACAGCAACGGCAGCGCCCAGCCGCGATCGCGCCGGACCGGTTGAGCCGCGGCGAGGCTCTCGGCGTGCTGTCCCAGTCGCTCGACACCGAAGAGCTCGGCGCGAATCGGCTCGTCGGGCGGATCGGGAGCAGCCGGTCGGAAGGGGTTGGGCATTCGGACTGGAGACGATTCTCGGCTCGCCGATGAGACAGGAAAGGCCGACCTGAACTAACTTCTCATGTCTCACGTCTCCCTTGCTTGGCGTTCATGGCGCATGTCTGAACCGAACGTCGTGATCCTGCTGATCGTCATCGCGACCGCGGTGGCACTCATCACGCGCCGCATCCCGGTGCCATACACCGTCGCGCTCGTGGTCGTCGGCATCACACTCGGTGCCTTCCATTTCATCGACGCCCCTCGGCTCAGCAGGGCGTTGTTGTTCGCCGTATTCCTGCCGGGACTGGTGTTCGAAGCGGCGTTTCACCTGCCGTGGTCCGATCTCCGGCGCAACAGCGGTGTGATCACCGCGCTCGCCGTCCCTGGCGTCATCGTGAGCATCGCACTCACCGCGGCCGCGCTAATGCTGCTGGGGCGCTGGGCGGCGCCCGATACGGCGTTCGGCTGGCGCCAGGCGCTCGTCTTCGGTGCAGTCGTTGCAGCGACCGATCCGATTGCCGTCGTGAGCCTGGTGCGGTCCCTCGGCGCACCAAGACGACTGGCCCTGCTGCTCGAAGCGGAGAGCCTGCTGAACGACGGCACCGCCATTGTCTTTCTCGGGCTGGTGCTCCTCGCGACCGCAAGTGCGCCGGTCGGTGGCGTCGCGATGACCATCGTCTTTCTGCGGACCGTTGGCCTCGGTGCGGCGGTTGGAGTTGCCTTCGGGGCCGGCGCGTCGTTGTTGACGCGTACCATCGACGAGGCCGTGATCGAGATCACGCTCACGGTGATTGCGGCCTACGGGTCATTCGTCGTCGCAGACCAGCTCGGCGGCTCGGGCGTGATCGCCACCGTGGTGGCAGGTGTAGTCACCGGCAATTACGGTGTGCGGTCGGCCATGTCACCATCGACGCGAGCCGCCGCGCAATCCTTCTGGGCCTATGTGGCATTTCTGCTCAATTCCATCGTATTCCTGCTGATCGGGTTCGAGGTGCACCTGCCGGCGCTGCGGCATCGCCTCCCGCTCATTGTCGCCGCGCTCGCCGCCGGGTGGGCGTCACGGACCATCGTTGTCGGGTGCGTCGTTGCGGGCGTCGCCGCGACCGGCGAGCGGATGCCGCGATCGTGGATCGCTCCCTTGATGTGGGGTGGGCTGCGTGGCGCCCTGTCGATGGTGCTCGCCCTGAGCCTGCCGGGAGATTTCGCCGGGCGCGACCTGATCATTACGATCACCTTCGGGTTCGTCGTATTGTCGATCCTGCTCCAGGGAACGACGATGGCTCCGCTGCTGAGGTATGCCGGGTTGACGGAACGTAAAGGGTGAGTTGACCGCGACCCCGAAGCCGACCAGTGCGACGGACCAACGTGTGGTCCCGTGGCAGGACCGGTCGTCACCCTCTTTACAGCATCCCTTCAGGAGATGAACAGAATGCGTGTTTCCCTGCTTGCAACCCTGCCCCTCCTTGGCGTCCTGGCGCTCACGCCACGCCACGGCTCAGCACAAGTTTCCGTCACACTTCATCTTGGCCGCCCGGTGGTGGTCACGAACTATGCGCCGGAAGTGTACGGCGATTGGCACACGTCGTATCGCAGGTGGAGCCCGGCGACCGTGTATTACTACAACGGTCAGTATTACCCGAAGCGGGTTCGCGGCGCTCGGGCGGTGCAGATCTATCGCCGGCAGAATCAGTACTTCCTGCCGCCGCAGGATCCGGCGTGGGCCAACCGCGGCGATCATCGCTACAACTACAGCCGGAGACCAACCGACGAAGATTACAGCCATGCGGCGCCTCCGCCGCGGCCCAACCCGCCGCCGCACCGCCCGTAGGACAAGTAGCAGCCAAGGGCGGACGCTGCCAACGACACTGGGGGGGCCGTATGTCGGCCCCTCTTGTTGCGTTAGCCTCCCCCAGCACAACCCGCCGCGGGAACAATGTGGCGTCTCCGACTGTACCTATCGACGCATAAGATTAAGATCGGCGTCTCGCCAATCGGCCGGCGCGAGGATAGGTTTTGATTGGTCCACCGTCCGGATCTCCGAGAGCCCCCTTCAGTCGTCCGGTCATTCAGGAAAAGGATGCATGACCGCTACGGCAATCTCCTTTCCCAAGCGCGGCGCCGAAGATTTCATTCGTGAGGTGAAAGCCGAAGTCGCCGGCTACTTCACGGCCACCGGCCGGTCCACCAAGGCCGACTGGACGATGTGGCTCAAGACGGTGGTGCTCGTCGCCGTGGTAGTCGGCCCGTACGCGGCGATAATGTCCAATCGCCTGAGCCCGCTGGTGATGCTCGGTTTCGCGTTCCTGATGGGCATCGGCATGGCCGGGGTTGGCTTCGGGATTTCGCATGACGCGCTTCACGGCGCCTATTCGTCGAACGCAACTGTCAACCGCCTGCTCGGGCTCAGTTTCGACCTGCTCGGCGCCAACAGCTACATGTGGAAACTGACCCACAACGTCATCCATCACACCTACACCAACATTGACGGCGTCGACGAAGACATCGACTTCGCGCCCTTCCTCCGGTTGTCGCCGCACGCCAGGCATCACTGGCAGCATCGCTATCAGCATTTCTACGCCTTCGCTACGTACAGTATCGCGGTGCTCTTCTGGGTGTTCGTGAAAGACTACCGGTACTTCCTCAAGCGCGACCTCGGACCCTACAAGAACAAGCGGCACCCGCCGGGCGAAGTCGCGCTGCTGATCGTCACCAAGCTGCTCTACTACAGCTGGATGATCGTGATTCCGCTGCTCGTCCTTCACCTCGCCTGGTGGCAGTTTCTCATCGGCTTCCTCACGGTGCAGTTGACCGCCGGCCTCATCCTCGGCGTCGTCTTCCAGCTCGCGCACGTAGTGGAAGGGACCGACTATCCGCTGCCCGATGCCACGGGCGCGATGGAAAACACCTGGCTGGTCCACGAGATGATCACCACATCCAACTTCGCGCCCCGCAATCGGGTGGTCGGCTGGTA
Organism: Gemmatimonadota bacterium; assembly: GCA_003169895.1. Classification (GTDB taxonomy): domain Bacteria; phylum Gemmatimonadota; class Gemmatimonadetes; order Gemmatimonadales; family GWC2-71-9; genus Palsa-1233. Next base: position 69,817 of record PNAE01000007.1, read on the forward strand.
TGTCGGCGGCCTCAACTATCAGGTCGAGCACCACCTGTTTCCCAAGATCTGCAGCGTGCACTACCCGGCCATCAGCGCGATCGTCCGTCGGACGGCCGAGGCGCATGGGATTCCATACAACGAACACGCAACACTCTGGGGGGCGATCCGGTCGCACTACCGCATGCTGAAGCGACTCGGACGTGACCCCCGCATGGCACGGTCGGCCACCACGTCGACCATGACGAATCCCTGGGAGCACCGCGCCGCCTCAAAGCAGCGCGCGTGAGGTACTTCGCTCCCTCGTCACGGTAACATCGCGTTGCCCGGCGTACTGTTGCCGCGATGACACGTCATGCAGGAGATCTTCGGGGTCTGTCCATTGCGATTCGGCCGTAGCTTCGCCAGGCCGCCACCGTTGATCGAGTTGACCAGTTCGATCATGACCCGGGTGGTGTTCTTCTCTTCCTTGGTGTCTTCGTCCCACTTGCCACCGCTCGCATGGCAGTACATGCAGCCCACACTGAGTGACTTGCCGTAGTAGTCCATCACCTTGAGCAGTTGTGCCGCGGTGGTGTCCTTCATCAGCTTGACGTTGGTGAACTCGTCGTCCGCGCGCTTGTTCTCGGACCCGGCGATCCTCGCCATCAACTCCTGCACCACACCGGCGCGCATCGTCGTCAGCGAATCACGACGCGCAGCGCGCTGCTCTGGCGTGAGCTGCGGCCGGCGTCGAACACCGGTGGGCGGCCCGCCTGGAGGTCCGTCCTGGGGCGCGTTCACGGCAGGAGGCGTTGTCGGCGCAGGGGTGGTCAGTCCACCGGTCGACCGTGGCGCGGCCCCGCTACCGGTCGGCACCGTCGGCGGCGGAGCGGTGCCGACCCGCGGGGATGCGCCTGGCGTCGGCGTCGCGGCGGGCGGTTTGGCCGCGCCGCTGCTGCTGGCAGCGCATGACAGATTCGCAGCGATGATCATCATCGCGGCAACGATCCGACCCTGAACCATGCGGTTTCCCCTGCGTTATGGCTGCGCGAGCGCGTCGCGAAGCGCTCCGTTTCATATCGCAGCACGCCGTCGGTATATACATGCCCGGGCGCGTAGATCCGGGCGCAATTCGTGTACTAGTGAACCAGCCACGGGCTCAGATACGTCACGGGTTCGGCGGCGACGTGGCCGGGAACGTAATGTGTTGCCGTACCCGCCGGCAGTTGGTGTGCAGCGAGGATGCCGTCAGGTAGCTTCCGGACCCGTCGAGGAAACCGTCGAGGGTGCCGCCGACGTACTGCTGGACGTACTACTGACCGACACCGAACCCCGGAGCGCCAGCATGTTGCACCGCAGATTGTACCGGCTCGCCGCCATCGCCCTCCCCGTGGCCCTTGCCATCGCCGCAACCCGGCCCGCACCGGCGCTGGCAACCACCCCGCCGGGCCTAGGAATCGCGGCCCGTGACACCGCAGTGTTCGCCGGTGGTTGCTTCTGGGGGGTCGAAGCGGTGTTCGCCCGAGTGAAAGGAGTGACCAGTTCGATGTCGGGCTATGCCGGCGGACGGGGTGCGAATCCCAGCTACGAAAACGTCAGCACCGGCACGACCGGTTATGCCGAATCGGTACGGGTGATCTACGATCCGGCCGTCGTGACGTACGACCAGCTGCTCGCGGTGTTCTTTGCGGTGGCCCACGATCCGACCGAGCTCAATCGTCAGGGACCGGACGAAGGCACCCAGTACCGCTCCGCCATCTTCTTCCAGAATGCAGAACAGCAGCGTGCCGCAAGCGCCTATGTCACCAGGCTTGCCCAGATGAAGAAGTATTCACGTCCGATCGTGACGCAACTGGCGCCACTTACCGTTTTCTATCCCGCTGAGGCGTATCATCAGCGCTTCTTCGACACCCATCCTGACTACCCGTACATCGTGATCAACGACAAGCCGAAAGTCGAGCACCTGCGGCAGCAGTTTCCCCAGCTATACGTCGCTCGGTGACCTGACACCCAGGGGCTCCTGCCGCCTCGCGCACCGGTCGGTGTCACGCCTCCAGGTTGCCGCCGTGCGATGGGCCGGCCTTCAGACGTCCCCGCCCATAGCTCGACATCACCATCCAACGGAGACATTTATGTTCGCTATGCTGGCCATCATTCTCGTGATTGCGTGGATTCTGGGTTTCGGCGTGTTTCATGTGGCCGGCGGCTTGATTCACTTGTTGCTGCTGGTGGCGATCATCGCCTTCGTTTGGCACCTCGTCACCGGCCGCCGCGTCCCCTGACGCCGGTGGGCTTGCGGGCGTCAGGGTGACGGCTTGGCATCGAGCGGTGGGTGTTCCTGCTGGGTGCCTCGCTCCTGCTCGGCAATTTCGGTGAATTCATCGGCGAGTTCCTTGAGGCGCTCATCGGGGAGTCGCTCCAGTCCGACCAGCCCGGTGCGCGCCTCGTTTACGGCGCGGAGCAGTTCGTCGAGTTTGAGGTGCAGCGCCTTCGTATCGCGCATCTGTGTGCTCTGCAGCAGGAACACCATCAGGAAGGTGATGCTGGTCGTCACCGAGTTGATCAACATCTGCCACGTTTGCGAAAAGTGGAAATAGGGCCCGCTGAGCGCCCAGATCGCAATGCCGCCAAATGCGATGAGAAAGGCCCATGGCGATCCCAGCGCGCGGGCAGCGCTTTCGGCAAAGATGCGGAACAGGTTGGTCGCCGGATGCCGAAGCTCGGCACCGGCCGGTGGAACAATGGGTCGTGCTGACATGATCACGCCTTCCTTCACGGCCGGTACTTGTGGATCCCTCCGCACGCTCGACTGCGTACTTCCGCCTTCTCTAGGACGCCTCAGATGGCGCCCGGCACCACCAGCGCCTTCAGCACGTCGCGCCGTTCCACCGCTTCGAGCGCGTCCTTCACCCGGCTGAGCGGATACTGACCGGACACGAGGTTGCGCCACGGCACTTGGCGTTCGGTCCGTCGAGAACCACGGCACGAACCGTGTCACTCTTCATCGCCATGTCGACTCCGCCGAAAGCGTGGACTGCCGGTCTTCTCGCTGCTTACTGCTTGGCCAGAGGCCGCCACGTCGCGCCGGCGGCGGCGAGGAGTTCGTCGGCCGCGGCCGGCCCGGAACTGCCGGCCGCATAGTTCGGGAACCGCTCCGGCGCCTGGGCATCCCAGTACGCCAGCAGCGGATCAACGATGCCCCACGCGGCTTCAACCTCGTCACTGCGCATGAACAGCGTCTGGTCGCCGAGCATGGCATCCAGCAGCAGCGTTTCGTACGCATCGTGATCCTCGGTGCCAAAACCCTCGGCGTACGCAAAATCCATCTCGACCGCGCGAGCCTGCATCGCCATCCCAGGTACCTTGACGTTGAAGCAGAGCGAGATCCCCTCGCGCGGTTGAATGCGCAACGCCAGGACGTTGGGAGCCAGGCGCTCTCCCTCTTCCGCTGGAAACAGCATCAACGGCGGACGGCGAAAGCGGATGGCGATCTCGGTGGCGCCAGCGGCGAGCCGCTTGCCAGCGCGCACGAAGAACGGTACGCCTTGCCAGCGCCAGTTTTCCACCGCGAACTGCACCGCGGCGAAGGTTGGCGTCCTCGAATCCGCGGCCACACGCTCCTCCTGCCGGTAGCCCGGTACCGTCACGCCGTCGATCCGGCCGGGGCCGTATTGGCCCCGTACTGCCGTGGCCGGATTCACCGGCCGGATGGCGCGCAGGACCTTGACCTTCTCGTCCCGCACCGGGTCGGCGGCGAACGCCGTCGGTGGCTCCATGGCGGTGAGGGTGAGCAGTTGCAACAGGTGATTCTGGAACATGTCGCGCACGACGCCGGCTTCCTCGTAATACTTGCCGCGGTGCTCGACGCCGAGCGTCTCACTCGCGGTAATCTGCACGTGCTCGACATAGTGCCGGTTCCACACCGTCTCAAAGATCGAGTTGGCGAACCGGAGCACGAGCAGGTTCTGCACTGTTTCCTTGCCGAGATAGTGGTCGATGCGATAGAGCTGGTGCTCCGCCATCACCCGCCGGGCACCGCGCTGCAGCGCCTGCGCGCTCGCTCCGTCGTGCCCGAACGGCTTTTCGATCACGACCCGCACCCAGGGCCGCTCCTCGGGATCGCGGACCTTCGTCAGCAAGCCCGAGCTCGCCAGCTGACGGATCACCCCGGCGTACAGGCTCGGTGGCAGCGCGAGATGAAAGAGGTGGCCCTGCAGGTCAACGATCGTGGTGCTGATCTCCGTCACGCGTTTCCGCAGGTTCGCATACACCTCGGCGCTGCCAAGATCCCCGGCGACGTAGTACAGTCGCTTGCCGAACTCGCCCCAGCCCGTCTGCAGCTGCGCCGAGCTGATATCGGCCCCGGTGAGGGTATCGGCGACGCCGCTGCGGAACGCTTCATCCGTGATGCTGGCGCCACGCTCGACGCCGATGATCGCGAAATCATCCGGCATGCCGCCGTCGAGAAAGAGGTGATACAGCGCCGGAAGGAGCTTGCGGCGGGCCAGGTCGCCGCCGACACCGAGGATCACCACCACGCACCGCCCGGGCTTCGGCATCGTCGACCGGACGACCGGGAACTCCCCGGTCACCTTCATCGGCGTCACCACGGCGGTTGCCGTCATGTCCGCTTCACCGCGTGTCCGCCGAACTCGTTGCGCAATGCAGCGATCACCTTGGCGGAAAACGACTCCTGCTGCCGGGAGCGGAGGCGAGTCAGCAACGACAGTGTGATCACGGGTGCCGGCACATCCAGTCGCATCGCCTCGTCCACCGTCCAGCGCCCTTCGCCGGAGTCGTCCACGTAGCCGCGCAGATTGGCGAGGTCGCTGCTGTTCGCGAACGCGCGCTCGGCCAGTTCGTTGAGCCAGGAGCGCACTACGCTCCCCTGGTTCCAGAGTGCCGCGATCTGGTGCAGGTCGAGCTGAAAGTCCTGCGACGCGTGCAGGATCTCATACCCCTCCGCGTACGCCTGCAGCAGCCCGTACTCGATGCCGTTGTGGATCATCTTGACGTAATGTCCGGCACCGGGCGGCCCCATGCGCGCGTACCCGTTCTCCGGAGCGAGCGTCCGGAAGATCGGCTCGCAAATGCGGAATGCCGCCTCGGAAGCGCCGATCATCAGGCAGTAGCCAACCTGCAATCCCCAGATGCCGCCGCTGGTTCCCGCATCGACGAACTCGATGCCTTTCGCTCGCGCCGCGCTCGCGCGGCGCATGGAATCGTGAAAGTTGGAGTTGCCGCCATCGATGATGATGTCGCCGCTCTGCAGGTGACTCGCCACCTCGTCGATCGTCTGCTGCGTCGGATCGCCGGCGGGAACCATCACCCACACGACGCGCGGTGCGTCGAGCTGGGCGCAGAGATCAGCCAGGTCCTGCGCGCTCTTGGCACCCTTGGCGACCGCGGCCGCCACGGCCTCCGCGCTACGGTCATACCCGACGACTTGATGCCCGCCGAGTAACAGTCGCTCGACCATATTGCCGCCCATGCGGCCGAGGCCGATCATCGCCAGTCGCATCGTTCAATCGTCCCTTCGGTGGAGTTGGCCTGCAGCCGCCCGATCCAGGATCCAGGTCCCGCGCCGGGCGAACTGCGCCGGCAGGATGATCGGGTCGGATGGTCCTTCCAGAATCCGCGCCAGCAACGCCGCCTTCGCGATGCCGCTCACCAGCACGGCGACGTTCCGGGCCGCGCCGATCACCGGCGGCGTGATCGTCATTCGGGCAACCTGCGGCTGGATCGGCGGCGGCGGACCGGGAACCGCTACCACCCGGCGATCGGTCTCCAACAACGCGGGCGAGCCTGGAAACAGCGACGCGGTGTGGCCGTCCGGACCGACGCCGAGCAGCAATATGTCCAGCCGCGGCGGCAGCAATCGATCATACTCCTCGGCCGCGACGCCGCGATCCGGGCGATCAGCTTCCATGCGATGGACGCGATCGCCGCGGATGGACACGTGATCGAGGAGCGATCGGCACGCCATGCCGAAGTTGCTGTCCGGATCGTCGCGCGGGACCGCGCGCTCGTCACCGAAGAACACCACGACCTCAGGCCATCGAATCGTTCGCCCCACCAGTTCCTCGAAGACCGGCACCGGCGTGTTGCCGCCGCACAGCGCCAGTGTGCACTCACCCCGTGCTTCGATCGCGGAATTGGCGCGGTCCGCGATCCAGGTGGCAGCCGTCGCGGCGAACCGGTCGGCCGTCACGACGATGACCGACGATGACATGCCTGAAGGATAGCGTTCAGCGCCGCGAGAGGAGGATCACGACGAATTCGAACACGAGCGCGACGACGGCCACTGCGGCGATCGCATACGCCAGCCGCCGGTGCCCCGCGCGCCGCCGCGACGGCGGGTTGTCGCGCCCCTCCGAGATCAGGACCTTCCGGTGTCGGCCCCCCAAATTGCTGGGTTGACGGTTGAACATGGGCTTCGACTCGCCGCGGGTAGGTGGTTGCCGGCCCCGGAACGCGACTCACCCATCAGACGCGACCCGGCACCAAGCCTCTAACGGAGACGGACGATCCCCCGAACGGCTACACGCCTGGCTATCGTCCGCCGCCACCCGGCCCGCCGTCGGACCGCGGCACCGCCACGCTGCGCGGCCAGACATTGTCGGTCGGATCGCGGTCCGGGAACCGCCCGAACGGATCGAGCGTGACCCGTTCGATCCTGCGCGCGCCGAAGTGAAGCTCGGCAGTGAACGTCCGGCGCCCGCTGAACCACACGTCCACCGGATACGTGACCAGCGCCGTGACGCTGTCGATCATCGTGCTGTTCGCCATTCGCTTGATCGGCGGGCCACTGCCGGCGAATTGCACCGCGAGCACCACCGGCGAGGGGACCTGGCCGTCCTGGCGGATGGTGACCTTGGTGGTCGGTCCGGCGGTGACGACACGCTGGATCGAGCCGTCGACCGACTCGGTGGTGAATAGCCAGTAGTACCAGAACCAGCCGAGGTCGCGGTGGAGCGCGGTGCTCATGAAGAATGCGTAGTCCCACGGAGAGGGGTGCTTGAATCGCCACGCCTTCGCATATTCGCTCATCGTGCGCCACACCGCCGAGTCACCCACGATTCCGCCGAGCATGGATAGCATCATTGGCGCCTCGCCATACGCCTGGAATCCGTACTGCGGACCACCGTAATTCGCGTCCCACATCAGCGGCGCGTGACGCTCGTCGCCACTTGCCTGGCCGAAACTCTGGCCCGCGCAGTTCAGGACGCCGGCCCCGCCCGGCGGATTCAGGTTGCGCGATGGACAACCACCTCCCCGCCCGCCTGTGCCGGCGGCGATACCGCCCGGGCCGCGGCCCCCGCCAGCGGCGGCAGCGCGATCGACCGCCGACAGGACATTCATGTACTGATTGAATCCCTCGTCCATGAACCCGTACCACGTCTCGTTCACGCCTACCATCATTGGCCACCACTGATGGCCAGTCTCGTGGTCCGATGCCCCGGCGCTCGACATGATGAACATCGGGTATTCCATGCCGCCCTCGGGGCCGTCGACCATGGTCTCCAGCGGAAACGCATACGGCATCCAGAGCCTGGAGTAGAACTCGAGCGCGTGCCGGGCGATGGCGCCGGCGGCGGCGTACCGCGCCGCGTTGCCCGGCTCATACATGACGTACACCGGGATCGGCCCCCTCCCCGGAATCGTGGCACGCGTCGCATCCCAGACGAACCGGTCCGACGTCGCCCATGCCACGTCCGCCACCGTGTCCGCGACGAAATGCCAGACGAGCCGGTCACCCAGCGCGGTGGAGTTCCCCGCGCCTCGCTCGTCAGCTCCCACGATGGTGCGCTGCGAGTCGGAGTCGAGCACATGGGCAAGGCGCGCGCGAGCGGTCGGCGTCAGCACCTCGTCCGGATTCTGCAGCACACCAGTGGATCCCACCAGCCATCCGGCCGGCACGTCGATCCGGACGTCGAACCGGCCGAAGTTGTTGTAGAACTCCGACGGGCCGAGGTATGGGTCGGTGTCCCAGCCGCGGAGATCGTCGTAGACCGCGACCCGCGGATACCACTGCGCCACCTGATACAGCGAATCGCCCCATCGGCCCATGCGGATCCCGCGCACACCATCGGAGCGCGGGACGGCGAAGTTCCATTCCGCTTCAATGGTCGCTGTGCCATGCGCGGCAACCGGCGTCACCAGGCGAATGCTTGCGCTCGTGAGGTTGGCGCCAATGATGCTTGGCGCTGCCGGCCCGGTGGATTCACCGCCGGGTCCGCCCCGTCCGCGTCCCCCGCGACCAGCCGGCGGCGGATTCAGGTCGACCGCCTGTCCGTCGACCACGAGCCTCGTCAGCTTCATCCCATCGGTAACGTCGGTCACCACCTCTGCACGCGGCACGTTCGCCGCGAACAGGTTCTGGTCGAGCCGCAGCTGAAGGGTGCGAAGCGCCGAATCGCTGGTGTTGTGGATCACGATCGTCTCTCGACCAGACACGCGAGACGTCGGTGCGTCCAGTCGGGCGTTGATCGTGTACTCGTTCCACAGTTGCCAGTAATGAGCGCCCGGCCTGCCGCTGGAGTCGCGAGTACCGGCGGCGAAGGCACGACGGATCATGTTGGTCAACGGAATATCCCGACGGACGGCGCGCTCGGGCGCCGCAGCCGTGATCGCCCGGTGGACGGCACCGGGCTTCGCGACGGACTGGGCCGCGACAGCGCCCGGCAACATGCTGACCCAACCCAGCAGGATGACCACGGCGAAACGGTCGGATTTCATCGGTTCTCCTTGACGGGGGCACTGGCCGGCGACGGACCGTCAGCCTGAGTCTGTTGTTGCAGGATCGCGCGCATCCTGAGCGCGAGCTGCTCGATTTGCTGCAACGCCTGACGCGTCTCGCCATCCAGTGGCGCGTTCCCGGTCAGGAGCAGCTGGGCCTCGGCCAACAGCGCCCCCAGCGGATTGGCGAGGGCGTGACGCAGGTCAGCGGTCAAGTCGGATTCGGCCATCAGTTCGCTCCCGGCAGCGCGACGCGACGTGGCGTCGGTCACCCTTGAAACGGTATCGGGACGAAGGTCAGCATGAACACCACGAGGCACGCCAATCCCGTGAGGCGCCCACCGCGCGACACCGAACGATCGGGAATCACCACGGCAGGATGACTCCATTTGCCGCCGCCAATCGCGAACGTGAGGCCCGCCCACACGAACCACATCGGCGCCCGGGTACCCAGCAGCAGCAGACCTACCGCGACTACCATGGCAATCAGCCGTTGCTGCTTGCCGGCCAGCCCGTACAACACGTGACCGCCGTCCAGTTGCGACAGCGGCAACAGGTTGAGCCCCGTGATGAACATGCCGACCCAGCCCGCGAACGCCGGTGGCGCCAGCAGGACCGGGCCGGCCCCAGGAACGAGCCAGTAGCGGAGCGCGTGCGTGAGGAGCGAGTCGCCCAGGAAAATCGGATGGCCGGCGAACAGGATCAACGATGGTGCCCCCGCAACCTGTGCACTGACACGACTGGACAGCTGGTAACCCCAGAGCAGCACGCCCATCGCCACCACGAACCCCGCCAGCGGCCCAGCAGCACCGACATCCAGCAGCTGCCGCCGGTCGTACACCGGACTCCGCAGCCGGATGAACGCGCCCAGACCGCCGATTGGCGACAGATTCGGTGGCACCGGAATGAAGTACGGCGGCGAAACGTCAATGGCATAGCGCCGGGCCGCGAAGTAATGCCCGAGTTCGTGCACCAGCAGGATTCCCAGTAGTGGTACCGCGAACTCCCACCCGTCGAGCAGCGTCCGCCAGCCCCCGTTCACGACGAACGCAGCGAACTCGAGTGCGCCGGACACCGCACCTCCCAGCCCCGGATGCACCGGCGGGCGCAAGTGACCCGAGACAACCGAGCCGGCGCCGAGCGTGCAGACAATGAAGAGGACCAGCAGGGCGCCATGCCAGAGCCAGCGTTCCGGGCGGGCCGGGGCCGTGCCCTGGATCAGGACGAGGCCGGTGTGGTCGTCGTCGCTCCAGTACCAGGCGCCGGGCCATTGGCGAAGAAACGCCCGGAGTGCCGAGCTGGGACCACGATGCTCGGGCCGGACGATGCCATCCTGGACGTGACGACTCCCCGCCAGCGTAACAGATCGCCACGCCGAGAAGAAATTGGCCGGGTCATTCATGGCAAGGCTTGACGGGAGGCCGGCAGACTCGTATTCTCTGTGGCTTCCAGTCGCTCCGCACGTCGTTTAGCCGCTCCTGCCGCGCCTGCCGCGCGAGCCTCATACATCACACACGCCCTGACACGCCAATCCCGAACGGTGCGCACATCCCGACCTTTCTTGACCCCGGCGTCCGGCCGCACAACTCCATCCGGAGAGTTCCGTGGATATCGCTGAACTGAAACAGAAATCCGTCGCCGAGCTGCATGCGCTGGCCGCGGAGCTGAACATCACCAACTACTCGGGGCTCCGCAAGCAGGACATGATCTTCCGGATCGAGCAATCGCTGCTCGACAAGGATACCGTGATCCGCGGCGAAGGCGTGCTGGAGATCCTCCCCGAAGGATACGGGTTCCTGCGTTCACAGGACTGGAATTACCTGTACGGACCCGACGACATCTATGTCTCGCCGAGCCAGATCAAGCGCTTCGACCTGCGCACCGGCGATACCGTGATGGGACAGGTCCGCCCACCCAAGGAGGGCGAGCGCTACCTCGCGCTCCTCAAGGTCGAGGGCGTCAATTATGAGGAACCGGACCGGACCAAGTCACGCATCGCGTTCGACAACCTCAAGCCGCGGTACCCGGACCAGCGGATCCGGCTGGAGCGCGGAAACAACGACCTGTCGATGCGCGTGGTGGACCTCATGTCGCCCATCGGCAAGGGCCAGCGTGGTCTCATCGTCGCGCCGCCGAAGGCCGGCAAGACCATCCTGCTGCAGAAGCTCGCCAACGCCATCACCGAGAACCACCCCGAGTGCTACCTCATCGTGCTGCTGATCGATGAGCGCCCGGAAGAAGTCACCGACATGCAGGAGAACGTCGCGGCGGAGGTGATCGCGTCGACGTTCGACGAACCGGCCGACCGCCACGTGCAGGTGGCGGACATGGTCATCGAGAAGGCGCGCCGCCTGGTCGAGCACGGGCGCGACGTGATCATCCTGCTCGACTCCATCACCCGCCTCGCCCGCGCACACAACGTGGTGGTGCCGCACTCCGGCAAGATTCTTTCCGGCGGTGTGGACGCCAACGCGCTGCAGAAGCCGAAACGGTTCTTTGGCGCCGCCCGCAACATCGAGGGCGGCGGATCGCTCACCATCGTGGCGACGGCCCTGATCGACACCGGTTCGCGCATGGACGAAGTGATCTTCGAGGAGTTCAAGGGCACCGGCAACATGGAACTCGTCCTCGATCGCCGCCTCGCCGACCGGCGCGTCTTTCCCGCCATCGACATCAACAAGTCGGGCACCCGCAAGGAAGAGCTCCTCCTCGACAAGGACGAGCTCAATCGCGTTTACCTGCTGCGCAACTTCCTGGCCGACATGCCGGTGGTCGAGGCCATGGAGTTCCTGCTCGAGCGGATGAAGCGGACAAAGACCAACAAGGAGTTCTTCGCCACGATGGCGCAGTGACCCTTGGGGTGATCCCCCCCACCGGCCGCGTACTGGGGATGGACTGGGGCACCTCCCGCATCGGTGTCGCCATCAGCGATGAAACCCAGCTGATCGCGTCCCCGCTCGACACATTGACCCGGCGCACCGGCCGGCGACTCCCGGTGGGCCGGTTTCTCACCCTCGTCGAACGCGAGCAGCCGGTCGGCCTGCTGGTCGGGGTTCCGCTCGATGACGACGGGCTCGAAGGCGTCGCCGCCATCGCGGCGCGAGAGATGGGGCGCGCGCTCGCTGCACGCAGCGGACTGCCACTCGATTGGATCGACGAAAGCTTCAGCACCGCCGATGCCCTCAGGCACACCCGTGAGGCCGGATCGCCGGCCGCCTCGACCGCGCGGCCGGCCCGCAGCATCGATGCAGCGGCGGCGGCCGAGGTGCTGCAGCGGTGGCTCGACGGACGCCGATGATGATGTCGAACGTGACTAACGCTGAAGCCGGCGGAGTGAGGGTGCACGAGAGGAGGACTCGTAGTGAGCGCGCCCCGGCGTCGGTGCACAGCACCGGCGGCGATTCGCGAGGCAGCCCGCGCATCGGTCCGCGCGGGTGCAAGCGAATCGCGGGCGCGCGGGATCGGGTCCGACGGTTCGCGCACCCGCACCTCGCCGCGCTTGCGCTCGCCGCCTGTGCCTCCCCGGGCCCGCTCGAGCGCGTTCCGATCCCACCCGGCGCGGGCGTTCGTATCGCGGCAGATTCGCTCGCTGCCCATGGGGTGATCTGGTCGCGGCCGTGGTTCGTGCTGCGGGCTCGATGGGGCCATATCGATCACAGCCTCAAGGCGGGCATCTATCAGTTCGCTCGCCACAGCAGCACCGGCGCGATACTGCACGCCCTCCGTGCCGGCGATGCCTTGCACTTTCGCGTCACGCTGCCGATCGGGGGCACGGTTTTCGACCTCGCTCGCAGTGTGCAGGACCACCTCGGCATTCCGCGCGACAGACTGCTGGCCGCCGCGCGCGATCCGGCATTGCTGCACGAGTTCCACATTCCCGGACCGAGCGTCGAGGGATGGCTGCTGCCAGAGAGCTTCGATTTCGGTGGTTTCGATTCCGCGAGCGACGTGCTGGGGCGCTTCATCACGGCGCGGGCGCAGGCCTGGGATTCCAGTTGGGACGCTCGCGCCGAGACGGCCGGTCTCGATCGCAACGCGCTGCTCGTGCTGGCAAGCATTGTCGAAGCGGAAGCCAGGAACCCCGCCGACCGACCGCTCATCGCTGCCGTGTATCGCAACCGCCGTCGCCGGGGGATGTCGCTCGACGCCGATCCCACGATCGAGTACGCCTACTTGCTGCGTGATGGCGAGCGAAAGAGCCGGCTCTTTGACGTGGATTACCAGCTCGACTCGCCGTGGAACACCTATCGGCATCCTGGCCTGCCACCGGGACCGGTGGGCAACCCGTCCCATCAGGCAATCGAAGCCGTGCTCACGCCGGCCAGCGTCCCATATCTGTACTTCGTCGCTGGTCCCGACGGAAAGAGCCTCTTCGCCACGACGTACACCGAGCACCTGCGGAACGTCAGGAAGCTCCGAGGCGGAGGCTGATCCGATTCTCCGCGTCCCGTGCTGCCTGACCCCGAGTTACGCAGCGACCGCAGGTTTGGCGGAATGAGCTGCTGCCGACTCTTGCGCTACCGCGATCCAGTCCCACGGCAGACGGTGACGCAATTTCGGTCCTGGGCGCACCCCTTGGCTGCGCCAACTGTACTCGACGCGCCTGACCCTGGTGACCGTCAACCCGAGGCTGATCAGGGAGTCGCGTAACTCCTGCCTGGAATAATGCTTGGTCGGCACACCGTCGATTGACACGACGCCATTGGGACGTGCGCCAACATCCCAATGCCCAGCGCGCCGACTGGCCTGACTCCCGATTGCCTCCCGCTCTGCTGTCGCAACCATGGCTGCCGACTCGAACGACGGCACGACGAGGATCAGTCTTCCGCCGGGAGAAAGTAGTGACCGCGCCGAGCGCAGCACGCTGGTTCGACCGCGGTGAGAGGGGTGGATCGCCACGTTGACACAGAGCACGACGTCAAACTGGGCGCGACTCTGCCTCGGGGCGGACGCGGCTTGATGTACCGCGATGTTTCCCTTCTTTCGGACACTTGCGCGAGCGATTGCTACACACGCCCTGGAGCGTTCGAAACCCTGGACTTCTTCGAACAACCGGCCCAGAATCGGAAGGTATGTCCCGACGCCGCAGCCGAAGTCGGCGACCGAGCGCGCCCGACGAACACTCCGCTTCAGTTCAGCCGTAATCACCCGGAACCGGTCGTGGTACAGGGTATTGAATATTTCGTGATCCCACCGACGTGCCATCCTGTCCCAGTAGTTCCTGTCTTGTTTCCGAGGCGGCTGAGTAACGTTGCGTCCCATGTGGCCAGAAACCCTGCGCCGAGCAGCGGCTGGATAGCAGCGATCCCCTCGGTCCCGCAATGCGCCGGGCGTGCTCGGCCGTAGCCCGACTGCGATTGTGCCCCGATGCCAACGAAAACGGTACTGACGCTCTACCTCGTGACCGATCGCAGCGACACCGGCTAGTCTGGTGGAAAAGCGCCATTTGATGCGATCGCACGGGAACGCGAACAAGAACCGGAAGAATACGTACAGCGCTGCGAGGAGACCAAGAGTCAACGAGTTGCCGGCATCGTGTACCGCCGCGCCGCCGCCTCGACATCCCCACTCTCCAGGATCCCGCGCACTACCGCCACACCGGCAAACCCGGCAGCACGTGCAGCCGCCACGTCCCCGGGCACTACACCGCCGATGACGACACACGGTCTGCCGCCGGCCCGGGCCAGAATCCCACTCGCGCCATCCAGGCCCAGTGGCGCCCCCGCATCGCGCTTGGTGATCGTACCGTGCAGCGGTCCGATACCCCAGTAATCTGCGGCAGCGCCGCGCACGAACTCGCCGTCACCGCCAACGGACGCCCCGATGACGAAGTCCGCCGGCACAATCCGACGAGCCAGCGCCGGCGAGAGATCGTCCGGCCCGAGATGGACGCCCGCCGCACCGACCGCCAACGCGATATCCAGCCGGTCGTTGATGAAGATCGGCACGTCCAGTTCGCGGATCAGCTCGGCCGCCAGGTCGAGCACCGCGCGATCCGACGCCTGCTTCAGCCGCAGCTGCACTGCCGTCACGCCACCCTGCACCGCTGCCCGGCAGAGCAGGATCGGATCGCGACCGGCGAGCAACGCATCGTCGGTCACAAGCAGGAGGCGGAGGGCGGCAGCTAGATTCTCGCGCATGAGCGGACAAAGATGAGCTGGGCAACCGTGTCGGCGCGCGGGGCTTCCCGATGGGCCACCGGGCACCCGTGGATTTACCGCAGCGACGTCATCACCCATCCGGACTATGCCGGAATCATCCCCGTTCGGGATGACCGGGGCAGGTTTCTCGGCCAGGCAATCTGTTCACCGCGGTCGGAAATCCGGCTGCGGCTGCTCGAACGGACCGAGACCCCGATCGATTATGCCTGGTGGCGTTTACAGTTCGAACGTTGCCGCCACCGCCGCCAGGAGATCGATGCCACGGCATGGCGCGCCGTTCACGCCGAAGGTGACAGTCTTCCCGCCCTGGTAGTCGATCGGTATGACCGCTGGCTCGTGGTACAGTTGCTTTCGGCCGCACTGGAGACGCAACGCGATGTGATCATCGAGGCGCTGCGCGACACCTTCAAGGCCGATGGCATCCTGCTGCGTCATGACGTCGGCATCCGCCGGCTGGAGGGCCTCGACGAAGCGGTCGTGGTCGTGAGCGGTGAGGTTCCCCAGCAAGTCGAGGTACGCGAGGGGGCGGTGCGCTGGTATGCGGCTCCGTGGACCGGTCAGAAGACGGGCGCGTTTCTCGACCAGCGGGACAATCGCCTGCTCGCGGGCGCGATCGCCCCGCGAGATGGGGTGGCGCTGGATTGTTTTTCCTACCACGGGTCGTTCGCCCTGCACCTCGCGACGAAGTCCCGCTCCGTGATCGCGCTCGACGCCAGCGACGAGGCACTGGCGCGAGGCGCCGTGAACGCAGCGATCAACGGCATGGATAACATTGAGTGGGTCGCCGGCGACGCGTTCGACCTGTTGCCCGAATGGGGTCGTCAGGGCCGCCGGTTCGATGTCGTCGTGGTCGATCCGCCCGCTTTCGCCAAGAGCAAGGCCCATGTCGCCGCCGCCCTCCGCGGCTACCACGAGATCAATCGCCGGGCGATGCGGCTGGTGGCGCCCGGCGGATGGCTCCTGACCGCGAGCTGCTCGTTCCACGTGCAGCGACCGCAGTTCATGGACATGATCGCAGGGGCGGCGGCGGCCAGCGGTCGGCGGTTTACGCTTCACCGGATTCTCGGTCAGGGGGTCGATCATCCGGAGGTCGTGACGATCCCGGAGACCGGGTATCTGAAAGGAGTGCTGTTGCGGGCGGACTAGAGTGAGCCGAAAGCCATGAGCCGTGAGCCCGCGGGTTGAGTTGGCGCGCGGCATGCGAACTCTCGCGTAGGGTTTTGGGGCCCATGGCCCATGGCTCGTGGGTCCAGCTCCGGCGTCCCCAATTGACGTGCGCCACCAAATTCACGACGTTACTGCATGCTTTCGGCGCAGCACCTGCTCTCCAGCACCCGCAAACGGCGCCCGCTCCGTTCGGTTCGGCAACAGTACGATCTCTACATCATGGACCGGATCGAGCACTACAAGAACTCGATCTCGCGCGAAGAGCTGCTGCGGCAGGCGGACGAAGCCATGGTCGACCTGCGTGGCGACGAGCAGTTCCTGCTCACCGAGGTGCTGGCCCAGACGGTCGTCGACGAGTTCATCAGGAAGCGACTCGGCATCCGCGGATTCGAGACCTGGCGGAAGTCCTACCCCAAGCTGCGCGCCGCACAGCGGGATCCGACCCACTGGGGACTCGACGCCAATCAACTCGTCGCGAGTCTCGCGCCGCGCATCGAGCCCGACGATACCGTGCTGGTAGTGGGCAGCGGTGCCGAGGCATGCGCCTACCTGCTGGCCGCCCATGATGGCGTGGTGACCTTCGTTGACCGCGACGTCGGCGTGGTGGAGCGCGCCGAGCACCGCATCGCGATGGAGTCGCTGTCGTCAACGTTCGAAGCGATGTGCGTGCAGTTCGGCCCGTGGCTCCCGTGCCTCAGCGGCGACTTCGCGCTGGTGGTAGTCGACGCCGGGACCCTGGCGTCGCTCACGCCGGGCGAGCGACGCGTCCTGCTCGCCGAATTGCAGCGGATCACCGCCCCCGGAGGGCTTCACGCGCTGGTGCCCGATTCGCTCGGAGCCGGGCCCGAAGGCCTCGCCGGACATTACGCCAGCTGGCAGCGCGAGTCGATGCCGCCGGCGGGGCGGCGCGCGCGGGGGGCGCAATCACGAGGGGCGTTGTTCGTGAAGCCGGCGGCAGAGCTCGCCGACCAGAGGCACGACGCTCGAGCCTAGTTACGTCGGCGCCATGTTGGACGCTTCGTCCGTAAGAAACAAATCGGGCCGGCAACATGCCGGCCCGGTTTGTTTGAGTTCGCGTCTGAGACGCGACCGACGCGAAACTACTTCTTCTTCCCGCGCTTCGCGGCCTTCTTGCCACGCTTCGCGGACTTCTTCGCGCCGCGCTTTGCGGCCTTCTTACGAGCTGCCATGGAGCCTCCCTGAGAATTGGTTTGCGCGAGACATCGTCGTACGCGCGATGCTCGCGGCGACGCTCCCAGCACTGAGGTGCGGAGTAGCGTCGGCATATACAAGATCGAATTTTTTTTGCAACGCGCAATACCCCCCGCACAACGGAACCGCCGGCAACGCAGTGGGTACCATCGACCAACCACACCACCGCATCCCGTTCGCGGCGGCGGACGCGGCGCCGGATGACGCGCGCGCCGCGGCTGTTACGCGGGATCGTCGCTAACCGTTCGCCGCGCAATGCGATCGCCGTGATCACACGCAATACCAGATTCCATATGGGTTTGCTCGTGATCAGCGCGATCGGCGCACGCGTGCAGCATGCCGATCCAACGCACCACCGACGCGATGGTGCAACCGCTCGGAATCCGCACTCGCTGCGTCGGCACTCGACGTCGGAATGCCGAAAATCCGTCGCTGACGCGACCGACCCCGCCGACCGGTGCGGAGGCCGACTTTGCCCGCGAACGCACTTTTTTCTCATCCGACGCCAAGCCGGAGGGACCCCGCTTGGGTGCGACGGCGTCCCGTCTCGCGCCCGGATTCGCCGTCGCATGCTCTTCTATCTTGTGTCGTCTCTCCTCATATTCCCCGGCGTTCTCCAATCGTCAGGCGTGACATGCGCGCACTCGTGAAGTCCGTTCCCGGCGTCGGAATGGAACTGGTCGACCGTCCCGTTCCCGCGTTCGCCGCTCGCGACGTCCTCATCAAGGTGCATTACGCCGGGGTGTGTGGCACCGATCTGCACATCTGGGAATGGGACGCATGGGCGGCGGGCCGCTTGCGGCCGCCCGTCGTCATCGGTCACGAGTTCGCCGGCGAGGTCGCCGATCTTGGGGCCGCGGCGCGCGGCGAAGGCATCTTCGCCGTCGGCGACCTGGTGACCGCCGAAGGGCACGTCATCTGCGGCCACTGCGTCCCCTGCCGAACCGGCAACGGCCACCTCTGCGTCCGGACGTCCATCATTGGCGTGGATCGCGATGGCGCGTTCGCCGAGTTCATTGCGATGCCAGCCTCCAACGTGATGCACCTCGACGGCATCCCCACCGACGTCGGCGCCATCATGGACCCGATCGGCAACGCGGTGCACACCGCCCTCGAAGGCGGCGACGTTGCCGGCAGCACGGCCCTCGTGCTCGGCTGTGGGCCGATCGGCTGCTTTGCCGTCGGTGTGCTGCGAGCCGCCGGGGCGTCACTGGTCATCGCGTCGGACTTCAATGACACGCGCCGTGCGCTCGCCGTCCGGATGGGGGCCCATCACACACTTCACCCGGAGCGCGATGACGTCGTGGCGCGTGCCCGTGAGCTCACCGCCGGATTGGGTGTCGACCTGGTCTGCGAGATGAGCGGCCATCCGTCCGGCCATGCGACCGCGTTCGCCGCCGCACGCCCCGGCGGTCGCGTCAACCTGCTCGGCACACCCAGCCGCACCACGGAAGTCGATTTCGCCCGCGACGTGATCTTCAAGGGACTCACGCTGTACGGCGTCACCGGTCGGAAGATGTATTCGACCTGGATTCACATGATGCGACTGCTGCAATCGGGACAGCTCGACCCGCGGCCGGTGGTCACCCATCGGTTTCCCATGGAGCGCATCGCCGATGCGATCGGCGTGATCAAGGACGGGTCGGCCGGCAAGGTGATCCTGGACGTGGCACGATGAGCGGCGTGCCGGCCTCATCGAACGCACTCGAGCAGCGGATCGTCGCTCAGCTGGACCAGTTTCGCCGCGACGGGGTGTACAAGTCCTTCAACTATCTCGAATCACCCCAGGCACCGCGCGTCCGCATGGAAGGCCGCGGCCAGGTCATCATTCTTTCATCGAACAACTACCTCGGGCTCAGCGACGACCCCGTCGTGATGGCCGCCGGCAAGGCGGGCATCGACGACTTCGGCGCCGGCACCGCTTCGGTCCGCTTCATCTGTGGCACCTTCACCATTCATCGCGACCTCGAGGCGGCGTGCGCGCGACTGGTCGGCACGGCCGCGGCGCTGTCGTTCGTCAGCTGCTGGAACGCTAACGAGGCCCTGCCCGCCACCGTGCTTACCGACCGGGACATCGTCCTGTCCGATCAGCTCAATCATGCGTCGATCATCGACGCGATGCGACTCGCCAAGGCGATCGCCAAGTGCGAAACCGGCGTGTTCAAGCACGGCGACTATGCCGATCTCGACGCCAAGCTCGCCGCCGCGTCCGATCGCCAGGTGAAGCTGGTGGTCAGCGATGGCGTGTTCTCGATGGAGGGCTCCATCGTGAACCTCCCTGCCCTGCTCGACGTCTGCCGCAAGCACGGTGCGCTGCTCTGGCTCGACGACTCACATGCGACCGGCGTCCTCGGGCAACGCGGGCGGGGAACGGCCGAACACTTCGGCCTCCACGGCCAGGTCGATATCATCACGTCCACCCTCGGCAAGGCCCTGGGCGGTGCAGCCGGCGGTTTTGTGGCGGGATCTTCGGCACTCTGCGATTACCTCATGCAACGCGCCCGTCCCCAGCTCTTCACCAACGCCCTGCCCGCCACGGTGGCGGCGTCGGCGCTGGCGGCCATCGAAGTCCTCGAGACCGAGCCGGAACGGGTCACCATGCTGCGGGAAAACACCCACTATTTCCGCCAGGGGCTCCTCAGTCTCGGGTTTCGACCCCTACCGGGCGATACTCCTATCGTGCCTGTCATTCTGGGCGAAACCGCAGCGGCGATCCGGATGAGCGAACTCCTTCTCGAGGAAGGCGTTTTCGTGACCGGGTTCGGCTTCCCGGTCGTGCCGCAGGGACAGGCCCGCGTGCGTTGCCAGATCTCGGCCGGGCACACCCGCGAGGACCTGGATCAGGCGCTGGCCGCCTTTTCCCGTGTCGGCCGCCGGCTTGAGCTGATCTGAGCCCGCGGTCTGTTCCTTGCGGCGCGAGACCCCTAACGCCCTCTCAGGAGACCATTCGATGACGTTCTTCCGACACCCTGTCGCGATCACCGCCATCGTGCTCGCCGCGACCATGCCGAGCGCAGCCCTTGCGCAGCGCAGCGACTCGTACACCTGGAAACTCGGACTGGAAGCCGGCGCCATGGCCTTCCAGACCAACTCCCAGGACACCAAGGTGGTGCCGGCGGCCGGCGCCCACCTCCTCATCATGGCCCACCGCGGCGGATTGCTGTTCGGGGTCGATGAAGGCATCGGCAACAACGAACAGGCATCGGGTGGACTGGTGTTATTCAACGACGTTCGCCGGTATCAGGGCGTCCTCATGGCATTCCCGATCGCCGGACCGGTCGAACCCTATTTCGGCGTCGGTGGCGGCATCCTGCAGGTCGTCGGTCCCAGAATCAGTCCCAACATCCTCGACCCGACCGATCGGCAGACGGATCTCGCTGCAGCGCAGGCCGCCAGTTCCACCGGCTTCGTCACCGCGCTCGTCGGCGTCCAGGGTCGCTGGGGACGGTTCACTGTGTTCGGACAGTATCAGGCGACCACCTCGCCCAGCAGCGACAACTTGCTGCACGGCGCGACCCAGACACTCATGGGCGGCATTCGCATCGGGCTCGGCAGCGCGCGGGAAGGTGTTACGGCTGGCGGATACTGACGACGAGCGAAGAGAGACGAGAGACCAGAGACGAGACAAATAAAAAGGGCCCCGCCGACGCACGACGGCCCCTTCCTACTTCTCTCGTCTCTCGTCTCTCGTCTCTCGTCTTGCTTCTCGGTTTATGCTTCGTAGGACAAACCGCAGCGGCCAATCCGCCGCTCGCGTGATCCCGATGCGCGGCGTCACCTCGATCGACCCTCTCATTCGCTGTTTCGCGGCCCGCAGCAGCCGCAACGGGCTGTCCTGCGTCGCCAGCATGCCGTCGTGCTCACCAGTAATCGCGAATGCCTGACCGATCTTCCCCGGGCCGTTCGTGAGGTGCTTGTCGGCAACCTGGCCACGCCGTTGCCGAATGACCTCGATGCCGACGCTCGGCACGACGGCGCGAATCAGCACCGCAGCGCCGTCGTCGCCGGTCGGTGTCGTCAGGTTCAGGCACCAGTGAATCCCGTAGGACCGGTAGACGTACCACGTGCCGGCCGGCGCGTAGATCCCGCGATGGAGGCGGTGGCGACGCCGCCGCCACGCGTGCGATGCCACATCATGCACACCCAGATATGCCTCGGTCTCCACGATGATGCCGGAAACACGCTCGCCTCCAAGGTCGGAGGCGAGCGTCATCCCGAGAAGATCGCGGGCCATCGCGATCGCGCGCGGGCTCAGCCGACGCGCGGTTTTGAAGTCCGGCGTGTCGATGGCTTCTTCCCCTTTGCGGGTTCGGCAGTCGACTTTGCTGCGGCGACATGCTCTGGCGACGCGGTCGGCGCCTTCTTGCCGGCGCGCTTGCGACGTTGGGTCTTCGGTCGACCGGCGGCGACGGACGCGGCGGCCGGCTCAGGCTCGCTTGCGATCACCGCCCCCGAAGCCGTCGGAGCGGGTGCGGCAGGTGCCGCTCCGGAAGGCGCCGCCGGGCCGGCGTTGAGATCCACGACGCCAACCATCTGCAGCTCGGCTGGGCGCGCCCCGGTCCGCGACCCGCCCCGGAAGCGCAACGCGACGGCCGGGCGAGTCACGGGCGCTGCGGGTGCCTCTCCCGCGCCGCCGGTCTCGATCGGCCCACGCGCCTGCAGCTTGAATGCGATGTCCGCCTTGTGCGGCGAGATCTCGTACTGGTTTTCTGCCACCATGCGTACATCGGCGATCTCGGCGTCGTTCGCCTGCCGCAGCAGCTTCGCAAAACGCGACGGGTCGAGCAGCGCGTCTTCCTTGCCGTGCAACACCGCCATGCGCGCGCGCAAGGTCTCGTGCGGGACCGGTGCCGGCAATTCGCCGAGCGCGCGCGATAGCAGATGGAACGCCTCGGCGAGCGTCAGGCCGGCGAGTACGCGCGCGGTTCCGCCGGCCGGTGCGGTCGACGGCGGCGGCGCCCCCTCGCCGGCTTCCGCGGCGCGGCCACGGCCACGGCCGCCACGGCGCCGCCGCACCGGATGGGCGTCGGGATCCTTGGCCACTGGAGCCGCGACGGCCGGGGGTTTCGCCGACCGCGACGATGCTTCGCGTCCCCGCTTCGCCGGGCCGCTCGCTATTGCCGTCGGGCCACCGGTCACCGATGCCACGTCCAGTTGCCCGTTCTCCTGCTTGATGACCCGGATCAAGCCACGCGTTCCCGCTTCGGTGACGAACTTGCTGAACCGGTTGTAACCGGCGTTGCTCTCGTCGAATCCGGGGTCGATCTGCTGCATCACCTGCTTCAGCCGGTCGGCGCGCATCACATCGCGGTTGCGCGTCATCTGTTCCACCGACTCGACCACCAGCTCCCACGGATCGCGTGGCGGGCCGGGAACTTCCGCTTCCTTGCTCAGGCCGGCCAGATCGCTGTACGAGTAGTACTCGTCGCAGTTCTGGATCAGGATGTCGCTCGCCGATTCGCGAATGCCGACCCCGATCACGTACTTGCCGTATTCCTTGAGCTTGAGCACCAGCGAGGAGAAGTCGCTGTCGCCCGACAGGAGCATGAACGTGCCGATCTCCGGACGGGTAAAGACCAGCTCGATGGCGTCGACCGCGAGGCGGATGTCGGTCGCGTTCTTCTTGTTCGTGCCGAAGGCCGGGGCAAAGATCAGGTCGATCGACGACTCCGACAACGACACGATGTACTGCGGATAGCGGCGCCAGTCGGCGTAGGCGCGCTGGACCGCCACCTTGCCCTTGATGATGTCGCTGTTGAGCAGCGTGCGCAGCTCCTTGGCAAGGTCGGACCGGATGCCAAGGGTGACATTGTCGAAGTCGATGAGGAGCGCCGCATTGGGCGCGTGGTGGATGGGCACGGCGCTGGGCACGTGATGACTGGGCGCGGCTATCTGCTGCCGGCCGGCTCGATGAGCAGGATGCGAGTTCACAACGGTACCATTGTCTGGGCCGTCCCCGGTCTCGGCGTCCGCCGCGCGATGCGCTTCAACGCGATGCTGCGGCGACGATCGATGATCGAGACGGCACGTGATGCGAAACTGCGTCCCAATGACGCTTCAGTCCGCGGCTGCCGGGAAGCTCTCCGCGGCAGTGCCCAAAGGTAATCGGCCGAAGCGGCCCTCGCCGCTCAGCCGAATAATCCATCCGCGGCCTGCACCAGCGGCAATACCAGCCGGAAGGAAAAGCTGGTGCCCTCGCCCTGCACTGTGCTCACGGCGAGCTCGGCGCCCATCGCCTCCACCAGCTTGCGGCAGATCGAGAGCCCGAGTCCCGAGCCGGAAAATGCGTAGTCACCAGGCTTCTGGCGTCGGCGGAACGGCTCGAACAACGTCGCCATTGCAGCCGCTGGTATGCCGCGCCCGGTATCGCGAACCGAACATTCCACGATGTCGCCGCCGATTTCCACCACCTTCACTTCGACATAGCCCTCGGCACTGAACTTGAGCGCGTTGGTGGTCAGGTTGAGCAGCACCCGGTTGAGCGCCCCGGGATGGCCGTGGCGACGGTCGGTGCCCGGCCCATCGAACCGCAGCTCGAGCCCCTTTTCCTCGGCGATCGGCAGCACGATGTCGCGAACCGCTTCGAGCACCTCGGCGATCGAGAAGGGCTGCATGTCCCGACCGACGAGGCGGTCGCCGCCGCGCACCAGTTCGATCACGTCGCTCGCCACGGCGTTCAACCCGAACGCCGCGGAATACACCAGCCCCAGTTGCCGCTCCTGCAGCGGCGTCAGCGGCCCGCTGCGGCCGTGCAACATGGTTTCGGCGAGAAAGAGGATCGACGTGAGCGGCGAACGAAGGTCGTGCGCGACCTCCACGATCAGGTCGAGACCGCTCGGGCCGGTCATCCGGTCCTGGAAGCGCCCCGACCATCGCGGCTCGATCGATGACGCGACCTGCTCGAGGGCGCGCACCAGCAGCAACACGTCCATCGGATCCAGATGGTCGGCCAGATCCAGCAGCCTCCGACGCAACAGCGTCACGATGCGCCGGGTCAGCAACGAGGTCGGACGCTCCTCGGCGGGCGCGGTAGCGTCGGCGGCCTCGATCACGCGCGCCACCACGTCGACCACGCCGGCGGCAACTTCGGCCTGGGAAATCGCGTCTTCCGAGAAGGCGTGCCAGTCTTCGACGAGCGCGTCGGCCGCTTCATCCAGACGCTGCCTGGCAGCGGCGGAAAACACCATGCTACTCGCCGCGGTCTTCCCGCTGCAGCCCGTGCTTTTCCATCAGCCGGTACAGCGTCGTCCGGTCGATGTTGGCCTGGCGGGCGGCCTTGGACATGTTACCCGCGGCGCGGGCGACCAGACGGGTGAGGTAATCCCGCTCGAACTGCGCGATCACGAGATCCTTCACGTCGTGGAACGGCCCGTCGAGTTGTGGCGCAGCCGATCGCTCCGGGGCAACCTCGGCATCGTTGTAGACCGGAATGTCACTCGGCTCGATCAGCTGGTCCGGTTCGACGAGCACCGCCACGTGCTCGATCACGTTCTGCAGCTCACGCACGTTCCCGCGCCATGGCAGCGACCGGAGGTACTCGATGCTCCCATCGCTGAGCCGGGGGGCGCGATCGGGCATCTGGCGGTGGCGATGCCAGAACACACCGAGGAAGTGGTTGGCGAGCATCGCGATATCGTCGACGCGGGTACGCAGCGGCGGCAGCGTGATCGGGACCACCCGCAGACGATAGAACAGGTCGCCACGCAGCACGCCCCGCTCGACGGCTTCCTGCGGGTCGCGGTTCGTCGCCGAAATGAACCGGACATCCACCGGATCGCCGGCCGTTTCCGCGCCGACGCGACGCACCACGCCGTCCTGCACGACGCGCAACAGCTTGGCTTGCAGCGGGAGCGACATCTCGGTGATCTCGTCGAGAAACAGTGTCCCGCCATTCGCGGTCTCGAGCAGGCCGGGCTTGTCGCGGTCCGCGCCGGTGAAGGAGCCCTTGCGATGACCGAACATTTCCGACTCGAGCAGCGGCTCGGGCAGCGCAGCACAATTGATCGGCACCATCGCCTTCTTGGCCCGCCGCGAGTGCTGATGAATGAACTGGGCGATGACTTCCTTGCCCGTCCCGCTCTCACCACTGATGAACACCGATGCATCGGTCGGGGCAACCTTGCGGGCCAGCTCCACCGCCTTGCGGAACGCCAGCGAGATGCCGATGAGCGCCTGGGTGTCCGAGTGCGAATGCTGACGCAGGATTTGCGACCGCAGGTCGGCCGCCTCGCGCGACTTCAATACCGCGTGCGATGCGCGCCCGATCAGCACCTGCAGGTGAGTGGCGGAGAATGGCTTGGGCAGGTAATCCCAGGCGCCCATGCGGAGCGCCTCGATGCTCGACGTCACGCTCGGATTGCCCGTCATCACCACGACCAGGCAGTCGTGATTCGATTCGAGCGACGCGTTCAGGATCTCGAGTCCGGGAACCTGCGACATGAACAGGTCGACCAGCACCAGGTCGAACTGCCGGCGCCGCAGGAGCTCAAGCGCTTCCTCGCCCCGGCCCGCCAGCGTGACGTTGTATCCCTCGCCGCGCAGCACCGACGCGCAACTCTCCCGCAACGTGCGCTCGTCGTCGACGATCAGGATCCGGATCGACGCCTTGATGTCAGCCGGCATCGACAGCATGTCGCGGCTGGGTGGCGGGTCCGGGGAGCCGACGTCCGAGTCGGCTCCAGAAACAACGGTCATGACAGTACTCCCTGGAAGCCATGAGGCGTGGGACAGGTCCTGCACTTCCCAAGGCGAAAAGCGTGCCGCAACTGTGGTGTATATCCATCGGAACCGCGCCATATTGAAGCTACAGCGTTGCTTTGACGGTGCAGGTGTCTCGCAAGAACGGCATGACTGTGGCGGATGTGCCACACCTGTGTGGCACACTATCGTGGGTTATTGAAGTATATGACGGTATCATGCTTGCATGATCGGCGCCGTGGAAGCGGACCCAGCTTACCCCTAACGCAGGCCCCATGACGAACCTCGTACCGCCATTCGCCAACTCGCCAGTCCCACTGGGATCCGTAAGTCTCAGCGCCGGACCGCCGTCTTCCGGCACCAGCGGGGGGCCCCGAACCAGCCCATTGCTGCGCTATTTCGGCGCCGTCAAGCGGGCAAAATGGTTGGTCCTCCTGCTGACGCTGGTAGGACTCGGCGGTGGCTATCTGGTGACCAAGCTCCGGCCGCAGCAGTTCGTCGTGAACGCAATGTTGCAAATTGCACCAACCGATCACCCGACGTTTCAATCGGACCAATGGACGCTTTTTCTGACGAGTTACAATGTCCTGACGCCGGTGGTATTGGACCGCCGCCTCTACATCCAGGGACCCAAGCGTATCAGTGGACCGCCACCGCCGCTGGGACCGAGCGGACCCGCGCAGGGGCTGTTCAACGGTTTCACCTGGACCCCGCGGTCGGTCGCGGGACCGTACCGGTTCAAGATCAGTGCAGACGGTCGCGCCTGGGATTTCCTCAACACGCTCACGTCGCAAAAGGAACATGGCGCAGTCGGTGACAGCGCTGGCCGCGCATTCGGGTTCCAGTGGCTACCGGTCGTCCAACCACGCTGGCAGGGTCAGTCCTTCGATTTCGATGTCCTCACGCCCCGGGAAGCCGCTGACGCGGTCAAGAGTCATCTGGGCGTGTCCGTGGTCCCGCGCATGAATCCCCGCTTCATCACGCTTTCGCTGGACGGCCAGGACGCCGACGCGACCGCGGAGACGCTCAATGAACTGATGGACGTGTTCGTCGCCAAGGCCGGCATTAACAAGCGACTCGACGTCACGTCGGCCGCGCAGGCGCTCGATTCGCAGCGGGTCCAGGCCAACGCCAAGCTCGAGGCCGACGACCGGGCGCTGCAGCAATACCAGATCAGGACGATCACGCTGCCACGCCAGGAATTCCCGGTCGCACCCGGTTTACAGTCGACGACGAACGGGGCCTATAGCTCCTATGTCAGCAAGCGTAACGACGTCGATCAGCTCAAGAAGCAACGCCGCGATCTTGCGAGCGCGGTGGCCAAGCTCGAGCGGGGCGAAGGCGCCGCCGACCAGTACGCCATGAATCCGGTCACGAAACTCTCGCCGGAGCTGATGATCTACGTCAACGAACTGGTGCAGGACGAGCTGGAATACCACAACCTGCACGCGCGCTATACGGATTCCGCGGTCAGCTTCGACGGCAAGATCAACATGCCGCGGCTGCTCGACGACATTCATCGCCTGCGGACGCTGACGATCCCGACCTACACCCAGGAAGTCCTCAACACCCTCGATGGCCTGATCGCCCGCGCCGACTCCGAAGTCGCCGCCGGAAAGGGCGAGTTGCAGGATATTCCCCAGCGATCGATCACGGAAGCTGAACTGCAGCGCAACCGGGCCGTCGACGAAGGTATCGTCGGTGACCTCACCAAGCAGTACTACGCCGCCAGAGCCCGCGAAGTCAGCGAAGTGCCGGATGTCTCGATTCTCGACCCCGCCATCGCGCCGCTCAAGCCCAGCAAGAACCGGTCTGCGGTGCTGATCGCGATGGGCGCCATGATCGGCCTGGGGGCTGGACTCGGGCTCGCGCTGCTGCTCGACCTCACCGACAAACGAGTCCGCTACGCCGACCAGATCACCAGCGGTCTCGGGTTGACGATTCTCGGGGTGATCCCGGAAATTCGACGTGCCAAGGGCGAACAGCCGTCGGCCGACGAGGCGGCGCAGGTCATCGAGGCGTTTCGCACGGTGCGCCTCAACCTGGCGCACGTGCTGGGAGAAGGGTCCGTGCTGCTGACCGTATCGAGTCCGTCCCCTGGCGACGGTAAGTCACTGGTGTCATCCAATCTGGCGCTGTCATTCGCGGAATCGGGCTATCGCACCTTGCTGATCGATGGCGACACCCGCCGCGGTGAGTTGCACCGCACCTTCGGCACCGAGCGCCGGCCCGGCCTGCTCGACTACCTGACCGGTGAACTGGCCATGGAGCAGTTGCTGCGCCCGACCTCGCACGCGCTCCTGCAGCTGATCACGGGAGGCAGTCGCAAACGCAACGCGCCGGAACTGCTCGGCACGCCGCGCATGCGTGAATTATTCGCCGCGATGCGGGAACAATTCGACATGGTGATCGTGGACACGCCGCCACTGGGCGCCGGAATTGACCCCTTTGTCCTGAGTACCCTGACCGGCAACCTCATGCTCGTGGTACGGGCGGGGTCAACCGAACGCGACATGACCGAGGCGAAGCTCCAGATTGTCGACCAGCTGCCCATCCGCCTCGTGGGCGCCGTAATGAACGACGTGCGCGCCACGATGAACGACTACAAGTACTACTCCTACTCCTACGGCTATGGTGCGGTGGATGAGCCCGTCGAACAAAAGGCGCTGGTGGGTGACGCGAAGAGTGGCCGGTGATTGACGGAGTGATTGCGACAGCTGGGGGCTGGGAGCCAACCAGCTCCTAGCGCTCAGCTCGCCAGTGCGAGCGTGACCTGATCGAGCAGCTGATCGCCATCGGAAGGCAACGACTCGGGCTGGTCGGCCGCGATCACCATGGCACGCACGCGATCCGCAGTGATCCCTGCCGCAGTTGCGATCACGCGGCCCATTCGCTCGGCAAGGCGCGTCGCGTCGCCGGAGTTGGTGCCGGGCGCGACAACCGCCAACGTGCCGCCTCCCAGATGCGCCAACGCGTCCGCCGCCCGGCCGCTGGCGCGAAACGCGGCCGCGACGCCGACCATCACTTCTGCGGATTCAAGGCCGGGGATTGACCAGGCGATGCACGCGAACGCCCGGCCCACCCGGCGAGCTTCGGCGATCAGTTCGGTGGCCCGACGGGCGAGACCCGGGCGGCTGTACAATCCGGTGTGATCGTCGATCATCGCGGAGCGCCGCAGCCGACGGGTTTCCCGGTATGCCGCAAGGTACACGCTGATTTTTTGCAGCAACGCTTCGGCGTCGAGCGGCTGCCCGTAAAACTCCCATGCGCCGGCCGCATAGGCGTTCAGCCGCTGCGGCCGGCCCGAGGGACCGGCGGTGGTGATGATGATCGGCAGCAAAGCGCCAAACCTGGGATCGGCACGCAGCTCCCGGCACACATCAGCTCCCGAAAAATCGGGTAACTGTTGATCCAGAATCAGCAGGTCCGGATCGCAGGCAGCGACCATCGTGAGAACTTCGCGGGCGGTGTATGCATGAGCCACGCGATAGCCGGCCGACTCGAGGATGCTTTCGACCGCCCTTGCCGTCCATTCCTGGTCGTTGGCAATCATGATCAGCGGTGCCGCATCAGCTTCCGTGGACGGGACGTTCGCCAAGATTTCCCCCGATGGAACTGAATCGCCACGCAAATCGATGCGTGGATGCGACACAATTGAGGCAAAGCGTCACACCCCGGTGCCGACGCGTGGGAGCCACGGCATCGCCGGGCGAAACGCTGTAACACTTTGCGGTAAAATGAGTTAATTCAGGCGGCGCCGCCATACTAGAGCTCACGTCCGCGAGTACCGGTTCTCAACGCTCGTGCAATCTCCCTGCCGTGCCGCCGTCGAGCTTGACCTCGGTGGACTGGACATCGATCCCGGCCAATTGTGGTATTGCTGCACAAAGCGTTGTGACCACGCCACACCGATGTCCTGGAAGGTCCACACCCATGGCCACGATCTTGCCAAGACGCGGCTGTGGCGCCATGAAACCGCCACGCCCATCGTGCCATGGCGAGCACGGGTTGTGCATTATTCGGATCGAGAAGCGTTACCTGCCTCTTTCTGGGAGTCTCTGCGTGAGGATGCGTCTGGTGGTGGCCGCGTTGCTGGTGGGATGGGTGGGCTCGTCGGTCCCGAACGCGCTGCTGGCGCAGCAGACCGATTCCACCGTCGTCATCGCCCGCCGCCCGATGGTGACCCGGGCGGAACTTCAGGCGGCGCTGGACGAACTGCAACGAGGCCTCGCCTCAAGCGGATACAGTCCCGCCATCCGTTCGGCAAAGCAGGTGGAAGCGGACGTCATTCGCGAGCGACTCGCTGAAGGGGACATTCGTCCAGGCGATGACATCAAGGTCGAGATCCTGGCGGAACCAGGGTTGAGCGCCACCTACAACATTAGCCCATCACGGACATTGCTGCTGCCCGGTGGCAGCGCGATTCCGATGCAGGGTGTGTTGCGCTCCGAGGTACAGGACTACCTCAAGCAGGCGCTCAAGCGGTATGTCGTCGACCCGACGGTGACGGTGACGACCTACGTGCGCATTTCGATGTTCGGAGCGCTCAACAAGCCTGGCGTGTTTGCCGCCCCGGCGTCGATACTGCTGACCGAGGAAATCATGAAGGACGCCGCCGGGCCAACGAATAACGTGCGATGGGAGAGGTCGACCATCAAGCGCGGCGACCGGGTGATCGTGGACGGGCCGGCGTTCGCGCTGGCGGTCCGCCAGGGTGCAACCCTCGACCAGCTCAACGTGCAGGCCGGCGACCGGATCGACCTCGACGCCAAACCGCCGACTGGGGTTCTCTTGCGAATCCTTGGTGGGGTAAGTGCCCTGGGCGGACTGATCTATCTTGCCTACCATGTACTTTAGCTGATCATCGGTGATGCCGGTTCCGATATCCTCCTCGATGCCTCGCGCTGACGACACCCCCGTTTCCCGGCCGCGAACCGCCGCCGTCCCCGTACCGGCCCGGGCGGCGGCGCTGTCGCGAGACGAACGCGTCATTCGGGCGCTCAATGTGATCGTCGCGATGCTCGTCCTGATCGTGAGCCTCCCGGCATGGGTGGTGATAGCGATCGCCGTCAAGCTGACTTCGCGGGGACCGATCTTCTATACCCAGGCGCGGGTCGGCCTCGACGTGCGCTCCAACGCGGATCGTCGTACGACACACGGCCGCGCGACGGCGCGGCGGCGCAGCGCCGACCTCGGCGGGCGGCAGTTCACCATCGTGAAGTTCCGCACCATGAAAGTGGACGCCGAAGCCTCCGGCACGGCCGTCTGGGCCTCGGCCAATGACCATCGGTTGACGCTGGTGGGCGGCTTCCTTCGCAGCTGCCGCCTGGATGAGTTGCCGCAGTTGCTGAACGTGATCAAGGGAGACATGAACCTCGTCGGTCCACGCCCGGAGCGCCCGCAACTGTTCACGGAGTTGCGAGCGCAGATTCCCGATTACCCGCGACGCCAGAAGGTCCGCCCTGGCATCACCGGACACGCGCAGGTGAACCTCCAGTACGACACGTCGGTCGAGGATGTACGGCTCAAGGTGCAGCGTGACCTCGAGTACATCGCGAAGCGCAGTGCCTGGGAAGACGCCAAGATCATGCTCAAGACCATTCCGGTCATGCTGTTCCGGAGGGGTGGGTGGTAGCGCCCCAGCTGCCGACGTAGTGCAGAGTCGTCCGTTGGCCACACTGTTCATGCGTCGCTGGTCTCTGGCAGAATGGCTGCCCGTTGCAGTCGCTGCGGCGGTGTTTGTGCTGCTGTTCGCGAGCCCGGTCAGTACCCTCGTCCGCGACTGGCTCCACGAAGACGACGCCAACTACGGCCTGCTGCTGTTCCCGGTCGCGCTCTGGCTGGCGTGGCGGCAGGGAGTGCTGGCGGACAGTCGCCCGGAAACGGAGGCCGGCTCCGCCATCATCGGGTCGGCCGTCCTGATCCGCCTGCTGGGTGCGATTGCATCCGAGTTCTTCACCCAGCGCTTTTCGATCTGGCTGGCAGTGCTCGGCATCGTGGTCTTCTGTTTTGGATGGCGACAGGTGCGACACTGGTGGCTGGCACTGGCGATCCTGCTCCTCGCCATTCCGCTGCCCGCCCTGTTGATCAACGCGCTGGCCATCCCGCTGCAGTTTCGGGCCTCCAGCCTCGGGACCTTCCTCATCAAGTGGCGGCACATTCCCGTACGGACCGACGGCAACGTGATCCAGATCCCGAACGCCACCCTGTTCGTGGCGGAGGCGTGCAGCGGGCTGCGCTCCCTCTCGGCGCTCATCGCGCTCGGGGTGCTGCTGAGTGGCCTCTACCTCCGCACCGTTGCTGCCCGCCTGGTACTGGTGTTGCTCGTGTTGCCGATCGCGATTCTGCTCAATGGCGTCCGCATTTTCCTGACGGCGTTTCTCGTCTACTTCGTGGACCCCGACCTGGCCGGCGGGATGGCGCACGAGCGACAGGGCTTGGCCATGTTCGTGGTGGCGTTCGCGGTACTCGGCGGCCTCACTGCGCTGGCGCACCTGATCGAACAGCGATTGACAGCCAGGACCGCGGCGCATGAATAATCGCGCCCGATGGATTCCGGCCGTGCTCCTGGCCACCGGCTGTGCCCTCAACGCGATTGTCGCGGCGCGCCGCGCCGGTCCCATGCCGTTGCGGGCACCGCTGGCGACAGTCGCGACCCGGATCAACGGCCTGACCGCGATCGACGATACCGCTAGCGTTACCCCCGAAGAGCGCCGAGTCGCCGGCATGACCTCGTACATCCTGCGCGACTATGGACCCCCCTTGGCACCGCTCTTTTCCGTGTACGTCGGCTATTACGATGAACAACGGCAGGGCAAGAGCATTCATTCGCCGAAGAACTGCCTGCCGGGAGATGGCTGGGAACCGGTCGAAGCCAGCGCGGTGACGATCCCCACGGGGTCAGGGCCCGTGACCGTCAACCGGTATCGCGTAGCCAAGCACAACAGCGAAGCACTGGTTTACTACTGGTACCAGGGGCGGGGCCGTGTCGCGCACGACGAGTTCCGCGTGAAATACGAGCTCCTGCGCGATGCCGCGCTGCATGGCCGGACTGAGGAAGCCCTGGTGCGCATCGTGGTGTCGATCCATGGCAACAACGTTGCCACCGCCGATAGCACCGCGCGCTCGGTCGTGTCGCCGCTGGTGGCAGACGTGGATCGAGTGCTGCCGCCGCGTTGACGGCCGGAACCCGCATGAAGAAGAAGCGGCGCATCGCGATCGTGGGCGCAGGGTTGAGCGGATCAGTCCTGGCGGCGCGCTTGCGCAATAGCTTCGACGTCACCGTGATCGAGCAGGGGCGACGCAAACGCCCGCTGTTCCATGAGATCGCGTGCAGCGACGGCGGCATCAACTCATCGATCAATCGCGGCGCGGGCCTCGGCGGGACCACCAACTACTGGCACAACGCGCTCATCGAACTCGCGCCCGACGAACTGCGCGGCGCGGGAATCGAACCGTCGCGATTCGCCGACTACTACCGCCAGGCATGGTCGCTCTTCTTGTCGGATGCCGACCTGGCGACGTGCAATCGGATCCGGGACGCGAACGCGGCCTCGCTGCCGGCAGGCCGCGCCGCGCACATGGTCGTTCCGCAGGCGCGGGCCAACGTGTGGGAACACGCGCACCGCTGGTTTCCCGGGGACCCGATCACGGTGGTCTACGGACACGCCGAGCGCCTGGTCCAGGACGGCGCGAACGGGCCGACGCATTTGCTCGTGCGCACCAAGAGTGCGTCGACGCGAATCGAGGCGGATCGATTCATCTTCAGCGCCGGCGGGCTCGCCACACCGGTGCTGCTGGCGAGTTCGCTGGGGATCGAGGAGAAGCTCTGCGGCGGCTACCACGACCACCCGATGGCCTACGTGGCGAAGCTCCGCCTCCGCCCGTCGAGTGTGCTGCGCGACGTGTCGTGCCAGGATACCAGTGCCGGCAGCGTTCGCACCGGGTTCGTGTATGAATCGGGAGGACTGAAGAGCGTGTTCTACCTGCGGCCGGCGCTGACGCTCGGTGTCGCCTCGATCACCGGGGAAGCCCGGTATGTCCTGTCGGACCTGCGCAATGACCCGTTCTCGCCGCGGAAGATCCTGCAGCTCTTGACCAACGTCGAAGCGCTGCGGGAGGCGGTGCTCTTCAAGACCCGGGCCGGCTTTCGCGGCGACTACTACTCGGTGCTGATGCTCGGCGAGCAGCATGCCATCAGTGCACGCGGTGTCCACGTGTCGCCAGGCCGAACGCCGGCGCTCAACTGGGAAGTGACTCCCGAAGAGCGGTCCGCCCATGCGCGAGGCCTGGCCCAGTTTCTTGACGAGATGGCTCCCCAGATTGCCGACAGCAACTGCATTCCCGCGGACCGGTGGGAGTACCGCACCGCCGCCCATCACTCTGGCGGCGCGCGGGATTTTCTGGCGAGTTCGGCCGCCGAAGGGCTCGAGTTCTTTGCGGTGCGAGGCTTGCCCGACACGTCGGTCTGCGA
Source organism: Gemmatimonadota bacterium (assembly GCA_003169895.1). Classification (GTDB taxonomy): domain Bacteria; phylum Gemmatimonadota; class Gemmatimonadetes; order Gemmatimonadales; family GWC2-71-9; genus Palsa-1233. The sequence continues at coordinate 104,227 of PNAE01000007.1, forward strand.
TGCATCGTTGCTGCAACGCGGCGGTGTCGCCAACAGCGGGCTGACGCTCGTCGCCCTCTGTCTTCGGTTGGCGGATGCCCTTGAGCAGGAACCCGAATGACGGCGACCGAGGCGTCCCCGCCCCATCCCCTGCGGCAGGTGCTGCGGTCCGCCCTCATCGGCGCCGTCCCGCGCACCCGGCTGATCGCGTCGTTGCCGCGGCGGGCAGGCGCGGTCGCGGTAACATTCGACGATGGTCCCGATCCGGAATGGACACCGCGCATCCTGGATGTGCTTGCTGCACACGGCGCGCACGCGACTTTTTTCGTGGTGGGTGAGCGTGCCGCGCGCCATCCCGGAATCGTCCAGCGCATCGCAGCGGAAGGGCATGCGGTCGGCCACCATTCCTGGACCCACTCCGAGCCCGCAACCACGTCAGCGCGCGACTTGCTGCGGGAAACCAGGCAAAGCCGCCAATACCTCGAGCAGCTGCTGGGCCGTGCCGCCCCGCTGTTTCGCCCACCGCATGGCAAGCTCACCACAGCGAAGCTCTTCGGCCTGTGGGGACAGGGCAACCTCGTGGTATTGTGGAACCACGACCCGAAGGACTACCAGATGGCGGATCCGGCCGAACTCACCCGCTGGTTCACCACGCGCCCACTGCATGCCGGCGACGTCCTGCTGCTGCACGACACCCATTCGCATACGGCCGCCGCGCTCCCGCACGTGCTCGACGGTTCGGCATGGCGATTCGACGCGCTCGGGACCCGGTGACGACACCCTCCCGCGACGCACCTGACTCGAAGGTCACGCATCTGTACTTCGGGACCGACTGGGATCCGGAGAATCGAACCTCCGCGCACCACGTCGCCCGCTGGCTCGCCGAACGCACGACGGTGATGTACTTCGAATGCCCGGGCATGCGCCCGCCAAGGTCGACTGGCCGGGACATCCGCCGGATCGCCCGGAAACTCCTGTCGGCATTGGGACCGCCGCGACGCCCGGCGCCAACGGTCGAGGTGCGGACCCTGTTGCAGCTGCCCTTTCACCGAGTCCCCGGCGTTGCGGTCTTCAACCAATGGCTGCTGCTGCGTTCCGTGCGGCGAGTTGTGGCCCGCGCCCGGCACGGCGGCGGCAAGGTCGTGTCGTGGTTCCTCTCGCCGCACATCGGGGTGCTCGCCGGTCGGTTGGGTGAGGACCTGACCGTGCAGTACTGCGTCGACGACTACGCGTCGTTTCCCGGCGTCGACGTCGCGGCGATTGCTGCAATGGACGAAGCGCTCAGCCGCACGGCGGACCTGGTCTTCGTGACGTCGGAGACCATGCTCCCCCGCAAACGGGAATTCGCCCGGCACGTCGTACTGTCGCCGCACGGCGTTGACGTGAATCATTTCCGCAAAGCGACGGACGCAGGCATCCGATTGCCGGAAGAGGTTCGCTCACTCGCCGGCCCGGTGATCGGATTTTTCGGGCTGATCGAGGCGTGGATCGATCTCGGCTTGGTGCAGACCCTCGCCGACCGCCACCCGGAATGGACCTTCGTCATGATCGGCAGGGTTGCCGTCGCGAGCGCGCAGGTGCCCGTGCGCCGGAACATCCTCTTTCTCGGCGCGCGACCCTACCGGCAGCTGCCTGACTACGGCCGCCGCTTCGATGTCAGCATCATCCCCTACCGACTCACGCAGCAAGTGCACCACGCCAACCCCATCAAGCTGCGTGAGTATCTCGCCATGGAGAAGCCGATCGTCTCGGTATCCACACCGGAAATCGAGAAGTTCGGTGACCTGGTCCGGATCGCCACCACCCCGGACGAGTGGGAACGCGCCATCGAGGACGCACTCGCGAACCCGGATGGCCAGCGGGAGGCGATGCGGGCCGCGGCAGATGCAATGACCTGGGACGCACGATTGACGCGAGTAGATCGGATCGTGAAGGACGCGCTGGCCGGATTGCCGTTCAATCCGCCACCGGTCTCCCGTTGACCGCGCCGGTCGCGATCACCGGCGCCACCGGCCGGGTGGGTGCCGCCCTCATTCGAGCGCTGCTTCGGGCCGGCCGGCCGGTTCGCGCGTTGTCGCGGCGGCCGCAGGTGCCGCAGGATGGCGTGGAGTGGGTGCGGGGAGATCTGCTCGATTCGAGTGCGGTCGGCAGGCTGGTGGCCGGCTCGGACACCGTCTTCCACGCCGGCGGACAGTTGGCCGGGCGGCCCGACGAAGTCGAACGCTCGCTGGTTGAGGGCACGGCCAACGTGTTGCGCGCCGCGCGACACGCGAGGGTCGTGCACATCAGCTCGCTGGTCGTGCTCGACACCGCGTCCGCGACGAGCCCCCGACTCATCGACGAGACGTGTCCGCTCGAAGCCTTCCCCGATCGTCGCGGTGCCTACACCCGCGCCAAGTCCGCCGCCGAAGCCCTCGCCCGGTCCGCCTCAAACGGGCACGACGTGATCATCGTGCGCCCAGGGTTGGTCGTGAGCGCGGGCCACAATGCGATTCCACCATCGATCGGTCTGCGGTTCGGGCCGTGTGTCATTCTCGCCGGCCCGCGCCACGCGCGACTGCCCGTGGTGCACGCCGACGATCTGGCCACCGGACTGCTGTGCGCCCTCACCGCAATGCAGCGCGGCGAGATCCTGCACCTCGTTGACCCGATGCCGGTCACTCGTGCGGCGTTGCTCCGCCGGATAGCGGCGGGAATGCAGTTGACGGTGGGGATTCCCGCGAGCGCCGCCGCATTGATGCTGGCGCGGCGTGCTGCCGGCAGCCGTCAAGCGCGCGTGGCAGACGCAGCGTACCGCCTGTTGTCCGCGGGAACGCCACATGAATGGAGCGCCGGGCGCGCGACAGCCATCGGCTGGCGCCCCGGCGCATTGGCTGCCTGGCTCGCTGCCGAACGGTCTTGATCGAACGCGACCAGCGCGAGCTCGCGCTGGTCGCCTCTGCGTTACTCCTGTCCGACGACCAGGCCCTGGCCCTTCATCCGCTTCTCGGTTTCGTCGGTTCCGCGGCTGGCCTGGAACGCACGCCAACCGGCCCACAGCAGCATCACGGCGAACCAGGCGGCGAATGCCCCCGTCTTCATGCCGGCAAGCGTGAAACCCTTGAGGTTGTTCTGGTTCACCATGCGGCGCGACTGCAGAAAGTCCAGCGCGTAAAAGGGGAGCAGGACAATCAGGAACCCGCCGAAGGCGAGCGCGGCGAGTGCTGCACCGCGAACTGCCAGACGGGGCCCCCCCAGGGTGCCCACCACGGCGATCAGGGCAAGCAGCACGGTGAACTGCGACGCCGATGCGAACAGGAGGCCTACTACCTGAAACCGGTATTGCGGTCCAACCGCCGGGGTCGCCAGGGCGGCGACGCCCAGATCGACGACGGCCGACAGGATCGCCACAATGAAGATTCCCACGATCGCGGGAAAGAGCAGCTGAGAGCGGCCGGAAAGTAGCGGAGCAGTCGGAGTCGAGGCCATGCAGATCCCTCACCAGGCAACAAGGTTCGTCCCGCAGCCAGCGGCGACGGCGCTCACGGTGGACGGTGCGAAAACAATAGTCAGGCGGCGGCAAAGCAAGTCGCGGGCCGAGTGTACCATTTCTTGCTCTAACACCCCAGACCGATGAGAATCCTCCATTTGACGTTGTCTGCTGCCCGGGGCGGCAGGCGAGACGCCATCATGACCCTGATCGATCACCTCCGCCCAATGGGAATCCAATGCGGGATTGTCGCACTGCGCGATTCCGCCTCGGGGATCGCCACACTAGCGAATCGGGCGGACTATGTGGACGGCCTGTCGATTCGGGCGCGGCCGACTTGGGCCGAGCTGAATACGGTACGGCAGATTTGCCGGCAACGTGGAGTAGACTTGGTGCATGCGCACGACCATGGGAGCCAATATGTTGCGTCAGCGCTACGGTTTGTATCACCTTCGCTACGGGCAGTGATGACTTTTCACCGCACCCTTGGAATCGAGACCGAGGGTCGTCGCAATCGGACGCGCAACGCCCTCACGCTGCCGCTTATCCACCGCGTTCTGACAGCTTCCGAAGAACGGCGTAAGTACTTTATTGACAGTACATTAGTCTCGAAAAACAAGGTCGCGGTCATCCCCATTGGCATGGATCTGGGCCGCTTCCACCCCAATCGGGCGATACGGGGCGTGATCCGTGAACGGCTCGGGCTGGCGCCGGACGTAACTCTGGCGCTAGCGATCGGGCATTTCGGGAGTGAAAAGGGGATCGATCAGGTCCTGACCGCGGCGGCCCATGCCGATTCGCTCCTCGGCAACCAGCCTTGGCACCTGGTGGTGCTCGGCACCGGATCCGCGGATCAGGTGGCGACGTTGCAGGATGCCGGCCAGCGGCTGCTTCCCGGCCGAGTGAGCTGGGCCGGGTTCCAGACGGACGTCACGCCATGGCTCCAGGCGGCAGACCTTCTCATTCATGCCGCTCGTCGCGAAGCGTTCGGGATGGTGGTAATTCAGGCGATGGCGTGCGGATTACCGGTCGTAGCGACGGCGGTCGGGGGCGTCCCCGAGCTGATCGTGCACGATCGAACCGGTCTGCTGGTGCCGCCGGGAGACCTCGACGCACTCGGGTCGGCCATCGCGCGGATGGTAGCAAGTCCGTCGCTTCGACACGAGATGGGCGAACGTGCGCTCGGACGGGCGATGCAATATTACGACGCCCGCGAGTGTGCCCGGAGGCATGCAGCTCTCTACCGGGAACTGATCCCCTTCACCAGGTCGGCTTTGCCGTGACACGGTATCGCCGTCGGGTGTCACGTCGCCACGATACCATTCCAGCGGAGAAGCTGCCGTGTCCGAGACCGTAACCATCGTCGTCGTGCCCCGCGATCGATTCAGCAGCGTCGAAGCGTGCACCCGCTCCATCATCGAGAACACGCCTGAGCCTGTCCGGCTTGCGTTCCTCGACCTGGGATATTCGCCCCGGACCATTCGATCCCTCGGCGAAATATGCGCGGGCGTGCCGTTCGAGATCGTCCCCTGCGGGCGGATCATCCCGATGGACGCGTTCCGGACGTATCTCGCGCGCATCGAGACCAAGTACACATGCTGGGTGGACAACGACACGTTCGTCACGCCCGGGTGGCTCACCGCCATGCTCCATCAGGCCGAAACGGCGGGAATGCGCGTGATCCTGCCGCTGACCTTCGAACGGGAAGGGTTGGATATCGACCGCCGCCGGTTGCCGCTCCGGGTGCACATCTCGCACTCCGAACTGCGCAAGGTGACGGTGGACGGACAGGAATACATCTTCGACTACAAGCCCTTTCGCCGAGCCGCGAAGAGTGACATTCCGCCGGGGCCGTGGATGGTCGACTTTTTTGAACTCCACACGTTCTTCGCCGAAACGGCCGTGTTGCGCCAGATCGACTTCCCGTCGATGGTGGTTCGCGAACACGTCGACATCGGGATCCAGCTGCACCGCCTGGGCATCCCGATCTGGTGCGTGCCGCAGGCCGAGGTCATCTTCGACAACATTCATACCCGGCCGACCATCGAAGACCTTCGCTTCTTCGCCTTTCGCTGGTCCGATCGCCTGGTGGACGCAAGTCACCAGTTGTTTGCCGAACGCTGGGGATGGCGCTTCTACAACGAGCAGTTCCTCAAGAACTGGGCGTTTCGACGCCGGGTCTTCTCGTATGCGCGATTCTGCTACCTGCCGCACAAGGCAGCGGACCTGCTGTCGCGTGTCATGGTGCGACTGTTCCGCCCCGCGCTTCCGGCGAATTTGCGCAGCGACCCGATCGCGATCTCGGAGCGGGCGTTCGACGGGCTGGCGCCGGACGGTGCCACAAAGTGAACGCCGCTGACAGCATGATGCCGGGCCCGGCATCTCCACCGGCCCATTTCCGGCGCGGGGCCACGGCCGATCGGCATCAAGCGCGCCGTACCGCGACCGTGCTCGAGCTTGCGCGCGGACTGTGCGGGCGCGCGCTCGACTATGGCTCCGGGTGGGGCGACCTCACCGCGCGGCTCGCTCCCCAATTCCACGAGATCGTCGGCGTCGATGCCGATGCCGAGCGGGTCGAGTTTGCCCGGGCGGAATACGCGCCGTTGCAATTCTCGCTCTGCGCGGCCGAGCGTACCGATTTCGAGGATCAATCATTCGACGTGGTTTGCTCGATCGTCGTGCTACCGTTCGTGCCCTCGGCCGACCGGTACCTGGCCGAGTGCCGCCGGTTGCTGCGGCCCGGGGGCACGCTGGTGTTCATGGTTCCCAATCCGGATTCGCTTCGCATGATGATTCGGCGCTGGCGCGGTCGGCCGGTCCACGGTCGCCGCTGGGGGGGCCTGACGCGGGCCGAGGTGCGGGCGTTCCTCGTCCGGAACGGATTTCGGGTCGAGCGGGAGGGCGGGTTCTACGATCCGGCGTTCGAAGGGGTGCGGAACGCGGGAGATGTCGTGCTGTCGCTGCTGAGTGCCGTGGCGCACCGGCTGAAATTGTCCGGGCGGTGGTCGTACGTCGGCTTCCGTTGTCAACGCCTGCCCTGATGCGGTCCGGCCCCCCGTGGGATGTGATCCACTGTGTCTTCTCGATCGCGGTCGGAGGCCAGGAAGTCGTGATACTTTCGCTGGCCGAGCGGGCCAACCGGTCGCTCTACACGCCGCGGGTCCTCTGTCTCCAGGGCGCCGGTGAACTCGTCCCACGCTTCGAGGCCGCGGGGATTCCAGTGGATGTCCTGGATCACGGGGACGGCAGCGGCATCGCCACACTCGTTGCGATGCGGCGCTATCTCCGCGCCCGCCGGCCGGCGATCCTCCATACCCACAACCGGACACCACATCAGTTTGGCGCTCTTGCGCGCCTGGTCACCGACATTCCGGTCCTGGTACACACCAAGCACGGTCGGGGCCAATCATTAACCCGGCGAGGTAGGCTGTTGAACCGGCTCGTCGGGCAGGTCACCGACGCCGTGGTGGCGGTGTCGCGGGATGCGGCCGATGTGGCCCGCACGGTCGAGTGGGTGCCGTCCGACCGGATCCGCGTAATCCGCAACGGCATCGATGTCGCCGCGATCACGCCGGCGCTATCGACCTCAAATGGATGGCACGTCGTGCACATCGCCCGGTTGAACAAGATCAAGGACCAGAGCACGCTCTTGCACGCTGCTCGGCTGGTGCTGGACCAGCAACCGGCGTTCCGCCTCGAAATCGTTGGTGATGGCGAACGGCGCCCGGAACTCGAACGACTCTCGGCGGAACTCAGGCTCGGCGATGCGGTGCGCTTTCATGGCTTCCAGGCGGACGTGCGGCCCTTTCTCGTGGGTATGGATGCGTTCGTGCTGTCGTCGGTGAGCGAGGGGATCGCGTTGACGCTCCTCGAAGCAATGGCAGCAGCCCTGCCGGTTGTCGCCACCGACGTGGGCGGCAATCGGGAAGTGGTGATCCCCGGCGAAACGGGGTTCCTGGTCCCCGCCCGCGATCCTGTGGCGATGGCGCGCGCCCTGATCGCGCTGCTGGGCGATCGGGCACGGGCGTCCAGTTTCGGGGCTGCGGGCCGCGCGCGCGTAGCGTCGGAGTTCACACTGGACGCCACGGTCGCCGCGTACGAAGCGCTCTATCTCGAGTTGCTCGAGCGCCGCATGCGGCGCAAGGGGGCCGCGTGACGGGTGACGATGCGGTCACCGCGTTCCGGCGGGGACTGATTCGATTGTACGAAGACGGGCTCCACCGACGCTTCGTCTTCCGCTACTGGCGCGAACTCGAGGCGTCGCAATGGCAGCCGTTGGAGCAACTCCAGGCCGCGCAGTTCGACCGCCTCCGCCGGTTCCTGCTGCGCGTACAGGTCACGTCACCGTGGTACGGCGCCACCTGGCGGGCGGGCGGCCTCGACCCACGCGATCTCCACGTGCCCGCGGATTTTCAGCGCTGGCCGGTGATCGACAAGGACATCATCCGGACCCACCGCGCCGCCATGCGCAGCACGGCGCCCGGCGTCACCTTGATCGCCAAGGCCACCGGTGGCTCCAGTGGTGTCCCGATGCGGTTCGACCTCGACACCGACAGCAACGAACAGCGGATGGCGGCATGGCATCGCGGCTACCAGTGGGCGGGTGCCGGGCCGGGAACCCGCCAGTGGTACTTGTGGGGCGTGGCGCCGAGCTCGTCGGCGGCATGGCGAAAGCGGAAGGCGCGACTGTACGACCGTCTCTACCGGCGCACCACCGTCAGTTGCTTCGATCTCGGCGAAGCGACGATGCAACCGTTCCTGGATTCCCTGGTGCGCACCCGCCCCCATGCGATCGTGTCCTATACCAATGCGATCTACGCGTTCGCCAGGATGCTCGAGGCGAAGGGATGTATTCCGCCATCACCGCGCAGCGTAGTGGTGGGAGCGGAAAAGCTGCACGACTTTCAGCGCGAAACGATCGAACGGGTGTTCCGGGCGCCGGTGTTCGAGACCTACGGGTGTCGTGAGTTCATGCTGATCGGCGCCGAGTGCGAGCACCACAGCGGACTCCACCTGACGATGGAGAACCTGCTCGTCGAACTGCTCGACGACGACGGTGCGCCGGTTGCGCCCGGCGTCGAGGGCAACGTGGTGGTCACCGATCTGACCAACCTGGGCATGCCATTCGTTCGCTACCCGACCGGCGATCGGGCCATCGCCAGTCCGGTCCCGTGCCCGTGCGGCCGCGGCCTCCCGCTGCTGGAAAAGGTGACGGGCCGCCGCCTCGACATGCTGACGACGCCCGATGGACGCATACTGCCGGGCGAGTTCTTTCCGCATATCCTCAAGGAAGTCACCGCGGTGCAGCGATTTCAGGTGATCCAGGAGCGGGCGGACACCATTGTGGTGAAGCTGGTGGCCCCCGGCTGGACGACAGGGAACGAGGAGTGGTTCCGCCGCGAAGTGTCCGCGGTGGCCGGAAGCGCGGTCCGGCTGGAGCTTCAGCTGGTCGATCAGATCGCGCTCACGGCGGCGGGGAAATTGCAGGTTGTAGTGAACCGGCTGGCAACGCCTGGCCGGGCGGAGAACGCATGACCATTCTCGGGGCCAACGACCCCTTTGCACCGGATGTTGTCGCTGCCGTCCGGCAGGCGGCGGAGGCGGTACCCAAGCGGTCCCGGGCAGGCCTCTTCTCGCTGCTCACGGGTAGCCCCGTCGAGACGATTCTCGCCCCGTTGGTGGGCCTGTACCTCGGGTTCGCCGTGGTGCGGCTGCCGGAGGTGTTCCAGGCGATCGCCATTCCGCACCTGCCGATGATCCTGATGCTGATCTTTATCGCGATCCTTGGCTTCGCCATTCCTGCGGGCGCCTGGGCGCTCGTGTGGGAACGAGCAAAGGCGCTGCGAATCGTTGCCGGACTCGTCGTGGTCGCGATCGTCACGGCGCCACTGGGGATCTGGCCCAGCGAATCGCTCCAGTTTCTGCGAGAGCACTACGCCGTTTCAGTGATCCTCTTCGTAACCTGCCTGGTGCTGTTGCGCGACCGCCGGAACTTCCGCACGGCGGTGACCATCTACGTGCTCTGCAGCGCGACCGTCTGCGTCAACGTGCTGCACACCTACGATCCGGACGTGGTGCTCGATGAGGACGGCAACCAGATCGACCCGGATATCCTCGCCGCACGACCCGAACTGAGACGATTGGCATCGGTCGGCGTTTCGCTGGATTCCAACGATTTCGGCGCCATTCTCGCTACCACGTTTCCGCTCGCGCTATGGCTTTCGGTAGGCAGCTTCCGGCGGCGGGTGTTCTGGACCGGGATTGCCGGGCTGATGGTCGCCGCGGTGGTGCCGACCCAGTCGCGCGGATCGGAACTGGGATTCGTCGCAGTCGCTGCCGTCATCGTCACGGTCGGCGCACGCGGATGGCGACGATGGATGAGCACCGCGCTGATCGTTGGTTGCGTCGGCTTGTTCGTAATGATGGCGTCAGGGATCGGCGCTGGCGGGCGGTTCTCCGACTTCGGAGCCGAAGACTACAACATCGCGGGCAATGAAGGGCGCATGTTTTTCTGGAGGCAGGGCTTCGTCTGGATGCTCAAGCGACCCTGGGGTTACGGCATCGCGAACTTCCCCACCTACTTCGGCATGCTCAACGGTCCGGAGCGGGCGGCGCACAGCAGCTGGGTGCAGTACGGCATGGAATTGGGCATTGCAGGACTGGCGCTCTTCGTGACGCTGTGCGTCGGCCTGGTGAAAGGTTTGCGCCAGCTCCGGAAGCTGGCCGCGGCACTGCGCGAGCGCCATCCCGCCGCGAAGGACGAAGAGATCCTGGCGGGACACATGCTCGCGATGCTCGCCGGCGTGCTGGTGACCGGGAGCTTCCTGTCCAACGCGTATTATCCGCTGATGTACATGGCGCTGGGGATGGCCGGTGCCACGCTGCTTGGCTCCCCGTTGACGGAGCATCTTCCCGCGCCGCACCCGGCACCGGCCGCACCGGGGCATCCGCGCGCCCGGCGCCGGCTGCGTAGCTTTCCCGGGCAGACGCCAGCAGACTGATCATGCGGCTATTGCTGATCACCAACGTCTTTCCCTCACCCCGCCGCCCCACCAAGGGAACCTTCAACCGCGAACTGGTGGCGGGCCTGCGGGAAGCCGGCGACGACGTGCGCGTCGTGGTGCCGGTACCCTGGACCGACCTGCTCCGGGCAAAGGCCACCGGCGCGCCTGAACGCGACGCGAGTTACCCCGTGTGGTGGTTTCCACCGCGGGTGGGGCGTGCGACGTATCACCGCTGGATGTCGCGTTCACTGCTTGCGCCCACCGTGCGCGCGGCACGCCTGTGGGCCCCGGATCTGGTACTGGGCTACTGGACGCATCCCGACAGTACCGTTGCATTGGACCTGGCGCGGCGACTGGGCGTCCCGGGAGTGGTGCTGGCGGGCGGCACGGACATCCAGCTGCACACGCGCCACCCAGCGCGCCGCCGCATCATCGTCGACACGTTGCGCGCCGCCGACCGCGTACTCACGGTGGGAGCCGCGCTCCGTGACGCCGCGATCGCCCTCGGCGTGCCACCGAACCGGATCGGCATCTTTGATCGCGGTGTGGACCGGCAACGCTTTTTCCCGGGGGCGCCGGCTGCCGCGCGGCAGCGGCTGGGCTTGCCGAGCGACCGGCCCATCGTGCTCTGGGTCGGGCGCATGGTGCCGGTGAAGGGATTGGACGTGCTGCTGAGGAGCTGGTTGACCGTGGCACGCGCACCCTCGCGCCCGCTGCTGCTGCTGATCGGCGACGGCGACGATCAGCGGGCGCTGGAACAGCAGGCTGCCGGCCTCGGCGACAGCGTTCGATTCGTCGGCTCGGTCGAGCACGGTGCGTTGCCCGACTGGTATCGCGCCGCCGACTGCGTGGTGCTGCCGTCGCGCTCCGAGGGTGTTCCCAATGTGCTGCTCGAGGGCCTGGCGTGCGGCACGCCCTTCGTGGCAAGCGCGGTGGGCGGCGTGGGCACGCTGGTTGACGGCGAAAGCACCACCGTGCCGCCCGAGGATGTCGCCGCACTGACCACCGCGTTGCTCGCGCGCGTCGCACTCCCGCCGATGTCGCGGCGTTCCCGCGTGGATGTCCCTGACCGGCGCGAGACGATCGCGTCGCTGCGCCGTGAATTGCAGGACGTGATCGGGAACACCGTTCGTCCGCCGGTGGAACAGCTGGCATGAAACTGCCCCGCAACGCGCAGCTGTGGTTGCCGGGGTGGTTCGAAGCCCGGCGACGTCACCGACTCCACCGGTTCGACGCGTCGAGACCGGTGACGGTGCATCTCATGTTCGCCGATCACTTCGAGCCGTATTGGGGGGAGCCGACCGACGCGGTGGCGAGGACCCGAGTGGCTGCATGGGCCGAACGATGGCCCGCCATTGCTGAACGGCAGCGCGACGACGCGGGACGTCCGGCGCAATGGACCTTCTTCTATCCCGAGGAAGAGTACCGCCCCGAGTTGCTCGAGCCGCTCGCCGGCATGTCCCGGCGCGGCGTTGCCGGCGTGGAAGTGCACATCCACCACGACGGCGAGGGCGAAGCGGACTTCATGCACCGGATGCGAACCTTCGTGACTGCCCTGTCGCGCGATCACGGCTTGCTGTACCTGGTGAACGGACGCCCGGTGTTCGGGTTCATTCACGGCAACTGGGCCCTCGACAACTCGCGACCCGACGGGCGGTGGTGCGGCCTGAACAACGAGCTGACGCTGCTGCGCGAGCTGGGCTGCTACGCCGACTTCACGATGCCTGCGGCACCCGATCCGTGCCAGACTCGTCTCGTCAACGCGATCTACTGGGCTGTCGATGACCCGGTGTGGCCCAAGTCGCACGACACCGGCACGCTGGTTGAAGCGGGCGTCCGTCCGCCGACCGGTGCGCTCCTGTGCGTGCAGGGTCCGCTGACCGTGCGCGCGCATCCGAGGTGGCGCGTGGTGCCATCGCTCGAGGTAGGTGAACTGGCGGGTCACGCTCCGCCGTCGCGCCAGCGGGCGGAACGATGGCTCGATGCGGCACCGCGAATCGGCAACGACGTATTCGTCAAGTTGTTCACGCATGGTGCGCCGGAAAGGAACGCCGTCCCGCTGCTCGGCGGGTTCATTGCGTCGGCCATCGACGAGGTTCGTGCGGCATGCGGTCGGCGGCGCTGGACGCTGTCGCACGCCACTGCCGCCGAGCTCGTAGACGCCATTCATGCCGCGAGCGGAAGCGTCACCCAAGTCTGATGTCAACCACTCCGTCTGGCGAAGTTCGGTGAAATGAGTCGGGGAAATGCTACGTTTCACGCGTCCCAGTTGGTGCAGCCGGGCCGCGAACGCGTGGTTGCGCGCTCGCGGCCTGGTGTGACCCGCTGCGTTCCTACTGTATCGGCTTGATGCGCGGTCGGTCCGAACTCGGACTCGCCAGCGGAGACAACTCCTGCAAGCGTGCGACCACGGCTGCACTCAGCCGCAGATGGTCATGATCGACCCACGCCAGGAAATCCCCAATGTCAAATCGACCGTTGTTGTTGCCCTGGATATCGAGCACGGTACGCTGATCGGCCGTGAGCGCGTTGGCGTGAAACAGGTCTGCGACCGCCGCCGCCGGATCGGGCAGCGAAACCGACACGATTTCCAGGGTGTCGATGAACTCCGCCCGGATGGCAGGGTCCCGCTGCAGCTGCACGTGCAAGGTATCGACGTAGAGACCTGCCGGCAGCGTGACCGCAAGCCGCTGCCACACCAGCTCCGTGCCGACCAGTCCCTGCGCTGCGACAATTTGGAACCGAGACGCCGCCGTCGTGGCGGTCCAGACATCCGAGAGCGAACCACCACCGGCAAGCTGGACCATCGCCGAGTCGGTCGCCAGCTCGAGCGCAGCGGTGCTGCTTCCGATCGTCAACTTGCGCGATCGCTTGCTGCCAGGGCGCACGGCGAGTATGACCGTGGCGGGAATGATTTGCACCGTGTCGTAGATGGTGGCAGGCGACCCACTCGCCGCGCCGGGAGCGGTGACCACGATGGTATCGACGTAGGTGCCCACCGCGAGACTGGCGACGTTGCGCGTCCAGGCCAGGACGCCGGTGCCGGTGCCGCCGGCCGTGGCAAGTGTAGTCCAACTGTGCTTCCTGGTTGCATTCCATGCGGTGGACGCTGCACCCGTTCCGGTCAGCGTCACCGTGGCGTTATCCCCCGGTGCGGCATTGCCCTGCTGGATCGCCACACTCCGGGCGGCCGGGCTCACCGCCAGCACGATCGGAACGGACGCCGCCGTAATGCGCAGGGTGTCGATGATCGTGGCCGGCGATCCGCTGACAGCGCCGGGTGCCGTCACCGTGATGGTGTCGACATAGGTGCCGACGGCAAGAGCGGCCGCGTTGCGGGTCCAGGTGACGGTGCCGCTGCCGGTCCCGCTGCCGGTCGTCAACGTGGTCCAGCTGCCGGTTTCCACCGCGATCCACGCCGCGCTCGATGCGTTGGTGCCGGTCAGGGTAACCGTGGCGTTGCCACCCGGCGCCGCATCTCCCTGTTGCACGGCGACCGAGCGGGATGTCGGGCTCACTGCCAGCACGATTGAAACCGGTGCAGCGGTGATCCGCAGCGTGTCGATGATCCGGGCCGGTGTTCCGCTGGCGGCGCTGGGTGCCGTCACGGTGATGGTGTCGACATAGGTGCCGACGGCAAGAGCGGCCGCGTTGCGGGTCCAGCTGACGGTGCCGTTGCCGGTCCCGCTGCCGGTCGTCAACGTGGTCCAGCTGCTGCTTTCCACCGCGATCCACGCCGCGCTCGATGCGTTGGTCCCGGTCAGGGTGACCGTGGCGTTGCCGCTCGGCGCCGCAACACCTTGCTGCACGGTGATGGAAAGTGATGCCGGGCTCACCGCGAGCACGATCGGAATCGGCGGAGCGGTGATACGCAGCGTGTCAACGATCAAGTCAGGTGAACCACTGGCCGCGCCGGGCGCCGCCACGGTGATGGTGTCGACGTAGGTACCGGCGACGAGGCCGCTGGCGTTGCGAGTCCAACTGACGCTGCCGCTGCCGGTGCCGCTGGCCGTGACGAGTGTGGTCCAGCTCTGCTTTTTCGTTGCGTTCCATGCCGTGGACGCTGCACCGGTCCCGGTCAGTGTCACCGTGGCGTTGTCCCCCGGTGCGGCATTACCCTGTTGGATCACCACGTTCCGGGAGGCGGGGCTCACCGCCAGCACGATCGGAACGGACGCCGCGGTAATGCGCAACGTGTCGATGATCCTGGCCGGCGAACCACTGGCCGCACCGGGCGCCGTGACGGTGATTGTATCGACGTAGGTGCCCACGGCCAGGCCGGCGGGATCGCGGCTCCAAGCCACGAGCCCGGTACCGGTGCCGCTCGCGGTGGTGAGCGTAGTCCAGCTTTTCCGCTTCGTGGCGCTCCAGGTCGTTGCCGCGGCATTGGTTCCCGTCAACACCACGGTCGCGTTGTCCCCCGCCGGCGCACTTCCCTGCTGCAGGGCGACGTTGTGCGAGGCCGGAACGACCGCCAGGACGATCGGAACCACTGGTGCCGTGATGCGGAGCGTATCGAACACCATGATCGGCGAACCGACGGCCGCGGGTGCCGTCACCGTGATGGTGTCGACATAGGTGCCAACGGCGAGCCCGGTTGCGTTGCGGCTCCAGCGCACGGTACCGCTGCCGGTGCCATTCGCCGTGGTGAGCGTGTTCCAGGCCTGCTTGTTGGTGGCGATCCATGCCGTCGTTGCGGCGTTGGTGCCCGCCAGCGTAACGGTGGCGTTGTCGACCGGGGCCGGGTTCCCCTGCTGCACCGACACCGCGCGTCCCAACGGACTCACGGCGAGGGTAACCGGCACCGGGATCGGGGTAATCCGGAGCGTATCGAACACCATGATCGGCGAACCGATGGCCGCGGGTGCCGTCACCGTGATGGTGTCGACATAGGTGCCAACGGCGAGGCCAGTTGCGTTGCGGCTCCAGCGCACGGTACCGCTTCCGGTGCCATTCGCCGTGGTGAGGGTGTTCCAGGCCCGCTTGTTGGTGGCGATCCACGCCGTCGTTGCGGCGTTGGTGCCCGCCAGCGTAACGGTGGCGTTGTCGACCGGGGCCGGGTTCCCCTGCTGCACCGACACCGCGCGTCCCAACGGATTCACGGCGAGGGTAACCGGCACCGGGATCGGGGTAATCCGGAGCGTATCGAATACGGTCGCCGGAGAGCCACTCGCCGCGCCGAGCGCGGTCACCGTGATGGTATCGACGTAGGTGCCCACGGCAAGACCGGTGGTGCTGCGGCTCCACGCCGCTGTGCCAGAACCGGTACCGCTGGCGGTCGTGAGCGTGGTCCACGCCTTCCTTTTCGTCGCGGTCCATGCGGTGGACGCTGCGTTGGTTCCGGTCAACGTGACGGTGGCGTTGTCGGGCGGCGCGCTGTTTCCCTGCTGTACTGACACTGCCCGACCCGCCGGTGTCACGGCGAGTACCACCGGAATCGGCGGTGCGGTGATGCGGAGCGTGTCGTAGACCACGCCGGGAGACCCGGTCGCGCCCACCGACGTCACGGTGATGGTATCGATGTAGGTGCCCACGGCGAGACCGGTGGCACTGCGGCTCCATGCCAAGGTGCCGCTACCCGTCCCGCTGGCGGTCGTGAGCGTGGTCCACGCTTTCTTCTTCGTCGCGGCCCAGGTGGCAGTCGCGGCGTTGACGCCCGTGAGCGTCACCGTGGCGTTGTCAGACGGCGCGGCGCTTCCCTGCTGCACCGCGACGTTGCGTGACGTGGGACTGATCGCCAGCACGACCGGCGGTGGCGCCGTGATACGGAGCGTATCAAATACCAGGTCCGGCGAGCCGGTGGCTCCAACTGCCGAGACGGTGATCGTGTCGACGTACGTGCCCACGGCGAGGCCGGTGGCGTTCCGACTCCACGCCACGGTGCCGGAGCCGGTGCCGCCCGCGGTCGTGAGCGTGGTCCACGCCTTCCTTTTCGTCGCGGTCCAGACGGCCGACGCGGCACCCGTGCCGCTCAGCGTCACCGTGGCGTTGTCAGACGGCGCGGCGCTTCCCTGCTGCACCGCCACGTTGCGCGAGCCCGGGCTGACAGCGAGTACCAACGGCGGTGGCGCCGCCGTGATCCGGAGCGTATCAAATACCAGGTCCGGCGAGCCGGTGGCTGCAACTGCTGAGACGGTGATCGTGTCGACGTACGTGCCCACGGCGAGGCCGGTGGCGTTTCGACTCCACGCCACGGTGCCGGAGCCGGTGCCGCCCGCGGTCGTGAGCGTGGTCCACGCCCTCTTTTTCGTCGCGGTCCACACGGCCGACGCGGCACCCGTGCCGCTCAGCGTCACCGTCGCGTTATCGGTGGGCGCGCTGGTGCCCTGCTGCACCGCCACGTTGCGCGAGCCCGGGCTGACGGCGAGTACCAACGGCGGTGGCGCCGCCGTGATCCGGAGCGTATCAAATACCAGGTCCGGCGAGCCGGTCGCCCCAGTCGCCGAGACGGTGATCGTGTCGACGTACGTGCCCACGGCGAGGCCGGTGGCGTTCCGACTCCACGCGACGGCGCCGGAGCCGGTGCCGCCCGCGGTCGTGAACGTGGTCCACGCCTTCTTTTTCGTCGCGGTCCACACCGCCGACGCGGCACCCGTGCCGCTCAGCGTCACCGTCGCGTTATCGGCGGGAGCGGCACTTCCTTGCTGCACCGCGACGTTGCGCGAGCCCGGGCTGACGGCGAGCACCAACGGCGGCGGCGCCGTGATCCGCAGCGTGTCATACACCACGCCGGGCGATCCGGCGGCACCAGCCGCCGAGACGGTGATCGTGTCGACGTAGGTGCCGACGGCGAGGCCGTTGGCGTTCCGGCTCCACGCCACGGTGCCCGAACCGGTGCCGCTCGACGTGGTCAGCGTGGTCCACGCCTTCTTTTTCGTGGCGCTCCACGCGGTCGACGCGGCGTTGGTGCCGCTCAGCGTCACCGTCGCGTTGTCGCTCGGCGCGCTGTTCCCCTGCGTCACCGCGACGTTGCGCGAGACAGGTGCCAGCGTCAGCGTCAATGGCGACCCGCTACCGCCCGACAGCGAGTTGGACGCCCGCACCAAGCCCCACCCGGTGTTGTTGTCGAAGCCGGGAGTGGCGATATCGAGGGCGCCGTTCTGCAGCTCCTGACGAACCTGGGTGAGCGTGATGTTGGGATTCTGTTGCACCAGCAGCGCGACCACGCCGGTCACGTGCGGGGTTGCCATCGACGTGCCTGACTTGCTCCCGTAGCCGCCGCCGGGCATGGTGCTCTCGACGTTCTCGCCCGGCGCGCCGACCTCGATCTCGGGTCCAGCATTGGAGAAGCTGGAACGCGTATTCGATGCGCTCAGTGAAGCCGCCGCGATCGCCGACGGGAATGCCGCGGGGAAGTCGACCGGACCGCCGTTGTCGTTGCCCGCCGCCGCCACCAGGAAGGTGCCGCGCACCGCCGCCTGATCGATCGCGAGTTGGTAACTGTACGACCAGCTCCCGCCTATACTCGCGTTGATCACACGGATGCCGTTGTTCGCCGCCCAGTTCACCGCAGTGATCTGGGTCGAGATCCAGGCGCCACAGCCGCCGCTGAGGTCTTCGAAAACCTTGATCGCATAGATCGACGCTTCGGGTGCCACGCCCACGACGCCGATCGTGTTGTCCCGGGCGGCGATCGTGCCGGCGACGTGGGTACCGTGGCCGTTGCAGGACGGAATGTCGTCGGTCCAGTCGCTCGGATTGGTGCCGCCGGTCACTGCGTTGTAGCCGCCGGCGTAGCCAAGATCGGGATGTGTCGGATCACCGCCACTGTCCATGATGCCGACCTTGACGCCGGTCCCGCGGAACCCCAGCGCCCAGGCTACGGGAGCGGTGACTTGCGTGATGCCCCACGGCAGCGCCTGGCTGCGCGACCGCAAGCGCTCTGAACCAACCGCGTCCGCCAGGGCTGGTCGCGGGTACGCCCTGCGATCAGTGGGAGTGGACTGGAGGTAGACCACGCGGTCCGCTTCCATCATGGCGACGTTTGTATCGGCGTTGAGTGCTGCGAGGCGGGTCGCGTCGACGCGCGCGAAGAGCGCGCCGATCATCGGCGATGTCTGGCTGACAGTCAATCCCGGTGCGCTCTCGAGACGCGTCCGGATCTGGCCGAATTCGGTGTCACTCAGCGGATTGGAGCCGGGAGCCATCAATCGCGCCTGCAGGTTCGACGACTTGAGCACGATGATTACGCGACCGCCGGCGGCGTTGACGGAATCCGCCAACCGGGCCAGCAACTGCGGTGACCGGGCTTGCGCCGTCACACGTACAGGCATTCCAACTAGGGGCGCCATGATCAACAGCGCCAATCCAAACCGGGACGTCCAACGCATCGGCATGCCCCTCATACTCCTGTCCAAGACAGCGAAACCGGGAAATCTGGGCGACCCGGTGCCGGACCGCTACTGTCACAATAATAGGCAGGCCGCTTGCCAGCGATGACAGTGATAAAAGCCTTGATTGTACTGGGCTTTATCTGTGGCCTGGACTTACATGCAGAATAGTATCGTCAAGTGAATGGACGAGCATAGGTCGGCGGAATGCCGGCCGAGGGGGCCGCGTGCCATGATCGAGGTGGTGCGTGGCCTCAACGGTCGGCATGGGACCGCCAAGGACTTCCGCCCGTTGCGGCCAAGCAACAGACTGTTGTTGCAGGCCCACCATGCTTGGCTGGAACTGGGCGGAGCCGGACGCCAGGAAGACCCCGGCTGACATGATTGTAACACATTGACAAACAATGCCTTAGCTATGATCTCAGCGCCAGGTCCCAGCCGTGTTCGACTGCCAATATCGGTGGCATGGGGTCTGCATTCGACGGTACCGTCAGTTTGGTAATTAACCCTGAAAGCCGGAGCCATCATGTTGCGCCGTATCGTTAGTGGCGTCGCCCTCGCAGCCCTTTTTGCGGTCGGCGCGCACGCTCAGTCCCCGTTCACGGAAAGCTTCACTTTTTTGTCTGACGGCACGGGCGGACAGGATTTTAACGCATACAAGGGCCGCTTCAATAACGCCGACGTTGCTGATCTCGGTGTCGGCTTCCCGACGGGGGGCACGTCCTCGTTCCAGGTCTGGTGCGCCGACGAGAACGACTTGGTCGGCCTAGGCCAGACCTACCCAGTCTGGGTAACGCCACTTTCAACCAGCCTCTGGACGCACGTGTACGTCCCCAGCGGCGAGCCCGGAGCGTATCTCAATGCCGCAGCCGCGAGCACCGAGATGGCCGCCAACGGCACGGGTCAGAACTCGGCAAACGATAACATTCAGTACGCGATCTGGGATCTGCTGGGGTACGATCGCCCGCCGCACGCTATTTCTGGCTACAACTTCGGCGACTATAACTCGGGCACCGTCGATACGGATGAAGGGATCGCTACGACCGGCGCACCGCATCTCTTCGCCAACCAGTGGCTCGTTATCACCTTCACCGGTCCGGGCGGCAGGATACAGGAGTTCCTCGTCAACGACACGTCACGGCCGCAGGAATTCGTACCGGAACCGGGCACCATGGCGATGCTGGCGATGGGCCTGGTCGGCATGGCTGGCGCCGGAATGCGCCGCCGCAAGATCAAGAAGTAAGTCGGCACGGTTTCCACCGGGCTGGCGTTACGGGCGGGCCTCGAAGGAATCTTCGAGGNNAGGCCCGCTTCCGTTTCCCTCTCCCGCCATAGTTCTTTCTCACCCGTGAGCGCCATTCCCTCCCAGTCGCCGCCGCACGCCGGTCCCACGGTTACTGTGGTGATCCCGATGCGCAACGAAGCCGGCTGCATCGCTGCCTGCCTCGCCTCCATCCTCGCCAACGAGCTGCCCGCTGACACTACGATGGAGGTGCTGGTGCTCGACGGTGAGAGCACCGACGACTCGCCGGCGATCGTGTCGCGCGTGGCGGAGCGCGACGGCCGGATCCGCCTGCTCCCCAATCCCGAGCGGCTGCAGGCGGCGGCCTTCAACCTGGGCCTCGCGGCCGCGCGGGGACAGTACCTCGTTCGCATGGACGCGCATTCGGTGTGCGCCACGGACTACATCGCGGAATGCCTGCGACTGCTCGAGAGCACCGGTGCGGGCAACGTCGGCGGCGTCCAGCGGGCCGAGGGCACCTCGTGGCTCACCGGCGCGATCGCCGCGGCCGTGTCGTCACGCTTCGCCGCGGGCGACGCGCGGTACCGCAACGCGACTACCGCGACCGTTACCGACACGGTATACCTCGGCGCCTGGCGCACAGCGACACTGCGCGAACTCGGCGGCATGCGCACCGACTGGGCCGTGAACGAAGACTACGAGCTGAACGTCCGCCTGCGCGCGACGGGTGGCACGGTGTACCTGTCGCCCACCATCCGGTCGACCTATCGCGTGCGGAGCTCGGTACCCATGCTGGCGCGGCAATACGCCCGCTACGGCTTTTGGAAGGTGCGCACCCTGCTGGAGCATCCGGCGTCGCTGCGCTGGAGGCAACTGGTGGCCCCCGCGTTCGTGCTGTCGGTGCTGCTCACGCCGTGGCTCATCGCCTGGCTGGGCGCGCTGGGTGGCGCGCATCTGGTTCTGTACCTGCTCGCCAACTTGACGGCGAGCACCATCGTCGCCCGGCGTGATGGAATGGCGTTGCTGCCACTCCTGCCGGTGGTCTTCGCCGTCATCCATCTCGCCTGGGGCCTCGGGTTCTGGGGCGGTGTGATCTACTGGCCGCTGCGACAGGGACGCTCGACGTGACAGCGACCCCGCGACGACGCCGTTGGTGGCTGGCCTGGTGCGGCGTGGTGATCGCCGCGCTGCTGGCGTTGGCGCTGCGCGTCGGCGGCGACGCCTGGTGGCCGGTGTTCCCCCTGCTGTTCGGCCCAAGGTGGATCACTACTTCCCTCGTGCTGCTGCCGCTTCCGTTGCTGCTCACCCGTCCGCGCCAGGCGATGCTGCCGCTGACGCTGGCGGGGTTGCTGGTAGCGGTCGGGATCATGGGGTTCCGGATCGGTCCGGCACGGCTCGGCCTGGGATCGCGCTCCGGCACATCGCTGCGCCTGCTGGAATACAATGTCGCCACGAGCGGCCACGTCGCTCACTTGATTGCGGGCCAGCTCGACAGCCTGGGCGTGGACGTCGCGGTACTGGTGGAGTGCCCGTACCAGAGCGCGCTGGTCCAGCCGCGAGCCGGCTGGGCAATGCGATCCGCCGGCGAGATCTGCTTCCTGTCGCGGCGACCGATCCTCGATTGGCAGGTCCGCTCGCAGGACGACATCTGGTTGATTCATGGCAAGGCATCCGTGGCCGAGGCACGGATCGACGTCGCCGGCCAGCCGGTGGCGATCGGGATGCTGCACCTCAAGTCGCCGCGTGACGCGCTGATCGAATTCCGGTATCCGTCGGCATTTCCCACGCTGGGTGCCCACGTCGATTCGATTTCGGCGATCCGCAACTTGGAATCGGAACGCGCGACAGCGTTTCTGGCAACGCCCGCATCGGTCCCGCTGATCGTGGCAGGAGACTTCAACACGCCGGTCGAGAGCCGGATCTTCCGTCGCTGGTGGTCAACGTTTTCGGATGCGTTCGAACGCGCCGGCATGGGAATCGGCTTTACCTGGCATTCGCGGTGGTACGGCCTGCGGATCGACCATATCCTGACTGCCCACGGCATCCGGGCGGAGCGCACGTGGATCGGGCCCGACCTGGGGTCGGATCACGTGCCGGTGATCGCCGAGCTGTCTATCGACCGGCCGCGACGCACCAACGGGGCGCGGTAGCCAGCCAATGTCTGCCGGATGCGGCGGGGCGGACTGCGACGTCGGCAATAGTGGCGTGGGACTGCGATACAAGGCTCAGATCGGAAACGCAGGTGCGGTCGGACCCAACCGCTGACCTTGGCTGGGACGCCTGCGGAAGTACACCTGAATCTGCTGTCTTCGAAACCGCGGACTGCTCAACGTAAGCGGCCGCCGACGCTTTGCGTCGACGGCCGCTTCGTACTGCTAGCTAGCTTCAGCTCTTGCGGCGACGACGAACGCGGGCGGCGCCCATCATGCCAACCAACCCGGTCGCCAACAGACCCATTGTGGCGGGTTCCGGGACAACCTCAGTGGGCAGACCGGCATTATCTAACGCAACGAAGATACCGTCGGTCGAGCCGTCTCCTGTGACCTTCACCTCAAGGTCATACCGCGAATCCAACGTAAGAACCGTGTGCACCAGACAGTTAGAGAAAGCGCTGCTCGGGAAAACCCCATCGCCGTCACGGCAGAACCCAGAATCCGTGCTCGGGCCATACAACAGGTTTCCGTTCTGGTACACCCCAACCAACTGATTGTCCCAGCCCAGATTCAGGCTATAAAGGCCGCTCGAACCAACGCTGGTCGAGAAGTCGTATGAGTAATTTGGAACGTTATTGCCAGTACCAGTGGTGCTGCTCGCGTCAATCCAGGCACTGATCCAGTTCGGGCCAGAGGGCCCCGTGTTCGGCTGCCACGGCGGTGAAGGAATATCCAACGGTATGTAAGCGGCTCCGGGGGCGTTGCAGGGCGCCATAGTCCCAACGATGACCCCGCAGCTAAAATTCCAGCTGGGATCTGTGGGCGACCCGCCCGAGTTTGGGGCTCCTACGCCGGTATTGGCGATTTGGGCGGAAGCCGCCGAAGCGCCCAATGCCAGTGCGGCAAACGTGAGAGCGAACAGACGCATTGAGACCACTCCAAGTGGATGACAAACAAGTGGATGAGAGGTTGTGTTTGATGGCTGGATACGCATCGCGCGTGCCAGAAGTCATCGCCGGTAATGTCCCCATGCCGAAGCCATTAAGTCACTGGCTTACAATAACTTAGCTTCTGCGGCTCCAGAGAAACTACATGGATACTTTCGCGAGCTGTGGTGCTCGCGCTACAGACCGGTCATTTCGTCACCACAGGGTCATTGGAGCTGACCCGCGACTGACAAATGAGGGCAGCCAGCATCGCTGGCTGCCCTCGTGTGTTTCGTACCGCTCTGCCGATGGCAACGCACCCTGATACCTGCGCCGCGCCGGTTGCCTGCGAACTGCTGACTCAGCGCACCAGCACCACGCGATAACCGTCAAGCGACTGCAACGCATACGTGCCGCGCACCGCGGCAGCGGCCACGCTGGCCTGATACTGTGACGTCAGCGACAGGTCGGGAACGAAGACGCGGGCGATATCGCCATTGCCGACTTGACCCGTCACGATGAGATTGGCCGTGCCGTTGTCGATCGTCGCAAATCCGTCGTAACTGACCAGCTTGACGCTGTCGATCGCGGGGCCGCTGACGCTGAACTGCACGGCGCCGTCATCGCTGTGGGGAGTGGCGAGCTGCAAGGTGAGCCAGCCGCCAGTGGGAGCCGGCGGTGGCGTGGTGGGACCAGTGGCCGTCCCTGAACTGCACGCTGCCAGAGCGAACAGCGCCAGCGGGAACACGCTGCATACCAGATTGCGTCGAAAGCTCATGCGGCGTACCGACTCTCAGCCCAGGATGATTCCCAGCGAATGGGTTGCCGGGATTTCTCGCTGGCGGCTGGGCGGGCATGGCACTCGCGCTGATGAGTGCGGTAGCTCCCTGGCTCTGCGAACCCGGATTTCCCCGGGAGTGCTCTGGGCAGCGTCGTTGAGGTTCTCGTTGGACAGTATCGAACCCAACGCTGTATTACTTTAGCAATTCGTTGGCCAGCCTGAGCGTCCGTGCCTTGCCTGAGGCCATGATCTTATGTCGCATGGAGTTACATAAGTGGACGAAATCGCTTCTGGCCCGAAATCTCAATCATTCTGTATGATTACTTGTCAGCTGGACAATCCACGGGGCTCCGATCGCGGCAGCTCGCCGTGTCGCTGACCGCGCCCCGAAACACCACGTTCGTCATCCCCGCACATAACGCCGCGGCCGTGATCGCGAAAGCGATCGCAACGGCGCGCAGTCAAACGGTGCCAGCGCGCGAAATAATCGTGGTGGACAACGGGTCGCGAGAAAATACTCCGGAAATCGCCGAATGGGAGGGTACCCAGGAAACTCACCCGCCCAACGGCACCCTGCTGTGGCGCGCAATACCGAACCGGTTGCGATTGTGGGTGACGTTGCTCCCTTCCTCCAAGCGAAGGCGGAGTTGACCACCGCGCGGGTTCGGTGGTGGGCAATCGCGGCCGCATGGTTGCTGCTGATCCTGTGGCTGACGTTGCGATCGGCTCCCGACCAGGCCGTGCGTGTCGCGGACTTGCCGTGGTACTGCGTCCTCTGCGGTGAAGCAGGGGTCGCCGACGTCCTGCTCAATGTGCTGCTGTTCGCCCCGCTCGGCATTGCAGCGCGAGCACTGCAACTACCGCGCTGGCGCGCCTTCGCTGTTGCCGTGGTACTGACCAT
The DNA here is from genome assembly GCA_003169895.1 of Gemmatimonadota bacterium. Lineage (GTDB taxonomy): Bacteria > Gemmatimonadota > Gemmatimonadetes > Gemmatimonadales > GWC2-71-9 > Palsa-1233. Next base: position 129,013 of record PNAE01000007.1, read on the forward strand.
CGCCATCGAGACGACGCAGTGGTTCCTGCTCGTGGGGCGCGACGGATCACTGGGCGACGTGCTCGCCAACAGTGCCGGCGCGGTACTCGGCTGGCTGGCCTATTCACCGCTTTGCCGGATGGCGCGGCCGACGCGCGCGCTGGCGCGCCGCGGCACCTGGGTGGTGTTCGTCGTCGCCACCGTGGTCTGGTTTACGACCGGCTTCGGCCTTCAGCCGTCCTTGAGTGAAGCAACGCCGTGGGTAGGACAGATCCAGCACCATTGGCCCGGCCACGACGCCTTTGCGGGCACGATTGAACGGGTCGACATCAACGGCGTCGCAGTACCGAACGACCCCATCGCATCACCACTCCCTCCGCATGACACTGTCGCGTTGCATATCGCGCTGACGCGATCCGGTGCGCCGCTGCCGCGGAGACGGGCGTCAATGGTCCGGATTGTCGATGCGAACGGCCACCCGCAGGTCGCCATCACCGCGTCGGGCGCTGACGTCGTGACCGAACTACAGTTGCGCGCGAGCCGCTGGGGATTTCATACCCCGGAGTGGATGTATCACGGGGCGATGATGGTACCCGTCCGTCAGCGCTGGCAAGTCACCGCCCGATGGACGCCCGCTCGTGTGGAATTAGCGACCGCGGACAGCGCGGGCGCGCACGCCGTGATGCGATCGCACCCGCTGTCGATTGCACTGGGCTGGGTGTTCGTGCATCCCTTCGTCACGATCGTCGGATCCAACGTCCACCTGTGGAATTACCTCTGGCTGGCCGGATGGTTTGGATTGCTGGGATGGTTCAGCGGGGTGCTTGGTTGGCGAGCATTCGGGATCGCGGCACTCGCGCAACTGCTGGTGCTCGTTGTCGCGGCGTCGGTCACCGGCGCACCGTGGCACCCTGATGAACTGCTCGCCGCGATGCTCGCGTGTGGACTCACCGCGACGGTCGCACGAAGGCGATCGGTGGCACCGCCGTCGCGGGGGCTTCCCGCGACAGCCACGATCAGTTCAGGATGATGTCCAGCGGAACGCGCGGCTTGACGACCCAGGTCCCGTCGCCTTGCGGTACCAGCACGCCGCGGAACGTGCCGGTGCGCGCTGGTGCGAAGACTCCGTGTGGCGCGCCGAGTAGCTGATCGAGGAGTACGTTGACGGTCACATCGGGCGTCGCAGGATCGGCGACCGTGACGATGAAGTCCGGACCCGATGTAACGGTATCCTTGATCACGACGTTGCTGAGCTGCACGAGTACCGCGTCCAGCGTGCCCCCCTTGGCGTCGAGCGCTTCGGCGACGGTCACGACCTGCGGCAGCGGCGCCAGGCCGGGACCATAGGTCAGGAACAGTCCGTCGCGAAGAACCGCCTGCCCCGCTTCCTGTCCGGTTGTGCCGAGCACGAGCACGGAGTCGCCGATGTTGTTGCCGTTGCCGCCGAACCGCGGTCGGGCATCGGTGACCCGCAACGTGCCGCTGGTGTCGACCAGGAACGCGCTGGAATCCCTGAAGTCCTGCAGCGGTGCTACGACCTTGCCGCGCACCAGCACCCGTCGGCCAGCCGGCAGCAGGCGGGCGGCGGCGAGCGACACTTCAGTGTAGCCGAGGCGGACAACCCGACTGCTGTGGATGGAATCGGTCTGCGCCACCAGCCGCACCAAGCCGGTGTCACCGGCAACGACGCCCACCGAATCGGCCAGCGCATGGCGGTCAATCACGATGCGGTAGCTGCCGATCGGCACCGAGTCGAACACGGCCAGGCCTGCGGCGTTGGTGGTCGCGATCCGGAGCGTGTCCTGCCCGCTGGGAGCAAGCAGCGCGACGCGAACACCGGACACGGCGGTGTCGGCCGCCGTGAGGGTGAGCGAGCCATCGCGGTCGAAGTACACACCCACACCGATCGCGCCGGCGGCGAGCGACGGCAACGTCAATGTTTCGCCGGCGTTGGTGCATGCCGCGGCAGCGAGCAACGTCAGCAGCAATGGATACGGGGAAGCGCGCATTACCAGTTCTCCATCCGGATGCCAACGCGGATTGTTCGCGGCTCACCGCGGCGACTCAGCAATTGTCCGAACGACGGATTGGCGATCAGGGGCAACACGATATGCCCGCTGGCGTCCGTCGTGATGGACCCCGCCGGATTCACCAGCACCGCGGCGTGGTCATACAGCCCGGTCGTGCTGCCGAGCACGCTGAACCCGTCGAGCGTCAGCGCCCAGCCGTGCGTGATCGTCATGGCAGCGTGCAAGTCGAGTGCATACACGCCGGGATCGCGGCAGCTGTTGCGTGCCGCGATCGCGCCCACCTGCGAAGCGAGACAGGTATTCGTCGCGCTGAGGTCGTTCATGCCCGGAATCGAGGCTCCCACGAATGCGGGATCGTTGTTGACCGATCCATCGCCGTTGGCATCGACGCCGTAGCGAAAGCCGGGTGTGAACGGGAGACCGGAGCGATAGCGAAACCGGGCCGCGAGGGAAAGTCCTGCCGTGCCGGACGCGCCGTACGTCAGCAGTGCCGCGACACGATGCGGAATGTCGAGATCCGACCGGGCATCCTCCCAGCGGGCGCCGTTGAGACCGTCGGGGAACGGCGAAAGACGATCCGCCGGATCGGCAGACAGTTCGCCGGGAAGGTTGTCCGTGGTGCGCGAGTAGGTGTATGAGAGCAACGCACCGAACTGCCGCGACAGGCGCCGATCCAGCGTGACCGACGCCTCGTAGTAGTCGTTGTAGCCGGTGCTGGTGAGTCCGTAGACGAAGTCGAACTCCGGAAACCGCCGGTTCGAACCCACCGTGGGGGTGAGGAGGCCGCCGTACTGTTCGAGCGAGCCGAAGATCGGACGCCCGTCGCTGCCAACGGCGACGTTGCCCGCGACCCGATTGAGGTCCTGGCGCTGCAGCAGGTAGTCGCCGTGACGGTACCCGACGGCGACGGTCAAGCTGGTCGCCGTCGCGACGTGCTGCGACAGTGACACGTCCATCTTGATCGCCCGCGGTAGACGGACGTCCGCGCCGAACAACGTCAGCGCCTGGCCGGCACTGGTGCCGACCGCGGGGCCAACCTGCGGCCACGCGAGCGTGCCCGTGGCGCGGCGTACATCAACGCCACCGTCGAACTGCGCCGCCTCGGCAAAGGCCGCGAGGTCGTATTGTCCCGGCACCACGCCGAAAGCGCCGCGCAAGGTGGTCGTGCCGCTCCCGCTCGGATCCCAGGAGAACCCGGCCCTCGGACCGAATCCACCCTTCTTGGTGGTGCCGGGACGAAGATCGTTGCGCAAACCCGAAACGCGAGCCCATCCGGTGTTGAACGCAATAGCATTGGCCGGCAGGGCTTCGTGATCGAGACGCACGCCGGCGAACAACTGCAGCGCCGGCGTCGCCTGCCAGCTGTCTTCGATCAGGCCGCTGAGATCGCTGATGCCGATATCGGGCGCGGGCGTGGTGCGCACGGTCTGATAGAACGCGCCGGTTCCGGCAGTGAACGTCGGCAGGTCGCCGAACAAGAAGCGGCCGGCGCTGCCCGGCAGCCAGTCGTACGTATCCTGGCGATGCAGCAACGCGCCGCCGGCCTTCAACGCGTGGGCACCGACATGATAGACAACAGTCTCCGAGACGTCGGCTGCGGTTTCGCGAAAGCTGCCTGGCAGGGTGACAGCGCCGCCGATGGTGACCGCGTCGCCGGTCAATTCCGTGAAAGGCAATGTCGCTCCGGTCCAGTCGCGCTTGCTCACATGCACGCCGAGCCGCGTCTCGCTGGTCCAGGTGTCGGAGCCGGTGGTCAGTGTCGCGGCGGCGGTAATGTCCTGTGCCTTGAGGTGCGACCCGGCGCCGTTGACCGGCTCCGAGCCGGCCTGCGGATTGTCTTCCGACCATGCGGCACCGCCCGCCCGCACCGCAAAGAGGGTCTTCGGGCCGAAGCGCCAATCCAGCCGACCGGCACCGCTGCCGCCCTGCCAGGTGCGCACCGCGGGCGCGAGCCACGCACTGACGTTTTCGTGACCGAGCGACTGTGCCGCGGTGCGGACTGCGCCGGCGAGGTCGGCCGACGTATCAGCGGTCGCCAGGCCCGATTCAAACGGATTCGCCGCCGGCTGCCGCAGCTGCTGGTATTCAGCGCGGATGAACCAGGAGGCGGTGTCGTGCTTGATCGGCCCGCCCATCGCCACGCCACCCTGCACCGACATCGCGCTCGAGTCGCCGGGATTGTCCGCCGCGCGGCCGCCGAGCTTGGCTCCGCTGAAGGTGACCCACGGCTGGATCGTCACGCGCTCGCCGCCGCGCCGCGATTGCGCATCGAGAATGGCGCCGAGGGTACCGGGCCATTCGGTGTTGGAGCCATTGCCGATGTAGGTGACCTGATCCACGCCGTCGCGCGCGAACAACGGTGCCGATGCGGGCTCATCGGGCAGACCCGGATGGCGCAGGAGCGCCTCGCGAACGCCATCGACGATGAGGCTGGAATAGCCCGGACGGAGCCCGTTGGCACTGGCGACGAAACCCTCGCGGCCGTCGCGCGGCCCGTTCGCCTCGGAAAACATGCCGGGAACGCCGCTGATGTCGTGTCGCCGGTCGAAGCGGATGATTGCTTCGCCGATCGCCACCTGGCCGGACGGCGAGCCGACGAAAGTCACGTTCGTCGGTTGTTCCTCTACGCTGGTAATCGGCGGCGGGCGGCGTGCCAGCCGAAGCGTGACATGCGAGTTGTTCCCGCCCACCACGATTACGCCACGCATCCGCACCGGCTGATAGCCGAACTCTTCGGCGAGCACCGCGTAGCTGCCGGGCGCGACCACCGCGAAGGCCGCGACGCCGGCGCGATCAGTCGTGACGGTTTGCAGGGCGGCGCCGGATCGTTCCAGGGTGACGGTCACCTCCTGGAGCGGAGCGCCGCGCTCGTCCACGATTGTCGCGGTAAGCCCGCCTACTGTCAGGCTCTGCGCCGCAAGTGCGGCTGTCGCGAAGAACGCCCAGCCAATGGCGATCGCGGTCACGGTTGCGCGCGCATTGGGCCGGTGGAAGAAACGAAGCGGCATGGCCGTCCAGGTGGCGAGGTCAGCACGACAAGACGTCTACAGGAACCTTGAGACGTCGGCTTGGTGCAGGAGCAATGCCAGAGGGAAGATATCCGGTGTGGTGTTGATGCAACGGTAGACGAGTGACGGCTTGGGGCTTGGAGCTTGGGGCGACCGCTGAGGTCTGTCGCCAGGCTCGGGCGCACACCGGCCCAACCGCTCGCCTGTACTACCCCGGCGTTCCATCACCGTGGGTGAGAGGTCGGCTCGCTCTGGTCCGGCGTGCGTCCCTCACCCGGGAGCCAGGCGACCGTGGGAACGAGTCTCCGGAGGGCCGCCTCGTTTCGCCAGCGACCGCCGTATTCCGATCGTCACGTGAGCGCAGGGCTCCCTGCGGTGGCGCCAGCGAAGCGCAGCGGCCCGGAGCGAGACTCGTTCCCGCGGTCGCCGCGCCGCGCCAGCGAAGGGGTAGCGGCCGGAATGACCTGGCACCGCGCTGGCACCCTGCCGGCCCCCGCCGGCACACGCGGCGGCCCGCAGCCATAGGTCAGATTGACACAGTTCGCTGCTAGCTTTACGCCGTGTCCCCGCTCTCATTCCGTGCTCGCCTGTTCATCGCGCTACTGGTGGTCAGCGCCCTTCCCCTGGTCATGGTCGCTGGCGCCGGGGTGTGGCTGATGTGGCACCCCCCCGCGATCCACCCCTCGGTGGACATCAATCCAGTCGGGACCACCGAGGCCGCGATGACGCGGGCGATGGCCCCGCTGCAGTTGACGGATGAAGCACGGCGCGCGATGGAGCGTCACGACAGCACCGTGCAGCACCTCCTGGTCGCCGCGATCCAGGTTCAGGACCAGAACCGGAAGTGGCCCGCTGCCGCGGCCGGCTTCCTGGGGCTGGCCGCGCTCGTCCTGCTCGCGCTCGCGGGCGTGGTCGGACCGCTGCTGTCCCGCCAGTATGCGGCGCCGCTGAACGAGATCGTGGACTGGACGCGCCGGATCCAGCGGCGAGAACCGCTGCCGAGCACCAGCAAGCCCGGCACGGTCCCTGAGCTGATCACGCTGCAACGCTCACTACAGGAGCTGCAACAGGGCCTGGAGCAGGCGCGCGCCGCCGAACTCGAAGCCGAGCGCTTGCGCGCGTTTGGCGAGGTCGCGCGGCGGGTCGCCCACGAGATGAAGAACCCGCTCACACCGATCCGGCTGGCGGTGCGGCACTTGTCGCAAACGGCTCCGCCGGAGATGCAGGTTGAACTCGAAGTGATCGCGACGGAGTCGGCGCGGCTGGAAGCGATGGCGAAGGATTTCGCCGAACTGGGCCGGCTGCCGGAAGGGGTCGTTGCTCCGGTCGATCTCTGCGAACTGCTCGATGAGCTGTTGCGCAACGCCGTGCCGGAACCCATGACGCGTGAGTTGCGCACCGAAGAGCCGTCGGTGACCATCGAAGGGTACTACGACCCGCTCCGGCGCGCGTTCAGCAATGTCTTCCGAAATGCGGTTGAAGCGTGCCGCGGTTACGGAGCGATCACCGTGCTGGTCGATCGGGCGGACGGCATGATTCGCGTCGCAGTAAGCGACAATGGGCCCGGCATCCCCGCCGACAAGCGCGAGTTGATCTTCAAGCCGTATTTCACCGAGAAGGGCGGCGGAACCGGTCTGGGCCTGGCGATCGTGCGGCAAACCATCGAGCAGCATCATGGCAGCATCGTGGTCACCGAGACGCCCGGAGGCGGCGCCACCTTCCTGGTGCAGTTTCCCGCATGACCACCAAGATCCTCATCGTCGACGACGAAGCCAACATCCGGCGCATGGTCGGCGCGCTGCTCAAGTCGGAAGCGTTCGACGTTGCCGAAGCGGCCAACGGCAACGGAGCACTGCTGGCCATACCCGAGGTGCGTCCGGACATCATCCTGCTCGACCTGATGATGCCGCCGGGCCCGGACGGGCTCGCGACGCTGGAGCGAATCCGCGCCGGTGATCGGGACATCCCGGTGATCATGATGAGCGGCAAGGCCCAGTTGGCCGATGCGGTGCGCGCCGTGCAGATGGGCGCGTTCCAGTTTCTCGAGAAGCCGCTGGCGCCCGAATCGCTGCTCGTGGCCGTGCGGTCGGCGGAGACGCTGGTGCGCACCCAGGCCGAAAACCGGGCGCTGCGCCAGGCGCTCGGGCCGCAACCCACGCTGGTGGGATCGAGCCCCGCGATCGAGCATCTGCGCGTCCTGATCGCGCAGGTCGCGCCGACGGATGCGCGCGTGCTGATTCTCGGCGAATCCGGTTCCGGCAAGGAGCTGGTCGCGAACGCCATCCACCGCTATTCGCCCCGCGCGCGCGGACCGTTCGTGTCGGTCAACTGCGCCGCGATTCCGCGCGACCTGGTCGAAAGCGAGATGTTCGGCCACGAACGGGGCGCCTTCACCGGTGCCACCGATCGCCGCATCGGGCGCTTCGAACTGGCCGACGGTGGCACCCTCTTCCTTGACGAAATCGGCGACCTGCAGCTGGAAGCCCAGGCCAAGCTGCTCCGGGTGCTCGAGAGTGGCGACATCCAGCGCATCGGCGCCGAGCGGAGCCAGCATGTCAACATCCGGGCGCTCGCGGCCACCAACCGCCGGCTCGAGGATGCGGTGGCGTCGGGCGCGTTTCGCGAAGACCTCTACTTCCGCCTCAATGTCTTCCCGATCGAGGTCCCGCCGCTGCGCGAGCGCCTCGGCGACATTCCCGACCTGGTCGCTCACCTCGCCGCGCGGTTGCGACCGCGCCATCCGCCACACTTCACCGACGAGGCCCTCGCCGCTCTGGCGCTGCATTCGTGGCCCGGCAACGTGCGCGAACTGGCCAACATCGTCGAGCGGCTGACCATCATCTGTGGCGACGAAGTCACCGGCGACCTGGTCCCGCGCGTACTGACGCGCGCCAGCGGGTACCCCACGGCCGCGGCGCCGGCGAGCGTGGCCGGCGGCTTCATCGACAACGGCCGCGGCCTGAGTGAACGGCTCGACGACACGGAACGGGAACTGATCATCAGTGCGATGGCGGCGGCGGGCAGCAACATCGCCGAAGCCGCTCGACTGCTGAAGACCGATCGCGGCAACCTGTACCGCCGGATGCGGCGGCTCGGCATCCGAGGAGGAAGCGAATGATTCGCAGGCCTTGGCCGGTAGCGCCATGCGCGGCGCTGCTCATCGTAATTGCACCAGCGCTCGCGCAGGGACACGCCGCCGCACAGGATCCGGTGCGAACGCTCGACATCGGCGGACCGCCCCGCGATTCCACGACCGCTCGATGCTACACCGACTCGATCCTCACCGCGGCGCTGGCTGGGTTCAACAGCCCGACCGCGGTGAATGCATTCGGCGGCAACGCGCGCATCCCCGCCGCGGACACGATCCCGGCGAGCTACGGCGTGGCGGGTGGCTCGATTCGCATTGACGGGACGGTGCTGGGGAACGTCATCGTGATCAACGGCGAAGCCCGCGTGAGTGCCACCGGGACGGTGACCGGCGATGTGATCGTGCTCGGTGGACACCTCACCGTGGCGCCCGGAGCCCGCGTGCGCGGGCGCCGGATCCAGTGCGATCAGCCGATCCGGTTGGCGCGCCTGCCGAATGGCAAGATGGCGGCGCGGCCCCCTGGCCGCGACCTCGGTCATCTCGCGTCCGGCGTCGCAGTCACCGTCGGCGACGTGCGCGTCACACCGTACCTCGGCGTCGGCACGTACAACCGCGTCGAGGCGGTCCCGATCCAGGTGGGGGCGAAGGCAACCTGGACTGCGACGCCGCAGGATCGGGTGCGGATGGAGGGTTATGGCGTCCTGCGCACCGCGCGCGATCCCAGCGCCAGTCGACCCACCGTGGGCTGGCATCTGAGCGGATTGTGGACGCATGAGGGGACGTTGCCATTCACGGTGGGCGTGGCGGGCGGTTCGACGATCAATGCCACGGTCGATCGTTCGTATTCGGCGCTCGCGTCCGGCTTGAGCGCGGTGTTCCTGCGCCGCGACTATCGTGACTGGTATCTGCAGCGCGGCAGCCGGGTCTTCGGCAGCGTGCGTCCGACCACTGAATTGACGGTGTCTGCAGCGATCGACGTGAGCCGGCAAACCACCGTTCTTGCGGTCGATGCGTTCTCGCTGTTGCACGGTACCGAGCCGTGGCGGCCGAACCCGCTGATCGATGACGGCAGCTATCGGACGCTTTCGGCGGGCATCACGTGGGACGCGCGCAGTGAGGTCACCCATCCGGTCTTCAACTGGTACGCCCAGGCCGAAGTCCGACGGGTTACCAGCAACGACCTCGCACCCGTGTCGCTACCCACCACCATTCGCGATTCCCTGCCCCGCACCGGCTATGGCGAAACGGAAGCGAGCTTCGACCTCCGCGGCTACCTGCGTCTCGATCCGGCCCAACGATTGGCCGCTCGCATATCGGGGGCGGGATATCTCGGCGGCGACCCGCTCACCATCCAGAACCGGCGTGCCATCGGCGGCGCCGATCCGCTGATGGGGTACCCGTTTCGCGCGATCAATTGCGACCGCCGCCTCAAGCCGGATCCGGCGATGCCCGCGCTGTGCGATCGCGAAATGGCCGTCCAGCTCGAGTACCGCCGGACGCTGTCGCTCAACTTCAGCACCCGCATCGGCGGCTACACGATTGGAGTCCACAGCCCCGACGTCGTCCTGTTCTCCGACGCGGGAAGCGCCTGGCTGGCCGGTGACAGCGCCGGCCGGGTGCCGGCGAACAAGGTGCAAGCCCTGCGCGAGTGGCGGTCCGATGTCGGCATCGGCATTACGACCCGAACACTCGGATTGTACCTCGCCAAGTCGCTGGTGGACTCGGTAGCTGTTCAGCTGCAGCTACTGTTCAACCTTCGGTTCTAGCCGGGCGATGCGCCGAGCGCTGTACCTCCTCGCCGCCGTGTTCGTCGGTGCCGTAGCAACGGCGCCCGCGCAGGCGCGTGCGCGGGTGGCAGTGCGGCTCGACACGCGGACGTCTCCGCCCAACCTCCTGGTGCACGTCAGCGACCTGCTCGACGATCCCGTCTGGCTCGATGCGTTGCACAGCGCGTACCGGATCCGGGTGCATTGGCGGGTGCAGCTCTGGCGATCGCGCGCGATCCTCGACAGCCCGCAGCCGCCGATCGAATGGGATGACATCATTTCGCAGGTCCCGGTGCTGGATGTGTACACTTACACCGAGCCGGGCGGCAGCACGCCCATGACGACCCGCTTCGACACGCTGGACCTGCTCAAGGCATGGGTGCAGCAGGACGTGCAATTGAACACGCCGACCGACCTGGCGCCGGGAACATGGTACTACATCGTGGACGTGAGCCTGTCGACGGTAGCGCCGGACCAGCGCAGCGGGTCCGCCGGCGGCGGGCTGTCGGAGGCGTTGCAACGATTCATCCTGGGGGGCGGTCCCAAGCAGGATCTGTCGCGCGCACGAACGGTGGATTTCACGATCCGATGATGAGGCTCAGGCCACGCCGTACGGGGCAGCGATCCGACGGACCACCGGGTTTGGCGGCGGCAGCGCCGATCGGGCTACCGGGACCTGATCGCTGCGAGCGCCTGGTTGCCGTAGAAGATGCGGATGTACTTGAGTTGCGCCGACGACAGCCGGCGGATCGCCCAGGACAGGTGCACGAAGTGCGGTTCCATCGGTGTGCGCAGCGGATGCATGCCGATTTCGGCGGGAAGGCGGCTTCCCTTGCGCGTGTTGCACGACGAGCAGGCGGTCACCACGTTGGTCCATTCGTTGCTGCCGCCGCGGGACTGGGGAATGACGTGATCGCGCGTGAGGCACTCGCGCATCTTGAGTTGGTGCTGCACCCGGTCGCAGTACTGGCAGGTGTACGAGTCGCGAGCGAACAGAAAGGTATTGGTGACTTGGCGGCGGAAGCGGCGGGGAACGTGGACGAAGCGAACCAGGCGGATGATGGCCGGCCGGGGCAATTGCATTCGGACACTTCGGATCAGTTCTTCCCCGTCGGCCTCGACAATTTCCGCCTTACCCTCGATAACGAGCCGCAGGGCGCGTCGCGTGGGGACCATGGTCAATGGTTCGAAAGAGGCATTAAGGGCCAGACAGCGCACCCGTGGGGCTCCGTTCGGGGGGTCATATGGATAACCCCGAACGGGGCGTGGTTTCAAGGGTTGCCGAGCTCCAGGCGCACGCTGCGATAGGCGCCGGTGGTAATGTGGGTGACCCATTCCTGGTGGGCGAGATACCAGTCCACCGTCCGGCGAAGGCCGGAGTCAAAGTCCTCGCGCGGCTGCCAGCCGAGCTCGGTACGCAGCCGCGTGGCATCAATCGCATAGCGGAAGTCGTGGCCGGGTCGATCGGCCACGAAGGTGATCAATCGCTCGTGGGGGCCGGCCGGATCGGGGCGCAGCTCGTCGAGCAGTGTGCAGATGCGCCGCACCACGTCGATGTTCCGGCGCTCGTTGCCGCCGCCGATGTTGTAGGTGCGACCCGGCACGCCGCGAGCGAGCACCAGCCGGAGGGCGCGAGCGTGATCATCGACATGGAGCCAGTCGCGGACGTGCTCGCCGCTGCCGTAGACCGGCAGCGGCTCGCCGGCGAGTGCCTTCTGGATCATAAGCGGAATCAGTTTTTCCGGGAATTGACACGGGCCGTAGTTGTTGGAGCAATTGGTGACCAGCAGCGGCAACCCGTAGGTCCGCTGCCACGCGCGCGCGAGATGATCGGCACCGGCCTTGCTCGCCGCATACGGCGAACTCGGGTCGTACGGCGTGCTCTCGGTGAAATGTCCCGCCTGCCCAAGGGAACCGAACACCTCATCGGTCGAGACGTGGAGGAAGCGGAAGGCCGCGGCGTGCGGCGGCGCAAGCGTGCGCCAGTATCGCAGCGACTCCTGGAGCAATGTGTAGGTGCCGACCAGGTTGGTGTGGATGAAGTCGCCGGGGCCGTCGATCGAGCGGTCGACGTGCGATTCGGCGGCGAGATGGAACACGCCGGAGGGCCGGGCCTCCGCGAAAAGGTCGCGGAGCGTGGCCGCGTCGCAGATGTCGGCCCGGACAAACTGGTGCCGCGGATGGTCGAGCGCGCTGGCCAGCGACTCGAGATTGCCGGCGTAGGTGAGCTTGTCGACCGTGACAACGTGATCGTCGCTGTCGGCGATGAGCTGACGGACAAGTGCCGAACCGATGAAGCCGGCGCCCCCGGTTACGAGATAGGTCGGCATCGGTTCGGCCTCAGGCGGTGGCCCCGGCAATCAGCACGTTCACGTCGGCCCTCCGGCGTTGGGAGCGGGCGGTCCAGGGTTCAAGTCCCGGGACCCCGACTTGCAGGACAACAACTTACGCAGTTGTGGAGTCAGCTGGTGCGGATCGGAAGTCGAGACACCCGAGTGCTTGCCTCAGGCGACGCAGGCGGAGAATATCTGGGTTCCCCATCGGGCGTGGCGTGAACTATGTTGGACTGGCGCGCGTTAGGAGATCGATTCCGGGCGCAACCGCACATCCTGTCACTGTTTGATTCGGGCGGGTCGAGCGGGTGATAGACTTCGGTCGAACCTGGGCGCGCAAGGGCGTGCGCCGAGGCACGGCCATTGCACTACCATTGCAATCTCAGCGGCAGTCACTACCTACAGGAAGAGCCGATGCGTCTCGCCCAAGTTGTGTTTGCCCTTGTCGTTGCAGCTTGCAGTCATGACCAGGAACTACGCGCCACCGGCCTGGTCATCACACCTTCGAGTGCGGTGATTGATACCGCGGGATCAGTCCAGCTGCAGGCGGCAGTTTCCTGGTCTGACGGCGCCACGCATCCGGTAGATCTCACGTTCTCGGCCACTGGCGGCACGATTTCGGCGACCGGACTCTATCAGGCGGGAAAGGCTGCCGGCAACTTTCTGGTGATCGCCCACTGTACCTGCGGTCTGGTCGATACCGCAGCGATCCGGATCAACGGGCCGCCGGGAGCGCCGTCGTTTGCCAACCTCGCCATCTCCATTTCCGGACTGCCAGTCGGCGTTCTGGCGCAGGTCAACGTCACCGGGCGGGGCGGGTACACTCGGGCGATAAGTGCCTCGGTCACATTGGACTCCTTGCCACCGGACGAGTATGTGGTCCAGGCCATCGGAATCGCGACCGATGCGGGCAGCTATTCCGCGGCCCCCGATACGCAATCGACCAGCCTGGCCGCCGGGGACAACAAGAGCATTCACGTGGCGTACGCGCTCGCCGCACCGACTGGGCTTCCGCCGCATCCGCGCGTCTGGATGACGCCAGCGCGGGTGACGTTCCTGAAAGCGCAAGCGACCGCCAACACGCCGCGCTGGCAGAAGGTGAAGGCCGCTGCGGATGCGCAGCTCGTGGTCAACGCGCCGACGACCGCCAGCACGCTGCCCATGCTCTGTCTCGCGTATCTCGGCACCGGGAATGCGGCCTACGCGCAACGCGCCGGCGTGGTCCTCGTGGCGAATACTGACAGTGCCGCGCAAATCGCGCTCCGCGGCGACGACGCCTACCCGTACCGGACCGCCCTACCGACCATCAGCGAAGGACTGGACTGGTGCTACAACGGACTCACCGTCGCGCAGCGCCAACGCGCAGCCACCTGGCTCATGGATGCCGCCGATTGGGTCTGGCCGGAATCGAATCCGGCGCCCCACCGGACCTATGGCGTGACAGATGTGCTGGATAACTACTACTGGGGCTTCATGATGACCGGCCCTGCGGCCCTCGCCGCCGCCGGCGACGATACCGGACATGGGACGGTCAGCGGCAGCGACCGCGCCGCGTATCACCAGCAACTCTTCCTGACGAAGTGGGCTAACGTCGTGGTGCCCGCGCTGGCCGGACCGCTCGCCGGTGGCGAGGACGCGGAAGGCACCGGATATGACATCTCGATTCGCATCGCAGAGGTGGTCGACGCCTTCCAGACCGCCGGTCTGGGTTTGGCCACCCCGTGGCTCGCGCAAACGCTGCAATGGCATCTCCATTACACCACGCCGGGTGGCAAATACTTTGCACCGCTTGGCGATCAGGCGCGGGTGAGCAACGCCCAGATGTATATCTACAACCGCGAAGCCATGCTCATGGCTCTGGCTTCCGCGAATGCTGGCGCCACACTCAATGCCCAAGCGTACCGCTGGCTGACTATGATCGGCCAGATTCCCTACTCGCTCACCGACGGGAACCTCGCCAACGAGTTGCTCTACTACGATCCGTCGGCGCCGAGCGCGGCAGACCTCAGTGGCCTGCCGAAGGGCTATCTCTCGCCAGGGGCGGGTGATTTCATCTACCGCCAAAGCTGGACCGACCCCGCTACCACCGTGATGGTCTTCGAATCCGGGCCGTTGCACGAGTCGCACATGTCGCTCGACGCCAACGGGCTGATGATCTGGAAGGGATCGTTCTGGATCAGTGCGAGTGCGAACATCTACTCGCACAGCGGCATCGAGCAGCCGACGCAGAACTACAACAACCTGACCGTGGGCGGCATCGGCCAGATGCACCACGACGGGGCTCGCATCCTCGCGACCTCCGTCAGTGACAACCTGGTCGTCGTGCGGGCGCAGGCGGACACCGCCTACTTCTGGCCGCCCGATTACCGGGCGAAATCGTCGGTGGCGCCGTACTACGTGCGCACCGTGGCCTACCTGCCGCGGCAGGATGTGTTCGTCATTGTCGATCGCGCGACGGCCGCGGACGCGTCGAGCGTGAAGGTCTGGCGCTGGCAGATGAAGGATATCCCGCAGATAAGCGGCAATACCTTCCGCTTGCAGAATCCTGCCGGCGACGCCCGGTGCTTCGGCAGCATACTTTCTCCGACCGATGCAGTGCTCGGAGTCCAGCCCTACACTCTCGAGTCGACACCCGGGCAGGTCACCAGTAACGCCGTCACCGTGACGCTGCCAACCGGACGGGCAACTGATGTCGTGGTGACGGTGCTTCAGTGCACTAACGCGCTGGCGGCGCCGTTCACGCCTACCGTGACGATGACGACGTCGCAAGCCGACGTCGTCGTGGGTACCACCCACGTTGTCGTCCCGCTCGATGAAACGCAAGCGGTTCGCATCGAGTAGGCGGGCGCAAGGGCGCGCTATTTTCGGCGCAATGCACTCCATGTCGAACGGCGGCGGGACCGCCTGAGCCCGCGTCCAGCCGCGATGCCAGGCGTAGCGCGCCAGCACCGGTCGTTGCAGGTCGGGTTCCTGACCGCAACCAAGGCCTGGGGCGGGACCGAAGCGCACACCCTCGCGGTGGCACGAGCGCTCGCTTCCCGCGGCCACAGCGTTGTCATCCTCCAGCTCGGCCATGATGCGTATACGACGCGTGGCGCATCCGACCTCGGCGCCGGCGTGTCTGCCGTGGGCGTGAACCTGCCCGGTCCAGCGCGAGGGTTGCCGAGCCGATATTGGCGGCAACTGCTGCAGAGCCACCGGGTCGATATGGTCGTGGTGCCGAAAGGCAGCTTCCGGGTGCGATATCGCGGACTCGACCTGGCGATGTTGACCAGCCGACGCCCTCGCATCAGCATCGAACACGCGACCCCACCGGACCCGCCCGTACGCACGTCACGCCGACACCTCGCCGGTTTGCTGCCAGGGCTCGGCCTCTGGCACCTTCGCTTCCGCGCGGGAGTGGCCTTGCACCGGGCGGCATTCGGCACCGTGATTGCCGTTGCAGATGCGATCAAGCAGCGCATGGTGGAAGACTATGGCTACACCGGCGATGCCGTGACCGTGATCCACAACGGCATCGACGTCTCCCGGTTTCACGACGATCCGGAGGCTCGGGCCGCCACCCGCCAGCTGTGGGGCATTCCGGCCGCGGCATTCGTGTTCGGGACGATGGCCAGGCTCGTGCCGGAAAAGCGCCTCGATCGCTTGCTGCACGCGTTCCGCGGCATCGCCGCGGACAGCGAGCCCTGGCTCGTCGTGGTCGGGTCCGGACCCGAAGCCGGCGCGCTCCACGCGCTCGCCGCCGAACTCGGCCTTGGCGAGCGCTGCGTGTGGGCCGGTGAGTCGCGCGCGGCCTGGAGCGCCTATCCCGCGCTCGATTGCTTCGTGTCGAGCAGCGATGTAGAGGGCCTGCCGTACGCGCTCCTCGAGGCGATGGCGTGCGAACGGATTCCGGTGGCGACCGACGCGGGCGGAGTGAGCGAGGTCGTGATCGACAAGGTGACCGGGCGGCTCACCGGTCAGGACCCCGCCGCGCTCGAATCGGCGATGCGGGAGGTCATGGCATACCCGCGCGAAGCGCGTGCGGCTATCGGTCGCCGGGCGCGAGAGCAGGTCGTGGAACACCACGACCAGCTCGTTCAGATCGCCGCTGTGGCCACGCTCATCGAGCAGGTGTCCGACGCCGGCGGAGCTGCCTGAACGGGTAGAGAAATTGTCGCCCGAGACCGGCGAGCCAGGCGCGCGGCGAAAACCCGCCGGGCGTGGCAAAGAAGACACCCTCGACGCCAGTCGCGGGGTATTCGTCGTAATGGGGATAGAGCGTACCGAACGCGCGGTCCCAGATGGTCAGGCACACGCCGAAGTTCAGGTCGCGGTGGCGCGGCTCGATCGAGTGATGAATGCGATGGAACTGCGGCGTCACCACCAGGTACCGGAGCGGACCGAGGTTGGTGCGGATGTTCGCGTGGTTGAAGCGGGTGAACCACGCGGTGACCAGTGCCACGGTCACGATCGCGAACGGCGTCAGCCCGAACATGAACATTGGAATGAAGGTAAGGAACTGCGCGATGATGTATTCGACCGAGTGCACGCGCAGGTCGGTAAAGAGGTTCATCTCGTGCTGCGAGTGGTGGATCACGTGAAAGTGCCAGAACACGGTGACCCGGTGCCGTACCCAGTGATGAAACCACTGCAGGAAGTCGAACACGATGAACGACGCGAAGACCCGCGCCCCCAGCGGCCACGCCCGCAACAGCGGCAGCGTGAACCCGCCGGTGACATGGGTGTACCCGATGTGCAGTATCCCGATGAAGGCGGGAAGTGCCGCCACCTTGAACATCAGGTCGAAGTTGAACCAGATGAAATCCTGGACCAGGGCGCGCGAGAACACCCGCTGGCCGCGCATGGCAGGCCGGATGAATTCGAGCAGCAGGATGGCGGCGACCAGGATGTAGAACCAGGGGTTCCGATAGACCTCCATCGCCGCCCAGTAGTACTGCTTGATCTCAACCGGCGTGATCCGACGGAGCCACTCAACGAGGGCCACGACCGCCGCGGACAACTGCATGCCACGCTCCATCAGCAGGGCGGACCCGGGCGGCCGCGCGCACACCGGACGGACCCACCGGGCTCGATTTGATGTGAGTGATTGGGGCAGCAAGACCCACGCCACCGCGGGCCCGGGGGCAGATGCGAAAGTGACGACTGCGGCACGGCGTCTCCGGCGAGCGTCCCCCGCTGATGGCTGGAGGCCGTATGGGCAAGCGGTGAGGGTTGCGTCTCAGGGAGGACCCGCTAGGGAGCGGCGGCACGAAGTCGGCGAAAGAGGCCAGATCGCCGCGCCTTCGTGGGCGACCAGGTCCGGGAGGGCTAATCTAGCCAAGATTGCAGCGCCAAACGTCAGTCGGATCCAGCGGTTTCAGGCGTAAGCGAATCCCCCCACGCCCGTATGGGGAGTGGGGGGATCACAGCTACCGTTGGTCTGCAGAACGGCGTCGTTGATCGCTACGCAGCCGTAGAAACGACACCCACAACCAACGTCAATTTCGCCAGCGACGCTTCCTCAACCAGCCTTGGCGCAACGAATGTCTTCCGCATGATCGACTCCGTAATGAGTAAGTGACGGTTCGGTTTGCAACGGTTCGCCCAAGACGGGATGGGCCGACCGATTCCACGCGAGCAACACGGAATGCAACTTCCGTGCAGCCGAGATATCCGCAATGGGGTTCGGCGTACAGCCACTCCAGCGACAAAGCGCAACATATTGCGTTATAACGTGTTAGGTTGACCGTCACAGATGGAAATCCACATCGTCCCATCCGCCAACCGTCGGCGCGAGTTCTGGGATGTTGTGGTTCCGCCGCATCAGGTTGGAGCGTGTATCCCACGGTTCCGCGTGGCCGGGGTGCCATGCCAACTTGCGTGTCGCGACGTCTGGGCTTCACCGGGCCGAGCCCAGCATGCACGAATTCCAGATTACCTGCTACACTCACGCCGCCACAACCGCGCGTCAGTGTACCGAGCGCCCCCCGGACCAGGTGGCCACCACGTCCGCGATGGCGCTGGCCAGCACGGCATCCTCAGGCGACTTTGACGCGGGGATACGAACGGCCGTCATGTCGCCCCACTTGCCCACCTCCAGGCTGCCGCAACTCGCGTCGAGCCCCAGCGCCTCGGCCCCACCCAGGGTGAGTACCCGCAGCGTCTCCACAGCGGTCCAGCCGGTGAGCTTGCGCGCTGCCCGCGCCTCCGCCATGAGATCGAGGGGTGCCACGCTGACTTCCGAATCGGTGCCAATGCCGGCGCGGAGGCCGCGGTCGACGTAGCGGGCGACGGGCGCGTCTGCCCCGTGATGGCGACGATTGCTTCGCGGACAGTGCGCGATCGCGACACCACGCCGGACCATGATCACCGTGTCGGCGGCATCGGTGTGGATGGCGTGCGCGCATATCGTGCGCGAGGTCAGGACGCCGTGACGATCGAGCCACGCGATGGGCGACACCGGCTCCGGGCTGACGCGCGTGATTCCCCGGGCCCGCAACGCGTCGGCGAAGATGCCGGTGAAATCCCGCAGCAACGCGGATTCGTCGGCAGGTTCAGCCACGTGCACGCCGATCGACACGCCGTGTGCACCGGCGAGATCGCTGACGGCCTGATAGAGCGCCCCGCTCACGGTGTAGGGCGCGTGCGGCGCGACGCCGATCGCGACACGGCCGGTCGCATGCTGCGCCAGCCGGTCCAGCTCGCGGGAAAACCGCTTCATCACCGTCGGCGTCTCTTCCGCATGCATGTCGAACGCCTCGTGCTGCGCAATCCCATTCGCCCGCAACTCGTGCATCGCCGCGATCACCGAGCCGGTATTGCCCATGTCGCAGATGGTGGTGACCCCGGCGGCCCAGCATTCACGAATGCCGCGCGACGCCGCGTTGAAGAAGTCCTCGTCGGTGCGCGTGGCCTTGAGCGCGATGACGTGCTTGATCCATTCCCAGAAGTCGGCCTCTTCGGCCATCCCCGCGAAGCCGGTGAGTTCGAGATGGGTATGGGTGTTCACCAACCCGGGCAGCAGGGCCGCATCGGCGAGGTGGCGCGACTCGGCATCGGCTGGCCGGGGAACCGCGTGGTTGGGCCCCACGACGGCGATGCGACCACGATCGTCGACCAGGACTGCGCCGTCGGCGATCGCTGGCGCATCGATCGGCAGCACCCACGGTGCCGACAGGCGCAGGCTCAGTGCTGACCGCCGGGTCGGAATGGCGAATGGATCGGGCAGAACTCGCGCGGCTCGGTGCCCTTGGCGTAGTAGCGCACCTCCCGCACGTTGGCGGGACAGAACGGCGTGGCACGGAGGCCGTTGGTCTTGTCGACTTCGACCGCCACCATGGAGTCGGACGGGGCGGCCCAGTCGCCGGGCGGTTTCCGGCGCTGATAGATGTCCAGCATCATCTGTGTCCACGCCGGCGCGGCCAGCTTTCCGCCCTGGGCGTTGCCGGTGATCTTCTGCGGGGTGTCAAAGCCCATCCAGACGCCGGCAACCAGGTCGTGCGTGAAGCCAATGAACCAGACATCGTGATAGTCGCTGGTCGTACCGGTCTTGCCGCCCGCCGGCAGCGTGAAACCGGCGCGATAGACCGCACTGTTCGCCGTCCCGTTGGTGATCACCCCGCGGAGCGCCTGCGCCATGGTGTAGGCGACCACCTTGTCGAGCACCGGCACGGTCTGGACCTGTGGCTGGTAGATGATATTGCCGTTCTTGTCTTCGACCCGCAGGATCGCGCTGGGCACGACCCGGGAGCCCAGGTTCGCGAACGTGGTGTAGCCGGCGATCAGCTCGATGGGATGCAGTGAAATCGAGCCGAGGAAGATCGACGGCACGCGATCGATGGGTGCGGTAATCCCGAACTTGCGCGCCTCGTCGATGACGGCGTCGACGCCGACCCGTTCGCCGACCCGCACCGCGATGCTGTTCTTCGATTCCCAGAGACCTTGACGGATGGTCAGCACTGAATCGCTGAAGCGTCCTTCGTAATTCTTCGGCTCCCAGGGTGGCTGGCCGAAGGGCATCGGCACCGTAATCGGCGAGTCCGGTTCGGTCTCGTCGAATGATATGCCGGACTGGATGGCGGCACTGTACATGATCGGCTTGAAACTGGATCCGGGCTGTCGCATGGCCTGCGTCATCCGGTTGAACTTCGAATCGCCGAAATCCCGGCCGCCAACCATCGCCAGGATGTTCCCGGTCTTTGCCTCGAGCACCAGCGCTCCGCCCTGCAGGTACGGCGTTTCCGTCCGGTCGGGCTCATCGTCGGACCGCTTGTCCATGTAGGCGCGATAACTCTGGTGCGTGAACTTGCCCACACCAGTGATCGCGTTGGCCTCGATTTTCTCGAGTTGCGTCTCGAGCGCGCTCACGGCGGCCTGCTGGGCATCGAGGTCGAGCGTCGTGTAGATCCGGTACCCCTCCTTGTACAGGTCGCTGCCGTACTTGGCCTGCATCAGCTGCCGGACATACTCGACGAAATACTCCGCCACGCCCTGATAGTCGCTGCGTGACGACAGCGTCAACGGATACGCCTTCCAGCTCTCGGCTTCCGGACCGGTGAGATAACCTGCGTCACGCATCTGGTCGATGACGATGTTGCGCCGCTGCACGGCCTTGTCCTTGTGCTTGCGCGGGTTGTAGGTCTCGGGAGCCTTCGGCAGCGCCGCCAGCGTGGCCGCCTCGGCGACGTTCAGCACTCGCGCCGACTTGCCGAAGTACCGCTGTGCGGCGACCTCGACGCCGTAGGCGCTGTTGCCGAGATTGATCTGGTTGAGGTACAGCTCGAGAATCTGGTTCTTGCTGAACCGCTTCTCGATCGCGTAGGCGACGCGGACCTCGCGGATCTTGCGGGGAATGCCGGAAATGCCGCGCTTCTGCCGGTTGATCTCCTCGGGGAACAGGTTGCCCGCCAGTTGCATGGTAATGGTCGAGAAACCCTGGCTCAGGCCACCCAGGAACACCATGTGCTTGAGCGCGCCCACGAACCGGACCCAGTCGACGCCGTGATGCTGATAGAAACGCTTGTCCTCGATGGAAAGGAACGCGGCCGGAACGGCCGGTGACATGTCCTTGAGCGCCAGCACGGTGCGACGCGCCGACTGGAAGAAATCGCCGATCTGCCGGCCATCGGCCGCATAGATCCGGGAGGCCTGGTCGGGATCGTAACCGGTGAGACTGCTGATGTTGCAGGCGTCGCCGGCACAGGCACGCGTCCAGATGCCGAACAGGACGACGGCAGAGAAGGCCACGACTCCCAGGAGGGCCAACCCGACCTTGCGGCGCTGGAGCGGATTTCGCCAGAATGCACGGAGCCGGGCGAAGCGGGGAGACGAAGGGCCAGCCATGGTCAGGAAGCTATCCGCGGCACGGTGGAGTTGCACGTGTGACGCGAACAGCGGCATTTTGGGCACACATGCCTTCTCTCCTGGAAACGCTTTCCGGACGCGGAATGCTCCACGACGCGACCCCAGACCTCGCCGCACGGCTCGCGGCGGGACCGATCACCGGCTATGCCGGCTTCGATCCCACCGCCGACTCCCTCGGCGTCGGCGGCCTGATGCCGGTCATGGGCCTGGCGTGGCTCCAGCGGCTGGGCGGCAAGCCGCTGGTC
Organism: Gemmatimonadota bacterium; assembly: GCA_003169895.1. GTDB lineage: Bacteria > Gemmatimonadota > Gemmatimonadetes > Gemmatimonadales > GWC2-71-9 > Palsa-1233. The sequence continues at coordinate 150,807 of PNAE01000007.1, forward strand.
GTGGTCGGGGGCGGGACCGGGCTGATCGGCGATCCATCGGGAAAGCGGATGGAGCGGCCGATGATGCCGGACGAAGTCATCCGCGCCAACGCTGCGGCGATCCAGACGCAGTTGTCGCAATTCCTCGATTTTGGCGCCGGCGCGACGGGCGCGAAGATGCTGAACAACGCCGACTGGCTCGCGCCGGTCGGGCTGCTGGAATTCCTCCGCGATACCGGCAAGCACTTCACCGTGAATTACATGCTGCAGAAGGAGGCGGTGAAGTCGCGGATGGACACGGGGATCTCGTATACCGAATTCAGCTACATGCTCGTGCAGGCCTATGACTTTGCGCATCTGGCGGCGACACAGCACTGCGAGCTCCAGCTGGGCGGCAGCGACCAGTGGGGCAACATCACCGCCGGCATCGAACTCGCCGCACGGCGCGACGGACGCAAGCTGCACGGCCTGGTCATGCCGCTCCTGACAACGGCCTCAGGAACCAAGTTCGGCAAGACGGAGACGGGCAACGTCTGGCTCGACCCGGCGAAGACATCACCCTACGCCTTCCATCAATTCTGGCTGCAGACGGAAGACGTCGACGCGGAGAGTATGCTGAAGTGCATGACGTTCCTCAAACTCGCGGAAATCGCCGCGGTGATGGCGCAGCATGCCCTGGATCCGGGCGGTCGCGCGGCGCAACGCCGCCTGGCCGACGACGTGACTACCCGCGTGCATGGTGCCGACGCCGTGCGCCGTGCCACCGACGCGGCGCGCATCCTGTTCGGCGGTGACGACGTGCGCGACGCCGACGCGGCGACGCTGGCCGTGGTAGCCGGCGAGGTGCCAGCGACCGAGATCTCGCGCCACGACCTCGATTCCGGGATCCCGATCGCGGATGCGTTACAGCGCAGCGGCCTGGCCACGTCGAAGGCCGAAGCGAGGCGCGGTCTGGCGGGGGCAGGGTTTTCGGTGAACGGCGTGGTCGCGAACGAATCACGCGTCGTCACGACAGCCGACCTCCTGGGTGACGGCGTGGTGCTGCTCCGCAAGGGCAAGCGCAGCTGGGCGGCGCTTCGGGTGCATCGCGAGGGTTAGGCAGTGACGCCCGCGACGCCGCTCACGGATGCTTCAGCTCCACGACCCACAGATCGCTCTGCCGGTCATCGAGCGTAAAATACAGGTGCGTCCTGTCGACGGCAAAGTCGCCGCGAAGGGAGATGCGAAACGGGTCGGTTAGCCGAGCAAGCAAGTGCGGCGGGCCGCCCGCTGCCGGAATCGACCAGAACGACGCGATGCCAGCCTGGCGGCTCTTGAAATAGATCGTCGTGCCGTCGGGACTCCACAGCGCCTTGATCGCGAGCGGTGCGTCGCCGGTTGGTTGACCGCGGTATACCACTTTCTCGGGCCCGCTGTCCACGGGAACCATCACGATAGTTCCGTTCGTCACGCCGACAAGGGAACGTCCATCTGGAGACCAATCCGGCAAGAACAGCCCAGCCGACCGCATCACCGGCTTGCCCCAACTGTCATCAAGCATCCGTTTCACGATGTATGTGGCGGTCGGGCTGCGTTGATCGAGAAACGCTAGCGCGTTCCCGTTCGGTGACCAGACTGGGAACGACTCCGAAGCCGGCGTCGACGTGACCTGTTGAACAGGGCGTCCGTCCAGTGGCAAGACAACGACATCACGCGTGCCGGTGCGGTATGAATGAAAGGCGATCTCCGAGTCATTCGGGCTGAGGTCCGGGGCAAAATCTTGGGCCGAATCATGGGTGAGTTGCCTTTGCTCTTGCACGCCCCCAGCCAGGGGAACCCGGTAGATGTTGGGTATGCCCGGCAGGTCCGAGTCGAACACCAGCCAGCGACCGTCGCGGGAGACCCGCATCGCTTCGATGGTCTGGTCCCCCGACGTCACTGGCGTTGCGTCAGCGACCGATCCTACCTTGGCCGGATTGATCGGCAGCGCCCAGATGTTCGCACGCGACGAATACTTCGTGTAGACCAAGTGCTTCCCATCGGGAGTGAGTCCGAGGGCCAGTGCGCCGAGGCCGCTGGTGATTCGCGTCGGCTGTCCGCGCGCGTGTCCGTCTGTGGCAATCGAGAGCGCGAAGACGTCGCGTTGATGATTCTGATCAGAGACGAAATACAACTGATGTCCCCGGGGACCCCACACCGGGTAGATGGTGAAGCCCGTGCTGTCGGTAACGAGCACCGGTGCACCGCCACGGGCAGGAATCGTGACGATCGCGGACGGTGAGTGATTGCCAAAACCCACGTTTGGAATGCGGTAGTTGTTCTGCCCTTCGGTGCACGCAAGCAACGCTCCATCGGGGGCCCAGCTGCATTCGTAGAGGGCGCGGTAGTGCGCCACCAGGCGCGATTCTCCGACGCCCGCGTTGCGGATAAACAGTGAGGTGTCACGGACAAAGGCGATCTGGTCTCCGTGAGGCGACCAGAGAGCGTCAACCACGCCTGGCCCCGGGACGAGCGGCTCAGCGGTGCCACCTTGCGCGGGCGCGACGAACACGCCGCCATGCGCCAGGAACAGGATCTTCTTGCCATCCGGGGAAAAGGACGGTTGCTGCTCCAAGTTCGTGGTGTCGTCCGTCAAGGGAATGGGCCGGCCGCCGCCAACGCGCCGGACGTAGATCTTCCCGCGGAGCGTCGTGCCGGCGACATACGCGACCCATTCGCCGTCGGCCGAGATCGCGGGCTGCATCTTGAGTCCCGGCGACTCGGCAGAGATCTGGGTGGCAGTGCCCAACGTGATAATCGACGTCTCGCGTCGTGAGAGCGCCACGCCAATCACCGCGGTCACGACGATCAAGCTGATGGCGGCGGCGATTAGACGCAGGCGAGATGCCCGCGGTGAGACCGCTGCGATGGGCACGGTCCCCGTCGGCGTCATGCCACCGCTCGGTGTCGCGAGCGGCTCGAGTTGCGCCAGCATCTCCTCGGCGCTCTGCCACCGGTCGGCGGGGCGCTTGGCGAGTGCCTTCATGATGACCGCGGCGAGTGCCGGCGTGATCGTCGGTCGATGCGCGGTGACCGGCTCGGGCGCCTGCGTCACGTGCGCCGCGAGCACCTGCTGGGGTGACGCACCGGTGAACGGCGGACGGCCGGCGAGGAGTTCGTAACCCACGACGCCGAGGGCGTAGATGTCCACGCGATGATCAAGATGCGGATCGGCGCTCGCCTGTTCGGGCGCCATGTATGCCGGCGTGCCGAGGGCGACACCGACGGTGGTGAGCGCGTTGTGGCCGGTCGCTGCGCTGACTGCCTTGGCGACTCCGAAATCCATCACCAGGGCATGGCGTCCCGAAAGCATCACGTTTTCGGGCTTGATGTCGCGATGCACCACGCCGCGGCTGTGCGCGTGAGCGAGCGCATCGGCGATCTCCGAGAGCAGCCGGACCGCCTCGTGGATCGGTAACTCACCCTGGCGGGCCAGCCGCTCGCGCAACGACTCGCCATCGATGTACGGCATCACGTAATAGAGGAAGCCATCCGCCTGTCCCGAATCGTGCACTCCCAGGATGTGCGGATGCTGCAACCGCGCGGCGATCTGGATTTCCTGCATGAAGCGATCGGGACCCAACGCGGCCGCGAGATCGGGACGCAGCACCTTGATCGCGACCTGCCGATGGTGCTTAAGGTCCTCGGCGAGGTACACCGTGGCCATCCCGCCCGCGCCGAGCTCGCGCTCGATGCGGTAGCAGTCGGCGAGGGCAATGGTGAGGCGGTGCGCGGCGTCAGATGTCACTCAGTGCCCCGCAGCGAGAAGCGTGATGAACCGTTTGGCGTGATGTCCGGGGGAACGCAACCAATCAATATGTTGGGCAGGCGGCGGGCCGGTAAGGGCAACTACGGCAGCGACGCTCCCTCGGGACGGCGTGCCGTCGGCCGGGTGCGACTTGGGCGGAACCGTGGGCGTGGCGCCGTGCTTGGGTGTCCGTTGGTGTCCGCTAATGGGTCGGAATCGAAAAACCGCTTCCCGGCAGACAGGCGGGTTTTCCCAGGAAACTCGGCTGGATGGACCTCAGCGGACGCCGCCGGACTGCCGATCCTTCCCGGCCTGGTTCGCTTCGATTAAGTGTACCTCCGAGGCGAGATCGACCACCCGCTCCGGTTCACCGTACAGCACACGCGCAAGGCGTATATCGCGCCGGCGAGCCATGTGGCGAGTTCGTCGAGCAACCCGGTGTATGCGCCGATGGGGATGCGGGTGCGGCTCAAGGCGAGCGTCGATATCTCCGGCTATCCGGCCCAGGCGCAGGTGATCCTGCGGGCACTCAAGAAGTTCGGCATGATGGTGGCAGACAGCGGCAGCGACTGCTACCTCAGCGGTACCGCGGACGCGCTGAAGCAGGTGAAGGTCGGGGACTTCGAGGTGGTGCGGATGAGCGACGTTTCTTGGAGCCGACGTCATGGCCGCCGCCTTTGTCGACCGCCTGGTGCAGCATTGTCACATCGTGAACATTCGGGGCAACAGCTACCGGCTCCGCCAGCACCGCGATCGCGCTCAACGGCTCCAGCGCGATACGGCCGAGCGCCGGCCAGGACCATCGGAAGACCCCGCTCCCCTCGGGCTCAGCCCCCAACACGTGTCCCGATTTCAATCGCCACGCGCGGCCCCACAAGGTTAGCGTTTGCTCGCGCACTCCCATTGTCGAGGCATGGATTGTGCACGATGGCCCCCCGGTCGGGGGAGACGAGGCCGGACGTTGGCGGATGAGGATCGCTTGATCGCGGAGGTGACCGTGACGCGGGCACAAGGTGTACCAGCGCGGCGATCCGGGTTGGGCCGCAGCGCGTGAAATTTCTGCGGAGTTTCTTGGCCTCGGTGGCCATCATCGTGCTCATCTATGTGACGGCGGTCGTGATCGTCAACCCCCGCGGCGAATTCCCGAGTCGGCGGTTCCCATGGATCATCCCGAATAGTCGTCGCGTCAAGGTGGAACTCTTTCGCGCCGCGATGCAATCCGGACCGGTTCGTGGTATCGTGCTGGGATCGAGCCGCTCGATGACGCTCGCGCCCGCAGCGCTCAGTGCCGCCTCCAGTGAGCGATTCTTCAACTTTGCGGTCTTCTCCAGCACCATCGAGGATCATCTCGCGATCCTGCGATTCGTTATCCGATCTGGAGCGCCACTCGATAACGTGATTGTCGGACTTGACCAAGACGCGCTGGCGCCTGGTACGCCGTTGCGTGAGTTGACCACGAACATCGATCTGGCCACCGCATTGCGGGGTGAATCGCCGACCACGGTGCGCCGCGTGATGAATTGGGCGCAGATGGTAAAAGCGGCCTTCACCCCGTATTACGCCGCCAATCTTGGTCGCTCCGTCGATCTCGCGTTCGCGCCCGAAGTGCCGATCAACGTGTTCGGGCCGGATGGGTCGCTTCGGTACGTCCGTTGGGACGCGCAGATCGCGAGCGGAACCTATGATGGCGCCGGCGCGTTCGCCGAATGTCGCCGCAAGCAGCTTGAGCTTGCCGATACCAACGCCGGGCATACGCTCGACTCGGCGCGGACGGCGCGGTTTGAGGAACTGTTGCGCGTCGCGGATTCCGTGGGCGCACATGTCACGGTCTGGTTACCGCCGTACCACCCGGCTCTCCTGCAGGTCCTCGCGGCGCGCCCGCCGGACCAGGCCGCACTCGTCGCGCTGCGCACCACGGTGATTGAGCTGACTCGGCGGTACAATGCGAACTTCATCGACCTCACAAATCCCGCCGCATTCGGCGCAGTGGATTCGTGGTATGACTGCGTGCACTACGGCGATGCCAACGCCGCCCGAATCATCGCCACGCTTATTCCCGTGAAGAGGTGATCGCCGATGGTGTTCAACTCGGACATCTTCCTCTTCGCGTTCCTGCCAATCGTCTTCGTGCTGTTCTGGACGATGCGGAGCAAGCAGAGCCGTTACGTCATAATGACCGTCGCAGGCTACGTCTTCTACGGCTACTGGAACTGGCACTTCTGTTTTCTGCTTCTCTTTTCGAGCCTGGTGAGTTTCACGGCTGGCAACCTCATGACGCGAGTACGCTCGGGGCGCGCGAAGCGGACGATCGTTGCTCTCACCGTCGGGACCGACCTGACGTTGCTCGGCTTCTTCAAGTACTACGACTTTCTCGTGCGCAGCGTGAGCAGCCTGCTCCCCGGTGTCCACCTGCCGCTCTTGGATATCGTGCTCCCGATCGGCATCAGTTTTTACACGTTCCACACGATCTCGTACGTCATCGATGTGTCCGCCGGCCGGGTGCGCGCGACCCGGAATCTGTTCGAGTACTTGACCTATGTCTCGCTCTTTTCGCAATTGGTGGCCGGACCGATCGTGCGGTTCCGTCAAATCGAGGAAGATCTCGAACATCTCGACGGCCCCCCCCGAGAGGACTGGGTCGCTCGCGGGATCGCGTTCTTCGTAATCGGCCTGATCAAGAAGGTGATGATCGCCGATCACATCGCTAGCGACATCAATCCAATGTTGCAGCACGTCGGTAGCATGACCGTCATCGAAGCCTGGGTCGCCGCCCTCGGTTACACCTGCCAGCTCTACTTTGATTTCAGCGGCTACTCCGACATGGCCGTCGGCCTTGGACTCTTATTTGGCCTGCGCATCCCGCAGAATTTCAATTCGCCATACTGGGCTCTCGGCATCACCGATTTCTGGAGGCGCTGGCACATCAGCCTCTCGTCGTGGCTCAGGGACTACCTCTATTTTCCGCTGGGGGGCAACCGCTGCGGTACGGCGATGATGTTCCGCAATCTGATGATCGTCATGCTGCTGGGCGGCCTCTGGCACGGAGCCAACTGGACGTTCGTCGTGTGGGGGGGATACCACGGATTGCTCCTTGTCCTCGATCGGATCGGCACGCCCTTCTACACCAAACTGCCGCGCCACGTCTACCAGCTCCAGACGTTTCTGCTGGTCGTAGTGGGCTGGGTCTTGTTCCGGTCGTCCACGTTTGGCATGGCACTGCAGTGGCTGCGGCACATGTTCGTGGGCCCGGTGGGGAGTCTCGCGACCGTCACGCACGCCGCCGCCTGGACGGCGGTCGCGCTCGTGATTGCGGCGACGATGCCGGAAGCCTGGGAAATGCGGTTCGGAACGTCACGACGGTGGGCGGTGCTCTGGGGTGTATTGTTCGTGACGACGTATTTCTTCATGAACGGCAAAGAGTCGGTCTTTCTCTACTATCAGTTTTGACCAAGAGGCAGGGCCGCGTCCCGCAACCCGACCACTCCAGCCATACCGATTGTCTCAAATGAGCGTGGCGGAGCCTCGCCAAGGCTCGTTCATCCCGAATGCTTGCCGCTCCCTGCTGGTTTTACTGGCAGGCCATCTGCAAGGCGAACGTACTTCTGGTAAGCGTGTTTCCAGGTGAACTGCTCGATTACACGTTCGTTCAGGCGAAGCGCCATCTGCATGGCTGTTGCCGGATCCGAAAGAACGCCAGAGATCGCGTCCGCAAGCGCCTCGGGATCTTCCGTGGGCACAATCCTGCCCGTTACACCATCCTCGATAATCTCGGCCGCGCTGCCGGTTAATGTTGTGACAATTGGCGTCTTCGCCGCGCCCGCTTCGAGCAAAGCCATGCCGAATCCTTCGCCATACACGCCCTTTTTCCATCTGGTGGAGAAGGCAAATACATCGGCCCGCTTCAGCAGTGAGGCGATCTGCACGTGAGGAATATTCTCGAGTAGCAACAGATCGTCATCGATGCCCAGATCAACGCCGAGTTTCGCGATCGCGGCGGAGTTACCGTAACCCACGATCACAAGTGCGGCGTTCGGGTGATTTGCTCTGAGAATCTTGAACGCCCGCAACAGAATATCCTGCCCCTTATTGTACACAAAAGCGCCGATGTTGAGCACGATTTGTCGGCCAGCCAACCAGGCAGGCAGGCGAAATGGGTCGGTAGGCGGGGCAAGAAACGCCGCGGCGTCGATTCCATTGTGGATTGTGACCGTACGTGATGCACATTCTGGCACGAAGCCAAGGATTTCCTCACGCAAGCTCTCGGAGCATGCGACCAAGGCGTCAGCGCCCCGTAACAGCATTCTGAACAGCCGGCGTTGCAGCCCGCGACTCTGGATCATTTCCCTGATATCCGACCCGTGAATCGATAGAACGAGCTTCCCGCGAAATAACCCCAATTTGCGGAGCGGCAGAAGGGGCCAATACTCCATGCCTATGAAGTGGGGATTAAGAACCCGAATCGAGTAGCGACGGCAGATGGCGCGCAATTTGAAAAGTACAACCGGAGCCTTGATGCAAGAAATAACAAGAGATCTCCACGGCGAGCGTGGATTCCAACTGTCGATGGGTCCGGAGCAAATGGACGGCCATGGCTGCCCCGCGAGCGATGGCATCGTGCCTTCGCCCCTGCCGGAGACTTCAATCGCCATTGGCTCAATCTCGCCCGCCGAATGAAATTCATGGAGCAGATTCCGAAGAACCTCCTCAACACCACCGAGGGTGTGGAACGGCCATGCGAGAAGAAACGCGTAATGTGAGGATGCCCGGCCGGTATCGCCGCTCATCATGGTTTCGCCGCAACGAAAACGTAGCCCAGCGGGAACGGCTCTCTGGTCCGTCTTGAGAACCTGTGGCACGCACGAGTCCTTGAAATCAGGGACGAAACGGTGCGAAACGGCTGCAGCAATACACAAAACGGGCACGGGAGCACGTCGAGGCTATTGAAACTCGGCTCCACGATAACGTGAGGCAGACCTCCATGTTGTTCGAGTTCAACCGCCTGTAGCCCACACAATTCGCAGAAGCGCCGCAGCGCGCAAATGAGCGTCGTCGGAAGGCTCGGCGCGCGCTTCGCTCCCGGCCGACGACATTGCCGAGCATGACCCGCGCCTGCGGAGGGCCGCGACTGGCGTGCGTCGAGCGGTAGGCGGACAACGTCCTTGCGTCGTCTGATCGGCGAGCGCCTCGACACCGAATCCACGTGTCCGTGTACCTGGTGCTGGGTTGATTTGCACGCAGCCGCCGGCGGCCACCGTGCGCGGCCACCCGCTTGCGCGAGGACCGAAAAAATAGTCGCCGCTCATGTCTCGCACAAGCGAACGAAGTTGTGGAAGGCGACGATTGTGCTGGCGGCTCCGCGAGGCCGACAATCGGTCGGTTTGCGCCCATGTATTGATACGCCTTGGCGAGTACGCCGATGCGGCGACCGCGGGCTGTCCAGCGGCACCTGACGCCGGCGGAGTTCGCAGCACATCGTCAGGCAACGAGCACCGCAGCAGTTGCGTGATTCTACTTCTGGCTTGTCCACTTTCGGGTCCGGGATCAGAAACACGTCTACTTAAAGAGCGTGCTGTATCCAAACGGGACCGCGGTCAGTACCATACGCCGCGTCGCTGCCCCATATTTGTGCGAAATTCGTCGGTGGGCCGTGAGCACGCGACATCTGAATGGACGCGACACGGCGAGTCGTTCTACGATCTCGGGGTACCCATGCGCAGCTTTGCCGGGAAGGTCAAGCGGAAACTTGTTGACGTCTGGGGAAGACACCACGTTGGCCCTCTCTACTCGCCAGACCCCGCTGATCTCGACCGCCAACGTCACCTGGATGAAGCATTGCAGTGGCTGAAACGCGCGCAGGATGCCGGCACTGACCGCGGCGTCGCGTATGGCGTGATGTTCGGACAGGACTTTGATGCAAGCTACCCCGAGACTACCGGTTATATCTGCCAAACCTTCGTCCAACAAGCGCAGGTATCGGGCGACACTGACCTGCTCCGACGCGCGATCGAGATGGCAGATTGGGAAATCGCCATCCAACTTCCGGAAGGCGCGGTGATGGGGGGAAGGATCAACGCACACCCGACTCCGGCCGTCTTCAACACGGGCATGGTGTTGCTTGGCTGGAGCGCACTCATCGGCCGCACGGGAGAAGATCGCTTCAAGCAAGCGGCGCGGCGCGCCTCGGACTGGCTGGTGTCGATTCAGGAAACCGATGGCACTTGGGTCCGCGGCCATTCGCAGTACAGCAACGCCGGATCAACGCTTTACAACGTGAAGGCGGCCTGGGGACTGTGCGAAGCCGGCAAAGCGCTGGGTGAGGAGCGCTACATCCGAGCGGCAGTGCGTAATGCAGAATACTGCTTGTCGCGCCAAATGCCCAATGGCTGGTTGCCCGACTGTTGCCTCTCCGATCCGCTCTTACCCCTTCTGCACACCCTCGCGTACAGCATGCAGGGACTCATCGGCATCGGGAAGATTACCGGCAGAGGCGATCTGATCGACTGCGCGCGACGGCTCGCAGACGCCGAAATTCGCATCATGCGCTCGGATGGCTTCATTCCCGGGCGGCAAGACTCAACGTTCCGCCCCGCCGTCGAGTGGTGCTGCCTGACTGGATCGGCTCAGACGTCGATGGTCTGGAGCGAGCTCTACTTGCTGACGCACGAGGAGAAGTACCGCGCGGCGGTCCTCAGGATTAATCGTTACCTGATGGCACGACATGACATCCGGAATCCGGATCTCCGCTTGCGAGGAGGCGTTCCAGGGTCATGGCCGGTCTGGGGTGACTACGGTCGACTACGCATCCTCAACTGGGCCACCAAGTTCCTGGTTGACGCACTCGCACTCGAAGCAAAGATCTCGAGCTGACTGGCACACAGGACAGCTATGCTATCGAGCGCTACCGATTCGTGGTTCTCGCCGGCAAGCCGGCGGTGCTAGCGGTCGCGCCAACCGTGACAATAGTCTCCAGAAATTCTGAGAGCTTTCCCGCAACCCGCTCGCGCGTGAATGGTGAGTCGGCGTGCGCTGGCGCGCCGGCTGCGCCCGCGCGTGCCAGTGCGGTGATTTCGACCAGCGCCCGCTGAATCGCAATAGGGTCGTTGGGCTTTGCGAGGCGGTACACGGCGCCACTCGACTCGAGTGCCCATGCGGTGTCCCCATCCGGCTCGGCGAGGGCGAGAATCGGACGGTTGGCGCCGATGTATTCATACGCCTTGGCTGGCACGCCGACGCGACGCCCGGCGCCGTCCATCAGCAGCAGGATTCCCGCCCGCCGCATCTCGTCCTTCGCTGTGTCGTACGATACCTGACCCTCCACGCTGACCCGACTCCTCAACTGCCGGCGCTCGGCCTCTGCCACAATGTCGAGACGGGTCTCCGGCGTGCGTCCGACAAATCGCAAATGCCATGGCACTGCCTGCGGTGCCAACCGCTCGGCGGCGCCCATTGCATCGAGCAAAGCCCGCGGGTTGCGGCCGGCGTACAACTCCCCAGCGTGGAGAATGGTGAGCGGCTCGTTGCTGCCAGGCTGCTGGAGGCCGGCAACCGGCGGCGTGGGATCGTACCCGTTCGGCACCATTACCATCTTGTGCGCGCAATCCGGATAGGCACGAGCCATGGCGTCGAGCGCTCGCGGGGCGTTCGCGATGATGCCGTCCGATGCCCGCATCGTCGCGCGTTCCAGCGCGCCGCGCAGCGACGCCGATAGACCGACGGGCGGCCGTTCGTCGACCCAGCTATCCCGAAAGTCCGTAACCAGGCGGACCGGATACCGGCGCCGCAACCACTGCCCCAGGAGGTGCACGCCGTGCGGCGGTCCCGACGTCAGTATCACATCGGGTCGCTCCTGCGCGATCCATTCGTCGCACGCCCGCCGAGCCGCGAAGCACCAGATCGCGTGGGGATCGCGAACCCCGGCGAGCGTCAGCAGCCGGCGAGCGATCCCGGCGACCCGGGCGTTCGGATACTCGACGTACCGCACATGGGTGCTCGCGGGAACGTCGCCCTGCAGGCCGGGATCCACCGGCTCGTACGGTACCTCTGGACAGGCGATTACTGAGGTCGACCATCCGAACGCGGGCAGGTGGCGAACAAATCCGAGCATGCGAAAAGCGCCGCTGGCGGCGCTTGGCGGGAAGTGCAGCGAGATGAGCACGATTTTTCGCATCGTTGGTCGGCCCTACCGGATCGCCCCCAGCGGCGGCTGAAATCCTTCGAGGCCGATCGACGAACCAGCGTATCCGGCAACGACGCAGCGCAGCAATCCCGTGTGGGCGACATCGCCGAGCCGAGCCTCGTGAAGCAGGTCGTGCCTCTCGCGCCAAGGCGCGACGATCGTCGGAAATGGACCTAAGCGTGGCATTCAACGATCATCGCGGCAGCGACATCTGAAGTCAAGCAGGACAACGCCCGGCGATGTTGTCGACGCTCGGCGAGCTGGCGCGGCCTGCGAAACCTGCGCGCGCGGCGTCGACACGCGAACCGTCCCTCTGGGTGTCGGCGGATGCCAGCATCTATTCCCACAGTGGCATTCAGCAGACGACGGACACACCACTGATTCCAAGAGTACAGCATCAGAGATGTCTCGGCAAATCAGGGGTCACAGCAGTACCGCTCACAAGCAGTCTTGCATCTCTCAATACAACACAGAATGTAGGTTTGGCATAGGTGGTGGCCAGCGTGCATCATCGCTTACCCGCCGAACAACTCACTGGGGTGTTCGTGCGCCGGTGGGCGGTGGGTGCGGGCCGTTCTCGAGTGATAATGGAAAGGTTCGCCAGCCGAGCGGACGAGACCGCCGGCCGGCTGGGCGTAGATCGGCGGCGGCGGGCACAGCAAGACCTGCTGGTGAGCGGACTCGATGCGGCGCTCGCCGTCGGGGACCGCCGCATCCGTGGACAAGTGCAATGGTGCTCTGGTCGGTGGCCGTTTGCCGAACTCTGGCAAGAGGCATCGCGAAAAGGCGGCAGCTAGGGAAACGCGGCGATGACCCGGCTGTTCCGGCCCGTCTCTTGCCGTGAAGGTGGGAATTCGTTCGGGCACGGCAGACTGTGCCCATCGCCGTGAACGGTGCTGCAACGCGGGCCGGGAGTATGGGAGACCTATGCAGGGATTGACGGTCGTGCAGGATCTGATCCGCTACCGCGAACTGCTGTTTCAGTTCGTGCGGCGAGATATCAGCCTGCGATACCGGCAGGCCATCATGGGCTTTGGGTGGGCGATTCTGCTTCCGCTGTTGACGATGGGTGCCAGCCTGGTCCTCCGGGCGGTCGCGTTCAAGGGTGGTGCCGTCGGTGCACCGCCGCTGGCGGCGCTCGCGGTCAAGGCGTGGGCGTGGGGATTCGTCGCCGGAGCGCTCACCTTCGGAAGCCAGAGCCTGTTGAGCAACATCTCGCTCGTGACCAAGATCTACTTTCCGCGCGAAATCCTGCCGGTCGCCGCCATCCTGACCCAGTGCGTCGACGGCACCATCGGATTTTGTGTGCTAGTCATCGCACTCCCCTTTCTCGGCGCCAAGCTCGGATTGGCGGCACTCTGGTTCCCGGTATTCCTCCTGCTGCTCGTCCTGCTGGTGTCGGGTCTGGCGCTGCTGCTCGCCGCCGCCAACATCTTTTTTCGCGACGTCAAGTATATCGTGCAGGTATTTCTGACCTTCGGCATCTTCTTCACTCCGGTGGTGTACGACCCTTCCTCGTTCCACGGACTCGCACGCGCGGCCGTCATGGCCAATCCCTTCGCCGGCATCCTTGTGGGCCTGGACCTCGCGCTCACCCGCAACATGAACCTGGCTGCCACGCACATGGCGGGCACGCGCATCCTGTGGCAACCGACCGACCTGATCGCACCGGTCCTGGGCACGGCGATCCTGCTGGTTGCCGGCCTGGGCCTGTTCCGGCGTGGGTCCGCCTGGTTCGCGGAGGTCTACTAGGTGACGCCGCCCGGACGGATCGCGTTCGAAGAGGTCTGGAAGGAGTTCCGCAAGGGGCCCGCGCACGACTCGTTGCGCGACCTGGTTCCCGCCCTCACGCGCCGGCTGCTCACCGGGCGGAAGGACGGCGCAACCGGCTCCAAGCGGGAGGCGTTCTGGGCGTTGCGCGACGTTTCCTTCGACGTGGTCCCAGGGCACTGCATGGGGATCATCGGCGGCAACGGAGCCGGCAAGTCGACCACCCTAAAGATCCTCACCGGCATCCTGCAGCCAACCCGGGGGCGGAGCATCCTCACCGGGCGAGTAGGATCATTGATCGAGGTCTCCGCGGGATTTCATATGGATCTCACGGGACGGGAGAACGTGTTCCTGCAGGGCGCCATCATGGGCATGAAGCGCGACGAGATCCGGCGTCGATTCGACGAGATCGTCGACTTCTCTGGCGTGGGGGAGTTCATCGACACCCCGGTCAAGCGGTACTCGAGTGGCATGAACGCGCGATTGGGGTTCTCGATCGCCGTGCACCTCGAACCGGACGCGCTGATTGTCGACGAAGTGCTCTCCGTCGGCGATGCCAACTTCCAGCAGCACGCCTTCGGGCGACTCAAGGAGATGGTTCGTGGGCAGATTCCCGCGGTGATCGTGACCCACCAGCTCAACCGGATTGTCGAGCTCTGCGATTCCTGCATCGTGCTCGAACGGGGTGCGGTCCGATTTCACGGTCTGCCCGAGGCGGCCGTCAGCGCCTATCTCCATGACGACAGCTCGGCGCAGCGTGTGGATCCACCGGACGCACCGCTCCGGAATCTGAGTCTCACTCCCCATTGGGATGGCGCCGTGCCGTCGGGCTCCACGCTCGAGCTCGTGATCGCTGGCGAAGTGCCCCGGGCATTGCCCGCCGACTATCGGCTCGAGCTGGCGGTGCGACGCGTCACCGACGGCACACGCATCCATGGATTCTGGCTGGAGCGCACCGGATATGAACTGCCGGCGCTCGGCCCCTTTTCCTGGCCGCTGGAATTGAAGGCGAACCTCAACACGGGGCTCTACCAGGTGGACATCTTCCTGTACAGCCCGGTGGCCCAGCGGATAATACTGGACGGCCCGCGCGTGCTGCTGCAGGTCGAGGCCGAGCCCCCGTTCATGGGCGACGTCTACCTGGGGCTCGCCGCGCGCTAGGCGCGCCGCCGAGCATGCCCTCTCCGCTGCGAATCCTCCTCGTCGCCGGCGCCCGGCCGAACTTCATGAAGATCGCCCCGCTGATTCGCATCATACAGACGCGCATCGGCGAAGGCGCGCCACTGGCCTATCGTCTGGTCCACACGGGACAGCACTACGACGACAGGATGTCCGCCGTCTTCTTCAACGAGTTGGGGATACCGGCGCCGGACCTCAATCTCGCCGTGGGATCGGGATCTCACGCGCGGCAAACCGCAGACATCATGACGAAGTTCGAGGTGGTGTGCCAGCAAGAGAAGCCGGACTGGGTCGTCGTGGTCGGTGACGTCAACTCGACGATGGCTTGCAGCCTGGTTTGCGCCAAGATGGAAATCCAGATTGCGCACGTGGAAGCCGGCTTGCGGAGCTTTGACCGCACGATGCCGGAGGAGATCAACCGCCTGGTAACCGATGCGCTGGCCGACTTGTTGTTGACTCCTTCGACCGACGCCAGCGAGAATCTGAGACGTGAGGGGATACCCGAGTCGAAGGTCGAGTTCGTCGGGAACGTGATGATCGACGCACTGGTCGCCAACCTGGAACAAGCTCGCGCCAGCACACTGCCGCACCGACTCGGGCTGCGCACCGCCGAATTTGCCTATGTGACCTTGCACCGGCCGGCCAATGTGGACGACGCGAGCCGGCTGGCGATGATCATGGCCGAACTGCGGCGACTCTCCGACCGTCTGCCGGTGATTTTCCCGATGCATCCTCGCACCCGGAGGATGTGCGCTGAATCAGGTGTTGCGATTGAAGCGAACGCCGCCCTGAAGATTGTCGAGCCGATCGGATACCATGATTCACTGTGTCTCACGGAAAACGCCCGGCTGGTGCTGACCGATTCGGGAGGGCTGCAGGAGGAAAGCACCTACTTCAGGACACCATGCCTGACGCTTCGTCCCAATACCGAGCGCCCGGTCACGGTGACCCTCGGCAGCAACAAGTTGACGAGCGTGGAGCGCCTCGCCACGGACATCGATGACCTGCTCGCGCGCGATGCCAGGTTCGGAAGCATCCCACCGCTGTGGGACGGCCATACGGCAGAGCGGATTCTCGACAGTATGCTTGCACACGCGTGAGGGATTCAGCTCGCGAATCCGCGTGCGCAGGGACGTCTGGTCCTTCGCCTGGCTCCCTCTTCGACGCCTTGCCGGCCTTGTCTTGGAGTTTGAACGGGGTTCTCCAGGAGCTGGACCCGCGGCGGCCGGCGCGGACCGGGGCATAGGCGTTAGAATACGATTCTGACTGGCCGGTTTCGTGCCGGCCAAGGATGCGCCAATTGAGACAGTTGCACTGGGAAATATTCTTATTCTAATGCCTATGTCCGCCGCGCCCGGCGGCCCAAATCACGTCTGATTAGACGGAAAGACGCGTCGGGCTCCTCGTTGCGGCGATTCGATCGAACCACTGATCGGCCCAGTTCGCTCGGTGGGCGAACGGCGGTTCGGTACCCCGCCGCCATAACTGACCCGATCGTTCCACTGGTGCTGCCCATAGGCTTCCGTTTCCAGGCGAAATCACCGCGGGCGGGGCGGTACGCCAGCCGCGGTGACAATTGCGCTCTGCGGCTAGCGTGTGGTGCAATAGACTAGTGAACTGGAGGACCTGCAGGATGCCACAAGTGCTGGCGGCGGCCAAGAACGCTCTCCGCGCCGGACGGGACCATCTCTTATACAAGGCGAAGCGAGCCGCCATCGAAAGGGACTGGAAGGCGCGCTTTCGGAGAATTTACAGTCTTCACCCCGAATACCGCACGCCAGCCCAGCCGGAATTGGAGCGCCAACACGCCGCCTACTGGAAGCGCTTCGGCAAGGTGAGACTGGACACGCTGCGCGTTTGTTATAACATCGCCCACAAGGGCGACTACCGTATCGTCCCCGAGGAGATCCAGGCCTCGACGCTGGAGCGGTGCCTCAATGCGGGGATCTTCCCCCAATTGCTGGGCCATAAGGGTTTCTACGAGCGGCTGTACGGCTCGATATTTCCCCACGTTTTCTTTCAATGCCTCGAGGGACTTGTGGTAGGTTCCGACCTCCGCCCGATCGATGCTTCCGCGCTTGCCGCTCTGCTCAAGCGGCTCCCCTACCCGGTGGTCTTCAAGCCGAGCATCGACTCCAGCGGCGGCCGTGGCCTCGTATTCCCACGCGATGCCGAAGAGCTCTCCGCGCTGCTCGGCACCCAGCCGAACTTTGTCGTCCAGGAGACACTGCTCCAACATCCGTTCTTCAGTGATTACAATCCGTCCTGCCTCAACACGTTGCGCGTTTACGTCTACCGCTCGGTGCGAGACGAGAGCTACCACGTTCTCAACGTCACGGCTCGCTTCGGCCGCGGCGGCTCGCTCGATAACGAGACCGCCGGTGGCATCGTGGCTTCCGTGGACTCAGAGGGCCGGTTCCGCGGCTATGCTCTGGACAAATACGGCGAGAAATTTATCGCGCACCCCGATAGTGGGCTTCCCTTCGAACAGAGCCGCCAGATTCCCAAATACGCAGACCTGATCGAATGCGCCACGCATCTAGCGGCCTCTATTCCGCTCCTGCGCTTAATTGGCTTCGACTTCTGTCTGCAACAGGACCTCAACTGGCGCTGCATCGAGATCAACAGCGTCAGTTCCACAATCCGTTTTGCCCAGTATCACGGCGAGCCGTTTTTCGGCCCCTTCACCGACGAGGTCATCGAATACTGTCTCCGCCATCCACACTTCGACAGGGTTACATCGATGGCTTACTAAACATGGCCCGGATCTTTCACGTGTTGGACACGCTCGGCATCGGCGGAGCCGAGAACATGATCGCCTGCCTGGCCCGCTGGCAGGCGAGCGAGGGTCATGCCGTGCATGTCCATGGCGCGAACGGCGGCGGCCCCATCGCCGACCGGCTGCACGCCATGCAGGTGCCGGTCACCTGGAGCGCGAGCCCTCATTATGCGCCCGCTCTGTGGGCCCTCTACCGCCAGATTCGCATCTTCTCGCCGGACGTAGTCCACTGCCACAACATTGTTCCGACCCTGCTTGGAACCATTGCTGGCCGGCTCGCTGGCGTAAAATGCCTGGTCACGACCCGCCACGGCCCGCGCACCCGGAGCGAGAAAGCCGAGCGCCGCTACTGGCTCGCGGCCCGCTGGCACCGCCACGTGGTTGCCGTCTCCGAAATCACACGCGCCGACATCGCCGGCAGCCGTTTCGCCGATCCTTCGAAATTGGTCACGATTTCCACCGCCGCGGACCGGCCCGACACCACTCCGCCCCCTGACGCACCGCCGCGCCATGGATTTACGCTCGTCTCGGTCGGCCGCCTGGTGCAGGAGAAGAGCTACGAAACCCTGCTTGAGGCCCTCCTTCTCGCCCGGGCCGAGGCCCCGGACGTACACCTCTGGTTGGTAGGCGACGGAGTTGAGCGTGCCGCGCTTGAGCAGCGGGCCCACGCTCTCCACCTGGACGAGCATGTGCTCTTTCTCGGCGCCCGCTCTAACGTCGGATACTGGCTGCAACACGCTGATCTATTCGTGATGTCCTCCACATCCGAGGGCTTACCGGTCTCTCTGCTTGAAGCCTTTGCCATGGAACGGGCCGTCGTAGCCACCGATGCCGGTGGCATCCCCGACGCGGTCGAAGGTGCGCAGGCCGGCCTGATCGTGCCCAGCCGCGATCCACGCGCCCTTGCTGCAGCGATCCTGCGCCTCAAGCGGGACCCCGACGAGCGCCGTCTGTTGGAACTCAACGCCCGCCGCGCGTACGAAGACCGCTTCTCCATCGCCCGCATGGGACGTGCGTATCAGCGGCTTTATGGACTTTAGCGAATGGGATGAACGAACTATCCGCAGAGCGCTGCGCCGCTCAACTCCCGAACGCGCCCAGCAGCGACCGCTTGATTTCTCCGGCGAAGCGGTGGCGCTGCCAGCGCTGCAATGACGCTCGGAGCGCCTTGGCGGCACCGGTATCGCCGCGCTCGAGCGCCAGCGCGAGCGCCTCTTCGACGAAACATGCCTCACTGCGGTCCAATGGGCGCAAATGCGCCAGCGGTCGCAGACTCGTAAGCGGCGGGAAGGCTCGGCTCTCGAGACCCAGAATACGCAGCAGCACCATGGTGCGCAGGCACTTCTCGCACTCGCCGCAGTTGTAGCCGCGATCCTGCCAGCAGACACGCAACACGTCGAGAACGCCGGGTACAGCAGCGATCGCGGCCAGTTTCTGCCAGCGCTTTGCCTCCCGGCCGTGATGCACGACAGCGGTCGTGTCGCTCGACCAGAGCGGGTCGGTCAACGGGTGCGAACCATCGGCCCAGAGTTCACGCCAGGTGTGTCCCGCCGCAACCACCACCGTACCGGCGCCCAGGACATGACCCATCGCAGCCAGACCGGCGCCGAAATACGTCCCCCACGGAATCCCGAACGCGTGCCCGACGAAGCGCGCGTTGGTGGCAATCGGCACCAGCGGCACCTCGCGGTCAGCGAGCCAGGCAGCGTTGCGGGTGTACGCCTCGTCCCAGACCGGGTTGGCGAGCTGCATGTCGATGCCGCGCGAAAAGACCCCGTGACTAATCCGCTGCCTGGCGTGCAGCATGGTGTAAAACCCGTCGATTCCGCCGGAAAAAAATGAAACGACACTCGAAGCCCTGGGTCCCGGAGCGGCCGAAACGGCGTGGACCGGAACGATCCGGAATGGCTGCCGCAGCGCGGGTCCCCAGAGGCGAAACACCGCCTGAATCCGCTCCAGGTTGTCGAGCAGCGCAGGAGAAACGGGAAGCTCGTCGTCGAGTTGAAGCGGTATACCCAGACGCATCGCGGGAAGGAGTGCAGCGATCGCGAACGGATCACCAGACAGGCGTGTCGGCCAGGCTCCCGGCACGCGGAACCACAGCCGCTGGTCCCCCACTGAAGCGGACAGCTCCTGTTCACCTGTCGCGGTGTGATCGATGCGGGCGCCGCTGATGCGTAGCGTCATGTCACCATTCCTGATAGGGTCCGATTCCCCGTGGGGAGAGGTCCGGCGTTTCACCGGCGCGACGCCGAAACCGGGAGACCGCACCGCCGAACAAAGCGGCATCGGCCAGGTGCCCGAGCCCGCGGAGCCGCAGCCGTTGCGCCGTCGCATTCAGCCGTCGCACGGCGTCGTCGCGACCGCAGTCCTGCGCCATCCAGATGAGATCCGCGAGGAAGGTCCGTTCGGACCGGTAATGGGCGACCCGGCACCACGCCCCCAGCGGATCGCCGGATGTCCCGGGAAAGGCAAGCCGGTCCTTGCCGAACAGCCAGAGCGACAACCGCAGCCGCAGGCACTTGGGACAGGCACCGCAATTCTTGACCGGATCGTGATGACAGACCCAGAGGTCCTGGAGGAACTCGGGATGTTTCAGGATGGTCATCAGCTTTTCGTCGCGTCGGGCATGGCATCCGTGGTGCTCGATTTGCATCGCACCGGTCGACCAGAGCGGATCGAGGAGCGGATGCGATCCGGCGGGCGCCAACCGGGCGTATGTATTCGAAGAAGCAATCACCATTCGCTCAGGGGCCAACAGGAGCGCCACGCTGGCAAGCCCGCTACCGAAGCTCGTCGAGCGGGCGATACGGTGTCGCCGGGTGAAATCGATCCAGTTGGTTTCGACTGCAATGAGCGGCATCCCGAGCAGGGCGGCCTGGCGCGCAACCCGGGCCCGCGCGTCCGCGAAGACATCGGCTGACATGTTGAAATCGAAGCCGTTGATGAACACGAGTCGATCCAGATCGGCTCGCCGCTCGAGGGCGGTGAACAGGGCGTCCACGCCGCCCGAGAAGAAGGCTGCACCGCCCGACATGGTGACCGCGCTAGATGGACGCTGGTTGGCGCGCACGTCGATCCGGTGCATCAGCGGATTCCAGGACGTCCAGATGTCCTGGATGTCGCCGAGGCGGCCGAGCAACTCTGACGAGACTGGCGGAAGCGCGGTCAGGTCGAGACCGGCGCCGAGTGCCATCGCCGGGATGAGTGCCACCGCGAGGAAGGCATCCCCGGTTTCGGCGGCGGCAACGCCCGGGGGAATCCGGAACCACACGTTCATGTCGCCGACGTCCGCGGAAACCCGCGTACCGTTCGACTGGTGATCCACACACCAATTGCGAACTACCAGAGTCATGCCAGTCACTCCAGTTCCTACGCTGATTGTGCATTCTCGTGAGCGTCGTCACGGCTTCGACGTCCCTGCGATCGACCGGACTCACTGGCGGGACCAGCCCGCGGCGCAGGTACAATCGCCATTGATCCCGCAGCAAAGCAAGGCAAAGCCTGCGCCGGAAATCGGAGGCGGCTATCAGACAAGAAATACTGTTGCTATTGTGCAGCACCGGCCGGCCGATACTGACCAGTATCTGATCAGTTACTAGCCACAACCGGACGGCACATGCTTTGCAAAGTCATGTGATTCATGAATTTCCCAACACGAACATGCCGCCTGTCGATGACAGATTCATTGACATTATTTCAACCGCTATTCCTGGCGCTGATGGTGGGAGGCTGCAACCGGGAGATGGCCACGGACGCCCTGGCCGTTGCGGCAGCGCCAGGCCGGGGTGTCATGACCGTCTCTGTCTCCGGTCTGCCGGCTGATGCTCCGGCACCACTCACCGTCACCGGGCCGAATGAATATCACCGGGTTTTCAGCAGTTCAATCCGGCTCGACTCCCTGGTTGTCGGCGACTATGTCCTGCACGCTGGCGGCACCACGACGCCGGGCGGGTCCTACGGCCCCACCGTCGACTCGCAAGCGGTACATATCAGTAGCGGCAGCGCGCGCAACGTGCAGGTGCAATACGTCAAGGTAGCGCGCCCGGCATCCACTGGCCTGCCCGCGCACCCGCGGGTCTGGATGACGCCGGCGCGGATCACGCAGCTCAGGACCCAAGTCGCGGCCAACACGATCCGCTGGCAAAAGGTCAAAGCCGCCGCGGATGCGCAGCTCGTGGTCAACGCGCCGACGACCGCCAGCACGCTGCCCATGCTGTGTCTCGCGTATCTCGGCACCGGGAATGCGGCCTACGCGCAACGCGCCGGCGTGGTCCTCGTGGCGAATACTGACAGTGCCGCGCAAATCGCGCTCCGCGGCGACGACGCCTACCCGTACCGGACCGCCCTACCGACCATCAGCGAAGGACTGGACTGGTGCTACAACGGACTCACGGTCACGACTCGCCAACGCGCAGCCACCTGGCTCATGGATGCGGCTGATTGGGTCTGGCCGGAATCGAATCCGGCACCCCACACGACCTACGGCCTGACGGACGTCCTGGATAACTACTACTGGGGCTTCATGATGACCGGCCCTGCGGCCCTCGCCGCCGCCGGCGACGATACCGGACATGGGACGGTCAGTGGCAGCGACCGCGCCGCCTATCACCAGCAGCTCTTCCTGACGAAGTGGGCCAACGTCGTGGTGCCCGCGCTGGCCGGACCGCTTGCCGGTGGCGCGGACGTGGAAGGCACCGGCTACGACATCTCGATTCGCATCGCAGAGGTGGTCGACGCCTTCCAGACCGCCGGTCTGGGTTTGACTACCCCGTGGCTCGCGCAAACGCTGCAATGGCATCTCAACTACACGATGCCGGGCGGCAGGTACTTCGCGCCATTGGGTGATCAGGCGCGGGCGAGCAACGCCCCGCTGTATATCTACAACCGCGAAGCCATGCTGATGACGATGGCGGCAGCCAACGCGGGCAGCACGCTCGACGCGCAGGCCCAATACTGGCTCGCGCTGATCGGACAGGCTCCCTATGCGCTTGACGACGGGAACCTCGCCAGCGAACTGCTGTACTACGATCCGTTGGCGCCCAGCGCGCCCGACCTCAGTGGTTTGCCGAAGGGCTATCTCTCGCCCGGGGCGGGCGATTTCATCTACCGCCAGAGCTGGACGGATCCCAACGCCACCGTGATGGTCTTCGAGTCGGGGCCGCTCAGCGAGTCGCACATGTCGCTGGACGCCAATGGGCTGATGATCTGGAAGGGATCGTTCTGGATCAGTGCGAGCGCGAACATCTACTCGCACAGCGGCATCGTGCAGACGACGCAGAACTACAACAACCTGACCGTGGGCGGCATCGGACAGATGCACCACAACGGGGCTCGCATCCTCGCGACCTCCGTCAGTGACAACCTGGTCGTCGTGCAGGCGCAGGCGGACACCGCCTATTTCTGGCCGCCCGATTACCGGGCGATGTGGTCCGTTGCGCCGTATTATCTGCGCACCGTGGCCTACCTGCCGGTGCAGGATGCGTTCGTGATCGTCGACCGGGTGACGGCCCGTGATTCGACGCAAGCGAAAGTCTGGCGCTGGCACTCGTTGAACCCGGCCACGATACTCGGCAACACGTTCACGCTCGCCAATCCCGCGGGTGACCAGCGATGCGTGGGCAACGTCCTGCTGCCGACCGACGCCGTGCTGGGGGCCGAGACGATCGCTCTGGGGAGCGGCGGCGCAGTGAGCAGCCACGCGGTCACGGTGACCCTGCCAGTGGGTCGCACGAGCGATGTGGTGGTCACGGTGTTCCAGTGCAGCGATGTGCTGCCGGCTCCGTGGACCCCGACCGCCGAGATTACCGCCAACCAGGCCATCGTGACGATCGGTATCCATCGCGTCACGGTGCCGCTTGACGACGCGCAGGCCGTCGGTTTCGAGACGGCCGCCATCATCAGCGATCACTGATTCCGGCGGGTCGAGGGCCAGACCTTTCGCCGTCAACGCGCCTGCAACAACTGCGACAACCGTTCCATCTCCGACACCTGATTGAACATGTGCGGGCTCAGGCGGATCGCCCCCTCGCGCAGCGAGCACTGCACCCCCGCCGCTTGCACTCTCGCGTAGGTGGCGGCCACGTCGCCGCGTGGCTTGAAGCACAGGATCGCCGAGCCTCTGTCGCCCGGCGGTGACGTAATTGCCGCCCCGCTCCGCTCCGCCCACTCGATGATCGGTTGGTGCAGCGCGCGAGTATGCTCGACGATTGGCGCGATCCCCACGCCAAGGATGAGACCCAGCGACGCATTCATCGCCGCAAAGTCCTGGACGGGGAACGTGAGCAACTCAAAACGCCGCGCATCGGGCCACGGCCGCGGATCGTACGACGTCAGCTGGGTGTAGTCGTCGCTGCCCATGAATGCCGCCCACCCGGCGAACGTCGGTTCGAGCTGGGTGCACAACTCCTTGCGCACGTACAGAAAGCCCGTACCCCACGGCGACAGCAGCCACTTCTGGGCGCCGCAGGCGAGGAAGTCGACCGGCGTGGCCTTCACGTCGACCGGCAATTGACCGACGGCCTGGATCGCATCGACAACAAGCCATTTGTCGGCAGCCCGGGTCGCGCGCGAGAGTTGCCCCAGGTCGACTGTGTATCCATTGCTGAATTGCGTCAGCGACACGCTCACCGCGCGCACTTTCGGATCAGTGAGGCGCTCATGCAACCGTGCTTCGTCGGGCCAGCCGTCCGCCGTCACCGGAATCCGCTCGAGCGCCACACCGTTCCCGGCCAGTTGCATCCAGGGATAGATGTTGGCCGGGAACTCGTGGTCGAACGTCAGCACGATGTCGCCCGACCTGAGTGGTAGCGCGTGCGCCGCCACGTTGAGGCCGGTGGTGGTGTTCGGCATCAAGGCGATCTCGGATTCGTCCGCGTTGATCAGCCGGCTGGCCATCCACCGCGCCTCGGTCAGGATGGCGTTGATCCGCTCGATCGGCCACATCGCCGGCCGGGCCCGGTCACGATTGCACGCGGCCAGCGCGGCGACGCTGCGCGACGGCAGCGGCCCGACGCTGGCGCTGTTGAGGAAGATGCCGCCGTCGTTGAGCGCGGCGAATTCGGTGCGGCGCAGCTCGTCCAGGTCCATCGTGGCAGCCTGTCCTCGGAGTAGGGATCCAAAGCTACCGTACTCCAGGGACGGACAGCCCGGCCCCGGGGAGCGGCGGACCCGATTCCAACCGGCCCAGGGGGCAGTCGGCGAACCCGGTGCACTGTGGCGGGATCGCCACGATGGCAGCCCCAATCTGTGGCGTCGCCGCTCCCGATCCGCGCGATCGACACGCCGGAATCCAGGCCCGACCATCGTTGCTGGGTACGAAGGCTATCTCCTTGCGGCACTGTTCTTTAGCAAGGCATTCGGTAGTGTCGGCCGCGGAGCATGTATGGCTCCAAGTGGTGCGGCGGCCGGCGCACAATACTTGCGTTTGTCGGTCACCCGACGCAGTACGGCCCCGTCGCACCATTGCAAGCCAGTACCCATGCAGTGAGTGCACCGCAGCAAAGGCCTTGCGGAGCCGCGACCCTCATCAGAGAGGAGTGGATGCATGCGTAAGACCTTCACCGCACCCAAGCTGGTCCACGAAGCGACGCTGGCTTCGCTGACGCTCAACCCCGTGACTTCCCAGACAGTCTGAGTCGTCGCGCGGCGAATCGCAGGCCAGCGGCCGCCACCTGCTGCATTGAAAGGAGAAATGGAATGCGTAAGACCTTCACCGCACCCAGGCTGGTCGAGGAAGCGACCCTGACGCGGTTGACGCTACAGGCCGTCACCTCGCGCCCCGAATAGTCACCATCCGCTGCATTGAAAGGAGAAGTGGAATGCGTAAGACCTTCACCGCACCAAAGCTGACTGAGGAAGCGACCCTGACGCGGTTGACGCTGTCGGGCCTCGTGGTCTCCAATACGGACTAACCGCTGATTGGTTGGATTGGTCCCGCGGCTGGCGCGGGGGGTTCAAACCGTGACCCTCGCCCACCACTCAAGAGAAGGAGGATGTGAATGCGAAAGACGTTCGTGGCACCCAGGCTGGTCGAGGAAGCGACTCTGACACGCTTGACGTTGCTGCCCCAGACCTCGCGACTCATTACCTAGCCGCCACCCTGACGAACCCCGCCGTGGGGGAGCTCCCCGGCGGGGGGCCGGTGGTCGAATCGAATCCCCGGGTCCCATCTGGGACGCGGGGCTTCGTTTTGTACGAATCTTGCAACGCCTCCGGCGCATGACCGTGACCCCTGTCGTCTCGTCCAATGATCCTGTCCTCGCGGCCACCGTGGGCGAGTGGCTTCGGGAATCCCGCATGCCGCTACCGTTGGGCCTGAAGCTCCGCCTCGATGTGGTCGACACGGTACCGCTGCTCGACGATCCCCGCGAGGTGTTTGCCCAGGGCGACGTCGACATCCAGGCCGGTGAGCCGCTGGGTTGGGTCCACCTCACCTGGCGTTGCGCCCCGGCCGTGGCACGGATCGACGAACACCGCCCGGCGGCGTCCATTCAGGTGAGCCGCGAGGCGGTCGAGCAGCTCGACTGGATGCTTCGCAGCTTCCTCCTGGTCACGTTGATCTTTCTCTGGAAGCGCGACGGTCGCTATCACATGCACGCCGGCACCGCGATCGATTCCCGGGGACGCGGCTGGATGCTGATCGGCAATTCCTGCTCCGGCAAGTCCACCACGACCGCTCTGCTCGCCGCGCGCGGGTGGCAGGTAAGCACTGACGACATCGCCTTCCTGACCGCCCGCGGTGATCGCGCCGCGGTGCTCGGTTTCCGCAGTCGCATCGCGCTCCGACCCGGCGGGTATGAGCTGCTGGGCCGGAGCGGCGGGATCGCACTGCCGGCGCGCGGCAAGACCGGCTTCTGGCCGGAGGAGTTGGGCACCACCTGGGTGCAGGCCGTGGAACCCGACATCGTGGTCTTCACCTCGGTGGGCGCCGACCGCACCACCATGGTGCCGGCCTCGCCACATGCGGTGATGCAGGAGTTGCTGCAGTGGTCGCTGTGGGTGATGTTCGAACCCACGGCGGCACAGGAACACCTCGACCTGCTGGCCGCTCTCGGCCGGCAGGCACGGTGCTACCACGCGACGCTCGCCCCTGACCTGTTCACCGCTCCAGGCGCCCTCGAGGACTACTTGCCATGAGCGAACCGCGCTATCGACGGCACCCCGACCTCCGCCTCACGTCGCTCGAAGGTGAGGGCGTAGTGCTGCACCTCAAGTCGCGCCGGTATTTCAGCGTCAACGAAACCGGCCTGACGCTGCTCGAGGCATTGAAACAACCACAGACGTTCGCACAGCTGGTGGCGGAAATCCTGACCGAGTTCGACGTCTCGCCGGAGACCGCAGCGGCCACGACGCGGGAATTCCTCGATCAATGCCTCGCAGCTGCGGTCGTCGAGCAGATGGCATGATCCGCCGCCTCACTCCAGCCTGGCGGCTTCGCGCAACGCTCGCAGCCATGGCGCTCCCGCCGCTGGTGCATCTCATCCCGTTGGATCGAATCATCCGCGGGACTGCCCGCTCGCGGAAGCCGACGGCGTCCGACGATAGCGTCGATGACGCGGCCCTTGCCGAGTGGGTGGATCGCCTCCTCACAGCACTGCCGCCCCCGTGGAAACGGACCTGTCTCAAGCGCGCGGTCGTGCTCCATTATCTGGTCCGTCGAGCGGGACGCCCCGCCGAACTTCGCATCGGCGTACGCCGCGACGAACAGAACGCGCTCACCGCGCATGCCTGGCTGGTGCGCGACGGCGAGCCGTACCTTGAGACCGGCGCGGATCACGTCGCCTCGTTTCAGGTATTGACCACCCTTCCCTCCGCCGTCGAGCCGGACCACTGAGCGCGGCACTCGTCGACCTCCTGCTTGACACCCTCCGCCTGGGCGGAGCGAACGACGACCTGGCCGATCGCTGGCCGCGGGTCGCCACACGCGGGCTCAACGATCTGATCGCCTACGAAGGAGCCGCGGTCTGGCTCTTCCGCCGGCTCCGTGCAATCGGCGCGCTGGACCCACTTCCGGCCCAACTCATCCAGCCATTGCGGAAACAGGCGTTCGAGGCGGCCGGGCTCCGCTTGGAGGTGGAGGCCGAAGCCGCGACCGCGGTCGGTCTTCTTGCCGGCGCCCGTATCCCCGTCGTGCTCATCAAAGGAATGGCACGATGCGTCCTGGCACACCGGTATCCGTACCTCGACGCGCGGGCGACGGATGATGTCGATCTCCTCCTGCCGCACGCGGCCATCGACGACGCGGAGCGCCTGCTGCGGAACGAGGGTTATGCCCCGGCAGTGCCACCCGAGCGAGTAATTCCCGGTCACCATCACCGTCCGCCGTTTTGCCGGGGCAGGATCACCGTCGAACTGCACACAAGCAATTCGGTGCATGTTCCGCCCGAAGTCGCATGGGCGCGTGCGAATGCCAATTCGGAAGAGCTGGAGTGGGCGGGTCGCTTTGTCCGGGTGCCGTCGGTGACCGAACTTGCCTGGTCAGCGATCACTCACGGACTCGAGGACCAGATCGGCGGCTTGCGACTGAAGCGTTTCCTGGAAGTGGCCGCGCTGGCGAGTGAAGGTGCCCCGGTCGACTGGAACACGCTGCTCGAACGCATCCGGACACACGACGGATTCGGCCCGATAATCCTGCCTAGCCACGGCGTGGCATTGACGCGTGGCTGGCTCGATGCGGCAATGGCACTCACCGCTCCCGCCCGGCGACCGGCAGGATTGGAGCGTCCGCGCTTCGATCTTGCGCAGTTGCTTCACTGGCGGCTCACCGTGCTCGCCTCGCGCCCGCACCTGGGCCTTCAGCTCACCGGCCGCTTGCTGGAAGAGGGCGCCCGCGCGCCGATCGGGTGGCCGGTCGCGCCGTCGCCGCCGACCGCTTCATCGCTCGGGCGCGTGCGCCGATGGACCGCAGCGCGAGTCAGTCGGTTGGCATTCACGATGTGGCAGCGTCGCCAGCGGCGGGACGCTACGGGTGGGAATCCAGCGAGACCCGCGTCCGCGTCAGCGGATCCAGCGCTTCTCGCAAGCCATCGCCGACCAGATTGAAGCCCAGCACCGCAATTCCAATTGCCAGTCCCGGTGCGACCGACACCCACGGTGCCACGCGAATCAGGTCGCGCCCCTCGGCGACCATCGCCCCCCAGCTTGGCGTGGGTGGCTGCGCGCCGAGTCCCACGAACGACAGTGCCGCCTCGGCCATGATCGCCCCGGCGATGCCCAGCGTCGCGGTGATGATCACAACCGCGCGCACGTTAGGCACCAGGTGCCTGAGCATGATCCAGCGATCGCGAGCGCCGAGGGCGCGGGCGGCAATCACGTATTCGCTGCGGCCCAGGACCAGGACCTGGGAACGCACCAGCCGAGCCATGCCGGCCCAGCCGACCGCGCCGATTACGACGAAAATCACCGGCAGCGATGGCCGGATCGCCGCGGCCACGGCGATTAGCAGCAACAGGCTCGGAAAGGCCAGCGTGACGTCCGCGAGGCGCATGACCGCGAGATCGACGCCGCCGCGGTAGTACCCGGCGACCAGGCCCAGCGTGAGACCGAGTGTGACGGCGACACACTGCGAGATCAACCCGACGAGCAGCGACAGGCGCGCCCCATAGAGGATGCGTGACAGGACGTCGCGTCCCTCTGCATCGGCGCCAAGCAGGAAGTGGCTGCCCGGCGGCGCAAGGTAGTGGTTGGCCAGATCACCGTGGCGTGGATCGTACGGCGCGATCAGCGGCGCCAGGACGGCGGCGACCACAACCACCAGCACGAGGGACACGCCGAGCTTGAAGAATGCGTCCTCCCGCCAGCGGTCGACCAGCGAACTCCACGCCGGCGAGCGGCGGCCGGCCGGGTCGAACGGCGGGGGAGCAATCACCAGCGCGGCGGACATGGTGGTAAACTACAATACATTGCAAATTGAGACGTGGGACGAGAGACGAGAGACGAGAGACGAGAGACGTGAGACGTGAGACGTGAGACGTGAGACGAGAGACGTGGGACGAGAGGCGAGAGGCGAGAGGCGAGAGGCGAGAGACGAGACGGACTCCAGCTGTCTACTACTCAATCCGGGGGCAAGCATGCAGCGTCGTTCTTGTTGGTACGTGGTGCCGATGGTAGCCGCAATGGCCGCAGCGCCAATCCACCACGCGGATGCCCAGCTGGTGTCCTTCGGCGTCATGGCGGGCGCCAGCCTGTCGACCTTTACCGGCGACTTTGCGACGGATGCCAAGAACAACACCGGTTTCATCGCCGGTGCGTTCGTCCGCATCGGCGCGCTGGGGTTTGCCGTGCAGCCCGGAGTGTTCTACACGACGAAGGCCGCCAAGGGTGTCGATTTCGGTCAAGGTGCTTCGCCGGACAGCAGGACAACACTCGATTACATCCAGATCCCGGTGGTCATCCGCCTCTCGCTTCCGATGCACCTGTATGTGGGAGCTGGACTGGCCGTCGGATTCAAGCTCGGCTGCAAGATCTCCCTCGATGCCAGTAGCAGCAGTCAGGACTGCGGTGACGCGACCGCGACAACGGCCGGACCGAAATCAACAGAATTCAGCGGCATCGCCGAGGCCGGGATCAACATCGGCAAGTTCTCGCTGGGAGGTCGTGCGGACGTCGGCATCACCAACGCCGCCGAGGCGATCAACAGCAGCGATGTATCGAACGCCAATTTCCGGACGCGGACCGTCTCGGTTGTGGCGGCGATCCGGTTCTAGACACCGGTGAGAGGTGAAAGGGACCCTTTCACCTCTCACGTTTCACGTTGTCTCGTCTCTCGTCTCTCGTCTCTTGTCTCACGTCTCACGTCTCACGTCTCACGTTCTCTCGTCTCTCGTCTCTCGTCCCAGCTCCGCCGCAATCGCCTGCATGTCTCGCACCACGCGATCCCAATTGAAGTAGCGCTCAACTCGCTGGCGCCCCGCCTCGCCCAATTGTCGCGCGAGTGCCTGATCGTCCAGCAACCGGCGAACTGCGTCGCGCGCCGCGGGCACGTCGTGCGCATCCACCAGGGTCCCGGTGATGCCATCCTGCACTGCGTCGGGAATTCCCCCGCTGCGGGTGGCGACCACGGGAAGTCCGCAGCCGGCGGCTTCAATGAACGAAAGCCCGAATCCTTCGACGTCGCTGGCCGTTTCGCGCGTCAGTCCCACATACGCCTGGGCGATCGAATATGCGGCCGGGAGTTCATCGTCGGTCACGTCGGTCAGGAAGTGCACGTGGCCAGCGACGCCGAGGCGGGCACTGAGTTCGCGCAGGGCGGCGAGGTGCTCGCCCCTGCCAACCACGGCGTACTGAAGGTCGGGATGCTCGGCGACCAGGTCCGCGACGATGCCGATCGCGGTGTCGATCCCCTTGTACTCGACCAGCCGGGCTACGGTGACGATCCACTGCCCGTCGGGCAGGCCGCGACGCCGACGAAACGTGGCCGCGCCGGCAGGATCGAAGTGCCAATGCTGTGGATCGGTCCCGAGCGGCACCACCCGCACCCGCGTGGACGCAGGCTCGAGGTCGAGGGCGCGTAGCAGCGTGCGGCAACGGTCGGCCGTCCACTCGGAAATCGCGACGAACACCGCGGCGTGGCCGAGAATCGACTGCATCACCCGCCGCTTGAAGGCGCTCCTGGCGACCTTGCGTTCGAGCGTCAGCAGATCTCCACCGACCACCATGATGCCGTATGGAAGCCCGGTGCGATGGTGCGCCCACCGCGCGGGATATCCTGCCGGCCGCAGCGTGTCGCACCACGCGAAGCGCACCGTCGGATCGCGCGCCAGCGCAACGCCGCGGCGGCTCCATGCAAGCAGGCCGGAAACGGTGCGCAACCGTTCGGCGTGAACCGGAATCCGGTCGATTCGCTGTGGCAGGTCCGCGTCGGTGGCCGCCGATCCGGCAGTCTCGCCGGTCGATACCGTAAGCATTCCGGCCGGATATCCGCGCGCCAACGCCTCCATCCAGCGTGCGATGCCGCCACCCATGGGCGGAAAGTCGTACGCGAAGAGCAGGTCGCGCGTGTGGGAGACCTGCGTCACCGTCAGACGCGGACCTGACGGGGAAGGCCGCCCGGGCGCATCAGCCACTCGTGCGTCTTGCGCAGGCCGTTCTCGAGCGTGACGTCGGGAGCCCAGCGGAGTTCCCGGCGGGCCTTCTCGATGCCCAGCACGCGTCGACGGATATTGTCGATGTCGCGCCGGGCGATGTGCAACGGTATCACGTCGCGCCCCGTGATTCGGATGATCGTGTCGACGAGCTGGTTGACGCTCGTCTCGCGACCCGTGCCGACGTTGTACACCTGGCCGTCAGCCCGCGCGGACACCGCGGCGAGGAGGGTCGCCTCCACGGCATCGTCGACGAAGGTGTAGTCGCGCGTCTGTTCCCCATCGCCGTGAATCAGCGGCGCCTCACCCGCCATGACGGCGGCAAAGAACCTAGCCACCACGCCGCAATACGGATTGTCCGGTCGCTGCAATGGACCGTAGACGTTGGAGTACCGCACTGACGCCACCGGCAGGTCGTAACTCTCGAAAAACGCCTTGCAGTAATTCTCGCCGCCATATTTGGAGACGGCGTACGGACTCAGCATGTTGGTGGCGTCCTCCTCGTTGATCGGGATGGACCGCGGGTTCCCGTAGACCGAGGCGGACGAGGCGTACACGATGCGCCGGACATTGCTGCCCCGCGCGGCCATCAGGATGTTGAGTGTTCCTCCGATGTTGGTGGCGAAATCCTCGCGCGGGTTCCGCATCGAAATGATGATGTTCCTGGCCGCCATGTGAATGATGTAGTCGGCCGCCGCCACCAGCGGGATCACGGTTGACTCATCCACCACCGATCCCCGGACCACCCGCAACTGTTCACTCGCCGGCGGAAGATTCTGCTCTTCCCCGGTGAAGAAATCATCGAGCACCGTAACGAGCGCGCCGAGCTCGATTAGGCGGGCCACCACATTTGACCCCACGAACCCGGCTCCGCCGGTGACGAGGACCCGCTGGCCCTTGAGCCGGTCGAGCACGGATGGTGGTGTCGATTCAGTCATCCCGGGATTGCGCGGCGTTGCGCCCATGGCCAAGCTCCTTCAGTGACCCACAATATGCGGGCGACGATGCTGTGCAGCGAGAGCCGGCCGCGATGGACCACTTGCCACACTCCGCTTGCGAGCTTACTTCCCGCGCTGTGACCGGTTTCAGGCCGCTGCGCTATCGTCGCCTCGCCATCCTGGGGGCGTGGGCTCCGCATCGCGACGAGGATGCCTATGCACGCGCCGCCCGCCGCCTCGGCCTCGACTGCCGGGTCTACGACGTGCTCCACTGGACCCAGCGGATCAAGGCGCTGGCCGGCCCGCTGATCGAACGCGCCGTTGAGCGATTCGACCCCGATTTCATCCTCTGCACTCGCGATGCTCACCGGTTGCGACCGGCGCGACTCGACCGGCTGTTTCGCGGTCGCGCCACCGCAATGTGGCACGTGGATGTGCAGCCGCAGGAAGGCGCCCTCGACCTGGCGCGCCGCTGCGGTACGTTGTACATCACTGTTGCGAGCCAGCGCGAGCGCTACCGCGCTGCCGGAGTTCCGGTCGTTCGCTTTCTGCCGGCTGCGATGGAACCCGATCGCGACGTTCCCGCGGCACGCAGTCGTCCCGCCTACCGTTGTGACGCGAGCTTCGTCGGCTCAGGTCCATATCCCTATCGCTGGCCGGTGCTCGCTGCGGTCGCCGCCGTTTGCCGGCTGCAGATTCGCGGACCGGGGTGGAACGGGCTCGGCACGTCGTTGCCGATCGCTGGCGGTCCGGTACACGGCACCCGTTTCGCCGAGGTGGTCGCCGGAGCCGCGGTGTCGCTGGGCGCCAGCGCGCTGCCGGAACAGGAACGGGAGTACCCGTCCGCCTCCGACCGGATGTGGCGCATCATGGGATGTGGCGGCGCATTCGTCGGGTCGTACGTCCCGGGAATCGAGCAATTCGCCGAGCATGACACACATTGCCTGTGGTACCATTCGGTTAGCGAGTGCGTCGAACAGGTGCAGGCGCTCCTGGCCGATCCCGAACGGGGCCGTGCGATGGCCGACCGCGGTCGCGCACATGCGCTGGCGCACCACACCTATGATCACCGGCTGGCGATGCTGCTCAACGGGGAGGAGTATCTCACTTCTTCGTAATTGCGAAACTCCATCGGACGCCATCCGGTCAACCGCTCGACCAGCAATAAGGCGTGCAGGCGGACGTGGCCTCGGTAGAATCGACGCGGGGCGATCAGTGGTGTTTCGGTCCGCCGGGATGCGATCCAGTCGCGCACCGCTGCGGGGTGTGGCCCGGCGAACGGCTCGATCCCCGGAATCCACGGCAGGAGAAATCGGGAATCTACGCGGGATTGCTGCATCGGCTCGCGGTCCCGATCTTCACTCCGTTTGGCCTGCAGCGCCCATCCCGGCCGGGCCCAGCCGTAATGGTGCATCACCGCGCCGCTCGCCACCGCCCGGATGTGACGGTGCGCCGGACCGACGCGGAAACCCTGGGCATCGCGATACGAGCGAACATCGTGGTCGCTGCCGAGGCGCACGGCGCGCACTTCCCGGCGATACCATTTGCGGTTACGCGCGATGGTGTCGAATCCGCCGTAGAAATGCAGGTAATCGACCAGTACACCTTCAATCCGTGCATCGGTGTCGACGTGCTCGATCACCGCTCGCACCCGTTCCGCCCCACCGTCGGCGAACACTTCGTCCGCCTGGATGTAGATCCCCCACCGCGATCGGCAGGCAGCCATCGCGCGCTGGGTCTCGTCGGCGAGCATCGCGGGGCCGCGACTACGATCCCAGGTACTTTGCAGGACGCGCAGCTTGGGATCACCGATCGCGCGCACGCGGTCGAGGGTATCATCATCCGACGCGCCGACGTTCACGACCAGTTCGTCCACCACCGGCAGCAGGGAGCGGAGACTCGCCTCCAGCGGGAAATCGAGCCGGGTGGCGTTGCGAACGATCGTGAAACCGGAGATCTGCACGGTCACCAAACTCCACGGGCCCGGTACTGATGGCAAGCGCGCTGCACGTCGTCCTGTATCATCCCGGTCGATTGCCCGTGACGCGTTACGGCGGGACTGAACGCGTCGTGGTGTGGCTGGCGCGTGGGCTGGCCGAGCTCGGCCATCGCGTAACGGTCCTATCTGCTCCCGGCAGCGCAGTGCCCGGCGCGCGGGTCATCCCGCTCAAGGCGTCAATCACCAATCGCTCCGGCGGGCCCGACCTGACCCCGTACCTTCCCGGCGGGGTCGACGTGGTTCACGCTCACGTCCCGCTGCAGCGACCGCCCCATGACACGCCGTTTCTCTGGACCTATCACGGCAACGGCGCGCTGGGCGACTGGTTTCCGCCCGGTGCCGTCGGGCTGTCGGCTGACCACGCGCGTCGCCATGGCCTCGCGCACTGGGTCCACAACGGCCTCGACCCCGCCGACTATCGCTTCGAGCCGCAAAGACATGATTTCGACCTGTTCCTCGGCCGCCTGCACTCGGTCAAGGGATGGCACTGGGCGGTCTCCGGCGCCCGCCGCGCAGGCCGTTCACTCGTGGTTGCGGGTGGCTGGCGTCCCACGGTACGCCGGGACCTTCGCTTTGTCGGAGAAGTGGGCGGTGAGCGCAAGGCAACGCTGCTGGCCGAGGCCGCCTGTCTCTGGGTGCCGGCACAATGGGATGAACCGTTCGGCCTGACCACGATCGAGGCGATGGTGAGCGGAACCCCGGTCCTCGGCACCCGACGCGGCGCGCTGCCGGAAATCGTCACGCCGGAGTGCGGGGCACTGGGAGACACGCTCGATGAGTTGGTGCATCTCAGGCCCGGAGTGGAATCACTCGATCCGGAAGCCGTGCGGGCCCGGGTGCTGGCGCACTTCACGCATCGCAGCATGGCGGAACGGTATGTGGAGCTGTATCGGGAGGCGATTGCGCACGTCTGACTGGAGAGACGTGAGACGTGACGCGATGCGTTGTCAAGCCCCAAGGAGCGGAGCGCGGGATGACAGGGAGTCGTTTCGCGTCTCTCGTCTGTCGTCTCACGTCTCACGTCTCACGTCTCTCGTCTCTCGTCTCACGTCTCACGTCTCTCGTCTCTCGTCTCTCCTGTGTTATCGCGCCCGCGGTTGATCCAGCAGCAAGTGCCGCAGCCGGTGCATGTAGGTATGGTCCTGCAGCAGCCTCGCGCGGGCGGCCTGCCCCAGGCGTTCCGCCTCGGCCGGGTTTTCGATCAGTTCGCGCACCAGCGAACGCAGTTCGGCCGCGTCGCGGAAGACCATCACCTCGCGGTCCCGCTCGAAGTAGCGCGCGAGGTCGCCGCGATCGTCGACCACCTGTGCCGCGCCGATGGCGGCGAGCTCGAACAGCCGCTGATTGCAGGACGCTTCGCGGGGGTCGTTCTCGACCAGCACATGATGAATGTTCACGGCCACGGTCGCGCCGGCGTAGGCCTTGAGGTACTCGTCCGTGCTGGGCGCCTCTCCCCGGCAGTAATCGCGGAGCGACGTCTTCCGCCAACCAGGTCCCCACACGGCCAGGCCGAACTCGGCCAGCTCCGCCAGGAGCCGTTCCCGGCGGGGCGTCGCGTGGCCGGCGAACACGACGTTGGCGCGATACTGATCGCGGGTCTTGATGGGCCGGTAGACCGACGGATCGGCGGCGAACGCGAGCACGTCCACCGTGCGGCCGAGGCGGTCGGCCATCTCCGCGGCGACGTCTGTCCCGATGGCGTAGATATGATCGAACGGCCGGGCGAGCACGATCGCTTCGGAAATGCCGCGCAGGTCCTGTGGCAACCAGTTGATCCATCGCGCACGGGCCCGGCCGCGAAGCCGGTCCACGAGCGCCTCATCGATCGCGTCGCTGCCGTTGACGAGGATCAACTCCGGCTGGACCTCATCGATGCAACGCTCGAGACGCCGGCCGAGGTCACCGGCGCGGAACCGCTCCAGGAAAGACGGCCTGGCCTTGAGATCGAACACCGACACGGCAGCGCCGAGCCGCTCCAGCGCGCGACGACGCTGCATCGCGTGCGCGTGGTATACATCGTCGAACTCGGCGATGAACAGCACCGATCGGCTGGCCGTCACGTGGTCACCTCGTCCACCGAGAACTGGAGATCGTGCAGGCGCCGGTACAGGCCTCCATGCGCCAGCAGTTGTGCGTGCGTCCCCGATTCCACCACGCGCCCCTGGTCGAGGACGACGATGCGATCCGCATCGCGCACAGTCGCCAGCCGGTGCGCAATCACCAGGACGGTGCGGTCGCGGACCAGCCGGTCGATGGCTTCCTGCACCAGGCGCTCCGATTCGGTGTCGAGCGCACTGGTCGCTTCGTCGAGAATCAGGATCGGCGCATCGCGCAACAGGGCGCGGGCAATCGCGATGCGCTGGCGCTGCCCCCCCGAGAGGCGGGTTCCCCGCTCGCCGAGCACGGTCTCATAGCGATCCGGGAGGCCAACGATGAATTCGTGGGCGTTCGCCGCGACCGCTGCCGCCTTGACTTCATCATCGGTGGCCCGCGATCGCCCGTACGCGATGTTGGCGCGAACGGAGTCGTGCAGGATGACGGTGTCCTGGCTCACCACCGCGATCAGGCGCCGGAGCGAGGTTCGCGAGAGTGCCGGCAACGGGACACCGTCCAGCCGGACCGTCCCGCTCTGCGGGTCATGGAAGCGCGGGATCAACTCGAGGAGCGTGGTTTTTCCCGCACCGCTGGGCCCGACCAGCGCCACGATTTCACCCTTGCGCGCCGTCAGAGACACGTCATGCAGCACCGGTATCGCCGGGTCGTAGCCGAACGTGACGTGATCGAGCGCGATATCATGCACGAACGTCGCGACGCGCGCGCCCGGCGTGTCGGTTTCGGTCGCGGGAATGTCGAGCAGCGCGAAGATGCGTGCGCCACTCGCTTCGGCCTGCGCCAGTTGCGCCGGCACCTGGGTGATGCCCTTCAGCGGCGACATGACGCGCAGCGCAAAGAGGACGAACGCTACCGTCGCGGCGGGGCTCATGTCGACACCGGAGACCGCCTGATTCGACGCCGCCCAGAGGATCAGCATGATCATTGCCGCACCGAACAGTTCGCTCACTGGCGAGGTCAGCAGTGCGAAGCGCTGGGTGCGCACGATTCCCTTGCGATAGCGCTCCGCCTGGGTCCGGAACTGCGCGTCCTCGTCGGCCTCGGCGCCGGATCCGCGAATCAGCTTGATCGCCCCCACCCGTTCGGTCACCGTGGCGGTCAGCTCGCCGCGTTCGTGCGCGAACGCATGCGCATGCTGCTTGAGGCGCGCCACGAGGGCCCGCACCCCGAGAATGAGGAAGGGTGCGAGCCCGAGAACCATCACTGTGAGTCGCAGCGAAATGCTGATCATCAACACCAGCGTCGCTACCACCATCACCGCATTCTGGAAGAGCGCCGCGAGCACCGCAGCAACGATCATCTTGACCTGATCGGCGTCGCTCACGAGCGCGGCGGCGATCTGTCCGCCCCGGGTGCGCTGCATGACGTTGAGATCGAGCCGGAGAAGATGCGCGTACAACCGCGTCCGCACATCCTTGGCCATCCCCTCCTGCACCAGGACGGAGCAATAGGCGGACACATAGATGGCGATGTTCTTGATCAGCACCGCCCCGACAAACAGCAGCACCAGCCGCAGTGTCGCAACATCCTTCGGCACGCCGTGCAGCAATGGGCCGAGCACCGACCCCAGCACGTGCTCGAGCTTCGTGCCGCCGATCGCCAGCGGCCCCGCGGTCCCGAACAGCTGCTTCAGCAACGGGACCAGCAGGACCACCGTCGCAGCGTCGAGCACCGATGCGACGAATGCCAATGCCATTCCGCCGCTGAACACGGCCGCGTATGGCCGGATCAAGCCGAAGAGCCGCGACCGCGTGCTCTTGGGCCTCAGCCCCGCCTCGGCGTCAACAGCGCGATCGGCAGCACGACTTCCTCCGGTGCAACGCCACCGTGCAGGAACGCGCCACGGTAGCGCGCCTGGTACTCCCGCAGCTTGGTGGGGTAGACGAAGAAGCAGTCGTCGGTGGCAAGCAGCAGCCGCGTTGACGGCGTGCGCGGCGGCAGGCCCCACGCGCGCAGGTCGTCCACGACGATCGCGGCGCTCGGGTCATCCACGCGGAGGTCCTCGCCGAACTTGAATCGCAGGTTGGCCGTGGCATCGCGACGCGCATGGATCGTGGCCGGCGTGTGGCAATGAATCGAACCGTGGTCGGTGGTGAGGATCACCGTCACCTTGCGGCGCTCCGCTTCCTTCAGGGCCTCGAGCAGCGCCGACCGCTCGAACCATGTGCGCGTCAGGGCGCGAAGCGCCGGCGTGTCGCGCGCCACCTCGAACAGCGCGTCGTTCTCGGTGCGGCCATGCGTGAGCTGGTCGATGAAGTTGAATACCAGCGCCGTGACGCCGCCATGGGAGAGGTGCCCTGGAAGGCGCTTCAGCATGGCCTCGCCGTCCGCGGCGGAGAACATCTTCTCGTAGTGCACGGGGACGTCGCGACCGATCAATTCCCGCAGTTGATCGGTGAGGAGTGCGGCCTCGTGGGCGTTGAGGGACGACTCCTCGCTGTCGTTCCACCAACTGGGTTGCCGCGCCGCCATCTCGGCCGGATACAAGCCGGAGAAAATCGCGTTGCGACTGTACGGCGTGGCGGTTGGCAGGATCGAAAAATAGTGGTCGACTTCGACCTCGAAGATCCGTTCGACGAGCGGGCGGATCACCGCCCACTGATCGAGACGCAGACAGTCGACCACGACCAGCATCACCTTGCCGTTGGCGTCCAGGGTGGGCCGCAGGAACTCCGACACCACGTCGACCGACAACGGCGGCCGGTCGGCGCTCCGCTCGGCGAGCCAGCGCGGATAGTTGGCCGCGATGAACGCAGCGAAGTCTCGGCGAATCGACGACTGCAACGTGCGCAGCGCCTCCTGCAGCCCGGGCTCGTCCGCGGCGCCCAGCTTGACCTCCCAGTCCGCCAGTTCCGCGACCAGCTCGATCCATTCACGCCACGCCAGATGCTCGCCGCGGCGACCCTCCAGCTCGCGAAACCGGCCGACGAAGTCGCGCGAGAGGCGCTGCTGGCGGATCCGGTCGCCTTCGAGCAGGCGGGTGACCACCGAAAGCACCTGCCGCGGGCTCACGGGCTTGATGAGGTAATCGGCGGTTTCGGCGCCGATCGCGTCACGCAGCGTGTCCTGGCCTTCGGACTTGGTGATCATCACCACCGGCATCGATGAATCGATCGCGCGGAGCTGGGGAACCAGGTCGAGGCCCCGCGTTCCGGGCATCTGCTCGTCGAGCAGGACCACGCCGTACGGCTGCCGCCGGAGCAGTGCCAAGGCGTCGTCGCCGTTCGCCGCACGCTCCACCGCGAAGCCCTGTTGCTGCAGGAAGAGTACCTGCGAGTCGAGGGTCTCGATTTCGTCGTCGATCCAGAGAATGCTGCGAGGCCTGGCCATACCAGAAGGTAAGGGAATGAAGCGAGAACGGAGTCTCTCTTCTCTCTTCTCTCGTCTCTCGTACGTTTCACCGATGTCCGTCTCGGCGCCAAATATCCTCGTGGTTCGCTTTTCCTCGATCGGCGACCTGATTCTTGCGACCCCGCTGCTGCGGGCCATCCGCGCCCGCCATCCGCAGGGCCGGATCACGGTTGTCGTGCGCGAGGACATGGCGGACACGCTTCGCAACAACCCGCGCATCGACGAGTTGGTTGCCTGGCGGCGCGGTTCGTCCTTGCTCGACCTGGCGCGGGGCCTCCGCGCCCAGCGCTGGACGCACCGCCTGGACCTGCACGACTCGCTGCGCTCACACCTGCTGCGGCGCCTGGTAGGTGGGCACTGGACCAGCTATCCCAAGCATCGAATCCGCCGCAAGCTGCTGATCGCGACGCATGGCACGCACGGCGGGCACCTCGGCCATGTTGCCGAGCGGTACTTCGCCGCGGCACGCGATCTTGATGTCACGCCTGACGGAGGACCGGCGGAGTTCTTCACCACCGCGACGGCCGATGCGCAAGCGGCGGAGTTTCTTGCCCAACACGGCCTCGGAGGGGACCGCCCACTCGTCGCGCTGGCGCCGGGCGCCGCACACTTCACCAAACGATGGCCGCGACACCACTGGCTCGCACTCGCCAGGCAGCTGAGCAGGACGCATGACATCGTGATCGTCGGCGGTGCCGCTGAGCGCGATATCACCGCCGAGATGGTGGCGGCCGCAGGTGGCCGCGCCGCGAGCGCAGCGGGCCGGTACACCCTCGATGGCACCGCGGCGTTGCTCAAGCGTGCGGGATCGTTGATCGTCGGCGATACCGGAGTGCTGCACCTGGCGACGGCGGTGGGAACGCCGGTGATCGGGCTGTATGGGCCGACGATCGAGGCATTCGGGTTCTTTCCCTATGCGGCGCCCGCGGTAACGCTGCAACACGCGCTCGGCTGCAGGCCGTGTTCGTCGCAAGGCGGGCCGGCCTGCCCGCTGGGACATCACAATTGTCTGGGCTTGATGATGCCGGACGAAGTACTGGAAGCCGTGCACCGTGGCCGCTCCCATGATTGACTGGTCGCCGCCACTCCTGTCCCTCCTCGCCCTCCAGCGCCAATTCGAGCGCGGACCCAAGCGCGAGGGCGCCTTCGCCCTCTGGCTCACCGTCCGCATGGCCCTGGAACTGGGGCTCAACCCCGAAGGGCCCGACAAGGCCGATCGCCGCCGGGTGGCCCTCCTTGGCCAGCGAATCGCGCCGCTGGCAGTGCCCCGATCGTTATCGCGCGGGCTGACCGCAGCGCTCAGTCATCTGGCGGAAGGCACTGCGCCTGGAGCGCGGATCGCCCTGGCGCAGCTGGTTGCGCCGACCCGGGATGCCCTGGGTGCAGACGCCGCAGAAGCAGTCGCGCAGGCTGCGCGATTGGTGCACGAGCACCGCGGCTAGTGGCTGGTGGTGCTGGTGGAATCGTTTGCGCCGGCGATCACGACCAGCGAGCCCTGGGTTCCATTCGGGCTGACGGTGATCCAGATCGACGGCCCGTTCTGCTCGGCGTAGAACGCGGTCGTCTTGGCGGAGCTGCGCTCGTTGATGAGACGGAACGGGTCGGTGGAGAGGACCCTGCGGTAGTAGGCGACCACCGAGTCGGTGCTCGCCCTGGAGGCGATGACGACTTGCATCGCATTGGTTCCGGTCTCGCGAACCAGCGGCTCGGGATCCGGTGGCAGCGGAATGTTCGGCAGAACGTGCGAAATGTTGAGTTCTTTTGGCTTGGGTTTGTGGCAGCCCGCCAGGACGACGGCGCCGAGGAGCACGGGAAGGACGAACTGGATGCGCATGGCGGAACCGTAGAGGGTCGCCGCGGCCTTCCGCAAGGCCGCCTCATGACTGCCTCTGGGCTCCAAGCCCCCGGCTCGCTACGATTCCTCCTTCGACAGGAGGGCATCGTGTCAGGCCACAGTAAATGGAGCACCATCAAGCGGAAGAAGGCGCTCACCGACAATCGGCGCGCCACGGTGTGGACCAAGCTGATCCGTGAAATCACCGTCGCCGCCAAGGCCGGTGGCGGCGATCCAGGCAGCAACGCGCGGTTGCGCAAGGCGATCGACGACGGCCGCGCCGCGAACATGCCCAATGACAACATCGAGCG
The DNA here is from genome assembly GCA_003169895.1 of Gemmatimonadota bacterium. Lineage (GTDB taxonomy): Bacteria > Gemmatimonadota > Gemmatimonadetes > Gemmatimonadales > GWC2-71-9 > Palsa-1233. Next base: position 193,085 of record PNAE01000007.1, read on the forward strand.
CGCCATCAAGAAGGGCACCGGCGAGCTCGAGGGTGCCGTGTATGAAGAGTTCACATACGAAGGCTACGGGCCCGGCGGCACGGCGATCCTGGTCGAAGGTTCGACCGACAACGCCAACCGCACGGTGGCCGAGATTCGTCACGCGTTCTCGCGCAACCACGGCAACCTCGGCACCAGCAATTCCGTCGCGTGGATGTTCGAGAAAAAGGGCCAGATCGTCATCGCCAGCGGCAAGGTGTCCGAAGACAAGGCGATGGAAGACTCGCTGGATGCGGGTGCCAGCGATTTTTCAACCGACGCCGACCTGTTCGTCGTCACTACCGAACCCAACACATTTCACGCGGTGATGGACGCCCTCAGGACCAGGGGCTATCGCGCCGAATCCTCGGGCGTCGAGATGGTGCCGAAAAGCCTTGTGAAGCCCAGCGCGGCGGACGCGCAGAAGCTGCTGCAGCTGATCGAGGCGCTCGAAGAGCTGGACGACGTGTCCAAGGTGTTCACCAATCTCGACGTTGACGCAGTTGAGCTTGAGGAGGCCGGCGCCTGACCTCCGACCGGGCAGTCACCGTGCTCGGGGTGGACCCGGGTACGGCAGTGTTGGGATATGGCGTGGTGACGACCTGTATGGCGACTGCAACCCGGATCACCCTCGTCGAATGTGGTGTCATCCGCACCCGTGCAGACCAATCGCTCGCGGTTCGCCTCGCCGTGATCTTTGATGGCATCACCGAGCTGCTCGAGCGCCACCGTCCTGACGCCATTGCCGTCGAGGGGCTGTTTCATGGCCGCAACGCGCGCAGTGCCCTCGTCCTCGGCCACGCGCGCGGCGTCGTCCTGCTCGCGGCCACACGAGCCGGCCTTGCGGTCGCCGAAATTTCGCCGGCGGAAGTGAAGCGCGCGGTAACCGGCACGGGAGCGGCGACCAAGCCCCAGGTCGGGGCGATGGTAATGCGGCTCCTGCGCCTGGCAGCAGCGCCGACGCCCGCCGACGCGGCGGACGGTGTCGCCATCGCACTCACGCATGTGTTGCGGCTCCAGCCACGCGCCCGGATGGCGGCGGTGGGGCGGCGATGATCGCGTCGGTATCCGGAACGCTCGTGTTGCGCGATCCATCGGGCATCGTGATCGATACACCCGCCGGCACCGGTTATCTGCTGGAGGTGCCGCTCGGCGTGTTCGAGCGGCTTCCGGTGGTCGGTGCACCGGTGCAGCTGTACACCGAGCTGGTCATCCGGGAAGAGGCCTGGTCGCTGTACGGATTCGATGGCGTGACCGAACGAGCGGTGTTCCGGCGTCTGATGGGTGCGTCCGGCGTCGGCCCACGCCTGGCGCTGGCGATTCTCTCGGCCCTCGGGCCCGAACGGACCGTGCGCGCGATCCGGGACCGCGATCTCGCGGCATTGGCGAGCGTGTCCGGTATCGGCAAGAAGAAGGCCGAGCGCATCGCGCTGGAGCTGGGGGATCGCCTCGACGACCTGCCGGTCTCGGCGGGCGCCGTAGAGCGTCGCACGCCGTCCGCCGATGCGGTGCGCGCGCTGGTCAAGCTGGGTTACACTCCGGCAGCGTCGGAAACCGCCGTGCGTGCAGCGCTGGATGGCGGCGCCGCGCAGAACACCGCCGCGTTGGTGCGGCGAGCGCTCACTGAACTGGCAAGGACGTAACCGACATGGCGTTTGTCGCTGGGCCCGCCGTCACGGCGGAGTGGAATTGCACCCGCTGCGGTGTCACCAACCGGCGGCTCGTTGCCGCCGGCGATCGCGAAACGATGGACCGCTGTGTGCATTGTGGCCTCAGGCATCGGGTTCGCCAGGACGAGCGACCCGTGCGCTGGCACGCCGAGGCCGCGTGACCGCGCCGCTCGACCGGCCTCGCGCCGGGCACATCGAGATCACCACGCCCGCCGCGCTGCCGGACGAAACCAGCACGGAGGCGGTGCTGCGTCCATCCCGACTGGACGAATTCGTTGGCCAGCACCAGGTGCGCACGTCGCTGCAGATTGCCATCGACGCCGCCAAGCAGCGCGGCGAGGCCCTCGATCATGTGCTGTTCTTCGGACTGCCAGGGCTTGGCAAGACCACGCTGGCGATGCTCATGGCGCGCGAGATGGGTGTGCAGTGCCGCACCACCTCGGGGCCGGTGCTGGAACGCCCCGGCGACTTGGTCGGCCTGCTGACGGCGCTTGGACCCGGCGATATCCTGTTCATCGACGAGATTCACCGCCTCCGCCCGCAGCTCGAGGAGTTTCTCTATCCCGCGATGGAGGACTTCCATGTGGATGTGCGTCTGAGCGACGGACCGCACGGACAGACGCTGCCGATGGACATCGAGCGCTTCACGCTGATTGGCGCGACTACGCGGTTCGGGTTGCTGACACCGCCGATGCGCGCCCGCTTCGGCCTGGTCGAGCGGTTGTCGTTCTACCCGACGGAGGACCTCACCGCGATCGTGATTCGTTCGGCCGGCGTGCTGCACGTGCCGATCGACGCCGCCGGCGCGGCCGAGATCGCCAAGCGCGCGCGCGGAACACCCCGGGTCGCCAACCGCCTGCTCCGACGGGTGCGCGACTTTGCCGAGGTGCGCGCCGGTGGCAGCATCACCGCCGACGTTGCCGTCGCGGCGCTCGAGCGACTCAATGTCGATGAGTTCGGTCTCGATGACATGGACACCAGGATCCTGAGCACCATCATCGAGAAGTTCGACGGCGGGCCGGTGGGGCTCGGCACCATCGCCGCGTCGGTTGGCGAGGACGCCGCGACGCTCGAGGAGGTCTACGAGCCCTACCTGATGCAACAGGGCTTCCTCGAGCGCACCGCCCGGGGCCGGATGGCCACCCGTAACGCCTACCGGCGCCTCGGACTCACTCCCCGCCGCTCCGACAGCCAGGCCTCGCTGCTCGATGAGTGAACGGCGCTGGACCGCGGCTGAATTCGACTACCCGCTTCCCGAAGACCTGATCGCGCAGGTACCGACGCCGGAGCGCGGAGCGAGCCGGCTGCTGGTGGTCGACAGAACGAGCCCAGGGCCCGTAGCCCAGGGCCTTCATGACGGCAACTTCTCCGACCTGCCCGCCCTCATCCCATCCGGCGACCTCCTCGTCCTCAACTCCACCCGCGTTCGTCACGCGCGCTTGCTCGGCCGACGTCCGTCCGGCGGGCCCGCCGAAGTGCTGCTGATTCATCCGGCAGCTGACGGCAACTGGATCGCGCTAGGGAGCCCCGGTCGAGCCATGCAACCGGGCAAGCGCATTCAACTGAGCGACGACGTCGCGGTGGAGACACTTGCCGTGCTCGACGATGGCATGAGGCGCGTACGGTTCATCGGGGCCACGGCGGTGGAGGCGATCGCCCGCTTCGGGCGGCTTCCCCTCCCGCCATACATCACGCGGGAACCAACCGGCGACGACGAACGCCGTTACCAGACCGTGTACGCCGAGCGCGAGGGGAGTGTCGCCGCGCCAACGGCGGGTTTGCATTTCACTGACGTATTGCTCGAGGCGCTGCTGTCCCGGGGTGTCCGCATCGCAGCGTTGGATCTGGAAGTGGGTCCCGGCACATTCAAGCCGATGCAGGACGGCGACGTAGGCGCGCACGCAATGCACAGCGAGCGCTTCGACATTCCGAACGAGCTGGCCGAGGCCACGGCAGTGTGTCGAGCCCGGGGGGGCAAGGTCTGGGCGGTCGGTACCACGGTGGTTCGCGCCCTGGAAAGCGCGGCCGGCGACGACGGCATTGTCGCGGCCGGAACGGCGGAGACCCGATTGATGATTGCGCCTGGATTCCGGTTTCGCGTCGTCGACCGGCTGATCACCAACTTCCATCTGCCGCGTTCGACGCTCCTGATGCTGGTCGCGGCGTTCGCCGGCTACGAGACGACCATGGCCGCATACCGGCACGCCGTTGAGCAGCGCTACCGGTTCTATAGTTATGGGGATGCGATGTGTGTTGTTTAAGGCCTCAGGCCTCAGGCCTCAGGCCTCAGGCCTCAAGAATCAGCGCTCCCGGTCCACCCACCAGCAACTGAGGTCCTGATGACAACACCCATTCATCCCGGCACCACCACCTATGTCCGGGACACACTGGATCTGCTCGGCGACAAGGATCCGCTTGCGGTTCTGGCCGAGACGCCGGCCTGGATGGCGGCGCGCTTCGAAGGCTTGTCCAATGTCGCCTTGCGCACGCCCGAAGCCGACGGCAAGTGGTCGATGACGCAGGTGATGGCCCATCTCACCGATACCGAAATTGCCTACGGTTGGCGGGCGCGGATCATGCTCACCCAGCATCATCCACCGCTGCATGGCTTCGACGAGAACGCCTGGATGACGCGCTTCGCCTGCGCCGACGCCGACGCGAGCGAGGCGGTGCATGCCTTCGTTGCACTGCGCCAGTGGAACATGCGGGTGTGGCGCTGCGCCACCGATGCGGACCTGAAGCGCATGGGCGTGCACGCCGAGCGCGGGCCCGAATCCTTCGACCTGCTGCGCCGGATGGCGGCCGGCCATGACCTGAGGCACCGCCGCCAGATCGAGCGGCTGCTCAAGATCGTGCGCTAAGTGTTCGAGTTCTCCGTCGACGGCACACTCGGGGCGGCGCGGGCCGGTACCCTGACCCTGCCGCACGGTGTGGTGAAGACCCCGGCGTTCATGCCGGTCGGCACTCGCGGCGCAGTGCGGGGCCTCCACCCCGCGGAGGTCGAGCGCGCCGGAGCGCAGATCCTCCTCGGCAATACCTACCACCTCCACCTGCGCCCCGGCGAAGCGACCGTCGCCACCCTCGGCGGCCTGCACCACTTCACCACCTGGCACAAGCCGATCCTGACGGACTCGGGTGGGTTCCAGGTGTTCTCTCTCAGCGCGCTGCGCAAGCTCGACGAAGATGGCGTCGACTTCGTCTCGCACGTGGACGGATCGGTACGACGGCTCACGCCGGAGCGGGCCATGGAGATCCAGTGGGCTCTCGGTGCCGACATCGCCATGGCGTTCGATCACCTCGCCCCAGGCCAGGCGTCGCATCAGGACACTCGCGACGCGATGGAACGGACGCTGCGGTGGCTGCAGCGGTGCCGGCAGCGGCACGAGGTACTCGCCGCCCTGGCGCCCGACCGGCAGACCATGTGGCCGATCGTACAGGGCGGCGCCGATGCCGACTTGCGGCGGGCGTCGCTCGCCGGAATCCTGGCCCAGGGAGGGTGGACCGGCGTGGCGATCGGCGGGCTTTCGGTCGGGGAGTCCAAGACCGCGATGCACGCGGTGCTGGAGCAGCTCGCACCGGATCTTCCGCGCGAACGGCCGCGTTATCTTATGGGCGTCGGGTTCCCGGATGACTTGCTGGAAGGCATCGCGCGCGGCGTGGACCTGTTCGACTGCGTGGCCGCCACGCGCAACGGCCGGCATGGCAGTGCGTGGACGTCGCGTGGCCGGGTAAATGTGCGCGGTGCCTCGCTCCGGCTCGATGAATCGCCGCTCGATGCCGATTGCGATTGCGAATGCTGTAGCCGGTTTTCCCGCGCCTACGTGCGCCACTTGTTCGTGTCCGAAGAGCACCTGGGACCCCGGCTGGTCTCGATCCACAACATCCGCTTCCTGATCCGGCTCACCGACATCGCGCGCGAGCGGATTCTCGACGGAACTTTTGACGCGTGGGCCGCCGGATGGCGCGCCCGATACTTCGCGAAAGGCAATGCCTGATGTCGGCTCAAGGTGGCATGGTTCTCCTCGTCCAGATCGCGGCAATCATCGGCGTGATGTACTTCCTCTTCATCCGGCCCCAGGCGCAGGCTCGCAGGAAGGCTGAAGCCATGCTCGCGGCGCTCAAGAAGGGCGACGAGATCATGACCGCCGGCGGGATCGTGGGGAAGGTGCGCGACATCAAGGAGTCGCTGATCACGGTCGACACCGGCACGGCCACCGTGGTGGTCGATCGCAGCCGTATCGTGCGCGTCGGTGGCCAGACCGCAGTGACGGGGCCCGGCATCTGATGGCGATTCGTGACATCCACATTCTCGGCTCGCCAGCACTGCGCCGACGTGCCGAAGAGATCGCGGCCGTGGATGACGAGGTTCGTGCGCTCGTCGAGGACCTGTTCGATACGATGGCGGCGGCAAGCGGCGTCGGACTCGCGGCGAACCAGATCGGCGTGACACGCCGGGTCGCGGTGGTCAACGCCGACGACCAGACGTTCGCGATGATCAACCCGCGGATCGTCGAGGCCGCGGGCCGGGAAGGCAAGGAAGAAGGCTGCCTGTCGATTCCGGAGGCGTTCGCCGAGGTCACGCGTCCGGAACGCGTCGTCCTTGAAGCACTCAATGAGGCGGGCGAGACCTTCCGGCTGGACGTGTCCGGGCTGATTGCTCGCGCGGTCCAGCACGAGCTGGATCATCTCGACGGCGTGCTGTTCATCGACCACCTCAGTCCGCTCAAGCGCCAGCTGCTGGTGTCCCGGTGGAAGAAGGAGCATCGCAACGAGCCGCTGACCCGCACGCCGCATCCCGAGGAGCCGAAAGCGACCGACTGATGCGCGTCGTATTTTTCGGGACGCCGGAGTTCGCCGTGCCGAGCCTTTCGGCTCTGCTCGCGGCGGACGTGGACATCGCCGCAGTCGTGACGCAGCCCGATCGGCCGACCGGCCGTTCTCACTCCCGACTGACCGCGCCGCCGGTCAAGCGCCTCGCCCAGGCGGCAGGCCTTCCAGTCTGGCAACCGGAGCAACCCCGCGACGAAGCCTTCTACCGGCAATTCCGGGATCTACACGCCGATCTCGGCGTGGTGGTCGCCTACGGCCACCTGCTCAAACCGGAGCTGTTGACGATTCCCCGTTTCGGGCTGGTAAACGTGCACGCGTCGCTGCTGCCACGATGGCGCGGGGCGGCGCCGATTCAGTGGGCACTGCTGTCGGGCGACACCGAGACCGGTGTGACGATCATGCGTGTCGAAGCCGGGCTCGACAGCGGTGCCGTGTGGCACGAATGCCGAACGGCGATCGCGGACGACGACACCGCTGGCACGTTGACCGATCGATTGGCGCACCTCGGTGCCGCTACCCTCGTCGACGTGCTGCCGCGCGTGGCTCTCGGTGAACCCCCGGTGCCGCAGCGGGCCGAAGGCATGACACACGCCCCCAAGATCCATCGCGACTTGGCGCGGGTCCGGTGGGACCAGCAGGCTGGCGCGGTATCCTGCCGAATCCGCGCCATGGATCCCGCGCCGGGGGCGTGGACGACGATCGATGGCGTGGAGATCAAGATGTTCGGGGCGGGGGTCGTACCGGCGGAGGCATGGGCACAACATGCTGCGCCCGGCACGATCATCGGAATCGACGAACGCCTGATCATCGCCACCGGAGACGACGGCGCCGTCCAAATCGCCGAGATCCAGCCAGCTGGCCGGCGCCGGCTAGCGGCGGCCGAATGGGTGCGCGGGGCACACCTCGCCGCTCATGCGCGGCTCGAGTGAGACCGATGCCGCGACTGCTGGCGTTCAGCGATGACCGTGTTGCCGCATTCGAAGACCTCGGCGTTCGCGCGGCAGCGATCGCGGCAGCCGGCCCGTCGGTCGCCTTGGTGGCCAGACTGCCACTCGGGTCGACCGACGCGCTGGCGTCACTCGCGCAGCGTTTTGTCGCGCTGGCGGCGCCGCCGATGGCGGCGGTCCTGGTGACGGCTAGAATGGATGTGGCCAGGGCCGTGGGAGCCCATGGCGTGATCCTGCGCAACGACGATCTGCGAGTGCGCGAGGTTCGGTCCCTCGACTCGACGCCCTCGGGGCGCTCCCCCTCGACAAGCTCGGGGCAGGATGCTCAGGATGCCAAGTGGGTGTTCCGCTCCGTTCATACCGAGTCCGAGGCCGAGGCGGCTGCGCGCGACGGCGCGGACGCCATCGTTGTCGGTACGATCTGGCCCACCGCCACGCACCCTTCCCAACCGCCTGCGGGAACCGCTTTGCTGGAACGGGTAGTTTCCTTTGGAGTCCCGACGTACGCTATCGGTGGCGTCACGCCGGGACGGGTGGCCGAGGCGAAAGCAGCTGGAGCCTGGGGCGTGGCAGCAATCGCGGCATTGTGGGATGCGGCGGCTCCGTATCGTGTGGCAATGGAGATGATGAAGCCATGGATGGAAATGGGATGACGACATGCAACTGACCATCAACGGCGACGCACGCATGATCGATCGCGCTGACACGGTCGAACAACTGCTCCATGTACTTGGTCTCGATCCGCGCGCGGTGGTGGTCGAACTCAATCGCCAGATCATCCGGCGGCCCGCCGTGGCGGCGACTCCGGTGGCCGAAGGCGACGTCATCGAGATCGTGCACTTTGTCGGAGGTGGCTGACATGCTGGACATTGCCGGACGACGGTTCGAGTCCCGCCTGCTGGTGGGCACCGGGAAATACCAGGGCAACGAGGAAATGCTGCAGGCCATCGAAGCATCCGGCGCGGAGATCGTCACGGTGGCGGTCCGGCGGGTGAATCTGGATCGTCGCGACGCCGGCGGCATTCTGCACCACCTGCCGCCGGACCGGTTCTTCCTGCTTGCCAACACGGCCGGCTGCTACTCTGCCGATGAGGCCATTCGCTACGCACGCCTGGCGCGGGAAGCCGGCTTCAACGAGTGGATCAAGCTCGAGGTGATCGGCGATCGGGAAACGCTCCTGCCGGACGTCGCCGGCTTGCTCGAAGCCACCACGGCGCTTGCCGCTGAGGGATTCAAGGTGCTGGCGTATACCAATGACGACCTGGTGACGGCGCTGCGCCTCGAGGCCGCCGGTGCGGTCGCCGTCATGCCACTGGCATCACCGATCGGGTCGGGACTCGGCTTGCTCAATCCGTACTTCATCCGGACCATCAAGTCCCGGCTCAAGGTCCCGGTGATCGTCGACGCCGGCGTCGGTACGGCGTCCGACGCGTGCCTCGTCATGGAGCAGGGTGTGGATGGCATCCTGATGAACACCGCGCTGGCCGAGGCTCAGGATCCGGTCGGCATGGCCAAGGCGATGCGCCTCGGCGTTGCGGCCGGCCGCGCGGCGTATCTCGCCGGCCGCATGCCGCGGCGCGAGGTCGCGGTCCCCTCCAGTCCTGCCACCGGGATGCTCGACTGACCGACGACGGACTCGCCCCGCGCCGTGCGGCGCTTGCCGTCCTCGCCGCCGCCCGCCGCGGAGTCCCGTTCGACATCGCGCTGAGCCGCGAACTGCCTGTGCTACCGGACGCCGATCGACGCCTGGCCCATGAGCTGGCCGCCGGGGTGCTGCGTCAGTCGCAACCGCTCGATACCCTCCTGGCCCGCTTCATTCCCCGGGGGATCAGTTCGGTATCGCACCCGCTGCTCGATGTGCTTCGCCTGGGCGCCTACCAGTTGCGGCTGCTCGATCGAATTCCAGCGCACGCCGCCGTTACGACCAGCGTGGCGTTGGCGCGCGAACGGGTCGGCGATCGCGTCAGTGGGTTCACCAACGCGGTGCTCCGCCGGGTCGCCGAACTGCCCAGCGACGACGCGGCGGCCCGGCCGGCCGTGCCGACCACCGGCACGACCGACGGACCAGCGGCGGCGCATCTCGCCCATGTCTGGTCCCACCCCGCGTGGCTCGTCGCGCGATGGGTGGCGCGGTTTGGCGTGCGCGCCACCGAGGCGCTGCTGCACTGGAACAACACGCGACCGCTGCTGGTGCTGCAACCAACGCGGGGCACCATCCTCGATCTCGAGGGGCTGCTGGACGAGCATGGCATTCCGAGTACACCGGCACCATACGGCGCCGGCGTCATCGTCAAGGAAAGCCGCCCCGAACGGCTCCCGGGCTACGACACCGGTGAATTCTTCGTGCAGGACCCGGCGCAGGCGCTGGCCGTCCGCTTCGCGGACTTTCCGCTGGACGCGGTCGTCTACGATGCCTGTGCTGCTCCGGGTGGCAAGACCCTCGGCTTGAGCCGGAACGCGCGGCAGGTGATCGCGGGCGACGTCTCGCTGCGTCGGGTGGGACGGCTCCGGGAGAACTTGCTGCGCGCCGGGCGTGGCAATGAACGGGTCATCGTCGCCGATGCCGCGCATGCGCCGGTGCGCCCGGTACGCGCCTATTTTCTCGACGCACCATGCCTCGGCACCGGCAGCTTTGCCCGCCATCCCGATGCACGCACGCGGGTGACGAACGAAGCGCTGCTTCGCCTCGCCGCCGCGCAATGCGCACTGCTTGATTCCGCCGCCGGCCGAATCGCTCCCGGCGGCGTGCTATGTTACGCCACATGCTCGCTCGAGCCGGAAGAAGATGAAATGCAGGTGGCGGCGTTTCTCGATCGGCACCCCGATTTCGGGCGGCAACCGCCGCGATCGTTCCCCGCCGACCTCGTCACTTCCGCCGGCGATATGCTGACGCTGCCGCAGCGGGACGGAGTGGATGGCGCCTTTGCAGCGCGCCTGGTTCGCGCCGAGTGAACGGCCGGGTCCAAGCGGCGCGAAAGACACTGGTGGTGCTGGGCGTGATTGCCGGCGCGGCGGCGGCCGGATACGTGGTGACGTGCGCCATATTTCCGGCCCCGATCCTCGGCAGAACGATCGCGGTACCACAGCTCCACGGCGCATCGGTGGAAGCCGCCGTGGCCGACCTTGCCAAGCTCGGGCTGCGAGGACGGCTGGCCGACACCGTAGCGGACCCGCTCACGCCGGCTGGCACCATCGCGTGGCAGTCGCCGGTCGCCGAAACGATGTTGCCGCAAGGCGCCGTAGTGAGGCTGGGTGTCAGTGCCGGCACGCCGCTGGTCTCCATGCCTGATGTCGCCGATCTTGATGTGGGGCTCGCTCGCCAGGTGATCGAGGCCGCCGGCCTGCACCTCACGCGAACCGACACCGTCCACCAGGATCCGCCGCTCGGCACCGTGGTCGGCACCATGCCGGCGGCAGGCACGATGGTTCGCGCCGGCGACAGCGTATCGGTGACCATCAGCAGCGGACCTGCGTCGGTGGCGGTCCCGGATCTGGTCGGACTCACGGTCGGAGCAGCGCGCGAGCGCCTCGCCGCGGCGGGCCTGCGCGTCGGTGCGCTCACGCAGCAATTTGCAGGTACGGCAGGAACCGTCCTCGCGCAGCGGCCCGCGTCCGGAGAACTGGTGACCAGGGAGAGTGGTGTGGACCTTACCATCAGCGGCACAATGCCATGACCGTGCGCATCGCACCGAGCGTACTCAACGCCGACCTGGGGCGATTGCGGGAGCAGATCGCCGAGGCCGAGGCCGGTGGCGCGGAGTGGATACATGTCGACGTCATGGATGGCCACTTCGTACCGAACCTGTCGTACGGTGCCCCGGTGCTTCGTGCGCTGCGTCGCATCACCGACCTGCCGCTCGACGTCCATCTCATGGTCGAGCGGCCGGAGCAGTACATCGAGGAATTCGCCGCGGCCGGCGCGGCGCATTTCACTTTTCATCCCGAGGCCACCACGCATGTGCAGCGGCACCTTGCCGCGGTGCGCGAGCGCGGCATGCGCGCCGGCCTCGCGCTCAACCCGGCGACGCCGCCGAACATCTTGCTGGAGGTGGCCGGCGACGTCGACCTTGTCCTGGTCATGACGGTGAACCCCGGCTTCGGCGGCCAGTCGTATCTCCCCGCCGCTACCGCCAAGATCGGTCGCGTGCGCGCGATGATGACCGACTGGAACATCGAGGCGTCGCTCGAGGTTGACGGCGGCATCACGACAGCGACGATCGCCGAAGCCCACGCGGCCGGTGCCGATAGCTTCGTCGTGGGTACCGCGGTGTTCGGACAGTCCGATCCCGCCGAAGCCATCCGGGCGCTCAAGCGCGCCTGCCTGACCCGGGTCTGAGCATGCGCAACTCATGGAAGGCCTTCCTCGTAGCGCTGGCTGCTGTCGGCGGCGTCGCATGGTGGCTGATCCGCTCCGCACCCGCCCGCGTGGAAGTCGGCATGGTCGCACCCGACTTTACCGCGACCGATCTCGCCACCGGCAAGGTGGTCTCCTTGCGCGCCAGCTACCGCGGCACGGTGACGCTCGTGAACATCTGGGCAACCTGGTGCGACCCGTGCAAGCAGGAGATTCCCGCGATGGACTCGCTGTACCGCTCGCTCGCATCGCGGGGCTTCCGGATCGCGGCGGTCAGCATCGACAAGGGATCGCCGACGTCGGTGAAGAAGTTCGCTGCCCAGTATGGCATCTCCTTCGATGTGCTCCACGACCCGAGCGGCGCCATCCAGGAGATCTATCAGACCTCCGGCGTACCCGAGAGCTTCCTGGTGGACAAGACCGGCAATATTGTCCGCATCGCACAGATGGCCGCGCCGTGGAACTCACCCGAGAACCACCGCATCATCGAGCACCTGCTCGCCGCACCGGCGAGCTGAGCCATGAGCGCCGCGTCGCGCCGGGCCTGGATCGCCGTGACGCTCGTCGCCGCCTCGCTCGGCGTGGGCGCGTGGGCGCTGGTACGCTACGCACCGCAGCCGGAAGGCGCGCAAGTGGGCCGGCGGATTCCCGACTTCAGGCTGCGGCAACTCGCAACCGGCGACACCATCGGCATACGCACCGCGTACGCCGGGCACGTGACGCTGGTCAACATCTGGGCCACATGGTGTCATCCCTGCCTGGAGGAGATGCCTTCGCTCGAACGCCTGTATCGCGCCTACGGCGATCGCGGCTTTCGCGTGGCAGCCGTCAACATCGATGCGACCGACCCGGCACCGGTCCTGGCGTTCGTTCGACGACTCGGTCTCTCGTTCGACATCCTGCACGACCGGAGCGGGACGATCCAGCAGGCGTACCAGACTATTGGCGTGCCAACGAGCTTTCTCATCGACAAGCACGGCCGGATCACCTACATCGCGATGGGTGCTGAAGCATGGGACTCGCCGGTCGATCACCTGCGCATCGAACACCTGCTCCTGAGAGCGGACTGAATGCGCGTGCTTGGCGTGGAAACATCGTGCGATGAGACCTCGGCCGCGGTCGTCCGGCGCGACGGCGACAAGGTGGCGCTCGAAGGGCTCGCGATCCTGTCACAGGATGTGCACCGCATCTTCGGCGGCGTCGTGCCGGAACTCGCGTCGCGGGCGCACCTCGTCGCGATCGACCAGGTGGTGGACCACGCCCTCGCACAGGCGAACGCCGACCTTGCAGACATCGACGCGGTTGCCGTCACCCGCGGCCCCGGCTTGCTTGGCGCACTGCTGGTGGGCGTGACTTGGGCCAAGACCGTCGCCTGGCGCGAGCACCTGCCGTGCATCGGCGTGCACCACCTCGAGGGCCACCTGTTCGCCCCGACGCTGGAGTCGCACGACGTCGCGCCGCCGTTCACGGCGCTACTCGTGAGCGGTGGCCACACGTTGCTCCTCGACGTGCCCGCGTGGGGCGAGTACCGGCTGCTCGGACAGACGCGCGATGATGCGGCCGGAGAAGCCTTCGACAAGGTGGGCTCGCTGCTGGGCCTGGACTATCCGGCTGGCGCCGCGGTCGAACGGCTTGCGGCGGGTGGCGATCCCACCAGATTCGTCTTTCCACGGCCACTATTGAAGGCCGCTCCAGGGCCTGCAGATCGGTATGCATTCTCTTTCAGCGGCCTCAAGACCGCCGTGTTACGCGCGGTGCAGCAGAGCAATGACCTGAGCCGTGACCGTACCGACATCGCGCGCGGCTTTCAGGATGCCGTGATCGACGTCCTGGTGGCCAAGACCGGCGCGGCGGCCGATGCCTACGGGCGCGATCTCGTGCTCGTTGGCGGCGGTGTGGCGTGCAACCGCGCCCTGGCTGACGCCATGCGGCATGCGCTGGCACCGCACACTCGCGTGGCGGTCGCCTCGCCCCGACTCAATACCGACAACGCCGCCATGATCGCGGCAGCTGGGAGCTGGCGTCTGATGCGCGGTGAACATCACGGACCCGATCTCGACGCGCGCGATGCGCTCCCACTGCCCGGCCTGCCGGTGGCGGGCGGGGTCGCCGCATGATCACCGCCTATCCGTTCGGCTTCTATGTCGGCCCGCTGCACGTCACCGGCTTCGGCATCATGATGATGCTGGCGTTCCTGGTGGGGGGCTGGCTGATCGACCGCGAGTGCCGCCGCAACGGGTTTGCATCCGACTATGCCGGCGACATCATCGTCGGCGCGGTGATCGGCGGCATCGTCGGCGCAAAGGTCTGGTTCGCAGCCCTGCACGGACTCGACACGCTCCTCGACCGCGGCGGTCTCGTGTTCTATGGCGGCCTGGCCGGTGGTACCCTCGGCGTGGTGCTGAACGGCTGGCGCCGCCGCGTCCCGATGCGGTGGACGGCGCACCTGGTGGCACCGGCGCTCACTGCGGCGTACGCCGTCGGTCGTGTCGGCTGTTATGTGGTCGGCGATGACTACGGCGTCCCCACCACGCTGCCATGGGGAGTCCGCTTTCCGCAGGGCATGCCACCGACGACTGCGCAGAACCTGCGAGAGTTCCACGTAGCTGTCCCGGCGAGCGCGGCGCCCGACACGATCTTCGCAGTCCATCCAACGCAGCTTTACGAGATCGCGGCGATGCTGGTGGTGTTCGCGATCATCTGGCGGTGGCGAACGCTGCCGCGCGGCACCGGCTGGCTGTTCGGCGCGTACATGGTGCTCGCTGGGCTGGAACGGTTCGCTGTCGAGTTTCTGCGGGCCAAGGACGACCGCATCCCGGGGGGCCTCAGCATCGCCCAGGTGGCGTCAATGGTGATGGTCATCGTCGGCATCGCCGTGATGAAGGCGCTGTCTCTCAGGCCAAGAGTGGCCCCCGGAGAATGGCTGGTCGCCGGTGCTCGCGGCCGGCCGCTGGCGGTTTCCGGCCCTACTTGACAGGCCCGGCGGCGACCCGTAGCATTATTTGAACTGGCGCCCCGATGCGGTGCCGACGGAAAAGTCCCAGGACGAAGAAGGGTGGAGCGAACACATCCGTTCGTCTCCGTATACTCAGGGGGCGTTCTGGGACCTCCCAAACGAAGCGGCCCGCCAATGGCGGGCCGCTTCGTTATTCCGTATTCCGTCGGCCCCCATTCACCGCTTGACGATGTCCTCGACGCTGACATCGACCACCGTCTGCCGCAGCCGCTCCACTTCCGACTTGAGGGCGCCCAGATCCGCTTCCATTCGCTCCAGCGAACGTAGCATGGCCTCCTCGGGCTCCGGAATCGAACCGCGCGGGTTGGCCGCGAGCTCCCCGTCCCCGGTCATCGCGCCCGCCACGGTGACGGCGCGCAAGGCATCCCGGCGCCGTTGCACGCCAAAGATCCAGATCAGGGCCGCGCCCGCCAGCACTGCCATGACGCCTTGCCCCAGCATCGATTCAGCGGTGGGGTAGATCCCGAGCGTTGAAAACCTCGGCCAACCGAGCAGGATCGTGGTCGGAACGAGGCCGCCTTCCTGCAGCTCAGCGATGCCCTTCCCCGCGAACACGAAGGCCATGTAATAGAGGAACGCGCTGGTGATCCCGAAGAACGGCCTGAGCGGCAGGCGCACGCCCCACCGGTTGATGGCCACGTAAATCAATGTCAGCGCTACGCCGCCAACCACGAGGCCGGCCGTCACCGGAATGAAGGTGTCGCCGAGCGTCCCGCCTTCGACGAACAGCGCCTTGTAGAACAGCACCGTCTCAAAGCCTTCGCGATAGACGGCGAGGAATGCCGCGGACGCCAGTGCAAACGCCGAACCGCCGGTGACGGCGACCGCGAGTCGTTGCTTCACGAACGCGGTCCACTTGGCCACTTCCATCTTGGAGAGCAGCCAGTAACTCACGTAGAACAACACGCCGACGGCGACGATCATCGTGGCGCCTTCGAGCGCCTCGCGGTGCGCCGGTGAGAGCACGAACACCGTCTCCAGCAGCACCGCCGTGAGCAGCGACATCGCCACCGCGGCACCGACACCGATGTGAATATCGCGCTTGCGATGGGCCGCACCGGCCTTCATCAGGAAGGCAATCAGCGCGCCGATGATGAGGATCGCTTCGAGGCCTTCACGCAGGATGATCACCAGCGATTGCACGAACAGGTTGAGCGGGGACATCCGGTCGCTCACGACGCGTTCGGCCTGTTCCAGCGACGCGGCGAGGTCGCGCTCGACGCCGTCCAATTCCGCCCGGGCTGCGCCACCCGCCGCCCTCGCCCGCAGCGTCGCAAACTCGGCCTCGAGCCTGGTGGCGAGATCCGAGTTCTTGGCGCGCACCACGGTCTCGATCTGCTCGAAGGTGAGGTACGCATCGAACGCGGTGTTCGCCGCCTGCTCGTGCTGGCCGCGGTGGGCAAGATCGATGGCCTGCTTGACCTTGTCGCGGACCGCGGTGAAAACGGCCGCGCTGGCGGGACGCTCGTCCTGCGGCGGCTGGAACGCGCGCACGGCTGCCAACCGCGCCGAGGTCGCCTGCGGACCCAGCGCGGCGAGGACTGCCGAGTCCGTCAGCGTCGCGACAGTCGGGAACGAACGCAACGCCACCGGCACGTCGCCAGCAGGCGCAACTTGTCGCAAGGTCGACGTATAGAGCGCCACTGCCCACCGATCGGCAGTCGGCAATCGCGTCTCGAACGCTGGCATTGCCGTTCCCGCGACGCCGATGGTGACGCGCTGGTAGAACTCCAGCGGCGTGACGCCGACCAGCTTGCTTGCAACGGTCAGGTCGGCCGGCGGCGGGTTGAGCGCGCGCGCCGCCACGCCGTCGCCATGCCCCAGTGCGCCATGGCAGCCGCTGCAGTCGCGCTGAAAGACCTCGGCGCCGCGCCGCACGGACGGCGTGCGATCGGGGATTTCGTCGAGCACAGCGCCGAGCGCCGCGGCCAGATGGTCAGCAGCATGACGAGCGCCCGCGGCCACTGAATCCGGTGGAGCAACTCGGCTGAGCAGCTCAAGCACACGATCGATGTCCGCGATCGCGCCGGCGGCCAGTCGCGGCGACAACACGCCGGCGGTCCGACGTGCGTCGGCGAGGAACAAACGCGCTTCGTCGACTTCGGCCGGGGCGACGATCTTCCCGCCCGATACTCCGTTGCGGTATTCCTGCGCAGCCAGCGCAACGCTCGCCGCAATGCGACGGCCGGCGGCAACCGAATCGGCCCCTGGCCCGGGAGCCAGAAACAAACCGACGAACGTTACGTAGATGAGATTCATTCTCAAATGCTTTCGTACATATGACAGAAGCTAGGACTACCGCGCGTTGATCGCCAGTAGCGGCAGGCGCTTCCTGGTCGCCGCCGTCGATCGCAGTTGCCGGACCATGCCCTGTATCGAGCTCGGAGCGGCTAGCTCTCGAGAATGGCCACCGCCGCCGCCACGTCGCGACTGTGGCTGAGGGAGAGGTGAATCGTCACGCGATGGGGGGTGAGCAACTCCAGGGCGCGCCCGCTGAGCTCAACCTCCGGCCGGCCGTCGGGGAGCCGCCGCACACCGATCTCGCGCCAGCCGACGGCACGCGCGCCTGGCAGCGCCTGGAGTGCCTTGTAGACCGCTTCCTTGGCAGCGAGGCGGGCAGCGAAGGCAGGACCCGGATCGCCGAGGGACTGGACGTACTTGCGCTCGTCAACGGTCAGCGTGCGCTCGAGAATACGATCGCCATGGCGCGCGAGGAGTGCACGCGCCCGCGGCATCTCGACCACGTCGAGGCCGATCGCGACTATGGCCACAACCGCCACCACAAGTCGTTGATCGACCGGAACCAGTACGGCGCCGGCAGCGTCCCGCTCAGCCACGCCGCGATGAGCCCGGCGGCGAGCAGGAGGACAGCCGACATGGCCCACAACGGCGTGGTGGGCCGGCGCCAGTTCGCCACCTGCGCGGCGGCTCCTCCCCAGCGCGAGTTCTCGGCGGTCGCCACGCGCGTCGCGCCCTCCCAGGACGTTTCCAGGGCCGCGGCGCGGGCGCGGCGCGTCGACGGATCGTCGGCCAGGCCTTCGAATCGTTCCAGCGGCATCCCCTCCGCAAGCAAGCGATGTAGAAGAGTGTCGGCCGCTTCGGCATCGGGCAGCAGCGTCCGCAGCCGCCACATCGGGTAGCGCGAGTACGCAGCCGCCGCGAGCATCGCGGCCTCGGCCTCAGCCAGCAGGCGCATCCGCAGCGACCGCATCGCGCCGCCGAACGCTGCTTCCCACGCCTCCTGCTCCATGCGTCCCGCCGCCTTCGCCGCAATGATCGCGTCGAGCAACGCGACCCGGACATCATCATACGGCACCGCGTGCGGTGGAGCGGCGAGACGCCCCAGGTCTGCCGCCAATGGCGAGGTCATGTGAGGATCGCTTCCAGCACCGCCGTCGTGTCGGCGAGGGTGGCGAACGTGGCATGGGCGCCGGTCGATACGAGTTCCGCCACCGAATAGGATCCGGTTGCCACCGCGACCGCGCGGGCCGCGATGCCCGCTCCGCACGCAACGTCCGCCGGAGTATCGCCGATGATCACCACTTCGTCACCGTGCGGTGCCCGCCCGAACAACGGTGCCGCCCGTGTCGCGGCGATTAGTGGCAGGTCGGGACGGTGGGCGCTGTCGGAGCCGAACGCCCCGACCACGAAGCGGCCGAAGTCGATCCGTGCGGCGCCGAGCTTGAGCCGGGCGCCAGGAACGATGTTGCCAGTCAACAAGCCGGTGACGACATCGGGGCGCTCGGCCAGCGCGTCAAGCAACTCGGGAACCCCGGGACAGGGATGCACCAGATGGCCACGATCGGCGATCTCGAGCTCGAGCGCCGCGACATACCGATCGAGCAGGCGGGCGATCACCTCCGGAGTATTGCGTTCCGGGCGGCCGGCAGCCGAGTGCAGCTCCGCGATGATCTGCGGATCGGTCTTGCCATCCAGCCGCACGCTGTCGAAAGACGACAGGTCGCCGTATTCGTCCTCGAATGCGACCCGGAGTGCACGCCGTCCGGCATGCGCGCTCACCAGCAGCGTACCGTCGATGTCGAACAGGACCAATCGCCGCATCAATCGAAGCGGCGGACCGCAACCAGCCGGGCGAGCAGCGCGTGCGCGCGCGATCCGGGCGCGAGCTCCTCGCGGACAACGCCGCCGGTGTCGACAGTGCTATGCACGATCACGTCGGCGGCGGCGAGCAGGCCCACGTGACTGATGCGTTCGCTGTCGCGCGCCCGGAAAAACAGCAGGTCGCCGGGGGCGCGACGGCCGAACTCAATGACCTCGCCCTGGCCGGCCTGCTGCTCGGAGTCGCGCGGCAACGTGACGCCGCGAGCGACGAACGTGTTCTGCGTCAATCCCGAACAATCGATGCCGGCGCCGGTGACCCCACCCCACAGATACGGCGTGCCGGCGAATTCGCGCCAGGCCCAATCGGCGGGTGCCTCCCGGCGGGCTGCCGCGATCAGATCAGCATGCGAGCAGACGGCGCCGGCGAGAATGTCGGCTCTTTCGCCGGTGGGTAGCTGCACGCGGCCGTCGGCCTCGAGCATCAATCGCGCCCGGTGTGGCGCGCGGATCGCGATGCCGACACGGTTCCTCAGCACCGCGCCCTTCGACCATGCCGCGCTCGCCAGCCAGGTCTCCACTTCCCCGAGCGGCAGCGGCACCACGTATCCCTCGGCGAGCCAGCCTTCGTTGTTGTCGAGCAGCGTGCGAACGTGCAGCATGTCGTAGTGCGAGTCGAGCACCTCGGCGCCCTCGCCGAGCACCAGCTGCGACAGCTGTTCGCTGCGCAACGACGGCGTGGCGAGCAGTGGCGCAACCGTGGCCGTGACCAGCAGCCCGTTCATGCCGGCTTCAGCTTTGCGCTGCACTCCCGGCAGCGCGTAACGCCCCGGATGGTGCAGATCAGGCAGACGAATGTCCCACACGAATCGCAGGGATATCCCTCCGACGCGCGTTCCTCACGACCGCAGGCGCGGCAGATCATCGCGTCACGCTCGGAGATCTGCGGGCGGGAGTTCATGGCCATCATCACCCGGGGATCGCGTAGCGCTTGATCTTGGCGATCAGCGTCGCACGCGAGATGCCGAGCTCCTGCGCGGCGTGAGTGCGGTTGCCCGTGTGGTGCTTCAGGGTGCGATCGATATGCATCCGTTCCAGTTCGTCGAGCGTCAGCGGTGTATGACGGCGGTCGAGCGGCGAGAACCGCGCCCGGAATTCGGGCGGCAGGTGCTCCGCACCCACGACCTCGTTGCCGCGCGCGAGCAGCAGCGCGCGCTCCAGCACGTTGTGCAATTCGCGCACGTTGCCCGGCCAGGCGTGCTTCAGCAGCCGCTCGAGTGCGTCGTCGGAAAGCCGGGTCGGGGCGCCGGGACTCGCCGGTGACAGCTCCTTGAGGAACCGGCGAATCAGCGCGAGGAAGTCATCGCGGCTCCGCTCGCGCAGCGGCGGCACCGTCAGCGGCATCACGTTGAGCCGGCGGAAAAGGTCCTCACGGAAGCGCCCGGTGTCGACCACCGCAGCCAGCGATCGCGCGGTTGCGGCGATGACACGGACATCGACCGGGATTTCACGGATCCCGCCCGCCCGTCGGATCGCCCGCGTTTCCAGCATCGCATGCAGCTTGGCCTGCATTTCCAGGGGCAGGTCGGCGATTTCATCCAGAAACAGCGTGCCCCCGTCGGCGACTTCGACCAGTCCCTGGCGTCGTTCAGCGGACGACTCGCCCGCCGGGCCGGTCTCGCGGCCGAACAGTTCGGCTTCCAGCCACGCGGCGTCGCCTGCTCCGCACGCCACTTCGATGAATGGCGCCGACGCCCGGGCCGAAATGTCGTGCATCAGGCGGGCGATCCAGCGCTTGCCGGTGCCGCCCTCGCCCTGCAGCAGCACTGCGTTGCGGTCGCTGTGGGCGAGCAAGGTGAGCTGGCGGGTGACTTCACGCATCAGCGCCGAGGTGCCCAGTCCATCGAGCCCCGTGGCGTTGGCACTCTGACCGATCAGCGTGCGATTGACGCGCCGGAGTCGAACCTTCTCGACGGCCCGGTCGGCTGCCGCCTGGAGGTGCGACAGGTCGACCGGCTTGGCGAGAAAGTTCTCCGCGCCCGATTGCATTGCACGGACCGCCGTCGGCACGTCGCCGTCGCCGGTGAGCACGATCACCGCCGTTTCCCGACCGCGGAGTTGCTCGAGCACTTCGAGCCCGTCCATGCCTGGCAGGTTGAGGTCAACGAGGACGACGTCGGTCAGCGCTCGTTCGAAGGTCGCAACCCCGGCCTCTCCGCTGAGCTCGCGGTATACGTCCCATCCGCGCTGCTCGAAGAACGTGCCGAGGACGCGCAGTACGTCGACATCATCGTCGATGAGCAGGATGGAGTCGGTCATCGCTCACCGCTCACGGCCGCCTCGTGCGTCATGCTTCACCGCCTCGTCGCTCAAACTGCCTCCATCGTCCCACCCCCGCTACCCCTTCGGGTGGATCAACCGGATCGCACCCGGCACCACGGTCGCTGTGAACGGGGTTTCGCCGGTTGGCTCGCCATCCAGCTGGACCGGCTCAGGCGCTGCCGAAGTCGTCACGCGGACCTCGGCGCCGCGCAGCCGGGTCGCAAACACGGTTTCACCATAGATACCCTGCGTTTCCCGCACGATGTTCCAGAGTGCGCGAACACCGCCGCCGACCGAGTTCGCGCTCAGGATAATCACGTCGAGCATGCCGTCGTACGGGGTGATACCCTGGCCGAGCTTGAACAGCGGGGGGATGATCTCGCCGCAGTTGGCGATGAGGATCATCGCCGCTTCGAAGTCGTGCCCGACACCGTCGGCTTCGATGTGAAATGGCACGCAGGCCGTGTCAGCCAGGAGGCGGAGCGTGGTCGCGACATAAGCCAGTTGGCCCCAGCGCCGCTTCTGCGACGCTAGTGTGGCAGCCATCACCCTGGCGTCCAGGCCGGCGCCACCGCCCACCGCGAAGTAATGCGCGCCATCCGGACGGTCGAGACGCCCCAGGTCGAACGCCCGCGGCGTGCCCCGCACCAACGCCGCGGCCGCCCGCACCGGATTGAACGACAGCCCCAGATTGCCGGCGAGCTGGTTGCCGGTGCCACCTGGAAGCACACCCATTGGCACGTCCGTGCCCACCAGGGCTGCCGCGACCTGCATGATGGTGCCGTCGCCGCCCAGCACGGCCACGACGTCAACGCCCTGCTGCACTCCGTACTCGGCCAGCCTGCGTGCGTCGCCGGACCCCACTGTTGCCAGCGTCTCGACCTGCCAACCGGCCGTGTTGAACACCCGCTCGATCTGGCGCACCACGCCGCCGTGGGTCCGGGCCGCGCCGGGATTGGCGATCAGGAGGGCACGAGCCACTCAATAGTCCCGCTGCCAGAGCAGGTCACCGCCGAGCTGATAGCGGCTCAGTCGCGTGAACACGTCCGCCGCGCGGTTGGTGATGCAGGTCTGCACCGGCTCCGCTGCGGCCTGGACCCGGAACTCCCGCGCAAACCGATACTCGAGCGATGCGCCGAAGTTCCGTTGCTGAAAGCTGGTCGCCGACGAGCCGAGACAGAGCCCGGCGTCGAACGTGACGAACCAGTTGGGACCGAGTTGCCACCCGGCGGCGAGCTGCGTGATCGACGATCCCGGCACGAGGCCTCCCGGCGCGGCACCCGGCTGAATGGTGAGCGTGCTCACCCCGATGCCGCTGCTGATCAGGGTGTGCTGCACCGCGCTCGCAAAGCTGCCGAGCGCCAGGCTGAGTGATTCGCCGCCAAAGGACGTACCCTGCTGCGAGCCTGTCAATTGCAACTCCGACCGGCCGAATAGCAGGTACGAAACCAGATCACGCTCCGACAGGTTCCGCCCCGGCGCGCTCAGGTTGACCTTGGGCTCGAGGATCGTGTTGGTGATCGTCGCGACGACATCGAACTGGTCCCCATCGATGGTGCGCACCTGGTGGTGCGCCTTGATGTTCAGCTCGGGATTGAGATCCGGCGTGCCGAAATAGCGGATGGTGCCCTGATCGATGCTGAAGTCACGGACAATCGGGCCGACCTGCAGCGAGTAGGTGCCGCGCGGTGCGCTGAGCGAGCCGGTCAACCCGTAGACCTTGCGCTGCTTGTCGACGGTGAGATCGCCTTCGAGCTGGATGTTCGCTTCGGTCGACCGCAGCCAGACGTCGCTGCCGAGGTGGACCCCCAGCCCATTGATGCTGAGCGAGTCGAGGAACCGGATCGAGAATTGATTGCCGAGGCCCTGACGCCGGAGCGCGGTGGTGTCGATCAGTGCGGCGTTCTCCGGAATCTCGAGATCCACCACCGTCTTGGTGAGGATATCGGTGAAATAGACCACGCTGCGTGACAGCGTCACCTCGTCGCCGGTGAGCACGGGCTGCAGCAACGGGCCGGTCAGGTGCATGTCGCCCGTCGCCCGCAACGTCATGTCGGCTGGCACATCGATGGCGAGAAAGTCGTGCGCGTTGATGTCGAGATTCATGGTCGGCTTGGCGAGCTGTTCAAACCGCATGCCGCCCTTGATGGTAACGCCGTTGTCCTCCCCGCCGACCTGAAGGGAATCGATCACCATCGAGTCGGCGACGAACCGGGCCAGCCCGTTGATCGGCCCGTACCGCTGTGCACCCAGTGAGGGCAAGGTCAGGCCGCCGTCGTGCACCGCCAACAGCCCGGTCAGCCGCGGCGCCTTCCACGTCCCGGCGCCGTTCATGTTCAGGCTGAGCAGGCCGGTGGGATCGCGAATCGTCGGAATCATTGCGGTGAGGATCACCATGTCGACCGAGTCCGCGAGCGCGCTGATTTGCAGCTCGCCAGCCACCTTGCGGGTGGCCCGGCTGCCCAGCGCGAGATCGAGCGGCAGCGACACTTTGCCGTCGAGAACCTTCCGGCCGGTTCGCCAGAGCGAGACGTTCGACCGCAGCCGCTCTGCGGCGTAGTCGAACGTGGCCTGGACCGACGGCAGTTGCGCGCCGCCCATCACCGGACTGATGACCGACGCCGTGCCCGTGAACGTCGGAGCATCGCGCGTGCCGGCCAACTGCAGATCGAGCGAGGCCCAGCCGTCGAGTGCCGTGGTGTCGCGTTGCAGTACGCCAAAAACATCCAGCAGGTCCAATCCACGCACGCTGGCATTCAGCTTCCCCGGCGAATCACCCGGCACCGTGCCACTGACACGGACCTCGCCGCTGCCGTCGGTGCTTTGCAGCCGGAAGGTGTTGCGCAACGATACCTGGCTGCCGGCCAGCGCGATCTCCGCCGGCGACGCTAACTGCCAGCGCTGGTGCGGAAAGGCGAGCGACAGCGAATCGACTCGCAGGCGCGCTGCCGGGGAACCCGGTTGCCAGGTTCCCCCGCCGCTCGCATTGAGCGCCACCATATCGACGCTGCCTGCGACACCCATCGAATCCGGCGTCCCGCCCACCAGCAAGTGCAGCCGGTCGGCGACCTCGGCACCCTTGCCGATGGTGTCCGCGGCGGCGTCGACACTGAAGCCGCGCTGACCCAGCGAATCGGCGCGGACCATGGCGCGGACAGCGCCCGCGTGCCAATCGTCGAGGATGAGGTGTGCTGCCGTCACCGTTCCCGTGATCGTCGCGGCATTGCGCGCGCCGGTAACAACGAGCGAAGCGCTGACCTGCCCGTCGAACGGATGCGGATGCACGGTGTCGCCCGCCGTGCCGATCCTGGCTCGAACCAGCGAATCGAACGGCGTCAGCGACGTCGCGACCGCTTGCAGCGTCAGCGTCCCGGAATCCGGCGCCGACCAGCCCAGCGTGCCGCGCGCATCGACCCGCCCAGCCGACCAGATCACCGAACCAGTGTCCACCGTCAGCATGCCGTGGTCCGCATGGACTACCCCGGTGACGGCATCAACGGTCGCCCCGCCAAAGCGCGAGCGATCCAGGGTCAGCTCCAGCGTTCCGTGCGGCGGTACGCCCACGTCCAGCGTGCCGCGCATGGTGACCCGGCCATTCAGTGCGGTGGACATCCCACCGCCGGTGATGGCCTCGGCATCCAGCCGCTGCATGTCGACAATGAGCGAGTCGGCACCGTAATGCGGTGCGTCGACGGTCACCCGGCCGGTGGCACTGATGCTGCCGATTTCGCCGGTGAGCTTCGCGGTGATATCGAGGCTGTCGAGGTTGCCGTTCGCGATCACGTGACCAGTCATTCCGCCGCGGGTGGGCAGATCGGGATACCCGCTGCGCAAGGCGTCGAAGGACAGTCGGTCGAAGTCGGCATCCAGCCCGATACCCAGCACTGCGCCGCGGGTGTCCAGGCGCGCGCTGCCGATCATTCGCGACAGCGCACCGTTGGGTGCCGCATGTTCGGCCGTGCCGGTAAAGCGCACGTTCTTCCACGGACCGTCGAGCGGACCGGTGAGCCGCAGCTCTCCGGTGATCAGGACCGAAGGTACCAGCTGGTGCACGGTACCCAGCGCCAGGGTTGTCTCGTTGAGCCGGAACTGCTGGAACACCGCGCCGTCGGGCCCGCCAAAGTGCACCACACCGTCGATGACGAAGTGGGACATCGGCGAGCCTGCCACCAGTGCGTCGGCGTAGAGCAGGTCGCCGCCGAGCCGGAGCGAATCGAGGAAGCCGTTCGCGAGCAGGTGCCCGGTCAGGTTGCCCGAAACGGGCAGGGTATCGAGATAGGGCCGGAGCACGTCGATCGGCGTGCTCCGGAGTCGCAGGTCGAGGCCGCCCATTCCCAGGCCGCGAGCATTGTCGGTCATGACCGTGACCTTGCCGGTGACGCTCGTCTTCGCGTCGCCGAGGGCCAGGTTGTCGAGTTTGAAGTTCGCCCGTGAGCCGTTGAACGACTTGGCAATGACGTGGCCCCGCCCCTCCCAGTCCGGGAAGTCGGGCTGGATCCACCAGAGGTCGCGCAGCGCGACTCGCGGTGCATCGAGGGTGAAGTCGAACAGCAGGGTGTCGTGCGGCCAGCGCACCGCGCCGCCACCCGTGAGGCGCGATGCGGGCAACCCGACACTGTCGACATCGAAGCGCAGGCTGTCTCCAGCCGTGACGATCTGGCCGGCCAGCGAGGTGATCTGCAGCTCGGGATCGCTCAGGTTTGCGCGCAGCGTGGCGATCCGCGCCAGCAGTGGATCGCGCCGCGGCGTGGAGATGCGCAACAACGGCAACCTCGCATCGAGGTGGGTGAATGTGTAGACGCGCACCGGGCCGTCGGCGCTGCTATCGACGCGTGGCTGCGCCGATGCACGCGCGTTGCGCGACGCCGACTGGTGCGGCCGTCCTGGCGTCGTTGGCACGTCGATCTGCACCGACGCGTGGGCGACCCGGAGATCGGTGAACGCAACGTGTGGCGGCGCCTTGCCGCTGCTGGGCCCCTCGCCGAGGTGAAAGACCGCCTCATAATTCCAGCGGCCGGCGCGCAGCTTCACCAGGTGAAGCATCAGCGAGTCCGCCCGCACGTGGCTGAACACCAGGCGATGCGCCAGCAACCCCGGCAGGATGTAGCTCGCTTCCAGGTGCGGCGTGTTCAGGATCACCGCGCCGCGCTGGTCACGGATCGTCACGCGGTCGAGTTCGATATGGTTCCAGATGTTGCCGCGAATCGCGCCGATTTCCATGCCGCCGGCCACCGCCCCGGAAATCCACCGACTGGCGATCCGGGCCAGCAACGCGTGACCGGGCGGCGTCAGGAGCACGGCACCCAGCGTGCCGACGATCACCGTCACCGCGAGGACCAGTGGCGTCAGCAACGTGGCGACGATGCGGCGAACCAGGCGCATCAGAACGCCTGCCCGATCGAGAAGTGCCAGGTCCAGCTGCCGCTTCGGGGCTTGACGAAGGCGCCCTGAATCTGCGAGAGCGTCCCGTCGGTGCTGATCTTGAAGAGCTGGCCGGCCTGCAACGGGTAGGTGTTGTAGCCCGCATCGACGCGAATCGGCCCGATCGGCGACGTGTACCGCAGCCCCGCACCCGGCGTAATCCGCAGCGGGGACGGGCCAATCTGGTTCCACAGCACGCCCGCGTCGACGAACACGGCGAAGCGGAGACGCCCGGCAAGGAACGGCGTCGGCATCCGCAACTCGAGGTTTCCGATGCCGACGCGCGTCCCGCCGATCGGTGCGACATGTACCGCGTTCGAGCTGACCGGGAGGTGCGTTCCCGGATCGATCGAATCCGACGACACGACGTACACCAGCGGGCCGAGCTCGTTCTGGTCGTACCCGCGCACGTCGTAGGCGCCGCCGGCGTAGAACCGCTGGTCCGGAGGCACGAAGTTGCCGGTCGCGGTGTTGACGTTGATCTTCGGCGCCAGGATGATGCCGCCGCGCAGGTGTCCGGCCAGCACCACGCCGCGGGTCAGGGGAACAAATCCCGCCACGTCGCCCACCATGCGCAGGAACTGCTGTGTGGCCGACGAGCCCAGCAGTCGCGACGACCCGGTCACCGACGCGGAGAGAACCGAGCCGCGGATCGGGTCGAGTGGATTGTTCACCCGCTGGCGGAGCACGCTCAACGCCAGGGTTCCCTGCAACCGCCGCTGTTGCAGCTGGGCGATCTCGGCCGGGTCACACGTGTTGAAAAAGGCGCAGAACGATGCCGGATTGGCCGTGGTGGTGCCGTCGGCGAGCCGGTACGTGAGGGTGACGGGGACGTTGGAAGCGTCCAGGTGCGTGATCGACACCGACGTGCCGACTTCGCGGCGCAAGTACACTTCGAACTCGCTGTGCTGCGTGGCAAACACCGAGAACACCAGCGCGTTGGTCGGACCGATGAACGCATTGCGCCGCAGCGAGGTATTGATGCCGTAGTTGGCAACGCGCGAGCCGATCGAATCGCTGAGCAGCGAACGGCAGAGATTGTTCTGCAAGCCGAAGCCGAGGGGATCACCTACGCCGATCTTGGACACCTGGGTGGTCACGTCGAATACCAGGCCGTTATTGGGAAAGTTGCGGGCGGTCCATTCGGTGCCCACGCGAAAGCAGTCGTCGGTCCCATAGCCGACCGATGCTTTCACGCGATGGCCGAAGTTCTGTACCACGCTCACGGCGAGCGGCACGACACTGTCCGTGGCGGTGTAGCGCGTGGTGTCGACACCGACCGACGCCACGCGATACAGATCCGAGGTGTACAGGCTCCGTTGCGACTGGAGGATCTCGTTGAACCGGTATTCGTCGCCCGGCCGCGCGTTGATCAACGCCGACACGTGCGCCGTGTCGACGCCGAGCGGCGCGGTCACCCGGATCGGGCCGAACGTCGCATGCGGACCGGTGTGGGCCACGAGTCGCGCGTTCGTCTTGTCGGCGCCACGCGACTCGTCGACTTCGACGGTGGCGCTCGGATAGCCGTGGTTCCACAGGCGGAAGGTGATCGTATCGGCGGTCTCGTGAAGCCTGTAATCCGAGGCGACGTCCCCCACGACGATCGGCAGGTCCTGTCGGATCTGCGACGGCTGATCGACCGAATCGATGCCGACGATGTCGAGGCTCACCAGGCGGTTCGGCTGCCCTTCCGTGATCCTGAAGGTGATGTCGATCGCGCCGGGCATCCGCTTGACGACGGTGTCGACCGCGACATCAGGATATCCGCTGCGCTTGAAGACGACCTGCAGCCGGTAGACATCCCGGGTGAACTCGAGCTGGTTGAAGTACCGCTTGTCGCCGAGCCTCAGCCAGCGCAACAAGGCCGAACGGGCGAACAGGCTGGATTGCGTCGTGGCAATGGACGCGGCAAGAAAGTCCGGGTCGACTCCGTGATTGCCCTGGAAATGTACGCCTCGCACCAACAACGGCACGAATTGACCGTGCGCCGGCCGGGCCGATGCCGCGACGACCAGGGCGCCAACAAGCGGCGCCAACCATCGGCGATGGGTCCTCGAGAGTCCTGCGATTGACCACATCCTCTAAATCTGGTTTCTTCAAGGGGTTACGCCAACCTGTCGCCGCCCACCGGAGCCCGATGCACCGCCCCGTCATCCTGCTGGTCCTGCTCCTTCTGGCCTGCAGCAGCGGCATTCCACCCGGATTGAAGTACTACTGGACGACCGATCCCCGGTCGCTCGACCCGGCATTGTCCACGGACGTCCCAACCGGCGAAGCCGTGACACTTCTCTTCGACAACCTGACCGAATTCGATCCTGACGGCCGGCTCGTTCCCGGGCTGGCCACCTCGTGGTGGCCATCGCCTGACGGCATGACGTGGACGTTCCGCCTGCGGCGCGGTGTCACCTTCCACGATGGCCGGCCGGTTGATGTCGCCGCGATTCACGCCTCGTTCCTGCGCGCGCTCAGAATGGGAAAGCGCGGCGGACGCGTCTGGCCGTTGCTGCCGATCGATGGTGCGTCGGCGGTCGTCGATTCCAGCGCACCCGACTTGCGCGGCTTCCGCGCCGTGGATGATTCCACGCTGGTATTCACGGTCACGCAGCCGCTCAACATCTTTCCCAAGCTGCTCGCCATGCCGGTCGCCGCAATCGTACCCACGCCGGTACCGGACGACTTCGGTGAATCACCGATCGGCAGCGGGCCGTGGAAATTCGTGTCGTGGTCGCATGATGATCTCCTGGTGTTCGCAAGGAACGATCACTGGTGGGGCGGGCCGGCACGGTCCGATACCCTGCGCGTGCGGATCATTCCCGAGGTCTTCACCGAGGCCGCGGAGTACGAGTCGGGACGCCTGTCCGTGGTCGAGATCCCCGGTGGCGAGACCGAGCGATGGGAGCGTGCTCACGGCGCCGAGCTGCAACGACGGACCGCGATTCGCGCCTGGTACGTCGCCATCAACACTCGCCGCGGCGCGCTTGCCGACGTCCGGGTACGCCAGGCCCTCAACCATGCGGTCGACGTTCCGGTGATGCTCGCGCAGGTGATGCATAACCGCGGCGTGCTTGCCGCCGGCAGCATCCCGCCCGGGCTCGATGGCTACGACCCGACGCGCGCCCGCTACAGCTACGATCCCGCGCTCGCCCGGCGGCTGCTCGCCGACGCCGGCCATGCCGACGACCTGCACCTGCAACTCTGGCGGTCGTCGCGTGCGGAGTTCGCGCGCATCGCCCAGGCAATCCAGGAAGATCTCCGCCGGGTTGGCGTCACGGTGGACATCGTCGAACGCGACGCCGCGACGGCGCGGGCCGCGGCTCGCCATGGCGACGCCGACCTGTTCCTCTCCGACTGGTTTGCCGATTATCCCGACGGCGAGAACTTCACCTTCCCGCTGTTTCATTCCAGCAATGCCGGCACCGGCGGCAACTACGCGTTCCTGAACGAGCCATCGCTCGATACGCTCCTGGTGCGGGCGCGGACGACGACTGATTCCGCCGAGAAGGTGGCGCTCCTGCGCCGCATCGACGCGCGCGTCTTCGACCTTGCCCCGTGGATCTTCTGCTGGTTTCCCAACGACCTGTGGGCGATGCGTCCCGAAGTGCATGGCTGGCGGTATCCGCTGGTGTTCACCGGCCAACGCTGGACGACCGTGACCGTCACGCCATGATCCGCTACGTCGCGTTGCGTCTGGTGCTTCTCGTTCCCACACTGCTGGGCGTGCTCGCCGTCACCTTCGCGCTCCTGTACCTCGCACCGGGAGACCCCGTGGCAGCGATCGTCGGTGAGCGGGCTGACAGCGCCGCCGTCATCCGGGTCCGCCGTAACCTGCACCTCGACGATCCGTTGTATCTGCGCTTCGCCCGCTACGTCGGCGACGTCGCCGTCGGCGATCTCGGCCGGAGCTACATCACCGGGCGCCCGATCGCGCGCGAGCTG
Organism: Gemmatimonadota bacterium; assembly: GCA_003169895.1. Lineage (GTDB taxonomy): Bacteria > Gemmatimonadota > Gemmatimonadetes > Gemmatimonadales > GWC2-71-9 > Palsa-1233. The sequence continues at coordinate 223,658 of PNAE01000007.1, forward strand.
ATGCACCGCTTCCCCGCCACACTCAAGCTCGCCGGCGCCGCAATGAGCCTCGCGGTCACGCTGGGACTCACCGTCGGCGTCATCGGGGCGGTGCGACCCGGTTCGTGGATGGACCGGATCGCGACGCTGGGCGCCTATTTCGGCATTTCGTTCCCGGTCTATTGGGTGGGCCTGCTGCTGATTCTGCTGTTCGCGGTCCTGCTCCGCTGGCTGCCGCCATCGGGGTACGGCGGCATGCTCTTCCTGATCCTGCCGGCCGCCACCCTCGGCATGCGATCCATCGCGATGCTGGCCCGGATGACGCGCGCGGCAATGCAGGAGTCGCTTCGCAGCGACCTGGTGCGCACTGCGCGCTCCAAGGGTCTGCCTGAGCGAACGGTCATCCTCCGGCACGCGCTGCGGAACGCACTGCTGCCGATCATCACCGTCATCGGGCTCGATTTCGGCGCGTATCTTACCGGGTCGATCCTGACCGAGACGATCTTCTCCTGGCCTGGTGTCGGACGGTACGTGCTCACCGCGATCGACAAGCGTGACCTGCCGGCCATTCAGGGCAGTATCCTGTTCCTTTCGCTGGTGTTCGTGATCGCGAACCTTGTGACGGATCTGTGCTATGCCGCGGCGGATCCCCGAGTCGCCTATGACTAAGTCCCTGCTGTCGGTCTGGGGCCTGATGATCGCCGCGTCGGCCACGGCTGGTGCACAATCTCTGGCCGTGCGGATCGACAAGCGGCTCGATGCGCCGGGACTCGACCGCCTGCTCTGGGGTGTCGCCGTCACCGACCTCGACGGCCACCTGCTGTTCGGCCGCAACGCCGATCGGCTGTTCATTCCCGCGAGCAACACCAAGCTGATCGTGAGCGTCGCCGCCAACGCGCTGCTCGGTCCAGGGTTCACCGTGCAGACATCGGTGTACGGATCCGGCCCGGTTGCGAACGGAGTGCTCGAGGGGGACGTCGTCCTCTATGGTCGCGGCGACCCGACGTTTTCCAATCGGTGCTACGACGCCGACACCACCAAGGCCGGCGTGTGCGATCACGACCCGGCCGACAAGCTGCGTCAGCTCGCGCAGCAACTGCGCGACCGCGGCGTCCGGGTCATCGCCGGCGATGTCATCGGTGACGGCTCGTACTTCACGCCGCAGATCATCCACCCCGGTTGGGAGGTCTACGACCTCGGCTGGTGGTACGCCGCGCCGGTGTCGGGGCTCGGGTTCAACGACAATGCGGTCGATGTCCGCGAAGTCGCAGGCGACTCGGCTGGCGCGCTGCCGCAACTGATCATGACGCCCGACATTGGCGCCTTCACGCTCGACAATCGCGCCGAGGTCGCGCCGCGTGGCTCCCGGCGGACATTCGACATCTTTCGCAGCGCCGACGGACTGAGTTACCTCGCGACGGGCACGCTGCCGGCAGGATCGGCAGTTCGCACTGAATCGGCCGCGGTGGCCGACCCCAATCGCTATGCCGCGCTCGCCTTCCGGCACGAACTTGCCGCGGCCGGCATTCAGGTCCGCGGTGAGACCCGTTCGACGGTGGACTCGTTCACGTACCGGGCCGCGCGCGTGACGCCACCGCTCGCCGACGTGGCGTCCCGGCCCTTCAAGGACTGGCTGTACCCGATTCTCAGTCCGTCGCAAAACTGGTTTGCCGAGATGACGCTCAAGCAACTCGGCAAGCGATTCGGCACGGCCGGGTCGTGGGATGCCGGCCGCCAGGTAGAGCGACGGTTCTTGATCGACTCAGTCGGCATTGACTCCACGGAGTTTTCGGTGCAGGACGGTTCGGGCCTCGCCAGCAACAACTTCGTCACGCCGCTCGCCTTCACGAAGTTGCTGGCCTATGCGCGCAAGCATGCCAACTTCGCCGCGATCGATGCCGGGCTGCCGCAAAGCGGCAAGCCGGGGACGCTCAAGGATCGTTTTGCCGGTACGCCCGCAGCGACCGCAGTCCACGCCAAGACCGGATCCATCAGCGGCGTCAACACGCTGAGCGGCTATGTCGAGCGCGCCGACGGACGGGTGTTGGTGTTTTCAGTGATGGCGAACCATCACACGCTCAGCGGGGCGCGGATGATCGCCGCGATTGACGGCGTGGTCGTCGAGATCGCGAAGCCGCAAGCGGCGAAAGGCGTGAAACGTGAAAGNNCTTTCACGTTTCACGCCTTTCGCGCCGCTTCCATTTTAGCTTCCACCGATGTCCATCCCCCCGGCCTCCCTGCGCGTCGCCATCGTCGGTTCCGGTCCCGCCGGGTTCTATGCGGCAGAGGCGCTGCAGAAGAGCGCGCCGGGGGCGAGCATCGATATGTTCGAACGGCTGCCGACGCCGTTCGGTCTCGTGCGCGGCGGTGTGGCGCCCGATCATCCCAAGATCAAGTCCGTCACCCGGGTATTCGAACGAATCGCAACACAGCCAGGTTTCCGCTTCCTCGGCAACGTGCAGGTCGGCCGCGACATCAGCGCGGCGGAATTGCGCGAGCATTACGATGCGGTGCTCTATGCCGTCGGCGCCGAGACCGATCGGCAGCTCGGCATCCGGGGCGAGCATCTGCCCGGCAGCCACGCGGCGACCGAACTCGTGGCGTGGTACAACGGTCATCCCGAGTACGCCGATCGCGAATTCGACCTGACCCCGCGTGCCGCGGCCGTGGTCGGGATCGGCAACGTGGCGATGGATGCGGTACGGATCCTCGCGCGCGCGCCGGATCACCTCGCCACGACTGACCTCGCCATGAACGCCCTCGAAGCACTGCGCGGCGCAGATTTGGCCGAGTTGCACATTCTCGCCCGGCGCGGCCCGGTCCAGGCAGCATGCACCACGCCAGAGCTGCGCGAGCTGGGCGAACTCGAGGACGTGGATGTGATCGTCGACCCGCGCGACCTAGAACTCGACCCCGCGAGCGCCGAGCACCTCACGGCCGCCGAGGACCGCACTGCCGAGAACAACCTCGCGATCCTGCGCCACTGGGCCGAACGCGGCAGCACCGGTGCGCCACGGCGGATCGTGCTGCACTTCAACGTGTCACCACTCGAACTGCTCGGTGAGTCGCGCGTCGAAGCGATCCTGCTCGCCAGGAACCGTCTGGTTCCCGACGGACATGGCAGCGTACGAGCGGTGCCCACGGATGAGCGCATCACCATCCCGGTGGGTCTGGTCTTCCGGTCGGTCGGCTATCGCGGACTGCCGCTGCCGGGCGTCCCGTTCGATGCGCGGCTCGGCATCATTCCGAATGTATCCGGCCGGGTGGTCGAAGCTCCCGGCAGCGACACCCCCCTGCGCGGCGTCTATGCCGCCGGCTGGATCAAGCGTGGTCCGCAAGGCATCATCGGAACCAACAAGGCGTGCGCCGCGGAGACCATTGATCACGTCCTCGCCGATGCCGTCTCGGGCCGCCTGCCGCCGGCAGCACGCCGGCCCGACGAACTCGATCGGTTGCTCGTCGAACGCAACATCGACGTCACGACCTGGTCGGATTGGCTGGCAATCGACCGGGCGGAGGTCGAACGCGGAAAACCGGCAGGAAGGCCAAGAGAAAAGTTTACCAGTATTAGCGAGATGCTCGGGGTCGCGCGGCGAAGTCGCTGACGACGTTACTTTCCCCTCGTGCCCTCCAGGATCTACACCCGCACCGGCGACACGGGCGAAACCGCGCTCTTTGGCGGCGGGCGCGTCACCAAGGATCATGTGCGCGTCGCCGCGTACGGCGATGTGGACGAGCTCAACTCGCTGCTTGGCCTGGTGCGCGCCACTGCGCCCGGAGAATTCTTCGATTCCCTGCTCGAGGCGATTCAGCGCGACCTGTTCTCGATCGGCGGCCACCTCGCCACGCCCGATCCGGACAAGGTGCGCAAGGCGCTCGAGAAGGCAGAGCTTTCGGCAACTCGCGTGGCCGAGTTCGAGGCGGCGATCGATGCGGCGGACACGGAGCTGCCATCGCTCAAGGCTTTCGTGCTGCCGGGCGGGACCAAAAAGGCGGCGATTCTGCACGTGGCGCGAGCAGCGTGCCGGCGGGCCGAGCGCAGTGTGGTCGCGCTCGCGCGATCCGACCAGGTGCCGCCGCTCTTTCTCATCTACCTGAATCGCCTGTCTGACCTGCTGTTCACATTGGCGCGGCTCGCCAACCACCGCGGCGGTGTCGGAGACGTCACCTGGTAACACCGCTGGTAATCCGCCACAGCGGCGGAAGCTACCCAGTGATCATCAGAGCGGGAGCGCGCGCGTTGTTGCCCGCCCTGCTGGATGAACGTCACCCGGGCATCCGCGTCGTGGTCATCGCTGACGACGACGCCGTCGCGGCCCTCGGTTCGCCGCTGCCGGCCGTGCCGCTGTTCACTTTTCCGAGCGGCGAAGCGCACAAGTCCCGCCAGACCTGGGCCGACCTCACCGATCGATTGCTGGCGGCACGCTACGATCGACATACCGTGATTGTCGCGTTCGGCGGCGGCGTGGCCTGCGATCTGGCGGGCTTCGTCGCGTCGACCTTCCTTCGCGGCGTGCCGTGGATCGCCGTTCCCACCACCACGTTGGCGATGCTCGACGCCGCAATTGGTGGCAAGACGGGCGTCGATACGCCGGCCGGAAAGAATCTTGTCGGCACGTTTCATCCGCCGAGCGCGGTCCTCTGTGACCCGTCGGCGCTGCGCACGTTGCCGGACCGTCACTATCGCGAAGGACTCGCCGAGGCAGTCAAGCACGCCGCCACGCTCGACGCCTCCTTTGGCAAGTGGATACTCGCCCACGCACGCCACATCGCCGCGCGAGAGCCGCGTACGCTCGAAACCCTGATTCGCCGCAGCGTCGAAATCAAAGCCGACGTGGTGATGGCTGACGAACGAGAGACCGACCGACGCGCTGTCCTCAACGCCGGGCACACCGTGGCGCATGCACTCGAGAGCGCGACCGACTACGCCATCCCGCACGGCGAGGCGGTCGCCATCGGACTGGTGCTCGAGACTCGCGTCGCGGAACGAATGGAAGTTGCGCAACCGGGCACGGCGGATGAGATCACCGCCGTTCTCACCCGGCTGGGCTTGCCGATCGCACCGCCAGCCGACCTCGATCGCGGACGCATCATGAGCGTCATCGATGCCGACAAGAAGAACCGCGCTGGCGTCGTGCACGCAGCGCTCATCGCGTCCTTCGGCAACATGGCCCGTGACGGCGATGCCTGGACGCATGCGCTGGATCTCAATGTCCTCCAGCGACTGTTGGAGGCGAACGGTGAACGGTGAGCAGTGAGCGGTGAGCGGTGAGAGGGACGCATACGTAGTTCGGGGGTGCGTGCCGCCGAGCTTGACGGGCGGCCCGTTTCACCTCTCAACGCTCACTTCTCACCGACTTAATCACATTCGACATCACTGTCGCGACGTTGCAACACTCACCATACAAATGACTTGTCGCGTCCATGCACATCGATGTGGATAGATCGACTGTGGATGATGTGCAGAAAAACCGCAACAGATGATACCGCAAGTCATTGCAATGTCGACATTTAGAACCTCTTGACAACCCGTCCGCAGTTGCGATCTTGCGCAGGTATTCGCAACCTCTCCCAAGACAATTCAGCCGCAGAGTGGGCCCCTGATGCCCCGTCGTAGCCGCCCTGTGCCAGCGCGCGCGCGCGCCGTTCCGATCGGCGCCGCCGAGTCGTTCGAGCAGTACCTGCGCGATATCAAGGACCTTCCGATGATCGGGAGCATCGAGGAAGAGCGAGCGCTGGCGCGGCGGGCGCGCGACGGCGATCCCGAGGCGGCCGAACGCCTGGTGACCGCCAACCTCCGCTTCGTCATCGCCTTCGTCAAGCGATATCAGGGACACGGTCTCGACCTTGGCGATCTTGTCGCGATCGGCAATGAAGGACTGCTCCGCGCGGTGCGCAAGTTCGATCCTGAGCGCGGCGTGAAGTTCATCTCGTACGCGGTATGGTGGGTACGCCAGGCCGTCCTCAAGGCACTCGCCGAGCAGACGCGATCGGTGCGGTTCCCGCTCAACCAGAACACGGCCGTCGTGCGGTTCGCCAAGGCGCAGGGGCTGCTGGCGCAGGAACTCGGGCGCACGCCGAGTGACGACGAACTGTCGACCGCGTTATCGCTCCCGGTGCAGGAAGTCCGCGATGCCAAGCGCCTGTTCGTGACCGAAGTCTCGCTCGACGCGCCGGTCGAGTCCGGTGACGCCCGCGCCGCCACGCTCGGCGAGCGGCTCCCGCTCGGCGAAGGTAATGAGATCGAGACGCACACCGATGTCACCCTGCGCCGCGATTTCATCGACCGCCTGTTCCGTCAGTACCTCACACCCCGCGAACGACGGATCCTGTCACTCTACTATGGCCTCGATCCTGCCGAAGACGCCCGCACCCTTGAAGAAATCGGCACGGCCCTCGGCGTGACGCGAGAGCGCATCCGGCAGTTGAGGGAGCGGGCGTTCGCGAAGCTGCGCGCCTGCCCGGAAGTTCGTTTCCTCGGAGAGTTCCGAGCGGCCTGACAAGTACCGACGAGAGACAGCTGAGGCAGTGGATGTCGCGCCGCTCCCGGCTTCTCCCGGTTCTCTTCTCTCGTCTCTCTTTCTGGTATCTTCCTCCCCCATGCCGGCCCTGGTTCCGCATGTGGCGCTCACCGACGCCGAATTCTCCGCCTTCCGCGCCGAGCGTTCCGCGATTCCCGTCGACGATGCGGTCTTCCGCATCGAAGGCGCCGGAGCGATCGACTGTCTTCAGGGCCTGCTCACCAACGACGTCGTGAAACCTGCCAAGGGCACTGCGATCTGGGGCGCGTTTCTCACCCCCAAGGGCATGATCATCACCGACGCGTGGGTACTGCGGGACGAGCGTGCCGCGTGGATCCTGGTGCCCGCCGCCATGCGCGCTGCCATGCAGCAGCTCTTTGCCCGGAGCATTCCGCCCCGACTCGCGAAGGTTACCGATGAGTCGGACAGCGTTCGGGCGCGCTGGTTATGCGGCGGCGCGCCGACGGCGCACCCCGACATGGAGCTGTTCGCGCCGCACGGCATTGCGCCATTCACCGCAGTGCTGCTCACTCGCGACGCGGCGGCCACCGATGCACGCTTGGCGCAGCATGGCTGGAACGCCGCGCCGCCTGCCCATGCCGACGTTGCCAAGCTGCTCCTCGGCTGGCCGAGCCTGGGCCGGGAAATCGACGAGCGCACGCTGCCCCAGGAGGCACGCTTCGACGAACTGGGCGGAGTGAAGTACGACAAGGGTTGCTATACCGGACAGGAAACCGTCGCGCGGCTGCACTTCCGCGGTCACGCGAATCGAGTCCTCCGGGGCGTCTGCTGGGCTCCCGGCGACCGGCCCACGGACACCGCGGTGACCGACGGCGAGAAAGTCGTCGGAACGCTGCGCACGGTGGCGCAGCTGGGCGACCGGAGCGTCGCACTGGCGATGATTCGCCGCGAGGTCGCCCTCGGCGATACCGTGCGCGCCGGCGAAAGCGAGGGTGTGGTGGTCGAGCCCCCTATTGATCTCGGCGAGCCGGCGGTGGCTTGAATACCGGAATACACGACGCCCCGGGCGTTTCAGCCCAGGGCGTCAGGGTGCATCGGCGAACGGAGAAGCTTACGGCTTCTTGACCGGCGGCTTCATGTTCTTGATCGAGTCTGCCTTGTGCGCCGAATCTGCCATCGTGGTCGGCATCGTTGCCGGCTTGCTCGAGTCAGCCTTCATTTTCGCCATCGAGTCGGCCATCTTCATCGAGTCGGCCAACTTGGTCGAATCCGCCATTGTGGTCGGCGTGCCGGCCAAGTTCGAGTCCGCGCTGTTCGCCTTCTTCTCGCCACACCCTACGACCGCCAGCAGGGCCGCAGCCATCAGGAACTTCCGCATCGCCTCTCCCTTTCGTGGATGACGTTGGTCACCGAGGCCGGTACTGCGTACCGGCCGCTCTCGCTCAGTGCACCGGGAAACAAGTTAGGCACCGGACGCGCCCTGTCAAGCGGCTAACCCCCTCCGGCGCCTCAACTTCCGACGCTGGAACCGGTCCCGGCTAGCTTCCGGGTGCACTCACGGCACGTGGGGGACGTCCTTCCCGCACCGATTGTCACCCGTCCGATGCTTTTCCCGGAGGACTCCATGACAGCTCGCCCTCGGACCCTTGCCGACCTCAAGCAGAGCGCGTGGGGAGAACCGCCGCTGCGGCGACGGTCGGTCCGCGACGAGCTGCGCGGCAATCTGATCAAGCGGCTGGACGAGGGCGGCGCGCTGTTTCCCGGCGTGCTGGGTTACGAGGACACCATCGAGCCCGAGTTGGTCAACGCCATGCTCGCCCGTCACGATTTCATCCTGCTCGGGACTCGTGGGCAGGCGAAGTCACGGCTGCTGCGCGGGCTGGTCGCGTTCCTCGACGAGGCGATTCCTGTCGTCGCCGGCAGCGAAGTGAACGATGATCCATTTGCACCGATCTCCAAGTACGCCCGCGAACGACTCGCCGAATGCGGCGATGCAACACCGATCGCGTGGGCGTCGCGCGACCAGCGGTTCGTCGAGAAACTCGCCACGCCCGACGTCACGATCGCCGACATGATCGGCGATCTTGACCCGATCAAGGCGGCGCGGGGCGGGCATTTGCTCGGGGATGAGCTGACCATGCACTTCGGGCTGCTGCCGCGCGCGAACCGCGGCATCTTCGCGATCAATGAGCTGCCCGACCTGTCCGGCAAGATCCAGGTTGGCCTGTTCAACATCATGCAGGAAGGTGACGTCCAGATCAAGGGCTATCCGGTCCGGCTGCCGCTGGACGTGCTGCTGGTGTTCACGGCGAACCCCGACGACTACACGGCGCGCGGCAAGATCATCTCGCCGCTCAAGGACCGCATCGGATCGGAAATCCGCACGCACTACCCGCGCACGGTTGAGCTTGGCGTCGCGGTGACGGCACAAGAGGCGTGGGTCGATCGTGGCGAAGTGCACATCATCATTCCCGATTTCATCGCCGAGATGGTGGAGCACGTCGCCTTCGAGGCCCGGCGTGACAAGCGCGTTGACAAGCGATCCGGCGTGAGCCAGCGACTGCCGATCTCGTTGCTCGAGATCGTGGCGAGTAACGCGGAGCGACGCGCGTTGCGCACTGCCGAACGCACCGCCGTCGCACGCGTGGTGGATGTCTATGCCGGCTTGCCGGCCATCACCGGCAAGATCGAGCTGGAATACGAAGGCGAGCTCCAAGGGGGCGATGCCATCGCCCGGGAGCTGATCCGGCGGGCGGCCGGGACGGTCTTTGCCGACCGGGACCCGGATGCGAACGTGGAGGAGGTCGTCACCTGGTTCGACCAGGGTGGCGCCCTCAAGGTGGGCGTCGAGGAGCGGAGCGAGACATGCTGGCGGGCGTTCGGGGTGATCCCCGGACTCCTCCCCGTCGTGTATCAGGCCGGGTTGGCAACGCCGGCCGATCGCGAACTCACCGTCGCCGCGTGCGAACTCGTGCTCGAGGCGCTGGTGTCAGAGCAACGCATCAGCCGGAGCGAGGAGTATGGCTGGCAGCGCGTGAAGCCCAAACGTAAGAACTATGGCGAGGGGGAAGGACTCTGAAGATCGTGAAACGTAAGACGTAACACGGAGGCTTCAATCAAGTCGGAGCCTCCCTGTCACGTTTCACCTTTCACGTTTCACGTGGTTGGCATCGTTCTCACCGTCGCGACGATCAGCTCCGCGGCCCGCTCAAGACCGAGCCACCCCGCGTTGATCACCAGGTGGTAGTGTCGTGGATCGTTCCAGTCCCGCTGGTACCAGCGTCGATGGTACTCGGCGCGGTGCGCGTCGACGTCGCGGATCTTGCGTGCGGCCTCCTCGAAGGAGATGCCGAGCCGATCGGCGATGATTTGCGCGCGGTAGTCGGGGCTGCCGACCAGCTTGACGTGCAGGGCGCCCTGATCCTGGCCAACGACGGCCACCGCCGCGCGCCCGACCAGGACGGCATGATCTTCCGCCGCGTCTGCCACTACCTGCTCGGTAATGCGCTGGAGCCGTGCCTCCTCCGCTTCGGGCGGTTGCACGGCAGCTGGAGCGAGGAGTTCGGGAGTCGCCGCGGATAGCGCCCTGGCCAGTCGCTCGACGAACGTCGGTCCGCGCTCGACGCGCTCCTGCGCTTCCGCCATGGTCATCCCGGCACGACGTGCGATCTCCTCCACCAGCTGATTGTCGACCAGGCGCCAGCCAAGCCGTTCGGCAACCATACGGGCGACGGATGAACCGCCCGCTCCGTATTCCCGTGAGATGGTGATCAGCATGCTTCCTCCGTGCCATACCAGAGGCGGCGACGCAGTATTGCCGTGCCCGCCAGGCAGATCGCACCACTGATCGCGATGCTCCATGGCGCGCCCAGGTGCTCGGCGACCCAGCCCGCCTGGAACGCACCGAGTGGCGCCAGCCCCAGCACGACAAACGAGTAGACCGACATGACACGCCCTCGCAGTTCGGATGGCGCCGCGAGCTGCAGGCCGGTGGCGGTCACGATGCCCTGGCTTGCCATCGCCGCCCCAGCGCAAGCGAGGATGACTAGCGCCATGATCAGACTGCGCGCCAAGGCGAGCAGGATGACCGTGCTCCCCAGCACCGTCGCCGCGACGACAGCGACGCGCGGCCGGGAAAAGCGGCTGCCCATGCCGCCAATACCGATGGCACCGATCGCCGCGCCGACGCCTACGGCGGAGGTGAGCAGTCCGTACCCGGTTGCGCCGACCCCGAGCACCGTGCGGGCGTAGACGGCCATGATCGGAATGAAGCTGCCGGCAAACACGGTAAGCAGCACCATCTGCCACGCGAGTCCACTGAGCATGGGACGCGACGCGATGAACCGGAGTCCGGTGAAGATCGACTGCCGTTCGGTGCGCACCGTGTGCTCATACGGCTTCCGGATCCGCGACAACCCGATCAGCACCGCGACGTAGCTGAGCGCGTTCACGGCGAAGGCGATCCCGGGACCGGCGGCCGCCACGAGAATGCCCGCAATCGCCGGCCCGACCACGCGCGCGAGGTTGTACGTGGTGGAATTGATCGCCGCCGCCGATACCAGGTCCTCTGCCGGGACGAGTTCGACCAGGAACGCCTGCCGCGCCGGCACCTCAAACGCCGTGGCGAACCCGAAGATTACCGCGAGGCCCCAGATCCAGTGGACCGTGACGTGATGCGTCAGCGTCAGGGTCGCCAGCGCGCTCGCTTCCAGCAGCATGATCGTCTGCATCAGCATGATGAAGCGGCGCTTGTCCACCCGGTCGGCAACCACGCCCCCGTACAGGGTGAGCCCCAGGATCGGCAGCGTGGCGAACGTCGCGGTGAGGCCGACGGCGAACGCCGAATGGGTGAGTTCGAATACCAGCCACGCCTCGGCGATCGACTGCATCCAGGTACCGACGAGCGAGATCCCCTGACCCGACAGGAACCGCCGGAAATCCGGATGGCGCAACGCGCGCAGCGGGCCATTGACCGCCCCGGCACCCAGGTCGCGGAACGGTTGCAACATGCGAGTGACAAGAGCAGTCGCCATTGCTCCCGAAGGTAATCGTGCAGGAGATCCCGTCTCTCCCTGTATGTTTGAGGCGTATGCGCTTCACCACCTATTCGAAGTACGTCGCCGGGATGGCCGATCAGGTCAACCTGCAGGCCCTGCTCGATCAGCTGGGTGATTTCCTGCTGCAATCCGGCTTCGCCGGCAACCCGTGGTGGGGCGGGCCGGAGGATTCCGACGCGGGCCATTCACTCGACGATCTGCGCCAGGCGATTCTCCAGGCCCTGATGGAATCGGGCCAGCTCACGCCGGACATGCTCAAGGCATTGCGCGGTGAATCCACCGGCGACGACGCGAAGGACGCGCAGACGCTCAAGGACCTGGCCGACCTGCTCGACAAGATCGTGCAGCGACTGGTCGACGAGGGGTACCTCAAGCTCGATGGCCCGCCGAGCCAGCCTGGATCGGCGAACCAGACCGCGAGCGGACAGGAACGCGACGCGGCGCGAACGGTGCAGTTCGACCTCACCGAAAAGGGTGCCGATTTCCTCGGCTACAAGACGTTGAAGGAACTGCTCGGCGCGCTGGGCAAGTCCGCCGTGGGCGCCCACGAGACGACAAGCCTGGCAACGAGCAACGAAGCGGAGGCGGCGAGCCGGCAGTACGAGTTCGGCGACGTGCTGAATCTGGACGTACCCGCGACCCTGTCGAGCGCGATCGCGCGCCACGGGCTGCAGGTGCCGATCGAGCTCGACTACAAGGACCTGATGGTGGTGCAGTCCGAGTATCGGTCGTCGGCCGCGACGGTGCTGATGCTCGATTGCTCGCACTCGATGATCCTGTACGGTGAGGATCGCTTCACGCCGGCGAAGAAGGTGGCGCTGGCACTGGCACACCTGATACGAACGCAATACCCCGGCGATTCGATTCGCGTGGTGCTGTTCCATGATACGGCGGAAGAAATTCCGGTAGCGGCACTCGCCAACGTGAAGGTGGGACCGTACCATACGAACACCGCGGAAGGACTGGCGTTGGCGCGGCGGATTCTGGTCGGCCAACGCAAGGACATGAAGCAGATCGTCATGATCACCGATGGCAAGCCGTCTGCGCTGACCCTGCCCAATGGCAAGATCTACGTCAACTCGGCAGGCCTCGATCCGACCATCATCAAGGCGACGTTCGCCGAGGTCGCGGCGTGCCGGCGAAGCAACATCATGATCAACACGTTCATGCTGGCCAGGGATCGGCAGCTGGTGGAGTTTGTGAAACAGGTGTCGCGTATCTGCCGTGGGAAGGCGTACTTCGCCAATCCCATGACGCTGGGGCAGTTCCTGCTCATGGACTTCCTGAAGGGGAAGACGCGGAGGGTGGCGTAACGGAACGCGATCCGCGTCGAACCAGCTGAATCCGACCTTGGCAAGCTCGCCGGCGTCGATGAGATCAATGTGAGGATTGTCCCGTCGCCGCGCACTTCACGTCGCTCGTCTCTCGTCGCTCCTATTTCCCTTCCACGATCGCACTGAGCTCTCCCACCGCAACAAATCCGTCCGGCTCGACGTCCATCGCGACCAGCAACCCCGGCAGCCCCGAGTCGAATTCACTCCACGCGGCGCCACTCCAGCGCCACGCCTTGCCGTCGGCACCCACGACGAAGATGTCGCTGCCAATGCCATGCACGGCACGCAACGCCTGGTTGGTCGGCGATGCGAGCGCCTGCCAGGCCCGGCCATCCCAGTGCAGCGCGGCGCCGCTGTCGCCCACGACCCACACGTCCCGTGGTGAGCGTCCCCACACGCCGCGCAGCAGTTGCGTCGTCGGTGCGGCGAGCCGATGCCATTCGTTGCCGTCGAATCGGAGCACCGTGCCACTGTCACCGACGGCCCAGACATCCGCCCATTCTGAACCCCAGACGTGACGCAGGAATGCGGTCGAGTGCGTCGGGGTTGCGTGCCAGGCTGCCCCGTCCCATGCCAGCGCGGTTCCGTTGTCGCCCACGATCATCGCCCGATTGTCGGGCGACCACCAGACGGCCCGCAACAAGCCGGGATAGGGCGACGCTTCGCGCCGCCAGTTGGCGCCGTCGAACCTGAGAATGGTGCCGCTGTCACCCACCGCGAGCCGTGCGCGAGCCGACGGGCCGGCAATGCCATACAACGTACTGCTGGTGGGCAGCACAACGTTCTGCCACGCGCCGCTGACGCGCTGGAACGCCAGGCCGCCGGAACCGACCGCGATTGCTGGCCCGTCGGCCGGCACGTGGACGTCGTAGAGAATTCCGCCGTCGAGGGTCGGATGCCAGCTGCCCCCGGAATCGTCGAGTATGGTGCCGAACCAGCCGGCGGCGAAATGCCGGCCGCCAGCCGCGACCACGCCGCGAAGATTCTCGTGCGCACCGGTGGTCGGCACCACGCTCCAATTGACACCGTCGCCACTGATGATCCGGCCGCCGTCACCGACCGCGACAAACCGCCCCGGACCGTCACTCCATACGTCGAACAGATTCACCGACGTCGGTGACGGGACGACGCGCCAGCTTCCGACGTCGCGCAATAGGATCGTTCCATTGCCACCCACGGCAACGACCCGCCCGGCGCCATCGCCCACCACGGCGAAGAGAACCGCGTTGGTGGGCGACGGCACGCTTTGCCAGACGCCTCCGTCGCAGCATTCCAGCAGCACACCGTTCTGGCCCACGGCAACGAGCGCGTCTTCCGACGAGCCCCAGATGCCCCAGATCTCCGCGGGCAGTGGCACCGACATCGGCGTCCAACCCGTCGCCGTGCGGCGCAGCACCGTACCGTTGGTGCCCACCGCCCAGATGCGATTCCGGTCGAGGCCCCAGACGTCGAGCAGCGTCGCGGTCGTGCCGGTCGGTTCCGACACCCAGTTACCGCCCACGCGATGCAGCAGCACGCCACCGCTGGCGCTGGCGTACGCGGCATCGGTGTCAGCGGCCCAGAGCCCGGCGATGGTTTCCTGCGTTGGCGTCGGTTCAATGCGCCAGTCGGTGCCGTTCCAGGCCAGGATGACCCCGCCTTGACCACCGGCCCACGCGCGATTGGCAGTCAGTGCCCACACCGCGAGCAGCGAGACGTTGGTTCGGCCATCCCGGACCAGCGTCAGTGCCGTGATCGACGCGGGACCCGGAACCGCCAAGGCAGGTGGGTCGGCGAGGCAGGCGGTCAGGAGGAGTAAGACGACGGCGAGAGATCGGCGCACCACGGAAGGTACATGGGGGTTGGGACCCAAGAGCCGGGAGCTGGGACGCACTGGCTTGCAGCTCTTGATTCCGAGTCCATCTTGACACATAGATTCCATTATGATATCATAGCGATGCCATCCGTCCCCAACTGGATCCGATCCAATGGCCAACGAGATCGAACGCAAAGCAGTGAATGGCATCCCGGCATTCCTGGCCCTGTTGCTCGGGGGCGCGGCGGCGGCGTACCTGCTCTGGCATGGTGGCAACACCGGCGACACGGTCTTGGTAATCGCCGGCGTTGTCGGCGGAATGTTGAGCATGATTGCGCTCACCGGCCTGTTTGCGGTACAGCCCAACCAGGCCAAGGTGCTGACGTTGTTCGGCAAGTACGTCGGTACGGTCAGGACCTCGGGGCTGTGGTGGGCCAACCCGTTCCTGCTCAAGCGCAGCATTTCGTTGCGCGTCCGGAACTTCGAAACGGCCAAGCTCAAGGTGAACGACAAGAACTCCAACCCGATCGAGATCGGCGCCATCGTGGTGTGGCAGGTGATCGACTCGGCCGAGGCGATGTTCGAGGTCGACAACTATGAGGATTACGTTCGGGTGCAGAGCGAGTCAGCGGTGCGCACGCTGGCGACCAGCTACCCGTACGACGCGCACGTCGAGGGCGAGCGTTCGCTCAGTCACAACGCGGTGGAGATTTCCGACCAGCTGGCCGGTGAGGTGCAGGCACGATTGGAAAAGGCCGGGATGAAGGTGCTCGAGGCCCGCATCGCCCACCTCGCCTACGCCCCGGAAATCGCCAACGCGATGTTGCGCCGCCAGCAGGCGAGCGCGATCATCGCCGCGCGCACGCTGATCGTCGAAGGGGCGGTGACGATGGTCGAGATGGCGCTCAAGAGCATCGTCGAGAAGGGGATCGTCAATCTCGATGAAGAGCGCAAAGCCGCCATGGTGTCGAACCTGCTCGTAACACTGTGCGCCGAGCAACCGATGCAACCGGTGGTCAATACCGGTTCCATCTACTGAGCGTGCAGCGATCCGCCGATGGGTGACCGCAAGCCGTTCCTGGTGCGACTGGATCCGGAGCTCCACGCCACGCTGGCCCGGTGGGCGGCGGATGAGCTGCGCTCGTTGAACAGCCAGATCGAGTACCTGTTGCGGCAGGCGGCGAAGGCGGCTGGACGGACGAAGCAAAGCAGGACTGAGCCCTGAGGCCTGAGCCGCTGACGTCAGGCTCGGCCAGAAACTTGAAGTTCCTCGCCGAGCCTGACATGAGGGGCTCATGGTGCATGGCTCGTGGCTAGTTGATCGGCAGCAACCCCCGGTCCCGCAATAACTCCGGCAAGTCGACGATGCTCGGGATCAAACCATCGTGGGGATGCTGCATCAAGGATTCCAGCGAGTGGGCACCGCTCAGCACTCCGATGACCAGTCCGCATCTCGCCAGCGTACCTTCTTGCAGGTCGATCGGAGTATCACCCACCTTCGCGACTTCGGTGTACGCGATGCCTCCGAGACGGGCGCGCAGCGCGTCGATCATGTCGGGATACGGGCGTCCGCGGGCGACCTCATCGCTGGCGATCGTGGCGTCCAACGGACCATCCGGCCCGCTCCAACCGAGTCGCGTGAGGATCTCATCGAGCACCGACCGCGAGAAGCCGGTGTTGAGCGCGACGCGGACCCCGGACGTCCGCAGCGCTCCGAACGTCTGCGTGGCCCCCTCGACCGGCCCCACGGTGCCGTCCTCGCGGTAGTACCGCTGCATCCGCGCGACGAAGTCGGCGTGGATCGCGTCGGTGCGCGGCACCAGCTCGTCGCGGCCGTGGCCTTCGAGCAGCGTGCGGATCGCCTGCGGCTTGGCGAGCCCGGTCACGCCAGCCATCGCGTCTTCGCGCAGGGCGAGCCCGGTGACGGCGATCGCGTCGCGCATGGCCCGCTGCACTGCCCCGCCCCCATCGCGAACGGTGGTACCCGCCACGTCGAACACCACCAGTCTTATTGCCATCCGGCCTCCCGCTGATACCTTCCTCGATGCGGAGCCAACTACGGTTCCGGTCAACTTCGACCCCGATACCCATGATTCGACGCGCCATGATTCCGATGTTCGCTGCCTTCGCCATCACCGCCTGTGGCCGGAAGGGCTCCCGGTCCGCCGACTTCGATAGCGCGACCGCCGCGGCGCTTGCCAGCGGCGCGCCGACCACGCTCGCCGCCGCGCCCAAGATCACGCACGTGGTCAACTTCGAGTTCGCGCATCGCCTGGACCGGTACGACATGGTTTTCGGCGGGCCGGCGCAGCAATTCGCGCCGGGTGACTCGATTCTGCTTTCAGTTCGCAGCATCTACACCGACAGTGGCATCAGCGTCAGCGCCCGCCTCAGGCAGAACAACCGCACCATCGACTCGATCGGAGCGAAGACCACCACGGCCGACAGCACCGGGTTCAGCGTGGTGGGATTGCGCTTTGCCCAGGCGAAACCGTTTGCCAGTGGGACCTATCAGGCGGACGTCTTCCTGAACGGGACATTCCAGATGTCGAAGGAATTCAAGATCGCCCAGTGAGCGGATCAGGCCCCACCGTCACGCTTGACGCTCCGCAGCACCGATGTCACCAGCTGCGCGCGCAATGCGCCGGAGGGACACTTCGCAACCACAGCCATGACCGCCTCCGCGGCGGCGTTTTCCGGCTGCACCCAGCGCTCCGGCCGCCCGTCGAAGACGGCTGGCATCGTGCGCAGACAGACACCGGAATGCATGCAGACACTGGGGTCATACGTAACTCGGACCTGGTCGGTCTGGTAGACCTGCAGCCGTCGATCGCTCATGGTGGACTCCGGATCGAGACGCGCAATCGCCCGCCGGGGAAGAATCCCATACCGGCCGCGGCGCAGCAAGGGCTGGCCGTCGCCTGAACTGCGATTCAACGTCCAATTCGCGGTGGCGTCACTGCCGCGTCCTCCGCTAGACTCGGGCCCATGCAGACTCTAACTCGTCTCCCCTCCCGCCGAACCCTGCTCGGCGCCGTCAGCCGGCGCGACGCCGCCTGGGACGGCCTGTTCGTCGTGGGCGTGCGGAGCACCGGCATTGCGTGCCGTCCCACCTGTCCGTCGCGCCGGGCCCGCCCCGACCAACTGGCGTTCTTCGCGACGCTGGATGCGGCGAAGTCCGCCGGGTTCCGGCCCTGCCTTCGCTGCCGACCCGACCAGGAGGTGGCAGAACCCGAATGGTGGCCGCGCCTGGTCGCGCTGATTGACGGTGCCGGGAATGCGCGGGTCAACGACCGCCAGCTCGCCGCCCAAGGGTTCGATCCGGTGCGAGTGAGGCGCCACTGTCGCCGGACATTCGGGATGACATTTCATGCCTGGGTGCGCGCACGCCGACTGGCGGCAGCCCAGCACGAGCTGCGGCGAGGAGCGCCCCTCGACCAGGTCATTATCGACTCCGCCTGGGAATCGCACAGCGGATTTCGCGACGCATTTTCCCGGCTGGTCGGCGCACCACCTGGTCGTGCGAGGGAGGGTGAACCAGTGATCGCCTCGACCTGGACTTCTCCGCTCGGCACCCTGGTCGCCGCGGCGGTCGACGAAGGTGTGGTCCTCGTCGAGTTTGGCGACATCGCCCGGCTCGAGCGTCAGGCACCCACGCTGCGGCGCTGGTTTCACGGGCCGGTCATCGCCGGGCAGCATCCCCACCTGACCCAGTTGTTCGGTGAACTCGAGGAATACTTCGCCGGCGCGCGGCGCGAATTCACGGTGTCGCTGGTGCTCCGCGGTTCGCCGTTCGAGCTCAAGGTGTGGAACACGCTGCGCCAGATTCCCTACGGCTCGACCCGTTCCTATGCCGACGTGGCGCGCGCCATCGACAATCCGCGCGCGGTCCGGGCCGTTGGCAGCGCCAACGGCCGGAACCGCCTCCCGATCGTGATCCCCTGCCATCGCGTCGTCAACACCGGCGGAAAACTCGGCGGTTACGGCGGCGGGTTGTGGCGCAAGGTACGATTGCTCGAAATTGAAGGCGTCAAGGTTTAGCCGGGCCGTCGGCGTTCACTTCGTACGCAACGCGCCAGCTTCCGTCAGCCCCCTTCTTCCAGTAATCGACGTACGGGTTGTTGTGCCGCTCGGACTTCTGGCCCTTGCCCTTCATCTTCATCGCGCCGATGCCGTGCGAGAAGGTCACGGCTTCGCTGTCGCTGACCACGATCAGCTTGTCGATGACGTTCGATTCCGGCGTGAACGAGTCGAGGGCATCGAAGAAACCCTTTGCGCCCGCCTGGATCGCGGCCTTGCCCGTAAACGTCGAGGCATCCGGCAGGATCCATGTGGCATCATCGGTGAACTGTGCGGCAACGCCGGCGACGTCCTTGCTCTGCAAGAGCGGGCCGAACTTCGCTTCTTCCTTCTCCAGCGCAGCACGGATCGCCGAGGCATCGGGCGGCGGCGGCGGTGGTGGAGAGACCGCGAGCTTGGGTGCACACGCGGCGAGCAAGATGACAGCAGTGAACGCGGAACCTGATGGGACAACACGCATGAGCTTCCTCCTCGGTGGTCGCGGCTCTGCAGGGGGTAAGGTTACTCGCCGGTCATTTCGCCGGCGTCATCGTCTGGTAATCCAGGTCGCGCTGAATCCGCCACGCGCCGTCCGCGTCCTTGTGCCAAGTAAAGACAAAGTCGACGCGCATCTTCATCGGCTTCTTGCCCTTGTCGGTTTCGGTCCAGGTCACGTGCCCCGATTGCACCGCGCGATCGCCACTGATGACAAGGTCTTCCGTCGTGGCGGTGTCGCTTGCCGTCGACACGACATTCGCGAACCTCTTCTTCATCACCGCCTCGATCGCGGGGCGCCCCGTGAGCGCGCCATTCGGCGAACTTGATACCGCATCGGTAGCGTAGACCGCGGCAAACGCGGTGCCGTCGAGGGCCCGGTACGCGGCCGACAGCTTGCCGAACTGCGAATCGACCGCGGCGCGCACTGCGGCTGGGTCGGGGCCCGGCGGTGGCGGTGCGGCCGGCTGGCTGCAGGCGGCCAGCGTCGCGATGGCCAGCGGCAGCCCGGTCAAGAGGCGGACATGCACTGCGAGTCTCCGTGACGTAGGGAGGGAAACGACCAATCATACCGCACGATCGGAAACGCGCTATCCTGCTCGGCGCCGGTCCCGTTCGCTCACGACGCCATCAACTTGATGCCTGCGGCAAGCAGGACCACGGCAAGCGCGGCACGAAGTCCCGCGTTCGGCAGCCGCCGACTTCCCAGCCACGAGCCGATCAGGCCGCCTGACACTGCCGCCGCCGCCCATGCCGGCGCGATGTCGTGAACCGCCGCGAGCGCCGCGTGCTGCGCGAGCAGGCCTGCGGCGGAGTTCGCCAGGATGAAGGCAACTGACGTGGCTGCCGTCGTACGGAGGTTGGCCCAGCCGGTGAGCAGCAGCAGCGGACTCAGGAAGATGCCGCCCCCAACGCCGGTGAGTCCCGCGAGCAGCCCGAGCATCGCCCCGACCAATACCGCAAGCAGGACGGGCACGGAGTGCTTCGCCCGGTCGGGTGCCCGCAGCGTAACGATGAAACGCGCCGCCGACAACAACAACACTACGCCGACCACAATCCGATAGGTCGGGCCCGGCAGCGAAAGCCGGCCGCCCAGATAGGCCGCGGGAATCGATCCGGCCGCGAACGGCCAGAATAGCGACCACCGGAAGTACCCCGCACGAGCAAACTGCACGGTGCCGATCGTTGCCACGAGCAGGTTGAGAAGCAGCGCCGTCGGGCGCATCGCGTTCGGGGCCGTGCCGAGAAACGCCATGACGGCGAGGTATCCCGATGCACCGGCATGGCCGACCGCGCTGTAGAGCAGCGCGGCGATGAAGATCAGCGAGGCGCCGACCACCGCGATTCTCGAATGCTCCCCGATGCCATGCGCCTCACGGCACGCCGCTCGGGCCGGCGCCGACGATGACGCCGATTCCCACGATCCCCATGACCAGCAACGGCACGAGGGGCGTATCGAGATTCATCGCCGCGAGTGGCGCCGCGAGCGCGAATCCGCACAGCCCCCCGATGGAACCGCCTCGCCGCCGCTCAGGGTTCAGCCAGCCGAGACTGGCCAGCAGTCGTATCGCCAGCAGGATCGCCAGCGTCCCCAGCACGATGCCGCCGAGGAACAGCTCCTGGCGGCCGAACGGACGGCCAACTGCCCATCCCAGCGCCGCTCCGCAGTCGGCGAGTAGCCAGGCGAGAATAACGACGCGGAGAGTACGCATGAGCGGACGGGAAGACTACTGAACCGTGAACTCCTTCACCATCCCATGCGCCGCGTGGGGCTGGCCATCCTTGGCGTCCGGCACAAAACAGATGAGCACGTAGTTCCCGGGTTTGAAGTCCACCGTGGTGTAGTTCACGGTACCGGGGTCCATGGGAGCAATGCCTTCCACGACTTCCGCCGGCGGCGGGCCGTTGGGGTGCGCACTCCAATCCATGACATCCTTGGCGCTCTTGCCCGGGGAGAGGTGGATGATCACGAGCTCGTGCGGCTGCGACTTGGCTGCGGTCACCACTCGCAATACGTGACGACCGCGGGTGATCGGCCTGGAGATCGTGAAGTTGTAGTCGGCCATCGTCACGGTCCGATCGGGGGCCGGCGCGGACGCCGACAGCTTGTCCGGGCCGACCGTGAGCGGCCGGACCATTCCCTTGACGAAGTGCGGAATGCCATCGGCACCGGGGATCAGGCAGACCCACACGTAGTTGCCGGCTGGCAGGTTCATCGTGACGGTGCCAGCGTTCTGTGGCCCGCCGTACAGCTTCGCCCACGTCGGGAGGGGTCCCGACTTTTTCAGCGCCTCCAGCAAATCCGGCACGGTCCGCCCAGAATCCAGCCGGACCAGCGTGCCGTGGTGCAGTTCCTTGCTGTGGTTCACTGCATGGAAGGTCGTCATCCCCGCCGGCAGGTGCTCCGGCACGTCAAACGCGTTATCAGTGTAGGTAATCGTCACGATCCGCGGCGCCCGCGGGGTGGGCGGGACGACTTGCTTCACGTTTGGCGCGGAGTCCCTGACCTGCGCGCCTGCCGCCGCCGGCAGTGCCAGCGTCAGGATGATGAAAACAGCGGAACGGGGCATGGTAGACTTCTCCGTTGCGAACGGGATGTAGAGGAGACGACCGCCCTGCCCTCAAAGCCCACGAAGCGTGATGCTTTCGCCGGCGGCTCCGAACGCGAGGAGCGGGACACCGAGGGCACCACCGATCCACATCCAGGCAGGATGTGGGGCCAGCAACAGCTCACGGATGATGAAGATCGTGAAGACCATCGTGAACGCCAGCGTGGCGGCCCGCGCCCGGCCAATGTGCGACGCGATCCGGCTGCCGGCATAGGCGGCCAGCCACCAACCACACAGTACGAGGGCAAACGACGCGAACGGCAGCTCGCCACGCTCGAGTGCGGTCTTGTAATCGACGCCGGGTGGCATGGTCACCTGCTTCGCCAGCTCTTCGAGCAGCCGAACGACGACGATCGCAACAACACACCCGACGATGACCGCAATGATGCGCCGGTATGCAGAGGACATGGAATCCGCCCTTACTTGACGCTGGCGCTGTCGAGGTTCAGCGCCGGCTTGGTGTGACGCGATGCAGGTCGCGCCAGTCGCGCGCTATCTCGGAATGTGAAACATCCGGTTCCACCGTGTCGCCGTGAAGAACGGCAGCGGTCGGTAACTGCTCGCATCCCAGCTGTAGTAGATGATCACCGGCGTCCCTCGCACGTTGCGACGCGGCGTGAATCCCCAGAAACGGGCGTCGCGCGAGCGGTCCCGGTTGTCGCCCATCATCCAGAGCGAGTCGTGCGGCACCACAAGCGGACCCCATTCGTGTACGTCCGGAAGGTAGTGCGCCGGATCGAGGCCGATGTAGTGCGGCAGCTGCAACGCACGCATCTGCCCGCGAGTGACCGAGTCTTCGGTGAATTCCGGGCTCAGGGATTGCGCGTACGGTTCCTCCAGCGCCTTGCCGTCGCGGTACAGCGCGCCGGCCTTCATCTGGAGCGTGTCGCCCGGAAGTCCGATGAGCCGCTTCACCAGGATCGAATCCTCGATCGGGGAGATGAACACCACGATGTCGCCGTGCCGCGGCTGGCGAATCGCCGGCAGATGGGCGTTGATGAACGGGACCTTGGCACCGAAGAGAAACTTGTTGACGAACAGCACGTCGCCCACCATCAGCGTCGTTTCCATGCTCGGTGACGGTATGAAGTACGCCTGTACCACGAAGTTGCTCAGCACTAACCAGATGCCGATCGCCC
Organism: Gemmatimonadota bacterium; assembly: GCA_003169895.1. Classification (GTDB taxonomy): domain Bacteria; phylum Gemmatimonadota; class Gemmatimonadetes; order Gemmatimonadales; family GWC2-71-9; genus Palsa-1233. Next base: position 246,607 of record PNAE01000007.1, read on the forward strand.
AGGCCGCCGCGCGAACCCATTCAAAGGTCTTCTTCTTCGCCTTGGCGATGCCCGTCACCTTCGGCTCCGTCACCCGGCCCTCCCCTGAGGTTGCTCCGGCTTGAGGCGGGCCGCATAGCTGCGCCGCAACTTCACCAGTTTCGGTGCAATCGTCGCCGCACAGTACGCCCGCGCCGGATTCCGCTGAAAATACTGCTGATGGTGCGCCTCGGCCGGCCAGAACACGTCCAGCGGCGTGACCTCGGTGACGATGGGGGCACCAAACGCATCATCGCGGCCAAGTTCGGCGATCACCGCACGGGCAGTGACTACCTGCTCGGCGGAGCCGGTGAGAATGATGGACCGGTATTGCGTACCCACGTCGGGCCCCTGGGCGTTGACCGTGGTCGGATCGTGGAACGCGAAGAAGAGCTCGACCAGCTCGCGATACGAGATCTGCGCCGGATCGAAGTGGACCTGGATCACTTCGGCGTGCCCGGTTGCTCCGGTACAGACGCGCTCGTAGCTGGGGTTCGGGATCTTCCCGCCGGCGTATCCGGACACCACACGCTCGACGCCGCGAAGCCGCTCGAAGACCGCCTCGAGGCACCAGAAGCAACCGCCGCCGAACGTCGCCGTTGCGGTCATCGTGCGCCGAAATCCCAGACCGCGATCCGCCCCGGGCCGAACCGAAGTTGCGACCGCGGGCCAAAACTGTAGACAGGATTGGCCGGGACATCGCGTGTCAGCGCGAACTGCAGTTGCTTGACACCGGCGCCGGCCCACGGCGGAATCAGGTGCAGGGTGAACCCGTCAAGCTTGATGATGGCACCTTCGCCTTCGGCGAACACCGTGATGCTGTCGCGCTTGAGAACCGCGACGATCCTGGCGATGTCGTCGACGGGAACCGCAAGTGTGGCCGACGAAACGTACGCGAGCAGTTTGCCCGGGAGGTATCGCGAGGCGAGGAACCGGGAGACCGCAAGGTTGCTGATTGGAAGCGAATCCTTGACGGCCGCCTGGCGCGCCGAATTGCTGGTGTACTGGATGATCGAGAACCGGGCGTGGTCGGACGTGGAATCCGGTCCCGCCAGCCGCAACACCTCGTACCCCGTGGACAGGTCGCCCCACGAGGTTTCGCTCTCGCTACTCACCGTTTCGCGCTGATAGCCGCCGCCTGCCGACAACACGTCGAATGCGCCCGGTTTTTCGCTGGCGAGTACGATGTCGACATCACCAGGCTGCCTAGCGAGAGCCGCGTGCGGGGCCGCGAAAACGAAATAATTGTACTTGCCGATGAGACCGAGGCGCTCCACGGCTAGCGTGCGCCCCGACAGGTGGGGAAAGTTCGCCGCGAATTGCTCCCGCAGGAGCGGCGCCGTGCTGACGTCGTGCCAGGTGGCGGAATCGAGCACGATTACCAGATGGTGAAGCACCAACGGCACCTTCTGCTGGCCTGCGAGCGGCGGCGTGGACAGCATCGCCGTCATGGTGCATAGCGCCAAAGCGCGCCGGACAGTCACGCGCCCATCCCGCGTCACCGCAGCCGCGAGCCGCATCGGCGCATCGCACGGCGTCATCGCCCGCTCACCAGCTTGGCGAGCTGGAATGCGGCGGCGGCGGCCACGCCACCCACCACCAGCGTCTGCAACGCGCTGCGCCAGCGCGGCGCGCCGGTGAACCGGCCCTTGATCCAGCCGAAGATCGCCAGCGCCGTAAGCGTGATGCCGATCGACCAGTGCAGCGCCACTGTGACGTTCGCGGTCGCGAAGTATGCCGACAGCGGGATGGCGCCACCCACGACGTACGAGGCCGCGATGGTGATGGCGCTCCGCAGTGCGCGCTGCGGATGCGGTTCTTCGAGCCCCAGTTCGAAGCGCATCATGAAGCGAACCCAGTCATCGGGCCGCTTGCGGAAGGAGGCGATCACCGCGGCGCTCTCTTCCGGGGTTACGCCATAATCCGAGAAGACCTCGACGACCTCCGCCGCCTCCTTGTCCGGGACCACCGCCACCTCGCGGTACTCGCGAGTCAGTTCGCTGGCGTAGTGCTCGGCGTCGCTGCGGGCCGCGAGGTATCCGCCCAGCCCCATGGCGATCGCGCCGGCGATGATCTCGGCCAGTCCGGCGGTGATAACGATGCTGGTCTGCGCGATCGCGCCCGACAAGCCCGCCGCCAGGGCGAACGGCACTGTGAGGCCGTCGGACATGCCGATCACTACGTCGCGAACCGCTTCGGGCGCGGTGAAGTGGTGTTCGTGCGCTTCGGGTGCCGTCACTGCTGTCTCTCTCTATTGGGGGAGCGTCGCATCCGGCGTGCACCTTCACCAGCCAGGTGCGGAAGAACTCGCGCGTCCGTTTGTGTACCAGCCTGCCGTCACCATCGATCTCGTCCTGTGCGCGACGACGACGCCAACAGGCTCACCAATCGGCGCGAGGATCCCGCAGCGGCGTCAGACGCGCCTCGATCTCCACCCGGCGCGACGCCAGCATCGGCGGGAGCACCAGTTCGCGACCCAGCCGTTCGAGTGGCAGGTCGACCGTGAAGCCGGGGCCCTTGGTCGCCAACTCGAACAACACGCCGCTCGGCTCTCGAAAATAGATCGACCGGAAGTAATACCGATCGATGATCGGAGTCGATGACACGCCGCCGCGATGCAGTCGCTCGAGCCAGCGTTCGTGATCCGCCGGTTCGGTCGCCCAGGCGATGTGATGCACGGTCCCGGCCCCCGCTCGACCGGGGAGCGTCGGGGGCGCGTCGTAGGCGATGGTACCGTGCCGGGCTGAGCCGGTCAGTTCCCACCGGTACTCAGTCGGCGACGTCGCGCCCATCACCTCTTCCAGCAGCCGCCCGGTGCTGGCGACACGCCCCCCGTAGGCGCGGACTGCATCGAATCCGCAGAGGGCAACTTCCGCCGGGATCTCCGGATGCCATGCGACGAGCGGTGCGTCCGGCGACTGGACCGCAACGAGTTCAAGCCCGAGGCCCTCCGGGTCGTCGAAGCGGACCCGGTCCTCGTGGCGCGTCGTCGCGATCGCGTGGTCGGCGAGGCGACGCTCCCAGAAGCCAAGCGCATCGTACGAACGCACCCGGAACGTGATCCGGTACACCATGCCGGCCCCGGCGCGGCCCTGTAACGCGCCCGGGTACTCGAAGAAGGTCAAATCGGCCCCGGGAGAGCCACTTTCGTCGGCGTAGAACAGGTGGTAGACGTAGGGATCGTCCTGATTCACCGTCTTCGCGACCAGCCGGAGCCCGAGAACGCCGGTATAGAACTCCAGGTTTCCCGGTGCGTCACCGGTGATGCAGGAGATGTGGTGAATGCCGTCCAGGCGCATGGCGGAAACTAGCTAGGGGCCTGGGAGCCAAGGGCTGGCAGCTTGGGGCTGGGAGCTGATCACACTATCGTCGGCAGTCCAGGTGGAACGTCGGCACCGGTACTATCGGCGTCCAACTCCCAGCGACCGGCCCCACCCCCCATTGCGCAAATGCGCCCGGGGCGCTTCATTTGTAGTCTACGATCGCCACGTGCCATTCCGGCATCTTGGAAAGATTTCAGGGGAACGCTATCAGGGGATCGGCGTTCAGCCGGTCCCCTGTTGAGTTTCCTGATCGTGCGTACCAGCGGCAAATCGCCGTGAGTGCGGAAATCGACCCGGCGCGAGGGTTTGATCGCGAAACTGTAGTCGGTCGCACGGCATCGTCCGGACTCCGATTACACCATCATTCAGGAGCAGGACAGCATGCGTACAACCGGCACAGTGAAGTGGTTCAATGACGCGAAGGGCTTTGGCTTCATCACCCCCGAGAACGGTGAAAAGGATTGCTTCGTTCACCACTCGGCCATCCAGGCCCAGGGCTTCAAGTCGCTTTCCGAAGGGGAGCGCGTCGAGTTCGACATCGTCCAGGGCGCCAAGGGCCCGGCGGCGGAGAACGTCGTGAAGCTCGGCCGCTAAGGCCAAGCCCGTTGCGGCCTTCGGGCCACGACGCCAAATGGCCGGCTCACCTCACGGTGAGCCGGCCATTTTGCTTCAGCAGCACTCAGACTTCCCAACCGGGGTGGTAAGGCGGTTTGAGATACTGATTCGCATCGGGCGCATTCGTGACGCTCATGCTGGCGGCGTCGTACAGGATCTTCTTCCCCTGGCCCGTGCGCAGCGCGACAATGCCGAGGAGCATGGTTTCGGTGAGGCCGGCCGCATATTCGAACGGTGAGGTCGCCTTGCCGTCGCCCTTGCAGGCCTGGGCCCAGTTCATTTCGTGCGACACGGTGATCCGCGGATACGTCTGCGCCACCGATGCGGTCTTTTCCATCAGGTCATGCGGGAAAAGCTGCGGCCGTTGACCGTACGTCTCATGCAACAGCACCCCCTTCTCTCCGATGATGAATACTCCGCCTTCGGCGTTGAGCGCCACATCATCGGGAAGTACCGCCGGGCGCGGTGGGTACAGGCCGCCGTCGAACCAGCTCAGGCGCACCGGTGGCTGCTTGCCGCGCGCGGCGAATTCGTAGTGCACCGTCATCGCGAGCGGATAGGACGCCGGGTTACGCGACCCGCCGCCCCAAGGGGTCGAGGTCGCTTCAATGCTGGTCGGCGCGCCCAGTCCGAGCGCCCAGTACGGATGATCGATCAGGTGCGCACCCATGTCGCCCAGCGCACCGACACCGAAGTCAGTCCAGCCGCGCCAGTTGAACGGGTGATAGATCGGATGGTACGCCACGTCGTGCGCGCACGGCGCCGTGTACAGCTCCCAGTTGAGCGACGGTGGCGGCGAATAGTTCGCCGCCCACAGGCCTTGCGCGATCAAGTTGGTGATGTCCCCGCGTCCCCATTCCGGCGCACCTGCCTGCAACTTTGGGCTGCCGGGCGCGTAGACATCCGGCGTCGTGGGTGCTGCCTGCAACGACGGCACGGGTCGAGTCGGGCGCGGCACGCCCTGCGGCCAGATCGGCCGATTGGTGTACACCTGCACCTCGCGCACCGGTCCGATCAGTCCGGCCTGGATCCATTCATTGATGAGCCGTGCGTCGTTGCTGGAGTGACCCTGGTTGCCCATCTGCGTGACAACGCCGCTGCTCTTGGCGAGATCCCGGAGGGTGCGCGCCTCGTACACGGAATGCGTGAGCGGCTTCTGGACGTAGACATGCTTCTTGAGCTGCATCGCCGACTTGGCGATGATCGCGTGCGCGTGATCGGGCGTCGCGACGACCACGCCATCAATGTCCTTCTGCTTGTCCAGCATCTCGCGGAAGTCCGCATACCGCCGCGCCACCATGAATCGGTCGCGCAACTTGAGGGTGTTCTCTCCCGGGTCCTTGCCCCCGGTGATCCTCAGGCGGTCGGCAAGCTGACGGTCGACGTAGCCGAAATCGACATCGCAGAGTGCGACGATGTTCTGGCTCATCAGGTTGGCGGCGTTCTCCATTCCCTGGCCGCCGCAGCCGACGATGGCGACGTTCAGCGTGTCACTGGGCGCCTGAAAACCACGCCCGAGCACGTGGCGCGGGACGATCATGGCGCTGAGCGCCACGTTTGCCGTGCCGGCGACGAAGTCGCGCCGGCTGACCTTGCGAGATGACATGGGAATCCACCCGGAGTTGATGGGAGCGACGGAAAGCTACGACAAAGGACGAGAGGAGAGAAGAGAGACGAGAGAAGAGAGACGAGCGAAGCCAACCGTTCCGTCAGGGCCCCAACCAACGAGCCGGTTTCTCTCGTCTCTCGTCTCTCGTCTCTCGCGTCTCCCCCTTATCCGCCATCGGTCGCCGCCTGCACTGCCTGGCGAAAGTCCAGCGGTGACTGGATGCCGTCGAACGGCTCCTGGGTCCCGCCGCTGCCGGTGACCACGATCTCGCCGAAGCCGAACATCCGGCCCCAGAGGCTCTGCGTAACCGTGATGCCCTCGATCTTCGGGAGCAGCAACTCCATTGACCGGGTCGTCGTCACGCCGAGCTTGATGATGACCCGCTTGTTGGTCACGGCGAACTCGGAACTCCGGCGCCGGATCCATGCCGCGAGCAGCAGGATGAGCGCGATCACGACCGGGGGGATCGCCAGTGGCTTGCGATCGGCCGACATGGCCCAGAGTGCCAGTGCCACCAGGACCAGGCACCCCAGGACCGGCACCACGAAGATCTTCCAATGCAACCGGGTCCGGTACGTCACGACCTCACCGGGCAACAGGTGCCGGTCGATGTAGCTCACGGCGTCAGCGCTGCCAGCGCCCTCGCGAGCGCGGCCCGGTCGGCGGGAGGCAGCGCCGCCGTGAACCCTTCCCTGACCTTGGCCAGTTGGCGCGCTCCTTCGGCCTGTCGCTCTTCACCCAGACGCGTCACCGACGCAAGCACGCTCCGACGGTCGCTCGCGTCATCGATCCGGCGGACCAGCCCATCCGCCTCGAGCCGGTCGACCAGCTGTGTCATGTTGGAGCGCACGCAACTCAGCCGTGCCGCGAGTTCGCTCAACGGCAACGGTTCACGCGCTTCAACGAGCTGGGTCAGGACGCCGAGCTTCGACATCGACAGACCCACCTGGCCCAGCGCGCGCTCAAGCCGGTCCTCGAGCGCGTGTGCGGCGCCGAGCAGCGAGAACATGACTTGTTCCGCGCCAGGCGAGGTGGCCGGCGCGCTCTCGGTCGGCACCTTGAGACGATTCATATGTGAACGATACGGTCCGGGGCGGATGACGTCAAGCCATCGGCCGTGCTCACTTGAGCGTCACGACTCCGAACGCGATGAGCAGCACCCATGAAACATGCGGGTATGAGTGACGGACTTTCTATGGTTCCGGGTTCCGGGTCCACGATCCGTACATCGGGTTCGGCAGCAGGAAGTATCGCAAGCCGAAGTCGGCGTACTTGCCGGGGACATCCCGGATTGACTGATTCAGATCGGGAAAATCCTGGATGTTGTCGCCCAGCCATTCGACGACGTTGAGCGGCGGGATACCGGGAATAGCGGTGCCTTGCTGGATGCGTTGGAAGCGGGGATTCTTGTCGCTCTCCGCGCGCGGCTGACACAGCACGATGTCCGCCTCGATGCCGACGCTGCGAAGATTGTCCCGCGTCGGCGCGCACAGGGAATCAGCACGGTTGGTCACGATCGCGACCCGGCCGCCGAGCGCATGCACCTGACGCGTGAAGTCCACCGCCCCCGGTACGGCCGTCGCCGCCCGCTCGCGAACCCAGCGGGTCCATTCGGCTTCCGTGAAGCCTTCGTTGCGGTCTGCCAGCCGGTGTTCGTGCAGCGAGTTGTCGAGGACCGTTTCATCGGCATCGAGGATCACCGCCCATGACCCCGCGGCGCGGCCGCGCGCGAGATCCGTCAGGTGGGCCGTCGCCGTGCGATAGACTTCGATGGCAATGCCACGGTACTCGGCCGATGACCGGAACCAGTGGATATCGTTCCGGGCGGGCGGTACCGCGGCGAGCTTCGGTGCAGGACTGGTCGTGGGATGCGGCGCGCAGGCTGCTATCGCCAGCACAGCGAACAGACCAGCCGCCCGATGGCGCATCACGTCAGCTGCCACCCTTGACCCGGCTCAGGTTCGGCGGATCTTCGCCGAGCGCGGTGGCGAGATCGGTCAGGTGTTCCTGCTCCTGCTTGAGGATCTCGCGGATGTGCTCGGCCATGGCGTATTCCTCGAGCGCCTCGCATTGCTTGATGCGCGCCCGGTACTGCAGGATGGTCTGCCGCTCGTTGTCGAGGTCGAATCGCAGCATGTCCCTGGCCTTGTCCGACGTCCTGACTGGCTTGGGTACCACCGTCGGGTCGCCACCGAGGTAGTCGATCTGCTTCGCGATGGTGATCGCATGCTGGAGTTCCTCGCCGGCATGCGCCTCGAGCTCCGCCGCGATCGACATGTATTCGGCGCCCTTGAGCACCTGCGAGTACACCACGTAGGCGATGATGGCCTGGTACTCCCGCGCCAGGTCCTGATTGAGCAGCTCGATCAGTTGCGCCCGCGACACGGGTGACGCATCAGGCGGGGGCGATGAGGATTTTGTCGCCATGGGTTCCCTGTCCTTTCAGGAAGTCGTTGCTGTGGCAGAAAGGACGCTCACCGGGGCTGCACTCGCACCATCAGCCCGGCGCGCGCCGCGGCCGTGGCAATGTCGCACTTCTCGCAAGCCGCCTGCATCTCGAGCGTGATCGGTCGTCGTTCACGACAACAGCCGCCTGAGCATGTCGACGTTAACGGGCTTGGTCAGGTGGTGATCGAAGCCGGCCTCCAGGGACCGGGCACGATCCTCCTCGCGGGCATGGCCGCTGAGCGCCACCAGGAGCAGGTCACGGCGGCGCCGCACACGCAGCTCGGCGGCCACTTCGTATCCGTTCTTCCCGGGCATCTCGATGTCGAGGATCACCGCGTGCGGCTCGAATTCCCATTCCAGCCGCAACCCCGCGGCGGCCCCCTGTGCCGTGCGGACGTCGTGGCCCCACGATCGCAGCAGCATGGCCAGGCTGTCGGAAGAATCGACGGAGTCGTCCACGATCAGCACGCGCTCGCGGCGGCGCGGTTCGCGCACGCGCTGGCCGTCGGCTCGCCGGGCGGTCCGCTCACCCACTGCAGCATCCGGGGCATCGAGCACCGGAAAGCGCGCCTCGAACCCGTTGTCGTGCGCGGCGCCGACGCTCATTGTGGCAACTCGACCGCCGTGCATCTCGGTCAGGTTGCGGGCCAGCGTGAGGCCGATGCCATGGGCCTCGGCTTGGTTGCGCGGCGCACCCGTGGGAGCCGCGCCCACGTCGGAATCCTGAGACGCCCATCCGGATGCGACGCCGTCGGTGTCGCTCGATACCGTGATCGTGGCCTCGCCGCCATCGCGCGTCACCCCGAGCCATACCTGGCCGCCGGCGAGAGTGCGCCGTGCCGCGTTGGTCAACAGGTTCGTGACGATCTGCGACAGTCGCGTTGCATCGCCTTGAACCCAGATCGGCGCGTCGGGCAGCGTGACGCTGATTTCACGGCCGTATTCCGCAATCGCCGGCGCCGCGGCTTCGCGGCCCATGCGCACCGCGCTCACCAGGTCGGTCCGCTCAGTGCGCAGTTCCAGCGTACCGTGACCGATGCGCGACACGTCGAGCAGGTCCTCGGCGAGTCGGGTCACCTGCGCCAGCTGGCGCTGCACCACACCGCGCGCACGTTCGTGGTCGCGATCCAGAGGGACAGTGAGCGTCAGATACTCGACCGCATTGCTCATCGCCGCCAGCGGATTGCGCATCTCATGGCTCAAGACCGCGAGGAACTCGTCCTTCCGCCGGCTCGACTCGCGCAGCTCCTCGACGATGCAGAACGCCTGGTACCCAGCCGCCGCGACCTTGCTGAGGTTGGTTGTCAGTCGCGCGTCCTCGGCGTCGAACTGGTGCTCCCGGTCGTGCGACGTTATCCAGAGCGTGCCGGCCACCTGGCCGTCAATGCTGAAGGGCGTAACCAGCATCTCGACGATCGGCGGCTTCAACTCGGCGAGGTAGCGGAAATGGCGCTGCGGACGCGCGAAAAGTTGCACCGAATTGCGATCGGCCGCGACTGCCTCCGGTGAGGCGTCCGGTGGTGCGAGGTTCCAGAGATTGTCGCGGAGCGCCCCGGTCACCGCATGCCAGCGAAACCGCGGCTTCTCGTGCCGGCGCTCGAGAATACTCACGCCCGCGGAGCCCGCCCCGCAGAGATCGAGCGCAACCTCCACAACGCGCTGCAACAGGTGCCGTGACGGGTCGCCCATCTCTTCCACGAGCCGGAGCAACGCCTGCTGCTCACGCTCGAACTCTGGTGCCCGCGCCGGCCGAGCCGCAAGCTCGTTCGTGACGATCACCGACTCGAGTGGCGGATTATCAGCGGGCATCATCTCGGATCCAGTTTCCGGCCGGCGTCAAGGTGGTCGAAATTGAGCAGCGTGTTGAACACGAGGAAATAACTGCCGATCGTCTGACCACGATAGATGGGGTTGTTCGCGAACAGCACGACGTGGCCCTTCTCCAGCGGCGCATCGACCACGACAGGCCGCTGGGCGATCTCGCTGCCACCGTCGAGCAATCCTGACACCAGCAGGTCGTGCTGGTCGCTGAAGCGCAGCGCCACGCGAGGCCGCTGGTTCGGCGGAATGATGTAGAGCGGGTTGCGCAACTCGTTGTCGGTAACCGGCGCGAGTTGCCATGGCTGCACCGGCTGGCGCGTCGGCGCTTCGAATCGGGGGTCGAGCGCCGGCCGTCCCTGCACCACGTCCGCATCGTCGGGCGTGCCACGGCCGGTTGCCCGGCTGGCGCCGGCGCCGCCACCGCCGCCGCCGCCGCGCCCGCCGCGGGAGTTGCTGACACCAAAACTCTCGCCGCTCTCGCTGTAGACCGCGAGGCTGTCGGTGACGCCGTAGACGATCGGACTGGCATCATCGACGATCCTGGTGCGCAGCAGGCTGCCGACGACCTTGCTCCGGGCTGTGTTGCTGCTGACACCGTTGGTCATGCCGAGCGAGATGGCGAACTCGGCACTGTTGCTGACGCCGATGAACACGCCTCCACGCTTGACGAAATCCTGCAAGTGCTGCACGCCATCATATCCCAGACCCGGCCGGATGTCGTCGGTCTGCGCCCACGTGCCGATGTTGGGCGTTTCTGGTGAATTCTTCCACGGCATCGGATTGCGCCACATCGGCATGCCTTCGATGACCCCCTGCGCGCCACCGCCGCCCGGGCCGAAAATCACGACGTCATACTTCGCGTTGAGGTCAGCGTCCTTGGCCACGTCCTGCACGCTGATGTAGTCGTACGGGATGCGGAGCACGTCGAACGCCTGCCGCCACCACCCTTCGGTCTCGGTGGCGTCCCAGGTGTGCATCATCGCGACGCGCGCCGCACGCAACGGGTGGGTCTTGACCGACGGCGCCGTGTCCAGGGCGTGGGCCTGGAGGCCGAGTTCGCGCGTTGTCCTGTCGAGATCTTCTGCCGACACATTTCGGATAATGAACGAGCCGCGGTTGTACTTGATGCCACCGGCAGCGAACGGCTCTTCCGCTGCCTGGAAGTCGGCGCTCTTCAACTGATAGCGCAGGGTTGCGAGGGCGTTGTCGGCGTCATGATTGATCGCGAAGACGCTACCGGTACCGGTGACGCCACCCGGTGCGCGGACGTCGCCGGTCACGCGTTCCATCCGGGCGTCGAGCACCGCGGGATCGGTGATGCGCACGGCCTGCACCGCAAAGCTCTCCGGAAACGTCCATCCGGTGTCGTCATAGGGCTGCTTCTGCGGGTCGGTCGGGCTCCAGTACTGGTAATCAAGCAACGCGTCCGCGATGCGCGAGTATGGCTGGTCCATCCGGATGACGTAGCTGCCGGCGGGAAACTGCCTGGTCGCCTTCACCATCGCGGTATCGACCGCTGCCGGGGCGGTGGCGCGCCCCGCGGCGGCGGTATCGGCTTCCGCTCCGCCCCGTCCGCCGCTACCGCGAGCGGGCTTTCTGGCGGGGAGGGTCACGCTGAACGGTTCGGTTGCGCGCGAAATCTCGACGTGCTGCTTTTGCAGCACGCGCAGCAGGTCGGCCTGCGCACCCGGCCGGGGATCGCTCGCCGGCAGCACATACGCGGCCGGTCCCTCTGTGCGCGCCTTCGCGATCGAGCGCTTCGACTTCTGGTAGAAATTGTCGAGGAACAACCGGTGATTGTCGGCGAAGTAGTTCAGCGAGACCAGGATACCCGTCTCTTCGTAGTTGTTGTTGTCTCGCATCGACCATTTCACGTGCGGCAACGGCGGGTTCTGCCGATACCAGGTCCGCTCCGTCTCCCTCGGCGACAGCGTTCGATCCATCGTCTCCGCGGTTCCACCGTTGCCGAAGGTCTCGTACAAGCGTGAAATACCGTTGTGCGTTGCAGCCATGAACATCAGGTAGCCTGGCGACCAGGTATCGAAATCACCGTGCGCGAATACACCGGGCATCCCGAACCGGGTCATTTCCTGCACGTTGTTCCACCCGATCATCTGCCATTCGTTGCTCAGCAGCGGGTCGAGCCAGGCGTTGTATGGGCCATCCCCGACGGTGTTGTCGTAGAGGAATGCAACCGACTCGTGCAGGTCGTGCAATACCTGCGCGTTCCAACCGAGGTAGGTGTCGAGCACGTTCTGCGACAGCTTGAGGGTAAGGGCCATGGCGTCGCGATTGTTGTCATGCGCGACATAGTGGCCCCAGTAGATCAGGCTTGGCGCGGTCTCATTGGGATGCTTGACGTGCCAGTTGTACAAGTCGACCATCCGATCGCGGCCGTCGACTTCGACTACCGGCGTGATCAGCGTAATCAGGTGATCACGAATGTTCCTGACATAGGGGCTTTCGTCCACGGCGATCCGGTACGCCAGCTCCATCAGCGCCGAGGGCGCGCCGGCTTCGGTGGAATGGATGGCGCCGGTGATGTAATAGACCGGCGCGGTGTTCTCGGCGATACGTGTGGCCTCGGCGTCATCCATCCCTATCGTCCGGGGATCGGCAAGCTTGGCGAGGTTGGCCCTGTTCTGGTCGAGCCTGGCGAAGATCGCTTCCGATGCCACCGCGACCGCAATCATCTCACGGCCTTCTTCGGTCGTCCCGATGGAATACACTCGCACCCGCGGGCTGGCCTTGGCCAGGGCGCGCATGTAGTCGTACACCTCTTTGGAGTATGCGAGCTTGTTGGGAGAGCCGGCGATGTCGCCGAGCGTCGCCTTGGGTGTAGGCACCGTCTTCGACGCGGGCAGGTAGTCCACCAGGGGCGACAGGAAGAACGACTCCGTGGTGTACTCGCGGATCTTCTGGGTATATGCCGAATCAATGGGTTGCTTCGGATCGCGTCCTGGCCGGTCGGCCGCGGGATCGGCGGCCTGGGCGCAGACGGCTCCGGCGAGCAGGAAGGCCGGGGCTGTGGCGAGCAGGATTCCGAGCGCGGACCAGGAACGCCTCATGTCAGGCCTCGAGCGAGGTGGATGCCAACGAGATCATGGCCTATAGAATAAGCGCTCGCGCGACAGCGCGGTCGCCACGCGGTCACCGACTGTGCGACGAGGTCATCCATGAACGCAAAGATACGAAAAAACCCTATTGCAACGCGCGCACCGGATCGACCCGCGCTGCGCGCCGGGCCGGGGCAACGGTCGCGAGGATGCCCGCCAGGAGCAACACCGCGGTCACAGCGGCGTACGTCGCGGGATCGTGGGCCGAGACGCCGTAGAGCGACGCCTGTAGCAGCCGTGCCGACCAGACCGCGAGGCCGGAGCCGATCAACAGCCCGATGACGATCGGTACGAGTCCCTGCCACGCCAGCAGGCGGAGCACCTGCTCTCCCGTCGCGCCCAGCGCCATGCGAATGCCGATCTCGTGCGTACGCAGCGTGACGAAGTAACCGACGACGCCGTATATCCCGATCGCCGCGAGTAGCATTCCGATCGCGCCAAGCGCCACCAGCAGGACGGTGTTGAAATGATCGACCGCGATGGTTGCGGAGAGGGCGTCGCGCATCGTGGTGATCCGGTAGACCGGTGCCGCGGGCATCACCGAACGGACCGCCGCGCGAATCGCGCTGGTCGCCGGCGCCGGGTCCGGCGTGGCGCCGCGCACGGTGACGGACATGATGTTGCCGATCCAGCCCCAGGCATCGGCCGGTGCCTGCGCGAGCGGCAGGTAGAACTCGGGAACGATGTCCTGCGCCGGACCGTCGGAACGTACGTTGGCCATCACGCCGATGACGGTCTTGTAGACGTTCGGTTCGCAGCAGCCAACGCGCTTTCCGATCGGAGTTTCGCCGGGAAACATCTGCTTCGCCACCGCTTCGCTGATGACCATCACCCGCGGCGCGCCCGCCACGTCCTGATCGGTGAACCAGCGCCCCTGCTTGAGCCGCAGTTTCATGGTCTGCAGGTAACCGGTGGTGACCAGGCGCAGCCGCGACTGGACCAGGTTTTCCTGCGAGAACGGCCTGCCCTCCGCGAGCAGGCCGTTCGAGGTGCCACCCGGCCCCATCGGTGCCTGCGACGTCATCGCGGCGGACACGACGCCGGGCCGGTGGGAGAGGTCGTCGACCACACGCTCTGCCGCCAGGACGTGTTGCTCGGGTGAGCCGGCCGGGAGGAGGACGCGCGCCATCACCACGCCGTCCAGGTCGAACCCCGGATCGACGTGCTGCAGGTGCATGGCGCTGCGCAGCAGGAGTCCGGCGCCGATCAGCACCGGAAGTGCCAGGGCGACCTCGGCGACGATCAGCGCCGTGCGAACCCGGTCGCGAATCGTGCCCTGGTTCTGGCGACCCGATTCACGCAGCGTGCCCTGCAGGTCGCGCCGCGACAACTGCAAGGCCGGCATCAGACCGGCGAGCAGCGCACTGAATGCGGCCGCGCCGACCGCGAACGCCGCCACGGTCCAGCCAATGTGTACCTGATCGATGCGCGGAATTCCCGTGGGCGCATTGGCCCGCAGTGCCCCGATTCCCAGCTGGGCGAGTCCCAGCGCCAGCGCCGCGGCGAGCAGGGCGAGCAGCAGATTCTCGGTCAGCAACTGCCGAACGATGCGGCCACGCCCGGCGCCGATCGCCGCGCGAATCGCCATTTCGCGCGCTCTCGAGCTGCTGCGCGCCAGCTGCAGGTTGGCCACGTTGCCGCAGGCAATGAGCAGCACCAGCAGCACGGCGCCCTGCAGCAGCATGAGCGGGGTGCGATACTGCGCCGTGAGGAAGTCGACCAGGCCGATCACGTGCGCGCCGTTGGCCTCTTTGGGAAACCGCTGGTGCTCGGTGCGGGCAACGCCGTCCATGTCGCGCTGGGCCTGCTGCATCGTGACGCCCGGCTTGAGCACCCCGACGACCGTGAGATAGTGCTCGTCGTGCTGGGCGCGACGCGCCGCGTCGAACGCGACCGGCACCCAGAGCTGCTCCTGCGACGTGGTCGGATCGAAGCCGGCCGGCATGATGCCGATCACCGTGCGGACCTCTCCGTCAAGCAGCACCGTCCGGCCGATCAGGCCAGGATCGGCGCCGTAATGCGAACGCCAGAGTTCCTCGCCCAGCACCACGACGCCATCATTGCCCGGCTGGTCCTCCGCCGCGGTGAAGACCCGGCCGCGCAACGGGGCCACGCCGAGCGCCGGGAAGAAGTCGGCAGTGACCGTGCCACCGAAAACCCGCTCCGGCGCGTCCGGAGTGGTCAGGTTGAAGGTGCGGAACCCTTCGGCCGTGAGCGCCGAAAAGCTGCGGGTCATGGCCGCCCAGTCGAGATAGATCCCCGCCGACACATTGCCGTCCTGCCCCTTGAAGAACTCGTTGACGAACACCGTGCGCTCCGGATGCGCGATGGCGAATCGCCGTAACAGCACGGCATCCACCGCGCTGAAGATCACCGTCGTCGCGCCGATGCCGAGCGCCAGCGTGAGCACCGCGATGATCGCGAATCCCGGCGCCTTGAGCAGCTGGCGCACGGTGAAGCGGATGTCGTCAACGAATTCCTGCAGGTGCAGAGTCCGGCGCATGGTGCGCTCCGTTTGGTGGCCGATACTCCGGCACTCGGCCGCGATGTTGGCAAGATTGTTGAACCGGGCAGCGGCGAGGTGGCGCGCTTCGTCAGGATGAACGCCGCGGCGCACGAGGTCATGCTCGAGCATGGCAAGATGGAAGTCGAGCTCCGTCGCCACCGCGTCGGTGACGTTGCGCCGGAAGAGGCGGCGGTGCAGTGCCGGCGACCAGAGCTGGAACGCCATCGCTCAACTTTCCGGCTGCAGAACTCGCGACACCACGTCGACGAACGCCCGCCACTCGGCGGTCTCGAGGCGGAGTTGCTTGCGACCCGCCGGCGTGAGCTTGTAGAACTTGGCCTGGCGCCCAAGCTCGGACGTTCCCCATTCGCTCTCGATCCAAGCGCGCTGCTCCATGCGATAGAGCGCCGGGTAAAGCGAACCCTCTTCGATCGTCAGCGAGTCACCGGTGGTGTCCTCGAGCCACCGCGCGATGGCGTAACCATGGCGCGGGCCCCAGGTGAGAGTCTTGAGGATCAGCACGTCAAGCGTGCCGCGGAGGCGGTCCTTCGAACCGGGCGTCATTGGCATGTTACCTCGATTGTCTAGGTAATATGCCGGACGAGACCTAGACTGTCAAGGCATGAGTGGCCGCGCCGGCAGCCGGTCCTCCCCCCGACCGGCCATAATACCTCCGGCCGTTTCGATCTGCATCCGGGCAGCTGTCGATTTGCGGTCATCCCGAGCGACTAGTCATCGACCTCGGCTACCAATCACCTCATTGGAGGATATCATGAAGTATCTCTGCCTGATTTACGACCAGGAATCCAAGTGGGCCACCATGCCGAAGGCCGAGTCTGATGCCATGATGGCCGAGTATGGCGCGTTTACCGAGAGCGTCAAGAACAGCGGCCAGTACGTCGGCGGCGACGCGCTGCAGCCCACGCACACGGCGACCACGATCCGGGTCCGCAACGGTAAGGTCTCCGCCACCGACGGCCCGTTCGCCGAGACGAAGGAGCAGCTCGGCGGGTACTACCTGATCGAGGCGAAGGACCTGAACGCCGCCGTACAGGTGGCCTCGCGAATCCCGTCCGCCAAGGTGGGTTGCGTCGAGGTGCGACCCGTCATGGTGTACGGCCAACAGTGACGGACGGCGGAATGGCGCACTGGTGAGTCGTCCCGACGCGGCAATTCGTAACGTCGTCGATGCCGTCTACCGTGCCGACTCGCGCCGGGTCCTCGCCACGCTCATCCGCCTCCTCGGTGACTTTGATGTCGCCGAGGAGGCGATGCACGACGCATTCATGGCGGCACTCGAGCGATGGTCGGAGACCGGTATTCCCGGCAATCCGAGGGCCTGGCTGATTTCGACCGGACGCTTCAAGGCGATCGATCAATTGCGCCGCCGCGCACGATTCGACGCCTCGCTCGTCACGCTGGTTCAGCAGCTCGGCGACGGCGTACAGTCTGCTGCCGACTTCGACGACGACGCAGTCGAGGACGACCGGCTGCGGCTGATCTTCACCTGCTGCCATCCGGCACTCGCAATCGACGCGCGTGTTGCCCTCACGCTGCGCGAGGTGTGTGGCCTTGAGACGGAGGCGATCGCTCGCGCCTTCCTGACGTCGGCCCCGGCGCTGGCACAACGTATCGTGCGGGCAAAGGGCAAGATCCGCGACGCAAGAATCCCCTATCAGATCCCATCACGCGCCGACTTGCCGGAGCGCCTCGATGCGGTGCTCCACGTCGTGTATCTCGTCTTCAATGAAGGCTACTCCGCATCGTCCGGCCAATCGCTCATTCGGCCCGACCTCACGGCGGAGGCAATCCGGCTGGCCCGGCTCCTGGTGGAGCTCCTCCCGGACCCCGAGGCGATCGGCCTGCTGGCGCTGGTACTGCTCCACGATTCACGGCGCGCCGCCCGCACGTCACCCGCCGGTGCGCTGGTGCTGCTCGACGACCAGGACCGCACTAGTTGGAACCGTGAGCAGATCGCCGAAGGACTCGCGCTGGTTGAGCGCGCCCTGTCATCGCAACGTTTCGGCCCGTACACGTTGCAAGCGGCGATCGCCGCGGTTCACGCCGAGGCCGCGAGCGCGGCAGCGACCGACTGGCGCCAGATCGTCGGTCTTTACGACGTGCTGCTGCGCGTCAATCCATCGCCGGTCGTTGAACTCAATCGCGCCGCGGCGATCGCCATGGCTGATGGCGCCGAGGCCGGGCTAGCGATGGTCGACGGGATTCTCGCACGCGGAGATCTTGCGGACTATCACCTGGCGCATGCCGCTCGGGCCGACCTCTGTCGGCGATTAGGCCGAGTTGACGAAGCAATCGCCTCCTATCGCAGGGCTGCAGGCCTGACGCGACAGGAACCCGAGCGTCGTTTTCTGGCGGGAAGATTGGCGGAGCTGCGTCGGCTCGGTGACCGGAAGCGGAACGGCGAGTAGCTTTAGCGCCGATGCCCGACCATCCAGTCGCCAACGCTCCGCTCGCGCGCCAGCTCCCGGTCCATACCGACTTCACGCCATCCCAACCCGGCTACACCCGCGCCCTTGTCGATGAGCTTCGCGAAGCGATCGCCGGCGACGTGCGCTTCGACACCGGCAGCCGGGCAGCGTGGTCCACCGATGCGTCGAACTACCGGCACGTGCCGATCGGCGTGGTCCTGCCGCGAACCGCCGACGACGTCGTCCGAACCGTGGCGCTCTGCCGCAAATATGGCGCGCCCATCACGTCCCGCGGCGCCGGCACGTCACTCGCCGGGCAGGCGTGCAATGTCGCGGTGATCATCGACTACTCCAGGTATTACAATCGCGTCCTGGAGATCGATCCGGTGCGGCGCATCGCCCGCGTCGAGCCGGGATGCGTTCTCGACGACCTGCGGGCACAGGCGAGCCGGTATGGCCTCACCTTCGGGCCGGATCCCGCTACGCACAATCGCAATACCCTTGGCGGCATGATCGGCAACAATTCCTGCGGCACGCACTCCGTGATGTCGCAGTTCTACGGTCCCGGTCCGTTGACGCGTCATCAGGTGATCGACCTCGAGGTGCTGACCTACGACGGCGAGCGCTTCACTGTCGGTACGACGAGCGACGCCGAGCTGGTGGCGATCATCGCCGCGGGCGGCCGGCGCGGCGCGATCTATCAAGGCCTGCGCGACCTGCGCGAGCAGTGCGCCACGGAGATCCACCGCCGGTTCGTGGATATCCCGCGGCGCGTGTCCGGGTACAACCTGGACGCCCTGCTCGCCGAGAATGGATTCAACGTCGCGCACGCGCTGGTCGGCACGGAGGGCACGTGCGTGGTGGTGCTGAGTGCTACGGTGACACTGATTCCGGACAAGCCCGCACGCACGCTGCTCGTTCTCGGATACCCGGACGCCTTTCAGGCCGCCGATCACGTCCCGGTGATCATGGCCCACCAGCCGGTGGGGCTCGAGGGGATGGACGGCGTCCTGGTCGATCTGATGCGCAAGCGGCAGTGGCATCCCGACCAGGTTGCGATGCTTCCTCCCGGCGACGGCTGGCTCCTGGTGGAATTCGGCAGCGATACCAAGGCGGATGCTGACGCGCAGGCCAACCGACTCATGCGCACGTTGGCGCCACACGTGGACGCGCCCTCGATGTTCCTCTGCGACCACGACGACGACGCCAGGAAGTTCTGGGAAATCCGCGAAGCGGCGCTTGGCGTGTCCGCACACCCGGCGGGAACGAAACCTGCCTACGAAGGGTGGGAAGATGCCGCGGTCGCCCCGGAGCGGCTTGGTGCCTACCTCCGCGATCTGCGCGCGTTGCTTCACGAATTCGACTACCACAGCGCCATGTACGGCCATTTCGGCCAGGGATGCGTGCACTTTCGCATCAATTTCGACTTCGAGAGCGTTGCCGGCATCGAAGCGTTTGGGCGCTTCCTCGAACGGGCTGCGGACCTCGTCGTCTCCCACGGCGGATCGATTTCTGGTGAGCACGGCGACGGACAGGCGCGCGCCGTGTTCCTGGCGAAGCAGTATGGCGAAGACCTGGTGCGTGCGTTCGAGCGCTTCAAGTGGCTCTGGGATCCCGACAACCGGATGAACCCGGGCAAGGTCGTGCATCCGCGCCGACCCGATCAGGATCTCCGCATCCATCCCGGCTACGCCGACACGCAGCTCGAGACCCATTTCGCTTATCGCGCCGACGGCGGATCGTTTGCCAGGGCGGCTGCGCGGTGCGTCGGCGTGGGCGCATGCCGGCGTGGTGCTGGTGGCACGATGTGTCCGAGCTACATGGTGACCCACGAGGAGGTAGACTCGACCCGCGGCCGCGCACGCCTGCTGTTCGAGATGATCGAAGGCGACGTGCTCACCGATGGCTGGCGGAACGAGCACGTCAAGGACGCGCTGGATCTCTGCCTCGCCTGCAAGGGATGCAAGAGCGATTGCCCCGTGAACGTCGATATGGCGACGTACAAGGCCGAATTCCTCTCCCACTACTACGAGGGGCGCCTGCGACCCCGCGTGGCGTACGCCATGGGCTGGATCTACTGGTGGGCCCGCGCGGCCGCGCCCGTCGCGCCGCTCGTCAACTTCTTCACCGGGACACGTCCGTTCTCGTCGGTCGTGAAGGTGATCGGCGGCATCGCGCAGGAACGTTCCATCCCACAGTTCGCTTCGCCGACATTCCGATCGTGGTTCCGCCGCCACAAGAGAGGCGGCAATGGCAAGCGCCGCGTCATCCTCTGGCCGGACACGTTCAGCAACTACCTGCACCCGAACGTCGCGATCGCGGCGGTGGAGGTGCTCGAGCACGCCGGGTTTGCAGTCGACATCCCGCGGCGCCCGCTCTGCTGCGGCCGTCCGCTGTACGACTGGGGCATGCTCGACACCGCGAAGAACCTCTGGCGCCAGACGCTGGACACGTTGCGACCCGACATTCGCAGCGGCGTGCCGATCATCGGACTCGAGCCGAGTTGCGTCGCGGCATTTCGTGATGAGCTCTGCGGATTGTTTCCAGATGATGACGATGCCCGGCGCCTGGCGCAACAGACGTGGATGCTGAGCGAGTTTCTCGCGAAAGAAGGATATCAACCCGCCCCACTGCACCGCCGCGCCGTGGTACATGGCCACTGCCATCACAAGGCGGTCATCGGGATGCAGGCCGAAGAGCGGATGCTGCAGGCACTCGGACTGGACTACCAACTCCTCGATTCCGGCTGTTGCGGCATGGCCGGATCGTTCGGGTTCGAGCCGCACAGGTATGACGTGTCCGTGAAGGTGGGCGAACGAGTGTTGCTGCCGGCGGTACGCGCCGCCGATCGGGACACGTTGATCATCGCCAACGGTTTCTCGTGCCATGAGCAGATTGCGCAGCTGACCGGGAGGGCGCCGGTGCATCTCGCGGAGGTGCTGCGAATGGCGTTGGAAGACGTGAAAGGTGAGAGCCAAGCGGTGAAAGTGGGCGCAACGTGAAACGTGGCGGCCCTCTCACCTCTTACCTCTCACGTCTCACGCCTTATCTTTTCGCATCTCCCATCCACCGGACACCTGCATGACCCGTCTCCGTCTTGTCCCCATCGCGGTGCTCGCGTGCCTCGCCGCGGCACAGCCGCTCGCCGCGCAGACCTTTCCCACGAATGACCCGGTGATCAAGCGGATCTTCACGTTGGGCATGGATAGCACGCAACTTTACACCGAGGCACACGTGCTGTTCGATTCACTCGGACCACGCCTGATGGGCACGCCCAACATCAAGCGCGCCCAGGACTGGCTGGTGAACACCTACAAGTCGTGGGGGATCGACGCCAAGGAAGAGAAGTACGGTACCTGGCGCGGCTGGATTCGCGGGTACTCGCACATCGACCTGGTCGAGCCGCGCGTGCGCTCGCTCGAAGGCCAGATGGTCGGCTACTCGCCTGGAACCAGCGGCAAGGACATGACGCTTTCGACCATCATCCTGCCGCGCTTCAAGGACAGCACCGAATTCGTCAAGTGGCTGCCCCAGGCCCGGGGCAAGCTGGTGCTCATCGCCGCGCCGCTGCCGACCTGCCGGTCGCAGGATCAGTGGAACGCGTTCGGTACGCCGGAATCGGCGGCGAAGATGGCGGCAGAGGTGACCGCGGTGAAGACCGAATGGACGTCCGCTCGCGTGAACCCGAACAATCCGAATTCGACCATCACCGGCGCGAACGCCGGCGTGCGCGGCACCGGATATTCATCGGCGCTCGGCGGCGGCGAACTCGGTGTGCGACTGGAAGACGGCGGTGCGGGCGGCATCATCACCTCGCGGCCGAAGCTGACGTTCAGCAGTGGCGGTGCTGGCGGCCGAGGCGGTGGTGGCCGCGGCGGCGGCGGACGCGGAGGGTCTCCAGCGGCGGCCAATGTCACCGTCAATCTGAACCTGGCCGACGGCACGGCGACAGTCGATACCGCGAGTCTCCGGATGGCACAAGCGGCGGTGGCTGGTCGCGGGCGCGGCAGTAGCGGCGGGGTTGGCGCGATGGAGGTCTTCGAGACCTACAACAAGAAGACCCCGGCGATTGCGCTGAATTGCGAGGACTACGGCCTCGTCTACCGGCTCACCGAAGCCGGCGACAAGCCGAAGATCAAGCTGAATCTGCAGGGCAAGCTCCTCGGCGAGCAGCCGGTGTTCAACGTCGTCGCCATGGTGAAGGGCTCCGAGAAACCGGATGAATACGTCGTCCTGTCATCGCATTTCGATTCCTGGGACGGCTCATCGGGCGCGACGGACAACGGCACCGGCACGCTCACCATGCTCGAGGCGATGCGCATCCTGCGGGCTGCATACCCGCATCCCAAGCGTACCATAGTCGCCGGGCACTGGAGCGGCGAAGAGGAGGGCGAAGTCGGCTCGAAGGCATTCACCGAGGATCATCCCGAGGTGATCAAGGGCCTGCAGGACGTGTTCAACCAGGACAACGGCACCGGCCGGATCCAGAACATCGGCGGCGGCGGGATGGCGCACTCCGGTGAGCACATCAACATGTGGCTCAGCGAGATTCCGAGCGAGTGGAAGGACGCCGTGCGGGCCAACGTCCCCGGTGGACCGGCGGGCGGGGGAAGCGACGACTACTCGTTCACTTGCTACGGCGTTCCCACCTCCGGCCTCGGCGCACTCAACTGGGACTACGGCTCGCTGACGTGGCACACCGAGCGAGATACCTACGACAAGGTCGTGTTCGACGACCTGAGGTTCAACGCCACGTTCACCGCGATGATGGCGTACCTCGCGTCGGAAGACCCGACGATGATCCCGCATGAAAAGATCGATCTGACGGCGGGAGCGGCGGCGCCGGCAGGCGGCGGGCGCGGCGGTGCCCGGACGTGGCCGGCGTGTGAAAAGGCGCCACGCGTAACAGCACCACGACTGAAGTAGCAGAAGGAACGAGCGAGAGGTGAGAGGTAAGCGGTGAAAGGGACGGCGGCTTCGTGAGGAGCCGCCTTCCTTCTTACCTTTCACCTTTCATCTTTCACCTCGCACTTCTTCTTTCGTACCTTACAGCATGAGTCCCGGCGAGCAGCGATCGGCGTGGAAGCGCTGGCTTTCCCTCGGCATTAACGTGACGCTGTTCGGCGTCGCGATCGCGATCCTGCACCACATCCTCACCGAGTATCATGTCAGCGACGTCGTCACGTCGCTCCGCCGCATCGGCTGGGCATGGATCTGGGCGAGCGTGGCACTTACGGTCCTCGGGTACGCGGCGTTGATCGGCTACGATTACCTGTCACTGCGCATCGCGGGCCACCCGATCGCGGTGCGCCGCATGTGGTCAGCGTCATTCGTCAGTCACGCGGTCCAGAACAGCGCTCCGATGTCAATCGTTGCGGGTAGCGGTCTGCGTTACCGCTTGTTCAGCCGACTGGGAGTCAGTGGCAGCGAGACGGCGGCCGTAGTAGCCGGTAACCTGCTGACGTTCGTGATCGGCCTGTTCGCGGTCGCAGGCCTGAGCTTCGTCATCGCACCGATTCCAATCCCGGCGATGTTCCACCTGCCGTTCAAGTCGCTGCAACCCGTCGGCGTCACGTTCCTGCTGCTCGTCGTCGGGGCGCTGGTGTTTTCCCAATTCGGCAGCGGCAGCGTCCGTTTCTTCCGGTGGCAACTGGACCTGCCTCGCGCCAGCATGCTGCGCGCGCAGCTCGGCGTGTCGGTCGCCGACTGGCTGCTGAGTTCCACCGCGCTGTATGTGTTGGTGGCCGCGGCGGGCCCGGTGTCGTACCCCAAGTTCCTGAGCGGGTTCCTGCTGGCACAGATCGTGACCCAGGTGATCCCGTTGCCGGGCGGCATCGGCGTGTTCGAGGCGGCGATGCTGCTCCTCAAGCCGCAGGAGTTGTCCGCTCCGGTCGAGACCGCGGCATTGCTCGTTTATCGCGGCGTCTACTATCTCGCCCCGCTGTTCTTCGCGACCGCAATCCTGGCGCTCGAGGCGTCGAACAAGCACGGGCGGGACACCACTCCTGCCGTGCGTCTCGCTCGCGAGGTCAGCCCGCACCTGTTTGCCGTGCTGACATTCATCGCGGGCTTCATGCTGCTCGCCTTCAACACGGTTCGCGAGCAATCGCAAGGACTCCAGTGGCTGGGCCATCTGCTGCGCCTGGCCGTGATCGAGGGCTCCCACTTCATCGGGTCGCTGGTCGGCATGGGGTTGCTGCTGCTCGCGTTCGGGCTGGAACGGCGGTTGCGCAGCGCGTTTCACCTCACGGTCGGCCTGTTGTTTCTGGGCATTCCGGCGGCGCTCCTGCGCGCCGTCGACATCCCCAGCGCCGCAGTGCTCACGGTGCTGCTGATGCTGCTGCTCATGGCCCGGCGCGAGTTCGACCGAACCATTCCGATCACCGACGAGCCGCTCAACGCCGGATGGGTGGCCGCGGTCGTCGTCGCTGTCGCCGGAATTGGCTGGCTGGGCATCTATCTCCAGGTGCGCCACCAGTACACCAGGAGCCTCTGGTGGCGATTTGCGCTCGACCAGGATGCGCCACGCACCTTGCGGGTCGCGATCAGCGTGCTGATGGCGGTGGTGATCTTCATTGCAGCCCGCCTGGTCAGCCGGGCCCGGCGCAGCCGCAACGTCAGCGGTCGGGCGAAGCAGGCTTCGGCGACGTCTCACGTGAAAACGCCACGGCGAGCAGGAACGCGCCGGTCATGACACCGGCGTCGGCAAGGTTGAACGTCCAGAAGCGGTGCGAGCCGAGCCCCAGGTCGATGAAGTCCACCACGCCACGATCCCACCGCAGTCGATCGACAAGGTTCCCGATCGCGCCCGCGGCGATCAACCCGAGCGCCATTCCCCGCAGGCGGGCCTGCGGCTGACTGCGCCACAGCAAACGGACCACCACGATCACACCGATCACCGCAATGAGCGCGAATCCCCAGCGCGACCACGAGCCCAGGCTCACGTCGAGTGCGGCGTTACGATTCAACAACAGCGTCAACCGGACTACGTCGCCGATCGCCTGATGCGGGATGCCGATGGGCTGGAGATCGGCATAGGCGAGCACCTTGCTCGCGCGGTCAGCCAACAGCAGCGGGAGTGCCGCAGCAAGGAAGAATCGGACCTTGGGTTGCATGGACCTGCTCGCCAGTCTCAGCTGTAATCTGCCGTCAGCGCAAAGCGCGGTTTCCGCCGGGCCGGCGCCGCCTGCTCGAATGCATAGGCGAGCTTGAGGAGCATGGCTTCGGACCAGGCGCGCCCCATGAATGAGAGTCCGACGGGCAGCTGGCGCACGAAGCCCATTGGTACCGTGATGTGCGGATAGCCGGACACTGCTGCTGGGCCGGTGAACGACACGATCCCGCCCGCATCGCCATTCACCAGGTCGATCAGCCACGCCGGACCCTGCGTCGGTGCCACGAGCGCATCCAGCCGATGCTTCGCCATCGTCGCGTCGATTCCCTCGGTCACGGCCAGCCGGTGGATCCGCGCGCGCAATGCGAGATATTTCGCGTCGGTGAGTGGTGCCTTCTTGACCGACATCTCCATGATCTCCTGCCCGAAATACTGCATCTCGCCGGCCGAGGTCCGGGTGTTGAACGCGATCACATCGGCGAGTGAATGCACCGGCACGCTGCTCAAGGTGCCGCGGAGGTACCCGTCGAGACCCGCCTTGAACTCGTACTGCAACGCCTCGAACTCGGGGTCGTCGAACTGCCCGGCCGTCACGATGTCGGCGGGATCCACGACGATCGCGCCGTGCTGCCGCATCAGGTCGATTGCGGACTCGAAGACCTTGTCGGTCGCCGGGTGATAGCCGGAGAAGTGCTTGCGCACCACTCCAATGCGAGCGCCGCGCAATCCGTCGCGGCTCAAGGCGGTGGTGTAATCGGTGCGGGCGTGTCCTCGACTCGCCTGCGTCGCGGCATCACGCGGATCCACACCGGTGAGGGCGCCAAGCAGGATCGCGACGTCGCGAACCGTGCGGGCCATCGGACCAGCGGTGTCCTGGATGTGCGAAATCGGGATGATGCCGGACCGGCCAACCAGCCCGACGGTTGGCTTGATGCCGACAAGCGCTGCGGCCGCGGCCGGCGACGTCACTGAACCGTCGGTCTCGGTACCGATCGCGGCGGCACAGAAGTTGGCCGCCGCGCCCGTCCCGGAACCGGAACTCGAGCCCGACGGCGTACGATCGAGGGCATAGGGATTTCGTGTCTGGCCGCCGCGCCCGCTCCATCCGCTCGACGAGTGCGTCGAGCGGAAATTCGCCCATTCGCTGAGGTTGGTCTTGCCGAGAATCACGGCACCAGCGGCGCGAAGGCGTTCGGCGACGCATGCGTCCTTCGCCGCCACGTTGTCGGCGAGCGCCAGCGACCCGCCACTGGTCTTCATCCGGTCAGCGGTGTCGATGTTGTCCTTGATCAGGACAGGGATGCCGTGGAGTGGGCCACGAATCCGGCCGGCGCGACGTTCGTCATCGCGCTGAGCTGCGGTGGCCAGCGCATCCGGATTGAGCTCGATTACCGCGTTGACGGCCGGACCGCGCTTGTCGAGCGCATCGATGCGCGCGAGATACTGCTCGGCGATCGCCCGCGCCGTCGTGACGCCGCCCTGCATTCGCGTCCGCAACTCGTCGATGCTGACTTCGTCGAGGGCGAAGTCGGGAACCTGCGATGGCTCCACGGCCTCGCCTGGAGGTGGAGCGGCGACGTGGCGACCATGGGTCGTGATCGCAACGGCGGCGGCAACGCTCGTGCCGACAAAATTGCGACGCGATACTCCTCGCGGCTCCTGCTTCATCGGGATCTCCGGATCGTGAATGGACGGCTCTATGATAACGCCAACCGTTCAGGCAGCGGGAGCAATCCCGGCGAACCCTGCCGCTTCATGCACTGCACACGAGTGGGGTGCCCGCCTTGCCTGGAGCGAGCGTGATGAGGACCGGATCCGAGACGGGAGGCAAGGTCCGGATGACGACGAGCTGGAGCATCAGCTGATTGCCGGCGAAATAACCCTGGATCCGGAGCCGATCACCCGGAGAATGAATCGCGTTGCCAGTCTCGGTGAACACCGTCGACTCCGCCTGGAAATTGCGATTGGCGTCAGGCACCACCGGACCGAACTCGGCCCGCTCGCACCGCGCCGTGAACACCATTGCCTGGCTGCTGGCGTCGAACGCGGCATCGGGACTGGACCAGTGACCGCTCAAAGTGTTGCCCGGCTCGAGCGGGCCTTGGCACGCCGCAAGAAGCACCGTGAGGAACAGGCCGGCGACTCCCCCGGCACGCAGCCAGGTTGCCATCCTGTTGCCGGTGCTTGCGATCGATTGGTGGTACATCGAGGCACTCCCATGAGAAGCGGGGCGTCCAATGCGGTGCGCCCTCACCAACTAGACCTCCGACGGGCCGTCACCGTCACACCCGTCCGGCGGTCAACGCCAGTCACCGCGACGATTGCGTCAGCGCGCCTCCGGCCCTCGCGCAACGAGAGAGTGTAACGTACGCTGTGTCCTGCCAGGAGAAGCTTACGTCCTTACGGACGGGAGTTTCCTCGGCGGTGCACTTAATGCGTCGCGCAATGCCGAGGCTGAGGGGTTAGGCGGAAAGTGAGGCTGTGATCTGGATGCGAAACACAAGAGCACGAACGAAGGCGCTCACGCCGGAACTGCTCCACACGATGGATGCCTACTGGCGCGCCGCCAACTATCTGGCGGTTGGCCAGATCTACCTGTACGACAACCCGCTGCTGAAGCGGCCGCTGACGCTCGCGGATGTGAAGCACATGCTGCTGGGACACTGGGGCACGACCCCGGGGCAGAACTTCATCTACGTGCACTTGAACCGGGTCATCAAAAAGTACGACCTCGACATGATTTACATCTCCGGCCCCGGCCACGGCGGGCCGGCCGTCGTGGGCAACACGTACCTCGAGGGCACCTACAGCGAGATCTATCCTGACATCAGTCAGGACGAAGCCGGGCTGCGGAAGCTCTTTCGTCAGTTCTCATTTCCCGGAGGCATTCCCAGCCACGCTTCGCCGGAGTGCCCCGGCTCGATCCACGAGGGCGGCGAGCTCGGCTATTCGCTCAGCCATGCGTTCGGGGCGGCGTTCGACAATCCCGATCTCGTCGTCGCCTGCGTCGTCGGGGATGGCGAGGCGGAAACCGGACCGCTGGCCACCGCGTGGCATTCCAACAAGTTTCTCGATCCGGCCACCGACGGCGCGGTGCTCCCGATCCTCCACCTCAATGGCTACAAGATTTCCAACCCCACCATCCTCGCTCGGATCACGCGGGAAGAGTTGGAACAGTTGCTCCGCGGTTACGGGTGGACGCCCCTTTTCGTCGAGGGTCACGAACCCGCGCTGATGCATGAGGCCATGGCCTCGACGCTCGACACGGCCGTGGAGCAGATCAGGGAAATCCAGCAGGACGCTCGCATCCACGGCAACCTCGCACGTCCGCGCTGGCCGATGATCGTCCTCAATTCCCCTAAAGGTTGGACGGGGCCGAAGATGGTCGATGGCTTGCAGGTTGAAGGCACTTTTCGTTCGCACCAGGTGCCGATTTCCGTATCGCCCACGACGCCGCCCGAACATCTCAAGCTGCTGCAGGACTGGCTGAGGAGCTACCGGCCGGAGGAACTCTTCGAGAGCTCTGGGCGCCTGAAACCGGAACTGGCCGAACTTGCGCCCAAGGGCAAGCGGCGCATGGGCGCGAACCCCCATGCCAACGGCGGCATGCTGCTTCGCGATTTGCGCATGCCGGACTTCCGCAAGTACGCGGTCGACGTGCCCGCGCCGGGAGTGCTCGGCATCGGCGACACGCATGTACTCGGGCGTTTCTTGCGCGACGTGGCAAAGCTGAACAGCGAGCAGCGGAACTTCCGCATCTTCGGCCCGGACGAGACGCTCTCCAACGGCCTGGAAGCGCTCTTTGAAGCGACCGAACGCCAGTGGGACGCCGCGTCCGAACCGAACGACGAATTTCTCGCGCCCACCGGGCGCGTGATGGAAATGCTCAGCGAGCACCAATGCGAGGGCTGGCTCGAGGGCTACCTGCTCACTGGGCGGCATGGACTCTTCAACTG
>PNAE01000007.1:275602-1849418 GCA_003169895.1 Gemmatimonadota bacterium
CATGTCTGGCGCCAGGATCACAATGGCTTCACGCACCAGGATCCCGGTTTCATCGACGTCGTCGTGAACAAGAAGGCCGAGGTCGTTCGTGTCTACCTTGCGCCGGACGCGAACTGCCTGCTGTCCGTCATGGATCACTGCCTGCGCAGCCGCCATTATGTCAACGTCGTGATCGCGGGCAAACACCCGGCACCCCAGTGGCTCACGATGGACGCTGCCGTCAAGCACTGCACCGAGGGCATCGGCATCTGGCAGTGGGCCAGCAACGACCAGGACGTGGCACCCGACGTGGTCATGGCCTGCTGTGGCGACGTGCCCACGCTCGAGACACTCGCAGCCGTCTCCATCATGCGCGAGCATATGCCCGACCTGAGGATTCGGGTGGTCAACGTCGTCGATCTCATGAAGCTGCAGCCCCAAACCGAGCACCCGCACGGATTGAGCGACGTGGATTTCGACGAGCTATTCACCAGGGACAAGCCGGTCATCTTCGCCTTTCATGGTTACCCGTGGTTGATCCACCGGCTGACTTACCGCCGCACCAACCACGACAACATCCACGTCCGGGGCTACAAGGAAGAGGGCACCATTACCACGCCCTTCGACATGACGGTGCTGAACGATCTGGACCGGTTCCACCTCGTGATGGACACCATCGACCGCCTGCCGCAGACGGGCGACAAGGGCATCTACCTGAAGCAGCAACTCAAGGCCAAGCTGATCGAGCACAAGCAGTACATCGACACCTACGGCGAGGATCTGCCGGAGATTCGGAATTGGACGTGGGGCGGCACGAAGTGATCGGCACGCCGAGACTGCGAATGGAGACCAATCTCCCGGCCTTACCCGTTGCCTGGACAGGACATCAAGGATGAAAATCGACCCCAAGGATTTTCGCGTTCCGAGCGGGAAACAAATTCGGCTGAAGAAATGGCCCACCGACATACGCCCGCTCTACCGGTCGGAAAAGCAGTACACGGAGCTTCTCACCGCCGACGTCGGGGAATTGAGCGCGCTGCAACGCCTCCTCTATGCGTCCAACGGCTATTCAGTGCTCCTCATTTTTCAGGCCATGGACGCCGCCGGAAAGGACGGCGCGATCAGCCATGTCTTGACTGGGGTCAACCCGCAGGGCTGCGAAGTCTATAGTTTCAAGCATCCGAGTGCAGAAGAATTGGAGCATGATTTTCTCTGGCGCACAACGTGCCGTTTGCCGGCACGCGGACGGATTGGTGTGTTCAACCGCTCCTATTACGAGGAGGTGCTTGTCGTCCGCGTGCATCAGGAGATCTTGCGCCGCGAGGGGATTCCGGACGGGCTGGCCGGTAAGCGGGCGGTCTGGAAGGGACGCTACCGTTCCATTGTGGAGTTGGAGAAACACCTCCACCGCAACGGCACCCGGGTCATCAAGTTCTTCCTTCACATGTCGAAGGAGGAGCAGCGAAAGCGGCTTCTGGAGCGCATCGATGAACCGGACAAGAACTGGAAATTCAGCCAGGTCGATGTCGTCGAGCGGAACATGTGGAATCAATACATGAGGGCCTACGAGGACTGTCTGAGCTCCACCAGCACGAAAACGGCGCCATGGTACATCATCCCCGCCGACGACAAGAACAACGCACGGCTCATCATTTCGCGTGTCGTCATCGACGCGCTGCAAGGCCTCAAGCTGAGCTACCCCAGCATGACCCGTGCGCGGCAAAGCGAACTCCGGGCAATCCGCCAGCAACTGGCGAAGTAGGCCGGGTCACGGGCATGGAACAACGATCAGGAAATCTGGCTGGACCCGACACGCTCGCGGCGGTCCATGTTAATCCCGACGCCGGGCTCACGCAGGCGGAGGTGGACGCCAGCCGGAAGGAACACGGCTACAACGAAGTGGCCGAGGAAAAAGGGCACCCAGCTGGCCGTCACCGGCGTCATCCCGCTGGAGCATGCGACGGAGGCCGACGTGCTGTTCGCCGGCGCGCTGGCGTCGCAGGACGCCAACCAGGATCCGATTGACCTCGCATTCCTGGCCGCGGCAAAGGAGCGGCACATTTTTGACGCCCTTCCCACCGTCGCGCCCGTCTCCTTCACCCCGTTCGATGCGACTAACCGGCGGACGGAAGCCCTCGTCGAGCAGAGCGGGCAGCGGCTGCGCGTGATGAAGGGCGCCGTGCGCACCATTGCCGAGGCGTGCGGACTCCAGCCGCCGGCGATTGCGACGTTGGAGGTGCGCGTCAGCGAGTCCGCATTGAACGGGTATCGCACGCTGGCCGTAGCGCGCGGCCCGGAGACGGGCGCGCCCGCATTACTCGGATTGGTGACATTGTATGACGCGCGTGGGTCTTCCGGGACTCATGCCATTACCGTGGGCGCAGACGTTCGTGATATTCACCTATGCGATGGCCGCGTGCCTGGTCGTGAACGACGCCGTGAAGGTCGTGATGATCAAGTGGCGTGCGCCCGCGGCTATTGCCTAGAGATCGATGATTCTCACGCCCCTGCGTTCGCCGGTGCACCATGTTCTGCCAGCGAAAGCAGGTTGTTGTCCGGATCCTTGAACCACGCGACCTTGGTCCCGCCCGGTGCGGTCCACACGCCCAGCGCGTCCTGCTGCATGAACGAGTAGCGCTCGAAGGAGACGCCACGTCGGGATAGCCCCGTGACGGCGCGCTGAATGTCGGGTACCTGCCAGCCCAGGACGGTGTATGCCGCAGCTTCCACCGCCGCGACCTTCTGGACGCGGAGCACCATGCCGCTGACATCGAAGGCAAGGGCAAAGCTGTCCTCGGTCAGGAGCTGAAGACCAAGCGTGCCTTCATAAAACTGGCGGGCGCCGTCGGGATGAGCGGTCGCAACGAAGGCCGTAAGACGCGCAGTACCGAGCATGTCATCCTCCTCCGTGTTCAACGAGGGCTCCACGCCCCACCGCATGCCTGGGTGAGGCTGCACTCACGTGCAATGTTGCGCGGCTGGCCGGCCCAGCGACCCGCTATTCCGCGGTAGCTGAACCGAAGCGGAGGCTCGCAGTTGCAGCCCGGATCTCGCGAAGGAACAACACGAGGCCGCCAATGAAGGCGCACAGTGCCGTGATGAAGAAAGCCTGCTCGGCCTTGCCGAAATACTCGGTATCGGCCGCGAATGGCTGGAAAGCCGTCGGACCTCCTTCCGGCCACCAAGGACGTTGCTCGTAGTCGCGCGGCGTGAGTGCGACTTCCATGGAATCCCGCCAAGCATGATTGGTTAGCCCGCCCCACCAGGATCGAGGATCTGGAACGCCGACCATGGTCTCGAGGCGGCCGGTCGGGTGATCGTCCGGGAACAGCGTCATGGCGTCGTCACGAGCGGCAGTTCAACGAAGCTTGCCTGCCCGGGCGCATGGTAGATCCGCTGCACCGCTTTCCGGTAATCGCCGGGCTTCGCCCAGAAGATATTCGGCACGAACGTCTGGGGGTTGCGGTCATAGAGCGGAAACCAGCTCGACTGGATCTGCACCATGATCCGGTGTCCTGGCAGGAATACGTGGTTGGCGTTCGGCAGCGCAAAGCGGTAAAGCAGCGGGCGGTCCGCTTCGATCGGCTTCGCCGTCTCGAAGCTCTCGCGATAGCGGCCGCGAAAAATGTCGGCGGAGATCATCAGCTGATATCCACCCATCCCCGGCTGGCCGCCGAATTCGTCCGGGTACACGTCGATCACCTTGACCACCCAGTCGGCGTCCGTGCCATCGGTCGAGGCGATGAGATTCGCGATCGGCGGTCCGCTGATCTTCACGGATGTGGTCAGCACGCCTGATTCGAACGCCAGCACATCGGTGCGCCCGGAGGCTTCGCGCTGGTCGTCGGCCAGCCAATCGGGCCAGGTCAGGCCGTTGTCGTAGCCCACCGGTTGAATCGGGCGCTTGCGGAATGGCACTGGTTTGGCCGGGTCGGACACGTACGCGTCGAATGCCGGACCGTTCGGCGCGGGCGCGGCGAGACTCAGCGTGAGCCCGGTGTTCAGGTAGAATGGCGTCGCATGAATCGTGCAGCCGCTGGCGCAACCAGCGGGCCACGCCGGTAGCCGCCGCCAGGTATTCGTCCCGGTTTCAAACGCCGTCACCGGCGCGACGCCGCTCGCGGGAGCGTCGTCCTTGAGATAGTGGTCCAGAAACGGACGCAGAATGTCGTGTTGAAAGGTGAGCGATGTGTTGCTGTTGAAGCGCAGCGCGCCGAGGACGCCTCCGTCTTCGATTTCGCCGCCGTGATGCCACGGGCCCATCACCAGGAATACCATGTCGTTGTTGGCGTCCTTGGGCTTGATCGCCTTGTAGACCGCCATGGCGCCGTAGATGTCCTCCGCATCCCACAGGCTGTGGACCAGCATCACCGGCACCTTGAGGGGTTGTGCGGCGAGTACCTTGTCCATCGCCTGATCCTGCCAGAAGGCGTCATAGCTCGGGTGCGCCAGGATCTTGCGCCAGAAGCCGACCTGTTCGAGCCCGCGGCGGCGCCCGAGTTCGCCTGCCGATCCTGCCTGCATGAACATATCGTAGTCATCAAAGTTGCTCGTCCACCACTTCACGTCGTTGGCGCGGGTACCGTCCTGTTCGTAGATGTATGACATGTTCTGCTGGCGGAAGGCGCCATAGTGAAACCAGTCGTCTCCCATCCATCCGTCGACCATCGGGTTCATCGGCACCGCGACCTTGAGCGCGGGATGCGGGTTCACCAGGGCCATCAACGGCAGAAAA
The DNA here is from genome assembly GCA_003169895.1 of Gemmatimonadota bacterium. Classification (GTDB taxonomy): domain Bacteria; phylum Gemmatimonadota; class Gemmatimonadetes; order Gemmatimonadales; family GWC2-71-9; genus Palsa-1233. The sequence continues at coordinate 280,317 of PNAE01000007.1, forward strand.
CCGTCGTAGGAGATGCCGAGAATACCGACCTTGCCGTTGGTCTCGGGGATGTTCTTCACCAACCAGTCGATCGTGTCATAGGTATCGGTGGCATGATCGACCATCGTGGGGTTCTGCGGCCCGTGCAACGGTCGGTTCATGATGTAATCACCTTCGGAGCCGTACTTGCCTCGCACGTCCTGCACCACACGGATGTAGCCACCTTCCACGATGACATCGGTGGCGTTGTCGTATCCGGTGAGAATCGGCCCCAGGTGCGAACTCTGCGCGCGTGTCGTCAGGTCGGAGGCATTGTACGGCGTGCGCGTGAGCAGGATCGGCGCGCGGCTGGCGCCGTTGGGCACCAGGATGACGGTGTGCAGCTTCACGCCGTCCCGCATCGGGATCATCACCTCGCGCCGAACGTACTCGAAACCGTAGTTGGTCGGCTGTAACCGCGCCGGCATCTCGCTCGGCAGGTTGATCGGGACCTGAGCCCGCACCGGGCGCACCAGCACCGGCGACACGCTGAGTGCGCCCACGATCAGAGTCAGTCCGCGAACGCAATCGATCGTCTTCATGGGAGAACGCTCCGCCAGAAATGGAAGGATGCGACGAGGTGGCGACGGCCTGGCGACGGCCTTCGGGATAGCCCCGCTCATGACGTCCCGCGCGTTCGCGCATGCCGGCGCACAAAGCCAACTGCACTGATGCCGAGATACACAACGCCCATTGCAAGGATGCCCCAGCCCCAGAACCGGCCGCCGAGCATCTTGGTCGCACCACCGAGCACGATGAATACGGCGCCCCACGGCAGGTAGGCCCGCCGGAAGGCCGCCGTCGAGCGGGGCACGCGGTCCCGGGGGCCAAGCCACACCCCCGCGGCGACTGTCACGCCAGCGATGCCGGCGCCAACCATGGCAGCTCCCGCCAGGCTGACAACGCTGAGGAGATGGTCGAGGGCCATGACGGCCCCAAGTATGACGAGGGCAAACCCAGGTTGGATATTATCCCACGTTTGCCGCGAGAGTCGCTTCATGGTCGATCCCGAGGTGCCGGTTCTCAGCTACTTCGAAGCACCGCCCGATGGCTTTTGAGTCGAAAGACCGAATGGGACATAGCCCGGGCACCACCCAATCAGACTGGTGACCAGGAACACGATCGCGACGATTCCCGACACGATGGCCAACGTGCCACCGATCTTCCCGGTGAAGTAGAGCACTCCAATGACAATGACGATGAAAATCCGGATGGCCCGGTCGGTACTGCCCATGTTCCTGGTCATCGAGCTACTCCCATTGCGACGAGTTGTGCCGGATCACGGCTTCCGAAAATGGAGCACTAGGAGGGTCAGGCCGGCAAATACGGCCAGACAGAGGATACAGGCTACAATCAACTTCGCAACAGGCGGAACTCTCATGGCCTGCCAATGAGCCGCACGCGACTCTTTGCGGGAGAAGAAGTAAGACCGACCACTCAACCGCAGCACCGGTGGCTCCATGGCCCATAAGATGCTGACGCCGCACACCAGTCCCTGCCTTCCGGGCCACGCATGTCGGTCCCAATCTCGCCCTCCGAGCCTCCCGACGCTGCGCGCTTGCCGCGCCGATCGTGGCCGCGCACTTTTCGCAAAGCACCGCAGCGGTTCGCGGTGACCCCGGAGGCAGCGGCATGGCGATTTATGAGTTCCTGCTTGGCAACACACCACTGCGCACCAACTACTGCTCGCTCGAATATCTCGACCCCACGCTGCACGACGGCTATCGCGCCCAGATCGCTCACCTGATGCAGGATATCGAGACGTTCTGGAAGGACTCGACCCTGTCTGACGAAGCAGGGATGATCGAGCCGGGATGCATCACGCACACGCTGTCGGACTAAGCATGCCCGATCCAGTAGGAAGCGGCGCCGCTTCCTATCGACGACTTGCCCTGATCGCCATCGCGATCGGGGCAATCCTGAGCATCGCCCTGTACCTCCAGCGGCCGTCGCTCTGGCTCGACGAAGCAGGCGTGGCCCTCAACATCGGGCGCCGGTCGTTTGCGGGACTTGCCGAACCGCTGGACTGGCGTCAGTTCGCCCCGGTGCCCTGGCTCTGGCTCGAGAAACTGGCGGTGACCGTTGGCGGGATGCACGAATGGGCGCTCCGTGCTCCCGCGCTCGTGGCTGGGATCGCACTGCCATGGCTGGTCTGGGCGGCCGGCCGGCGGCTGGTGGGTGAGCCGGCAGCACTCGTCGCGACCGTGCTCACGGCGTCAGGCGCGAGCCTGCGCTACTACGCCAACGAAACCAAACCATACGCGCTCGACGCCGCGGTTGCGGCGCTGTTGCTGCTCCTCGCAGCCAGGATGTCCGATCACAGGGATGATCACCGATCCTGGTGGGGGATCGGGATCATCGGCGTTCTCGCGATCCTGATGTCGTTTCCTGCCGTGCTGATCCTTGGCGGCATCGGTTTGGCGCTCGCCAGCGACGCGCTGGTGCGGCGCCACTGGCCCAGTCTTCGGCGCGCCGTTGGGTGGGGAATCGTCTGGGTCGCCGCATTCGCGGTGCCGCAGTTCCTGCTATACCGCCGGGCGGCGTCGATCGCGCGGATGCCCGACTTCTGGCGGCCTGCCATGGCTCAGATTGGGACTTCCGGCCTCATTGGCAGGGTCAGCGCGGCCGTCAACGAGCTGATCATGACGCTTATGGCTGTCACTGTCTGGCCGGGATCAAGACTCTTTCTGGCGCTCTTCGCTGTCGGCGCATGGATCGTGTGGCGACGTGGCGGCGCAAGGCCGGCATTGCTGTTGATCGGTCCGCTGTTTGTCACCGGCGTGGCGTGGGGAATCGACCGGCTTCCGGCGCACCGGCGACTCATGCTGTTCCTCGCGCCAGTGATTGCGTTGCTGTTGGGCGCGGCGCTGACGGGGATGGTGGATTCGCTGCCACGACGGTGGCGGTCCGCTGGCGTCGCGCTGTGCCTGCTGCTAGTGCTTGGAGTGGTGATCAGCGAGATCTCGACCGGCGTTCGGGAGCGAAAGCCGAGCGGGGGACGCGAGTTGGCCGCGGCGGTGCTGGCGCGCGACCCCGCCCCGCTGTGGCTGACTGGCGCCAGCGCAGCGGTCTGGCTGGTGTATTCCACCGATTGGTCGCGTCCCGACACGGTGCGGCTTGACTGGTTCGCGGCGACGCTGCGGCCCCGCGGGCCGATCAACCGCGGTGGCCCTGACGCTGCCGCAAGAACACCCGACGAGCTTCTCACCTTCTCTGCCGGCCCTCGCGGATTGGAAATGCTGGCGACGCCAAGCGGGCTGCACATCGATGTCGCTGGAGCGGCTGCCGAGGGACCGTCGCACGGGTGGGGAGCGCACGAAGCGGCGCGGATCGTGGCGGTGGCGGGTCGCGGTGCGTGGCTGCTGATGACCCACGATCGAGAATCGGAGCGGGATGCATTACTGGCGGCCCTGCGTGCGTTCCGAATCCCTATCGATGCGATCCGCCGCGAGCAACGCGGGTCGCTCTGGTGGGTGATCGATCCGCCAGCGTCGGCAGCCCGCCCCTAGGTGCAAGTGATGAGGAAGTTGTTCACTGTCTGGCTGGATGGGCGTGCATTCGACCCTGCTGCACCTCGGTTGTGTGGGCGAGCGCGATGCCGGATTTCCTGCGATACTACACCCAGCAACGATTCCACATCGGCATCAACGGGCTCACTCGCATGCAGTGACTTGCTGGACACCAGCCAACAACGCCTTCGTCAACGAGACCATTGGTACCCAACGACTCGGCGGAGCAAGCCACCTGATCCGCCGGAAACACGGATATCTGCACATTCCATGGCGTGGGTTGCGTATTCACCATTCCCCAGGACATCCCGATGTGCGGACTCGCAGGATGCTGGTATCGGGACGGCCAGCCGGCCGAGACAGCTATTGCGGCGCGGATGCTCGATCGGCAGCGCCACCGCGGCCCCGATGACCGCGGCACCTGGGCCGACGGCCCGGCGACGCTCGGCCTCGATCGCCTCAGCATTCTCGACCTGAGCCTCCACGGCCACCAGCCGTTCGTCACGCCCGATGGCAGCAGCGCCCTCGCCTACAACGGCGAGGTCTACAACTGGCAGGAGCTCAAGCAGGAGCTGGAACAGGAAGGCGTCCAGTTCACCTCGCATTGCGACACCGAGGTGGTACTCCACGCCTTGCACTGTTGGGGACCGGAGACGGCGATTCCCCGGTTCAATGGGATGTTCGCCCTGGCATGGTACGATCGCCGGGCGACCACGCTCTGGCTCGCACGGGACCGCACGGGCATCAAGCCACTCTACCTGGCCGACACCGGCCGAGTGGTGGTGTTCGCGTCCGAGGCCAAGGCGCTCTTCGCACATCCGGCGGTTCCCTGTCGTGCCGATGTCCACGCGCTGGTCACCCAGGTGTACCTCGAGCGACTGGTCGGCGACTGGACCGCGTTCGAGGGGGTGCGGAACGTGCTGCCGGGGACGATGATACGCTGCACGCCGGCTGCCACCACGACCATCACCTGGTTCGACCTCGAGCGCGACCTCGACATCGGCCGGATTCTCCGGAGCCGCGCCGAGCCGTTCGAGCAGCACGTGACCGAGTTCCGTGACCGCCTCGAACGGAGCGTGGAGTTACACCTGCAGAGCGACGCACCGCTCGCGGTGATGTGCAGCGGCGGGCTCGACTCATCCCTTATCACTGCGATCGCCCGGCGGCACAAGCCCGACCTCGTGGCCTTCGTGGCCGAGGCGGCAGGACTGCGGGAATCGGAAGCCGACAAGGCTCAGCAGGTCGCCGATCATCTTGGCGTGCGCCTCCGGCGAGTCCAGATCACCAACGAGGAGTTTCCCCGACTCTGGGCCCTGGCCGCCTGGCACAATGATGAGCCGATGTACTTCCACCAGAACCCGCTGGCACTCAAGGTGAGCGAGGCAGTGCGGGATGAGGGATTCAAGGTCCTGGTGACCGGCGAGGGATCGGACGAGCTCTTCGGCGGCTACGGCTGGCAGGCCGAGACGGCGAGAATGTGGCGGCTGCGGCAGTGGCACGCGCGGCTGCTCCCCAATCTTCGCCCGCTCCGTGCCATCGGGCGCTGGCTGCAATGGCTGGCGCCGTTCGACCTCGAACACCTCGCCACTGAACCGTTCGACCGCCGCAGTCAGTGGCACCGCGCTCCGCCAGGCGCCGAGCTCGTGATCGACGGCGGCATGCGGCGGCGCCGGGCCCGGTCACTCTTCGCGCAGCTCGAACGGATTCCACGCATCGACGAACGTGCATTTCTCGCCCGGGAGTTCGACGATTTCTATCATCACCTGCGCGTCCTCCTCAGGGCAAATGACAAGATGACGATGGCGGCGTCCATCGAGGCACGGGTGCCGTTCATTGAAAACACCCTCATCGATTTCGGGCTGCACCTCGCGCCGGCATCGAAGTATGGCAACCGCCAGAGCAAGCGGGTGGTGAAAGCCGCCGCCGCGGGATTGCTGCCCCGAAGCATCATCCACGCCGAAAAGGTCGGGTTCGCGGTGCCGAATGGCTTCATGACGGGCTACGAACCACTGCTCCGTGACGGCATCGTGCCGCAGCTGTTCAAGTGGGGCGAACGCGAGAGTGACCGGATGCATGAGGTGATGCGCGCCGACCCGATGCTGGGCCGCCACATGGTTAGCATGGAACTGTGGGCCCAGCTGTACCTCAACGGGAGGACCCCGGAAGAGTTGACCGAGCGGTTGAAAACGGTGCGAAGGAAGCGGTGAGACGGGCTGCAGCGACGGTAGAATTCGGCGTGACCGAAGGTCACGCGACGATGCGTATCGATCCTCAGTCGTCGCCGGCCAGCGCGAGAGCCTCAAATTCGATCCACTCGGGTGACGCGAGACGGCGGCGCTCCAGGATCCCTCCGGCGCCCACCTCATGCAACAACCGGATGAAGGCGCCTCTGGTGAGTCCTCGACCCGCCGGCAGTTGCATCAGCTTCTCGCACCAGCTCGCGTTTGCTTCGATCACCACCGGACCGGTCGCTGTCACCGCGATGTCCCATCCAATGGCACGGCGCGGCGTCAGCAGCGGAGCGCCGGCGAGAGCCATCGCCAGGACGCGCGGCCAATCGGGAATCCGGCAGCCGGTGATCGCCACGCCGGTGGTCGGGTGATGGTCGAATCGCGGCGCACCACTGCCATCGGTGGCCGGACCCACGATGCCGGTGGCGAGGTCCACCGCTGCCACGAGGTTGCCCTTGGCGAGGTTGTCCACTCCCGAATCGCCCACTGGCAGCTTGAGCGTGGCGGCATGCACCACCGCGGTTCCGTCGACCAGAAGCGTCAGCAGCCGCACTGTCGGAGTGGCCCCGGGACGAAACTCCGCCAACACCGGATGGGGGCGCACCCAGCGCTCGATCCGCCACGACTCGCCGCCATGCGAAACGAGTCGCTGCCACAGTGCGTCGGCAGAAAACTCGTCGCCCGAAAGCAGCTTCACTCCGCCAGCGCCGGCTGCCGTCGCCACCAGGATGCCATCCCCCTGCATACCATGCTCGGGCTTGAAAACGAGGCCACCGTCACCCTGGGCCTCGAGCAGTACCGCGAGCGCCGCGGCGGTGCGCGCGATCGGCACCGAGTCGATCGCGGCGGGCGCGGTGATACCGACCCGCCCCACCAGCGTCGGCACGGGCAGTCCGGCGCTGGCGAACAACACCAGCGTCTCGGATTTCGAGCGGTGGTGAGTTGCAGGCTCGCGACGGTTGGTGGCCGCTTCCGTCAAGCGACGCTCGCGCTGGCTGGTGTAGCTGAGTCGCTCCACGGGCGTGAGCTCAGGTCGCCAGACGCGGTACTTGAAGTACTCGGCGCGGCCCATCCCCGTGGCACTGCGGAGTTCGGCGAGTTGGCGGAGCTGCCGCCGGATTGAGACGACGGCGATTGCCCGGACGCCAAGAAGCTGTCGGATACCCTGCTGGGCGGTGATGAGCGGATTGATCAGCACGCGCGCCGCCCACTCACTGTGCTTCTTCCGCGACGACGATCCCCGGTTCGGTGCGGCGCCTGTCGATCGCCTTCTTGAACAGGCGAAGCGTATTCAATTCCACGAGCGACTTGCCGCGCGTCATGTTGCCGTCGTGCCGGCGCACGAAAAGCGTCACCTCGTCGAGGTGGAGAATGTTCAGGCCGTGCTCGACAGCCCGCGTGAACCAATCGGTGTCCTCGCTGAAGCGCAGCTCCTTATCGAAGAGACCAACCCGCTCGAAGGCTCGACGACGGTACACGCCGGCGCCGATGTAGTACGGAAACGCCTCCGACGGGCTTCCGATGTACTCGCCGTGTTCCTCGTACGTCGTGAAGCGCGTCACCTGCGCGCGCCCGTGCACGACGTCCAGGCCGGGTTGCTCCGCCAGCAGGTCGACGAGGCTGCCGAGGGTGCGCTCCGGCCACAGGTCGTCCACGTCGAGGAAGGCGAGAAGCTCTCCGGAGGCGTCGCGAATGCCGCGATTGCGCGCCGACGCCGCGCCGGCGTTCTCCTGGCGGAAATTGCGCACGTCCACCGGAAGGGCCGCGACGGCGGCGTCCACGTTGTCGGTGGACCCGTCATCCACCACGATGATCTCGATGGCCGGGTACTCCTGCGCCAGCACGCTGCGCACCGCGTAGGGGAGAAACCCGGCTCCATTGTAGACCGGAATGATCACGCTGACCAGCGGACGCGCCGGCGCGCCCGGTGCGGCACCGGGGGATGTGGCAAGTCGGTCGAGCGCCGCCCCATCAAGTCGAAGGATCGACCGGATCGTCTCCGGTAACGTCGTGATGTCGTGCCCGAGCGCGAGATGCAACCCGGGAAGGCGGCGAAGCATCCGATCGATGAACGCGTGGGTGCGCCCCCCGGCGTGCGGGAGCTGTGAGAGCGTGGTGAACTCTGCCGCGCGCAGCAACGCGGCGCTCGACGCCGCCGACACGATCGTTCGCGGTCCGTCGCCGAAGGACGGCGTTGCGATGGCCTTGAGTGGGAGCGACCGGCGCACCTGCTCGGCGTAGCGCGGCACGAGCTGGATGACCGCCTTGTCGTCCCCGTGCGGGGCTCCGTTCGCGACAAGCTCGCGCAGCTCGGGGAATCGCTCCACCTGTCCGGCATCGAGCTTGGCCGTGCTGTACAGGCTGTACGCACGCGGCTCCGGCTCGAGGCGAACCACGAGGTAGTCGTCGGCCACGTACTGCATGCCCGCCGAGAGGCAGGCGAGGGCTGTGGTGGACTTTCCGACGCCTCCTCTGCCGGTGATGAGCAGGGCGCCGTCCGCGGTGCCGACCGCCGCCGCGTGCAGCAGCTGGGCACCGTTCTCTTCCATCCACCAGTGGAACAGCGTACGGAAAGGAGACGCCTTGGTCCAGTACGGCATCTTCTCGTCGGAGCGCACCCAGAACATTCCGGTGCGCCGGTCGAGATCGAGCAGGTTGAGCGAGAATTCGACCCAGTGGAAGGCACTGCGCAGTCGCGGACTCGTCATCCCCCAGATGTCGCCGCGGTCGGTGAAGCACTGGCGCGTGCACGGGGGCGGGATCATCTCGACGCCGGTCGAGACGCTGTCCCAGACGTGAATCGTCACGTCGGGCGTCGTGTCCGGCGGCTCGATGAGGTGCGCGAGTGCCGCTGTCAGCGAAGCAAGCAGGCGGTCCCCAGCGAAGACGAGTTCCACGCGGGTCCCCGCGACGTCGAAGTGGCGCCGCACGGTGCCGGCACGCGCCTCTGCCTGAACACAGTTCGCCATCGCCGCGTCGAAGAACGCGCGCTGTTCCTCCTCGGGGAGCTCCGGCGTATCCGACCGGTGCGGCTGTGCGGCGGAGTCGGGCGCCTTCCCGCGGTCCGTCACGGCGCTGGCGCCGCCGCGCGCGCGTGACGATCCTCGGGCACCAGCTGCCCGCCATGCAGACGGTAGACCTCGTTCGCGTAGTCCACGACCTTCGGGTCGTGGCTCACCACTACCAGCGTGGGGCGGTCGGGCCATTCGACGAGGCGCCGCATGAGGCGCTCGATCGCTGAAACGTCGAGGTGATTGGTCGGCTCGTCGAGGATGAGGATACGTGGCCGGCCAAGGAGGGCGCGGGCGATCGCGAGGCGCTGTCCCTCGCCACCCGAGAGCAGGGCGCCACCCTCACCGATCTCCGTCTCGTAGCCCTTCGGGAGCGTCGCCACGACTTCGTCGGCGAGGGCGACGTGGGCCGCTGCCGCGACTTCCTCGAGGGTCGCCTCCGGCGATCCGTATGCGATGTTCTCGAAGACCGTCCCCGCGAAGAACGCGGGGTGCTGCGGCACGACTCCGATGGCGCGCCTCACCAGCCGCATGGCGACCTCGTCGTACGGCACGCCGCTCGCGAGGAGCTGACCCTTCCCCGGACGGTAGAAGCCGAGGAGCAGGTGCATCAGCGTGCTCTTCCCCGCACCATTGGGGCCGACGAGCGCGACGTTCGCCCCGGTCCGGAGCAGGAGGTTCACGCCGCGGAGCACGGGCTCCTCGCCGTAGCCGAACCAGACGTCGCGAAACTCGATCGTCCCATCGAAGTCGATCGACTGCTGTCCCTGATACGGCTCCGGCGCCCCCTCGGTGACCAGCCGGTGCAGCGTGACGAGGGACTCGTTGCCGGCGAGCAGGTCGGGGATGCCGGTCATGAGCGTGTCGACGAAACCGTTCAGCATTCCCGCCGCGACGTAGAAGGCGACGAACGAGCCAAGGGTCATGGTGCCGCGCGCGATGGCCGCACCGCCGACGATGAGAATGAGGATTCCCGTGATGCCCATCAGCGTGCGCTGCACCTGACCGTGTACCGCGTAGCTCATCGCCATGCGGTGCCCGGTGGTGCGCAGGTCGCCGATGTGGCGCTGCTGACGCTCCATCTCCTCAGCCTCGAACGCCTTCATGCGCGTGAGGTCGATCTGCCGGACGGCGAAGTGCACCCCGCGGCTGAAGCCCTCGAACGCACGCTGGAAGGTGAAGACCTGGCGCTTCACGAACCAGCCGGAGAACCGTGCGGAGATCCAGAGTAGCGGCAGGACGGCACCGCCGAGCAGCAGCAGCCGCCAGTTGAGCGCGAGCAGCACGATCAGCAGTACGACCGCCGAAAACGCGGCGGGGAGCATGCCGGAGAAGAGCGTGTTGCTCAGATTGTCCACGCGCTCGCTGTCCTGCACGATGCGTGTCTGCAGCACGGAGAGGTCGGCGTGTCCGAAGTATTCGCGCGACAAGCCGTAGACGCGCGCGATGAGGTCGCGGCGCAGATCCGCCACGGCACCCTTGATCGTGTGCAGCACGTGTGAGCGCAGCCCGAGGGCGACGACGCTGCCGAGGGCGCGCAGGAGGATGATCGCAGCACCGATGCGGACGAGGGCGCCGACATTGCGGTGGGGAATGGCACTGTCGAACGCCTGCCGAATGAGCGCGAGCACCGGAAGCACGAGTGCCGACTGCACCGAGGCACCCAGAGTGGAGACGACGAGGCGCCGCAGGCGCGGACGGTAATACCCCGCTAAGAACCGGAGGGCAGGCCCGTCGAGGAGGTGGCGCGAGGGCGCGGGAGCGGCGGTCAGGTGCTGTCCTGGGCGGCGCCGACGCGCGGCGGGCGGTGGGCGATCCGGCGCCCCACGCCGCGGACGATAAGCGGCAGGATCTCCCGGCGCCCGCCGAGTTTCATGCGGAATCGCAGGTAGTGCGAGAAGCCGCTGATGAAGGCGAGCGGGCCGCGGGTGTCGGCATAGCGGCAGTATTCGACGAACGACACCCACTGCGTGGCTAGCACCGAACGCCGAAGCCGGTAGTTGTCGGCCAGCAGCACGGTCCGTTCGACCCGCTCCACGAGCGAGACGCGCCGGGCACGCAAGCGCGCCAGAATCTCCCGGGGGACCGGCGCCGAGAAGGTGCTCGCGAGATATGCCAGCCCCAGGCCGAGCCGGTGCGTCAGCCGGTGCGCCGCGGCGACGGCAACCATGCGCTCCCAGTCGACGTCGGCGCCACGCCGACGCAGAATGGTGAGCGCGTCCGGAATCCAGCGGATCGGGGTCTCGTCGTTCCAGCGCATCCCGTGCACGACCACGAGGAGCAGGAGGCCGGTCGGGTCGAGTTGGCGCACCGGGGAGCCGAGGAAGTCGAGGGGTTCGGCGGTGGCGCGGAAGGTCCGGTCGGCGTCGTCGGACGCTGCCTCGTAAAGGACGTGCCAGTGCAGGTCGATCTCCGCACCGCCTGGGCCGATGCACTGCACGGCGTGTCGGAAGCGGAAAACGTCCGCGTCGGGTGCATCGATGGCGCACCAGCCGATGGTCCCCAGGATTTCCAGCGCCCGGCCGGCATCGGCGGGGGCCACCATTATGTCCACATCGGCCATCGGGCGCAGCGCATGGTTGCGGTAGTAGGTGAGGGCGAGCGGCGCCCCCTTAACCAGCAGCACCTCCACGCCGCCCGCCACGAGCGCCGCGACCACCGGCTGCACCCGGTGGAACAGCCGGTGCGTGTCGTACCAGGCGCGCCGGTAGACGCCCTTGAGCCGCCCCATGAGCGGGTCGCTGAGCCCCTGGCGCTGCATGTTCTCGTACACCAGCGGAAGCAGGCGCACGGTCTGGTAGCTGAAGTCGGCGTCCAGATCCACTCCGGCGCACCACGCCCGGAAGGCGGCGACGGACGGCGCGCCGTCGCGCAGCGCGGCCTCGAGCAGGAGGTGCTGTTCCGCGGACGGCCAGAGGTGCGCGGCGGTCCCGTCGTTGTCAGCCATCACGGCGTTCCGGCGGGACGGGAGCCGTCTCGCGCCGCGGCCGCCGCGCGCTGGCGGTCGAGCGATCCTTTGAGCGCCCGCAGGTAGTCGGCGCGCAGGTGCCGGTTTCGCGCGCCGGTGTTGGCGCCGTGGATGCGGCGCCGCAAGACCACCTGCTCCACGGTGCGCGTTACCACGCCGGCCGCGTCGGCCCGGGCGACCCAGTCGATCGTCTCGCCAACCCGGAGTGACTCGTCGAAGTCACCGACACGTGCCACGGCGGTCCGGCGGATCAGCATCGCCCCGGCCACTCGGCCGCGGCTCACGCCCGGCGGACACGTGAGGGTCCGCCGCACCTCGTCAGGCAGTTCCGGACTGATGAACTGCTCGACGAGGCCGGTGGCACACTCCGCTGCGACGTCGCCGGCCAGCGACTCGAGCCGGCACGAAAGGCTGTCGGGCGTCCACACGTCGTCCGCATCGAGGAAAGCGATCAGCGCGCCGCGGGCCAGTGCGAGCCCCGCATTGCGCGTCGCGCTGATGCCGCGATGGGGCTGGCGATGGCATCGCACCAGCGGCCCGAATTGCTCCGCGATCGCCGCGCTTCCATCGGTCGAGCCATCATCGATGACGAGGACTTCGATTGGACGGGGCCATTGTGCACAGGCACTCTCCAGCGCCTCGCCAAGGTAGTGCTCCATGTCGTAACACGGTACGATCACGCTGACGTCGGCTGACGTCACGGGTCGCTCGCGGCAGCGCGCTTCCGCTCGATCGATCGCCGCATCGCACGCAGCAGCAGAGCGTTGATCTGCGGATGGGAGAGCGACGCATTGGTGTCGTGCACACGCTTGATGACCAGCGTCTCGGGGAGGACGGCCATCGGCACGCGTGCGTCTCGCGCCCGGGCGAACCAGTCGGTGTCCTCACCGACGGCGAAGCTGGGATCGAATCGGCCGACGCGGGCAAAGACCTCGCGGCGCGCCAATAGCGACTCCATGATGAAGCCGGGGACCGGATGGTCGAGCAGTTCGGTGCGGAACCCCGCGGGCGGGCTCGCTCCATCGTGCAGCACGTGCTGCACGTGCGTCACGGTATACTGCACCTGCGGGTGAGCGCTCATGTATGTGACCTGCCGCTCGAGCTTCTCCGGCAACCAGCGGTCGTCGTGCGAGATGAACGTCACGAGCCCGCAGCGCGCGGTGGCGATTCCCTGGTTGTAAGCGTTCGCGATGCCTTGCGCGTCCTGGCGGACGAGAGTCACCCCCTCGAACGTCCGCACGATCTCCGCCGTTCGATCCGACGAGTGGCCGTCGATGACGAGGATCTCGGCGGGACGCAGCGTCCCGCTGACGACGCTCGTGAGCGCGTCGGCGATGAAGCGCTCCCCATTACGCACGATGAGGATGACGCTGACGTTCGGGGACGCGGGGGTGGTCACAACGCGCTCGCCTCCGGTTCCTTCGGCTTCGGCCACCCGGCCTCGTCGACGTCGTGGATGGGATCCAGCATGAGCAGGTCTTCCATGTCCGAGTAGGCATTCAGAACGGGCGCCACGAACACCGTACGCGCGTGCCCATTGGGCAACGACGGCCGCACCGGCGCCGGAGCTGTGCCCTCGTGGCGTGCGTCCTCCACAATCAGGCGTCGCTCCAGCAGCTCGGCTACGAAGGCGTCCACGGCGTGCTCCAGTTCCGTCCGGTCGCATTCGTAGCGCCCGGCCAGCGTCCCGGCTATGCCCGAGCGCCCGAGCCCCGCCTCGACGCCGCTCCATATCTCCGCCCCGCTGCCCTGCGTGCTGAAGTAGTGCCCCGACGCGAGGTCGATGATGACCGCCTCACCGTCGATGATTTCGCCGACGACCGCCGGCGCGTTGATTCTGAGAGTGGGTTCCACTGCCACCGTCCTGATTGGAGGGTCCATCCGCGAAAAGCAACATCCATGCCATCATGCCCCTGCTTCACGGCCTGGATCACTCTCCGGTCGAGCGTGACTCAGCTTGGTGATGGTATCAAGATGACCGCGCTCCGCCAAGATTTGGTGAGGAAACAGCCGCGGCCATTCGTCGGCGAAGCGTTTCTTGATCTCGTGCTGGTCGTAGATCTCTTGAACCAACGTAACGAAAGCCTCGCGATGGACTCTGAGCTTCGCGAGCACCGCGTCGCGAGGAATGTCGGGCCGCACCCCCCGACCGATGAGCTCTCGCACCGCCTCCTCGATCGCCCGGGGTTCCGGTGGCACGGTCAGGACGAAGCTCTCTTCAAAGAACAAATCCCGACCGCCCCGGCTGGGCGTGGTCACGATCGGGAGTCCGCTCAGCAGATATTCGGCACTGGCGAACATCGGACCCTCCTCCTCCGAAAGACACAAGCCGACCCGGCAGGCGTTCAGGCAATCGTTGATCTCCCGAAGACTGAGCAGTCGATATTCGCCCGAATCCGAGTGATTGAAGAAGTGGGCGCGAGAGAATTCGCGGCGAGTTTCCCGGATGTATTCGGGACCTTCCTTCGTGGGATTGTAGATCAGGGCCAGACTGGCGATTTCCCGGGCCAGGAAGTGTCGCTTCTGTTTGTCGAGTCGTGCGTTATATACTGCGTCGAACCGCTTCGTGACGGAGGGCAATGGCCGAAATATTGATTCGTTAACGAAGCAATTGTGGTTGCAGAGTATTGCACGTCCTCCCCGAGCTCGGAACAGTTCCGCCTGACCAGGCTCATTGCAAAGGTGAATCAACTCGACATCCGGGAATTGCTGCCTCGTGCGGCTTTCCAACTCCAGAATCCAGTCAAACACGCGAGACGTGAGAGCCCAACTGTGGCGAAACAGGCAGTAGGCCTTCCGCCCACGAAGTGCGGAGAACAGCATCTGATAGCTGGGCAGAAACTCGTCGACCATATCCAGAATTGGCTGCACATGAAAAATCGGGGGATCCACCGAGATGATCGAGTAACGGGCAAAGTGGGTTCGATGGAGCCGGGCAAACCCCTCGAGCACGCCACGTCGCACCGAGTCGCGATCCGTCATGCTTCCCGCGCTGCGCGGTCGGGCGCTCGTTGCCGGATCGAAGGTGACGCGGCGTATTGTTCCTGCGTCTGTCGAAAGGGATACACCATCCGCACCAGTGGCCTGAGCAAGAGCGACGTGACGCCGGCCACCTTTTCGTGGGGAAATGCCTCGTCCTCGATGCCCGTCTCGGGATATTCGTCGTAGCCACGGTACTGCGTGCCGAACAGGCGATCCCGGATGCTGAACAAGGCACCGAAGTTGGTATCCCGGTGCCGTCGTTCGACGGAATGATGGATTCGATGAAACTGCGGCGTGACAAGAACATAACGCAGCGGCCCGAGATTCGTGCGAATGTTGCCGTGATGGAACCGCGTGTACCACTTTGCGATGATGGAGAACCAGACGATCTGGGGCGGATCCACCTGCAGCATCAGAAATGGAATCACGAGCAACGTGTGCCCGAACGGATGCGCGACCTTGGCGAGCCAGTATGTGACCGCGAGTGCGACCACAGCAATCAGTGCTCCGATGATGAATCTGCGTCGGTTCATGGGTGACCCTCAACGATCTCGGTGAGGACGCCCGCCGCATAGCCTCCGGGCTTGAGCTCCACTGCCACCTTCCTGCTCGGCGGGACCATCCGGCAAAAGCAACATCCATGCCATGGGGAGCGCTACGGAACTTCCCGAAGTTGTGTCACGCCGCGGCGCTCCCAGCTCATCCTCCCGGTGGTTCGATTGCCTCCCTGATACGGAGTATCATTCGAAGTCCGCACACAACGTCTGCCGCCTGAATAGTGAATCACGCTGGCGCACGCCAGTGCATATCCCCGTGCGCCGATGGAGCATCCATGGACAAGAAGTTCATCCTGAATTTCACGCCGACGGGAATGATCCCCACCAAGGCCATGACGCCGAAGGTGCCGATCCTCCCGGCCGAGATCGTCGTGCAGGTGGGTGAAGCGGTGAAGCTGGGTGCGAACATGGTGCATCTGCACGCGCGTGACCTGCAGGATGGCAAGCCGACCTACCGGAAGGAGGTCTACGCCGAAATCGTCACCGGAGTCCGGGCGCGACACCCCGAGCTGGTCATTTGTCTCTCGACAAGTGGCCGCGACTTTCCGGGGTTCAAGGAACGCTCCGAGTGTCTCGACCTCACGGGGGACCTGAAGCCCGACATGGGGAGCCTGACGTTGAGTTCGCTCAACTTCAATACCCAGGCGAGCATGAATGCGCCTGACATGATCAAGTCACTCGCGAAGAAGATGCAGGACAACGGGATCAAGCCGGAGCTCGAGGTCTTCGACCTGGGGATGATCAACTACGCGCACTACCTGATCACCAAGGGGTTGATCACGCCACCGTACTATTTCAACCTGATCCTGGGGAACATCGCTTGCGCCCAGGCCAACCTGCTGAGCCTCGGACTGATGATCAAGGAGTTGCCGCCGGAGTCGATCTGGTCGGTGGGCGGCATCGGCGACCATCAGCTGAAGATGAATGCCATCGGGATCGTGGACGGCGGCGGCGTACGCGTCGGTCTCGAGGACAACATCTACTTCGACGCGGACCGGGCCCAGCTGGCATCCAACAGTGACCTCGTGAAGCGGATCGTCGATATCGCCACGGCAGTGGGGCGCACGCCCTGGTCCCACCGGGAGGCAAGGGCGTTGCTGGGGATGGCTTAGCGTGAGCGCCTCACGGAGCCTCGCTACCCGGGTGCGTCAGGCATGGGGCAGAGTTCGGAACCAGAGCCTGCGCGTAACGCTGCGCTATTATCTCCGGCGGATGGAGATTCGCGTCATTCCATTCTACTACGTGAAGGAGCTCCTGCCGCGTGACATCCCGAGGGATCTCACCGCCTTGCCCGAGGGATTCGACTTCGAGGTGTTTGGCGAAAGGGAGATCGCGATCATCACCGGCTTTCCCGAACAGGACGCGCCTTTCATCGGCGCACACCTGCGCGAGAGCCTCAAGCATGGTCACACCTGCCTGGGCGTCAAGCGCCAGGGCGAGATCGTCGCCTTCACCTGGTTCGCCCTCGACGCGACCCACAGCAAGCTTCATCCGGTTGCGATGCAGCCGAACGAGGCCTACCTGTATAACATGTATGTCTTGCCGGAAGTCCGAGGTCACAACCTCGCGCCGATCCTGCGATTCAAGAGCTACGAGATCCTGCGGACGATGGGCCGTGACACCTTTTACAGCATCACCCTGACTTCCAACCAGGCGTCGTGGCGGTTCAAGCAGAAACTCAACGCGCAGCGCGTATTCCTCGGGTTGTACGTTGACTTCCTCGGAAGGTTCGATGGCCGCTGGATCCTGCGGAGATTCTGAGGCAGCGCTCAGCGACCCGTTCCGGATGCAGGAGTAAGCGCTTTTCCCTTGCGTTCTGCGCATTCCCGCCGAGTATTCGCGAATGCTCGCAGCGCCGGTTGTTTGCCCTGAGATCGCGGGTTGACTTACCCTCCCGTATCACCGCTGGTGCTGCGCCAGAAGTGGCGCTCCCTCGGCGATCTCCTGGCAGGAATCCGCGAAGTGCACCGAGCGGAGCGGGTCGGGGTGATTCGCGCACTGCGCGAATACCTGCGGATCCGTCGGGCGATCCGTGCCACGCCACGCGAGTACTTCCGTTACCGCCTATGGGACACTGCGGCGCCGCTCGCCGATCGGCTGAGCTTCATCACCTGGGCCGATCGCCGTCCGCTCGAGGCATATCTCAACCCGAATGCCGACGCAGTGCGGGTGCGGTCCAAGATTCAGGGCGACGACCTCTTCCGTCAGCACGGCTTGCCGATCCCGGCTCGGCTCGGTGTCTGGTGCCCCGAGGGTACTCACTCCGATGCCGCGGATGCGATCCGAACGCGTGATCAGCTGATGTCGCTGCTCAATCGCACATCAGGGGGAGTGGTCTTCAAGCGCGATTTCGGTGGCAGCGGCGAGTTCGTGCTGGTGTTCACTGCGGCTGACATGAACGGACTCCGGCACGCCTCGGGGGCGCACTGGTCGATCGACCGTTTGCTTGAAAGCACCTCCGCTGTAGAGCCATGGCTGGTGCAGTCGCGGGTGACGGCACATCCCGAACTCGCAGCACTCGCCGGCTGCGATTATGCCGCCACGCTACGGCTGGTGACCTGCCGACGGTCGAGCGGCAGAGTGTTCCTGCTGCCGGCCACCCTCAAGTTGCCCTCTACGGCATCGGGGTGCGACAATTTCGGTGCTGGCAACGTGGCCGTCGCCGTAAGCTATGACGGCGTCCTGGGTCGGGGTGCCCTCGGGCTCGATGGTCCGCCGATCGACCGTCATCCCGTTACCGGTGCACTGTTTGAGGGAGTGACCGTGCCACATTGGGCGGCGGCGGTTGAAATCGTTCGTCGCGGCCAAGCCCTGGTCCCCACGCTGCGATCACTGGGCTGGGACGTCGCGATCACCCCCGGCGGATCGGTGATTCTTGAGACGAATGCGTGGTGGGGAGTGGACGTGATCCAGCAACCGGGATTGCGCGGACTGGTGCGTGGCGAATTCATCGAGTTTATCGAGGAGCTCGGCGCGGCGCATATTATCCGCCGGGGGCGAAGAGTGAAGCCGCATGGTTCCGCGCGGACAGGTTGACGACGTCGCCGTAACCGCGCTCCTCGAGAAACTCCCGGAATTCCCCCTGCACGAGCCCCTGTCGCCACGGCGCCTGAATGGTGCGCTCCCCCCAGCACGGATTCACTTCGATCACCACCGGGCCCGTGTCCGTGATGGCCACGTCGTATGCGAGCGAGGCGAGTTCCGGAAAGCAGTCTGCGATCCGGTGCGCCATGACGCGGGCCGCGGGCCAGTGCGGGATCACAGTTCCCGTGATCGCTGTACCCGTGAGGGGGTGGCGATCGACTCGCTCGAGGCCGAACCAGCGTCGCGCCGGCCCGATCCTGCCCTCGACGGGATCAACCGGCGCGGCGAGCTGGCCCACACCGTGGGAAAAGTGATCGACCCCGGAGAGACCGATCGGGATTTTCCAGACCGATGGCGCCATGTGCACGGTGCCGTCGAGCATGCGAAATGTCGTCAGGCGCAGCGTGCCGAGCGTCTCGCCGGCGATGCGGGCGAGTTGCGGATGCTGCGGGATTCGCTGCTCCACCTTCCAGAGCCCCTCCGTGGCTAGCACGGCCCGGAACCGATTCACCGTCCAGCGGGTGCCGTCGAGCGCCTCGAGTCCGTTGGGAGTCGCCCGCCGAAAGACGTATACCGAACGCCCGGATCCTCCGTCGTCCGGCTTGATGACGATGCCGTCAGCTGGGGCATCGGCGAGGAGCAGGCGCACTCCGTCATCGCCGTGTCGGAATATGAACCGATCGGTGCTCGGTGCGATGCCGTTCCGGAGGGTAAGGAGGCAAAGGACCCGGCCGACGGAGATGCCGGCGTCTTCGAGCACCGCGGTGGTCCAGGCCTTGTTGCGGATCCGCAAGTTGGGCTCGCGCGGGTTCATCCGGTATTCAATCGCGCGGCGCTCGATGTTGCTCATCATCGTCATCCGCTCGGCGAGTGGGCGGGTCGTGTCCCAGAGTCCGTAGCCCATGAACTCGGCGCGGTCCATGCCTATGGCATCGCGGAATCGTCGGAATTCGCGCCGTTGAATGCGCAGCGGAATACCGTGGTTCCACCGGATAATGGCGGCACTGGAGAGAAGGCGTCTGAGGCCCCGAATCATCCGGGAGTATGTACCTCGTGCCCACCGCTGCCGCAAGCGTCCGCGGCAGACTGTTAGTGGCAAGAGCGTTCGCGGAATTCGCCGTCAAGTCAGCACGATTCAGTCATTCATCAACGAAAGACGGACTATCCTCCAGAGCTGGGGGATGATACCGGCGCGGCCACCCGCGCCCACGCCTCGTCCGCAGCAAGCGCGGGTGAGCTGGTCGTTGTTGACGCGTTTGCCAGACGCTCCAGGAATGCTCTGAGTTGCATGCCCGAACGGCCGACTACGTGGTCAAGTCCAGCCTCGCGCAAAATGCGCGTGCCCCAACGCGAATGCCAATCAGACGATCGCTTGACAATTACCGCGTCGTCGACCTCATCGAATTGATCTGCCGTGATGTCCACGATGAAACCATCCACCTGAAGCCAAGCGTGGATTTCGATGCCATCGTCGGTAACCCGCTTACCGAATACATATTCCAAAGACCGACCGGGACTCCCGGCCAATCGTGTTGCGAGCATGTCGACGGCATCGCCACAACTGCCCCGAGGGAAGTGCCGGAGCGAGATCGGTCTTGCCTCCGGTGGTACCGATATGATCTGGGTTCGGAGCGATTCCGCGACACTCCGAATGGTTTGCTCTTGGTCGGATTGCGTCAATGTTGCCTCCGGCGGTCCAGCTGACGATTCTGCGCCTCTGCTGCGACGCGTGCGGGGTGACCGCGCAACCTTGTTACATCAATGATACCTGCGCAGCTACCCCGCACACCTCGGCAGACCTCGCGTTGCCTTGATCGGCATCCGATGGGCTTGGTGCCAACGCGCGTTTAGAGTTCCGGGCATCGCCTTCCTCGGTCTCGAGTTTTCAGCGCGGATTCGGCGGCGGTGTCGCTCATGGGACCTTGGCAGCCCGCCCACGGCGGGCGCCCGCGACGGAATCGACCAGCCGCCGGGCCCGCGTAGTCAATTCGTCCCAACGGCCGTTTCGCACCAGCACTGGATCCAGCAACGCGGCAGCCATGCTGACCGCCGCCGCTCCGGCATCAATCCATTCCGCGGCGTTCTCCAGCGTCATGCCGCCGGACGGCACCAGTCGCAGGAACGGCAATGGCGCCAGGATGTTGCGAAAGAATTCCGGACCTACCGAACACGCCGGGTAGACCTTCACTAGCGAGGCGCCCAGACGCCAGGCTCGCAGGATTTCGGACGGCGAGAGCGCGCCTGGAATACAGACCACCTCGTGCTCCACGCAATAGCGGATCACGTCGGGTTCGAGTGTCGGACTCACCACGAAGCGTGCCCCGGCGTCGATCACCTCGCGCGCGGCTGCTTCGTCGAGCACGGTACCCGCACCGATCAGGCATCCCGGGATGTCGGCGGCAACCAGCTCCCGGACCGCGTCGATCGCGCCGGGCGTGGTTAGCGTGACCTCGAACGCGCCGATGCCGCCCGCAACCACCGCTTCCGCGGCGCGACGGAGCGATCCGGCTTCGTTTCGCCGCACCACGGCAATGACGCCGCTCTTGAGCAGGTGAGCGAGGTCGGGAGAGATCGCGGCAGCATCCCGGGATATCATAGTGGATGCAGTGGTCATGCTGGTCTCCTGTCGATTCAGTGTTCTGTCCGGGCAGCAAGCCGATGAGTCATCACTTGCAACAAGCGTCAACGATAGGGCCGCTGGCAGCTAGCGCAAGAGAAAACCGAGCATCCGCTCGAACAGCTTCCCGTACGGCGGCCGCATCAAGCCGACGGCATTGATTCGCGACTGGATGAACACCGATTTGGCGTGACTGAAGGTCCGGAACCCTTCGAACCCGTGATAGGCTCCCATGCCGCTCGCGCCGATGCCGCCGAAGGGGAGGTTCTCCTGTGCGATGTGCATCAGCGTATCGTTGATCGTCACGCCGCCGGATGTCGTGCGCGCCAGCATGGCGCGGCGCCCGGGACCATCGCTGCCGAATAGGTACAGTGACAATGGGCGCGGACGGGCATTCACGAAGTTGATCGCGTCATCCAGGCTGTGGTACGGCACGATCGGCAGCACCGGACCGAAAATCTCCTCCTGCATCACCTTCATGTCGTCGGTGACGCCGGCGATCAGCACCGGCGAAAGAATTCGGCCATCGGCTGCTGCGGGCGCGAGCTCCACGATGCGCGCTCCCTTCGCGCGAGCGTCGTCGATCAGTCCGGTGAGCCGAGCGTAGTGTGCCGCGTTGATGATCGAGGTGTAGTCCGGATTGCCGGCGATCGTCGGGTAGAGGCGGTGCACAGCGGCGGTCATCTGCGCGATGAAGGGCTCGACGGCCTCCTCCGGCACCAGTGCGTAGTCCGGGGCGATGCAAGTCTGGCCGGCGTTGAACAGCTTGCCATTCGCGATGCTTCCCGCCGCACGGCCGAGCGGGAATCCGCGCTCGACGATCGCCGGCGACTTGCCACCGAGTTCGAGTGTGACCGGCACGAGGTGCTCGCTCGCCGCCTGCATCACCTTCCGACCCACGGGCGTGCTGCCGGTGAAGAAGAGGTGATCGAACGGCAACCGGGCGAACTCCGCGCCGATTGCAGCACCGCCCGTCACGACGGCGACCTGGTCGATAGGGAATGCTTCGCCGAGCAGCCCCGCGAGCAGCGTCGATGTGGCGGGCGTGAACTCCGACGGCTTGAGCATCACCCGGTTACCGGCGGCGATTGCTGCGGCCATTGGCGGGAACGCGAGAAAGATTGGATAGTTCCACGGCGAGATGATGCCCACCACGCCCAATGGCTGATGGATCACTTGCGCCCGCCCCGGTCGGAAGTACCACGCGACGCTGCGGCGTTCCGGGCGCATCCATTTGCCGATGTGACGCTGCAGGTGATCGATACCAGCAACCGTGGGGAAAAGGTCGCCGAACCGCGTCTCTGCGTGCGAACGGTGGCCAAAGTCCGCGCTGATCGCGGTCGCAATGTCTCGCTGATTGTCGAGCAGCAGCCGTTTCAACCCGTCGAGATGCCCACGGCGTGTGGCAAGATCGGGCGCGCCGTCACGGACGAAGGCCCCGCGTTGCTGGTCGAGTACCTGGCTGGGCGATGCCGGCATGGCGCCTCGGGGATGACACTGGACCGACCGGCGAAGCGAATAAATAGCCACGGATGCCGGCCGTTGGATCGGTGCATCACTACCGTGCGGACCTGCTGCGGTGCCCCAACGTGATCGGGGCGTCCGCAGGACGATGCCCGGTCGCCCGAACAATCCGAACACGTTGTCGCTCAATGACTTGGAATGATGCTCGCTGGGTGGCACCACCGTTGCACTGGGACAACTGCAGCCAGGTGCCGCACCGCCCGGCGTCGTTAGTTGGCAATCGTCGTCAGGGAGAAGCGATGTCCCGCAATCGGAACGGGTTCACCATCATTGAGTTACTGGTCGTGATCCTGATCATCGGCATTCTCACCGGCATCGCTCTTCCAAAGCTCGGGGCATCACGGGACAAGGCCAAGCTCGCCGCCGTGCTCTCGGATGTGCGCGACGCTGAAACCGCCGAGGAAGCGTACTATGCGGACAACGGCGGATATGCGACGTTTCCCCAGTTGCAGGCGGCGACCAACTTCGCCGTCTCGCCCGGGACGACCATGACGATAACACCGGGGACGGATGGGTACACGGTTGATGCCAGTAATGGCAGTATTACTACCGGTCCCACCAGCTGCACCGTCGCCGTCGGCTCGGGCGTATCGGCGACAGTCGACAGCAAGATCACCTGCCCCTGAACGATGCGGGGTCGGTGCCGCCTCCTCAATCAATCCGGTAGCGCGGCGGCCGAGGTGCTTGGGCCCGTCCGCAGCAAGCGCGAGTAAGGCGGCGCGTCAAGGTGCGCCCGGACGTCGCCACATCTCTAGTGAGGTCGTGCCGGGCGATACCCCGACCCGCGCAGCACCGTCCCCGGCAGCGCGTTGGTCATCACGCCGTCGGCGATCACCGGCACGCCGTTCACCAGCACATTCTGCATCCCGATCGCCAGCTGGTTCGGGTTCGCGAACGTCGCAACGTCGCGAATGGAGTCTCCCCCCACGTAGCCTGACGTCAGCCTAGAATCGCTTCACATTATTACCGGTGTTGACACGCTCGGTGAACCCACCCGGTCCCCCAGCAGGCACAACCCGGGGCTGGACTCGCCGCTTGCTCCCGGCGCGGGGACATTGCATACTCGACGTGCCGCGATTGAAATTTCTATCGGGAGCCAAGGGTGAAGAAACTACAGGTTCAAGGGCTTCATCACATTACCATTGTTGGTTCGACCAAGCAAAGTGCCGTGGAATTCTGGCAGGGATTGTTGGGAATGCCGTTCGTTCTTGAGCAACCCAATCTCGGTAAACCCGACGAAAACCACCTCTATTTTGATCCAGGCGATGGACGTTTGCTCACGGTGTTTACCAACGAGTCCAGAGAAGATGCCGGGCGACCGGCCCCTCGAGAGGTCGGATGCGTGGAACACCTGGCGTTCAGCGTCTCGAGGGCCAATTTCGCGGGAGTTCCGGCTCGGTTACGCGAGCGTGGCATTGAGTTTCTGCAACGCGATCGGGGATTCATGGATTCGATCTATTTTCAGGATCCCAATGGACTGAAGATCGAAGTCGCCTCTTACAAGTTCGAAACCCCCGAGGGTTTTCGAGCTGTTGATGTGCTGATGAAAGCCCATCTGTTGCGGGTTGAGCGTGGCGACCATCACATCGCCGAGGAGCACCTCGCGGATGCCATCAAGTTGTTGATGCAAACTCGGGACCGTTTACCGCATTAGACAAACGCATGCATCGTCCAATAATTCCGGGTTCTTTCCGGGATACAGATAGTGACATCGAGCCGCAGTACAGGTCGGCGAGCCGGGATGGCTCGGCTCCTGTGGCTTCGCACGCCGGGGAGCGATTCGGGGCCGCGTCCGATCAAGCCCCTCCTTGCGCGCGCAGGATTTCGAGGCCATCCTAACGCCTCTCGGTTGAGCCACGTATGGCGACTGCCTTGGGGCCCCATTTCTCGCGTATGTCCACCTCGAACTGGAGTTCGCTGATGCGTTACCGTTCCGCCACGGCCAGGTCTCTGGCGTTCGTGCTCCTGGCACTTCTACTACCGATGGGCGCCGCCGTTGCGCAGGCCGGACGCCCGGCTTTGCCTCCCAACTTGACGGCGGTACGGGCAGCACTGGATAAGTACCGCGATCCCATTGTGGCAGTCCGCGACGGCTATTTCTCGACAGTCGGATGCGTAGACTATCCGGAGGGCGGCGGTGGAATGGGCTTGATGGCGTACAAGCCCGGTGGCATGGGCGTGCACTTCCTCAACCCCGCGTTCATCGGCCCGAAGCTCGACTCGCTGAAGCCACAGGTGTTGATCTATGAGCCCGTCGGAAACCAACTGCGCCTCGTCGCGGCGGAGTGGTTCGTCCCCACCGCCGTGTCGAAGGAACCGCCGACGATCTTCGGAAAACAGCTGGAAGGCCCGATGGAGGGGCACGCCCCGGTCCTGCCGGTCGACTTGCATCATTGGGACCTGCATGTGTGGCTCTGGAAGGACAACCCCAATGGGCTGATGCACTCGACCAATTCCACGGTCAAGTGCCCGGACGGTCCCTACACGTTCCACGAAAAAGCGACGAAGATGGTGAAGCAATAGCGAATCGCACCGAGATGGCCGCGGTGAGGGCTCGCCGCGGCCAACCGCAGCAAGCGCGATTTAGGCCGCCGGTCAGTTCCGCGGACGGCGAAGTGCCTTGCGCGGGCGCCCGCCCTTCAGCCCATTGAGTCTCGAGGCCTGCACCTTGGCCGCCGTCCTTGATGCACCGCCAGCAGCCCCCGACGCCCGAAGCAAGACCTGACGACCAAGCGCCACTCGTGCGAGCCCTCCAATGCTCAAGTCTTCGTCGAGGTCTTCCCACCGCAAGCCAACGCCCGCGACGCCAACCGTGACCGCGGCCAGTTCCTGGTCGGCGGCCCGCCGCAGTGACGCAATCAAGTCAATCGGCACGACCAGCGTCGCCCCGTTCGTGAGCGTGACGTGGAGTCGGCGAGTGGGTTGATCGTATCGCGCCTTCACCGCGGCGAGGTGGGTATGCTGTGCCCGACGCCGCGCGGCCGGAATCTGCTCGAGGATCTCGTTGTCGCTGACCATCCGCCTAGCCATGGGTCTTCCTCCAAGCTTGCTCGATTGTTGCGTGATGCCTCTTCACGATCCGAAACGCCCGCAGCACGTCCTGACGCTTCATTCGGTAGACCGCCCAGACCATTGGGGAGCTGGTCCGGGTGCCGAGCCGGATCACCCACCAACTCCTCCTTGCCATGCTCCACGCGTAACATGCGGGGGAGGATGCTCACGGGGCGGTCCGTAAACCCGGACCACAAAGCCATCCTCCCTGACAACCGTCGGCATGACGAACTATAACCCAACGCTTAGGTTAATGCAAGAATGGGACTGATCGAGTGACGGTCTCGACGGAGGGGGTCTAACGATCTGCAAATCAGCTGCGAGCGCGCTTGCGGCGAAGCCGCGTGATCCTGTGCGGCCGTCGGTAGCAAGCGCTTGTTATGCCGCTGGCCTATGGTGCAAACATTTCCTGGAGCACCTGCAGAACGCTGGCTTCAGTCGCCGCGGCGATACGACCAAGGCGCTGGCCGAGACGCTCACGATCGACGGTACGGATCTGGTCGACCACCACATGACCGTGCTTCCCGACGAATCGGCAAGGGACGCGGAAGGGATATCGGTGGGAACCGGTCGTTAGTGGCGCCACGATGAACGTCACGAGATGGTCATTGAGTTCGTTTGGGGACACCACCAGGCATGATCGCGTCTTGCGGATCTCACGGCCTCGACTCGGGTTCAACGCGACGAGGTACACATCCCCGCGGCGTATCGGGCTGGCTACCATGTCCAGTCCTCATCATCAAACCGTGTCGGAGTGACTGGATCCAGAAGGCCAGCGTCGGGTCCGGCGCCTCCCGCAGCAGAATCGGCAACTCCGTCCCGCCCAAGATGATCGCATCGACCGCCTCCCGCGCGTGAAGCGCCTGGATTAGGGACCGGAAGCCTGCGCGCGTCTCGGGGCGGAACTGCCCGCCCTCGTCGGTGTGGCCCCGATGAATCGCGATAGCGGCACGATGCGCGGCAAACGCATGGTCTGGGGTGGTCGCGCACCCGTCCGTGCCGCGCTCTACATGGCCGCGCTCGTCGGCCGCAAGCACAATCCCGTGCTGCGCGTCTTCTACGAGCGCCTGCGCGCTGCCGGCAAGCCGTTCAAGGTCGCCGCCACCGCCTGCATGCGAAAGCTGCTCACGATCCTCAACGCGATGCTGCATCAGAATCGCCGATGGGACCCTCAACACGCTTGACATTCGAGACAGTTGCTAACGATACCGCCGCATGGAACACGATGGTCTGTCCGACCGCCAGTCGACCGATGCGAGTGATCGCCCCGTAGATTCCCGCAGTGTTCTGGTGCGTACGAACGACCGCCTTCAGCACTTCTGGGTCAGGACGTGCTGAGTCGGGATCAAGATTCACCATCGAGCAGCGAACGTCGCGCATCGTGACGGTGATGGCGGGGGCGTTGTCCCCCTCGCCGAATGAGAGCACGCCGCCCACCCACTCATCCTCCTGAAAGGGAGCCGCTCGCAGCAAACGAACGACGACATTCGGGCGAAATCGTCGCACGTCCCCGCTCCGCCCTGCGAGTCGTCCGATCTCGCTCACCGTATCGGAGGCGATCACGGAGATGCTCGCCTCATCGAAGATGCCATGATTCAACTGCATCATCTGCACGGGAGCGCCGTATCGACGTCCGACCTCCGTGGCCAGGTCCTCCCCGAAGACAGGCATCTCTTCGCCGTCCGGCGTGCGAACATGCGTAGGAAGGTCTCCCTGAGCACCGCCTTCATGGCGTTGCGGAGCAAACAGGAGCAGGTCGGGGAGATTGCTTGCGCTGAGCCACGGAAACCCGCTGCGGTTCTCAATCCGCCGGAATGCGAGGCGCCTGTCACCATCGAGGCCATGCCAGCCCAGGTTGGCGACCTCGAGTCGTTCGCCGGCCATGGACTTCACGGGATACCGGAAGATCGTTTTCACATGTCCGATTGCTATAGCCATGCTCGATCCGGGTTCGGCGAAGGACTCTGCGCTTCTGCGGCGGCCGCGCAGTGTACCGAAGCTACTTCATTGCTCCGCGGCGGCCGGCAGCAGGCGACGTGCATCTGGGGACAAGCCGCCTTGCCCTTCGCAGCGTGGCTCGTATATCTCTCCCCTCGTCTCCTTCACCGGTCCCTCGCAGGAAGTCCGGAGCCGCGGCATGAGTCGACTGATTGCGCTGGCGCTTGTTGCACTCGTCATCGGCTGCGGCTCGACCACGACCGGTCCCGGCACCCTTGGCAACCCGTCCGACACCGGGTGCGCCGCCCGCAGCCTCGGCACCGCGTCCGATCTCGTCGGCTGCATCCGGCAGGATGAGCTCTGGACCCACATGACGGCGTTCCAGCAGATCGCCGATGCCAATCCTGGACCGGATGGCCACGCCTCGCGCAATTCCGGCGAACCCGGCTACCTCGCGTCGGTCAACTACGTCGCCGGCCTCCTGCGTGCGGCCGGGTATCGCGTGACGATCCAGCAGTACGCCTTTGCGTACTCCGGCTTCTCGATCACACCGTTACTCAATGAGGTGTCGCCCACGGCTCAGACCTTTGCGCTCGGGCCGGACTTCAATGCTCCAGGCAACTCGGGCAACGGTGATGTCACCGCGCAGGTCCAGTCGGTTGGTGGCATCCTCATACCGGCTCCCGCCGGACAGAATTCGTCGTCCAGCGGCTGCACGGCGACCGACTTCACCCGATTCGTGCCGGGACGCATCGCATTGGTGCAGCGGGGCACCTGCACCTTCGACCAGAAAATCGCCCTGGCGGCCGCGGCCGGTGCCTCGGGCGTGATCATCTTCAACGAGGGAAGCACGGGTCGGACGGCGGCGAACGGCTGTGGCGGACTCGTCAACCGCGGGATACCGGTGGTGTGCCTCGCGTCGTATGCGGTCGGTCAGAATCTCTACAATCAGGCGCAGCAAGGGCCGAACAGTGCTCGCCTCAGGATTGAGACCATCACCGATTCCAGCCGGGCAGACTACAACCTGATCGCCGACTCGCCGCACGGCGACACCAACCACGTGGTCGTGGTCGACGCCCATCTCGACGCTATCTTCGGAGCGGGGATGCTGGATAACGGCTCCGGATCGGCCACGATCCTGGAGATCGCCCTCAAGATGGCCGGCACCAGCACGCGCAATCAGCTGCGATACATCTGGTTCGGCGGCGAGGAGCTGGGGCTGCTCGGTTCATTCCACTACACGCGGACCCTCGCGTCGGCTGATCTCAGCAGGATCGTCTTCGACGTCGACGCCGACGTGACCGCGACGCCCAACTACGTCTACGCGATCGCCGATCCGGCGAATTCCGGCGGTGTGAACGGGTTTCCGGCCAACGTGGTTCCGGCCTCCCAGGTCGGCAACAACTACTTCGCCAGCTACTTCGCCGCAGCGGGGCTGCCCTACGAGAGTCGCAGCAACGACGGAACCGATTCCTTCGAGTTCGCGCAGGTGGGCGTGCCGAACAGCGGTATCCTGACCGGGCAGGACTGCTGCAAGGGCTCGGCCGACGTGGCGAAGTTCGGCGGGTCCACCGGCAATTACGAAGGAACCGTGCCGGGGACCGACGGCGGCTGCGTCGACCGGCCCTTCCTCTGGTGCGACAACCTGTCGAACAACGATCCGGTGATCCTCACGACGGTGTCGAAGGCCTTCGCCTCCGTAGTCTTCAGTCTGGCGAACGACGCCACGCTCGCCAGATCGTCACTGCGCCAGGGTAGCATGTCCCGGGGTGGGGCGGCTCCGGCTCCGGGCGTTCGCGCGGTGCGCCACGTGCCCGGCAGCACGGACGCGCCCATCCGCTGATTCAAGCGGGTGCTCGCGGCGCATTGAGCGGGCGCGCGCGGCCGCTGGCACTGACGCTCTTCTATAATTCTCTGCCGGTCGTCTGACGCCACGCGGCACGTACACCCTCGGCCGTAACCCCGAGGTGATTGAGGACCTGGGCAGCAGGGCCGGTCTCTTCCTCTAGCAGGCCGATCAACAGGTGCTCGGTGCCAACATAGGGCTGGCCGAGCCGCGCGGCGTTCGCTCCCGCCAACTCGAGCGCACGCTGTGCGCGAGTGGTATAGGGACGAGCATCCATATCGTTGTCCTCCCTCGATGTAAGAGCCAGCAGCGGAATCCCTTAGGACTTCGCTTTCTTCGAAGGTTTCGACTTGCCAGAACTGTTGCGGGCGACCGCTTGGCGAACGAGCGCCTTGAAGGCGGACTCGTCAACTTTTTCTCCTTCGTGGATGTCGATCGCGCGGCGTGCGTTTCCGTCGAGACTCGAGTTGAAGAGACGGGCCGGATCCTTCAGAGACGCGCCCTTGGAGAAGGTAAGCTTCACGACATTCTTGTAGGATTCGCCAGTGCAGATGATGCCGTCGTGCGACCAAATCGGAGTGCCCATCCACTTCCACTCTTCGACGACGTCCGGGTCTGCTTCCTTGATGAGCTTGCGCATTCTGCTGAGGGTTTCCCCGCGCCAGTCCCCGAGTTCGGCGATTCTTTTCGAGATGAGCTCCGATGCCGACTGGCCTTGGCTCGCGCCCGGCCTTTTCATGTTCTCATCCTAGAAATTCCAGATATACTGGCGGCAGAAACAAAGGATGGGTCGCCTGCCGCATGCCGATGGTGTGGATCGTCCGGATTGGTGTGGTTGACCAGGACCACAGCCCTCAGCGGATACGGATCGGGCAGCAGATCGATCAGGCTCAGAAAGTGTTCGGGCAGCGCGTGAGTCAGCACGTCGGTATCAATCGGCAGGTCATCGTCGCTCCTGTCGACCGCACTCGTCAGTTCGCCTGAGAGGAAGGCGCGCACTCTCCTCGTCGAATCGAGCGCGCGACCGTAATCGTCCGGGATGACGATCTCGACGTGGCAATACGGGGTGGCCGCACTGCGGGCAACTGACCGCATGCATGGATATTTGACGCCCGCATGCGGGGCAGGCCATCAGCTTCGCCTGCTCGGTGTTGGCAGCGTTCATTGAGTTGCCCCCTTGCGCTTCGTGGGCCTCTTCGCGCCAGCAGTGTTCAGCGCGACGGCCAAACGGACGGGCGCCGTGAATGCCTTTGCATCAAATCCTGACGCACCTCCCGGCGAGCCTATTGTACCACGAATATCTGCGTAAGCAGGGTATTCTGGCCGGAATTACACGACGCGATTACCTCGTACGAGTGCGAACCCGACGGCACGCCGGTGAAGCTGAAGCTCGTCCGGTCTGACGCTGGGGTGCCACCAGCCACCTGTGTGTGCGTGGCCGCATCGCGGACCAGGATGCTCTCGGTGCTGTAGAAATGCCCCTGCAGCGTGAGCACGCCGGGCGCTGGCGATGCATACCCCGACACGTCGCTGAAGCATTCCGTCGCCCGCTGAGCCAGGTCGTCAGCGCACCCCGAAACAGTTGCGCTGACGAGCATGGTCGCGACGATTGCGGTCCATTGGACACTGCGTCGTTGCTGCGTCATCGTTCCTCCGTAGGGATCGCGCGCGAGGCGGATCGGTCGGGCCAGTCGGTGAGGTGCCTGGCGACCTCGAATCAGGTCCGCGGGAAGATACTATTCCAGGTTCTGATCACGGGTGTGTCCCCTGGGTCCACGCCGTTCTCTCGGTGGTTGCCGAACCAGCGCCCACGACTTGGGGCGCGACGCGACGCCCCCTCACCACCCCCGCGTCCTGATGGACCCCCGGCGCACCGGTCGGGGACGTGCGGGGTGCCCGCCAGTCCGGCGTCGGGCCCCCACCAGCCGACAACGACCCACCGGGAGGCGGACCGGACGACCCAACAAGCCGAGCCGACCCCGCCCGAACCGCCGGCGGGCTGGTGGCGCGGCGGGCGCAGCCGCGCGATACGTTCACGACGCCGATTGAATTTCCTGTCCTTCCGCGGTGCGTGTAAGATAAAGATCCCGAATTCGAATTCAGGCCAATTCAGAACCTCCAATGGAGACGAAAGCCATGCGCAGAATGAACGTTCCATTCTCCGGGTCTCTGTCCTTGTCGATGATCGTTCTCATCTCGACGGTCTCCACAGGGGCAGCACAGGCGCCGGCCGCGCCGGCACATCAACATTACGTGTACTGCATCTCAGGCTCGAGTATGCCAGTCGTCTATTTCAGCGAAGTTTTTGCGGCGGCGACGACAAGCGATAGGGTTGGACCGTCTCCCGCGCCGAACCGGTTCTACGAGATCGCCGACCCCTTCAAGGCGTTTCTCGACAAGAAATATGGCGCCGAGGGCCATTCCACCGTTGGCCCCACCTGCCGTGTCACCAACCTTGACCCCACGGGCCTCCAGACAGCGCAAGCGGCCAAGCAGAAGCTTGAAGACGAGTACAAGCAATCCAAGAAACAGATCGTCGAGACCGGTTGGAAATACACGCCATAGTCCGTCCGCCGCCGCACACGATTGCCGCGCCCGATGGCCGCGCTAGCAGGAAGGAAAACAACAGCAGTTCCGCGGACACACGAATCTGGTCACCTACCGGCCTGACACTCCTTCCCGTCGGCTGAAGCCATCGTCCGGATGTGCTTGGTTTTCTCCTGCGCGGGCCAACCGAGCGCGCCTGCAGCAAGCGTGTGTTAGACCCCCGTCCGGTACAGACCGAGGACATGGGTTACACATTGGACCGAGGACATCGGTTACACCTGCGTTAGATCCGGTTCCGATTGTGCGCGCCGTGCATGCGATAATCCCGTTCATCCAGCCGTCTGACGTGCCTCGATGCGGCTCGCGATCGCCTGGGCGATAGCGCTGGCCAAAGCGCGGTCACGGCGGTGAATCCGCAAACTGAGCGTGACGCCGCGCACGCCCGGCACGCCTTCGAGGTCCTCCATCTCGCACGCCCGCAAGTCCAGACAAGGCGACCACCAACCACCGACTAGCCACACGCCGGCAATTCGCTCGCTCGGCAACTCTAGCCATTCCGGTGGGAGCTCGATCACGTCGGTGCCAACGCGATCGAGGGACACTTCCTCGACCGTCTGGACTTCGGCCCATTCGAGCGTAACACCCCGCTCGGTTACACGCAGGATACCGTCCGCTCGGTGACTGACCGACTCGATTCCATTGAACCCCATGGAGTCCCAACCCGGGCGCTTGAGACGAAACGGCAGTGGGTCGAGGCGTGGACTTGGCACGTGTGGCCCCTGGTGGTCGTGGTGAAGCAAAGGCGTGTTCTCAGCGGCGCCGTCTAACTGATCGCGCTTCTGCTGCGGCGCGTCACTGGATTCAAACACCGAGGGCCTGAACTGGACCGCGCCGGCAGCAGCAAGCGCTGGTTAAGCCGCAGAAACTGGGCGATAGCGAACTAAGCTATCCTTAGGAAAGGCGTCCTCGTCATTTCAAGCGCGCCAACCGGATTGTGAACGTGAGCTTCTCGCCGTTATACGTCCACGGCCCCGAGAGCTCCAGTGTGTCGCGCTGCACGCGGTATCCCACGACGTCCCATTTCCCCTCATCGGCGGGATCCAGGGACATGATGTTCTCCATCCGTATCGTGCGCTTCGTGGTGTCGCACTCATAACGCCCTGCATGCGCGCTCGCCCCCTCGAACGTGTCGCGCAGCTCGGCCGGGGTCACGCTTGCGCGCCTCCACGTACGTCCCATCGGCATTATCGTCGACGACATGTAGCCGTTGCTGGTGAAGATCAGGAGGCCATTGTACCCTGCGGCGGGGCCGGTCTTGATGAGCGAGCCATCGGGCCGATGGTCGACTTCCTCCACGAAGCGCCACACGCCTTCCACGGCAGGGTCACGCTGTTGCGCGGGGAGGGCGGCGGGAATGCCGGTCGCGAGGATGGCCACGACGACCAGGGCAGATACGTGCTGTGGACGCATCGTCGTCGCCTCGCTGAAGGGTGATCTGCCGTGGGTCCGGCAAGCGCGGCCGGCAACGCACAAGAGTGCCCCGCCATGCACGACAACGCAACTTGCCGAGCCGATTCACGGCTGAGTGTGAGGAACTGAAGCCATGGTGATCGGCCTAACGATTCTGCGCATCTGCGGCGGGGCCATGCCGGGGCCGCCGCCCTCCCCGAATCTATCAAGCGCGGCGGCCCCGGCGTTCTGGCCCCGACCGCAGCAAGCGCGTGTTAGACCACACTTCACTACTGATGCGAAGGCTGCAACACCTTCATAGAGTCCGCAACGAGAACGTCCATCGCAATCTGCCAGGCTCCATCCGCTCCACGTAACCACGTCAACTCATACCGCCCCCAGCTTTCTTGCGGCGGCTTGCCAGACTCGGTTGCTACTTCGTGTTGCCACCCGATCTCGCTGAGAATACCACCTCGGCCGAGCACGACGAGTGGATGGATATCGAACGAACTCGTAATGGTTGAAGCGAACAGTGCATCAACGAATGCCCCAATTTCTTTCCGTCCAGCCATCGTTGATGCGCCTGCCGCAACTCGTGTCGCACTTTCGCCGTAGTGGGCCAGGAAGCCGGCAGCATCGCGGGCCAGAATCGCGCTCACCAAGGCGGCACGTGCGGCCCCGACACCACTGCTGTCCACTACTTGCTCAGTGTCGGCCGTCGGGGACCGTGATGGGGGCGAGCAGGCTACAACGCACCCCGCCCCAGCGTCCCAGTAATGCCGCCCCGCCGGAAAAACCCATTGCCACCCCCAACTCGCCGATGCCGCGGGATACTTCCGCTCCAGCGCGTCCGGCAACGCCACGCGGCCCATACCCCGCGCCAGGTCGCGCCCGTGAATCGCGCGCACCCGCTTGAACTGCCGCACCACCACGGGGCCCAGTGAATCCGGCAGCATCGTTACCCGATCCTTGGCACCCTTGCCTCGCCGCACCGTGAGTTCGCACCGTTCGAAATCGATGTCCTTCACCCGCAACGCCAGCGCCTCGCTCAGTCGCAGTCCCGAGCCGTACAGCAGCAGCGTCACGAGCTTCGGCGTTCCCTCCAGTTCGGCGACGACCCGGGCCACTTCGGCCCGGCTGAGCACGACCGGCAACCGCTCCGGCGCGCGCGAGGGATCTTCCCGGCAAGCTGGAGCGGTGCGTCCCGCACATCGCGATAAAGAAAGAGCAGTGCCGACAGCGCCTGCGTCTGCGTCGATGCCGCAACGTGGCGCGCTTCCCGGAGGTGCCCGAGAAACGCCAGGACCTCGGCCTCGCGCAAACCGTCAGGGTGACGCCGCCCGTGGAACCGGATATAGCGGACGATCCAGTGCAGATACGCAGTCTGCGTTCGCAGCGAATAGTGGCGGAGACGCATGATGGACTGCGAACGCCGCAGCAGTCCGGAATTGGGCTGCGAGGGCAACGACGCATCCAGGCTCATGGCCGAATGCTGCACCCAGCCACAGGCATCCTGTGATCGTCAGCACGCGTCCCGGTCCATCACACCGCAAACCGAACCGCCCGTCACCTCTCGGCACCGGGCGGTCCATCCTAACCTCTGCTCGCACATTGTCTTCCGCTATTGCCCCGCTTGGGATCGAACCAAGAGTCTTCTGCTCCAGAGGCAGACGTGTTGCCAGTTACACCACGGGGCAGCGCTCCGGGACGGCAAAGCTAGGCAGACCGCCGCGACGAGGCAATTACCCACCCGGCACACCACGGGGGCGAAACGTGAGCGGTGAAACGGGGTATCCGACCCGAGCGGAGCCCCCGTTTCACGTCTTACGTTTCACGCTTTGCCCGCTCACCCTCTCCCCCGCGCCATCAATTGCCGGTAATGCGGCAACTCGACCAGCTGGTGGAACACCAGGATCGCCGCCTGGGCGAACCCGGCCAAAAGCAGACCGGGCAGCGAGCCGAGCGCCAACGCCAGCCCGTACATCTGCAGGTACCCCACCGTATACATCGGGTTCTGGAGAAACCGGTATGGTCCGGTGGGCTTCCATGGCGCCGGATCGCCTGGGTCAAAGAAGTTGTGCCAGTAGTACGCGTCGGCGCCAAGACTCGCCCGCGCCCAAAGCTTCGTCCCGATGCCCACGACGATCAGGACTCCGCCTGCCGCGATGTTGACCGCGCGCGCTACACCCGAATGCAGGCTGTCCCGCGTGACAATGCAGAGCAGGACGAAACTGATGGCATCGCTCGCCATCACCGGCGACGCCAGCCGCTTGAACCGCTGGAATCCCGCCGCGACTCCGTACTTCCGCGTGAAAACCTGATGGTGGTCCTGCTGACGCAGCGCAACGCCCACACCGACGACGTACGCGAGCCGGCTCAGCAGGTGAAACACGACAGCGAGTGCGGGCCACATGGCTCAGGTAGCCAGTCGCGAGCGTTCGAGTCGCATCGCGTGCCAGAGCGATGGTACGTCGTGATGCCATTCCCGCAACACGAGCGACGCCACGGCGCCTTCGATGTTCGTGACGACGCCGGTGACGATCGCCGCAAGGAACAGCGGCCCCGCGCGCCCGGTCAGCATCACTTCTCCGAATCCGAGCAGCATCGCAATACCCCACACTTTCGCCGACCACATGTGATACGCCGCCGAGCGCCCGAACTTGCGCCACTCGAACGTCATCCGGCCGAGATCGAGGACCACGAGCACAATGACACCGATGCGGTAGTGCCGCCAGATGTCGGGAAAGCGAAGCATCAGGCTGGCGCCGGCCGCCAGATAGCAGACGGTGTCGGCACGGCTGTCGAGCTGGCGCATCGGTGCCGTGTCGACACCGAGCCGGCGAGCGACCATGCCATCAAATACATCAGACAGCAGCGCGACCGCCGCGATGGCGAACAAGGTACTCCCCGGCCACCGGAGAACCGCCGCCATGAGGATCAGCGGTGCGCACGCGAGCCTCAAGCCGATCAGCGCCCACGGGAGCCTGGTCATCCCAGCAATGCACTGGCGGAGCGAACCGCCAGGACCAAAAACGCCGCACCCGCCACCGCACGCATCACCTGCCGAAATCGGACACCTCCCAATTGCGCGCGGCCAGCAGTACCCGTGAGCGTTCCGACACCCAGCATGACCAGCAGTGCGCAACCGTTGAACGTCACGCCGAGGGTCAGCAGCTGGAGCCACACCGGGCCCCGGCCCGCAACGACGAACTGCGGCAGGAACGCCAGCATGAACGTCGCGAGTTGCGGGTTGGTGAGAGAGATCAGCAGCCCGCCGCGAAAGGCGCGACCGCTCGCGTGGGGCACCGGTGGCAGCGGCGTTGTGTCCCGTGCCCGGAAGAGCAGCTTGAATCCGAGCCAGATGAGATAGCCGATGCCCGCGACGCGAATAACCGTGAACACGGCCGGATGCGCCGCCATCGCGGCCGAAATTCCGATCGCCGTGGCAACGGTGTAGCACATGCCACCGAGCACGACAGCGCAGGCCGCGAGCGCACCCATGGCTGGCCCGCGCTGCGCGCCCGTCGTGCCCACGTACATCATGTTCGGCCCCGGCGTGAGGATGGTCGCGAACGCCGTGCCGAAGAACACGCCAGTCAGGACGGCCCTCGTCTCGGCGGGCATGTCGCATCGCCGTACGAACAGAACACGCAGCAATCACCGGGCTTGGGGCGCAGCAACGCGTGACACGATGGGCATTCGAAGAAGTAGAGGCAGGAATCCTCGGGCATCGGCTCCGCGGTCACCGCACCGCATTTCGGACAGGTGATCTGGCCAACAATCTGCATGACTGCTACCGATCCGCGATCACGAGCGCCATCGCAAAGCCGTCGTACCCCTTGCTGCCGACGGTCTGGATCACCGTGGCGCTCACGCGCGGCTCCGCGGCAAGCATGTCGTTGAACCGGCGGACGCCCTGCACGTTCGCGTCGCCATTGGCGGCGTCGATCACGGCTCCGCTCCGGATGACGTTGTCCACGATGATCACGCTGCCCCGACGCACGAGCTTGAGCGACCACGTGAAGTAATCCGGAATGCTCGGCTTATCGGCGTCGATGAAGATGAAGTCGAAAGGACCCCGATTCTCGGCGGCGAGTCGTGGCAGCGTCTCGAGAGCTGGCCCAAGCCGCAGTTCGACGACGCCGTCGAGACCGGCGCGCTCGATGTTCTCGCGAGCGACCGCCGCATGTTTCGCGTCGGCCTCCAGCGTGATGAGCCGCCCGCCGGGGGGCAACGCCCGCGCCAGCCAGATCGTGCTGTAGCCACCCAGCGTGCCGATCTCGAGGATGTTCCGCGCACCCTGCAGCATCGCCAGCAACATCAACAGCTTCCCCTGCGGCGGCGAGACACTGATTGCCGGCAAGCCGGCAGCGTCACTGGACTGCAATGCGCCGTCGAGGGCGGCATCCGGCTGCACCAGCAGCTCGGTGATATAGCGGTCGACGGCGCTCCATTGCTCCTGAGTCATCGTGGCGGCCTACCTCGGCCAGAGCAATCCGAATATCTCTGCCGTCACCAGCGCGTAGATCAATCCATCAAAGGTGAGCTTGATCGTCGTGCTCCACGGACGATGATACCAGATCGACATCTGCCACAGCGCGACGACATATGAAATGAAGGCTGTGACCCCGGCAAAATGAAAGATCCGGTGATGGGTTGGCGCCACGCCTGCCGCGGCAAACGTGACACAGGCCGTGATCGCCGAAACAACGAGCAGATACAGGTACCACGAGACCAGGTACTTCCCCATCGCGGTAGTAGCGCCGCTTGGTATGACCGTGAGAATCATCACCGGTCCCTTGGCACGCTTCGCAAGGAACTCGGGGGACTTCATGTCCCGCGCGCTCGCCGGACGCGGCATCATGTAGTCGCCCGGCGGAATGGCGAACGGCCGCAACGCATCCATCACCCGGTCCTGGTCCGGGACCATCGGGTAGTCGCTCTTGTGCCACGGCGACATCATGTGAATGATGGAACTCACGATGAACACGGCGACCGACGAGAGGAGGATCGAAAGCCAGAGCGCCGACAGCGCAGTCATGAGGATCTCCGGTTACGGGTCAGGAGGGAGCAGGGCGGAAAGAGTCGGTCAAAAACGCCGATTCGGCAAGAGGCATCACCGCGATAGCACCCTGCCAAGCCCGGGCGTCACCCCGGGCGGGAAAAAACAGCCCGCACCGGATACCGGTGCGGGCCATGGAGCTGAGGGGGATCGAACCCCTGACCTCTGCATTGCGAACGCAGCGCTCTCCCAGCTGAGCTACAGCCCCGGGAGGGCCGCAAACATAGGCCCGAACGCCACGCCGCAGCAAGTCGAAACCGAGAATCAGGTCTCGCGGTACGGCACCTCGACCACCATGCCATCCTTGCCGATATCGGTATTCGAAAACACTTCCCGCGCCTCGGCGAGCAGCTCCGGCGCGTCGCGTGTGTAGCGCGCCGAGATGTGCGTGAGCACCAGCCGCTTTGCCCCGGCGTCGCGCGCCGCAATGGCCGCGTCCCGCGCCGTGGAATGCCCGGTGTCGCGCGCCCGGTCGCGCTCGTCCTCCCCGAATGTCGCCTCGTGAATCAGCAGGTCCGCATCGCGGGCCAGTTCAACCATTCCCGGTGATGGCGCCGTGTCTCCGGAGTATACGAGCCGGCGTCCAGGTCGCGGCGTCCCAACGAGCTCATCTGGCGAAATGATCCGGCCATCAGCGAGCGTGATTGCTTCGCCGCGATGAATCCGTCCCCACAACGGCCCCTCCGGGATGCCGAAGGTGATGGCCCGTTCCGGGTCGAAGCGGCCAAGCCGGTCGTGCTCGGCGACGGCATAGGCAAGACAATCGCCCTTGTGAGTCGCTTCGCCGACGACCAGGTCGTACTCGCCTCGCGACATGACGTCGCCGGCGCGCAGCTCGAAGATCTCCACGGCGAACTTGGGGCGTTCCATGCCGAGCGCGGTGAGCGCTCCCATATGGCGCTGTGCCCCGCGCGGCCCGTACAGCCGCAACGGCGCGGCGCGGCCTTGCAGTCCCATGGTGCGGAGCAGTCCGGGAATGCCCAGCGTGTGATCGGCGTGGAAGTGGGTGATGAACACGTCTTCGACGGCAAACCCTGACCCGTAACGCATCATCTGCCGCTGCGTTCCTTCGCCGCAGTCGAACAGCAGCAGCTCGCCCTCGCGCTGCAGCATCAGCGCCGAGACGTTGCGATCCACCGTCGGTACCGCGGCGCTGGTGCCGAGGAACGTGACCTGCATCAGCGGCCGCCGTGGACCAGGCGGAGGAACTCCTCGCGCGTGCGCGGATCATCGAGGAACGACCCGCGCATCGCCGAGGTGATGGTACTGGAGTGCTGCTTTTCTACGCCGCGCATCATCATGCAGAGGTGCGCCGCGTCGAGCACCACGCCCACACCACGCGGGTGCAGCTCCGCCTCGAGCGCATCGACGATCTGGTCGGTCATCCGCTCCTGCACCTGGAGCCGGCGCGCAAAGACATCGACGATGCGGGCCATCTTGGACAATCCCACGATGCGGCCATTGGGGATATAGGCCACGTGCGCCTTGCCGTAGAATGGCAGCATATGATGCTCGCACAACGAGTAGAACTCGATGTCGCGCACCAGCACCATGTTGTGGTGAGTCTCGTGAAACAGCGCATCGCCGATCACCCGCGACGCGCTCTGCTGGTATCCCTGGGTCAGGAACTTGAGCGACTCCTCGACGCGGTGCGGCGTGCGCTCGAGCCCGTGGCGGTCCGGGTCCTCGCCGAGCTCGACGAGGATCGCGCGGATGTGCTCCTGGATGCTCATCGGCCGCGCCTCAGAAGACCTTCACGGTGACGCCGATTTTTCCGGGATTCTTCTTGATTTCGGCGAGCAGCGCGGTCATCTCCTGCAACGCCTTCCTCAGATCGCCATACATCGTGCTGTCGTTCATCAGCTGTCCCATCGTTCCGTTGCCGTGCTGGATGATCGCCATCAGCGAATCGGCACGCGCCGCCGTTGCGGCGAGCCGGTCGGCCGCG
Source organism: Gemmatimonadota bacterium (assembly GCA_003169895.1). Taxonomy (GTDB): domain Bacteria; phylum Gemmatimonadota; class Gemmatimonadetes; order Gemmatimonadales; family GWC2-71-9; genus Palsa-1233. Next base: position 320,659 of record PNAE01000007.1, read on the forward strand.
CCGCCTGCCGATCGCATCGTGGAATCGAGCCGCGTCTGCAACCGCCTGGGGTCCACCTGTGCCAGCGTCGAGTCGAGGCGCGCGCTGGTGTTCTGCAGCGCCACCATCGTCGGGTTGAGCTGCGCCGTCGGCCCGTTCTTCTCGTCGGCGAGGTACTTCATGAACTTCTGGGTCGACACCAGTGTATGTCGCAGTTCCACCACCAGCTGGGTGTCGAGCATCGCGTTGAGCCGCGTCATGGTTTCGGACGCCTTGGTGGCCACCTCGGACGCCTTGTCGAACACACCGGCCGCGACGGTGCCTCGAATGGTGTCCCCGCGCTGCAGTGGCGTGCCCTTGCCCGGGTCGAGCACCACCATGTAATCGCCGAGCATTCCGATCGCCGTCACGGTGGCGGCGGCGGTCGATGTCACCCGGACCTGGTTCTTCTTCGCGAACTTGAGGCCGACGATCACCCGACCGGGCGCGATGAAATTGATGCCGTCGACCCGTCCCACCTGGGCACCGGAGATCCGCACGGTTGATGCGTCCTTGAGGGTGGCGACGTCGCTGAAGACGACGTACACGTCGTCCCGGCCGACGCCCTTGCCACGCAGCCACAGCGCCCCGGCAACAAACGCGCTGACGGCCACGAGCACGAACACCCCGACCAGGATTTCCTTCTGATAGGAATTCATTTGTCCGTTCCGTTCAGAGAAGCGGTCTCGAAGTCGCGTTCGAGGAACTCCTTCACTTCAGGCACCTGCGATTCGCGGAACTCCTCGGGTGGTCCGATTGCCACGATCTTGCCGTGAGTGAGCAGCGCGATGCGGTCCGCCGTGCGGAACGCCCCGCGCACGTCGTGGGTCACGGTGATGCTGGTGACCCCAAGTTCGCCTTCGAGTCGCTTGACCAGTGCGTCGATGATGTCGGCGTTGACGGGATCGAGCCCCGACGTCGGCTCGTCGTACAGCACGTATTTCGGCTTGCCGGCGATGGCTCGTGCGATGCCGACCCGCTTGCGCATGCCACCCGACAGCTCCGCCGGCATCTTCTTCATCGTATCGGGATTGAGATTGACGAGTCGCAGGCACTCAGCCGCTCGCTTGCGCGCGTAATCGAGGTCCTTGAACTCCTTTTCGTTGGTGAGGCCAAGGCGGATATTCTCGAACACGTCCATCGAATCGAACAGTGCCCCGTTCTGGAACACGTATCCGATCTTGGCGCGCAGCCGCGCCAGTTCCTGGCGCTTGAGTCGCGACACGATCTGGCCGTCGACGACGATCTCGCCCCGCTCCGGACGGATGAGGCCGATGATCGACTTGAGCAGCACACTCTTGCCGGTGCCCGAAGGGCCCAGCAGCGCCAGCGTCTCGCCCTCCTGCACGGTGAGCGTAACGCCGTCGAGGATGACCTGCGAGCCGAACCGTTTATAGACGTTGCGGATCTCGATCATGATACCAGCAGCAGCTTGGCGAGCAGCGTGTCGAGCAGCAGGATCAACACCGAGCTGGTGACCACCGCGCCCGTGGTGGACCTGCCGACACCTTCGGCACCCTGCCGCGTTGTGAACCCGCGATAGCACGAGATCAGGGAGATCGCGGCTGCGAAGAAGAACCCCTTGATCACCGAGTACCAGCCGTCAAAAGCGTGCCAATATGCCCGCGAGCCATAGGTAAAGTCCTCATTGGAGATGCCGATGCTCGAGTTCGACGCGATGAACCATCCCGCGCCGACGGCAATGACATCGGCGAAGATCACCAGCATCGGGATCATCAGCAGGCACGCGAGCACGCGCGGCAGCAGCAGGTAACTTGCCGGCGACCGTCCCAACGACTCCAGTGCATCGATCTGCTCGGTCACCCGCATCGTCCCCAGCTCCGCGGCGTAGCGGGCACCGATTCGCCCCGCCAGAATCAACCCGACCAGCACCGGGCCCAGCTCGAGCACGACCGATTCGGTCACCAGCGAGCCAACCACGTAGACCGGCACGTTGCCGGTGAACTGATAGCCGGCCTGCAACGCAGTGACCGCACCGGTGAACGATGAGATCAACACGACGATGAACAGCGAGCCGACACCGATGCTCCACGCCTCGTCGAACGTCCGGGGCAGCCACACCCGCCATTCCACCAGGCCGCGTGCCATCTCGACCAGCAGGTCGGCGAACCGGCCCACGGACGCAAGACCATCGAGGACGAATCGCCCGGTCTGCCGCTGGACGCGACTCAGCAGCGTGCTCATTGTATGCCGCCTGCTCGACGATTCATCATTGAACCTTTATCTTGCCCCGCGGTGCCCAGAAAGTCCATCCTCGATGCACGAACGCAACGGTTGCGCTTCCGGCGTAACCTGCTCGCGTGGTTCCGGCGACACGGCCGCGACCTGCCCTGGCGCCGCACGCGCGACCCGTACGCAGTACTGGTCTCTGAAGTCATGCTGCAACAGACGCAGGTGGTGCGCGTCACCGGTTACTGGACCCGGTTTCTCGAGTGTTTTCCCACCCTCGAGCACCTCGCTGCCGCCTCGCCTCAGCGCGTCCGCGAAGCCTGGGACGGCCTCGGCTACTACCGGCGCGCGGAGAACCTCCGCCGGGCCGCCGGCGAGATGGTGACGCACCATGGCGGCGAAGTACCACGCGAGCCCGCGGTCCTCCGGTCGCTGCCGGGCATCGGAGCGTACACCGCCGGCGCGGTCGCAAGCTTCGCGTACGAGTTGCCGGAACCCGCGATTGACACCAACGTCGCGAGAGTGTTGCGCCGGGCTTTTCACCCCCGGCTGCGCCGCGGCGCCGCCGGCGAGCGGAAACTCTGGGACACGGCCAAGACCCTCGTCCCAAGGGCCGGGAACGCCGCGTGGACCACCAATCAGGCATTGATGGAACTCGGAGCGCTGGTCTGCACTGCGCGGGTGATGCACTGCACCATCTGTCCCGTGCGCGGGGCCTGTCGCACGGGCATGAACCGTCGGTCGACCGGGTAACGCCGCGAGGTCGCGTCAGGAGGGGGCGCCACGCAACAGTGCCACCGTGCGGTCGAGGTCCCGCGGCAGGACGTAAATGTGAGTGCTGAGGCGGAGATACTCGTAGCCGAATTCCGCGATCCGTCGGGTCCGGATGCGCGCCGCACCCAGCAGCGCCTGCAGCTTTTCCGCCGTGGTTCCTGCGATCCGGAATGATACCATCGCCGTGCGGAATGCGGCGTTGCGCGGCGACACGAGCTGCACGCGAGGGATCTCGGCGAGTGCGTCGTACAGCCGCGTTGCGAGCGAGCGGGTGCGTAGCTCGATGGCCTCGCGACCGATTGAGTTGTGGAAGGCGACCGCTGCGCGCAGGCCAACGACCAGTGAACCGTTGCTGGTACCGACATCCTCGAAACGACGGATATCTTCGGCCGCCCAGTCGCCCGACCCGATCAGCGGCCACGTCGTCGCGATGCGATCGGGACGCACGATCAGCAGGCCCGTTCCCGGGGGAGCCAGCAACCACTTGTGGGGCGACGTGGCGTAGTAGTCCGCATCGATCGCCTGCGCGTTGGTGACCAGCATGCCGGGGGGATGGGCGCCGTCGATCACCGTGATGATGTTGCGAGCCCGGGCCCAGCGCACCAGCTCCGCCACGGGCTGCAGCATGCCGGTGCTGAACAGCACGTGCGAGATCGACAGGACGCGTGTGCGCGGCGTGACCTGCGCCTGCCAGGCCGCCACGAGCTCGTCGGTGCTGTCCGGGTCGAGCGGCGGCGTAAAGGTGCGATAGATGATCCCACGGCGCCGCGCGAGCAGCTCCCAGCAGCAGCGCCCGCCGATGTGCTCGTGCGTCGTCGAGAGCACTTCGTCGCCGGCGTGCAGGTCGAGACCGGCCGCCGCGTTGTTCATCGCTTCCGTGGTATTGCGCAGTACGGCGATGCTGCCCGGCCATGCACCGACGAACACTTCCAGCTCCCGCTTGAACGCCGGATAGTCGATCCCTTCCTGCCCGATGATTCGCTCGAAGGCGCGCAGGTGCTGGATGGTGGCATCGAGCACCGATAGCGGACAGGCACCGATCGTGCCGGTATTGAGGTGCAGGCCGTCGATCACGAACTCGCGTTTGATGCGCTCCCACGCGACTTCGTCATCGGGCGCCGGATTGGCTGGCAGCAGATCGCGCGCCCGGGCCGGCAGACGCGCCCGCGCCAGTCCGGAGAACGCCGGGAACGCCGCCGCGAACCGGAGCAGGTCGCGGCGCGAGACCGTCATGCCCGGCGGTAGAGCGCGCCGGCGACCAGGGCAAGCAGGCCCAGCATGCCGCCAATGGAACCCGTGATCGCCAGTCGCTTGCGCAAAGCGTCGAACGCGGCCGCGTGCGGGCCAAGCGGCTCGAGGCGCGACAGCTTGAACGCCGCCGGCATCGCCCCCAGCAGCGTCACCAGCGCGCCAATGATGCCCGCACCCTGCATGGTGCCGAGCCACGAACCCGCCTGCCCGCCGGAGAGGCCGTTGTACATCTGAAACGTCAGCACGATGCCCGAGAGCGCCGTGATGATGGCGCCGGGCCCGACCAGGACCCGATAGATGGCCGCTTGCCCATCCACCACCGCGCCCCACAGCGAGCGATCGATCCGCTTCATCGCAATGCCGACGACCATGGCGGAGAGCGCTCCACCGATCCACGTGGTGAAGGCGAGATAATGAATGAAATGCCAGATGCCGTTCATGACCGGGCCGCCGGAAAGTGGAAGGGATCGAGCGGCTGGCGACCGGCGAACCCGCCATCGATTTCATGCCAGTGCTCCACCTTCGGTTCATCATGCTGCCAGCAGAGGTATACGTCCCGGCCGTCGAGGGTCGAGGGAAAATCCACCAGGCCGGCATCGAAGCCCTTGAATACGCAGCCGATTTGCTCGAGTTCGTCCAGGCAGGCCTCGATGTCGCCGGCCAGCCGGCCGGCTTCAAGTCGCGCCAGCCGGGCCCCTTCGGTCTCGCCGCCGGCCGAGACCGCGCCCTGCTCCACCTCGAACGCGGTGACGGCGGCGCGCCAGCGCGGATGTAACTGCAGCAGGTCGCTGACAATGCGCCGCACCAAGGGCAGCGTGGCATTGGCCTGTTCAATCGTGAACTGCCGCACGACGACTTCCGTCATTTCATCTCCTCGAGCACGTGCTTCATGGCGTGGTAGCCGGCGTCGGCGTAACGCGCCGTGCGATCGGCGGCGAACATCGCGCCGCGTTCCGATACCGGGCGGAGCCAGACAAGCGGCGGCCGGCCAGGAGTAAGATCCCATCTTTCGCGCTGAAGTTCCACTGAACCGGCCATCAACCACCCCATCGCCGTGTCGGTTGCCGCGACCAGCGGCGGCGGCACTTCAACCGGCGGCCCGGCTTCATCGAACCCGGGTGCGGTGTGGATCGCTACGACGAAGTTGCATTCAATCCCAACGGCCCGGCCAATCGGTACTGCGGCGCGAAGCCCACCATCATAGAAAGTGCGCCCGTTGACAGAAGCCGGCGGAAAGTAAGGCGGCAGCGCACACGCCGCTGCAAGCGCGTCGACCAGCGACGCCGGCTCGCCATCCGCTCCGAAAGCCACCTCCGTGCCGGTCAACACTTCCACGGCAGTCACCGTGCATGGCGTAGCCAGTTCGGCAAATGAGCGCACCGGCACGAGTCGCTCGATCAGCCGACGCACCGGTGCCGGCCTGAACAACGCCCGCGCCCAGATCCCGCGTGGCAGCGCGGCCCAGTCGGTGCGCAACACGTCGTTACGTCGGATCGCGGTGACCCGCCCGAGGATTGACTCCGGTGCTTCGCCGCTCGCCAGTGCCGCCGCCATCACCGCGCCCATCGACGTGCCGATCCAGCGGATCGGCACGATCCCCGCTTCGCGCAGTGCCCGCGCCGCACCGAGGTGCGCGGCGGTCTTCGCCCCGCCGCCGCCGAGCACCACGACCACTCGCGGTGCGCTCACCGCTGTGGATTCTCCTGGCGATACCGCTCCGCTGCCGAGTACCGCTCCTTCTCCTCTTGGGTGGCAGGAATCAGCCGCGGCACCCGCTTCGGCCGGCCATCTTCGTCTATTGCCACAAACACGACGTGCGCCGTGTTGGCGTGCTTCCGCTCACCGGTGCTCGGCGTCTCGGCATATACCTCCACCGTGATGTCCATCGACGACGAGCCCACGAAATCCACCGTTGAGCGGCACGTTACCAGCGAGCCAATCGGGATCCGTTCGCGAAAATCGACCTTGTGAATCGACGCCGTCACCACCCTCCCCCCGGCGTGCCGGATCGCCGCGATCGCCGCCGCCTGGTCCACCAGCGCCATCAGGTTACCGCCGAACAGGTCACCGAGCAGGTTGGCCATGTGCGGCATGATAAGGACCGAGACTTCGCCGCGAGAATACGACATTGGGCGGGATTCAGGTAGCTGTGGCATGTTGGCTCGTTGCTGTTGACCGTTAGCTTTTGGCTGTTCGCTGTTGCCTGGTAGCGGCGCTCTCACTCCTGGCTAATAGCCACTAGCCAAATGCCACCAGCTATCAACCGCTCCTAATAATCCAGCGGCCTCAAGTAGTACTCGCCGATCGCCGTCTGTGATACCATTGCCACGCTCGGCAACCGCCGCTTCCAGTGCGTGCTGTCGAGGCGCTTGCGCACCGTGCCGATTTCGGCTGCCGAAAATCCGGCGGCCTCGATTACATCGTCGCGGTGGCCGCGCAGCAGCAGTTCGAGGATCGGATCGGCCCGGGCGTAGCTGATGCCGAAGTCACCCTCGTCGGTCTGCCCGGCGATCAGGTCAGCGCTCGCCGGCTTGTCGATGATGTCGCACGGCACGTCGATTCCCGCCGCCAGCGCCCGCACCTGCGACTTGAACAGGTCGCCGATCGGGTTGACCGGGGGCGCATCATCCGCGTGCCAGGTGAAATACCCGAGGAGCCGCTCGCTCTTGTTGCCGGTACCGAGGGGGATCGCTTCGAGTGCGGCCCCCAGATCGAACAGCGTTGCCATCCGGATTCGCGCCATGATGTTGCCCAGGCGTGCCGGAGTCGGCTGGATCCCGCACGCGGCCGCGTATCCGTCGACTGCCGCGCTGATGTCGACCGTGCGCTCGGCTATGCCGAGGGCCTGCGTCACCAGGCGGGCGTGCTCCAGTGAGTCCGGGCTCGACGTGCGATACGGCATGCGAACGCCGACGACGTTGTCGCGCCCGAGTGCTTCGACCGCCAGGTACGCCACCACTGCACTGTCGATGCCACCGGAAATGCCCACAATCGCGCGCGAGAATCGCCGCCGTCGCACGACTTCGTCGCGCAGGAATTCGACGAGCCAGCGGCGCGTGAGAGTGGCGTCGATGGCGAGCGACGGTGCCGGCACGATGTCGCCCCGAGCCTCGCGAGTGCCGTCCGGGGCCTGGTGCGCAACGGAGCCCGGAAGTCCCTCACCGCGCTCGGGACGACTCTGTGCTACGCGTTCCTTTCGTCTCGCCTCCAAGGCCTCCACCAGGTGCGGCAGCTTCAGCTCCAGGTCTGCGAGCAGTGGCGTGGCCCCGCGCACTCGCGCGATTTCATCCAGGTCGACGCGCACCGGCAGCATCGCATCCTCGAACAGCGGTGCACGCGCAACTATCTCACCATCGGGACCCGCCACGATCGAGCCGCCGGGGAATCCCTTGCCGCCTTCGAAACCGACCAGCTGCGTCAGGGCGACCCAGACTCCATGCTCGCCCGCCATGTCCTGCGCCACGCGATCCCACCGCGCCAATGACGTTGGCTGCCCCGGATGCGAGGGATCGGGTGCGAGACCACGCGCGGGACTTGCCGCGACAATCGCGATCAGTTGTGCGCCGTCCACCGCGGCAATCGTGCCGGTCAGCGAGTGCCAGGCATCCTCGCATACCAGCATCGCAGCGCGACCGAATCGGGTATCGAACGCACGCACGTCTCGACCCGACTCGACAAAGCGTCCTTCGTCAAACACTCCGTAAGTGGGCAGGAACACCTTCCGATGAACGTGACGGATGCCAGCGTCGCTGCCGCCGAGCGCGAGCCAGATCGCCGCATTGTGGAGGCGGTCGTCGTGCAACTCGTAGCATCCGAGGCAGATCTCCAGCGGCGGCGCACCGCTGTCCGCGTGCCTCCGGCTCAGCTCCGCAAACACATGGTCGGCCGTGACGGCGTGCTCACGGACGCCGCCTTCGAGGAAATAGCCCGTCAACATCGCTTCCGGAAACACCAGGACATCCGGCGGCGTTGCCGCGTCCGCCACGCTGCGGAACACCCGCTCGATCCTATCGAGGTTGGCAGACGGCGAGCCCTTGGTCGGCCGGAACTGGCAAAGGGCGACGGTAATCGACGGCATATTCCTAAAATACACGTCCGTGCGCGTTATACTCCGTCTCTCTTCGTCGCGAGGTGCCCGTGTCCTTGCTCGCCGCCGCCCACGGCGTCGTCAACGCGTCAGCGCCACTGCCGTGGTTGATCGTCGCCGGGCAGCCGACCGCCGCTCAGCTTGGCGAGCTGCACGCCGCCGGCGTGCGCACCGTAATCGACCTGCGCGACCCGATGGAACCGCGTCCGTTTGACGAGCCCGGCCAGGTCCGCGCGCTGGGCATGAATTACGTCAGTGCGCCGGTCGTGTCTGGTGCCCTGAGCGACGACGTCATGCGGCAGGTACTCGCCGCCTTGCGCGCAACGAAGGGAATGCCATCGCTGCTGCACTGCAGCAGCGCTAATCGCACCGGGGGGCCGTTGATCGCCTACCTGATGCTGGACGAAGGCATGGATCGGCAGGCCGCGGTGGAGGTTGCGATGCGCTCGGGGCTGCGGAGCGCGGAATTGATGCAATGGGCCACGGACTATGTGGCAGCGGTAAGGACGAAGCCATAAGCAGGAACGCCGGCCCGACCGGGCCGGCGTTCCTGCTTATGGCTCGCGTGTTATCGCGCGCCTAGCGATGCCCGCCGTGACCACCGCCGCCGTGACCACCGCCGCCTGACCGACTCGGCGCCGACCGCGCCGCGGACGGGGCAGACCGCTGTGACGGCGGGCCGGAGCGCTGCGCGGGCGCGGGCGAGCGATCGACGTGCGGCGGCTCGCGATACACCGGCCGCGACTGCGACTGATCCGGCCGCCCATACCGGACCGACGGCGCCGCACCCTGCGGCGGCTCACGGAAGGATGGGCGGGCGTACGGCGTCGCCGTCCGCGGCATGACGGTCATGTCGACCGGCCGCGGCCGCGCCCGGGTGCCGACGCCTCCATTCGAGGAGCTGTTGGACTGCGGCGTGCGCGCGGCGGGTGGCGGCGCGCTGGTTCCGCCCGACGGCCGCGGCCGTCCGCCGCCGTTCGATGAGGGCGGCGGCGCGTTGTTCCCACGGATGCCGCCTGGCGCCACGAAAGTCGGCCGCGGACGCGAACGGGTACCCGGGGGGAACGGCCGGCCCGGACGCACGGTCACCGGAAACGAGCCCGGGAACCAGAACCCTCCGCCGTAGCCACCGCCGTAACCGAAGCCACGATTGTAACCGTAAGCGTTGTACGCCCACGGCGAATACAGCCACGGATCCCAATAGGGCGAGTATCCAAAATTGAGACCGATACCCATGTCACCCGGATACCCCCACCCGCACCCGAGACAGCGCCACCGCGGGTCGTAGTATGGATCGTAGTATCCTGAGTAGTAGCCGCCGCTGCCGACTGCCGCGATGGTGCCGATCTCCTGCACGCGATATCCCACCGCGTCATAATCGAACCGTATGTGGTTGGTCATCTGCGCCACGATGGCAGTGAGATCGTTCTCCGCATCACTGCTCGAGTCGCGCAACCGCAGCGCGTCGTAGTCCCAATGATTGTTTGCGGTGAAGTCGCGAACCGCGTAGGGCTCGTGGGACAGGGCGGCGTAGACCAACCCCTCGCCAGACCGGCCATCCGCCAGGAACGTCTCGCGATCGCCACGCCCGCGCAACTCGTATTCCTTGCCGCCGCGCACGAACGCGTCATCATCGGGGTCGAGTGGAAAGAGCACCCGGATCCGGCCGTCGCCATCGACCCGGAAGACGACCAGGTAGCCGTCATCGTTGGTCTCGACACGAACATTCACCCGGCTTCCCGGAGCGAAGTTGCCATCGTTGTTGAGTGAAATCTGGATCGCGGTGGCTCGCGCAGCGGCGGTAGCTTGGAGTCGAGCAGAATCGGTGGGCGGCGTCGCGACCAATAGCGTCGCAAGTAGTGTCAGCATGGAACCTCCGGGCAGACTGCTTATGGGCATGGCGAGACAGCACCAGAGACATGATATCCAGTTCCGTGCCATAACCAAGCCATTGTCATGCAATGACTTGTACCGATTCGATCGGTCCGGCTGTCCGGGCTGCGGGACAGGTTCGCCCAGTTAAGCGGGTCTTCGGTTGCTTGGGCCGCAACGGACGCCGGTTCACGCTCGAGACGTTTCGCGTCCGCCGTTCCACCGGTGCCAGTACATCCGCAGCTCGGTGATCTTCGAGCCATCGGTCTCGGCGAAGAGTGCCCCCCGCGCGTCGACCCATTCCCCCGTCGTGCGGCGGCGGAACACGAGCTTGAACTCGGTGGAGAACCACGGCCCCGCCACGAAGACCTCGCCGACGGTAAACGCAGCTTCGGATTGATAATAGGGAATGTCGCCTGCCCATTGCCGAATCGCGTCCGTCCCACTGATCGGCGCGGAGAACGGCGTCTCGACGAAGACCGCGTCATCGGCGAATACGCCGACCATCAGGTCGGGCCTTCCCTTGCTCCAGCCGTCGGCCAATTGATCGACCAGTTGTCGCGCGACATCGCGCATCGCCGACGCATCCGGCGTGGTGGCGTCACTCATCACTTCGCACCTTCAGCGGTCAGCCGCTGCATTGCGTCCTTGGCGTCACGGACGCGAGATTGAAAGTTGGAGTCGGCATGATCCCACAGCCGCAGGAACTGCCCATATGACGCGATGGCGCTCGTGCGATCGCCCGCGGCTTCATACGCCTTGGCCAGGTCGTACTGCACGATCGGCAGGAACTCCACTCGATCGGTAAAGCCGAAGCGTAACCGCTGAATCCCCGCCGCGCGGGTCGCGGGCTGTGAGGCGAGGTGGAGCGCAAGGCGCAGCGACACCGCACCGCCGAACACCGGATTGCCGAAGCCACCGACGATGCGCATGCCGGAATCAGCGCGCGCGGCGCCACGTACCGCGTCCCCGTCAGCCATCATGCGGACGCCATCCAGTCCGATCAGGCCACCGCGCACGAAATCTGGCGTGGTGGCATTGAGCTGCGCGAACGCCGATTGCAGGATGCTGCCGGCCTTCGCCGACTGTCCCTGATCGAGCGCGACCATGGCACGATAGTACGCGATGACGGGCCCGCTTGCCGGGTTGGCCGCGGCGACCGAGTCCAGTCGCACACTGAACCGCGCCAGCAGGGCGGAGTCGGCGAAGCCGCCGATCACCGGCATGATGGTGACGTATTCCCTGAACCCGGCGGCGCCGGGCAGCGTCGCCAGCGAGTCGCCGATCTGGCGGGCGACCTGCTGACGCCCCATCGCACCATCCAGCGAGCCAACTGCCAGCCAGCCCTGAGCCCGGATCTGTGCTGGCATGAGCGGAACGACGTGGCGCAGCAATCCGTCGAGTTGCGTGCCCGTGACAGTCGGAGATCGGGACATCCCCGTCAACGCCGCCATCCGCATGCCGGCAGTCGACGGAGTCATCAAGGCGGCGAGCCCCGTGTCCGCTCCCCGCTGAACCGCCATGGCCTCGCTTGCGCCGTGAGCCTCGTCCACGGCGTGCGCATCCTGGAACACCTTGAGATAGCGTTTCGCCAGCACCGAGTCGCGCTCTTCGAGTGCGATTTCCATCGGGTGGATCGCGGCGGCGGCCAGGGTCGAATCAATCGCGATCACGCGATCGAATGGTGCGATCAGGTCGGCGGGCGGCAGGGGGTGGTAGTTCCGCGAGTGATACTGGGCCTCGCCGAGCAGGTACCATGCATCGGCGTCCTCAGGATGCTGCGCGGTGTAGTTGCGCATCGAGTCGACGGCCTCGGGTCGCCCGCGCTGGAACATCTCGTAGGCAACCAGGATGCTGCGAAGGTGCGTCGGCAGTGACGCCGAGTACTTCACCGCGTTCGCGGCAGCGGTGTGCGCCAGGGTCTGGGTGCCGGGTTGTTGTTCCCACCCTAACGTGGTTGAGAGCTTGTACCACGCGATTGCGAAAGTGGAATCGGCGTGCACTGCCTGCTCATACGACGCCTGCGCCGAATCCCATTGCCCCCGTCGATACCACTTCTCGCCGTCGAGGTAGGCGCGAATCGCTTCCATCGAGCCCGACGTGATCGCCGAAGTGCGTGCCGACGGCAGCGGCTCCCTGGAACGCCAGATCTCGCGAAGAATCTTCAGCGCCAAGCCGTCGGCCAGCGTCAGCACCGAGTCCGTGGGACCGTCGACCTGCGCGCGGGCCAGCTCTTTGCCGTCGAGATCGTAGAGTTCCGCGGTAAGCCTGCTCGTCTTGCCGGTGGCTACCACGGAACCCATGAGCACGGACGCGGCCTTGACACTGCGCGCCACCGCGATGGCATCGTCGAGCGTCGGCGTGCCGTTCCGGGCGCGCCGCTGCCAGGCGCGTATGACCTGGCGTGATTCGACCATGTGAATGCCGCCGACGCCGTCGAGGTTGCCGACAATCAGGTCGACCATGCCTTCGCCGAGATTCTCGACGCCGGTGCCGGTAGCCGTGAACGGGACAACCGCGATCGTTTCGGCGCCCGAAACGACGACTCGCGTGGGCCGAGCCGCGATCACCCAGATGATCGCCGCGACCGCAACGACGGCCGGGAGCACGATTGCCAGGCGCTTCCACCGCCGGCTTTCGCGCGCAGCCGCGGCGGTGCCGCTGCTCTCCAGGGTGACGGCATTGGCGAAGGCCGTGATGTCGGGAAAGCGCTGCGCCGGATCCTGCGCCAGCGCGCGCTGCACGGCCGAGTCGAGCCCCAGTGGCGTGGTGTGCACCACGGTGGCGAGCCTGGGCCTGGGCCCGGTGAGCACCTGCGTCAGCAGTGCCTGCATCGTCGGCGCGCTGAATGCCTGCTTGCCGCTCGCCATCTCATAAAAGACGCATGCCAGCGCGTACTGATCGCTGCGTGCATCGACGACATCGGCGGTGGCCTGCTCGGGACTCATGTATGCCGGCGTCCCGATCGCCATGCCAACACCGGTGAGGCCGGCGTTGGCGGCCCGCGACGCGTCGATGGCCCGCGCAATCCCGAAGTCGGTCACCACCGCGTGGCCGCCGGACAGCATGATGTTTTCCGGCTTGACGTCACGGTGTACTACGCCCTGCTTGTGGGCGTATGCCAGCCCGCTGGCGGCGTCGCGCACGATCTCCGCGGCGCGCTCGATCGAAACCCGGCCTTCGCGCTGGAGAAGGTCGCGCAGCGATTCGCCGTCCACGAACGGCATGACGTAATAGAGAAATCCGTCGGCCGCACCAGAATCGTACACCGGCACGATGTGAGGATGCTGCAGCTTCGCGGCGAGCTGAATCTCGCGAAGGAACCGCTCGGTGCCGAGTGTCGCCGTGAGTTCCGGCCGCAGCACCTTGATCGCGACGCGGCGGTCGTGCTTCAGGTCCAGGGCGAGGTACACGGTGGCCATGCCACCCTGGCCGACTTGGCGCTCGAGAGTGTAGGTGTCGCGAAGCGCCGTCCGAAGGCGCTCAACCGGGTCGGACATGGGACCGCGCAGGGTTGGGGAAATGGCGGAATGTACGGCTGCAACGGCAGGGGGAGAAGTGAGAAGCGAGAAGTGAAAAGTGAGCAGTCAGAATGACCGCCGCTTCCCCTCGCAGGACCTCGCCCGCGATGAAGTCGAAGGACCCCTTCTCACTTCTTGCCGCTCACTTCTTGCGTGGGCTCACCCAGGTCTCAAAGAAGCCGCTGCCGCTATCGGACACCACCGCTCCGTTCGCTGTACCCGTCGCTCGCCACGTCCCGCGCATCTGCAGGAAGATCCGGCCGGGACCAGCGGCCACCGACCGCGACGCCGCGACATCGACGATGTGGATCATCACCCGGAGCGTGTCGTCGCGTCGGGCGCCCGTGATCCGCAGTGAGTCCGGCGCGGCGATGCCCGCCACGCCGGCGACCGGTCGCATACCCATTTGTTCAACCGATTCAAACCGGTAGATCTGCTGCAGACCCAGCGAGTCCTCGAGTCCGAGGAAGAACGGCACCGAGCCAGCCTCCTGGCTGGCGCCGATCACGCCGCCGTAGAGCAGGGCGTGTCGGTCGCTGCGACCGGTGCCCCACTCCCAGGTCACGGCTCGCCAACTGCCCCAGTTGTGATCGTGATAGGCGGGAGCGTCGCGCACGTCGCGACACGCGCCGTTGGCGCAGAGACGGCCCGTTGCCGTGCCGACCAGTGCCGGCACGACATAGCCTGACGCGTCCTCATCGTTGCCGAGCTCCACCGACGGGAAATACCGATGCGCCGCGGGCACCAGGGTGAGGTCAAACGTGGCCGCGCCGGCGGCACCGCGCAGGTGATACTCGCCATCGCGTTGTGTCACACTGCTCGTGCCTACGGTGAGATCGGCGCGCAGCGTATCGAACACCACCGCATCGCGACTGACGTTGGTCACGAAGCGTTGATACTCTCCTGCCGGCGATCGGTGCGTGACCAGCACTTGCCCGCCCCAATTGGTTCCCCGCATGTCACCACCGATCAGCAACGTGATGTACCACCATTCGTGCTGGCTCACTACCACGTTGAAGTAATCCCATTCGGCCCAGCTCGAATCCGGCGCAGGAGGCCGGTGGAAATGGTCGATCTCGTCATAGAATGCCTGCGCATCCGGCGCGCGCCAGGCGGAATCGCGGCCGTTGTCGGTCCACCGGCCAGCGATGAGCTGCAACGCGACGCCGGCCGACCGGGCGGCACTGGGAATTTCGCCGCCGGCGCGCACCGTCCAGGTCGAATCGTGGGTGCGCACCGCGAGGAGCTTTTGCTCCAGCACCGGTGACACCGCCGCGACGATTCCTGACTGCCGGCTGCCCCCGAGCAGTTCCCTGGAGACGAACCGCGCCCCGTTGATTCCGAAGAACATCCCGGCGAGGCCGCCCGTGCGCATGGCCTCGACGTCCACACCCTCGGGCAGCGCGGTAAGTTCACCGCCACCGACCAGCGAGGCGTCGCGCGATTGATCGAGCATGGCGTCGCCAACGGAGAGCAGGACGATCATTACCGCGACGCCCAGCGCGTAGCCGAGCAGCAGTACGAGCGCGCGCCCGGGACGGACGAACAGGTGGCGCAGTGCCAGCGTCCAGTACATCAGCCGGCGATCCGGCCGTCAAGCATGTGGATCACGCGCTGCGCGTCGGCCGCGAGTCGGTCGTCGTGCGTCACCACGACGAGCGTGAGGCCATCGCCATGCAGCCGGCGAAATAGTGCGAGGATTTCGCGGCCAGTGGCCGCATCAAGCTCGCCGGTCGGCTCGTCGGCCAGCAGGATTGCCGGCTGGTTGGCCAGCGCACGCGCGATCGCGACCCGCTGCATCTCGCCACCGGACAGCTGCGTCGCGCGGTGATCGGCCCGGTGCGACATGGCGACGTAGTCCAGGAGTTCCCGCGTCCGCACCCGGCGTTCTGCCCGCGGCACCCGACGTTCGGCCATGGGCAACTCGATGTTCTCGCTCGCGGTCAGCACCGGCAGGAGATGGAAACGCTGGAATACAAAGCCCACCCGCTCGAGCCTGAGACGCGTCAAGGCGCGGTCCGAGAGCCCACCGAGTTCCTGCCCGAGCAGCGCAATGCTGCCGGCACTTGGCTGATCGAGTCCGCCCAGCAGCGTGAGCAGCGTCGACTTGCCCGAACCCGACGGCCCCACGACTGCGAGGTACTCGCCGGTCGCGACCGAGAGGGACACGCCGCGGACCGCGTGGATGTCCTGCTTTGCCAGTCGGTACTGTTTGTCGACATTGCGCGCGAGAATCACCGGCATCATGGGGCGTCGTTTCGCAAAGTGGCGGCAATCGGTGTGCTCGCCGCGCGACTTGCCGGCAGCAGGCCGGCAAGGACTCCGGTGATCAGCAGCGTGATTGCCGCAGTCGATAGTTGGCGCGCGTCGGGTACGAAGAAAGAGATGGCTGCTGGCAAACCGGGGAACGACGTGAGGATCGCGTCGAGCCAGCGCGCGGTCCCGATACCCAATCCGACGCCAAGGGTGCCGCCGGTTACCGTGAGCAGCAGACCTTCCAGCACGACCTGCCGCAGGATGCTCGAGCGGGCGATACCGATCGCACGCAACGCGGCAATCTCCCCGATGCGTTCGTTGACCGCGATCGACAGCAACGTGCCCACCAGCAGAACGGTGACGACCAGCGAGATCGAGCCGAGGATCAGTGAAAGTTGTCTGAAGTAGCTGAGCCGCAGCCGGAACTGTGCCACCATGTCCGCCACGCTGTTGATACTGACGGCCGGGTACTTCCGCCGGAGTTGAGCCGCCACGCTGTCCGCCCTGGCACCACTTGTGGTCTGCATCATGAACAATGATGCCCGGTTCACCGCGGCCGGCCCGGCCAGGCGCTGTGCCAGGCGCAGCGTCACGGCCACGGACGGCTGGTCCTTCGCGTCGTAGACGAAGCGCGCCAGGCCGCGAACCGTAACGAGGCGCGTCACGGCGGCTGCAGCAACCCGCGGGTCGAGGCGCCCGACCAGGCGCAGCGTGTCGCCGATACCCAGGCCCAGCCGGCGAGCCGACGGCGTCCCCAGCAGGACGCTGGTAGTGTCGGTGGGGGCGAGGTCCCGGCCGCGATCGAGCTGGTAGATGCCTTGAGCTTCCGGCGTGACACCGTATACCACTAGTGGCGTAAGCGCCTGCCGCCGTCGCACGAACGCCGTGGTGCCAAGGACGGCGCCCGCCCGCGCCACGCCGGGCTCCGCGCGCAATGCGGCCAGGAGCTGTCCCGCGCTGTCGAGGGTTGCATCCGTATCGAACGGCAGCGTTCCGCGCGGGCTCACCCGCAGCTGGTACCCGCGGCTCACCAGCAGGCGCCCGAACGATCGCTCGATGCCGCCGCTTAGCAGCACCATGTCGAGCAGCAGCGCCGTCGCAATGGCGACGCCGAGCAGCGACAGCGCGGTTCGCACTCGATGGCGCAGGAGGTCCCGCACGGCCCGGCGCCAGCTCATGCCGCGCGGCTCCACAGTTCGACCGGGGCGGTACGTACCATGCGCCAGGCAGCGAGGGCGCCCGCGGCGAGTCCGAGCAGTACCGACAGCGCCAGCGCAAACAGCATCGTCGTCGACGTGAGTTGTGAGAAGATCAGGGACGTCTCGAACGCCCGCTGGTAGTACGCGTTGACTGCCGCGCTTGCCGCCACCGCGATGCCGGCGCCGATCATGGAACCGGCAAGGGCGATGATCGCGGCCTCGAACACCAGTGCGATGAATACGGTCCGGCGTGAGATACCGGTGAACCTGAGCATCGCGACGTCACGCCGGCGCTCCTCGACCTTGAGCAGCATCAGGCACAGCAGGAAGACGGTGCTCGCCAGCACCGAGATGACGGCGATGGCGCGATGGAACCGGCTGACCACCACGAATGTCATCGAAGACTGCGAGGCGATCGCGCGCGACGGTGAGACATCATAGCCGAACGCGGTGCGGTTGAGCCTCGTCGCCGCGGTGTCGGGGTCGATTCCCGGTCGGAGCACGATGCCGATGCGATCGACTCGATCGGGCTGGCGCACCAGCGTCGCAAGATCCGAAAGATGCAGGCGGACCTGGTAATCGCGGCGCATGATGCTCGACGGATCGGGCAGCGGCTCGTAGACCGCCACAATCAATGCCATACGCCACCCGGCCGCCTCGGCGGATGACACCTGGACCGTGTCACCCACGCGTAACCGCGCGGCTTCGGCGAAGCGGCGCTGGACGGCAATGCCGATCGTCGAGTCAGGCGCTGGCGGCCGCAGCTGCGCGAAAGCCCTCGCCGGCACCAGGCAAGTTGCCGACAGCGTGATTCCGATCGCCACGAGAAATGGCGGCTTCACCGTCCGTTTCACACTGCTAGTGTCTCACCGCAAACCCGAACCCCGCGAAATAGCGGTCTGCCGCATGATTCAGCCCGAAACCAATTCGCGCGTCGACTTGCACGCTGTTGGACAGCAGTATGAGCACGCCCGAGTTCGCATAGTGCTCCGCTCGAGCACCGCTGCCGCCGTTGACCGGCTGCACGGTGAAACCCTCGCCGTAGAGTTGCACTCGCGACGCCGCCTGGTATTGGACCGACAATGAACCGACTGCCTGGACGTGATCGTCAGCGGTCCGGGTGCCGAATGCCTCGATCCCGGCCGACCACGGACCGCGCGTCTCCCAACCCAGCAGGAGGGCACCACCGGGCAGCGTGCGGTGCGCCGAAATCAGGTCGCTACCAGTCGACAGGTTGATCTTCAGTTCAAACGACGTGGCAGGTATCCCCCCGTGCTGCGCCGTCGCGCTGATCTTGGTGGCCACGTAGGTGTCATCGAACCCGTGAACCGACGGGACGCCGGGCCCATCCGGCCGCACCACGAGGAAGTTCTCGCCAAGTCGGACCTCTACGCGTGGCGTCACGCCGAATCGTACCAGCGCTTCCGGCAGCGAATGCGAATGCGCCGCATCGGTCCCGCGCCCCTGCTGGTAGGTGTAGCCGCTTTCGAACTGGATGTGTCCGTGAGGCACGGTATGCACGCCGTCAGTGAAGTCCGGTCGATCGGTGTCGATCGGAGGAAGTGAATCCGGCTTCTGCGCCCCAGCCGCCGGGGCGACCAGGAGCAATAGGCCGAGCGCGGCCGGCACCATCATGCGAGCAGCTGCTTTGCCATCCCGACCAGGAGCCATCCATTGAGCGCCGCGATGGCAATCGCGGTGGTCCAGGCGAGCACCACGGTCACCGGGCGATTGGCGAACTCACCCATCTTCGCCTTCGACGAGGTGAACAGAACCAGCGGTACCACCGCGAACGACAGTTGCAGCGCGAGGATGACCTGGCTCAGGATGATCAGCGCGCCGATGCCGTGCTCGCCGGACACGGCAGTGACGATGACCGCGGGGATGATCGCCAGGAGCCGGGTGATCATCCGCCGCAACCACGGGGGGAGCGAGATGTCGAGGAACCCCTCCATCACGATCTGGCCGGCCAGCGTTCCAGTGATCGTCGAGTTCTGCCCGGAAGCTAGCAATGCGATGGCGAACAGCAGGCTGGCGAGCGACGTGCCGAGCAGCGGCGAGAGGAGCTTGTACGCGTCGCCGATATCTGCGACCGACTCATGACCGGTGCCATGGAAGGTCGCCGAAGCCATCACCAGGATTGCGCCATTGATCACGAAGGCGATGGACAGCGCCGCGGTGGAGTCGATCGTGGCATGGCGAATCGCCAAGCGCTTCGACGGCGCGTCCTCGCCCACGTTCCGCGTCTGCACGATCGCCGAGTGCAGATAGAGATTGTGCGGCATCACCGTCGCCCCGATAATGCCGATCGCGATGTACAGCATGCTGGGGTCGGTGATGATCTGCGTCGAGGGAACCAGCCCGCTCATGATACCGGCGAACGCCGGCCGTGAGAACACGATTTCGGCCGCGAAACAGAGGCCGATCGTGATGATCAAGGCGACGATGAACGCTTCGAGTCGCCGGAATCCCTTCTGCTGCAGGACGAGGATCAGCAGAACGTCCAGCGATGTCGCCACCACGCCCCAGATGAGTGGAACGCCGAAAAGCAGCTGCAGTGCGATCGCGGAACCGATCACCTCGGCCAGGTCGCATGCGGCGATGGCGATCTCGCAGCCCACCCAGAGCGCAAATGAAGTCGGGCGCGAGTAGTGGTCGCGGCACGCCTGGGCGAGGTCGCGCCCGGTGACGATGCCGAGCTTGAGCGCCAACGCCTGGAGCAGCATCGCCATGAGGTTCGACAGCAGGATCACGCTGATCAGCGTGTAGCCGAATCGCGCGCCACCCGCGAGATCGGTGGCCCAGTTGCCCGGATCCATATAGCCGACCGCGACCATGTAGCCCGGACCGGCAAACGCCAGTGCCGTGCGCCACCACGACCCGCCGGGTGGCACGTTGATGCTGCGGAACGATTCCGGGAGCGATGGCCGTCGGCGTGGCGAATGCCAGCCGTTGGCCAGCGCGTCCCGGTCGCTGAGACCGGGCCCGTCAGCAGCGGGCCGCTCGATTGGCGGAGTCGACGCCGAATCCATCAGACTTGCCTGGTGCAGAGGAGTTGGAGCGCGAGATCCCGACCGATGACCCGTCGCGTCCCATCCAGCGACACCGTTACTGGTCCGTTGAACGGCTGCTGATCGAGCACCGTGATACGCACACCGGGCACCAGCCCCGCGTCGGCGAGCCAGCGCAGGCGGTCGGCTGCACCGGTGCCCACCCGCGCGATGTTGACCGTTTCGCCCACGGCGATCGCGGGGAGCGGCGTGGTGGTGACATCGACGATGTGGCCGTCCAACGCCGGGATCGGATCGCCGTGGGGATCGAAGTGCGGGTCGCCGAGCGCGCGCGACATCCGCTCGATCAGGTCGTCGGACACGGCATGTTCCAGCTTCTCCGCCTCGTCATGCACGTTGTCCCAGGTGTACCCGAGACACGAAACGAGGTAGGTCTCCATGATCCGGTGGCGCCGGAGAATGCGGAGCGCGGCGCGACGGCCACGATGGGTGAGCCTGACGCCCTTGTAGGGGAGGTGTTCGACCAGGGCGGCTTCCGCGAGCCGCTTGACCATGCCGCTCACCGATGGGGCGGCAAGAACGAGCGCGTCGGCAATCGCCGTCGTGGTCGCGGATTCACCCGTCTCGGTCAGGTGGTAGATGACCTTGAGATAGTCTTCGACCGACCGCGAGAGGTGGCTGGCGAGTGATTTAGTCACGACTAACTATAAACATTTGCTCCAGTTAGGTCAACTGGAGTGTGTACTAATCGCACCGGGAGTATGTACTTCGCGCACCAGGAGTATGTACTTCGCGCACAGGGGGGGGCGCTCAACTGCTCGGTCCGCCGTAGTGTGCCGCAAATTCGAGCCCGATAAAAAGCACAATCCCGAACACGACGGCGAAAACGCTGACCAGCGAGGGAAACGTTCGGGTCTTTGGCCTGGTAATCTCTTCCAGCGCGTATGCCACTCGCTTGCAGCAGAGCGACGGTTCATGCCACGGAACTCCCGAGACAGAGTCGTGAGTAAATCGTACTGAGTCGAGTTGAACCTTCGCCCCGCGATAGTAAAACTCTACCAGGTCATTCGGTTGGAGCTTCGGACGGGCCGACTCGTCGATTACGCGCGTACCACCGCACCCAACGATTACGACGAGGAAGCCGACAGCCAGCGCGCGCCGCGCCGGGGGGTGCTTCACTTCGCCACCGCTGACCTGTACCGCAACCGCTTGCCTTCGCCGCCCTGAATCGCTGCCACCGTGCGCTCCCCGTCTTCCATCTTCCGCGTGTTGTGCTTGAACGCGACTTCCGCAACATAGCGGTGCAGGTGCTTCGGGCTGACCGCGTGGTGCGTCCCGTACATCTGGCGTTTCAACCGCGAGAAGAACGACTCGGCGGTATTGATGTGCGCGTCGCCGCGCACGTACTCAAACGCACCGTGGCAGACCGTCTGATGATCGTCGAATGGCCGTCCCACCTTGGTGTACAGCGGGGACTCGTCGGTCATCAGCGTGGCCGACCGCTCGACCGATGCCAGGATGATCTGACGGACATTCGCTGCTGTTACGGTCGGAACGACCATCGCTCGCACGTCACCGCCACGCGCCAGCACCGCGAGAACCGGGATTTTCTCCTTGTACCGGCGCGGGAGACGGCCCTTCGCCCCGGCATCTCGGAGCGCGCGACGCTCGCCCCGTGAGCGACGCGGGGGCGTGCCGCCGACGTACGTCTCATCAACCTCGACCGTCCCCGTCAGCTTCGACTCTGGTGCGGCATCCGGCGTCATGGCGTACCGGATACGGTGCATGAGGAAAAGGGCCGACTTGTAGCTCAGGCCGGTCTGCCGTTTGATCTGGAGGGCCGCGACGCCCTTCTTGCTCGCACAGGCCGCCCAGAACGCATAGCACCAATGGCGCAGCGGAATCTTGCTGTCCCCGAAGATCGTCCCGATGCGGACGGTGAACTGCTGCTTGCATCCATGGCAGCGCCACAGGTAGCGCGGGCCGCGCTGGCCGTCCTTCCCAAGGACCATCTTCACGTCCAGGTCCCCGCAGCGCGGGCAACCCGGCGTGGAGCCCCACCGCTGGCGCTCGATGAAGGCCACGGCGGCATCCTCGCTGGCACAGGCCACTGGCAGCTCGGCCACAATGGGCGACTTGTCTTGGGCGTTCTTTGGCGTCTTGGTCATGGAATAATTATACATAACGCACAGACGTTTGTCAAGGTACATTGCCTTCGCAAATCGTCAACCCTAACTCGGGGGTGGGGTGCCGACGACGATACCGCACGTTCCACTTGGAACCGGGATTTACTATCCGGCTGAAGCGGCACGGCTCATACACCTTCACCCATCGCGACTGCGCCGGTGGGTGCGTGGATACACATACTGGAGCCATCAGCGGCGAACCGACCAGCGGCATCGCCTACCCCCGGTCCTCGTTACGGTCGGCACAAGTGATCTTCCTGTCATCGACCGAACCGCGGCCCTCAGCTTCCTTGAGCTCATGGAATTGCGAGTCGTTGCCAGTTTGGTCGATGAGCATGAAATCCCGCTTCAGACGGTCCGGCGTGCGGCCGACGCAGCGAAGCGATTGTTTGAAACGAAATACCCATTCGCATCGCGTCGGATCTGGGTAGAGCGTCGTCGCATTTTTGCGTCGCTCTCCCGCACGGACCAGGAGGAAATCGCCGAAATCACCCGCCATGCAAATGGTCAACTTGGGTGGTCGACCATCTTGCAGCCGCTTCTACGTGACGTTGAATTTGACGTTGCGACGTTTCTCACGAAGCGGTGGTGGCCGCTTGGACCATCCGAGCCGATTGTACTCGATCCGGCAATCTGTTTTGGCGCTCCCTGTGTCAACGGAACACGAGTGCGGACTGTCGTCGTCGCTGGCATGGTCGCGGCTTCCTCTGTCACGGAGGCGGCAGAGGCTTACGATATTAGCCGTGAGGCTGTCGCCGCCGCGTGCCGGTTTGAGGTCGAGCTGCACCGCCACGCCAGCATGTGACATTCTTCTTCGATGAGCAGCTACCACCGGCAATCGTCACTGCACTCGGTGAAACTGAACAAGCAGCCAAGCACGTCGTTCACGAGGGATTGCGCGGCAAGAGCGATGAGGAAGTGATTCAATACGCTGGGGCACGCGGCTGGTTTTTCGTGACATCGAACACTGACATTCTTAGAAAGCCGCAGGAGCGGGCGGCAATCATACAGCACGGAGTTGGGGCATTCTTTTTTACCGGTCGGGCGAATCGCGATCGCTTCGATTGGCTGCAACTAATCGTGAATCGCTGGAAGGACATGCAAGCGTTCGCCGAAAGCACTCCCAAGCCGTTCACCGCCCAAGTGCCTGACCGCGGTGCAATCAAGCTGATCAGCAACCGGAGGATCAGACGGCCGCGAAGCTAATCATGCGCGGCGTTGCGGCGGCGGTTTCCTGACTGCCTTCCCAACCGCCTTCTCCCACGGCCCTTCCAGCTTCAGTGTCTCAGCCTTCGGCCCCCGTTTCTTGGGGGCTGATTTCTTTGTCTTCTTCTTCACGGCTCCGGTTCCACCTTCGGCACTATTGGATCGCGCACGAGCGCCTTCCGCAATGCCTTCAGATTCGCATCGAGGAATGCCACCATGTGGTCGTAGTCTTCGCCAGAAATCGGTCGTGGCATCCGCAGGGTCGCTGTTCCACCTCCGATCAGCGGCACCGGAAGATCGAACGGCTGAGCGTCTGGCTGACCAACTGCGGCCATGGGTTTCTCCTTGATAGGAGGTGGCGTCCGGTGACCTTCGCCCGCGTTCCCTTCGGGTTGGGTCGAAGCCGTGAACTCGCCACTCTCAGCAACAAGTATAGCCGAAAGTCCGGGCTTGGCAAACTCCATCGTTGCCCGGAAGTCCTTGATAAACCCCTTGACTGAGTCTGGGTTGAACTCATGCTCCCGCAAAAGGTCATACTCTAAAGTATTGTCAGAAGGTAGCTTACCGCCGTACTTGGTCCAAAGTGCGGCATACAGCTTGGGCCTGATGGCCGCAGCCCGAAGGGCTGCATTGCGTTCTTCGGCGCGTTCATCTGGCGCCAGGGCGATAGTCTTCCCGGCTTCCGAGAGCTTGACCCGGCGACCAGAGCCTGAACCTGACTGTATCAACAGGCCGAAATGGATCAACGCGGCGAGAGCCCGCAGCCCAGTGCTCCCGGTCGGCGTAAACCCCAGCGTCTTGATTGCCACGTCGGCGGGTACATCAACAAACCCCTCGACCGCATTGAAGATCTTGGCCTTTTCGACCGCCTCCTTGAGCCCGAAGGACGGATAGGCCGGGCTCCTATTCCTTGCCTTCTTGTCAGGCGTCTCACCTGCCGCCTTCAAACCATCCACTGCATCAGCCATGGCGCCCCCGTTAATTGCTAGCATCACTCACCGACAATGAGTATCGCCATATATCGGCTTTACCGCAAGGTCGCTGTCACGGCTTGCGCGGCTTGGGCGATACGGTGTATCGTTCCAGTGCTTGGATATGCCAACGGCCACGGGGATGATGGCCGTGGCCGTTGACCGGAATCAAGCGGCGGTGCTGGAGTTGGTAGACAGGCCGGGAGTTGGGTCCCGGTGGGATGAGCAACCATCCCGCGTGCGTTCGAACCGCACCCGCCGCACCCACAGTACGTCGCCGGACCACGCTGGCAAGCGGAGTCGGTCCGGTAGAAACAGTCAGCCGAGAGAGGGGGAAGCGATGCCACACCCGCCACCATAATCCGATGATGCCGGAGGGGGTTGGTTCGCGCCAACCCCTCCGGGTACCACCCTCACGGCGCCCGAACATTACGGCTCTGTTAGCGGATTAACAAGGCCACGGGCGCCCAACCAACACCTAGGTGGACACGAACATGGGCAAGAACGAAAAGACCTCTCCGCCGGTGGCCAGTCTTGCGGCCGCCGTCCTTGCCGGGAAGAAGCCGAGCCCGGCGCAAATTCTCACCCTGGCTGGTGCGGCGCTTACTCAGGCCCCCGACCATCGTCCGCCACCGCGGACGCCGCCAAGGGCTCCGGCTAAGAAGCGGTAGGCTCGGCGCTCACCTGCGGGATCGTCTCTGTCAACGGGACGACCCGCAGGACCGCGCCAACAGGGATCGTGATGATGCCGCTCCCCTGAAGCGGCACGCCCGATTCTGCAGTATTCAGGTGCGGCGCGAGCACCTTAGCTCGCTCACCGTCCAACATCAGCCAACCTACCGACCGGCATACTAGCGCCCGGTCCTCAAACGTCCCGTCGATCTGTTGCCAACCGACCGGCGAGTGCGAGTCCTCCCATTCAATCAGAACCAGCTTCGGATCGGTCATTTACCCCGCCCCTGTGCGCGAAGTACATACTCCCGTCGCGCACCGGGAGTATGTACTTCGCGCACAGCGCCGGTGGCTCAGTCGCTAGGTAATGGAAAGGTGCGTCGCGACCTCGTATACGAAGAGCAGGAAAATCGCGAACACCACGCCGAGAATGACGCCTAGCGTCGGAAACGCTCGGATCTTCGGCTTGGTAATGTCTTCGAGCGCGTACGCTACTCGCTTGCAGCAAAGCGACGGCTCATGCCAGGGAATCCCGGACACCGAGTCACGAGTGAACAGCACCGAGTCGATCTGAACCTTCGCGCCACGGTACTCGAACTCGACCATGTTGTCCGGTCGGAGCTTCGGTTGGGCAGCAACGTCGATCGGTTGCGAGCCGCCGCAACCGGCTGTTACGGCGAGGGAGCCGACAGCCAACCCACGGATCGCGCGTGCTCGGAGGGCAATGTTCTGATCTACCTGGTTATCGGCCCGGTCATCACGGCCGCTTGCGACCGATCTTCTTGATCGGCGCTCGCGGAGCCTTCTTGACGCCCGGCGACCCCGGCCGGGTCCGTTGCCCCGGAATGGTCAACGTGTCGGGCACGGGTCCCTTTCGCTTGGTCGGTCCGTCATTCGAGGGTTTCATCGTGTACGAACCCGCCTCTCCTGGATTGTTGGTCGCTCGGCTTGAGTACTGAATATGTACCGCGTTCCGCGCCCGCAGAACAGGCAGCAGACGCTCAGCACATCACCCAGAGCCACCACCCGGCCGGCCAGACCCCGCGAACTCCTTCCATAGCAACAGGACGGGTGCAACGATTTGCGCAGACATTCCCCAGAGGAATCCCTCGGCAAGCTGGTATCCCTGGACCACCCGGGGTTCGCCTCGGATCTCGATCGAGCGAGCACCATATACCCCGTCCGCCGCCAAACGAGCCAACGGCAGCCAACTGGAATCGGTCACCTCGTTGCTCACACCCGGCGCGACCGCTTCGGGCAGCAGCAGCACGAAAGGTCGCACCAGGATCGGTGGCAGCGTCGGCGTCTGTGGCAGCAGGTCGTCCAGCTGGGTGCGACACCAGGATCGCTCGAGATGAATTCCGGTTTCCTCTGCCGTCTCGCGAATCGCCGTCGCCAACAAATCGACATCACCAGCTTGGCGCCTGCCACCCGGGAAGGCGAGGTGACCCGACCAGGGGTCGCCCTCGCGTTCGGCCCTCCTGATCACCAGCAGACGATCGGGGTCAGGCGCCAGCAGCAGCGCGACGGCGGCCTCTGGACGGTCGGACGCCACAACCTGTCGAGGTGGACGGCGCGCCAGCTCGGCCAGCAAGAGATTCAGCACGCATCAATCCAGGTGGCGCGTCAGGAATCGCACGGTCGCGTCGAACAACAATTCGGTTTGGCGCGTCGGACCAGCCCAGGGATGCCGAGCGCCGAACATATGTCCGGCATCCTGGATGAAGTGCGACTCGAAGCGGGGATCCGTCGCGAGACCGGCAAGTTCATGTGCCTCCGCTATCGGAACCGTCTCGTCATCGGTGCCGTGCAGCAACAACCAGGGACGTTCGAGCACTGCCGCGGCCTTGCGGATGTCGAAACGATCGGCGTGCGCCAGCGCATCCTCCACAATTTCGTAATGCATCGGCAGTTGCTGGCCGGTTCGAGCGTTCGCGATCTCGATGGTGCCCAGCCGGCGCCACAGAGCGACCTCGGCGTCGGAGTAACGGCGAATTGTCGAGATCGGCGCCCAGGTGACCACCGCTTGCACGGCTGGCGTCTCGCGCGCCACGCAGAGCGTCACGCCGCCGCCACGCGAGTGCCCGATGATGCCGACCGACGTGGGCGGCACCGAGCCGAGTTCACCAGCAAGCAGCTTGCTGATCACCAGTTCGATGTCGCCGACCTCGCGGGTGTACGTGTTGCGCGCAAAGCGGTCCAACCACGAAAAGTCGCCGTGCTCGTCGACACCCGATCCGCTGACGGACAGGCTCACGGCGGTAAAGCCGGCGCGCGACAGGCGTTCGGCAATCGGCGGGAGGAAGGCGTAGTCCTTGAATCCCTTGAAGCCATGCACGATCAACACCGCCGGCTGGGGCGCGGTGCGCGATGCGCCCCGCACATCGATGAGGATCGGGCCCAGGGCACCGGGGAGTGTGTGGCGCGTCAGGTAAGCCGTGGCCATAACCAAACCTAAAGGACAGGTAAGCGGGACGAGGTGACCGGTGAGACGGACCTTTCACCTTTCACCTTTCACCGGTCACCTGTCACCTTTCACCTTTCACGTCTTGCGTCTCACGTCATCTCACCGCCGCCTCCAGTAACGTCAGTTCGCCATTCGTCGCGTCGAATTCCGCCATCACGCCGATCGGCAGCGTCCACTGTTCCGGGACGTGACCGATGGGAAATCCATGTGCGACCGGAATGCGGTCCGGCTCGAAGTAGGTGCGCAGTACTTCATCCAGGCCCAGTCCGCCTTCGAAAGTCGCATGGCGCATCCGGGAAAAATGCCCGATCGCCACTCCCGCCAGTAACGCAAGCGCGCCGGCCAGTCGCAGGTGCCCCAGCATCCGGTCGATGCGATAGAGATCCTCGCCGATGTCTTCGAGAAACAGGATCGCGCCGTCGAGGTCAGGGAAGTATCGAGTTCCGATCAATGCCTGCAGCAACGTGAGATTGCCGCCCACGAGCCGGCCGGCGCCGCGCCCAGCGACGATCGTGGCGATGCGGCCGCGTTCAGGCACCAGTACGTCAGGCCGCACCGGCACCCGGCCAAGCGGCCCCGGTGCGGTGACATTGCCGAGCACGAGATCAAAGTGACGCCGCGAGAATTCCGGCATCGCGAAGCGCGCCATCGGACCATGGAACGTGACGACGCCGGTTTCTGCGGTGAGCGCGAGCAGCAGGACCGTGATATCGGAGTACCCGATTACCGGCTTGGGATGCGCCGCGAAGCCGCCGAAGTCCACGCGATCGACGATCCGGTTCATGCCGTTGCCGCCACGCAGGCACCACACCGCGTCAATGCCCGGATCGGCCAAAGCGGCATTGAGGTCGGCCAGTCGTTCGTCGTCGGTGCCGCCCAGATACCCGTGCGCCTTTCCGGTATTCGGCGCCAGCACCGGCTCGAACCCGAGGGCGCGGCAGAGTTCGATGCCGCGCGTGCAATGGTCGCGTTCGAGCAGCGGACCCGACGGCGTGAGGAGCGCCACGCGGGCGCCGGGACGGAGCCGGGGAGGAAGGATCGGCTTGGGTAGCATTCTGGCTCCGATTACGATTGATCCACTCTGCTCTGGAGACGGCCATTGCGTTTGTCCCACCCGACCCAGCTGGCGGCCGCCAAGGCCACGCTCGACGCGCGCGACGCGATGGCCGCCGAATGGGCCGATTGGCTCGTCGACCGCGCCGGTTCCCGCAGCATCCCACGTGACACGGTTGAGCGCCAGTTTCGCCTGGTGATCGGAACGCTGGTGGAAATGCTAGGTCCCCTCAAGCGCGAAGCCAAGCTCGTCTGGCAGCACGTGATGGAGCACTACGGCAGGACCGCCGCCGCACGTGGACTCGCCGCAGGTGAAGTGGTGGAAGAATTGCAGCAGCTCCGCGTGCTGCTGATCAAGTACATTGGCGGTTCCGTCGCCGCGATGCGCCCGCGCCGGGCCGTGGCCGTCTTTCTCCGGCTGAACGCGATCGTCGATCGCGGCATCGCCGCCGCCGTCGTCGGCTACACCGACGCGCTGGTGGCGTCGCTCCTGCTCATCGATCGCGAGACGCAGCTGCTCACCGCCGCGAATGCGGATGACCTCGGCAAGCAGCTCGGCGGCCTGGAGGCTGAACTCGAGCCGTTGGCGGTGAAGCGGTAACCCGCGCCTTCTCGGGCGTGCCGAATGCAGCCGCGACGCGCTGCGCTTCGGCAATCTGATCCCGCGCCTGCTGGGTCAAGGCGGCCGGCATTGCCATGTGATCGTGTTGATCCATCGGCATCGGAATGGTCTGCGCGTGCACCAGGGCCGGCAGCAACACGATCAATCCCGATCGGCAGAACCGCACTGACAGTCTCCTGATCTTGAGGTCATCTGTCCTGGGTCGTGCGACCGGGAACAGCCTCAGAACTGTCGCCGGCCCCGCTCGTACCGCTGCAGTTCGTGTCGCGTCGTCCGGTACCGTCCACAACTGAATCGAGCCAGTAACCATCCCGCCGCGTGTGAATCTATCGCCGTGGCTACGGCGTGCATGTCCCAGACACCTTCGGTCGATTTCGGCCGCCTGGTCCGTCATCTCGGCGGCGAGGCGTTTGCGCTGCCCATGCCTGCCGGCGATGGTGGTGAGCTGCTGCAAGTCGGACTGCTCGCAGGATTGCCGGTCTGGACCTGCACCACTCGACCTCTGGAGACGCTGCGTCACGCCCGACGTTTCGCCCGGCACGGCAAACTCGGCATAGTCCTTGGCTGCAACGTTCCGGCGGACCGGTGGCTGCTCGCGGTCACAGTGAACCCGGTCCATCTTGCGATGGTTGCGCGCGGGGACGCCGACGCGTTGCCGCTCCGACGGCTGGTCCGCGCCGCCCGGATCCCGCACACGACCCCGCTGGAGCGCGCCATCGCCTTGGCCGAGGCACTCGATGTTGATGCCGCTGGGCGGCGGACTTTTCGCCTGCTGCATCAGCTGATCGATCGCGGCGTGTCCTTGCTGCCGACATGCGTCTCGCCGGACGACCGACACGCCTGGACGCTCGCGCAGATCACCCGGCTGCTGTTTCTCCGCTTTGTCGAATCGGAGGGCTGGCTCGACGGCAATCCGCGATTTCTCGCCGCCGCATTCGATCGCTGCCTGATCGCCCGGCGTGATCCGACCCGTCACCTGCTGCACCCACTGTTCTTCGGTACGCTGAACCGGGAATGGGGGCAGCGTTCCCGCTTCGCGCGCGCATTCGGCTCAGTGCCGTTCCTGAACGGCGGCTTGTTCGAGCCGCATCCCATCGAACGGATGCACCGTTTCCGCCTACCGGTGGAGTTCTGGCGCACCGCATTTGCCGCACTGGTTGATCGTGTCGACGTCACGCTGGACGCCGGTGCGGAGGATGGCCGAGTCACGCCGGAATTGCTCGGTCGCGTGTTCGAGGGTGTGATGCATCCGGTCGAGCGGAAGCAACAAGGGACCTTCTTCACGCCACCGGCGCTGGTCGGGGCAGTGCTGCGTGAAGCGCTGGCGTGCCATCTGGCACCGAAACTCGGGCAGAGTGAGGCCGCGGTCGAGAAATCGCTCGCCGACCCTGATGCCGGCCTGCGGCGCGTGCTGCTCGACGTGACGGTGCTCGATCCCGCGGTCGGCTCGGGCGCATTTCTGATCGGTACCCTTGAACTACTGCATGGCCCCGGCCCGCGACTGCCCGGGCGCGTGCGCCACCTGGTCACCCGGCGGCTATTCGGCGTCGACCGGCATCCGGTCGCCGTGCGAATCTGCGAGCTCCGGCTCTGGCTGGAGGTGCTGCGCACCATGCGGGGTCGTCCGGCCGGGCGGATACCGCCGCTGCCCAACCTCGACGCGAGCATCCGTGCCGGCGACGCACTCATCGATCCGCTGTTCGGCAGCGCGATGAATGCACTAACGGCGCGTGACATTCACCACCGCCAGCGCGTCATTCTTGGCACCCATGGCGCCGCCAAGCGCGCTGCCATCGCGGACGCACGCAACGCGGAGCGCCGCGCGGTGGTGCGCTCGCTGCGCGAGCAGGAAGCCGCCGTCGAACATGGCATCGCCGAGTTGATGGCGGCAGCGCGAGCGCCAACGCTGTTCGGCGATCATCCCCGCATCAGCGCCACGCTGCGGCGTGAGCTCGAAGCGCGACGGCGACATCGAATGCAGCTACGGGTCGAACGGCGGCGCCTCGCGCGCGATCAGGCGGCGGTGCCGTTCGCCATTGCCGCCGCTTTCGCACCGATCATCGCGCAACGCGGCGGATTCGACCTCGTCGTTGGCAACCCACCCTGGGTGCGCGCCGAACGCTTGCCGCCGGCGATGCGCCGCGCGCTCGCGGGTCGCTACCGCTGGTGGCGCGGCGGGAGCGGCCCCGGATGGCGGCACCTGCCCGACCTCGCGGTGGCGTTTGTCGAACGCGGTTTCTCGCTGCTCGCACCAGGCGGAACGCTGGCATTCCTCGTCCCGGCCAAGCTTGCAACGGCGGGCTACGCCGAAACATGCCGATCGGTGCTGGCCGCGCGGTCCACCATTCATCGCGTCGCCGACCTCGGCCGCGATCCGCGCGCGGGCTTCGAGGCAACCACCTATCCGCTCGCGCTGGTCGTGTCGCGACGCCTTCCGCCACCGGGGCACGCGGTAACACTGGGACTCGGTGACGACGCGCCGGTTCAACCGCAGTCGCTGTGGCGCGACGTCCCCGCGTGGATGACGGCGCCTGCCGAGGTGCAGCGGATCGCCGCACGGCTTGGTCGCGAAC
The DNA here is from genome assembly GCA_003169895.1 of Gemmatimonadota bacterium. GTDB lineage: Bacteria > Gemmatimonadota > Gemmatimonadetes > Gemmatimonadales > GWC2-71-9 > Palsa-1233. The sequence goes on from PNAE01000007.1 coordinate 352,588, forward strand.
ACCCCCGCCTCATCGAGCAGGTGAGTCCACAGCTCGGGATCAAGACCGGGGCCAATCTCGCCTTTCTTGACCCGCCCGAGGAACTGCGCGACTGGTGTCGCCCCGCGGTCCGCGGCCGCGACGTCCGCCCATTCCATGCTTCCGCGGGAGCGCTCCTGCTCTGGTCGGCGGATGACCGCGGCGTGCCGTGGGTACGCCTGCCGGTACCGGTGGCGCGCCATCTTGCCGAACACATCGTCCGACTACAGCGACGCGCGGACCAGCACGGCGGACCGTGGTGGCAGCTGTTCCGCACCGGCGCGTCAACCGCCGCGCACCGGGTCGTGTGGCGAGACCTCGCCCGCGAGTTGCAGGCTTCCCTGCTGCCCGACCCGCGCGTCGTGCCGCTCAACAGCTGCTACGTCGCGGCAGTGTCGTCAGCGGCGATCGCCGAATCCCTCGTGGCGTGGCTCAACTCCGGACCGATTCGTGCGTTGGCCCGCCTGTCCGCGGAACCCGCGGCCGGCGGCTGTTCGCGATTCGCGGGACGCGCGATCGGCAACCTGCCGCTGCCAGCCGCGGTGCTCGGTCATCCGGTGCTCGCAGCATTCACCCATGCCGCCGCCGATCATGACGTCCAATCCGCGTTGGACGATTGCGCCACCGAGTTGCTCGAGCTGTCGGACGGCGAACGCGATGTGCTAATTGGCGTGGCCGCGGATCGTCGCTGAGTCGCTGCGTGTCCTGCGCCAGCCGGCGCCGACCGGCACGCAGCGTCCGGTCGTGGCCGGCGTCGATGCCACGCTGATCGCGCTGCGCGCGCTCGAGGCACCATCTCGGTATGCGCCGTCGCCGCCGTCGTTCCTTCAGCCGCACCAGCACGACCCCTGGCGCCGGATCATGAGCGCACTCGAAACCTGGCATGGCGCGTTGTTGCTGGAACGGGTGGGAACCGGCAAGACCTGGATCGCGCTCGGTGTGGCGGCGTGCGAACATCGGCCCGCCGTCGTGATCGTGCCAGCCATTCTGCAGGAGCAATGGCGCGATGCTGCGCGCCGCGCCGGAGTGACGCTGCAAATCTCGACTCACGAGCGCGCCAGCCGGGGCAACATACCGGGCACGAAAGCCGCGCTGGTCATCATCGACGAAGCGCACCGCCTGCGCGACCACGGAACCCGCCGGGTGCAGACCATCGCGCCGTGGCTCGTGGGCCGACGCGTCCTGCTGCTCACGGCGACGCCGATCGTGAATCGCCTCGCCGACCTGATCGCCCTGCTGCGCCTGGCTGTTTCCGAGGACGCACTCGCCCTGGACGGCATCCCGCGGCTGGGCGACCTCGAACTGTTGAGCCGACCTGCCGCGGCACTGCGGCGGGTTGCGATACGGTCGTCCGGAACGGTGCCGGGAATGGCTCACCGCCGCGTGATCCCGATCACGCCCGACGCCGACGAAAACCGCCGCGGTGCAAGTGCCGTCGCCGCAATCCGGCAGCTCGAGTTGAGCACCTGCACGGCCATCCGCCGCCTGCTTACAGTGGTGCTGCTGGACGCGGCCGCATCGAGCGACGCGGCGTTCCATCAGGCGCTCAAGCGATATCGCGCCTTGTTATTGCAGGCGCAGGATGCGGGCGGCGCGTCCCGCGCCATGCTTCGCCGGTTTGCCGGTGAAGCGCTCGATCAACTCGTGCTATGGCCGCTGCTGGCAACGGACGACCCGACCAGCGAGCTACCACTGGTGGATATCCCTCGAGTCGAACAGCTGCTCGCCGTCGGACCGAGAGATGACCACTGGATCAAGGCAGTCACGGAGCGATGCGACGACACCATCCCGACCATCTGCTTCAGTCGTCATCGCGCCACCGCGCGCCGCCTTCGCGAAGCGCTTGGCGAAGCGACCGCCTGGATTACCGGCAGTGACGCCGGCATCGGTCCACATCGGGTGGCCCGTGACGCACTGCTGACGGCGTTCGGGCCGCATCGCGGGACATGGCGTGTGCGACGGGAGGCACCGCGAATGCTCGTGGCGACCGACGTGGCGGCGGAAGGTTTGGACTTGCATGCCGCAGGCAGGATTGTGCATGTCGACCTGCCGTGGACCGCGACGCGGGTCGAGCAACGCGAAGGACGGCTGGTCAGGCTGGGCCAGCAACACGACAATGTCGAGGTCGTCGTCCGGATGCCGGCGGCGCCCATCGAGAGTGCGTTGGCACCACACGCCCGCGTCCGCCGCAAGCGCCGCGTGGCGGACGAGTGGCTTGGCGCGATCGAAATCGACGATGCTGCTGCTGGGTGCAGCGGCGATGCCGGCCCGATGGTGGCCTGCCTCCGGGACGACGGCGAGCCGGTAACACTCGTCGCGGTACGGCTGCAACGCGATGGACGCGCCGGTGCCATGCTCATGGTCCAGCGACATGGCGAGCGCTGGTTCTCCGACAGCATTCTTGCCGACGACATCCTGCAGCGAGCGCGAACCGCGACCTCGGTGACGATCGACCCTGACCGAATCGCGGTCCAGCTCGCCGCCGCCAGTCGCGCGGCATTGGCGGCATGCGTCGCGGCCGAGCCGAATGCGTCGCCAGCTCTCGTGAACCGGATTCACCGCCTGGCGAGGGGGGCCGCGGCGAGTCGTGATGGCGCCGCCCTGCAACGCTTGGATCGCCTGCTCCGGTTTGTCGCGGCCTCACCGACCGCTGGCGCGCGGATGATCATCGCGCGCCTCGCCGATCTGGGCGACCGTGAGTTCCTCCATGCCGAAGTGCATGAGCTCGCGGTGCGCGGGTCAGTGCTGGCGACGCCGATCGCTGCGTTGCTCTTCCGTTCAGCCACATCGCCACTACGTTGAGCCCATGCCCCACTTCCAGACCGTGCTGTTCGATCTTGACGGCACGCTGATCGATTCGGTGGACCTGATCGTCGACAGTTATCATCACGTCTATCAGGTGCACGGCCTCTCGCCACGCTCGCGCGACGACATCCTCGCCGGCATGGGCACGCCGCTGCGGGTCGTGTTCGGGACCATCACCGATGACACTGGCGAGATCGATGCCTGGATCGCCACCTATCGCGCGTACAACCTCACTCACCACGACGCGCGCGTGCGTGCCTACCCGGGCACCGTCGACATGGTGAACCGGATCAAGGCGGCCGGCCACCGAGTGGGGCTCGTCACCAGCAAGAACCGCCTGGGCGCCGCGCGCGGCCTCGCGCTCGTCGGCCTCGGCGATACCATGGAAGTCATCGTCGGCGCGGATGATGTCGTCAACCCGAAGCCGCACCCCGAACCGGTCGAACGGGCCCTCAACCAGCTCGGCATGCCCGCAGAGACCTGTCTCTTTGTCGGCGATTCGCACCATGACATCCACTGTGGCCGCAGTGCGGGTGTCTGGACCGCCGGTGTCACGTGGGGCCCGTTCGATCGCCGCCATCTTGAGATGGTCGTACCCGACTACTACTGCGATACGCCGGAGGAACTCGTCCAGCTGACTGGCGCCGCCAGCCGGCCAGGCGAGCTGCGACTAGAAGCGTAAGAGGACATGGCTTCCCCTTCTCACGTCTCATGCGACTCCGGCCATCAGCCCGCGTAATTGGCGAACGATGTGCGCCTGGGCGCCGGCATTACGCGTCGCAACAAAGATGGTGTCGTCCCCGCCGATCGTCCCGACCACCTCCGGCCAAGCCAGCAGGTCCAGTGCACTCCCAACACGTTGTGCCTCGCCCGGTGGCGTATGCAACACCAGCAGCGCATCGCCGGCGGCTTCCACCGACAGCAATGACTCTGCGATCCGGCGCAGGTTCGGGTCCACGATTTCATGGATGTGAGCGGCGGCCGGTCGCTGATAGATACCGTCGATCTTGATCAGTCCCAGCACCGCGATGTCACGACTCACCGAACTCTGCGTCACCTCCCAGCCTTCCCGGCGGAGCGCGTCCGCAAGCTCGTCCTGGGTGCGGAGCGGCCTGGTCGCCACCAGCTCGAGAATCTTCAGATGCCGCTGGCGGCGTTCGTGGCTCAACGCAGCGTCCTCGCAGTGAGGTGCGCCAGCGCGCGGTCGAAACGTCGTTGTGCCGCTACGCGCCAGCGTCGGGAAGCACGCAAGCGCGTGCCAAGTGCCGATAGCGGCAGGTTGCCCAGGCCCCCGCTGCTGCCCCGCGTCGCCGCGAGGGCCGCGCCGGTGACCGCCGGCATCCGCTCGCCGCGCTCGAGGTCGGCGGCCACGTCGCGATACGCTCGCCGGAATGGCGTGCCGCCGCGCACTCGACGCATGACCTCGTCCGTCGCGAACACCTCCGGCCGGAGTGCCGCGAGGCCGCGGGCCGCGTCAACGCCGAGCACCGGTAGCGCTGCACCCAACACCGCGAGCATATCGCGGGTACGATCGACACCGCGCCACAATGGCGCCTTGAGCAACTGGAAGTCGCGATGATACCCACTGGCGAGTTTTGCCTTGAGTGCCATCACCGTGGCAAGGTCACCCTCCAGCGCGGCCGCACGACCACGGGTCAATTCAAATAGGTCGGGATTGCGCTTCTGCGGCATGATGCTCGACCCGGTCGACCATGCCGCCGGGAGGACGAGCCACCCGAACTCATCGGAGCTGAACAGGATTACGTCGGTCGACAACTTGGCACATTCGTGCGCCGCACCGGCACACCAGAACAGGACCTGCGCCTCCAGGACTCCACGCCCGTTCTGCGTCGTCGTCACCACCTGGTCGATACCGGCGAACCCCAGCGCCCGGGCGGCAGCTTCGCGGGCAAGCGGCAACGGGACACCGTAACCGGCTGCACTGCCGAGTGGTGATCGATCGAGCTGCGGCCAGAAGCCGACCACGCCGTCGGCGGCATCGAGGAGGCCTTCCGCGTACGCGGCGGCCCACAACCCGGCGGACGATGGCATCGCCATGCGCTGGTGCGTGTAACCCGGCCACACGGCCCGTCGGTGCTGCCGGGCGAATGCGAGCAGGGTGGCGCCGAGATCGGTCATCAGCGTGTGAAGGTCCAGCACCGTCTTCTTGAGGTAAAGACGCAGGTCCACAGCGACCTGGTCGTTGCGCGACCTGCCGGTGTGGATCCGCTCGCCGGCGGCACCGAAATGCCGCGTCAGCCAGAATTCGACGGCGCTGTGCACGTCCTCGTGCGCGGTACCAATCGCGAGCTTCCCCGCGTCGACGGCCCGCAGTGCCGCCAGGAGCGCACGGCGCATCCGGCCGCGCTCTCGCTGGGAGATGATGCGCCCCTTCGCCAGCGCCTCGACATGGCCCAGCGACCCGATCACATCCCAGCGCAGCAGTCGCGCATCAACCTCACGATCATCGCCCACCGTGTACGCCATCATCTGCCGGTCGGGTGTAGTGGTGGGTGACCAGAGCGTCTCGGCGCGTTTCATGTGAGGTACCGCTCCGCGACATCGGCGTAGAACGTCCGCGCCGCCGTCACCTCCGCGAGGTCAACCGCTTCATCGGGCGTGTGCGAGCGGCGCGACGTCCCCGGGCCGACCTTGATGGCGTCGAGGTGACGAAGAAAGCACCAATCGGAACAAGTGGGCGACCCATATACGATCGCGTCCGGTGCCACCGCTCGCGCCACTCTGAGCAGCGCGGAATCGGGCGGAGTTTCGCACGGTACCAGGCGCTTCGAGGTCACGATCACCTCGCTCGACAATCGCTCGCGCAAGGCGGCCTCCAGCTCATCGTGCGTCCACGCGGGGGTCGAACGCACATCAAGCACCGCCTTCGCGGTGGCCGGCGTGACGTTGCGTGACACACCGGCCTCGAGCATGGTCGGCGTAACCGTGGTGACGCCGAGCACCGGATGCACGCGCTCGCCGACGATACCATCCAACCGGACCAGGTCCGTCGCCAGCGCCGTGATGGCGTTGGGAGCACCCGGCTCGGCGTAGCCGGCGTGGCGCTGCGTGCCGTGCGCGATCAAGTCGACCATCATCAGCCCCCGTTGTGCTACGGCGAGTTGCAGGTTGGTGGGTTCGCCCACCAGCGCCGCATCCAGTCGGCCCGCGCGCTGAACCGCCTCGGGCATGGTGGCGTGACGCGTTTCCTCACGGTACGAGAATATCGCCAGCAGGCGGCCTCGCTTCGGTCCCCCGCGCCTGGCAACATCAGCGAGCGCGTGCAACATGGCGCTCACCGACGCCTTCGCGTCACCCGAACCGCGGCCGTAGAGCCGGCCGCCCTCGATCACCGGCGCAAACGGGTCGCGCGTCCATCCATCGCCGGGCGGCACAACGTCGAGGTGTGATGCCAGCGCGAGCGTACGGCCACTCGCCTCGTCGCCCGTGCTCACTCGCACACTCGTTTCGTCCCGCACGACGTCGAGTCCGAGCTGCCGCGCCCGCAACTCGACCAACTCGGCGGCCGGTCCCTCACTCCCGCTGATCGACGGGATGGCGACCAGTTCGCGAAGCAGCTCGATTTCAGCCGGCCAGGTCGACGCCGAGATAGGTCGCCTTCTCCTTCCGTCCGACGATCATGGTGCCGCAACCCGAGCCGGTGAACACCTCGAGCAGCAGTGCATCGGGCACCCGCCCGTCGATGATGTGCGTACGCTCCACCCCGCCCGTTGCCGCGCGAACGCATGCCTCGACCTTGGGCCGCATCCCGCCCGCAAGCGCTCCGCTCGCCATCAGTTCCGCGAGGTCGTCAGGATCCGCGAACGTGACCAGGGTCGCGGGGTCGTTCCGGTCACGCAACACTCCGCCGGTGCCGGTGAGGAAGACCAGCTTCTGGGCCTGCAATGCGATGGCGATCGATTCGGCGACCGTGTCCGCATTGACGTTGTAGACGTTGCCCTCCCGATCACCAGCGAGCGACGACACGACCGGGACGAACCGTGCCTCCATCAGTGTCCGCAGCACCCGCGGATCTACGACGTCGATGTCGCCCACGTGGCCATAGTCCACCAGGCGCTGGACGCCCGCGTCATCGGTGACCATGACGGGACGGCGTCGACGCGCGGTGAGCAACTCCGCGTCGACCCCAGATAATCCGGTAGCCTGCACGCCGGCCCGATGCAGCGCCGACACCAGCTTGGTGTTGAGCAGGCCGCGATACACCATGGTGACGACCTCGAGCGCGCTGTCGTCCGTCACGCGACGCCCGGCGATCATCTCCGGCTCAAGCCCGAGTCGCCGGGACAGCGCCGATGCTTGGGGCCCGCCGCCATGCACCACGACCAGCCGGATCGACAGTGACGCCAGCAGCGCCAGCTGTTCCGCCACCTGATCGAGCTGGTGCTGGTCGGCGAGCAGCTCGCCGCCGAGCTTCACGACGAACACATGGTCGCGATAAGCACGCACATAGCGCAGTGCGCCCCTCAGACCGGTGATGCCTTTGGTTGAGTCGATGGTCAAGATGGCGCCCTCAAGAACAGCTGTTAGCCATGGGCCATGAGCCCCAGGCGGTCAGCTCGTTGATCAACGTCAGGGTTCTGGCCGCGACTACCGTCAACGGCTCATGGCTCATGGCTGTAGTTCCCAACCAGCTCCAGCAACAACGCCCGCTGCACATGCAGCCGATTCTCCGCCTGGTCCACCACCACGCTCTGCGGACCGTCCAATACATCGCCGTCGATCTCGACGTTGCGACGAACCGGCAGGCAGTGCAGCGCGATGCCCTTGCCGCCGGCGGTGCGCCGCATTCGATCGCTGGTAAGCCGCCAGTCACGCTGGTCCGCACGCAGCAACCGTTCGGCATCCGGGTTGCCAAAATGCAACAGCGAGCCCCACGCCTTGGGATACAGTGCGTGCGCGCCATCGATGGCGCCATCGAGATCATCCGTCACGTCGAGACTGCCACCGCGCTGTTCCGCGAGTGCGCGGATTGCGCGGTAGTCGTCGGGGTCCAGATCGTACCCTGCAGGCCGCGCAATGCTGATCTGCATGCCCAGGTGTGCAGCGGCGATTGCAGCGCTGGCTGGCACGGCGGTCGGCAGCGCCTTGGGGTGCCAGGCCCACATCAGCACCAGGCGCTTGCCGCGGGTGTCACCCAGATGCTCCCGTATGGTGAGCGCATCCGCGAGTCCCTGGCATGGGTGGCGGCGTGACGATTCGAGATTGATGACCGGCTTATCGCTGTATCGCGCAAAGTTGCGGATGGTCCGATCCTCGCGCTCGACCGTCCAATCGTCGCCTTTCGGGAAGGTCCGCACCGCCAACGCATCAGCATATCGGCTCAATACTCTCGCCGCCTCGATGATATGCTCCACAGTGGCGCCGTCCATCACCGCATCGAGGTCGGTCTCCATCGCCCAGCTGCCTTTGCCCGGCTCGAGGCAGAGCGCATGCCCGCCGTGGAGGTACATGGCGGTCTCCATCGATGCACGGGTGCGAAGTGACGGGTCCATGAACACCATCGCGAGGACCTTCTTCGCCAGCCCGCCATCGATCTCGCCACGCTTGCATCGGGTCGCAAGTGCGAGCAGAGCGTCGACATCGTCGGGCGACCATTCCTCCATCGCGATGAAGTCACGCTTGGTCACATGAGTACCGCGCGCAACGCCTGCAAGAGCAGGTCGGCTTCGCTTTCCGCCAACGAAAGGGGTGGCAACAGCCGCAACGTCCGTGGGTCGGTGGACGTTCCGGTCAGGACCCGGTGCGCCCACAAGCCGCGCTGCACGTCCGCCGCCGGGCGATCGAGTTCGAGCCCCAGCAGGAATCCCCGGCCATGCACCTGGACTACATGCGGCAGCTGGCTCGCCGCGGCGACGAGCTGCGCGCTGACCTGACGGACGTTGGCCAGGAGATCCTCGCGCTCGATCACGCCGATGTTAGCCAGCGCCGCGGCACACGGCACCGGACCGCCACCGAACGTCGAGCCCAGGTCGCCGACCTTGATGTCGTCGACCAGCGACGGTACCACGATCACCGCTCCGATCGGCAGGCCGGCGGCCAGTCCCTTGGCCATCGCGATGGCGTCGGGCGTCACACCGAAATGCTCGGCGGCGGTGAACGCGCCGGTCCGGCCAACGCCGCACTGGACCTCGTCGAACAGCAGCTTGGCGCCGTGGCGGTCACACAGCGCACGAGCGGATTGCAGGAACTCTGGCGTCGCGGCGCGCGCACCGCTGAAACCCTGCACCGGCTCGAGCAGGATCGCCGCGACGGTGTCGTCCATCGCCTGCTCCAGCGCCGCGATATCGTTGAAGCGCACCTTCCGCGACAACGGCACCCCGGCGCGGCGCGCACCGGCTTCGTAGCGTTCACCGTCGGTACAGGCGAGGGTTGCCGCGGTGCGGCCGTGCCATCCGCCAAGCATGGTGACGACTGTGGTACGCCCGGTCCTGCGCCGGGCGAGGTTGAGCTGGTTCTCGTTTGCTTCCGCGCCGGAATTGCAGAAGAACACCTTGCCGAGCGGCTCGGGAGAGAGCCGCACTAGCGTATCCGCGAGTTGCTCACGCCCGGCATGCGGCACAGCGGTCGAATAGAAGATGAGCTTGGCCGCCTGTTCGGCGATCGCGGCAACGACGTCCGGATGGGAGTGTCCCGAGCTCGCCACCGCGTGCCCGCCGTACGCATCCAGCCATTCGTTGCCTTCATCGTCCACCAGCCACGACCCGTGTCCAGCCACCGCTCGCAACGGGAACGTGGCGTACACCGGCAGCAGCGTGTCGGTGGGCGCCTCGATCAGCATGGGAATACTCCTGGCGCGGCCAACCCGGCGCACTCGTCGAGGCCAAGGGCCAGATTCATCGCCTGCACGGCCTGGCCGCCGCCACCCTTGATCAGGTTGTCTATTACGCACATCACCTGGACCTCGCGCCCGTCGTCGGACGCCATCGCGTGCAACAGCGCAAGGTTCGATCCGACCACCTGGGTTAGTTGCGGCGGCGCGTCGAGCACCCGCACGAACGGACGGTGCGAAAACCGCCGCGCAACGTGCCCGTTCACGTCGCGCCACGGCTCCGCAAGTTGCGCGTGCAGCGTGGCGTGGATGCCGCGCACGAACGGGCCGGAATGGCAAATCAGGCGCGCATGGGCCGCCGGATCGTGGCGCCATGCACGCCATTGCTCCAGCATCTCACCCTCGTGACGGTGACCCATTCCGGTGTAGGCGAACATGTTGTGCGCCCGGGCGGGATGATGAGTCGTCGCCGTGAGGCTCTGGCCCGCGCCGCTGGACCCGGTTACGGCGAAAATGGCCGGTGGCGCGGCCAGCGGCAGGTCGACGATCGCATGGAGCGCCAGCTGTGCGGCCGTCGCAAAGCAGCCTGGTGCGGCGATCGCCGACGCACCGCGTAACTCATGGCCGCGGATATCAGCAAGGCCGTAGGCGAATCGATGCACCAGTTCGGGCGCCGGATGACCGCCATAGTACCGCTCGTGGAGCCGGCCGTCGTGAATCCGGAAATCCGCCGCGAGGTCGATGATCATCCCCGGCCCGGCGTCGATCAGCGCTCCCATGATCTGTGACGACTCGCCGTGCTCCAGTGCCAGGAACACTACGTTCTTGCCGCGTGCCACGTCTGCCGGCGCGTGGGCGGCGAAACGGGCATCGGTAAGGAGGGCCATAGCCGGATGCACGTCGGCGATCGGCTTGCCCGCCTGCGACCGCGAGGTCGCGGTGACCTCCGTCACGTCGGGATGCTGCAGCACCAGCCGGAGCAGTTCGCCACCCATATAACCGGCAGCGCCGATCACGACGACTTTCATGCGGCGACTTCTCTTGACGCGCGCCAACTGTCCATGGCCGTGCGGGCGCAGGCCATCAGGCCCAGGGCGTCGAGGCGGGCGTTGTGCGCCGAGAGGCCAAGTTCCTCGAGGATGTACCGCCGGCCGACCTCGTTGTCGGTCGCCGGCCCGGTGATCACGGTGATCGGGAGATTGAAATCCCTGCTCATCAGTTGCTGCGCGCCCCAGCATGCCACCGGATCGGGCGCCGCCACGACGTATGCGGCACCGAGCGCCATCAGGTCGGGCGCCCGCAGGATATCCTGCACGCCATATTCGCCAAGAATGCCGTCGCCAAGCTCCGCCACGATCACGTCGGGCCGCGCGCCACGGGGATCGACCAGTCGATTCAACAATCCGCGCGCCACCGGTACCGTCATCCCGGCGTGGGTGCTGGCCGCACCGGCGTCGTTGAACGTCAACGCCGCGATGGCGCCGGCGTCCTGCATCGACAACGCGTCGCGCATCAGCGAGACGCCGGTCAACTTGACCGCGGCCACACGAAAGCCGGACCGCCACAACCCGCGCACCAGCTCGGTCGCCGCCACCGTCTTGCCGGCGCTCATGCAGGTGCCCGCCACGTAGATCACCGGCAATTCGCACTGCAGTTCGTCCGCCGGCGGCACGGCGCGATCGCGAATGTGCGCCGGCCGGCCCACGCGATCCCCCAGTTCGGGGAACGCCAGCACCGCGCCGAGTACCTCGGCCTGAAACGGCGGACCGATTTCCGGATTCTCCGACGTACAGCGGCCAAGAATCCCGCCGAGATTGAGCACGTTGATGACGTCGCCGACCGCGATGCTCGCCGGCACATCCCCCGCGTAGCCTCGCAGTGCCCGGCGAACGCCGAGGGTCCCGGCCAGCACGTCGCCTGCCCGCAACGAAACCATCCGCCCGCTCAGGTCCTCGACGTGGTTATAGGTGCTCTTGTCCGTGAGGATGCGCACCGCCACCACGTAGCCTTCGGCCGCCACGACTTCGTCGCCGAGGATGACTTCCCGTGCCAGGGCGGCGTTCCTCGTGGATGAGGCGATCCGGTCGAGCCGTACCCGCGTCGTCACGACCATCAGGCGTCACGGACCGCGCGCGCTTCCGCACGCATCGCCAGCAGCTCGGGAATCGCACCAACCCGGGCGAAGGCCTTCGCTTCGTCGCCGGTCCAGAGCCGGTTCTCCTCGCCATAGGTCGCTACCGCACGATCGAGCATCGAATACGGCGAGCGCGTCCCAGTCACCAAGAACCGGCCGGGCATCAGGTGCACCCTCGTTTCGCCGGACACGTTGCGTTGCGACGACGTCACCAGCGCCTCGATGTCCCGGAGCGCTGGGTCGAAGTAGTGCCCTTCGTGCAGCCGGTCGCCGTAGAAGCGGCCCAGTTGGTCCTTCCAGAAGCTCTGCCACTTGGTGAGCACCAGTTTTTCGAGTTCCCGGTGCGCAGCGATCAACATCAGCGCGCTGCCGGCCTCGAAACCGATCCGACCCTTGATGCCGAGCGCCGTCTCACCGACGTGGATCCCGTGGCCAATGCCAAATCCGGCCGCTCGCTGGGCCAGGCCGTCGACGATTTCGTGACCAACCATGCTGACGCCGTCGAGTGCAACGGGAACGCCGTGCTTCCATGCGATGATGATGTCGACCGGTTCCGTCGCGCTGGCCGGCATCTCGAGAAATTCGTCCGGCGGAGAAGCCCACGTGTCGTGCGTCCAGCCGCCGCCCCATGTGGTCCCCCAGAGCCCTCGATTGATCGAGAACGCACCCGACCCCGCCGGCACCGGCAGGCCACGCGCCACGAGGTATGCAATTGAGTCGTCGCGAGACAGCGACTCTTCGCGAATTGGGGTTACGATGTCGAGCTCGGGTGCGAGCACGCGCAATGCGGTGTCGAACCTGATCTGATCGTTGCCGGCGCCCGTGGATCCGTGTGCGACCGCCCCCGCACCGATGGAACGCGCCACTTCGATCGCCGAGATTGCCTGCTGCGTGCGCTCGGCGGCGACTGACAGCGGATAGACCTCGCCGCGCAAGACGTTGGCCTGGATCAGTACCCGCACGAAGCGGTCGAACACCGCAGCCCGCGCGTCGACCTCATGGTGCTCAACGGCGCCCACCGCCATCGCCTGCGCCCTGATCGCCGTTCGCTGCACAGCCGAGGTGCCGCCCGTGTTCACAAAGACCGTGTGCACCACGTATCCGCGTTCAGTCAACCGCGGAACGCAATAGGACGTGTCCAGGCCGCCGGAGAAAGCGAGCGCGACTACGGGGTTCTGCATATTGCATAAATATGCAGTAAGCTCAATCCCCGCAAGGGGGACGACTATTTCGGCCTGCCCTGGAGTGACAGCCCGTATTGCAGGTGCAGCGCAACATTGGTGGTGATCGCATGCCCGTTGGCGATATGCACGCGCATGTAGCCACCGGTGGCCTTGAGCGAGAGCGACCCATACATGAACGGAAGCAGGCGGATGCGGCGGCCCAGGTTCGCCTGCAGCACCGCACCGGCCAGTTCATACTGCGAATGGAAAATGCCGTGGGCATTGTTGTAGACGAGCCCGCGGACCGAGCTGACGGGGACCGCGTAGATCGCACCCGCACCGGCGCCGTATTCCCAGCCATTCTTCCGCCACAGGCGCTCGGCGAGGAGATAATTGACACCGTTGGTGACACGGAAGAACTGCACCCCCGGCGGCGGGTTGTCGAGGTAGATCTTGTGGTGCATGTACTCGAACGCCCACGCGGCGTCGCCGGCCCATTTCGCGACGCGCCCGGAGTAGTACCACGTCGGGTCGAACGGCCGCGTCGACCAATTGCCGTTGACCCTGATGGCCGGCTGATTGAACTGCGAGAATGTCACCGGGGTCGGCAGGCTCCACGCATCGCCCAACCAGGTCTCCAGGCGCCACTGGGCGGCCACCGGCGCCACAGCCAGGGCCGTGAGAATTAAGGTCCCAACGAACGCCGAGGCAGCAGCGGGACGGAATCCGGGTACAGTTGTGGGGCAAACCATTTCTAAACCGTCGTTAGGGCATGAGCGGCACCAATGTAACCCGAGTCCGGGCCCGCTTCATGCGGGCTCTTGAGACGCTCCACGGACGGTGATACTGGTAGCTCTCTTGCGATTATCTGTCCGACATGTTTCCATAGTACACGTTCTAGTACGTTGAAGCAGCTTGACTTACGTCATTTGCCCCAGACCCGCGGGTCGACAGGGGCGGCAACCAGGAGGATCGATGCGTCGCGTCGGGTTAGTGATGATCGCCTCGTTCGTGGCGGCCGGTACGCTGGCCGCACAGGACAAAGGCATCGACAAGGGCACACTGGAAATCGGCGGCTTCGGGCGGGTGCCCAAGTACACGACCGCCTACCAGATCCACGGCTCCACATTGAACCACACTGGCGCGGGCGGACGTATCGGCTTCTTCGTCGCCCGCAACTGGGCGATCGAAGTCGATGGTTCTTACAACGAACCCGATCTCGTTGAGAACCAGCCCCTCATTCCAGCGACGCTCAACTATCCGGTGGCACGGCTGAGGTACCTGCCGTTCCATCTGGATGTGGTGTACAACGCGCCACTCAGCGACAAGTTCTTCTGGATGTTCGGTGCCGGCGGTAACTACACCATGCTGAGAGCATCCATCAAGCGAGATGATGTCGGTGTTGGCGGGATGACCGGTCTGCGCTGGCGGCCGGCGCGGCACTTGAGCTTCCGCCTCGACGGCACGGTCGATTACATCCCGAGCGGGTTCGCCAGCGTGAGCAACACCTATCTCAGCGCCCAACTCGGTGTGTCGCTGTTGCTTGGCGGTCGGGGCTGCAATCACTCGACCGACATGATCAGCATCCGGCCCACCTCGGCCACCCTGCAACCGGGTCAGACCCAGACGTTCACGGCCACGGCGACGTACTGCGGCGAGCCTGATCAGGTCGTGTACCGCCTGAGCGGCGTCGGTATCCTCGATTCAATGTCGGGCCTCTATACCGCGACCACCATTGGCACGGCACAGGTCACCGCCTACAGCCGCAAGGGCAAGATGACGTCGGCCGCGAGCATCACCGTGGCTGCACCAACTCCGCTGCCACCGCCGCCGCCGGCACCAGCACCTCCGCCACCACCGCCGCCACCACCGGCGCCGGCACCGCGGTACACGTTCGACATGCAGATGGTGCACTTCCGCTTCGATCACGCGGACCTGACCAAGGGCGGCCAGGACTCGGTGAAGGTCATCGCCGAGACGCTCAAGGCGCATCCGGAGGTGGCTGTCGACGTGGTGGGCCACTGCGACTGGATTGGCACCGAGGCGTACAACATGAAGCTGTCGCGGGCGCGGGCTGAGACGGTCCGTCGGCTGCTGATCGCCTCCGGCGTCGCCGCAGACCGGATCACGGTCAAGTGGCGCGGCAAGGATGAACCGATCGCGGACAATCACACGACGAGCGGTCGCGCGATGAATCGACGGGCGGAAGTCAAGCAGAACAACTGATCGAACGAAACGGAAGAGGCAGTCCGGATACGAACGAAAGACTGACTGCTGCGAAGTAGAAACGGGGGCTCCGAGTGGAGCCCCCGTTTCGCTTCATGTCGTTATTTACTTCGCGCCAGGTACTCCTTCTGGTACATCGTCAATAGCTCGAAGAAGTATGACAGCGCCAATGGACCGATCAGCAGGCCGATGATGCCGAGATAGCTCACGCCGGCAATGGCACCGGCAAGTGTGATCAACGGATGAATCTGGGCGTAGCGGTTCGACACGTATGGCCGGATCAGGTAATCGACCATGACACCCATGATGATGCCCCAGATCACCATGCCAACGGCCGCACCGGCGCGGCCATCCGAGAACAGCACCAATGCGGCCGGCGCCCATACCAGGCCGCTGCCCACGACTGGCAACAGCGAGAACATCACCACGACCGCGCCCCAGAACACCGCATTCGGCAGCCCGAACACCGTGAACGCCAGCCACATCAGCGTCCCCTGGATGAGAGCCGAAAGGCCGGTCCCGATGATTGTGGCGTTGGTGACCGCAGCGAAGCGGTCACGGAGGATTGCGACGTTCGCATCCGAGAACGGGATGAACGGCCGCAGTCCTCCCCATGCCGCTCCGGGGTCCATCAACAGGTAGTACAGGCCGAACATCGTGAGCAAAAGGTTGATCGTGATGCGGGTCGCGGTGCCGAGCAGCGAGAATGCACTACCGGCCAGAAACGAGACCACTTCCGATCCGGCCTGCTTGAGCTGGGGCCCGACGTCGAAAGTACCGACTTGCAGCGCGCCAATGCGTTGCAGCAGCGGTGACGCGAGGATCGCGCTGGCCGCGCCGTGCGCCTGTCCGACGAGCAGCGTGACCAGCCACACCATCGGCAGCACCAGGCCAACGAGCACGAGCACGATGATGATGATCGCTGCCAGCGGGCGGATCTTGATGTGACGCACGAGGCGCTCATGGAGTCGGGCAACGGCAACGTACAGGACCGGCGCACCGAGTAGCCCGGATGCATATGGAAAGAGCGCGACGATGAGGATCACGCCGAGGATCGCCACCAGCCATGCCGCGCGCTGGTGTTTGGTGTCAAAGACGGGCATGCGCCTCCCGCTCCAGTGAGTCGAGGACCGGATGCAACATACGCCAGACGTTGTCCGCCACGCGCCGCGATCCTGCCGAGTTCGGATGGATCCCGTCGGCCTGGTTCAAGGAGTCGACGCCGGCAACGCCGGCGAGCAGAAAGGGCAGATAGTGCGCATGGTGTTCCCGCGCAGCCGCCGGGAAGATCCGCCTGAAACTGTCGCCGTATTCCCGGCCGAGATTGGGAAGTGCTTCCATGCCTGCGACCACGATCACCGGCCGTGGCCGCAGCGTGTCGAGTCGCGCAAGGATCGCGTCGACGTTGGCCCGGACCGCGTCCAGCGGCTGTCCCCGCAGCGCATCGTTCGCGCCCGTTTCCACCACGATGACGGCGGGCGTGCCCTGGGAGAGCAGCCAGTCGATTCGGTGCAGCACATCGGCCGATGTCTCACCGCTGACGCCGGCGTTCACCACGTGAAACGGGAGGCCACTCGAAGCGATCTTCTGCTGCAGGCGAGTGGACCATGCATCGGCTGGGTCGAGCCCGTAGCCCGCGGTCAACGAGGTTCCCACCAGCAGCACGGCCGGCACCGCCGGGGAGGGTGCGACGCGGCTATCCTTCGCGGATGCCGGCACCGAACGATTGTCGCGGCTGCACGCTGCCACGATGAAACCCGACACCACAATCATCCGGTAAGCATCCCGTGCCCAGAATCGCACCCGATCCCGCCTCCGCGCCGGATACCATCATGCTCGCCTGTGAATCGCTGCATCACGAATATCTCTCCGGTGGCAAGCAGCTCACCGTGCTCAAGGATATCACCTTTCAGCTTGAAGCCGGTGGTTTCCTGGCGATCATCGGACCATCCGGAAGCGGCAAGACCACGCTGCTTGGGCTGCTGGCCGGACTGGATCGCCCCACGGCGGGCCGCGTGGTCCTGGATGGTGTGGACCTCGGTCCGCTCGACGAAGACGCCCGGGCCCGATTCCGGCGGCAACGCGTGGGGTTTGTGTTCCAGTCATTTCAGTTGATTCCGACGCTCACCGCGCGCGAGAATGTCCAGGTCCCGCTGGAACTGGCCGGCAGCAATGACGCCGGACCGCGCGCCGACGAACTGTTGCATCGGGTGGGGCTCAGCGAGCGGAGTCATCACTACCCGTCACAGTTGTCCGGCGGCGAGCAGCAGCGAGTCGCCGTGGCACGAGCGTTCAGCACCCGGCCACGCATTCTCTTCGCCGATGAGCCGACCGGCAACCTCGATGCCGCCAACGGGGCCATCGTGATCGAGACCATGACCGCGCTCAACGTGGAGTATGGCACGACCCTCGTCCTCGTTACCCATGAGCCGGACCTGGCGGCTCTCGCGCGACGCACCATCCGTCTCGCCGACGGCGCCGTCGTCTCGGACACCGGCCGGTGACCAGCGCTGGGTTCGTGCGGCGCCTCGCGTGGCGCCAGGCACATGCCGCACGCCGCCGGTTGATGCTCTTGACAGCTTCGGTTGTGGCGGGCGTCGGCGCGCTCGTCGCCGTGAATTCATTCACGAGGAACCTGACCGTCGCGGTCGCGGAGCAGGCCAAGGACCTGCTCGGCGCCGACCTTTCGCTCGGCAGTCGCTCGCCCACCGACGACATCAAGCCGGCCCGGCGTCTGCTCGATTCGCTTCGGCGGGTCGGCGGCGGCGCGGTGCATGTCGCAAGCTCCGCCAGCTTCGCCGCGATGGCCTATCACCCGAGCAGCGGCGGCGCGCGGTTAGTGCAGGTCCGCACGGTAGACCCCGGCTGGCCCTATTACGGCACCATGACGACGTCGCCCGCGCGAATCTGGTCCGGGCTTCAGGCCGGGGGCGTCATCGTTGATCCGTCGCTGCTGACGGCCATCGGCGCCAAGGTCGGCGACACGCTGGGGCTAGGTGAAGGCCGATTCCGGATACTGGGCACGGTCATCAACGTGCCCGGCGATGTCGGATTACAGATGGCGTTCGGTGCCCGGGTCTTCATCTCCACCACTTCGCTCCCCGGGACCAAGTTGCTTGCGTTCGGGTCGCGCGCGCAGTACGAAACCTTCATCCAGCTACCGCCGACGATCGATGCCCAGGCGGTCGCGCGCGCCAATGGCGGCGTGTTGCGTGCTGAACGGATCTCGGTGCACACCATTGCCGACGACCGGGACAACCTCACGCGCGGCCTCATTCGCCTAGGGAACTACCTTGGCCTGGTCGCGCTCGCCGCCTTGTTGCTCGGCGGCCTCGGCGTTGCGAGTGCCGTGCACGTGTTCATTCGCCAGCAGCTCGACAGCATCGCGGTGCTGCGGTGCCTCGGGGCAACCTCGGGGCAGATCTTCGCCGCAAACTTGCTGCAAGCCCTTGCCATGGGATTGCTGGGTTCCGTGCTCGGCGCCCTGCTGGGCGTGGGACTGCAACAGCTCATGCCACACGTCGTCCATGACTTTCTGCCCCTGAACGTGCGGGTGCTGCCGTCGCCGCATGCGATTCTGGTCGGAATCGGCAGCGGACTGTGGACCGCTACCGTCTTCGCGCTGTTACCACTGCTGGGCGTTCGCACCGCGCCGCCACTGGCGACCTTGCGCCGGGCCACGGACCCGGTCCGGGCCCGGTGGGACCGGCTTCGCGTGGCCGCCGTGCTGGTCCTCATCGCGAGCGTGGTCGGCCTCGCGACGCTTCAGGTCGGCTCGCTGGTTCACGGGGTTGCATTCGCCGTCGGCTCTGGCAGCGCACTCTTCGTGCTCTGGCTCACGTCGCTTGCGCTGATCCGCTCAGCACGACGTTGGACACCGGAATCCTGGCCATACCTCCTGCGCCAGGGGCTCGCCAACCTCCACCGGCCGGCCAACCAGACCATCACGGTGGTGCTTGCCCTCGGGTTCGGCGCGTTCATCCTGACGACGCTGTTCACCGCGCAACAGAACCTCCTGCGAACAATCCGCGTCGAAGACGTCGCTGCGCGGCCGAACCTCGTGCTGTTCGACATCCAGACCGAACAACAGCCGGTGATCGACTCGGTGTTGACCGCAGAACACCTGCAGCGTGCCGAATACACGGCCATCGTCCCGATGCGGATCCGCGAACTGAAGGGCCAGGCCCTGGCTGATCTGCTGGCGAAGGACACCGTCGGCCACCGGCGCGGTGAACGGGGCGGGGCGGGCGGACCGCCTTCGTGGACGCTACGGCGCGAATTCCGGTCCACGTACCGCGGCGACAAGGGACCCGGCGAACGAGTGACCGTGGGTCACTGGTTCGGCTCCGGTGCGCACGGCAGCGGAAAGAGCGCGAGCGATCCGGTCGAGATCTCGGTTGAAGCCGACCTCGCCAAGGATCTCGGCGTCGGCATCGGCGACCCGATCACCTGGGATGTGCAAGGCGTGCCGGTCTACAGCAGGATCACGTCGCTCCGCGAGGTCAACTGGGCTCGATTCGAACCGAACTTCTTCGTGGTCTTCGCCCCCGGTGCACTCGACCACGCGCCCCAATCGTGGGTCACCATGGTCCGCGCACCTGATGCGATGGTGCGCGGACGGGTCCAGCGGGAGGTCGCCGAACACGCGGCCAACGTCACGGCAATCGACCTCGGCGAGATCCAGCATGCGATCGAGTCAGTCGTCGACCGGATCGTGATGGCGATCCGGTTCATGGCACTCTTTTCTCTCATCACCGGCACGATTGTTCTGATCGGGGCAATTGCCACCAGTCGGTGGCAACGGATTCGCGAAGGCACGCTGCTGCGAACGCTCGGTGCAACGCGAGGCCAGGTTCTCACGATTCTCTGCACTGAATACGCCGCGCTCGGCCTGGCAGCGTCGATCGTCGCATCGATATTGGCCGGCGGCGCTGGCTGGGCACTCGCCAGATGGATCTTCAACGTCCACTTCGTGCTGCCGCTGGCATCCATGGCAACACTCGCCGTCGGCCTGGTTGCGCTCACAACGACGGTCGGCTTGTGGAATTCGTTGGAGGTGCTGAACAAACCGCCACTGGAAGTGCTCAGAGCGGAGTAAGACAGGAGCGAGACGAACGACTCTCTTCTCTCTTCTCTCGTCCCTCTCGTATATTGTGCCATGCTTCCAATCGATCTCTCCGGCAAACGGGCCTTCGTCGCTGGTGTCGCCGACGACGGCGGGTTCGGGTTCGCCATCGCGAAGGCACTGGCCGAAGCAGGCGCCAGCATCTGCGTTGGCACCTGGCCACCGGCGATGGCGATCTTCGAAACGTTGCTGGAACGCGGCAAACTGGCAAAGTCGCTCGAGCTGAACCGGGGTGGGTCGCTCGCCTTCGAACGCATCTATCCGCTCGACGCGGCCTATGACACGCTGGCCGACGTCCCCACCGACGTACGTGAGAGCAAGCGCTATCGCGACCGCGGTGACTTCAGCATCGCCGGTGTCACGGGCCGCCTGCGCGACGATTTTGGCGATCGTCCGCTCGATATCGTGGTGCACTCGCTCGCCAATGGCTCCGAAGTGAAGAAGCCGCTGATCGATACCTCACGTGCCGGATACCTTGGCGCTGTCAGCGTGTCCGCCTACAGCAATGTCGCCTTTGTCCGTGAGTTTGGCGCCACGATGCGGCCGGGTGGCTGCTTTCTGTCGCTGACCTACATCGCCGGCGAGCGCGCCATTCCAGGATATGGCGGGGGCATGTCGTCCGCCAAGGCGGCGCTGGAAGCCGACACCCGCACCCTTGCGTTCGAAGCCGGACGACGCTTCGGCGTCCGCGTGAATACCATCTCTGCCGGCCCATATGCGTCGCGGGCGGCGTCGGCAATCGGCATCATCGAGGCGATGGTCCGGTACTGTCGCGACAACTCGCCCCTCGTGCGCAAGCTCGAGGCAGCTGATGTCGGTAACGCAGCCGCGTTCCTGTGCTCGCCTCTGGCTGCCGCAATCACCGGTGCTACGGTGTATGTCGACAATGGCTACCATGCCATGGGCATGGCAGCGACCCCGCCCACGGCGGAGTCGCCGCCCTGAGCGCGGCGACGGACCTGCTCGGATGACAAGCAAGCTCGCCGCCGCCATCGGCGCTTGCCTCGGCGCCAGCGGCGTCATTCTCGGCGCCTTCGGCGCCCACGCATTGCGGTCGCGCCTGGAACCTCGCGACCTCGAGGCGTTCGAGACTGCGGTCCGCTACCAGATGTACCACGCGTTTGCCTTGCTGGCCACTGCATGGCTGCTGTCGCGCAACGCCCCGTACGCTTCGCTTGCCGCATGGGCGTTCACCGTCGGCGTGGCGATCTTCTCCGGATCGCTCTATCTCCTGGTTGTGAGCGGCCAGCGTTGGCTCGGCGCCGTGACCCCGCTCGGTGGCCTGGCGATGATCATAGGATGGCTGCTGCTCGCGTTGGCAGCGATCAAACAACCGGCATGAGCTACCTGACGCTCCTCGGCGAACTCGACGCGTGGTTCGCACGCGGAGTGGCCGAGGCAGGACCCGGGGTGGTGCTCTGCGCCCACGGTTGTTCGGCTTGCTGCTTCGGACCCTTCGACATCTCCCCAGCCGATGCCGAGATCGTCGCCGGCGCCGTCGACCGGTTGGACCCTGTCGTCCGGGCAGCGGTGCGTGCCCGCGCCGCCGAACAACTGGCCCGATATGCCGCCATGGCACCGACGTGGAGGGCGCCGTGGGATGTCGATGACATGGGGGACGACGCGTTCGATTGCCTCACCGAGGGCCTCGCCAATCTCCCCTGCCCCGCGCTGAGTCCCGAAGGAAGTTGCCTGATCTACGAGGATCGTCCGGCAACGTGTCGGATGACCGGGCTATCGATGGAAACGACGGAACACGCGGTCATCGACAATGTCTGCCCAATCCTCGACACCAGCGCCCGTTACGCCGAGCTGGCGCCGACGCGCTTCAACCTGTCAGGGTTCGAAGCGGCCGCGGAAGATTTCGACGTCACGGCGCTGGCGGCGGGGTGGACACGAACGACCATCGCGGGAGCGATCGGCCGGTAACGCACCAGGACTCAACCCGCCATCGTCCCCTGCTACCAGGTTCCACTCCACCACCACAACGTGCGGTTGTAGGTGAAGAGTACGAACAGCGCGCAGATGACCACAAACGCGATCATCAGCGAGAATCCGAACAGCCATGACAGGATCTTGATGTCGAACTTGAGGTGCATGTAGAACATGGCCACGAACCAGAACTTCATGGCCGAGAGAATCAGCAGCACCGAGACGAAGTGCGGCGCCAGCGCCACGCTGAAGGAGCCCATGCCCTCGCGCAGGTGGCCGAAGCAAACCTCGTATAGCAGGACCTCCATGGCCGTCAGCAAGAACAGGATCGAGGCGATCTGCACGTACTTGCCCGCGCTTGCGTGAGGAATGTCGTGCGCGTGGTGCACAATGGCGGTATCGGCGATCATAGGTTCAGCGCCCCAGGCTCATCAGGTATACGACCGGGAAGATGATGATCCACACCACGTCGACAAAATGCCAGTACAGCGCGGCGATCTCCAGGTTCACAGCCTTCGTCGGGGGGATCCGTCCCTTGTACGCGTCCTTGAGCAACGTGCCGAGCCACAGGGTGCCGATCGCGACGTGGGTGCCATGGAAGCCCGTCAGCGTGAAGAAGCTCGACGCAAACAGGTTGGTAGTATAGCCCATGCCTTCATGGACGAAGTGGGTGAACTCGTAGACCTGCATGCCAACGAAGAACATCCCGCACAACACGGTGAGCGTCAGCCAGGTCAGCAGCTTCTTGCGATTGCCCTGTTGTGCCCCGTTGAGCGCCATGACCACGAAGAATGACGAAAAGAGCAGCACGGCGGTGCCGGCGGTGACCAGCGGGACGCCGAAGACATCCTTCGGCCCCGGTCCCTTCGCGTGCGAATCGCGGTAGATCACGAACGTCGTGATCAGTGAGGCGAAGAACATGCACTCCGAGCCGATGAAGGTCCAGATCGCCAGCTTCCGGCTGTTGACCGGCAGCGACGTATGGTGCTCCTCATGCGCGTGCGCGGAGTCGTGATCGAGAACGGCAGCGGTCATCGAGCGCGCTTCCTCAGTGAGGCGTGTGAGTCGTAGGGTGGTCGACCGGCTCGTACGACCACTTGAAGATGGAAAGCGCAGTGAGCAGCACGCCGGCCACCGACACCAGTCCGAACGGGAAGCCGTGCGTCACCGGTCCCTTGACCAAGATGCCGACCATGAACGCCAGGATCCCGCTCGCGGTCAACAGCGGCCACCAGCTTGGCGACGGGAGGTGAATGCCCTTGCCGCTCACGCGCGCCGGCTCGGGCAGCGTCCGCACGCCCGCAGCGCGCTTCATCGCCCACAACACATCCTTCTCGGCCACCACCGGCTCGACGGCGAAATTCCACTCCTGCGGCGGTGACGGGATCGACCACTCCAGCGTCGCGCCGCCCCACGGATCGGCTGGCGCCTGAGCGTCACTCCGCCAGGCCCGGATCACGTTGTAGATGAACACCAGGAAGCCGGCGGCGAGAATCAGCGCCCCGATCGTCGACGCCATGTTTAACCCGTCGAGGCCGAGCCCCGCGGGATAGGTATAGATACGGCGCGGCATTCCGAGCAGGCCGGACAGGTGCATCGGGAAGAACGTCAGGTTGAAGCCGATGAGCATCAGCCAGAAGTGCAGTTTGCCGAGCCCCTCATCCAGCATCTTCCCGAACATCTTGGGCCACCAGTAGTACGCGCCAGCCGTGAGCGAGAAGATGGACCCGCCGAACAAGACGTAGTGGAAATGTGCCACCACGAAGTACGTATCCGTCTGCTGCAGGTCCGCCGGTTGCACCGCGTGCATCACCCCGGAAAGGCCGCCTATGATGAACATCGCGATGAAGCCCAGCGCGAAGTACAGCGGCGTCTTGAACTGCAATGATCCGCCCCATATCGTGCCGATCCAGTTGAAGATCTTCACGCCGGTGGGAATCGCGATCAACATCGTCGCCAGCGAAAAGAACGAGTCGGCCAGCGGTCCCATCCCTGTGGCGAACATGTGGTGCGACCATACGCCGAAGCCAAGGAACGCGATGAATGCCATCGAAAACACCATCGCGCTGTAGCCGAACAGCGGCTTGCGAGAGAACACCGGCAGGATCTCGGACACGATGCCGAACGCCGGCAGGATCAGGATGTACACCTCCGGGTGGCCGAACACCCAGAACAGGTGCTGCCAGAGCATCGGGTCGCCACCGGCCGTGGTGTACGAAAAGAAGCTCGAACCGAAGGTGCGGTCCGCCGTGAGCAGGATCAGCGCCACCGTGATGACCGGGAACGACAGCAGCACCAGCACCTGCGTCACCAGCACTGACCAGGCGAACATCGGCATGCGCATCAGCGTCATGCCCGGGGCGCGCATGTTGAGGATGGTGGTGAAGAAGTTGACGCCGGCGGCCAACGACGCGATGCCCAGGATCTGGAGGCCAAGCATCCAGAAATCCATGTTCACGCCGGTCGAGAACTGCCGCGACGACAGTGGTGCGTACCCGAACCAGCCGCCATTCGGCGCGGCGCCCAGGAGGAACGAGAAGTTGATGAACAGCCCGCCGAGGATGAACACCCACAGGCTCATCGCATTGAGCCGCGGGAACGCGACATCGCGCGCACCGATCAGGAGCGGTACGAAGAAGTTGAAGAACATCGCGCTGATCGGCATCACGGCGAGGAAGATCATCGACGTGCCGTGCATCGTGAATAGCTGGTTATAGAACTCGGGAGACACGAGGTGATTGTCCGGCTTCATCAGCTGCAGCCGGATGATTTCCGCCTCGAGTCCACCGATGAGGAAGAAGACGAACGCCGAGGCACCGTACAGGATGCCGACCTTCTTGTGGTCGACCGTCGTCAGCCATTCCACCAGGACGCTGCGTTTGGCGTAGGCGGCGGCGTGTGCGGGTTCGAGAATGGTAGTAGCCATGGGTTTGAGTAGCCTCGTCCCGGCGTCAGCGCATGGTGCGAAGGTAGGCGATCAATGCCGCCGCTTCGCTGTCAGAAATCGGTCCGATCACCATCTTGACGTCCGGCTTCACCTTCTGGGTGTGCTCCAGCCAGTCCTTGAGGTTCGCGTCGGTGTTCGGCAACCAGCCTCCGGCGATCATCTTGCGTGTGGCGATTCCGCCCAGGTTGGGACCGATCTGGCCCTTCAGCGGATTCATCGACGACAGCGAGTGACACCCGATGCAGCCCTTCGCGGTGAACAGTTGCTTGCCCTTCGCCACCAGCGGATCGACCGCGACGGTCACAACCGTGTCCTTCGCGGACACGGGCACGGCGGCCTTGCCCGGTGCGACGGCGGGCGCCGCCGCGGCGACCGGGTGCATCGGTGCACCGTCGAACCGCATGGTCGAGTCGGCGCGACGGTGGTCGACCCATGCCTGAAAATCCGCCGACTTCTGGACCATCAGGTAGAAGTCCATCCGCGCGTGTTCGGTCCCACAGAACTCGGCGCACGCGCCGGGAAACTCGCCCGTCACCTTGGCGGTGAACCAGAGCCGCGTTTCACGATTCGGAAAGACGTCGCGCTTGCCGGCGAACTGCGGCACCCAGAACGAGTGGATGACGTCGAAGGACTTCATCCGGAGGTCAACCGTGCGGTCGACCGGGACGTGCAACTCGTTTGCCGTCGTGATCCCCAACTCGGGATAGCGGAACTCCCAGTACCACTGATGCCCGATGACCTCGACCTTCAGCGGCGGCTGGCCGTCCGCCGACGTCATCGGCACCTTCGCCGTCGCGAAGATCGTTTGCACCGTCGGGACCGCCACGATCGCCAGCACAACCGCGGGAATGATGGTCCACACGATCTCGACCACCGTGCTGCCGTGAATCTGGTGCGGCTGCGGATCGTCTGGCTTGCCGCGGAACTTGAACACCGCCCAGAGCAGCGCGCCTTCCACCAGGATGAACACGATCGTGGCGAGGTAGACCGTCTTCATGAAGACGGAATCCACCATCTGGGAGAAGTCGCCGCGTGGTTCCAGCGTGGACTGCGGGTAGGGGCCGCCGCAACCGGCCACGAGCAGCACGGCGAAGGCGCACATCAGGCCGAGCGGTACACACCATCGTCGCGGCACGCGCGAATGTCGCATCAGGAAAGCATCCCGGCCTCGGGGGTTGTCGCTGGTGAAGCGTTTCAGCGCAGGGTTTTCGCGGTACAGGATACCAGATACGACAAGGTGGGTCAAGCGAATACCCACTTGGCTTATGGCGTGAATCCGACGCTGCGCCACAGCGGCTTCGGATCGTACCGCCGCCCGGCGGACACCACCAGCCGCACGTTGCGCAGGTCCTCGATGTGTTCGAGCGGGTTCCCGTCAACCACGATCAGGTCAGCCCGCTTGCCGGCGGTGACCGTGCCGACCTCCTGGTCGAGGCCCATCACGCGTGCCGGCACGATCGTCGCCGCCTGTATCGCCGCCAGCGGCGTGAAACCGGCCTTGACGTACAGCTCGATTTCCCGGTGCAGCGAATAGCCCGGCACCACCTGATCGGTACCTGCGACAACCGGAATGCCGGCACGATGCAGGGCGCCCACCGCCTGCAGCATCTCGTCGAATCGGATCTTCGCGATACCCTCCGCCGCCTGCGAAACGCCGGTATTGAGCAGCTGCGGACGCAGTTCCGGCGCGACCTTCAACACACCGGGCTCGATCTCCGAAAACGGAACCCTCGCCGGATGATACGACCACTCGAACACAACGAGCGTCGGATCGACGACGGTGTGATGGTCCTTGAGGAACGCCAGCGCGCGCTGGGCATCTGTGCTGTTGAGATCAAGGGCTGGCGCCCGCACACCCGGCACTGCTGCCGGCTTCATCATCGGAACGATGTATTGCGCGTGGTTGATCTGGTCCATGCCGGCTTCGATCGCCTGGAATGTCGTCATCCCCTGCGGCACGTGTCCCGTCACCGTCATCCCGAGACGGTGCGCCTCGGCGGTAATCGCCTGGAGCACCGGCAGTGACATGCTGCTGTAGATCTTGATCTGTTCAAAGTGCGCCGCATGGTATTGACGCACCAGTTCCACGCCGTGCTCGGGCGTCGCCGCCTGCTGCACGCCCAGCGCCTGGGTTCCCACACCGTCGATGATGCCGGCAAGCAGCAACCGCGGCCCGATCCCCTTGCCGCTCGCTACCGCGTCCCGCACGCTCGTGATGAACTCCATCTCGTTGCCGACATCCCGTGCGGTCGTGACACCCGCCGCGAGATAGATCGGTCCCCACTCGACCTGCTCGTAGTGCGCGTGCATGTCCCACAGGCCCGGCAGGACCGACTTCCCCCGGGCATTGATCCGCACGACGCCGGTGGGGACGTGGACCCGGTCGCGTGGGCCGGCCGCGACGATCTTCCCGTCGCGCACCACGACCACGGCGTCGGGGATCGCGCCGGCGTCGGTGCCGTCGATCAACGTCGCACCAACGAGTGCGAACGCACCACTGCTGGATGTCGCGCTCCGCGCCAGCGCGGCAAGCGCCTCGGCGCCATCGGCGGCAGCCCTTGATACCAACACGCTCAATGCCGGCTCGTATTCGTCCCGAACCGCCTCGAAATGGTCAAACTCGGCGTCGATGCTGATCAGGGCCGTCAGTTGCCCCGCCGCGTTGCGCCAAGCGGTTTCGCGGCCCCAGATCAGCCCGTCAATCCCGTACCGGCGCAACGCTTCCCGCCGACCGCCGATGGTCACGGTGTCGACCCCGCGCAGCGTGATCGCGACGTGACCGGCGGGAAGCGTCGTCAGCCTGCCGGGCCTGCCGTGCGTGTCCCAGTAATCCAGCAGCGCCTGCTGCATCGCGACCGGCGAATACCCCGCGATGGTGAAAGTCGGTCCGCGCAACGGCAGCGTGCGCACGCTGCTGTCCACCCGGACGATGGCGACGCCGCCAGTGATCCTCACCGTGTCGTCGATCGTGGAGAAACGCGAGGTGTTCCCCTTGATCGCAAAGAATCGCGGCGTGAGATCGGGGGATCCGCGCCATGAAGTGGTCAGCGGGACTGCCCTGCCACGGTCGGTGAACTTGAATGTCGACGCGATCGCCACACCACTGCTATCACTCTTAATACTATAGTGCTCCTCGCCAATCGCCTGCTCGAACTTGTGCAGCCGGAACACACCGGAGTCCGCCCGCTGTGCGTGCGCCACGATGGGAAGCGCCAGCAGCAGGGCGAAGCCGGTGGCGCAGCACCGGTTCATCGCGATTCGGCAGTTCTCATTCATCACCATCGCTCCAGCGGCAGGTCGAACGGCATCGGATCCGGCACGTCGAACGAAAAGTGCCACCACTCATCGACATAGTTGACAAATCCCGCGTGACGCATGGCATCACCCAGTATTCTGCGATTGGCGGCGACCGGTCCGGCCGCGTTTGCCGTGTGCGCCCGTTCGGAGAACTCGTCGAACCCGGTCCCCATATCGAGCTCCCGTCCGGTCTTGAGGTCCACGACGGTCAGGTCGATGGCCACGCCCTGATTGTGACGCGAGCGTCGCGCGATGTAACCCTGATCGAGCAGCTCCGTGCGCTGATTCCGCTCGCACCAGGCGACCATCCCGAGCGTGGCACGCACCGGCCGATAGGCATCCCAGACCTTGAGACCGAGGCCCTGGGCCTCGAGTTCCTGCTGCACCTGGGTCAGCGCAGTCGCCGCCTCCCGCCGCAACAGCGGTGTTGGCGCGCCGTAGCCGGGCAGCACCGCCCCGGTGAAGTTGCGGCTGGTCGCGTAGCGGAGCTCGAATCGCGCGCCGGGCACCGCCGCCGCCACGTCGGCCAGCTTCATGCGGGCGACGGAATCGGGGGCCGTCGGCTGTTCGGGCGCGTTCGCCTGCGTGGCACGACCGGCCTGTGATGCCGTCGGCGGGGACACCCGCTGGTGGCAGCCGGACAGCCCTGTCAGCAGCGCAAGCAGAACCGTGGCACGCATGCCGCCAATCTAGCGTCCCGTGCCAAACGACGGATGACCCCGTGAGCATCCCCTTTTCTGCCGAGTCGCAGTAAGTTCAGGTCATCCAGCGGTCCATCCGGCCGGAAGCCGAATGGGCCGTACCTTGTTTTCGACCTGCCCTGAGCGAGGCCCGCTGCCACGGATGCCCCGCCACAGGACCATGACCGGGATCCACCCATGATCAGGGAGATGCGCGAGAAGCTGGGGAAGGAGATCGAAGAGCTCAGTCATGAGCTCGCCGTGACCCTTCCGCAGGCAATCGCCACAGCTGTCGAAATGGGTGACCTCCGTGAGAACTCCGAATACAAATCGGCACTCGAACGGCAGCAGTTCGTGCAGGCGCGCCTCGGGCAACTGCATGCGCGGCTGAATCAGCTCACCCAGCTGGCGAATACCGAGGCGCCGGTAGATCGCGTTGGTCTCGGTTCCCGGGTCAAGGTCGAGGATTTGAAGACCGGTGAGGAAGAGGAGTACATCCTCGTGCTCGCCGAAATGATGGACATCGATGCGGGGCACATCTCACTCGCCTCGCCGTTGGGACGCGCCCTGAAGGACCGCCGGGTCGGCGAGGAAGTCGTGCTTCAGTTGCCCACCATGCGCCGGAAGCTGCGGGTGACCCGGCTCATCACCGTACACATGCAGGTCGAAGGGAATTGACGGCGTGGATTCTCTTCCGAAGGAACTGATCGTCGTCGGCGATCGGGTCCTCATCGCGCCGGAAGACGGCGAGGAACAGCGCACCCGAGTCGGACTGTATCTGCCGGCGACGGCGGTCGACAGTCTCGCCGTGCAGACCGGCCTGATCGTGGCGACCGGGCCGGGAGATCCGTTGCCGGACCCCACCGCGTTCGAGAACGAGCCGTGGAAGGTCGAGGAGCGCGTGCCCCGTCATCGACCGCTGCAGGCTCGCGTCGGCGACCATGCCACTTTCTTCCGCAAGGCTGCGGTCGAAATTACCTTCGAGGACAAGCACTATCTCGTGGTGCCGCTGGCTGCAATCCTCGTGCTTGTGCGGAACGCGAGGCCGCTGCCGTAGGATTCTTCGCCCGCCATGCTCGCCGGCTTTGCCGCACCTGCCGAGCTGCCATTCGAAAGAAATGCACGATAGTGACGGGCGACTTCCGCCGCCCGGGTCGCCGGGCAAAGGTGGCCGCAGTCCAGCAGCAGGATGAACTCTGCCCGTGGCACCCGCGCGGCGAGCCGCCGGCCACCTGATACCGGAAATAGCGGATCGTGAGCACCCCACAGCACCAGCGTTCGGGTCGTGATCCGCGGTGCAATCGAGTCAAGCAGATACAGCGTCGCGGACTCCGTCAGCTGGCGAAAGACGGTGTCCCACTGCGGATTGCGCGCCCGGTATTCCATCACCATCGCACGCTTCATGATCGTGGGTAGTGCCATCCCGGAATCGGCGATCAGCGCGATCAGCGTATCGAGAGTCGCTCCATTGGTGACATGGAACACGTCGTCACCCGCGATGATGCGGCGCCCGAGCAGTGTGATGGTGTCGGGCCGGACGCCGGCCGCGCTGAATAGCGCCAGCGACAGTATCGCGCCTGGATACTGCGCCGCATACACGCCGGCAATTTCCCCGCCCATCGACACACCGGCCAGGTGCACGGCAGGAATACCGATGGCCGCAAGAAAGCCGTGGACCCGCTCCGCTTGAGCCAGAGGCCGGTAATCGCCGTTTGTCGCCGCATGATTCTCGCCGAATCCGTGCAGGTCGGGGATCAGTACTCGGTACCGATCGGTCAGGTGGCCGGCGAGCTCGAGCCAGGTGTCCTTCTGATCCTGGTAGCCGTGGAGCAGCACGACGACCGGGCCGGCGCCGCCATCGAGGTACGGCACCAGCCCGAACGCCGTCGCGATCTCATGGCGTGAGAATCCTGCGGTGCGCCGCTGTATCAGTACGACGCCATGCAGCAGCACCGCAGGAAACCAGAAATAGAGGATCGCGACCACGACCACGATCGCGCCAAGGGCGGCGCCCGCGATCCGGATCACCACTGCTCTCACGGCTCACCCATGACTGCGCAAGCCGGCACCTCCAGCTCGTGACTCACAGATAACGCGCTGTCGCCATTGCCAGTATTGCAATCACGATGAAGAGCGAGCCCACCATTCCGAACGCGATCAGCCGTGCTCGCGCAGCATCCGCCCGCGGCGCAATGGCTGCGCGGGCATCGGGCGAACCGGCCTGCGCCATTTCCGCACCGAGGGCCGAGAGGCGCTTTATCGCCGGCTTGATCAGCAGCCAGCCGACCAGAAACGCAACGATCGCGGCGATCATCCCGGTCGACAGGCCGATGCCGACGGGCGAATGGAACCATGGCGCGGCAAAGCCGCCCGAGTCACGGCGCATCAAATCCAGGCCGGAGAGGATTGTCAGCAATGCGGCGCCCAGGATAATGTCGAAATAGCGCCGGCGATTGAGTTCCTGCATCACGCGAAAACCTTCCGGCCCTGCAGCGCCGAGCGCCGGACCAACGATGAAGTTCATGAAGAGGACCCCGCCGGCCCAGAACACTCCCGCTCCGATATGTACGATCCGCAACACCATGATGGCACCCATGCAGCCTCCGTCGGTGGGAGAATGGCTACTTCTGCTTAGCGGTCATCGTGCCTTGGCGGCCGGTGGCGGAGCCTCGGTGGATCCGGTTTCGGCGCGCACCGCGGCTGCGGCCGGAGTACCGTCGAGCAGGCCGCCGCGAGTCACCAGCTGCGCAGCCAGCACCGTCTGGATGACGCTGGTGATGTTGTTCGTCGTGGTTTCCGCGGCGCCGGCGCCTCCACCACCCGAAATGGTGACCATCCTCGCCGCCGAAAGGGCCTCCGCGATTGCGGGAACAATCTGCGGCAGCATTTCGATCTGCCGATAGCGGAAATAACTCTCGCCGCCCGCCGCGATCGCCTGATTCAC
Organism: Gemmatimonadota bacterium; assembly: GCA_003169895.1. Classification (GTDB taxonomy): domain Bacteria; phylum Gemmatimonadota; class Gemmatimonadetes; order Gemmatimonadales; family GWC2-71-9; genus Palsa-1233. The sequence goes on from PNAE01000007.1 coordinate 384,649, forward strand.
CTTCTGGATGCTTTCCGCGGTCGCATCGGCGATGCGGCGAATCCGGATCGCATCGGCGTCGGCCGATGCTTCCGCGGCCAGTCGCACTCGCGCCGCGTCGGCCTTGGCCTGCGCGATCTGGGTCGCGTCAAGCTCGGCCACGCGTTGCAGCCCTTGCGCTTCCTGGCGTTTGGCCTCGGCCTGCGCGACCAGCGCCGCGTTCGACGCCTTGGTTTGCTCCAGCTCGCGCTGCTTGTCGGAAATCGCACGCTCGGCATCGAGCTGCGCTTCCTTGGCACGGCGCGCCTGCATTGCCGCGACGATCTCCGAGTTGGCCTGGGCCTCCGCCGCCGACTGGCGCCGGCGTGCTTCCGCCACTTCCGACTGGACGATCTTGATGTTCAGCGAGTTGAAGATCAGCCCCAGGTCCGTGAGTTCGCGTGAGCACGCCTTGCGGATGATCACCGCGAGCGGATCATCATCGTCCTCGATCACGGCGACCTCGGCGGCGGTCATCCCGGTCGTGGCGTGCGCGCGGATTGGTGCCACCGGAACGACCGGCGCGACGGCCACCGGTGACGGCAGGAGCGACCGGGAGGCACTTGGCGTCGCTTTCGCCGAAAACAGCTGGTCGTGGGTCAGCAGGTTGATCGCGCGCCGCCCGGAGCTCGACAGCAGGTCGGTGAGGGTGCTGAGCTGGTCGCCATCACTCTTGGAGAAGAACCGGTTCGCGGCCGTCCGGATCAGCACATCGCTGTCACCGACCGACACGATCGCGCTCGCGAGCACGCGAACCTTGATCGGCCGCGGTGTGCCGGTGTCGTCGATGTCGGCAGTCTGGTCGGTGATGTCGAGGTCGACGTTGATGACCTTGCTCGAAATCGTCGTCCCGGTAGTGAGCAGCGGGATTTCCTTCGACTTGCCGGGACCCCGGTAGATCACCGTGCCCCCCTGCAGCCAGCTCACCATGCGGATCGTTCCCGCTTCGACGTTGCGCAGGAAACTCGCAACGATGACCGGCACCACGATCACGACGAACACCACCACGCCGACAATCGGGATCAAGAGCGAACTCATGCGCTACTCCGTGACTCGAAAAGTTGGATTCCCCATCAAAGCAACGACACGCTGCAACGCTGCCGTTCGCCATCGACTTCGGCAATGCGCAGCCGTTGGCCCGCACGGACCGTGGCGCCAGCGGCGCGATCGGCGGGCAGCAGTGTCGCGAGCACCTGCTGGACGTGACCGTCGACCTCGACCGCAATGATGCCCTGTCCATTCCGGTCGAAATTCGACACGGCGACCGCCTCGCTTTCGATCATGGCGTCGAGCGTCGTAGCAGGGTTCGAGGCGAAGCGCAGCGCGAAGTTCCAGAGCGGATTCACCAACAGCCGCTCGAGGACGATGCCGCCGGCGATTGCGGTGAGCAGCAGGACCGGCCCGCCCAGCCATGACTGCAGCGACACGCCTGCGACACCAAACCCGAGCAGCCCGGCAAACAGGAACCGGGGCGACATCAGCATCCATGTCGCTGCTCGCGATGCGCCTCCCGCCAGCGCGCCGTGACCGGGTCCGCCGACGTGAGCATGCCCGGCGCCATGGCCATGCGCCGGTGGGCCATGACCGTGAACATGACCATGCGCGCCGCCGTGGCCGTGACGGCCCAGGCCGGTGGCGGCCATCGCGAGCATCCCGCCGGCGCCAAGAATCAGGCTGATCAGATAGACACTCATGTTGGCACCGAAGCTAACGCGAAACCAATGTTCCCGGGTGAAACACAAGCGAATCAATCGCCGGCAAGAGGCCGTGTGACGTCATGTCGTCGTCGCTGTGATTCACTGCGCTGCGGGGCTCCCGCGACGCGCGTTCGCCGAATGCGCGCTGAACCAGTCGCCGACCTGTCGTCACCGCGCCGGAAGGAGCAAGCCAGACGGTGGAGGCTGACGTCGTTTGGCATTCACCCGTATTCGGTATATATTCGGTTTTGAACCCGAGCATCTACTGATAGCGGGCATTGTGTGTTCTGATCCCATCGAAGCTGAATTGCGAGAAAATACGAGTAAGTCGCCCGAAGCGCACCCGACAATGGCGGCAGAATCGTCAATTCCCGGCAGCAATAGCTACCAGTTCCGCCGGAAGTGTCCGGAATGCGGCGCTCAGGTCATGTTCGCCTCGGCATGTGTCGCCTGCCCGGCGTGCGGCTGGGGACGCTGTGGCTGATCCGTGAACTGAGCTTGATCGCCGTGACCGGGACACCTGCTGCAGTTGCGGCTTTGGAAGTGAGAAGCTCGCTCACCACTCCACGATCACTTTGCCGAACGTTGCATTGCTCTCCAGCGCCCGGTGCGCGTCCGCGATCTCCCGCATCGGCACCACCCGGTCCACGATTGGAGTGACGCGGCCGTCGCCGAACATCGGCAGGACGTCTCGGACAAACCGCGCGACAAGATCGATCCGTTCGTCGAGGCTCCGCACTCGCATCGCCGTGCCGATGATCTCCAGGCGATTGCGCAGCACCGCGCTCAAGTCGATGCCGGGCGCCCTCCCGCCGGTCATCGTGCCGAGCACGACCAGACGGCCGCGCGGCGAGAGCAGGCCGATGTTGTGCTCCAGCGCCTGTGCGCCGAGCGTGTCGATGATCACCTGCACCGGGTCGCCGACGCGCGCGGGCCAGTCCGGTGAGGTCGTAAGCACGCCATGCATCATTCCGAGGACGCGACACCGTTCGAGCTTTTCCGCCGTTCGCGATGTTCCGATGACACTCAGTTGCAGCGCCCGACCGAGTTGCGCCACCGCCGTACCAACGCCGCTTCCGATGGCATGCATCAACAGCCGGTCTCCAGCGACCGTGCGACCTCGCAGCACCATTGCATCCCACGCCGTGAGGAATGCTTCGGGAATCGCCGCGGCATCGGCGAATCGCATGCCGGGAGGAATCGGCATCGCCTCACGCTCGTCGACCGCGACCAACTCCGCGTGGGCACCGCCGCCGACCAGCCCCATCACGCGATCGCCGATGTGCCACCGCGTTACGGCCGATCCCATCGCCTGAACGTCGCCCGCATATTCGAGCCCCGGAATGTCCACCGGCCATCCGGGAGGCGCAGGATACTTGCCCGCGCGTTGCAGCAGGTCGGCTCGGTTGAGTCCCGCAGCGCGCACCGCGACCAGGATCTGGCGATCACCGATAGTCGGATCGGGCCGGGTCGCAAGTTCAAGGACGCCGGGCGCCGGGTGTGTGATGGCGAGCATGGGATGCAAAGTCTACGGTCGCGGGCCCGGAGTCGAGGGCAGCACGTGTCGCCCACTGCCACCGACCGGTAGGTTTCGCCACAACGCAACCTGAAACACGTTCCCCTCGTACTACGCTGTGACGACCTGCATGTTTGCATTGGCCTTGGAGACCGCTTGATGATCGGCCGTATTGTTCGATTCATGGCTGCTGCACTCATGGTCCCTGGCGTAGCGTTGGCGCAGGCGCCCGGCCGTGGCCCCCGCAAGCCGGCCGCTGCCATGGCATCGCCGGCGCCGCCGGTGCACTTCGTGCTCGCCTCGACCGGGAACGAGGCCCGGTTCGTCGTGCGGGAACAGCTGATGATCTTCGAAACGCCCAACGATGCAATCGGTGCCACCACGGCGATCGCCGGCAGCATCACCATGACGCCCACCGGCAAGGTCGATCCGGCGGGATCCCGGATCACGATCATCATGGATTCGCTCAAGAGCGACAAGGAAAACCGCGACTCGTGGATCAAGAGCCATACGCTGCGGACGGATTCGTTTCCGATCACTTCCATAGTCGTGAGGGAAATCCAGGGCCTCCCGGCGAAGCTTCCGACGTCCGGCACGCTGTCGGTCAAGCTGCTCGGCGACCTGACCATCCATGGTGTGACGAGGCCGTGGACCTGGGATGTCGCGCTGAAGGTGAATGGCAACGACTATTCCGGCACCGCCACGACGCACATCAAGTTCGGAGACTTCGGCATGGAACAGCCTCGCCTGATGATCGTCATGAGCGTAGTCGACGACATAAAGCTGCAGTACGATTTCCATTTTGTGAAGACTGATGGCTGACAATATTGACACAGAATGCTGGGGCTCGCAGGATTACCTGACTTCACGCTGGAATACGACTTTCAGCTGGTGAGTCGATAGCCGGCGGTCAGTTTACGGCAGGTGCGAGATCAGTGGAACATCGGCGGACCACAGAATCTGGCGTGCACGCTTCACCACGAGACGAACCATCGGGGTTGACGACCGGAGCGCCATGGTGAGCCACTGGCTGTCGACGATGCCGATCTCGAGCCGGCCATTCACGTCGCGTACCAGGCCGCGCGCTGGACGGTCACAGTCGAGCACCAGATCACTGCGCTGGCACGATCGGAGGTCGCCCGCGAGGTAGGCTGCCTTGATAGTCGCGTAATGATGGATCACCAGACTGTCGTTGGGCGGGATTACCAATGCGGTGAGCATCGCCTGCTCGCGGCCAAGCAGGATCACCCGCCATTCGTACCCCGAAAACAGGTCCCCCACCGGCATTTCCCGGGTGATCGAGTCCGGCGACATGAATCGGGGAAAGCGGACGACGATTCCAGAATCGCTCAATGTGGCCGTGGCAGCGCTATCGGGTGCCTGGCCCGCGCTGCCGCTGAACCCGGTCACCAGCATCATACCCGTCAGTGCCGTCCATCGCGCCACCCGGTGAACTCCCCTCATGCCGGGTAATCTTACCGGCCTTCGGTCCGGCGGCTATCCCGCCAAGCGGCCCGGTGACACTTTACGGGTTCCTTGGGCCGGACCTCACCAGGCGGCGGCAACACGTGACAGATCGTCCCGACACACCATTGCATCCGAGTTGGCCATCGCCCCGGTACGTCGAATCGCTGGCCGCGCGCATGTCGCCGCTGCTGCGTTTTGGCACCTCGTCGTGGACCTATCCCGCCTGGCAAGGCCTCGTGTACCACCATGGATATCCGGCGACGCGAGCATCGACCAAGCTGCTCGCCGAGTATGCGTGCTGGCCGCTGTTTCGCACCGTCGGCATCGACTCATTCTTCTATGCGCCGCCGACCGTCGCGATGCTTGCCGGCTACGCTGCCGCGTTACCGACAGGGTTTCCCTGCGTCAGCAAGGTCTGGAACCGGATTACGGCCCGCACGTTCGACTCGCCTCGCGAGAAAGCGCGCCGGGGCGAGCGCAACCCGGACTGGCTCAACGCCGGCCTGTTCGCCGACGAAGTGCTTGGCCCGATGAGGGAACATTTCGCCGACCATCTCGGGCCACTCGTCTTCGAGTTCCAGTCCATCGGGAAGCACGATGGCGTTTCAGTCGACGACTTTGTCCAGGCGCTGGACCGGTTCTTCAGCGCGTTGCCGGACGGCGTGCCCTATGCGGTCGAGGTGCGCAACCCGGAGTTCCTCTCGCCGCCCTACTTTGCCGTCCTGCGCGATCACGGCGTGGCGCACGTGTTCAACTCCTGGACCCGGATGCCGCCGGTCGGCGAGCAGTTGCTTCTGCACGACTCGGTTACTGCCGGTTTCGTCGTGGCGCGGGCGTTGCTCCGTCCCGGACGAACGTACGCGCAGGCCGTGGATGCATTCGCGCCCTACGATCATATTCAGGACGCGAGCTCGGCCTTGCGTCAGGACCTGGCGGCACTGGCCCGCACCGCGATCAATTTGCGCATCCCCGCCTACGTCATCGCCAACAATCGGGCGGAGGGCTGTGCGCCGCTGACCGTCGTCGCCGTCGCCGAGTTGCTGCTCGACGACGGACCGTCGCCGGGCCTGGGCGAGCCATGACCGCTTCGACTGCGCCTCGCCGCACCATTGTGTTCCTGCTCGATGTCGACAACACGCTCCTTGACAACGATCGCATCGTCACGGACCTGAAGGAAATACTGATCCGTGAAATGGGAATCACCCGCCAGCAACGCTATTGGACCATCTTCGAATCGGTCCGTGCCGAACTTGGATATGCCGACTATCTCGGCACGTTGCAGCGCTATCGCCTCGAGAATCCGCGCGATCCGAGCCTGCTGGCGATCTCGTCGTTCCTGCTCAACTATCCATTCGGCGACCGTCTCTTCACCGGCGTGCTCGACGTAATCGCCCGGTTGAACACCCTCGGCAAGAGCGTCATACTCACCGATGGGGACGTGGTGTTCCAGCCGCTCAAGATCGAGCGCTCCGGGCTGGCCAAGGCCGTCGATGGCCGGATCCTGCTGTACGTACACAAGGAACACGAGCTGGACGATGTCGAGCGACGATATCCCGCGGACCACTATGTGCTCGTCGACGACAAGGTCCGGATCCTGACGGCAGTCAAGGCTTCCTGGGGTGAACGAGTCACGACCGTTTTTCCGCGGCAAGGCCACTATGCGTTCGATCCGCAGGTGGCCGCCCTTCCGCGGCCGGACATCACGATCGAGCACATCAACGACCTGCTCGGCGTGGACATCGGGCGCACCGGCGACCGACCCGGCTGACGCCGTCGCGCGGCGCCCTGACTGGCGCCAACTTCACCGCGCGAAGTCGATGAAACCCCAAGCCGGGTTGGCGCCGACCAACCGCACGGTCACCTTGTCGCCAACATCCATTCCCTGCTGCCCACGCACGACCATGCCTTCAGCGGGCGGATGGATCGTGCGCACGAAGGTGCCGCTGGCCGATCTGCCCGTGACGATCGCGTCGAAACTTTCGCCCACTCGGCCGGCGAGCAATTCCGCCGCGGCCTGCTTCCGGCACGTCCGTTCGACCTTCCGCGCCGCGTCCTCCATCGTCGTGCACCGGGCGGCAATCTGTTCCAGCGCGTCATCGGTGAATGCCGGCTTGGCACCGGCCAGCACCGCCTTGAGGAGGCGCTGCGTGGTCAGGTCGGCGAAGCGCCGGTTAGGCGCGGTCGAATGAGTGTAGTCGTGCACAGCGAGGCCGAAATGTCCTTCACCCGGCTGACCTGGCTTCTCGAGCACATACACGCCCGGGCCCATGAGCTTGACGACGGAGAGCGAGAGATCGGGAAAATGGTCGGGATCTGCGGCGCGCCGCTTCGCCAGAAAGTCCGCCAGCGCGCCCGAATCAGGCGCGGCTGGCAGCGTTTCTCCCAGCGCCGCTGCCAGAGCAACGATGCGATCCCAGCGTTCCGGCACTTTCACTACGCGACGAATCGACGACGATCCCTTCTCGTCGAGGAACGTGGCCATTGCACCATTCGCTGCGATCATGAAGTCCTCGATCAGTTGCGTCGCGTGATTCTGCGGGCGCACGACGAGGTCGGTGACGCGACCATCCTGTGATACCGCGGTTGCTTCGATCGTCTCAAGGTCGAGCGCGCCGGCGCGATGGCGCTTGGCCCGGAGTACTTGTGCCACCCGATCCTGCAGCCGGAGCTGCTGTTCCAGCTGAGCAGACGCTCGCACCTTCGCCGGCGCCTCAGCGCGCGATTCCAGCCAGGCGCCGACGCTCGGATAGTCGAGTTGCGCTGCATTGCGAAGGCGTGCCCGGTACACGTCGTGGGAGCGAATCATGCCATCGGGCGCAACAACGAAGTCGATCACGACCGCCAGCCTCTCAACGTTTTCGTTGAGTGAGGTCAGGTCGGTGGAAAGCCGCTCCGGGAGCATCGGGAACACAACGACCCCGCAATAGACCGACGTCGTATTCTGCGCGGCGTGGCGATCGATGGCCGACCCGGTGCGAACCAGCGAATCGACGTCGGCAATGCCAACCAGCACCCTGATGTCACCGTTGGGCAGGAGCTCGGCGACCTCGACCTGATCCAGGTCGCGGGATTCTGGATTGTCGATCGATGACCAGTCGAAGCTCCGCAAGTCGCGCACACTGGCGTCAATCGCCCCCAGGTTTGCCGCGTGTGCGGGCAGAACGCCCACCTCGTGCGCGGCGTCAGGTGGAAGGTCCGGTTCAAAGCCGTCGCGAATCATTTCCTGCCGTGCGGCAGCTTTCAGGTCGATCGCAGCGGGCATCGGTTCTTCCGGGTGCGGATCCATGAACGAGCCATCAGTATCCCGCATTCAGGACGACAGCAATTCCTCCAACGCCGTCCCGGCCAGCAATTCGGATTCCCGCACGCTGTGCATGGCAGCTGGCGTGCGCGTGTGCCACATCGCGCGGGCGGTCGCAACGTCGTAGGTGATCAGCTTGATCGGTACACCGAAGCGTGCCGTCATCCCGTCAACCGCGGCCGCGAATCGGTCGCGACATCGCGAGACCGCGTCCGAGTCGCGTGCGATCAGCACGACATCGAGATCGCTGCCGAGCGTCTCTTCTCGCCGCGCCGCTGCACCGACGATCGCCGCGGCAAGAAGCCCATCACGCTGACTGGCTGCGGCGACCGCCCGCAGTTCTACTCGAAACGAAGCATAAAAGTCAGCATCCACCTGCAGGAGGCTGCTGATCGCGGCCGCCAACCGGTGCCCGGCCCGCAACCGCATCCGCCGCTCCCGGCCCCCTTCGAGTTGTTCGACGACGCCGGTCGCCGCAAGCTCACCGAGCGCCAGATCAATGCTGCGATACGCCATTCCTGACCGCCGGACGACTTCACGATACGCCAATGGAGTCGAAGCTCGCCAGAGGATCCGCAGGACGGCGATCTTCCCGCGGGTACCCATGACTGCGGCCAAGGGTTCGTGCATCCAGCCAACAATTGGTTCTTTAGCCATATCTATAAAGTAGGCAATTGCCTACTTTATGCAATTACAATTGCTGTTTCGCCGGAATTGCCTGGCGCTCAGCTCGCATTGATCTGCTCCCCAGCTGTTTCGGTCACCCGTACCACGGTCTCACCAATCTTATTGTTGGGTGTCGACGCACCGGCGGTAACGCCAATCCGAGTCGCCGACCCGAGCCAGCCATGCTCGGTGACTTCGTGCTTGGTGCGCACCGGCTGATGGCGAATCGTCGCCGCCGCCACATCGATGTTCTCCGCGTCCTCGATGTGATAGGTCCGGACCCCATGACTCTCGGCGAGTGCCGCCAGGGCGCAGGTGTTTGATGAGTTGTAGCCCCCGATCACCAGCATCAGATCGATGGGCTCCTCGAGCAGCTTGACCACCGCGTCCTGGCGTTCCTGTGTTGCGGAGCAGATCGTGTCGAAAGAGCGGAAGTGCTCCGCAATCCGGTCCTCCCCAAAGCGCGTCGTGAGCGATTTCCGGAACTCCGCCGCGATCGCCAACGACTCGCCCGACAGCATCGTCGTCTGATTGGCGACGCCAATCCGCTCCAGATCCCGCTCGAAGTCGAACCCCGCTGGGCCGGCGCTCGCGAACCGGGCCTCGAGCTGCTGCACGTCGCCGCGCCCTTCAATCCAGTCGCATACTAGCCGCGCCTCGGCCATGTCAAAGACGATCAGGTACTTCCCGCCGGCATGGCGGCTGACCTGGCTTGCGGTCGCCTTCGTCTCTTCGTGGTAGTGCTTGCCATGGATCACCGATGTGAACCCGTCGCGGGCATAGCTCTCGACCCGCTTCCACACATTGAGGACCGAGCCGCACGTCGTGTCCACGACCACACAGCCGACGTCGCGCAACCGCTGAAAGTCGCGCATCGTGACGCCGAACGCGGGGATGATGACGGCGTCATCCGCAGTGAGTCCGGAGAAATCGAATTCCCCGGGGTTGCTGACCTGCGTGTCGGCGGCGAATGCGCCCTCGGCAAGGGAAGGCACTTCAGCCCGGTGGAGGAACGTCACTCCCATCCGCGCCAGATTCGCATTGACATGAGGATTGTGAATGATCTCACCTACCAGAAACAACCGCCGGTCGGGGAACTTCGCGCGGGTCTCATAGGCGTAGTCGACGGCGCGGTCGACGCCATAGCAGAAGCCGAACTCCTGCGCGAGTCGAAAACTCAACCGGCCTGCCGTGAGCCGGTTGCCCTGGCTGCGCATCGATTCCACGATAGCGCTGTGATAATCGGTCGAGAGCTGTCCTTCAATCGCCGCCTTGAGCCCGAACCCCCGACGAAAATAGGTCGATTCCATGGCTGCAAGATAAGAGCAGCAACAACCGGGCGTTGCGGTTGCGCTTCAGGCGCACCCGATGGCCGCCGTGGTCACCGGCACATCCCGGAATACTCCCCGGACGACGAGCGTATCGGTTCCGGTCACCGACCGCATCCGTGCGTTGATGTCTCCGGAGATCTTCCCCGGTGCTAACTGGATGTGGACAACGCCACCGATCGAACGGAAGCCCGCCAGTGCGGTGTCCTTTTCGAGTCGCATCCACCGTATCGCCGCCATGGCACCCGGCCGTGGAGCCGCTGCGGCCATGTCCGGACTGATCACCGGGTGGGGCACTGCGGTGAGGGCATCGTGCTCGTACAACACGATGGCCACCCCACTGTCGCCGGACACGGCTTCGAGCACTGCAATTCGAGTCACCGGACACCAGTTGATCTTCGCCGGCAGTATCATCCGCCCGCGATACTTGCCGCGCCATTCGATCGCCAGCCGCGCCGGAGCGGCGCGTAACGGCCCGGTGGTGGCGGACCCGCGCATGAACCAGGCGGCCGCTCCCAGCACGACTGCGCCGGCGATGGCTACGGCGGCCATCGGTCGCCTCATCGAGCGGAGCCGAACAGCAGGTCGAACCGCAGCCCGCGCCCGGTGGTTGCCGTGATGGGATAGCTCAACTCTGCGCGAACCAGTCCGCCAAGAACGGACACCCCGGCACCCGCCCCGGACAGCAGTCGCGCCGCGCCAAGGTTCGAGCGATTCCCCGCCTGCCCCGCGTCGATGAACATCACGAACTTTACTGCGTTGCGGTTCGGCCTGCTCAAGTCGAGTTGCGTTGCCCAAAGGGCGTTGCCCTGCGCGACGCCGAAGTCGTAACCGCGAACGGTGTTCTCTCCGCCGGCGCGCAGCGCGAGTTGCGGCACCGAGTCCGAGCCGATGGCCAGCCCGGCCTTGACGCGTGCCGTCAGCCATCCCCGCGCCAGGCCCGTGAAACGCAACTCGGCAGCCAGGCGGCCGGCAGCTTCGCTGCGCACCACGAGCCCTTCGCCGTCCAGCGTCCATCGAGCGCGCAGTCCGGTGTGCTCAACCAGCACGCCACCACCACCGGCGAAACCTTCGCGCACCGGTGCGGTCGCCGGGAAATAGCCGCGCGCGCCAACGATGCGGGGGAAGAATGCCCGCGCTTCGCTGGCGACGCTGCGTTCATCCTCGGTGCGGGCGCTGAGCACCAGTTCGGAGCCCGGACCGTGAGACGTCTCGTAGGTGATCCGCGCACCCTGTGCGAGGAGGTAGGCTCCGTCATCATGGCCGGTGAAGATGCCGCGCAGCGAGTTGCCGAACGTCAGTCCCGACGCAAATGGATCTCCGTCGGCCAGGTCGCGCGATGCCGCGATAGTCAGGCGGCCGGCTGGCGCGTCCCGCACCGCCGCTATCCGCGCCATGATCCGCTGATCCGCGAACCCGTAGCGTACCGTGCCAAAGAAATCGGTGAACGAATGGGGCACCGGAATCCGCCCGCCAATGGAAAGCGTCGTCCCTTCGACGCGATTGTAGCGGAGCATGTCGGAGATCCTTTCCCACGCGACGCCGATTCCCGGCCGGCCCGTCATCTCCGGCGGCAGCGACTCGGAAAGGTGAGCCAGGTCCGACATCGCCTGTTGCAGCTGTCGGCGATCGCTTTCGTTGTCCTGCAGTACCAGCGAATCGCCCCAGCCGGCGTAACGCCGCATTGAATCGGCGGGCGGGCGGTGAATCTCATAGCGCCCCCCGCCCGGGAGGTAGCCGGTGCGGTTGCGAAACCGGGAGCGGAAAGCCAGGGAATCAGTTGCGGTTCGGAGCGAATCGAGCTGGTGACGCACGGAATCCGGGTGGTCCGCCCCAGGCCGACGCTGGCGACCACCACTACCGGCGATCACGCGTCCGCTGTTGCGACCGCGCGGGATGGTATCACGCGGGAACGGAACGTCGAAGACGACATGAGCGCCGCCGTTGACCGTGTAGTCGTCGAACGTCGTCTTGGCCTCGAACGGCATCGCGAAGTCGATGCCGAACGGCATCGAAACGGTGCCCGCGAGCACTTGACGATACGGCATCCAGTAGCGGTTCGCCTGCAGGGCAAACTCGAGATCGGCGTTCAGCTCGACGATTCGCGAAACGAATCTGCTTTCACGCCGCGCCGCGGCGCTGTCATGCGACGTCTTGCCGTCCGGCTCGCTCCAGAGTTCAGTACCGACGAAGCGAAAGGTGAAACGCACCACATCGCCGCTTGATACGTCGACCCAGAGGCGCCCCGCCACGTAGGCACCGTCGGAATACTTCGGCACGACGGCGATACTACGGATCGTGATGCGACGCGCCCCCGACGTGATGATGACCGAATCGCCGGCGGCGTAGCGATAGAACCGCTCGGCACCGGGAGCGAGTGGGTGCGGCGCGGCACGAGAAGGCGTCTGACTGGCGCCGAATATTCGCAGTGAATCGCCCAGCGTACGCGGGACGAACCACGGGTGCGAAAACGTCGTAGCCAAATCGACACCCTGAAGCTGGCTGGCACTGCGACGGCCAAGCAGGTCGACACGCAAGTCGTTCGGGAGCTGCCAGGACACCGTCGCAGCCTGTTCTTCGACCGCTACCGGGAGCGGGTCACCCCATTTCCGCTTCGCAAATCCGAACGACACGCGGTACCGGAGCTTGGCCTGATAGTCCTTGACGGTTGAATCCTGCTGAACGTGACGCGCCATCGCCCGGGTCACGAGTTGCTGGGTGGCCCGGTCGGCGTAAGTAGTTGTGTCGGATGGAGAAACGTCTTGCAGCAGCGCGGCGAGGCTCAGGCAATGGAGGAGTGCTGGTCCCATTTCGTCCGCCCGTCGCGGTGGAGACCGTACGCGCGCAGCCGGCGCCAGAGCGTGGTACGGGAAATTCCCAGCGTCTTGGCGGTTTCGGCAAGGCGCCACGAGTGGGCCTCGAGCGACCGAACAATGGCATCCTTCTCACGCTCGGCGAGCGTGGTGGGTCCCTCGCGATGGGGCAGGAAGATTGCCTCGCCCAGGTCGAGGCCGCCGACCCGCAACGCGGACAAGCGCCCGCCCAGTGCCGCCAATTCCGGCAGCAGATCGTCTTTTTCGCCCAACGGATCGAGGCCGGCCTCGTTCAGGACCGCACGGCCAGCCGCGTTGAGATAGATAATTCGCCCCTGCGCATCGAACACCACCACGCCCTCCTGAAAGGAATCGAGGAGTGCCTTGGCGAGCGGGGAAAAGACCGACGGAAGTGTCGTCGCTGGCAGCGGCTGTGTCATAGTCGGGATTACGCCCAGGTGAGGGAAAAGGTTTCAGAAGTTGACGTTATCGGTGCAGGAAATGACCGGCACCGGTCATATTGCTCAATTCCATGAGTGATGCCGCGCCGCCGGATCTCCCCACCCAAACGGTCGACCGCTCCCGGCTGACCTCCGGCTGGCCGATGTTGCTCGCCGTCGCCGTGTGGGCAGTCGGCTTGCCATTGCTCCCGCGACTCGGCGGCAGCACGGTCACCGGAACCGCTGCTGCCACGCTGGTCGGTTTCGCGGTGATCACGGCCTTGATCGCCGGTGTCGTCTTGCTCCGGATGCCGGGCGACCCGATCGCCGCCCCATTCGTCGGCCTGGTCGCGACCGTAGCCACGCTGCTCGCTCTGGCCCCGCTCGACCATCCTGCCGACACGAATGCGCTCGCGGCCTTTCTTCTCGTTGCCCCTTGGCGATACGCATTGACCCCTCTCGTCGTTCATTTCGCCCTGGAAGTCGGCTGGGCGCACCGGCGCCAGCAGTGGACCGGCTGGGTTGTGGGGTGGTACGCCGTCCAGCTGGGCATGTTCCTGGTCGTCGCCATTGGCTTGTCGATGAATGAGGTCCCGCTGGTGGACGCGGTCGATCGGACCTTCCGCGCCACGATAGTCGAGCCGGTCGGCGCGCTGACGGCGGCGATCTGCGCGCTGTTGGCGCTGACGACTCCGGTTCGCGGCCGGGTCCTGCGGCGGGCACTGCTTTGGACGGTGGCGGCGGTGATTCTCGGGCTCGCACCCCTGCTGCTGGGTGACCTGATCCCCGTGCTGGCCCAACCGCTTGACGGCGCGGTGACACCAGCCCGTCTCGCCTTGTTTGCGCTGCCGCTGTTCGGCATGATCGCGATACTGTCACTGCCATTCCGCGACGCCATGTCCCGCGATCTCGCGGCCCATCGGCTTGCCGCCGCCCTGCTCGAGGGCGACGATCTCTCGGGCGGCCTGTGGCGGATTGCGGCGGAGTTGCACACCACGTTCAACACGCGCGGCGTGACGGTGCGCGTCGTCGATCCCGAAACCGTCGTAGCCGTGGGCGAAGTCATACCCACAGCGGCTACCAGCCCAATCGCGCCGGACGTTGAAGGCGGCGAAGAGCAGCAGACCCTGGTCGCGCCAATCGGGCGTAGCGGCAATCCACTGGGAGAGGTCCGGTTGGAAGCAAGGTTCACCGGCGCGTTTGGTCCGACGGAGCAGCAATGGCTCGCAGCGTTCCTGCAACCGATAGCCGCCGTGTTGCGGGTGCGGCGCCGCGAGCTCGGCCAGGCGCGCCGAAGCGATGCTGTGGCGCGGCAACTCACGGATAGTGTGGGCAGTCTGGCACTCGCGGCGCAGCAGCTGCCGTTCCCACCCGCCGACGAAGGCATCGCATTGCCGCCATTGGTCGACGCCCGTGAGGTGCTGGCGCAGTTGAGCGACGGCGTGACTGGTGTGGCCCGCCACGGCGAGGGATTGGCGACCACCGCCAGTGAAGCCCGCGACTCTGCCCGAGGGACCAGCGACTCCATTGCGCGCGCACTCGATACGTTGAGCGCCTTCAACGCGGACCTCAGCCGGTTGGCTCGGCACAGCGCGGAAATCGCCGCCAGCAATGACACGATCAGTGGTGTGGCGTTCCGCACCAACCTGGTCGCCAACAATGCCGCGCTGGAAGCGACGCGCGCGGGTGCTGCCGGGCGAACATTCGGCGTCCTGGCCGAGGAGGTACGTCGCCTCGCAGATACCACCGCCGCCACGTCCGCCGCAATCGCCGAAGGCACGGCGGCGCTCGCGACCGAAGTTGCCGGTGTGGGCTTCGCGCTCGAGGGCACGCGTCACGCGCTCGCCATCGCGATCCGCGAAGCGGAAGCTGGCGAGACCGCGGCGCAACGACTCTCGGATGCGGCGGGCGAGCTCGAGGATGCCGTCCGATCGTTGCGTCCGGCGGTCGCCGAAGCGAGTGCCGTAGCCGCACGTCGCTCGGCGCGTGATCAACACCTGACCGCCGCCATGGAGCGCTTCATGACCGAGCGTGCGGGATTGTCGCGTGCCCTCACGGTACATCGTGACGCCATGGACCGGCTTGCGCGAGCACTGGAGCAGTTGGGTCGCTAGCAGCGAATCGGTTCCGGTGCTAACGCCGCGGGCGGCCCCTCGGGCCGCGACCCCGCCAACCACCCGAGCCCCGATGCTTTGCCGGGCGATGCCGGCCCGCCTGGGGTTCGTTTGCTGACCCGTCGGCGTCGCGTTCCCCGAGCAGTTGCTGCAGAGCATCAAGCGTTTCCGCCTGGACCACGTCGCCTCGACGCCGAACCGCGAATACCAGCGGACGGTCGAGAGCAGGCAACTCCGCGGGCTTGAGACGGCGGGCCTGGCCCTCGCGCAGGTAGACTCGTACGACCGATTGACCGTCGCGGTTTTCGTAAACGAGCGGGACCGCGTCGCCCCGCAGGTGCAGGCTCCGGGGCAATGCGTCGAGGTGCGCCCGCGCCTCGGGCGGTACCAACGCGGCCACGTCGAACTGGACCGCGGTCCGCTGGACGTCGTCCCATGACCGCACGTCGTCGAGTTGGGCACGGATCAATGCACGCAACGATCCCGGGTCGACACCGGTCAAGGCGCCGCCGGACCGCCGCCAGTATTCATCGAGCGACTCGAGCGTGCGAGTAAGCCGTGCCTGTGATGGGTGATCCAGATTGCCGGCCAGCAACGCGTCCGTCAGCGCAACCCGCGCGCCATCGAGGAACTCCGCCGGGATCTCACCACGCAGCGGCTCCGTCACGCGCTCGATCTCGAAGCCGAAGTATTGCAGGCGTCGTGATATCGCGAGTTCCTGGCGCTGCTTATGGCGAGTCAGGACGAGTGTGGCCGGGCCCTGCACAGCGTACCTGCGGATCAGATCGTATGGCAGCGTCGTACCATCGATGCTGGCGCGCGCGACACCGAAGCGATCGGCGAAATAGCGCAACGTCCCGGCGACCGCTCCCCAATCCCCGGCAACCGAAGTCTTGGCGATCCGCACTGCCTGCCCGTCCGCCGTCTGCTCGTCCAGCATGAGATCGAACGGCTGAATGCGCGCCATCAGGTCGACAAAACGGGCGCGGCGCTTGTGATCGGCATATGGCAGAACATCAGGCAGCTGCATGTCGAGCGCGCGGTACGCGGCCGCTAGCCCCAGCGCACCGTCCTCGATTGCCTTCACCAGGACGCCACGACGCGCGGCCCATTCGGCCAGCCGGGACTCATCGAACACGTGTCGGCGAAGGCCGTGAACCTCACCGATCGCGCCGCACCCGTTCACCGCTTCGACGAGAAGGTTGTAGGCGGTGAGATGGTCGCTGCCGGCGACGAGAACGCCGTGCAGGTCGCGCTCCTCCCGGGTCATGCGATGCAGTGAATCGATTCCGCTGGCGCCCGCCACCACGGGCAGTTGCTCCGCGTCAGCATGCACCAGCAATTCGGCCCACGGCCGTTCGACCGGTAGCGCCTCCACTTCGCGGCCGTACCGCGTCAAGTGTCCATCCTCGATGAGGCCGCGTCGGGTGAGCCGCTCCACGGCACGCCGGTAGGCGTTGCGATCGAGCGGCACCGGCAACTCCAGGTCACCGGCATCAACGCCGAGTTCGGCGCACGTCAGCGCGACACGCTCCGCATCTCCAGCGAGCTGAAATTCCGGTGGCCCCGGCCGCAACGACGCAAAATCAAGTTCACGGTCGGACAGAATCGCCACCTCGCCACCGGCAACGCGTCCATGTACGCGGCCCGCCATCTGCAGGATTTCGTTGGCGCCAAGATACAGCCGATGCAGTACGTTGCGACCGTGCTCGACGACGTTGCCATATCGCGCATCATAGATCACGACCGTATCGAGGCCGGGCAGGTTCAGCGCCGACTGCCCCGCTGCGGTCATGGCCAGCAGGTATGGCTTCGCGACGTCGCCCTCGAGGAAGGGCCGCAGCACGCGAATCGGCTCGCCGCCATGATAGAACGCGGTCGTCAAGCGCGGGAATCGGGTGCGAAGCTCGGCCCCGAGTCGCTCGACCTCCGCTCGCGTGGGCAGAAACACCGCGACGCCCCGGCGGCCGCTGATGAACCGTCGCACCGTGTGATCGTCCAGGAACTGGGCCGGCTGCTTCGCCAGCACGGTCACTTTTGCCTTGCGCGCCGGATCGAACGCGCTGGTCTCGAGCACCTCATCGCTGCCGAGGTAGTCGCGGTAGACCGTGGGATCGACCGTCGCCGACAGCCAGATGAATCGGCAGCCACTTCGCTTTCCGAGGGCGAGGCAGAGTTCGAGCTCGGCGGACGTCTGGTGAATCTCGTCGACGATGATGGTGTCGCGCCGGGTGATCAAGTCATCGGCGAGCCAGCGGCGCGCGATGCCGGTGGTGACGACGACGACGTTCCAGCGCGGCGTCTCGGGCGTGGCCTCGCGCTCCCGATTCACCACACCGACCACCAGCGGCTCAGCGAGAACCTCCTCGGCGATCAATCTGATGCCGAGTGTCTTGCCGGTGCCGGTGCCGGCAACGATACCGAAGCCCTTGCCGGCCCGCGTCCATTGGCGCACCGTGGTGCCGTGCTGCCGCTCCAGGAGCGTCTCGACATGCGTGTGCAAGGCAAGCTCGATGGTCTCGCATGCGGCTCGTGTTGGAGCGATGACGATGACGCGGCCGTGCGGATGGAGTGCGTGACGATACGCGTCGAGATCCGGCGGGAGCAGATGGTCACGAGTCGGTTGCACGGCAGAAAGTTAGTCGGCTTTTCGCAATTCCATTCTCGCTCCTATATTGCGCCGCGCAACATCGATCGGGATTGGGAGGGATGATGCGGGGCAGGGTCTGTCTGGTAACCGGAGCGAATCGCGGTATCGGTCGCGCCATCGCGGAAGGCCTGGCACGTCAAGGTGCGATCGTACTGATGGTGTGCCGTAACGGCGAACTCGGCGAGATCGCGAAGGCACAGATCATGGCTGCAACCGGAAACCACCAGCTCGAGTTGTTCATCGCCGACCTGTCGGTGCAGTCTCAGGTGCGACAGCTGGTGCGTGACGTCACGGCGCACCATGCCCGCCTGGACGTACTGATCAACAACGCCGGCGCTTTCCTTGCCCGCCGCACCATGACCGTGGACAACATCGAGGCTACGTTCGCGGTGAATCATCTCGCCTGCTTCATTCTCGTGAACGGGCTGGCCGACGTGTTGCAGGCAAGCGCCCCCGCGCGGGTGGTTGTCGTGGCCTCCGAGGCGCACCAGCGGGTGAGCGATTCCGAGGATTGGTTGAGTGTGCGTGAGTACAACGGCCGCACCGCGTACAACCGGTCGAAGCTTGCGAACGTGATCTTCAGCTACGACCTGGCCCATCGGCTCGAGGCTACCGGTATCACGGTGAACTGCTGCCACCCGGGAGTGGTCGACACACCGGTCCTGCGTGGACTGTATGATCGCTGGTGGTCACGATGGATGTGGCCAATAGTTCGCCGCTTCACGATTACGCCGGAAGCGAGCGCCAGGACGGCGCTGTACCTTGCCGGTTCGCCGGACGTCGAAGGCGTCACCGGCAAGTATTTCAAGGACTCGCGGCCGGCTACGTCGTCATTGATCTCGCACGATCCCGTCATTGGTGCGCGCCTGTGGAACCTGTCGCTGCGCTTGACCGGCGAACTGCCGCCGATCACCGTCGCCGGTGAAATCATCGCGGCCCACTGACGAGACCCGGTAACAGAACAACAACCAGCAGAGAGACGGCTTCAGGCGGTGCCGCCTCCCTGCTGGTCGCTTGGCGCTCAGTGCTCTATGACTGCAGATGCTTTCGCATCGTTATGGCCGCGGGCGGTTCCGACCATTGCCGCGGTCACCACCCTGTCGCCCATCACGTCCATTGGTCCGACCTTGCGGCGCAGGCTGGACTTGGCGACCGCCATCTCGAGGCGCGGACTGAAACTGGCGCCCATCACGACCATTTTGAGGCGCGGACTGAAACTGGCGCCCATCGCGACCATTTTGAGGCGCGGCCTGGAACTGGCGCCCATCACGCCCGTTGCGCGGAATCGACTGGTACTGCCGGCCGTCGCGCGGCATCGCCTGGTACTGCCGACCGTCGCGCTGGATTGGCCGATAGTCCCGCACATCGTTCCGATAGCCAAAGGCCCCACCGTAGTTGCCACCGGTGCGATAGTCGCGCCGCCAGATTTCGAACCCTCGGTCGCGCGGTGGGAGAAAGAACTCGTTCCGGTAGCTGTACACCACCACTGGCTCGGCGTACTCGACGACGGGATAGTCGTAGTAGTACCCGTCGTAGTAATACAGCGTGACAGGTGCCCACTGGTCGTAATAGCTGTCCCAGGCACCGAAGCGGGACGCGTCGTAGTCACGAACGATGATTTGGCGGCGCGAGGCACCGTAGGCAACCGGGGCTCGGCGGCCGAGCGGAATATCAAGATGCAGGCGTGCCGATACCTGAGCTCCAGCCGGCGCAGCGCTGAGAGCGGCAAGAACGGGAACGGCAGCCAGGAATGGCATTCGCATAACGACCTCCATTGAGACGTGTGACTTACGGCTCCTCAATGAGCGACCTCCGTGCCAACCCATAAGCCGTTGCTTGACAATGACATGAACGATTGAGTGCTGGACTCGCGTGTCCCAACGCCGGGACACGGTTGCCGTGGGCGGAGATAACGGGAATCCATGAAACAACCGGGACCGCTGGGACAAGCGCTCCTTGTTATGTTCGTTGCTCCGACAAGTCCTGGGAGTATCGATGGGCACTTTCCGCGTCACTGTCAGCAAGGACTATCTCGGCTTCGCGGCGGCTCATTTCCTCACTTTTCGCGGCCATGCCTGCGAGTCGTTGCATGGCCACAACTATCGCGTCGCCATGACGATTGAAGGTCCGGTCGATCCCGAATGCAATTTCGTGATCGATTTCGCGGTCGTAAAGCGGACGCTCCGCAAACAGGTTGAGTTACTTGATCATCGTGTCCTGCTGCCGACCAGAAATCCGAAGCTGAGCTACCGTGAGGCAGGCGACATGACGATGGTCGAGTATCTGGGAGCACTGACCTATCAGTTTCCCACCCGGGATTGCGTCATGCTTCCCATCACCAACTCGACCGCCGAGATGATCGCGGAATGGATGGCCAACACCGTGCGAGACGAGCTGCTGGCGACGGGGGCGGTCATCGAGTCGCTCGAGCTCGAGGTTGAAGAATCCCCTGGCCAGTCGGCGATCTACGGTGAACGCCGCAGTGAAGACCGGCCTTAGCGAAGGATCTGATCCGTGAAAACACACGAACCGGTATACGACGGTATGGCCCTCAGCGCGAAGCTCGTCGGCCTGGCGCACTGGTCACATCGGGACGGCTGGTTGCAGCGGGAATTCAAGACCGATGGCTGGCGCACCACGATGCTGGTGGTCAACGCGATTGCCTTCGTCGCCGAGGCAGCCAACCATCATCCCGATATGGAAGTCCACTGGGGAAGCGTGGTTGTGCGGTTGCAGACGCATTCCGCAGGCGGCGTGACCGACAAGGACCTCCAATTGGCGGACCGGATCGAGATTACGGTCATGTGGCGGCCCATGGGCAAGTTCCCTAGCCTCGAAGGGCAGCCGGGAGCATGGATCGCAAGCTGAACCCAACCAGGGAGCTCCCCGATTCAGCGGCTGTAGCGATCCAGTTGGAGGGCAGCCGCGGGCCATTGGAGACCCTGGCTCACTTCACCGATCTGCCGCATGTCTGCCTGCTGCACAGCGCGGCGCTCGACCATCCGCTGAGCCGCTACAGCTTCCTGGCGGCCGACCCGGTAACCGTCATCACGGAGCGAGCGGAGGGATGGCCGTCGGCGCGCCAACGGGTGCGTGCCACCACGCGATCCGGTGCGCTGTCATTCCCCGGGTTGCCGCCGCTGCAGGGCGGGTGGATCGGGTGGTTCAGCTACGAGCTCGGCACGGCGTTCGACCGCACCGTTCGCCATCAATACGAGCCCGTCACCGTGCCGGACGTCGCGCTCGGGTTGTATGACTGGGTCATCGCCTGGGACCACGAAACGGCAGAAACCTGGCTCGTCAGCAGCGGTGTCGACTCATCAGGCATTCGCGATCGCGGGAGGGCGAGGCGGCGCGCCGACATGGCGCTCGAGCGCTGGTGCGCCGCTCCTGCCGGGATGCGCCTGTCGCAAGCCTGCCATCCTCCTGCGCAGTTGCAATCGGATTTCACCGCCGATGCGTATCAGCGCGCGATAGCAGCAGGAATCGAGCACGTCCTGGCCGGTGACATCTTCCAGGTGAATCTGGCGCAGCGGTTCAGCGCCCCGTTTGCCGCGAGCCCGGTGTCGCTCTATCGGGAACTCTGCGAGCGTACCGCTGCGCCGATGGCAGCGTTCATTCAGCACGACGGCATTCACGTTCTGAGCGCATCGCCGGAGCGGTTTCTCCGGTTTGATCCTCGCACCAGGCACGTCGAGACGAGCCCAATCAAGGGAACCAGGCCGCGACACGCGGACGCGGCTGAGGACACGCGGCTCGCCCGGGAGTTGCAGGCCAGTGACAAGGACCGGGCCGAGAACGTGATGATCGTGGACCTGCAGCGAAATGACCTGGCCCGCGTGTGCCTGCCCGGCTCGGTCCGCGTACCAACACTCAACGCACTGGAGTCGCACCCCACCGTCCATCACCTGGTGTCGACCGTCACCGGCGAGCTGGGTCCCGACCGCGACGCCCTGGACCTGCTGGCGGCAACTTTTCCCGGCGGCTCTATCACGGGAGCTCCGAAATTGCGCGCCATGGCCGTTATTGGGGAGCTCGAGCCCGTAGCCCGAGGCGTCTACTCGGGAGCAATCGGATGGATCGGACTTGATGGCGCGATGGACATCAACATCGCGATTCGCACGGTGACAATCGCGGACGGCATGGCAACGTTCCACGCCGGCGGAGCAATCACAGCGCAGTCGGACCCGGCGGACGAGTATCGCGAGTCCCTGGACAAGGCACGCGCGCTGGTCGCCGCGATGATCGCGGCATGATCCTGTTGCTCGATCACGACGACTCATTCGTCTTCACGCTGGCCAGGTACGTGGCGGAACTCGGCGAGGAGCCGAACGTGGTCCGCGCCAGCACGACGAGCGTCGAAGCCATCACCGCGCGCCCGCCTGCCCGGATCATCCTGTCTCCGGGACCGGGTACACCGGATGACTGCTCGATTGCCGTCGGCGTCATCCGGGCCCTCGGCGCAACCGTGCCGATTCTCGGTGTGTGCCTCGGCCATCAGTGTGTTGCTGCCGCTTATGGCGCCCGCGTGGAACGCTCGCTGCATCCACGACACGGCCGGACGTCGATCATCAATCATGACGGTCGCGGGATCTTCCTCGATGTGCCGGCCCGGTTCCGGGCTGCCCGTTACCATTCGCTTTCGGTCGCAGCGACGACGTTGCCGCCGGCGCTCACACTGACCGCCGTCGCGGATGACGGCGACGTCATGGGTGTCAGACACCGGGTGCATCCCGTCGAGGGCGTGCAGTTTCATCCAGAATCAGTGCTGACTGAGTGGGGTCATCGGATGCTCGCGAATTTTCTCGGCATCGCTGGTGCCGGCCTGGGAATGGAGGCCGATCAAGCCACGTTATGCTTCACGCCATGCCCTCCCTCCACGCCAGAGCCATTGCCACCCTCGTGTTGACTGCCGCTGCAAGCACGTCGGCACTGCCCGCTGCTGGCCAGGTTGCCGACACCGGTGTTGGCCACGCAACGCAATTATTCGATACTGCGCGCCCACCGGTGACCGCCAGGCCGGTGCCGGTGTTACCCGGCGCGTTGTTCCCGGGGACACGCATCATCGCTTACTACGGCAACCCGATGTCGGCGCAGATGGGGATCCTCGGCGCATTACCGCCGGAACAGATGCTGGACAAACTCGCGGCAACTGCCAAGGAATGGGCGAAGGCGGACACTTCGCGCCAGGTTCGACCCGCACTGCAACTCATCGTCACCGTCGCGCAAGCTCGCCGGGGAATCGACGGGAAATACCGGGTCCGCCATCCCGATTCGCTCATTGCACGGGTCGCCGGGTGGGCGGAACAACGGAACTGGCTGATGTTCCTGGACGTACAGGTGGGCCAGAGTACGGTGCCGGCGGAACTCGCACGCCTGATTCCGTGGCTGCGCAAGCCGTGGGTCCACCTCGCGCTCGATCCCGAGTTTGCGATGAATGACGGCCGGATCCCCGGCAAGAAGTTCGGCACACTTGACGCCCGGGACGTGAACTACGCGATCGATCTGCTGGCGCGCCTGGTCGACGAGGGGCACCTCCCCCCAAAGGTGCTCGTGGTGCATCGCTTCACGGAAGACATGCTCACGAACTATCGCCTGATCAAGCAGGACCCGCGAGTTCAGGTAGTGGTCGACATGGATGGATACGGCGAGCCGATCTTGAAGCGACACATCTATGACCTGATCGTCGGGCGGCGCCCGGTCCAGTTCACCGGGTTCAAGCTGTTCTACAAGAACGACCACCCGATGATGACGCTCCGCGAGGTACTGGCGTTGCAACCCACGCCACTCTACATCCAGTACCAATGACACTGTCGCGACGATGCCTGCTGCTGGGCTTGCTGGCCGGGGGGCCTGGATTCGTCTGCCGGGCGGCGGGTCAATCCGATCCGGGCGCAGACAGTACCGTTGCACGCGCAGCGCGCGGCCGGAGCCTGTTCGAGGGGAAGGGCCTCTGCTTCTCGTGCCATGGCAAGAACGGCGAAGGGCTGTTGGGGCCGAGCACCCGGCTCGCCAGCCGGCCATCGGGGCATACCAGACCAAGTGTTGCCGACGTGGCGGCGCTGATCAAGTCCGGGGTTGATAGTGCCCACTCAATCAGCGGACAGCTAATGCCGGCACGCGGCGGCTCTCGATTGAATGATGCCGAAGTCGAAGCAGTGGCAACGTACGTCCTCGAACTGGAGAAGGGCAGGAAACCTGAATGACGAGGTGGAGTCATACCAGCTACTTCCATAGCTAAGCCATTACATATAAAGTAGTTGCACTACTCTTGGTGGAATGCGTAGTATCGTTGGCAACCGCAGCAACAACGGCTGGTCTGGAGCGATCGAAGCGGCTAGATTGGTCGAGCCGGTGACTCGGCAGACTTCCGAACCTGTTCGCGAGGAGTCGCGCCTGGACCTTCCCACTGCATATCGCATCCCCGTGACCTGGCTGACCGAGCATGGCGGCCCTGCCGTTCGCTACCGGACGATGGCGGAATTGGCGCCCGAAGGGGCGTTTGACGCTCCGAGATTGAGTGAAGCACTGCGGGTGCTCGTGCTGTCGCCCGAGGTTTCGGCGATCACGACTCGCCAGGCAGATGACGGCCTCTGGGGTGACAACTTTCTGGCCTTCCAGCCGTCCGAGCGAGACGGCATCGAAGAAGTCGGGACGGTGGCGCAATATCGCCGGCTGGTCCAGCTCGGCGTACCGAGCACCACGCGGCCGTTCCGGCTGGCGAACCGGGTGCTCTTCCGCACACTCTCGCGGGACGAAGATCCTCAGTTGCTTGGGGAGTTCGCCGATGCCGCTGCGCATGAGCGGCGGTTCACGGAAACGTTCCGCAACCTCGTGCGCGAAGGGGCGTGCGCGGCATTGGCGGAAGCGGGCCACGACGCCGATCCGAGATTGCGCGGCGCGGCGCACAAGGTCGTGAGTGCGATGTCGGCATTCCTGCGCTCACCGCTGGCGGAAGAGCCGTTCATAAAGAAGGGCGGCGGCTTTCAGCTGCACCCCGAGGCGACGCCGCCGACGTGGTGGTCGCTGGCGATGCTATCCGCGATGCCTTCGCTCCAGCGCGAACGGGCCGGGTTCCTGGAGCGGCTCGGCCAGTACCTCGCTCAGCCAGCGCCGACCCGGTCGTACATGGCGGCGATCGGCAATCACACCATGAAGCCGTTCTACATCCTGCTGGGCGACCCCATTGAACTCGATCCGAAGGCGAAGGGCCTGCCCAAGGACATTCCGCTCGCGCTGCACTACGTCGAGTTGCTAGCGGGAATTGGCGCCGAGCAATTGGCCGCAGCTCCCAATGCGTCACGCGGCTTCCTCCGCCTTCTCGAGGATCTCGATGCACACGGGATCTGGCACCCGAAGAATCTGCGCTCGCAACCCAAGGCCAACACGCCGCTGACGCATCATTGCTGGCCTCTCGCGCCGGACGATGGGCAATTGGCGTCACGCCAAGCCGACATCACCTTCCGTCTGGCATGCATCGCGAAGCGTCTCGGCTGGCAGCTCGAGTATTCGTGAGATGGTTGGGACCATTGACCTGACGCCATTCGGCTTCACTCCGACCGAGAGCCTGATCTACGAAGTGCTCCTCCGGGGGGGGCCCGGCACCGGCTACACGATCGCACGGGGGGCTGGACTGGCCCGGGCCAACGTCTATGCCGCACTCGAAGGACTGGTAGGAAAGGGTGCGGCGCGCGTCGCAGGTGGCAGGCCGAAGCAGTTCCGTCCGGAGCCACCTAGCACGCTGCTGGCGCGGCTCAGTGACCGGCAAGGGGAGGCCATGGAGCAGATAAGCAGCGCACTTTCGGCCCTCGCGGCGCCGGACACCCCCACCCTCGTCGAGTTGGCGTCCCCTCGGGGTGCCGTGCAGGTCATGGGTCATGAGATTGCCCGGGCCGAACACACCGTCGAATTGATCGCACCGCCGGATGGGTGTCTTGCGCTCGCGCCTCAGTTGCGTCGTGCTGCGGCCACGGGTGTGGTACTCAACGTGGCGTCGACGGCGGCGGTGCCGCTCGGCGCGGTGGCGGTAGCCACCATTCCGATCGCCGATTGGCCGGGTGAACCCGTGCTGCTCGTTGTCGATTCGCGTGCCGCACTGATCGGCAGCCGCGACGGGGACCGATTCTCCGGGCACTGGGGGAGCGGTGCCGCGTTCGTCGCGGCGGCGCGGCGCGCGTGCGCGACATTGCGAGAGGGCCGGTGACCGGAATACCCGACGAATCAGACGACTCGATTGTCGAGCTCCGGCGCAATTACCTGCGCGACGCGCCCGAGCGTCTCACGGAGCTCCGCAAGGATCTCGCAGCGTTCCGCGCCGGAGAATCCGACGCGCTCGCATCACTCCGGCAACGGTTCCATCGCCTTGCCGGGTCGGGCGGGTCGTATGGATTCCCCGGCGTGACGGAAGTCGCTCGCCGGATGGAGCAGCGCATTCTCGCAACGCCGCCACCAACCCTGGACGATGCGGACCTGTTTGACCAGGCCATCCGGGACCTGCACATCGCGTTCGACAGTGTGGCGACGGACCTCGACATGCCGATGGTGCTGGGGCGGGTGCCTGGTTTCGGGTACCGCGCCTTGGTGGTCATGCGACCGACGCCGGTGCGCCAAGGCATCGCCGATGCCCTGAAGAAGGCAGGGTTCGAGGTCGAGATGCACGACGGCGATGTCGATCCGTGGGACATCCCGCCTTCACGGCGCCCAGATCTAGTGGTGATCGGCACTGACATCGGTGAGGACGCGCTGGTCGTGGCGCGCTATTGGGCGGCCGCTACGCCAGATCGTCCGCGCGCCGTGGTTCTGGCCGATCTAGGAGAACTCTTCGACCGGTTGCACTCCGCAGCTGCCGGGCTGGATGCGGTGTTCGGCCCGGCCGCGCTGCCCGGCGAGCTGGCGCAGTATGCCCGCAGCCTGGAACGGATCGGTGCGCCGCCGCCAAAAGTGATCGTGGTAGAGGATGATCCGGCCCAGGCGCAGTTGATGTCCGCGTGGCTCGTCCAGCTCAACGCTCAGGTGACACTGTGCAGCAGCGCGCAACACGCGACCGAAACGCTGTCTCGTGAATTTCCCGACCTGGTGCTGCTCGACATCGACCTGCCCGACGTAGACGGATATGCGATCGCCCGCTTGATGCGGCAGGACCCCAGGCTGGCCCTCGTACCGATCGTGTTTCTTACCGCGCGACATTCACTGGCCGATCAGATGGAAGGACTGCGAGCCGGCGGCGACGATTTCCTCGGCAAGCCGGTCGATCGCAGCCGTCTGCTGCAGGTTGTCCTCACCCGCGTGGAGCGCGGCCGGCGGATCCGGGAGCTGGCGCATCGCGACGGGCTGACCAACCTGCTCAACCATTCGACGTTGATGACCGAGCTCGAGCATGCCATCGCGTTCTCGGCACGCCATGGCGAACCGCTGTGTTTCCTGATGCTCGACCTCGACCACTTCAAGCGGATCAACGATTCCCACGGCCACCTCATCGGCGACCGCGTGCTGACGCATGTGGCGAGCGTCTTTCGGAAGGTCCTCCGCGACTCGGACTTGCTGGGTCGTTATGGTGGCGAAGAGTTCGGGATTATCCTGCGAAAGTGTGGCCCGGATGGTGGCCGGAAGGTCGCCGCGAAGGTTCGACAGGCGCTGACGAACGCACCGCTGAAGTTGCCCGACGGCCCCGAAGTGTCAACGCGGGTCAGCATCGGCATTGCGACCTTCTCCGGGACAGGGCGGACATCGGCAACCGAGATAACAGCGGCGGCCGATCGGGCACTCTATGCCGCGAAGGCGAGTGGGCGGGACCGCGCGGAGATGGCATAAGAGGTGAGAGGTGAGATGAGAGGTGAAGGGGGGTCTCCGATTCGCTCGGAACCCCCCCTTTGACCTCTCACCTTTCACCGCTTGCTGTTCAGTGCCGGAAGTGCGTCGACAGAGCCACTACGTCCCGCGGGTTCTCGTCACCGAACAACAACTTGCCTTCCGAGTAGCGCGCGTCGCGCAGCGCCAATGCAAGTACTTCGCCGAGTTCCTCGACCGGGTGGATCTCCAGGCGCTTGCGCGCTTCCGCCGGCAGGTCATCGAGGTCGGGCTCGTTCTGTTTCGGGATGATGATGCGGGTGATGCCCGCCCGCAGCGCGCCAAGCAGCTTCTCCTTGACACCACCGATCGGCAGTACCCGGCCGCGCAGCGTCACCTCGCCCGTCATGGCGATGTCGTGTCTCACCTCACGGCCCGAGAGGGCAGACACCAGCGCCGTTGACATGGTAATGCCGGCGCTGGGACCATCCTTCGGAATGGCGCCCGCGGGCACGTGGATATGTACGTCGCGGTCGAACATCTCGTCCTTGATGTGGAGTGCCGCTGCGTGTGAGCGGGCGTAAGTCCACGCCGCACGCGCCGATTCCTTCATCACGTCGCCGAGCTGACCGGTGAGCACGAGCTCTCCCTTGCCACGCATGGTAGTTGCTTCGACGAACATGATGTCGCCGCCCATCGGCGTGTAGTACATGCCGGTGGCGAGGCCGACCTGATCGGTCCCGGTTTTTTCCTCGGGGTGCAGCTTGGGCCGTCCGAGCAATTCCCGCACGAGTGCCGGCGTTACTTCGACCCGCGCCGCATCACCGCCAGCGATGCGGCGGGCGACCTTGCGGGCGACCTTGCCGATCTCGCGCTCCAGTTGGCGGACGCCCGCCTCACGCGTGTAACGCTGGACCAGCTCGAGCAACGCCGGACCGGCGAAACCGATCTGGTCCGGTGTCAGTGCATTCTCCTCGAGTTGGCGTGGAACCAGGTACTTCTCGGCAATCGCCACCTTCTCGACCTCGATGTAGCCCGAGAATTCGACAATCTCCATGCGGTCGAGCAGCGGACTGGGGATGTTCTGCAGCAAGTTCGCGGTCGCGATGAATAACACCTCGCTGAGGTCGAACGGAATGCCAAGATAGTGATCGGTGAATGAATCATTCTGCGCCGGATCGAGCACCTCGAGCAGTGCCGCGGCCGGGTCGCCCTGGAACGAGACGCCGAGCTTGTCCACCTCGTCGAGCAGGAAGACCGGATTCTTCGTGCCGGCCTGTTTCATTCCCATGATGATCCGGCCCGGCATTGCACCGACGTAGGTGCGACGATGGCCGCGGATGTCCGCTTCATCGCGGGCGCCGCCAAGCGAGATACGGACATACTTGCGTCCCATCGCTCGGGCGATGCTCTTGGCCACCGATGTCTTGCCGACGCCCGGCGGACCGACAAACAGCAGGATTGGCGAGTGCCTCCGCGCTTCGGCCACGTCCTCAATCGCCGGCGGGGGAACCTCCGCCGCGCCGGGGATCCCACCGGTGGCGGGAACCTCTCCAGCCACCTGCGACGCCGGCGTGTCCGGTATCTGGACATCGGCGTCCCGGTTCTTCTGCATCCGCATGGCGCGGACGGCCAGGAATTCCAGCGCCCGGTCCTTCACATCGCCGAGCGCGTAGTGGTCCTGATCGAGGATCTTGGCGGCCTCGGCCATATCGAGCCGCTCGTCGGTACGATTGCTCCACGGCAGCTCGGCGACGTGCTCGAGGTAGGTACGGATGACCTGGGCCTCCATGGACTCGCGGCCGGTGCGGCGCAGGCGTGCCAATTCACGATCAACTTCCTTGCGTGCCTCGGCCGGCAGGTCAAGCTTGATGATCCGTTGCTCGAGTTCGTCCATCTCGCCGGCTTCATCCTCGTCACCGAGCTCACGACGAATAGTCTTCAACTGCTCGCGGAGATAGACCTCCCGCTGCCGTTCGCCGAGCTCTTCCTGCACCTGATTCTTGATGTCTTCCTGCGCGTCAAGCACGGAGATCTGGCGCTGCACATGCACGAGCACACGGCGCAGCCGATCATCGACCCCGAGCGTTTCGAGTAGCTCCTGGCGCTGTGTGGTATCGAGATCCAGGTACCCGGCCACGAGGTCGGAGAACCGACCCGGATCGTCGATACCGTTGAGCACCTGCTGCACCACTTCTTCCGGGAGTCCGGATTTCTGGCCCAGCTCCGCCGATCGGGCGCGCAGTTCCTTGTGGAGCGCGACGAAGGACGGGTCATTGACGTTGATTGGCGGCAAGTCGTCGAGGGGACGGACGACGGCAACCAGGTGCCCGTGCTCCTCGGTGACGTGCAGGGTCATGGCGCGGCGCTCGCCGTGCAGCAGCAATTGCATGCCCGACATGCCGCGCTGCAACTGGCCGATCCGCGCGATCGTTCCCACTGCGTGGAGGCCATCGGGCGTAACGCCTTCAATGTTCTCACGTTGGGCGACGGCGAACACAAGCTTGTCGCTGGCCGCCAGTGCCGCCTCGATTGCCTTGATCGTCATCGGACGTCCCGCCCCGATGGGAGCGGTGACACCCGGGAAGAGCACGACATCCCGGAGAGGAAGCACCGGAATGGTCAGTCGATCAGTCGTCATCTGGATATCTCCGTCCGCCGCTCACGATCAGCTGCCGGCGGGGGTGCCGGCAGCCCGCTGGTGAGAGGGTGAGCTAAACCCGGGCATCAGCCGTGCCAGCCGCACTGTATTCTCACCTGCCGCGCTGGCGGAAGGGAGACGCCAACCTCGCGCCAGAGGGGCACGAGAACCGAGTGGCGCGTTTCAACCCTGTCGTGAAGGCAGGTTCCCCGTGGCACGTTGCTCGCCCACGCATGTCGGTGCAGATTCAAGGGTTAGTCCGTCAGGCGCCGTCCCCGATTCAGGATCCGCATGAGCGATCCGTCTCACCACTCGCTGCCAGCGCTCCTGAAGGAGGCGCTCGGCGACGCATATACCATCGAAGGAGAGATCGGCCGCGGCGGGATGGGCGTGGTGTATCGCGCCCGGGACGAACGGCTGCAGCGCCGAGTGGCGATCAAGGTGCTTCCGCCCGAATTGGCCTTCTCGTCCGAAATCCGCCAGCGGTTCACCCGGGAAGCGCAGACCGCCGCCCGGCTGTCGCATCCGCACATCGTACCAATTCACGACGTGGGCGAGGGCAACGGCATCGTGTACTTCGTCATGGGCCTGATCGAGGGCGAATCACTCGCTGCCAGAATTCGGCGCCGCGGACGGGTACCGGCCGAAGAAACCCGCCGGATCATCCGGGAGACCGCCGACGCCCTGTCTGCCGCGCATGCCATGTCGGTCATCCACCGGGACATCAAGCCAGACAACATCCTGCTCGAGGGCACGCGCGGGCGGGTGGTTGTCACCGACTTCGGAATCGCGAAGGCGATGTCGGCGACCAGCGGGGCGACCCTTACGAGTGCCGGGATGGCGATCGGGACGCCATCCTACATGTCGCCGGAACAGGCCGCCGGCGAGCGCGAGATCGATGGCAGGAGCGATCTCTATTCCGTCGGGATCGTTGCATACCAGATGCTGTCCGGAAAGCTGCCGTTCAACGCGCCGACGGTGGCTGGCATCCTGATGAAGCAGATCACCGAAACAGCGCCGTTACTGCACGTGGACTATCCGGACGTCCCGGAGGACCTGTCGCTGGCGGTGGCGCGGTGCCTGGAAAAGGACCCGGTGAATCGCTGGCCATCCGCGGACGCCCTTCGACGGGCTCTCGAGAGCCGGAACGTGGCGGGCTACCGCCCGACCGGCTTGGGATGGAAAGCACAGACCCGGGAATCTGCGCCGCCGATACGACCGTCGCCAACCCGCGGCACCCGCGTGCTCACCGAACGTCCGGCGCCCGTGCGGCCGAACTCTCCCGTGCGGCCGACGCGGCCTGGCGAACGAGCACCGGCCGGCGGCTATCCTGCGCGCCGCGACGGCGGGTTTGCCTCCAGGGCAGACGCCCGCGCCGCCGAGCGTCAGGCGCGTCGCGACACGAAGTCCTTGCGGCGGGACCGGAAGGAAGAACCGCTTCCCGACACCGGCGAACCGATTGTCGTGGTGCGTGCCCGCCGTCAGTTTGCGCAGTGGGCGGCGATCAACGGCGGGCTGTTCCTGGTCAACATGACTTTCGCCGGCGGTCCGCAACACCCGTGGTTCCTGATCCCCGCAGCGGCCATGGGGATGGGGCTCATGAAGCGCTACTCAGACCTGTGGCAGGCCGGGTACTCGTGGCGGGACGTGCTGCATCGTCCGGATGCGCCGGACGCGGTCGGGTCTGGCGAAAAGAAGCTCAAGATCAAGGGCGTGAAGCAGATCGCCGAGCCCAGGGCTGCCGAGTTCGGCAGCTACCAGGAGCGGATGAAGCAGGTGTACAAGGATCGGGGGATGATCCTGTCGCTGATGAGCCAGCTCAGCCCGACCGACAAGGAAATGCTGCCCGACATAGTCGACACAACCGAAGGCCTGTATGCCCGCGCCGCCCAGCTCGCCGAGACGCTCAACTCCATGGACGGTCTCGGCATCAACGACACCCCGCGCATCGAGGCGCGGCTGGCGGAGCTGCGACAGCGCGCACCGGGTGAAGAACGGGACCGCCAGCTTTCGCTGCTGGAGCAGCAGCTCGTGCGGTGCCATGAACTGAGCGCGCAGCGTACCCAGTTCGCCGATCGGTTCGAGAGCTGCGTGCTGGCGATGCAGAACGTTCGGCTGGACCTGATGCGGCTGAAACAAAGCGGCGTTGGTGCGGTACTGAGCGGACTGACGATGGCGACGCAACAGGCGCGGGCACTGAGCCGCGATGTGGACCACGCGATCGGCGCGGCGGTGGAGTTGAAGGAAACGATGTGAAGCGTTAGGACCGCCGCTCAGTATGCCAGGATCTCCGTCATTGCCCGCTGCAGGCTGTCGACCTGGGGCAAGATGGCCATTTCCAGGTCCGGCGCATAGGCGACAAAGGTGTCCGCGGCGGCGACGCGCCGTACCGGGGCATCCAGCCACTCGAACATGTCGCTGGCAATGCGGGCGGAAATCTCCGAGCCGTAGCCCCACGACAGCGAATCTTCGTACGCGACGATGACGCGATTGGTCTTGCGCACCGACGTTGCGATCGTGTCCCAATCGACCGGGTTGAGCGACCGGAGGTCGATGACCTCCACGGTCCGACCGCTCGCCTCCGCGATGTTCTTCGCCGCCTGAACTGCCCGTTGCACCACTGCACCATAGCTGATCACCGTCACGGCAGTTCCCGGGTGCACGACGTTCGCCTTGCCGAACGGGATCATGAAATTGGGACCGGGATACCTGGCCTTGTTGTATGTCTGGCGATAGAGGTGCTTGTGCTCGAGGAAGAGGACCGGGTCCTCGCAGCGGATGGCCGTACGCAGCAGTCCATTGGCGTCGAGCGCGGTCGCCGGGCAAACGACGCGCAAACCCGGGACCCCAGTGAAGATCGCAGCCCCGGTCTGCGAGTGGTACACCGCGCCGCCCTTGAGGTAGCCGCCGTAGGTGACGCGAACGACGACGGGCGCGGCGTTGGCGTTGTTGGACCGCCACCGCATGACCGCGAGTTCATCGCGCAACTGCATGTAGGCGGGCCAGATATAATCGAAGAACTGAATCTCGACGACGGGCTTCATGCCGCGCGTGGCGAGACCAATGGCGCGGCCCACGATGTTGGCTTCGGCGAGGGGAGTGTTGAACACGCGAGTCCCGCCGAACTTTTTCTGCAGGCCCCAGGTGACCTTGAACACGCCGCCCTTCCCCTTCACATCGGGGAGGTTGGCCTCCCGCGATGCGTCGGCGACGTCCTCACCGAAGAGCAATATCCGCGGGTCGCGAGCCATCTCGTCGCGCAGGCAGGCGTTGAGCAGGTCGACCATCGTGGTGGGCTCACCGTCGAATTGCGGATCGTCCTCGGTATCGAACTGTTCGGCAGTGGGGTCGACGTCCGGCGAATAGACATATCGATACAGCGTGTCGACGGTGGGCTGCGGCGATGCGAGCGCGATTCCAACGGCGACATCGATCTCTTCGTTGACCTGGTTCGAAATGATCTCGAGTTCGGCGTCGGTGGCGACACCCTGCTCGAGCAGGTGCGCTGGGAAGGTCGTGAGCGGGTCGCGGGCGGCATCGGCTTGCCGTTCGGAGGGCGGCCGGTACTGAATTTCGTCGTCGGTATCCGAATGCGAATACGGGCGGATGACATGCGCATGTACCAGTGCCGGCCCCTTGCGCTGGCGCGCGTAATCATGCGCCTTGAGCATCACGTCATACGAGGCGACCGGATCACAACCATCGACTTCCTGGACCAGCATATTCGGGAACGACCGGACGAGCTTTGAAATCGATCCGCCGGCGGTATTGACCTCGACGGGGACGGAAATGGCGTAGCCATTGTCCTCGATGAGGAACACCACCGGCAACTTGAGGTTGCAGGCAGTGTTGAGCGCTTCCCAGAATTCGCCTTCACTGGTCGTGCCATCGCCGGCCGTGCAGAGCACGACTTCGTCACCCGGGGACAGGTCGCGGGTTCGTTCGTCGGCAGCTGACCGCAGCCAGGTTTCGGCTGCGCCGACCGATTGCAGGAACTGGGTCCCAGTGGGACTGGACGTATTGACGATGTTGAGATCCTTATTGCCCCAATGCGACGGCATCTGCCGTCCGCCGGAATTGGTGTCGTCGGCCGAGGCGACCGCCGAGAGCAATTGCTCGGTCGCCGTCATGCCGAGACCGAGACAGAGCGCACGATCCCGGTAATAGAGGTAGAACCAGTCGTGGCCGGGACGGAAGACCTTCGCTGCAGCCACCGTCACCGCCTCGTGACCGGCGCTGGAGATCTGGAAAAAGGTGCGCTGCTGGCGCTTGAGCTGGATTTCCTTGTCGTCGAGCCGGCGCGACAGGAGCATCAGCCGGTAGAACTCCAGCAGGTCCGCCTTTTCCAGGCGGCTGGCGGGTCGGGTGCGGGGTTGGGTGCGCGTGGCCATGGGATGAAAGATGGGGCCACATGGTAAGGGAGAAAAGGCACCGTAGCCCGCTCGCCGACCGACTCAGTTGCCGAACACGACCTTGCCACCCACTACCGTGGCCCTGACCTTCGTGGTCCTGATGGAATCGGCCGGAATGGTCCGAATGTCTCGACCGAGAATCACGAGGTCCGCCAGCATTCCTTGCGCAAGCGTGCCGCGCCGCTGATCGGCGAACACGCCGTAGGCATTCCCGGCGGTGTATGCGCGGAGGGCCTCGACGACGCTGATCTTCTGCTCGGGAATCCAGCCGTCCGGATGTTTACCGTCGAGGGTTTCGCGCGTAACTGCCGCCCAGATGCCGAGCAACGGGTCCAGTGGCGCCACGGTCCAGTCAGAGCCGAACTGCAGGTGCGCGTGACTATCGAGCAACGACCGGAAGGCATAGGTCCCGGCGATCTGCTGCGGCCGGATCCGCTTCCAGGCCCAGCGTCCGTCGTCAGCAGCGTGATACGGCTGCATCGACGCGATCACGCCCAGTGCGGCGAACCGAGGAACATCCTGCTGGCGGAGGTGTTGCGCGTGCTCGATACGGAAGCGGCGATCGCGCGGGCCATGGGCTTTCGCGACCGAATCATAGATGTCGAGCAGCAGCGCGTTGGCGCGATCGCCGATGGCGTGCACCACGACCTGCAGGCCGGCGGAGTCGGCGTCGCCAATCCAGCGCCGGAGCGAGTCCTCGGGGGTGACGAACAGCCCAGCGGAAGTGGTGTCATCGAGGTAATGATCGAAAAAGAGCGCGGTCGTCGAGCCGAGGGAACCATCCACGAAACCCTTGACGCCGGCCAACCTGAGCCAGTCGTCTCCGGGACCGTCGGCACGCAGCGTGTCGGCGACCCGGCGCCAGTCCTGAATCGCGGGGTAGAGCGACACGCGGACCGTCTGCGCCCCGCGAGCATGAGCCCGCTTGAACGCGGCGACCTCGGACCATGGCGACGACACGGCCGATACCGCGACGACGCCCTTGCTGTTGGCGAACTGCATGGCAGCTGCGACGGCAGCATCCGCCTGCTCCGGTGTTGGCGGCGGGATCACCGCGAACACCGGATCCATGGCGTTGTCCTTGAGCACGCCGGTGAGCTCGCCCGCCGCGTCGCGGACGATGGTCCCGCCGACGATCGCCGGCGTCGCCCGGGACAGCTTTGCCAAGCCGAGTGCCAGGGAGTTCGCGAGCCCCATGTGCCCGTCGAGCCGCTGCACGAAGACTGGGTTATTGGGCGTGACCGAATCGATCCATGCCTTCTGCGGCAGCGGGGCCCCGGGCCAGCGCTCGTGATCCCAGGTTCCGCCGAGGATCCATTCGCCCGGCTTGAGTCGGGCGGCATATGCCTTGATGCGCCCGATGAACTCTGCCGGGGTTGCCGCGTCACGCAGGTCGACGTAACCGAGCTGCGCACCACCGTCGGAGAAGTGAGTGTGACCGTCGGCGAAGCCGGGAACGACCAGGCCATTACCTGCGTGGAGCACGCGGGTGTCCGGGCCAATCAGTTCCGCTATCCGGGCGCTGTCGCCCGTCGCAACGATCGTATCTCCGCGAGCAGCGAGCGCACGGACTTCGGGATTGCCCGCGTCGCCAGTCCAGATCGTGCCGTACACCACGAGACTGGCGGGAGCAGTGTGCTCGCCCGAGGCGAGCGCAGCGAGCGGCAGTGTCATGAGGAGAGCCCGGAGACGGGGCGCGACGCGGTTCATCGCCCCGTCAGGCGGCGCAATGCCTGGAGCTGTTGCAAGGCGCTCTTGCCTGAATCGGCTGGCGCGGCGGGAGTGACGGCAAAGAGATCCCGGATATCGAGCAGAATTTCGAGCATCAGCTGGTCGCGCATGTAGGCGTTGTCGAGATCGACCATGCGGGCCTTGTCGTCGACGACACGCGCCCGATCGAAGGATTCGCGATAGATCTGCTCCAGATTGCCGAGAATCCGGTCGCGGGAACGCATGAGAGGTCCGGGTGGGGAGGAGGTTAATATAGACCCCATGTCCCTCACCGACTCCCAGCGCCGCGTGGACGTCTGGATCTCCCAGTTCAAGGAGGGCTACTTCCATCCGTTGACAAACATGGCCCGATTGAGCGAGGAAGTCGGTGAACTGGCACGGGAGGTCAATCACCGCTTCGGCGAGAAGACCAAGAAGCCGGAGGAAGACCCGGGCGACCTGGCGATGGAAATGGCGGATATCCTGTTCGTGCTCATCTGCATGGCGAACCGGGAGCGGATCGACTTGCAGCAAGCATTCGACGCGATGATGACCAAAGTGGAGCACCGAGATGCGGAACGCTGGACACGCAAGAATCAGCTGGACTGAATCGCTCGGCGGCGCGACCCTCGCCGTCGTGATGCTGCTGGGCGGCGCCGCGTGCGCCAAGCCGCAGGCCGCGGCACCGGGTGAAGTCGATGCGCTGGTCGCAAGAGGCGACACGGTCGGCCTGGCACACCTGGCCGAGCGGCAGTGCAGCGCCCAACCGAGCAGCGCAAGGCAGACCTGCTACGAAGACTATTTCGTCCACCTGGCCGGCAGCGATCGGGTGCACGTGGCGCTGGGCGCGCTAGCAGCACTGGCGGCGGAGCATGCCGATATTCAGCGCGACGGCCACGGCTACACGCACATCATCGGTATCAGGGCGTGGCATCCGGGCGCGGACGTGGCGGCGATCTTCCGCAGCTGCACGGGCCTGTTCCAGTCTGGCTGCTACCACGGCGTAATCCAGGCGTACCTGACCCAGGGTGGCAGCGTCGACTCGGCACGGGCGGTCGCGCTGTGCAATGAGATCGCACCCGGCGAATCCGATCGCTGGCTTCGCTTCCAATGTGTCCACGGCCTCGGCCACGGGTTCGAGATGGCGTGGAACTGGGAACTTCCGCACGCCCTCAAGGGCTGCAACTGGCTGCACAGCATGTGGGATCGGTACTCATGTTACGGCGGCGTGTTCATGGAGAACGCGGTCGCCTCGATGCCAGGTGGACATCACGCAGCTGCGCACGCGCTTTCCGCCTCGATGCCGATGGGTGATTCGTCGATGGCCGGGCACGACATGGCGGGGATGGGACACGACCACGCGCCCGATCCGACGAAGATCACCTTCAAGATGCGCGACTCGGCAGACGCGCTCTATCCGTGTTCGATCGTCGATACCACGTATCAATTCGCTTGCTATCAGCTGCAAGGTGGACTGATCCTCAACCGGGTGCACGGAAACTTCGCGAAAGCCGCAGCAGAGTGTGACAAGGCGCCGCCGCTCGGGCGTTCGCAGTGCTACGTGAGCCTGGGAACGAACGCGAGCGGCATGACGCTGCAGAACACCAAGAAGTCAATCGAGGACTGTTCGCACGGTGATCCGGGGTACCAACCGTTCTGCTTCTCCGGAGCGGTAAAGAACTACATCGACGTCACCGCGCGCGCCGAAGACGGCATCGCGTTCTGCAAGGCAGTGCCACCGGGACTGAACCGCGGCCCGTGCTACGCTGCCGTGGGTGAAGAGGTCGCGGTGCTGCACTCGAGTGACGCGGCAGCACGCACGCTGGCCTGCACCAAGGCGGCGCCTGAAGGTGAGGCCGAATGCCGGCGGGGTGCCGGGGTGTTGCCGGGGCAGTAACAGTGGGTACAGCGACAAGAAGGTCGACTCGGCCGCCCGACTTTCTTCCGAGACACTGCAGCGTAAAGTCTAGCGACGAAGGGTGTCTTTGTTGGGTAAGCCTACGCCGGCAATAATGTGTGGGGCCGGTGGGCGTTTGGAGGAGTGGGTGTCCTCGAAATGTCCCACGGCCCTTTGTCGCGAGCGCAACGATGCCGACCTGCAACGATCGCCGTGTCTGCGAACGGAGTGAACCCATTGGCCGATGCCCTGACGTCCTTGATGAGGGGCCACTGGCTTCGATCGACAGTCACGCTGTTTCTGCTGGGCTGCGGGCACACCGATTCGTTCGTGTCGCCGGCTTCGACCCTTGGTCCGTCTTCGGCGGGGCCTGATGTATTGCTTACGTTCACTGCCGGCCAGAACTATTGGCCCTCGTGGACGGAGGATGGCGCCGGAATTCTATATGCCTTTGTCGACGATTCCCAGGCTCTGCTGAACGGTAGCCATCGATGCATGGGCCTGCTTCCTGCCGAGGGCGGCACACGGCTCTGGGAGTGGTGTGACAACCGAGCGGTGATGAGAGACTCCCTGACCAGTTTTCCAGCCTTCGCTTTGGGAGCCGATGGGCGCCTGCTGTACGTCGAGTCGGCTGGTGTCCGGTCGCTGGCACTCGTTCCGAGCGAGACCACGCTTTGGCTGGCGGATAGCGCTTACCCCTTTCGGCGCCGTGCCGTGACGACCCTTCCAGTTATCATCGGTGACAGCACCATCTCATGGTTCGCGGACCTCGAGTGGACGGGACCCAGCACGTTTATCGGGCTGGGACAGCGGTATGTCCCGGCAGCGTGCATCTGCCCCAGGGGCCTCGACAGCGTGTTCTATGGCGAGATGGTGGTACACGGCACCATCAGTTCCCAAGCCACGTCCCTGCTCCCCGTAGATGGAACGGCCGGTGCGACGAGTTACGCCATGGCAGAGAACGGGTCGACAATTGTATTTACCCAACGCAACACCACCAATTTGCTCAAGGTCCCGGCGGTTGGCGGAGCGCCAGTCATTGCCGCCGTCGTGACGTCAGCGTCTGGCGTCCAACTGTTAGGCGTGTCGTGCAAGGGCTCGATGTGTATCGTCGCCGTGGGCCCGGTAACACTTTGGGCGGCGGCTGCACCTGGACCGGCCACGGATCCAAGCATCAACTTGGGGACCGCAGAGCTGCGTCTCGTGTCGCTAACGACCGGCGAGTCCCTCCCGCTGCTGTCCCGAACCTCCGGATTGCTCTCAAGTCCTCTAATCTCGCGCACGTCCGGGGACGTCGTCGTGCAACTTGGCCAGATGATGGGTCATCTCCAGACTTTCGACGCACCATCTGATCTGCACTTGTACAAGGCGTTGCTACCCTGAATATGGGCAACACTTACGACCTATGGATCAGTTGCGGGTACTCTAGCAGGTAAAGACGGCTGATTGTTTGATAATGCACTCACCCTACTCTGTCGTGCCAAAACCGTTCGGATTCCTTCCAGAAATGAGTTCAGCCAACTCCTTGTCGAGCTCGATGATTTCAGCGAGCGATGCGAGGACTTGGTTCGATGTATCTCCCCGGAAGTCCACAGGGAGTTGTTTGTTGCCGCCGGCGGAGGAGGAGGGCGTCGGCGGCCTTGTCGGGGACCGTCCGATCCGCCTTGTGTGCTCGGAGGCGTTGGCGCTCGGCGGCAACATCGTAGCTGTATCTGACGGTCGGCTTGGGGAAGACGGGCATGGGAAACTCGCCGAGAGAGAAAGCGGGGCTATCGGCCACCGTACCGAGCGAGTGCGACGCGGACAACGCTCATTCCTGGTGAGAACGGCTGGAAGCCCGACGCCAAGCGCAGCAGCCCCTGGCTCCCAGCTCTTCGCTCACGCGGGTACCGGGGTGCCACTTGGCGTCGACGTGACGGCCTGATGGCGGAACGGACCCGCCACGTTACGTGCACTCTCCCACGCGATCAGGAGATCCGAATCGCCCGGCAGGGTAGCGCGGTAGAACGTGCCCAGAACGTCGATATCCCTCACGCACCCCCGCACGAGGATCATGAGATCGGCGCGCGCGGCGACGTGATCACTGCGACCGCTGTGCGCGGTCGCCGTTGCCGCGTCCAGCTGGTCGGTCGCCTGGGTGAGGTCCTCGATCAACGTGTCGCCGAGTCCCAGGGAGATGAAGAGATCCTTCTGGGGAACGGCGGCCGCGAGTAGCGACCGCGCGGCGAGGAGAAAGGGCTTGTTCGGCATGTTTGACCGCGGCATGAGAAACTGGCCCTTCAAGTCCGGATGATCCTTCGCCGCCAGGTCGGCGATCCGGACGAGACGGCGGAGTTGGTTGCTCCGGATCGACTGCCGGAGGTTCCGGCGGCGGGCGATGGCGGCGCGCTCGCCCGTCTGTCCTTCGCTCTCCCGCATGGCGATCGCGTCTGCCTCGGTGACGGTGGTGTCCAGACGCTTAACCACAGTGGCAAAGCTGGCGTCAGCGACCGGGTGTGCGGTGGCGAAGTCCCGCGCACGTGCGGCCATCGACAGTTTCCTGCGAATGACTGCCTGCATACGACGCTCCTTTCATGAAGCTTCAGTCGGCTCGGTCGTTGGGGCACCGTGCCACGTGTCTCTCGGATGATCGCAATCGACCGACACCCCAACTGTCGACTGATTGGGGCGGGAGCAAGGCGAGGGATGTGCCAACGTTGCAACGTGTGGTGCCGTACGGGTGATTTCTCTGAGCGTCGATCAGATCAGCAATACGCGGCAAAGCCTTGTGCGGCGCGCGTTGTAGCGGACAGGCGCCGGTGACATGGTCGCCCGGTTGGCGCGGCGCGGCACGCGAGACATCACGCAGCAGCGGTACGCTTCGGGACGCAGCGTCATGAGCGGAGCGTCCAGATTTTCGGACAATGGTGTCGCAAGCAAGTGTGTCGAGGGCGAAGCGAAGGAAGCGAATGTGGAAAGTGTCGAAGCGAAAAGGGTGTGAAGCTTGCGATTTCGGAACCGAAGGTGGTGAACGGCGCGACGAAGGTCCGTCGCGAATGGGTCAAGGAGGCGATCGCCGCGACGATGTTGTCGATGGTCCAGTGGAAGGTGGTGAATTCCGTACGGATTCGGGCGAGCGCCGGGACGAAGGTCGTGATTTTCCGACGGAGCTCCTGAACTCCCGGCGAAGGAGGCGAACCGAGAACGCGTGGTGGCAATCATCCGGCGATCGGATGCGATTTCAGTAGTAAGGAGGCGAACGAACTGGGGAAGGACGTGAATTTGTCTTGAAGGTCGTGATCGCGGACCGGTTGCTTGCTGCACGAGAGAAGATGGGGGCGAACTTAGCAGTCGTGAACCGTGAGTGCCAATCGAAGTAGGCGAGCGGACTAGTGTTCCATGTGATTCGGCAGGGGAAGGTGGCGCGCAAAGAAAAGTTGGACAGTGAGCTTGGGCTGAAGGTCGCGAAAAAAAAGATGTTCACACGATGCAAAAACGATCCACACGATGTAGGCGCGAATACGGGCGATTTGATGTCGAAGGCAGTTATTGCGGGAACGCGGCCGCGAGCAACGCGTCGCCCGGCGTGACGGAAAGACCGTTCGGGAGGTGGCCGCCGCGGGCGTGGCGGTAGTGGGCGCTCCGGCCGGGGGCCTGTCAGAAACTTTGTGTATGAGCCCTATCCTACAGACGGAGGTAGGCGATGGCTCGACGCAAGAAAGTGGTGGACCCGCAGGCCGCCGCTGCGTGATCGCTCGCAGCGGCGCGCAAAGGAGAACCGGGCGTGAGCACAGTGGCTCGCCCCCAGTTTTCTTGCACCGGTCTCAGGCGTCGTCCCTACCCGCCCCCTCGCTCCCGCCCGACAGGCAAATCCAGATCGGTCGGCGCCAATCCCTGACAATCGTGGCCTTGCGACGGGGTATCTGGAACCGCTGTTGCCTGGCGGAGCCTGTCGTCCGTCCGACGGGTGAGAGAAAGTCTGGCGAGGCGACGTGATCGCTGGCGGGAAGGAGCACGAGGGAGCCGGGGGCGAGCCGAGTGGCGCGCCTCCGGTCTCTTGTTATTGACGGTTTGACGCGCCCAGGCATCTCGTCGAAGAACTGAAGATGCCGGAGCCGTTCCGAGTGTAGATGGCGGTACCGATTCACGCGTCGGCCTTGCTCCTCTGCGACGGTCGGGTATTCTGGGTGATGCTGAAGCAGGTGCCAGCGGTTTGCCTGTATTTCGTAGACGAAGCTGGTGACTTGACGGTCTTCGGGCGTCGCGGTCGAATACTCGTTGGCCAGCCCGGCGTTTCCCTCGCGTTCATGATTGGCATCTGCGAAATACCCGATCCCGCAGCGGTTGCGACGGCGCTGACCGAGCTCCGCGCCGCCATCTCGACCGACCCGTACTACAAAGGTGTTCCATCGATACAGCCCGGAGGCCGCAAAACCGGACTGTCGTTCCACGCGAAAGACGATCTACCTGAAGTGCGCCGGGAGGTTTATCGCCTCATCCCCTCATTCAAGCCCAAGATCATCGTCGCCGTCCGGCGCAAGCCCGCGCTCGTTGCGCTCGGCAATGGAGGTACAAGGATCACCGAGCAGAGTATCTACGACGACACCATTTCACGGACGGGAAAGACGCTGATGCATCGGGCCGACAGGATTCGCGTCGTGGTGGCCAAACGCGGAACCACGACCAGCAACGCGGCGATCATGGCGGCTCTGAAGAAAGGGCGGGATGATTTCAATCGAAAATGGAAGACAAGTCACAACCAGCCGATCGACATCGTGGTGGGTGCGCCATCAGATCACCCCGGGCTCCAGGTGACCGATTACCTGCTCTGGGCGCTGCAGCGCATGCTTGTCAGGCGGGAGGAGCGGTACTTCGCGGCCGTGGCCGACCACTTCTCTCTCGTGCACGATGTCGATGACGTGAGGGCCAAGGCATACGGCCGGTTCTACACCCGGAAGGCCCCGATGACCCTCCAAGAGCTACTGCCTCTCGCCGCGGGCTAGGCTCACTTTCGTGAGCTCACGGCTTGAAGCCGGCTTTCACCCGTGGCGAGAGGCAGTAGGTAGTCGTACGTTAGCGACCGGGCCCGCACCGGTCAAGTTTCGGCGGAAAGCCCTAACTTACCAACAAGCCTGCGAGCGCCGGCTTATGCACATGCCTCCGGAGCCCACCCCGCATGACCGAACTGATCTGGGACGGCAAGTACGACGACAAGGGCCGCAAGGTGGCCCCGCCGCGGATCGCGCTGCCGTTCCAGACGGTGGAGACTGTCAACGAATCCGCCGCCGCACGAGACCTCAACCACGAACTCTTCTCCACCGGCCAGGCCACCGAATGGCGAAACCGCCTCATCTGGGGCGACAAGAAGTACGTGCTGCCGTCGCTGCTCGATGAGTTCGCGGGGAGGGTCAATCTCATCTACATCGATCCACCGTTCGCGACGGGCGGCGACTTTTCGTTCACGGCAAATGTGCCGACTGATCCCGATGACGACGATGAAGAGAGTGGCGTCAGTTTCACGAAGCAGCCGAGCGTAATTGAGCAGAAGGCGTATCGGGATACATGGGGACGAGGACTTGATGGCTACCTCGCTTGGTTTTACGAATCGCTCTTGTCTCTACGCGAGCTTCTTTCGGACACGGGCAGTATCTATGTCCACCTCGACTTCAACGTTTGCCA
Organism: Gemmatimonadota bacterium; assembly: GCA_003169895.1. Classification (GTDB taxonomy): domain Bacteria; phylum Gemmatimonadota; class Gemmatimonadetes; order Gemmatimonadales; family GWC2-71-9; genus Palsa-1233. Next base: position 428,763 of record PNAE01000007.1, read on the forward strand.
CTACGCGAAGGGCATACTCGACGAAGTGTTTGGTCCTGACCGCTTCCGCAATGAAATCGTTTGGAAGCGCACCTCGGCGCATGCGAACGTGTCACAACGGTATGGCAACGTCCACGACGTCATCTATTACTACACGAAGACTGACCGGTTCTCATGGAATCCGCAGTTTGCTGCGTATAGTGACGAGTACCTCGAGACATTCTTCGATCAATTGGAACCCAGCGGCCGCCGCTATGCTCGCCGCGACCTGACCGCCGGGATGGACCGAGCGTCCAAGGGGCAGCTGTATCGGTGGAAGGGCATCACACCTCCGTCGAGTCGGTGCTGGGCGATGACGAAGGAGAACATGGATCAACTCGAAGCGGCAGGAAAGATTCACTGGCCGAAGAAGGCCGGAGGCATGCCGCGCCTCAAACTCTACCCCGAAGACTTGCCCGGCGTCCCGGTGCAGGATCTTTGGACCGATATCTCCCCAATGCACAACTTGGCATCCGAGCGGCTAGGGTACCCTACACAGAAGCCCGAAGCTCTCTTGGAACGCATCATTAAGGCGTCGTCCAACGACGGCGACTTGGTCCTCGATTCATTCTGCGGATCCGGCACCACGGCTGCCGTTGCTGAAAAGCTCGGCCGTCGGTGGATCATGTGCGACCTCGGCCGCTTCGCCATCCACACGGCACGAAAGCGGTTCCTCGGCATACCTGGCGTCAAGCCGTTCGTGGTACAGAATCTCGGCAAGTACGAGCGACAGGCGTGGCAAGCCGCAGAATTTGGGGAGGGCGCCGAACAAGCCGTGGCCGCGTACCGTCGCTTTGTGCTGGAGTTGTATCACGCCGAGCCGGTGTCGGGCTACCTCTGGCTGCACGGCAGCAAGAGCGGACGGATGGTGCATGTGGGTGGCGTGGACGCCCCAGTGACAATGGCCGATGTCACCGCGATGGCGGCCGAGTTCAAGAAGGCGATCGGAAAGGGGAAGGACGCCCCCACGCGGAGCGGTATCGACGTCCTCGGCTGGGACTTCGCCTTCGAGCTCAACGAGACTGCCAAGCAACAGGCGGCACTCGCCGGCATCAACCTGCGACTCATCCGCATTCCGCGCGAATTGCTCGAGAAGAAGGCCGTGGAGCAGGGGGACATCAAGTTCTTCGAACTCGCGGCACTCAGCGTCAAGGTGGCCAAAAAGGCGCGAGCCGTCACACTGGAGCTCACTGACTTCATCATCCCTCTCGACGACGTGCCGGAGGATGTGCAGAAAGCGGTAACGCACTGGGAGCAATGGATCGACTACTGGGCGGTGGACTGGAACAACTCCGACGACACCTTTCACAACGAGTGGCAGACCTATCGCACGCGGAAGGAGACGAGCCTGGATCGCGAAACCAGCCACCGATACGAGGAGCCCGGGACGTACCGCGTGGTGGTGAAAGTGATCGACATTCTCGGCAACGACACCACCAAGCTCCTGACGGTGGAGATCAGGTAGTGGCGCCCTCGAAGAAGAAGGCCGGTAACCAGGTCGATCTCCTCGAGGCGCGCGGCACGACTGCGCCGGCCGTGCCGTTGATTCGGGAGGCGGTGCAGAAATGGCGTGAGGGCAACTACCGGGGTATCAGCGACACCACCCGCACGCTGCTGACGTGGTGGTTTCCACGCGATGGCCACCGACTCGGCCGGGGTACCGGTCGAAGCTTCCGATACCATCCGTTCCAGCGTGAAGCGATGGAGACGCTGATCTATCTCTATGAAGTAGAGGAAGTCCGGCGGCAGAAAACCCTATTGGAGACCTTCGTCCGGCGGCCCGACATCCAGCTGCTTCAGCACGACGAGTTTGCGCGCTACTGCCTCAAGATGGCCACCGGCAGCGGCAAGACGAAGGTGATCGCGCTCGCCATCGCGTGGCAATATCTCAACGCGGTCGCGGAAAGCCGGGACGACTTCGCTCGCACCTTCCTGCTCTTGGCACCCAACGTGATCGTCTACGAACGGCTCCGGGCCGACTTCGCTGGCGGCCTGATTTTCCGGACCGACCCGGTGATCCCGCCCGAGCTGAAGCTGTACTGGGACTTCGACTGCTACCTGCGAGGCGAGGGTGAACGCGCTTCATCCACCGGAGCACTGTACCTCACCAATATCCAGCAGCTCCACGACCGCATAGAAGACGACGACGAGCCCGATCCGATGACGGTGGTCCTCGGCTCCAAGCCGCCGACCGCTCGTGAAGAGACGATCGGTTTCGCTGACCGGATCGTGGCGCGGGGTGGCATGGCCATGGTGGTGAATGATGAGGCGCACCACACCCACGACGAAAAGCTCAAGTGGAACGAAATCATCCGTGACCTCCACCAGCGTTTGAGCGGCGCCGGTGGGGGCATCGCGCAACTCGACGTGACCGCCACCCCGCGGTACGGCAAGGGTGGCGAGCTCTTTACCTGGACGGTGTTCGACTATCCGCTCAGGCAGGCGATCATCGACGGCATCGTGAAGCGGCCGATGAAGGGCGTGACGGTAGGCATCAAGGATGCGCCTTCCGATATCGCGAGCGTGAAGTACAAGGCCTATCTGACGGCCGGTGTGGAACGATGGCGGGAATACCGGGAGCAGTTGGCGCCCTTGGGCAAGAAGCCAGTGCTCTTCGTGATGATGAACGAGACCAACGACGCCGATGACGTGGCCGATTTCCTCCGCACCAAGTACCCGGAGGAATTCGTCGGCGAACGCCTGCTGGTGATTCACACGAACCGCAGCGGCGATGTCACGAAGGGCGATGAGGAGGGAGCGCGCAAGGCTGCACGTGAGGTGGACCATACCGACAGCCCGGTCAATGCCATTGTCAGCGTGTTGATGCTCCGGGAGGGCTGGGACGTCCAGAACGTGACGGTCATCGTGGGCCTCCGTCCCTACTCGTCCAAGGCGAACATCCTGCCTGAACAGACACTTGGCCGCGGCCTCCGGCTGATGTTCCACGGTCAGGGGAACGGCTACGTGGAGCGGGTCGACGTGATCGGCACAGCGAAGTTCATGGAGCTGGTGGAACAGTTGGAGAAGGATGAGGATCTCAAGCTGGAGCAGTTCGAGCTGGGGAAGGATCACCTGGAGATCCGGACGATCCAGCCCGATCCGGCGAAGGCCGCAAAGGACATCGAGATCCCGACGCTTACGCCGATCCTGGTCCGCAAGAAGACGTTGGCCGAAGAGATCGGCGCACTCGACGTAGCTCAATTTCAGTGCAGTCCCCTGCCGATGAAGGCAGGATCGGAGGAGGCGAAGAACTTCCGCTACGAGGGGTACGACGTCATCACGATGGAGAAACTGGTCGATCGCAGCTACACGATGCCCGATCCGCAGACTGCGGGCGAGGTGATCAGCTATTACGCCAAGCGGATCGCGCAGGACGTGAAACTGCCGTCACAGTTCGCGGCACTCGCCCCGAAGGTGCGGGAATTCCTGGCGACACGAGCGTTTGGCAAGCCGGTCTCCTTGGACAGTCCGGAGATGATCCAGGCGATTTCGAGCAACGTGGCGCGCTTTGTCACGCTCGACCTTTTCGTCAAGGCACTCCGCGCCCTGGTCGTCGAAGAGCAGGTTCCCAAGCTCGTGTCGTCGCGGCGAGTGAGCGAAACGCCGGCATTCCCCTACTCCAGGCCGCACGCGTTCACCGCCTCCAAGACCATCTTCAACTTGGCCGCCGGGGACAACAAGTTCGAAGAACAGTTCGCACGCTTTCTTCAGAACGCCGACGATGTGGAGGCGTTCGCCAAGCTTCCGCCACAGTTCGGGTTCGCGATCGAGTACACCGACAGCGCGGCGAGCCTGCGGTACTACGAGCCGGACTTCGTGGCTGTGCTCACGGACGGGTCGCGCCAGCTGATCGAGACCAAGGGGCGCGAGGATCCCGATGTGGCGCACAAAGACCGCGCGGCGCGGCTATGGTGCGAGAACGCCAGCCAGCTCACGGGTGAGGTGTGGCGGTATCTCAAGGTGCCGCAGGGTGGGTTTGAGAAGCTGCAGCCGACGGGGTTTGCCGATTTGAGGGTGTTCGAAGTGATGGAGTGAAATCGCCCGCGAGGCAATCCCACCGGGCTCGCGCACAAGGCGCCGCACGTCCAGTCCATTCGTCGAAACGGAGGTGCAGCGATCAGCACTACTTGCTGATACTTCCCGACGAGAACGACATCATCGGCGCCGATGTCACATACGAGTATGCCGACTCCGGGACGTGATATCCCGGGTGACGATCGATGATGACGGTCGAAACGATGACGACGACCAAAGCACCGGTCACAACATGGGTGACGTTCATGGATTGCTCCTTGGTTGAGGGTTGTGGGTGACGAGGCTGTCGACCCTATATGTAAGTATCAGGCAACAAGCCCAAACGTCGCATTTCGGCGGGGCCGCCCGAGGAGCCGGAGACGACGACGGGCACCATGACTCGTCCGTTCCTGGCCCGATAACGCGCCCCCGACAGGAGGTGTTGACCGCCCATCTGCTGGCTAACCGTTCCACAGCCGTTCGACCCAACGCCGCGCACGCCAAGGATCAAGTCGCCCGCCGTCGCCGTAGCTCTCGCCAGGAATGACGCGGCCGCCGGTGATGCGGCTCGTCCCGCTCCGCGATCAGCGGCCAAGACGCGACGAATGCACTCCCTGAAGCCTCCACTCGACCAACCGGCGCTTTCCGTCTCGTCTGTAACCGGCGGCCGTCATCGGCACACTGCATCAGCACAATCCGTTTTGCTGTCATTCCAGCATACCACCGAACAACAGCCGTAAGTCGTTTCGTAACTGACTGTTACAGAATCTGTTACAGAACTTTATCCTAATGAATGCGAATTGGCACTTGACAGCATTGTGATATGCTAGCATCATTCAAGACACTTGTATGCGGCACGACGCGATGCTACGTTTAAGATGGAGGCATCCAATGGAAAGCGTGGACACTTCAGGGAGTGCATTCGTCGCGTTCTGGCCGCTGATGGCGGAGCAAGGCGAGCTGAACAAGAACACCGCAGGATCGTTCCGGGCCGCCGCAAAAGCGGTCCTGGAAGTCGACTCAGGTTGGGAGCAGATCGACGTGCGGACGCTGGACGTCGAGCGGCTGTTGCACCGCTTCGCGAACAAAGCAGCGACGCAGATGAAAAGCGAGAGCATCAGGACATATCAGAATCGCTTCCGGCAGGCGCTCGAATCCTTTCTCAAATTCGCTGACAATCCGGCGACATGGCGGTCACCCGCGCAAAGTGGGGGCCCAAAGCCTGACGCCAGCCGCGGCACCAAGAAGGGCGCGGCCAAAAGGGCGACACCGAACGCGAGCGAGACTGAGCGAGACAGCACAGTGTCCACGGCATTCCCCGTCGCCAGTGGCCCGGGGATGATCGAGTATCCGTTCGCCCTGCGCGGCGGCTCGATGATCGTGCGGATGAAGCTGCCGGTGGACCTGACAGGCGAGGAGGTTGATCGGTTGTATGGCTTCCTCAAGGCCGTGGCGGTGGCGGGCCCGATGACGTAGTACCGGAGGCAAACGAAAACGGCGACCCCAATTCGGGAATCGCCGTTATTCGCAAATCAATAAACCAGACGGGTGGTGCCAGGCAATCCAGTCGTTGATCCCGCTCCAACGGGACGGCGGCAACCAGCCTGGTTACCACCTGCTCTCATTCTATACCAGCACCGTCGGCGGCGCCACGCCCAGCGAGAGCTAAAGATCATCAACAGACATCCCCACAACCTCACCGTCGATCACTCGCCGACCAAGCTCGACGCATCCCTTTATCGCTTCCTCCTCACTCGGCCACGAGTTCTTCGCCGTCACCAGCTTAAAGCTGCCGCCCCGTTGAATGTGGACGGTCGTGCTCCATGATTCATCGTCGCGGTGCTGGCGCGGCTTGGGGTGAATCACGAAGCCCTTGTAAGGAACCTCAGAGTCGTCCATCAATCCTCCGGTCAGGTGCTTAGTTCGTTGATCGCTTCCGCACATGATTGTCCAGTTCAGCCTACTGCCACGCCTCCGGAAGCTCGGCAAGCTCGGCGAACAGGGTCAGGTAGGTGTCGTAGCGCGTTGGCGGCACGGTGCCACCTTCTACCAGTGCGCGCACGGCGCAGCCCGGTTCGGTTCGATGAGTGCAATCATCGAACTTGCATTGACCGACTGCCGGCCGGAATTCCGGGAAGCACTCATCGAGATGCGCGCGATCGATGGCCCACATGCCAACCTCCGAGAAACCCGGCGTGTCAACGACAAATCCGCCGATCGCCAGCGGTACCATGATCGCGGACACCGTCGTGTGGGTGCCGCGACGGAGCTTGGCGGAGACCGCGCCGATCAGGAGACCGAGTCCGGGCTCGAGCGCGTTCATCAACGATGACTTTCCCGCGCCACTCGGACCGGTGAACACCGACTCCTTCCCGCTGAGCGCGTCGCGCAGCGCTTCCAGGCCTTCCCCGCGGTTCGCGGCCGTGAGCAGGATGTGGTAGCCTGAGGCCGCGAGGTGGGCGATTACGCCGGTGGCGGGTGCCAAGTCGACCTTGTTGATCACGACGAGCGCGGGGATGTCATTCGCCTCGGCAACGACGAGGAGCCGGTCGAGCAATTGCGGGAGCGGTGTGGGCTCCGCGGCGGCGATGACGACGACGACCTGGTCGACGTTGGCCGCAACGGGGCGCGTCCCGCGGCCGCCGGGAACGCGGCGTTCGAGCAGCGAAGTGCGCGGCTCGACCGCTTCGATGCCGAGGACGTCTTCGGTCATCGTGGCCGGATCGAATCGCACCCGGTCGCCAGCCACGGCGCGGTCCCGTTGGCGCTTGGCCTTGCCGCGCAGGATGGCCTGCCGTTCGACCCCGTCGACCAGGACGCGGTAGGCGCCACCCTCGCGTGCCAGTACGACACCAATGAGCGCCGTCACGCTTCATCCGCGCGGCCAGCGGCGATCAACTCGTCGAGCAGTGCCTTGACGTCGTAGAGCGACAGCGCGCCGAGGCGTTCGCGGGCGTCGTCTTCGGTGCGGCCCCAGACGAGATAATCGGATTCGTGGTGGCCGTCGGGCGCGTCGCCGGCGGCGGTCCAGCGTACGAAGAGGAGTGCCCCGCCGAACCGGCCGCGCGCATCGGGTTCGTCATCGATCCAGAGCGCCACGGAGTAGGGCAGGCCATCACTCCCGGTGAACGCTGCTGCACGTTCGTGCTTCAGCATGTAGCCACCAAGGGTGAATTCGGTCACGCCCGGCGGAATCCTTCCTTGATCACGTTGCCGAAGATGAAGACGATATTCGCCGGGCGTTCCGCCAGCCGGCGCATGAGGTAGGGATACCACTGCGTCCCGAACGGGATATAGACCCGCAGGCGATAGCCTTCGCGGGCGAGCTGTTCCTGGAGATCCCGGCGGACGCCATACAGCATCTGGAACTCGAATCGGTCGCGTGGAATGGTGTGTTGCGCGGCAAACTGCTTGGCGTGAGCGATGATGGCTTCATCGTGGGTGGCAATGCCGGGGTAGTTGCCGCTCTGCAGCAACCGCTCCATGAGAAGGACATAATGCGAATCGACATCCTTCTTGTCGGGGAATGCGATCTCGGGCTTTTCGAGATAGGCGCCCTTGCAGAGTCGCACCCGCGCGCCAAGGCGTATCAGGCCGGCGATGTCGTCGGTGGAACGGCGGAGCGCGGCCTGGATCACCATGCCGGTGTGGGCGCCGTACTCGCCGACGAGCCGGTGCTCGAAGAAATCCAGCGTGCGCTGGGTGTATGGTGAGCCCTCCATGTCCAGCCGGACGAACCCGTCGAACCCCTTGGCGAGGCCGAGAATCGCCCGGACGTTGCGCTCACACAAGTCGGGGTCGATGTCGAGCCCCATTTGAGTGAGCTTGACGGAGACGTTGACTTCGACGCCCGCGGCCTTCATGGCGTGCAGCATCGCGAGGTAGGTGTCGCGCGCCTGCTCGGCCTCGGCAGGACTGGCGACGCTCTCGCCCAGCATGTCGAGGGATGCCGTTATGCCCCGCGCCCGCAGCGCACTCGCAGCGGCAACAGCGTCCTCGATCGATTCGCCGGCGACAAAACGGGAAGCGAACTTCCTGGCCAGGCGGTTGCGCCGCGCAAAGTTGAAGATCGATTGGCGCGTCGAGAGCCAGAACAGAAACGATCGCATCATCGTAGGTCAGATCCCGGAGAGTTGGGCGAGCGAACGGAAAACTAGTGCTTGCGCTCTGCGGGGGGAAACGCGATGCTCCGTGGCGAAGCTCGGCCGGTTGCGCCACCATTTGGCGGGCGGAGGCTACCTTATCGTTCCAGGCCCGTGCACCGCGGCCAGCCACTCCACCACGCGGATCGAGAGAAGACTCAAGATGGCTACCGCAGCGTGCCGCCGCGAATGAGCGCATCGCCCAACCCGCCTGGATACGCACGGCGCCTGGGACTGTTCTCCGCCACGATGCTGGTAATCGGCGGCATCATCGGGTCCGGGATCTTCCGCAATCCGGCCGAGGTCGCGCGAATCGTGAACACCCCTGCGCTGACGAACGTGGCATGGGGGCTGGGTGCGGTGATCGCGCTGATCGGGGCGTTCGTGTTCGCCGAGCTGGGGCGGCGACGGCCGCTCGCGGGCGGCGGCTATGCCTACCTGCGCGAGGCGTTCGGGCCGCTGGCCGGGTTCATGTATGCGTGGGCGCTGCTGCTCGTGATGTCGACCGGTGCGATCGCAGCGGTCGCCATGACATTCGCCGGGTATGCCGCGTCGCTGATGGGGTGGCCGGAGTCGATCCAGCCGATCGTCGCCATTGGTTCGGTCGTCTTCCTCACTGTGCTCAACATCTTCGGCGTGCGGCCCGCGGCGTGGACACAGAATATCTTCACGGTCCTGAAGCTGGCGGCAATCGCGGCACTGATCGTGGCTGCCTTCGTCGCGCCGTCGGGCGCGCATGCCGAAGCCGCCACGACCGTGGCTCACGGCGGCCTCGTGCTTGCCATCGGTGCGGCGCTGGTGCCAGTCCTTTTTGCGTTCGGCGGCTGGCAGCAGACAAACTTTGTCGCCGAGGAGATCGTGAATCCGGAGCGAAACCTGCCGAGGGCGCTGATCATTGGTGTGGTCGTCGTGGTGGCGGCGTATCTGCTGGTCAACGTCGCGTACCTGCGGACCCTCGGTATGGCGGGCCTGGCGGCAAGCACTGCACCGGCGGCCGAAACGATGGCAGCCGTGGCGGGAGACGCCGGACGGCGGATCATCGCCGCCGGGATCGTCGCCTCCACCTTCGGCTTCCTCAACGTCGTGATCCTGGTGACACCTCGGGTGTATCAGGCGATGGCGCGCGACGGATTGTTTTTCGCGTCGTTCGCAAAGCTCCATTCGCGGTGGCGCACGCCCATTGCTGCGATCCTGCTGCAGGGGGCCTGGGCGACCGTACTGCTGTTCTCGAAGAAATATGGCGAGCTGCTCGACTACGTGGTGTTCGGTGACTGGATCTTTTTCGGCTTGACGGCAGCGGCGCTCTTCATGCTCCGAAAGCGTGACGGTGACCGTCCGATCCCGTTCAAGGTCCCACTGCACCCCGTGACGACGTGCGTCTTCATTCTCGCGGCAGCCTATGTCGTAATCGGCTCGATCTGGGCACATCCCGGCAACGCAGTTCGCGGCACCGGGCTACTATTGCTCGGCGTGCCGATCTTCCTTTTCTGGCGACACAACAGCGTCACTCGGGGCTGAATGTTCACACCGCGAACGATCATCGAGCCTTTCCGGATCAAGAGTGTCGAACCAATCCGGCAAACCACGCTTGCCGAACGGTCCGACGCGCTCAAGGCAGCGCACTACAACCTGTTCCTGGTCCGCGCGCGTGACGTACTGATCGACCTGCTGACCGACTCGGGTACCGGCGCGATGTCGTCGCGCCAGTGGGCCGGGATGATGCGGGGGGACGAATCGTACGCCGGCGCCGACTCGTTCTACCGGTTCGAAGCCGCGGTTCAGAAGATCACCCGGCTCAAGCATGTGATGCCGACGCACCAGGGGCGCGCCGCCGAGCGGATCCTGTTCACCGCGATGGTCAACCCCGGCGACGTGGTGCCAAACAACACGCACTTCGACACCACTCGTGCAAACATCGAAGCGCGTGGAGCGACGGCGTTGGACATTCCGATCGCCGCAGGACTCAATCCCGGACAGGACCATCCGTTCAAGGGCAACATGGATCTCGAGGCGCTCGAACAAGTGCTGACATCCGAGGCCGGACGGGTCCCCCTGGTGATGATGACCGTTACGAACAACTCGGGAGGCGGCCAACCGGTGTCGCTGGACAACCTGCGTGGCGCCAGCGCGATCTGCCGGTTGCACCAGGTGCCCCTATTCCTCGATGCTTGCCGGTTCGCCGAAAACTCCTGGTTCATCAAGCAGCGCGAGCCGGGCTACGAGCACCAGCGCCCGATCGAGATCGCCCAGGCCATGTTCGCCGAGGTGGATGGCGCGACGATGAGTGCCAAGAAGGACGGCATGGCGAACATCGGCGGGTTTCTCGCGATGAACGACGATGCCCTGGCGCGCCGGTGCCGTGACAACCTGATCCTCACCGAAGGGTTTGTGACATACGGCGGACTCGCTGGGTATGACCTGGAGGCGATCGCCATCGGCCTCGAGGAGGCGCTCGACGAAGACTACTTGCGGTACCGGATTCGTTCGGTAGCATACTTGGCGGATCGTCTGGCGACAGCGGGGGTTCCGATGGTGACCCCGCCGGGTGGCCATGCGCTGTACATCAACGCCCGGCAAATGCTGCCGCAGATCCCCCAGACCGAGTATCCGGCGTGGGCACTCTCCTGCGCCCTGTACCTGGTGGGTGGCGTGCGTTCGGCAGAGATCGGAACGATGATGTTCGGGCGGCAGCCCGATGGCACTGAGAAGCCTGCGGCGATGGAACTGGTGCGTCTGGCTTTTCCGCGGCGCGTGTATACGCAAAGCCACGTGGATTATCTCGCGGAAGTGCTGCTCTATGTATACGAGCGCCGTGATACGATTCGCGGCATGAGGATCGTCGAGCAGCCGCCGACGTTGCGACACTTCACGGCGAAGCTGGCGCCCGCGCATGGCGAGGTGATCCCGACCGGGTAGCTCGAGCGGTGCAAGCCCACGCGAGCCGGGTATGATCGCGCAATGGGCCACAGTGGGGTCGCCGAGGAAGCGTCGAGGCGGAACGGACACTATGGACGGAGGAGTCATGCGATCAGTACTGGTTGCGACGTTCACGATCGGCGCATTCGGGGGGGCGGTGTCCGCGCAGACCACCGCTCCAGCTGGGACATACAGCTACGCCAAACTCATCGACACCCTGGTGCCGATGCGCGACGGCGTGCGATTGCACACCACAGTGTGGCTGCCGCAGGGATACGGCGGGGCGCTGGCGATCGTGCTCAAGCGCACACCGTACGGGATCGACGGTGCCGGCGCGAACTTCACCTCTCCGGCCTCATCGCTTCGGGAGCTGGCGAGTGATGGTTATGCGTTTGCATTCCAGGATATTCGCGGCAAGTACAAGAGCGAAGGAGCGTTCGTGATGCAGCGGCCTCCGCGAGACCGCCGCGACCCCAAGGCGATCGACGAGGGAACCGACGCGTGGGACACGATGGAGTGGTTGACGCGGCGCGTGCCCAACAACAACGGCCGAGTCGGCATGCTTGGCGTGTCATATGACGGATGGTTGGTGGTACAAGCGTTGATGGACCCGCATCCGGCGTTCAAGGCCGCTTCGCCGCAGGCTTCCCCGGCCGATATGTGGATGGGTGACGACTTCCATCACCAGGGCGCGTTCCGGCTTTCGTACGGGTTCGAGTATGCCTATGAGATGGAACACGCCCAGGGCTTCGACACCGGATTTCCCTTCGATCGCGCCGACACGTACAGTTGGTACCTCTCCCTCGGCCCGCTGTCCCGGGTGAAGGACGAGGTGTTCAACGGACGCATCCCCACATGGAACGACTACGTCGCGCACCCTGATTATGACGAATTCTGGAAGAAGCAGGCGGCGGTGCCGTACCTCGATCATCCGGTAACCGTGCCGACGCTCAACGTGGCCGGGTGGTGGGACCAGGAGGACTTCTACGGCCCGGTCACCATCTACCGCGAGATGGAGAAGCACGACACCAACAACCTGAACTTCCTGGTGGTCGGCCCGTGGAATCATGGCGGCTGGGGTGGCACGGGGAAGAGTCTGGGCGCCGTCGATTTCAGCTCGAATACAGCAGACTGGTATCGCGCCGAGGTCCAGCGGCCGTTCTTCGCCTGCTACCTCAAAGGCGCGGTGAATGGGTGCCGGCCGGCAGAAGCGACATTGTTTCGCGGCGGCGAGAACCAGTGGGTAACGAGCGCGAGCTTCCCACGTCGTGACGGCGTGGTGGCGACGCCGATCTATCCAGCTACGAACGGCGCACTTTCGTTCACTCGACCGGGCGCGTCAGCCGGGGCTGACTCGTTCGTCTCCGACCCGGCGAACCCGGTACCATACCGCAAGCGTCCGATCCAGCCGACCTATGGGCCCGGCTCCCAATGGCGGACCTGGTTGGTGGAGGATCAGCGGTTCGTCGAACACCGCCCGGACGTGCTGAGTTGGCAGACTGGTCCGCTCGACAAGGCGGTGACCATCAGCGGCGAGATCAGCGCGACGCTGTTCGCCTCGACCACCGGCAGCGATGCCGACTGGATCGTCAAGCTGATCGACGTCTATCCCGATTCGCTCGGACCGACAATGGGCGGCTTTGAGCTCATGGTGGCGAACGACGTCCTCCGCGGCCGGTACATCAATTCGTTCTCGAAACCGCGTGCGCTGGTACCGGGGAAGGTGGAAAAGTTTGCCGTCGACTTGCATACCCAGGAGTACACTTTCCAGCGGGGCCACCGGATCATGGTACAGGTGCAGAGCACGTGGTTCCCGATCATCGACCGGAATCCACAGCGGTTCGTGGCGAACATCTTCGCGGCCACAGCCGCCGATTTCCAGAAGGCGACACATGTGATCCAGCGATCGGCGCAGTATCCGACGCACTTGACGCTGCCGGTGTTGGCGGGGCCGTGAGACACGAGCCGAAACGGCAGCCATGAGCCGTAACAGCGGCCATGCGTCATGAGCTCCCAACAGTACGCTCGGCGATGAACCCCGGAGTTCTGGTCGAGTCTGCTTTACGGGCTCATGGCTCATGGCTCTTGGCCTACCGCCTGGGTCCAAGGACTAGCGAAAACGCCCGGGCTTCGCCTGATTTGTGACAGCCGCGCCCCCTCGATTGCGATCGAGGCGCCCGTCGACCGGGCTGGTCATGACGTGCGGCTCCCTTTTATCCGGCTCGAATGCTCGAAGAATTGCTCGAAGCCTGCCGGCGGAACGACTTGCAGCGGGTACAGTCGCTCGTCACCGCCGACCCCACATTGCTGACCCGCCAAGCTGCCACCGGCGAGACGCCACTGCTCACGACGTTGTATCACCGGAGCGTGGAGACGAAGTCTTGGCTGATGGCGCAGCGGTGGCCGCGGACCGTGTTCGAAGCGGCCGCGATCGATGATGTCGATCGGTTGAGAGAGATCCTCGCTCTCAACCGAACAGCAGCCGATACCTATTCCGTTGACGGCTGGACCCCATTGCACCTCGCGGCCTTTTTCGGCTCAGCAGGAGCCGCCGACCTCCTTCTCTCTCACGGCGCCGATCACCGGCGCATTGCCAGGAACACCGTGGCCAACACACCGCTGCATGCGGCGCTCGCCGCCAAGCATCTCCCGCTCGTGAAACGACTCCTCGACGCGGGCGCCAATCCTCGGATTGAATGCGAGGGATACACCCCGCTGGCGATCGCAGAGGCCGGCGGTTTCGAGCCCGGCGCGGCGCTGGTGCGGGCCGCGCTGGCGCGCGAGGTGATGCAGTGAACCAACCTGGCGGCGGAAACGGAAACGGCGGCGGAAACGGTAACGGCGGTGGCGGCGGACGTCCACATCGCCGGCGCGGTGGGCGAGGGCGGGGGCGCAGACCGGGCGGCGGTCCGGGCAACAACGGCAACGGCAGGGCCGGAGAAGGTGGCACGGCGTTGCAGGTGCCGCACGCGCCGGCCGACAACGGAGAGCGAGTTGCCGTCGAAGGGGTGCTTGAGCTCTCGGACCGGAGCGGCGGGTTTCTTCGCGTGCGCGGCTCGAGTTATCTGGCCAGCACCGGCGATGTGCACGTGCAGCCCGGGGTGATTGCGAAGTACGGCCTGCGCGCCGGAGACGAGATCGCCGGCATGGCCTATCCACCGCGTGGGGGCCGCGGACCAGCACTCGACACGGTGACCACGATCTTTGGCCGTGACCCGGCGGAGTGCGCGGGCCGACCGGACTTCAGCCGCCTGCCGGCCACTCACCCGACGCAGGTCCTGCGGCTGACGGCACCGGGCGGGGTGCCCCGCGGCGGCGACATCACCGCCGCGATCATCGACCTGCTGTTTCCACTGGGCAAAGGCCAGCGCGCCCTAGTGGTGGCTCCCGCCAAGGCCGGCAAGACGACGTTGCTCACCGCCATCGCTCGCGGGATCATCGCCAATCAGCCCGAAGCGACCGTGTACATCCTGCTCGCCGACGAACGGCCGGAGGAAGTCACCGAGATGGAGATGGCGAATGCGGGCGAAGTGATCGCGTCGAGCTTCGATCACGGTGCCGAGCGTCATGTCGCCGTGGCGGAGATGACACTCGAACGCGCGCGGCGCCGCGTCGAACTCGGCGAGGATGTGGTGATCATCCTCGATTCGCTGACCCGGCTCGCCCGGGCCTACAACAATATCGACAAGGGGTCGGGCCGGACGCTGTCAGGCGGGATTGGCGCCGAGGCGCTGGAACGGCCGAAGCGATTCTTCGGCAGCGCGCGCGCGGTAGACCCGCGAGTCGGCAAGGGATCACTGACGATCATCGCGACCGCGCTCAAGGACACCGGATCCAAGGCCGACGAGGTGATCTTCGAGGAGTTCAAGGGGACCGGCAACGCCGAGATCGTGCTGAGCCGCGAGCTCGCCGATCGGCGCGTATTTCCGGCGATCGACGTGGCGGCAAGTGGGACGCGCCGTGAGGAACTGCTGCTGGATCCGATGTCCCTGAAGCGGGCGCACGAGCTGCGCGCAGCGACGGCGGGATTGCCGACCGTCAAGCAGGTCGAGGTGGTGCGGGAGCTGTTGCTGCGGGGCTTGTAGCGTGGGCTCACGCCAGGAACTCGTGCAATAACGAATGGAAGTGATGCACGCCGTTTTCGCGCGTAGGTGAATACCGTCCGCGATCGTAGGAACGCGATCGCAGATTCTTCTGAACCCGCTCGCAGATCTCGATGTCTTCCGCCTGGATCTCGTCGCTGAAGGCCATGAGCCGCGTCCAGGTGGGGTCAGCCGCCGCATCGGCTGGCGGTTGGTGAGCATACCATTCGAACACCACTTCACAGCTGTCGGGACCGCGGGCCACGACCGTGTTGGTCTGCATCTGCCCCTGATAGATGTTGAGCATCACATTGGGGAAGATCCAGTAGTACTGGGCCTCGTCGTCAGGCGAGGTGGATTGGTACTGGCGGTTCCCGCCGCGGCCGGAGCGGATTGGCGCGTGCTGCAGCGAGTAATAGCGATGCAGCTCCACGCGATACTGATCGTAATCGAGTTCCTTGTGCAGCGTCGGATGGACGACCGGGATGTGATACCCTTCCAGGTAGTTATCGACGTAGACCTTCCAGTTGCAGGCGATTGTCCATGACTTCCTGCCGACGTACCGCATCGTAGTCACGGAGAACCGCTCGCTTCGCCGGTCAATGTCCTCGAAAAACCGTTCCAGCGGCGGCGCCTTGAGGTCGAGATTGGCGAACACCAGCGGTCCCCATGCCGCCACTTGCACGGGAAGCAGATGCATCGATTCCCGAGTGAAGTCGCAGGCGTCTTCCATTTCCGGGGCGCGCAGCAACGAGCCATCGAGTCGATAGGTCCAGCCGTGGTAGCGGCATTGCAGCGTCTGCCGCGTGCCGCATCCTTCGGCGACCGGTCCCGCACGGTGCAGGCAGATGTTGTGGAAGCCGCGGAGTGTCTCGCCATCACGCACGACCGCGATGGCCTCGGGACCGATCTCGGCGGTGAAGTATTGGCCGGTCGCGGAAACCTGATCCACGCGGCCCACCAGTTGCCAAGTCCGCCCGAAGACCTTGTCTTCTTCGAGGACGGAATACGCCGGATCGACGTAAAGCCGCGACGGAATCGTGGCGGCCCGGCGGATGTCAGGATCGAAGGAGAAGATCAAAGCCACCGCCGTTACGGCGCGCGTGCCGCTGAGTCAATGCGAGCCCGTTCGGCGGCGGCGGAATCGCTGACGCGCAATGCGCCGCGAACACCGGCGGCACCGGGGAGCCTGGTCGCGCCGATGACGCTGTCATGCTGCCGCTGCGTCAGCGGGGCGCGCTGGGTTGGAGAGGTTGCTGCGTTGCTGCAGGACGCCAACATGCATGCGGCGCCGAACAGTGCCGGGAACCGGCGCATGAACGCTCCGTCGGATGAGCCGGGCGCGGTCAGAATTCCCGGCGCTTCATTTCTTTGAACAGGTGCTTGGTGTCCTCGTCGGTTTCCGACTCCGGCGTCCGGGTGGCCTGCAGGGTCGGATCGACAAAGCGGCCGCGTTTCGACTTTTGCAATGGCTTGCCGGAAACCTTCCGGATCAATGCTTCGAGCTTCTTCTCTTTCATCCCAAGTCCCCATCAGGAGGATACCGTAACGTGATTGAGCGGCGGGACTGGAGCAAGGGCCGGCCGGGACAGGTTACCGAGGGCCGGGCTCCAACGGTCATCATGATCCCCCACGCTTGATGTCTGGCGCGTTCATCTCCCGCACGCCGGCGCGCGGCGGGTTTTCGACCGCGAAGACGAGAGCGCGAATCATCTGCCGCAGCGTGACCGGCCCGAGCCGCCCGGCACTGTCGCGTGTCGCGGGAAGCAACCGCAACAGGGTGAACACCGGCAGCAACGGATATGGCCACCAGTGGCCAGGACCGAGTACGTAAAACGGCCGCAGGAAGGTTGCCGGCATTCCGCTGGAACGGATGAGGGCTTCCCCTTCCCGCCGCACGTCGATGTACGCCTGCATTATCGGCGCCGGGTATGCCACGCTCAAATAGACAAAGTGACTGACCCACGCGTGCCTTGCCGCCGTCACCGCTGCCTGCACCGACACGAGATCGACGTCGCGAAACTGCTGGGCCTTTGCCGGACTGGGATGCGGCGTCCCGACCAGGTGGACAAAGGTGTCACTTGGAGCGACTGCTGTCGCGAACGTCGCGTCGTCCAGGGCGTTACCCGTCACGACCGCGGACCCGGCTGGGAGATGACGTTCCGAGCCAGGCCGAGCGAGCGCCCGTACTGTGTGACCGCGAGCGAGCAGCTGGCTGATCAAGGGGCGGCCGAGGTATCCGGTGCCGCCAGTGACGAAGATGTTGCGTACTGTCATGCCGAATTCCAGAGTTCGTTGAGCAGCTCCGATCGGCCCCGACTGGCGAGTTGCGCGACGCCGCGTCCGCACAGTGCGCCAAGAACGTTGCCGGTGCCGCTGTAACCGCCGATGGCCCAGACATCGGGCCGCACCTGTTCGACAACCGGCCAGCCAGTCGTGGAATAGCCGACGACGCCGGCCCACCGATGGGTGACTGGTGCCGTCACATGCAGCTGATCGCGGAGCACTCGCTCGAGATCCCGCTGCATGGTGTCAGTGACGGCGGGCAAGTCGCTCCATTCCGCATCACCAGCGCGATCGCGAAGCCCACCGAGTACGATCCGGCGATCGGGAAGTTGCTGCCAGTACTCGTAGCCCCATCGCTGATACACCGGACGCGGCAGGTCGAGCTCGGTGGCGGGCGCCGTCGCGAGCATCTGCAATCGCGCGGTCCGGACGCGGCCGTCGAGTTCGGGAAGCACGTGCTCGAGACGACCATCAACGGCAACGATCACGCAGCTACACTGCACGCTGCCCCGCTCCGTGCGCACCATCGCACCGCGGGTGTCGATGGCCGCCGACTGCTCGAACAGGCGTGCACCGCCGGCGACTGCACGGAGCGCGAGCAGCCGGCAACGCTGCAGCGGATTGAACGCGCCATCGGTCGGCACCAGGATGCCGCGCCCCTCGGGACCGTCGTATGCCTCGGCCGGAAGGCCGTCGGCGCGCATCATGTCGGCCTGGGCGCCGCAGTCAGCGAGTTCGGCGGCGTCATCTGCGATACGCAGCGACCCGACGCGGCGGATTGCTTCCGGTGTCTCGGCAGTCATTCGGTCCATTTCTGCCATGGTACGCCGGTACACCGCACGGACCCGCGCACGGCCGAACTTTGCCGCGGCACGATGATAGAACGACGGCAGTCCGGCCAGCAGGAAACCCCCGTTGCGGCCCGCCGCACCGCCACCGACGGCGGCCGCGTCGAGCCCGACGACGTTGCGGTTCATCAGGAGCAACTCGAGGATGCATGCGAGCCCGGACCCACCGAGACCAATCACGCAGACATCGGCGTCGACATCACCCTCAAGCGAATGCAGCGGCACCCACCGACCGTCCTCCCAGACCGGCGTGTCACTCATGACGGGGCCGCCGCCGGTATTCCGGCGCAGGCCAATCCGAGGTACACTAGACCCCATCGCCGCATGCAACACCTCTTCCGGGGAAACAGGATCATCATGCAATACACGCAACTCGGCAAGACCGGCCTGACGGTTTCGCGCATCTGCCTCGGCTGCATGAGCTTCGGCGATCCCAAGTGGCGCGCCTACGTGATGGGTCGCGCCGAGTCGCGGCCGTTCTTCGTCAAGGCGCTCGAGGCGGGGATCAACTTCTTCGACACTGCCGATATGTATTCCCTCGGCGCTAGTGAGGAGGTCACCGGCTACTGGTTGCGCGAGCTGGCGAATCGCGATGAGATCGTGATCACGAGCAAAGTGCACTTCCCGATGAGCGACCGGCCGAACATGGGAGGATTGTCACGGAAACACATCGTTCAGGCGTGCGACGCGTCGCTGCGAAGGCTCGGCATCGAGACCATCGACCTCTACCAGATCCACCGCTTTGATCCGAAGACGCCGATCGAGGAAACGCTCGCCGCGCTCGACCTGCTCATACATCAGGGCAAGGTGCGATATATCGGCGCCAGTGCCGGCTACGCCTGGCAGTTCGCGCACGCGCTGCACGCCTCGGACCGCAATGGATGGGCGCGCTTCGTCTCGATGCAGAACCATTACAACCTGATCTACCGTGAAGAAGAGCGTGAAATGATTCCGTTCTGCGTTGCGGAAGGGATTGGCGTGATCCCGTTTTCCCCATTGGCTCGGGGCATCCTGGCCCGCGCCCAACTTCCCTGGGAACAAGGCGCCCAGCGGACCGCCCGGTCGGGGAGTGACAACTACGTGACGGAACGCTATGACTCGCCGAACGATCCCGAGGTTCTCGCGGCGTTGCGAGACGTTGCCAAGGCACGGGGAGACAGTCCCGCGGAGGTCGCAATGGCGTGGCTGCTGGCGAAGCCAGGTGTCACTGCGCCCATTGTCGGCGCAACGAAGCTGGAGCATCTGGACGCTGCGATCGGTGCCCTTGATCTGCAACTCGGCGCAGACGAGGTCGCCGCGCTGGAGGCCCCGTATCGGCCGCACGCGGTGCGCGGGCACTGAAACACGGTAGGCGGTTCACCTTTCACCTTTCACGTATCAGATCTCACGCCGCTCGCAACGACAAACTCACCCGGCACGCGATAGCCATCGCCATGCTTCCATTCGGCGATCGAGTCGAGATACTCCCGGTGCACCTCGTCCTTCGTCGCGTCATCGAAGCGTGAATACGCCAGCGCCACTGGCCCGCCGGCGAATGCCGCACCACAGGCATCCTCGGGCGAGTCGTAGTCGAGCGTCGCCGCGATGCGATCAACCTGGATGTCGCCAAACCCGGCTTGTTGCATGCTGATGCGCAGCGCGTCGCCGCCGCCGAGCTGAAAGAACAACGGGCAGACCTCTGAGCGTACCCGCCGGTCCACGATCGGGAAGATTTCCGCCCAACCGCAGCGAGCCCGGGCTCCCCACACGGCAACCACGCAGCGACCGCCCGGTCGCAGCGCCGCGTGCATCGCGCGCAACACTGCCATCGGATCGGTGACATACATCAAGCCGAGGGCGCAGAGAGCGACGTCGAATGGCTTGTCCGGCGTAGCGGTCTCTTCGGCGGCGAGGCGTTCGGCCCGCACTTGCGGCAGTCCGCGCCGCTCGGCCTCGAGCGTGACCACCTTCACCATCTCGTCGGAAATGTCCATCGCAAGGACGAACCCGGTCGGACCGACCGCATCCGCCGCCGGGAATGTCACCAACCCGGTGCCGCACGCCACGTCCAATACGCGCTCACCGCGCTGGATGTCGGCCAGCGCGAGCAGGCGCTGCTGCGCCGGCGCGAGCTGGCGCTCCCAATAGTGCTGGTACACGGCCGCGGCACGATCCCAGCCGTAGCGTTGCACCCGGAGTTGCAGTCGAGCGTCCATCGCTATGCCCCGCCGCCGGGAAAGCGAACCGTTCGTTGGACGTCATTCGAATCGGCGAAGATGTCTCGGTAGGGGCTGTACTTGTCCGCGGTGTCGAGCACTCGCAGAACATCCTCGCGTGACGCGGGGCTGTCCACGGTCACGGTGTAGCGCACCTGGGTATAGCCGGGACGCACGTCGTCGGACACGCCGAGCTCGCCGCGGCTGTCATAATCAGCGGCGACCTCGACCTCGAGGGAATGCAACGGCACGCCGAGACGGGCAGCCCACATGCCGTAGCCAATCGCCAGGCACGAACCCAGCGCGCCGCGACCGAGCGTGCCCGGACCAGGGCCGGCGTTGTTGCCGCCGGATTTCTCTCCCATGCCCACGGTCAATCGCCACGCGCCGTCTTCAACCTCGCATTCGAGACCTGGGCGCAGTCGGACGACGGTGCGGCCGGTATGCTGGGCGAGCGAAGGACGCAACGTCACCGCCTTGGCGTTCCGCTCGAGGATTTCGCGAAGCCGATCCTGGTCGTCCATGGCATTGCCTCCATTCAACTGTCATTCGGCGTGATTATGCGGCCGTAACTGGGCCGTGGCAAGCAGCAGCGCCGCGAGAGAAAAAACACGGGCGGTCGCTCATGTCTTCCGCCGGGACTTTTCCCGGTGCTCCTCCAGCAGCGCAATGAGATCCGTGTGGTTGATACGGTGCGCAATGTCGAGCGCGCTGTCACCGGCCTCGTCGCGTCGCGTCGGATCGGCGCCCGCGTCAAGGAGCATGCGGGCAAAGTCGGTTTCGCCCTCCCGAACGGCCCAGATGAGCGCCGTCTGCCCACGGTCATCGACATGATCGACTCGGGCGCCGGCGCGAATGAGCCGCCGGCCGATCGCCACGTAGCCATCCTCTGCCGCGGCCATCAATGGCGTTTCATGCCAGTGCCCCGACACCTCAGCGTCCGGGTTAGCGCTCGCCCCGAGCAAGTCGGCCACCGCCGCCTCGTCTCCGAAGCGTGCTGCCAACACTAGCGCGACGTAGCCGGTGCGATTGGGAATGCCGGCCGCGCGTCGCAACGACGCTGCGACGTCGTCGCGCCGATTGAGCACGGCGCAAATAAGACCGAGTGAGGCGATCTCACCATCGAGCACGCGGTGCCAATCGGGAACGGTGTTTCCGGAGCCTGACAGCGCATCGAACCAGGCGATCGCTTGGGGATTGGCACCGGCATCGCGTGCCGCCTGACGGACGAGCAGCACGGCCAGCTCCCGGTGCCCCTCCTCAACCGCGTAATCGAACGGCCGGCTGCCAGCTGAATCGGCCAGGTCGGAGCTGGCGCCGGCATAGAGCAGCGCCTCGGCAGCCGCGATCCGTCCATGGCGCGCGGCTTCGGTGAGCGGACGAGTGCCATCGGGCGCGATCGTGTCGGGCGAGACGCCGGCGTCGAGCAGTTGACGAACAACATCCGCGGAATCGCCGCGGACCGCCGCGACGAGCAACGCAGCACGATCAACTGGCCGCGCAGCCTTCGGCTGGGTGCAGGCACCCACGCACAGCAACAGGAGGAGCCACTTCACCATCCGGTAACCACCGTAACAGAATCGGCAGGGAGCGTCACTGGTGCCGCGATCGGGGGATCTCAGGGTCGGAGTATCGCCGCACGCCCGGTGATCTGGCAAGCGTGGACCGGTGGCCGCCGGCCATGCTTTCGCACCGCGTGTCCGGACGGGTTAGTATTGGAGACCACCCGCACATATTCCCGGAGAGTCATCATGCGCCGTCTTGCGGTGTTCGCCGCCTTGGGCGCGTTCGCTCTGTCGAGCGCCCCGAACCCTGTTTCGTGCCAGATGTCCGACGCTGAACTCACGGCGAAGGCCCAAGCGATTCACAAGCGGACGCTAACCCTGGACACTCACGTCGATATCTCGCCCAGCAATTTCCAGCTTGGCCAGCTCAACTACGGCCAGCGGCTGAGCACGCAGGTCGATCTCACCAAGATGGAGGGCGGCGGGCTCGACGCGGTCTTCTTCTCGATCTTCGTGGGACAGCCGGCGAACGGCGCCGGGCAGGACAGCGCCGGGTATGCCAGCGCGTACGCAACGGACACCGCGAAGTTCAACGCCGTGCATCGGCTGGCCGAACAGATCGCCCCGGACCGGATTGGTATCGCGCGAACGGCCGAGGACGCGCGGCGCCTGTTCAAGGAAGGGAAGAAGATCGCCTTCATGGGGGTCGAGAACGGCTATGGCATCGGCACCGACATCACCCGCGTCAAGGAGTTCTACGACCGCGGCGCCCGATACATGTCACTCGCGCACAACAACCCGAGTCAACTCTCCGATTCCAACACTGGTGAAGGCGACGGCTTCTGGGAGTGGCATGGCTTGAGCCCACTCGGCAAGCAAGTCATCGCCGAGATGAACAAGTGGGGCATCATGATCGACATCTCGCACCCGTCGCGTGAGTCGATGGCACAATCCCTCGAGCTGACCCGGGCCCCGATCATCGCATCGCATTCAGCCGTCCGTGCCTTGTGCGACGTGTCGCGCAACCTGGCCGACGATCAACTCAAGGCGCTGGCAAGAAATGGTGGCGTGATCCAGGTCGTGGCGTTCCGCGGCTACATCAAGTGTGACCCGAAGGGCGATGCCGCGCGGACGAAGGCGCTCGCTGATCTCCGAGCCGAGTATGGCATCGTCGCCGCGACCGGCGGCCGCGGAAGAGGTGCCGGAGGCGGCGGTCGTGGACCAACGTCGGATGCGAACCGCTGCGCCCCGATCGGCGGCGGGACGGCGGGGGCCGGCACGAACGCCGCCGTGGATTCGCAGCTGGCGGCGATGCCGGAGGCGCGGCGCAACGAGTATGAAGCGAAGTTGCAGTCCATCAACGACAGATATCCGCAGCAAGCGGTCGCGAACGTCGAGGATCTGGTGAACCACATCGACTACGCGGTCAAGTTGATCGGCATCGATCACGTCGGGATCAGTTCGGACTTTGACGGTGGCGGGGGGGTGGAAGGCTACAACTGCGCGCTCGACGCGATCAACGTGACGAAGGAACTGGTACGCCGCGGCTACACCGAAAAGCAGATCGGGCAAATCTGGAGCGGCAACCTGCTCCGCGTGCTGGAAGAAGTGGAGAAGGTCGCGAGGCAGATCCAGAAGGAACAGGGAACCAGAACGGGCACCTAAGAGTCCCTCGCACATGCGCTGGCCGGGTCGCGGCGAACCAGCCTGACCTTCACCGACCCGTAACCACCATGATCGAGTAGGGCGGTAGCGTCAGTTTCCCCGCCTTCGCGATCGTGCCATGAACCGGCGGCAGGCTGCGCACCGGGTGCCCGCTCGCCGCGTCTTCATGAAACTCATACTGCGCGCTTGAGTACTGCCACGTCTCGACCGATCCGCGCAACGCGCGCCCGCGGGCACCACTCGTGGCGGCGATGCGCAGGTCGACCACGCGTTCGCGACCCGGATCGCGATTCACCAGCAGGAGCGACCAGCGATGGTCCGGTCGTCGCAGCGCAAACGCGCTCAGGAGCGTGTCGACGGCGGCGGTGCCGGCGCGTTCGACCCGCACCGGATACATCGCGTGCACGCCGCCTGCGGAATCCGCCCAGGCGTGTGTCAGCATCCAGATGCCGTAGTACCTCGGCATCCGATATTGTGCTTGGCCGAGGCTGTCGGCGAGGAACATGATCAGGTTGCCCCAATGGTCGCAGTCCCGCTCGTGCGCGAGATCTCCCGGTTCGTAGCCAAAGTAAAAGGACTTCGATCCGCCGTGAGCGAAGAAATTCGCGACCAGATCGGCGTCGAACAGAGCCGCGGGCAGCATGACCTCGGCCAGCGACAGATGCGCCGAGTAACCGTATTCGGTCATGATGCGGGGGATGGAATCCGGCAGGCCCGCCGCACGCAACCGGGCAAGGTCGCTGCTGAGCATCCCCGGCGCGGCCGCGAGGTTGGCAGCGGGATCGTCGCAGACATCGTCGAATGGATACCACTCGAAAGAGAAGAACCGGAGGTCGCCGATCCGGTGTCGGGCGTCGAGATAATCGAGGAATCGCCCGATCCAGCTGTCACGCTTGCCGGGTGACGCACGATCCGGCCAAAGAGTGAGCGGGTCGTTCAGCAGGTTCTGCCAGCTAGGACCGCCGAGGCGGGCGTGCGGATCGTCCGCATGGAGCGCCGCGGCGAACTGAACGTAGAGCGCGCCGTAATCCTCTGGCGTGACGCGCTGCCCATCGGGTTCTTCTCCCAGTTCGATGCCTGCGATCGGATAGTGACGTGCGCGCAGGAATCGCAGCTCCGCGGCGGAGTTCTCGGGGGTATCGAACAACAGCCCGGTTGGAACCAGCATTGGCAGGCGATGGGTGAGACCGCTCTTCATCACCAGGTCGAAGCCAGGCTGGGCGGTGTTTACGTCGCGGTCGATCTCGCGGTGCCAGGGATCCGTTGAGGACACCAGCATCACGCTCTGTAGCGACGGCGCCGCGCCATGCCGGACGAGATCATGGAACCGGCCGGACGCGTCGCGATCGCCGACGAAAATCTCGCGCAGCGCAAACCCGAGACTGTCGCGCGAATCCCCGTTGCCACCGAGCGCGGTGTGCGAGCTCTCGAACATGAGCAGGCGCAGGAACCTCGTGGTCACCGGCGTGCGAGTCAGCCGCAGCTCCGCAGTGCCGCCGTCTGACGACGGCACCGTGCCATTCTCGAAGCGCCGCCAGGCACCGGCGGGGTTGTCATCGATCGGCTGACTCTGATCACCGTCCCAGTATTCCACCAGGTATCGCCGGGGGTATGGCGCGCCCCAAAGCAGCCGGATATCGCGAACCGGGACTGCCGCCCCCAGATCGATCGCGAACCATTGGGGATGCTCGGCTTCTGGATCGCCGGTAAATCGCGGATCGAGGTACGGATTGGTCTTCCAGAACGTTGCCGTGTCGCCATCATCGACCCTGGAATAGCCGTCATTGCCGGCATCATCGATGGTTCGACCGCGGCGAGGGAGTCGGTAGCCATAAGTCAATTCGATCGGCGTGCTGGCGCGATCATTCGAAATCCAATACCCCTGGTGATGCACCGGGTCGCTCCAGCGGCCTTCTGGATTCCAGTGCCAGGTCTCGATTCCCAATTCGGTGCGCAGCCGGTAGGTAATCGGGCCCAGCCCGGCCGAGTTCATTGCCGCGATGTTGTGCGGCGTGTAGATCGTGGCGGCCTCGCTCGAGTCGTGACCGTCGAGCGCGCCGCCCCAGTCGCGCTCCGGACGAAATACCGCCAGGCGCCGGTCGCCGAGCACGGTGATGTTAATATGAGAACTTGGTATCGAATTTGTCTGGGCTGCCAATTTGGATAAGCAGGCGGGCGCTGGCAGCAGGATGATTGTGGCGATTGTCGTTGACCGGATCGTCCCATAACGCATGAGCGGTGGCCTCCCGGCAGAAACATGGGCCACCGCACCCGCAGATGCACTCCGCGCCGACCGCTTGCGTTTCTGCGGGCGCTCAGGTCGACACCAATGCCAGCCCCCTGCGGGAAGGGGCGGCCATCTCTAGCACAGGAGCAACCGATGTCGCCAGGGAAGAGGATCCACCGGGCCTGGCTCGGTGTTGCGGCGCTCGCCGTGGTCGCGACCGCTTGCGGACCGGGATTCGCGCCGGCCGGCGTGGAGGTCGTAGTGCGGCGGCCTCCGCCAGAGCGGGTGGAAGTTTTCGGCACGGCGCCAGGGTCGGGATTTGTCTGGATTCGCGGCCACTACGCCTGGCAGGGTGGAGACTACGTGTGGGTCGCTGGGCGCTGGGAAGCGCCGCCGCAACGACAGTACCGGCAATGGGTCGCCGGGCACTGGGCGCATACGCGAGGTGGCTGGTACTGGGTAGAGGGGCACTGGCGTTAGCCGCAGCCCCTGAAGCGGCGTGATGACCGATGGGGGAAGTTGTTGCGCCGCCTCGCCTACCCTGTTCGCTCCGGTCGATCGGCCTGATCGAGGACCACCATGTTGGCGATCGAATCCGAGAGGGGCACCGGCACGTCAGCGCCGGTCAGCACCGCGCCGGCAAACCGGTCCGCTTGGGCGCGATACTGATCGCACGGCTCAATGACAATCTCGTCCATGGTGCCCTGGTGATGGAGCCGAATGACAGTCGGCCGGTCGCCCGGCGGGTTGAACGGGAGTTCCAGATCAATCCGGCCAACTGACCCGATAATGCTGACGGCCTGATGCGGAGCGAGTTGCGTCGCGCAGGTGACGGTGGCGGTGCCGCGACCAAAGTCGAGCACTGCGGACGTCAGGCGGTCGGTTCCGAACACGGGATCGAGCTCCCGCCGCACGTCCACCGCGACCGGCTCGGCGCCGAACAGGTACCGCGCGACTGACACTCCGTAACAGCCGATGTCCAACCACGCGCCACCGCCCATCGCGGCCACGTTGCGAATGTCGGCCGGGTCGGCGTTGTCATAACTGAAGATCGTGTGCACGGTACCCAGCTCGCCGACGGCACCATCAACCACCAGCTGCCGCACGCGCGTCCAGCGCGGATGACAGCGATACATGAACGCTTCCATCACGACAAGCGCTGGATGCGCGCGCGCCGCTCCGAGCAACGTGCGCGCCTCCGCTGCATCCAGGCCAATGGGCTTCTCGCAGAGTACATGCTTCCCGGCCTCGAGCGCGCGTACCGACCATGGGACATGGAGATGGTTCGGCAGCGGGATGTATACGGCGTCGACCGCGGCGGCGTCGAGTAGCTCCTGGTACGAACCGAATGCACGCGCGATCCCGGTTGCATCGGCGACACGTTGCGCGCGCGCGAGGTCGCGCGAACCAATCGCGACGACCTCGGCGGTCGGGGATGCCTGCAGCGCCGGGATCATCCGCCGGATGGCAATCGATGCGGTGCCGAGCACCCCCCAACGCAATGGTGGGGAGTTCATCTACCCACCCCGCACCGCTGCCTGAATCCATCCGAGGCTCGCCAGCACCACGACGGCTCTTGCCCATCGCGGCCAGCTGGCCCACAACGTGGCGACGCTGACCACGAGAGCCAGCACGGCGAGAACGACGAGCGGCATCACCGCGACGAGATCCGGCTCCGACGCTCCGTGAACGAGGAGCGCGCGGCCCGCGAGACCGATCCCGAGTGCGGCTACAAGCAATCCCGCCACGGGATATACGCGGCGCGCAACGGTATTCTCGGCGGGCGGGCGGGTGACCCGCCGCCACGCGGCGACGATCACGGCGAGCGTCACGATCACGACGCCGGCGACGACGACAAACCACAGCGCCGGCCGGGTGATGGTCGGCGCCATCTGATCGCCGACGATCGTTGCCGCCGCATGCCAAGCGCGATCGAGATCGCCGCGCCACGCATACACGACGCCATGGGGCCACGCTCCGCCAAACAGGTGCGCCAGCACGAGGACGATGATTGTCGGCGCGAGCGCGAGCCCCACGCGCTGCCACCGGCCGCGCACTCGCTGCAGCAGCGCCCAGGCAGCGGCGGCCAGCGGCAGGCCGATCCCTTCCGTCGCGACGAATAGCCCGCCGGTCGCGCCGAGGGTCCCGTAGGCCAGTGAGAACCGCGGCGCATGCACCATTGCGGCGAGCATCAGCAGCGTGATGGTGAGCAGCGGGGGACCAGTGAGCGAACTGCGATGCAGCGGGATGAACCCGGGCAGGCACACCATCAGTACCACGGCGATGGGGCCCGCGAGCGCGCCAGCGGCGGCGTCGGCGATAAGCAGCATGACGGCGGCGCTGAGGCCCGCACAGAGCGCTGGCAGGATCGGACCGAGATTCGCCGAGGCGGAGTCTTGGAGACCGACCACAAGGAAGAAGCCGCTGGTCCGCGCCTGCCACCATACCAGGCCGGCGACGAGAACGAACGCGAGGAAGGCCCGCCGACGCGCAGCGCTCAGCGTTCCCCCGGGGTGGGATACCAGCGCTGGCCGGTGCGCGCCATCTCGTCGAGTACCGGCGCGGGCTCGAATCGCGGTCCGTGCATCGCCGCGAGCTTCTCAAGCCTGGCAACCGCCTCGGCGGCGCCGATGGTATCGAGCTCGCGCAGCGGCCCGCCGCGGAATGCCGGGAATCCGATGCCGAACAATGCGCCGACGTCGCCGTCGCGCGGTGTGCGCACGACGCCTTCACTCATCGCTCGAGCGGCCTCGTTGAGCATGGCGAAGACCAGCCGGTCCTCCACCATTTGCCGGTCGGCATCGCCCAGCGGACGTACACCGAGCAGGTGGAAGACCGTGCTGTCGGCACCAGTCTTGTGACCGTCCTTGTAGAAGTAGAATCCGCGCGCGTTTTTGCGCCCGAGCCGGCCATCGGCACGCATCACGCCAATCACGCGCGATGGACGAAGGCGGTCGCCCAGCGCCTGATGCATCACCTTGCCCGCCTTCTCGCCAATGTCGAGGCCGACTTCGTCCATCAGCGCCACGGGCCCCACCGGAAACCCCCAGCGGGTCATGGCGGTGTCGATCGTCTCGATCGGCACGCCCGCTTCGAGCAGGAAGCCGGCTTCGTTGAGATAGGGGAGCAGGATGCGATTGACCCAGAATCCGGGTGAGTCGGCGACGACGATCACCGTCTTGCCCATCCGTCGCCCGAATTGGACCGTGGTCACGATCGCATCCGCGGAGGTCTGGTCCGTCGGGATGACCTCGACGAGCGGCATCTTCTCCACCGGGGAGAAGAAGTGCATGCCGAGGATCCGCTCCGGATGATGCGCGCCCGAGGCGACTTCGTGAATCGGCAGCGTCGAGGTGTTGGTCGCGATGACGGTGGTAGCAGAGATGGCCGTCTCTACGTCCGAGATCACCTGGCGCTTGACCCCCAGTTCCTCGAACACCGCCTCGATCACAATGTCCGCACCGCCGAACCCGTCGAACCCACCTGAGCCCGACAGATAGGCGCGCTTGCGGACGTATTCATGGGGCGTGAGCCGGTGCCTGGACAGCTGGGCCGTGAGAATGTCGGTGGCCGCCTTGAGCCCCTTGCCGACCTTGGTGAGATCGGCGTCCTTCATCCTCACTTCGACGCCCGCCTGCATCACCGCCGTGCCGGCGATGCCAGATCCCATGAAACCCGAGCCGACAACGCCCACGCGACGAACCGGTCGCGCGTGGCCGTAACCAGCGGGCACGCCATCGTCCTTCTTGAGTTCAGTCGTGGCGAAGAAGACCTCGACCAGGCGGCGCGACACATCGGTCATCGCCAGCTCGCCGAACGCCTGCGCCTCGGCCTCCAGCCCGCGGACCATGCCGTGTTCGAGCGATGTGCGAACCACGTCGATCGCGCGCAGTGGCGCCGGGTAATGGCCGCCGGTCCGCTTCTCGACCTGTTGCCTCGCGCCGCGATACACCAGCATCCGGCCGATCAGGTTGCCGTCGAACAGCAATGAGCCGCCGCGGCGCCGCCGCGGTCCGGCCCCGCGCCCCAGCCGCTCGGCGGCGGCGATTGCGATATCCAGCAGGATCGCTTCCGGCACCACTTCGTCGACGAGGCCGAGCGCCAGAGCTTTCCGGCTTCGTTCGTTGCGCGCCGTGAGGATCAGGTCGAGTGCTGCCCGCGCACCGATAAGTCGCGGCAGCCGGTTCGATCCGCCAGCGCCCGGAATGAGACCCAGCTGTACTTCCGGGAAGCCGAGCACCGTCTTGGGGTGATCGCTCGCGATGCGATAGCGGCAGGCGAGGGCCAGCTCGAGGCCGCCGCCCAGGCAGGCGCCATGAATTGCAGCGATGACCGGCTTGGGCGAATCGGCAACACGCTGCATCAGCAGCTGGCCGTCCTTCGACAGCCGTGCGGCCTCCTCGACCGATCGCAATACCGCGAACTCTTCGATGTCGGCGCCGGCGATGAAGATGTCCGGCTTGCCCGATCGAAGGACGATCGCCTTGACGAGCTCATCGGTCTCGAGCCGCTGGAGCAGGTCTTCGAGCTCCCAGCGCGTGGCGTTGCTGATCTTGTTGACTGCATTATGCGGCGCGTCGAGGGTCACGACGGCGACGCCACCCTGGCGCTGCGTTGTAAACGCACTCATGCGACGGACTCCAGCACCAGGGCGAACCCCATGCCGCCCTGGGCGCAGATCGAGATCAACCCGAACTGCACGCCGCGCCGGGCCATTTCATTCGAGAGGGTCGTCACCAGCCGCGATCCGGTCGCGCCGAACGGGTGTCCGACGGCGATCGACCCGCCCATCACGTTAGTGCGATTCCAATCGACCTCGCCAACCGGGCCGGGCAGGCCGAGGCGCTTGGACCATACCGACGAGCTCCATGCCTGGATGTTCGACAGCACCTGTGCCGCGAACGCTTCGTGGATCTCGACCAGGCCGAGTTGCTGCCAGGTGATCCCGGCCCGCTTCAGCGCCACCGGTACGGCATAGGCGGGCCCCATGAGGAGCTGCCAGCCCGGATCGACCGCGGCAACCGCGTAGCTCCGGATCGCCGCCAGCGGGCGATAGCCGAGGGCACGCGCCTTCTCCTCCGCCATGACCAGCGTTGTTGATGCTCCATCGGTGAGCGGCGATGCGTTCCCGGCCGTGACGCTGCCGTAGCGACGATCGAACACCGGCTTGAGCTTGGCGAGCGCATCGAGCGACGTCTCAGGGCGAATGAGGTTGTCGGTGATGACGACCTGATCCATGTTCGGCCCACCGAACCAGGGCGCGATCTCCGCGGTCATCCGACCGTCGTTGGTCGCGGCGGCGGCGCGTTGGTGGCTCATCAACGCGAGCTCGTCCTGGGCTTCGCGCGAGATGTGATTTTCCTTCGCCATTTTTTCCGCGGACTGTCCCATCGATTCGCCGGTGCTTGGTTCGGCGATAGCAGGCGACACCGGTTTCAGGTCACGAAGTCGAAGCTGGGCGAACAGGCCCAACCGCTCGCGCAATGACTTCGCGCGGCTCGCCGCCGCAAGCACCTGCGCCACCTTGCGCGTGTGCAGGATCGGCACGTCGGAGAGGGTGTCGACGCCGCCGGCGAGGACCACGTCGGCGTGGCCAGCCATGATCTGGTCGGCGGCGTTGCAAATTGCCTGCGCGCCGGAGGCACACGCCCGATTCAGCGTGTACGCCGGAATGGTGCGCGGCAGCTGCGGCAGCAGCGAGACCTCGCGGGCGATGTTGAACACAAGCGGCGAGGAGATCACCTGCCCCATGATCACCTCGTCGACTTCAGTCCCCGACAACTCGGTCCGGTACAGCAGCTCACGGGTGCAGTGGCGCGCCAGGTCAGCGGCCGTCGCATCGCGCAAGGTGGTGCCAGCCTTGGCGAATGGAGTGCGCAATCCGGCGACGATGACCGCCCGGCGGCCGGGTGGTGGGGTGAGCATCCGGGAAAGGTAAGAGGTGAGAGGTAAGAGGTGAGAGTTGAGGGGTGCGAGGGAACATCTCGGGTCGCTGTTGTCAGGTATGAGGCAGGCCGCGCTGGATGAAAACGTTATCTTTCCCCAGCTACCAAATAGCGGAGTTCCGAGTGGTTCCAGACGATCCTGAATTGCCTGCCGTCGCGCTTCCGGCGGAGGCGATGTATGAGGCCTTACTCGAAGAACAAGCACCGGTCCCGTATGAATCCCGGAACGCCCCACCGGCAAGGGCCGGCGACGGCGCAAATGGTGCCGCTCCGGCTCCGACGATGGCCGTTCCTTCGAACGCCGTACTGCTCAAGGGCCCGGCACTCAAGCTCGCGCAGAACATGGATGCCTCGCTCGCCATTCCGGTGGCCACCACGTTCCGGGACATTCCGGTCCGCGCGCTCGAAGCGCATCGCGTCGAGCTCAACACGCAACTGAAGAGTGTCGGCCGCAGTGAAAAGCTGTCGTTCACGCATCTGATCGCATGGGCGCTGGTTCAGGGCGCCAAGCAGTTTCCGATGATGGGAACCAGCGTGCTCAAGAGCGGGGCAGACACGTTCAAGCTCGTGCCCGAGCACGTCAATTTTGGCCTCGCCGTCGACGTCGAGCGCAAGGATGGGTCGCGCGGCCTGATGGTTCCGGTGCTCAAGCGCGCAGACACGCTGAGCTTCGCCGAGTTCCTTGGGAACTACGAAGCCCTGGTGGACAAGGCGCGCCATCACAAACTGATGCCGGACGACTTTGCCGGTGCCACCATGACGCTGACCAATCCGGGCGGGCTCGGCACCGTCGCGTCCGTGCCGCGGCTGATGCCGGGCCAGGGCAGCATCATTGCGACCGGCGCAATCGCGTATCCGCCGGAGTTCTCGGCGATGGATCCAGACGCGATCGCGCGGCTCGGACTCGCCAAGATCATGACGATGACCAGCACGTATGACCATCGCGTGATTCAAGGGGCCGAGTCGGGAAGTTTCCTGCGCTTGGTGGACCAGCTGCTGCAGGGTGAGCACGGTTTTTATGACGGGGTGTACGGAGCACTCGGACTCTCCGTGCGCGCAGGCACCGGCGGAACACCGCCGACGAACCGTCCGGTGGCAGAGCCGGTGTCAGGCGCGGCGGCAGTCGGTGCAGGCGCCGGCGGCACGCCAGTACGCGCCGCCGATATCGCCGCGGGCATGGGGCTGGTCAAGGCGATTCGCACTCATGGGCACCTCGCCGCGCATCTCGATCCGCTGGGCGCGCTGCCGCCCGGCGATCCTTCGCTCGACCCCGCCACGCTGGGCCTGACGCCGGAGATCATGGCGGCGATCCCGGCCGACATACTGCGCATCGGCGTTCCGGGCGCGACACTCGCCGAGGCGCTGCCGAACCTGCAGCAGACGTATTGTGGCTCGATCGCCTATGAAGTGGAGCATCTTGCATCCCACGAGCGGCGCCGGTGGCTGCGCGAGCAGATCGAATCCGGGGTGTACCGCGCTCCGCTCGCGCCCGACGAGGCGAAGCGCGTGCTGGAGCGATTGACCGCGGTCGAGGGAATGGAACGGTTCCTCGACAAGGCCTATCTCGGCGCCAAGCGTTTTTCAATCGAAGGCGTCGACATCATGGTCCCGATGCTCGATCTCGTGATCGAAGCGGCAGGCGAGGCCGGCGTGCGTGACCTGGTGCTCGGCATGGCACATCGTGGCCGGCTGAATGTGTTGGCGCATATCGTCGGGCGGCCGTACGACGTGATTCTCGCGGAGTTCGAGGGCAACAAGGGCGATGCCACGCCGGACGGTGGCACCGGCGACGTCAAGTACCATCATGGCGCCGAGGGCGCGTTCCTCACCCGCAGCGGCCGCGCCGTCACCGTGACCCTGCTGCCGAATCCAAGCCACCTTGAATTTGTCGATCCGGTCGTGACCGGCCGGGCGCGCGCCGAACAAACCGACCGTCACGATCGCACGGCCAAGCTCGATCCCAACGCCGCGCTACCGCTCACGATTCACGGCGACGCGGCGTTTCCCGGACAGGGTGTCGTCGCCGAGACACTCAACCTCAGCAATCTCGCGGGCTACACCACCGGTGGCACGCTGCACCTCATCGCCAACAACCAGGTCGGCTTCACCACCGATCCGCGCGAGGGTCGGTCGACCCGGTATTCGTCCGACCTGGCCAAGGGATTCGACATCCCCATCGTCCACGTCAACGCCGATGACCCCGCGGCGTGCCTGGCGGCGGTGCGGCTTGCGATGGCATATCGCACGAAGTTCCACGGCGACGCGCTTATCGACCTGGTCGGATACCGGCGGCACGGCCACAACGAGGGTGACGAAGCCAGCTTCACCCAGCCGTTGATGGCGGCGAAGATCAAGGCCCAGCCGACGCTGCGACAGCAGTACGCCGCGAGCCTCGAACGATCAGGCGTCATCGCCGCGGGCGAAGCCGACGCGATGGTGGAGCAGCTTTACCAGCGCCTGCTGGAGATCCAGACCAGGTTTCGCGCATCCCACGCCGAACAGGAAGCGGCGTCGGTGGTGCCGGCGGCGATCGTCACCAATGCGGATTTTGTAACCGGCGTCGCCGCCGAAATGCTTGCGGCGCTCAACGAGCAGTTGCTCACCTGGCCCGCCGATTTCAACGTCCATCCCAAGGTGAGCACACAACTGCTGCGGCGGCGTGGCGCCCTGACGACGGCGGGCGGCATCGACTGGGGTCACGCCGAAGCGCTGGCCCTGGGGTCACTGCTGGTGGAGGACGTTCCGGTCCGATTGACGGGGCAAGATGTGGCTCGCGGCACGTTTTCGCACCGTCACGCCGTGCTGCACGACGTCAAGGACGGGCGCACGTATGCGCCGTTGCAACAGTTGCCCGATGCCAAGGCGACACTTGAAGTGCACAACTCGCCGCTGTCGGAGTTGGCGACGATCGGGTTCGAGTACGGCTACGCGACCGCGGCACCCGATACGTTGGTGCTGTGGGAAGCGCAGTACGGTGATTTCGTCAACGGTGCCCAGGTGATGCTCGACCAGTTCATTGCCGCCGGACTGAGCAAGTGGGGCGTCACCTCACGGCTGACATTGCTGCTGCCGCACGGCTACGAAGGCGGCGGTCCGGAACATTCCAGCGGCCGGGTCGAGCGGTTCCTGCAAGCGGCGGCCGAGGGCAACATGCGGATCGCCAACTGCACGACGCCAGCGCAGTACTTCCATTTGCTGCGGCGTCAGGCCAAATGGGCGTTGCAGCGCCCGCTCGTCGTGATGACGCCGAAGTCGCTGCTGCGGCGGAAGGAAGCCGGGTCGTCGCTGGCCGATCTTGCCGGCGGCGCATTCCAGACGGTGCTCGATGATCGCGGCGTTGGCGAGCGGCGCGCATCAGCGCGCGCGCTGGTGCTCTGCAGTGGCAAGGTGTATTACGACCTGCTGGTCGAAGCGGTAAAGCGCGGCGACGAGCGGCCGCCGATCGGGCGGGTCGAACAGCTGTATCCGTTCCCGGACCACGAATTGAAGGAACTGTTGTCGCGCTACCCGTCACTCACCGAGGTGGTGTGGACACAGGAAGAACCGCGCAACATGGGGCCGTGGACCTTCATGGAGCAGCGGCTGTCGCCGATCCTGCCGCCGGGCGTGTACCTGCGCTACGTCGGGCGTCCGGAACGTGCCGCGCCCTCAGAGGGCTACAGCTCGGCGCACACCGCCGAGCAAGCGCGGATTGTGGCGGAGGCGTTGTCGGCCGGATCGTCGCCGGTGAAGGCGAGAGTGTAAGCGTTGTCAGTCCGGCGGGAGTAGCGGCCGCTCGCTCGCGTTGCGCGCGAGTGCCTTGAGCGGGTCCGACAGATGATCACCGTAGTGGAGCAGAAACACGCCGCGGGAACGCCTCGCCATCAGGAATGCAAGCAAGGGAGTGTCCGCCTTGGCGGCATTGCAGGTGCGACAGGCGAGCACCAGGTTGTCGGGCCGGTCGTAGGCCGACATGCCGCGGCGCGGCCGCACGTGATCGAGGGTGATGGTCTCAGCGGGCACCCGAGTGCCGCAATACGCACAGACCGCCCCGTGCCGATCGAGGAGCCATTCGCGATGCGCACCGTATGAACGTCCGGGGGAGCGACGAAGGCGGGAACCGCTGGAACCACTACTACTACTACTGCCGGCGTCCGGTGCCGGCGATGCGGCGGCCTTGCCACCGCGACGTCTGGGTCGTGCCACGCAAATCCTTCTGAGAATCAGTTCTGAACGCGTAAAAACGATAACCGTACCTGGACCAAACGAAAAGACGCACCGCAAAGTTCTGGCTCGGTGGTGTGACTCATCCACGCAGCGCCGCGAGCACCAGCAACAGTAGCACCGCGACGCCCACGATGAACCACGCGACGTGCATCGGTCGTCGCGCATCACGTTCGGCGCGGTCGATGAAACCCGGGGGGCCAGCGCGGCGACTGGGGATCGAGTCGAGGGCATCGAGAACGGCTTCCGCGCATTGCGGCCGCCGGGCGGGGTCGGCAGCGAGCAGCATGGCGCAGAGGTTCTCCAGCTCCGGTGACACCCCACGCCGCAGCTGCGACAACGGCCGCGGGCGGCTCGGTCCCCGCTGTCCACTCAGTAGCAACCACGCCACCTCACCCAGTGCATCGAGGTCGTGACGCGGCGACACGCCGAGACCGTTGCCCACATGACCGACGCGCGCACCGCCGTCGCCGATGCGAATCGCCTCAAGAGAGATGGCGCCGTGCGCGATCTCCCGGCGATGCATCGCCGCGAGGGCGCGCGCGACATCCCGGATGATCGAGACGCCCTCCTGCAGGGCAAGCGGTCCGCGCTCGAGACGCTCGGCCGCCGTGGGAATCGACGGCAGGTCGTCCGCAACCCAGCCGCGGCCATCGACATCGCCCCACGCCACCGGAAGGTCGAGCACCCGGTGCCCCAACTCGCGCAACTGGACCAGGCGCAGGTCCATCGCACCGAGATCGGGACCGTTCGGCGGCGGTGGATGCACCGTCACGATCAACGGACGTCCCCCGTCGCGAGCAGCCGCGGTGTACCTATGTTGCGATGAGTCGCCGTCCATTTCCTCGCCAAGTTCGGCGATCGACCCGATGCTGAGCTGCAATCGCGCGCGCAACGACGCGGTCGAACTCGACGTGCTGGTCAAACGGCCGACCGAGGGGCGGGGATGAAAGAGTTTGGCAACATGTCGCAAAGCGGGTTGCAGAAGTCGTGCCTTGGGTACAGACTGATGGCTCGGGGTATCGTGAGCGTGGCTTGAAACTGATGCATGGGTACCGCACTATTCGATATTCGCCCTGTGGCCGGCCAGCGTTTTCTAACGTAATATATTGCCATACAATGACTTACAGAGATGCCGCATCGCCGAACGTACCGGCACGACGGTTGCTTTGGTAGCTGGCGGAATCGTCATTCACTTGGTGAGGTTCGAATGAAGTCACGGATTTCGTTGATACTTGGCGCACTCGCCGTTGCCGCGACGACTCTCGCCGCGCAAACGCCGGTACCGGTCACCTTCAAGCTGGAAGGCCTAGCCGTCCTGACTGACCCGGGGGCGACACCGCAGCCGATCGTTTCCTTTGGCGGGAACAGTTATTACAGCAGTCCGTACAGCGGCGCATTCGAACTCGGCACATCAGGCAATTATAGCTCGCCGTTCCTGGTTTATTGCGTGGATTATAACCACGAGAGTAACTTCGGCGACACGTATGATGCGGTGGTTACAGGGCTGAACTGGGACTTGACCGCCACGCGTGATGGCAACGCCGGCCGCAACGAGTACGACTGGGCCGCTCATTTGGCCAACACGATGTCGCTGAACTGGTCGATCGGCGCCAATCGCACCCACGACGTCGAAGTTCAAGAGGCGATGTGGAACGCCGTCAGTGGTGGCGCCTTTACCTTGTCGAGCACCGTGCTGTCCGATCTCGGCCTGGCGGCGGGTTTCTACAGCACCCCGGCTCCGGCGCATAGCGGCGACGGCTGGGCGCTGATCGATGGCGTGTCGAGCGGTGCGGGAGAGCAGGAATTCCTGATCTTCAATCCGCCCGGCATACCGCTCGAGGTCGTCCCTGAGCCCGCGACGCTGTCGCTGATCGGGACCGGACTTGCAGCCGTGATGGGGATGGGATTCCGGCGGCGGAAGAAGCGGACGGTGTAGGCGGTAAGAGGAGAGAGGCAAGAGAGGGGGGCTCCGATCCAATCGGAGCCCCCCTTTCGCTCTTCGGTTCTTGGCGCTCACCTCGCGATGAGCCCGTTGCGCTCCTGATCGCGCCGAGCTGGGCGTTCAGCACGTTCTGGCAGGGCTGGACACGGGGACTCGGCAAAGGGTTTGGCTGACTATGTTACGCCGCGTTCACCACTCTTGGCCGATGATGCCCGGCGTCGCCCGACAGTTGCACCCTTCGTGAGGGCCGATGACGAAGCGCCGCAAGAGGACGTCCGTCCCAGCTGCCGCCACGCCACCGCCGGGCGTCCCCGCCGCGGTTCAGCACCCAACTCGCGAAATCGGCATCATGGTCATCGTCGCGGCGCTGGTCTGCATTGCGTTCAGC
Organism: Gemmatimonadota bacterium; assembly: GCA_003169895.1. Lineage (GTDB taxonomy): Bacteria > Gemmatimonadota > Gemmatimonadetes > Gemmatimonadales > GWC2-71-9 > Palsa-1233. The sequence continues at coordinate 467,142 of PNAE01000007.1, forward strand.
TACCTGTCCGCGCAGGCACTCAATCCCGACGGCGTCTCGTACCTCGATCTCGCGGCGGCAATGCAGCGGGGAGACTGGACCCACTTCGTGCAGGGTTACTGGTCGCCCTTGCTGCCGTTCCTCACCGGCGCGATCGGCTCGATCGCCGGCCTCGCCGGACCGCAGCTTGTCGCGGTGACGCACGCGCTGAACCTGATCGCGGCGTTGGGCGGGCTGGCGATCATCTGGCGATGGGCACGGCATTCGCCGACGCCGATGTTCGGCCGGGCCGCAGTTGCCACGTTCATGGTCTGCAGCGGTGGACTGCCGAGGATCGAAGCGGTGACCCCGGACGCGATGCTGCTGACGATCGCGCTCTGGCTGAGCTACGAGTTCCTGGTGCACGGCGGCAGGCGGTGGATCCTGCTCGGGGCCCTGCTGGGTCTCGCGTTTCTCGCGAAGACAAGTGCGTGGCCATGGCTCATGGTCGCCATTCCGCTTCGGCTGTGGGCCGCACGGGACGCGACGGCGCGGCGACGGGTGTGGGGGTCGACGCTCGTCTGCGCCGTACTGATGCTCATCTGGGTTGTGCCGATGACGAGCAAGTACGGTCATCCGACGCTGGGCTCGTCGGGTCGGCTGAACTACTCGTGGTACATCGGGGCCAACTCGTCGCGGCTACCCGACACCGACCGCGGCAAGAACACGGCGTACCAGAGCGTTCCGGTCGGCGAGGGCCGCGACGTGACGATCGCAACGTTCGACGACGCCGCATATTGGACCTATCAGCCGTGGGGGGATCCCACCGCGTGGGCAACCAAGGTCCTGACACAAACAGGGCACACGCCTACCGCGTCCCAACTGGTGAGTTACTGGTTCCGGCTGACGACACGGATCTTCGCGCTATGGCTCGGACCGTTGATCGCGGCGGTGATGCTGCCGGTGTGGGTGCTGCTGCGTCGCGCTGGGATGGCTCGTGAGCTGATGACGACGGAGCGAGACGCGCTGGTGGTCATGCTGCTGGGCGGGGCGGGCTTGCTGGAGTTCGCCGCTGTGCATGCCGAGCCACGGCTCATCGCTCCGTTCAGCGCGATGCTCGCCCTCGGCCTGATCAGCTGGTGCAGCGCGGTACCGGCAGCGCGCACTGCCATCATGTCCGCAACGGTGCGGCACGGCCTGGCGTGGCTGGGCACGGTTGTGGCGCTGGGCTTCGCCGTGTTCAGGATGGGCGAGGGCATCAACTCCTACAGTCGCTTGCGCGGCGTGGTGAGGCAACTGGACGATCTCAGGCACCGGCTGGTTTCGGCCGGGCAACTCAACATCCCGCTCGCGATCGTCGGTCCAGCGGCACCGGTCCTCGGCTCGGCGTACTGGATCGGCGCACACGTCGTCATGCAGATCCCGCCCACCGATGCAGACCTCATCGCGACCTTGCCTGCGGAACAGCAGTCCCATATGCTCACGTCGCTGTTCAGCGGCAAGGTCCCGATGGTGTGGCAGACGTCGGCCAACGGCGGCATGCGGATGCTGATCGTCCCGCCGCGCCAGCCCGGCCGCTGAGCCGCGCCGCCGACATCCGCCCCCTTCCGATTGGGGTTGCGGGAGATACCTTGTCGCAGCGTAAAAAGACCTTCACCGATTGAGAGGATTACATGGCAGCCACAGCATTGAACGCCAAAAGCCTGGTCCCACACATTACGGCCAGCGACCTGGAGCGGAGCATTCGGTTCTACACGGAGGGACTCGGCTTCGAGATCGCGCACAAGCACGAGACCGACGGCCACCTTCAGTACGTAACCCTGAAGGCCGGCGACGCCCAGCTGGGGATCGGTCGCGATGATTTCGCCAAGGGTCGTGACCGGGTCAAGGGTACCGGGCTCCGCCTGTGGATCAGCACCAAACAGGACATCACGGCCCAGGCCGAGCGTGCCAAAGCGGCCGGGATCAAGCTCGACGAGGGGCCGCAGGCGCTGCCGTGGGGACCGATGGCCTTCGCGGTCACCGATCCGGACGGCTTCAAGGTGACGATCGCCCACGACGAGTAACGCAATGGGTGCGTCCTGGCCCCGCATCGTAGTCGGTGCGCGGGCCAGCGGCAGCGGGCCGACTCCGCTATAATGGGGCCCCACGGAACCCGCCGGCCCGGCAGCTTGCGGCGGGCAGATCCATTTCCACGCTTGCGATCGAGGCGCCATTGCGACACGAAGACGACGAGGACGAACCGCTCGACGACGATTCGCGCGAACCGCGAGAGGAAGAGGAAACGGACTCGGACTTCCAGACCGAGGCCGAGGTGACCTGTCCATACTGTTCCGAAGTAGTCCTGATCACGATCGACCCGAACGGTGGCGTCGCGCAGGAGTACGTCGAAGACTGCGAAGTCTGCTGCCGCCCGTGGAATGTCCAGGTCAACTACGACGAGATGGGTGCAGCTGACGTCACGGTCGAGGCACAGTAATCGACGACGGGGAGCATGATCGCGTTACTTCTTGATTGTAGCGCCCGTCAACTGCGCGATCGCGCCGAGTGTCGTCTCCACCGCGTTGAGGCCGAGCCGAAAGTCCTTGTCCGAGTAGGTGCTGTAGACGTCGGTCGGCTGGTGCCATTGGGGATCCCAACCGCTGCCGATCTGCGACAGGCGCTCATTCTCCCGTAATGAGATCGCGGGGCTGAGGTCCTTGAACGCATCCGAGTCCGTATTGCTCATCCGGTCACCGACAGCTGCCGGATAGTCCAGGGCGAACTTGTCGTTCGCCGCCCTGAAGAACCAGGCGAGACGCTGTGACTCGATGGCCATTCTCGAGTTGCCGGCGAACTCGATGTTGACATCCGCCTCACGACGCTGCTCCAGGGACACCTTGCCGTCGGGTCCGGGCATGCCATGGTCGAACATCATCATGTCATGCTGGATCATGCCGAGCCATTTTGGCTCGGGGTACTTTCCGGAACCTGCGGGGTCTTCCTTGCCCTGCAGGTCCTTGCGCTGCTCGACGTAGGCGCGGGCGCCGTTCAATCCGGTTTCCTCGTTGTTCCAGAGCGCGAACCGGATCGAACGCTCCGTCGTCACGTCGGGGGAGTTCAGCACGCGTGCCAGCTCCATCACGAGCGCGGTGCCCGAACCATCGTCGTTGGCTGCGGCGCCGAAACCGTGCCCGTCCATGTGCCCGCTGACGATGTACATCTCGTCGGGATGCGTCGTCCCGATCTTGGTGCAGTAGACCTCGTCGCGCGGGCCCGGCGTGTCCCACTGCGCATCGATCCTGCGAAGGGCACTGTCCGGCTGAAGCTCGGGATCGATGTTCACGAAGGTTCGGGCACTGTTTCCCTTGACCGGGTTGGTCGGGCGTGCTCCGCCCCGACCGCCACCCATGCCGGCCCCCCGGCCGCCGCCGGCATTCATGGCCCCCCGCGCGATCGAGTCGACGCGGTTGGTCGAATCGTTGCGCAGCTGACGTCCCGTGTACAGGTAGCGAATCCGCTCCGTGTTGGTGCAGCCATAGCTGGTGAGCTGCGCTTCAATCCAGTCGACGGCAGCCCGGTTGCGATCGGTGCCTTGCCGCCGATCGCCGAACTGCGTGAGGCCTTTCAGGGATGTCTTGTACTTCTCGAGGTCGAGCCGGCCGACCAGGGCCTTGACCAGCGAATCGGATCGCGCCTGGGCCGGAGCCGGAGTCAGTGCCGCGGCGGCGGCGGCGTCCTGCGCATGAGCGACCAGTGGAACACCAGTTGCGACGGCACACAGAGTGGCAAGCAACATTCGGACACGCACTCGTTTCCTCCGGGAAGCGGATCAATGCTGCGACGCAGCGATACTAGTTCCGGCGGTCACGATCATCATCGCTGATGTCGAGGGCCATCGGAAAGAATAACGCGGACTTGACTCGCGGAAACGGCGTTGCCCATCCCTTGGCATCGTGCCACAGGATCCGATTGAGAACGCCGGACGGTGCGGCATCCGGGATGTCAAACCGCATCCTTCCCGACGCGAGTGCCGCGCCGCGCCTCGCGCCGCGCAGGGAGCTGGCCGGTGGGTTGAGATCATAGATCGATTGGGCGGGCTCGAGCGCCGCGAACGGAGATACGTCGGGACGCACACCGGGATCGATGAAGCTCTTCCCCAAGTCGGTTGCCGCCAGGTCGAAGATCGAAAGCGAGGGCAACCCGAGCATCAATTCGATCGTCTTGAGCAATGATGGGTGGTTGTAGAACGTGGAATCGACAGCACCGCGCCGGGTGTAGGGGCTGATCGCCAGCGCCACGGTGCGATGACCATCGACATGATCGACACCGTTCTGGGCGTCGTCCTCGACCACCAGGATCGCCATGTCGTGCCAGAATCGTGAGTGACTGAGGCCGTCGACGACCCGACCGAGAGCCACGTCATTGTCGGCCACGCACGCCTTGGGTGTGCACCATCCCTGGTTGGTGCCAGCGGTGTGATTGCTCGGCAGCTGCAGAATCACCAGGTTGGGCATGGTGTCGCGCTGCTGCCAATCGGCGAGATGGGCGAGAAAGATGTCGGCGCGCGCGACGTCGGGTATGTCGAGCGTCCACGACGGGAAATCGCGCACCAGTACCTGATCGAGCGACGGGATCGGCGACGTCGTGTGGAGCCGCGGCAGGTGAAGTGGAGCGCTCCCCGATCCCTTGGCACGGTACTGCTCGAGCAATCGCGCGCGCCCTGCCGGCCCTGAATCGTTCTTTTCGGGCGCGAACTCGCCGAACACCGCCACGCTTCGGTGCCGAGCCGCCGCGGCGTCCCAGATGAACCCGCCGTTCGAATAGGCCAGGGGGTCAGTGCCGTCGTACGGGTAGCTCCGCCCCTCGTACAGTGGCCAGAGCGTGTATTCAGTTTCATTGGCCTGCGTCGCCCATTGATGGCCATCCGCCGAATTGGCGCCCGATGCGAACAGCCGGTCGAGTGTCACGAACTGCTCGGCGAGCGCGTGGCTGTTTGGTGTGACATCACGGCCATACATGACGAGCGACGTGTCGCCGTCACCGCGTCCGAGGTCGCCGAGCACCTGGTCGTAGGTGCGATTCTCGCGAATCACGTAGACCACGTGATTGATGAGCGATGCCTCGCCCGGTCGCTCGGGCACGGCGCGGGGAGCGACATCGCGCCGTGCCGTCGCTGCCTGAGCCGCGGCGGTCGCGAGCGGCAGCCGGTTGTTCCGCGATACCGCTACGGTGAAAGCCGCCAGCTGCCCGGCGGTCGGCACCTCGACGACATTCACCGCGCCGCGTACGGCGTGAACGTATCGGCCGGTCTGGCCGCCCGTCGTCGAGCTTCCCGAGCCGACGCCCAGGAGCGTGCCGATGGCGAGCAGTCGACCATCCGGGCTGGCGTCCAGCGTAGTCGGATACCACGCCGTGGGAAGCATTCCCCGCAGCTTGATGTCATCCGGCATCGGTGCAAGCTGGTAGACCGCGACGGCGTTCACGCCGCCGAGGGCGACGTACAGCGTCGCGCCATTGGGCGAGAGTGCTACGGCCGTGGGGGCGAGGCCCGGAGCGCGGGTGGCGAACGGCGTGATCGCGATGGACCCAAGCAGCGAGTCGCCTCGCGTATCGAGCACTGAGACTTCGTCGCTGTTGCCATCGGTGACGTAGGCGCGGTTGTGGTTCTCGTCCCAGACAATCGCGGTGGGATGCCTGCCGACGCCAATCCGCATGCCGACCTCGCCGGTCACCAGATCGACGCGGACCACGGTACCGGCCGCCGCGATCCCGCGAGCATCGGTTCGCACGGGTTCCGCGCGAACCTCGCAGCACTGCGCTGCGGCCCCCTCGTTGGCGACCGGCTGCCGTCCGGCCAGTTCGGTGACCCATGCGACCGCGCCATCGGACGAAACGACGGCGGCGACCGGGGCCACACCGAGCTGCACGATGTGCAGCAACTCGCCGTTGTCGGCATCGAGTACGGCGAGCTGGTCGTCGCTGATGAGTGGCAGCACCGCGACGCGATGGCCGCTCACGTTGACGCGCCTCGCGACGGCGGGCGAGCCCGCCATGTCATGGCCGAAGCCGCCGAATGAATGGAGCGAGTCGCCCGCAATCGCCGCAAGCTGTGCGATATCTGGCGCGTTCGCGGCGGCACCCGGCGGCCGCCGGGAGCCCGTCGGCACGCGACCGACGGATGAAACCAGAATGGCGCCGGTAACGCTATCAAGCGCGAGTCCATAGATCCCGGATCGGCCGCTGATCGGCACGTGCGCTACGACACGATTATCGGCCCACGCCATGCGGTACACCGATCCGGCGACCGCCACCCAGATCTCACCCGGTTCGCGGCCGAAACGAAGGCCGGTCACTCGACCCTGGAAGACCGACTGGATGCCGGCCGGAGTAGTCACCTGATTGGTGGCGATAATGCCGGGGTCGGTGACGCCGCGCTGCGGCGCCGGCTCCTGTACCTGCAGGAGGATGGCGAGGATGATCATGGGATAAGCTTACGGCAATACTAGTTTCCCTGCGCCATGACCCCTAATCGCCGTCTCGGCCGTTGGCTCGCAGTCTGGGCCGCAATGCTCTTTCTGCTGATCCTGATCGGTGGCGCCACGCGTCTCACCGAAAGCGGGCTGTCGATCACCGAGTGGAATGTCGTATCGGGCGTGGTCCCGCCGCTGAGCATCGCCGAGTGGAACGCCGCGTTCGCGAAATATCGGCAAATCCCGCAGTACCAGGCGATCCACGCTGGCATCACCCTCGAGCAATTCAAGGGAATCTTTCTCTGGGAATACATCCACCGGCTCTGGGCGCGACTGGTAACGGTTGCCTTTGCCGTGCCGCTGGTATGGTTCCTGGCCAGAGGAATGGTTCCGCGGCAGGTGCGCAGTCGTCTCTGGCTGCTGCTCGTCCTTCTCGGCGCGCAGGGCGCCCTCGGCTGGTTCATGGTCTCCAGCGGCCTCAGCGTGCGCACCGAAGTCAGCCAGTACCGGCTGGCCGCGCATCTGGGCGCCGCGCTGTTGATCTACGGTGCGACGGTATGGACCGCCGCGGAGTTCCTGGCTCAGTCACGCATCGCTCCCGGTCCGCAGTTACGCCACGTGCGACATGTGTCGTGGTGGCTTACCGCGCTCGCGGTACTCACGGCGATCGCGGGAGCCTTTGTGGCAGGGCTGCGCGCCGGCCACGCGTTCAACACCTTCCCGCTCATGGCAGGCCGGGTCGTGCCACTGGGATACGCCGCACTCTCGCCATGGCCACGCAACCTGTTCGAAAACGTGGCCGCGGTGCAGTTCGATCACCGTTGCCTCGGGTTGCTGACCCTCGTGTCGATTCTGGCCTTCTGGTGGCACTCGCGCAGCTTGGGGCTGCCCCCCGCCGCCCGGCGCGCGATCGCAGGCTTTGCCGGCGTAGCGGTCATGCAGGTTGGGCTCGGTATCGCAACGCTTCTGTTGGTGGTACCGGTCTCGCTGGGAGTGGCGCATCAGGCCGGCGCGGTGATGCTGGTCACCTGCGGGATACTGGTGATGCACGCGCTCCGAAACGATTCATGATCGATGGGCGCCGTGCTGCCACAACCCGTAAGCGAACTCCTGCCGGGTCCCACCCGGCGTGACATGGGTATCGACCGCGCTCTGGATCAGTCGGAAGTTCGACCCGAGCAGCTCCGTGAGCGCGTCGACGCCATAGCGCTGCACCGGCAACCCGCTGCATTGCTGCGGCCCCGCCGGACTGAATGTGGCGATGATCACGTGTCCTTCCGGCCGCAGCGCCTGCCTCAACACGTGCAGATACCGGTCGCGCCGCGTCGGGTCGACCAGAAAGTGAAAAACCGCGCGGTCGTGCCACAAATCGTACTGGCGCGACGGCTGGAATTCGCAGATGTCGGCGTCGATCCACTTGGGGCGCGCTCCATCGAATCCCAGCCGCGCCTGTGCTGCCGCGAGGGCAGCGGAGGCAAGATCGAGAACGGTCACATCGGCAAAACCGGCTATGAGCAGGTGATCGACGAGCGTCGACGCGCCACCCCCGACATCCAGAATGGCAGCATCGGTTGGCACGTTCGCGAAGCGAATCAATTCCAAGGATCGATCGGGGCTGGGTTGGTACCATGAGACCGCGGTCGGCGCCCTGGTCTCATAGATGCGCTGCCAGTGATCCCTCGGGTTGTGAAGCATGCTCATATACTGACCTCGCCTAGAGATCCCTCTCCTCGACGGCTTCGAGGATGCGCGCCCTCGGTCCCTCGATCAGCGAGCCCTCCACCTTGCTCCACAGCCCGCGCATCGTCGCGACGAACGCCTCCGCCTCGGCCGACCCGTCAAAGTCCAGATCAACCGTCACGAACCGGGGATCGTCGACCGCTCGATACACTCGATACCGGCGCACCCCGGATTGGCCACGATGGGCAGGGTCGCCATCGAACACCTGTTTCCAGCGGGCAAAGTCGGCGACTGGATGCTCGATTCTTACTGTGTACATCGGATTCCTCCAACTCACGAGTCGGTATGATTTGGCCAACAACATACTGTCTCGATGCCACGCACCAGTAGTTACGTGTCCGCCGCAGTTGCATGCCCGCCGTCAGTACGCTGAGACACGGCCGGTTACCTTCCATTCCATGCGCCTCACACATTCGATCGCACTCGCCGCCACCCTCGCCACGCCGGCGTTGAGTCAGTCTCCGACCAAGCCAACCGCCGCGGCCAGAGCTGACTCGACCCCTCCGGGTGGGCCATTCGACCGACTCCACTTCCGGTCCATCGGGCCGGCGGTCACCTCCGGTCGCATCGACGACATCGCCGTCCTCGAGCGCGATCCGCGGATCTTCTACATCGCTGCCGCCACCGGCGGCCTCTGGAAGACAACCAACAACGGTGTCTCCCTCACCCCGGTGTTCGACTCGTCGTCACTGGCATCGATCGGCGCCGTTGCCATCCCCGGCGACGACCCGAACCTCGTCTGGGTCGGCACCGGCGAGAACAACAACCGGCAGAGCTCGAGCTGGGGCGACGGTCTCTACCGGTCCACCGACGGCGGCAGCAGCTGGCAGAACATGGGACTGCGCGACTCGAAGCAGGTAGCGCGCATCGTCATCGATCCGGTGGATCACGACGTCGTCTACGTCGCGGCGCTCGGCGACCTGTGGAAGGGCGGAGGAGAACGCGGGATCTACAAGACCACCGACGGCGGACTCAGCTGGACCAGAGTTCTCGACGCCGGCCCCGATGCCGGCGGCACCGCCCTCGTCATGGATCCGGCGAACAACAAGGTGCTCTATGCAGCGATGTACCAGCGTCGCCGCACCAGTTGGGGGATGAATGGCGGTGGCCCCGGCAGTGGCATCTGGAAGTCCACCGACGCCGGACGCACCTGGACCCACCTCACCAAAGGCCTCCCCGAAGGCCCCATCGGCCGTATCGGGCTCGACATCTTCCGCAAGAACCCGAGCATCATCTACGCACGCATCGAGCACCCCAAGCAGGGCGGCATCTATCGCTCCGATGACGCCGGCGTGAACTGGACGAAGATGGGGCCGACCAACGGCCGGCCGATGTACTTCGGCATCATCCGTGTGGATCCCGAAAATGATCTCCGCGTCTACGAGCCAACGACACCATTGCTGGTGAGCGACGACGGCGGCAAGACCTTCCGCAGCGACGGCGCCCCGACCATTCACGTGGACTTTCACGCGATGTGGATCGACCCCAGGGACGGCGACCACATGATGATCGGCGGCGACGGCGGTGTTGGCGTAACCTACGACAAGGGGAAGAAGTGGATGTGGCTCCCGCACCTGCCGGTGGGGCAGTTCTACCACGTCGGCTACGACATGCAGGAGCCGTACAACGTCTGCGGCGGTCTCCAGGACAACAACTCCTGGTGCGGCCCCAGCGCCACCCGCTCGGCATACGGCATCGGGAATGACGCCTGGCTGACAGTGGTGGGTGGTGATGGTTTCGTGTCCCTCATCGACCCCACCAACCATCGCATCATCTTCTCGGAGTCGCAGGATGGCTTCATGGGGCGCATCGACAAGGTCACCAATGAGTCGAAGAGCATTCGCCCAGAAGCGCCCATCACCGAAAAGCCGTACCGCTGGAACTGGGACACACCGATGATGGTCTCGCACACCGACCCGGCCACGGTCTATGTCGGCGCGAACAAGCTCTTCAAGTCCACCGATCGCGGCCACTCCTGGACCGCCATCAGCGGCGACCTCACCACCGGCCTCGATCGCGACACGGTGGAACTGATGGGTGTGAAGGGCAAGGCGATCACCATCGCGAAGAACGACGGCGTCGACAGCTACGCCGCGTTGTTCAGCATCGCCGAGTCGTGGAAGAATCCGGGGCTTCTCTGGACTGGCTCTGATGACGGTCTCGTGCATGTATCGAAGGACGGTGGTGCCACGTGGACGAATGTGACGCCGAAGATCCCCGGCGCACCGAAGTTCGCGTACGTCTCGAAGGTGGAACCATCGCGATTCGATGAGGGCACCGTGTATGTCTCGTTCGACAGCCACCGCACCGGCGACTACGGCAGCTATCTCTATGTCAGCACCGATTTCGGCGGGTCGTTCAAGTCGATCGCGGCCAACCTGCCGAAGGGCGAGGTGGTGCGCACGATCACCGAGGACCAGAGGAACGCTGATGTGCTCTACATCGGGACCGAGAGCGGGCTCTGGATCAGCACCGACCGCGGCCGCAGCTGGGTGAAGGTTCGGGCAAATCTTCCGACGGTGCCGGTCTACGAAGTCACCCAGCACTCGCGCGACAATGCCATGATCCTCGCCACGCATGGCCGAGGGATCTGGATTCTCGATGACATGACGCCGTTCCAGCAGTATGACAAGGTGCGCGACAGTGACGGATTCGTCTTCGCCAGCCGAGGTGGTGTGCTGCAACTTCCGATGACCGATCAGGTGCGCTCGTATCAGGGCGACATGATCTTCCTCGGTGAAAATCCCCCGCTGGCTGCGTTCATCACGTATGCGATGAAGACGAAGCCGGACAGTGTGCGGATCGTGATCAAGGACGCATCGGGCGCAGTGGTGCGTGAGCTCAAGAGTGACACGGCCAAGGCTTCGCGCCCAGCGGCCGGGCTCAACCTCGCGAACTGGGACCTGCGCATTCAGGCGGTATCGGAGTCGAAGGAGGCGGGCGGCGACCTTGCCGGTCCGCTCGTCCTCCCCGGCAGTTACATCGCGACAGTGTACGCGAACGGCAGGGCGATTGGCGGCACCGATGTCGTCGTGCGGGCAGATCCGGAATCGCAGATCAGCCTGGCGGAACGCAAGGCGAATTTCGACATCCTGAAGGAACTCCAGTTGCTCACCGGCCGACTCAACGAGGCGGTGGCGGCAGCGCGACAGGTCAATGCGCAGCTAGGCGACATCAAGAAAGCGTTGAGCGACACCACCAAGACGCCGTCCGCTTTGGGAGCAACGCTCGACACGTTGGCCAAGCTCATGACGCCCCTGAAACGGAAATTTGTGATTCAGGATGAGGGTGAGGAGTTCGAGTACACTGCGGACATGTATCGTCAGGTGATCACCGCCAAGCTGGGTGGCCTCACGGGCAATCTCGGCGGCTTCCTCGCGGGACCGAGCACGCAGGATCTGCGCGTGCTCGACGAGGTGCGCCGGGAGGCGCCGGCAGCCGTTGACGAGACGAACACGCTCGTCGGCAAACTGGTGGAGTTCGTCAAGCAGCTCGCGGCGGCGGGGTTCTACCCGGTGGTGCCGAAGCCTGTGAGGTAAAGTCGATCTTGCCATCGGCCGAACTTGAGCGCACCATTTGATCCATGAGCAACGAGCCCGTTCCCCGCCGAGAATTCGTCAAGCGCTCCGCCACCGCCCTCGGAGCGGCGGGCGCAGCAGCGCTCCCATTCACGGAAGCGTTATCCGCCGAGCAACGACCGACCGGGCCGCCTCGTCCGCACAAGCCGTACGACGGCACCTATACGGAAGCACGGCTCAATCGCGTGGCATTTCCGCTGGGCGGGATCGGCGCCGGGATGATCTGCCTGGAGGGCACCGGCGCGCTGTCACAGATATCGATCCGGAACCGGCCGGATGTCTTCAACGAGCCGTGCATCTTCGCAGCCGTCAGCGTGCTGGGCCCGGCCAAGGTCGCCCGGGTGCTCGAGGGTCCGGTTCCGGGCTGGAAGATCTTTGGCGCACGGGGATCGGCGCAGGGAGATGGCGGCGCATCGTACGGCCTGCCGCGCTTCGGTCACGCCAGTTTCAGGGCCCGCTTCCCGTTCGGCACCGTCGCCCTCACCGATCCCGCTGTCCCGCTCGCCGTCCAAGTCACCGGTTGGAGTCCGTTCGTGCCGGGTGACGCCGACAGCGCGAGCCTGCCGGTGGCCGCACTCGAGTATCGGTTCACCAATACGGCGCGCCACCACATCAACGCGGTCTTTTCGTTCAACGCGAGAAACTTCCTGCCCCTCGACGGAAACGACCACCACGGCGTTCGCGCCACGCTGGGCGGCTACACTCTCTGGTCGGCCGGCGCCGCCGAGGAGCCGTGGCGGGATGCCGCCGTCTCGATGACGGTGGACGATCCCGCGGTCCGGGTGAACGCCGCGTGGTTTCGCGGCGGATGGTACGACCCGCTCACCATGGCATGGAAGGACATCGAGGCCGGAGCGAGCTACGCGCGGGCGCCGATCGTCGCTGGCGAACCGTCACCCGGTGCAACCCTGTCGGTGCCGTTCGAACTGGCTCCCGGCGCGAGCAGGACGATCACGCTCCGACTGGCGTGGTATGCCGGACATACCAACCTCCGGATTGGAACCGATCCGCCGTCGGCGCCGCCGCCTACTGTCACGGAGCGCTTCTATCAGCCGTGGTATGCCGCGCAGTTCGCGGGGATCGACGAGATCACGGCGTTCTGGCGGGAGCGGTATCGCGACCTGCGAACGCGGTCGGCGGAGTTCACCGCGTGTTTCTACGACACGACACTGCCGCCCGAGGTGATCGAAGCGGTGTCAGCGAACCTCGCGATCCTCAAGTCACCGACCGTGCTACGACAGGCGGATGGCCGCTTCTGGGCGTACGAGGGCTGCGCCGACGGCAATGGCTGCTGCCACGGCAGCTGCACGCATGTGTGGAACTATGCGCAGGCCATTGCGCACCTCTTTCCCGCCCTCGAGCGCACACTCCGTGAGACCGAGTTCGGCCCGTCGCAGGACGAACGCGGACACCAGCAGTTCCGCACGTCGCTGCCCATCCGGCCACAGGTGCATGACTTCCACGCCGCCGCCGACGGCCAGCTGGGCGGCATCATGAAGGTGCACCGCGAATGGCGCATCAGCGGCGATACCGCGTGGTTGCGTTCCCTCTGGCCCAGGGTCCGCGCGAGCCTCGACTACGGCATCGCCACCTGGGACCCCGACCACAAGGGGTGGGTGCAAGAACCCCATCACAACACCTACGACATCGAGTTCTGGGGCCCGGACGGGTTCGCCACCAGCTTCTACCTTGGCGCACTCCAGGCCGCGGTCCTGATGGGCAACGCACTCGGCGACGATGTGGCGTCCTATGCGGCGTTACTGGCCACCGGCACCGCGCGCGCGAACAGCGAGCTGTTCAACGGCGAGTACTTCATCCAGAAAGTCGAATGGAAGACGCTGCACGCCAGCACGGCGGACCCGAAGAATGACACCTTCGGCCTGAATGATTACTCGCCGGAAGCCCGCGCGCTATTCGACAAGGAAGGGCCCAAATACCAGTACGGCAGCGGTTGCCTCTCCGATGGCGTGCTCGGCGCCTGGATGGCGCTGGTCACCGGTGTCGGGCACGTGCTCGATGCGGCGAAGGTCACCAGTCACCTGGCGGCGGTGCGTCGCTACAACCTGAAGACGAACCTTGCCGACCATGCCAATCCGCAGCGGCCCAGCTTCGCCGTCGGCAACGATGGCGGACTGCTGCTCTGCAGCTGGCCCAACGGCGGCGCCCTTTCCCTCCCGTTCCCGTACTCGGACGAGGTCTGGACCGGAATCGAGTACCAGGTGGCGTCACACCTGATGCTCACGGGAATGGTCGACGAAGGACTCGAAGTGGTGCGCGTCTGTCGCGACCGCTACGACGGCCGGATCCGCAACCCGTTCGATGAGTACGAATGCGGCCACTGGTATGCCCGCGCACTGTCGTCGTATGCGCTCCTGCAAGGACTGAGCGGCGCGCGCTACGACGCGGTGGACCGGGTGCTGTACCTGCGGCCGAACATCAGGGGAGATTTTCGCGCCTTTCTCTCAACGGCGTCGGGGTACGGCACCGTTGGCGTGCGCGGCGGCAAGCCGTTTGTGGACGTCAAGTCGGGCAGGATCGACGTGCAGAAGATCGATTACTCCGCGGCGTGAGCGCCGCAGCGCACGGGCACCAACGGAGCAAGCATCAGATCCGAGTCCCGTCCCGATGCGTCGGGTCCGGTCGTGCCGGGCGAAATGCTTCGGCGTGAATCAGCTCGAGACTCCAGCTGCCTGGGACGCCGGTCATTGCGGCAAGTGACTCCCGCACGGCCTCCTCCAACACGTCAGGCGCAGCCTGTGCCCGAAGGTTCACCACCAGACTGGCCGCCGCGATCAGTTCCGGCAGTTCGATCCCCAATTCCGGGACGACGTCGTTGCGTACCAGGTTGACCGCGGCGAGGCGGTCGCCAGAGTGCAGCGTCATCTTGAGATGTGCGATCATGGCGCCGCGCTCGTAGAGGCGTCGCTGAAGGTCCGACGCCAGGCACCGCAGCAGCACGTTCCCGTCGGCGGGAGATGGCGCCGCCACTGTCACGCTCCCGTTGAGCCAGCCGAGCCGCGCTTCCCCGTCGGCGTAGCGATCGTAGTCAACGTCCATGACCGGGCGCTGATGCTGATCGCCGAAGACGATCCGCCGGAACCACGGATCCACGCCGGCCTCGTCCCGCGACGACGCGGCGACCACCTCGGCGTGCGGGAATTCGTGCTGGAGCACCGCGCTCAGCGCTTCGATTTCTTTGGCCGAAAGCAGATCGCACTTGCTGATGACGATGACGTCCGCTTCCTCGAGTTGCTTGCGGTAGATGTACTGGACGTTTTTGGAAAACATCTCCCCGGTCTGGAGGCCGAACGCGCGCTGGGCGCACACCGGGTCCACCAGCACGCTCAGCGGCGCAATGGTGCACTCGTTCCCCAGCAGTCGCCGCATCGGATAGGTGACTGTCGCCGCGAGATCGGTGCAGCTTCCAACGGCTTCCGCCACCAATACATCAGGCTGCAGCGCTGCGCCAAGGCGTCGCGTCGCGTCAACCAGTTCGTCGAACCGGCAGCAGAAGCAGCCACCGGTGATTTCCTCAGTGGCAAGGCCACAGCCTTGCAGCAACCGCGTGTCCACCAGGTCGTGACCCTGGTCGTTGGTGATGAAGCCGGCCCGGATACCCTGATCGGTGAGCCAGCGCGACAGCGCCAGCATTGCGGTCGTCTTGCCGGCGCCGAGAAAGCCTGCGATCAGAATCACGTGTGGCTTGGTGGGCTTCACCGATGCTCGTCGCGCTATTGGTGTTCCAGCAGATCAGTACGTACAATACGACATCGCGTCCCCCAAGCACGCAAGCGACCACAGCAAGCCAGCCATCGGAGCGGACATGACTCACGACCAGCCGGCGACCGGGCCCGAGATCATCCTGGTCGCCAGCGGCGACTCGCGGCTGGCGGCGAACCAGGCCTGCTGGCCGGCGCAGCAGGCGCTCGAGGAAATCGTCACCCGCACCTTTGCCGAGCAAGGTCGGCGGATCGCCAGGGGCCACCCGGTCGATCCCGCTCTGGGGCACGGATTCATCGACGGCCAGGCACGAGGCATCGAGATCTTCCGTGCGATCGATCCTGAGGCACCGCTGATTGTCGCCGAGTCATGCTGGCAATACACCAGCAACGTCCTCGCCGGGCTTACCCGGCATCGCGGGTCGATCCTGACGCTCGCCAACTGGAGCGGCCAGTGGCCGGGTCTCGTGGGCCTGCTCAACCTCAACGGCTCGCTCACCAAGGCAGGCATCAAGTACAGCTCGATCTGGAGCGTGGATTTCACCGACGCATTCGCCCGCGACGCAATTGCCGAGTGGCTCAGCTCCGGGAGCATCCAGCACGATCGGTCGCACGCGCGGCCCCTGACCGACGACCTGATCGAGGCCGGGCTCGCTCCCGATCGCGACCGCGGCGCCGAGCTGGGCATGGCGCTGGTCAAGGACCAGGCGATTCTCGGCGTGTTCGATGAGGGATGCATGGGCATGTACAATGCGATTGTTCCCGATCACCTTCTGCACAAGACCGGCCTGTTCAAGGAACGGCTCAGCCAGAGCGCCCTGTTTGCCGCGATGCAGGCGGTGACCGCGGCGCGAGGGCAGGCTCACTACGCCTGGTTGCGGGCACACGGGATGCGGTTCGAGTTGGGTACCAACGAGGCGACCGAACTTACGGCACGCCAGGTTCTCGAAGGATTGCGGATGTACGATGCGGCGGTACGGCTCGCGCACCAATTCGGGTGTGCTGCGATCGGCATCCAGTATCAGCAGGGACTGAAGGACACGTGCGTCGCTTCTGATCTTGCCGAGGGACTGCTCAATAATCCGGACCGGCCACCGGTCAATGGCGACGACGGTACGACGCTCTTCGCGGGGCTCGCGGTCCCGCATTTCAACGAGGTGGATGAGTGCGCCGGTGTTGACGCCGTGATCACCGACCGCGTCTGGCGGGATCTCGGCCTCGACCCCTCGAATACGCTGCACGATATCCGTTGGGGCGCCCATGTCGACGAGGGCGGCGTCAATGAGTTCGTCTGGGTCTTCGAGATCTCGGGGGCGGCACCGGCCTCGCATTTCATCGGCGGCTACGCCGGCGCTGTCGGCGAACGCCAGCCGCCGATGTACTTCCCCAAGGGCGGCGCAACGCTCAAGGGAGTGAGCCGCCCCGGCGAGATCATCTGGAGCAGGATCTACGTCGAGGCGGATGCGCTCCATATGGATATCGGCCGCGGCGGCGTGGTGCGCCTGAGCGCCGAGGAAACCACGCGCCGCTGGGAAGCCACCACGCGCCAGTGGCCGATCATGCACGCGATACTCTATGGCGTCTCTCGCGACCAGCTGATGGCCAAGCATCAGGCCAATCACATCCAGGTTGTCTACGCGCCCGATGCCACGACGGCGCGCCGGGCCCTGGTACGCAAGGCGTGCATGGCCCGCGCCATGGGAATCTCGGTAAATCTCTGTGGCGACATCGAGGACTCCCTCGATCGCCACCAGGCTCCGGAGCACCGGACGTGAACCTGCGCCGGGCAGCCTCACGATGACGTTGCTCGTCGACGCGCGCGGCCTCGGGAAACGGTTCCTCGCGGTGCAAGCGCTCGACGGCGTCGATTTTGACCTGCAACCCGGCGAGGTGCACGCGCTCATCGGCGAGAATGGCGCCGGGAAATCCACGCTCGTCAAGATCCTCTCCGGCGAGATCAGCAACTACGACGGTGCGCTCACGGTGCGCGGCACCGCGCGGCGGTTCGCCTCACCACGCCAAGCGCTTGGTGCCGGAATCGCGGTGATCCCACAGGAACTGCAGCTCGTGACCTCGCTGAGCGTGGCGGAGAACATCCTGCTGGGTCGGGAACCCCGCGGTGCCGGCAACCTGGTGGACCGCGCAGCGCTGCACCGGACCGCACGGCGGTTGCTTGCCGACATAGAGACGCATCACATCAGCACCCACGCCCTGCTCCGTTCACTCGACACCGCCAGTCGCCAGCTCGTGGCCATCGCGCGTGCGCTGTCGTTCAACGCGCAGTGCCTGATCATGGACGAACCAACCGCGTCCCTTGGCGCGGCGGAGGCAGCGCATCTTGCGCAGGTGATCCTGCGACTCGTGTCGCGCGGCACCGGCGTGATCTATGTCTCACACAAGCTCGATGAGGTGCGGCGACTCGCCAGCCGTGTCACCGTGTTGCGCGATGGCGTGCGAGTGACGACGCGCCCGGCCGCCGGGCTGACGGAGGAGGAGATGGTGCGCCTGATGTGCGGGCGCGAGATCGTGCACGGCACGCTGATTCCGGTCGCCGCCGCTGCGCCGGAACTATTGCGCGTGGAGCACCTGAGTGTACGCGATCCAGCGCGGCCAGGTGGCTTCCGGTTGCGCGACCTGTCGTTCACCGTGCATCGCGGCGAGATCGTCGGTCTCGCCGGCCTGATCGGTGCCGGGCGCACCGACCTCCTGCTGGCGCTCATTGGCGGGCTCGATCGCACCGTGGAAGGGCGGATCCGGCTCGACGGTCAGGCATATGTTCCGGTCAATCCGGCGGTCGCGCGTGACGCGGGCATGGTCATGCTTCCCGAGGAACGCAAGACAGACGGCATCTTCCCGCACCTCGGCGTGGATCGCAACATCACCATGTCCGCCCTTGACCGGGTCAGCCGCTGGGGGTGGATCGACCGGCACGCCGAGCGCCGGCACGCGAAACAGATGATGATGGACACCGGCGTGCGCGCAGCAGGCCCAGCCGTCCCGATCGGCACGCTGAGCGGCGGCAACCAGCAGAAGGCACTGCTGGCACGGTGCCTCTTTGCGTCGCCAAAGGTGCTGTTGCTGGACGAGCCGACCCGCGGCATCGATCTCAGCGCCAAGGCGGAGATCTACGCCGAGTTACGCGCGCTGGCGGCTCGAGGGTTCGGCATCCTGCTGTGCTCGTCGGAACTGTCGGAGATACTCACGCAATGCCATCGGATGCTTGTGTTCCGCGAAGGCCGCATTGTCGCGACATTTGATCGCGATGAGGCCACCGAGGTGAAGGTGCTTGCCGCAGCTGCAGGACAGGCAACGGCGCCGAACGAGATCGATCCCACCTTGGCGCCGCCGCCCGGCCGGGCAGGTGCGCCGCCGGCACGCCCATGGCGAGAGCGGGCATTGCGCTACGCCGGAGCCTTTGGCCTCACGCTGGTGCTGCTGCTTGCCATCGCTACCTCCCCAGTTCGTGGCGGGCGGCTCGTCTTTCTCGATCTCGGCAACCTCACCGATATCCTGCGACAGGTCTCCGAAAAAGGGATTCTCGCCGTGGGCATGACGGCGGTGGTGATCGCCGGCGGCATCGACCTGTCGGTCGGATCCGTCCTCGCCGTCGGAGCCACGCTCAGTGCCTGGCTCTGGATGAAGCAGGGCATGGGGCTGGGCGGCACCGTGGTCATCGTCACCGCAGTGAGCGCGTTGTGGGGATTGCTCAATGGCGTGGTGATCGCGAAATGGCGTCTCCCCGCGTTCATCGCGACGCTCGCCACGATGAGCGCGGCACGCGGCGCGGCACGCTACCTGAGCAATGGGGCGGCAATTCCGCTCGGCTTCGGCCCCGGTGGCGCGCCGACGGCGGTGCGAGCGATCGCCGCCCCGCTGATGCGCTACGTTCCGGTGCCGGCGGTGATCTTCGGGCTCACCGCGCTGGCGATGCACTTCTATCTGGCGCGAACGCGCAGCGGACGCTATGTCTACGCCATCGGCGACAACGAGGCTGCCGCCAGGCTCGCCGGCGTCCGGGTATCGTGGCACAAGGCGACGGTCTATGTGATATGCGCCGCATTGGCCGGAATCGCTGGCCTGGTGCACGCGGCCCAGCTGGAACAGGGCAACCCCAACGATGGGGTGGCCTACGAGCTGGATGCGATCGCGGCAGTGGTGATCGGCGGGACGACGTTGAGCGGCGGCACCGGCACGGTCGGCGGCACGATCGTCGGGATCCTGATCATCGGGGTCATCAACAATTCCATGGGACTCAACAACGTCGATGCGAACCTGCAACTCATTCTCAAGGGCATCATCATACTCGTCGCGGTCTGGCTGCAACGGCGGCGCCCGGCGGCGTAGCACCGCGTTGGTCGCGGCGGTCGTCCTGGTCTGCTTCAGTGCTGCCTGCGGTCGGCCGCACGATGCCAAGTACCTGATCGGCTTTTCGCAGGCGAACCTGGCCGAGCCATGGCGCGTGGCGATGAACGCGGAGGTCGCCGCGCGAGCCAGGGACTTCCCCGACATGCGGATCGTCTACGCCGATGCGAAACAGGACAACGCCACACAGGTGGCGGACGTCGAGAACTTCATGCGCCAGAAGGTCGACCTGTTGATCATATCACCCAATGAAGCCAAGCCCCTCACACCGGTCGTGCAACGGGCGTTCGCGGCCGGGATCCCCGTCATCGTCCTCGACCGCGAAATCGAAGGTGACAGCTATACCACCTTCATTGGTGCGAACAACCGTGCCATCGGCCACGCCGCCGGCGAATACGCCGACTCGGTACTCGGCGGCCAGGGCGACATCGTCGAGATCAGGGGTCTGCCCGGGTCGACACCGGCGCGCGACCGCAGCGACGGATTCCGCGAGGCGATCGCCAAGTCGCCCGGCCTGCACATCATCCACGATCCGGTGGCGAACTGGCTTCGTGAGGAAGCCATGGCGCAGATGGAATCGGCGCTTCAGGCGCACGACAAGATCGACCTCGTGTATGGCCATAACGATCCAATGGCGATCGGGGCCTACCTCGCCGCAAAGGCCAAGGGACGCGACAAGGAAATGAAGTTCATCGGAATCGACGGACTGCCCGGACTCGACGGCGGACGCCAGGCCGTGGCCGATGGCAAGCTGGCGGCGACATTCGTCTACCCGACGGGCGGCAAGCAGGCCGTGGAGATCGCCGACAGCATCCTGCGGCGAAAGCCGGTACCCCACCGGATCACGCTGCCGACCCAACGTATCACGCGCTAGCCGGGAGGGCGGCACGCGTCGCCCGCACCGGCACAGCATTGCGGCGCAACACCGACGCCGGCACATCCGGCAGGAGAAGGATCATGTGGCGCAGAAACTTCGTGCAGTCGATGCTGGGCACCGCCGGGTTCGCGGCAATTCCGGGCCTCGCGGGCACGCCGGCGAGCGGTGAGTCCGCCGCGACGCCCACTGAATGGGTCCCGGCGTATGCCCGGCTACAGCGCTATCGCTCCCGAAAACAGGGAAGCTACGACGTCACCGGCGGTAACAACGATGCTTGGCCGATCAAGGCCGGCGCTGAACGGGAGATCTTCAACGCCACTGGAGCCGGTGTAATCAGCCACATCTGGTTCACGATTGCGGCCGATTCGATGCACCTCAAGCAACTCATCCTGCGTGCCTATTGGGACGGCAACAGCAAGCCGAGCATCGAGACGCCAATCGGCGATTTCTTCGGGCTCAACCTGGGCGACTATGTGATCTTCGAGAGCCAGTACCTGGCGTGCTCTCCGGGCCAGTCGCTCAACTGTTACTTCGCGATGCCCTATCGGAAGGGAGCCCGGCTCACCGTCACCAACGAGGGCCGGGGCGACGTCGATGCCTTCTATTCGAACATCGACTATCTCGAAGCCGATTCCATTCCGGACGATGCGCTCTACTTCCACGCGCATTACCGGCAGGCCACGCCAAACGTGGCCCAGAGCCTGCCGGGCCGGAAGAACCTCGATGGCGGCACGAACTACGTCTTCTGCGAAACTCGCGGCCGCGGACACCTCATCGGCGTCACGCTTGGTGTCATCCAGACCGCAGAGGGATGGATGGGCGAAGGTGACGAGATGATCTTCGTCGATGATCCCGCCAAGCCAGTCGTCAATGGCACCGGCACGGAAGACTACTTTCTCGGCAGCTGGGATTTTGGTGGCCGCATGAATGCCCAGCCATTCTCGCATCACCAGTATGGCGCGCCGCTGATCCAGAGCGCGGAAAAGATCGGCGGACGCTACTGTCTCTACCGGTTCCACGGTGACAACCCCGTCACGTTCAACACCTATCTCAAGCACACGATCGAGCACGGTCACGCCAATGACCGCGCCGACAACTTCTACTCCTGCGCCTTCTGGTATCAGGACCGGCCGTTTACGGACTATCCGGCACTACCATCGGTGGCACAGCGGCTGCCGCGAGTCAACGGCTAGCGCGCTCCCGAGGGCGGTAGCGCCCACGTGTGGGCGACAGGTCGATCAACAGCGCGACGATGAGACCGGCGATCGGCCAGAAGCCGGCCCACTGCCCCCCGAACCAGTGCTGAACCGCCGTGTACCATAGCAGCGTCGTCGGCAGGAACACGAAGCCGACGATCGGCCAGAGCACGGTCGTGAACAAGCCATCGAACCAGTGGCTGAACAGCCACAACAGCGCAATCCCCAATCGCGGGGTGACCAACGCGATCAGCACGATGAAACACGGCACCGTTACCTCCTGAGCCAGCGGCGACGGACGGACAGCACGGGTCTCGTGGCGAACATGTCCCGGTAAATGGTACGCCCGGCTCGCGGGCACATCAAGAAACTCCATCCATCGCCGCCGACCGGGTTAGCTTCCCTGATCGCCACTCCTCCCGACGAGGACGAGCGCGGTATGCATCGATGACCCAGCAGGAGTACCGAGGACCCACGCCCAAGGCATCGGAGGCAGGTCAGTGGCAAGAAGGCCGAACTTCGGATTCGAGAAGAGACAGAAGGATATCAAGAAGCAGCAAAAGCGAGATGAGAAAGCCGCGAAGAAGCGGTTGAAGCAGGAGCTCGCCGCCGGGGACGCGACGATCGATGGCGCCACCGACATCGACAGCGACCAGACGGACGATTCGGCGGCTGCGGGTAGTGGTGATGAAACGTGAGGCCGCCGAGTGCGGCACGCCCAATCAATTCACCCCGATCTGATCTCGACGACGCCCTCAACACGCGCTTGAGCATCCTGTGCGCGGAGGGTTGGGACATCTGGGATCGCTTCTCGTCCGGCGTTCGCCAGCATTCGTTCCATCCGTTCGTCGCGGCCGATTACGACGCGGTCCTTGAAGCGCTGCTGCCGCACCGAGGCCCGGGACTCAGATTTCTCGAGTGGGGATCCGCGTCCGGCGTAATCACGATCATGGCCGATCTCCTGGGGTTCGAGGCATTCGGGATTGAACTCGATACCGACCTGGTGCGAACCGCGCGGGCGCTGGCGATAAAGTCGGGATCCAAGGCGCGCTTCGCCGCCGGGAGCTTCCTGCCGTCGGGGTATTCCTGGCGGCCGAGCGGCGGCGATGGACGAACCGGCACCCTCGGCCACGGCGCCTCCGGATACCTGCAACTTGAGCATCCGCTGGATGAGTTCGACGTGATATTCGCGTTTCCATGGCCGGGCGAGGAACCCATGATGCTCGACCTGATGCGCTGTTTCGGTCGGTCCGACGCTCGCCTGCTGCTCAACACCGTGACTGAGGGGATCCAGACGTATCAGGGTGGCCGGCTCATCGCACCGCCTGATGCCACGGAGTCAGCTTCGACGACGATGTTGTGATATCGCGTGCTGCCAACGACGGCGGCTCGAGCCGAACTCCGTGACCTTCGAGCGTCACCGAACGCACGCCAATTACGGCAGTGCTGTGGTCCCGATCGTCGTCTCCGCTCCCGCCGTCACCTGGACGCCCCGCACCAGCGTGCGCGCCAGCGTAGCGGTCGCCGGCGGGTCCACGGCGACGATGTACGATCGGCTCGCCGTGGTGGTCCCGGTCCAGTAGCTGCTGCGCGTGACATAGGCGAACCGGTAGGCACCATTCGCGTCGGTCTTTGCCGTCGCAAGGGTCGACCACGTGTTCTCCGGCATCCCGGGATCGCCAAGGTACAGGCGGAGCGATGCATCCACCACCGGCGCGCCCGTGACGCTGTGCGCCCGGACCGTCCCCGTGATCGATCCGCTCCGTGTCGCATCGGCCGCGCGCAATACCGGCGAGAAGATGAACCCGCTATCCGTGCTGGTCGGATCGATATCCTGCGGCGGGATGAACGCCTGTCCAACGTCATAGTCCACCACGATGACCGCGCCGGTGTCGCGGACCACGATCTGTTCGTTGATCAGTGCGTTGAGGACGGGCCGCCCCGCGCTGGATTGCCAGTGGATGCCTGGATTGGAAGTGCCCGTGAGCACCCGGCCGTCCTTCAGCGTGATGCTGGAGGAATCGGTGTCAATCACCAGTCGCACGGCGGTGATCGCTCCACGCGGCAGCGTGACGGCCCCCAGCTCGTCGGTCATTCCGTTCTGCAGCGCCAGGACGTTGATCAGTCGATGCGGCGAAGCAAGCGTGACGAAATCACCGCCAGCTGTCGCGCTCGTGTCAGTATTGAGTGAACCGGAAAGCGAAACGACGTAGAGATCCACCCGTGCAATCCGGTCGAACGGGAACGGGCCATCGGTCAAGAGGACGCGTGACGCGCGCGTGGTCGCCGCTGGCTGGCCGTTGTCGCCGCCGCACGCAACCGCGCCGAGCACCGTGGCAAGCAGGAAGCAGCGAGCAGACACGAACTGCATCAGTACCTCTGTGGCGAGAGACCGGATCCCTACGGACCCGATCAGGGGACGGTGTCGGATGGCGTCGTGAGCACAGTACGGCGACGGATACCCGGTCGCTACGCGACGGCCGCCAGCGTGTAGTCAAAGTCGAAGGAATGATTGCCGTTCACGATCGTGATCATCATCCTGCCCGAAAGGCCGGCGAGCTGTCCGGTGCCCGAGTCCGGCACGACCGTGATCGACAGCTCCGGTGCACCGCGCGTCATCGTGCCGCTGTGCTGCAGCACAAAGGTGCCGGTCTTGCCGTGCAGCGCGCCGCTGACGCGTTCGATCGCGACATAACCGGCGGAGCCCTTGATGCTGGTGCCGGCGGAGAGCATTTCACCCTTGCTGGTGGCGTCAAGGTCGCCCCGGAACTGTTTGTCGATCGACATGCGGCCCAGGCTCGAGCCCTCGGCACCGTCGTGGGTAAGCAGCGGGTTGAGTTTGACTTCGAATGTTCCACTGGCATGCATTGTCACGAATACCTCCGCTGAGACTGTGATCCAGCCGCCGGTCGCCTCCTCACCACTATTTCAACCTGGTTGAGCGGCGACTCCGCTCGGGGGGCCGGCGCTCCGGCCACGGGGTTCTCCTGTCTATATGACCATTTCGATGCGCCTCGTAGGACAAACTGTGGTAAAACCCTAGTAAAGTATTGGAGTCGCACAACGAGCTGGGTAACTAGAATTGCGATTGACCTTGGTCCCGTTTGTTGACAGCAGTCGGTAGCGTCAGGCGGCTGCTGACCTTGGTCCGCGGGGCGAAGGGCCGGGTCCGGTCATCGATCGCGATGTGCAGGTAATCATACCCCGCGCCTGCGGGTCTCGGCGATCATGGCCGTGCCACCTCGCGCTGCGACATCCCGGCGCGGACCACCACCACCCACGCCCGACGTCGCGCTTCCTCCAGCCGTTTTTCATCGCAGCGTCATCTCCAAGGCAAAAGCCAAATGACTAGAATCAAGTGGCACGTGACTTGCTATTGACCGGGCGTGGGCGCAGCGGCCGACGCGCAGAGTCATTTCGCGGATCACGAGGTGGTGCGGCAAGTGGAAGGCCGCCTCGCCGCGCGCCGGCGGAAGTGGCCGCGCGCGCGGAAAAATCACCTCCGTCAACGACAAGTTCTGCACGATGACGAAGTATTCACGCGAGGAGTTAATCGGTCGGGATCACCGCATCGTCAATTCGGAGCATCACCCGAAGACTGTTATCCGCGAGCTGTGGCGGACGATCACCAGCGGGCGCGTGTGGAACGGCGAGCTCAAGAACCGCGCGAAGGATGGCACGTTCTACTTGGAGTTGAAGTGAAATGAAATCAACATTGCGTCATTCGTTGCTCGCGGGTTTCGTCGCGGCCTTGGCGCTACTCGGCCTCGTGGCGGGGTTCAACTGGCATTACGCCGCACGGACGCAGGAGACGGCGGCGTGGGTGGCTCATACGCATGAGGTGCGCGACCAACTCAATAAGGCCCTATCGAGCATGCAGGATGTCGAGACGGGCGAGCGCGGCTTCGTGCTGACCGGGATACCAGCTTTCTTGGAGCCGTATCACGCCGCCGTCGAGGGAGTGGCGGCGAGAGTCCGCTCGCTACGCACCCTCACCGCCGACAATCCAGAACAGCGGCAGATTCTCGACGCGCTGGAGCTGCATATCAAACGCAAGCTTGATCACAGCGCCCTGGTCGTGCAGTTGAGACGTGACGCGGGGTTCGCCCTGGCGCAGGCGGAGGTGGTGAGTGGCCGGGGTAAGGCGGCGATGGACGCGGTGCGCGCGGACATCACGCGGATGGATACGGTGGAGGACACACTGCTGATGGAGCGCGCCGCGACCGCCCGACGCGAAGCCGACACCACCCGCCGGCTGACCTTGGCCGGTTCGAGCCTGAGCTTCCTTCTGCTCATCGCAGTGTTCGCGCTGGTGCTGCGCGAGAACCGGCTGCGCCAGCGCGCCGAGGATGAAGTCGACCGCTTCTTCTCGGTTGCGCTGGATATGCTCTGCGTTTCCAGCTCGGATGGCTATTTCAAGCGACTGAACCCGGCCTTCAGCCAGACTCTCGGTTGGAGCAACGAAGAAATGCTCGCTCGGCCGTACCTGGATTTTATCCATCCCGACGATTACTCGGCCACGCTCCAGGAGGTCGAGCGGCAAATCGCCGCCAAGAAAGCGGTCTTCAATTTCGAAAACCGTTACCGGCACAAGGACGGATCGTGGCGCTGGCTGTCGTGGAAGTCGGTGCCCCAGCCGGGCGGCCTCATGTACGCGACCGCGCGCGACATCACCGAGCGGAAGCAAGTCGAAGAGAAGCTGGCAACGACCACCAAAGCGCTGGCCGACTTCAAGGCCGCGCTTGACGCGCACGGCATTATCTCCATCGCCGACGTGCGCGGCAAGATCCTCCACGTCAACGACAATTTTTGCGCGATTTCGAAGTATTCGCGCGAGGAGTTGCTCGGCCAGGATCACCGCCTCATCAATTCGGGGCATCATCCGAAAGCGTTCATCCGGGACCTGTGGCAGACGATCACCAGCGGGCGCGTGTGGAAGGGTGAGATTAGGAATCGCGCGAAGGATGGCTCGTTCTATTGGGTGGACACGGTGATCATGCCCATCATCGAAGCGAACGGGAAACCGTCCCAATTCATCTCAACGCGTTCGGACATCACGGAGCGCAAGCTGGCGGAGGAGCAAGTCGTCCAACTCGACGCCGAGTTGCACGCCCACGCCGCCCAACTCGAAGCCGCCAACAAGGAGCTGGAGTCGTTCGCCTACTCCGTCTCGCACGACTTGCGCGCGCCGTTGCGCGGTATGGACGGCTTCAGCCAGGCGCTCTTGGAAGATTACGAGGGCCAGCTCGATGCGACGGGTCAGGATTACTTGCGGCGCGTTCGTGCCGGGGCTCAACATATGGGTCAGCTCATCGATGATCTGCTCAGCCTGTCGCTGGTGACCCGCTCCGAGATGACGTTGGACCCCGTCAATCTCACGGCGCTGGCGCGCAAGGTCATCGCGGAGTTGCAGCCACAACAGGCGGGGCGGGCCGTCCAATGGGAAGTCAGCGATCCATTGAATGCGCGCGGTGACCCGCGGCTCTTGCAGCTCGCCCTGGTCAATCTGCTGGCGAACGCGCTCAAGTTTACCGGCAAGTGTGAGCAGGCGCGGATCGAATTCGGCCAGCAGGTCCAAGGAACGGAACCGGTGTTTTTCGTTCGCGACAACGGCGCGGGGTTTGACATGGCCTATGCGGACCGGCTGTTTGGCGCGTTCCAACGGCTGCACACCCGGCTGGAGTTTCCCGGCACCGGCATCGGCCTGGCCACCGTGCAACGCATCATCCACCGGCACGGCGGCCGCGTGTGGGCGGAAGCGCAACCCGGAAAAGGTGCTACGTTTTACTTCACCCTTCCAACCGCCGAGTGAAGACACACCATGGCAAACACAAAAGACAATGTCATCCTACTCGTCGAAGACAACGCAGATGATGAAGCCCTCGCCATCCGCGCCCTGAAGAAAAACAACATCCTCAACGAAGTGGTCGTGGCCCGCGACGGCGCGGAAGCCCTCGACTACCTCTTTGGCACGGGCGCGTATGCCGGACGTGACCTGACCACGCCGCCGCAAGTGGTGTTGCTCGACCTGAAGCTCCCCAAAATCAACGGCCTGGAGGTGCTCAAGCGCATTCGGGAAGATGCGCGGACGAGGTTCCAGCCCGTTGTCGTCCTGACTTCCTCCAAGGAGGAACAAGACCTGATTGGCAGCTACAGCTTGGGAGCGAACAGCTACATCCGCAAACCGGTGGATTTCAGTCAGTTTGCCGAAGCCGTCCGGCAGGTTGGACTTTACTGGCTGGTGCTCAACGAAGCGCCGCCCAAACAGTTGTGACATGGGAATACCACTGCGGGTCTTGATCGTCGAGGATTCGGTGGACGACGCCGAGCTGGTTTTGCGCCAGTTGCGGCGAGCGGGCTATGACCCGGTGTCCGAACGCGTCCAGACGGCCGAAGAGATGAAGACAGCCTTGGCGCGGGCAGCCTGGGACCTGGTGGTGTGCGATTATACGATGCCCCAGTTCGACGCGCCCACCGCGCTGAATCTGCTCAACCAGAGCGGTCGCGATCTCCCGTTCATCGTCGTCTCGGGCAGCATCGGCGAAGACATTGCCGTGACGATGATGAAGTCCGGCGCCCATGATTACATCCTCAAGCAGAATCTCACGCGGTTCGTGCCCGCCCTGCAACGGGAACTGCGCGAGGCGGAGAACCGCCGGCAACAAAGGCTGACCGAACAGGCAAGACAGCGGCTCGAGATTGAGCGTGCCGAACTGCTGGAGCGATTGAAACAGGAGAACGAGGATCTCACCGCGCTGACGCAAGTCACGGCGAATGCGATCAGCACGCTCGACCTCGATGAATTGCTGCGCGTGCTGCTGGGGCGGGTCATCGAGGTGATGCACGCGGACACCGGAACCATCCTCATCGCGGATGGCGCCGATTTGCAGGTCCGGGCCAGCGCCGGCGCGGTGAACTTGAGTGACAGCACGCATGTGAAGCACGTGGGGGAATGCTTCGCCGGATCGGTCGCGTCGCGCCTGAAGCCGGTGTATGTCGCAGACGCTGCGGTGGATCCTCTGATCACCGATCCGCTGATTCGGGAACGCGGCATTCGCTCCATGCTCGGCGTCCCGCTCAAACGCCACGGCGCGCTCATCGGCGTGCTGCACGTGGACTGGCTGACGGTGCGCCCCTGCCGCGACCGCGAAGTACAGCTGCTGGAAATCGCGGCGGAGCGGTGCGCCGCCGCCATTTACAACGCGCAAGTGTACCAGGAGGCCAAGCGCAGCGCCGCGGCGTTGACCGAGAGCGAGGAGAATTTCCGACAACTGACCGCGCACATCAACGAGGTCTTTTGGATGACGGATGTGGCGAAGAACCAGATGATCTACATCTCGCCGGCCTACGAGACGATTTGGGGCCGGACCTGCGCCTCGGTGTATGCGTCGCCGCACAACTGGCTAGACGCCATTCATCCGGAAGACCGCGAGCGGGTCGCCCAGTCCGCGCTCAACAACCAGACAACCGGCACTTACGACGAGGCATATCGCATCGTCCGGCCGGATGGAACGATCCGCTGGATTCATGACCGTGGCTTTCCAGTACGGAACAAGGCCGGGAAAGTCTACCGGATCGCCGGCGTGGCGCAGGACATCACCGAGCGCAAGCAGGCGGAGGAAGCCGAGTCCCGTCTGGTCGCGATCCTGGAAGCCACGCCCGATCTGGTGAGCATCGCCGACCCAGAGGGGCGGTTGGTCTACTTGAACCGGGCCGGTCGAAAGACGCTCGGCCTGGACGAGCTGACGGATCTCTCCGGATACAACCTTCAGGAGTTTCACGACGCTGCCAATGCCCAGGCTGTCATGACCGAGGGGATTCCGACCGCGATGCGAGATGGCGCCTGGAGCGGTGAAACGGAATTGGTGGCACTGGACGGGCACGCGACTGCCGTCTCCCAAGTCATTCTGGTCCACAAAGCGCCGAATGGGACAGTGACATTCTTGTCCACCATCGCGCGCGACATCACCGGGCGCAAGCGGGCGGAGGAGTCGCTGCGCCTGCAAAGCGCCGCCCTGAAGGCCGCTGCCAACAGCATTGTCATCACCGATCGCAATGGCACGATTGAATGGGTCAACCCGGCCTTCACGGCGCTCACCTACTACCGGGCTGAAGACGCCATCGGCAAGAACCCGAGGGAACTGTCGAAGTCCGGCCTGCACGATCAGCTGTTTTACCGAGACTTGTGGAACACCATTCTGGCCGGACACGTCTGGCACGGCGAAGTGACCAATCGCCGCAAGGATGGCAGTCTGTATTCCGAGGAACAGTCCATCACGTCGGTGAAGGACGCCCGTGGTGAGCTCACGCATTTCGTTGCGATCGGCCGGGATCTCACGGAACAGAAGCGGCTGGAGGCCCAGCTCCTGCAAGCCCAGAAGATGGAAGTCGTGGGACGGCTCGCCAGCGGCATCGCCCACGACTTCAACAACTTGCTCACTGTCATCAACGGCACGGCCGAGCTCGTCTTGATGGACTTGAATGAAGACGATACGGTGCGCGCAGATCTCCAAGCCATCGGAAAAGCTGGAATGAGTGCCGCTGCGCTGACCCGGCAGTTGCTGGCCTTCAGCCGCAAACAGATCATGAAGCCCGTCGCCCTGAACCTGAACTCGTTGCTCGCGGACCTGAAGGACATGCTCCAGCGCCTGATCGGCGAGGACGTCGCTTTGATGATCGTGCCGGCGAAGGATGTGGGCCGTGTCATGGCGGATCACGGGCAGATCGAGCAGGTGGTGATGAACCTGGCCGTCAACGCCCGGGATGCCATGGCCAACGGCGGTACGCTGACCATCGAGACACGGAACGTCGTTCTCGACGAGGCCTCTGCCGCAGAGCACCCATCGTTGCAGCCAGGGCCGCATGTGAGGCTCACGGTCAGCGACACGGGTGGCGGGATGGACGAGGCGACTCGCCTGCAGATCTTCGACCCTTTCTTCACGACCAAGGAGTTGGGAACGGGTACGGGGCTCGGCCTGTCGACGGTGTACGGAATCGTAAGGCAGAGCGGCGGCGACATCGGTGTGTCCAGCGAACTCGGCATGGGGGCAACCTTCACGATCTACCTGCCGCTGATCGGGGACGTGGTGCACAAGGGCCCGCCCGCCCCGACGGTACCGTCGCTACAACGTGCCGAAACCGTTCTCATCGTCGACGACGACGAGGCGGTTTGCCGTCTGACCAAGCGTATTCTGCAGTCGGCCGGCTACACGGTGCTTACGGCCAGCAGCGGCGGCGAGGCCGTGCTGCTCCTGGAGCGGCACGACGGACCCGTGCATCTGATGCTCACCGACATGGTCATGCCGCAGGTGAGCGGACGGGAGTTGGCGACACAGCTCACGAATATCAGGCCGCGAATGAAGGTCCTCTACATGTCCGGCTATACCGACGACACCATTCTGCGCCGCGGACTGCTCGACCAGGCCGCCCACTTTATCGCCAAGCCGTATACGACCGCGGAGCTGACGCGCACGGTACGAGAGGTGCTCGACTCGTAGGATGACGGCAGCGACAGGGACCGCCTTGTGACGGTCCCTTTGTGTGTTGTCGATGTTCGGCAGATTTCTCCCGCCGTCGAGCAGCCGATGATGCATGCCGTCGGATAGGAAGCCTCCTCACACCGCTGCTCGCGGTATGCATTGGCACGCAGCTCTCTGTCGCCGCGATCTCAATTCCCCATGTCTGCGCCACGGTTCTCCGGTTCTGGCGGCTCCGCGGTCAGGACAAGGACTTCTTTGCCGATGCGGGGGCCTTACCGTGAGCGCGAGAGCCAGTGCGTATGCGCTCAGGTGATTGTTGTGCGTGTCAGAAGTTCCACACGTGATGGCCTCCGGGGAAGGCGCTCAGCCGCCCAGCAAAGCTAGCAGGTCCTCCGCCAGCGCTGATCAGCGCCGGGTGAATAGCAGCGGCGGAAGCGAACAACGAAGTAGACACCGTGCTGCGGGCGGTGTCGCTGTGTCGTTGCTATCTATCGGCCATGGGGGTCGCCTGTCTACATGACCATTATCCGTCACACGCATATGTCTTTGGTTGGACATAGGTGGGCATATGATTGGAACTCATCGGCTTACACTGCGCGATCATAGGTTTTTGGTAGGTCATCAGTAGGCTGTGGGTGGACAGAAGTGAACAGCCATTGGTCAATTGTCCGGCGTCGCGTTGTTCAAGATCGGTGGGTTCTAACCACGCCAGCTATTCAGCCGCTCCATCGCGGCCAAGCGTTCGAGCGAGACGCGCACACCGAGCGCCATGGCGGACAGCACGTCACAGACGGCATAACCAAGGACGCGGAGCGTCCCGGTCCACATCCTCTTGAGCCGCGTCAATGCTGTCTCGGTGTCGGTGGTCATCGTCCCTCCGCGTTGTGGTATCTGGCCCCTGAATATGTGGCCGAAGCCGTCTCACGAGAGGTACCAATTGGCATTGGCCTGACCTCAGTACTTCAGCAGGACGTTTTGGATCAAGTCGAAGGCGATTTCGGTCGCCTTGTGACTGTCGATGACGACCGCACCGGGGTGGCGAAACAGCGTGAAACGCCTTCGGCGACGCGACATACAAGGGTCTACTCTTTGTGGGGAATGGCGTCGGTGCGCTAACTGCGGCGATCGGCATCTATCGTGATCAGCGGGTGATCGGTTGGGTGTTGGGCCTTCTCGTCGCAGCGGGTGCCATCATCGCCTACGTGGCCAGTCGCACGGTTGGATTGCCAGGACTTCCAGCTGAACCGGACGCGTGGCTTGAGCCAATAGGCGTCGCAGC
This sequence comes from Gemmatimonadota bacterium, assembly GCA_003169895.1. Classification (GTDB taxonomy): domain Bacteria; phylum Gemmatimonadota; class Gemmatimonadetes; order Gemmatimonadales; family GWC2-71-9; genus Palsa-1233. Next base: position 499,782 of record PNAE01000007.1, read on the forward strand.
CGTTATCTGCGAGACGCTCTTCGTGATTTTCTTTACAGTGACACGGAAGGCACGTCTCGGTGTACTGCCATGATGTCACTCGCTGACGCGCGGTCTCACGGCCCCTAGGCAGCTCGGGATACGACCCTGGAGAGAGGATGTCTTCCTCGTTTGATTCCGGGTCCGAGTACATCTTGGGGGAATTGGGTCAACCCGCGGCTGGATGCAGCCGTCGCCGCGCTCCGTGCGCATGCGGCGTCATTGTCGCCTTCACGAAGGGATCTGTATTGACTCCTGACGACCCACCCCCCGCCGGCACGTGAGGCGCCGACGAGTCGTGTACGCGATTGCCGCGGTGGTCGCCATCGTTGTAGTGTCCGAAGTCGTTGTGATCCTCCTCTCGCGGCGCTGAACGCTATCCACTGCCGCTGAGGTCGCGGCGGTGCGCGCAGACTTGTCTCGGCTCATCAGGGGCACGCGAATCTGAGATACGCAGATTGGTACTGATAACATGCATCCATTCACGATCGAAGCACCCGTCGGTTTCCGGCGCGGCGCACAGGCAGCGCCGGGGATGTGACATCCGGCGCGCGACGCACGTCTCCCAACTTGACCGGCCCGGATCGAGACCTCCGGAGCATCCATCGCTGATTCTCAAGCGACCATGCGAACATGGGATAGGATATGATGACGAACGATCAGATGACCGGGCGGCCGCCAGTTGAACGGCGCGTCAGCGGCAACGCCTCCGGAGGACGAAGGTGCTCGGAAGGTCGGCGGTCCTCCGACAGAATCCGGTTGGTCGCCAACTCGCGCGATGACGGTTCACCGCGGGGCACCGACGCTGGACCAGATGGAGCACCGCCCTACCGGGACAGTCAGGAAGAGTTCCTGGCGATGCTGGCGCACGAGGTGCGCAATCCCCTCGCGCCGATCGCCAACGCGGTCGCTGTGTTGCATGGCGTCACGAGCAACGAGCCGTTGCTGCACTGGGTGCACGACATTATTCGTCGGCAGGTCGCCCAACTCACGCGACTAGTCGATGAGCTGCTCGACGCCTCTCGCGTGACGACCGGGAAAGTCACATTGCATAAGCGTCCCATCTCCATCATCCGCGCCGTCGACCAGGCGGTCGATGCCGGCCGGTCGCAGATCGAACAGTGCCATCAAACGCTCACCGTGGCATTGCCCAGCGAACCCATCTACGTCGATGGCGATCTCACCCGCCTGGCACAAGTCTTGGGCAACCTGTTGCACAACGCGTCGCGCTACACCCAGGAGGGCGGTTCCATTGCTCTGAGCGCCGGGGTCAGTGGCGAGTCGGTCACCTTTCGCGTCACCGACAACGGCCGCGGTATTTCAGCCGAGGCGCTGCCGCACATCTTCGAACTCTTTGCTCACGGGGACTCGTTACCCGTCAGCAGGCCGGGGGGACTCGGCATCGGACTGACGGTGGCGCGCGGCATCGTTGAGTTGCATGGTGGGACGCTGATCGCCCGGAGTGACGGGCCGGGTCATGGCAGCGAATTCACCGTCACGCTGCCGGTGTCCCACGACATGCCGGCGGACGGAATCGGCGCCCGCCACCATCCGGACGCTTCGTCGGCCCAGGCTCGCTTTCGCATCACGTTGATCGACGACGATGCCGATTCCAACGCCGCGCTCGGCATCCTGCTGCAGCGAGCCGGGCACGAGGTCTCCGCGGCACTCACTGGGCTCGCCGGACTCGAACTGGTGCGGCAGAACCGACCCCACATCGTGCTGTGCGACATCGGCCTCGCCGGCATGGACGGCTACGCGGTGGCAGCGCGCCTGCGGGAACAGGCGCTGGATCCGCGACCGACCGCGATCGCGATCACCGGATACGGGCAGCCGGAAGATCGCGCGCGCGCGCTGGCGGCGGGGTTCGATCATCACCTTGTCAAGCCGGTGGATCCGGCCGTGCTATTGCGCCTGATCGCCGCTACTGGCGCGCGTGCTTCCCGCGCCACGTAAGCGGGCCCGTCTTGAACGGCCCAGGTTCTCGGGGGGGGGCCTCAAGCCTCTTCGCCGTTGAGCCGCCGCTGTGTGCCAAGTCGGGGCTCAAGCGTCGATGGATACCGCAGACCTTCCATTTCCCAGGCCGATTCAAGGCGTTCCCGATCCAAGAAGACAAGCATCTCTATACGGTGCTGCGCGATGATTGAGCGCAACACGTCGCGCGCGAGCTTGTGCCCCCGCGCCGAGGATTGGCGGTGGTCGCGCGGTAGGGATCTCGAAACATGCAACGGGATGGCCATGATGGAACGAACGCGGCTGGTCGAGGATATTCAGAACTACGCCCAGAACATCGTGGATACGGTGCGCGAGCCCCTGCTGATCCTCGATGCCACCCTGCGCGTCCGGTCCGCCAATCGCGCCTTCTACCAGACGTTCCACGTCTCGCCCGGGGAGACCGAGGGCCGCCTCATTTATGAACTGGGCAACGGGCAGTGGGACATCCCCGACCTGCGGACGCTGCTCGAGGACATCGTCCCCAAGAGCTCCGTCTTCGACGACTTCGAGCTCGAGCACACCTTCCCGGCCATCGGCCGCAGAGTGATGCTGCTCAACGCCCGCAAGCTCCAGGCGGCCCACCACGACGGCGAGCTGGTGGTCCTGGCCATGGAGGACGTGACCGCGCGCAAGCGGGCGGAAGAAGCCCTCCTCGAAGCCGGGGCGTTACAGAGCGCGATCTTCAACAGTGCNNATCTTCAACGTCGGCGCCGAGCGTATGCTGGGGTACGCGGCCATCGACGTGATGAACAAGATTACCCCGGCCGACATTTCTGATCCGCAGGAAATGATTGCGCGTGCCAAGGCCTTGAGCACCGAGCTTGGGACCCCGATCACCCCGGGCTTCGAGGCGCTGGTCTTCAAGGCCGCGCGCGGGATCGAGGACATTTACGAGCTGACGTACATCCGCAAGGACGGCAGCCGTTTTCCGGCATGTGTCTCGGTCACGGCGCTGCGCGACGATCAAAGCGCAATCATCGGCTACCTATTGATCGGCACCGATAATACCGCGCGCAAGGAGGTGGAAGCCGAGCGAATGCTGCTTGATCAGCGCCTGCGCGATCAACAATTCTATACGCGCTCGCTGATTGAATCCAACATCGATGCACTGACAACTACCGATCCGCGCGGCATCATTACCGACGTTAACAAGCAGATGGAGGCGCTCACNNCTGATCGGCGCGCCGTTCAAGGATTACTTCACCGACTCGGAGCGAGCCGAGGCCGGCATCAAGCTGGTGCTCGACGAAAGCAAACTCACCGAGTACGAACTCACGGCACGCGCCAGAGACGGCAAGGAAACCGTGGTGTCCTACAACGCGACGACCTTCCACGACCGCCACCGGAAGCTGCAGGGAGTGTTCGCCGCCGCCCGCGATGTTACCGAACGCAAACGCTACGAGCAGTCACTGCGCCTGGCCGACCAGCGCAAGAACGAGTTCCTCGCCATGCTCGCCCACGAGCTCCGCAATCCCCTCGCGCCGATCCGCAACATGCTGGAGGTCATGAAACGCGCGAGCCCGAGCGACGAGCTGAACGAGCAGGCCCGTGATATCATGGATCGGCAGGTGGAGCAGATGACGCGACTGCTCGACGACCTGCTCGACGTGAGCCGTCTCAGCCACGGCAAGATCGTACTTCGCCGGGGGCCAATCGAACTGGCCTCCGTGGTGCACCATGCCGTCGAAGCCGCCCGCGTGCCGTGTGAGGCTCTGGGGCTCGAGCTGGCGGTCAGCATGCCGCCGCAGCCCGTGTACCTGAACGGCGACAGCACCCGCCTGATTCAAGTGCTGAGCAACCTGTTGAGCAATGCGTGCAAGTTCACCGACCGAGGGGGCCGCATCTCGGTGACGATCGAGCGAGAGGATGGGCAGGTGGTCATTCGGGTGCGCGACTCCGGGATTGGGATCGGGCCCGACTCACTGCCACACATCTTCGAGATGTTCATGCAGGTCGATGCCTCGCTGGAGCGTTCGGTAAGCGGATTGGGCATCGGCCTGACATTGGTGAAGAATCTGGTGGAGCTGCACGGCGGCACAGTGGAAGCCCACAGTGCCGGCGTCGGTCAGGGCAGTGAATTCGTGGTGCGGCTGCCAACCCTGGCTGGCCCACCCGAACGGCTACCCGAGCCGGCCATCGACCCGGCATCCCCGGTGACCGCGCGCCGCATTCTCATCGTGGATGACAACCAGGATTCGACCGACTCACTCGCCCAATTGCTCGAGCTTGCCGGCCACGAGACGGCGAAGGCGTACGACGGCTTGGCGGCGGTGGAAATGGCGGCAGTCTTTCGGCCGGAGGTGGTGCTGCTCGACCTCGGCTTGCCGAAGCTCAATGGGTATGACACGGCAAAGAAGATTCGCGAGCAGCCTTGGGGCAAGGATATGGTGTTCGTGGCGTTGACGGGATGGGGCCAAGAGGAAGATCAACGCCGCTCGGCGGCCGCGGGCTTCGAGGCCCATTTGGTCAAGCCCGTGGATCTGGCCCTGCTCACCAAACTTCTGGCGGAGTTTGCCGCGTAGGCTTTCCCGTACGTGGTCGCAGCGAACGCCACTGGGTTCCAGGTGGTGCTGAGTGCGTCGATCACCCTCGGCACCTCGCAGAATCTGACCGGGGTCAACTTGCTGCTGGTGCCGTAGCCGCGGGCATTTGTCCAATTCGATCTGATGCCGCGGATGGCACCCACCGCCCGTGTGCGCCTGGTTGTGCCCGATGCCGCTGCAGCCGGCGCCGGTGCAGGTACACCTCGCCGTCGGGATTGGCCGGGCATGCGCGTACCGGGACAGCGTGGGGCGGCCGGCGCGGTACGTGCGGGCGGAGGACCGCATCGTCACCGCCCAGATTCGCACGGTGATCCGCACGCGGTCGTCGTACGGGGCGCGCCGGGTCCGGGCCCTCGTCCATCCCGCGTTTGCGACGGGCTACAACCTGAAGCGCAGCGACAACGGCAGCATCTACACGGCGCTCGACACCCTTTGCACGGCGGAGCGCCTCCACCTGGTGCCGATCACCACACCGGCGTCAAGTCCGCAGTCGAACAGCATGTCGGAGGCCTTTGTGAATACGCTGCGGCGGGACTATCTGGCCGGGGCCGATTTCTCGACGGCGGGACGGGTCATGGCGCAAATCCCCGCCTGGATCGCCGACTACAATGCCGTCGCACCGCACTCGGCGCTCGGCTTTCAATCACCCCAGCAGTATCGAAGTAGCAGGTCCACAGTAGGTCTCACGTGCTAGCCCAAACTGCCTCACGAAACGGGGTACAGAGCAAATGGTCATTGTGCTTGCTATTGTCGCCACTCGCGGCCGCGACAGCGGAAGTAGCACCACCGTCGTTCGTTAGTCGAACCGCAGTAGCCCATGCCGATTCCGCTGCTGCGATTCGATGGCGAGACGAGGGCCGCAAATTCCCCGTGCGCCCAAGGGGCGCTCGGGACGCGCCTACATTCCACCTCATGCGTTATTTCCTGATCGTCCACATCCCGGCCAAATGTCCCGCGCGCGGGCGACGCTGTCCACAATGAGATAGGCCAATACGTCAGCCGCGCGTCCGGGAGCTGGCATGGCGTAGCGACTGCTGCAACACCATTCGCAGATTTCGGGCCCGAAGTCGATGGATGAGAACTGATCGCGGCAGCCGCTAAGCGCTGGGCTCGAGTTTTCTTGGCAGTTCGACCGTGAAGATGCATCCCCGGCCGGGCAGATCGCGCACACGAATCTCGCCACCGTGCAACTGGATGGCTTTGCGGCTGATGGAGAGCCCGAGCCCCACACCCGAGCGATCGGTGCTGTGCTGGCTGAACGGACCAAAGAGCGTCTCGGCGTGTCCAGGCGGCAGGCCGCCGCACTCGTCTTCGATGTCGATGAAAACACGATTAGCGGTTGCATGCGCTCGGAGCCGGACATGGCCGCGGGCATGAGTGAACTTGAAGGCGTTCTGCAGCAAATTGGCTACCGCCGCCGCCAGCAGCTGTCGGTCCGCTTCGATGACCACACCATACTCGACCGGTTCGACCGTCAGTTGATGGCCGCGCGCCCTCGCTTCGATGATGGCCGCGATCTCCATTTCCTCGATGAACATCGCCAGCAGAATCGGCTCGCGTCTCCGCACGGTCGACTCGACACGGACTTCGGCCAGCGCGCCGTCAATGAGATCCCGAAGGCCCTTCAGACTGCGCTCAAGGACCGCGCCGGTACTGCCGCCGATGGTCACCGCGCCGTCTCTCAGAATGCCAAAGGACAACAGCGCTGTATTCAGGTGGTTGCGCAGTTCGTGCGCGAGGACACCGAGGCGCTCGGTTCCGCGATCCCCCAGCGACTGCTCGCGCAGTCGACCGTACTCCGTAACGGCGTGGGCGGTGGCGTCGTCGAGACAGCGGTTCAGCGTGTGAAATTCGCTGACCGGGATCTCTGCGTTGCGCTCGAATGCCAACTCCGTGACCGCTTGGCATACGTCTCCGTAACCGTACACCACCTGGCCCACGGTAAAACCTTGCCGAAGCATCTCGTCGCCATACTGCGTCGCGCTGACGTCCATTTCGCTGCCGAGCGTGGAGCCCTTCAGCGTCTCAATGAGCTGGTCGAAAAACAAGGGGATTCCGTGCGAGAGCTCTGGTTCGGTTGCGCGCGGAGCCGGTCTCGCTGCGGCTCTTGCTTTGGTGCGCCCGATAATCTCGGCGCGTTCCGATTTGAGGAACTCATGGAGCACGGTTCGGCCCGCCCTTTCTGCTGGCCCGCTGACCCAGAAACGTAGTGCCCGGGACGCGGCAATGTCCACATGATCGATGCCATCGTAGCCCATGTTTGCGCGCAACGAGCCGTCGCAACCTCGTATCTCTCATGGCACCAATGCCTTGCACAGTCGCAATCTACTGTTTCCATCGGCCGCAAACGGGTCGCCGACAGCGGCAACGCCGAAGAGTTGCAGGTGCTCCCGCGCCGGCCACCCCAAGAGCGGCAAGTGGCCGAGGTCGGTCCGAGACTCCGCGAGCATACGCGGTCAGAGTTGACGCACGTCACCGGACTGACGAACGCGTGGTATACTCGGATCCGGCCGGGGCTCGCGGTGCCCGATCCGAGACACTGCGAGGCGCTCGCGAGACTAGCGTGAATGGTACCGGTGGCCTATTGGCTGTCGTATCGGGAGGTCACCAACGTCGCCTTGCCGTCGTGGTAAGAAATGACGTACACCAGGTCGAACACGCTGCTTTTCCACTTCGATGGCTCCGGTGTGACACCGAGGGCCGCCACCAGTTGCGGGATCACTTCGTGATTCCAGCAGATGATCACGGTCTTCCCGGCGTACGCCGGGTTCGCGAGAATCAGCTTCGCCACCGCGGCGTAATCCTTACCGAGGTACGGCGTCTGGACTGTCAGTTTGAGCGCCTTCGCCAGCGGCGCGACCGTTTCCTGGGTCCGCTGCCCGTCGTCGTGCTTTGTGGTCTGGGTCGCGAAGACTCCCGCGGGCAAGCCGAATCTGGTCATCGCCGGGTCGGTGGTGATGAACGACACGAGTTGTTTGGCGCGCTTCACGCCCGCTGGCGACAAATGGGGGTCGTTCGGATCGGCTGGCTTTTCGGCGTGGCGGATCAGGATGATCTGCGCCGGTCGCGGCACCGGCGACTGAGCCGGTACCGGCAGCGCAAAAACGGAGAACAGGATGATCGCGCCCGTGGTCCAGATCACTTTGCTTCACTCCTTGACCGGAGACTGAAAACTCCGCCGCATTCGATGAAAACGGCGGAGTGGCGTTGCACCGTCGACCGCTATGACGAATGAATCGGCGGCGCCCGCACGCTTGCAGCATCATCAACAACACCTAGTGTAGTGCCCCAGAAGTTGTAGGTATTAGTCTTGCACGATTCCGGGCATACCTTTCCCGGAGTGTCGATGCCGATCGGTCGTCCCCGTCGCTTCGCGCTCACGCTGTCGCCCGCGGAGCGCGCCCAGCTCACCACGTGGGCGCAGTCGCGCACGCTCCCCCACAGCCATGTGCAGCGCGCAAAGGCGATCCTGCTCTCGGCCGACGGCCTCGCCAACACGGAGATCGCGCGCCGCGTCGGCCTGAGTCACCCGATGGTCGGGCACTGGCGGCGCCGTTTTCACGCCGACCGACTGGCGGGACTGTATGACGCGCCGCGCAGCGGTCGACCGCGCACGCACGATGATGACGAGGTCGCGCGCCTGCTGCGGATGGTGCTGCAGACCAAACCGCGTAACGCCACGCACTGGAGTACGCGGACGGTCGCCGCGAAGACGGGTATCAGTAAGAGCACCGTGCAACGCTACTTCGCCTTATTCGGGGTGCAGTCCCATCGTACCATGACCTTCAAGCTCTCGACCGATCCCTTCTTCGTCGAGAAAGTGCGCGACATCGTTGGGCTCTACCTGAATCCGCCCGACCAGGCGCTCGTGCTCTGCGTCGACGAGAAGAGCCAGATTCAAGCGCTGGAGCGCACGCAGCCCAATCTGCCGTTGGGCCTGGGATATGTCGAGGGCTTCCCGCACGATTACACCCGGCACGGCACGACCACGCTCTTCGCCGCGCTCGACGTGCAAAAGGGCGAGGTCCTCGCGCAATGCAAACCCCGCCATCGCCATCAGGAGTTCCTCGCGTTTCTGCGCCACATCGACGCGAATGTCCCGCAGAAGCTCGACGTGCACTTGATCATCGACAACTACGCGATGCACAAACATGCCAGGGTCAAGGCGTGGCTCGCGAAACGTCCGCGCTATCACGTGCACTTCACGCTGACCTATAGCTCGTGGCTCAATCAAGTCGAACGGTGGTTCGGCCTCATCACCCAGCGCGCGATTCGGCGCGGCTCCTTTCGCATCGTGCGCGAGTTGATTCAGCGCATCGACACGTTCGTCACCAGGTACAACCGGACGTCCACGCCGTTTGTCTGGACAGCCACCGCCGAGCCCATCCTCGCGAAGCTCACCCGATTTGCGAAAGCAATTAGCGGGACATCACACTAGGGCCCCACCTGTCTACATGACCATTATCTTGCGGCACTCATCCTTCAACTGCTGAGCCCCGTGACCACGACCCCGAACCCGCCGATTGACACCAATGCCGCCTGGCAGGTGATCAATTCCATCCGCGTCCTGTCGATGGACGCCGTCGAGGCCGCGCAGTCGGGACATCCCGGCACGCCCATGGCCCTCGCACCGGTGGGCTATCTCCTCTGGCGGCGACATCTCAAGCACGCGCCACAGCACCCTGATTGGCCCGACCGCGATCGCTTCATTCTCTCCTGCGGCCACGCCTCGATGCTGCTCTATTCGCTGCTCCATCTTTCGGGCTACGACCTGCCACTCGATGAGATCAAGAACTTCCGCCAGTGGGGCTCGAAGACGCCCGGCCATCCCGAACGTGGGCACACCGTCGGCGTCGAAACAACGACCGGCCCACTCGGTCAGGGCATGGGCAACGCCGTGGGCATGGCGATCGCCGAGCGATTGCTGGCGTCGCAGTTCGGAGCCGGCCTGGTCAATCACCGCACCTGGGCATTCGCCTCGGACGGCGACATGATGGAGGGTGTCGGCAGCGAGGCCGCGTCACTCGCTGGGCATCTTCAGCTGGGCAAGCTGACCGTCATCTACGACGACAATCACATCACGATCGACGGCCATACCGAAATCGCCTTCACCGACGATGTCGGCAAGCGCTTCGAGGCCTATGGCTGGCGGGTGCTCCACGTCACCGACGGCAACAACCTCGAGTCGATCGATGCCGCGCTGGCCGACGCCGCCTCACAGTCCGCCAGGCCGACCCTCATCCGCCTCCGCACTATCATCGGAAATCCCGCGCCGACCAAGGAGGACACGCCGGAGGCGCACGGTGCGCCGCTCGGCAAGGATGAAGTCGCCCGGACGAAGGCCATCCTGCACTGGCCGCCGGACCCGTTCTTCGTTCCTGACGCGGCCTACGCCGAGATGCGCCCGATCGCGGCGGCGGGCAATGCGCTGGTTCGGGAATGGGAGGACCGACTGGCGTCGCATGTGGACGCTGCGACCTTCCGTGCCCGCCTTGCAGGCGAGTTGCCATCCGGCTGGGATCAGACGCTTCCCGATCTGTCGAAGGAATCCCTGGCATCCCGTCAGGCGTCGCTGAAAGCCCTTGAAGCCCTTGCCAAGGCTGTGCCCGCGATCATGGGCGGATCCGCCGATCTCGGCGGCAGCAATGGTACCAACATCAAGGTCGGTGAAACGTTCAACACCGAGACGACCGGCCCGCGAATGCACTGGGGAGTGCGCGAGCACGGCATGGCGGCAGCGGTCAACGGTATCGCAGCGCACGGCGGATTCCGCCCGTACGGCGCCACATTCCTCATTTTCCTGGACTACTGCAAACCGTCGGTGCGCCTCTCCGCGTTGATGAAGGTGCCGTCGATCTGGATCTTCACGCATGATTCGATCGGCCTCGGCGAGGATGGCCCGACCCATCAGCCGATTGAACAACTCGCCATGCTGCGCAGCATTCCCGGCATGGTCACGCTTCGCCCTGCGGACGCTGCCGAGACCATCGAATCGTGGCGAGCGGCGATGTCCCGGACCGGTGGGCCGGTCGCGCTGATCCTCACGCGGCAAAAGCTTGCCGCGCTGACACGCAAGGCCGATGGCGTGCGGGAAACCGCGCGCGGCGCGTACATTCTGGTCGAGCCCCCGGTGCCGCCCAGGGCGATCGTGATCGCCACGGGCAGCGAAGTGCAACTGGCAGTGAAGGGCGCGGAGATACTCAATGCCGATGGCATCCCGACTCGCGTCGTGTCGATGCCGTCGTGGGAACTGTTCGAGCAGCAGGACGTCGCGTGGCGTGAGCGCGTGCTGCCATCGTCCATTACCGCACGGGTCGCCGTCGAAGCCGCATCACCATTTGGCTGGTGTCGCTGGGTCGGCAGCAACGGCACCGTCATTGGCATGGAACATTTCGGCGCCTCGGCACCAGCGGACACATTGTTCAGCGAGTTTGGTTTCACCCCCGAGCGCGTTGCCGCCGCCGTCCGCGCCCTGATCTGACCGGAGAGTCCATCATGTCCTCGCCCCTCCAGCAACTCACCGAACTCGGCCAGAGTGTCTGGTACGATTTCATCACCCGGGACCTGATTCACTCCGGCGAGTTGGCCCGGCTGATCAAGGAAGACAGCCTCCGCGGCATGACGTCGAACCCGACCATCTTCGAGAAGGCGGTCGCGGCGAGCAACGACTACGACCAGGACATTCGTACGCTGAGCGATGCCGGGGAGTCACCCGACGGAATCGTGGAAGCGCTGATGATCAAGGACGTGAAAGCTGCGTGCGACGTGTTCCGCCCGGTCTACGACCGGAGCGGCCACGGCGATGGCACCGTGTCGATTGAGGTGTCACCGGCACTGGCGTACGACACCGAAGGGAGCATCGAAGCAGCGCACCGGTTGTGGAAGCTGGTCGATCGCCCCAACCTGATGGTCAAGATTCCCGGCACCGAGGCTGGTCTTCCAGCGATTGCGCAGTGCCTCGCCGACGGGATCAACATCAACATCACGCTGCTGTTCAGCGTGGAGCGCTACCGGCAGGTGATCAACGCGTTCCGCGAAGGCCTCGAGCGCCGTGTCGCACTCAACCTTCCGATCAACACCGTCCACTCGGTGGCGAGTTTTTTCGTGAGCCGTGTCGATGGGCAAACCGACCCGGCACTGGTCAAGGCGGGCGAACCCGGCAAGCGGTTCCTGCATCAGATCGCCATTGCCAACGCACGCGTCGCGTACGAGGTGTTTGGCCGGTCGCTGCTCACACCCCGTTGGCAGGCCCTGGCCGCTCGAGGCGCGAAGGCCCAGCGGCCGTTGTGGGCGTCGACCAGTACCAAGGACCCATCCCTTCCCGACATCTACTACATCGAGGCGCTGCTCGCGCCCGACACCGTCAACACCATTCCCCCCGACACGTTCCGCGCGTATAACGATCACGGCAAGCCCGAGGTGCGTATCACGCCGCCCGCGGAGATCGCGGCCACGGCGTTGCTCGCCGCCTATGCGAACCTTGGGGTCGCCCCGCTGGCCGAACGCACGGCATTCCTCGAAGAGGACGGCGTGCGCAAGTTTTCCGAGAGTTGGAACTCGCTGCTCGATCGCGTCAAGCAGAAGGCAAGCGCGCTCGCCGCCTGACACACCTCCTGCACGAGGACCGCGCATGCGAAGGATCTCGCTGACCACCTGGATCGTCGTTGCGATGATTGCCGGCGTCGTGATCGGCTCGCTCAACCATGCGTATTGGCCCGGCACGGACATGGCCACGGTTCTGGGGCCATTCTCGACCATCTTCATTTCCCTGATCAAGTCCATCGTGGTGCCACTGATCTTCGGATCGCTGGTCGTCGGCATCGCCGGCCACGGCGACGACCTCAAGCGGGTTGGCAAGCTCGCGCTGCGCAGCATCATCTACTTCGAGATCGTGACTACCGTCGCGCTCGTCGTCGGCCTCGCAGCCGTCAACATCGCCAAGCCCGGTGTCGGTGTCGTGTTGACCGCGTCGGCCGATGCTGGCAAGCAACTCGCGACCACCAGGACAACGTTCGCAAGCGTGCTCACGCACGCCGTGCCGACATCGTTCTTCGATGCCGCTTCCAGGAACGAGGTGCTGCAGATCGTCGTGTTCGCCGTGATCTTCGGGGCGGGCCTCAGCCGGGTCCGGGGAAAGTCCAAGGAGGTCATGCTCGGGTTCTGCGAGGCGCTTGCGGACGTGATGTTCAGGTTCACCGAGATCGTGATGAAGTTCGCGCCGATCGGCATTGGCGCCGCGGTCGCCGTGACCGTCGGTCACAGCGGCCTTGGCGTGCTCCGCAATCTTGGCGCGCTGGTGCTCACACTCTATGGCGCATTGATCATTTTTGTACTGGTGGCGCTCGTACCCGTCGCGCTCATCTTCAGGGTGCCGATCGGGCTGTTCTGGAAGTACGTCAAGGAACCGTACCTGATCGCCTTCTCGACCGCATCCTCCGAAGCGGCACTGCCGCTCGCGATGGAAAACGTCGAAAAGATGGGTGTTCCCAGGCGCATCGTCGCCTTCGTGCTACCGGCGGGTTACTCGTTCAATCTTGATGGATCGACGCTCTATCTGGCTGTCGCGTCGGTGTTCGTCGCCCAGGCAGCCGGCATCACGATGACGCTGGGAGCACAATTGCTGATGATGCTGACGCTGATGCTCACATCAAAGGGGGTCGCGGCGGTGCCTCGCGCATCGTTGGTGATCCTCTCCGGCACGCTGGCATCGTTCGGCCTGCCGCTCGAGGGCGTCGCCGTGATTCTTGGCGTCGACGCGCTGATGGACATGGGGCGGACGTCGATCAACCTGCTGGGGAATTGCCTGGCATCGGTCGTGATGGCGCGGTGGGAGGGAGAATTCCATCCCGAGAACGCCAGGGAACTGACAGTATAGAGATATCATCCCGAGCAGAGCGAGGGATCGGCCCGCGGGACCGCGATCCCTCGCTGCGCTCGGGATGACAATCTAGACTTCAGCATGCGCCGCCTCACCACTCTCCTGCTTGGCATCGTGTTCTCGCGCCTGTCCGCGCAATCAGCGCTCCCGTCTGCTGATTCCGCTCTCGCGGCCGGACAGGCGTGGCGCGCAACGCAAATCCTGACGCCATTGCTCAACGATCCGCGTTCGCGGACGCCGGAGGCGGTGATACTGGCCGCGCGCGCGGCGGCGGCGTGGGAAGGCTGGCCGACGGTTCGGCGGCTGCTCGAGCATGAGATCTGGCTCGATACGAAATTCGATCGTCTCGGCCGCCGCCTGCTTGCCGAGGCCGACCTCGCAGAGTTTCGCAATCCCGAGGCGGTGGTGGACGCCGTTGCCGCAGTCGGGTCCGGCAGTGCGCGCGATGACGACGAGCAGGCCAGGCGACTCTTGCTGCTCGCCCGGGCGTATGATCGTCTCGATCAGCTTGATTCCGCCGCGGTAACCTACCGCCGGGCCAGCGCACTACTACCCGAGCTCGCCGATTGGCTGGCACTGCGCGCCGCCGGCGTTACGAAGGATTCAGTTGCCCGCGCGGCCTTGTATGGTATGGTCGCGTTGCCGGCGGCCGTGCCACGCATTCCGTGGACCGAGGCACTGGCGCGCGATCGCGGCGACGATATCGATGGGGCCGCGTCCCGTTACGAGCGCCTGGGAGCACCCGTCGCTGCGATGCGGGTTCGCTGGCGCGGGACCACCACCGATTCGGCGCGGCGCGCGCTGGCGCGCAGCCTGGCGGAGTTGATGCGGACCGGCTCGAGCGCCGCCGACGCACGGGACGCGCTCGACCTGATCGCCCAGATCGATCCGCCCTTCGCGCAGGAGGACCGGCTTGCGGTCGCGCGGCGTGCGGCGGCCGTCACCCGGCCCCAGGACGCCGTGGATGAGTTCGCCAGCGCGGCCAAGGAAGCGCCGCTTTCCGCCGCGGACCGCGTGACCTACGGGACGGCGCTTGGAGCGATAACCCGCTGGACCGATGCTGCCGACGTGTTCGCCGGCATCGACGACCCCGCGCTGGCGGGGCGGGCGGCATACTACCATGCCCGCGCATTGATGCGGGGTGGCCAGCGGGATGCTGCCATACCGTTGCTGCATGAGGTGGTACGACGCTTCCCGACCGACACATTCGCCGCCGCCACCGCGCTGCACCTGCTGGGTGATCTCGCGATCGATGCTGGCTACGTCGATTCGGCGCGGACTGACTATCTCAACCTGGTGGCGCGATACCCCTCGAGCACCTTGCGGCCGCATGCGATCGTGCTCGCCGCCCTGATCGCGTTGCAGGCCGGCAAGCCCACGGTGACGGTGCGGGAGCTGTCACGCGCACTCGAAGCGCACCTGGTGCCGGGCGAGGTCGATGCATCGCGGTACTGGCTGGCCCGGGCACGCCTGGTAATGGGCGACACGGCGACTGCGCGCGCCAGCCTCTGGGAACTCGCTGCCCGCGGACCCGAGAACTACTACGCCATTCGCGCCGCGGCGCAATTGGACACAATTCCATGGAGCGGCGCCAGGGTGGCCCCCATTGTGCCGCCAGATTCACTTGACGGCGTATTCGCCCGGGCTGCCCGGCTCGATGCACTCGGCATGGACGTGGAAGCCAGGCTCGAGCGCAATCGCATTGCCGCCGAAGCGCGCGGCATGGAAGCCGAGCGCGTCGCTGAAGCGTTCTTCACGCGTGGGTTCATGTCCCGCGCCGCACAGCTGGCATCGCGCGCTGTCGCCGCCGGCGTACCACGAGATCCGGTCCTGTGGCAACTGTTGTATCCGCTGCCATTCGCCGGCACGCTGCGCGACGCTGCGGCCCGGGAGCACCTCGATCCGCTGCTGGTCGCCTCGGTGATCCGCCAGGAATCCGGGTTCGAGCCACACGCAACGTCGCGGACTAATGCTCGCGGCCTGATGCAGGTGGAACCCGCGACGGGTCGCGACCTCGCCCAGGCGCTGGGCTTTCCGGATTTCGATCCGGCACTGCTCTGGATCGGCCAGGTCAACCTGATCCTGGGCGTTCACCATTTCGCCGTCGCACTCAGCCGCTACCCCGAGATCGAGCGCGGGCTGGCGGCGTACAACGCCGGGATCGCGCGCATCGACCGGTGGAGCATGTCACCGCTCGACGGCCGCCTGCGCACCGCGGACCATGTCCGCGACCCGCTGGATAACATCGAGATATTCGTAGAGCGGATTCCCTTCGTCGAGACGCGAGACTACGTGAAAGCGATTCTGCGAAACGAAGCGGTGTACCGAATGCTGTACGGAGAGAAGCGGTAACGGACGTACGAGATGAGCGTCGAGAGATGGGAGGAACAACGTAGTTCCCTTTCACTTTTCACCTTTCACTCCTTGCGTTCCACCTCGCTCTGCCGCCGCAATCACCTCCTCGGCCGTCATTCCCTTGTCCCGCATCGCTCGCACGGTTTCACTCCGGTCGCGCTTGCTCAACTTCCGGCCGTCGGCGGTGTAGAGCAATGGATGATGCGCGGTGATGAACGGCTCGGTGCGCCCGAGCATCCGGGCCAGTAACCACTGGCGTCCGGTCGACGGCGCGAGATCCTCGCCGCGAACGATCAGGTTCACTCCGTCGTGCATATCATCCACGACAACGCAGAATTGATACGTCCACTGCCCGAATACATCGCGCACGGCCACGTCACCCTGGTCGTGCTGCGGCTGGTGAAGCAGCGGTCCGCGAAGCAGGTCCTCCACCAAGGTCTCTTCCCCCGGAATTCGCGCTCGCGCGACCAATCGGCCCTCGCGATCCAGCGGCATCCCGCGACATGTTCCGGGATAGCGGCGCTCGCCATCGGGACCGCTCGTCTCCATCATCGTGCGCGTGCAGGTGCAGCCGTACACGTCGGTGACGCGCTGCAGCTGCGCAAACGCGTCTGCGTATCGCTCCGGATGATCACTCTGACGGAACGCGGACGGGGAACTCTCGAGTGAAGCACGCGACACCGGATCGGGCATGAAGCCGAGCCAATCAAGATCGGCGAGGATCGATCGTTCGTATTCGAGACGACAGCGGGTACGGTCGTGGTCTTCCATCCGGATCAGGACGGTCGCATTGAGCTCGCGCGCCACGCGCCATACGCAGAGAGCGTGCGCCACGTGACCGAGATGCAGCTCTCCGGTCGGAGACGGCGCAAACCGGGTGATGAAGGGTTTATCAGCTGTCACGTTTCTCGTCTCTCGTCTCTCCTACTTGGCTCCTCCATACTTGTTGTACCAGCTCATCATATAGAGTTGGGTCCGAATCCAGTTCGACGGCTTGGACGCCGTGCCGTGATACTCCCCGGCAAAGCGCAGCAACGTCGTCGGCACACCACGCATCTTCAATGCGGCGTATAACTCCTCGCTCTGCGGCATCGGCGTCCGCATGTCCAGGTCGCCGGTCATGATGAGCGTGGGTGTCTTGATGTTGCCCGCGTACATGATGGGCGACAGCTTGAGCCATGACGCCGGATCCTCCCAGAAGGGTTTCGCGAAGAGGTCCACGCCGAACAGCGGGATATCGGTCTGCCCGGCCAACGATATCCAGTCGATCACCGGACAGCGCACCGCCGCGGCGGCAAAGCGCGTCGTGTGTCCGATGATCCAGCTCGACAGCACGCCCCCACCGCTGCACCCGCCGACGAACATCCGGGTGGTGTCGACAATCCCGCGGCTGATCGCCTCGTCGACGCCGGCCATCAGGTCGTCATAATCGACCCCGGGGTAAGCCCTGACGATCGCGTTGCCGAATGCGCTTCCGTAGCCGGTCGATCCACGTGGATTCAAGTACAGTACCAGGAAACCGGACGCGGCAAAGTTCTGCAGCGACGGATTGAAACTCGCGTTATACATCGCGTGCGGCCCGCCGTGAATCTCGAGGATGAACGGGTACTTCCTCGTTGGATCAAAGCCCGGCGGCTTTACCAACCAGCCCTGGATTTTCGCGTCGCCGGTCGACTGGTAGTCGACCTGCTCCACCTCACCGAGCCGCAGGCCCGCAATGACCGCGTCATTCACGTGCGTGAGTTGTTGCAGGTCCCATGGCTTCTTCACCGTGAACCGCACCACCTCGGCCGGTCGCTGCGGTGCCGTGCGCGTCGCGACACCGGTGCCGGTCTTCGCTGAGATCGATCCGAGCGCCAGCACGTGCGTTCCGTTCGACCCCGGCTTGACGGCGGTTCCCTTTGCATTGAGCGCTGCCGTCCACGTGTTCACCGATCCATGATCCTCCGCCGTGAACCACAGTGTCTCATTGTCCGACCAGCTGACTGATGCCGGATCGCGATCAAATCCGGCGGACAACAGGCGGAGCGCCGTGCCATCGGGATGCATGACGTAGAGGTCCGCCGTGTGATAGGTGTCGCTCGTCTTCGCGAAGCCCGTGAACGCGATCCACCTGCCATCCGGCGACACGACCGGCCCGTGCCAGTATCCGTTGTCCGCGGTCAGTCGTCGCAGCGCGCCCGATGTGACGTCCACCGCGTAGAGATTGGAGATCTGGTAATGGCGGTCCGCGTCCGGCGAGTCGTCACCGTCGATGATGATCGTCCTCCCGTCAACGAGCCAATCAAGGCCGGCGGGCGTCGGAATTCCGGCACCGCGCGCCCCCACGTTGAACGCCCCGCGCGTCACCTGGCGCGCGACGCCGCCCTCGGCAGGCACAACAAAGAGATGCCGCCAGTCGTCCGTGAGGAATCCCACCTGGTCAGCCCGGTACTGCAGCCGGGTGACGACTCGCGGCGCCGGCGTCCATTGCGCACCCTGCGGCGCGCGCGGCATGGCAATGCTCCAGTTGGCCGAGTCCGGCACCGGCATCGTAAAGGCGAGCGACTTGCTGTCCGGTGACCAACGGAAGTTGACCGGCGAACGGTCCCCGCGCGTCACCTGGATTACCGCACCCTCGGTGTCCATGTAACGCACCCACAGCTGCACTTTGCCGTCGGCGTCAGCGAGATACGCAATGCGCGTCCCATCGGGAGACCATTGTGGGTCCGATCCCTTCACCAATTGGCGCTGTCGCGAGCCGTCCGCCTCCATCCCCCACAGCATGCCAACCCACGCGTCCTTCATCGGGTCTACGTGCGAGCGACTGAATACGATGTGGTTACCGTCCGGCGATGCCTGCGGTGACCCGACGCGCTCGATGTCGAAGTAGCGATCCACTGTAAACAGTCCCTGTGCGTCTGCACCGGCAACCACCAACGCGAGCAACAGCCCCGCGAGCCATGACGCACGACCGGCGACCGTCACGCAGTACCTCCCCGTCTCTGTTGCAGTTCGAGCCGCGCCCTCGTGGTGTTGCCGGACCCCGAGCCGCCCACTACGCCGATGATCAGCGGGTGGGTCAATGCCAGACCGGTTCCACGTCGACCCGCAGTTCATACCAGCCATCCAGCTGCAGGTGTTCAACCCGCATGCGATGTACGCCGGTCGCCTGGAACACCGCCTCTTTCACGTGCGACTCTCCCGGCGTCCAATCGTCGAGCACCAGCTTGTCGTCGACATACACCTTGATGGCGTCATCCGAAATCGTGCGTATCACGTAGCGCCCCGGCGTGAGAGTCAGGTTGGCCGTTGCCTCCGTGAGAACGTTCGCCTGCGGAATCGTCTTCTGCGGCGGGCCGTACCAGGTCAGGTCGAGTCGATTGGTGTCGAGCGTCGCCAGCGGAGCACCCTGGAGCGCCCGGGTGATGGCGATTGCGTCTGTTCGCGGCGTACGCAAGGAATCGTATGCCACGAACTTCACGTGCCACGCCGCCATCGAAACAAAGCGCCGCCATTCGAAGCGCACCGGCCGGCCCGCGGCGACCGGTTCGCCAAACGGCGTCACCACTGCCGCGCCGCGGTATTCGAGCGCGAGCACGAAGTCATGTTCGCGCCCGGCGACGGGGGCGATGACCACGGTGTCCCCGACCCGCCCCGAGTCGGCCGAGAGGCTCGCCACGCCATCCCGACCGACTACGCGCCAGCGTCCCGGCGGACCGAGCACGCGCAGCTTGAGCGGCAGCGCGTCATCGCGCCCCGCAGGCCACAGCTTCGGGCCCTTCCAGTCGTACGGCCCCCATTCGTCGACAATGATCGTGGCGCGCCCGCGCCGCGCACCGTCCGGCAGTATCGCGTCCATGCCACCTGCCATCGGGGCGACCTGATACCGGGCGGAGATCGATGTGCTTGCCGGCGCAGGCGACGGCGTGAAGGACCAGCCCGTGGTGTCACCTGTCAGCCGCGTCACGGAGTCGACCTTGACGAACACGTTGCCGTCGACCCGCGCCCGCTGGGTGTTGTCCAGTCGCAGCGCGCGCCGGTTGCCGCGGAATGTATTCCCGAGGATCACGTAGTCGCGGGAACGCGTATCGCGATGCTTAGGGTAACCCCAGTCCGACGGCTCGATGCGATTCCACCACAGGTGTATCGCCGTCGTATCGCCATCGAAGGTGTTCCCGACGATCCGGTCATCCTGTCCATGCTCGATGGCGATGGCTTCCACATTGTGGGCAAAGTGGTTGCCGAGCACGACGGACTCGAACGAATATCCGCCCCAGAGACCGTGCCAGCTCTCCTCGATGCGATTCTTGACGAATGCGTTTCGGGAGAACGTCGCTTCCATGCCGTTGGTGGGCGCGTATGAGAAGTCGTTGCCATAGAAAAGGTTGTCGTTCGCCCCATCCTTGCCCGTGTCCATCGTGTACTGCCCCGCCCAGAGGAACAGGCCGTCGCCGGAATGCGTCACGGAGTTGTACGCGACGACGTTGTTGCAGCTCTGCTCGTACATCAGCAACCCCGCCGAATCCTGGCCGCGATTGTAGAACTCATGCGAATACCCTCGGACGTTCCAGTCAACGCGATTGTGCATGATGATGTTGCGCGACGAGCGGTACATCCCGATCCCAAGCCCGGAATTGTAGGAGAAGGTGTTGTTCCAGGTGCGCACGCCCGTGGAACGCACCATCAGGAGGCCGTTCATTCCCTGGACGACGGTGTTCCCCTTCAAGTCGCCGATGGTCACGTCGGCAAGGTAGATCCCGGCGCCGTAGCGCAACCACTCATCCTTGTCGTTCTGGTGATAGTCGAGCCAGTCGATCAGGCTCTCCTTCTCGATGCCGCTATAAAGCTGCGGCTTCCAGTTGTACGAGAGGTCGTTGTCCAGCAGCGCGAGACGGGTGGTGTGCCGCGCGACGATGCCGACCTTGTATCCATGGGCGTGAACGCCCTTGACGAGGACGTTGCGTCCCCCATCAATGCGGATCGCCGTGCCGGTGAACCGGTCGGGGCGCTCGCGGTCGGGCGTCCCGATCAACTCGACGCCGGTGAGGTCGACCGCGATATCGGATCCCCGCACGGTCAGCGCGGCGCTGTCGCCGGCCGGAGCGGCATAATGGCCTGGTCGAATCTTCACGGAATGGGTGATCACCATCCCCACCGTGAACGGAACGGTGCGAGGGGGTGACTGGGCCGCGAGGGGTGCAACAAGCAAAATGGCGAACGGGAAGGCGCGCATTTCGTAAAGGTACAGTCACACCGAGCGAAGCGAGGGGTAACCGGGTGTTACGCGTACTCCTCCATCGGGGGACACCTGCACACGAGATTCCGGTCGCCGAACGCGTTGTCGATGCGCGCCACCGTCGGCCACGCCTTGCGGTCACGCAACCCACGCACCGGAAACGCCGCCCGCTCCCGCGAGTACGGCCGATCCCAGTTGTCGGCCGCAACCTGCTCGAGCGTGTGCGGCGCGCGGCGGAGGATGTTGCCTTCGCGCGAGGCGACACCGGTCTCGATCTCGCGAATCTCCTCGCGGATCGCGAGCAGCGCGTCGATGAAGCGGTCGAGCTCCTCCTTGGGTTCCGATTCCGTCGGCTCGACCATGAGGGTGCCGGGTACCGGGAACGACACTGTCGGCGGATGGAAGCCGTAGTCGATCAGCCGCTTGGCAATGTCCTCCACGTCGACGCCCGCGCTCTGCTTGAACGGACGGGTGTCGAGGATGCATTCGTGTGCGATCAGTCCGTGCGCGCCGGCGTAGAGCAGGTCGTACTGCCCGGCGAGGCGCTTCGCGATGTAGTTCGCCGCCAGGATCGCCACCTTCGTGGCATATGCCAGTCCCTCGGCGCCCATCAGGCGGATGTAGATCCATGAGATCGGCAGGATGCTTGGGCTGCCCCATGGGCCCGCGGACACGGTGCCCGACGACTTCGCGTGGCCGAGCGGAACGACCGGGTGATCGGGCAGGAACGGCACCAGATGCTCGGCCACGCCGATCGGGCCCATGCCGGGGCCGCCACCACCGTGCGGAATGCAGAATGTCTTGTGCAGGTTGAGGTGGCACACGTCGGCGCCGATGTCGCCGGGGCGGCAAAGGCCTACCTGGGCGTTCATGTTGGCCCCGTCCATGTATACCTGGCCGCCGTTGGCGTGCACGATGTCGCAGATCTCCTTGATCGATCCCTCGAACACACCGTGCGTCGACGGATAGGTCACCATCAGTGCCGCGAGCTGTCCCGCGTGGTGCTCGGCCTTCGCCCGGAGGTCGGTAATGTCGATGTTGCCATTGGCATCGGACGCTACCACGACGACGCGCATGCCGGCCATCACCGCGCTGGCCGGATTGGTGCCATGCGCGCTCACCGGAATAAGGCAGACGTCGCGATGCGTCTCGTCGCGCGCGTGATGATAGGCGCGAATGGTGAGCAACCCCGCGTATTCTCCCTGCGACCCGGCATTCGGCTGCAGCGACACCGCGGCAAAGCCGGTGATTTCGCACAGGTCAGCTTCGAGTCGCCGGAAGAGTTCGGCGTACCCCGCCGCTTGCTCCGTCGGCGCAAAAGGATGCAATGCCCCGAACTCGGGCCAGCTCACCGGAATCATCTCAGTGGTGGCGTTGAGTTTCATGGTGCACGAGCCGAGCGGAATCATCGCCGAGGTCAGCGAGAGATCCTTCGCCTCGAGACCGCGCATGTAGCGCAGCATTTCGGTTTCGGAGTGGTGGCGATGAAAGACCGGGTGCGTCAGGTACGCGCTGGTGCGATACAGCGGACCGAAAAACTCCGACGGCGCCACCAGCCCGACGAGTTCCGCGGGTACACCGGTGAAGCAGAAGATCACCTCCCGGAGGTCGTCGATCGTGGTGGTCTCGTCAAGCGCCACCGCGATCCGCGTATTCGACAGCCGACGCAGGTTGATCCTGCGATCACGCGCCTCGACGATCACGGACTCGCACTTCTCCTGCGGCATCGTCACCGCGACGGTGTCGAAGAAGCGAGCATGATCCACCTCGATCCCCGCCCTTCGGAGGGAATTCGCCAGGTGTTGCGCGAACGAGTGAACGTCGAGCGCGATACCCTTGATTCGCTCCGGTCCGTGATAGACCGCGTACATCGAGGCCATTACCGCGAGCAGCACCTGCGCGGTGCAAACATTACTGGTCGCCTTGTCGCGCCGGATGTGCTGCTCGCGCGTCTGCAGCGCCATGCGCAGCGCCGGCTTGCCGTCGGCATCCTTGGAGACCCCGATGATGCGGCCGGGGATGTGGCGCTTGTATGCGTCCTTGGTGGCAAAGAAGGCCGCATGGGGCCCGCCGTACCCGAGCGGCACGCCGAAACGCTGCGAATTACCGACCGCGACATCGGCGCCCCATTCGCCGGGTGGCGCAAGCACTGCGAGCGCGAGAAGGTCTGTAGCAACCGTTACCATAGCGCCACCGGCATGCGCCCGATCGCACACGGCGCGCCAATCGTGCACCGCCCCGTCGGTCGCCGGATACTGCAGCAGGCAGCCGACCACGGCGGCATCAGCGGCCGCGGTCGTCCCGAAGACGAAGTCTGAGGGACGCTGCACCCGAACCTCGACGCCTCGCGCCTCCGCCCTGGTCTTCACCACCGCGATGGTCTGCGGATGACAGTTTTCGTCCACCAGATACACCGGCTTCTCGCCGTGCTTCACCACTGCGAGCGTCATCGCCATGGCTTCAGCCGCCGCCGTGCCTTCGTCGAGCAGCGACGCGTTCGCCACAGGAAGTGCCGTGAGGTCGCTCACCATCGTCTGGAAATTCAGCAGCGCTTCGAGCCGCCCCTGTGCGATCTCGGCCTGGTACGGCGTGTACGCCGTGTACCATCCCGGGTTCTCCAGAATGTTGCGCTGGATCACCGTGGGCACGAGACAGTTGCTGTAGCCCATGCCGAGGTAGGAGCGGAAGACCTGGTTCTTGCCAGCGAGTTCGCGCATCGTGGCGAGCATGGCGGCTTCGGTCTGTCCGGGCGGTAACACCAGTGCGCGCCGCAGCCGGATCTGGTCCGGAACGACCGCGTCGATAAAGGCATCGAGGGACGGATAACCCACCACGCCGAGCATCGACTCGATGTCATCGGGGCGGGGCCCGACATGGCGCGCCGCGAATTCGTTGGGAGATTTCACGCGCGTTGGGAGGCTAGAGACTCGCGATCATGGCGCGGTAGCCCGCGGCATCCTTGAGCGCGTCGACATCGCTGGGATTGCTCAGCTCGATCTTGATCAGCCAGCCGGCAGCATAACAGTCGCTCGCAACGGTTTCGGGTGCATCCGCGAGGGCATCGTTGATGGCGATCACCTTGCCGGACGCCGGCGCGAAAAGTTCACTCACGGCCTTCACCGACTCGATCACGCCGAACGGCTTCGTCGCTTGCACCGTGGTGCCCATCGCCGGCAATTCGACAAACACGATGTCGCCGATCTGTTCCACCGCGAACGCCGTGATCCCCACCGTGCCGGTGTTGCCATCGACCGCGAGCCACTCGTGTTCGACGGAATACTTCAGCTTGTCAGGAACGTCCACGGTGCGTCTCCTCGCCTCAGGTCGAACGACGGTAGAACGGCAGCGGCACCACCTCCGCGCCGGCGCGCTGGGCCCTGATTCCCACCTCGAACTGGCTGCCCGGCGCAGTACGATCGCACGGGACATACCCCATCGCGATAGGATAGCCCAGCGTCGGGGACGCGGTCCCACTGGTGACCGTGCCGCACGCTTCCGGCGCGGCGGGAAGATAGACAGGATATCCGGTCCGGGCGATGCCTCGCCCGGTGACTTTCATGCCCACCAGCGCCTTGCGCGGCCGGTCCTTCGCGGCCTCCAGCGCGGCGCGTCCCACGAAGTCGCCGCCCTTGTCAAACTTCACCACCCGGCCCAGCCCGGCCTCGAATGGCGTCGTATTCCGGTCGAGCTCCTGACCGTACAGCGGCATGCCTGCCTCGAGCCGAAGCGTGTCGCGGGCACCGAGTCCAACGGGAACGAGCCCCGACGGCGTGCCGGCCGCGATCAGCGTGTCCCACACCGCGACGCCGTCGTTCCAGGCAACGAACAACTCGAAACCGTCCTCGCCGGTATAGCCCGTACGCGCCAGCAACGCCGGAACGCCGCAGGCGGTAGTTTCGACACCAGCGTAGTACTTGAGGTTCGTCAGGTCGAACTCGATCCTCGGCTGCAGGATCTCGGCAGCGCGCGGCCCCTGGATTGCCACGAGCGACGTGCGCATGGACGCATCGTCGAGCCGGGCGTCAAACTTCGCGATCCGCTCGCGCAATTCGGCCGCGACCGTTGGGGCGTTCGACGCATTGGCGACCACGAGGTACCGCGCCTCTCCCAGGCGGTACACGATGAGATCGTCGATCACGCCACCATCAGGCGTGCAGATCATCGAGTAGTGGGCGCGACCCACGACGAGCTTCCCCGGGGCAGTGACCAGGGCATAGTCGAGCGCCGCACCGGCTCCCGCACCAGCGATGTACAGCTCCCCCATGTGCGACAGGTCGAAGAGTCCGGCGGCGGAACGCACTGCACGATGCTCCTCGACGAGTCCCTGGTATTGCACCGGCATTTCCCAGCCGGCAAACGGGATCATCCGGGCGCCGAGGGCGCGGTGACGGGCATCGAGGGCAGTCTGGAGCACGGCGGATCCGGGTACGGGTGAAGCGGGACGGCAGACGCTTCGTCAGACCGCGAAACATACGGCACCCCCTTCCCCGGTGCTTCGAAAGCAGTTCTCTTGCATTGCTGCGGGTGCGACTGCCACCCCGATTCAGGGTCTTCAGCCGGTTGCACCGGCGCCGCGCCGCGTTCGTGTCAACGTCGCCTCTCGTGCGAACGTAGCAATCAGATACGGCGGATTCGTGCGCCCATTGGCGGATAACAGACTTCTGACGGTTTCCCGGTATTGGCTGGTCTTGAGCAGTCTTGGCGTGCTGACCGCGTGCTATCCGCCACTGCCCGGTGCCGGTGGCGCTGCAGCCTCGGCGCCATCGCCGGGCGAACGGTGGAACCCGCCTGCCTCAGCGGCGTCCGAAGCGGCGAATAGCCACCTCGCGCCCGATTCGTTGCCGCCGGCACTCGAAATCCGGCGTGCCGGTCTCACTCCGACCGACCTGGTCAACCTCGCGCTGGAGCGGAGCCCGGAAACCCGCGCCACCTGGCTCGGGGCTCGCGCCGCGGCCGCGACCTACGGCGAAGCCCGCAGCACGCTGTTTCCCGACATCAGCGCGGCAGCGGCGGTCACCAACCTCAAGACGGCGGCGACCGGCGGACGGGTCTCCGTACAGCAGACCACATATGGTCCCTCGCTCTCGTTCAATTGGCTGGTGTTCGACTTCGGCGGGCGCACCGGGGCCATCGACGCCGCCCGCGAAGGGCTCTTCGCCGCCAACTGGACGCACAACGCAACCGTCGCCGATGTCGTACGACGTGCTGTGCAAGGCTATTTCGCATACGTCGGTGCGCGCGGCCTGGTCGACGCACAGCGAACGACCCTGCTGGAATCGCAGGTGAATCTCGCGGCGACCGAGGATCGCCGTACCGTTGGCGTCGCCACGATCGTCGAGGTGCTGCAGGCCCGCACCGCGGTCTCCCAGGCGCAACTTGCGCTGCAGCAGGCGGAAGGCTCGCTCGCGAGCACGCGTGGCGCGCTTGCCACGCTAGTCGGCCTGCCGCCCAGTGCCGCCTTCGACGTGGACACCACGGAAGCCGGTACGCCCGTCGCCGCACTCGCCGACGCCGTCGACTCGCTGATGAAGCGTGGCCTGCTCGATCGGCCAGACCTCGCGGCCGAACGCGCACAGGTCGACGTGCGCCGGGCCGAGGCCCGCGAAGCGCGGTCGCAGTACCTGCCGAGTCTCTCGGCTATCGGTGCGGCCGGCACGACCTGGGTCGGCAGCAATCCGCAGGATTTTCCGTCCTATAGCATCGGCCTCTCGCTGGCGATCCCGCTTTTCAATGGCTTCGGCTGGCAGTACGCGGCTCGCGCCGCCGCACTGACCGCCGATGCCGAGGCCGCGCGGCTGCGCACCATGGAACTGCAGGTCGCGCTGCAGGTCTTCCAGACCTACCAGGAACTTCGTACTGCGACGCAGAGCGTCAGCACGTCCAACGAACTGTTCGCCAGCGCCAGCGCGGCGGTCGACGCGGCACGCGCTCGCTACCGCGAGGGCGTGGGATCGCTGCTCGAGCTGCTTACGGCCGAGAACTCCCTGGCCAGTGCCCGCGCACAACGCATTCAATCACGAGTCGAATGGCACACCTCACTGGTGCAACTGGCGCACGACGCCGGTCTTCTCGAGCCGAGTGGTGCGACAGGGCTCCGCCTCGCGCCGGCTCCGGACGGCAACCAATGACCCAACCGCACACCATTCGCCTTCGCCGTTCGCGTTGCCGACTGCCAACTGCGACCGCAATGCTCGGCCTCGTGAGCGCTGGCCTGGTGTCGTGTCACAAAGCCGCGCCCCCGCCGCCACCGCCCGTCCCGGTCGGAGTCGCCTTCGTGCGCCGCACCGACGTGCCACTCCTGATCCAGGCCACCGGCACCGTCGAACCGATTCGCACCGCGTCGGTGCAGGCCCAGGTCAGCGGCCAGCTGATTCACGTGCGGTTCAAGGAAGGCGATGACGTCGCGGAAGACGAGGTGCTGTTCGAGATCGATCCGCGCCCGTTCAAGGCGGCGCTGGAGCTGGCGCAGGGATCGCTGGCGCGCGACCAGGCGAACTGGGAAAGCGCCGAGCACGACGTGCAGCGCTACGGCGCGCTGGCTTCCAAGGAGTACGTCACGCAGCAGCAACTCGATCAGGCACGCGCCGCCGCCAACGCGCTCGCCGGGACGCTTCGCGGTGACAGCGCTGCAATCGACCAGGCCCGGCTGAACCTGCAATACGCCACCATTCGCGCACCGGTCACCGGCCGCGCCGGCTCGGTGCTGGTGAAGGAAGGCAACCAGGTTCGCGGCGGTGCGGCGCAGACCCTCGTGGTGATCAATCAGATCTCGCCCATCCTGGTGCGCTTCCCGGTGCCGTCGATGTACTTCGACGCGGTGCGTCGCCGCGCCGGCCAGTCGCTCGAGGTGCAGGCGACATCGTTCGGTGACACGACGCGCGCCGAAAAGGGCTCGCTTGTGTTCCTCGACAATGCCGTGGACTCAACCACTGAAACGGTGTTGCTCAAGGCCAACTTCACGAACGCGAAGGGCACGCTCTGGCCGGGCGCACTGGAAGCGGTGTCGCTACAGCTCGACGTCGAGCATGACGTGCTCGTCGTGCCATCGTC
The DNA here is from genome assembly GCA_003169895.1 of Gemmatimonadota bacterium. Classification (GTDB taxonomy): domain Bacteria; phylum Gemmatimonadota; class Gemmatimonadetes; order Gemmatimonadales; family GWC2-71-9; genus Palsa-1233. Next base: position 527,839 of record PNAE01000007.1, read on the forward strand.
GGCTGTTCAGGCGGGTCAGTCCGGCAGCGTCGTCTGGATCGTCGATTCGACAAGAAAGGCGCACGTCGTCAAGGTGAATGTGGTGCGGAGCACCGACTCGCTCACGATCCTCGCCAGCGGCCTGAACGTCGGACAACGCGTGGTGACCGATGGCCAGTTGCGCCTCACCGACGGCTCGCGTGTCTCGATCCGCGGCGAAGGGCCTGCGCCCGGTGGGCGCGATACCGCCCGCGGCGGTACCCCACTCGACACCGGAGCACGGGGTAAAAGGAGAGGATCACGATAAACGCACCAGCGGAGCCGCCACCGCCGGCCCCTGAGCCCGCTGCCGGCGGACGCACGCGTAACCTGTCGGCGCCGTGGATTTCCCGCCCGGTCATGACGACGCTGATCATGGGCGGCATCCTGATCTTCGGCATCGCCGCCTACCGCAGTCTGCCCGTGGCCGACCTGCCGACGGTGGACTACCCCACCATCTCGGTCGGAGCTTCGTTGCCCGGTGCGAGCCCGGAAACGATGGCCTCGTCGGTTGCGACGCCGCTCGAAAAGCAGTTCTCGACCATCGCCGGACTGAGCGCGATGACGTCATCGAGCCTGCAGGGATCCACCAGCATCACGCTGCAGTTTGACCTCACCCGCGACATCGATGCCGCGGCTGCCGACGTGCAGGCCGCCATCACCCAGACGGCGCGCACCCTGCCGACGACACTGCTGCCGCCGTCATACCGCAAAGTCGATCCCTCCGCGGGCGCGATCATTCTCTACGCGTTGACATCCCCGACGTTGCCACTGTCCACGCTCGACGAGTACGGTGAGAACCAGGTCAGCCAGCAACTGTCCACGGTGAGCGGCGTCGCGCAGGTGCAGGTATACGGCTCGCAGAAGTACGCGGTGCGCATCCAGCTCGACCCGCAGGCGCTCGCCGCGCGCAAGATCGGCATCGATGAGGTCGCCAGCGCCGTCAACACCGGCAACGTGAATCTGCCCACCGGCATTCTGTGGGGAACCGACAAGGCGTACGCGGTCGAAACCGACGGCCAGCTGCACAATGCCGCGGCATTCCGGCCGTTGATCGTGACCTGGCGCGACGGTCGGCCGGTGCGTCTGCAGGATCTTGGCAACGTTGTCGACAGTGTGCAGGATACCAAGGCCGCCGCGTGGTTCGGCAACGCCGACGGTACCGTCGCCCGCGGTATCGTGCTGGCGATTCAGCGCCAGCCCGGCACGAATACGGTGACCGTGGCCCGCGCGGTGCGCGACCAGATGGCGCAGATGACCCGCACGCTGCCCGCGTCGGTGAAGGTGACGACCATTTACGACCGCTCGCAATCGATCGACGCGTCGGTCAAGGACGTCAAGTTCACGCTCTATCTCACGCTGTTCCTCGTGGTGATGGTCATCTTCCTGTTCCTGCGAAACGTCTCGGCGACGATCATTCCCAGTCTCGCACTTCCGATGTCGCTGGTCGGCACCTTCGCGGTGATGTACCTGCTCGGTTATTCGCTCGACAACCTCTCGCTGATGGCACTGACGCTGTCGGTCGGCTTCGTGGTCGACGACGCTATCGTCATGCTCGAAAACATCGTGCGGCATACCGAGATGGGCGAAAGCCCGCGCGAGGCCGCCTATCGGGGTTCGGCGGAGATCGGCTTCACCATCCTGTCGATGACCATGTCGCTGGTCGCGGTGTTCATTCCAGTGCTGTTCCTCGGCGGACTGATCGGGCGCCTGTTCCACGAATTCGCCGTGACCATCGGCGTCGCGATCCTGGTGTCGGGCTTCGTATCGCTCACGCTTACGCCGATGCTGTGCAGCCGGTTCCTGCGCTCCGGGCACCGCGATGACGGCAAGGGCAGGCTGGCGGGCATGTTCCAGTTCACTGAAGGGATTTACGAGCGGACGCTGCACCGCTACGACCGGTCGTTGCAATGGGTGATGCATCACGCGCGACTTGTGTTCGCCTTTTCCGGGCTGATCCTGGTCGGCACTGTCCTGCTGGCGCGGGCGGTCCCCAAGGGATTCATCCCGTCCGAGGACCAGAACCAGCTCCGGATCACGACCGAGACGTTGGAGGGAACCTCCTTTAACGGAATGTACCGGCATCAAGTCATGGCGATGAACGTGGTGGCGGCGGATTCCAACGTCGCCGGGTTCATGTCGGCGATGGGGAGCGGTGGCGTGGGATCGACGTCCAATCAGGGGCGCTTCATCATCCGGCTGAAGGATCGCACGGACCGAAAGCTTTCCGCCGACGAGGTCGCTCGCGAGCTCCAGGGCAAGCTTGCCCAGGTTGCCGGGCTTCGTGCATTCGTCCAGAATCCACCGGTGATCAATATCGGTGGCCGGCAGTCCAAGAGCCTCTATCAGTATACCCTGCAGGGCGCGGACATTGATGAGCTCTACCGCACCTCGCAGGCGATGCAGGCGCGGATGACCGACATGAAGCAGCTGCGCAACGTCACCAGCGACCTCCAGATCAAGAATCCGCAGGTGCAGCTCAGCATCGATCGCGATCGCGCGTCGGCGGTGGGCGTCACCATGCAGCAGGTCGAGGACGCCCTGTACGACGCCTATGGCGCCCGGCAGATTTCGACGATCTACACCAGCACCAACCAGTACTGGGTGCTGATGGAACTGCTGCCGCAGTACCAGCGCGACCTCAATGCGATGTCGTTGATATCGATTCGCGGCAGCAATGATCAGCTCATCCCGCTAACGGCGCTGGCCCATGTCCGTGAGGACATCGGACCGCTCACCGTCAACCACTCCAGCCAGCTACCCGCGGTGACCATTTCGTACGACCTCGCGCCCGGCGTCTCGATCGGTGATGCCCTGACCGAGATCAACCGCCTCGCGGCGGGGATCCTGCCACCGACCGTCACCGGCGCCGCGGCCGGCACGGCCCAGGCGTTCCAGGACGCGCAGCAGGGACTCACCATCCTTCTGATCCTCGCGATGGTGGTGATCTACATCGTGCTCGGCGTGCTATACGAAAGCTTCATCCATCCGCTCACGATCTTCTCGGGCCTGCCGTTCGCCGGATTTGGCGCCTTGCTGGCCCTGATGATCTTCCATATGGAACTCAGCGTGTATGCGTTCGTCGGCATCATCATGCTGATCGGCCTCGTCAAGAAGAACGCCATCATGATGATCGACTTCGCGGTCGAGGCCGAAAAACGGGGCAAGTCGCCGCGCGAGGCCATCCATGAGGCCTGCATGGTGCGCTTCCGGCCCATCATGATGACGACGATGTCGGCGCTGATGGGGACCCTGCCGATCGCGCTCGGCACCGGTACCGGGGCCGAATCGCGTCGTCCGCTTGGTGTCGCGGTTGTCGGCGGCCTCGCCGTGTCGCAGCTGATCACCCTGTACGTCACCCCCGTGGTGTACGTATGGTTCGACGAAATGCGACTGCGGTTTGCCAAGCAACACGCCCCGTCACCGGCGCAACACCAGGCCGCCGAGGCGATATAGGTACCGATCGGTCTCGAGCAGACTGGTCGACTTCACCTGAAGTGAGCGGACAGGGGATCATGCTTCCGATCGTACCGCTGGTTCGATTACTGGGCGCCATGGCCGGAATTCACGGCACCGTGCACGCCGCCGGACACGGTCCAGCCGCAGGCGTGCACGTGGAGCTGGACGGCGCTGACCGCTGCGCAACCGACTCCGCTGGTCGCTACGCCGTCATCGGCGTGGCGCCCGGGTCGCACGCCGTCCGGTTCGTGGCCCCCGGCTACGAAACCCGCCAGGTCACCGTGCTCCTCGCCGATTCATCCGATCTCGCTCTCGACGTGGAACTCATTGTCGAGCCGGTCTTCCTGCCACCGATCGAGGTTGTCGCCGCCACGCCGGACACCACGCCCGCCGGCGGCGGCGCCAGTTCGTCGCAATGGCATGAAGCTGGGCACTATCGCTTTGCCCCCGGTTGGCAGGCCGATCAGCCCGCGGGTGGCGCCGACATCCAGCAGTTGGTCGCCGCCGTGCCTGGAGTGGCAACTCGCGGCGACAACAGCACGGCGCTGAGCATCCACGGCGGCCGGGGATCGGAAAACCTGATCCTCCTCGACGGAATTCCGGTGATCGGCGCGGTGCATTTTGCCGGCGCATCCAGCGCCATCAACCCGGACGCGATTGCCGCACTTGACGTCCATACCGGCATCAGTTCGGCCCGATACGACGGCGCACTTTCCGGCGTTATCGAGCTCGAGACGGCGGCAGCCCCGTCGCGCACTGTTCAGCTGACGGGCACCCTCTCGTCCACCGACGTCCGGTCGGTGATGCGGGCACCGCTCGGCAGCACCGGCGGCCTGTTGCTCGGTGCGCGCACCAGCTTTCGCAACCTTTTCACCGACCGCACCGGCTTGGGCGCACTCAATGGGTACGACGACTTCATCGCAACGGCACACCTGTCCGTCGGCGCCGGAACGCTCCGCATCGTGTCGTTCGAGAGCAGTGATCGCCTGCATTGGACACCGTTCGCCGGGGGCGGTATCCAGTCGGCGGACGACCCGCTCAGCGGCGCACCATCGGCCCCCGACGCCGCCGACTGGCGCAGCGGCACCGTCGGCGCCACCTGGACCCAGGCACACGGCGCGTACGGTGCGTGGCACGCCGCCGCTTGGTGGACCGGAAGCAGCGCAAGCATCGCACTGCTCAGCCGGACGCAGGCCCAGCAGCTGAACAGCACCATCGGCGAGTTCGGCCTCTCAACCGAGATGCGGCAGCGCTTTCGCGCCAGCACGCTGACGATCGGCGGAGAGCTGCAACAGCCGCGCACGTCGTACGTGGTCACCACTCGGCCGCTGTCGCAGGCCGACAGCAGCACTCGCCTCGCGCTGGGCGCGGCTCCGGTCCTCGGATCCCTCTATAGCGAGTGGGATTGGCACGGGCCGTCGCCGGTCGACTTCCGGGCCGGCCTTCGCGCGAGCACCGATTTCCGCGGCACGATCAACCTCGACCCGCGGCTGGTCGTGAATCTGCACCCTGACCAGGCAACACGCTTCGAGGCTGGCTTCGGTCGCACGCACCAGACCGTACAGTCGATGCTGAACGAAGAGAACCTCACCAGCTCGATGGCCGCGCCCGCGTTGCCGGTGATCTCGGTCAGCAACATCCCGACCGCGACCGCCGACCAATGGCTGCTCAGCGTCGATCGCCAATTGGGCGGCGCGGTGTCGCTCGGGCTGGACGCTTATCTCCGGCGGTGGAGTAACGTCGTGGTGCCAGCCAGTTCGACCAGCAGCTTTCTCGTCGCGGGTACACCCCTCTACGGTGACGGTCGTGCCCAGGGAGTGATTGCCAGCGCCGCGTTCGTGCATGGAGCGCTGGCCATGCATATGTCCGCCGGGTTGGCGACGGCGCTGCAACAGGCTGGCGGGGCCACCTACCACACCGGATTCGATCAGCCGTGGTCGTTCGCCGGCGATGCCGCGTATCACGTCACGCGGCGAACCACGCTGCAACTCCGCTGGACGACCAGTGCTGGTCAATCCGTCACCCCGCTCAGCCCCGGCATCGAGTGGCGTCCCTATCAGCCCGCCACCGGCACCGGAGAGATGGAAGGCGTGGCAACCAACCTCCCCGGACCCCTCAATGCGGCCCGGCTCGCCGGGCCGCTGCGCATTGACCTCGGCGTGCGCCACACCTGGCTGGTCAATCTCCACGGCGGGCAGAGCGGAATCAGTGCGGCGCTGCGCCTGGAGAACCTGCTCAACCGACCCGACCCGGTCGGCATCATGGCGCGCCCCGACGGGTCGTTGCAGCTGCTCCGGGGCACCCCGCGGGGACTGATCTTCGAGGTCGACTGGGTCTATTGATACCGGCCTGACCGAGCCTCCTGGCACAACCGTCTGGTCTCGCGCGCTCCTCGGCTGTGACCAGTCTCACAAATTCACCGCCTTCCTTCGCGGGCCTATCGCCGATGCGATTGCACCATCAAGCATCCCGACGGTCCGGACCGCGTGATTCCATGGACCAGTTCGATGCCGAGTTCGATCGGCTCTTTGAGCAGCACTTCGCCCGGCTGTTTCGCTACCTCGATCGCAGTCTCGGCGACGCGCAGCTTGCCGCCGACCTGGCGCAGGAGGCGTTCGTCCGCCTGTTCGATCGTGGCGAGATGCCCGATGAACCGATCGCCTGGTTGATCACAGTGGCCGCCAACCTGCTGCGCGACGACAAGCGCCGCACCACGCGGCGACTACGACTGCTCGCCCGCGCTCCCGACGATGTCCCGCATGCCACGGCCCCGCCGGATCCGGCGGCTGCGATCGACCAGGCCGAGCGCCGCGATCAGGTGCGCGCGGCGCTCGCGCGGCTCGCGCCGCGTGACCGCGACGCGTTGCTGCTGCGGCACTCAGGCTACAGCTACCGCGAGATCGCGCTGGCACTCGGAATCACGGAAACCGGCGTGGGCACTGTCCTGCTCCGCGCGGGCGCGTCGTTTCGGAAGGCCTATCAGGAGCTGCACGGTGACCCAGACTGACATGATCCATCCGGCGGACGAGACGCTGCTCGCGCTGCTGCACGAGCAACCGGTCGAGAACGCGACGGCAACTCGCTCGCACGTCACCGCGTGCGACGACTGCGCCAGTCGGTGGCGGCAATTATCGGCAGATAACGATGCCGTCGCGGGGCTGCTCGGCGTGCTCGATCATCCGGCCCCGGCAGTTCGCGCCGGCTCGACGCTCTCGTTCCGGCGGCGGCATCGGTTGCGTCGTGCGCTTCTCATCGCCGGCTCTGCCGCGACGCTCGCGGTCGCGGCCGCCGCGACGGTGGCGCCAGTTTCGCCGTTGCATCAATGGATCCACGATGCCGTAACGGGGCGCGTGGTCCCCAGCGATGCGCCGCGCCCGCTGTCGCCGCCGCCGGCCGCGCCGGCAGCCCTCGCATCCGGCATCGCCATCCCCGCCACCCGGAGGCTCGTGGTCGTCTTCCGTCGTGAGCCGACGAGCGGCGTCGTCGAGATTGCACGCTCGGACACGGGCGACGTGACCTTCCGTTCTCGCGGGGGGACGACCGCGTATGCGGTCGCTTCGAACCACGTCTCGATCGATAATCAGGCGCCCGCGGTTGCGTACTTCATCGGCATCCCGCCTGCCGTCCAGCAGGTCCGCATCCTGGTCGGCTCGCGTGTGCTGCTGCGCTGGCCCGAGGATTCTGCGCGCGTCGCGCTGCCCGAGCCGTCGGTGCGCGCGAGGATCGTGCTCGCTGCACCGCGCGAGAACGTCCCCTGAACATCATCCGGGGAGGTCACGTGTCTCCGTTTCCCGCGCAACCGCAACCGTTCACGGCCTCACACCGGCGCCGTGCTGCGTGGCGAATCGCCGCTGCCACTGTAGTGGCCAGCCTGACATCCGCCCATCGCGCGGTCGCGCAACGCGGTGACTCGCTCGTCATCCCGCTGACCAACCGCCAGGCGGCTTGCGGGCCGTGCGGCGCTGGTCCAACCGCGGGCCTGGCTCCAATGAGCGGGGAGGTTGCGGCGCAGGACACCACCCGCCGGCGGGCGATCGAATACAGCTCGTCCTACTTCACTCGACTGACGATTCATCGCATCGGCAGCTACGTCGAGCTGCCGTTGTTCGCGACCGAGTATGTACTGGGACAGAAGCTGCTCACCGCCGAGCGTAACAATCCACACGTCCGGTCGAGCCTGCGAGGTCCGCACGGACTCGTCGCGAGCGGTCTTGAAGTGCTGTTCGCCGCCAATACCGTGACCGGGGTGTGGAACCTGGTCGAGGCCCGGCACGATCCGGCGGGCCGCACGCGGCGATGGATTCACAGCATCGCCATGCTCATTGCCGACGGCGGCTTCGTCGCGAGCGCCCAGTCGGCGGGAGCCGCGCGCCGAACCGACAGCGGCGCCAATCAGCATCGCAACATCGCCATTGGCTCGATGGGCCTCGCGACGGCCGCCACCCTGATGATGTGGCTCTGGAAGAACTGATGATCGCATCGTTGATTGCGACGCTCGCGCACTGGTTCGCCCCTTGGCAATCGCTCTATGCCGACTCCAAGGTGCTGGAGACGACCGTGACGTCGGCGCACATCGTTGCCACGCTCGTCGGCGGTGGCATCGCCGTCGCCGCTGATCGTGACACGCTGCGCACCGAACGCACCGAGGCCGGCATGGGCCCGCAGGCGCTCGACGAGCTGCACGCGACGCACCGCCCCGTGATGATCGGGCTTGCGGTGCTGTTCCTCAGCGGTGCCGCGCTCGCCGCCGCGGACATCGCCACCTTCGCCAAGTCGCCCGTGCTGCTGATCAAGCTGGGATTTGTGACGCTGTTGTGCATCAATGGCACCTTCCTGGCGCGGACCGAACATCTCCTGCGCCGCCGGGTGTTCGCCGAGATCGCTCGACCGGCGTCGCCGGACACCACGCCGGTGCTCTGGCGCCGCCTCCGGGCGGCGTCCTGGCTCAGCATCACCCTCTGGATCTGCACCGCGGTGGCGGGAACCGCGCTGCTCAATGTCTGACGCCCGAGCGCCATGCCTTGACCCTCTTTCACTGGATACCGTCCATGAGTGACCGTCATTCCGATGCCGACCAGTTCGAATGCGATGCCTGCCCGTGGGCCCAGAATCGCCGCGAGTTCGTCCGCCAGACCGGGCTGGCCGCCATCGGCGCGCTGGTCATGGTCGGCATACCGCCCGGCTTGGCCGCGAGCGTCACTCCCACGCGCACCGCGCCGCGCCGCCGGGTCGGCGCCAATCCGAGTTACCCCATCCCGGCCCAGGATGGCGTGCAGATCGATCACGACAATCAGGTGATCCTGGTCCGCTGGAAGAACGAGGTCTACGCGTTCAACCTGTCGTGCCCGCACCAGAACACCGCACTCAGGTGGAACCAGGGCGACGGCCAGTTTCAGTGCCCGAAGCACCACTCCAAGTATCAACCGGATGGCACCTTCATCTCCGGCCGCGCGACGCGTAACATGGACCGCTTCACCCTGACTCGATCTGGCAATGAGGTCATCGTGAACGTGAGCGCGATGCACAAGAACGACGTCGATCCCGCCGGCTGGAGCGCGTCGGCAGTACACGTGGGGGACGGCGCGTAAGATGTCCGGCCCCGGCTGCAGCTCCATCACACGCCGCGAGCTACTGGAACGGACGCTTGCCGGGCTGGGTCTGGGCGCATTGGCCGCGTGTGGTGCGAGCCTGTTTACCGCTCCGTCGATCACCGCGTTTACCATCAAGCTGGCGGACTTCCCCTCACTGGCATCGGTCGGTGGCCTGGCCATCGTCGACGATGGCGCGCGTTCCGGCGACCCGGTCGCCGTGGCGCGAACCGGCACCAGCACCTTCGTGGCGCTATCGCTGATTTGCCCGCATCGCGGCTCCGCCGTGCAGATCTCTGGATCAGGCTTCTATTGCCCGGGCCACGGTGCCACGTTCGCGGCAAACGGATCGTGGACCGGCGGGCAGCCGACCTCCAATCTGGGCAGCTACCGCATCAGCTACGATACGACCAACGGCACGTTGCAGATCGGATAGTCTACCGCCCGTCGGTCCACCAGCTCGATGCACCACGTCGTCCCGGGCGAAGCGAGCTGTAAGTCTTTGTATTTCAATGCCTTAACTGGTGCATTCAGGCTTGTTTCCCGTCCCGCGATCCGGTATATTTCGGAGTTGTGCCTCCGGCCCTGCCGGACCGCCCATTTCCCCGTCTCCGGACCCCGATGACCGCGCCCAATTCCCGCGAACGGATCGTCCCGCGCCTGATCGAAGACGAGCTGCAGCAGTCGTTCATCAACTATTCGATGAGCGTGATCGTCTCGCGCGCACTCCCCGATGTCCGCGACGGCCTCAAGCCGGTACATCGCCGGATTCTCCATGCAATGAACGAGCTCGGCCTGCTCCCGAATCGCGCGTTCAAGAAGTCCGCCACGGTGGTCGGCGACGTGCTCGGCAAGTATCACCCGCACGGCGACCAGTCCGTCTACGACGCGCTCGTGCGCATGGTGCAGGAGTTCTCGCTAAGGTACCCGCTGGTGGACGGTCAGGGGAACTTCGGGTCGGTGGACGGCGATCCCGCAGCGGCCTATCGCTATACCGAATCCCGGCTCACCCGCATCGCGCTCGAGATGCTGGCCGATATCGACAAGAACACCGTCGATTTCGTGCCCAACTTCGACGACCAGCGCGAAGAGCCGTCGGTGCTGCCGGCCCGGCTGCCCAACCTGCTGATCAATGGCTCCAGCGGGATTGCGGTCGGCATGGCGACCAACATCCCGCCCCACAACCTTCGCGAAGTGGCCAGCGCCATCGCGGCGCTGGTGCGAAATCCGGACACGACCATCGACGAACTGCTCACGCACATCAAGGGTCCGGATTTCCCCACCGGTGCCTATATCTACGGCGAAGCTGGCATTCGCGAGGCGTACGAAACCGGCCGTGGCCGCGTCGTCATGCGCGCGCGGGTCAAGATCGAGGAGAACGAGCGGACCGGCAAGAGTGCGCTGATCATCACCGAAATTCCCTACCAGGTCAACAAGGCGACCCTGCACACCAACATCGCCGAGCTGGCGATGGCAAAGCGTGTCGAGGGCATCAGTGGGGTGCGCGACGAGTCGGACCGCGAGGGCATGCGCCTGGTCGTCGAACTCAAGCGCGACGCCATCGCCCAGGTGGTGCTCAACGGGCTCTACAAGCACACCGCGATGCAGAGCACCTTCGGCGTCATCAACCTCGCGCTGGTGAACGGCGCGCCGAAGGTCATGTCGCTCAAGGAAATGCTGCAGCACTTCATCAGCCATCGGCACACCATCATCGTGCGCCGGACCGAGTTCGACATCGCGGAGGCAAAGAAGCGCGAGCACATCCTCGAGGGCCTCAAGATCGCCGTCGACAACATCGACGAGGTGATCCGGATCATTCGCGGTTCGGCCGACACGCCGACGGCGGACGCAGCGCTGCGCGCCCGGTTCGGCCTGAGCGAGACCCAATCGGACGCCATTCTCAACATGCGCCTCGCCAAGCTCACCGGCCTGGAGATCGACAAGCTCGAGGCGGAACTGACCGAGGTGCGCGCGACCATTGCCGAGCTGCAGAGCATCCTCGACTCGCGCGAGAAGCGCATGAAGATCCTCGTTGACGAGGTCGAGGAGCTGGCGACCACGTTCGGCGACGAGCGCCGCACCGAGATCCTCAAGGACCAGGGCGAGTTTTCCGTCGAGGACCTGATCGCCGAAGAGGACATGGTCATCACCATTTCGCACACCGGATACATCAAGCGCATTCCGGTGACCACCTACCGGCGCCAGCGCCGCGGCGGGCGCGGCCTGACCGGAATGGAAACCAAGGAACTCGACTGGGTCGAGCATCTCTTCATCGCGTCGACCCACGACTATCTGATGTTCTTCTCCGATCGCGGCACCGTGTACTGGCTCAAGGTGCACGAGATCCCGCAGGGCGGCCGTGCCGCGCGCGGCAAGCCGGTGGTCAACTGTATCAACATCCGCGAGGGCGAGCGGGTCGCGGCGCTGGTGCCGGTGCGGAAATTCGGCGACGACGAGTGGTTGATGTTCGTCACCCGCAACGGCACGGTGAAGAAGACGGTGATATCGGCGTACGGCAATGTGCGCACCATCGGCATCAACGCCATCAACATCGATCCGGATGACGAGTTGATCGACGTGCAGAAGACCCGCGGCAACGATGACATCGTGCTGGCGACCTCGTTCGGCATGAGCATCCGCTTTCACGAGACCGACGCGCGCGAAATGGGCCGCGCGACGTCGGGGGTCAAGGGGATCGAGCTCGACAAGGGCGACCAGGTGATCGGTATGGTCGTGGTGCGCGAGCGGGCGGAACTGCTGGTGGTGAGCGAGCGCGGCATCGGCAAGCGCAGCGCGCTCGGCGACTACCGGGTTCAGCGCCGCGGCGGCAAGGGCATCATCACGATGCAGCAGACCGAGAAAACCGGCAAGCTGATAGCGCTCAAGGATGTGCTCCCCGAGGATGAACTGATGATGATCACCAAGGGTGGCGTGATCATCCGCTGTCCGGTTGAGGGCATTCGCGTCAGCGGGCGCAACACGCAAGGCGTGAAGCTGATGAATCTCGATCCGGGTGATCAGATCGTCGACGTGGCCCGCGTGCAGAAGGAAGAAGGCGAAGGGCTGGAGGACGACGTCGAAGCGGAGGCGCCGGTTGCCGAGGCGTGATTGAAATCACCCTCGACAACCTCCGAGAAGCCCAGGCCGGCCTAGCCGGCGTCGCCGAACGCACACCACTGATTCCCCTCGAGCAAGCGCGAAGCATGAGTCGAGAGGTAAGACTCAAGGCCGAGCACCTGCAGCCCATCGGTGCGTTCAAGATTCGCGGCGCGTGGACCGCGCTTCGTCGGCTCCCAGCCGACGCCCGCCGCCACGGCGTTGTCACGTCGTCAAGTGGCAACCATGGCCTGGGCATCGCGTTTGCCGCGAACCGACTCGGCATCCGCGCCGTGGTTGTGATGCCGGAATCGGCGGCCGCGGTGAAGGTCGACGGTGTGCGGCAGCTTGGCGCCGAAGTGGTCCTGACTGGCAAAACACGCGGACCGGAGCAGACCATCGCTGCCCAGGAATTCGTCGACCGCGAGGGCCTGACCATGATTCCGCCGTTCGACCATCCCGACGTGATTGCCGGCCAGGGGACCTGCGGCCTGGAGATCCTGGAGCAGTGGCCGGAGGTGCGCACCATCATGGTCCCAGTCGGCGGCGGCGGCCTTCTTGCCGGAATCTGCTCGGCCGTCCGTGCCACCGGCGCCGACGTCAGGGTCATCGCCGTCGAGCCGGCCCGAATTCCCAAGTTGTCTGCGGCCTTCGCCGCCGACCGCCCCACTACTCTGGCAGCCGGATCGAGTCTGGCCGATGGTTTGCTGACCAAGTCCGTTGGGAACGTGACGTGGCCGTTGATTCGTGACACCCTTGATAGTGTGGTCTCAGTGACGGATGACCAGATTCGGGCAGCGATGCGTTGGCTCGGCGCCCACCATCTCAGAGTGGAGCCGTCGGGGGCGGTCACCACCGCCGCCCTGCTGGCGCTCGACTCGTCGTGTCGCGACTCGCTCGAGCAGACCGGCGAGCAAGCGCGTCACGTCGAGCGAGCGCGTAGCGCGAGTCGAGAAGCAACCGCCCTCGTCTGCACCGGCGGCAATGTCGATGCGGCACGCTACGCTGAGTTGACCGCCCGATGAGCAATCCTCGCCTGCTGCTGGCGACCGAGGACACCGCCCTCGCGCGCACCTTGTCGTGGGTGCTCAAGGAGAACGGCTACGACGTGGTCACCGCGCTAGGCGGACCGCAATTGATCGAGCGCCTCGAACAGGATGTGTACGACCTGCTGGTCGTGGACCTCGCCAACTCTGATGCCGGCACACTGGACCGGCTGGCCCGGGTACGGGAGGACGTGCGGCACAAGGACGTGCCGCTGTTCGTGATCACCGACGCCGAGTTCAACCTGGCGGACCTCGAGCCATTTGGCCTCACTGGATCGGATGCGATCCAGCGTCCCTACCAGGTGCGCGAGCTGTTGTCGCGCATCAAGGCGCACCTGCGGGTCGGTCGCGAGTTGAATCGGGCCCGCTCCGACGCCCGGTCTCGCAACGAACTGGTGTCGATCCTCAAGGAAATCACCGCATCACTCAACTCGAGCGAGATCTACCAGATCCTGGTCCGGCGGGTCGCATCCGGGTTGCGAATCGCCCGCTGCTCGGTCGTGCTCGCCGCACCGGGAGCCCGCGAGGGCACGGTGGTCGCCGCGTTCGAGAACCCGAACCTGCGGGACCTCCGCGTCGACCTGACCAAGTACCCCGAAATCACTCGCGCGCTGCAGACGGGTGAGACCGTGATGGTGGCCGACGTCGATGCTGATCCGCTCTACCAGGACGTGCTGATGACGTGGGGCGCCCAGCAGACCGGCGCACGCCGTACCAAGTCGGTCATCGCACTGCCGTTCGCGCTGGCGGGGCGACTGTCGGGCGTGTTCTTCCTGCGCACCACGGCGGATGATCCCCCGCTCAATCGGCTCGATCTCGGATTCGCCGAGCAGGTGATCGAGGCCGCCGTGACAGCCCTCGAGAAGTCGTACGACCTGGAACACGGCACCGGTCGAGGCGAGCAACTGCGGGAACTGGCAGACACCGACCCGCTGACCGGCTGTGCCAACCGCCGGGTGCTCGACCAGCGGCTGCGCGAAGAGCTCGATCGCGCGCGTCGCTACACCCAGGTCGTTACCGTGGTGCTGTTCGATGTCGATGACTTCAAGCGGGTCAACGATACCTATGGTCACCAAGCGGGCGATCGGGTATTGAAACAGCTCGCCTTCCTGCTTCGACACGAGCTGCGCACCATGGATTTTCTCGCGCGCTACGGCGGCGAGGAGTTTGTCGTCGTCCTACCCGAGACCGGCGGCATCGGTGCCCGACTGTTCACCGACCGGATCCTGCGACGGGTTCAGCTGCACAACTTCGGCGATTCGGCCTTCCCGGTGAGCGTCACCGTGAGCGCCGGCCTCGCCACGTTCCCCGACGATCGCGTGGCGGACGACGAATCGCTGATGCGCCTGGCGGACGAGAACCTGTACAAGGCGAAGCGGGCGGGCCGGAACCGGTACCGGGACTGAACGACCGCAACGGGTGAGACGTAAGCGGGAGGGTCCAATGTCGACGGAGACGCTCGTTCACCTTTCACCTCTCACCTTTCACCTTGTAGATTCTCGCCGTCCATTTCCGGGAGCCCTCCCATGCGCTCAATCCGCGGCACGACAGTCACCCCCATCCTCACCACACTCGCATTCGCCGCCGCGATCACCGGTGGCGTGCTCTTCGGGCAGCGACACCCCAACCTGCGCGTCACGACCCATGGTGAGTGGGTCAAATTCACCAATGCGAAGGGTGACAGCGTCCGCGCCTACGTGGCGTATCCGGAGCGCCAGGGACAGGCGCCCGCAGTGATCGTCATTCACGAGATCTTCGGGTTGACCGATTGGGAACCCACCATGGGCGACCACTTCGCCGCGCAGGGCTACGTCGCGATCGTTCCCGACTTGCTTTCGTCAAAGTACAAGTCGAGCGATGCAGTGAAGGACAGCGCCACCAAGCTGGTGAGTTCGCTGCCGAACGAGAGCGTGATCACCGACCTCGACGCGACGTACCGGTATGTCAACAACCTGCCCGCCACGCAGAAGGACAACACCGGCGTGATCGGCTTCTGCTGGGGCGGCGGGACAGTGTGGAAGTACGCCGCCACAAATCCCGACCTGAAGGCCGCGGTCGTCTGCTACGGCCCGCTGCAGGACACGATGCTCCTCAGGACCATCAAGGCGCCGGTCCTCGGCGTGTTCGGCCAGAACGATGGTCGGGTCACGAACATGGTGCCGACCGAGCAGCGGATCCTCGGGTCACAGTTCGTCGCCGACAGTTACCTGGGCACGGGCCACGGCTTTCTGAAGCCCGGACGCACGGGCTCCGGCACCGCCGAGGCGCAGCGCGCGCTCAACAACATCGACGCCTTCTTCGCGAAGCAACTCGACCACAAGTAGTCGAACACGATGACCGTGCCGATGCGCCGGGGAGTTCTCGCCTCTCGTCTCTCGTCTCTCCTCTGTCGCAGCGCGATCGCAGCCCTGGCTGCGATCGCGCCCCTTTTGTCGGCATGCAGCCTCTCGCCGCTCAACCACCGCATCAACGTCGGCCAGGAGCCGTTCATCATCTTCGTCGGTGATGGCATCGACCACCATACCGACCTGTTCGCGGCGGCGGCCGGCGGTGGAACCGTCGCTCAGGTCACGTTCACGCCATTGGTCGAGCAAGGTCCCCGACTCACGCCGATCGGCGATGTCGTTGCGTTCCTGCGCATGCGCGACACGTTGCCGGGAACTCGTCACGACGTCGTGGTGATGAACCTGCTGAGCGGTAGTGAAGTCGTGCTCGGTCTTCCCGCCGGCAGTGGCCAGCCGGAGCGCGTCGCCTGGAGCCCGGACGCGAGCAACCTCTACATCCGCACCGATCGCGGCGTATGGCAATCGACTGCTCCACCGATGCGGTCTGCGGTCATGCCGGTTGCGTCATCCGAACGGGCCGACGCCGATTCCGCGCTCGAACTCTGGCTCGGCCAGCCGCGATTCGCTCGAGTCGTTGGTTGCGCCGCCGGCGGGCTCTGCGTCGTGGGCCCCAAGGGCGACACCACCGCGCTGGCGCCGACCGGAAGCGATGCACTGCGCTGGGGCGACGATTCGGTGGCGTGGTTCGAAAACAATGGCGTCACGGTGCGCTCACTTGGGCCGGGGCGTTCGCGGCGGGTGAATTGGCGGAACCCGCCGGTGCATCCGCGGGATGGTTCATATGCAGCGGGGGCGCCTATCCGCAGTCAGTGATACTTCCAAGGTGAAACGTGAAAGGTGAAACGGGGACTCCAAGAAATCGGTAACCCATCTGACCTTTCACATTTCACCGCGCCTCACACTCGCCCCGATGAGAACAGCCGTCCGATCCACCCGCCCAGCGCGCCCGTCACGGCAGAACTTGCCGTACCAACCAACAGCAGCGACGCGGGCACATCCCCGAGCAGGCACGACACCAAGATGCCGATAAACGCGCACACTGCACCGGCGATCAGCCCGCCCGTCACGTTGTCGCGGATGATCACCTCCGTGGAAATCACGGCGTACAGGATCCCCGCGACGAGCGATATCCCCATGCCACCCGCGACAAAGATGCCTCTCACCGCCGGAGTGCTGTGGCCCAGCGTGACCATGATTACCTGCAGCGCCGTGCCGATGAGTATTGCGATCGCGAGCGCGCGGTTGGCGAGTTTCATTGTGGCTCCTCGAGGGACGGTGAGATCATGGGGGTCAGGACGTTGCCTTCGGGTTGCGCCGCAACACCTCGATCGGCACCTCGGCCCGAGACTGCTCGATGATCTGGTCGAGCCGACGCAATCGCGTGAGCCAGCGTCGGAACCACACGGCAGGAAAATACCCTCGATGACTCCACTCCTGCCGTGCAGGCTGGCGCATCGGCAGCAGGGCATTCGCTCAGGATGACAGCAAAATAGGGCCAAATCCTCCATAATTTCTTACAGATGTAGCGACCTTTTCACCTATTCTTACGTCCTTCCTATTGCTTACCGATATGAGCGTTCGTAGCTTATCTCGCTAACCGAGAGGAATGCATGAGCCGACCCAACGACTTGGTCCAGGGCACCCTGAATCTCCTGATCCTCAAGCTGGTGGCGCTGGAACCGCTCAACGGATGGTCGATCTCGCTGCGGCTGAAGCAGCTCTCGTCGGACGTGCTTCAGGTGAGCGATGGCTCGCTCTATCCGGCGCTCCACAAGCTCGAGCAGGAAGGGTGGATCCAGTCGGAGTGGCACCAGAGCGATAACAATCGCCGGGCAAAGTTCTATTCGCTCACCCATCTCGGCCAGCGGCAACTGCAGCGCGAAACGGATCACTGGCACCGCCTCTCCACGGCGATCAACCACGTCGTGCGCTTGCAGGAGGGGTGACCCATGCGCATCGAACACTGGATCTACACGCTGCCGCTGGTGGCACTCATCCTGGCGGCGGTCGGCGTGTATGGCGTCATCAGTCATACCGTGTCCACGCGGATTCGCGAAATCGGCATACGCCTCGCCCTCGGCGCCGAGCGAAGTGCGCCGTTCAAGCTGGTGGTGAGCCAGGGCTTGCGCCTCGCTGCGACCGGCACCGGCGTAGGCTTGGTCGGCGCCGTCATGCTGACGCGATATATCCGCACGCTCCTGTTCGATGTGCGGCCCAATGACCGGCCACCCTGATCGCCGTCCCGCTGGTGCTGATCGCAGTTGCGGTGGTGGCATGCTACGTTCCCGCACGCCGAGCGGCCGGGATCGAGCCGATGATCGCGCTGCGACGGGAGCAGCCAAGCGAAGGGAGGTCGGCACGACAGCGCTTGTTGCCCTACCTGCGTTGCAGGCTGACGACCAGCGCACCACCGACGATCAATGCCCCGCCAAGGACCGTGTGTGATCCCAGCGATTCATGCAGCAGCCACACGCCCAGGGCCGCGCCGACCACCGGCTCGAGGTTGATGAATGCTCCAGCCTTGCCGGCATCGGTGTGCGCCAGCCCCCAGTTCCACAGCACGGTGCTGCACGTCGTAGCGATCAGGCCGAGGGCCAGCACCGCCATCCAGGTGCCGGAGCGAAGCGCCGTCGGGGGCAGGCCGTCCCGGGCAATGACCCAGGCTGCCAGCACGATGGTGCCGGTGATCGTGATCAGGCCACTCACTACGATCGGCGAGTAATGCGTCATCAGGCGCTTGCTCACCAGAATCCATACCACCGCGGCAAACAGCGACGCGAGCACCAGCATGTCGCCTGACAGCGTTGGCTGGGCGTGACCCGCGCTCGCCGTTCCACCCGTCTGGATCACGATCAGCGCGACGCCAAGTGTCGAGGCGCCCAGTGCGAGCCACGCGGTGATCCGGAGACGCTCATGAAAAACGATGAACCCGGCAATCGCGACCAGGACGGGTGCCGTGCCGATCATGAGGGCCGCGTGTGACGCCGTGGTGTGTGCCAGGCCTTCGAACTGCAGCAGAAACTGGATTGGCACACCGACCACGGCGGCGATGACGACAATTCCCCAATCGCTCCGGCGTAGTCCAGGACGGTGGCGCCACAACAGCGGCAGGAAGCCGATCGACGCGAATGCAAACCGATACAGCATCAGATGGGAGACGCTCAACTGAATCAGCGCGACCTTCCCGAGCACGAACGACGTGCCCCAGATCACCCCGGCCAGCGCAAGCGCAGCGAACGCAGGCGGTGCATCACGTCGGCGAACGGTCACTGGCCCAATTTCCAGCTGTAGAGCGCGACGGCGACCGCAGTGGCGAGGTTGAGGCTGGACACGCCGGGTTGCATGGGAATGCGCAAGCGTGCATACGCCCTGGCGCGCAACTCGGCGGAAAGGCCGGATCGTTCCGATCCAAACGCGAGTAGTGCGTTGCCCGGGATCATGCCGGGCGCGAGATCGTCGCCGCCCGGATCGACGGCAATCAGGACCCGACCGGCCACGTCGGCCGTGTCGGCGTGCAGTACCGGAAGAGCATAGTGCAGTCCCGCCGAGCCCCGCAGGGCGCCAGGATTCCACGGATCGTTGGTGCCAGTGGTGATCACGGCCGCGGCACCAGCGCCTGCCGCCACACGTACGACGGCGCCAATGTTACCGCTATGTGACGGCGACTCGAGCAGCACCATCGGCGCCGCACTTCTCGCGCTGGAGAGTCCGGTCAGGGTGGTGACGCGTCGCTTTGCGATCGCGATGACCCCGGTCTCCGGCGGAGAAGGCGAGAGCTGATCGAACACGGCGCTGGTGACCGATGCCGCAAGCCGGCTCAATGCCAGCGCGACATCGGGGGCAAGTTGCGCCGCTAATGCTTGTAGCTTGCTGGCGTCACATGTTGCCACCGATTCAAACTCGGCGCTGAAGCGAATCGCGTGCTTGATGGCGTGAAAGCCTTCGAGAACGGCGCGCGATGGGTCGTTTCGGGCGGAGCGGAAACGCTCGATCAGGGCAAGCACGCGCGAATCATAGCCTGCGTCGCGCCCCGGCACCCCGCGAGGAGGCGGCGCGATCGCTTTCGGCAATCCCTCGCTTCCCGTCGCATACGCTCGGGGCATGCGCTCGGGATGATACCGGCACCATATTCCCCCCCATGGCTCCCCTGGTTGAGTGTGTACCGAACTTCTCCGAAGGCCGTGACCTGGCGGTCATCAAGCAGATCACCGATGCCATCGGCGCGGTTCCCGGGGTGCGCCTGCTCAACGTCGATCCGGGCAATGCCACCAATCGCACCGTCGTCACGTTCGTGGGCGACCCGGACGCCGTGATCGAGGCGGCCTTTCGCGGCATCAGGAAGGCCTCCGAGCTTATCGACATGAGCCGCCATCACGGCGCGCACCCGCGCATGGGCGCGACGGATGTCTGTCCCCTGATTCCTGTCTCCGGGATCACGATGACCCAGGCGGTGGAATTTGCCCGCCGGCTGGGAGAACGCGTTGGGCGCGAACTCGGCATTCCAGTCTACCTGTACGAGGCGGCACAGCCCGACAAGACTCGCAGCAACCTCGCCATGATCCGGTCCGGTGAGTACGAGGGACTGGCGCGAAAGATCCTGCAGCCCGAGTGGCGGCCCGACTTCGGCCCAGCCGGGTTCAATGCGCGCGCCGGCGCGACCGTGATCGGTGCGCGCGACTTTCTGGTGGCGTACAACGTCAACCTCAATACCACGTCGACACGGCGAGCCAACGCCATTGCATTCGACGTGCGCGAGGCAGGCCGCACGATCAAGAACGCCAGCGGTCACGACGTGGTGCAGCCCGGCATCTTGAAATCCGTCAAGGCGATCGGCTGGTACATCGCCGAATACGGTATCGCCCAGGTCTCGATGAATCTCACTGACATCAATGTCACACCACTGCATGTCGCATTCGACGAGGTTTGCCGAGCCGCGGAGAAGCGCGGTGTGCGAGTGACCGGCTCCGAGCTGGTGGGACTGGTACCGATCACATGTCTGCTTGATGCGGGTCGCTACTTCCTGCAGAAGCAGCAGCGATCGAGCGGTGTGTCGGAACGCGAGCTGGTCAGGATCGCGGTGCAATCGATGGGGCTCGACGAGTTGACACCGTTCAATCCGGAGGAACGTGTGATCGAATACCTGCTGCGCAGTCCCGGCGACACCCGCCTCGTGAGCATGTCGCTCGCCGACTTCATGGACGAGACTGCGAGCGAATCACCGGCGCCCGGTGGCGGCTCGATCGCTGCGTACGTCGGCGCGCTGGGCGCAGCGCTCGCCACCATGGTGGCGAACCTGTCCAGCCACAAGCGCGGCTGGGACGACCGCTGGAAGGAGTTCTCGGATTACGCGGAACAGGGCCAAGGCCATGCCCAGGAGCTGCGGCGGCTGGTCGACGAGGATTCCAGGGCGTTCAGCCGCGTGATGGCAGCGTTCGCGCTGCCCAAGACCACCGCTGACGAAAAGGCCGCGCGAACGGCGGAAATTCAGACTGCGACCAGGGAGGCGACGCTGGTGCCGTTCCGCGTGATGGAGACAGCGGTTGCGTCAATGTCGGTCGTCAAGGCGATGGCGGAGCTCGGCCAGGAGAACTCCGTGTCCGATGCCGGCGTCGGTGCGCTGTGCGCCCGAAGCGCCGTGATGGGCGCCTATCTCAATGTGAAGATCAACGCCCGGCAACTCACCGATCGACCCTTCGCCGACGACGTCGTGACTCGAGGCGCCGCGATCGAGGCGGAGGCGCAACGACTGGAAGCTGACATCCTGACGACCGTTAATCGAAGGATCTGACGGAGCCGCCCGGCTCCGTCGCCGGGCGAGTTGGGTCGTCACTATCTCTTTGCACCGGCCGATTCCACCTCGTCCGCCAATCGCGCCGCTCCGTATACCTTCCGCAGGGCTTCGACGATCGCTCTGGTATGCACCGCGACGGATCGGGCCACTTCGTCCGTGTAGATGAACCGGTTGGGCAACATCTCGATGTTGCCGTCGAAGATCAGGCCCACCACCTCTCCGTTGCGGTTGATCACCGGGCTCCCCGAATTCCCGCCGATGATGTCCGCCGTGGAAACGAAGTCGAGCGGCGCCGACATGTCGATGGCGGCACGCGCCGCCAGCCACCGTGCCGGCAGATTGAATGGCGGCTGGCCATCGAACTCGGCGTTGTGTGCGAACATCCCGTAGAACGAGGTCTTGTACGGTGCGATCGTGCCGTTGTACGGGAATCCCTTCACTAAGCCGTCGCTGATCCGCAGCGTGAAGGTGGCGTCCGGCGGCAGGCTCTCCCCGTACGCCGCATAGATCGCCTGCCCCACCAGCTCGACGTTCGCGCTGATCACGGCATTCAGCCGCAGCGCCCGAAGCGCGTGCCGGGTCGCCATAGGGTTCACCGTCCGTGCCAGCACGATCATCGGATCGTTGCTCGCCACGATCGCCGACGCTCCGCCATCCAACAGCGCCTTGCGCGCCGCAACCGAGCCCATCGTCGTGCCGTTCACCAGCGCCTCGGCCGCGACCTCCGGACTCCGCCCGCCGAGTGCAGCGGCGAGGAACGGATCCCCCGCCGGCAGCCCTTTCTGCGCCATCCGGAACTGCGCGGCGAGCACCTGCTTCTCGACCTCGGCATCGATCGGAATGCTCTGCCCCATCTGCCCCTTGACGCGATCCAGGCCCGCACCACGGTATTGCGGCAGGCGGAGTGAATCCGGCAGCTTCACCTGTTCCGGAAGCCGCACCAGGCCAGCCGCAAGGTTCAGCAGACTCGATCCGCCCCCGAATCCCTGGAACCGCTGCTGCGGGGCGAAGCTGGTCAGCTCGGCTTGCGCGGCCGCAATGTTGGCCCAGGCCCGGCCGTATTTGGCCGCAAGCTCCGGCTTCGCCGTGATCCGCCCACGGAAGTCCCTTTCGAATGCCGCTTTCCGGGCCATGATCGTCGGATCCAGCAGGCCAGCGTCATATCCTTTCACCGCCTTCTGCGAGTTCTCCAGGCCAAAGATGGTGTTCTCGTACTTGCGCTTGTTCGCGTCGCTCTGCTGCGCCAGTTCCTTGTAGATGGTGATCTGCTCGCGATACGTCGCGAGTGCGGCGGGATACTGGACGTCGCGGAGGTATTCCATCTGCGCCATGGTGAGCAATCGGCCGGTGCTACCCGGGTTGCCGACCACGAAGGTGAGATCGCCTTCCTTGAATCCGTTCGAGTTCCAGCGCAGGTAATGCTCGATGTGCATCGGCTGATCGTTGTCGTAGACGCGAAGCAATGTCACGTCAATGTCGTAACGTGGATAGGTGAAGTTGTCGGGGTCGCCGCCAAAGAACGAGATTGTTTCTTCAGGTGCCATCACCAGTCGGACGTCGCTGTAACGCTTGTAGCGGTACAGTGAATACTTGCCGCCCTGATAGAACGTCACCACCTCGCAGACGAGGTGGGTTTCGGCCTGGCAGGACGCCTGCATGTCGTTGATGGCCTTGTCGCGCTGTTCGACCTGCTTCGCGGTGGCCGACGCCGTGACCGCCGCGCGGATCCTTGTGGTCACGTCCTCCATCGACACGAGCTGATCGGCGAAGATCATCGTGCACTTCTTCTCATCCGACTCGGCCTTGGACACAAATCCCGCATCCTGGTAGCTGGTGTCGGGCGGCGACACCGCGGTGATGCAGGCGCGGGCGCAGTGGTGATTGGTCATCACCAGCCCCCTGTCCGACACAAACGACGCCGAGCAGCCGGGTATCCGGATACTCGAGAGGCGAACGTTGTCGAGCCATTCCTGGCTGGGCTCGAATCCGTAACGCCCCTTCCAGTATGCCAATGGCGGTGCGTCGAAGGTCCACATGGTGCCGAATTCCTTGATCCAGCCGCCGGGGCCGGTCTCGACCTTTGGCGCTGGAGCGGCGACAGGCGCGGCGACCGGCGGCTTTGCGGTCCGCCTCTGGGGTGTTGCCTGAGCCACGATAGTGGATAATGGCAGCAGTACGATCAGAACCGCTGCGAGTGCGCGGATGATGCTGAGAGTGTGACGCATAGGACGCGACGAGCTCCGACAGAGGATGATAAAGCGGCGACGAATCCTCGTCACCGATCGAACGTGACCGCAGCGGCACTGAAGCTCCAGCCAGCCGGATCGCCACAGGCGCCGCTCGCGGCGAATTCGATTCGCAACCGGGTGACAGTTTCCAGCCGAATGTAGATCCTGGAGGATGAGTTGGTGAACTGATAGCAGTAGATGTTGCCGTCGGCGGTCACCCGGTTGAAGTCGAGATTCAACCTTCCGCTTACTGCCGGCGTGAAGAACAGCAGGGTGGACGGGGTGCCGGGAAGCGATGTCCCGATCGAGAACGCGCCGATCGTCGGGTCCCAGCTGGTGTGTACTAGCGCAAGATGGTGGTCCTCCTGCACCGTTGCATCGAAGAACCAGCGCCCCTGCGCAGTGTTGGCGACATCCTGCATGATGGTACCGCAAATGGGTGCCACGGTGCGATGGACCCCGTTCACCGCAACCAACTGCAATAGTGCATCGCGAACACCGGGCACGAAGTAGTCGATCGGACATGCAGCATGCACGCCACCCTGGCCCGTTATTCGGCCAGGGTCCACGAATGCGAGCGCCGTCGAGGCGTGATCGATCGCGCCGAGATCCAGTGCACCCTGACCCGGGCCGCCCGCGGTACCGATCGCGTCGCCGGCGCTCAGGGCAATGTCGACGTTCTTGCTGCACTGCTGGAAGGTAGAGCCGCCGGTCTGGTAGGGTGTGTCGCACGACTGGTCGAGCGAGCCGACTTGGGCGGCAAGGCCCGCTGAGAGCGTGGTGATGTGCCCGAAGTAGAACTCCAGCGTACTGCAAGAGAAGAAGCTGAGGCCGTAGTCGTCGAACTCTGCGGCACCGCCGCCGGTGCGCTTCTGCAGCAGGACACTGCTGACCCGAATGGCTCCCGGTGAAGCGATCGGCGCCGACGCCGTCCCACCCCCGGTGAACGCAGTGTAGAAGTACATATGATCGCTTGGGAATGTGTGCCCGGACGGCGCGAGGTTTCCTAGCGGTGCAAGCTCGTGGATGTCGGCATTGGCGAGGGGTGCGACCGTCAACAGCGTGGCCGAACTGCACGATGGCAGCCCCGACGGTGTCGATGATCCGTCGCTGCCGGAGCTGCAACCGACGATGATGGCGGCGACAAAAGCCAGCATTGTCGCCGACGTGATCAGCCAGGTCTTCACAGGCCCCCCTTGCTACCTCACCTCACTTACCTGGCGGGCGATACCCGACCGACTTCTTGCACGCCTGATCCATCTCGTCCGGCGTGATCAGCGGCGTCATCGCCAGGCGGACAGCGCCGGATGAATTGATCGCGACGCTAGTCGCCAGTGCGGTCGTGGTGTCGGGGAGATCGACGAAAGCGTAGACGTCGGCCTCGCCGAAACCGAAATAGAACGACTCGAGCTTGCCGCCGGTGGCTTGGATCATCTTGGCGACCGCGTCGCGGCGGCCGGTGCCGCCTTCCTTCTGAAGGCCGCGGGCGCCCTCAACAGTGTAGGTAGCGGTGATCAGGTACTTGGGCATGATGAGGCTCCGGAATCTGGGACGCCGAGAATCTCGCTCCTTTCGCGGTTCCGGCAAGGGTGGCCGCGGCTACGCGCGGCCACTTGACACCTGCGGACCAAGCCGTAGCCTGCATCACAGCTTGGTGTGAAACTCGTGAGGAGGCGGTGATGAATCTCGAACGTCTGTCATACGGCGCCCGTCTTCGCGCCCTCTTTCTCGCGCTCGGAGTTGCGCTCGGCCTACGAGGCGCGTCGGGACAGGCGCCGCGCCGGGTGGAGTATACGCTGCGGGTCGACTCCGCCGATCTCTCTGAAGTCGCCGTCGAGATGCGCATCCACAATGCGCCGGCCGACTTCCGCCTCGCGATGGCGACGCATCCGGAATACGACGATCAGTATTGGCGCTACCTCACCGACCTGCGGGGTGCCTCGGCGCGCGGAACGGTGGGCGTGACCCGCGAAGACAGTTCACTCTGGCATGTCATTGCACCCGCGGGTGATGTCACGATCCGCTACCGCGTTGGCTATCCCGCGTCGCCCCCGATGCAGCAGGCGTCGTGGAAGGCCCATCTAACACCAACCGGCGGGCTCGTCGGCGGGCCGCATTCATTCCTCTACGTCGTCGGCGCCGAGCGCACGCCGGTGCGCGTGACACTGGCGCTGCCCCGCGGCTGGGATGTCGCGACCGGGCTCGCGCCGGCGCAAGCCGCAGGTGAGTTCACTGCTCCAGGCCTGGAGGCCCTCCTCGACTCGCCGATGCTCGTCGGCCGCTTCCGCACTTGGCAGTTTGAGATCGACGGTGTTCCACACCGCGTCGCCTACCTCGGCCAGCCGGGTGGAATACCGTTCGACTCGGCGCTGTTCGTGGCGAACGTCGAGCGCATCACGCGTGAGACGGCGCAGTTGTTCGGGTGGATGCCGTATCATCAGTATCAGTTCCAGTTCGAGGACGGCGCGTTTGGCGGCCTCGAGCACCTGAACTCCGTGACGATCGGGACGCCGAGCACTGGACTCGCCCGCGATCCGAACATCTCGCTCGCACAGATTACGCATGAGTTCTTCCACACCTGGAATGAAGTCCACCTGCGACCAGCGGCGTGGATTGGCGTGCGCCATGTGGCGCCTGCGCCGACCGGAGAATTGTGGTGGAGCGAAGGGGTAACGCTCTACTACGCCGATCTCCTGCTCCGCCGCGCGGAATTGCACACCACGGATTCGACGCGTCTGGCGCACCTTGAGCGACTCATTACGGTCTACACTGCCAATCCCTCGCACGCGATGGTTTCCGCCGAGCGGACAAGCCGCGCGTTCAACCAGCCGCCAGGTGGCAATGGCGACTTCATCCCGAGCATGTTCACGCAGGGTGAGGTGCTGGGGGCGATGCTCGACCTGATGATTCGCGAGGGCAGCAGCGACGGCCACTCGCTGGATGACGTGATGCGCGATCTCGCGACGCGGTTCACGCCCGAGCGTGGGTTCACCGGCGGCGATGTGGAGCGTGCGGTGAGCGATGCGTGCGGCTGCGATGCGCGCCCGTTCTTCGACCAGCATGTGCGCGCAGCAGGCGCGCTCGATTTCAACCGGTGGCTCGCTGTCCTGGGGTTGCGCGCCGTCGTCACGTGGGAAGCAGCACGCGCGGCGGATGGCACGCCGGCGGTGGATCTGCGCCTGTCGGGGTATCTCCTACCCAGCGAAAGTCAACCGCGACTCCAGGTCTGGTTCCCCTCGACCGTGTGGGGGCGCGCGGGACTGCATACGGGCGACCGGCTCGTGTCGTGGAATGGCATTGCGATTGGCGATGCGCAGCAACTCCGGGCCGCGATCAGTCAACTACACATGGGAGACACTGCGCGAGTCGATGTGATGCGAGATTCGGGGAAGTTCGAGGTTGCGGTGGCGGGCGTTGGATACGAACGGCCGGTCGTGCGGCTCGAAGAACGAGCCGACGCGACCGATGCGCAGCGGGCGCGCAGGAAGCGGTGGCTGGCGGGGCAATAACGGGCCCTTCGCGGGAACCTGCCCCGGGCAAGGCGAGGGGCTCAGGGCAACAATGGCATGCTACCGATCAGCCTGACGCAGCCATCCGGCTCCAGATGTACGACATGCCCATGTCGGCGCTCACGCCACGCCTCCGCAAGGACCCCGCGATGGCAGTCGTCCGGATGCCGTTCATAGCACGTCAGCGCGACCTTCTTCCCCGCCGCCAGATACCCGTTGATCAACTGATCGAGCTCGTCCAGAATCCTGGGTGACGCCGACAGATGCTCGCGATACTTCGCCACGATCTCGGCGTGATCAGTGGCGGCGGCGCGAAGACGCTTGGGATTGCCCGCGAACCATGCGTGAACGTACTCGATACCGGCGGCCGCGAGCCCTGTGGTCAGGCCGCTCTTCGAGAAGCCGTGTTTGCGGGTCCAGGCGGTCTCGCGCACATCGATCACGACATCGATCCCGGCAGCCTGCAGGACCGCGAGGAATTCGTCGAATGAGCGCTTCTCGTAACCAATGGTGAAAAGAGAGTCGGTTGGCATGCGTGGGAATTGATCGCGGGCCTATGAGCGGCGCCATCCGAAAAACTGCAAGAGTGGACCAGGGAACGCATGTCCTCCTTCACTCGGGTCAGAGCGACAAGATGACGCAAGTTACGGTTCTTGGGTAACCAGGTCAGCGAGGCCGGGCCACGCTTCGCTGTTGTAGAGCAGGATGGTGCGAAGGTAGCGTCGTGCGTCGCCGCCGTGCCGTTGCAGCAATGTTTCCGCAGCGTGGCGGACGGTGGCGGCGTCGGCGAAGGGGGGCGTCAGATCATCGGGAATCGACGCGCCGTCACGGGCGACGCCGGCGAGGTCGAGGAAGGCGATCTGAATGGCCGGCTCCAGTTCGACGTACAGGGCGACCATAAGCGAGAGTTCGTCCTGGGGTGTTTCGAGATTGTGGCGGACGATCTCGCGGGCGAGTTGGTCAGGGGGCCATTTCCGCAACTTCTCCGGTCGGAAGCCGCCCCCGCGGCTGACGATGCTGCGGATGTATCCGTCACGAGATTCGCGGTTGTGAGCGATCTCGTGGGCGACGAGGGTGAGACGCTGGGAAGTGGGGAGGGTGCGGTAGGGAGTGTTGTTCGGCATCCGGTGATAGTAATCAACAACTGCGTCCTGGTCGAACGCAGCCCAAAGGGTGTCCCTCATCATGTTCCTCGTCGTGTCTTCAGAGTGCCGGCAGATCTGAGTATGCCCAGCAATTCCTCATGAACCCGCACCATTGCCAGGGTGTCAAGCTTGCAATACTCGAGCAGGTCGCGGCGATGTTGCTCGACACTCTCCTCGTGGTATACACCAACCCGCATCAGCCCGAACACGCCCGACGCCGAATTGCCCTCGTTCACCGCCATGCCTTCGTACCCCAGTTCCGGCACCATGACAGGTAACACCTTCTTGATGCTGGTCCGTCCCTGGAATCCCGGATGACAATAGCCGCTCTTCACCACGGCGTGGAGATCGAAGATTCGCCTGATCACCATGGCGATGCGGTCCGCCAGGTCCGGAAAGGGATTGGCCATTGCGTTGAGAACTTTCTTCTCGAAATCCGTGTACACCACGACTGAGCCGGCATCACCCAGAACATCGAGCAGACGTTCGACGAAATCACGGCGCCAGTCGCCCTCGCACTGAGCGAGATACTCGTGATGCGCGACGACGTGACCCGGCGCATCACAGACGTGCACCGAGAACTGGAAGGGGTGTTGTTCGTGCGCGCCGTCCTGGTCGAACCATGGCAGCGTCGGTGACACCGTCTCGAAGTCGAGGTAGTACGCCGGCCAGCTTACGGCGTCGAGTTGCGCGAGCCCGGCACTGACCCGCGGTTCGCCCGAGCGGATCACCTCGAATACGCGACGCTGGTTGTCGGTCAGGTCGGCATCGGCTGGCAGCAGACGGAGGTCCACCAGCGGCTTCATTGCGGCGAGGCGCTTCTCGCTCAACCCCGGCAGCATGAAAATGTGCGCGTCAATCCCCCGCCCGAGACACTCCGATTCAAAGAACTCACACTTGCGGCAGATGATCTTCAGCTCCGGGGGCGGAGCTTCCTCTTCCACGCATCCTCGGACAATCTCCGGCAGCATCTCGGTGAACTGAGCGACACGGGCCAGCACCGCATCGGTCACGTCGACCTCCACCAGAACATCGCCCGGTGCGCCGAGGCGGTATTCACGCGACAGTAGCATCAGCGAACAACGATTGATTGGCACACCGCTGCGCTGCATGACGAGTGCGGTGAACGAAACATCGTCGAGATACTCGCCTTTGACTTCCCCGTCTTCAGTCTCCTTGCCCGACTTCACCTCGATCAGATCCCAGCCACGGCCGGCTCGGCGCAGCACATCGGCCCGTGCGACGAGCGCCCCGTTGCGGAACGTCGCCTCGAACAGCAGGGAAATGCCCGGAATCGCGAGCGCGCGCGCGGTTGCATCGAGCGCGACATGCTGCGGCGAACGCGGTAACATCAGTCCATCGCCCAGCTGTACTCGCGCGGTACGACCGACTTCGTTGCCGCCGTAGAACTGCCACTCGAGTCCAGGAGTGGGCGACTCTTTCGGCTGACGGCGGGTGTACCATCCGGCGGTGCGGCAACCGACTGCAGCAAGAAAGGTTTGCTTGTCGATGGTGGCGTCCATTCGGGCTAGTCCGTCAATTCCACCGTAACCCGCGAATCTGGTCGAGATTCAGGTTCCCGCCAGACAGCACCACCGCCACCTTCGATCCCTGCGGCAGTTTCACCAGCCCCTGCATCAACGCCCCCACGCCTGCCGCCGCCGCGCCCTCCACCACCAGCTTGCAGCGTTCCATGATCCACAACATCGCCTCGAAAATCTCGGTGTCCGGCAGCGCCACGATCTCGTCCACGAACCGCTGCACCACAGCGAAGTTGATCCCGCCGACGCGCCGGACCCGCAGCCCGTCGATGATCGTGTTGCACTCGATCGTTTGCAACTCACCGGCCGCGATGCTGGCCTGCATCGCCGGGCCATCCGACGATTCGACGCCCACCACCCGGATCTCCGGGTTGTGCGACTTTACCGCCATCGAAACGCCCGAGATCAAGCCACCACCGCCGATCGGCACCACCACCGCGTCCAGGTCGGGCCAGTCCTGTACGATCTCGAGACCGAGCGTCCCCTGGCCCGCGATCAACTGCTCGTCGTCGAACGGGTGCACGTATGTCAGTCCCTCATCGCGAACCAGTTCCTTTGCCTTTTCGTTCGCTTCGTCCCAGATGCTGCCGTGCAACACCACCTCCGCCCCGTACCCTCGCGTCGCCGCGATCTTGCTCGGCGTGGCGTTCGTCGCCATGCACACCACCGCGCGAATGCCGTGAATCTTCGCCGCCAATGCCACGCCCTGCGCATGATTCCCCGCCGACGAGCAAACCACCCCGCGCCGCTTCTGCTCGTCACTCATCAATGCGAACTTGTTGAGGGGCCCGCGGATCTTGTATGAGCCGCCGCGCTGAAACACCTCGGCCTTGAGCCGCACTTCATGACCGGTCAACTCGCTCAGTTGCCGCGATGCCAGCAATGGCGTGTGCTTGATGTGCGGCGCGATCCGGTCGCGAACGTCCTGGAAATCACGCAGGGTCAGGGTGAACATGATTTCCCGGTGGCTAGTGGCTAGTGGCTAGTGGCTAGTGGCTAGTGGCTAGTGGCTAGTGGCTATGCCCGGAAGCTACTGCCACCCACCGATCCAAGGAGCAGCGAGGGTCACGTCGCAGGGACGACTTCATGCGCGAGTGCCTTCAACCGGGCACTGATCACCGAAGTCGGTTTCCGCGGTGCCGCTCTTCCGTCTGCTGGTTGGGGCCGTTGCGGCGGCATCGTTCGGAAACCGCAGGCGCGAGCAGAAGTCGTTTCGAGACGCGGCCGTCGCTGCGAGCCGGTGTAAGCCGCACCGACTTAGCTATTCTTCGCTGCCAGTACCCAATCAATCTGAGATACACATGATCTCAACGCCCGCCTACGCCGGTTTCGCTGCCACGACACCCCTCGGCCCGCACGCCATCAATCGCCGCGAGCCCGGCCCGACGGACGTGCAGATCGACATCCTCTTCTGCGGCGTCTGCCACTCCGACCTGCACACCGTCAAGAGCGAATGGACGCCACCGACCTACCCGTGCGTACCCGGCCACGAGATCATCGGCCGCGTCGTGGCCGTCGGCAGCGACGTGACGGTGTTCAAGGTCGGCGACATCGGCGGCGTTGGATGCCTCGTCGACTCGTGCCGGACCTGCCCGAACTGCATGGAAGACCTCGAACAGTTCTGCGAGCGCGGCCCCACGTGGACCTACGGCTCGACGGATCCGCACACCGGAGGCGTCACTTACGGAGGCTACTCCACGACCATCGTGGTTGACGAGCAATTCGTCGTGCACATCCCGGCGTCGCTCGATCTCGCCAGCGCGGCGCCACTCCTGTGTGCCGGCATCACCACGTATTCGCCCCTGCGCCATTGGCGTGCCGGGCCCGGCAAGCGGGTCGGCATCGTGGGACTCGGCGGGCTCGGTCACATGGGCGTCAAGCTCGCACATGCGATGGGTGCACACGTCACGCTGTTCACGACGTCCAGCGCCAAGGAAGCGGACGCCAGGCGACTCGGCGCCGACGTCGTCGTGCTTTCGCGCGATCCTGAGCAGATGAAATCATGCGCGAACTCACTCGATTTCATTCTCGACACCGTGGCCGCATCGCACGACCTCAACCCCTACATCGTCTTGTTGGCCCGTGAGGGCGTCATGACGCTGGTCGGCGGGCCACCCACTCCGCACCCGCCCATCCTCGCCGGCAAGCTCGTCAACAAGCGTCGTTCACTCGCTGGCTCCCTCATCGGCGGTCTCAAGGAGACACAGGAGATGCTCGACT
Source organism: Gemmatimonadota bacterium (assembly GCA_003169895.1). GTDB lineage: Bacteria > Gemmatimonadota > Gemmatimonadetes > Gemmatimonadales > GWC2-71-9 > Palsa-1233. The sequence continues at coordinate 559,825 of PNAE01000007.1, forward strand.
TCTGTGCGGAGCATCGCATCGCCTGCGACATCGAGATGATCAGGATGCAGCAGATCAACAATGCTTACGAGCGGATGCTCAAGAGCGACGTCAAGTACCGGTTTGTGATCGACATGGCGTCGCTGAAAACCTGAGCGTGCTCAGTGGCGCGGTCTCGGTCTTACGTTTCATGGTTCACGCCTTCGGCTCTTCCAGCCCCGCCACCATCAAATCCAGCACCCGCCCACCTTGGCTCAGTCGATCTTCATCACTCGGGCACCTGCTGATGATCCCGTTCATCATTGATGCGAAACCCGCCGTCTCCGGCCGGCCGAACGCATCGTGCTGCAGGTCGATGTCATGCACCATCTGGCCGATGGTGCGGAGCGGTGAGTCGCTGATCGCAAAGTGATCGAGCAGGACCTCGAATGTGCAGCGCTTGCCGTCGTGGGTGAACTCGCCAGCGAACATGCCGAACTGCACGCTGCCCTTGGGGGCCGCTTTGCCCTCTGCCACGAACACGAACTTCGCGTTCTCGTCGATCTCGCGCCGGATGAGCCACGCGGTCGCGATGCGATCGACCTTGACGCCGGCTCGCGTCGCCCAGACTCGACGGTGATACTGGTCGCGGGCACCAGTCGCTGGCCCCGGCCTCGGCGTGGCGATGTCGAGCACGATCACCCGTTCGATCGCCTGCATGGCATCCTCCCGTTCCGGGGCAGCGAAGAAATCGCGGCCAAGAATCTCCTCCAGCCGGCGACGCAGACGCCCGCGCTCGGCAACGACCGAGGACCCGGCCGTTCGCTCACCGCCCGCTGACGCTGCTGACCAGTGCTCCTCGAGTTCACGGCACGCGGAGACGAACCCTCGATACTCGGCGTCACGGTCCCGGTTGAACTGCGCGATCACGTCCGCGTCGCTCATCCCATCCACAAGGTGAGCCATGCACACGGTGGCGTCGCCGCCATCAGCCAGAATCTCCCGCCGCAACCACTGGAAGCCCTCGATCGCGTCGGGGCTGTCGGGTAGCACGTACACGGCCCCCTTAAGCCCCACGGCACCGAGCCGCTGCACCCGCCGACGCAGCTTGACGCGCAGGTAATCCGGCTTGGATGGCACTGCCGTGATCAAGAGCAGCCAAGCTCGCCCAGTGCCAGGAATAGGCACTGTTGCTTCCGATGAATCAGGCATAGATACAAACGTATCATAAACTATATCTGATACGCAAGCCCAATCAGCACAATAACTTCCTCTGCGAATTCCAAGGCGTTGTGGCGCGGCTCCCAGCCTTCGACCTGCGGCCTCAGGACCAGCCAGTTCAGTTCCCGGGCCAGATCCCCAGCAGGCGGCGCACCACTATGAGTTGACCCAGATGATGCGCGGTGTGGTCGATCACCACGAGCAACTCACGGAGAAACGTCTGACCATTTCCGTTCGGCACTTTCGCGCCGAGATCGATGGATGGGTCGTTCGCGAGTTGTTGCAGGCGCTTCCGATCCTCGCGGTAGCGGCGGATCGAATCGTCCCACGCCTGCTTGTTCGCGGGTGCCGCCGCCTCTGGCCAGTAATCCCGCGGCCAATGCAGCTCCTTGTAGCTCTCGTCGATGCAGAAGTCGAGTATGTCACGCTGAGTGATCCGGACGTGCTCGAGCAGCTGCCACGGCGAGTACGGCAGGCCAGGGGGAGCGTGGCCACGCTCGGCGATGGGAAGGTCCGCCACCACCGCATCGAAATCAGCGTGCGCATCGTGCCATGCTAGCGCCGTCGCCAGCTGGGTCCGCAACGCGTTGTCCTCCATGATAGCCTCCAGTTTGAACGTTAATTGGTACCAGTCATCTTCCACATCCAGGTCTGCGTTGATGCCCCGTTGGTGACCGGGCTGCGGGGAATCCGGGCGGCATTGGATTCAGCGCGGCAGTGATGTGTGTCCTCCCAACCCCGGTCCTCGTCACTGCATGCGACCCCAATGTCGAGGGCAGCATGAGCAAGCGGAAACCGAACGCGCAGACACATTTCGATTCCGATCCGGCGCGACCCAACGTGCGTGACCCGGAGCAGAAGAACGACGAACTCGAACGCCACGACCATCCCAGGCAAACTGATCCGGCAGAGCGCGGCGTAATGCCGCCCGACAAGGACGGCTCGAAGTAACGGCACATACGCTTACTTCCTCGCCTGGTGCGTCGCGGCATCCCACGCCGCGCGGGCAATGCCGGCGATCACCGCTTCGCGCTGCGGTCCGGTTGCCCGTGAATCCTTGATGAACACCGCGATCACTAGATGCCGCCCGTTCGGCAGTGTCGCGATACCGACGTCGTTCGTTGCGCGCGTCAGGCCGTTGCGGGTGTTGTCGAGTCCGGTCTTGTGGGCCACCACCGTACCGGCCGGAAGTCGTGCCTTGATGCGGTTCGCCCCGCTTGTCGTTTCCGTCAGCCATCCCAGCAGCAGGGTCTGGCTCGGCGCCGAGACGCCGAGCCCGCGTTGCAACGACCGGAACAATTGCACAGCGGCGCGCGGCGTGCTCCAGTTCCGGTACTGCACCATCTCATTTGCCGCCATTGCACGCTCTGTCGCGGCGACGGTCATGCCGTCGATGCCGAGTCGGCGCAGCATCTTCGTCACCTCGGCCGGTGGCGCGAGCTGCAACAGCATGTCCGACGCCGTCCCGTCACTCTCGACGATTGCGGCACGCAGCAGCTCACGGACAGTGAGGTCCGTGCCATTGGGATTCTGGTCGCGGATCGGACTGTGGACCTTCATCACCAGGTCAGCCCTGCGAATGTGCATCACCTGGCTGAGTCTCGCCTTTTCGGCATCGATCTGCCGCAGCACCGCCATCGCGACGGGGACCTTGTAGACGCTCTGCATCGGGAAACGTTCGTCGCCGCGCACCATGAGGACGTCACCGGTCTCAATGATCATTGCGGCGGCTCCGACCCTGCCCAGGATCGACGCGGCGAGCCTGGTGATGGCGGGTTCGGCGCTCCTGAGACCCACGGCCCGGAGCGGGTGCTGCCCGATGTTCCATGCCGTGCTGGCCGCAAGTGCCACTGCAACGATGCGTGTATTCATTCGTGCACGTATCCCCGGAACTGCTCTACAAGCAACGCCATCGTCAGCTCCGGGAAGGGACAGCTGAATCTCCCGCCGGAACCTAGAACGGGCAACCGGTGCGGGCACAGCATCCTGCGCCCCTTAGATTCTACGCCCATGCCCATTCATGCAGCGCGCGGCAATACCCGCACCGCCCAAGGCTGGATTCAGGAAGCCGCCAAGCGGATGCTGATGAACAACCTCGACCCGGAGGTCGCAGAGAAGCCGGCCGAGCTGATCGTGTATGGCGGCAGGGGCAAGGCAGCGCGCAACTGGGAGGCGTATCACAACATCATCGCCACGCTCGATCGCTTGAAGAATGACGAGACGCTGCTGATCCAGAGCGGCAAGCCGGTGGCGGTGCTGCGCACGCACGAGATGGCGCCACGGGTGCTGCTGGCGAATTCCAACCTGGTCCCCAAGTGGGCCACATGGGAGGAATTCGACCGCCTCGATCGCCTCGGCTTGATGATGTATGGCCAAATGACGGCAGGATCGTGGATCTACATTGGCACGCAAGGCATTCTGCAGGGCACCTACGAAACCTTCGCCGCCGCGGCCGAAAAACACTTCGGCGGGTCGCTCGCCGGTACGATCACTGTCACCGCTGGCCTGGGCGGCATGGGCGGTGCGCAGCCGCTCGCCGTGTCACTGGCGGGTGGGGTCTCGATCTGCATCGAGATCGACGCCGCCCGCATCCAGCGGCGACTCGACACGAAATTCCTGGATGTCGTGGCACCGTCGCTTGATGCCGCCATCACACTCGCACAACGCACTGCGCACGATGCCCGGCCGTTGTCGATCGGCCTGCTCGGCAATGCAGCGGACCTGCTGCCGGAAATGGTCAAGCGGAACTTCACGCCCGAGCTCGTCACGGATCAGACATCCGCCCATGACCCCATGTGGGGCTATATCCCACCCGCCAAGCCGGATGAGGACATCAACGAGCTGCGGACCAGCCAGCCGGCGGAATATCTCAAGCGTACGCGTGATGCGATGGTCGCTCATGTGGCAGCGATCCTGGAGCTGCAACGCCGCGGAGCGATTGCGTTCGACTACGGCAACAACCTTCGCGCCCAGGCGGAGCTCGGTGGGCTGGCAGGCGCTTTCGGATATCCGGGGTTCGTCCCGGCGTTCATCCGGGACTCGTTCTGCGAAGGCCGCGGCCCGTTCCGTTGGGTGGCGCTTTCGGGGGATCCGGCCGACATCGCCGCGACGGACCGGGCCCTGCTCGAGCTGTTCCCGGCCGACGCGCGGCTGCAAAAGTGGCTGGGCTGGGCCGGCGATCGCATCGCGTTTCAGGGCCTGCCGGCGCGGATCTGCTGGCTCGGATACGGACAACGCGACCAAGCTGGGCTGCTGTTCAACCAGATGGTCCGGCAAGGCAAGCTCAAGGCGCCCATCGTCATTGGCCGTGACCATCTCGATGCCGGGTCGGTCGCCTCGCCGTACCGTGAGACCGAAGCGATGAAGGATGGGTCGGACGCCGTGAGCGACTGGCCACTGCTCAACTTCGCCACCGGCATCGCCAGTGGGGCCGCGTGGATGTCGTTCCATCACGGCGGCGGCGTCGGGATGGGCTATTCACAACATGCCGGACTGGTCGCCGTCGCTGATGGCTCCGCCGATGCCGACCGCCGGCTGGCGCTGTGCCTCACCAACGACCCCGCCCTGGGAGTCATCCGCCACGCCGATGCGGGCTACGACAAGGCGATTGCCGTCGCCAGGGACCGGCATATCGACATGCCCTCGATCGACGCATCCTGAGCGTTGCCGGCTCCCGCCAAGGCTGCGCTACGACGCGACGGCCCCGAGCGACCCTCTGCCGACCACCGTACATTTCGGCGTCATGCATGCCGACTTCCTCGTCATCGACATCAACGAACTCGCCACCCCCACCGGCACCGGTACCTGCCGCGGCCATGCCATGGACGCGGTCAACGTGATCGACGACGCTGTGATCGCGATTGTCGGGGATCGGATCGCCTGGGTTGGTGAGCGCACGGAATGGACCGGCACGGCGCAGGCCGAAATCGATGCGGCCGGAAGCGCGGTCATCCCGGCACTGGTGGACCCCCATACCCACGCAGTGTGGGGCGGCGACCGACTGGAGGATTTCGAAGCCCGCAGTCGCGGCGCGAGCTATCAGGAGATTCTCGCTCGCGGCGGCGGCATTCGCAGCACGGTCGAGGCAACGGAGTTCGACGATGCCGGCTGGCTCGCGGAGCTGGCCGAAGAACGACTCGATCTGCTGATCAGCAGCGGCGCCGGCACGATCGAGGTCAAGAGTGGCTACGGTTTCTCGCACGAAGGCGAAATCACGTCGCTCGAAGCCATTCGCATCCTTGCCGAGCAGTCACCGGCCACCGTCCTGGCGACACTGCTGATTCACGTGCCGCCCCGCGATCCAGCCGAGCGCGATGAGTACGTCGAGATGGTGGCCCGCGGGCTGATCGCCGAGACGGCGCGGCGGAAGCTTGCCAGCGCGGTCGACGTCTTCGTCGAGCGCGAAGCGTTCAGCGTGGCCGAGGCGCGGATCATCTTTTCGGCGGCACGCGACGCCGGCCTCCGCGTCAAGGCGCACGTCGACCAATTTCACGCCATTGGCGGCCTCGAGCTGGCAATCGAATTCAACGCGTTGTCGGTTGATCATCTCGAAGCATCCGGTGCGGCACAGATCGCAGCACTTGCTGCGAGCGACACGGTCGGAGTGCTCCTGCCCGGCGTGACCCTCCATCTCGGCATTCCCGCGGCGCCAGGGCGGGCCCTGATTGACGCGGGTGCTGCCGTGGCAGTGGGCACCGACCTCAATCCGGGTTCGTCGCCGCTGTTCTCGACCCAGCTGGCCATGGCGCTGGCGGTCCGGCTCAATCGCCTCACCGTTTGCGAGGCCCTGACAGCCGCGACCGCCAATGCCGCTGCGGCCCTCGGCCTGCGCGACACCGGCAGGCTCGCTCCGGGTCAGCGGGCCGATTTCATCATCAGTGATGGTCCCGACTGGCGCGATCTCGTGTACACTCTGGGCGGCGCGCCGGTCGAGCGGCTATTCCTCGGCGGCAAGGAGCTGACGTTCTGACGGACATCGATTCCGAAGTCATCCAGGTCGGGATGCCGTTGTCGCTGCGTGACGTGATGCGCGTTGCCAACGACGGCGCTCCGGTCGCACTCGCCGACGGCGCGCGCGAACGCATCGCCCACAGCCGGCGCTACATCGAGCGCATCGTTGCGGAAGGCCGCACCGTATACGGGGTCACTACCGGATTCGGCAAGCTTGCCAATGTGCGGATTGCCCCGGAGGACGTGCAACAGCTGCAACGCAACCTGGTCCGGTCGCACGCCATGGGTGTCGGCGAGCATTTCTCGCAGGAAATCGTGCGCGCCATGCTACTGCTGCGCGCCCAGTCGCTCTCGTTCGGAAACAGCGGTGTCCGTATCGAGGTGATCGAGCTGCTGCTGGCCTTGCTCAATCACGGAATTCATCCGGTGATTCCGTCGCAGGGCTCGGTGGGCGCCAGCGGCGACCTGGCGCCCCTGGCCCATATGGCGCTGGCCCTGATCGGCGAGGGCAAGGTCGAATTCCTCGACGCGATGCTGCCGGCGGCGGGCGCGCTGGCGGAGGTCGGTCTTGCGCCGATCACTCTGGAAGCCAAGGAAGGGCTGGCGCTGATCAACGGCACCCAGGCGATGACGGCGATCGGCGCCCTGACGGTGTTCGACGCGCTCGAGCTCGCCACCGCCGCCGACATCGCGGCCTCCATGTCACTCGAGGCCCTGAAGGGATCGCGCACTCCTTTCGACCTGCGGGTGACCGCGCTGCGCAATCACCCCGGTGCGGCAGAAACCGCAGCGAACGTGCTCGCCGTCTCCGCCGGCTCACCGATTCACGCATCCCATGCCGACTGCGACAAGATCCAGGATGCGTATTCGCTGCGTTGTGTGCCACAGGTGCATGGTGCGTCACGGGATGCACTGCGGCACGCCGCCGAGGTCCTCACCCGCGAGATCAACGCCGTCACCGACAACCCGCTGGTTTTCGCCGACGATGATATGGTTATCTCGGCCGGCAACTTCCACGGCCAGCCGATCGCGCTGGTGATGGACTACGCCAAGATCGCCATCGCCGAGTTGGCGGACATCGCTGAGCGGCGAGTGGAACACATGATGGACCCGGCGGTGTCCGGCCTGCCCGGATTCCTGGCGCATCAGGGCGGGCTGCACTCAGGCCTGATGATCTCGCAATACACCGCGGCGGCGCTGGTCAGCGAAAACAAGGTGCTGGCGCACCCGGCCAGCGTCGATTCGATTCCGACCAGCGCCAATCAGGAAGACCACGTGTCGATGGGCACCATCAGTGCACGTCAATGCGCGATGATCCTCGAAAACGCGCGTTGGGTGATCGCGATCGAAGTGTTGAGTGCCACGCAGGCGCTCGAGTTTCACCTGCCACTCGAAGCCGGCCCAGGCGTCGGTGCCGCCGTGAAGCTGGTACGCAGCGTGGTACCGCCGCTGGACGCCGATCGAATCATGACCGGCGATCTTGCCGCGGTGCGGGATCTCATCGTGTCGCGTGGGCTGCGGGATGCCGTGGAGGCGGTGGTCGGGACGCTGCACTAGGAAACGGCCGGCCGTCAATCGATCGGTACAACGGGTTCGCGGCACTAGTCTCCTAGGACCGCCCCCTGGAGGCGCGCTCCCTATTTCCCGCACTCCTTCAGCACCCGCGCACTCATCGAATCCGGCCTTCCCAGCGATTCTGCATGCACCAGACTCCCGCCGGTGACGCGGAACCATTCCGGGGTCCCACCGCCACGCGTATTGCGGAGAAAGCCGGTCTGCCGCACCAGGTCCAGCGTGATCGATGTTTCCGCGCTGTCGGTCACCGGATCACGGCGCACGTCGGCATAGTCGTAGGCGTTCCCGTTGGCGTCGTACCGCACCATCACGCGCCGGGCCACCGGATGGTCCGCCGTCCCGAAGATCATCAGCAACGCCTTGTGACCTTCGGGGAGATCGGGAACCCGGATGTTGCCGCACGCAGCCCCGCTGGTGAACGCCGGCACCGCGGCATGGAAGCTGTCCACGCTGATTGAAACGATGCTGTTGCGGCTCCCGTCCGGCCCGACGATGACGCCGGTCGGCGCCGGCTCCATTGTTACCGGCATGGCCTCGCGCTTGGTGCGAAAATTGTACGACCAGCTCCAGCCCTGGTGCCGATCGAGCCGCTCGATCCGGAAGGCGATCATCGACTTGCCCGGTGGCACCACGAGGTTTGCCGGGTGCTCGCCGCAATTCTGCCGGATGTTCTCGCAGCGCGTGATGACGACCGCCTCGATGGTGATCGGCTGCTTGGTGTTGTTGCGCACGTACACCGCGCGGCCGCCGCTGTCGGCCTCCATCACGTCCCACGTCGAGAGCGGAACGGCCGGGTTGCCGCCCTGGGCGCGCACGGCGCCGGCTCCAGCGCCACAGGCGAGAAGGGCGAGCATGGTGCTGCGCATGGTGAAGAAACTCACGGCATATCTCACCTTGGGTCGCCGCCTCCGATCGATGGATAGACCAGCGCCCACTCCTTGATTCCGGCAAACAACAAGTCATCCGCTCGCTCAACTGCTGTATTCGATGCTCCCTGGCTCTTCGCAGGGACCTGTTCGCTCAGCTCGCTCTCGAGCATGACGGGATCGCGCGTCGGATATTGCACCAGCAGGTAGCAGGTGACGGTCGCCTTGGAAGAGGAGTTGACCAGCAGCCGTGACAGGCACCTCGCTTCGCCTCTTTCCCGGTACGTGTACGCATGGGATGACACGAGCTCGCCAGGCTTCATGCGAAACGTCTTGGCGTCGTACATCGCATAGATGTCACGTGCAGCCTCGGCCGCCGCTCGATGCGTCGCTGACGAATCGTTCGGCGTCTGGCCCGGCGCTGGCTGAACGCGCGTCCACGACGCTCTGCCGAGCTTGCCGATGGCACTGAGCGTGTTGCCTTGAATCAATTGATACGTGCCGTCGTCGACCCACGGCATCGTCGTCGACCGCAGCGTGTACTTGCCGTTCCTGGCCTCGAACACTCCGCTGTGTGATGGAACTCCGCCCGGGCCTTCCGCATGAAAGGCATAGGTGCCTTCCGCATGAATCTCCCAAACCCATCGCGCGACGCCGTCCGTGTTGGGCACGTTCAACTCCCAGGTGCCGACGAGACCGGAGTCGACCTTCGACGAAAAGCATGACGGTGCAACGAGGAGGAGCAGCAGTATCGCGACCGCGTAACGCATGGCCCATCCTCCATTGTCGATTCGTATCCTATCGCGAGAGCAAGGTGGTGGCAAATCTGCTCACCCCCGCTGCAGCAGTTGAATCGCCGCATCCACCGACTCCTGCGTCCCCACGAGCACGAGCAAGTCCCCCGCCTCGAGCCGTTCCGTCTTGCTCGGCGCCGGGATCGCCGTATCTCCTCGGGTGACACCGAGAATGCTCGCCCCGGTGCGCCCCCGCACGCCAAGTTCCGCCAGGGTCCGCCCAGCGGCGTAATGCAGCGGCTCGACCCGGAACGGCGTCGGCACGCCCAAGCCGGGCAGCATGTGCGTCGCCGTCGTGAACCGGTCGGCGGCGCCCTCCATTGTCGGAATCATCATCTCGGCCGTGCCTTGCTCGGGCGGCAGCGCCGACCGCACCGCGTCCACGAGAATTTCTGCTCCGGCACGTATGTGCCCTTCCAGGTTGCGTGCGCTGCGCCAGGCGGTGATCGCCAGCAGGCCGAGTACCGCGCCGAGCAGCAGTGCGCCGCGGAACGGCGGCACGAAGGGCTGGGTGATCGCCAGCACGGGAAGGGCGGTCAGCAGCAGGATCGAGATCTCGAGCGTCACCACCAGCGCGCGGCGGGGAGCGTCAGCGCGGTCCACGGCTCCGGTGCTGGGAAGTGCCGTGCGCGCGAGCGCCATCGCGATAGCGCGTGCCGTGCGGCCGATGCCCATCCCGAACGGTGTTGCGACCGCCACTGCGACCACGGCGAGCGCGATCGCGGTCAGCTGCGGTTCGACTCGTCCGGCCAGCGCCCGAGCGACGGCCGGATACAGCAGGAATGCCGCGATCACCACGACCGCGGTGAGCACCGCGTCGAGCACCAGCCACTGGACGAGTCCGCGCAGCAGCGCTCCGCGCGTACGCCGGACCGGCGCCCGGCGCAATTGATCGACCCAGCTGGCATATAACGTGGCGTAGGTCTGCAATGGCCGCGGCAGCTTGCGATCTACCCACGACGTGATGCGACCGGATGATCCGATCAGCAGCGGCGTCGCCAGCGTGGTGATCGCCGACACGGCCACTGCCACCGGAAAGAGGAATTCTCGCACCGCGCCGGTGGCGACTCCCAGCGACACGATGATGAAGGAGAACTCGCCGATCTGCGCCATGCTGAGGCCGGTGCGCACCGCTGCCTGCGTGCCGCGGCCGGCCAGGAAGGCGCCCAGGCTCACGCTGACGACTTTCCCCACGATGACTACAACCGTCAGGAGGACGACGACGGCCCAATGCTGCGCGATCAACGCCGGATCGATCAGCATGCCGACCGCGACGAAGAACACCGCCGCGAAGATGTCGCGCACCGGCTTCACCAGCTCGGCGACCTGGGGACCCTTGCCCGATTCGGCAATCAGCGATCCGGCGATGAACCCGCCCAATGCCACGGAATAACCAAGCGCCCGCGCGAGCAGTGCGAAGGCAAAACAGAGTCCGATGGAGGTGATCACGATGGTTTCGGCACGCACGGTCTTCACGATCCGGCGGATCAGGCGCGGAACCACCACCAGCCCGATGGTCACCCAGATGAACAGCAGCGTGAACATCCGCAACACGGTGACGAGGAGCGACGGCGACGCCGCGCCACCCGTGAGCGACCCGAGTCCCGCGAGAAAGAGCACCGCCACCAGGTCCTCGACCACCAGCACACCCATGACCTGGTCGCGCAGCTTGCGATCGATGCCGCGTTCCTCGAATGTCTTCGCGATGATCGTGGTGCTCGACGCCGTGATCATCGCCCCGGTGAACAGCGCCTCCCGGAAGCTCCACCCGAGCACCCGAGCGACACCGATGCCGAGCCACGCCATCAGCGAGACATCGATGATCGACGTGATGGCGACACTGCCGCCCACCCGCAGCAGCCGGCGCACCGAGAACTCGAGCCCGACCGCGAACAGCAGCAGGATGACGCCGACCTCGGCCAGCGTCTCCGTGGTGGCGTGGTCGGCGGTCATCGCCGTCATGATGTGGGGACCGACCAGCAGGCCGGCCAGCAGGTAGCCGAGAATGACCGGCTGCCTGAGACGGTGAAACACGACCGTGGTCACGGCGGCCGCGCACAGGATCAGCGCGAAGGTCGTGAGAAATGTTGGTGTGGAAGGCTGCAATCGCGGTTCCGGTATGCGGGTGAATGGTGCGGACCAGGGGCTGGAGGCTAGCCCCCAGCCGTCGGTCCCCCCACCGCAATGGGTCGCCAGGCGATCGCCTCCCACGCGGCCTCCAGCGTCGCCAGCGCGTGGGGATGGTTCGCGGTCCACTCACGACTCGCCACCCGCTCCGCCGCAAATGTCACGAGCGTGAGCCACACGGAGGTCCACAGCTCCACCACGCCGGCACGCACACTGCCCTCCTGCTTGCCGTGCGCAATCAGGTGCTCGAGACCATGACGCATCTCGCCAGCCGCCGCGCGCGCCGGTTCGTCCAGTTCGCGCGTCAGCCGCCAACCCAGCAGCAGCCGGATCCGCGCCGGATCCCTTTCGGCACATTCGAGCCACTTGCGCCCTAGCGCGGTCAACCGCAGGCCTACCGACTGGCCGCTCCCTGCCGCGACCTCGCGCACCGACGCAGCCCCCCACTGCTGGACTTCCTGATAGGCGGCGTTGAGCAACGCCTGCTTGCTCGGGAAGTGACGGTAAATCGTCCCCTCGGCCACCCCGGCCCGCCGCGCCAGGATCGGCGTGGTCGTGGCGTGATAACCGGTCGTGGTGAACAATTCCCGCGCCGCTTCCAGCAATCGATCACGGGTCGTGTGTTCGGGGTCCGACATGGGGCCTTTCCCGGCTAGGAGCTATTTTACCCCTCACATTTGCCACCCAAGGTTCGAACATGAAGATGCTGGTACTCGGCGCCGGACTGCAGGGCTCAGCCTGCGCCTTTGATCTACTCCAGGACCGCGAAGTCACCCAGGTGACCCTGGCCGACATCCACCCCGATCGGATGGCCCGGTTCCTCTCCAGCCCCAACGACCCCCGGCTCCGCCCGGTGGCACTCGACGTCACGGATCATACCGCCGTCAGCAACCTCATGACGGGCCATGTCGCGGTGATGAGTGCCCTGCCGTACTACTTCAACGGACACATGGCCACCCTCGCCGTCGCATCCGGCTGCCACTTCGCCGACCTCGGCGGCAACACGAAGATCGTCATGGAGCAGAAGCAGCTCGATTCCGAGGCGCAGGCCAAGGGCCTCTCGATCATGCCGGATTGCGGACTTGCGCCCGGCATGGTCAACATCCTCGCTGCCGAAGGCATCCGCCGGCTCGACAAGACCGACCGCGTCCGCATCCTTGTCGGCGGCCTGCCGCAGCATCCGGAGCCGCCGCTCAACTACCAGATCGTCTACTCGATCGAAGGCGCGCTCGACTACTACACCACCCCGTCATGGATCCTGCGCGATGGCAAGCGTATCACCATCGATGCGCTGAGCGAGCTGGAATACGTCGAGTTCCCGACGCCGGTCGGCAGGCTCGAAGCCTTCCATACCGGCGGCGGAATCTCGACGATGCCGTTCACCTGGGAAGGCCAGATCCGGGAAATGGAATACAAGACACTCCGCTATCCCGGTCACGTCGCGATCATGAAGCCGATCCGCGACCTCGGCCTGCTCGATCTCGAGCCCACCATGGTGAAGGGTCACGCCGTCGTCCCGCGCGACGTCTTCATTGCCTGCGTCGGTCCCAAGCTGACCAAGCCGGAAGGCCGTGACTTGGTCGCCCTTCGCGTCATTGTCAGCGGCCAGAAGCACGGCAAACCGGCCGGTACCACGTTCGACCTGATCGATTACTTCGACGAGGCGCATCACGTGTCGGCGATGATGCGCACGACTGGATATTCGCTCTCGGTCACCGGCTTCGTTCAGGCGCGCAGGCAGGTCATTCGCTTCGGCGTCACCACACCGGACGAAGGTATGCCCTTTGATCGTTATGTGGACGGATTGAAACAGCGGGGAATCGTGATCAGAGAAGCCAGTAACTGAAACAAGGAACAGCGAACAAGTAACAAGGAGATCAGCCGCCGCCTCCTTGGGTGGGGCAGTTGATCTCCTTCTTACTTCTTACTTGTTCGCTGTTCCTTGTTGCAGTCCCTACCAGGCCCATCCACTGCTCACGTACATTCTCGCCTTTCCTTGGGCGGCGCCAACGGTGGCCGTGAGCACGGCGTTGCGGAGGAGGCGGAGCGAAACGCCTCCGCCGGCCCCTACAATCCAGTCCTCCAGCGGTCCGCTCCGCGACTGGCGCTCCGCTACGTCAGTCGACGCGGTGAACGCGATGGACTCCTGTCCCGCGCGAGCGCCGTCCACAAATGCCAGCACCGCGAGCGCCCCACCGGGAAAGGTGAAGAGGTCGTGTCGCCCTTCCGCCGACGCGAGGATCACCCGGCGTCCGGCGTCGAAGGCGGGCGGGAGCGTGCGATTCGACTGGAATCCTCCACCAACAACGAATTCGTCTTCCCAGGCCGGGACAGTGCGCCATGCGTCCGGTGTACCGCTGCCCTCACCGTATGCGCGATAACCAGCCCGCGCAGTGAAGCGCGTCGCCGGTCCGACTGGCAGCCAGCCGCTTGCCAGCACGTAACCGCCGCGATAGGTACCGTGGCTCGATCCCATGATGACCCCCCCCTGCAGCAACGCTCCGCTCCGCGTGTCATATTCGCGGTCGCGCAGATCCACCACGATCGCAATTCGCCCCCGCTCCTCCACCTGCGTCTCGTTGTCTTCGGGATGGCCCTCGACGACGCTGGTCGCACGGACCCAGCCACCTCGTGCCGCGAGCGCCACCGGCCCGAAAATCCTGCGCGTGAGCTCGACCTCAGCAGACTGGCGCGACCACAGTTCCGACGGATCGCCCACCCGGAAGCCGAAGATCGAGAGCGCGGCAAGTCGTTCGCGGTCTGCCTGCGCCACGACCTGAAGGCGCCACCCCGGAGCCAACCGATGCATGTCGGCTTCCGCGCGGAGCAGCCAGGTATCACGGGTCGAATACCCGGCGTCGACGGCAACCTGCCGATCGACCGACGTCCGCGCGTCCCAACGCGATTGCTGGAACCAGGTGATCCGGGCAACCGCCATCACACCATTGCCCGGTTCGGCGGTAACGTACGGGAAATACGAGAGGCGCCAGGGATAGGCTTGCGTCGTGTCCTGCGCATCGACTCCCGACGCGATTATCAGCAGTGTTGCGGCGGCAATTGCAACTGATCTGGGTCCGCTCAAGAAAACAGCACCGCACAATCCTCCTTGCGCGGACCCTTCTCGTCGCACACCGCGAACGGCGACGCCGTCATCGCCGCTGCCCCGTACTCGCCGGCCTTGTTCACGGCGTAGTACTGCAACTGGAAGGTCGGGCGCCCATTGGCGCCGATCCAGCGCGCCGGAATCATCGTCATCACCCGCTTGAGCGTCGCAAGTGCTGCATCCTTTGGGTGCATGCCGCGGCGCATGCTCTCGACGGTGAGAAACCCGCCCGCCGCCATGATGTTCGCTTCACCCAGCCCGGTCGAGCCCGCAGCACCGACATCGTTGTCGGTGTACTGCCCCGCTCCCACGATTCCCGAGTCGCCGACGCGGCCGGGAATCTTCCATGACAGACCACTCGTCGAGACCAGCGACGAGATGTCGCCGGCCGTGTTCACCAGCATCATCGGGCAAGTGCCCGTGGTGTATTTCACCATCCTCTCGCTCGCGGGTTCGTCGACATAGTTGTCGTTGGGGCTCAGGTTGGCACGCCAGTGCAGCCACGCCTCGCGCGACGCCGGCGTGAGCAGGTCCTCGACCTGGTAGCCGTACGACACCGCGAACCGCTGCGCGTCCTTCCCCACCAGCATGATGTGGTTGGTGTACTTCATGATCAGCCGCACGATTTCGCTCGGCGTCTTGATTCCCTCCAGCGCACCGACTGCCCCGGCTCGCTTGCTTGGACCATGCATGCACGAGGCATCGAGTTGCACCACACCCTCGGCGTTGGGCAGCCCGCCGTAGCCGACCGATTGATCGTTGGGGTCGAGCTCGACGAGCTTGACTGCCTCGACACCCGCATCGAGCGTGTCGGTACCCTTGATCATCGATTCCACAGCCCGCTGCATGCCGCGAAGGCCGTTTTCACTGCCGACGGTGCATGGCCGCGCCAGCGATCTCCGCAGAATGTATGGTGCGGCCATCACGTCCTTGGGGAGCAGTGCCCCACCAGCCACGGCGGCACCGGCGGCGCCCAGAAATGAACGGCGGGATACGGACACGACTCGACTCCGGATGGTGGACGCAGGAACCTACGCGCCTGCCCCGAGCGTAGCGAGGGGGCTGCATCGGTGTCGCGAGGGGCCACTGCCCGCCCGGGCCGGCGGTAGATTAGTCCCGATGAATCCCGCCCACACCCGCCTGGACCCCGCGATCTTTCACTTACCCGTCGAGCGCATGCGCGCGGGATACTATTCCGACAAGTACTTCGTGCGCGCCCGTGACGTGCTGCAGCGCGACCACCACAATCCGCGCGTCACCTTGCAGGTGTTCGGCAAGGCCGACGCGTTGCTGGGCGGCATTGACGAAGCCATCGCCATCCTGAAGCTCTGCAGCGACGACTGGTCCGCACTCGAGGTGAAGGCGCTGTACGACGGCGACGCGATCGCGCCGTGGGAAGTGGTGCTCGAGATCGAAGGGCCCTATGCCCATTTCGCCCATCTCGAAACCCTGTACCTCGGCGTTCTCGCCCGGCGCACCCGGGTCGGCACGAACACCCGTCGCGTCGTGGAGGCCGCCCGCCCCAAGGAGATCATGTTCTTTCCGGCACGCCACGATCACTGGCTGGTCCAGACCGGCGACGGCTATGCGGCTCACATCGCCGGTGCCATTGGCGTGTCGACCGATGCGCAGGCCTCCTGGTGGGGCAGCGAAGGCATCGGTACGGTGCCACATGGCCTCATCGCCGCGTATGGCGGGGACAGCGTCCTCGCGTCGCAGAAGTTCCTCGAGCACATGGACGGCGGAGTACGGCTCGTCACACTGGTCGACTTCGAGAATGACTGCGTGCGCACCTCGGTGGACCTCGCCAACGCCCTGGGCCATTCCCTCTATGGAGTTCGCATCGACACCAGCGAGATGCTGGTCGACAAGTCGGTGATGCCGATGATGGGCCGCGCCAAGCCCACAGGCGTCACGCCGCAATTGGTGCGCAACGTGCGCAATGCGCTCGATGCCGCGGGACATTCCGCGGTGCGGATCGTCGTCTCCGGGGGCTTCAATGCCGACAAGATCCGCGAATTCGAGACCCTGCGCGTGCCCGTGGACGCATATGGCGTTGGCTCATCCCTGTTCCAGGGGCGCTTCGATTTCACCGCGGATGTGGTGCGACGTGAGGGAACACCGTGTGCCAAGGTCGGGCGTGCGTATCAGCCCAGTCCGAGGTTGGAGCGGGTGCGATAATGCAGCACGATCCCTCGGTCACTTCGTTCCCTCGGGATGACCCGCCCCAAACAGGGCGCGTCATCTGCTGGGACGTCGATACCCAGGTCGACTTCATCATGGCGAACGGCAAGCTCGCGGTGCCCGGCGCCGAAGCCATCCTCCCCAACCTCGCGGCGCTCACCGACTGGGCACACCGATCCGGCATTCGCATCGTGGCCACCGCCGACGACCACGACGTCGGTCATGCCGAGATCACCGATCATCCGGACTGGCAGACGACCTTCCCACCGCACTGCATGCGTGGCACCGACGGTCAGAAGAAAGTCAGCGCCACAGCTCTCCGCGATCCGCTCGTGCTGCAACCCGTGCCACTCGATCCGGCCGATGTCGTCCGGGCCGTGCAGGCGCATCGCGGCGACATCCTGCTCAACAAGCCCGGCACCGACGTGTTTCGCTGGAATCCGAACGCGGCGACCGTGCTCGCCAGCCTGGCACCTGATTGCGTCATCGTCTACGGCGTCGCCACGGACTTCTGCGTCCGCGCGGCAGTGGCCGGGCTCGCGCGTTTGCACCCCCAAGGAAGCCTGGTCATCGTCGCCGATGCGATTCGCGGCATCAACGAAGCCGCCAGCGCGGCCTTGATGCTCGAGTGGCCCGCCGCCGGCCACGCGGTGATGACGACCGCCGAGGTCCTCGGGTGACGCTGTCGGGTCGCTTCTTCATCCCGGGACCGGTCGAGATCGATCCGGAAGTGGCGGAGGCAATGCTGCGTCCGATGATCGGACATCGCGGCACCGAAGCCCGCGAGCTGGTCACCCGTTTGCAACCGGGACTGCGAGCGCTGTTCGGCACCGAGCGACCGGTGATGCTGGCGACCGGCTCCTCCACCGCGATGATGGAGGCGGCGGTACGATCCGGCGTTCGCGAGCAGGTCCTCTGCATCGTCGGCGGCACGTTCGGCGCACGATTCGCCGACGTCGCCGAACGGTGCGGCAAGGACGTGGTTCGGCTGCACGTGCACCGCGGCGCGGTGCTGGAACCTGAGCTGCTCGAGCAGATGCTGGATGGACCGCCCGTCGACGCCGTCACGATGGTTCATTCGGAGACATCAACCGGCGCCTTGGCGCCCGTACAACAGCTCATCGCGAGCTTCCGCCAACTCGATGACGTCATCACGATCGTTGACGCCGTGTCGTCGGTGGGCGGCATGGCCATCGAGACGGATCTGTGGGGCGCTGACTTTCTCTTCGCGGGATCACAGAAGGCGATTGGCATCCCCCCCGGCCTTGCATTCGGCGTCGTCAGCGATCGCTTCATCGAACGGGCGAATTCAATCGACGATCGCGGCTTTTACCTGGACGCAATCGATCTGCTCCAGGCCGCAGCAGAGTCCCGGTTTCCGCAGACACCGGCGCTTCCCGTCGTATACGCCCTCGACATCCAGCTCGCCCGCATTGCACGCGAAGGACTCGCCGCCCGCTTTGCCCGCCATCGCCGCATGCGTGAGCAGGTTGAAGCGTGGATCGGCCAGCACGATCGCTGCGGAATCATGGCGCCACCCGGCCGCCGATCCGATACCGTCACGGCGCTCACCCTGCACCCTGACCGTTCCGCGAGGACAGTTGCCCGCGCCCTGGCCGAGCAACATTGGCAAGTTGCCGTTGGCATCGACGAGGATGAGGATCATGTCATCCGCATCGGCCACATGGGGGACGTCACACCGCAACAGCTCGAACCGCTTCTCGCGGCGATCGAGCCGTTGCTATGATCCGTTTTCACATGCAAAGCCGAAACCGTCACCAATAGCAAAACGCCGCCGTGCAGATCCGCCGGCGTTGCCTCGTCGGGATCATTACTGCATCCGACTGAAATGTTGCAATGTGGGACAGGGTCATCGTGCCGCCATCGTTGGTCAGCCTTAACGCCGGGACCGCAAGCCCGTCGTTGGACTGTGCAAGGGCTGGTCTTCGGTCCGATTACCCAACTGCGAGAGGTTGCTCCAATGACGCGTACTCGACTTATGGCGGCCGGGCTGTTCATCGTCGCCGCCGCCTGTAGCAGCACGGACATGACAACGAGCGATACCACCGCGGCCAGCGACCTCGTCGTCACCTCGGATGTCGCGGCCGACGCCGCCGACGGTTTTGCGGAAGACGTCGACGTCATGACTGGCATGGACGGCCGAATCGGCAACATCTCCGCGGACGTCCGTGGTGCCTTCTTCCTCTCGCTTGGCGGTTGGCGGCCCGGTCTGACCGGCTGCACCTTCGTCGGCGGTGTGTTCACCTGCCCGGACACGCTCAGGAATGGCCTGAACGTGAGCCGCGTCGTCACGCTCAAGGATGCTGCCGGCGACACCGAGTCGGTCTACGATTCGCTGCTCACCGCATCGATCAATATCATCGCAGACATTTCTGGCGACCGGACGCACGGACCGTGGTCGGCAACCGTCGCTCGGCACCGCGAGATCAACATCACGGGACTTGCCGGCATCGAGACAACCCGTGCCGTCAATGGTACCGGCAACGAGACAGTCTCCCAGTCGCGCGTTACCAGGAACGACAGCACCCGGTCGTACACGATTGTCGGTTCGAGCGTCATCACCAATGTCGTCATGCCGGTGCGAAGCTCCGATGGCGGAAACGGCTGGCCGATTTCCGGCTCGATCACGCGGACGTTGACGATCACCCTCACGTCCGGCCCGAATGCGGGCAAGACCGAAACGAGGACGATTACCCTCACGTTCGATGGCACTTCGACGCCGACGGCCAGCGTCAACGGACGGCAGTTCACGATCGATTGCGTGAACCACACGGCGGCGCCGCACGGCTGACGTCGGTGGTGGGGGAGACGAGAGACGAGAGACGAGAAAAGCAAACGGTAAGAAGGGGGTTCCGGTTTCGCCTGGATCCCCTTCTCTCGTCTCGCGTCTCTCTTCTCTCCGCTCTCTTTTCCGGCGATATTGGCCGGCATGTCCAATGCCCGTATCGAATACGATCCTTCCGTCGTTGAGGCCAAGTGGCGCGCCCGCTGGCAAGTGCTCCGAACCAACGAGCCCGACCTCGATCACGCGCCACGCCCGTTCTACAACCTGATGATGTTCCCGTATCCATCGGCGGAAGGGTTGCACGTCGGCAACCTGTTCGCCTTCACCGGAGCCGACGTGTTCGGCCGGTTCAAGCGGATGCAGGGGTGGAATGTCTTTGAGCCGATCGGGTTCGATGCGTTCGGAATTCATTCCGAAAACTTCGCGCTCAGGATGGGGATGCACCCCGCCGAGCTGATTCCCCGGAACATCGCCAACTTCACGCGACAGCTGAGCGGCATGGGGGGCATGTTCGCGTGGGATCACTCGCTTTCCACGACGGACCCCCGCTACTACAAATGGACCCAGTGGATCTTCCTGCAGTTGTTCCAGCGCGGCCTGGCGTACAAGAAGAAGGGTGCCGTGAACTGGTGCCCCACGGACAAGACCGTGCTGGCCAACGAGCAGGTCATCGCGGGGGCATGTGAGCGGTGCGGTTCAATGGTGGAACTGCGGGTGCTGGAACAATGGTACTTCCGGATTACCGATTACGCCGAGCGCCTGCTCCGCAATCTCGACGACCCGGCGAAGATGGATTGGTCGGCGTCGACCGTTCTGGCGCAGAAGAACTGGATCGGCCGGTCGGAGGGCGCGGAGATCCGCTTTCGTGTGGCCGGTCGCGACGATATCACGATTCCGGTGTATACCACGCGACCCGACACCTTGTTCGGCGCGACGTTCCTCGTCCTTGCGCCGGAGCATCCATCGGTCGACTCGATCACGTCGTCGTCAGCCCGAGCGTCAGTCGAGGGCTACCGTGCCGAGGTATCGACCAGGGACCTCGTGTCGCGCAAGGTTGGCGACAAGGAGAAGAGCGGCGTCTTCGTCGGCGCTCATGTCGTCAATCCGGCGACCGGTCGCGAGATTCCCGTCTGGATCGCCGACTACGTGCTCATGGACTATGGCACCGGTGCGATCATGGCGGTTCCCGGGCATGACGAGCGGGATTTTATTTTTGCAGCGCGGTTCGGCCTGCCCATTGTGCGCGTCGTTGCCAACGAGCATGAGACGGCTGACACGCCGATCGAGGTTGCGTACGTCGACCTCGAGCATGGCCGCATGGTCAATTCCGGCGTGTTTGACGGCATGGTGCCGGTCGACGCCAAGCGTTCCATCACGCAATGGCTCGAGGCTCAGGACCATGGCGCCGGATCGGTACAGTATCGCCTCTACGACTGGTGCATTTCACGCCAGCGGTACTGGGGCCCGCCGATTCCGATCATCTATTGCGACCAATGTGGCCCGGTTCCCGTTCCGGAAGACCAACTGCCGGTGTTGCTGCCACCGATCGAAGACTTCCGTCCCGACGATTCTGGCGTGTCACCGCTGGCGCGCCACGCCGCGTGGTATCACGCTCCCTGTCCGCGCTGTGGTGGCCCCGGCCGGCGCGAAACCGATGTCTCCGACACATTCCTTGATTCCGCCTGGTATTTTCTCCGATATCCCAGCACCGATTTCGACGATCGCCCGTTCGATGCCGATCGAACCCGCCGATGGTTACCGGTACCCAGTTACATCGGCGGCAACGAGCATGCGGTGCTGCACCTGCTGTATGCACGGTTCATCACCATGGTGCTGCACGACGCCGGCCTGCTTCCCTTCGAGGAGCCGTTTCGCCGCTTCCGCGCGCATGGCTTGATCATCAAGGACGGCGCCAAGATGTCCAAGTCGAAGGGTAACGTGGTCAACCCCGACGACTACATCGTGCGCTGGGGTGCCGACACGCTGCGCACTTATTTGATGTTCCTGGGGCCGTATCAGGAAGGCGGTGACTTCCGCGACGCCGGCATCAGCGGTCCCCGTCGCTTCCTCGATCGGATCTGGGAACTCGTGTCCGCGGCGATGGACCCCGACTGCCGTGACGCGGAGATTCATCGTGACGTACTGATCAAGTGGCATCAGACCAAGGAGCGGGTCACCGCCGACCTCGAGAGCCTGCACTACAACACTGCCATCGCCGCGCTGATGGGGCTTGTGAACGCGCTCCGTGAGCAGAACTGTTCGGAGCACGGTGTAGTCAGTGAGCTCGTGCAGATGACCGCGCCCTTCGCCCCCCACTTCGCCGAGGAGTGCTGGGGGCGGCTCGGCCATGCGGCATCGGTGTTCGATTCGGCGTGGCCGGCGCATGACGATGCCCTCACCGTCAGCGATGACGTCACGATCGTCGTGCAGGTGAATGGCAAGGTGCGCGGCAACCTGATCGTGGCGCGCAGCGCTGACGAAGCGGTCGTCCGTCGGATGGCCCAACAAGAAGACGGCGTACGGCGTCATCTGGCCGGGAAGACAATTCGCAGGACGGTGTATGTGCCCGGGCGCCTGGTGAACTTCGTGGTGCACTGAACCCTTTTCCGTTCACATTTCGCGCCTTTCTCGAGCTCTGGCCCTCAATGACCATCGCATTCGATGAGTTCCTGCGCGTCGACATCCGGGTCGGCCGTATCGTCGCCGCCCGGCTCAATCCGGCCGCGATCAAGCCGGCATTCCATCTCCAGGTCGACTTCGGGCCGGAGATCGGCGTCAGGCATTCGAGTGCGCAGTTGACGGTGCACTACACGGAAGACTCGTTGATCGGTCGCACGGTGGTCGCGGTGATCAACTTTCCCCCCAAACGCATCGCCGGCGTGAAGAGCGAAGCCCTCGTCCTGGGAGTGCCGGATCCGGCGGGAGCGGTCGTGCTGCTTGGTCCGGACCAGGATGTACCGCTCGGCGGGAGGATGTTCTAGGACTACCTCGTAGGCATTGGCCGGCCTTCGAGCCGGGCCTTGAGGCGCTTGAGTTCGAGTTCGGACACGACGCGGAACGCCGCGGTCAGCACCTTCGATCCGAAGTTGAGCAGCACGCCACCAACCTTGCCGCTGGTGTCGCCGCGCCGCGTCCGCATTTCATCGATCATCGGTGACGCGATCGTGGTGATGACAATGGTGGAATCGCCCGCCGGAACCAGCGAGTCCCGTCGCGTGGCGACGACGTTGTCGCTGGTGTCCGCGCGCATCTGCAGCACCAGCAGCCGGTCGGGCGTCACCTCGGCCACGGTCCACGTGTAACGCTGCCGCGGGCGACCCGAATTGCCGGTTTCGACGTGGAGCGTATCACCGACCACCAGCAAGCCATGGTGTGATGCGGCAATCTGGCTCCCTGCGGCCATCCAGACGCCCATCGAATCGGGATCGGCCAACGACGTGAACACCCGCTCCGGCGATGCCGCGATCACAACGGTCGCCGAATCGCCACCAGCGGTGAGTTTCCTGTACCCCAGCCAGCCCAGGCCAGCCAGCGCCACGACGAGGACCAGCGCACCTCCGACGATCCACTTCCACATGCAGGAGCTCCACGCAAGAGACGGCGCGGCCTAGAAGCTAACGGCTAGGAGCCAGGAGCCCGAAGCTGGGAGCCGCTCCACGCTCCTCGCCCCCAGACCTTCGTTCCCAGCTCCCGGCTTCGGAAACTCCGCGACCCATTCCCCCCGTCCGGCATCTATACTGTTGCCATGACCAGAGCCCTGACGATGGACGCCATTTCCCTGCCCGATGCCGATGCCGTGATAGCCCGGGCGCGACTCGGGGATCCGGTGGCCCTGGAAGCACTCTACCGGGCCTACGCCACGCCGGTCTACAACCTGTCCCGCCGGATCTGCCGCACCACCGAGGATGCCGAGGACATTCTGCAGGAGACCTTTTTCGAGGTGTGTCGTAGTATCCGCAACTACCGTGGGGATGGCTCGATTTGGGGCTGGATTCGTAGCGTCGCCTCCAGCAAAGCCCTCATGCGGCTCCGCCGGAACAAGTACCGCGACACCGACGAGCTCAACGACGATTTCGCTCCGACGCGGGCGGCCACACCGGGTCTCCGAATGGACCTCGAATCGGCGCTGGCGCGGCTCTCCGAGACTGCCCGTGCGGTGGTCTGGCTGCACGATGTCGAGGGCTACACCCACGAGGAGATCGCCGGGCAGATGGGCAAGACCGTGAGCTTCTCCAAGTCACAGCTGGCCCGGGCGCACACGCGCCTGCGGAGCTGGCTGGGTGAGGAGTCCCTCGCATGATCACGCACCTTTCGATGGAGCAACTGGTCGCGCTGCGCGACGGCGATCGCAGCGAACCCGGCCACGCCGAGGCCCATCGCCATTTCGCAGGGTGCAGTCGCTGCCAGGTGGAACTGGATCGGTTGCACCAGCGCACGGCGCGGCTTCGTGCCTTGCCGACCCTGGTGCCCGCGGGCAACGAATTCCCCGCCGTGCGCCAGCGCATCGCGGTTGAACGCCGGCAACGCAACTGGCGCACCGCGGCAACGGTTGGTATTGCGGCTGCCGCCACGCTCGTGTTCGCCATCATCGGCCGCGACATCGTGCATCCGACCCGGCTCGATGCCGAGCAGCAGTTGCAGAGCGCAATGAGCACGTCGCAGCAGCTCGAGCACCAGCTGCACGCGTGGAACTCCGATCAACGCGTGGTTGACGGCCGCACTGCGATGGTGGTGATTCAACTCGAGAACCAGATCGCCGACCTGGACGCGCAGCTCGTCGCGGCAGCCACGCTGCAACGCACCGCCCGGATCGAACATGAACTCAAGCTCTGGCGGCAGCGCGTCGGCCTGATGAACGCCCTGGTCGACGTGCACCTCACGAATGCAAGCAGCGTGGGTCTCTGATCGATTCACCCGGAAGGAGTGGTACCATGCGTCACCTCGTTGCCCTTGGTCTCTGCATTTGCGTTGCCGTCTCGGCCGCCGCACAGACCGAAGTCATTATCCGGCGGCCCGGCGAGAAGGATCAGGTGATCCATCTCGACAGCACGTACACCAGGGAATCCGTGGCCAAGGTACAGGCGGAGCTGCGCAAGGCCACCACGTCGGTGCGCGAAAACGTCCAGAAAATGCAGCAGCTAACCAATGAACGGATGCTGCAGGAACCGGTTCGGATCAACACACTGGCGCTGAAGGATGCCGAGATCGCAACACAGAACCTGATCGCCCCGATGATGAAGCACATCGCGGCGCTGCAGCGCCAGCCTCACCTCGGCATTGGCGTCGATATCCGGCCGCGGGATACCGACAAGTGGGGCGCGTATGTCAACATGGTGACTCCCGGCAGCCCCGCCGACAAGGCCGGTATCCTGTCTGGCGACATCATCATGCGGATCGCAGGCAAGTCGCTGACCGAAAGGCCGGCCAAGGGCGAGGGCCGGGAAGAATCGAGCCCGGGCCTGCGGTTGATTAGTATCGCCTCGCAACTCGAGGCGGGAAAACCGGTCGACGTCGAGCTGCGGCGCGGCAGCCAGAACCGGACCGTCAAGGTCACGCCGGTCGAGGATGACGACAGGGTGGCGATTGCCCGCGTGATGCCAGACCGCAGCCCGATGGCGGGAAGACTCGCCTGGACCATGCCCGGACGTTCATTGGGTGGTACACTCGCCCCGCCCGAAGCGATGCTGCAGTTCGATGCGCCGTCGACGAGTGCATTTTCAAATGGCATGTCGAGCGCCTACTTCTACTCCTTCGGTAGCAACGGCCTGTTCGGCAACCTCGAACTGGCCCCAGTGAACGAGAAGCTCGGTGCCTACTTCGGCACCAATGAGGGCGTACTGGTCGTCAACACAATGACTGAACGGCCGTTCATCGTGCGAGGGATGCAAGCTGACACGATATATCGCCTGGACGGCCGCAGTGGGCTTGGGCGCCGCGTGGACAGTGTCCGCACGGGAGCTCGCCGCTTGGCCATGGCCGGTAGCGCCACTGCCGATTCGTTCGAGATGCAAGGCGTTCCGGTCCGAGCGGTCAACACCCTCGGCCTTGAGCCCGGCGACGTGATCGTGTCGGTCGATGGCCGGAAGGTCACCACGCCGTCGCAGCTGATGCGCATCGTGTCCACGTATGACCGGGGCGAGGAATTTAAGCTGCAGATCATGCGGCAGAAGCGCGCCGAAGCACTCACGGTCAAGATGCCCTGAGATCCGCCTCTCCCGGCACGCCAGCGGGGCGCCGACCTGTGTCGGCACCCCGCTGCGCTTAACTTGCCGGCATGACCCGACGAACTCAGCTGTTCACCCGCGCGCTGCTACTGCGGTGCCCGCACTGCGGCGGGCGCGGCCTCTTCCGTCATTGGCTGGCGATGAAGGAATCCTGTCCGGTCTGCGGACTCTCCCTCGCAACCGGCAATCGCGTGGGTGCCTACATCTTCAACATCGCCGGAGCCGAGATCGTCATGACGATCGTCATCGTGGCGATCGTAGTGCGAACCTGGCCGGCGCCGCCATGGAACGTCTTGCAATACCTCGCTCCGACCATGATGCTGCTCGTGCCGCTCGTGTTCTATCCCTTCTCCAAGCTGTTGTGGGTCGCGATGGACCTCGCGATGCATCCGAATGCCGAGCCGGACGCCCGGGTCCACGGCGCAGTGAGACGTGAGACGTGAGGATGGCGGTCTCGCTTCTCTCGTCTCTCGTCTCTCGTTTCACGTCTCACTTCCCCACCTCCGCCACACGATCGCGACGAGAAAGTACGCGGTCACCGCGGCCACGGTCACATCGCTCAGGAAATGCGCCTGCGCTTCGACCCGACTCAGGGCACATGCTGTCGCGAGCCCGATCCACACCGGCCATGCGCGAGGATAGATCCGGCACAACAACCATCCGGCACTGAAGGCAACCAGCGCGTGGCTGCTCGGCAGCCCGAACTCGGCGCCGTGAAATGGGCGATCGGTGAACGCCCGGAACACATAATGACCTTCGTGCAGGTGGGGTCGCTCGCGCCGCAGGAGCACCTGCAGCATGGCACAGATGACGCCTCCCGCGGTCGGCACCAGTCCCAGCAACAGTCCGTTGCGATTGTCGCGGGTCTGCAGCCAGAGCGCCAGCGCCACCAACCACCAGACCGGGAGATAGCCAACGGTGCGTAGCATCCGGCCAAGGTCGTGGTCGTAGACAGCGAGATCGACCAGGTGCACATACGCCCAGCGATCGGCGAGATGTGCCGCAACGATTGTCATGATCGCCAGCAGGGCAATGCGAACCGGCGCGCGCATGAGGTCAATATATTCGGATCATGCGTCATACCTGTGTGTGGTTGTTGCTCGCCGCCGTCGCCGGACGGCCTGTCGCCGCATCAGCGCAGGACATTCCGCCATACGTACCGGCGAATCCGCTGCTCGAGTCACGGAGCGCGCTCTATGCCCAGCCGTACATATCACCGCATCAGGGCTGGCAGGTTCGATTCGTCACCGACTATTACAACGCCGTTGAAGTGGCGGACAGCCATGGACCTGATCCGCGACAGAGCGTGTTTGACGCCGAAGTCCTGCAGGCCGATCTCTGGGTCACGGGCGATGTGTCCCGGAAGGTTTTCGTGCTCGCCAACCTGCCGGTGCGAGGCGGCTATGCCGGCTTTCTCGATGGCTTTCTGATCTGGTATCATCACCTGACTGGACTTTCAGTGCCGGCGCGCGACCAGCTGCCGCGGAACACTTTTCAGTGGCGCTTGGATCTGCCCGACTCCAGCATCCGTCGCGCCAATCCCGGAACCTTCATCGGCGACCTGCGCACCGCCATCGGGTTTCGCCTCGGCCGTGCGGAAGTGATCGCGAGCCTGACGCTGCCCACAGCGACGCTCGGCGACGACGGCTGGACGCGGCACGTGATTGGATCGTCGGTCGCGCTGATCGACGAACTGGTGCGAAACTCGAGATTCACGGTCGACGCGAGCGCCACCGCCGGCATCACGCCCACGCAGGGGCGCCTGGCGCGCTATCAGCGCAGTGTATTCGCCGCCGGCCTGCTGAGTGGTCGCTGGCGGTTCGCGGGGGAGCAAGCCGTGTTCGGCAGCATCTGGGCCCAGTCGAGCAGTTGGAAGGGGACTGGGTTCAATGCGGTTGACGACCCGGAGATTTCGACCGACTTCGGATTCCTGCTGCACCTGAAACGCCGCTGGCCGGAGCTGCAGCTCGGGATGACGCAGGACCTCCTGCCGCCGGGTCCCGCAATGGACGTCGGCTTTTCGGTCGGCCTGCGCTGGTAGCTAGACCCGCGCGGCGTCGTTGTTTGTGCCGAGCGGCGTGCGGTTCATCGCCGTCTTCAGCGCGGGATGATGCCGCCACAGCCAGGTCACCATCACCGCACCGGCCAGCGCATTCGCCGCCAGCACGCCAATGAACGGGAACAGGCCGCGCACCACCTCGGAACCAATCCAGAGCACGCCGTAGAAGAACACCACGAACGCGACCATCACCTGGAGCACCGCATACCGCGCCAGGCTGCTCGACTCCGACGCGCGCACCAGCGCGGCGAGTAACAACCCGAACGCCACGAAGGCGATGACGTGAAAGGCGGTGTACGCCACCACTGCGGTCATGTCCGGTGCGGCAGGCGTCGTCGGTGTATGCAGGATAAACGCCTGGCCCAGCACGCTCGGCGTCATCAGCGGCCGACCCCGCAGCACATCGACGATGAGATAGAACAGGGCCACCACCGCGGCGCCGAGCAGCCCGGTGATGATCCCTTCGCGGCGCATTGCGGCATCGCGCGGCGGGCGCGTAATGAATGGCTCTGTCATTGGTTCTCCCTGACCGGGGCGTGAGGAAGGGGACGAATGAAGGTGCCGTCAGGGCACGCGGTCGGACGCCCCTTCGCCGAAGAGGAACTGTTCCATGTTGCGCAACAGGAACTCCCGGGCCTTGGGCTGATGCGGAATCAGCGCGTAATGGTTGATCAACTGCTGCTGGGTCTTGACCCATTCGGCCCAGCAGGACTTGCAGACGGTGTCGAAGATGCGCTGGCCGAGCTCGTTGGGAAATGGCTTGAACGCCTGCCGCTCTCCATCCTGCCCGCATCGCGCACAATGGATGGTGGTCATGGGTGCAAAACTAGTTCCGGCCTATTCGCCCCGCTTGAGCGCCTTGACACCGCTGGCGGTGCCGAGTCCGGTGGCGCCGCCTACGATCAGCGCCGTCCCCATTCCCGCCAGGTGCAGCACGTGCAGCAACGTGACGACGGGGACGAGCACGATGGTCGCGAGCAACGCCGCCACCCATGGGGCGATTGGATGGCGTACCGCGTCGACGAATCGCAGCCGGTTGCGGACATACTCCCGCGCCAGACCAAAGGCGAAGATTCCGGCAGCCACCGTGACCAGCAGCCCTACCAGACTGAATACCCAGCCAAAGAAGTGCAGCATGGCGAACTCATCAGATTAGAGGCTTGTTTCACTACGGAACAGCCGACCGGAAAGATTCAATCCAGCAACTTCGCACTCTCGCTCGCGCTGTTTACCGCCGGAAAAGGTAGGCGACTTTCACGAAGAATCCGTCCTGCTCCCGCCGCAGGTCGCGAAACGTCAGCGCCCGGTCGCCGTCGAGCGTCGATCCGTAGCCCAGGAACACGACCGTACCCGGATGCGGCTGGTACGATGCCAGCCAGTCGATTCGCAGGCTATCAGTCCGCGACGCTCCGACCGGTGTGCCGTTGATTGCCAGCGGAAGGCCTGTTGCGGCGTCCTCGAGCGCTGCCTGCCGCTGCGAACGGTATTCGGCGACGACGCGAAAGAAGAGCGCGCGATTGGGTTGTACTTCAAGCTTGAGGCGCGGGATGATCGTGCGAGCGAACTCGGTCCCGTCGCGGGCTCGCCGCAAGCGCGAATAAGTAAGTGTGGCGAAGAGCCGGGTCGCTTGCGTGGGGCGAACGGTCAGCGTGCCGGTGATGTTGAGCGCGCTTCCGCGCGCTGCTTCCGGGAAGATCGTCGTAGTGCCGCCCGCGACGCCGAGAGCCGCCTCGTAATGCTGGAACAGCGGCGTACCGACGGTGAGAGTACCGGCGACTGCGCCAAACACGCCGCTGGAGGGTGTGAATGGCACCAGACCGCTCGGACCGGAGAGCGCGTACTGCGCGTAGGTGGCGGGATCGAATCGCACGAATGCGTCGGCGACGGTTCCGTTCACGTTCCAGCCACCTCGCAATCGCACGGACCCGTTCAGGTCGCCATCACCCTCGATAGGCCGGTGGCGCAAGAAATCATTGTATCGCCATACCTGCGGCAGCCCGCCATACACGGTGACCTGCTCGATCAGTGCCTTGCGTGGGCCGTACCACGAGAATCGGTTGAAGGCGTGCCCCATGACCACGCCAGTCCGCGGGACGAAACCGCTCTGCGCGGCGAAGTCCTGATCGATGCCGGTAAGCTTGTAATTGAAGCCCCAGCCCCGCCCGGTGCGGTCGTACTCCAGATCCCAGAGCGGGGCGGTCCGGGTGGTGCCGCCCGACGAGTCGCGCGTGGACGAGCCCGCGAGTTGCGCCTGCACGTAATACACGCCGCCAAAGAGCAGCCGGGTGTCGGCCGATGCGACCCGGTTGAACGCGCCGCTCTGCTCCCGGTCGGTCACGGTAAGACCTGCCGCCGAGTTGGCCCCGATGTCACGGCGAACGCGGGTAAGGTTGGCCACTGCGTCCGGCGCGCCGGCCTCCTGGTCGACGGCGGTCAGCTGCGCGACGGTCCAGGCGCCGAACTTGCCGGTCAACTTCGCGCCGCCGGCGGGATCAGCGATGGTACGCGTGTAGACCAGATTGTTGGGCGAGGCGAACAACTCGATCCCTTCGAGGAAGAAGGGCCGACGCTCGGGATAGAACAGCGCAAACCGCTGGTTGATCGTGACCAGACCCGCATCGGACTCGACCTGCGAAAAATCCGGGTTGATCGTGCCGTCGACGGTGAGGTTCGTGAAGCCGAAACGCAGGTTGCCGCCGACCGCCGGCTGCACGTCGCCACGGCTGAACGACCCGTCCGCCTGCCGATTGCCGGGCAGTTGTGCGGTCACCTCCGGTTCCAGTTCGACGACGACGCCGCGGTGAATGCCGTGGATCCCGGTGATCGTGCCGGCTTGCGCCAGGAATGATTCGCTCGCACGCCGGACATCGGTCCAGGTATCCTCGTATCCGGTGCGCTGCGTCAATCGGTCGACGTTGATCCCCCAGGTCTGCTCATCACCGCCTCCGTACCGGAGCGACTTGAACGGAATCCGCATCTCGATCACGTACCCGAAAGCGGTGCGCTGTCCGCTGCTCTGGTACTGGAAGTCGGGATTCCGGTCGATCGTCCCCGAGGTGAAGCCGCTGGCGGAAAAACCTCCTTCGCTGCGGACGCCGTCGTCCTGCACGCCGAGGGGATTGCTGCCGAAGAAATACGCCCGGCGTCGGTCATTGAACGTATCGAGGTAGATCATCACCTCGTCGTCACTGGCGATGTTGTCACGGCTGGCGACAGTGGCGTGTACCAAGTCCGGCTCCCGGTCGTACGCGAGGATACCGAAGTAGATGGCGGTGGGAGAGTACCACACGAGTACCACGGTCGAATCCTCGGCAGGGCGTGAATCGACCGGGCGATACTGCTTGAAGCCATCGAGCCGGGCTGCCTGGCGCCATACCGGCTCGTCAAGGAGGCCATCGACCGCGATATCCGCCTCGATCCGCGGGATGCGGACGGAAGGAGCCTGCCCAGCGAGCTTCGTGGCGAATAGGAGTCCCAGGAACAAGGTCGATTTCATTGCGGCGGAAGATATGGACAACAGGCGTGAAACGTAAAACGGGGTCTCCGATTCAATTGGAGCCCCGTTTCACCATTCACGTTTCACGTTTCACACCTGATGTCTTGCGGCCTACTCGTACCTCAGGGCCTGAATCGGATCCAGCCCCGCCGCGCGCTTGGCCGGCCAGAGCCCAAAGAACAAGCCGACCAGGCCGGAGAATGCAAACGAACTGATGATGGCGACCGGCGAGATGACCGTCGTCGTGCCGTACTGCTTGCTCACGAAGACCGAGGCAGCGACACCGATCAGGATCCCGAGCGTGCCGCCGGAAATGCACAACACCAGGGCTTCAACGAGGAACTGCAGCATGATGGTGAGCTTGGTTGCGCCCAGCGCCTTGCGGATGCCGATCTCCTTGGTGCGTTCGGTAACCGACACCAGCATGATGTTCATGATACCGATGCCGCCAACGATGAGCGACACGGCGGCGATGGACAGGAGCAGGGTCGAGAAGGTCTGCGCCGTCTGCTGCTGGGTCGCCAGGAAGTCCTTGGGGGAGCGGATCTGGAAGTTGTCATCCTGCCCGGGCCGGAGCTTGTGCTGCTTGCGGAGGACGCGTTCAATGTCGACCATCCCCTGTTCCAGCGGCGTGCCGCCGCGCACGATAACCGAGATCGAACGGAGCAGGTCGTTACCGAATACGCGGTAGCGGGCGGTGCTGAGCGGAATGAGGATCTGCTCGTCCGGATTCTGGAAGCCGGTCGAACCCTTGGAGCTGAGCACGCCGATCACCTCGAACGGAATCTGACGGATCGTGATGGTCTGGCCGATCAGCGCGGTGGGGTTTGCGTCGAGCAGCTTCGGCACGTCAGATCCGATGACAGCGTAGCGTTCCCGTGCCGCGTCGTCACCATCGGTGAAATACCGACCGTTGGTGATGGTGTAGTTGTGCGCGGAAACGTAGTTCGCCGTCGTACCGACGATGCTGGTGTTGATGTTGTTGTTGAGATAGACGACCTGCTGGTTGCGTGACAACTCCGGCACAACTGCCACCAGCGTGGTCGCCTCCACCTTGAGCGAATCTGCGTCGGCCACGTGCATCGCGGCCCGATCCTGCGTCGCAGCGCCGCCCATGCCACGCCCCATGCCGGGGTTGATGGTGATCAGGTTCGCACCGAGGGCATTGATGCGGTCCTGCACCGCTTTCTGGGCACCGCTGCCCATTGCCACTACCGTGATCACCGCCGCAACGCCGATGATGACGCCCAGCATCGTCAGGGCCGCGCGGAGCTTGTTGGCGCGGATGCTGCCGAAGGCGACCCGGACCGTTTCACCGATCAGCATCAGGGACTGCCTCTCCCGCCGCGGGCCGCGCCGGGTGCCGCGGTGGCGCCGGGAGTACCCGCCGCAGGCTTTGCCTGGCCCGGGAGGCCGGAGTTCTGACTCATCCGCTGCTGCAGTTGTTGCTGACTCTGCACCAGCGACGCGCTCGGCAGCATCAACACCGAATCGCCTTCCGCGAGGCCGACCTTGACTTCGGAGTAGTCGAGATCGGTGAGCCCCGTCTGGATGTAGACCGGCTTGGCCTTGCGATTCTTCAGTGTGAACACGATATAGCGCCCGCCAGAACTGAAGTCGCCGCCACCGCGACCGCCGCGTCCACCCCGGCCACCACTCGTTCCATTCCCACCACCGGCCATCCCGGCCCGACCACCGCTGGTCCCGGCGTTGTCGGTCGCACCACTGCCGCCGCGGCTGCTGCTATCGCCCCCGCCGCTCCGTCGGCCGTGCTTGCTCCCACTGGTATCAGCGGCAGCACGCCGTCCGCCGCGAGTGGTGTCGGGCATCACGGCGCCGGCATTCGGCGGCGGCAATGGCGCTTGCGCGCCGGTATCCGACTGCTGCGCCATCTGGTCGGTAAACGTCTTCTTGGCATCCGCCAGCATCTGCTGCAAGTCGGTGGGGTTGATGCCGAGCACCGTTCCCGCACTCGTGACGTCCTTTTCGGTGCGCAGTGCGGCGTTCGGGACGGTAAGCACGTTGTTGCGCTGCCCCACGGCGATCCGCACGTCGGCATTCATGCCTGGCTTGAGCAGGTTGTCCTTGTTGCCGATGCGGATGTCGACCGGGAACATGGTGACATTCTGGATCGTGTCAGCCTGCGGCTCGATCTTGAGCACTTCGCCCTTGAACGGCCGATTCGGAAACGCCGCGACAATCACGTCGGCCTGCTGACCGGGGTGTAGCTTGCCGACGTCCGTCTCGTCCACCCAGGTCTTGACCTGGACGAGGGACAGGTCGGCCATCGTGAGAATCACGGTGCCGCCGCTGGCGCTGCTGTTGGGCGACGAGATCACCGTGCCACGCTGCACCGCCTCGGCGATCACCGTGCCGGTGATCGGCGCCAGCACCTGCGTGTCACCCAGCCCGATCTTCGCGTTCTCGAGCGCAATGTTGTCGCGCACCACGGCTGCGTTAGCCACCGACTTTGCCAGCTGCGCGGCCTCCAGCTCCTGCTGGGTGACCGCACGGGCGGCGAACAGGTCCTGCTCGCGCTTGAGCTGGGCCTGGGCGTTCGCCAGCTGCGCACTGTCGACTTGCAGCGTGGCCTTGGCGGTCGCCACGTCGTTCGCCGGAATGCGCTGATCGACCTGCACGATCAGCGTGCCGTGCTTCACCACGTCGCCGGTTGACACCTTGACGTCCAGGATTTCGCCGGACGCCTTGGATTTGACCTGGACAATGGTGTCCGGATTGATCGCGCCCGACGCCTGCGCCGTGACGATGATGTCACGCCGCTGGACTGGAACCGCCTGGTAGATCGGCGCCGGTGGCGGCTTGTGACATGCGCCGACAAACAGGAGCGCCAGCACGAAGCGTAGAGCGGACTTCACGAGGCAACCTCCGCAGAACTTGTGTCGCGCGCGACCTTGCCGTCCTTGAGTATGATCTGACGGTTGGCGTGCGCGGCGATATCAGGCTCATGGGTGACGATGATGATGGTCTGCCCATCGGCATGCAGCTTCTTGAAGAGATTCATGATCTCTTCGGAGGTCGTCGAATCGAGATTACCGGTTGGCTCGTCCGCCAGCAGGATCGACGGGTTGTTGACCAGGGCGCGCGCGATCGCAACGCGCTGCCGCTGACCGCCCGACAACTCGTTGGGCTTGTGGTCCATGCGATCGCCGAGGCCGACGGACGTGAGCGCTCCCTTGGCGCGCTCACGTCGCACCTTGCTCGATGCGCCGGCGTACACCAGCGGCAATTCGACGTTGGCCAGTGCCGACGCGCGCGGCAGCAGGTTGAACGTCTGGAAGACGAAGCCAATCTCCTTGTTCCGGATCCGGGCCAGCGCGTCATCCCCCAGTTCGCTGACCCGGTAGCCGTTGAGCCAGTACTCCCCTTCGCTTGGCGTGTCGAGGCAGCCGATCAGATTCATCATCGTCGACTTGCCGGAGCCTGACGGACCCATGATGGCGACGAACTCGTTCTTCCGGATCGTCATGTCGACGCCCTGCAGCGCGCGCACCCGCTCGGTACCCATCTGATATTCGCGCTGCAGGTTCCGCGTGACGATCACCGCGTCACGCGGAACGTCGGCGGGGAGTGCGGCCATCCGCTCGGCGGTGGTCCTGATGTCCTTGGCCACTAGAGTCTCCGTCCGATGAGAGCTTCCAACTGGGCTTTCGCCTGCAGCCACGCGAATCGCGCCTGGACCAGGCTGACCTGTGCCTGCGTCAGCAACAGCTGCGCTTGGTCCACGTCCACGATCGTCGCGTTGCTGCCGATCTGATACCGCGCCACTACGACCCGGAGGTTCTCCGTCGAGGCGTCAACCGATGTCTGCGCCACGATTATTTGCGCCTGGGTGCTCGCCAGCGACACCAGCTGTTGCGTCACCGACGCGGTCACCGCCAGCTGCTCGTCGGCGAGCAGTGCATTCGCGTTATCGACCTGCACCGCCGCCTGCTCGATCTGCAGCTCACGAGAAAAGCCGTTGAACAGGGGCCAGCTGAGGCTCAGGTTGAGCGACCGGCTCTGGCGGAGGGTGTAGTTCGAGTCGGCATTGTTGCCGCTGTAACCCAGCCCCGCCGACAGGCCCAGCGTGGGCCAGTAACTGCTCTTGCTCGAGGCATACGAGGCGCGCGCCGCGTTCACGTTCGCCACGAACGTGCGCACGGCCGGCGAGTTGGCGAGCGCCTCGTTGCGAATCGCCGTCGTGTCGAAGGTCGGCATGGAGCGGTAATACGACGAGTCGTCGATTGCGGCAACCAGCCGGGGAGCGCCGACCAGATGGCCGAGATTGGCCTCGGCGGTCACCAGCTGCGCGTCCGCCTGCAGCACGGCAAGTTGTGCGTTGGCCAGCGTGACCAGCGCGCTGAGTGAATCAGAGCGAGCCGCCGACCCCGCCTGCAGCTTGGCGACCGCCACCCGCAGTTGCGCCTCCGCGCTCACGGCGCTGGCAGAGTCCACCCGGGCCAGCTGCCCGGCGGCGAGGACCGCAAAAAAGGCATTCGTCACGGTCAGCACGTTCTGCGCCTTCGTGTTCAGCAGGTTGGCGTCGGCGAACACCTCGTTCGCGCGGGCCGCCGCCAGATCGTTGCTGCGCCGGAATCCGTCGAACAGCGTCAGGCTCGAGCTGGCGCTCATCGACACCGACTGGCTGCTACGGTTGCCGCTGATGATCTGACCGGTGTTCGGGTCGGAGCGCGACGGCCCTTGCGAGAACGATCGACTGCCACCCGACGACACGGAGAGCGAAGGCAGGAAGGCACCATGCCTCGCCCGAACCGTGGCTTCGTCGACGCTCACGGTTCCTTGCGCGGAAATGATCGATGGCTGTGTCTGTTCCGACAGCTTGATCGCCTGCTCGAGCGTGACCGCGGTGACTGGCACCTGCTGCGCCGTGAGCGGGCTGGTGAAAACAAGCGCCGCGATAGCGGCGCTCAGAAGCTTCTCAGTGCGGTCCACGATCAAATCCTCCTCGCGGACCCTGTCCGCCTGGACTCCCGGTGCAAGGTCCTCCGCTGCCGGCGGGGCCCTGGTCGCGCACCCGCTTGCGCTGCTCATCATCGGCGCGGTTCATCGAGTCATACCGCGCCTGCTGCGGAGCCGTCAGCAGCATGCGGATTTCGGTACGGGTCTGCGCCCGCCGAGTTTCGACTGCCGGCCGGATCTGCTGGAAGAGCGACTCCATCGGCTGCCGGAGCTGCTGCCGGAGTGAATCCATCACGGTCATGCCCCGGCAGGTGATCGCCGTAATGCTGTCCCGTTTCGCGAGATCAAGATCGAGTTTCAGCCGGCGATCGAGGATGCCGCCATAGCCGCCATTACCCCGACCCGGGCCGCGCCCGCCGCGCAGGACCCAAGGCGCCTTGCCACTGCGCGCGGCCATGGCCACGCTTGCGCCGCCGACGATCAGCCCGAGGACGAATGCCAAGCCCACCACCGTCATCGCACGGGTGCGTGAGGCGATCACGGAGTGTCCGCGGCCGTCATCGACGCCAGCAAGATGTTCGCCCCGGGCGTCGAACCGTCGAGGAGCTGGCCGGCGGCAGACGTCACCGTGGTGGCATCTGATTCGTCGACGGCACCGAAGGCCTTCAGGCCCCAGCCTGCCAGCAGGGTGACCAGCGAGGCGGCAACCAAGCCCTGCCAGAACCAGCCCGCCAACTCTTCGTCCCAACTCCGAGGACGTTCCTGACGCAGACGGGCGCACGCGCGATTGACAAAGGCCGCGCCGAATGGCATGGCCAGCGCCTCACGCAGAGCGGCGCCCAATTCAGCGTCCGGCGCCGAATCGAACAGCGAATGTTCACTCATCCCACTCCTCCTTCACCGTGCTCAGTACCCGACGCAACGCGCGGCGGCCATGGAACACATCGGATTTCACCGTGCCTTCCGGGATCCGCAGCAGCGCCGCGATCTCGGCCTGCGCATACCCTTCAGCATCGAACAGCACCACCGCCAGCCGCTGCCGCTCCGGCAATGTGGCGAGTGCGGCGCGCAGCCTCTCACCCAGGTCGATGTCTCCTGCCTCGCGCGCCGGGTTGTCCCGGGACGCCGGCGAGATCGTATCCAGGGAATCCGCCGCCCGGACCCGCCGTCGACGTCGCAGGTCGCGCGCCGCGTTGACTACGATCTGCATCAGCCATGGCCGGAAGGCCTTGCTGGGATCGTACCGCGCGATCGCCCGCCAGGCGGAGAGAAATCCCTCTTGGGCGGCATCGTCGGCGTCTTCCCGATCCTCAAGAATCGTGTAAGCGACGCGGCGAGCCATCGCCTGGTGTAGTTCGATCAGCGCCCCGAAGGCGTCGGCGTCGCCCTTGCCCGCCCGGGCAGCGAGCGTTGCCTCATCCACGCCCGTCATACGCGGCCACTTGGAGGCAGGTTGAGGGTCATCCGCGGGATCGGTGCCCCAATGCGCGGACCAACAGCGCCATGCCGGCGGCCGCGGCCAGCAGGGATGAGGTCCAGGCCATTGGCTTGGGAAAGACGGCGAAAAGCACCGCAGAAACCAGAAGGATCAGCGCCAGGGGGCCAAAAATGGCGGCCCGCGCGCCTTGAACAATGCTACCCAGCAGGACGATCGCCCGAACGCGGCGCTCGCGGAAGGAACGGGAATGCGGCGCCTGCGTGGTATCAGCCGGCGCCTGCCGGGACAGCGCGGGGAAGACCTTCCGGCCCATCACCGTCGGGATCCGGCGCGGGCGGAGCAATACCTCGCTGGATTGGGACAGGTCCTTGAGAAATTGCCGCTCCATCTCGTGGGCCAGGGCCTCGCCATAGACGAAGACATCAATCTCCCAGTTGGCGAGCAGGCTGGAAGGATTGAGGTTGCTCGACCCAATCCGCACCCACCGGCTGTCTGCCACCATGGTCTTGGCGTGCAGCATCGGTCCGTTCCACTCCCAGATCCTGACTCCCGCGCGCAGCAGGCCGCGATAGCCGACGCGTGACAGGTTTCGAACTGCCCGAATGTCGCTGCTTCCCGGCAGGAGCAGGCGGACATCGGCGCCGTCGCGGGCGGCGTCCTTGAAGGCCTGGTACATGCGTTGCGGCGCCGACAGATAAGCCTCGGTCACCCAGATCCTCGCGGCACTGACGCCTAGCAGAAGATCGATGGTCCGGTAACCACGTTCGCGGCCAGGCTCGGTCGCTACGACACGCACCTCCGTGTCGCCGGCGACCGGGGGCGGATCTTCGAGTTCCCGGGCATCGTCCGGCGCGGCACCGCCGTTGAAGGTCCAGGCCCGGTGAAAAGTCGTATCCAACTCACGCGCGGCGGGGCCCTCGAGTGCGATGGCCGTGTCACGCCACGGCAGCCGTCCCTTGGCGGCGTCGCCAAGCCATTCGTCCCCGATGCACAGCCCGCCGATCACCGCGTGCTCACCATCGACGACCAGCAGTTTCCTGTGATCGCGCGCGAAAACCAGCAGTGGATCAGTCATGCTGAATGGTCCAAACCCGCGGACCTCCACCCCGGCATCACGCAGCCTGCGCCAGAACCGGCGCGAGGTAGTGAACGAGCCTACCCAGTCGTACATCACCCGCACCACGATGCCCGAGCGCGCCCGCTCCATCAGCCGCTCGGCGAAGCCTCGGCCGCAGCTATCGCCGTGGATGATGTAGTTCTCGAGATGGATGCGCCGCTTGGCACCCTCGATCTGGGCATACATCGCGGCGTACGTAGCGGGCCCGTCGATCAGCAGCTCGGCCCGATTGCCCGGGGTGGCCGCCGAGCCGGCGGCCCGGCCAAACGCCCGTTGCAGCGCGTCCCGCGTCGGTCGAGCCGCGACCTCCGGTGCGGTCACCCGGCGCCCAGGCCCAGTTCCGACTGATGCGGGCGCAACGCCGCGATCACCTCGGCGATCACCTCATCGAGGGGCAGCCCCAGCTCGGCGGCCCCCTGATGGACGTCGTCGCGGCTCACCCCCCTGGCAAACGCCTTGTCCTTCAGCTTCTTGATCACCGATCGCGGCTCGAGATCGGTCAGCGATTTGCCCGGGCGCACCAGCGCGCAGGCGACGACGAACCCGCACAATTCGTCGACCGCAAATAGCACCCGGGCGAGGTCTGTCTCGCGCGCCACACCCGTGTACGCGGCG
Organism: Gemmatimonadota bacterium; assembly: GCA_003169895.1. Classification (GTDB taxonomy): domain Bacteria; phylum Gemmatimonadota; class Gemmatimonadetes; order Gemmatimonadales; family GWC2-71-9; genus Palsa-1233. The sequence continues at coordinate 599,278 of PNAE01000007.1, forward strand.
TGACCCAGGATCGCCGCACAGCCTTCCTCCGGAAACCCATCAGCGCGAAGATGACGCACGCCCTCACTCGGATGCTCGCGATCAGGCGCGTGAGCGTCGTTGGGAAACCGCTCGTAATCGAAGTCATGCAGCAGGCCCACCGATCCCCACCATTCCGGATCGGCGCCATACCGGACAGCGAAATGGCGCATCGCCAGTTCGACGGCGTGCATGTGGGTGCGCAGCGCAGGCGAGGTGGTCCAGGAGAACACCAGGTCCGCAGCGCGTGAGCGAGGCCAAGTTGACGGCGGCATGGATGGAAGATTAGAGAGGGAACAGATCAGAGAGAAGAGAGAAATCAGTCCGTCAGAACCTCGCGGAACGGCAAGTGTCTCTCGCCGCTCGTCTCTAGTCTCTCTTCGCCTTCAATGCAGCTGCCCCGGCGGGGCGCCCGCCAACGTCGCCTGGAAGGCAACCCGCGCCACTTCGATCTGGTCGACCGAAATGACGAAGGCGTATTCACCGGCGGCCGCGAGCGGCAGGTCGAACACCAGCACCGCGGGGGCTTCGAGATCGACGACGCCGGCGGGTGGCTCGTTGACCTGCATCATGCCGGTCTGCTCCAGGGCAACCTCACCGGCAGGATCGAGCAGCCGGACGCGCAGCTCATGGCTGCCGAGCTCAGTGCGGCGGCCGCGCAGGTGAAGGACCAGGTGCGCGCGCGGATGCATCGCGGGGAACTGCTGCACGGCGACGTGGCGCCAGATGCCCAGCACCGACAGCTTCCCATGCTGATCGAGCAGTGCGTAATCGCAGAGCAGCGCGAGATCGACTCGCGTATTCAGCTCACCCGGATCGAGCGAATCACGTCACCCTGCTGCATCGCATTGACCAGATCCATGCCGCTGGTGACCTGACCGAAGACGGTGTGCACCCGGTCGAGGTGTGGCTGCGGAGTGTGGCAGATGAAGAACTGGCTGCCGCCGGTATCCTTCCCGGCGTGCGCCATGGACAGCGTGCCCGCCACATGCTTGTGGGTGTTGCGCGACGTCTCGCACTTGATCGTGTAGCCCGGGCCGCCGCTCCCGGCGCGCGGGTGATTCGGCGTCTTGGACAGCGGGTCGCCACCCTGGATCATGAAGTTCTTGATCACGCGATGAAACCGGGTGCCATCATAGAACTCGCTGTTGGCGAGCTTTTCGAAGTTCGCCACCGTGTTCGGGGCCTCCTCGTCAAAGAGCTCGGCGGTGACGGTGCCTTTGTCGGTATCGAAAGTGGCGGTCTTGGGCATCGGTATCTGGGGATGAGGTTGGCGGTAAGGATAACCGGTCGATGCATGGCGTCATGCCCTCGACCCACGACGGTTGACGCCCAGTCGCTTCACCGCCGCCCGCCCGGCCTTAAACGCTGACGGACAACGGTCGTTCAACACGCATGCCTCGCACTTGGGCCGGTTCGCCACACACACGCGCCGGCCATGCCAGATCAGCAGGTGGCTCACGAGTGCCCAGTCTTCCCGTGGCAGCAGCGTCATCAAGTCCTGCTCGACCTTCTCCGGATCGGTGTGCCGGGTCAGCCGCAGCAGCGCAGACAGGCGCAGCACGTGGGTGTCGACGGTGACCCCCTCGCTGATACCGTAGGCGTTGCCGAGGACCACGTTGGCCGTCTTGCGCCCCACGCCCGGCAGCGAACGCAACTCGGCCATGGTGCGCGGAATCCTGCCGTCGTGATCCGCTACGACGGCCCGCGCCATCCCGATGAGGTTCTTCGTCTTGTTGCGAAAGAACCCGGTCGAACGGATGACGGTTTCGAGCTCCTCCGGCGTGGCCTGGGCCAGCGCGCTCGCATCGCGCCATCGCTTGAACAGCGCCGGTGTCACCGCGTTGACGCGCACGTCGGTGCATTGAGCCGACAGGATGGTCGCAACCAGCAATTGGTAGGGATTCTGGTAGGCGAGCTCGCAATCGGCGTCGGGATAGGCCTGCTTGAGTCGCGCGACAACCTGCATCGCGCGCCGTCGCAGGGCCGTCCGGGACTCGCGCGTCCAGGTCCGTGCGGCGACTAGTCTCGGTGGCGGCATCAGTTGATCGTCAGCGTCGTGCGCGGGCAAAGGCCACGAAGCCCGTCACGTCGCGGCAATTGAGAACCGCGCTCGGTCCGAGTCCTCCCTTCCGAGCGATGCCGACGCCGTACTCGACGTTATCCAGTCCGGCGATATTGTGCGCATCGGCGCCGATCGAAATCATCACGCCGCGCTCGCGCGCAGTGGCCAGCACGCGCCAGTCGAGATCAAGGCGATGCGGATCGGCGTTGATCTCCATCGCCACGCCGGTCGCCGCCGCCCGCGCGAGGACCCGGTCGAGATCGATCGAGTAGGCATCGCGTGACAGCAGGAGCCTTCCAGTCGGGTGCCCGACGATGGTCAGGTACGGCGAATCCATCGCCCGGCAGACCCGTTCGGTCATGTCGTCACGGCTGAGGTTGAAGCGTGAGTGAATTGATCCGATGATGAAATCGAATCCGGCCAGCACGTCGTCCGGGTAATCGAGGACACCATCCACGAGGATGTCGCTCTCGATGCCCTTGAGGACGCGGAACCCCGACAGCGTGCCGTTCACGGCGTCAATCTCATCCCATTGGCGCCGGACACCGTCCACCGATAGGCCCCCGGCGTACGCGGCCGCGCGCGAGTGATCGGTAATCCCGGCGTACTGATACCCGGCGGCCTGACATACCTTCGCGATCTGCTCGACCGAGTTGCTGCCGTCCGACGCGCTGGTGTGGCAGTGCAGGAAACCTCGCAGGTCGGCCAGCTCGACCAGCGGTGGCACCGCCCGGACGACCTCGTCCCCGAACTCGCGTAGCTCCGGCGGAATCCACTCCAGGTCGAGCGCGGAGTAGAGCGCCGCCTCCGTCGGCGTGGCCACAAAGCGGCTGCCCTCCCACAACGCCGCCCCGGCGAGGTTGAACCCCTTGCGGGCCGCATGTGCGGCCAACGCCGCAAGATGCGCCTCGCTGCCGGTCGCCTGCACCAGCACCGCACCGAAATTCTGCGGCGGCGTCACCACCACCTGAACGCTGCTTCCGCCGGCGAAACGCAATGTCACGCGACGCTCGTCGCCGCCGGCGATTTCGTTGACGCCGGGCATCGTGCTCAGTTGCCGGAACACATCTTCCGGCGGTACGTCGGCCACGAGTACGGTCACCAGTTCGCGCACCACCTCGCAGCGCCGGCGCACTTCGCCAGCGGTGTGCGCCGAAAGAATGTGCGGCAACCGCGCGAACGCTTCCCGGAACGCCTCCGCTTCGTGTCGCGCGTGGTGCGACAGGCGCCACTGACTCGCCTGACGCAGGAACGCGATGCCCTTGAGGACTTTCTCCGCCGTACGGGCTCCGAAGCGCGGCAGTGCGGCGAGTCGCCCATCGCGCGCGGCGTCCTCGAGATCGGGCAGCGTGTCGATGCCGAGCGTCTCCTGGATCTGGCGGATCTTGGCGACGCCGAGCCCGGGTATGCCGAGCATGTCGACCAGTCCGGCGGGAACCTCGTCCCGCAGTTGTTCGAGAATCCCGGCTCGGCCGGTGGTTACCAGTTCGGTGACGATCTGCAGGATCGCGGGCCCGATTCCCTTGGTGTGCGTGAGGGAGCCATCGGCGATGCCGGTTTCGAGGTCGCCCGGAACGCCAAGAATGCTGCGCGCCGCCGCCGTGAATGCCCGCACGCGGAACGGATTCTCGCCCTTGAAGTCGAGATAAGCGGCAATCTGCTCGAGCGAGCGCGACACGCCGGTACGGTCCATCATCGGCATCAGGGCAACTCCTCGCCGTTCAGCACGCCCAGCCCGAGCAACAGCAATTCTTCCGGCGCGCTGATCCCATGCAGGCTGGCTGCTTCGCCTCCCGACATGGTCGGTGCGAACAGCGGCGTGCCATCGGCGCGAGCTACATTGTCCGGCACCGGGCCCTCGATCGCGATCACCGATACACCGGGACGTTCAACGTGCACGCCAAAGCACGCCACCAACCGCAATCCAGCGTCGGTCGGCACCGCGAACCAGCCGTCGAGTGGTTCAAATGCCGCGTCCTCGGCCAGGCGGCCCCAGATCAGCCGTGGTGCGATCTGAATGTAGCGAGTCGCGTCAGTCCGGATTCCGGGATGCCGCGTCGCGGGCGCCCGGAATGGGCGGCACAGCACCCGCGTCGCGGCTTCGTCCAGGTAGCGCGTCCGTTCGCCATCCCGCCAGAACAGGTATGCGGCGTGAACGAGCGCCACGAAGTCGTCCACTGCCTCGCCGAGGCCTTCGTCGGGGCGTAGCTCTCGCATCAGTTCGAGCGCCGGTGCAGCGAGCAGGAACGTGTTGAGGTCGGATCGCTCGCCCAGTTCGGCGTGGATCGCCGGCAGCTGCTCGGCGCGAAAGCCGCCAAACAGCAGGTCAAATGGATGCGGCCGTGACGGATTCATGCGCGTGGCAGAAAGGGGTCGAGCGCACCAACGAACGCGTCCGGGGCTTCGACATAGGGAACGTGCCCGCATTCCGCGAGCACCTGCAACGGTGCCCGCAGCGCGTCCGCGGTCGCGCGCGCGCTGGACAGCGGTATCGGATCGTCGTCACCGTGGACCACGACGGCAGGCACGTTCAGGTGACCCAGCTCCGGCCGGATGTCAAAGTCATCACCGAGCGAATCCCAGACCGCCTGCTGGGTACGTCCGGTAATGCGAAACGGCGTCAGCTCGTGCGCCCGATGTGGATCATGGAAGTATCCAGCAACCGCGAGTTCGAACAACCGCCGGTTGTAGCTCGCCATATCGCCGGACCGGAGTCCGCTGGCCTGGAGCGCGGCGCGCGCGGTGACCAGTTCCGGAATCGCATTGCGGCGCGCGAGGTTCTGCTCGAAGACAAGTCGCTCGCGCCGGGCCGCGGGGGCCGGTGACACCAGCGCGAGCGATGCGACCCGGCCTGGATAGGTGATTGCGAACAGCATCGCCAGCAGCGCACCCCAGGAATACCCGCAGAGATGCAGCTGCCGCATCCCCCAGATGTCCCGCAAGGCCTCCAGATCATCGACGTGCTCGCGCCAGCCGACCGGTACGTCGCGGCCAACGGGCGAGCGCCCACCGCCGCGCTGGTCGTAATAAATCAGGGTACGGTTGTGCGCCAGACGGTCGAACCCGGGCAGCAGATAGTCATGATGTGCGCCCGGGCCACCGTGCAGTACCACGACGTCGGGCCCGTGGCCGCTGCGATGCTCGTACAGCTCCACGCCACGGACGCTCCGAATCAGAGCAGCACCGCCAGCGCATCGGCAATCTGCCGTACCGCGCGCTCTTCGTCGGTGGTGAATGGATCGGACACGTCGGAGTCAACGTCGATCTGGCCGAGAATGTGGCTGCCGCGCCGGATCAGGACGACGAGTTCCGAGCGCGTGAATACGTTGCAGGCGATGTAGTTCTGCACCGCGCGCACGTCGCCTACGTTCTGGTCGTCGCCAGTAGCGACGGCGGTACCGCAGACTCCGCGGCCCACCGCGATCCGTGTATGCTCGGTCTCGCGGCCACTGAACGCTTCGAGCACCAACTCATCTCCGCGAAGCATGTAGACGTATACCGAGGTGTACGGCGGTCCGGCGTCATGGATCAGATGCGTCGCGAGCGCGAGCAGCTGCTGTCTCGAATTCCCGTGATTGAACGCGGCACGCAGCCGGGTCACGATCTTGTCGCTGTCGAGGATGGACATCCCGCAATCCTTTGGCCTGAGCAGGTACATTCTACCGACCCCGACACCGGTGAACCACTACTTGCGCATCTCGCCACGTCTGTTCGCGCTGGTTCCTGCCGCCGTGGCGATCAACCTGGTGATGGGTGCCATCGTCAAGGAGCTGTCGCTGCCGGTGTATCTCGACACCGTCGGGACGGTGCTCGTGGCGGTCCTGGTCGGTTTCGGGGGCGGAGCGCTCGTCGGCACGATCAGCCAGCTGCTCATCGGATTGCTCACGGGCTATCAGTCCCTGCCCTTCGTGGTAATCCAGTGGTTGCTGGCGCTGCTGGTCGCGGCAGCGACCCGGCGGGGCGGTTTCGCATCCGTGTGGCGAACCGTCGCATGGGGCGTTGCGTGCGGACTCTGCTGCGGCGCCGCCTCGGCGGTGATTGCGTACCTGCTGTTCCGCGGCGCGACCGGCGGCGGCGTGGTCTGGGTGACGGCGGCGTTGCGGGTGGTCGGATTGCCGCTGCCGGTCGCCGTGGCCATCGGATCAGGCACCACGGATGTGCTCGACAAAGGCATCGTCATCGTGGCCGTGGGCACGCTGTTGCGGGCCCTTCCGAGGCGGATACTGGGTCGCTTTCCGCTCGCTGCCCGCGCCGCCGCGCAATGACGCTGGCCCGGCGGGCGCATCCGTTTACCAGCGGAACCGTCACGCTCGCCCTGATCGCGCTCGCGCTGGTGTTATCGTCGACCCGCCAGACTGCCGCGCTCTACATCGCCACCATCGTCATTGCATTGTCGACCGGGGCGGGACGTGGTGTGCGCACCGGCCTCGTCACCGTGGCACCGATTTGGGTGCTGCTGTTTCTGCTGCAAGGCGTTCTTGGTGACGGTGCCCGCATCGCGGCGCCGTGGGGTGGCACCCTTTCAGGGCCAGGCCTGCACTGGGCCTTGTCGCAGGGAACCAGGCTGGCGGTCATCGCGACGGCATCGCTCGCCTTTGCGAGCAGCTTTGATCCTCATCGCTTCCTGCAGGCGGCCATTGCGCGGCGCTGGTCGTTCGGCGCCGCATTCCTGTTGGTAGCCACGCTTGACGCCGCCGACCGGCTGGGCGAGCAGGCGCGTCAGCTGCGCGAAGCGCAGCGCGCCCGCGGCCTGCATGTCACGGGGTCACTCCGGACGCGCGCCGGCGCCCTTCCCGCACTGGTATTCCCGCTGCTGCTCGCGTCGATGACCGAGGCAGACGACCGCGCGCTGGCGCTGGAGACGCGCGGGCTGATGCTCCGCGGCCCGCGTACCGCCACCGATCCCCCACACGATACCGCGCCCGACCGGATCGTGCGGTGGCTCGCATTCGTCGCGGTGCTCGCTGGCGTCATCTGGCGAGTGCGCAGCTGATGTGGTTCAGGACGCACGCGCTGCGGGTGCGGTATCCGGCGCAGGAACGCTGGGCGGTTGACGGTGTTGACGTTGAGATCCGACCGGGCATGGTGACCTGGCTCAGCGGTGCGCTGGGGAGCGGAACCAGCACGCTCCTTCTCGCGCTGGCGGGTTTGGCTCCGCGGCTCACGGGAGGTAAGCGCGAAGGTGACGTGATGGCCGACGATGACGACAGCGCCACGCTTGCTCCATTGCGGTCCGGGATCGCCTACCTCGGGCCCTCACCGGCGCTGCAGCTCAGCGGCATTGCGGAAACCGTACGCGACGAGATCGCCGTGGGCCCGATGAATCTGGGCGAGCCGCGTGAGAAGATTGCCGCCGCCACCGACCGCGCGATCGGTCGCCTGCGGCTCGCGGACCTCGCTGACCGCCCGCCGGGCGCGCTCTCCAGCGGAGAAACCCAACGGGTGCTGCTGGCGGCACTGCTGGCCGCCAGGCCGCGCGCCTGGTTGCTTGACGAACCATTTTCCGCGTTGGATCAGGCCGCCACCGTGCAAGTGCAAGGCCTGTTGCGCGAGTTGGCACGCGACGGCGCGACGGTAATTGTCTCCTGCGATGACGCTGACATCATGCTCGACGTCGCCGATCGCTTGATCGTGATGCGGGCCGGACGGATCGCGCTCGATGGCAATCCGCGCGAGCTGCTCGCCGGCAACGAAATCATCGCGACCGGCGCCAGCACCACCGATGCCGCCGTGTTGGCGCACGATGCCGGGCTCGCCGTGCCACGTCCGTTGACGCGGGAGCAGCTGGTCCAAATCGTCCTTTCCACATGGCACTCAGGACTCGCGCCGAGGACGCGATCCGCGGCCGGTGCACATGCGACTCCGTTTTCAACGTCGGGTTCAGCTTCGGCGGTACGGATGACCGACGTCGCGTTTGCCTATCCCCATGGCCCGGAAGTGCTCCACGGCGTCAGTCTCGATATCCAGGCCGGCGAGGCGGTCGGGGTCTTCGGGGCCAACGGCGCCGGCAAGTCGACGTTGCTCCGATTGGCGATGGCGCTCGAGCACCCCGCGATGGGTACAGTCGCCACTCTCGGCCGGGACACTGCGCGGTGCCACCCCGAGGATTTCGCACCACACGCCGGGTTCCTGTTCCAGCAACCAGAGCGTCAGCTCTTCGCAACGTCGGTTCGGGCCGAATGTGCTTTCGCCCCGCGCCTCGCCGGCTGGAGCGAACCCCGGGTGCGGGAGGCGGTGATCGCCACGTTAGACCTGCTGGGACTTGCCGATACTGCCGATGAGCACCCCTATGACCTGCCATTGCCGCGGCGGCGGCTGCTCGCGCTGGCTACGATCCTCACGGCCGATCCTGAGCTCCTCCTGCTCGACGAACCGACGGCCGGGCTGGATTTCGCTTCACGCGAACGCGTTATCGGCGTCATTCGTGAATGGACCCGGCGCGGCAGGACGGTGGTGGCCATCACGCACGATGCGGTCTTCGCTCACGAGGCGTTGCAGCGCGGGGTGGTGGTGGATCATGGCCGCGTCGTTCAGGACGGTCCAATGCGGGACGTCATCGATGACGACCGCATGCTGCGGCCGGCGGCATTGGCAGTTGCACTGGCACTGGGACTCGCGCCGGGCAGCGACCGCCGGGCGGAGGTGGCCGGCATCCTACGGTCACACTAAAGATGGAGGGACCCGATGGCCGTACCAGTAGCCGCACTCTTCGCAGCGGCGATCTATCAGGTCCGCTCCTCACTTTCGGACGCAGAGGAATTGGACCACACCGTCAGCCTGCTGATCTGGGCGGCCACTGATGATGGCGCCGTCAGCTTTGAGGTCTTCGGCGACGACCTGCGGATCAACGGCACACCGCTCTCGCTCGAAGCGCCCGGCACGGCGGTGATCCGGCATGCGTTGGTGGACCATCATACCGCGCGTCTGGCGCTGCCGCCGGCGCTTTCGGCGAGACAATGGCGAGCCGTCGTCGAACTGTATGCCTCGGCGCCTGGCCTCTATGGCTCGGTAGACGATCTTCGCGACGCACTCCGGTTCAACGTCCCGGATGCCGTCGTGTCTGCCACCAGCGGCTCGGCCGCCGAAGGGGACCTTCGCCAGTCATTGTTCGAGCTCCCCGGGTTGCGGGGCAGCTCGGCGACGCTCGACCCGGCACCCACCATGGATCCGCATGATGCGATGCTCACCGAGCTCACCGCGCGTCTCGACCCGTTGCTGCAGGCCGCGGAGACCGCGCGAGCCCAGGCAGACTACCATGCATTGGCAGATACGTTGTTGCAGATTCACGACTTGGCGCAGGTCAACGACGGCGAACTGCGGGCCATCGTGATACGGGAGCGGCGGCGCGTCGTGCCACAGGACGTGCTGGACACCATGGCGCGTCTGATTCCGAAGCCCGCCTCCCCCACCATCATCGCGCGCGTCCTTGGCACCCTGGGGCACGACGGGGCCGCGGCACTCCTCAGTGCGCTGAACGGTGCGCCGGGGCCGCAGGAGCGGCGCGCGTACATCGACGCACTCGTCGCCTGTCGCGATTGCGACCAGACGATCGTCGAAGCCCTGAGTAACGAGCGCGCCGAACTTGTTCGCGACGCCGCAGAAGTCGTCGGCCGCAAGCGATTGGTGCAGGCGGTACCCCTCCTTGCCCATCTGCTTCGCCATGCCAAGGTGGACGTCCGAACGACCGCGTGGCATGCTCTGGAAATGATCGGCACACCGGAAGCGCTGCGAGCCCTTCGCAAGTAGGGCACTGCGTGGCGGTTAGCTTTTGTGCCATGCTCGCCGCGTTGACACCGGTTCGAAACGTGATCGCCACCGTCTGGACCTGGTTTGTGCTGGCGACGCTGCTGCTGCTGTTCTTCCCCGCCATCATGGTCTGGCGCATCGTCGGCTGGCCGTTCGACCGGATGAACTACCTCGGCGGCCGGTTGTTCCGACTCGCCGGAGCGTTCACTGCGCGCCTCACTCCCCGCTGGCATTTCACCGTGCGCGGCACCCTGCCGGCCGACCCGCGGCATCCATACGTTGTGGTCGCCAACCACGAATCCTTCGCCGACATGCTGCTGCTTTGCCTGCTCCCCTGGGAAATGAAGTGGCTGAGCAAGGTCGAGATCATGTGGGTCCCACTACTCGGCTGGCTGATGTGGGCGGCACGCGACGTCGGGGTGAAGCGCGGTCGCGCCGCCAGTGCCAGGCTGGCGATGGCCGCGTGCCGCGAACGACTGGCCGGCAGGGTGTCGGTGATCATCTTTCCCGAAGGCACCCGGTCGCCGACCGACCAGTTGCTGCCGTTCAAGGATGGCGCCTTCCGACTGGCGATCGAGGCAGGAGTGCCGATCCTGCCATTGGCGATCTACGGCACGCGCAACGCGATCGCCCGCCATGATTGGCGAATCCATCCCGCGACTGCGGTCGTTGAGGTACTCGAACCCGAGCCGACGACGGGCGTCGATCAGCACGAGCTGAAGCAAAGGGTGCGGAGCAGGATCGAAGCGGCGAGGGAAAGGCTACGCCAGGAGACCATGAGCAACGACTAATCTGTCATCGCTCTGCGTAGACCTTCGAATGCCCCTGCGCATCGAACGAGTAGATCGTGTAGTGTGGTCCGGCCATGTCCATCCCTGGCGCGCTCGCAGGCATCCCCGGTGCCGCCAATCCTTTGATGCCAGCCGGCTTGTCGGCCAGCAGCTTCTTGACCAGATCGGCGGGCACGTGACCTTCGATCACATAGCCGCCAACAAAGGCCGTGTGACATGACTCCAGGGCCGCGGTTACGCCGTTGCTCCGTTTGAGATCGGTGAACTGATCCCGGTCTTCCACCGACACCGTAAACCCCTCCCGCCTCATGTACTCGACCCACTTGGCGCAGCAACCACAGGTGGCTGACTTCACCACTCGCATCGGCGGGAGCGCCACGGGCACGCTGTGCCACGCGGTGAGCGTCGCGCCACCGATCAGCATGGTTACCGCAGCGGCAAGGCGGCTGACCCGACCCAGATTCGACATATGCACTCCCTCGGGAAGATGCTACAGATTGACCCGGCTCACTTGCGGAAAGCGAAGTAGACCGCGCCAACCAGGCAAAGCGCGGCCCAGAGATGGTCCAACTTCAATGTCTGGCCCATGGCGAACACCGCGAACGGCACGAATACGAGGAGCGTGATCACCTCCTGCATCACCTTGAGCTGCGGCAGCGTCATGGCGGAAAACCCGATGCGGTTGGCCGGCACCTGGAGCAGGTACTCGAACAGCGCGATGCCCCAACTCACCAAGGCGACTATGTACCATGGCCGATTCGCCATCGTTCTCAGGTGACCGTACCACGCAACCGTCATGAAGCTGTTCGAGCCAAGCAGCAGAACCGCAGTCCGTATCAGGACGCCGCTGGGAATGGATGCGGTAGGCATGTGGAAGTAGTAAGAACTGTGAAGCCCGGAGGAAAGGGCATGAACGCAAGCAGGGGAGCCTCGCGGCCCCCCTGCTTGCTTCTCGGTTCTGCTCCGCCCTCAGTCGCGGACCAGGATCAGGTACTTCCCTGCGTCCCAGAACGCCGGCGATGTCACATGCAGATCACCCTTCACCCTGCCGTTCTGCTGGATGTTCGCGCTCAGGTACGTCGGGCTCTGGCGCGTGATGATCTTGTACTCCTTGTTCGGCTCCGGCACCGTCAGGACAGTGTCCCGACGACGGTCGAGGCGCTGGAACAACTCGGGCTTGAGCTCGCGCGCCGGCTCCAGCGTCTTGCTCCCAAATACCAAAAACTTGCTGCCTTCCGGGACCAGGATGCCGCGTTTCACCAGCTCGTCCTTGGTGCCCACGGCATAGTAGACCGTGTTGGCGAGGTCGACGACATGCGTCAGTGTATCCCGCACGGCAGCCTTCTCCGTGCTGAGCACCGCCGACTGCTGGGTCAGGGTATCCACCCGTCCCGCAAGCGTCGTGATTTGCTGCTTCTGCTGCGTGATCAACGCCTCCTGCTGCTCCGCCGATGCCTTGAGGTCGGTGATCGTCTTCTGGTAGGCGTCAAGTTGTTCGCTCAGCTGTTTCTTCTCACTGGCGTAGGTCGCTGACATCGCACTAATCCGCTTCTTGCCGGCGACAATCTGCTGCTCCGCCGCATTCAGTCGCGCGATCACCTCGCGGACCTTCCCCAACATGACTGCACGATTCTCGGCTGTGCCCGTTAACGGGCGGTCGCTCGTGGATACCGGGCTCACGCCGAGACCCTTCACGGCGACGAGATCGGAGTTGATGTCCGCCATCATCTGCGTGGTGGCAAGTACATCATTGACGAGCGAATCCTTCTGCTCGCTGACCCGCTGCTGCTCCAGCACCAAGTCGTCATATCGCTTCTTGCTCACGCATCCTGCGAGCGCCCCGGCCGCAACGAGTGCAAAAATGATCCTGCGCATAGCTACTCTCCGCTTGGATGGTCGACATTTCGAGAGACGATTGACCTGCTCGAACCGTGCACAGACGGGCCCGGTTGGGCCACTCCCCCGGTCCCCCACTTTAACCGGGCGAACCGTTCGGATCCAGTTGCCACGGCTGCGGTTACCGGCTTTCGCGAGAACCCTGCTGCCGGCGGCACAACCCCTGGATCACGCACCACGTACATTCTGAGGCGGCCACGCCGCCCAATTCAGGAAACGTCCTCATTCCGACAAGGTTCCCCATGCGATTCTCGCTGCTGCTAGCACTTTTCCTGCCAGTTGCCGCAGGCGCACAGTCCGGCCAGCGCGGCCGCAACGGACCCGCGGGTCAAGGGGGATTTCCAGCGGCCAGCGCCCCGGCCACGCCACAGCAGATCATTGCGCCGGAGGTTCCGGTGCTCGAAGGCCTGCCGCACGCCGTGAAGGTGGGCAATACCGTCTACGTTGGCGCGATGGTGCCGCTGGACTCGGCCGGACGGTTGGTCGGTGTCGGCGATCTTGCGGCCCAAGCCCGGCAGGCCGTCCGGAATCTTGCGGCCGTGATGCGAGCCGCGCGGGGCGCGCCGGGCGACGTTATCCAGGCAACCATCTACATCCGCGACCTTACGCCGGACAAGGTCGTCATCGTCCGGAACGCCGTGCTGGACGGCCTGGATCGGGCCACGCCACCGGCGTTGAGCGTGATCGGAGTGAGCGCTCTCACCGAGCCGGGCATCGAGATCATGATTGATGCAATCGGACAACTCCGCAGCGAATTCCCCGACCGGAGCAGGCTGGGCCGGGAGCGGTAGGGCGCCGGCTCCTCACGCCTCCGACTCTTGCCACAACTGGACGCGGTTCCCTTCGGGGTCGTCGAACCACGCGTAATCCCCGGCGGGCGTTTCCTGCCGTTCATCGACGGTCACGCCGAGGTCAACCAGGTACTCGACGAGATCATCGAGGTTCTTCACCCGCCAGCTGATCTCGACGAAATGGCGCTCGTGGCCGAGTGGATGCTTGGTCTGGTGAATGGCGAAGGCCGTTCCGCTCAGTTCGCACCACCACTCATGGCTTCCCGGCTCCCGGGTGAAAAAGATGCCGAGATGCTTTTCGTACCACTGGGCGAGTGAATCGGCGTGATCGGCGAAAAGCACCACTCCGCCGATCCCGTCCACGGTCTGCCGATCCATTCAGCTGCTCCTGGTCGAAATGGTCAGTTACAATGTGCGCTATCGGCGCGCTCGTGGACGATGACGCGGAATGGCGCGGGGGTAATCGGGGTCGCGACCGCTACCGCCGGCGTCGTCAACTCCTGGGTCACGCCACAGCCCTTGGCGGGCGTATGAAGCGTCACTGTCAGCAAGGCGGAATCTCGCACCGTTTGGCCACGCTCGAGGCTGAGATGATAGCCGCCGGTCGGCTTGGTGCCGACCGCAATGACGATGACGCGCCACTTCGTGAAATCCACCAGCGGCAATGCGGGTCGCATTCCGGCAACCGGATACATCTGCGTCCAGGCGGAGCGAAAACTACCGGAGTCGCGATACACCAGTGTCTGCGGCAAGACCCAGACGGCCTGCTCGCTGTGGCCAAGTTCTGCCGCATGCCAGCTGGCGGACCGGTGGGCGCCAGCGGCGGCGATGCCTGCGCCGACAAGCCAAAGGGCGAACCGCTGCGCCGCTACCATCCGCGGCGGGAACGAAGGGTGGTTACGTGGGCCGTATGATGCCTGCCATGCCAGGCATAAAGCGCCGCCGTGTGGGCCAGCGTCATCGAGCGCTTGTGCTCGGGATGCGTGAAGGTCCGCTGCCACTGTTCCGGCGTGAAGGTGTCGATCAATGCCACCCAGCGTACGTGTAGGCCGTCGAGTATCTGCAGGGATGGCGCCACCGGCAGCGTCCGCGCGTCGGGCAACTCGGCCCATCGCGTCTCATCGTACGGTTTGATGGTTGGCGCGTCTTCCGTCAATGCCAACCGGAACCGGCAATATGCGTTCAGGTGCGAGTCGGCCACGTGATGCACCACCTGCCGCGAGGTCCAGCCACCGTCGCGGTATGGAGTGTCGAGCTGCGCGTCATTCAACCCGGCGACTGCGGCCCGCATCCGCTCAGGAAAATCGGTGAGGTCGCGGCGCAACTGGGCGACGGTCGCCGCCTCCCACGCAGTTGGCGCCGAAAAGCGTCCCACCGGATAGCGCAGATCGCCGGTCACAGGGTGCCGAGCATTGCCGTGCTCCTCTCAGGGTCACTGGAGCCTATGCGGGAATGGGGCGTCCGACAACCCGTTGCCAGCCTTCCGGATCCGTGACACCCTCGGTGCACCACGCCAGCACGCGCGAACCACGCCCCAGAGCGACGTGATCCCGCACGGCGGCATAGGCCGGATCCTGCATCAATGCCATCAATCCCGCGACGCCCGCCCCACCGGACTCGCCGGCGAACACCGGCGGGTCGTCGCCTTGCGCCATCGCCAACCGTCGCATCGCCCGCTCTGCCCAGATGTCGGGAATGGCAATGAAGGCATCAACGCTCTGTCGCAAGACGTCGAACGCATCGGTCGACGGATACCCGCAATTGAGGCCCGCCATGATGGTATGGAGCGAACCGGTTGCGGGTGTCGGTTGGCCGACCCGAACCGACTGGAGCAGGCATGCGGCCTCCGTTGGCTCGATCACGACGATTCGTGGACGCGCCGCACCGTAGTGGTGCCAGTAGTACTGCACCATCGCGCCGGCCCAGGTACCGACGCCCGCGTGCAACAGCACGACGTCGACCTCGGGCTGCTCAGGAGCATGCACCGCCGGCTCCAGTTCGCGTGCCATGGTCCAGTAGCCGGCGCCAATCCAGTCCGGCACCTCGCGGTACCGGTCAGTGGCGGTGTCCTGTATCACGATCCAGCCGCGGTTGTCCGCGGCGTCCAGCGCGAGCCGGACTGCGGCGTCGTACCCGTCGTCCACCAGCACAACCTCGGCACCCTCGTTCTGGATCGCTGCGATCCGTGCCGGCACCGAATGGCCCGGCATGAAGATCACCGCGCGATAGCCAAGTTGCCGTGCCATCCAAGCAACCGCCCGCCCGTGGTTGCCGTCGGTAGCAGTGGTGAACACCGCGTCGACCGGCACATCGTGCGTGGCGAGCCAGTGATGCATCGCGAACGATGCGCCCAGCCCCTTGAACGCGTTGAGGCCAAAGCGATGGGATTCATCCTTGAGCAGCACCGATGCCAGCTGCAACTCCGCGGCCAGCCGGTCGAGTCGGCGAAGTGGCGTGGCGGCGTAGCTCCGCAGCCCACGATGGAAGCTGCCCGCGAGGTCGGCGAGTGCGGATACTTTAGCGATATTAGGCGGCGGTGCCGTGTTGCGGATCAGCAGGAACGGATCGTTCACCCCGACGTCCAGCCTTGCAGCTGCACCCAGACCTCCCGGGTCACGGCAACGCCGTCAGGAAACCGGTCGTGGAATTCACCGCGCAGCCGCTCCGCGTGTTGCGTGAGATAGCGATCGAGGTCGGCCTGGGTCGCTGCCTGGTACACGGTTCGAAACCTGTCCTCGTCGGCGCGATCGAAATGAATGGCGACGAAAGATCCGGTCGCAAGCATGTTGGGGATGTGGGTGTTCCGGATCCAGCGCTCGAGCATCGGCGCTGCGGTGGCGGAGCACTCGAGGGTGACTTCGTAATGGATCACGGCCGGTCCCCGTATACGACCGTTCGCGCAGCCTGCTCCAGCGCATCCGCGGATGGCGCGGTGCCCTGCGCGACTCGTTCCGAGCCACCGCCCCGACCGCCCACCGTACCGAGCGCGGCCTTGAGGGTGGCGCCGGCATGGAGCGCGCTGTCAGCGCTGGTCGCGAAGTAGATGGTTGGTGGCGTCTGCGTGACGGCGGCGAAAACGGCACGTTCGAGCGGCGCCACCGCCTGCGCCATCTGGCGCACGATGCTGGGCGATTCGGCATCGGGCCGATACACAATCCGCCGCACGCCGTCGTCGCTGGGTCCGATTGCGTCGAACATCGCACGGACGCGCGATACCGCAACCTCCGCCTCCAGCGTTGCCAGCTGTTCGCGCAGCGCCTTGATCTCCCGATGCTTCGCTGGCACCAATGTGGTGAGCTCGGTTACGGCACACTCCATCTCCAGCGCCAGCGCATCGAGCGCGGCACCGTTCTCCCGGGCATGAGCCAGCACTCGGTCGCCGGCCAGGAAACCCATCCGTACGTGGGTGCGGATCTTTTCCATCCCAAGCAGCAGCATCGGTCCGATCTCGCTGGTGCGTGTCACATGGGTGCCCCCGCATGCGCTACGGTCAATATCCGCGATGCTGATCACTCGAATCAGCCCGGTGCGCGCCGGCGGCTTCCGCAGGCCGGCGGCTTCGGCCGCCGCGGCATCTTCAAAGCTCACCAGTACCGGACGGGCTTGGGCGACGACGTCGTTGGCTGCTCGCTGCAACGCGATGAGGTTCTGCTCCGGCGCAGCGGCCA
The DNA here is from genome assembly GCA_003169895.1 of Gemmatimonadota bacterium. GTDB lineage: Bacteria > Gemmatimonadota > Gemmatimonadetes > Gemmatimonadales > GWC2-71-9 > Palsa-1233. The sequence goes on from PNAE01000007.1 coordinate 616,253, forward strand.
CGTCGAACTCGATCGTCGAATGCGTGGGTCCGAAATGCACGCTCACCGTGTCCCAGCCGAAGCGATCGCTCGCGAGGGCGGAGAGCAGATGCTGTGCGGTATGCTGCTGCATGTGGTCGCGGCGCCGCGCTCCGTCCACGTGGCCGTGGACCGGTCCCAGCCCCACAGGCGCATCGACGACATGCACGATCCGCGCACCCTCGTCGATGACGTCCACGACGCGCGAATTTCCGAGGTGGCCGATATCGTGCGGCTGGCCGCCCGAAGTGGGGTAGAAGGCCGTGCGGTCGAGGACGACGTGCAGGGCGTCGTTGCCGTATTCGATCACGGTCGCGTCAAAATCGAGCAGCGCGGCGTCGTGATAGTAGAGCCGGTCGGTCACACCGGTTGAACCTCGTCGCCCACCTGAAGCGTCCCGGTACCACGAGGAACGAGGTTCTGGCCGAAGATGGCGCCGAGGCCGCCGACGGTCCGGAATGTCGCCAGGGTGCGGAGCGGCTCCTGCCGTGCGTCCCGTGCCCCGGATAGCTGATCGGTCGTCGTGACGACGCAGCGCGCGCACGGCTTCACGGCATCGCAGACGAGCCCACCAAGGCGGATCGCGCGCCAGCCATCTTCACTCCACTCCGTGGCGCCGGCGACCACGGCACTTGGCCGGAATCGGTCCATTGGTATCTGCTCGTCGAGCCGCGTGTTGAGGTCGTCGAGTGACTCCTGCAACGCCACCATCATCGGATACCCGTCGGTGAACGCTGTCTCGGCATCCACGCAGGGCGAGAATTCGGGGTCAACGGGGTTCCGTGCATGCACGCCAAAGAAGACCAGCCGACACCGCTGCCCGATCACCTCCGAGAACCAATCAGCCGCGGCATCGCCCTGGTCAGTGGCGACGATGTCGCTGCGCCCCCATACGCGAACCACGCGATCGGCGCCGTCCGGATCGATGTACAGCCGCGTCGACTCGTTCCCACGGCCCGCGACCGTCAAACTTGATCCGTCCAGCGCCGGCCGGAGCGTCGCCAGCAACGGGTTTTCCCGCTGGCTGATGAAGTGCTCCGCATCGTCCACGAGCATCAGGCGCCGATCGCCGACCAGTCCGAGCCGATCGACGGCGACCGACGCCACTGACACCCCGCGACATCCCTTGATCGGGTAGACGTTGAGATGAGTTATCCGCATGGCCTCGGACAAACTACTTCGCCGCCGGATCGTTCTGCATCACGCCGAAGATGTTCCCCTCGGTGTCCTTCCCATACGCCAGCCAGCCGACCCCGGGTATCGCCGTCTTCGGGAGTGCGATCGTGCCGCCGTTGGCGGCGATTGCGCTGACGGTTTCGTCGCACGACACCACGTCCATCGTCACCGGACAGGCGTTGACCGCCTGGCCTTCAGTGGGCGGCGGTCCTCGGCGGGGGACCAGGCCACCGTCGAACCCGATGCCGTCGCCCGTCCGAATAATCCAGTACGGCATCGGTCCGGCCCATTGGGTGAACTTCCAGCCGAACAGAGCCGAGTAGAACGCTGCGGCTCGGTCGGGATTGTCGGCGTGAATCTCGAAATGGACCGGACGGTTCATCCGCGAATTCCTCCCACATGAGTGAACGTGAATCTGGCCAGCTCCGATAATACGGCTTACCGCCGACGGTAGCACCTGCCATCTTTCAGCAACCTCTCCATCCGGCCTTCCATGCGCGCAACGATCCAGCTGGTTGTCATGCTCTCCACGCCGTTGACCCTCCCAGCCCAGGCACCGCTCAGTCACGATCTCATGCCGGTACCCGCGTCGGTGACGCTCTCATCCGAGCAACTCCGGATCGATAGCAACTTCGCGGTCGCGATCGTTCGTCACCGCGACGTCCGGCTCGAGCGCGCGATCACCCGTACGATCACGCGCCTCGAGGGGCGAGTGGGCATGCCCCTCTCGCGGCGATTCGGCAGTGACCGTGGCGCCACGCTCGTCATCGACGTCGCCGGACCTGGGTTCCGCGTGCCGGATCCAGCTGAAGACGAGTCGTACGACTTGAACGTTTCAGCCAGCCAGGCGGTGCTGACGGCACCCACCGTCGTGGGGGCCATGCGCGGATTGGAAACGTTCCTGCAGTTGCAGGCCGCGGACGGACACGGGGTGTTCGCTCAAGGGGCCGAGATCCGCGATGCACCCCGCTTTCGCTGGCGAGGCCTGCTGCTCGATGTCTCCCGGCACTTCGAACCCGTGGACGTGATCAAGCGCACCCTGGATGGCATGGCGGTCGTCAAGCTCAATGTGTTTCACTGGCACCTGTCCGACGATCAGGGATTCCGGGTCGAAAGCCTGCGCCTCCCCAGGCTCCAGCAGCTGGGCAGCGACTCGCTGTTCTATACGCAGGAGCAGATTCGCGACATCGTCGCGTACGCCGCAGACCGCGGGATTCGCGTCATGCCGGAATTCGACATGCCGGGCCACTCGAGCGCGTGGTTCGTGGGGTATCCAAACCTGGCCAGCGGACCGGGACCGTTCGAAATCGCGCGTACCTGGGGCACGTTTGCCCCGACGATGGATCCCACGAAGGAATCGACCTACAGGTTCCTCGACACGTTCATCGGCGAGATGGTTGCTCTCTTCCCGGACCACTACTGGCACGTTGGCGGTGACGAGGTCGAACCGAAGCAGTGGCACGAGAACCCGGCGATCCAGGCGTGGATGAAGGGACATGGCATCGCAAACGAGGTGGCGCTGCACACTGCGTTCAACAAGCGACTCTTTGCCATCGTACAGAAGCATGACAAGATTCCGGTGGGATGGGACGAGATCTTCCAGCCCGACCTGCCGACCGCCGCGGTCATCCAGTCGTGGCGCAGTTCCGAGGCTCTGGGAGCCTCGGCCAAGGCAGGATTCCGTGGCATCCTGTCGGCACCCTACTACATCGACCACCAGAAGGCGACGTCCGAATTCTATCTCCCGGATCCGATCCCGGCGGGTTCCGATCTGACCGGCGCGGAGCGGGCGCTCGTCCTGGGCGGCGAAGCCTGCATGTGGAGCGAATACATCACGCCGGAGACGATCGACTCGCGCATCTGGCCCCGGCTTGCGGCGATCGCCGAGCGATTCTGGTCACCGGGAAGCGTGAACGACGTGACGGACATGTATCGCCGCCTCGAGGTGACTTCGCGCCGGCTCGGCGAAGTCGGCCTGGGCCATGAAGACCATACCCGTCGCATGGTGCGGCGGCTCGCGGGTGATTCCGCGCCGCTGTTCGAGGCGCTGCTCGACTATGTGCGACCGCGGGATTTTGGCGGCAGCGGGACCAGCCAGATGGTGCCGCACACTCAGCTCATCGATGCCGCGGTTGCCGATCCACACGCCACCTGGGACCTGGCTGGCCGCGCTCGCAGGGCTGGGACGGGCGACGTTGCGGCGGCAACGCAACTGCGCGCCGACTTCCGGCGAATGACGGGATTCTACTCCCGCTTGCTGGCAGTCAAGGACCGGATTCCCGAGGCGACCGATGCGCTTCAGGTGGCCGGCGCATTGGATCAACTGGGCCACGTCGGCCTCGAGGCCCTGGACTTCGCCGCACGTCGGACGTCCCCGGGCCCCCAATGGCGCGTCGATGCCGATTCGGCACTCGCAGCCGTGGCGCCGGATCGCATGCGCCAGTGGCAGTTGCGTCCCGTCGTCGCGGATGCTGTACGTCTCCTCGTCGACGCGGCGAGGGCCCTTCCGTCGCCCGGCGGTTCACTCTAACCTTCGGCGTCCCATCCAGTTGGCTCTCCTCAATCCGGGGTCATTCCATGTTTCGACGCGCGTGCATGCCGCTGGCCGCGTCCGCCATCACCGTCCTGATTGGTGCGTGCGGGGGCCCATCACAGCGTTCTCGGGATACTGAAATCGTACCAAGAGATACCGCTCACACCGGCGGGTGGATTTCGCTGTTCGATACCCGGACGCTCACCGGATGGCACGCTTATCAGCAACCGAGTGGCGTCACGACGGGCTGGAGCGTTGACGCCGGCGCGATTCGCACCGATGGCAATGGGCGCGACTTGGTGAGTGACCAGCAGTACAGTTCGTTCGAACTCGATCTCGAGTGGAAGGTCGCTCCCGGCGCGAACAGCGGGATCTTCTACTGGGCGAACGAAGGCACCAACGAGATCTACGAGAACGCGCCGGAAATGCAGGTGCTGGACAACCTCGGGCACCCCGACGGCAAGTCGCCCTACACCGCCGCCGGATCGCTCTATGCCCTCTATCCGGCGCCGCTCACGGCGGTGAAGCCGGTCGGCGAATGGAACCAGGTGCGCATCGTCGCGCATGGCTCCAGGGTCCAGCAATGGCTCAATGGAGTCAAGGTTGTCGACGTGAACTTCAATTCAAAGGCGACGAAGACCACGATCGCTGCCAGCAAGTTCAAGGAGTGGCTGACATTCGGGAAGTCGCGCCGTGGCCACCTCGGGCTGCAATCTCACGGCGGTACGGTCTGGTTCCGCAACCTCCGAATCAAGGACTTCTCATGAGCGTCCGCGTGCGCCTGCAGGCGATGATGTTCCTCCAGTATTTCATCTGGGGCAGCTGGTTCGTCACGATGGGGACGTATCTGTCGCAAACCCGGCAGTTCACCGGACAGCAGATCGGCCTGGCGTACGGTGCGACCGCGATTGCCGCACTAGTGAGTCCATTCTTCATCGGGATGATCTCCGATCGGTTTTTCGCATCGGAACGAATGCTGGCAGCGCTGCATCTTCTCGGCGCGGTGGTGATGTTCCTGGTCTCGACCCAGACGTCGTTCGGCTCCTTCTATCCGTTGCTGATTCTGTACGCGCTGTGCTACATGCCCACGCTGTCACTCACGAATTCGATCGCATTTCATCACGTTACCGACCCGGCGCGCGAGTTTCCGTGGATTCGAGCCTTGGGCACGTTTGGCTGGATTGTCGCGGGATACGTAGTCGGCAAGGCGCTCCATGCCGACGCGCTGGCCACGCCGATGCGGCTCGCCGCTGGGGCTTCGATAGTGATGGCAGTCTTCGCCCTGATGCTGCCGCACACGCCGCCGCGAGCCAGCGGCACGCCGTTCACGGTGCGGGACGCCTTCGGGCTGGACGCGCTTTCGCTGCTCAAGGACCGCTCGTTCCTGATGTTCTGCCTCGGCTCGTTCCTGCTCTGCATTCCGTTGCAGTTCTACTACTCCTTTGCCAATCCGTTCCTCAACGAGATCGGCGTCAAGGACGCCGCGTTCATCCAGTCCTTCGGGCAGATGTCGGAGCTGCTGTTCATCGTGGCCCTCCCGCTCCTGCTGCGTCAGTTCGGCATCAAGTGGATCATGGTGGTCGGAATGCTGGCGTGGTCGTTGCGATACTTCGCGTTCGCGCATGGCAACGCGGACAACATGTTCTGGTTGATCATAGTCGGCATTCTCCTGCACGGCGTCTGCTACGACTTCTTCTTCGTCGCCGGACAGATCTATACCGACGAGCGCGCGGGCGCCCGGATCCGCGGCGCCGCACAGGGATTCCTCAATTTCCTCACCAATGGCCTCGGGTACTTCATCGGGTCGTTCGTGTCGGGACGTGTCGTCGGCGCGCACGCGTCGTCGCCAACCCAGCACAACTGGCACGCGATCTGGATGGTCCCCGCGATCGGGGCAGCCGCGATTCTCGTGATCTTTGCGGTCGCGTTCAGGCCGGGAAATGCGGCCGTGAGCCGTGAACCCCAGGCGGCGAGGTAGCCGCGCAGGTCGCACGCGAGCGTGGATACCGGGCTCATGGCTCATGGCTCGCGGCTGCTCCTCGAAGCCTGCGTCGACACCCTCGCCTCTGCGGTCAATGCCGAGCGTGGTGGCGCTGACCGCGTCGAACTGTGCGCCGATCTCGCCGATGCTGGCACGACGCCGAGCCACGGCGTCCTGTCGAGCGTCCTCCAGCGGCTGAGCATTCCCGTATTTCCCATCATCCGGCCGCGAGGCGGCGGGTTCGTCTACGACGACGGCGACATCACCATCATGCGGGCCGACTTGCGTCACGCGCGCGAGCTTGGGGCACCGGGGGCGGTGATCGGCGGGCTGACCGCCGCCGGGGAAGTCGCCGCCGACGTCATCGCGATGCTGAGGGATGAAGGGCGTGACATGCAGCTCACCTTCCATCGCGCCTTCGATGTCTGCCGCGACGCTGCGGCCGCGCTCGAGACATTAATCCGGCTTGGGGTGGACCGGGTGTTGACGTCGGGTCAGCGGGCCACTGCGTGGGAAGGCCGCGAGACGATCGCTGCCCTCGTGCGCCAAGCCGCGGGACGCATCACGATTCTTGCCGGTGGGAGCATCACCGAATCGAATGCCGCAGACCTGATCCGCTTCACCGGTGTGGTCGAGTTGCACGTACGCGGAGTCACGCTGCAACGGGATGCCGGACCCGACCACCGGATTCCATTTCGTAAGGCGCTGCCCGAAGACGAATCCGCCCGCGCAGTCACCGATCCTGCGCGAATCGCCGCGGTGCGCCAGGCCGTGGCAATTACGAACTAGGCCGGATGCGCCTCCTCAGCGATCACCGCCGTGCCGTAGCACAGTACTTCGGTCACGCCGGCCATCACCTCCGTGGCGTCGTAGCGAATGCCGATCACAGCATTCGCACCGATATTCTGCGCATGCGCGATCATGATGTCGAACGCCGTCTCGCGCGCCTGCTCACACATCGACGTGTACAGCGTGATGTTGCCACCGAAGAGTGTCTGGATTCGCGCACCGAAGTTACCGAAAATGGAACGCGATCGCACGACGATTCCGCGCACCAGGCCGAGGGACTGAAGGATGGTGCAGTCTGGCAGGTCAAACCCGGTGGTGGTGAGTTCGTGCGGAATCACCGCACTGCCGCGTCGCGTCAAGGTTGCCATGCGCCTCTCGCCACCGCCGGGAGAAACTGGTCGAGCCCGCGCGGCGGAAACGCGAGCGTCTTGCCCTGTTCGGCGCTCATGTAGGCCGCCATGAGGAGCTGCATCACTTCGAGCCCATCCTGCCACGTGAGCAGCGGTGCCTCCTTGCCAAGGAAGGCCCGCACAAAATGGCGGTCCTCGGCGACATAGCCGTACGTCGCGGCTTCGTCCGGGACGACCGGCATCAACCCCGTTTCGGCGTTCTGTTTTTCCACCAGGTCTTCACCGGCCCTGCCGCGAATATCGCGGGAGAAGAAACAGTTCAACTCGGAGTTGAGCGTGTTCCAGCTCATCGAGTATTCGGGCCCGAGCAGTTCGCCGGACAGTCTGAGTCCCGGACCCACGAAGCTCCACGATGTCGTCGCCTCGCCGACGGCGGTGAGTCCTTCGGGTGTCTCGTAGGTGACGGTCACCGAGGCAAAATCCTCCGACGGCCGCTTGGCGTAGTCCACCGCCTTGCCGAATCGCGTCTTGAGCTGCTTGACGTAGGCCGGACGGGTCCACTTGAGCGAGGCGATGCGTCCATCAATCGATACCGGCCGCAACGTGGATCGCGCGGCACCCGGCTGCGTGAGCAGGAAGCGAACGACTTCGATCGAGTGACACATCATGTCGTTGAGCACTCCGCCGCCCTGTTTCTCTCCCTGCCAGAACCAGGCGTTGTGCGGCCCCGAATGTTCTTCGGCGGCGCGGGCGAGGTAGGGCCGCCCCGCGGTGCGCGCGCCCCGGGCCCAGATCAGGTCGCGGCCCCGAACCAGGCCCGGCGCAAAGAGCTGGTTTTCCAGGTACCCGTGCGCCATGCCCGCTTGCGTTACCAGCCTGAACACCTGCTTCGCTTCGGCTACGCTACGCGCCAGCGGCTTTTCACACGCGATGCCGCGCAGCGTGCCCTTGCCACGCATCACGGTGTCGCAGATCTCCGCGACATTCTCGACCCGGGTATGGTTGGGACCGCAGAGCCAGATGGCATGGATGTCCGGATCGGCGACCATCTCGGTGATCGACCGGTACGGCTTCGCGTCACCTACCTCGAGGTCGCGGGCGAGCCGGGCGGCGCTCGCGGCGTTCTTCGCGTTCGGGCTCCAGACGCCGCGGACGTCGCCGTCGCGCACACCCGGCCACCCTTGAATGTGAAACCGGGTGTTGAAGCCCGACCCGATAAATCCAACACCTAGGCGCGTCGGTGATTTCGTCATGGTTCTCGATGCATTGGTGGTGGCTAATTGCTCGCCATGCGCCATGGGCCATGAGCCCCACGCGGTCGGCTCGGCCAGAACCCCGGGTCCCGCGCCGAGCCTCCCGTCGGGGGCTCACGGCTCATGGCCAGCTACTGACTCCCAGCCGCCGGTAGTTTTCCGCCGGGCATCCCGTCCATTCCGGGACGGCTGTGTTGCCGACGTAACCGAGATCCTTGACGCCCAGCTCCGACGTAAAGAAGCCGGTCGCGGTGAAATCACGGAACGAGTTGAACCACGCTACACCGAGCGCCATCTCGGGCCGGCTGCGGCGAGGGTAAGCCACATCATCGAGCACCAGCCGGCGCTGCGCATCGGTGCAGTCGACAAAGTCCTGGTCGAATCGCTGGTGGCATTCATGATCAAGCCACGCCAGCCCGCCACGGTTCGCCGTTCGGAGGCCCGGCTCGAGGTCGAGCATGGTGTCCATGAATTCTGGCACGCCGGCGTCGGTCGCCGAGCCGCTGGTGGCATCCTTCGGAATCACGTAGTTCACCAGTGACTGGACCGTCGCCCATTCGTGAGCCGTGTACACCTTTGGCGCGTACGCAGCACCGGCAGATACTGCGGCGAGCTTGCGGGTGGAGGCGATCCGGCTCGCTTCCATCGCCTGCGCTGGCCGCGGGATCAGGAACGCGCCGGCGGTCGCGGCCATTGCACCGACGATGTCGCGCCGGCTCATGGTCGGTCCCGCGGCATCAGGCGAGGAACTCATAGCTTGCCCTCCTTCCGCTGCGCCGCGATGTAGCGCGACGTCCGCATCGACAGGGCCAGGATGGTCCAGGTGGGATTCTTGTCCGCCTGGGTCACGAACGGCGCGCCATCAGCTACGAAGAGGTTCTTGCAGTCCCACGCCTGGCAATTGGCGTTCAGCGCGCTGGTGGTGGCAGTGCTGCCCATTCGCACGCCGCCGACCTCGTGAATGATCGAGCCACCGGTCGAGATGCCGTAGCCCTGCTCCTTCGTCGGCATGGTCGACCATACCTCCGCGCCCATCTCGTGGAGCAATGCGCGGAAGGTCTCCTGCATGTGCTTTGCCTGCAGATATTCGTGATCGCTCCACTTCCAGTGGAACCGGAGCACCGGGATTCCCCACTGATCGACCATGTGCGGATCGAGCTCGCAGAACGAGTTCTCGTTCGGGATCATTTCGCCGCGACCCGAGAAGCCGATTGTCGATCCCCAATACTTGCGATAGTCGCTCTTGAGCGAGGTTCCGTATCCGCCACCGGACGGGTAATTCTGGATCCCACCCATGAAGCCGTACCCCGGCATCCCCATGCCGCCCCAGATCTCGATGTGATAGCCACGCGGGAAATCGAGCTTGCTGTTGTCGAGCCACCATGGCATGTAGAGATGGGCGCCACCGACGCCGTCGCAGTTGTGCTGCGGCTGATCGTCCAGGGCCGGGATGTAACCGCCGACGTCGGTGCCGGTCGTGTCGGTGATGTACTTGCCGACCACACCGCTCGAGTTGGCGAGTCCGTGAGGGAACCTGGCTGATGTCGAATTGAGCAGGATCCTCGCCGATTCGCAGGCGCTGGCAGCCAGCACCACCACGTGCGCATCCACTCGCTTCTCCGCACGCGAAACCTTGTCGATGTAGACCACACCGTTCGCGAGACCGTCCGACCCCACCGTCACCTCGCGCACCATCGCATCGGTACGCAGCGTGAGCTTGCCGGTGCGCATGGCGGGCTCGATCAGAACGTTGGTCGACGAAAAGTTGGCGTTGACCCGGCAGCCGCGATTGCATTGACCGCAATAATGGCACGCCGGGCGGCCGTTGAGCGGGCGAGTCAGGATCGACAGGCGCGACGGGATGCATGTGACGGCCAGCTTGTCCGCCGCCTTCTTGACCAGCATTTCCCAGCAGCGCGGCTTGGGCGGGGGCAGGAACACGCCGTCAGGATGGTTACGCAATCCTTCGTGGCTTCCGAAGATTCCGACCAGGCGATCGACATCGTCATAGTGGGGCGCCATGTCGGCGTATGAAATCGGCCAATCATCGCCGAGGCCATCAGCAGTCTTGTGCTTGAAATCGTCCGGGCCAAACCGCAGCGAGATGCGGCCCCAGTGATTGGTGCGCCCACCGACCATGCGCGCTCGCCACCAGGAAAACTGGCTACCGGGTGCGGTGGTGAACGGTTCGCCAGGGACGGTCCATCCGCCAATGCACGCATCGTGCTCGCCGAATGGCCGCTCGGTCGTCCCGCGGCCGCGGCGGGGCGTCTCCCATGGCTCGACAAACATGTCCGAGTCCTTGGTGTTGTCCCACATGCCGCCGGCCTCGAGCAGGATCACGTTGGCGCCGGCCCGGGTCAGCTCGTACGCGGCCATGCCACCACCAGCACCCGAGCCGACGATACAGACGTCGTATGCATCCCGTCGCGCATGAATTGGCATGACATCTCCGGATAGCTGTGTTCAGGAGATCGCGACCGAGCGTACGCGAGTGGTGTCACGTTTGCCGATGGGGCGATCCGGTGCAAACCTAGGTGCGTTTGTCGGCGTCGAGAAGTAGCGAGGAAAGCAGGAGGGCGGGCGGGCTTGTGCGTCAACTCACGGCGAATCGGCACCGCGGCGCCACGCCATGCACGCATCGGGTGCTGACGCGCGCACCCGTCGCGGCGGCGAGCAATGCCCGGACCATTTCACAGCTGTCGGGACACTGCCGCACCGCATCCGCGAGCGGGCATGCCACGCCTTCGACCATGACGTGCTCCGTGTCTCGCCGCACAGTCGCGGCCGCCCCGAGCGATTCGAGCAATGTTCTGGCCAATTCGGCGGGGTCGCCTTGCATTGGCGCCGCGCGGCTCGCCGCAATACGCCGACCGGCGGCATTGAATACCGAATGCAATTCGGGCGGATCCACTTTCTCGCCGAGAGCAGCCACCAGCGCGGCCAGCGCCGGCGCATAGGCCACCGAGAATTGCGCCTCGGCCTGAGCAGTCACGGCGTAGATCTGCGGCGGCTTCCCGGGACCGGCTCCGTGCCGGACACCAATCCGCCCCACAAGCCCGTCGCGCTCGAGCGCGGCCAGTTGGGCCCGAACGCCGTTGGCGGTCAGCCCGACCACCGCCGCCAACTCATCGACCGTATGTGGGCGGTACCGAAGGAGGTCCAGCAATCGGTCACGGGTCAACTGTTCACCACCACCAGGGGGTCAGGCTCATGGTTCAAATCAAACCGAACCCGCTCGTTTGCACAATATAACTACTAATTACTTGACATATTATGAATATTTGCGATATTTCAATCCGATCGGGCGGCGGGAACGTATCCCAGCTGCCAAATCACTCAACCCTGATCACCGAAACCGATCCCGGAGGATCCATGCAGGTCGTTACGCTCGCCATCATCACCATGCTCACCCCGCTCCCGGCGAAGCCGGCTCATTCACCCGTCGTGCGTCGCGACGCCGTCGCTGTTCGTGTCGCGCTTGACGACGCCACGATCGTCGCCATTTTCGACGCGGCCAACACGGCCGACATTGAGACCGGCCAGCTCGGCGCCAGGAAGGGATCTACCCAGAAGATTCGTGATTATGGCGCGATGCTGGTGGCCGCTCATACCGGCGCCCGGCAGCAAGGCCGCGATCTCGCCAAGAAACTCGGCGTCACGCCCACTCCTCCCAAGGACGATCAAAGCGCTGCGCAGCATGCGGCGGCGATGAAGCAGCTCCGGGGGGTCTCGGGAAAGGCCTTCGACCGCGCGTTCCTGGAGCATGAGATCGCGTACCACAAGGCAGTGATTGCCGCGGTGCAGAACACCCTGCTCCCGGCGATCCAGAACGCCCAGCTCAAGGCCCTCGTCATCCAGGTGTCGCCGGTATTTCTGCAGCACCAGCAGGTCGCGGAGCAGCTCCTCGCCGCCATGGGGAAGTAAGCGACCGCAACTGCACAGGGACAGGACGGACGTGTAGCCGGAGGGGGGCAGGGCGTCCCCCTCCGGCAGGTTGCGTCGTTACCCCGGCTGTGAGGTGCACCATGTTGGTCAGTTTTGCCAGTCAAGTGGCGGTAGCACCGGTCTCGCCCGCCCAGCGGGCCGGCCCGCACCCCCGATCAATCTGACCCCCGTCGTCACGCTCATCACACCCGGTTCCCCGGAAGGGGCGCTCTGATGGAGTTCTTCAAGCGACTGATCGACTTCTTCACCCTCGGCTCGGACCGCCCGGTACGGCGATTATTCGCTTATTACACCGTGCTGGCCATCGTGTTGGTCATCCTCTTTCATTTTGTCCCCTACTTCGACCGGCTGTTCTCGGGCGAGCACGTCAAGGCAATCACCGGCCCGGGCGTACTGCAGGACGCACTCGAAGGCGGCAAGGGCAAGCTGGTGGAAGTCCCCGTCCAGTCCCATCTCGATCTTGCGCTCACCACGGCGCTCGTCATGGTGAGCACGCTCGCCTTGATGCTGCCTGTCAGCTGGGTGTTCATGTCCGTTCGGCGAACGCGAGACTTCAGCCAGCACGTCGCCCAGACACTGATCCTCCTCCCCCTTGTGGTGGCCGGCATCGTGCTGGTGGTCCGGGCCAGTCTTGCGCTCGCGTTCAGCCTGGGCGGCATCGTCGCAGGGATGCGCTTCCGAACGGTAATGCGCGACGTGCGCGATACGGTGTACATCCTCCTTGGCATCGGCGTCGGCCTTGCAGCGGGAGTCCAGGCCCTCACCGTGGCCGCGATACTCTCGGTGATATTCAACCTCGTGGTACTTCTGGCGTGGCGGTATGACTTCGGCCGGAACGTGCTCGAGCCGACGGCGTCCTCACAGTGGGCCGAACCGCTCGGCGACCTGGCCGACAACAGGGTTGGCAGCGGACCCGTCCCCGATCGCGATCTGGTGTTGGCACTTTCTCCCAAGAAGGCCGCCACCCTGGCCAAACGCTTCAACCGAGTTCGGAAAATCCTCGGGCCCACCAAGAAAAAGCCGCGATTCAATGCGATTCTGTCGGTCACGACCGACACCGTCAGCGACGCGCAGACACGCATCGAATCGGTGCTGGACACACTCGCCCGGCGCTGGCGGCTCGACCAGGTCGTGACCAACGAAGGCAAGCCATCCGAGCTGTACTATCTGGTCGGCGTCCGCAAGAGCGTGACGCGCGATCGGTTGCTCACGGCGATTCGTGAGAGCGCCGGCGACAGGATCGTCGAGACCGATCTGGAGATCGGCGACGCCGTGGCACAAGAGCGCCAGGACACGAAATGAACCGGCTCCGCCGCACCGCGGCGGTGCTTGGTGCCCTGACAGCCGCTGCCGCTTGCGGGCCGGCCGGCCGCCGCGACAGCGCTACGCCCGACAGCGTCCTGCTGGCCGAGCGCGAGACGCGACTGCGCCAGAACCTCGTCCATCCCGATTCCGGCGGGTCTGAGGCGCCGGTCGCGCGCTGGGAACTGTCCGACAACCTCAAGGAAATCTCGGGACTCGCACTCACCGCAGACGGGCGGTTGCTCACGCATGGCGACGAACGAGGCAAGGTCTTCGAGGTGGATTATCGGCGCGGCGTGGTGCTCAAGGAGTTCACCGTTGGCAACCCGGGAGTGCGGGGTGATTTCGAATCGATCACGATCGTTGGCGACACGGTCGTGCTGCTGTCGAGTGACGGCGTGCTCTATGAGTTTCCTGAAGGCGCTAACGGCTCATCGGTTGAATACACCACTGAGGACACCGGACTGGGGTCCCAGTGCGAGTTCGAGGGGGTCGCGTATGACCCCACGATCAAGTCGCTCCTGCTGGCCTGCAAGAAGGTGTATGACAAGGCGTTCAAGGATTCGCTGATCATTTTCCGGTGGCAGCCACACCCGGCGAAAGTCGTGGGCAAGGCGACCGGCAGCAAGCCGTCGTATCTGGCGATCCCGATCGCGCGCGTAGTCGGTGCCAACGGCTGGGAGGGATTGCACCCGTCCGACATCACGATCAACCCGTTCAATGGCGACTACGTCCTGATCGCGTCCCGGGAAAAGGCGTTGTTCGAGGTCACCCCGGCGGGAGCTGTGGTGTTCGCCCGACCCCTGCCCCCAGGACACGACCAGGCTGAGGGCGTAGCGATCACCAAAGACAGCATCCTGATCATCAGTGACGAGGCCAAGGGTGGCCCGGCCCTCATTACTCTCTATCGCTGGCCAAGGTAGCTGATGCCATTGCCATACAAGCCATCATGTCGCAAGCTCGCTGCCGTTGGCGTGCTGTTCCTATCGCCGACCATCGTGTTGTCTCAGGCGGTTGCACCACGCACTACGATACCTGACAGCGTCACCATCGTTCCAGGCGCGCACTACCAGGCCGGCGGTCTCCATCGATCTCTGTTCGGCGACAATTATCGCGACCTGTGGACCACGCCAATCCGCCTTCCAGTGCTGGATCTGCGTTCTTTCGCGGGAGGCCTTCGGCCGGACAAAAAGGGCGGCGGCAACCAGACCAGTTCGCTGCATTTTGTCACGCCTGATGGCGTCGGATATGTGTTTCGATCGGTGGACAAGTACCGGGTTCCGATGTCCGCGATGTGGAAGGGCACCGTGGTCGAAAAAATCGCTCTCGACGCCGGCAGCACTGCCCATCCTGCCGGTATGCTGGTCGCCGCGCAGCTAATGGATGCCGCCGGCGTGCTGCATGTGACGCCAGTTCTGGTGGTGATGCCCGATGACACGCTGCTTGGCAAGTTCCGCAAGGAGTTCGCCGGCATGCTGGGTGCCATCGAGGAGGACCCGTCGAAGCCGAAACACGGCAATCCCGGATTTGCCGGCGCGCTCGAGGTCATTGATAGCGACACCCTGCTCGCGCTGATCGATCGTGACCCCGCGCAGCGAATCGACGTCCAGAAGTTTCTCGGGGTTCGGCTGTTGGACATGCTGCTCAATGATTGGGATCGCGGTCCGAGCCAATGGAAGTGGGCGCGATTCGGGGAGGGCGCGGCGTCGCCGTGGGAGCCGATCCCGCGCGATCGAGACAAGGCCCTGATTACCTATTCTGGCCTCCTCCCGACGCTGGCACGCTCATCGACCGTCAGGCTGGTGAAGTTCGGCCGAACCTATGGCGACATGCCCACCCTGACGGGCACGAGTGTGCAGCTGGATGGACGGCTATTGGGCGGACTCGAAAAGCCGGTGTGGGACTCGGTCGCCAGTGCGCTGATGGGACGCATCACCGATTCGGTCATCGATGCCGCGGTGCAAACGATGCCACCCGAGTTTCGATCGACCGCGCCAGAAATCGCACGCAACCTTCGCGCGCGGCGTGACTCGCTGCCGGCAGTTGCGAATCGGTTCTATCTCTTTCTCGCCGGTGTCGTGGACATCCATGCCACCGACGCAGCCGACCGCGCCACCATCACCCATATCGACGCCGATCACGTCGAAGTCCGCCTGCAATTGGGCGACGACCCTCCATACTACCGTCGACTGTTCGCGGCCAGCGAGACTCGGGAAATCAGGGTCTACCTCCACGGTGGTAACGACCGCGCGGTCGTCCTCGGTGATGTTGCCCGCAGCATCCCGGTCCGAATCATCGGCGGCAACGGCACCAACACGCTGGTCGACTCGTCGCGAGTCGGCGGTCATCGCGAGACCGCGCGGTTCTATGATGCCGGCGCCGTCAGGAACGTGAGCTACGGCCCGGACACGCTGTTCGACCGCAGACCACAACTCCATGTTCCCGGTGGCCTGGTTGATCCGGTTCGTGATCATGGATCGCGGACCGGACCGACGGCCAATATCACCAGTAACCATGACTTCGGCATCCTGCCGCGTCTTGGATTCGCGCACTACAGCTATGCATTCAATCACTATCCGTATGCCAGCATGGTGGCGCTCGAAGGCGGGTACTCGTTCAAGCTCGGCCGATACAGGGTCGGGCTCATTACCGACAACAGGCTCGAGAACTCGCCCGTCCACTTCACGACGTTCTCGCGGATGTCGCAGCTCGAAGTAGTGAACTTTCACGGCTACGGCAATTTGAGCCCCGGTGCCGACACGGCATCCTTCGTCGTGCACCAGCGCCAATGGCTCTTTCGGCCGGCGATCGCGCTGTCGCTCGGCGCGACCACTGACCTTTCCTTCGGCCCAGTGGTGCAGTACTCCGTCACGGACAACACGCCGGGCACCTTTGCGTCCGACAGCCAGCCTTATGGTGTCGGGCGGTCCGGAACGTTCGGTGAAGCGAGCTTGCGGCTAAGCCTGCACCATGACAACCGGCAACCCCGGCGGCATGCCCGCGAGGGTTCGGTACTCGATCTCGGCGCCAGCTATTTCCCCGTAGTGTGGAATGTGACTACCGCCTTCGAAGAAATCGATGCCGCGGGCGGCCTGTACTTCGCGCTCCCGGTCCCGACGCATCCGACTCTCACGCTCCGTGGTGGGGGAAAGAAGTTGTTCGGCAACTTCCCGTTCGAGGAAGCCGCCTTCATCGGCGGCTCAACCACGATCCGGACACTGGACCCTCAGCGCTTCGCCGGCGATGCGTCACTCTATGGCACCGCCGAGCTTCGGATTCCGGTCCTCACGCTGACCGTGCTCGTGCCGGTCGACCTGGGGCTCTTGGGGACGGTGGACTACGGGCGCGTGTATGTAAATGGGAGCTCACCGGGCGGCTGGCACAACGCCTTTGGTGGTGGCTTCTGGGTTGGCTTCCGCCATCTGACAGCCGACATCCGGGTGGTGCGGGCAGATGACGTCGGAGCGACGATGGTGCTGACGATGCGAGCAGGATTTTCCGGAGGACCTTTCCAGTGATGCGCAGCAGAGTCGTGGTTCCATTCGCTTCATCAATAGTCATTCCCCTGCTGGCATTCTCGTGCAAGCCCACCGTACAGACGACGCCGGCACCGGCCGACGCGCCCGCTGCCCAGGTTGCGCTGACCGGTGCATCGGTCATGCTCGGCGCCGGTGACATCGCCGTCTGTGGCACGCAAGGCCATATCCAGACCGCCAAGCTGGTGGATAGCGTGCTGCGCGTCGACAGCATCGCCAAGGTGAACGATGCGGTGTTCACGCTGGGCGACAACGCCTATCCCGATGGCTCCGCCAGCAATTTTGCGCTCTGCTGGGCAGTCTCGTGGGGCGACACCAGCAGGCGCATCATGAAGAAGATCCATCCGGTCATCGGCAATCACGAGGATCAAGTCGTGGGTGCTTCGCCGTACTTCAATTACTTCGGAGTGAAGGCTGGCGATCCCAAGAAGGGTTATTACAGCTACGACGTGGGTGAATGGCATGTGCTGGTGGTCAATAGCGAAATCATCGTCAACCCGGGATTCACGGACGCGGAGCGGAAGGCTCAGTACGACTGGCTGCGCACCGAACTCAAGGGCCCGCAGAAGCTCTGTACCATGGCCATGTGGCACAACCCGCGATTCAGCTCCGGGTGGCATGGCACCGACGCGACGTTCCAGCCCGTGTGGCAGATACTCTATGACGGCGGCGTCGACCTCGTTCTCAATGGTCACGACCACGACTACGAACGCTTCGCGCCGCAGAATCCCGTCGGGGTGGCCGACTCCGCGAAGGGTATCACCGAGATCGTGGCGGGAACGGGAGGCGGCGATTTCTACGGGTTTCGAGTCCCGGTTCCGAACAGCGTCGCCCGGGTCGAGGGTCATTTCGGGGTGCTCAAGCTCACGCTTGGCAAGGGAGAATGGCGCTCAGCCTTCCTCGAGGTGAATGGGCGGGTCTGGGATCCCAGTGGCGGCAAGTGCCACTAGATCGTCACCTCCCGCGGGTCCGGTTTCTCCTCAGTTGAGAGGTATCGCATGTTGGTCAGTCTTCTCGCCGTACTCATCGCCGTCCCAGGCTCGTCGCTCCATCCGGGCGCGCACCGTGCGCCGCAGCTCCCGGCGGTCGCGCGACGAATCAGCGATGCGGAAATTCTCGGCACCCTGGGGACGGCGGACGCGAATGAGATCGAAGCGGCCAAACTCGCGTCCACCAAAGCGCACAGTCAGGAAGTCCGCGACTATGCCAACATGCTGCTTCGCGATCACCAGCAATCGTTGAATCTGGGCTTGCAGCTCGCCAAGGACCTGGGAATCGCCCCGATCCTTCCGAGTGACAGCACAATGACACGGGCGCACAAGCAGGAAATGGATCAGCTCAACCTGAGTTCGGCCGTTCAGTTCGACAAGGCGTTCGTCCAGGATATGGTCGCCGACCACAAGATGGTGATCAACAAGGTCGACACGGTGCTGTTGCCGGGCGCATCTCATCCACAGGTGAAGGCGTTCATCCGGAAAGTCCAGCCAACACTTGCGATGCATGAAGCCAAGGGACAGGCGTGGCTGGACAAGCAGAAGTAGGACGAGAGACGTCTCTCGTCTCGCCTCCCACTTCAGAACGTCAGCGCCCGCAGATACTTGTAGCTCGCCGTGATGCTGGCAATCGGATCGGCCGGGCTGTCGTGCTCGACAAAGTAGTGTTTGATGCCGGCTTCCTGCCGGCGTGCGAAGACTTCTCCCCACTTGATCGTTCCCTTGCCGACATCCTCCATGTGGTACTCCGGCGGTGGGCCGGCGTCCTTGACATGCACCATGGGAAAGCGGCCGGGCCAGCGCTTGAAGTAGTCCAGCGGATTGCCGCCACCCTTGGTGATCCAGTAGAGATCCATCTCGACCTGCAGTTCGTTGGGCTTCGTCAGCTCCAGCAATTGATCGAACATGCGCTTGCCGTCGACCTTCTGAAATTCCACTTCGTGATTGTGGTAGGCCAGCTTGATCTTGTAGAACGTCGCATCATCCGAGGCCTTGTGGATCAGATCGGCGGTGCGCCTGATGGCTTCGGGCGAGTCACGATCGGAGTCGTTGACCGAGGCGATCACCAACCACTTGTGCTCGATCTCCGCTGCGTCGCTCAGCGTGCGATTCCACGGTCCGCGTAACGCGTCGAGTCCGATGTGTGCTGATGGTGAAGTCAGTCCGTTGTCGTCCAGCAATTGCTTGATCGCCCGGGGCGGCCGGTTGAAGTACCCCGCGAATTCCACCTCCTTGTAACCGATCGCCGCAACCTGCGACAGGGTGCGCTCGACGCTCACCTGCATGAGATCGCGCACGGTATACAACTGCACGCCGATCTTGTCGAGCCGGTCCCGGGCAAACAGCTCCGGCCGGATCGGCAGCATCGATGCGACGGCGGTCGCTCCAGTGGCCTTCACGAACGTCCGACGGTCCATCGGCAAACTCCAGGTTCTGTAGGCCCTAGGAACATCGCCCCGGACCGACTCCCGCGCCACCGCTACTGCGTGTGCGAGCCGCGACCTTCAAGGTGCAATCGATGCATCACCCGATGGAGCACCGGCGTCAACAACACGGCCGTCGAGACGATCACGACCAGGCCGGCGTACAATGCGTAGACACCGGCGAACACCTTGCCGGCGGACGTCTGGATATCACCGACCGGTCCCATCCCGCCCAGCAACATCGCGGCATTGAGAAAAGCATCGATCCACGTGAAATGCGCCAGCAGGTGATACCCGACCATGCCGATCAGCAACGACGCCGCAATCAGCAGGAGCGCAACGAGAAAGTGCTGCCACATTCGGTAGGCGAACTTCCGCATCGACAGGAGCGGTTGACCATGATGCTCGTAGAGATAGCCCATTCAGCGGACCGGTCGGCGTGCGGCAGGCCGCAGTAAGGCGCAAACGGCCGGCGCATCGATGTGTCGACGTGAGTAGTAGTGCATTATGCTACGCATGCTCATTTCGGCCCCGCTGCGGCAGAATCGAAGACCACCCGGAGTAGCTGCGCTCGCTTCCACCCACCGCGTGTATTGTCCACGTGCATGATCACTCCGGGTTCGACCTCGGAAGGGTACCAAGCATCCATGCGGGCACTTGCCACCAGCTTGCCGGTCCGGAGGTCGATTATCTCCAGAACGGTATCAAACAGTTTGTCTGGATTCATGATTACCTGAGATAGGGAGCCTTGCCGGCGGGCGCCCAGTCCGAGCGGCCAGTGCGGGTCCGCCGCCATGCCTAGCACCCAAAGACGACCGGCGCGGTCCGCCCAGGCGCCCTCGATCGCCGGCTGCGGAGCGTGCTGGCGGGTGAGTGGGAACAGCTCCGTGTAGGGCAGAAACCACCCTGGCCGGCGGTCGATGGCTGCGAGGGGAGTGCCAGTCGTATCCCAGTGTTCCAGACGCCAGCGGAATTGCATCGGCATAGACCAGATCGACCCGTCGGCATCACGCGCAATCCAGCGCGGGGTGTGGAGCGCGCCGGAGGCGCTATCGCCTCCACCGATATCCCGGATGTGGGCGCCGGTCGCACTGAGCAGGAGTAATGGCAACGGTCGATCGCCATTCGCTGGAGCAATCACCATCCTGCTGTCAGGCAGCACCAGCGCGTCCCAGGGGCTCACCGGCAGCTGAGCGGTGCGCACATACTTGCGGTCGGGAGCAAATACCAGTACGCGCTGGCCCCCGTCGAATATCCAGACCGAATCGCCGGGGCCGATGCGAGCGAAGAGCGGCACCTGGAACTGCTCGTCAACCGAGCCACCGGCTTTCAGCGTCCCGAGAAAGTGCCCGTCATCACTGTAGACAAGTGGCAACGTGGCGACACCGCCGGCGCTGGGGATGACAATGCGGAACCCGCCCGGGTGACGAGCGCTCACTCGCGGAGTGGTCGCGATCGCGCCGTCGCCGCTTTCGGCGCCGAGAGTCGTCATCGGCTCGAGTCGTATCGGCGCCAGTTCCCTGCCGCCGTCCACACAGCCGGCGACAACAAACGCCACTGTCACGACGCAAAACGGGCGCATGGATTTCCTCAGTGCGATTGGCCGAGAGCCGCTGGGCCCCGGTGACGTCCAACGGCCATGCCCAGCGCCGCCAGCGCCAGAAGATATGGCAACGCCAGGAACAACTGATACGGAACGTGGCTGCCGGCGGCCTGAAAGGTGTACTGGAGTGCTGTCGCCCCGCCAAACAGGAGTGCCGCCGCAGCCGTGCCCCATGGGTTCCATCGGCCGAGCGCGACGATTGCGATGGCAATGAAGCCACGCCCTGCCGTCATCCGTTCGGTGAACATGCCAACTTGAGCGAGCACCAACGCCGCGCCGGCAAGTCCCGCGCACGCGCCGCCCATCAGCACGGCGAGCGCTCGGGTGCGCCCAACGTGCACGCCAGCGGCGGTCGCCGCCGCCGGGGCTTCACCGCACGCTCGCAGCTCCAAGCCAAATCGCGTACGCCAAAGCAGCGCGCTCGCCAATGGGATGAGCACGTAGCAGGCATACGTCAGGACCGTTTGCCGGAAGAACACCGGGCCAACGAGCGGAATATGCTCGATCACCGGCACATGCACGACCGGTAGAATCGGCAGCGACAGGTTGCCGCCGGTGAAGGCGCGCTGCGCCAGCAATCCAGTGAGCCCGGTCGCGCCCAACGTGACCGCCGTTCCGGAGATGATCTGGTCGGCGCGCGCCGCCACGGCGACCGCGGCGAAGACGGTCGCGACAAGCAAGCCAGCTACCACCGCGGCACCCACGCCGCTGGCCACACCGCCATGGGCTGCGCCAACGGCGGCACCGAAGGCCCCGGCAAGCATCGCACCTTCGATCCCGAGATTGATCATGCCACTCCTTTCCGCGATCGACTCGCCGACTGCAGCGAGCGCAAGCGGCGTTCCGACGCGAACCGATGCCGCCGCAAACCCCACGAGCAGCGCCGAGTCGATCATGCCGATCGCCTGGCCGTGAGCAATGCAGTGATGATCACCACCGCCTCAACCACCTGCACTGCGACCGCAGGAATCCCCGCGTCCCGCTGCATCGCGCCTGCCCCGGCCTCGAGCGCACCGAACAATACCCCGGCAACCAGCACGAGCATTGGTCGCTCTCGTCCGAGCAATGCGACCGCGATCGCGGTGAAACCGTACCCCGGTGACAGGTTTTGAAAGAGCGCGTAGGAGACACCGCTGACTTCAACGGCACCCCCCAAGCCGGCGAGCGCGCCCGACCACAACAGTGCCACACCCGCGACCTTCGTCAGCGGAATTCGGCCGGTGAGTGCCGCGGCGCGTGGTCCGGCTCCCACGGCCCGAAGCCGGAAGCCCCATGTTGTGCGCCGGAGCAATACGGATAACAGTGCTGCCGTCACCAAGGCCAACACGAAGCCCAGATGCAATCGACTGCCGTGACTGAGTTGCGGCAACCGGGCGCTGGCGGCTATTGCATCGCTCTGTGGGTACGTACGACCGGATTCCTGGAGCGGACCGGTCACAGCGTAGCTCACCGCGGCGTACCCGACGAAGTTGAGCAACAGCGTCGATATGACCTCGGTGATTCCGAACTTGATCCGTAGAATCACCGGTGCCGTGATCCAAACGGCACCGCCGAGCAGCCCGGCTGCGAGGACGATGGGAATCGCGACCATCGCCGGCAACGCGCCGAGGTGCAATCCCACCCAAGTGGCGGCAATCGCACCAGCGGCGAACTGGCCTTCCATCCCCACGTTGATCGCGCCGGCTTTGCTGCCGAGCGTGAACGCCAGGCCGAGGATGATCAGTGGGGTCGCGTGAACTAGCGCCGCGGAACTGAACGCATACCACGATCCAAACGCCCCGCGCCACAATGCGTTGACGGCCGGCATGACCGGAAATCCGGCGAGAACCAGGAATCCGGCCAGGACCAGCAGTCCCAGGCCAAGCGGGACCGTTGCCTGGAGCAGGCTGCGAGTGCGGTCGGGCGCCAGCGCCGTACCGCTCACCGTGCCGCCGCCATTGCCAACAGCGCGTCGCCAATCTGCTCGCGCGTCGGGTCGGATGGCAGGTCCTGCACCTCGCCGCGCCTGAGTACGAGCACGCGGTCGGCCAACGCCAGCACTTCATCGACATCGGACGAATGCATGATGACAGCGGCCCCGTTCCGCGCTGCCGCCCGGATCCGCTCTTGAATCATGTCGGCCGCCTGTATGTCAAGCCCGCGAACCGGATTTTCCGCGACGATCACCCGCGGCTGTCGGGCCAGGGCTCGGGCGAAGACCAGCTTCTGCTGATTCCCCCCAGAGAGCGTTGCAGCTTGGGACTCCGGCCCACCGGCACGGATGTCATGGCTTGCGAGCAAGGCTTGCGTGTCGCGCCGGATCGCATTCCAATCAAGCCACCACGACGATTGGTCCAGTGTCCCGAGCAACAGGTTTTCCGCGAGCGAAAATGACGGGATCAGCGCCTCGCTGCTGCGATCCTCGGGGATGAAAGCGACGGGCCCGGCGACCTCGAGTGTTCCAGCCACGGTCACGACGTCGTCGACCCCGGCTATGGCGCGCAGCAGCTCGCGCTGGCCGTTTCCCTCTATCGCGGCAACGCCGACGATCTCGCCAGAACGGACTTGGAAGCTCGCATTCACAACGGCGAGCTGCCCACCACGCGTGAGGCTCAACCGGCTCGCCTCCACCGCTACGACGCCTGGCTGCGCCTTGAGCGGGATCGGCCGTGCCAGATCCGCGCCGATCATCGCGTGAGCCAGCGAGTGCGGCGTCTGCTCGGCCAACACACCGGTCAGCGTCACGACGCCGCGCCGCAATACTGTGACGCGATCCGCCACGCGAAATACTTCGTCGAGCTTGTGGGTGATCAGCACCGCGATGCCACCGGCCGCTGCAAACCCGCGCAAGAACTCAAGCAGCTCGTGGACCTCGCGCGGTGCGAGCACCGCGGTCGGCTCGTCCAGCAACAGGATGCTGGCATCGGTCGCGAGGGCCTTCACGATCTCCAGCCGCTGCCGCATCTGGGCCGACAGGGACTCGACATGAGCCGATATCGCGAGTGGCAGGCCGAGTCGCGCAACGATGTGGGCTGCGCGCCGCTCCGCCGCCCGCCCCGTTTCCGTCCATCCCGCTGTGAGCGCAATGTTTTCGCTGACAGTGAACGCCGGGATCGACGTGAAGTGTTGGTGCACCATCCCGATCCCCGCTGCGCGCGCCTCACGCGGCGAGGCAAATGCCGGTGTCGCCAGAGCGACACCGCCGCGCTGCTGCACTTCGATCATCCCGGCCTCAGGCCGGATCATGCCGTATGCGATGTCCATCAGCGTGGACTTCCCGGCACCATTTTCACCGAGCAGCGCGTGGACCTCGCCAGGTATGGCGGAAAAACTGACGCCGTCCAGCGCGACGGTGGTGCCGAAGTGCTTGGAAATGCGGCTGAGTCGAAGTGTCATGCGGTGTGCGTCGTCCAGCTGTGGAGGCGAGGCAGGTGACCTCACCGCCCGGTTGGATGGTCGTGAAACTCCCACTCAAGACCGAATCGTTCCGCCAGATGCTCGGCGAGCGCCTTCACACCGACGGTCTCGGTGGCATAGTGGCCCGCGTACAGCACGTTGATGCCCAGCTCGAGTGCATCGAACACCGTGTGATGCATCCCTTCTCCGGTGATGAATGTGTCGAGCCCGGCGTCGACAGCTGCCTGGATCCGGTTGCCGGCGGCGCCGGTGATGATTCCCACGCGCGTTGTCGTCTCGGGTCCGCCCGGGATCAGCTGCACGCGCCCGCCCAGCAATTCGACCAGGCGCGCGACCAGGGTTTCACGCGACATGATCAGGTGCCCGGAAGCGCCGAACGGCGTGCCGTGGTAGGTGTCGAACGGCGCCGGATCGAGAATACCCAGTTGTCGCGCCAATACTGCATTGTTGCCGACGTCGGGGTGGACGTCGAGCGGGATGTGAGCGCCGTAAACCGCGATGTCGTGGTCGAGCAAGGCCTTCAGGCGCCGATACCGCCGCTCGCGCACCGGCAGGTTGCCGTCCCAGAACAGGCCGTGATGCACCAAGAGCATGCTGCCAGCCGGGCATTCGGCGACTACCCGATCGATGGTGCGCTGCGACGCATCGACCGCGGCAACCAGGCGGGTAATGGTACCGCTGTTCTCGACCTGCAGCCCGTTGAGGGCGGCATCGTGATCCGGAATTTCAGCAATCCGGAGGTAACCATCGAGATAGCTCACCAGTTCGTCGATTGTGGCGGTTCTCATCGCGGTGCCTGCCCGGCCACCTTGAGCGTTCCCGCGATGATTGAATCGCTCGCCGCCTTGATGCGTTCCGCGAGGCCGGTGGGCCAGAGCCGTTCCAGCTCGGGGTTCACCGCGAGCCGGATCACGCCACTGCCGAGGCCGAAGCTCTCGGCGTGGGGCGTGAAGGCGCCATGCTGAATCTCGCGACTCACCACGAGGAGTGCTCGCGGCAGGTCCACGACCGCCGACGCCACGACGCGGTCCGGTGCCAGCGACTTCTGGTCGCCATTCGCACCGTAGACAAGCACACCGGGTGATTCTCTTGCCGCGGAGAATACGCCGAGCCCAGCTGCATCGGCGTTGTGATGCAGTTGATCGACGCCGATGCGAATCATCGCCAATGCGGCTTCCTTGCCGGCGGCGGCGTCGTCGAACGAGTTCAGGTAGGTGATGCGGATCTGGACGTCGGGACGCACAGCCCTGGCACCTTGTATCCAGCCGTCAAGCCCAAGCTTGATTGGCGGTAGCTCCATCCCGCCGATGAACCCGATCTTCCCGGTGCGGGTCATCACGCCGGCGAGCATGCCTGCGAGATACGTTGCCTCGTGAATGCGGAACACCAGCGGAATCACGTTGCCACTCAGCCGCTGGCCGCTGGTGATTATAAAGATGGTATTGGGATAGTCACGCGATACGCGCTCGGCCGGTTGCTGGAATTCGTAGCCGTGCCCGAACACGAGGCGGTATCCCTGTGCCGCATAACTGCGCAGCGCCTCTTCCTGCTCGGCTGGCGTATGTGCTTCGATGTTGGAAATCGCCGCGCCGAGAGAATCCTTGATTTGCTGCAGACCCTGATACGCGCCCGCGTTCCAGGCCGCGTCGGCGATTGATCCCGGCGTGATGAGGGCGACCTTGAACGCGTTGGATGTCGCGTGGACAGGACTCCGATGGCATGCGCCGAGCAGCAGCGCGACCAGCACGAGTGCGCGACGCAGCGTCACTCGATCATCCCGCGAACGCGCGGCCCAGAATGATCTCGAGCAGTCGTGCCAGATCGTCGTTTGAATAGTATGAGATGCTGAGCAGGCCACGACCTCGCCGTTTGGCGGTCAGTCGTATGTCGGTGCCGAGCCGCTGGCGGAGGGCTTCTTCGATTCGGCGCGCGTCGGCGGTCGCCGGTTTTTGCGCGGCCGGCTTTTTCATCATGCGACCGCGCGGCTTTTCGGACGTCTCACCCCGGACGAAGGCTTCGATCTCACGCACCGACCAACCGCCCTCGACTGCGCTCCGCGCCAAGCGCGACATCTCGGCGGAATCATTGGCGGCGAGCAGGGCGCGACCGTGGCCCTCCGACAGCGTCCTGGCCTGTAACAAATCCTGAACGTCGGATGGTAACTTCAACAGGCGCAATGTGTTGGCGACAGTAGAGCGATCCTTACCAACCAGTCTGGCCACATCATTGGGCGAAAGGTTGAACTCGGTGACCAGACGCTGGTAACCTCGCGCCGCATCCAAGGCGCTGAGATCGTCGCGCTGCAGGTTTTCTATCAGTGCCAGCGAAAGAACGGTTTGATCGTCGAAATCACGAATGATTGCCGGCACTTTTGACCAACCCAACCGTTGGACGGCACGCAACCGGCGCTCGCCGGCGATCAGCTCAAACCCGGATCCGACCGGCCGCACAATGATGGGCTGCAACAGTCCCGAGCTCTCAATCGATGCGGCCAGTTCCGCCAGACCTGCTTCGTCGAAACTGCGCCGGGGCTGAAAGGGATTAGACGCAATCGTGCTGACCGCCAGATCCCGCAGAGCCCCGGTCGCCTCGGCCTGTTCCCGGGTGATCGGACCGAGAAGTGCCTCCAACCCCCGGCCCAACCGTTTGGTCTCGTTCACAGCTCCTCCGTTCGATTGCGGCTGCGGGTCATTCCTTCAGTACGCTTCATCAGTTCCTGAGCGACCGACAAATAGCTCTTCGCGCCAACCGACTGGACGTCATAGAGCAGGATCGGCTTGCCAAAAGACGGCGCCTCAGCCAGTCGGACGTTTCTGGGAATCACGGTGCGAAACACCTTCGCCCCGAAGTACTCGCGCGCCTCGCCGACGACCTGGCGGGACAGGTTGAGGCGGTTGTCGAACATCGTTAGCAACACGCCCTCAATCTGGAATTCCGGGTTGAAGTTCTGTTGAACAATCCTGATCGTATTGAGGAGCTGGGAGATACCCTCTAATGCGTAATACTCGCATTGGATCGGGATCACGACCGAGTCTGCCGCCGTGAGTACGTTGAGCGTGATCAGTCCAAGTGAAGGTGGGCAATCGATAAGGATATATTCATAGTCATCAGCCAGCGGCGCCAAGGCTCGGCGCAGCACCGTTTCGCGCTCGCCTACGGCGATCAGCTCGATCTCCGCCCCCACTAGATCCTGGGTCGCGGGGAGTACGTGAAGAAACGGGAGCTGTGCGTCCGGCCGGATTACATCCCGGGCGGGGACACCTTCAATCAGCACGTTGTAGAGCGACTTCGAAATGGTGGTCTTATCGATGCCGACGCCGGAAGTCGCGTTCCCTTGCGGGTCGGCATCGACGAGTAATGTCTGGCGTTCCGCAATCGCGAGCGAAGCGGCCAGATTGATCGCGGTCGTCGTCTTGCCGACGCCGCCCTTCTGATTCGCGATCGCGATGGTGCGAGCCATGAGCAGCCAAGGGGAGGAGGGTTCGCTGCGGTGAACATATGGGAGCCGGCGGCGAGCAGCAAGACCAGGGAACCGCATATCGCGCTTGACGGTGGCGACACCTGGCCAGAGGGCCTGAGATCGCATGAATGCGGGGAACCATGTCCAGCGGTCGGAGACTAATCTGCTCGTTTCACGTGAAACAATTTCTGATAGATGTACGCGTAACTCAGTATCACTAAATTACTTAGCCTTTATCCATCTCATGGCCTCCATCAGCGAGGGCTTCTTTCCGTACATCAGTACACCGGTGCGGTAGATCCGTCCGGCTACCCAGGTCACCGCGAGAAGCGCCAACACGCTGAGCACCAAAGACACCGCGAGCTCGGAGTGTGGCACTGCGGTCAACGACCACCGCGCTGGCATGACGAACGGCGACACGAAGGGAATCATCGATGCCGTGACGGCGAGGCTGCCCGTCGGATCCTTCATGACCGCGAACAGCGTAAAGAAGCCGATCACGATCGCCATATTCACAAACATCGAGACCTGCTGCGCTTCCTGAACGGTGTTGAACATCGACCCGATCGCAGCGTAGAGCGCACCATACAGCAGGAACCCGAGCACGAAATACACCAGGAACACGACGAGCAGGTCCGGTGCCATCGACGGAATCGGAAACTGCTGCATCGCATCTGCGCTCACGCCGATCGCGTGGGCGATACGGGCGTGCTGACTGGTCACGAGGAAGATCGTGCCACCCCAGATTGAGAGCTGCAGCAGGCCGGTTGCACCGACGCCGAGCACCTTGCCGAGCAGCATCTGGAAGGGCCGCAACGACGACATCAGCACTTCCATGATACGAGAAGTCTTTTCCTCGATCACCGATGTCAACGTCTGTTGACCGTAGATGATCATCGCGAGATACAGGATGAAGCCCATGATGTAGGCGATGATGAACGACGCAAAGCCACTCTCGCCGGTTGCCTTGCCGTCACTGACTTTCACCGTTTGCATGTCCGCCGGCGTCATCGCGCCCATCATCACCGCCGGATTCACCCCGGCGCGCTCCAGGCGCGTCGTCGCCAGGACGCGGCTGACCGCGCCCTCGAGCTGTCCCATCGCTTCGAACGCGCTGGTGTTGCTGCCCAGGTACTGGAGCTTCCCGGTGACGAGCGTGGTATCCGACAGTACCAGCACCCCGTCGAGCGCCTGCGGATCGTGTTCCCTGCTGATCCCCGTGTGCGCGACCAGTGAATCGCGGACACGTGCGATGCCAGCGGCATTCGCGCGTACGCGGTGGAGCTCATACCGAGGGACCGAGTTGGTGTCGCGCGACAATTTCTGCTGCGCGAGCGACGCTTCGACATCTGCGCCCAAACTGTCGCTGCTGCCGTCGACGATCGCCACGCGAAGAGTGCGATTGCCACCGCGGGACAACAACGCCGGAAGTACGGCGAACATCACCATCATGACGGGAAGCAGCAGGGTCGAAATGATGAACGCCTTGGTCCGTACCCGAGCATTGAGCTCGCGCAGCAATACGACGAAGATCTTTCTCATGCCGCCGCCTTGGCCGGCACTTCTGCTGCGTTGCCGACCTTCGCGATGAAGATTGACTGGAGCGACGGCTCGACCACTTCAAACCGGTTGAGGCCGACATCCGCAGCGACCAGGGCACGCAGCAACGCCTGGGGATCAACGCCGACTGCCATCGCGACTTCGGCGCTGGCGCCATAGTCATCGAGCTTGGCGACGAGGGCGGGATCAGCGAGAATCCGTTCGGCGACCTCCTTCCCACGGAAGAAGGTCAGCGCGATGTGCCGCTCGCCGAATCCCGCCTTGACCTCGCTGACCGTCCCGTCGACGACTTTCTCCCCGCGCGCGATGATCACGATGCGATCGCACATCCGCTCCGCCTGCTCCATTACATGCGTCGAGAACAGCACCGTGCGACCACTGCGGGCAATTTCCACCACCACGTCCTTCATCACCTGCAGGTTGATCGGGTCCAGGCCGGAAAACGGTTCATCGAGAATGACCAGCTCCGGATCGTGGATCAGCGTGCCAGCGAACTGGATTTTTTGCTGCATACCCTTGGACAGGTCTTCGATTCGTTTGAGCCTCCAGTCGCTCAGGCCAAGACGCTGTAACCATCTGTCCGCCTTGACTTTAGCATCTGCTTTACGCATCCCCTTCACCTCGCCCAAAAAGGCGAGGTGATCGAGGACCTTCATTTTCCGGTAGAGCCCCCGCTCTTCCGGGAGAAAGCCGAGGCGCTCCGAGAGATCACGTGACGAGGCCGAGCTGCCGAAGAGGGTGATCTTCCCGGCATCCGGCTCAATGATGTCCATGATCATCCGAATGGTGGTCGACTTCCCTGCCCCGTTCGGTCCCAACAGGCCAAAGATCCCCCCACTCGGCACCGTGAACGACAGGTCCTTCACCGCGGTGAACGCGCCAAAGCGCTTGGTGACGTGGTCGATGCTGATGGCAGGCGTACTCATCGTGATGGTTCCCCAGGACGCGGTGGACCTTCGGACAATCGTCGAAAAGGGCTTGGTTCACGTTGAATCTCGGACACTCGCAAGTCTGCGCCGTGAGCCGTGAGCCGTGTGCTCGGCGAACAACCTAGCGCGTGCGCGCGATGCCAGCGCATCCGCGCCCGCGCGGCTCATGGGTGCCACTCAGGGGAATGAGTCGAACCGCCTGACGCTGCCGGCTTCTTCGATCGGGATCACGAAGTGCTTCTCGGTTGCCGCGACCCCGAACTTCTGCTGCTTGGCGAGCCAGACCTCAAGCACCAACGGGTTGCTCGCCGGGTCGTGAATCGCGACGTCACGCATGGTGATTCCGCGCGGTCCCCGCTCATGCCAGCGTCCGACGTACGTGCGACCGCTGGCACCGGTGATCACTACGGTAACCCCGTGCAGTTCATCGTGACCGGGGTGAAAGACGTGACCGGTCACGCGCAGTGGCTGTCGAACGCCTGGGTCAACAGCGCCGCGACCTGATCGGGGTGGCGGCCCTCGATCTGGTGCCGATGCACGAACGCCACCACTTCGCCGTCCTTGAGAAGGGCCACCGACGGCGACGAGGGCTGATACTCGCCGAAGTACGACCGCGCTCGCGCGGTGGCGTCAAGGTCCTGCCCGGCGAACACCGAATACAACCTGCCCGGCTTCACCTCGTGCTGCAGCGCCTTGGCGAGCGCTGGGCGCGCCATGCCGGCCGCACAACCGCAGACCGAATTCACGAACACGAGCGCAGTACCGTTCGCGTCAGCAAGCGCCGCGTCCACATCGGCAACCGATCGCAGCTCTTCGACGCCGAGACGGGTGACTTCCTCGCGCATCGGCTTGATCATCATTTCAGGATAAGGCATCTCGATTGAACTCCGGTGAATGTCTGGATCATGTGTCAGCCGTGAGCTGTGAGCCATGGCTCAACGCGGCCTTCATCGCATGCCACGCCAGCGTCGCGCACTTCACGCGCATCGGAAACTCAGCGAGGCCGCGGAACACGACGAGCTTTCCAAGGTCATCGGCATTGGTTTCCGCTCCAGTCACCAGGGCGTGGAAGTGATCGAACAATTCCCGCGCCTCGGTGGTGGTCCGACCTTGCAACATCGTTGTCATCAAGGACGCCGAAGCGCGGGAAATGGCGCAGCCACGGCCCTGGAAGCCGATGTCGGTAATGCGGCCGTCACCATCCAGCTGCAACTCGACGGAGACCTCGTCGCCGCACATCGGGTTCCGGCCCTCGGCCCGACACGATGGCGCGAGCAGTGGCCGGCAGTTTCGCGGACTGCGGTCGTGGGCGATGATCACGCTCTGATAGAGCTCGGCTATCGTGCTCACAAGCCGAACACCTTGCGCACGCCGGCGAGACCGCGGGCAAGCGCGTCGACGTCCGACCTGGTGTTGTACAGCGCGAACGATGCACGTGCGGTCGCGGTCAGCCCGAAGCGCTGGTGCAGCGGCTGCGTGCAGTGATGGCCGGCGCGAATGCAGATCCCGTCGCCGTCAAGCAATGATGCAATATCATGGGCGTGAACGCCGCGCATCGTGAACGCAACCACAGGCGCCTTGTGGGGGGCGGTACCGACCAGCTGGAGACCAGGAATCCCGGACAGCGACTCGATCGCGTAGTCGCGCAGCGCGTCTTCATGCCGGCGAATTGCGTCGTGGTCCTGGGATCCCAGCCAGTCGAGCGCGGCGTCGAGACCTACCGCACCGGCGATATCCGGAGTGCCTGCTTCGAATCTGCGAGGCGGGAGTGCGTAGGTCGTGCGCTCGAAAGTCACTTCGTCAATCATGTCTCCGCCGCCCTGGTATGGCGGCATGGCGGCCAGGTGCTCCTGCTTCGCCCAGAGGACGCCGATGCCCGTCGGCCCGAAAACCTTGTGGCCGGAGAAACAATAGAAGTCGCAGCCCAGTGCGGCGACGTCGATGGCGACATGCGCGACGGCCTGCGCCCCGTCGACCAGCACCGGAACGCCGGCGGCCTGCGCCATGCCGCAAAGCTCTGCCACCGGGTTGATGGTCCCGAGCGTGTTGGAGACATGCGTGACGGCCAGCAGGCTCGGACCCTCGTGCAGCATCCGCTCGGCGGCGGCCAAATCGAGTTCACCGACATCAGAAACGGGAATCGGTACGGTCGCCGCCCCGACGAGCTGCCACGGAACGATGTTGGCGTGATGCTCCATCGTTGTCACGAGCACGGTACCACCGCGCGGCAGGCGCGGGGTCAGGAAACTGTGCGCAACGAGGTTGATTGCCTCGGTCGTGCCGCGCACAAAGACCACCTCGTCCGCCATACTGGCACCGATAAACCGGGCGGCCCGCGCGCGCGCGGCTTCCCAGGCGATGGTCGCACGTTCGCTCAGTTGGTACACGCCGCGGTGAATGTTGGCGTTGTCGTGCAGGTAAAAATCGCGCACCGCGTCGATCACCCGTCGTGGCTTCTGGGTCGTCGCCGCGCTGTCGAGATATACCAGCGGCTTACCGCGGGACATGGTCGACAGGATCGGAAACTGCGACCGGAGTGCTGCTTCGTCCAGCTCGGCATGCTCGGGGGCAACTGCGATCGGCGCGGTCATGGTATCAGGCGATCAAGGCGTTCATCTCGGCGTACACCAACGCCTCCAGCGCCTCGCGCACCTGTGGTTGGGTGATCTCGGCGACGACCTCGGCGACGAATGCCGTGATGAGCAACACCTCGACGGCGCGACCGGCGATCCCGCGACTGCGCATATAGTATCGTTGCTGGTCGTCGAGCTTCCCGACGGTCGCACCGTGCGTGCACTTGACGTCATCGGCGAAAATTTCCAGTTGCGGCTTCGTATCGATCCTGGCCTCGTCGCCGAGCAGCAGGTTGCGATTGGTCTGCTTTGCGTCGGTCCTTTGCGCCTCAGGCCGAACGATCACCTTGCCGTTGAACACGCCGCGAGCGCGCTCGGCCAGCACGCCCTTGTAGACCTCCCACGACCTGCAATCGGGGTGATCGTGGAAGATCGCGGTATGGCTATCGACCAGTTGTTCCCCGCGGGCAACGTACAGCCCGTAGAGCAGTGTTTCGATGTTGGCGCCGCCGAGCCGGGCATGGAGGTTGTGTCGCGACAACCTGCCACCAAGGGCGAGCGCAAAGGAGCGGTAATGGGAAGCGCGCGCCTGATCGACCGCCGTGAAGCCGACATGGTACGTCGCGAGCGACTCGCGCTGCAGGCGGGTGTGTTCGAGGCGCGCGCTCTCACCCAGGACGATCTCGGCACAGATGTCAGTCAGCTGGGGACGCGGCGTGCCCCGCGCGTGACCCAAATGAACGAAGGTCTCGATCACGGTGGCTTGCGCGCCACGATCGAGCACCGTCAGCATCCGCGGAGCGACGATCGACCCGGCGGCGCCGTCGGTGGCCACATAGAGCACGTGGAGGGGCTCCTGAAGCGCCACGCCGGCGCCGACGTGAACGAACGCACCATCACGCACCAGCGCCGCGTTGACGGCGGTGAACGCCGACGCGTCGACTGGCGCGTGGTGTCCCAGATGCCGCTCAACCAGCGGATGGCCGATGGCGATTGCGTCTGCGAGCGACCCGAACGTGGCGCCGGGCGGCAGCGTGCCGATGCGCGACAGTCGACGATCGACGTAACCGTCGACAACGACGAGGAGAGGCCAGCCAGGCATGCCGAGCAGGAAGGGCGCGAGGTCCACGATAGCGACCGGCATTGCTGGCCCTGGCGCGTTGAACTGCAGCGCAGCCAGGCCCTGCAGCGGCGTGAATCGCCACTCTTCGTCCTTCGATCCCGGCAGTCCGACGTCGGCGAAGCGCGCCACTGCAGCGCGGCGCAGGTCCGCAAGCCAGGCCGGATCACCGGCAGCATCGGCCACGGCGGTCGCCAACTCGGCGAAGCCGCGCAGGGTCCGGCTGCCCGCGCGGCTCGTCACCACATCCGCCGCCAATGACGTCATGGCGCCGCGGGGACTGGCGAAGCGGTGGCCGCATAGGACGCGGCGGGCGCCGTCACCGACTCGGCATCACCCGTTCCAGTCAACCATTCGTAGCCGCGCTCCTCGAGTTCATGCGCGAGTTCCTTGCCGCCAGACTTCACGATGCGTCCGCCAGAAAGCACATGCACCCGGTCCGGAACGATGTAGTTGAGCAACCGCTGGTAGTGGGTCACCAGCACGGTCGCACGATCGGGACGGCGGAGCGCGTTGACGCCTTTGGCCACGATACGCAACGCATCGATGTCGAGTCCGGAGTCAGTTTCGTCAAGCACCGCCAGCGTGGGTTCGAGCACCGCCATCTGGAGAATCTCGTTGCGCTTCTTTTCGCCGCCGGAGAACCCGGCATTCACGGCGCGTTCCATGATCTCCGGTCCCCATTCGACGACGCGCAACCGGTCCTCGAGCAGGTCGAGGAAATCCATGGGGTCGAGTTCGTCCAAGCCGCGTGCCTTGCGAATTGCGTTGTAGGCCGTGCGCAGGAAATAGGCGTTGGTCACGCCGGGGATTTCGACCGGATACTGGAATGCGAGGAACAGCCCGGCGTGTGCGCGCTCCTCCGGCTCCATGTCGAGGAGGTCATGGCCGGCAAATGTGACCGTTCCCCGGGTCACGCGGTACGCGGGGTGGCCAGCGAGCACCTGCGCGAGCGTGCTCTTCCCCGATCCGTTGGGACCCATGATGGCGTGGACTTCACCGGCGTCCACGGTGAGCGAGACGCCGCGGAGGATCTCGGCGTCACCAGCGTTGGCGTGTAGATCCACGATTTCGAGTAACGCCATCATCCCACGCTCCCCTCGAGACTGACTCCAAGCAGCTTCTGCGCCTCGACGGCAAACTCCATCGGCAACTCGCGAAACACCTCCTTGCAGAAGCCGTTCACGATGACGCTGATGGCGTTCTCGGTATTCATGCCGCGCTGCTTGCAGAAGAAGATCTGGTCCTCACCGATCTTGGAGGTGCTCGCTTCGTGCTCCACCTTGCTCGACGAGTTCTGCACATCGATGTACGGAAAGGTGTGCGCGCCGCACCGATTGCCGATCAGCATCGAGTCGCACTGGGTGTAATTGCGCGCACCGCTCGCCTTTGGCAGGATCTTGACCTGCCCACGATACGAATTCTGGCCGCGGCCCGCGCTGATTCCCTTCGACACGACCGTACTCTTCGTGTTGCGTCCCAGGTGAATCATTTTGGTACCGGTGTCGGCCTGCTGCCAGCCGTTGACGACCGCTACCGAGTAGAACTCGCCCACGGAGTCGTCACCCTGCAGGATCACGCTGGGATACTTCCAGGTGATCGCGGAGCCGGTCTCGACCTGCGTCCACGAAATCTTCGCGCCACGCATGGCCTTGCCGCGCTTGGTGACGAAATTGTAGATCCCCCCCACCCCGTTCTCGTCGCCGGCATACCAGTTCTGCACCGTCGAGTACTTGATGGTGGCGTTGTCGAGCGCCACTAACTCCACGACGGCGGCGTGCAGCTGGTTTTCGTCTCGCTTGGGTGCGGTGCAGCCCTCGAGGTACGAGACGTAGCTGCCTTCGTCCGCGATGATAAGCGTGCGCTCGAACTGGCCGGTGTTCGCGGCGTTGATGCGGAAGTAAGTCGACAACTCCATCGGGCAGCGAACGCCCTTGGGGATGTACACGAAGGAGCCATCGGAGAATACCGCGGCGTTGAGCGCGGCGAAGTAGTTGTCCGACGCGGGGACCACCGAGCCGAGATAGCGCTGCACGAGGTCGGGATGCTCCTGCACTGCCTCGCCAAACGAGCAGAAGAACACGCCGGACTTGGCCAGCGTCGCCTTGAACGTCGTGCCGACCGAGACCGAATCGAAGATGGCGTCGACGGCGACCCCGGCGAGCAGCTTCTGCTCGCTCAGCGGGATGCCAAGCTTGGCGTAGGTCTCGAGCAGCTTCGGGTCGACGTCATCGAGCGAACCCAGCGGCTTCTGGGTCCTGGGAGCAGCGAAGTACGAGATCGCCTGGTAGTCGATCGGCTCGTGGTGGATGTTGGCCCAATGGGGCTCGTGGGTCATTTCCAGCCAGCGTCGGTACGCCTTCAGGCGCCACTCGAGCAGCCATTCCGGCTCGCGCTTCCGCGCCGAAATGAACCGGACGGTTTCTTCCGACAGACCGATCGGCGCGGTCTCCTGCTCGATATCGGTGACGAACCCGTACTTGTATTCACGGTTGACGAGCGCCTCGACCGGCGAACTCATGAGGCGCCCTCCGGCGTCGGAACGCTGATGGTGACGTGATAGCTGCAGGATCCACACCCCGCCGCGATGTGGGACTGACGCTCGATCGTCGCGCCGAACGCCTGCGCAAGGAATGCTTCTTCGGCCGCGCACACCTCAGGAAACCGTTCAGCCACCATGCGCTGGGGGCAATTGTGCTCGGTGAGCACGCCGCCATCCGCTGCCGGCTGCCATGTTGCCATGAAGCCTTCGTCATCCAGGGCGCGGGCGATGTGCTCGCCACGGGCCTCCCGCGCCAGTTCCGCCGTCTCCGCGCAGATGCGCGCACCGAGCGCGCCATAGTGCGCCTGCAGGAGCGTGGCGGACGCGTCCCGGCCCTGCAGCGCGACCATGTGATCGAGCAAGTGGGCCACGGTCGCTGCATAACGTTCGGGAAAGAGCGCGTGGCCCCTTGCGCTCAAGCGGTAGGCGTAAGCCGGTGCACCAACGCCGTGAGGCGTCCGGTCATGCACCACCAAACCGTCGGCTTCGAGTTCCTTGAGGTGGTGCCGCACGGCGTTGAGTGAGCAGTCGAGCGTTCCTGCGAGGGCGGCGGCGGTAGCGACACCGGCCTGCTTGAGGCACCGCAACACGACCGCCCGGGTACCACGGTGGCCAATCGGCGCGGGGGGCGGCGCGGAACTGCCGGCGTCAGAGGTGTGACCATGGACACGCATAGCCCCAAATTCTAGACTTCGATGCCGGCATTGTCAATTCATCCAATGTTCTTGGTACGAATCCGTAGCTTATTGAACCACTGGCGGTTGAGTCAGCTCTGGCTGTCCGGAACCGCCCTTCCTTCGGTCCCGGCGACGCGCTAGCCTCCAGTGCCTTTCACCTCCTCCCAACCTGGATGGCCGTGATGCGACGGAGTCGGATGTTCGCCAGTCTGGCAGCCGCTGTCTTGGCCATGTCGATCACGGCCCAATCCCCCGCCCAGGTGACGATGCCCTCCGGGAACTACGTGATCCAGGCACGAGACAGCAACAAGACCAGCGAAGTCGCGATCGTCGGCTGGCCATTCGTGCTCAAGGGCAACGGTGCGTTCACGCTGACCAATCCGGACAGCTTGACGTTCACTGGAAGGATTGTCCAGAAGGACGGCATGGCGACGTACACGGATCAGAGCTGCGACCAGCCCGGGCTGTACTTCGTCCGCCAGGAACGCGGTGGATACACGTTCGACCTCAAGTCGCCGGGGTGTGTGGGGACGGATTCCAGCTGGGTCAAGCTGTTGTTCGTTCCGGAGAAGCCCAGGAAATCACCCTGATTGCGGTCCACACCGACATACCCCTTGCGCGGCGCGGGGGCGCGTTCCTACTGTGTGCCGGTGCCGCATCGCATCACGCGGTCGTGCATCAGCCCAGTCTGGCGTGTCGGAGGGATGTTCGATGCCGTACATCATCACTGAAGCCTGTATCGGCGTGAAGGATCGCGCCTGCGTGGACGTTTGCCCGGTCGATTGTATCTACGAAGGTGAAGATCAGTTGTACATCCATCCCGATGAATGCATCGACTGCGGCGCTTGCGAGCCGGAATGCCCGGTGAGTGCGATCTACCCGGAAGAAGATGTCCCCGAGAACCTCCAGTCGTTCATCGCCAAGAACAAGGAGGTATTCGACTCGAACACGCCACCCGGGCGACCGAACAAGTAGGGGCTGGAAGCTGGAGCCACCCAATGCAATCGCGAAGATCGCACCGGAAAGTGGAGCGACTCCCAGCCCCGGGCTCCCAGCCTCCGACGCCTCACCGAATCCCGCCTGTATACAAAGAGGATCGCCCGTCAGGCCGTGGCGAATAACCACGGCCCCGACGGGCGTCTCTTAGGAAGGCTTCATTGTGATGGCGGTAACGGATGGAGAGGTTCCGTCGGGCCCGCCACCTCTTACGACGTGTGACCCCCCGCAATGGTTTCACACACCGGGGGGCGGCCGTGAGCGTGAGCCCGCGGGCTGCGCCGCCGCGCGGCCAGCGGACTAATCCGTTCGGGGACACGGTGTCCGACCACTCCCCTGCTCCGCTACGTTTCGGTCTTTACGAGGTGGAGCTGAACATGCCGACTACCGATTACATTCGCCACGCCGCCAAGTTGGCGCGCAAACTGTATCTCGACTCGGCGATGGGCACACCGCCCGCGCCCGATCCCGAATTCTTCAAGACACTCGCCAAGGCGCTCGAAGACATCGCGGACGGTCTGGAGCAAGTGGCCAAGAGGCGCGACTGAATGAGCGTACGGCTGGTTGATACGCCCGAAGGTTTCCGCGCGCTCCTGAGCGAAATCGCTGGCGCGACGCTGGTCGCGCTCGACACCGAAGCCGCTTCGTTTCACCGCTACCACGATCGGATCTACCTGGTCCAGCTGTCCACACCCGCGCTGACCGCAGTTATCGACCCGCTCGGCGTTGGCGACCTCTCTCCCATCGGCGAATTGCTCGCGAATCCAGACACCGAGAAGGTATTCCACGACGCCGATTACGATCTGCGGCTATTCGACCGGCAGTTCGGTTTTCGGGCGACGCGGCTGTTCGACACCCGGATCGCCGCGCAGTTTCTGAACGAGCCAGGCATCGGCCTTGGAGCCCTCCTGGAGAAGTACTTCGGGGTCCTGGCCGACAAGCGCTTTCAACGTGCCGACTGGTCGGCCAGGCCGCTGTCGGCCGCCATGCTGGAGTACGCCGCTGGAGATACCAACAATTTATGTGAGTTGCAATACATACTACGAGACAAACTCGCGCAGGTCGGCAGGCTGTCATGGGTACTGGAGGAATTCGCCTTGCTGGAGGGCACGAGATGGACGGCAGCCGAGGCGGACCTGGAACTGGACTACTTGCGATTGAAGGGGGCAAAGGCGCTCGACCGCCGGTCGCTAGCTTTGTTGCGAGAATTACATCGCTGGAGGGCCCAGACTGCGGTGAGTCTTGACCGGGCGGAGTTCCGGGTGCTCGGCAACGAGGTACTCCTGCAACTGGCGCAGCATCCCGTCGCAACGATCGCCGATCTCGCCACGGTGAAGGGGGTCGGGCGCGACACGCTCGAGCGGCGCGGCGATGAGATCCTCCGGGCGATCAGTCTCGGCCAGGCAGTGCCGGATGCCGAATTGCCGCAGCTGCCACGACCGGCGCGGCGCACTGCCGATCCGGTGTTCGAGCTGCGCCTGGAGGCCCTGAAGAAGGCTCGCAACGCTAGCGCCGAGCGCTTGCAGCTCGCTCCGGGCGTGCTCTGTCCCAATGGAACATTGGAGGCGATCGCGCGGGCGGAACCGGAGAACCTCGAAATGCTCGGCGGCGTTCCCGGAGTGAGGCATTGGCAGCTCGAAGCACTTGGCGCGGAGTTGCTCACCGCGATGCACGCGCTACAACCGACCGCAGCAAAGGAGTTGTGAGTGAACGGCGAAGCACGAGAGCGCACCAGCACCATATCGGCTGAGGTCGCACGCAAGGCGTTGCGCGCCGTGAAAGACCCCGAGCTCGGCCTGAACATCATCGACATCGGCCTGGTATACGACGTGGCCGTCACCGACGACGGCGTCGCGCACG
Organism: Gemmatimonadota bacterium; assembly: GCA_003169895.1. GTDB lineage: Bacteria > Gemmatimonadota > Gemmatimonadetes > Gemmatimonadales > GWC2-71-9 > Palsa-1233. The sequence continues at coordinate 656,271 of PNAE01000007.1, forward strand.
TCAAGATGACGCTAACGTCGCCCGGCTGTCCCGCCGGAACCGAGATCATGGACGACGTGAGGAGCACGCTCAGTGACCTCGATGGAGTCACCGGAGTGGATCTCGAGCTGGTATGGGAGCCGTACTGGACGCCAGAAAGAATGGACCCGCGAATTCGAGCGTTCCTGGGACACTGACAAGAAAGAAGTGAGACGTAAAGAGCAAGAAGTGAGAGGTGAGAAGTAAGACGTGAGATGTATTACGTGCTGCACAGCCCGAGTGTCGCACGCACGTCATCGGCCACCTTGGCGCGGACTTCCTTCAATTCCGCAAACGATTGGGCTGGATGGGTTGGCGCGAAACTACGATTGGTGAGCAATACCGCGAACAGGTCCTGTCCAGGATCAATCCAGATTTCGGTGCCGGTCCAGCCGGTGTGCCCATAGGTCGAGGTCGTGGCACACCGACCGTAGAGTGACTCCGTGGGGCCACCCGCCGGCAACGGCGTGTCCCATCCGAGAACCCGCGTACCGCTGGTGGCCGAGTGGGTCAGAAATTCCGCCACGGTATTGCGCTTGAGCCAGTCGCCGTGACCGCTCGCTGCCCTGAGCCACGCCTGGGCGAACCGCGCCAGGTCGACCCCGGTCGAAAACACTCCCGCATGTCCCGACACGCCACCCAGCACGGCGGCATTCCGATCGTTGACGACACCCCCGACTGGACGACCATGAAATCGACCGGTGGGCGCGGCGCTGGTCTTGTCGCTCGCCGTCGGCCGGTATCGGGTCGAGAGCATGCCGAGCGGCCGGAACACGGTGGATTCGGAGAACTGCTCGAGCGGCTGATCGGTTATGCGTTCGACAATGAGGCCGGCAAGCATCGCGTTGAGATCACTGTATTCGGCGCTCGAGCCGGGAGCGCGCCGCAGGGGAATCAGAAACAGGGTGGCCCGTGCCTGGGCAACGGTGTGCGCTGATTCCCAGAGCTTGGCGTACGGGGGCATCCCGCTGGTGTGATTCAAGAGCATGCGCACGGTCACTTCGCTTTTCCGGCCGCTGGAAAACTCGGGGAGATAGTGCGCCACCGGCGCGTCGAGGTCGACTCGATGCTGCTGGACCAGAACGGCGATCGCGCTGGTCGTGGCGAGAATCTTGGTCAGCGATGCCAGATCCCAGCGGGTCGTCGACGGGTCAGGTGTGGGGCTGGCAGTGCTCCAGGTAAAGTGCCCATAGCCTCTGGCATACAGGATCGTGTCGGCACGACCCGCCACCAGCACCGCACCGGGGTAGATACCGGCGGCGATGCCGTTCTTGATCGCCGCATCGGCGGCCGTGAAATGCTGCGCGGATGCGGATGTGGTCGCGGCGGCGATGAGCGCGCCCGCGAGAACCATGCGGCAATCGATCAACCGACGACTCCTTCTGGGCGGGCGCGCGGATCGCGCCTCGCCGACGACTCGCGGGGCCCGGGCGGAGCACCGCGGGGACTGCCTACAGCTGGATGCGGAGCGCACCCGGTGGAACTGCATACAGGAGACGAAGAGTAGCCTGGTCCCGAGTTGAAGGCGTGACGACCGGGGACGTGCGGAACATGATGTCGCTGGCATCATCGGAATGCGGCAGACCAAGGGCGTGGCCGAACTCATGGGCGGCGACTCGGACGCGGACCGCTGCCGGCACGACCACCGAATCGGGATTGCGTCGCAGCGCAAGACTGATTGCGGCGGCGTGCAGCGCACCATCGCTGCTCCAACTCAGTGCCGTCGTGCCCACCTGGCCGCTGTCGTGGACCGTGACAGCCCAACGCACCGTGATATCGGCAGAATCCGCGTTCGCGATTTCGCGCAGCGCGACCCCGGCTCCGTTGGTGTCCCATGCATGCATGCCGGCACGGGCCTCATCGAGCAGGGCAGGGGTCCACCCGGCAACGCTGGTGTCGGCGACGAAGGCGACGGTCAGTGTGGCGTGATCGACCCAGCGGATCAGAACCGAGTCGGTGTGGGCCAGCAGCGAATCCAGATAGACCAGGGTGCCTTCGCGGGCGAGGCGGCGCCGAATGGCCAGGCGCGCCATCATGTCGAGCGCGGGTGTGGCGGGTGGCGACTCGAGCTGGATAGCTGGCGTCGCCAGCGGACGGGGTGATGTCGGCTGCGGTGGGGCCGTCGACCGCGGCTGCTGGTCCGGGGCTGGCGATACGAACAGCGGTGCATGCCGCGCACGGCGCATGGCACCCACGACGATCAGCGTGCCGAGACAGAGTAAGACGGCAATCAGCAGGGCGCGAACCATGTGTCGCAATATCGGCACGAAGCCGGAGAAATTGCGAGCTGCGCTAGCGCCCGTGCGTGGCGGGTCCTACCATTGTGCCGTGTTTGACTCTCTTGGCAGAGCCCTCGTCCGCCGGCGATGGCTGGTGATCGCGACGTGGCTGGTCATAGGGGTCTTCGCGGCGAAGCACGCCGGGGAGACCGTCGGCCGCCTGGAATTGCGCGGTGGTGCTGACGAGATGACCGAGGCCAGACTGGCCGACTCCTTGCTGACCGCCCGCTTTTCGCGCCCGATTTCCGAATTCTTTGCCGTTACGGTGCAGGGACCCACGCCGATCACCGAGGGCGTGGCCGGCCAGGTGCTCGACTCATTGATCGCGACAGCGAAAGCCGAGCCGTGGGTGCGCGGCGTGCTATCGGTACGCGCCACCCAGGATTCGACGTTCCTCGCCCACGACAAGCGAACCACCTTCTTCCTGGTGTCGCTCGCAGTGTCGCACGATTCCGTCGGCAACGTCGTCCAGCCGCTGCGCGACGCGTTTCAGCGCGTCTTGCGCCATGTCCCGGACGGTGAGGCTTACAGCGTCCTGGTGACCGGGCGAGCGCCGCTCGACATCGACATACGCACCGTGAGCGCCCAGGACGCGCACCGCAACGAGCGCAAGCTGGTGCCGATCACGCTCGCCGTGCTCGTGCTGGCGTTCGGAGCGCTGGTCGCCGCATTCCTGCCGGTGGTGGTGGGCATCATGGCGATCACGATCGCGCTCACGATCGTCGGGATCCTGGCCCAATACATGCCGATGTCGGTGTTCGTCCTCAACATGATCTCGATGATCGGATTGGGCGTCGGAATCGACTATTCGTTGCTGGTCGTGACGCGATTCCGCGAGGAGCTGAATGCCGGCCTGAGCGCGGACGCCGCCGCGGTCCGCACCTTTGCCACGGCCGGCCACGCGGTCATGACGTCCGGCATGACTGTGGTCGTGGGCTTCGCCGCGCTCCTGCTGACACCGCTGTCGGAGACCAAGAGCGTCGGCATTGCGGGCCTGGCGGTGGTCGCGGTCGCGGTGCTGCTGTCGACGACGCTGCTCCCGGCGCTGCTGGCGGTGCTCGGTCGCGCGATCGATCGCCCGCGTTGGATCGCGCGTCGACTCGCCTGGTATCACCGACCAGCGGTCTGGGAACGCTGGGCGCGGTCGTTGTCTCGCCATCCCTATCGCGCGCTGGCGCTGGGCGGGTGCGCGATCGCGCTGCTCACGGTACCGGCATTCTTCCTGCGCATCGGACTGCCCAGCCGGAACTGGTGGCCCACCGAAACCGAAGCCGGCGCCGGCATTGCGACGCTCGAACGGATGGGGATGTCGGGCTATGTCCAGCCGCTCCGCATGATAATCGAGTTTCCCGAAGGTACCGAAGCGACCAGCGCCACTGCGCTCCGCGGGCTCAAGCACCTCTCCGACTCGCTCCGCAGCGACCCCCGAATCCGCGATATCAAGTCGCTGGTCGACCTCGGGCCCGGCAAGGGCGTGCTGGAATACTCGCTGCTGTACAGCGAACCCGACACCGTTCGCGCGAAGTATCCGGACTTCCTGGATGCCTATCTCGCGCGCGACGGACGGACTACCCTGATGGACGTCATCCCGTCGGACACGACGTCGCTGACGACGACAATGGACGTGGTGCGCGACGTACGCCGGCTGGTTGCCTCCCAACAGATCCGGCAGCTGAAGGGGACGACGATCCGGGTCGGCGGCTACGTCGCTGGAGCGCTGGACTTCCAGCGGTTGCTCCTCGCGCGCCTGCCGTTGATCATCGCCCTGATTCTGGGGGTGACAGCACTGATGCTGGCGCTCGTGTTCAAGTCTGTGCTGGTACCGCTCAAGGCTGTGCTGATGAATTCCCTGTCCGTCGGCGCAACGTTCGGGATCGTGGTGCTGGTGTTCCAGCACGGCATCGGGGCGCAGATGTTCGGGATCGATGGCCCCACATCGGCCATCTACGTGCTGGTGCCGGTGCTCGTGTTCGCGGTCGTGTTCGGTCTGTCAATGGACTACGAGGTATTCCTGCTGACCCGGATCAAGGAGGCGTTCGACATCACGGGCCAGAACACGCTTGCCACGCGCGAGGGTCTGTCAGCAACGGCGTCGGTCATTACCTCGGCGGCGCTGATCATGATCGCCGTATTCGGTGCGTTTGCCTTCGCCCACATCCTGCTGATGCAGTTCATCGGCTTCGGCCTGGCAGTCGCGGTGTTCCTGGACGCGACGCTCGTGCGCATGATTCTGGTGCCAAGCTTCATGCAGATCGCGGGACGGTGGAATTGGTGGCCAGGGGTGAGGGCCGAGCGACGCTCTTAGCTCTTTGCGTCCACCCAGTTGTCGCCGATGCCAACCGTGACTTCCAAGGGCACGTCCAGCCTCGCTGCGCCTTCCATGTGTCGCTTGACGACCTCCGCCGCAACTTCCGCTTCCGCCGCCGGGGCTTCGATTACCAACTCGTCGTGAACCTGCAGCACCATCCTGGCCTGGAGTCCCGCTTCCGGGAGTGCCCGGTGAATCCGGATCATCGCAATCTTGATCAGGTCGGCCGCGGAGCCTTGCAGCGGAGTGTTTTGCGCCGTGCGCTCGCCAAAGGCCCGGATGTTGAAATTGCGATCACGTATCTCCGGGATGTAGCGCCGCCGGCCGAACAGGGTCTCGACGTAGCCCTGCTGGCGCGCGAGTTCGATCTGGCGATCGAGGTAGGCCCGGACGCCGGCGAACCGGGTGAAGTACTCAGCGATGAACTGTCGAGCTTCTTCCTGGGAGAAGCCAAGCTTCTTGGAAAGCGCGAACGGCCCCTGGCCGTAGATGACGCCGAAGTTCGTCGTCTTCGCGCGCGAACGCATTTCCCCGGTCACCGCTTCCAGCGGGACGCCGAAAATGATCGCCGCTGTCTGCCGATGAATATCGTGGCCCTGGCGGAACGCCTCGACAAACGCCGGGTCGCCTGACAGGTGAGCCATCAGGCGCAACTCGATCTGCGAGTAATCGGCGACCACGAACTTCCACCCCGGAGCCGGCACGAACCCGCGCCGGATGCCCTCGCCGCGCAGCGTGCGGACCGGGATGTTCTGCAGGTTGGGGTCGCTCGACGAGAGGCGCCCGGTCTGGGCCCCCACCTGGTTGAACGAGGTGTGAATCCGGCCCGTCTCACGGTTCACCGTCCTCGGCAACACATCGACGTAGGTACTCTTGAGCTTCTGCAGCTCGCGGTATGCCAGGATCAACTTCGGCAGTGCGTGCCCCATGTCTGCCAACTGCTCGAGTACTTCGGCGTCGGTGGACGGGCCCGTGCGCGTCTTCTTGAGCACCGGCAGGTGCTGCTCCTCGAACAGGACGGTCGCGAGCTGGCGCGGTGAGTTGATGTTCAACTCCTTGCCGCCCGCCGCCTGCTGAATCTCCTGACTGATGACGTCGAGGTCGCGGCCGAGTTCCCGGCCCAGTTCGGCAAACCGCGCGGAGTCGATCCCGATGCCGGTCCATTCCATGTCGGTGAGCACCGGAACCAGCGGCATCTCGATTTCGGACAGCAGTGGGGACAGCGCGGCGCGCTCCAGTTCCGGGCCGAAATGCTCGTGAAGCAGGAGCACGGTCGCGCTGTCGGCACCGCAGTATGCAGCGGCCTTGGCGACTTCGACCTCGGCGAACGGCACCTGGGCTTTTCCCTTGCCGGTCAGGTCGGTGTACTGGCTCATGGTGCGACCGAGGAACTCGACGGAGAGCGCATCAATACCGTGCGACCGGCGCGATGGGTCGAGTACGAACGACGCCAGCATCGAATCGTAGACTACACCGCGTACGTCCACCCCGGCCCGCCGCAATACCTGGATGTCGTACTTGGCGTTATGGGCGGCCTTCGGCACCGATGCGTCCTCAAGCAGATCCTTGATCGGGGCGCACTCGGCGGACGTAATCGCCGGCAGGTTGCGCACCGGCTCCCGGGGCGTCGTGTCGGTCGCCTGAAACAGGTCGTTGGACGGCTCGCGATGGCCGAACGGGAGGTACCACACCTCGCTCGGGCCAGCGGCGAGCGAAAGGCCGACCAGATCGGCGTCGTGCGGGTTCAGCGACGAGGTCTCGCAGTCGAATGCCACGAGTGACGAAGCACGAAGGCGCGCAACGATCGCCGGCAGGCGAGCAGGGTCAGTGACGGTGATCGCGTTGCAAGCCATCGACTCGGCGGGCGAACTGCGCCCGCCCACCTCACCCGGGATGACGGAATCGGCTGCGTCGTTGAGACTGGAGACTGCGCTGGATCGGCTGGCCGTTGACTCCACCGCCGCGCTTGGCAGAGCGGTATTGCTCGGCCCGAGGCGGGGGAGCAAGGAGTGGAATTCGAGTTCGACGAAGAGTCGGGCGAGAGCCTGCTGGTCCGGGGGATGGGCGACGATGGTGCTGAGGTCCAATTCGACCGGAACGTCGGTCTTGATGGTGACCAGGCGGCGTGACAGCCGCGCGGCATCGGCCTGCTGCTGCAGGGCTTCACGGGCACGCTTCTGCTTGACCTCGCCAGCGCGAGCCAGCAGGGTCTCGAGGTCGCCGAACTCCTGCAACAGTTGCACGGCCCCTTTTTCGCCGATGCCCTTGACACCGGGAACGTTGTCCGAGGAATCGCCGACCAGGGCGAGCCAATCGGTGACTTGCGACGGCGGCACCCCGAGCCGCTCGCCGGCATTGGCTTCGGTCACCCAGACCTCTTCGACACCGGCCGGTCCGCCCCTGCCGGGGTTGAGCAGTGCGACGCCAGGCCGGATCAACTGGTAAAAGTCCTTGTCGCCGGACACGATTACGGCCTGCAATCCGGCATCGGCGGCTCGAAGGCTCAGCGTGCCGATGACATCATCAGCCTCGTAGCCGGCGACCTCCACGAGCGGGATGCGAAAGCCCGCGAGCAACGCACGCACCCGCTCGACCGCTCGATCGAAATCAGCCTGGAGCTCCTCGTCGAGCTTCTCGCGGGTCGACTTGTATTCGGCATATTCGGCGGTGCGGAACGAATCGCCCGCGTCGTTGATCCACACGACGTAATCCGGGCGGTACTTCTCGCGGAGGCGCAACAGGAAATTGGTGACACCCCACACGGCCGAGGTGTTCTCGCCCTTCGCAGTCCGCAGCGGTCGCGAGATCAGCGCAAAAAACGCCCGGTAGATGAGGGCGTAACCATCGACCAGGAACAATTGGGGTGGGGTGTGCTGTGCCATCGACCAAGGATAACGCGCCGCACTGGCGCGTGGTTCACCCCGAGATGTGCTGAACCCGGACGCGAATACGCTCGAAATCCGATCGGGATTGCGGCGTCAGCTGGAAGCGGCCAAACCCGGTGATATCCTGGAAGTACAGCACGACACGGTAGTCGTTGTACAGCCACTGGATGACGCGGCTCTGGTTCTGCAATTGGGCGGACTGATCGTGGATCTCGTCCGGTTCGCCGATCGTGACGAATACCTCGCCCCGATCGGTGCGCCAGCCGGAAATCCCCTCCTGGCGGAAACGCTGGTTCGCGATCGCGATGCGGGCGAAGTACGTATCAAGTGCTTCGTTCTCCGGGGTGGCGGGAATGGGGTCCGTGGCGTGATAGAATTCCTGCCAGAGCTGGGTGCGATCGGTGCCCTTGGCGCGCCGCATCGCTTCGACCCGCCGGTCCTCGCCGAAGTATCGCAGCAGCGAGAGCAGGTCCTCGAAATTGGTCACGACCCATGCGGAGGAGAACGACACCAGGGCGTTCGTCCGGTGAATGGCGTCGCCGCCCGGGGCCAGCGCGAACTTGCCCGGTGGTGCTTCGTTGTGAACGGCGTTGTCGGGGCCGACCATGATCTCGAGTTGACCGAGGGGCGCCGAATCGGGAGCCAGCCGGATGATGCGCCCTTCGATCTTTCCGGTACCGGTAAAATGCGCGGTGGCGTTCAGCACGAGACTGTCATGCTCGTCGCGAGCAACAACCGGAATGTCGGTCGGCTTGGTGTAACCGTTGCCCTCGATGTAGATCAGCAGCGTATCGCCGCCGTACGCGACGGTTCCACGCGGGTTGAGTACGATCGACAGCGAGTCCTCACGACTCGCGCGGCCACGAACCCGGTAGGCAAGAATTGGAGCCGTGTAGGTGCTGGGCCCGAACAGCGGGGCAACCACGCGCCGCACCGCGGTTCCAGTCTGTCCATTGCCGGGGTCACGCACGCGCACGGTGAGCTGGTAGTTGCCCGGTTTCAGCGAGATGCGTTGCTGTAGCAGGATGCTCTCGTCGGTGCGCATCGTTTCCTGGAACGAACCCACGCGAACGACTTCGTCGCGCCCAACGATGACCGGCGCCGCGCCAGTCCGGTCGAACTGGTACTCGACGCGATATCGAGCGGCAAAGGCGTTGCCACTGCGCTCGAAGGTGAACACGTGATTGGCCAGAGAAATCGCGACGATCGCGACGGTCGAGTCCACGGGACCGGCGACGAAGGCGACGGAGCCCACGTACGGGATGTTCTGGGCGGAGACCAGGCGCCCGAGACGGGTGAACAAGGCGTTGGCATCGAACATCTGGACGACTTCGCCCTGGGTAGTGGCTTGCGGCCCGGCGTTGACTCGCTGCCAATTGCCGCAGCCGGCTGTAACCATGCCGGTGCATGCGAGGAGGCCAGCCGCGGCGTGGCGGCGAAGCAAGACGGAGACCATCCCGGATAATACGCCGAGTGAGGACGACCCGCTTGCGCTTGCCGCCCCGGCAGGGCGGGCGATACCTTTCGTATCCCCATGGCACAAGATCCCCTCGTCGGTCGAACCATTGCCGGCTATACGATTCGGAAAGCGGTCGGCGAAGGCGGCACGGCACAGGTCTATCTCGCCGAGCATCCGGAGCGCGGCAAGGTCGCACTCAAGGTGCTGCGCCCGCGGCTCGCAACCGACGCGGTGGCGGTAAAGCGCTTCCTGCGCGAGTCGGAGTTCGGCGCCCGGGTGCTGCACCCTAACGTGGTGCGTACGTTCGAGTTCGGCGAGGCTGACGGGGTGCAGTACCTGGCCCTGGAATGGGCCGAAGGTGAGCCGCTCGAGACCTTCATGACCCGTGCCGGCAAGCTGGCGCCGCCGGTGGCCGCGAACATCGTCCAACAGCTCGGGTCGGCACTCGAAGAGGCCCACCGGGCCGGGATCATACATCGCGACCTCAAGCCCGCGAACATCATGTACGATCCGGCGACCCAGACCGCACGGCTGCTCGATTTCGGCATCGCCCGTGACTCCGAACTACCGGCTGAGGAACGGCTGACCCGGGCGGGGTTCTTCGTCGGCACCCTGCAGTATGTCGCCCCGGAAGCCCTGTCGGGCGAGCTGGTTGGCGAGCAGGCCGATGTCTATTCGCTGGCGGTCATCGCGTACCAGCTTCTGACAGAAGTGACGCCCTTTCCAGGCAAGAATCCGCGCGAACTGTTCCAGCAACTGTTGACGCAGGACCCGATCCCGCTCAACCAGGCGGACCGCAGCGTCAAGTTTTCGGCGCGGCTCGAGGAAGTCGTCATGAAGGGGCTGGCACGTGATCGCACCAAGCGGTGGAAGACGGTGACCGACTTTACCACCGCCTTCTGCGACGCCGCGAACGCCGAAGCGGAAAAGAAAGGGTTCTTCTCGTCACTGTTCCATCGCGAGTGACGGCGTGGCTGGCGATCGCGCCGCACTGATCGCCCTGCTCAAGCAACGGTCCGTCCGCTTTGGCGATTTTACGCTCGCCTCGGGCGCGCGATCCTCGTGGTACATCGATTGTCGCCTGACGACGATGTCTGCCGCGGGGCAACGGTTGATCGGTCCACTCGCACTCACTGAAATCAACGCGGCCGGCTGGCGGCCGGACGCCATCGGCGGCCTGACCATGGGCGCCGATCCGGTCGCGTATGCGATCGCCGCTGCGAGCATGGATGCCGAGGTACCGATTGACGCCTTCTCCGTTCGCAGGGAGGCAAAACGTCACGGAACGGGACGACGCATCGAAGGAAATTTCTCGGCCGGCCACAAGGTCGTCGTGATCGAGGACGTAATCACGTCCGGTACATCGGCGCTGGCGGCGATCGAGGCGATTCGTGAAGCGGGCGGAGAAGTGCTCGGGCTTCTGGCACTGGTGGATCGCGAAGCCGGCGGGCGGGAGAAGATCACAGCCGCCGGCGTGCCGGCCAGGGTGCTGGTGACGGCGACCGAGCTCGGCGTCACGTCGTCGTAAGCCACACCCGTTGTCTCACCCTCGTCCTGGCGCCAGCGGCCGGAATGTCTTCCACGCGTCCTTGTACGGCCGCACGAAGCGATCAAGAAAGCGCTGCAACACCGCGCAGAAGGGAAAGCGGGTGCGAAACTCGCTCGGTGTAATGCCGAGCACCACGCGCAGGTGGCGTCCGAACGACTGCGGCGAGGCGTAATCCATCCGGTACGCCACGTCGGCAACGGTGAGATCGCCTTCATCGAACAGCCTGGCCGCGTGGCAGAGCCGCACCGCGACGAGGTGATCCTTCGGGCTCGGCAAGCCGGAACGGACAAAGCGCGAAACGAAGGTCGATGGCGTGATCGAGAGCGCGTTCGCGAGACGTCGCACGGTCGTGGTTTCCGGAGCGGTGCGAATCAGTTCTTCCCAGAACCGCCGGCTCCCGGTTGTCAGCGGACTCAGCACTTCCATCACCGGATTGAGGATTGCGTGCGCTCGTTCGGTCGGCGGCGCACCGAGCACCTCGCGCAGTCGGCGCCACCCGGCCGGATCAGTCGCGTCGACCACCTGGCGGACGCCGGTGGCGCCGAGGCGGAGCAGGGCCTCCGCATCGCCCGGCTCGCGGCGCGTAACCAGGGCCACTGTGGGCACCGAGGGGAAGCTGCGCGAGAATTGCTCGAGCAGGGCAGGGGCCTCGCCCACGCAACGGCGCACCGACACGAGCACGGCATCGACCGGACGTTCGCGCACCACGCGCAGCGCGTCCCGCACCGACTCGCGATGCACGAGGGCGAAGCAGCCACTGCCGGCGGCATCGACGCGGGAGCGTTCCATGGGATCGAGAACAGCGGCGACAGTAGGGGTCAGGGTACCAGCCATGAATGCGCTCCGGTGCGGGTTGCCCGGATGTTCGGCAATAGGGGTCAACAGCGCGTCAAGGCGGGGCAGGGACCTGATGGTGGCGCGCGGTGCCGAATGACGCGTACGCGCTGGGAGCCAGGAGCTAAGGGCTCGCGCGCGCGCCAGCGTGAGAAGACGGCACCGGTTTCGGCTCCCAGCCACCAGCCACCAGCTACCTTTCCCCCGGGGCAGAACGCGATGATCGCGGTCCGGGGCAACCTGGATCGAGGAAAGTCCGAGCTCCACAGGGCAGACCGCCAGGTAACGCCTGGGCGCCGCGAGGCGACGGACAGGGCAACAGAGAGCAGACCGCCGATGGTCCCGAGTACTAAGCGAGGGACACAGGCAAGGGTGAAACGGTGGGGTAAGAGCCCACCGCCCCAAGCGCAAGCAAGGGGGCACGGTAACCCCCGGTCGGAGCAAGGCCAAATAGGCGGCAAGGTGCGGCCCGCACCGTCTGAGCCGCGGGTAGGCTGCTTGAGGCGGTCGGCGACGACCGTCCCAGAGAGATGATCATCCGCGCCGGTCACACGGCGCGAACAGAACTCGGCTTACGGTTCTGCCCCACCGCGCCGCGATACTGCGGCGCGGCCTGCATCAGGCGGCTGATGTCGTTCTGATTCCATCCTGGTTCAAGGCCTTTCCGGCAACCGAGGTCCAGATGCTCGCAGCCATGCTCATGATCGCGGTCGCCCAGGCACCAATGCCACCCACATCGCCGCATCGGTACCGGCTTGAAGTGAAGACGCTTCGAGAACTCGACCAATCCTCGATCGGGGGAGCGAAAACCACGGACGGACTCACCACGTCAGCAATGATCTCGGTGACGCTCACGGACAGTGCCGGTGGCCAGCTCGGTCGGATCGTGGTGGACTCCATGTCGCTCGACCCCACCGGCGTCGTCGTCGAGGACCTGCAGCGGCATCCCACTGCGGCGGCCGACGCGCGCGGAGCGTCAGTTCGGGTGTACATCGCCGGCGGCAAGATCCAGGGAGTGCAACTGTCGGACTCCACCAATCCTGCACTCGGCGCGATTGTACAAGCCGTGGCCGTGTTGTTTCCCGGAATCCGCCGGGGAGCGAAGGTCGGCGACCGCTGGGCCGATACCAGCCAGGTCAACAATGGCTCCGGTCCCAGGCGCGTAACAGGCCAAGTGATCGCGTCGTGGAAGGTGCTCGCGACCGAAGGCGATGCGCTGGTACTTGAAGGCTCGTCGATGTCGCGAACCAAGACGGAGGATGGCTCGGGTCAGGTCATGACGCTGACCGGGGAAAGCAAGGAGCGCGTGGTGATTCCACCAATCGGACTCGCCCGGCGCGCAGCGATCGAGACCGCCAACGAAATGAGCATCACGGCACCGCGCCTTGCCAGCCCGATTCCCGGGAAGACGACCGGTTCGCTGACGCTGACGCCGGTGCCGTAAGGACCCTCGCCCGCCGTTTCACGATTCACGGCACTCCTGTGTTGACGCGGGCTTGAGCAACGTTGTACTACGCATGGAAACGCCACGCGTCGCGCCGTCAGCACCAAGTGTCATGCCGATTGCGAACCGGCTACTGATTGCGATGTTTCTGGCGGGATGCGCCGGCCAGCCACCCGCTTCCGAGCCGGCCCCGACGACAGGAACGGCCGGAATGACAGGCGGAATCAGCCTGCGCGGTGGTTGGCGCGCGACGGTGCTCGTTCAACGCGACGACTCGATCGTTCTCACCTTGCCGTCGGGCGACCAGCAATTACAACGCTTTGACCGCCGTGCCGGTATTACGCTGGTCATGGATGGCGATGGGAAAGTCACACTCCGGCTGGATTCGCTGACGTTCCGGCCCCGGAACGCCAACGATTCCGTCACCCCGCTCGGCGCCACCTGGGCCGGCCGCGCCGACGACGCGCGCGTCAACGCCCTCCGACTGACCTCAGGCGGGGACCTGGCCGCCGAACTGACCACGGTCGTGCGGAACTTGCTGCCCAGGCTCCCGGCGGGCGGGATTCGCGCGCGAATGACGTGGACCGATTCCGCCAGTGGCGCGGTCCGCGTCAACGTGTTCAATGCCAATGAAAGGCGAACCGTGGCGTGGTCCTCGGGTTCGCTCAGCGAGCGACCGGGCGGACGGGTGCTGGCGGTGCGGATGCGGGAGGATTTCGAGCAGCTGGGCAATGGGTCGCAGGGTGGACACAAGCTGACCATGACGTCGCAAGGACGACGTATTGGAACATACTACGTTACTCAGGATGGCCGCGTCAGCAGCGCAGAGCTCGATGATTCGGTCGCCATGCTGATCAGCATCCCAACCACCAAACAGGTGGTGCCGACGATGTGTTATGCTCGCACTAGCGTTCGTTTTCTTCCGGCTTCGCCCGATCAGTCCGACTGACAACCCGTAAGTGGTTGCCTAAGCTACACCTATAGATATTCCGTTCGAATCATCGGCGTCGGTTTTCAGTCCAGCAGCCTCAATGGCATCACGAGAGTGAGATATGCTGCCGGGTCGTCCCAGCCGACCGGTTCGACGGTCGCCGCCCGCTCCGGCGCCTTGAACGTGAGCCGGACCTCGTCGGTCGGCATGTACTTCAACACCTCGAGCAGGTAATTCGCGTTGAAGCCGATATCAAGCGCCTCGCCCTCGTAGGAGACCGTGATCTCCTCCTGGGCCTCGCCGAGGTCTGGTGTGGTCACGGAGAGCCGGCACGAGCCATCACCGAAGGCCATGCGGATGCGATGCGTCTGATCACTCGCCACGATGCTCATGCGGCGCAACGCGGACATCAACGACGCCTTCTCGACCGTGGCAACCTTGTCGTTCTCCCGCGGGATTACCTGCTCGTAATTCGGATAGGGTCCCTCGATTAACCGCGTGAAGACCTGGGTCGTCGCCGACCGGAAGCCCAGGTGATTGTCAGACCGGCCAATTTCGATCTCATCGTCCGGACCGAAGAGTTTGCGGAATTGCTCGAGCGCCTTGGGTGGCACGATCAACTCCGCCTGCTGGGCGACGGTGCTCTGCATCGGGATTTCCATCTTGGCGAGCCGGTGCCCATTCGTGGCCACCATCCGCATCCGATCCGGAAGCAGTTGCCACAGGACGCCGTTGAGCACCGGCCGGCTCTCCTCCGTGCTCGCGGCAAAGGCGACATGCGCGATCAGCTTCTGCAGCTCGCGTGCAGTGGTCTTCGACGACCCATCAAAGGCGACCTGCGGAAAGCTCGGAAATTCCTCGCGGGGCAGTCCAAGAAGCTTGAACTTGGACCGCCCGCACTCGATGGTAACGCGCTGCTCTCCCTGGGTAGTCATGCGGATGCCCGCGCTCGGCAACTCGCGAACCAGCTCCACCAGCTTGCGAGCCGGTAGCGTGATGGCGCCTTCCTGATCGACCGCTGCGGGAACCATGGTAACCACCGCGATATCCAGATCGGTCCCGGAAAGCCGCAATCCGTCCTTGGTTGCTTCGAGGAGGATATTGGCGAGCACGGGCAGCGTGGTCTTGGTTGGAACAGCCGCCGCGACGGCGGTCAATCCTTCCTGGAGCTGCTCTCGCGTGATGGTGAACTTCATCGGCTTCCCCGGGTTGCCAGAAAAACTACTGTTTCTCACTAATTAAGACTCTAGTAGTAGCAGTAGAGGGCTGGGAAATGTGGACCCATTCCCTAAACGGCATCCGCGTACCGTGCTACGATGCTTCGGCTCGCGTGGAGTCACCGTGGAGCACGGGGAACGTCCGGTGACTTCCCCACGCAAATCCGCATTCGCCAACGTCATCCACGATGCTGCATTGCACACTGTGTACTACACTGTCAACAACTCCGCCCGGGCCGATTCTACGCGTTCACGGAACTGCCGGTCGCGGCCCAATTGGGTCTGCACCTTGTCGACGCTGTGAATCACGGTCGAGTGGTCGCGACCGCCGAAGGCCTGACCGATCTCGACCAACTGCATCTGCAATAGCTCGCGCGCGAGGAACATCGCGATCTGCCGCGGCACGGTCAGGGTCTTGATGCGCGCCTTGGAACGCAGTCCCTCCGGCGTGACGCCCCAGCGACGCGCGACGACTTCCTGGACTTTTTCGATGGTGGGCAGTGTCCGTGACTTGGCGTCGCCGTCGTCGCCAGGGCGGATCCTATCAGCCAGCGCCTCGCGCGCCAGATCGATGGAGATCTCGCGGTGCCGAAGTGACGCATAGAGCAGCAGCTTGATGATGCATCCTTCGAGCTCACGCACGTTGGAGCGGACATTCTCCGCCATGAAGCGCAGAACATCGTCGGGGATCGTGGTTTCGAGGTGGTCCTGCTCCTGCTTCTTGCGCAGGATCGCGATCCGGTGCTCGAGGTCCGGTTGCTTGACGTCCGCGACCATGCCCCACTCGAAGCGTGACACCAGACGGGCCTCGAGCCCGGGAATCTCCTTGGGGGCGCGGTCCGAAGTCAGGACGATCTGCTTGCCAGTTTCGTACAGCGCATTGAAGGTGTGGAAGAACTCTTCCTGCGTGGCTTCCTTGCCCTCGAGGAAGTGCACGTCGTCCACCAGGAACAGGTCCACGTCGGCCCGATAGCGCTTGCGGAGATCAGGCATGGTGCGGCCGTGGATGCCCTCGATCACTTCGTTGATGAACTGCTCGGCACCGATGTAGAGCACCCGTGTCCCGGGCGCCTTGAAGACCACCTCGTGCGCGATGGCCTGCATGAGGTGGGTCTTCCCCAGCCCGGTCGGGCCGTAGATGAAGAACGGATTGTATTGCTTGCCCGGCGCCTCGGCGACGGCGTGCGCGGCCGCGGCAGCGAGTTCATTGGACTTGCCGATGACGAACGTATTGAAGCTATAGCGCTCGTTGAGCGGCTGGGCGCTGGGATTCACCGGGGCCTGTGGCGCTGCGGAGGTCTCGCTGGCGACCTGCGGAACAAACAGGTCCATCTGGGGCCGCTTCTGCCGGTCGGCGGCGACGCGGAACGCAACTGCGACGGGCTCGCCGGCCGCTTCCGTGGCAACGGCGGTGAGCGCGGAGCCGTACTTCTCTTCGTTCCAGCGCTTGGCAAAGTCGTCCGGCGTGGTGACGACCAGCGTGCCGCTTTCATAGGAGATTGCTTCGTTGCTGGACAGCCAGGTCTGGATCATGGGCTCGGGGATATCGCGCTTGGCGCCCTCGAGCACACGCTTCCAGAGATCTTTGGCTGACAGGGGCATCGTATCGATTGTCTTCTAGTACAGTGTAGGGCGGCGTGTTTTAGGGAGGCCGATTCTACGGTCCGTATGTGGAAAAGTCAAACCTTGATTTTCCGGCACTCAGTCGGGTAGGTTCTCCGGCTCTACTGGAAGGAGTAAACCGCGATGATGCCGACGTATCGCCCGCGAAACAAGCGCCGGATCGCCAAGCACGGGTTCCGGTTGCGCATGTCCGACCGTTGGGGCCGGGCCGTGCTGTCGCGCCGCCGGAAGAAGGGGCGGAAGCGGCTGACGGTTTCCCTCGGCTCGAAGCACGCACGCATCTGATCGGCGACGAGCGCTTTGCGCGCTCGCGCCGATTGGGTCACGCCACTCAAGTTCGCCGCGTGCTCATGACCGGACGTCGTTCCCGCCGGGCCCACCTCGACATATTCTGGATGAGTAATGACGCGGGTCATCCGCGCCTCGGATTGGTGGTGCCCAAGTACCAGCAGACTGCGATCGCGCGCAATCGGCTACGGCGCCGGCTGAAAGAACTATGGCGGCGCGACCTCCAGGCGCGACTGCCAGGGTGGGACGTCGTCCTTCGCACTCGCCAGGAAACCTACGCGGCGTCCTTCGACCTCCTGCGCACCGACCTCGTGACCTGGTGCGAGGCGTCAGGTCGGTAATGGAATGGGCGGCGCCCACCATGCGGATGCTCGAGCATCCGGACCGGTCGCCCGGGTGCTCGCCCTCGTCATTCGGGGCTACCAACGCTTCATTTCGCCGGCACTGCCCCCGGCGTGCCGCTTCGCGCCCTCCTGTTCGCAGTACGCGCTCGAGGCCATCCAGCGTCATGGCGCGATCCGCGGCGGCTGGTTGGCGATCCGGCGAGTGGCACGCTGTCATCCTTGGCATCCAGGCGGTTATGACCCGGTTCCCTGAACCCGCGGGCGCGCGGTGAACGATCGTCGACTGCTCGCGGCGCTGGCGTTGATCATGGTGATCGCGTTCGTGCCGACGTTCATCCTCAAGCGCCAGGCGCCGCCGTCACTCGTCGCGGCGGCCCAGCGGGACACGCTCTCGCCGCCGGTTGCTGCAGCGCCGGTCGTTTCGGTGCCCGATGGCACGGCGCGTCCGGATTCGGCGTCGGGTTCGCTGGTGCACGAAGACACCGTGGTGGTACGCTCGAAGCTCTACCGCTACGGCATATCGACGCGCGGCGGCCGGATCATTTCGAGCCGCTTTCTGCACTATCGCTCGCTGGCTGTGGGCGATCATCGCGACACGCTCGAGCTGCTTCCTCCGGGCGAGGGCCTGCTGGACGGGACAGTGATCGCCGGCGGCGACACGCTCCGATTCGACCAGATCGCGTTCACCGCCAGCGCGGACTCCCTCAACACAACCACCGGACCGGCGACACTGAGCCTGCACGGGGCGTCCGGAACGTACCGCGTCGACCTCGCCTACGGGTTTTCTCCGGTGGACTATCGGGTCAACGTGACCGGACGCGTGACCGGTCTTGGGCCGGCCGGTGGTACGCTGCTGATTGGACTCGGCAATGGGTTTCGCGCCACCGAAGCCAGCATGGCGGATAATTGGGGCCAGAGCGGCGTGGTGACCAAGTTCGAGAAGACCAGCGTCACCCTGTTCAGCCGCTTCAAGCCCAGACAGGTCACGACGATGAGCGGCCCATTTGAATGGGTGGCAGTGAAGTCGAAGTACTTCGTCGCCGGGCTGTTTGCGTACGACTCGTCCGCGAGCCAGGGCGTCAAGGGGAAGATCGGCGGCGTGCAGGCCTTCGCGGCGGACACCGCGTCACGTCCGATTCGGGCGCAGGTGGCCGCCTCGCTTGCTGTCCCGGCCGACGGCGCGTTTCAGTGGTCGCTCTATCTCGGGCCGATGGAGTACGACCGGCTCAGCCACATGGGCCGGGATTTTGACGATGTGAATCCCTATGGATGGGCATGGCTGCGGCCGATCATCCGGCCGATCGCGGTCGTCATTCGAACCATCTTCGTCTGGATGCACACGGCGCTCGGCCTGGGGTACGGGCTGGTGATCGTGATGTTCGGGCTGCTGGTGCGCATCCTGTTGTGGCCGCTGAGCCGGATCGCGATGCGATCGATGGCCCGAATGCAGGCGGTGCAGCCGGAGTTGACCGCGCTGCAGGCGAAGTACAAGGACAATCCGCAGTTGCTGCAGCAGGAGACCTTCAAGCTCTACAAGCAACGCCAGGTCAATCCATTTGGCGGCTGCTGGCCGATGCTGCTGCCGTATCCGGTGCTGGTGGCGGTGTTCTTCGTGCTGGCGTACACCATCGAGGTGCGGGGCGTTTCGTTTCTCTGGATGCCGGATCTCGCCCGCGCCGATCCGCTGTACCTGATCCCGATCCTGATGGCCGGCTCGATGTTCGCGGTCTCGAAGATCGGACAGATGGGGCTGCCGCCGAACCCGCAGACCAAGATGATGACCTGGATGATGCCGGCGATGATGCTGGTGTTCTTTGCACGGTTTGCCGCCGGCCTGAATCTGTACTACGCGGTTCAGAACCTGGCGTCGATTCCGCAGCAATGGCTGGTGGTGAAGGAGCGGATGCAGATGCAGGGGAAGCTGTCGGCGCCGGGCGCGGCCGAAAGAAAGAAGGCGTGAAACGTGAGACGTGAAACGGACGGCAGCACGAATCGCCTCTGACGGTTCACGGCTTTCGCCCATTACCGTGACTGCGAGATCGTCCCAATGTCAGACGAACATCTGCACACCCTGGTCACCGTCCGAGCGACGAGCCCATCGCGTGGCCCCTATCGCATCGACGGCGACTGGACGATCGTCGACATTGACGGCAACGCGGTCCCGCTACCTGCCGAACGCAAGGACTTGCGGCGGATTTCTCTGTGTGGCTGCGGCATGTCGGCGACTTGGCCGATCTGTGATGGGACACACAAGACACTCGTGGCTGGGGGCTAGAAGCTGGGGGCTGGGAGCCGCTCCGGTTGTGAAGCCCGCTCGCTCGCGTAAAGACGCGGGCGGCAATGCAACTGCTTTCCGCTCCTAGCTCCCAGCTGCTGGCGCCCGTTCGCGCTTCTCACGCCGCCATCCGGATCGCCTCGCGCAGTCCAACCCGTTCTATTCGCCCAGCGAGCATGCGCCACGCCAGGTAGTGTCCAGCCAGTGGCGGGAGCACGACTCCGGCGACTGTGCGCGCCCCGGCCGGTGCGGCCGGCGTAAGCCAGCGCAGCACCAGCCCGAGCCCGCTCCGATCAAGGTCCGCCGCGAGCAGGGCGTCGTAGACTTTCTCCCGTTGGCGAAGGCGAGTGAACGCGGCCTGGCTCATCCCGAGTAGCTGGTGGGGCCGGAGTTCGGGCAGCAACGCCTGGGCGAGGTGTGCGCCGAGCCCCGCGGTATAGATCCACTCGCCGAGGGGAAGGTCGCGGGAGGCCTGCCAGCGGTCCCAGGGTACCTCCCGCCAACGGCGGACCGGACTGTGTGAATCAACCGCCCGCCACCGCGTCAGCGCGGCCACACTGCGCCCAACTGCAGCAATGAGGGTGCGGGTGTCAGGGGTGCGGTCGAGAAAGACCACGGCTTCGCCATTTGGCCACGGCAGGGATTCTGCCGTCTCGCCGGTGCCGTCGCCGGCTAGCAGTATGACGCAGGCGCAGCCATCGGCGCCAAGTCGGGCTGCGTGGCCGAGCGCGTCGCGCAGGCCTTGCAGGCCGTCCGGATCGGCGGCGCGCCGCGCCAGTCGTTGCAGTTCGTCGGTGTCCGTCGCCAGCGGAAGGCTGTCTGCTAGGGGGGCGCGCTGGCGGCGAAGGGTTTCGAATAATGCGGAATGGCGGCTGCGAAAGGTGCTCTGTGCGTGCGCGGGCTCGGCGGCCTCGACCGCAGTGCGCCACGGAGAGACAAGGTCGAGGATCACGGGACGATCGCTACCCGGCGATCAGAATGACGTCCACATTCAGGCGGGGTGCTGGCGGCGCCGAGCCATGGCGTCGAGGAAGCGGCGCTCCTCGGCGGTGAGCGAACCAATGCCGGTGGCGCTGATCTTGTCGAGCACGCGGTCGATCTCGGCGGTTTCTTCTCCGCGATGGTGCTGCGACTCACGCGATGGTTGCGGCGCGGTGGGTTCTGGACGTGCTGTGATCACCGGCTGCTGACTGCCGCCGCCTCCCCGCGCCGCGACCGGGATCCGGGGGCGTGGCGACGAGAGCGGCATGGGATCGGCCGGGCGCGCGATGCCGCGAAGCACGAAGTAAAGCGCGCCGGAGAGCAGGCCGCCCAAGTGGGCGCCGTGTGCGATGCCATCGTTGAGGAAGAACAGGCCAACGACGTCAAACGCCGCCAGCAGCAGAATCAACCAGCGCGCCCGGATCGGCACCGGAATCGGGAAGACCATCAGTTCCGCGTCGGGCGCGATGCGGGAAAAGGCGTAGGCGATGCCGAGAATGGCCCCCGATGCACCGACGAACGGATCGGCGCCAAGGTTGATCGAGTGCAGCAACAACGAAAAAACTGCGGCTCCGATGCCGCAATACATGTAGTAGACAATGAACGCCGGACCGCCAAGGCGGCGCTCGACAGTGGGCCCCAGAACGAAAAGCGCAAGCGAGTTGGCGGCGAGATGCAGAACGCCGCCATGGATGAACATGTAGGTGATGAAGGTCCACGGGCGCTGCAGCGCAACGGACGAGCTGAAGCTCAGTAACTCGGTCAGATGGTCCGAGGTGAAGATGGTCTCCTGCAACAGCAGCACGACTGCGTTGATCGCCAGCAGGCGGCCAACCCAGGTTGTGAGGCGAGACGACGCCGAGTCCGTCACGGCGTGCCGATCCTCGATTTGTCCTGAGGCAGGTGACCCACGACCATTACTCCTCCAATGCCAGCTCGCATATCCTCTCACACAGCGTCCCGAAGTCGATCCCCATCGCGGCGGCCGATTGCGGCATCAGGGAGGTCGCCGTCATGCCGGGGAGTGTGTTCACTTCCAAACAGAACAGTTCGTCCCCGTCAGTCAAGCGAAAATCGACCCGCGAATACCCTCGCAATTTGAGGGCCCGATGAGCCCGGAGGGCGATTTCCTGGGCTTGCTCGACCAGTAGCGCCGGGATTTCTGCCGGAAAGATCTCCCGGCACATGCCCGGGGTGTATTTGCACTCATAGTCGAACAGCTCGTGGCGCGGGATAATTTCGCCAACAGCGAGCGGCAGGTCACCGAGAATACCGACGGTCAACTCCCGACCCGGGACAAAGGCTTCGACCATGATCTCGTCATCGTAGCGGGCCGCTTCGGCAATCGCCGCCGCAAGACCTGATGCATCGTGCACGACGGTCAATCCTACGGTGGATCCCTCCCGTGAAGGTTTTACCACCACCGGCCAGTCGAGATCCAGATCGACCGCGTCAGCGGTGACGGGAGCCATGAGCCAGGCCGCGGTCAGTACTCCGGCGCCAAGGAACAGTCGCTTCGCCAGATCCTTGTCCAAGGCGACGCCACTCGCGACCGGACCCGCACCGGTATAACAAACGCCGGCCATTTCGAGCAGGTTCTGGATGGTGCCATCCTCTCCCCGCCCGCCGTGAAGCCCGAGAAACACCACGTCGGCGTCGCGGATTGCGGGGTCGGTGAGCAGGCCCCCAAGGAGCACGGCACGTTCCTGGGCGATCAGCTCGTCGACAGCGGCAGCCGGCGGTGGCCCGGTCCGCACGCTGGCGACCAGCAGCCGGGCCTCGGCGGCGTGGTCGAGCACACCGCTGGCCGTATCGGCGACGGTCACCTGATGGCCCCTGCCCCGGAGGGCGGCCACGACCTGGGTCGCCGATGCGAAGGCGACGTCGCGTTCGGACGAGGAGCCGCCGGTGAGGACGCAGATGTTCATGGCGGTAAGATGGTGGCGTTGCGGCAGGTGCGCAGCATGCTGCGCACCTACCGGCCGATCATCAGCTGCAACACGTCATACCGCGATACGATGCCCACCAGCTTGCCATGCTCCGCCACCAAGGCCGCCGGCGTCTCCCGCGTGAGCATCGGGGCCAGACGGTCGAGTGTCAGGCTGGCGTCGACGACCGGAAATGCCGGTTCCATTATGTCCCGCACCGCACGATCGAGCAGCGTCGGTTGCTCGAGGGCAGCGGTCATGAGCGAGTTTTCGACGAGCGATCCGATGCAATTGTCCCCCTCGATCACCGGGATCTGGGAAACCCCGAAGGTGCTCATCAGGTTGAGCGCCTGGCGCACCTGAGCCGATGGGGCAACCTGCACCAACGGCGGTGCATCGCCCTGCCGCCGCTTGAGCAGGTCAGCGACGGTGGGGCGCGGCGCATCGAGCAGCTGATTTTCCTGCAACCACGCGTCGTTGAACACCTTGGAGAGATAGCGCTCGCCCGTATCGGCGAGGATGGTGACGACGCAGGCATCCGGGTCGTTGACGGCGCGGGCGAGCTCAAGCGCCACGAACAGATTCACCCCGGTGGACCCCCCTGCGAGAATGCCTTCCTCACGTGCCAGCCGGCGGGCAAGCGCCATCGCGTCCCGGTCGCTCACGGTGCGGAATTCGTCGATCACGTCCCACCACAGGGTCGTGGGTACCTTGTCACCGCCGATACCTTCGACCTTGTAGGGAGCACCGTCGTGGCCGAGTTCATGGGTGCGGTGATAACCGGCGTAGAGGGACCCGACAGGATCGCCGGCGATCACCTTGACCGCCGGGTTCCTTTCCTTGAGAAACTTTCCGGCACCGCTGATGGTCCCGCCGGTTCCGGCGCCGGCTACGAGGTGGGTCACCTTGCCGTCGGTCTGTTCCCAGATCTCGGGTCCGGTGGTGGCATAGTGCGCTTCCGGATTGAGCTGGTTGTAGAACTGGTTGGCGAGGATCGCGCCCGGCGTGTCGTGGGCAATCTGCTTCGCCTTCATCACGTAGTGCTCGGGATGATCCGGTGGCACGGCGGTGGGCGTGATCATGACTTCGGCACCGTAGGCCTTCAGCAGCCGGACCTTCTCCTGGCTCATCTTGTCGGGCATCGTGAAGATGCAGCGGTAGCCCTTGATGGCCGCGGCGATCGCGAGCCCAACGCCGGTATTGCCGCTGGTGCCTTCGACGATCACCCCACCGGGCTTGAGTTCGCCGGATCGTTCCGCGCCTTCGATGATGGCCAGGCCGATGCGATCCTTGACGGAACCGCCCGGATTGGCATACTCGGCCTTGCCGTAGAGCGGCGTGCGGATGCCGCGACCGAGTCGAGCAAGCCGAATGAGCGGCGTCCAGCCGATAGTCGCGAGCACCGAGTCATACGGGCGAAGATTTTGCGGCGTCACTTGTGGTCTCGGGCGTTCTTGAGGGAGTCCGGCAGGATGAACCGGATCGGAATCTGTATCGGCGCGGTGATCGGTACCGTACCGCGGTGGGCCGGGGCAAAGCGCAGGATCGACGCGGCTTCGAGTGCCGCGGCGTCGAATGCCGCCTGGCCGCTCGACTTCACGATCCGAGTGGAATCCCGTACCAACGAACCTGCGGAATCGATTACGAGATAGAGCATCACTTCGCCTTCGATCCGCCGGGAGTAGAGGTCCGGCGGATAGGGAATCGTAGCCTGACCGGAGATGAGTACCGCAGGGGTCAGCTCGACGCCGTGCTTTGCGCCGCGCTGACAAGCGGTGGCGACGGCGAGAACGGCGCAGAGCGGAGCGGACGAGCGCACGGGAAAAAGGTAATCGTCAGTCCGGCCCGGCCGACTCCAATTCGTCGCGAATGCGCGCGAGCTCCTGCAACGCCTGGATCGGCGTCATGGTGTCGGGGTTCAGGCCGCGGAGGTGCACGGAGAGGGCAACGGCTCGCTTGTCGCTCTCGGTCAGGTCGGCGCTCCCGGGTCTTGGCCCCTCGCCGCTGCGCTCCGCGGCTCGCTCGGGGTCAAAGAGCGATGGCTGCGACGGGTCGGCCTCGGACGGCGGCGCGCCAGGGACGACACGATGGCCGGTTTCGAGGGTGCCGAGGACATCGCGAGCGCGCTGTACCACGGCCGGCGGCAGGCCGGCGAGCTCCGCTACGTGGATGCCATAGGAGCGGTCCGTTCCACCCGGCTCCAGGCGATGCAGGAACACGATGCTGCCCGCGGTTTCACGGACGGCGACGTTGAGGTTGCGCGCGTGCGCGAGTTTTTCGGGGAGCTGCATCAGTTCGTGGTAATGGGTCGCGAACATCGTGCGGCAGCCGACCTGGTCGTGCAAATGCTCGCTCACGGCCCATGCGATCGCGACGCCGTCGTAGGTGCTGGTGCCCCTGCCGATCTCATCAAGCAGCACCAGCGAGCTTCGGCTGGCATTGTGCAGGATCGCGCTGGTCTCGCTCATTTCCACCATGAACGTCGACTGGCCGCGCGCCAGGTTGTCGCTCGCGCCCACGCGGGTAAACAGTCGATCGACGACGCCAATGCTCGCTCGCGCGGCGGGCACGAAGCAGCCGATCTGCGCCAGCAGGACACAGAGGCCGATCTGCCGCAGGATCGTGCTCTTGCCGGCCATGTTCGGCCCGGTGACGAGCAGGAGTCGCGCGTTCTCGTCGAAGTGCACGTCATTGGGAACGAAGCGCTCGCGCGGCATCATCCGCTCGATGACCGGGTGGCGCGACGCCGTGAGCGTCAGCGCGTATCCGGTGTGGACTTCCGGCCGGACGTAGTGCTGGCTTACGGCAACGTCGGCAAACGACGCCAGCACGTCGAGGCGCGCCAGCAGGCGGGATGTCTCCTGGATGCGTGCGATCTCGCGGCCGACGCGCTCCCGCAGGGCACCGAAGAGCGCGCCCTCGCGGTCAGCGATCTCGGCTTCCGCCCCGAGGACCCGAACCTCATGGTCCTTCAGCTCGGGCGTCACGTATCGTTCCGCGTTGCTCAACGTCTGCCGACGTTCGTAGTCCGCAGGCACCGCCGCCGTGTTACTGTGGGTCACTTCGAGGTAATAACCGAAGACCTTGTTGTAGCCGACCTTGAGCGACTGGATTCCGGTCCGCGCGCGCTCGCGCTGCTGAATTCCGGCCAGCGCCTGCTTGCCGTTGTCACGCAGGTCGCGCAACTCGTCGAGGGCCGCATCATACGCGGGGGCAATGACGTCGCCGTCGGCGAGCGCGATAGGCGGGCGCGAAACCAACGAGCGTTCGAGGTCTGCGGCCAGGTCGGCGAGCGGGTCGAAATGACTGGCGGCGTGGGCGAGAAGCGCCGCCGCCGCCGCGCCGGGAACCGACGACACCGGGCGTGCGGCGAGATCCTCGAGCGCCGCCTGAACCTGGGGCAGGCGGAGGAATGAATCGCGCAGCGCACCCATCTCGCGCGGATTGGCGCGACCGGCCGCGGCGCGGGCGGCAAGCCGTTCGATGTCGCGCACGCCCTCCAGGGCGGCACGCAGATCGGCGCGCATGCGGGCAGCCTCGACCATCACATGCACCGCGTCGAGTCTGGCATTGATGCGCTCCGGTGTGCGCAGCGGAGAAACGATCCACTGCCGCAACAAGCGCGCGCCCATCGGCGTGATGGTGCGGTCGAGTGTTTCGAGGAGCGTGACGCCCTTGGCGCCCGCCCGCAACGGCTCCACCAGCTCGAGATTGCGCCGGGTCATCTCGTCCAGCCAGCAGAGTTCATCGCTGCGTCGCAGGTACGGGCGGCCGAGGTGCGGCAGGCCCTGGGGTTGGAGTTCGAGGATGTACCGAAGCAGGGCTCCGGCGGCACCGATGCACGGGCCATCCTCCGGGGCCAGCCCAAGACCGTCGAGCGACGCGATCTGCAGGCGTCGGGTCAGCTCGTCGGTGGCCAGGTCGACATCGAACTCCCATCGCTCACGACCGGTGCGCATGACGCCGTTGTCGAGCGGCACGTTGGCGTCGTCCGGCAGCACGACTTCGGCGGGCGACAGCCGGCTCAGCGCCTCGGAAAGGCCGTCGAGCGGAACGGCTTCCAGGATGAACTCGCCAGTTGAAAGGTCAATCGCGGCGAGCCCGACGGAGGCAGCCTGCGGCAGGAGTGCGACCAGCCAGTTATTGCGCGAACCCGGCGTCCAGTCCTCGTCGAGGAACGCGCCAGGAGTTACGGTTTCGACCACGGCACGCTTGACAATGCCCTTGGCCGCGCGCGGATCCTCGATCTGCTCGCAGATGGCGACGCGAAATCCTTGCGCGATGAACTGACGCAAGTAGCCGGCGGCGGCCTTCACCGGCACGCCGGCGAGCGGCACGCCGTCGCCGCGCGACGTGAGCGTGATATTCAGCGCGCGCGCGGCGGTGTGGGCGTCCTCGTAGAACATCTCGTAGAAATCGCCCATGCGAAAGAACAGGATGGCGTTGGTGTGGCGCGCCTTGATTTCACGATATTGAGCGAGGAGCGGAGAGACGGATTCGGACACCCGACAATACTAAGAGGTGAGAGGCGGGAGGTAAGCTGGACGGAAGTGTCACGGCGCCCGCGTGACGAACGGCGAACCACCGACAATGGCCTTCAGCCGGGGCAACTGCGCGACAGCCGCGGCTCGCGACGCGAACGGACCGGCCTGGACCTTGGTGAGGCCCTTCGGCCCCGGCACGATGTACGTCTTCAAGCGGGCGGCCTGGATCTGCTGTGTCAGCCGCCGGATGACCGCCTTGTCGCTGATCGCCGCGACCTGGATGCGCCAAGGCGACGCGACGTTGCCGGCCATCGGCTTCGTCGGCGCCGGCGGCGCACCAGGCCGCGCGGTGGTGTCGGGCGCGGGCCGAGATGGTGGTCCGGCACGCAGCGACTCGGGTACGACGGGGGCGAGCTGGACGCCGTTCCCGACGTTGCAGCGCTGCCGGGCGAACTGCAGCTGGTTCCGGAGTTCGAGATCACCGCCAACCGCGGCGATCCCGCGCGTCAGCCAATCGCACGCCAGCTGAAGCTTCCGTTGTTCGAAGGCGGCGCGGGCGCCCCACAGCGCCGCCGTGGCAATCACAGGCGAGCTCGGATGATCGGTGAACAGGCGGGTGACCCGGGTGACCACGTCATCCATCTGACCCTCGCCATAGGACAGTTCCGCCAGGCGCAACTGAGCCTTGTCAGCCCACGGCGATGAGGGGTACTCCACCACCACACGCTTGAACCAGGTGCGGGTGTCCTGGCCGGTATTCGCGACGGCGCCCGCAGTGTACAGCGCCTCGGCAAAGCTGGGGTCGGTGCTCTCGGTCTTGCTGAGGATGCGGGTGATCATCCTGCGGGCGGAATCGCCGTAGCCATCCTGCGCAAGTCGAGCGACCTCCTGGAATCTTGGCGCGGTGGGCGCGAGCGAAAGTTGGGCGGCAGCCGGTGAGGTTGCGGTCGACAACGTTGCCAGCGCGAGGGCGGCGCCGGCGAGGCAGTTGTGAAGTCGAGCGGAACTCACGCGGCCTGTTTCACGCGCGAGGCGCCGAGCACCAGCACGAGATCGGTCAGGATGCCGGCTTCATCCGAAATCGTGGTGCTCTTGAGGGCGATGTCGGCGTCGAGGGCCGCCGCCGCCGCCGCCTGCAGCCGCGGCAGCGGCCAGCGACCGACAACCTGGGCCAACAACTTCGCTGCGGGATCATAGCTGCCCACACTTGGCCGCGCCGTGAACAGCAGCTCGGTCTTGATCCGGGTTGCGAGTACAGCGTCACGAATCCGGTGCCGCTCCGCGGTCGCACGAGCCCAGCGCAATGCCAGGAGAGACGTGCCAAGTGCGGTGACCAGCTTGACGCCCGACACGCCGGGCGATTCGAGCAGCCGGGGGACGAGCATCAATGCCCGCGCCGTGTCGTCCCGGAGGACTGCGTCACGCCAGTCGTCGGCGGTCTCGCCAAACCGGATGCCGACCAGGGCGCCGACCGTATCCGCGTCGAGGGGCCCGTCGACCTGGAGTCCGCTGAGCTTCTGCACCTCAGCCGTAAGGACTCCGAGGTCGCCACCGGTCGCCCGGATCAGATGCTCGCGTGCCGCCGGCACGACGGCGACGCCGTGAGCGGCGAGCCGATCATCCAGCCACGCTTCGAGTTGATCGCCGGTGGGCGCGACGCACTCAATGCTGCTGCAGCGCGAAGCGAGGTCGTCATCCGGGTCGTCACCGTTGCCCTGCACCATCACCAGCACGGTCTCGGTCATCGGCCGGTCGAGGTACTGCACCGCGGGCAACTTCGCCTTGCTCTTCCGCTTCCACACCTCGATGTCACGCAGGACCACCACGCGGCGTTCAGCCATCATCGGAAGCGTGGCGCAGGCCGCGGGCAGTTCGGCGGGGTCAAGTTGCTGCGCCGAGAACGTATCGAGATTGAAATCACGGGTACCAGGTTCGAGGGCGCGATCGAGAATCAGCGTGAGGGCCTCATCCTTGAGAATGCCTTCGCCGCCGTAGATGTAGTACGCCGGTGCCGGGGCGGCAGCCTTGAGCGACTGGGGGAGGCGGCTGAGCGGGAGACGCGGCATGGCTGAAAACTACAGGAAACAGGTGAGACGTGAGAGGTAGGACGGGAGAGGCGAGGGGCGAGAGGGGAGAGCAAATAACACCGGCGCCCCCTTTTTACGTCTTACCTCTTACCTCCACTTCGACATACAACAAGGCAACGAGCGTCTTGGCGTCGACGATTTCGCCGCGCCGGATCATGGCGCGCGCTTCGGACCAGCGCAGCGGGTGGACGTCGAGGACTTCGTCGGCCTCGAGGGCGGTGGTTCCGGGCGACAGGTCCGTCGCCATGAAGAGATGGATGACCTCGTCGGTAAACCCCGGCGTCGTCCAGATCGAGGTGAGCTTGGCCATGCCGGTGCACGTGTAACCGGTCTCCTCCCGCAGCTCACGAGCGGCGGTCGCTGCGGCCGCTTCATCTCCGTCGCGGCGGCCGGCAGGGATTTCCCAGAGAAAATCCCCGGTGGCATGACGAAACTGGCGGATGAGGAGTACCCGGGGATCAGCGTCGCACGGGTCGTCGAGAAACGGCACCACTGCGGACGCACCGGGATGCCGCAACATCTCGAGTTCGCCGACGGTGCCATTGGGATAGCGGACCGTGTCGAGATCGAGCGATACGATGCGGCCGGAGTAGATGCGCTTGGTGTGCAACAGGGTCATGACGGAAAACGTAAGACGTGAAAGGTGAAACGTGAAACGGAAGGCAGAAGGCCGTCGAGTCCGGGGGTCCTTCGGCCTCGCTCAGCACGAGGGCCAGCCAACTTCACCTTCACGTTTCACGCGTTCACCTAATACGTTTGCACCTCGACCGGGCCGAGGTTGAGTTTCTCGATTCCGGCGCGGATCTTGGCGAGGTCGCCGACAACCACGACAGTCATCCTTGCGGGGTCGAAATAGTCATCGGCGGCCCGCTGGACCTCGGCGGTCGTGAGGAGCTCGATCTTGGCGTATTCCCGCGAAATGGCCGCGAGCGGGCGACCGAACATCACGCTACTGCTGATCGCGCCGGCGACCTGTCCGGCGGTCTCGTAGTTGTCGAGCGCGCCGAGGACGATATAGGCCTTGCCGCGCTCGAGCTCGGTCGCGGTTATGGGCTCGGTCTGGATGCGCTTGAATTCGCGAAAAAACACGGCAAGGGACGAGTCGGTGACGTTCGTCCGGACCTGGGCGCTCGCGATGAACGCGCCTGGAACCGGCGACCATTCGAATCGGGAATTGGCGCCATAGGTATAGCCGAGTTGTTCGCGCAGGAAGTCGTTCAGCCGCGAGGAGAATGAACCGCCGAGAATGGTGTTCATCAACTCGATCGCCGGGTAATCGGGCGAGGTGCGGCTGGCGCCCGGTGCGCCGATCCAGATAACCGATTGAGCGGCGCCGGGCTTGTCCACGAGGACGACGCGCGTGGATGGGTGGGGCGGGGCAGCAATCGTCGCGATCGCAGGCTTCGTGGGCGGATGTACGGGCGCGATCCAATTACCGAAGTGCTTGGTGACCCAGGCCCGCGCTTCAGCGAGTGTGACGTCTCCGGTGACAATGAAGGTGGCCCGATGCGGATCGATGGCGCTGCTCCAGAGGCGCCGGACCGCAGCTGAATCGAACGTCGCGACGCTGGCGGAGTCGCCGACGATTTCACCATGGAATGGATGGCCCGCCGGGAACACATTGCGATAGAACACCTTCGAGGCAACCGACCCGGGGCGATCACGGGCAGTCAGGAAACCCACCAGCCGGAGATCGCGCAGCCGCTTTACGTCGGCGGACGCGAAGTTCGGCCGCAACGCGACATCGGCCATCAACGACAGAGCGGGGTCGATTGTGCGCTTGGGCGCCCGCACGCTCACGGTGAAGTTCTCCCAGCTCGCGCCCGCACCAATGCGCGCACCGAGCAGGTCGATCTCTTCGGCGAGCTGCACCCCGGTGCGCCCGCCGGCACCCTCCATCAATGCTCCCGCTGCGAGTGACGCGAGCCCGGGAGCCACACCCTGCAGACGCGCGCCGCCGTCGATGATCAACCGGCCTTCGACGATCGGGACTTCGGCATTGCGGGAGACAAGGAGCGTGATGCCGTTCGGCAATACCGCGCGTTCGACGGCGGGAAGCACCAGAGTCGGCGCCGGTCCGAGGGTGGGAGCGGTGGTGACCTGGGCGGCGAGCGGGGAAATGCTCGCCGCGAGGAGCAGGATCGCCACGATGACGTCCGTCGACATCAGGCGACCTGCGGCCGCGCTTCCGCTCGCCAGGCTCGGGGCAAGCTGCTCAGGATGACGGATCATGGCACGACTCTCCGCTGAGCCGCCACGCCGGGTGTTGCGGCCTTTCCGATCGGGACCACTGAAATGATGGCGCGAGGACCGAGCAGGTACTGGCGCACGACGCGTTGCACGTCGGTCGCGGTCACCGCGCGAAGCCGGTCGATGTCCTTCTGGAACCCATCCGGATTCCCCGTCTCGATGTAGTACTGATTCAGGCGATTCGCCTTTCCCTGGATTGTCTCCATGCCGCCCAGGATTCGTGACTCCATGGAGTTCCTGGCCTGCTGCATCTCGCGTTCGGTCGGGCCGTCCTTGGCGAGCCGCTGCAACTCGGCGTCGATCGCGGCCTGCAGCTCAGGAAGACCGTGGCCCGGACGCGCCCGCGTGAGAATCTCGAAGTAGCCGGCGAGGTGCTCGTCGTTGGCGAAGGCGGAGACCTGACTCGCGCTCTGATCGACGTACACCAGCCGCTGTGTCAGGCGAGAATTCTTGGCGCCGGTCAGGATGTACGAAGCCACCTTGAGCGCCTCGTCATCGGGAGCCCACGCGCGCACTGACTCGAAGTCGTACGTGAGCTGCGGCACCTGGACCCGGTCTTCGAGGGTGACCATGGTGTCGGCCGCGAGGCGAGGCTGCGACGGTGTGGGATGGGTCACGCCCGGTCCGCGCGGAATGGCGCCGAAATACGTGCTGATGAGCTTGAGAACACTGTCTCGACGGACGGCGCCAACGACCGCGATCACGGCATTATCAGGCGCGTAATAGTGGCGAAAGAAGTCGCGGACGTCTTCCAGCGATGCCGCTGACAGGTCGGCCATCGATCCGATCACCGGCCACGAGTAGGGATGTCCGGGCGGGAAGAGCATACCGGGTTCGTAGTCCTCGACCAGGCCATATGGCTGGTTCTCAACGCTTTCGCGGCGCTCGTTCTTCACGATGTCGCGCTGGGCGTCAACCTTTTTCGCGTCCATTACGGGCAGGAACCAGCCCATGCGGTCGGCGTCGAGCCAGAGCATGAGGGGCAGGGCGTGGACCGGGCCGGCTTCGAAATAGTCGGTGCGGTCGTTCGCCGTCGACGCGTTGTTATTGGCACCCGCGGCTTCGAGCAGCCGATCGAACTGCGGGTATGGCGCATGCTGCGAACCCATGAACATCAGGTGTTCGAATAGGTGGGCCAGTCCGGTGCGGCCGGGTATTTCGTTGGCTGAACCGACGTCGAACCACGTATTTACGGTGACGATCGGCGACGACTGATCTTCGTGGATCAGGACCCGGAGGCCGTTAGGCAGGGTGTCGACGGTGACGGGGACGTGAACGACCTGGGCGGGAAGCCGGGACAGGCCTCCGAGCGCCAGCAGCGCGCCGGCGAGTCGCCATGGTGATCGAATCAAGGTGGATACCCCATAGTGGTCGAGGGTCGAAGGTCGAGTCACCCGATCTCGAACTTATCCCCGTGGTTCGGCACGTGCACCTCCTTGACGCCTTCTTCCTGCAGGATCTTCTGCATCGCGACCAGCGACTCCGACTCCCCGTGAACGCAGAACGCGCGCTGGATCGGTCCGCCGAGTTCCTTCACCCAGCGGCGCAGTTCGTCGCGGCCGGCGTGGGCGGAATACCCGTCGATGGTCGCGACCTCGGCCTCGATGTGATGCGGTTCACCCAGGATGCGCACATCCCGCTGGCCGTCCTGGATCCGGCGCCCCAGCGTGCCCTCGCCCTGGTAGCCAACCAGGAGGATGCAGTTCGCGGCGTCCTCACAGTGGTTGGCGAGGTGATGCGTGATGCGACCGTTTTCCGCCATCCCCGATGCGGCGATGATGATGGCCGGGCCATTCAGCGAGTTGAGCTGCTTGGACTCGTTGACGTCGCGCACATACGTCACGAGATGGTAGTCGAACAGCCTGGAGTCGGTCTGGATCAGGGTTTCGGTGTTGTCAAACAACTCGGGATGCAACCGGAAGACCGCAGTCGCCTCAACCGCGAGCGGCGAGTCGATATAGATCGGCAGCTGCGGGATCCTGTTGGCGTCGGCGAGCTGGTGCAGTGCGTAGACCAATTCCTGGGTGCGTCCGAGCGCGAAGGACGGAATCAGGATGATGCCCTTGCGCGCCGCGACGTGGCGCACGATCTCCCCAAGATGTTCGCTGGCGTTGGTCGACGTGTCGTGATTCTTGAGGGCGTAGGTGCTTTCGATGATCAGGGTGTCGATGGCGCCGCGTGGGCCGGTCGGGTCCCTGATGATCGGCTGCCCCCAGCGACCAACGTCTCCGGAAAATACCAGCCGGTGCGGCGTGGCGCCGGCGACCTGCACGTCGACGTTGGCGCTGCCAAGGATGTGGCCGGCGTCGCGATAGGTGACCGTCAGGTCGCGGGCCACGGTGAATGGCCGTTCCAGCGGATGCGATTCCATCAACCCGACCGCCTTCACCGCATCGGCCATCGTGTACAGCGGGGCCGACGATGGACCAGCGCGCCCCTTCTTATTGAGCCACTTGAAGTCACTTTCCTGGATGTGCGCGGCATCCGGGAGCATCGAGGCGGAGAGGTCGCGGGTTGCCGACGTCGCGGCAATCGCCTTGTTGTAGCTGTTGGCGACGAGCAGGGGCAGCCGCCCCGAGTGATCGATATGCGCGTGACTGAGCACTACTGCGTCGAGCTGTCGGGGGTCGAACGACAGGGTGGCGTTGAGCCGCGCCGATTCATCTCGCCTGCCCTGGAACATGCCGCAGTCCAGGAGCACGCGGTGACCGCCCCATTCGAGCAGATGACACGAGCCGGTCACCTGGCCGGCCGCGCCCCAGAACGTGATCGCTATTGTCACGAAACCCGTCACTTGAGAATGGGCAGCCCACCACCAAGCAGCCGTCGGCGGGCGTGGGGACTCAGAACGAGAAGGCCTCGCCCTGGCGTGGCACAATGACGTCGCGGACGCCTTCCTCGCGCAGGATCGTGACCATCATGGCGACGGCAAGGTCGTCTCCCTGCACGACGAACGCGCGCTTCACCGGTCCGCCGAGGGCGCGGATCCAGCCGCGCATCTCCT
Source organism: Gemmatimonadota bacterium (assembly GCA_003169895.1). GTDB lineage: Bacteria > Gemmatimonadota > Gemmatimonadetes > Gemmatimonadales > GWC2-71-9 > Palsa-1233. Next base: position 690,459 of record PNAE01000007.1, read on the forward strand.
CGCCGTCGGCAAAGCCTGAGTACGCCGTCATCGTCTCGATCGTGGCCTTGCGCTCGACTGTCTCACCCTGGAGGTCCACCGTTTCAGCGCCGTCCTGGAGCAGGCGGCCCACCGAGCCTTCCTCCTGGAACGACGTCAGGATGATGGTATGGCGGGGGTCGCCGAGACAGCGTCGCAGGTGATGGGCCGCGCGTCCGGCGTCGCATGTTTCGTTGGGCGCGACGATGATCGCCGGGCCCTCGATGCGGTCGACGTGATCGGGCTGGCCCTGCGGCACATAGTGGAGCAATGACCGGTCGAATGCGCCGGTATCGTGCTGGTAGGCGCGTTCGTTGGCCGCGACGCTCTCGGGATGCAGGCGCAGGATGGTCGAGAGGGACACCGGCGCGGGTGTGTCCATCCAGATGGGAATCTCGGGAATGCTGCTTCGGTGCCAGAGATCCTGTACGGCGCGCACGAACTCGTGGACCGGTCCGATCGTGGCGGCCGGAACGATGATCAGTCCGCCCCGCGCCACGCTCTCGTTGATGATTTCGGCGATGCGCAGGCGCGCGTCGCTGAACATGGGATGGCGCAGGTGCGCGAAGGGCGAGCCGACGATCAGGGTGTCCACTTCTCCCGGGATCGGGGCGGGGTCGCGGAAGATGGCCGAACCGGGCCGGCCCACGCCGCCGGAATACACGATGCGATGCGAACCGCCTTCGCCGGTTCTCAGTTCGATGCTTGCCGATCCCAGGGTATGGCCCGATTCACTGAACTCGAAAACGAGATTGCGGCGCAGGTGCAGCGCCCGGTGATACGGCTGGCCGACCGCGAGCTGCTGCGTGGCGAAAACGTCGGGCAGTCCGTACAACTGGCGTCCAGCGGATTCGAGCTCGAACGCAGTTTCGGCGAGGAGAATCGCGGCACAGTCGCGTGTGGCCGGGGTGGCATACACCGGTCCGTGGAAGCCATGCCGCACCAGCTGCGGGGTGCGACCGGCGGCGGCGAGGCCGGCATCCGAGAGCAGGATGGCGTCGACCTTCGCGGGATCGAGTGGCAGCTCGCGATTCTTTTCCGTCGACTGCGCGACGTTGCCTTGAAAGAGGCCGGCATCCAGGAGGACGCGGGCGCCAGCCGCCTCGAGCAGAATCATCGAGCCGGTGGCCGTGGCTGCTCCGCCGAAGAACGTCAGGGTGCGAGGCGCGCTCATTTGGTCCCGAAGAGGCGGTCCCCGGCGTCGCCGAGGCCTGGAAGAATGTAGCCCAACGAATTCAGTTCTCGATCATAGGCAGCCGCGTATATCGGAATATCGGCGTGAGCGGCGGTGAATGCAGCAACCCCCTCGGGTGCTGCCACCAGGCAAAGCAATGCCAGATCCTTCGCGCCCGCCAGCCGGAGTTCCGCCGCCGCGGCGATCGCCGACCCACCCGTGGCGAGCATCGGATCGAGCAGAAAGAACCGGTGATCGCTCGCGGGCGTCGGAACTTTGAAGTAGTAGGAGACGGGCTGCAGCGTGACGTGGTCCCGATACATGCCGATGTGGCCGACCCGTGCGTTGGGGATCAGTTGCACGATCCCGTCGACCATCCCCAGGCCGGCGCGCAAGATCGGTACCAGCGCGATCTTGCCGCTGATGCGTTCCCCGATAGTGGTTTCGAGCGGAGTGACGACCTCCACTGCCTCGGTCGGCAGATCCCGGGTCACTTCGTAGGTCATTAACGCGGCAATCTCCCCTACCAGCTGCTTGAAATCCCGGGAGGACGTGCCGACGTCCCGCAGCAGCGCGAGCTTGTGCCGAATCAGGGGATGGTCGATGACCGTCAGCCCGCGGCGAGGCGCGGTGTGCATGCTGGAAAGGTCGTCCGGCTGGGGAAGGTTGGCAATGATTCCCCGGGCTGTCGGTTGCGCGGACAAGGGGTAGTTTTGCAGTCTCCCTGTGCTTCCCCGATTCCCGGAGCCGGACCATGCCTGACCGTCGCCAGTTTCTTGGCACACTCGCCGTCGCGGGCGTTGCGACCGTGGCCAAGACGTCAATCCTCAATGCGTCGCCGTCAGGGCCTCAACCCCCGGCCGTCCCGTCGCAGCAGAAGTGGGACCTGCGCTGGCTGGAGGATGTCAAGGCCAAGCAGCACAAGCAGGTCTTCGACATGGGTGTGACCGACGTGAACGGTGTGTCGCCGTTGCACTTCCCGTTCTTCTGGTTGAACGCGCAGCACGAGGTCTACGGCTCGACCGAGGCACAACTCGGTGCCGTCATCGGCATCGCGGGAAATGCCTTCCCGATCAACTTTCAGGATGCGATCTGGGCGAAGTATCCGCTGGGCGAGAAATGGAAGGTGATGGATGCCAGCACCAGTGCGGCGGCCAAGCGCAACGTTTACGCCGACCCGGCGGCGACCGGGATGGCCGCGCAATGGACCGTCACCGCGCTGCAGAAGCGCGGGGTGATTTTCTGGATGTGCAACAACGCGCTGACGATCATTTCGGGCATGATGGCCGACGCCAGCAAGCAGACACATGACGCCGTGTACAACGAATTCAAGGCTGGCTTGCTCGCGGGCGTGAAGCTCGTACCGTCGCACACGATGATGCTGACGGCGTGCCAGGAGCACGGCTGCGCATATCAGAGGGTGTGAAGAGCGAAGAGAGACGAGCGACGGAAGCCGTGAACATGATCGCCGCGCTCAACGCAGTGAGGGGCTTCCGGGCTCGACGGTGTACCAGGCCCAGAAGCCTTTCGCACCGTTCAGCGCGACCCATCCGGCTGCTGATCATCACGGCGGCATGTGCTGTCAACGCGTGCCGTATCGCCGCACAGGAGCCCACGCGCGCGCCCGACAGTGCGATCACCGCGGCAGAACGCGCGGCGCGGAGCTGGTTCGCGCTGCTGGCTGATGCCAACTACCCGGCAGCGTGGGAACAGGCCAGCGCCTATTTTCGCGAACACGTGAGTCGGGAACAATGGACGGTGAACGCCGGGCATCTCGACCGGCAATTCCGACGCGTGAACCTGCGCAAGCTGGTCGAGGCGCGCTGGCTGCGCGACGAGGCGCCGCTGCCGCGGGGCGAATACGTGGTGCTGCGCTGGCTGACCGACCTCGGTGAGGGCCGGCAGGTCGGCGAGCGGATCATCATGGACCACGAGGCCGACGGCGCCTGGCGACCGGCAACCTACGATCTCTTTCCGAACGTCGACGGCGATCCGATTCTGGTGCCGGACCGCGACCGCCGGCCACCGCCAGCCGGGCCGCCGCCGCGACAAAACGTGCCTGCTCCGAGAAAACCGTGAAGCGCATCGTTCCCGGCGCTCTTTGGGCGGTCGTGGCGTGTGCCGCACCCCGGCCGACCCTTACGGTCGAGCATCGCCGTGCCATCGTCGACAGTGTCCAGACGATGCTCACCACGTGGCGCGATGCCTTCAACGCGAAGGACTTTGGGCGCGCGGCGACGTTTTACTCGAACGATCGGGATTTTCGCTGGTTCGAGAACGGGGAGTTGAAGTTTCGGTCCGGCACGGAGATCGGCGATACGATGAAGGCGGAGGCCCCCGGATTCCAGGCGCTTGCAATTTCGTTGATCGAGCCGCAGATCACTCCACTGGCGCCGGGCGTGGCGGTGGTGACGACGAACTTCGCCGAGAAAATCACCGACACTGCCGGACAGACGGTCGGGTTCGCGGGCGCAATTTCGATGACCGTGGTCCACGCCGATTCCGGCTGGAAGTTCCTGGTGGGCCATGTCTCCTTGGTCATGCCATTGCTCGACAGCGCAAGAAAGGGAAAGGGGCGGCGGACGTGAAGCGTGAAATACCGGCCCCCTCAGGCGTCATATGGGGTGACCGACGGGGACAGGCGGGCTCTCACGGGAGGACGGCACGATGATGCGGGCAACATTGCTTCTGATCGGCGCGATGGCGGGTGGGGTGCAACTCGCCCAGGCGCAGGCCGTGCCGCGGGCCGTCAGTGGCCGAGTATTCGACGATACCACGGGTTGCCCGCTCGCGGGCGCGCAGATTCAGCTGGCGGGCGGGGCCAGCCACGCGCTGACCAACATACAAGGTCGCTACCGGCTCGACGTCCTCCCCGAAGGGGAATTCGTCCTGCAGGCTGCACATGCGGGGTACCGGCCGCAGCAGACATTGACCATGACGGTCAGCGATTCCTCGGCTCGGGTCGACTTCTCGCTGATTCGCGCACCGGGCGACAGCACCGGGCGAACCAGCTTTCCGCAGAAGACCTGCCAACTGGAGCCACCGGACGACAAGCCGTGACTTAGCCGGGAGAGACGAGAGACGAGAGACGAGAAAGCCGCCGGCTGGAGATGATCTTGACCAACGGGTTTTTCGTCTCTCGTCTCTCCCCTCTCCCCGGCTATCTTTTCCCGCATGGCCGAACCCGAAGTTCCCGACGCCGCCTTTTTGCCAACGCTGATCGATCCGCTGGCCCAGAAGCTGTTCAAGGCGCGGACCGTGATCATCTCCGGTGAGATCAATCAGGTCGTCGCCGAGCGCGCGATGACCCAATTGCTGGCGTTAGCGGCGGAGTCCGACAAACAGATCACCGTGTTCATCAATTCCCAGGGCGGGCACGTCGAGGCCGGCGACACGATTCACGACCTGATCCGGTTCATCACGCCGCCGGTGCGCATGGTCGGCACCGGCTGGGTCGCCAGCGCCGGCGCATTGATCTTTGTCTCGGTGCCGCGGAAGCTGCGCTACTGCCTGCCCAATACCCGTTTCCTCCTGCACCAACCCGCCGGTGGCATGGGCGGTACCGCGTCGGACATCGCGATCGAGGCACGTGAGATCGTCAAGATGCGCGAGCGATTGAACCGGATCTTTGCGCGCGAAACGGGGCAGACGATCGACCGGATCGAGGATGACACGTTGCGCAACTTCTGGCTCGACGCCGAACAGGCGAAGGAATACGGGCTGGTGGGGAAGATCGTCTCGAAACAATCGGAGCTCGATTGACGGGAACCTTCCCCGACCATTTCTCCTCCATCGCCGCCACCCTACGCACGCTTCCGTTCCACTTATCCGCCACAACTCTTCGACTGGATTACTGACGTTGCGCCGCGACCGCGCTCGAGGCTCCGCGGAGGAGCGGAACCCGCGATGTGGTGTGGCCGCTGACGGTCCTGGCGGGGCGGGTGGGCGGATGAGTAGCGGATCGAGTCCTTTCATGCCATCGTTGAGCGTCTTCCATCCCGAGCGACGTATGCGATCACTTGTCCTGGGTGCGATCCTGCTGAACACGCCCGCGATCATGCCAGCCCAGGCGCCGTTGCCTGCGGCTCAGCAGATCGCGCTCGCGGTGTTACCGCTGCCGCAGACATTCCGTGCCGACGCGACGGTGCTGGGCTACGATACCGCCGGGAAGCTCGTGACGCTCCGAGCGGGCAAGGGCGTGATGACATGTCTGGCGAGCGACCCGAGGGACGCGACGACCTTTCACGTTGCGTGCTACCAGAACTCGATGGAACCGTTCATGGCGCGCGGACGGGCGTTGCGGGCACAGGGTGCGAACGACGCCAAGGTCGACACGGTGCGGTTCGCCGAGGTCAGGGCGCGCAAGCTGCGGATACCGAAACAGGCGGCGGCGCTCTGGACGCTCACTGGGCCATGGAGCGCGGTGAATATCGCTGCGGCGACCGTGACGGTGGCGGTTCGTCCGCTGTACGAGGTGTACATGCCCTACGCGACCGCAGCGTCGACCGGGTTGCCGGACCAGCCGATTCGGAACGGCCCGTGGCTCATGGATCCCGGAACGCCCAAGGCGCACATCATGTTCGTGCCATCAATGTGAGGGAGTGATGCTCATCGATGCCGTGAAGCGCTGCCTGCTTCGGGACCTCGAGGGATTCGTGCTCGAACTGGATGCCTACCCCTCTGAGGCATCGGTGTGGGCATTGCCGCCCGGCGTCAAGAACTCCTGCGGCACATTGACGCTGCATGGCTGCGGCAACCTGCGCCATTTCATCGGCGCGATACTCGGCAAGAGCGGCTATGTCCGCGATCGGGATGCGGAATTCGCGCTGCGCGACCTGCCACGCGTGGAACTGGAGATGCTGATTGCCGTCACGCGCGACGAAGTCGGGCGTGCCCTCGATCAACTCGACTCGGATCTTCTGGCGCGCGACTTCCCGTTGCCGGTAGGGAAGGTGACGCTGTCGACCGGGCAATTCCTCGTCCACCTCGCGGTGCACCTGGCCTATCATCTGGGTCAGGCCGACATGCACCGGCGCGTGGTGACCGGGCAGTCCGACGCAGTGGGAGCGGTCGCGCTGCCGCCGCTGGCAGACGCTGTGCACTCGTAGCAAGGGAGCAACGATGCGGGTTCGGGCGCTGCTGGGCGCGGCGATGATTCTGGCGGGCGGGTTGATCCTCGCCCGCGGCATCAGTTACACGACACGCACCGACGTGGTGAACCTTGGCTCGGTGCGAGTCTCCACGGACGAGAAGAAGCCGATTGCCCCGTGGATCGGTGGCGTGATGGCGCTGGCGGGCCTGGCGCTGATATTCGCCGGAGGATCGCGCAAGTCCTGACCCCCGGGCCGCGGCTCGAACCGGCCTCTGACGCTCGCATGAACTGGCCGCTCTTGCCGGACGGCCGGGCCAGACAGTGGCAGGAGAACTCGACGGCCGGTGGAGCGACCTGGACCACCCGGTTTGTCGGGTACTATCGCAGAACGGGGTGACCGGATGGATCTGACGCGCGTGAATGTGTCGAGCGGAGTCAAGTGGGAAGCCATCGTGGGTTATTCGCGCGCGGTCCGCGTGGGGCCGTTCGTGCATGTCACCGGCACCACTGCGACCGGACCGGACGGTGCCATCGTCGGAGTTGGCGACATGTACCTGCAGGCCAGGCAGGCGATCGCAAACATCGTCGTCGCGCTGGGCAAGGCAGGTGCGAAAGCGGACGACGTCGTGCGGACGCGCATCTACGTCACCGACATCTCGCGCTGGGAAGAGGCGGGACGGGCGCATCGCGAAACGTTCGGCGCCATCCTGCCGGCGACGACAATGGTGGAAGTGTCGAAGCTGATCGACCCGCGCATGCTGGTCGAGATCGAAGCCGACGCGATCATAGCGTGAGGCACCTCGTGCTGGCGCTCGGGGGGCTGTCCGTACCGCTGGCGGTTCACGCGCAGCACACTGCACCGGTCGCATCGTGCATGTTCGATACCATCGCGCATCGGGACACCGTGGCTAAACTCCTTTCGGTAGTCGTCCTTCGAGGCGACGACACCCTGCCGGACGATCGGCTAAGTCATGCCGTCGGCACCATGATTCGTAACCACTTTCGCGCGCCAGCATCGATTGGTGCGCTGTTCTACCCCTACGTCACCGGGCCGATGGCCAAGGTCACGCGCCGGGTCGGCACTCTTGAGTCCTCGACCTACGGCGCCTTCGGCTTCTCGGTGCGCCGGGACGGCGCGCTTAGCGACATTCGTCTCCTCGCGACGACCGGTGATTCGGCGACCGACCTCGAAATCCTTCGGACGTTACGCGTCGCAAGTGATTCCGGCGAAGGGGTGTACCTGAACGGGGCGCTGAGGGACTCTGACGACCAGGTTCGAATCTTGATCACATCGCGAAGCGGGAATGGCGCGGAACCACTCGTTCGGCTGCATGTTCCGACGATTCATGCCGACGCCTGGGCCAGCATCCAGAGTGCGAAGGCTCCGAAATATCCGCCGAACGCGCTCCGCGCCAGAATCCCGGCGGATGTCGAGCTGGATTTCATCATCGACGAAACGGGGCGTGTGCTGCCGAACTCGATTCGCCTGGTGTCGGCGCCGCACCTGGAATTCGCTGAGTCAGCGGAGGCGGCAGTACTGGCGGAGAAGTTCCACCCGGCCAAAGCCGGCGGCTGTCCGGTCAAGATGCGAGTGCACCAGCACGTGCGTTACACGAGCAACGATCAGTGACCGAAACCCGTGCCTGGCTCTATGTCATCATCGCCGGCGTGTTCGAGATGGTCTGGGCGATCGGCCTCAAGTACAGCCAGGGGTTCTCCCGGCCGCTCCCGAGCGCGGTGACGGCGTTCGCGATGCTGGCGTCGATGTGGTTGCTGGCGCAGGCGCTCCGTGTGCTGCCGGTCGGCACCGGCTATGCCGTATGGGTCGGCATCGGCGCAGTGGGTACGGCGATGCTTGGCATCATCCTCCTGGGAGAGTCGCGCCAGCCGATGCGGCTCCTGTCGATCGTGCTGATCGTCGTCGGGATCGCGGGACTCCGGCTCGCCAAGTAATTGGCCACGGTGCACCCGCGCCGTCCCAAGCCGTCCAGTTCACCGCCGGAACAACACGATCAACAGCGCGATCACTGCCGCCAGGATCGCGGCCGCCCCCACGGTTCTCGCCCACCGTCGACCGAGAATCCGGTTGTTCCCCTGGTACGCCGCGGCCACGCCGCCGCCAACGATCACCAGCCCGAGCAGGTCCCAGGTGGACTCGTGGCGTACCCAGCTGCGGTAGACCGCGTCCATCAGCAGCCCGAAGGACAGCACCTGGCACGCCCAGCGATAGCTGGCGTTCTCGACCATCACGACGCGCTCATCGCGCTCGAGCAGTGGCGGGTTCATGGCACCTCCTCTTCCAAGTAGAACAGCTCGTCAACGTTTTCATTCAGGCGCTCGGCCAGTCGGAACGCGAGCAACGCCGAGGGACAGTAGGTGGCGGTCTCGATCGAACTGATCGTCTGCCGGGTGACGCCGACCTGCCGCGCCAGTTCTTCCTGCGACATGCCATGCTCGGCACGGGCCACCTTGAGCCGATTTCCAAGCCGAGTCTTGGCTGCCATTCTCACCTCCCAGACATCTTCAAGCCTACTAGTCTTGCTTGTCAATGTCAAGTAAACTAGGCAAAATAACCGTTATACCAGTCAGAGCGTCTGAATCACACCGATTTCTGACATTGGTGCAGGAGAGCATGGCGGCGCATCGACCTACGAATAACGGCAGGGGCGGTGGGTGCGGGGGTGTGGGCGCGATGGGTCGGGGGGCGTGAGGCCGAAGACCGCGTTCCATTGGCACCCTCACGCCGACGCCTTTATGCTTGTCCTCGAATTCGGGCCAGGTAGCTCAGTTGGTAGAGCACGTGACTGAAAATCACGGTGTCGGCAGTTCGATTCTGCCCCTGGCCACTCGAACAACAGCCATGAGCCAGACGGGTACGTCAGCGTTCGCGACGTGCGCGCCAGCTCAGCCTGGCGGGCTCACGGCTCATCGCTCATCGCTCACAGTCCCTGTAACAACTCCTGCCCGATCGCCCGCATGTTTTCGAACGTCGCCTCGATATCCGCAACCGTGGTCCGGTGCGAACAGATCGACAACCTCTGCGTGACGCGCCCGCGGATGCGTGTCGTCATCGCGAACGCCAGCAACCGCCGCTGCAACTCGTCGGAAATCCGCTGGTTGAGCTGGTCGAGTAGCGCGTCGTCGCCGCGCAGCTCCTTGGGTGCCCACCGGAACGAGTAGATGTAGAGTAGCGGTGCCGGCTGCACCACCTCGAAGTCATCGGACCCACTCACCAGCTCGTGCAGCCGCTTGGCGCATGCCATCGTCTGGCGGAAGAAGGTCCGGATCCCGTCGGCGCCGTAGTAGCGCAGCGTCATCCACACCTTGAGGGCGCGCCAGCCACGCGATAATTGCGGGCCGTAGTCGAAGTAGTTGAGGCCGCTGTACTCGTTGTCGCTGGCAGGGAGCAGGTAAGTGGCGTGCATTGCATAGGTGCGCCGCAGCGCTTCGATGTCGCGCACCAGCAGGCAACCGGCCTCGTACGGAACGCCGAGCCACTTGTGCGCATCGAACGATACGGAATCGGCACGTGACATTCCGGCAAGCTGCGGTCGCAGCTCTGGGAGCATGCCGCCAAGTGCGCCGCACGCGCCGTCGAGGTGCAGCCAGAGATTGCGGCGGCCGGCAATATCGGCGAGTCCGTTGATGTCATCAATCGCACCGACGTTGATCGATCCGACGTGTCCCACGACGCAGAACGGCGTGCTGCCGGCGGCGATGTCGACGTCGAGCATCTGCTCGAGGGCGCCCACGTCGATGGTGAAGTCCTTCCGCGAGGGCACGGCCCGCAGTGCCGAGCGCCCCAAGCCGAGGAGGTCCACCGCCCGAACCAGCGAGACGTGCGTTTCGTGGTCGGCCATGTACACGGTCATCGGACCGGCCCCATTCCGGGACTGCAGGCCTTCCGCGTTGATGTCCCACGTGGCCTTGGCGCAAAGGGCGGTACGCAGGGCTGCGACGTTCGCCATCGTGCCGCCGCTCAGAAAGACGCCGCCGCAGTCCGGGTTGTAGCCGATCAGCTCGGCCAGCCAGCGAACGGTGCGGCGCTCGATCTCGGTCGCGGCCGGCGAGGCTCGCCAGCCGCCGCAGTTGGGATTGACGGTGCTGGCCAGCGCGTCCGCAAGCGCACCAATCTGCGATCCGGATCCGTTGACGAACCCGAACCACCGGGGTGAACCCTGCCGCGACGAGTTGGGGATGATCTTGTCCCGCCAATCGGCAAGGATCGCGCTGACGGGTTCACCACGGTCCGGCGGCGGTGCATCGAACAGCGCCGCAACATCGGCGGGCTGGCAGCCTGGAAACGCCGGGGCGGATTGCAGGTCGGCGTAATAGTCGGCGAGAAGCTCAATGACGTCATGGCCCAGCGCCTCGAACTCGGCGCGGGGAAGGTCGGGGTGCAGATCAGGCACGGCCACTCCACTCGGGTGATGGTTACACGCTGCTGCGGAGGATTATCGCCGGACGTGTCCCGATCGGCCACCGCAGACTGAACGGCGTTCCTCCTTGATTTGACGATCGGTTGATCCTGCGCATTCAGCTTGTGACCCGCGGGACCAGCCATCCGTGGGGTCAGTCCGCGTCGCGCCGCGCAGCGACGGTTGAGCGAAGCGAAACCGCGGCCGCAACGCGGGCCGGCCCAGCCGCGCGCCGCCCCGGTCGAATGGCCGGCTCGCCCTCCATTTTCTGGTACCTTCGGCTATGCTACGAGAACACCAGAGGTGGCCCGACCGGGCCAGGAGGTTGCCATGCGCAGTGTCCGCCTAGTAGCCATCGGCGCGCTCGTCACCGTCATCGCCTGCAGTGGTGATCAGGTGCCCGACCCGGCGGCCGTTGCCGGCACATGGAGCTTCACGTACGCGAACGTCACCGGCTCCGGGGTCACCTGTAACGGCACGCTGACGTTCACGATCACCCAGTCCGGCGACACGTTTGCTGGACAGCAGGTGGGTGCCGGCACGGTGTCGTGCACCGGCGCCGTTCCCACCTTCATCGTGGCGGGCGCCACCGACTCCTCCACCTTCGGTGGCGAGACGATGTACGCGGGGATCGCCTCGAGCAATCAGGTCGCGTTCGCACTGGGCTTGCTGCAGACCCGGGATGCCGGCACGGTGACGTCGGCCACGGTGATGTCGGGTACCACGACCTGGGAACTCCCGGTCAAGCCGCGCGGCACGGTGACACTCAACGGCACCTGGAGCGCGGTGAAGGAGTAGACCTCGACTGACCGGCCGAGGCGAGTCGATCCGGGCTACGTTTGGTGGATGCCGCGCTCCCGCGACGCAACCCGACTGGGCGGTACCCGAAAGCCGCGCACCAATCCCCACGCGGCGGCGCGCCGGGAGCTCTCAGCGCGGCACCCGCGTCTGGCGCGCCTGTGTGAGCTGGCGCATCCGCTCGAACGGACCATTCCAGACAAGCGGCCGCTATCGCACCTGGTCGTGCGCACCATCGTCGGTCAGCTGGTTTCGACGGCCGCGGCACGCAGCATCATGCAGACGCTGCTCGATGCGCACCGCGACATCGACGGCATCGTCGCCTGGGCAATGCGCACGCCGGAAGACGCGCCGCCGTCCCACTCATTGTCGCGTGCCAAGCGCAAGGCGATCGCGCACTGGGGATTCTTTCTCGCGGAACATGGCGATCCACGCAAGAAGTGGCAGGATCTTTCCGCCGACCAACTCATCGCCGAAATTGTCGCATTGCGCGGACTCGGCCCGTGGAGTGCGCACATGATCGCGATCTTCGGCTTCGGACATCCGGGGATCTGGCCCGAGGGCGATGCGGGCGTGGTGCGTGCGGCGACAGTGGTGTTCAAGGGCATCCGGAAACCGGCCATGCGCCGGTTGATCGCCGGCCACGAGAGCCACGTGGCGCTGTGCTGCTGGGCGTTGCTGGACAAGGGGCGGCTGGAAGACTTCGAAGCAACAAGCAAGAAGTGAGAAGTACGCAGGAACGGCCGTCAGGGCGTCTCCTTCTTGGTGCTTACTTTTCCCGATACCCCGTCAACGCGGCCAGCACGTTGGCGACAATGAAGACGCCGATAATGCAGGCGATGAAGCCAACGATGTAGGCATATTCCGGCAACGCATGAGATGGCACGATCGCTCCCGTTCAAGTTGCAGGGGAATCTCTACTTCCCCTTGGCCACCGTCAACGCCGCCACATGGACACTCAGGCTGTGATTGATCCGGAACCCGACGATGCCATCGACGCCAACTTCCGCGCGCGGCCCGGTCGCCACCACGACATCGTTGATGAGAAACCGGACTGACTCGGTGCTAGCGCGGACCTTGAACACGTTCTCGACGTTGCCCTTGTCACCCGCCGGTACTCGCCCGGGGGCCTCGGCGGGGAAGCGGCTGGCGCTGCTTTGGTGTGCTCCGGGCCGGTGCCGCGCCCGTCGCGGGACGGGCATACGACGCGTTCGCGCGCCGGCGCGCCGCCATATCCCGGCGCTTTGGGCTCGCATGCACCCGGCCGAGACTGGAGGAAAGGGACCGGTGGTTGTCGTCCTGAGCGACACCGTCAAGAAACTGAACATCTTCCCGTGAACTTCGGCGGGGGCCAGGTTGTTTCACCGCGGTAGCCGCCTCATGGCACTTCTCATATCGACCGTCGTTCGAAAGGCATCTGAATGATCCGTCGGGTCGGTACGGTCATCGCCCTCGCCCTGGTCGCCGCTTGCAGCGCGGACATGACGCCGGTCTCGACCACCTATACCGTTGCCTTGGCCCTTGATTCCGTCGCGATGCGGGCGGGCGACTCGATTGTCCCATCGGCCAGGGTCACAGTGAACGGCGTGCCGCGGGCCGCCAATTCGCGGGAAATCACGGTGTCGTCGTCGGACACGTCTGTGATCGCCGTCGCCTCAAACGGCGCGCTGATGGCTCTGGGTCACGGCAGCGCCACCGTCACCGTCCGCTGGGTGGCCACATCGAGCATCGCCGCAGCGCAACTGGTGACCGTGGTCTCGGAAGACCTGACCGGCGTCAGCCTGGTCGCTCCGTTGACGATGGTTCCCGGCGATACGGCCACGTTTGTAGTCACGGGCAGAATTCGTGGTGGGCGAGTCGTGCCGAGTCCGGCGAGCGTCACGGTCACCAGCCGGAATCCCGCCGTGGTGACGGCCGGTGCCAATCAGGCAATCGCCGTTGCACCCGGCACGACCTGGATCGTTGCGACGGCGTCGACGGGGGTGTCGGATTCTTCCTTCGTCACGGTTGCCGTGGGCGCGCCAACGCGCATCATCATCACGCCGCACGCGGCATCCATTACAGTCGGTTTGACGCTGTCCACTACGGTCACGATGACCGACCGCCGCGACAATCCCGTCACCGCCGTCGCGCCGGCATACAGCAGCAGCTCCATATCAGTCGCTACCGTGCAGCAGGACGGCACCGTGACCGGCAAGGCGGGTGGTTCCGCGCTCATCATCGTGCAGGCCGGCACCGCTGCCGACACGCTTCACCTGACCATCGCGCCCGCGCTGTCGGTCGTCACTCGGCTGATGGTGTCACCCGACAGTGTGACATTGAATCCTGGCGGCGCGGCATCGATTCAAGTCCAGGCGCTCGACGCCCAGGGCAATCCGATGACGTTGCCTGCACTGACGTGGCAATCGCAGACGAGTGGGATCAGCGTAACGAGCGCCGGCGTGATTCAAGCTGCGTCGAGCATCAGCAGCACGATCTCGAACGGCGTGGTGCGGGTGTCGAGTGGTATAGTTGCGGCGACGGTGCGAGTCGCCGTTGTCGTGGTCGTCGTGCCACCGCCGCCGCCGCCGAGCGATAACGGGTACGTATCGATTCGTTGGGTTGGTACCGCACCGTCGCCAGCGGTCGCGGCGGCGTTCGAAGCTGCGCGCACGCGGATCAACGGGCTGTTCAACAGCTTCAACGGCGTCAGCGCAATCGATCTCAACGTTCCCGCCGGCACCTGCATGGCCGGCGCACCGGCACTTGTCGAAACCGTGCCTGGCATCGTGATCTTCGCGCAGGTCACCCCGATCGATGGCGCGGGTGGCATCCTCGGATCGGCCGGCCCGTGCCTGGTGCGCAACAGCACTTGGCTGCCGATTGTCGGCGCCATGCAGTTCGACAGCGCCGACATGGACGCCATGGTGGGCGGCGGGTTGCTCAACGGCGTCGTCCTGCACGAAATGATGCACACGCTCGGGTTCGGAACCATCTGGGGCCCAGGACCGCAGAACGAGGTGGCCTCGCCGACCGGGGCCGACCCCCGCTACATCGGCACCGTCGGTGAGTCGGCCTACGCCGGTCTGGGCGCGGCCGATGCACCCAGCGGCGTGCCGGTGGAAAACACCGGCGGTAGCGGTACGAAAGGCTCGCACTGGCGCGAGTCGGTGTTCCACAGCGAGTTGATGACTGGATGGGCCGATGGTGCAATGCAGCTGAGTCGGGTGACGATCGGCGCATTGAAGGACTTTGGCTACGACGTCGACCTGAACAAGGCCGATTCGTTCTCGCTGTCGTCCTCGCTCGTGGCTTCACTGCGCGCATCACAACAGCTCGGCGAGCAAACGAAGACGCCGATCGGCGTGGTCGGCAGTGGCGGCCAAATCACACCGTTCCCCGGGACAGTACACTAGTCTCAGCCGTCCGCCACGAGCCCCAGCCGGTTAGGACTCGACCGGGACCCCGGACTAATTCGCCGACCCTACCGTCTGGGGCGCATGGCTCGTGGTCGCGGCTCTTTTTCCCCGCCTCAGGCATCCTTTCCCTGTTAGCCCGCGTCTCAGCTTTGGACATGGGCCAGCCGTATATTCTCTGACTGTGGCATAGTGGCTGTTGGCTGTTGGCTATCTCGCGTGGGACATCGAGGCGGCCGTGAACGGGATGCCGGCGTGGGCACGGAACAGCCAGTAGCCAATAGCCAAGAGCGCGTTCCTTTACCGTGGCATGGCAAATGGCTGACACGCTGGTCGATGACCTCAAGCGCGCCCTGGGCGACGCGTACACCATCGAGCGCGAGCTCACGGGGGGCGGCATGAGCCGCGTCTTCGTGGCGAAGGAGCACGCGCTTGGGCGAGAGGTCGTTATCAAGGTGCTGCCGCCGGACCTTGCCGCAGGGGTCAATCGCGACCGGTTCCGCCGGGAGGTGCAACTCGCGGCGCGACTGTCGCACCCCTACATCGTACCGCTGTTGCACGCGGGTGAGCACGACGAGCTGCTCTGGTTCACGATGCCGTACATCCCGGGCGAGTCGCTGCGGACCCGGCTGCAGCGCACCGGTGCGCTCAAGCTGCCGGAGGTGGTCAAGCTGTTGCGTGACGTGGTGGAGGCGCTGGCGTATGCTCATTCACGCGGCGTGATCCACCGCGACATCAAGCCGGGCAACATCCTGTACGACGGTCAGCATGCGGTGGTGACCGACTTTGGTGTCGCGAAGGCGCTCAATGCAGCACTGCCGATCGGGGGCCCGGGCCACACGGCGTCCGGCATGGCGATCGGCACACCGGCGTACATGGCGCCGGAGCAGCTCGCGGCCGATCCGGACGCCGACCAGCGGGTCGACATCTACGCCGTCGGCCTGCTGGCCTACGAGTTGCTGAGTGGCGCCAGTCCGTTCGCGGCGCCGTCGCCAACTGCCACGATGACGGCGCAACTCACGCGCATCCCCGAACCGTTGCACCAGCTGCGCGCGGATGTCCCACCGGCGTTTTCGGATCTCGTCCAGCACTGTCTCGCCAAGGCACCCGACGACCGTCCCCGCGACGCGCAGGCGGTGCTGGCGGAACTTGATCGCGTTTCCGGTGCGCTCGCCGCCGATGTGCACCGCGGTGCAAGCGGCGACCGGGGGACACGACCGCACGCATCATCGCTGCCGCTCGTACTCGCCACCATCGGTGTGCTGGCGCTGGTGGCAGGCGGATTCTGGTGGACACAGCGCGGTCGAATGGGCGCCGCGCTACGCGACACCACGACCGTGCCGCTCGGCAGCGACACCGCTGATTTTGGTGCCTCGCTGCCCGCCAAGGCGATGACACGTCAGGATTCCGTCAACCTCCTGGAAACGCTCCGGGAACAACTCGGGCAGATCGCGCCAAAATCTTCGAGGAAACCGGTGGCGCAGCCGAAAGCGGCGGAGGCGGCTACGCTCGACGTCACTATCCACGCGGTGGATTCGTTGATCCGGGTGCAGTTGCGGGCAGCTGGCATTCGCGACGGTGACCAGCCCGGCGTGATCGCCCCGCCGCTGCCCGGCGCGACACCAACGACTCCGGCAACCCCGATGAATTCGCCGCCGGCGATCGTCCCCGGGAGCGGACCACACCGGCTGGCGATCTTCCTGCCGCCCAACCGCCGTCCCGATTCAGTGCTGCAGGCCCTGCAGCGCCGCGCGGCGCTGGAACTGGTCGGACGCACCAGCAATCGATTCGGCGGCAGGTGGGACTCTGTATTCGTGGATAGTTCAATTCACATGGGTCGGCCGACACTGCCGACCCCGGGTCCGGGCGTCGTGCTGGTGTATCTGGGCGTCCAGCGCGACAACACCGACTCGGTGAGGATGTCGATCTCGGTGCGAAGCAACGATCCCGGAACCGACTTCGGTTATCAGACGCTGACGAGCGATCCGGTGCATCAGCCCGCGAACATTGCACCGTTCAATGGCACGCTCAACGATGCCGCGCGCCTCCTCGGTCAACTGCGCCGGCTCCCACCTGGTCAGCCGTGGCCGCAGGACATGGGCCGCGGTTTGCGACGAGGCGGTCCGAGTGATCACGTGTTCGTCCCGAATACGGGGGTGGTTCGCACCTGGACGACGCGGGCGGACTCGATGAAACGAGCGATGGATTCGCTGCGGGTACGGGTAACGAAACCGAGGGATTCAGTGCCCGAGTAACGACCGGGACTTCCTGACTCCTACTTGTCCAACACCAACAACCCGACGTTTGCGCCGAATCCGTCCTCGATGGCCGGCAGTCCGGGTGGCGCGCGCCATGGGCTACCATCGGTGCTGATGTTGAGCCGGTGCACGCCGGCTGAAGCATTCAGCACGACCTCCCAGCGGCCGTCATTGCTGCGGGTGAGCTCCACCGCGCGCCACTCCGTGAGATCGCTTGCCAGCGTGGCGCGCCGCGTCGACAGCGGGAGCACGAAAAAGAGGTGCACGGTGGCGGGGGATTCGCGTACGATCTGGGCCGGCGCAAATGTGACCGGGCGCTGGGTGGGCCGAGTGCGCTGCAGCAGATCGAGTTGTACGCCCAGGGTAGTGTACTGGCCGCCGCGCAGCGCGAGCAAGGCGTCCGCGGCGAGACGACCGGTTCGCATCGTCACGGACATGATCGGAGTCACGTGTAGTGCCGCATGCCCTTCCCACCAGGTTTGCGGCAGGATGTTGACTCCGAACCGGCGACCGACGCGGGCGCCAATCGACAGCACGCCGGCACTCCATCCCAGCGTGACGCCGACATCGTGAATATCCCGGACTTGAGCGCGGTAGAGCGTGTCGGGCTGTGCAATTGGATCGAAGAACCCGGTGGTCTTCAGCACGCTGTCCTGCACCACGGTGCCTTGCCATGACGCGCCAACCTTCACGGCGCCAAAGCGGACATCGGCGCCGAGAGACGGACGTCGCCATGCCGACCGTTGCGATCCGGTGAACGCGATCCCCTGTTGCCAGCCGGCATGCATCGCGAAGTGACCGATGTCGCGCCGGGCGCGCAGGTCGGCCGCAAGCGTGCCGGCCCATTGTTCGCCGATGCCGCGGGCCACGTCACCGGTTGGTCCGAGTTCGATATTCCATCCCGCCGGCGTGAACCGATAATGCAGACCCGCCGTCATCACTCCCGCCACACCCAGCCCAATGTGATCGTCCGCATTGCCGGCGAACTGAAAGTGAGTCCGACCGAGCAGCGCGTCCAGCGATCCCCCCAGAGCGGTGAGTGAACTGGAGGGCATCTGATCGAGGCGTGCCTGTCCGCCGCCGGTCTCCACTTGGAGCTGGGCGGCCAGCGGCATAACCGCAAGAAGCGAGAAGACGGTGCCGAGGGTGACAATTCTCATGGCGGCCCCTGGTTGGCGGGCGGACGCGGCGGGCGGACCGGCTTTGCTTCACGGTCCACATCCGTCGGCGTGAGACGCACGAATTCCGCATCGCTGGCACGGCGGCGGGCGAGATCCGAGATCCGGTTCCATGCACCGTCGGCACTGGCGCCCCGGGCGATCAGGTCAAGATACGCTCCGAGCGGTGCGGTGACAGGCATGCCACCGCGAAGTTGACGCAATTCTGACAATCGGAGCTGGGGTACCCCGGCCTGTAGCGCCGCCGCCGCAGTGGTCAGCTCCGGTGCGGGGGCCTCAGGGCCCAGCGTGGTTCGCGCGGTGCGGAGGGCGCCACCGAGTCGAGCCAGCGCGGCGATGATCTGGTCCGGTGTCGCGCCCTTGGCTTGGCCTTCGAGCGCACGGAGCACCATTGGTTCGGTCGGCAGGCCCTCGCGTTCTGCGCTGTCGATCGTGGCGGCGAGGCGCAGCGCGACGGGTGCCGCGAACCGAGACGTGAGCCGCGGATCCTGGGCCAGGAGCGGCAGGGCGCCGCAGAGCAACAACAACAGGAGGCGGCTGGTCATCCGAATCGGGCTCAATTGCCCACCACCGTCACCACCGAAGTTGGCCGGCCGAAATCATCCGGAGCGCTGGCGGCCCGGGCATCCGCGCGCCATTGCTCATGGTCAACAAGATACGCGAATCGGTAGCGCCCTGGCCGCAGTTTCACCGTTGCCTGCCAGAGCCCGGACCTGGTCCGCTCCAACTGTACGCGGTCCGATCGCCAGTCGGTGAAGTCACCCACGAGGGCGATCGAGCGCACCGTCGGCGCGGCAATGGCGAACGTGATCGACGTGCCGGACGGCTGCCGGTGCACCGCGGCCTCGAACAACCCAATCAGCAGCAGCAGGACCATTCCACCGGTGACGCGTGCCTTGCGCTGCCGACGCAACCGCTCGCCGGCGCGCCGAGCCAGCCCGGGTGCGATCGGCACGGGTTCACGCAGCAGAGTTACCATCCGATCGAGCGGATCGCCGGGTTCGAGTCCATCCGTCATTCCCGCACCTCCTTGAGACGTCCGCGCAATTGTTCGCAGGCGCGGGCCACCCGCATCTTGAGCGCGGGCACACTCGCGCCGGTCATCGCCGTCATTTCCTGGTACTCGAGTCCCTGCACGTGTTTGAGCAGGAATGCTTCGCGCAGCGGTGCCGACAGCGCCGCCAGGGCAACCTCGATCTCTTCACGCCATGCCAGCGACGCATCGGTCGGGGAAGTCGTCGCTCGCTCGATCGCTCGGTCGGCAGCGGGTCCCGACACGAACGGCCACCACCGCCTGCGACGCGACCGGCACCGGTTCACCGTGATCCGGAACAGCCACGCGTTGAGCCGTTCGGGCCGGGTCCCTCTCCTGATCGCCCGCTCGGCGCGCAGGAAGACATCCTGCAGCACTTCGTCCGCATCCGATGCCGAGCGCAGGAAATGGGTCGCGAATCGCATGAGCGCGGGCCCGTGCTTGTTCATCAACTCGGCGAGCGCCGCCGGATCGCCGTCGCCGAGCCGAGCAATGAGCGTTTCATCGGTCGACGTCACCCCTGATAGACCCGGCGACGTTCGCACCGGTCACATCGCGGGTTGAACGTGACGTTCGGCGGGCACCAGGCGTCCTTGGCAGCGACGTCACCGGTCCAGCCACCGTCCAGTGGGATCACCTGTTGAGGCAGATCATGGTACATCGTTCCGCGCTCCTGTCCCTGACGCTGCTCACGGTGCTGGCCTGCTCGGAAAGTCCTGCGGCACCGCATGTCGGCGCAAGCGGCGCCGGACAACTCACGATGCTCAACGCCCTCGGGGCCGGTGATCCCGCCACGCTGCACCTGGACGGCACTGCGGTGACGCTGCCACCCGCGGGGGAGAGCGGCACCGCCATACTTGCTGCGGGCGCACACCAGCTGCAGGCGATCGCCACCGGCGGGCAGGTGCTGGCGAGCGCCACGTTCACGCTCACCGACGGTGCACACCGCACGGCCGTCATCAGCGGGGCGGCCGGTCATAACGTGCTGCTGGTCACCACGCTGGACACCGCCGCCGTACCGGTGCTTGACGCGGTGAAGTTGCGCGTCGTGCACACCGTCGCCGGTGCACCGGCCATGGACGTCTATCTGTCCCAGGTTGGTCACGCCGCCGACAGCACGTCCCGCCTGGTGACGAACCTGCAATACGGCACGGGCACCGATGCGCGGTTTCCCGGGTATGCCATCCGTCCCGCGGGTCAGTATGTCATCACGCTGACGGCGACGGGAACGAGCACGGTGCTGCTGCAGTCGGGATCGTTGACACTCAATGCGGGCGATGTCGACAGCTTCGTCCTCGCACAGAACGCTGCTGGTGAACTGGAATTGCGAACCGTCAAGGAACATTGACCCGTTTCACATCGAGGAATCTCATGCCAAGGATGCCCAGCCTGTACCGCGCGGTCGCGTTCGCGGCCGCCACTGTGCTTGCGGCCTGCTCGAACGATACCACGGGGCCGAATACCAACGGCGACGTGAAGTTGTCAGTGGTCAACGCGCTCAGCGGCGACGTTGGGGCACAACTCAAGCTCGATCAAACGAGCGTCGCGCTGCCGACCAGCGGCCACGCGTCGTCCATGATGGTGACGGCTGGCTCGCATCGCGTGCAGCTCAGCTCCGAGTCCGGGCAATCGCTGGTCGATACGACGATCTCCGTTGCCGCAGGCAGTCGGCACACGGTGGTTCTGTCGGGCTCCGGTGTCACGACCGCGGGTGTTTCGGTCGCCACCGATACGATTTCGACGGGCACCGGCGGCAACGGCTATCGCTCGATCGTCGGCAGTGTGCTGATGGTCAACTCGGCGCCGGGGATCGGGCCGTTCGATGTTGTCGTCTACCAGGCGAACAGCGACAGCGTGTATCGGTTCGGCAACTTCGCGTTTGGAGCTGGGTCGCTGCCGCCACCCGCGCCGTACGGCTTCTACGTCCCGTTTGTGCCGGCCACCTACACGTTCACCATTACCAATCCGGGGGCCCCGACGGCACTGGCGACGACAACCCTGACGCTCGCGACGGACGACCGATGGACGGTGATGCTGACGACTTCAATTGAAGGTGGGCTGGTGCTGCAGGCGACGAAGCAGTAACGACAGAGAGACGAGTCTCGTCTCTCTTATTCATTGAGAATCATCGCAAACATCAGCGGTGCCACGATGCTCGCGTCGCTCTCGATGATGTACTTCGGTGTGTCGATGCCGAGCTTGCCCCAGGTGATCTTCTCGTTGGGTACGGCCCCGGAGTACGAGCCGTAGCTGGTGGTCGAATCGGAGATCTGGCAGAAATAGGCCCACACGGGGATGTCATTGCGCTGCAAGTCCTGGTGCAGCATCGGGACCACGCAGATGGGGAAGTCGCCGGCGATGCCGCCGCCGATCTGGAAAAAGCCAATCCCGTTGCCACCACTGTTCGTCGTGTACCAGTCGGCCAGTGTCATCATGTATTCGATGCCGGTGCGCACGGTGTGGACGTTCTTGACGTCGCCGGAGATGCAGTGGCCCGAGTACATGTTGCCCAGGGTCGAGTCTTCCCAGCCCGGCACCCAGATCGGAAGGTTCTTCTCGCACGCAGCGAGCATCCATGAGTCCTTCGGGTCAATCTGGTGGAACTTCTTCAGCTTCCCGGAGCGCAGCACGCGATAGAAGAACTCGTGCGGGAAGTAGCATTCTCCGGCCTTGTCCGCCGCAACCCATTCTTCGAGCACCGCGCCTTCGAGGCGCCGCATTGCCTCCATCTCCGGAATGCAGGTGTCGGTGACGCGGTTCATGTGGCGGTCGAGGAGCGCCTTTTCCTCGTGTGGCGTGAGGTCGCGATAGTGCGGCACGCGTTCGTAGTAGTCGTGCGCCACCAGGTTGAAGATGTCCTCTTCCAGGTTCGCGCCGGTGCAGGTGATAGCCTGAACCTTGTCGCGGCGAATCATCTCGGCGAGTGACAAGCCCAGTTCCGCAGTACTCATCGCCCCGGCAAGGGTGATCATCATCCTGCCGCCGAGGTCGACGTGCTTCACGTACGCGTCGGCGGCATCGATCAGCGTCGCTGCGTTGAAGTGCCGGTAGTGGTGGCGAAGGAAGTCGGAGATGGGACCGGGCGGTGGCATGGGGCCAAACATATCGTCACCGCCTGTCGATCGCCACGCATTACGTTGCACCGCATGCCGCTCCCCGTCGCGCTCACGTGTTTCGCCACCGCCACCCCCGGCATCGAGTCGTTGCTCAGCGACGAGCTGCGCGCCCTCGGCATCGTGCCCGCCGCACGCGAACCCGGCGGCGTGGAGTTCGCGGCGACACGAGCGCAGCTGGCGGAGGCGTTGCTCTGGTTGCGTACGGCGAACCGCGTGGTGGTGAGAATCGCGGCGTTTCACGCCCGGTCATTCGGGGAACTGGAGCGACACGCAGCCAAGGTCGCCTGGGGGGACGTGATCGCCGCGGGCGGGACGGTGCATTTCCGGGTCACCTCGAAGAAATCGCGGCTGTACCACGAGGATGGGATCGCCGAAAGGTTGGAACGCGCAGTCGCCGGGTCGGTGCGGGGCGTGAAGTTCGTGCGGGCGCCATCGGCTGCGGAGGAGATGGAGGCCGACGTGACTCGCCTGTCGGACGTGCAACGGATCATCGTGCGCGTGATGCGCGATGAGGTGACATTGTCGGCCGACGCCGCGGGGGCGTTGCTGCACCTGCGCGGGTACCGCCAAGCGGTGGCCAAGGCGCCGCTGCGCGAGACGCTGGCGGCGGCATTGCTGATGGCGAGCGGGTGGGAACCGGGTCTGCCGTTGCTCGATCCGATGTGCGGGTCGGGGACGATTCCGATCGAAGCGGCGATGATGTCCCGACGGATGGCGCCGGGGAGGACGAGGCGGTTTGCGGCGGAAGCGTGGCCGGGGTTTGACGCGGAGTTCACGGCAGTGCGTGAGCGTGCGCGCGCGGGCGAGCTGGCGCAGGTGTCCGCGCAGATTGTTGGGCGCGATCGCGACGCGGGCGCGATCGAAGCCGCGCTGGCGAACGCCGAGCGAGCGGGCGTCGTCGTCGATATCGCGTTCTCGCGCGACACGATCTCGGCGCTGGAGCCCGATGGCGGCGCGGGCTGGGTGGTCACCAATCCGCCTTACGGCGCGCGCATCGGTGAGCGGACCGGGTTGCGCGACCTTTACGCGGTGCTCGGCCGGGTGATCCGCGAGCGCCGGCCGAAGTGGCGACTCGCGATGTTGAGTGCGGATCGGATGCTGGAGGCACAGCTGGGATTGATGCTGGAGGAGGTGCTGCGGACAACGAACGGGGGGATACCGGTCAGGGGCGTAAGATGTAAGACGTGAGACGCCAGATGGAAGAGCGCCTGGTCACTGCGCCCGATGCCACATCGCATTCCTTTTCACGTCTCACGTCTCACGTCGTACGGCTTGTTATGGCCGCGCTCCCGCCGGCAGCGGCATCGTCCTGTGGTAGAGGCACGGCTCTTCAGAGTACACTGGCGGGATCAGCCATTGCGTGCCATTCCAGCGGATCAGTCCGCTCGACGTGACCACTGCGTCGATACCGCCCTGGTCCACGGTACCATAGATGTCGATCTGACCAACGGCAGTCGCCACCGGATAACCCCACGCATCGATGATCCATGTGCGCGCCGTGTTGGGAGTCTCCGGATAGTCATCGCGCAGGGCGAACGAGACCGCGACGTAGTTCCTGCCTCTTGGCCCGCGAACCCCGAACATCTTGAGCTGAGACCAGCGCGCGTCGTTGTTCGGGCCCCAGAAGTCGCGCGACATGTACTCGCTGGCGCGATCGGTCGGTGGCTTGCGAAAGCCCAGGTACCGCTGCCACGACGAATCCCCGACCACATGGAAGAACTGAAACGCCCCGTCGCGAGCGACCACCGGCAGCGGCCTGATTACGGGGTGCGGGAATACGCCCGGTACGATGACGCCAAACAGCGCCCTCGAGGCAGGCTTCAGGCCATAGAACCAGCCGGGATGCGCCACCTCGTCACACGCCGCCCGCCATGACGGTGGCGGCAGGAAGCGCTGCCGCCTGGTGATCCTGGCATGGACCGTACGCCCCATGTTGTTGCCGTCGGGGAACAGATACACGGTGACGGAGTCGCCGACGCGCGCCATCGGCGTGACGCCAAGCGAGTCGAATTGCGATGCCACGCCGGACTTCATCAGGCGGCCGGCAGCGTAGTTGGCGTCGGCGATCTTCGACGGCATCGGATCGGGCAGGACGCGGACTTGCGCCGCGAGCGCTGCCGGCGCGGCGCCGGCGACCAGCATAAGTCCCAGCGTCCACGCCGGGCGTCCCATAACCCGTGAGCCGCGACCAGTAGACATCAGTCCTCACTTTTCCGGCAGAAGAACGAAGCGCGCCACACGCGCAGGATCGAAATACCGCTGAGCCGCATCACGAACCATCGCCGGTGTCAGGGCGTCGAGCCGCTTGCCCCACTGCAGGATCTCCGCCAGCGGGCGCCCGGCTTCGGCGCCATCCGGCATCCCGTAGTTGCTGAGTTCTTCGAGCCACCAGTCGTTGGTCTTGACCTGCACCTCGATCTCGCGCCGCGCCTGGGCCACGAACTTCTGCAACTCATCGGGCTTGGGGCCATCAGCGCGAAAGCTGACGATGATAGCCTGCGCGGCTGACCATAGGGTATCGGCCTGCTCGGGCGAGGATTTGAACTGGATTACCGTGCGATAACGCTTTCTCGGCACTCGCTGCATTGTGGTGGTCGCATTGACGCTATACGTAGCGCCCATCGCCTCGCGGAGCTGGTCGAGCAACCGTTCCTGGATGATCTCGGCGGCCGCAGACGCGGCGAGATCGGTTTCCGGCCCGCTGATCTCGGCCGGACCACTGAACAACACGACCTGCCCCGCCACGGGTTCCTTACCCTTGCGGACGATCTTGTTGATGACGCCTTCGGGCGGTACCGGCGCGACGTCCTTCCAGGTACGCGTGATTCCTGCCGATGGCAGGCCACCGAGCCATTGCGATAGCAGCGGCCGGAGCGAATCCACGTTGACGTTGCCCACGACGACGAACGTGAAGTCACCGAAATCACGGAACCAGTCGCGGTAAATCGCCAGGGCTCGCCGGGCGTCGAACTCCGCATCGAGCCGGGTCGCCGTCAGCGGTTGCGCCCGTGGACTGTTCCGACCGAGGGTAATGGTGATGGTGTCGCCGAAGGTGGTGTTGGGGTTCGCGTCGCGGTTCTTCAGCCCGTTGCGGATCTGGTTCGTGAGCGCCTTCACCGCGGCGGTGTCGAGCCGCGGCGCAGTGCCGTTCAGCCACAGCACCTGCAGCGCGGTCTCAAGGTCCTTGGGCGCGGTGACCA
Organism: Gemmatimonadota bacterium; assembly: GCA_003169895.1. Lineage (GTDB taxonomy): Bacteria > Gemmatimonadota > Gemmatimonadetes > Gemmatimonadales > GWC2-71-9 > Palsa-1233. The sequence continues at coordinate 716,139 of PNAE01000007.1, forward strand.
CAATCAGGCCCTCGCTGGTTTCATCAATGGTCGGCTCGACACGGACGATTTTGCCGGAGAGCTTGCGCTGTAGCGATACGGCGTCGAAGTCACCGACACCACTCTGACGCACGACCACCCGCGCGAGTAGGCCGTTAAGGAGCTGGTCGTCGGCCAGCAGCGACAGACCGCCCGCCGCTTCGCCGCCCAGCTGAACCTCGTCCGCCTTGAAATCGGTCGGCTTGATCAGCACGCGAACGCCGTTGGACAGCCGCCACTCCGTCACGCCGACATCGGCGAAGGTTGTCTCGGCCACAATGCGGCCGGGCTTGGGGGGATTGGGCACCAGCGCGGCCGCAACACTGGTCTCGGTCCATGCCGGCAGCGTAACCGTGTCGGTGCGTGCCAGGATCGCCATCAGCGTATCGCGGCTCGGCAGCGTCGCCTTCGACTTTTCCGGGCCGAGCACCACAATGAAGCGATCGCTGCCGCGAGAGGACTCACGGATTGCTGCGTTGACCTCGCCGATCGTCACGGTCGGGAGGATCTTCTGCGCCAGCGAGTAGCGTTCGCCCGCCGACACGAGCGCATCGCCGCGCAGGAATGCGTTGATGTACGAGCCGACGTAGGCGTAGGACTCGGTCTTGCCCACTTCCGCAGCGGCGGACTCGCGGCCGCGCAATAGCGAAGCCTTGGCGCGTTCGAGTTCGGCCGGCAGTACGCCGTGCTCGTCGAGACGGCGCAACTCTCGCATGGCCGCCTCGAATGCGGCGGCGCCCTGGCCTTCCTTCGGGTTCACGCCGACCTGAAAGACCTGCAGATCGCGGATGAAACCGGACGGTCCGAACCCGGCGCCGACAAATGGCACGTCGGGCTGACGCTGCAATTCCTGGAAGCGCTGTGAGGCGATGATGCTGAACAGACTGCCGATCAGGTTGCGCCGCTCGTCGAGTTCGGTCCGGTAGTGGGTCGTTGGGCGGCGGATGAGCAGCTCGATCGCCTCGGTCGACTGCTCCGGGTCGGCGATCGCCACCATGCGGGTACCGGGAAGTATCGGTACGGGCGCATCGGTACGCGGACGCTCCGTGGCGGGATTGCGCAGCGAGGCGAAGCGGCTCCTGATCAACACTTCCAGCGAGTCGATCGGGTAGTCACCGACGGCGACCACGCCCATGAGGTCCGGCCGGTACCAGTCATGGTAGAACCGCTTCATCGGCGCCGCGGTTGCATGGGCGATGACGCCCGTGTCGCCGATGGGAAGCCGCACCGCATACCGCGATCCCCGGAACAGGACCGGGACTTCCTGGTTGATGATCCGCGACATGACGCCGAGGCCGCTCCGCCACTCATTCAGCACCACGCCGCGCTCGCCGGCCACTTCGGCCGGATCGAACTTGTCGCCGGTCGCCCAGTCCTGCAGGATGTCGAACGCGCGCGCGACCAGTTCCGGCTTGTCGCTCGGCACCGGCAGGATGTATTGCGTTTCATCGAACGACGTGTTGGCGTTGAGGTCGGCACCGTACTTCACGCCGATCGACTCGAGGTACTTGACCATGTCGTTCTTGGCGAAATGCGTGGTACCGTTGAACCCCATGTGCTCGATGAAATGCGCGAGCCCACGCTGATCGTTGTCTTCCAGAATAGACCCGGCCCGGACGACAAGCCGCAGCTCGAGCCGGTGCTCGGGATAGCTGTTGTGCCGGACCCAGAACCGGAGCCCATTGGCGAGCCGGCCGAGATGGACCGCGGTGTCGGCCTGGAGCGCGGGCGATGAAATCGGGGGCCTGAGGCCTGAGGCCCGAGGGTGCGCTGGCTGCTGGGCGGCGAGCGGCGTGGCGAGTAGCACGGCGAATGCGACAAGGCGCATGACTTTTCCGGCGTGGGGGACGATGGAAGGTAGCGCCACGGCCTGTCATCCCGAGCGCAGCGAGGGATCGGCCCCCGGTCACCGAAATTCTCTGTTGCTCGAAATGACAACCGTGCTACGAAAGCTCGACGCTCCGGATCGCCGGCTCCCCATACCTCGCCCCCGCGACCCGACACCGGAGGTTGGCTGCGACCAGTACGTCGGTGGCGACGTGCGTATGTCCGCAGAGCACCAGGAACTCGTGGCCGGGATGGGTCGCGGCCACGCGCTTCAGCACCGCACCGGTTGCTTCGCATACCAGTAGCGGCAGCCATTCCGGCGCGGCGAGCCGGCCGTTGGGGGGGAGTGCCTCGGTGAAGGGCGGCACGTGGGTCGCAACCACGATGCGGCGAGCAGTGGCGATGGCGCGGTCGAGCAGGGTTGCCAGCCGCGTCGCATCGGCGTCGGCAAGGGCGCGTTTCACGACGAGCTTGGCGGCCCGCGTCCGCTGGGCGGCAAGCTCGCCAATGAGCCGGTCGTCGTTGAGCAGGAGCGGGGTGGTGAGCGGATCGCCATGGCGGCCGTCGGCCCAGCCATCGACCCCGATCAGCGCCGTCTCCCGATTGAGCATCACCACCCCGGCGGGCGGAAGCCACTGGATCTCCGGTCGGCGCGTCCCGAGCTCGACTACTGCATCCCGAACCCTGGCGACGGTGCTGCCATAGTGGTCGTGATTTCCGAGCACGAAATAGAGTGGCCTGGCAGCGGCGTCAGCGATAAATTCGAGGTCCGCGACCAGGCGCGACGCCACGGAGAGGTCGCCGGTGGCGATGACGGCATCGGCCGGCACCGTGCGCAATCTGTCAGTGAGGGCCTGCCGCGCCGAGTCGAGGGCGTGGTCGAGATGGAGGTCGGTGCCCCAGAGGATCGTGGCCACGCGGAAAGGTACAGTCATGCACCATCGGGCTAGACAGCGACGGGGATAGAGGTTACGTCTTGTGCGATGGCACCGGGAGTAGCCAAATTGTTACATTACCCCCGGATGTTCACTTCACCCCATTAGGGAGGCTTCATGCTGGTGAGAATGCTACGTGGATTCGTTATGGGCGCCGGCGCGGCCTTCGGTCTCGCGTTGGTCGCTCCGTCGACAGGGCACGCCCAAGCGCAGGCGAGCGGCATGCGGTTCGGGGTTGAAGCCGCGTTCGCCACCAACAACAGCATCGGCATTGGCGCGGGCGCGTTCGTCAAGTTCCATCTCGCCGAGATCAGCGACCATCCGATCACCGGCCGGGTCAGCTTCGACTACTACTTCCCGAGCTCGAGCAACTACGGCGGCTTCAGCACGCATTACTGGGAGGTTGCGGCCGACGGGTTGTACGACATCACCAGCTCGAGCAGCACCACGAAGCCGTACATCGGGGCCGGGCTCACCTATTGGCGTTGGTCCTATGGATACGACACGGCCTACTGCAACATCTACGGCGTGAATTTCTGCAACAACCTCAGCAGCAGCAGCACTGGACTCCATGTCGTCGGTGGGCTCAACTTCATGGCGGACAAGAAGCTGATGCCGTTCGTCGAGGCGAAGATCGAACTCAGCAACGGCAGCGAGTTCATCATCAAGGGCGGCATTCACTTCAAGTAGTCCACGTCGCCTGCTCGCCCTCAGCCGCCGTTCGCTGAGGGTTGTCATCCCGAGCGAAGCGNNTCGCTTCGCTCGGGATGACAGCGTTCAGCCGCGCTTGCCGCCTGGTTCAGTCACGCGCGTCAGTACCCCATCCTCGGATTCACCACGTTGTTGAACAGCGACCCGAACGTATAGCTGACCGAGAGCGACCCGCCATAGGTATAGCTGGTGGCCAGCTGTCTGAGCCGCAGCAGAATCTCCGCATCCGATGCGACCGCTTTGGCCAGTGACAGCTGGTCGCGCACCCGCGAATACGAGATGGAATACGAGACTTGCAGCCCGCGGGTCACGCGAAGCGACAGGCTGGTATAGAGCGAGAGCCGGTTCTGCTGGAAGTTGGAGAGATAGCTCGATCCGCTGATCGCTGCGGCGGCACTGCCCCACGGCTGGGTCGCCGCGTACGACAGCGACACCTGATGGTCGAGACGGGTTTCCTCGATGCGATTGAAGATGGTGGTGTCGGTATAGGCATATCGATCCAAGCCGACGCTGTACGAAGCGACCAGGCGGCGTCGGGCATATTGATCGTACTTGAAGAAGTCATACTCCACCGTTGGTGCGACCCGCAGGCTGAAATCGATGTTCTGCTGCGACGACGAACTCACGCCGGCCGCGCCGCCCAATGAGAGGTGATCGGTGATCGATCGCACCAGCAGCGAGCCGCCAGAGTAGCCATGCACGTTGGCGACGTAGGTGGTGGTGTCGTCCAGCTGGTAGCTGCTCCGGCTGGTGTTGCCGGACGCACTGGCGCGGAACTTCCACGCCGCCGTGGTGCGGGAGGCGTACACGCTGCCGCTCCCGCTCCGGGAGTTGCTCGCCGATTCGCCGTTAAGCCCTCCGTTGAACCCGACGCTGAATACCCAGAAGTTCCACGGGTCCTTCGCGGGCTGGGCCGGGCCAATACTGCGCGACGCGAGGTAGTTGACCACCAGGTTACGGCCGAAGCGGGTGCGCAACACATAGCGGGCGAGTCCCACCTTGAGCACCCGCGCCAACTCCTGGCGGAGCTCGTCGCTGCTGGCGCCTCGCTGGGTGTTGTACTTGACCTGATCATCCACCCCGGTGAACTGCTTTGCGCCGATGAATTCGAGAGTGATCTCGGACCCGCCGGAGCCTGTGCCGAGCGACGTGGCGATCACATGCACCTGGGCGTCGGTGCGGTCGCGGACATAGTTGACCCACGTGAGCTGGGTCCGCAGGTAGTCGAAGTCGCACCCGGGCGCCCGGCAGTCGAGGAAGAGATTCAGCGCGTCGACCGTGTCAACCGGCTGGGGCGGCAGACTACCGTTCTGCGCAGATGCGACATGCGGTGCGATCAGGAATGCGAGCGCAACGGTAACGCGCCGAAAGAACGACATGGGACCTCGGTAGCGAGGTGGCGAACAGTTCGTGGGGAAAATAAGATGACCGGTCTCACGGTGTAGCCTCTTCGCGTCTGCGGAAATCGCACAGGAGAATGTTCGAGTCTCGGGCAGGGTAGGGTGCGATTTCCGAGGCTGCTACGAGGCCACGCTGTGAGTTCGGCACCGAGCCCGTAGCTCACCCAGCCCCTGGCTCCCCAACTCCTTCCTCCCTCCCTCCCCCAGCCCCGAGCTCCCAGCTCCGAGCCCACTAGCTTGCCCGTCGATGTCGCTTCCGATTGAGCCCGTTCTGCCTGCTCTCTGCGTCGCGCTCGGGTCGCACCGATCGGTAGCGCTGCAGGCGCCGCCCGGCGCGGGAAAGACCACCCGGGTTCCGTTGGCCCTGCTGGATGAGCCCTGGCTCGCCGGGCGACGGATCGTGATGCTGGAGCCGCGGCGGCTTGCGGCCCGTGCGGCCGCGTCACGCATGGCGGCGACACTTGGTCAGCGGGTCGGCGAGACGGTGGGCTACCGTATGCGCCTCGACACGCGAGTGGGGCCGCGCACCCGCATCGAGGTCGTGACTGAAGGCATCCTGACCCGGATGCTGCAACACGATCTCGCGCTGGACGGCGTGGGGCTGGTGATCTTCGATGAATTTCACGAGCGGTCCCTTGTGGCCGACACCGGGCTGGCGTTGACGATCGCCACCGCGGAATCGCTGCGCGACGATCTCAAGCTGCTGGTGATGTCGGCGACACTCGACGGTGATGCGATCGCCCGGCTCCTCGACGATGCGCCGGTGATTCGCAGTGAAGGTCGCCTCTGGCCTGTGAGCACGCGATACCTGCCGCCGCGCACCAGGCAGCTCCCAGCCCCCAGTTCCCAGCCCCTGTTGTCGCACATCGCCCAGGTCGTGCGCGAGGCGGTCGCGACAGAGACCGGATCCGTGCTCGTCTTTCTGCCGGGCGCCGGCGAAATCCGTCGAGTCGAGGCCTTGTTGCGCGACGGGCTTCCGGCGGGCGTGTCCCTGCATCCGCTGCATGGTGCCCTGCCAATCAATATGCAGGACGCAGCGATCGCACCGGCAGCGCCGGGCCGACGCAAGGTGGTGCTGGCGACCAGCATCGCGGAGACCTCACTCACCATCGAAGGCATCCGCGTGGTCGTCGACGGCGGCATGATGCGAATCCCGCGCTTCTCGCCACGAACCGGCATGACCCGGCTCGAGACCGTGCGGGTGTCGCGGGCCTCGGCGGACCAGCGCCGCGGCCGCGCGGGGCGCGTCGAACCGGGCGTGTGCATTCGCTGCTGGAGTGCGGCCGAGAATGCGGGACTGGTACCCTATACCCGGCCCGAGATGCTCGATGCCGATCTCGCATCGTTCGTGCTCGATCTTGCCGCCGCGGGCTTTACCGATCCCGGTGAGTTGCGATGGCTCGATCCGCCGCCTACCGCGGCGTTCGCGCAGGCGCGCGAGTTGTTGCGGCTGCTTGGCGCCCTCGACGATGGTGGTCACATCACCGTTCATGGCCGCACGATGGCGGAACTCGGCACCCATCCGCGTCTGGCCCACATGCTGGTGCGTGCCGGAGAGGCGGGTCCCGGTGCAACGGCGCTGGCAGCGACGCTGGTGGCGCTGCTCGAGGAGCGGGACGTGCTGCACGGGGTGACAGGACCGCCGGTGGTCGATGTGCAGTTGCGCGTCGACGCTGTGATGCGCGATGTCGACAACATCATGCTCGGCGGTGCCACGGTAGATCGCGGACTGTTGGAGCGCGTGCGGCAGGTAGCGAACGAATGGCGGCGACGGGTCGGGGCGTACCGTGTTGGGCCGTTACCCGGCGGCATGGATGCCGGCGTGCTGTTGGCGTTGGCATATCCCGATCGGGTGGCGCAACGCCGCGACGCGCCCGGGCGCTTCCTGTTGCGCAACGGCCGCGGTGCGACGCTGCCGGTGGCCGACCCATTGGCGCACGCGGAGTGGATCGTGGCTGCCCAGATCGACGACGCCGGGCGCGAGGGACGCATCATGCTTGCCGCGGCGCTCGATCCAAGGGAACTGCTGGCCCAGGCGTCGGAACAGATCGCCGTGCGCGACGAGATCGCCTGGAACGATGCCACGCAGGGTGTCACGGCGCGCCGCCGCACGACGCTCGGTGCACTGGTGCTGAACGATTCGACGATTCCGGATCCCGATCCGGAAACCGTGTCCCGCGCATTGCTGGATGGCATTCGTCACATCGGCGTTGACGCGCTGCCGTGGCATGAGGCGGCAGCAGCGCTGCGCCGGCGACTCGCGTTCCTCCATCATCACGACCAGCACTGGCCCGACGTGGGTAGCGCGGCGCTCGCGGCGACGCTGGAACGGTGGCTGGGACTTCGCCTGCACGGAATCCGATCACTTCAGGACGTGGGTCGACTCGATCTTGGCGAAGCGCTCCGGGGTCTGCTCACCTGGGAGCAACGACGCCAGGTGGACGAGTGGGCGCCGGAGCGCATCGAGGTGCCAAGCGGGTCGCGGATCGCGGTGGACTATGGCGATCCAGCGGCACCGGTGCTTGCGGTGCGCTTGCAGGAAGTCTTCGGCTTGGTGGCAACACCGACACTGCTGGCCGGACGGGTGCCGGTCGTGATGCATCTCCTGTCGCCAGCGTACCGGCCGGTGCAGGTGACGCGCGACCTCGCGAGCTTCTGGAAGACCGGATACTTCGACGTGCGGAAGGACTTGCGCGGGAGGTATGCCAAGCATCATTGGCCGGAGGATCCCTTGACGGCGGCTGCCGTGCGAGGTGCGAAGCGGCGAACGTGAAACCGCGCTGTCCCTCCCGCCGTACCGCTGCCATGCTCCTGCTCCAATTGCTGCTGCTCTCGAATCCGGCGAAGGCCGATCGCGTCGACACACCTATCCACTCCGGTCGCGCGGGGCAGACGACCGTCCAGCTGCCCAGGCTCGAAGGCAACGTTGCCGTTGACGGCATGCTGGACGAACCCCAATGGAAGGCGGCGGCGATACTCAACGGGTTCTCGCAGTTTACGCCCGTCGACGGTGTGCCAGCCGCGGATTCGACGGAGGTACTGGTCTGGTACTCGGCCAGCGCGCTATACGTCGGCATCCGCGCGTTCGATCATGTGGGAGCCGTACATGCGACGCTCGCAACCCGCGACCAGATCTTCAACGATGACAACGTCCAGATGTTTCTGTCGACGTTCAATGACGGGCGTCAGGCGATGGTCTTTGCCGTCAATCCGTTCGGCGTGCAAGCAGACGGTGCGTTGAACGAGAACGGCGGATCGTCATGCGGGATGGCAGGGTGTGGCTCGCAAACGCGGCAACAGCCGGATCTGTCGCAGGATTTCGTGTGGGAGTCGAAGGGTCGCGTGACGCCGAATGGCTACGAGGTCGAGATCCGGATTCCGTTCAGGAGCATTCGCTTCCAGGCGGGCAAGACGCAGACGTGGGGAATCAATTTCCTGCGTACCGTGCAGCGCTCCCGGCAGGAACAGACATGGACTGCGGTAAAGCTTGCCGCCTCGTCGTTCCTCGCCCAGTCCGGCCGGCTCGAAGGGCTCACCGATCTTGACGCGGGTCACGTCGTGGACATCGTGCCCACGGTGACCTCTCGGGTGACCTACGCGTCGCCGGCCTCGGGCGCGGCCTGGGACTATTCCGGCGGCAATCCGCAATTCGGCGGCGACCTGCGGTACGGCCTCACGCCGAACTTGACGCTGCACGCGACGGCGCATCCGGACTTCTCGCAAGTGGAGAGCGATGTCACGCAATTCGCGTTCGACCCGCGCCAGTCCCTGTTCTATCCGGAAAGACGGCCATTCTTCCTCGACGGCGTTGAACAGTTTGACGCGCCGGCCAACCTCATCTACACCCGCCGCATCGTGCAACCGGTATTCGCCGGCAAGGTCACCGGCAAGGTCGGCGACAACCAGGTTGGCGTGCTCGCCGCGGTCGACGATCGCGCCGCGTCCAACTACGGCGATAATCCCGTGTTCGGCCTGATCCGCGCATCGCATGACCTGGGCCCCGGTTCCCGACTCGGCATGGTCTGGACCGAACAGCGCGACGGACCCGAAACCAACCGCGTCGTCGATGTCGACAGCCGCATGGTGGTCGACAAGATCAATTCGATCACCCTCACCGGCGCGCTAGCGCATGACGATCAGAATGGCGCCGCGAACGACGCGGCGTTGTGGGGCGTCGGCTACCGGCGCGCTGGCCGCAACTTCCGGATGAACTACGGCGTGTCCGGCATCGGGACGAACTTCATCACCCGCTCGGGATTCATCGGACAGCCCGGGGTCGCAAATGCGACCATCGACAACAGCTACACCTGGTTGCAGGTCAACCGGACGCTCGAGTCGCTCACGGCCGACGTGATGGTTGCCGGCCAGTGGCGGTACGATGACTTCGTTCACGGTGGTCCGATCCAGAACCGACAGCTACACTTCAATTTCAATGCGCGACTGCGCGGTGGCTGGGGCGCAGGTGCTTTCTATTTCCGCGAATCATTCGGCTATGACCCGTCGATCTATACCAGCTACGGCCTGCGCCAGGCGGACGGGACCGTCGTTCCGTTTACCGGCGGCAACGCGCGCCTGCCGAACAATGACTATGGGATCAGCGGGAATACCCCGACCTGGAAGCACTTTGACTTCAACGGGTTTGTTCTGGCGGGGCTCAATGACGAGAACTACAACGAATGGGCGTCCGGGCGCATTGTATTCGCCAATGTTGGCATGGACATCCGGCCCACCAATCACCTGCGGTTCAACTTCGCCTACAACGACAGCCGGGTGTACCGGCCCAGCGACGGATCGCGCGTGCAGTTGCAGGATGTCGCCATCGGCACGGTCGAGTATCAGTTGTCGCGGGCGTTCCAGCTCCGGGTGATTGCGCAGTATTCGATCAACGCTCGCGATTCGTTGCGAGACGATTCGCGCACCAAGCTGCCGATTGTGATTCGTGATCCGAGCACCGGGATCTATTCGCCGACCGCGGCGTTCGACAGCCGGCAGCTGCAGGCCAATTTTCTGTTCACGTACCTGCCGAACCCGGGCACCGTCATCTATCTGGGATATGGCACGGTCGACCAGCGGCCGGACCTGATTGGCCGCGCGACGCTGGGTCCGGTGCAGAACGACTTTTTTCTGAAGGTTTCGTATCTGTGGCGGATGCGGGGATAGACGGAGGGACGAGAGACGAGAGGCGAGAGACGAGAGAAAAACCCCTACTGCCGGTTCGCGGCCGCGACGAAGTCCTCGAACAATCTCCCCACCGATGGTTCTCCGGACTTGAACATTTCCGGATGCCACTGTACGCCAACTGCGAAGCCGCCTCCCTGCAGCTCGGCGCCTTCGATCAGGCCGTCCGAGGCAACGGCGGTTGCCACGAGACCGAGGCCGAGATCGCGGATGCCCTGGTGATGCATGGAGTTTACGGTGACGGTTCCCGAACCGATGGCGTCGCTGAGGCGTGAGCCGTCACGGACGTCCACAGCGTGCGCGAGATGATCGCGGGCCCACCCCTGAGTGGGGAAATAGTCGTGCTTGGTCGAGTCGGGTCGTTCCTGCGAAATATCCTGCCAGAGTGTGCCACCCAGTGCGACGCTGAGGACCTGCAAGCCGCGACAGAGGCCGAGAAATGGTCGGTGATCTTCGAGTGCCCACCTGGTCAGCGTCACTTCGGTCGCATCGCGCGCCGGATCGATGCGGCCGAGGAGCTCGTGGCGCGATTCACGATAGACCGCGGGATCGATGTCAACGCCACCCGGGACGAGGATTCCGTCGAGGTGGTCGTAGATGGCGCGCAGGGTGCTGGTATCATCCGCTAGCAGCGGGATCAGCACCGGCACGCCGCCGGCGGCCGCCAGCGCGAGGACGTACCGCTGGTTCATGACCCATGATGTCGGCAGGTCGGCCGGGATGCCATCGATCGCGTGCAGCGTCTGAGTGGTGACGCCAATCAGCGGCCGGCGCACCGCCATCAAACCACGCCCTCGGCCGTCTCGCGTACGACCTGGTCGACCACCGCCTTGAGGTCGCCCGTCGTGCGGAAGGTCGCCAGTTGCCGGTCGGCGCTGGTACCGCCCTCCAGTATCTGGAACGCGTATTCGACTTCCCGGCGGCTACCCAGTTCGTCCACGATGTCTCCGATGAACCACTCGATCAGTTCACGTATCAAGTCGCGCGCCGGCAGTTCCTTGGCGTTACCGAAATCGATCAGCCGTCCATCGAGGCCGAAGCGCGTCGCGCGCCACTTGTTCTCCTCGATCAGGTTCGCCGGGTACTGTCGGAACGTCATGTTGTCGCGCCGGAGCTTCCAGAGCTTGGCGATAATTGCCTGGAAGATCGCGCCAATGCACACGGCTTCATCGACCCGGGTGCAGACGTCGCAGATCCGGAATTCGAGGGTCGGGAACTTATGGTGCGGCCGCACATCCCACCAGAGCTTGCTGGCGTCGGGAATGGACCTCGTGGCAACCATCACATCGACGAATTCCTGATAGTCCGACCAGGACGCCATCGTGCGAGGAATCCCGGTCCGCGGGAAGGCGCGGAATACGACGCTCCGATAGGACTTGAGTCCGGTGTTACGACCCATCCAGAACGGTGACGACGTCGATAGCGCCAGCACGTGCGGCAGGAAGTAGCGGCAGACATTCATGGCGTCGATTCGGAACTGCGGGTCTTCGATGCCGATGTGCACGTGCGTGCCGAAGATCAACAACGACTGCGCCAGTTCCTGCAGATCCTCCTTGACCCCGATGTAGCGTTCCAGGGGGGTGATCTCCTGCTCCATCCACGAGGAAAACGGGTGGGTTCCGGCCGCAGCAATGACCAGGCCGTTCTTGGCGGCGAGGTCAATGACCAGGCGGCGGAGCCGGACGAGCTCGGCGCGGGCCTCGCCGGCGGTGTGACAGACCTTGGTGCCGATTTCGACCATTGACTGGTGCAACTCCGGCTTGACCTCACCGAGCATCACGGAATCCTCCTGCAGGATTTCGGTGATGTAGCTGCGCAGCTCGCGGCTTTCGGGGTCGATGATCTGATACTCTTCCTCGATGCCGATGGTGAGCGACGGTGCCTTCATCGGGGCTCCACGACGAAAGTGGGCAGCGTAGATCCGCCGCCGGCAGTGACGTTGACGAGCGATGACGTCGAGATGCGGCAGAGCAGCCCGTCCGCCCAGGCGCCGTACCAGCAGAACGGAGCCGTGTCGACGATCCGCCGGTCGAACCTGAGCTCGCCGTCGACGATCGCCGCAAACGGCTCGCTTGGCAGGGCAATGCGGCGCTGCACGATGTACGGTTCGGTCAGCGCGCGCGTCACCGCGATTTCCCAACTGGCGCCATCGACTTCCCAGCCCAGGACGATGCCGGCGCCACCGTAGTCGTCGTTGGGCTTGAGAACCAGCTCCTCGCGATGCGCGGCAATCCATGGCACCAGGTCGATCTCGGCTCCATCCATGGTGGTGTGGCGTTCCTCGACCACGCGAGTCCATGGCACGTGACGGGCGATCGCGCTCAGTTGGGCGCCGGTGAAGTGGCGGCTGTTACGCTCGTCCGAAAGCACGGCGAGGGACGCCTTCTTATGCAGCGGCTTGCAGGAAAACGGATTGACGAGGCACACGGCGCCGTCGACCACCGCACGCACCATGGCATGCTCGAGCCCGCATTCCTCGATGAGTTCGTGGATGAGCACGCGCTTGTAGATCAGGTCGACAATCATGCCGCTGGCGTCGCGCAACTTTCCCGACTCATAGCTGAGGGCATCGGGCGTCGTGATGATGCATTCGCAGCCCATCGACTGGAAGTACTCGCGCGACAGGCGAAACTCCGACACCGTCGGCACGTCATGCCAATCGACGATGGCGATCCTGGGCGGCGTGCGGACGCCGCGGAACTGGTGCCACGTGTCCACCAGCACGTTGAACAGATGGTTGCGGGCGGGCAGCGGACGTACTGACCAACGCTTGGCGAACGGTCGCATGGCCGGCATCGCCAGAAACAGGTCGGCCAGCGCATCGCAGTATGCCGTACCTGCCGGCGTCTCACCGTTGTACTCCGTGATCCGCGGCACGCCGTCGGCGGGATCAATGAACGCGTCGAGTCGCGACAAGGGCGAGAGCACGGGCAACCGGGGCGACGATTCGAGCAGCGTTATTTCCCAATCGGCGAGACGGAACTGCCGCCGAAACTCCACATCGGCGTGTGCGGCCTCGCCGGCGCAACGAAACGCGCCGAGCAGATCGGCGGACACCGCCCGCAAGGCATCGTATTCAGCGGCACGCAAAAAGCGCGGGCGGAGCACCGTGCAAAGCGGGCGGTCACCGAAGGCGAGGCCGCGCTCGAACTGGCGCTCATCGAGCCAGGCGGCCGATTCGAGCGCGACGGACGGCGTGAGGCCCTCGTGCCACGCGGCAATCGGGTCGCTAACCATGAGCGGGCCTCAGGTCCCGGTCGGGACTGTGTTGGCGGCCGTGTCGTCCGGCACGGCGAACCGATCGGTGACCGCTCGTCCGGCGAACAGATGGGCGGCATCGGGCCTGGGTGCATGGCGCCCCTCCAGGGCCAGCTCGATGCACACATCGGCCATCGTCCGCACCGCCCAGTCGAAGTACTGCGGGGTGAGCGAATTGATGTCGAAGTCGGGCGCCGGGTTCATGAAGTCGATCGCGTACGGCACGTTGTCGCGGATGGCCCATTCGACCGAGTTCATGTCATACCCGAGCGCCCGGACCAGCGTGCGCGACTGCGAAACGATACGCGCCCGCATGTCCATCGAGAGGAACGTGTCACTGACATGGTAGCGGCGCTCCCGCGGATCATACTTGATCGGCAGGATGTGCTGGCGGCCGATGCAGATGCAGCGGACGAACTCCTCCCACTTGATGAACTCCTGCACGACCATCGTGAGCATCCCACTCTGATCGTAGTGGTGGATCAGTTCCTCGAGCGAGTGGCAGACGTACACATCGCGCCAACCACCACCATGGGCGTCCTTGAGGACGCACGGCAGGCCGACATGGCGGATCAGCCCATCCCAATCCAGCGGATATATCAGGTTGCGCAGCGATTCGTCATGCCTTATGCCGGGGACGTATTCCTTGTTCGGCAACGCGACGGTCTTCGGTGAGCGGATGCCGTTGGCTTCGGCGAGCGTCGCGCCGAAGAACTTGTCGTCGGCGGTCCACATGAACGGGTTGTTGATGACCCTGACGCCGGCCAGTGCGGCATGCTTGAGCCACGCGCGATAGAACGGGACCTCGTGCGAGATCCGGTCGACCACCACGTCCCACGGAATCGGTTCGTCGAGAGTGGGCGCGCCGAGCTTGACGAACTCCGCGGTGACGCCGACGTCGCGGCGGTTGATTTCATCGATGAAGGCGGGGGGCCAGGACCATTCGCGGCCAACGAGGATGCCGATTTTGCGCTGACCGTTCATGGGGAGGGATCCTTGATGGCTATTGGCTATTGGCTAACGGCTGTTGGCTGCTCCGTGCCTCGCTCAAATATTCGCACTATGTGGCTGAACGGCCAACAGCCAATCGCCAGTACCTGCTCCGCGCTAGTCGTGCCCCCCGATATACAACTGCAGCATCTGTTCCCACCACGGCCAGTCGTGCGCCCAGCCATCCCAAATGCGCAGGGCGTTGTCGACGCCAACGCCCGAGAGAGTGCGTGAAAACTCCTCGTTGCTGGCACAGAGCGAGTCGTCGCGCCCGACGGCGAGGATGATGTCCATCCGGCGCAGCGCGGCAAGGCGTTCCTCGTCGTGCTCATGCCGGATGAAGTCGGCCGGATTCTGAAAATACACCGCGTCATCCGACCAGCCACCGGTGAGGCGCTTGATGTCGGGGGGGCCGCTCATCGACAACGCCCGATTCACCAGGTGGGGGTGCCGCATGGCGAAATTGAGGGCGTGATACCCGCCGAAAGAAGCGCCGGTGGTGATCAGGAACGGATCGTCATTGATCGAGGCCATGAACGGCAGGACTTCGTCTTTCAGGTACGCATCATAGCGTGCCTGCCATTCGGCTCGTTGGTGAATCGGGATGGTCTCGTCGTACCAGCTGAGGTCGTCGGCACTCGCGACACAGAACAGCTGCAGCGTGCCCGATTGCAACTGCTCGCCCAGTACGTCGGGCATGTGCCGGTCTTCCCACTCGTGATAACTGCCGCGTGAGGTCGGGAAGGCAAGCACCCGAGCGCCCGCGTGGCCGAAGACGAGGAGATCCATCGTCCGGCCACGCAGCGCTGCGCTTCGCCAAGTCTGGTGGAGGCGTTGCCACATGAAGGGAAGATAGACGCGCCCTACTTTCCTTTGGGCTTCCCCTTCGCGGCGGCGGCCATTATCGCGGCTATCATCTCGGAGTCATCACTGGTCCAAACTACCGGCGGACGGCCGGAGGCGTAAGGCGTCGTCACGGCACCACCGCCGGCTTTGGCGGCCGGATCTCCTTGGCATCCGGAACGATCGCCGGCTGTCCCATCCGCTTCAGCGCGTCGTTCACCTTCGGGAGTTCGTTCTTCCAGATATCCTGGAGGTTGAGCAGCCGACGCTGGAGCAGCGGCGCGAACTGGTCGAACACGCCGGTGACTTGTGCCGGAATCTTCGCGTCGGGACTCGACGCGTAGCCCATCGGAATGCTGACGCGCTCCACCAACTGTGCGGGATAGACGAGGTTGTCCTCATCCGCCTGAAGGTTGACCTGATAGAGCTTCTGCTCGACCCCGTTGATGGAATCACGAAAACGCCGGCCGACCGGTGCGAACGCCGTGCTTTCGGCGCCATGCAGGCCGGCCATGCGATCGTCGAGCTGGGCCCGGACGTTGCGAATCGTGATTACCGCGGTGGTGCCGGCGTTCACGGTGTCGCGCACCCGCTTCAGGAACGCAAACTGCGCGGCGTACTCCGCGGGGGTCGCGTGCATGCGCGGATCGGGCCGGATGGTGAAGCTGGCAGAGTCGGTCCAGGCGCCCACATGCAGGCGCACCCAGTATCTCCCCGGTGGCGCCGTGGGCCCGCTGTTGTTGATGTCGAGCATCCCGGCGAAGGCCTGCGCCTCGGGATACTGAAAGTTCCACGCGAACATGTTCAACCCCGGGAGCGCCGGCACGCGCGGTTGCGGGGGAACCGGTTGCGGCCAGGGCTTCTCTTCTTCGGTCGGCCCGGAATACTCGACCTTTGACGTGTCCGGCTGGCGTCCCAGTTTCACCAGCGAATCATTGCGCTGTCGCGTGAGCGAATCAGACCGGAAGTGCTTGACGCTGTCACCGCGAATGCTGTCAGCGCGCGTGACGCTATCCTGCGCGCTGGAAAAGGACCGGATGAGTTTCCGGTTCGCATCGAGCACGTCGAGTGTGACCTCCTTCCCGGGGCTCCTCACCCAGTAATAGATCATCGCGCCATCGGGTGGGTTCTGTCCGACCGGATGAGCCTTGTCGCCGCCAGTCCCGCCCCACGTCACGCGATATGGGTCCTTCGGCTTGAACAGATGCACGTCCACACCGGTCAGTGCGGCGTGCCATTGGCGCAACGGCGAGATGTCGTCAAGGATCCAGAAGCTGCGACCGTGCGTGGCGGCAATCAGGTCGCCATCCTTGATCGCGAGATCGTGCACCGGCACGATTGGAAGATTGAGGCGCAGTGACTGCCAGTGGCCGCCGTCGTCAATACTCACCCAAACGCCGCGCTCGGTACTGGCGAACAACAATCCCTTCCGGACCGGATCCTCACGCACGCTGCGCACGAATTCGGTCGACGGGAGACCCGCGTCGATGCGCGACCACGTCACCCCGTAATCCGTCGTCTTCCAGAGGTATGGCGCCATGTCCTCGAGCTGGTAACGATTGGCCGCGACGTACGCGGTTCCCGGCGCATGGCGTGATGGCTCGATGGTGGAAACACGAGTGAAGTCGCCGAAGCCCTTCGGCGTAATGCTGGTCCACGTTATGCCGCCGTTCCGCGTGATGTGCAGCAGCCCATCGTCCGAGCCAACCCAGATGAGGCCGGGCACGAGCGGGGACTCCGCTGCGGCAAAGATCGTGGCGTAATACTCGGCCGTGGTCTGGTCCGCCGTGAGGCCGCCCGAAATACCCGTTGTCTTCGGATCGTTGCGCGTGAGGTCGGGCGAAATCGCCGTCCAATGCTGGCCTTCATCCAGTGTCTTGAACAGCCGATTGCCGGCCGCGTAAAGCACATGCGGGTCGTGCGGCGATACGAACAGGGGAGCCGTCCACTGGAACCGGTATTTCGCTTCGCTTGCCGGGTGTCCGTCGGGCCCATCGGGCCAGACGTCGATCGCGCTGCCCAGGTTGTTGCGGTGATCAATGCGCGTGATCGAGCCGCTGTTGTCGCCACCGTAGGTGGTGTCCGGCGCGTCGGGACGCGGCGCGATGTGGCCGCTTTCGCCACTCACGTCGTACCACTCGCTGCGCGGAATGCCGCCCGGCCACCGGCTCGGGCCGCACACGCCGGAGTTGTCCTGCTGTGCGCCGCACACGTGATAGGGAAAGTGATTCGTCGTCACGACGTGATAGAACTGTGCCGTGGCGAAGTCCTCGTCGGTCCAGGTGTCTCCGCCGTTGAACGTCACGGTGGCACCGCCGTCGCTGGACTCGATGAATCGCTTCGGGTCGTTCGGGGCGATCCACATGTCGTGGTTGTCGCCGTGGGGATCGGGGAGGCGCTTGAAGAGCTTGCCACCGTTGGTGGACTTGAGCAGGCTGGTATTGGCGGCGTAAATCGTGTTGGTGTCCTTCGGGTCCGCCCAGATGTGCATGTAATACCACGCGCGCTCGCGGATGCGATGATCGGGATTGATCCACCGCCAGGTCGCGCCGGCGTCGTCCGAGCGATACAACCCGCCGCTATCCGCCTCGATGAGGGCAAACACGAGCGACGGCTTTGCCGGCGAGACCGCGAGCCCGATCATGCCGAGCGGTCCCTTGGGGAGCCCGGGGTTGTTGGAAAGCTCGGTCCAGTGCTCGCCGCCGTCCGTGGACTTGTAGATGCTGCTACCGGCACCGCCCGAATTGAGCGTCCACGGCTTGCGGTAGACCTGCCAGAACGAGGCGTACAGCACGTCTGGGTTCGATGGATCGACGACGAGATCGGCCGCTCCCGTGCTGTCGTTGCGGAAGAGGACCTTGCGCCACGTCTTGCCGCCGTCGGTGGTCTTGTAGATCCCGCGCTCGGCGTTGGGACCGTACACATGGCCCTGCGCTGCGACCCAGACGATGTCGGGATTAGTCGGGTGCACTCGCACGCGGGCGATCTGCTGCGTCTCGGCCAGTCCAAGCCAGGTCCACTTGTGGCCGCCGTCGGCGGTCTTGAACACCCCGTCGCCGTGGGACACGTTGCCCCGGATGGCGTACTCGCCGGTCCCGACGTAGACGATGTCGGGGTTCGATTCGCTGACACCGAACGCGCCGATGGTCCCGCCGAAGTATCCGTCGCTGGCCGGAAGCCAGGTCTGGCCGCCGTCGCCGGTTTTGTACACGCCGCCACCGGTGGTGCCCATCCAGTATTCGTAGGGGCGCTTTTCCGAGCCGGCGACCGCCACGGTACGCCCGCCGCGGAAGATGCCGATTTCACGCCAGCGCAGTCCGTGCCAGGTGACGGTGTCTTCGGCGATCGAGCCAGGATAGGTGATCCGCTGCGCCGGAAGGGCGAACGGGAAGAGCAGACAGCTCGCGAATGCGAGACGGTGGAGAAGGACGTTGGGCATCCGCCAATATGTGGCGGGAACTGACGACTGAGAAGGAGCGACGGGAGCCCCGACTCGATGCAAGCAGGTACTTGCTTCAGCGGGTTACCTTCTTTATCGTTGTCGTCCCATGGCGACCCGTGAATCCCTCCTCGACGTAACTGCCCGGCTTTATGCGGAGCATGGCTGGCGCGGCACAACCACCCGCCGGATAGCGGAAGCCGCTGGTGTCAATGAAGTTACGATATTCCGCCAGTTCGGATCGAAGGCAAGCCTGCTACTGGAGGCGATTGCCAAGTCCGCCGGAAGCCGGCGCGGTCCCGAGCTCCCGGCGGTCCCGGGACGCCTGTGCGACGAACTCACCACGTGGGGGCTGGCTCACTACCGGGCGATCCGGGAGAAGAGCGGTGTCATCCGCGCCTGCCTGGCCGATTGGGGTGAGCGCCCCGAGTTGGCGCCTCAGGCCTGCGAGAGTGGCGCGGTCGCGTTCGCGGACGTCCGTCGCTATCTGACGGTGGCGCGCGCGCGCGGGTTGATTGGCCACGAGGGTTCGGTCGAAGCGGCCGCGGTAATGCTGATCAACACCATCTTCATGGACGCGATAACCCGCGACACGTTACCCGCGGCGCATCCGCATTCCAGCGAGCAGTCGATCACGCTCTTCGTCGATCTCCTGCTTCGGGGTCTGGGCACGCCGGAGGGCGCGTGAAGCGAGTGGCCGTGGTCGCGATCGTAGCGGCGATCGCTGCGGGACCGCTCGCTGCACAAGTTGCTCCGCAACCAGGGGCACCGCGTACCACGTTCGCGCAGGCACCCATCGCGATGTCGCTGCAGCAGGCGCTGGCGCGCGCGGATTCCGCCAGCCCCGCCGTCGGTATTGCGCGCGCAGGGATCACTGGTGCGCAGGCAAGCTGGCTCCGCGCGCGAGCAAGCTACCTGCCGCAGGTCAGCGCCAGCGCCACGTACAGCCGCGCATTGGAGTCCGAGTTTTCCGGGCTGACGACGAGCAGCCCGGCAGACACGTTTGCGGCACCGATCAACTGCCATCATTACGTCCCCAACCCTTCGTTGCCGCTGGCAGACCGACTCGATTCGATCGAGCACGGTCTCGACTGTGCGGCGAACGGTCCAGGCGTCATCGATTTCTCGAAGCTGCCATTCGGCCGCGCCAATACCTGGACGTTCGGAGTGTCCGGATCGCAAACGCTGTTTGACCGGAAGATCGGTGGCCAGGTCGCCGCGGCTGATGCCGGTCGCGACCAGGCGAGCATCGAACTCGATGCGCAGCGTGCGGCGGCCGTCCTCAACGTGGCCCAGGCCTACTTCGACGCGCAGCTGGCGCAGCGACTGGTCGATATTGCCGACTCGACGCTGGCCCAGGCGCAGCGCACCTTCGAGCAGACGCGCCTGCAACGGCAGGTGGGCAACGCGGCGGAGTTCGACCAGCTGCGTGCCAGCGTTGCGCGTGACAATCAGACGCCGGTGGTAATCCAGCGCCGTGCGCAACGGGACCAGGCGCTGCTCCGGCTCCGTCAAGTGCTCGACCTCTCCGCGAATGCGCCGTTGTCGCTGACGACGCCACTCAGCGACACCGGTGCGGTGGCGTTGCCCCCGTTCGCCTCGCGGATCGCAAATGACACCGCGGTGGCTGCGCGGGCTCCCGTGCGCGAGGCGGAGGCCGCGCTGCGGGCCAGCGAAGGCCAATTGCGCTCGGCGCGCGCCGAGCGGACGCCGGCGCTTGCCGTCTCGAGCACGTATGCCAAGATCGATTTTCCGACCAATGTCTTCTCATTCGATCGCTTCCTCACCGATTGGTCGGTCGCGGTGCAGCTGACCGTGCCGATCTTCAACGGCGGCCGCATGCATGCCGACGCACTCGCGGCCGAGGCGACCCGAGACCAGTCGGCGATGCGGTTGAAGCAGGCCTGGCAGCAGGCGCAGCTCGAGCAGGGCGACGCGCGCACACAGCTTGCCTCCGCCGAGGCGGCGTTCGCGGCCAGCATCGGAACGGTCGCGCAGGCGCAGCGTGCGTACGACATCACGGAACTGCGCTATCGCAACGGCCTCTCGACGCTGACCGACGTTGGCGACGCACGGCTGCAGTTAGGGCAGGCGCAAGCGAACAGCGCCCAGGCCGCGCGGGACCTGCAAGTTGCCCGCATCCGGCTGGCTTTGTTGCGCGACCTCCCGCTCAGCGGCAGCGCACCCGGGGCGGCGTCGAGCGGCGCCGGGAGCAACGCCATCACCAACTCGACCAGCGGTAACGCACGACCCGCCGGCACCGGCACAACCACGGGGAATCCATGACGATGCTGCACCGCACGATCGGACGTCGCTGGATGACTGCGACACTGGGTGCCGGCACCCTGGCCGCCATGCTGGCGGCGTGCGGCGGCACGAAGTCCGCGCCGGACGCCGCACCGCCGCCGGCTGATGTCGCGGCCGACAACATCGTCGTGGTGGACACCGCGCTGGTGGAAAGTGGACCGTCCCTGTCGGGGACATTGACGCCGGACCGTGCAGCTCAGCTGCGGGCGCAGGCCGCTGGTGCCATCCTCGCACTTTACGTCGACGAAGGCGCGCCGGTGAATGCCGGGCAGCCCGTCGCGCTGATCGACACATTGTCGCTCGCCGAGGCGGCGCGGTCAGCGCGTTCACAGCTGGTAAGCGCACAATTGTCGGCCGACGTGGCAAGGCGCAATTACGAGCGGTTCACGAGCCTGCACAACGCCGGCGCGATCGCGGACCGCGATCTCGAAGTGGCCCACAACCAGTCCGTTGCGGCGGACGCGGTGATGGCGGACGCCAGGAGCAAACTCACCACGGCCGACAAGCAGATGGCGAACGCGACTGTCAGGGCGCCGTTTGCGGGCGTGGTCAGCACGCGGCCCGCCAGTGTGGGTGACGTCCTGCAGGTTGGCAATCCGATCATGACCGTCGTTGATCCGACCGAGCTGCAGCTGGAGGCGTCGGTGGCGGCGGAGTTCATCGGCCAGATCAGGATCGGAACCAAGGTCGACTTCTCGGTGAACGGAAATTCCGGACACGTGTTCAGCGGCCGGGTAGCGCGCATCAATCCAACGGTGGATTCTGTGACGCGGCAGGTGCGCCTCTACATCACCGTGCCGAATCACGATCGGACGCTTGCGGGTGGATTGTTCGCCCAGGGCCGCGTCGCGATGAGCGCGGTGCGCGCGCTGGCGATTCCGACTGGCGCGCTGGACAGCAAGTCGGCGTCGCCGTCCGTGCGGCGACTCACGGGCGGCAAGATCGAGTTGGTGCCGGTGACAATTGGTCTGCGGGATGATCTGGCCGATCGCGTCCAGGTTGCCGGCGGCCTGTCGCTCGGCGACACGCTGCTCGTGGGTGCCGCGCTCGCAACGCCGGTGGGTGCGTCGGTGCGCGTGACGCACACGGATCACTGAGGCATCCATGAAGCGCATGTGGATTTCCGACTTCGCGATCCGTCGGCCGCTGATCACGATCGTGACCATGCTGACGTTGGTGGCGTTCGGCGTGGCCGCACTGATCAACCTGCAGACCGACGAGTTTCCGGACGTGGCACAGCCGATTGTCGCCGTGACGATCGTCTATCCCGGCGCGGCGCCCGACGTGGTGGAGCGCGAAGTGATCGACCCAGTCGAGGAGGCAATCTTCGGCCTTTCGGGTGTCGATCGCGACAAGACGGTGGCGAATGCAGTGGACGGCCTGGCACAGTTCACCGTCTTCTTCGATTATCGCAAACCGGTGGCGGAAGCGGCGCAGGATGTGCGTGACGCGATTTCGACCATCCGCAGCAACCTGCCGACGGAAATGGAAGAGCCGGTGATTTCGCGGTTCGACCCGACGGAACAGTCGGTCCTCTCGCTGACCGTCACGGCCCCCAACATGGACGCCAGGGCACTGACGCAGATTGCCGATCCGACCGTGGTCCGCGCCCTGCGCGGCATGTCCGGGGTGGCGCAGGCGACCGTGGTCGGCGGGTCGTATCCCGAAATGACGGTGCAACTCAAGCCGGACGCGATGCAGGCCGCCGGGATCGGCGTCAATGACATTGTCGCGGCCCTCGGCACGCAGAACCTTGCCGCCCCGGTCGGGCGCATCAACAGCGCCCTGCAGGAGGAGTCGATTCGCCTGAAGGGACGCCCGGAAGGCGCCGCGGCGTTCCAGCAGGTGGTGATCGCGCAGCGCAACGGTTCTCTGATCCACCTGGGTGACGTCGCCGAGGTCTTCGAGGGGAACGAGGAGCTACGCACGGCAGCGAGCTACAACGGGCACGATGCGGTTGGCATCGAGATCAAGAAGTCAAAGGGCTACTCCACCACGCAGGTGGTTGCGGCGCTCAAGAAGGAGATCGCCCGCGTGCAACCCACGCTGCCGGGCGGTGCCAGGATCGACGTGGTACGGGATGCGGGCTTCCGGGTCACGAAAGCCGTCGACAACGTGCAGACGGCGTTGATCGAGGGAGCGCTGCTCACCGTGCTGGTCGTGTTCCTGTTCCTCAACTCGTGGCGTTCGACGGTGATCACCGGCCTGGCGCTGCCGGTGTCCGCGTTAGCGAGCTTCATCGCCGTCTGGGCGTGCGGCTTCACACTGAATACCATGTCGCTGCTCGGGCTGTCACTGGCGATCGGCATCCTGATCGACGACGCGATCGTGGTCCGCGAAAACATCGTGCGGCACGTCGGGATGGGGAAGGACCACTACAACGCCGCGCAGGAAGGGACAGCGGAGATCGGCCTCGCCGTCACGGCGACGACGTTTTCGATCGTGTGCGTGTTCGTGCCGATTGCCTTCATGTCGGGCCTGTCGGGCCAATGGTTCAAACCGTTCGCGCTCACCATCGCGTGCGCCGTGCTGGTGTCGCTTTTCGTGTCGTTCTCGCTCGATCCGATGCTGTCGGCTTATTGGCCCGACCCGCACAGGCGTGACGACGAGAAGGGATGGATCACGCGACAGCTCGACAAGTTCAATCACCAGTTTGCCCGGCTGACCGACGGTTATGCCAGAGTCATTGGCTGGGCACTCGACCATCGATGGGCGATGGTGGGGCTCGCCCTGGCGTCGTTCTTTGGCGCATTGATGCTGCAGGCGAAGTTCGGCGGCGGCGGCTTCGTGCCGCTCTCCGACCGGAGCGAGGTGGAGGTCATTGTCGAGGCACCGGCGAGTGCCAACATCGACTTTACCCGCACGCGAACCGAGGCCGTCGCCGCACTGGCGCGCAAGCATCCCGAAGTGGCCTATACCTATGCCACGATTGGCAGCGCGCTGCCCGGGCGGACGCCTGGCGTCGACCAGGCCGACATATATGTCAAGCTGGTGCCCAAAGCGGATCGGACCATTTCCCAGAATGAACTCGGCGCCGTGTTCCGGCGGGAATTCGCGACTGTCGCCGGAGTGAATGTCTCGGTGTTCACCGGTGGTTTTGGCGGCGCGATGAAGGAGATCCAGATGCAGTTCCGCGGCCCCGACGCGACGATCCTCACCCAGCTGGGTGAGCGGGCGGTCGAGGAAGTTCGCAAGGTTCCGGGCGCGGTGGACGTGGGACTGTCGGTGCGCGGTGCTCGCGAGGAATTGACCGTGGATGTCGATCGCGGGCTTGCCGGCTCGATGGGACTCACCATCGGGCAGGTCGCGCAAGCGATGCGACCGGCGTTCGCCGGAATTCATCAGGGCGACTGGGTCGACCCGACTGGTGAGACGCGTGATGTCCGGATCCGGCTCGCGCCCGACGCGCGCCGCCGGGCCGCGGATCTCGCCCAGTTGCCGATCACCATGACGGGGCCGGACCGCCGCACCCACACGGTGCCGCTCGGGCAGTTCGCACGGATCAGGACCGAAGCGGCCCCCGGCCAGATCGACCACGTGGACCGGAACAGGGTGATTTCGGTCGAAGCGAACACCCAGGGCCGCTCGCTCAACGCGGTGCAGGGAAGCATTCAGGCGACACTCGCCAAGCTGAAGTTGCCGCCCGGGTATGAACTGGCCATCGGCGGCGAGAGCCGCGACCGGGCCCAGGTGTTCGTCAACGTCTTCACGGCGCTCGGCATCGCTGTGTTGTTGATGTACCTGATCCTGGTGGTGCAGTTCGGGTCGTTCCTCGATCCGATCGCGATCCTGATCTCGCTTCCGCTCTCGCTGATCGGTGTCGTGATCGCGCTGATCATTACGCACGACACGCTGAATATCATGTCGCTGATCGGCGTGATCCTGCTCATGGGGATTGTCGCCAAGAACGCTATCCTGCTGATCGATTTCGCCAAGCGGGCGCGCGAGCAGCGGGGACTTCCCTTGCGTGAGGCGCTGATCGAAGCGGGCCGCATCCGGCTTCGTCCGATCCTGATGACGACGTTCGCACTGATTGCCGGCATGGTTCCGGTCGCGCTCGGACGGGGCGAAGGCGCCGACTTTCGCGCGCCACTCGGCCGCGCCGTGATCGGCGGCGTCATCACCTCGACGGTGCTCACGCTGCTGGTGATTCCGACTTTCTACGAGATCATCGACACGATCCGCACCCGGTTCACCCGGCTGGCCAGCCGCGCCTTCGGCGGCGCGGCGAATTGGCGGCCGAAGACTGCGGAGCACCCGATCCCGGAGATTTCGGCGACGAGAAGTTCAACCATAGAGGCGTAAGACGTGAAAGGTGAAACGGAGCCCTCGCTCGATACGGGAGACTCCGTTTCACGTCTTGCGTAGTTTGCTGTCTCAGTGGTTCATCACGCCCAGTATCGCCCCCATCACGGTGAACTGCACGACGAAGTATCCCGCGTTGATCGCCCAGTGCCGGAGGCTCTTCCCCTCGAACGCGTAGCTCGAGCCGAAGCACATCGCGACCCAGCCGGCACCTGCGGCGAAGCCCCGCTTGAGGCCGGTCTGGAGGCCGTGGTGCTGCATCGTCACGAGTAGCCCGGCCATCACGAACGCCGCGATGAAGGCGGTGATGAACGCCGTGGCGTACAGCCGCCCCATCGGGGGCGATGGGCTCTTGACGCTCGCCATGGTCTTGCCGTTCTCCGCCATCCATGGATTCGCGAAGAGTGGCGGCGAGTACCAGACCGCACCGACGAGGAATGAGGCAAGCGCGGCGACCAGCACGGCGACGTAGTTCACTTCCGGCATATGAGGCTCCAGTGCGGGTGGGGGACGCAAATAGGATGCGGTACAAACGAGAATTGCGGAAGGGGTTCTAGCGGGGCACGCGTTACCTTTGCTCGTTCCTGCCCGTCATCCACCCTGTCTCGCTGAGGCATCCATGCGCCCAGTCTATTACCTCGCTTCGATCCTGGCCTTGATCGGGGGTTACACCCACCGGTCGGCAGGTGACGAGCTGCGCGGCTTTTCGGCCGATGGTGCGCGGGTGGAGCGCGATTGGGAGACACGGATGCGGGCCATCCCCGATCCAGCGCGAATGCGGGAGAGCATGCGCCTGCTGTCCGCCCATCCGCACCATGTCGGTTCGATGCATGATCGGCAAAACGCCGAGTGGTTGCTGGCGCAGTTCAAGTCGTTCGGATGGGACGCGCACATCGAGCAGTTCGATGTGCTGTTTCCCACGCCGATCGAACGCGTGGTGGAACTCGTGGCGCCGACTCGCTTCACGGCGAAGCTCATGGAGCCGACGGTTGCCATCGACCCGACATCGCAACAGCATGACGAGCAGCTGCCGACGTACAATGCGTATTCCGCCGACGGCGATGTGACCGGGCGGCTGGTCTATGTCAACTACGGCATTCCCGCCGACTACGAAGCCCTTGATCGACGCGGCATTTCGGTGAAGGGCGCCATCGTGATCGCGCGCTACGGCGGGTCCTGGCGTGGCATCAAGCCGAAGGTGGCGGCGGAACATGGCGCGATCGGGTGCCTGATCTATTCCGATCCGGCGGACGATGGCTATGGGCAAGGCGCGGTCTTTCCTGCCGGCCCGTTCCGGCCCGGGGACGGGGTGCAGCGGGGCAGCGTGGAGGACATGCCGACCTATCCGGGCGATCCGCTCACGCCGGGTGTTGGCGCAGTGCCCGGAGCGAAGCGGCTGGCGATCGCCGACGCGAAGACCATTACGACCATCCCCGTACTGCCTCTTTCGTACGCCGATGCGACGCCGCTCCTCTCCGCCCTCACCGGTCCCGTCGCACCAGAAGCGTGGCGTGGCGGGTTGCCGCTCACCTACCGGATGGGACCCGGCGCGGCACAGGTGCATCTCAGGGTCAAGAGCGATTGGTCGCTCAAGCCACTCTACGACGTGATCGCCATGCTGCCGGGGAGCAGTGAAGGCGATCAATGGATCATTCGTGGCAATCACCATGACGCCTGGGTGAACGGCGCCGACGATCCGATCTCCGGCCTGGTTGCCGAGCTGGAGGAGGCGCGCGCGCTGGGTGCACTGGTGAAGCAGGGATGGCGTCCGCGGCGGACGATCATCTATGCGGCCTGGGATGGTGAGGAACCGGGCTTGCTCGGCTCGACCGAGTGGGTGGAGACGCACGCCGATTCGCTGCGGCAACACGCCGTAGCCTATCTCAACAGTGACACCAATGAACGTGGCTATCTCAACCTTGAGGGGTCGCACACCCTGGAAACGCTGCTCAACGACGTCGCTGCCGACATTGTGGATCCCGAGACACATGTATCGGTGGAACAACGATTGCGACTGCAGCACATTCGCTTCGGCGGGCCGGAAGAGCGCGCAGCCGCCCGCTCAACCAACGCGCTGCAGCTCGGAGCGCTCGGCTCGGGATCGGATTTTACCCCGTTCCTGCAGCATCTCGGCATCGCATCGCTGAATCTTGGCTATGGCGGCGAGGACAATGGTGGCGTCTATCACTCGATTTACGATGATTTCTACTGGTACAGCCACTTCGCTGACACGGCATTCGTGTACGGGCGCGCACTGGCGCAGACGGCGGCAATGGCCGTCATGCGGCTCGCGGACGCCGACGTGCTTCCGTTCGATTTCCGCAATCTCGGAGCGGTGGTGCATCGCTATCTCGGTGAGATTGAAGCGCTGGTAACGAGCGAACGCGATTCGGCGGTGGAGCGCAATCGCGCGTTGGGCGAGAACGTGTTCGGGAACACCAACGATCCGCGCCGTTCCATGCTACCGCCACCAGCACAGCCCGAGGTCCCGCATCCGGCGTTCGCGCCACTGCACAACGCAGCCGATTCGCTGACGCGCACGGCCGATCGCTATGAACGGGCGCTGCAACTCGCCATGGCGCGCGATACCGCCATCGTCGATCCTGCGGGAGTGAATCAGCTGCTGCTCCAGAGCGAGCGCAAACTCACGTCGAGCGCAGGCCTCCCCGGGCGGCCGTGGTACGTTCACCTGCTGTACGCCCCGGGATTCTACACCGGGTATGGAGTGAAGACGATGCCCGGCGTGCGTGAAGCCATCGAGCAGCGTCAGTGGGCATTGGCGGATGAAGAGATTCTCCGGCTGGCACAGGCGGTAGATGCCGAGGCCGCCCTGATCGCTGACGCGACCGCGAAGCTGGCGCGCGGGGTCAATAGCGCGCCAGATCCTCGCCGATAACAGTGCGCCCCACGAAGCCACCGCGCCGGAGCCCGGCGAGAAGCTCATCGTTCGTGGCGCCCATGCGCACGATGTGATACAGGATCAGCAGCTTCGGCTGTGCCGTCGCCGCGATGCGTCCCAACTCGACATCCGAGGTGTGGAAGGCGCGAAGGTACGCGGGCCAGTCCGCGCCACCCGGGCGGGCTTCGGGCGTGGCTCTCGACTCGGGGTAGACCTCGTGAATCAGGACGTCGACGCCGCGCGCCGCTCGCGCGAGCGCGTCGCTCGGACGGGTGTCGCCCGAAATCACGATGCTGCGATCGGGCGTGTCGACGCGATAGGCGAATGCCTCCTTCCAGGAGCCGTGCAGTACGGGAATCGCCGTGACTCTCACGCCGGCACTGTCGTAGATCGCGCCGGGCCTGATCTCGTGGACAGCGGCGCGATACCCACCGGGTGCTTCGTGTTCCAGCCCACTCGTGCGGATTGCGATGTCCTCGCTCCACGCCGCGATGATGTGATCGATCATCTGACGCAGGCCGTGTGGCCCGAACGCGGCCAGTGGTGCGCGGCGCCCCATCACCCAGGACGTGAAGATGAGGTCCGGCAGGCCGAGGGTGTGGTCGCTGTGCAGGTGGGTGACGAACAATGCCGTAACGCCGTCAACCGGCAAGCCCGCCGCACTCAATCTCCGTTCGACACCGGGACCGGCGTCGAACAGGAACACCCGTGATCCCACGACCACCGCGGTCGCCGGGCCGGATGCGGCCGGATTGGGGCGGGGCCCGCCGGTGCCGAGCAGGACGATCGTCGTACTGTCGATTCGCGCCTGCACTGGCGCCGTTGCCGCGAGCAACAGTACCAGGAGCGCGGGCGTCATGGCTTCACCGCTTCCAACCAGCGCCGCGCGATCGCGGCGTGTCCCGCAAGCGTAGGATGCACGCCATCCGCCAGCCAGTACGCTGGCCCGGTGTTCCTGGCAAGTGCCTGGAACATGTCGTGCAGCGGGATGAAGGTCGCGTGTGCGTCATGTGCGACGCGCTTTGCGGCGGCGCGAAACTGATCGAACACGGGAAACCATCTTGCGTCGACGGCTCCGGTGCGAAGCACAAACGGCTCGAGGATGACCAGGCGTAGGTCCGGCAATGCGGTGCGCGTGCGATCGAGCAACGCGCGATATTCGTGGGCGTACTTCTCGGGTGTACCGTCGTATCTACCCATCAGCGTGTGCCACAGATCGTTGACACCGATCAGAACTGACAGCACATCGGGCTTGAGTGCGAGCGTGTCGGCGCTCCAGCGTGCATCGAGATCGGGAACCCTGTTGCCGCTGACGCCCCGATTGAAGATCTGCAAGTTGCGTGGCGCCTGGCGGTCGCGAAGCGCCGCCGCGACGAGCAGCGGGTAGCCGCGGCCCAACCCGAGCTGGTCGTTGGCGCCGTCGTTCTTGCGGTCGCGGTCGACGTCGGTGATGGAGTCGCCCTGAAAGAGCAGCACGGTTGCGGTTCGCTGGTGAGCTCGGCGCATGCCATCGAGTGATGGCGCGACGCTGGACGTCAGCTTCGGCAGCCCGGCGAGCACGGCGGCGGATGCTGCGAGAAACTCGCGACGGGTGGGTGACATCATGCCTCCCGGCTGGTGGGTGTCCCGACCATCGTCTCCCGGTGGTGCGGATCGAATCCTTGGACGAGCGTCGGTTTGATGATCTGGAAGTAGGGTGACACGTCGAAATCGCGGGGCATGTACAGGCCATGTTCCTGGATGTGCTTCATCTCGGCGTAGCTGTGCTGTGCCGCGGCGTCACCGCCGCCAGCCAGGATGACCTCGGGCAGAATTGGATAGCCAATGCTATGAAAGGCGTCGGCGATGAGCGTGGAGCAGATGGCCCGGGTGGGATCACCGCTCCCGAGCGCGAGTAGTCGGCGCCGCCAGCGCGATGGAACTGGCGGCGTGGGAAACAGGTAACGCGCCAGGTCCCAGATGTGCTTCATGTCGTACTGATTCCCGACGCGGGCGGTAGCGTAGTCGATGACCCGCCGGATCTCCTCGGCGCTCAAACCAACGGCCCGGCATATCCTGGTGTGCAGGCTGGCGTACGTGCTGAGCGGCACCACGCGCACACCGCTGTTGACGTCGGCTTCGAGCAGGATGTTCGCCGCGCTGGCGGCCGACGCCGGCCCAACCGGCCTGGCAACACACAGCGCCGCGTGCGACCAGCTGGATTGCGTCAGGTACTTGATCGCGACCGCGATGCGAGTGTCACCCTCGATGAGCAGCACGTCACCCGGCTGCAGCGCCGCGATGAGATCGTGCGGCAGCGACGTCGAGACGCCAAGCGGCTGACGGCGTGGATGGGTGAGGTAGCCGGCCAGCGCGCGCCCGGCGCGATCGAAGAGGAACATGGGGGAAAGAAAGGACGGTGGTGGGCCAGCGCCAAGTTCCCAGCCCCGACGCCCCACTACATATGATGGTTCACGACCCCGAGCGCCTCCACCCACGCCGCTTCCCAACGATGGGCGGCTGCTTCGAGTTGGTCGGTGCCCGGTGGAGCGCCCGCGATGCCGAGGCCCAACAGGGCGGCGATGTCCGTCCTGGCACGACCCAGCACCTCGCGCACCAGGCGCTGGCGCAGCGAATCAGGGTGCGTCATCGCATTGATCACAGTGGCGAAATAGCCTTCGCCGCCGGCGACGAGGGCCACGGCGCGGCCAACGTCGTCTTCGGTGGCTGCGTGTGGCGGCGGCCATCCGAGTCGCAGCCAGGGGAGCGCCCAGTTGTCGGTCGCGAATACGCCGGCGGGGTTTTCGATCCAGGCCCAGAGATGAAGCACCGCCACCCGCGGCCCGGGTGTGGAGGCCTCGACCATGTGCCCGTGACTGAGGATGAAGCTCTCCTCGTTCACCGTCCCGGAATGGAAGTGCCACGCTTCGTTCCCGACCGGAAAGCCGGTTGGCGGCGGCGGCGCACCACTGTCGACCAACGCCGCATATGCCACGCCCACCAGTTCCGGCGTGCCGCGAATCACGGCGTACTCGAGAATCGGCGGGTGTAACGGATCGACGGTGCCGGCGAGGAGCATGGGGACATTGAGCCAGTGTTCCCCCATGCTCGGAATGTCCGGTCCGATCATCCGGTACCCGTCGGCGATCGCAACAGCGCGATCGCGGTACCGGGCGGTGGCCTGCCTCACTGTTGCGACAAACTCCGTGACGGAAGCGGCCGGTTCGCTGTCACGTTGGGCAACGAGCGCGCTCGTCGGCAGCATGAGCGCACATGCGAGCGCCGCGCGCATCATTCCGACACCACCTTGACCGCGGCCTGGTGATAGGCCTCCAGCAAGCGCTGCTCAAGGTCAGCTGTCACGCCCTTCGGATATCGCGCGATCAGGCGCAATCGCCCGCGCCTGGTGCTGTCGGGCTGTCCCAATCCTCCGCCGTAAGGTGCGTCAACAGCGCGAATCAATCTGGCGGGCACCCGCATGAGTGTACCACGCTGAACGAGCAACACGGTTGAATCCTCCAACGCGAGCAACTCTCCCGTATAGGCGCTCGCTTTCGTCCGTACGGTGACAGTACCGCCGCCGGGCGTGTTGGCGGGCTCGAAGCTGCGGACCCGCTGTCCCACGACACAGCCCACGCACGCGAGCCCGAGCAGCGAGGCGAGATGCAATCGGCGCATGGTCTACCTCACCGGCACGCGGGTACGGTTGAACTTTACCTCGAGCGAGTCCTGTTCGACACGCCAGCGCTGCACCGCATTCGCGAGGACAGCGTTCGACGGACGGAAGGGAAGCGTGTCGCGCGGTGCGGCGAGCCAACCTTGGCGAATCCACTCCGTGTAGTATCCCTGCGACGCGAGGAGAAACGTGCGTGCCTCGCCTGACTTGGTCGGCGTGGGGCGCCAGACAGCCGTGAAGCGCTGCGCGGGTGAGGTCACGAGGTACTGCGCGTCCGGTGCGGACAGGCTTCTCAGTGCCGTCGTGTCCGTGCGATCGTCGGCACCAATCACCTCGGCGAGTGGCCAGGCCCGCACCGCTGGAATCCGCGCTGAGCCGAGGGCAGCGCGATCGATCCGCCAGTTGTCGGCGACGTATGACAATCGCAAGCGGAGGGAATCCTGGTGCGGTGCTGGGAGCACGACCGCGATGTCTTTCCACGCCACCGGGCCGGTGTCGCGAATATGGGCGATCTCGCGCGCCGAGTCGCCCTCGAGCACCAGCACGCGGAGCCCCATCTTTCCGGCGTACCACTGTCCGAGCGCGAGCGCTGGCCCCACCTGCTGCGTGGTTTGACCGAGCCAGTCAAGCGAGCGCGCGCCGCGATCACCGAGTACGATGTCGTAGAGCAGGACCGTGTTGAGCAGCGAATTGCGGAGGCGCAACACCAGTGCCACGCTGTCGACACCACGCGGCACCGGGAAGGTCATGTCGATGTGATCCTCGAAATCGCTCGCGTCAGCGCGGGCGAGCAGCGCGGAATCGGTGCGGGTCACCCGTCCATCGGCGGTGGCCAGGAGGTCGGCGACGTCGTGGCCGGCGCGATCGACGCCACGGGTTGCGGGGCGGAGGTTACGTACCGCGACCGAGCGTCCGCGTGCGTCGGGGAGAACGAATTCGTCGGCCGCGTGTCGCACCTCGAGCAGCTCGAGGTGGTTGAGGTAGTGCGTCTCGTACGCCTCGTTGCGCACCTCAAGCCGCACGGACCCATCGGGCCGGGCCGTCGTGCGCAGCCGGTCGACGTCGCGCGCTTCGAAGAGCGAGGCGATGCTGTACGAAAAACCCTCCGCTTCGAGACGGAAGGTGCCGGCGCTGTCGGAGTAGAAGGTGGGACAGGACCCGAAGCACTTGGGGTCGTGCGCACACTGGATCGCGATTGCAGCGATGGCGACACCGGCAGCGACGACGATGACGCCGGCGGTGGCAAGGATCGAGTACCCGGCGGTGGCGCCACCGTCGATGACGGTGCTGTACGACTCCATTCCCAGCACGCTGTCGAGGGGAATCACCGATACCGACGGCAGCTCGCGCAATGCCAGATCGTAGCGGCGGCCGGCGCCACGTAGCATGCCGTGCACGAGTTCGACGCCGTTCGGATACGTCACCGTCGTGCCATCGAGCAGGTGGGCCTTGACAGCGGATTTGACTCGCACGGAGTCGGTGGAGCTGACCGCTACCGGGTTGACGGCGATGCGTTGGACGATGAAGCATCCGGCTGCTGCCAGGATGATCGTGGCGAGCGTGATGAGGGGGAGCGTGGCGTTTGGTCGACGGTTCGGCGGTGACATCGATCCTCCCGAAATCTGTCTGGGGGACCACCGCCTTGGGGCCGGCGGTGGCGTATTGCCACCGACTATTACACGGCCGAGTCAAGCCGGAGTCAAGGCCGTTAGGCGAGGTAGTCCGACGCCCACCTCCGCGCGACGTACACCCCCGCCGCCGTGCCCACGATGCTCAGCATGAAGGCGGTCATGAGCCCGACGAGCGCTCCGAGCCACCAGCCAATCGCGCCGCCGATCGACGCGGCCATGAAGATCAGCAGTTTCGTCACGACGGCACTCCGGTCCGGGGACAAGTCGATGCGAGTGGGCAGCGGTTGCACGCCGGCGCGGTCGCCTTGCACCGCTCGTGACCGTGACGCCGCAACAGCTGATGGGCTCGCTGCATCAGCGGAGTATCGGCGCCGAGCTGCCCGGACGTTACCCCGCGCGCGGCAGCGTACGCGGCGGCATAGCTCTTCCGTGCCGGCGAGATGCCAAGCCGCTGAAGCACGCGCAACCCATTGGAGTCGGGTGCGAGCAATGGCTGGCGTCCGCTGAACAGGAGAATCTGCTCGGCGCCCGGTTCGCCGATTCCCGGGAAGTGCCGCAATGCCCGCTTCGCCTGGGCGACCGGGAGTGTGGTGATCGCGTCGAGGTCGCCATTGAAATCGTCGAGCGCAATCCGAGCGCACTCGCGGAGCTTCTTGGCAAACCGATCCGGCAGGATTCCAAAGGCAGTCGCTGCGCGGAGCGTCGCGACCGGCGCGTGCAGGATCTTCTCCGGCGTCAGGCCCACGCCTCGCTTGAGCGTCTTGAACGCCGCTGCACGGCGGGTGTCGTCGGCGAGGTACGCGACATTGACCCAGAGGACCTGCTGGAACGGATCGGCAGGAAACGGTTTCAACGGTGGGCCGTAATGCTTCTCTAGTTTGTCGATCACGCGGCGCAACGGCGCGACAGGCATTTGCTAGTCGCCGTACATCGCCGCCAGGTCGGCGGCCGCGAGTTCGACCAGGAACTCCCCGATTCGTTCCGTCGTCGCTGCGAAAAACAGCGCTCCCTTGTGGGCGTCGGCGGCGTGCGGGTCACCGACACCGGTGTCTGTAGTCACTTCGGTCCATCGCCGTGGCGCCCAGGCCCAGCCTTCGCGCAACGCCCGGATACGGAACCGCTTGGCATGACCGTCGCCCGCCTCGGATACCGGGCGGACCAGGCCGGGCGTCAGGTGCTGCATCATGCTGGTCTCGAGTTCGCCGGCATGATCGCCCGGCTCGGCGAAGTACGGCTGCGGGTCAACGCAGCTGTACCAGTTCATGGTGCAGAGGAAGAGATCGGTCCCAGGCTGCAGTTCGCGGATCATCTGGCGGAAGTCGTTGCCACCGTGCCCGTTGAGGATCACCAGCTTGCTGATCCCCGCGAGCGCCACGGACATGACGATGTCGCGAAGCACTGCCAGCTGGGTGCTCGGATTCATGTTTACGCAGAGCGGAATGTCGCGCTGACCGGTGTTGACCCCGAAGGGCACCGATGGGAGGACGACCGGTCGCGCTCCGGCGTCCCATGCCAGGCGCGCAGCTTCGTGCGCGACGCGCTCCGTCTCGATCGTGTCGGTGCCGTACGGCAGGTGATTGTTGTGCGCCTCGGTGGCGCCCCACGGCACTACGGCGACCGTGTACGCCGCGTCACGCACTACCGACCACGTCGTCTCGCCCAGAACCCACGGCCGCTCAGTTGCCATGTTCGGTGAGCTCACGAATCCAGATATCGCGAAAGCGCACCGGATGCCCGTGATCCTGCAACTCGATCGGCAGCCGGTCGGGATGCACACTGTATGCCGAGCGCCGCGAGTTGGTCGTCGGCCCCAGCACGGTCATGTCGTCCTGCACCAGGATGCCGTTGTGGAAGACGGTCACCCGCGCCGGTGCCGTCACCTTTCCGCCCGCGTCGAAATGCGGGCGGTGAAAGACGATGTCATATACCTGCCAGTCACCCGGTGGGCGCATCGCGTTGACGAGTGGCGGATACTGACCGTAGATGGACGCCGCCTGACCGTCGGGATAGGTGGCGGCGTGATACGAGTCAAGCACCTGTACTTCATAGGTCCTCATCAGGAAGACACCGCTATTGCCGCGATCCTGGTCCTCGCCCCTGGGCGGATTCGGTGCCGACCATTCGATGTGGAGTTGCACGTCACCAAAGCTGCGGCGCGTGACGATGTCGCCGGTGCCGGGAGCGACCACGATGTCGCCGTTCTCGACTTTCCAGCCGGCATCGTCCTTGGTGGAGTCGGCGGAGCGCCACTCGGACAGCGAATGGCCGTCGAAGAGGATGATCGCATCGGACGGAGCGGCGACCGGCCCAAGATAGGGTCCGGGCGTGACAACTGCCGGCGCCGGCCGGGTGCGCGAATGCTGCGGATACGGGCTCGGATCCGCGGGAACGGCGTTCGGGTTCTGCGCGACGGCCGCAGTTGTGGCGAGGAGTGTGAGCACAACGGTGGCAGAGCATCCGGTGATGAGCGATCGGGTCATTGGGGCCTCGGGGAGCGTGATCTCGAGCTCACCGTCGTACGCAGCGGCGAGTCGGCGCTGCAGAGCAGCAGCATCAATCGGACCAACACGGAGTACCTGTTTGTCGACCGGCGACCGGTGCCGCGCGACAACATGCAGACCACGCTTTACAACGAGTTCAAGGACCGGCCGTAAGGCCGCGTCACTTCTTCCCGATCACGAACATCGCCGCGCCGTGTGGCGGCACGCCGGCCTGCAGGACGCCCAGAACCGTCTGCGCCGTATGGGCCCACAGGTCGATGGCCTGATAGCTGGATGCGGGCGTAAGGCCGAGGTCGGCGGTGGCGACGGATATCGATGTGGCGCTGGAACCGCGGTTGAGGAGCACAACCGCGCGGCCGCCGTTGCGCATCGGCTTCACCCAGATTTGCGTGTTCGTGGCCGGGTCGTCGCGCAGCCGCGTCCCCTGCTGGCCACCCCAGTCCTGGTCGACGGCGATGACGCTGCGGTTGGTGAGGATGAAGCGGGTCGAGTCGGACATGCTGCGCAGGTCGTTGCCGGCGATCAGCGGTGCATTGAGCAGCGCCCAGAGCGAAAAATGCGCGACGTACTCGTTGAACGTCATCCGGCCGTTGCCCACTTCAAGCATGTCGGGGTCGTTCCAGCCACCGGGGCTGGAATACTTCTCCAGACCAACCTGCTTGTCGAGAATATCGATCATCGAGTTCCAGCGATCGCTGATGTCCCCAGTGGTGCGCCACAGCATGCCACCCACTTGCCGGCCCCATTCCCATGATTTGTTCTCGCCCCACTCGCAGAGTGAAAAGACGATCGGCCGGCCGGTGGCCTGTAATGCCTTGCTCATCGCGGTGTATCGCTCGATCGCCGGCCGTTTCTGGTTATTGCAGTTGTCATACTTGAGATAGTCGACGCCCCACTCGGCAAACTTGTTGGCGTCGGCGACTTCGTGATCGAGCGACGCCGGCAGCCCCTGGCAGGTGGCCGTGCCGGCCGAGGAGTAAACTCCGAGCTTGAGGCCCCTGGCGTGGACATACTCGGCGATCGCCCGGATGCCATGCGAAAAGCGGGTCGGATCGGCCTGCAGGTTTCCCTGCGCGTCGCGCGTCTTCGCCATCCAGCAGTCGTCGATGTTGACATACTTGTACCCGGCGTCCCGCATCCCGGAGCTGACCATCGCGTCAGCCGTTCGCTCGATCAGCTCCTCGTCGATGTTGCAGCCGAACTTGTTCCAGCTGTTCCATCCCATCGGCGGCGTGGCTGCGAGCCTGCCGCTCGGCGTCGGAGCCGTGGTGGTGGGGTGCTGGCTGCAGGCGGCGAGGGTGAGGGCGAGGGCGGCGAGGGACAGTGGGTATCTCATGATTGTCATCCTGAGCGGAGCAACCGCGCAGCGGTTGCGTAGTCGAAGGACCTCGGTTCGTCACGTCGGAGGGTACCGCTATGCGTCGGTGCGCGCCAGAGCCGCAGTCTGGAGGTGGCAATCTGATGCTTCCGGCGTTCCCAGAGGTCCCGTGCCGACGAATCGTTACTGGGTGTACATACTAGCCAGTCAGACCAGGGTACTCTACATCGGAATCACCAACGACCTGGTTCGTCGGATCGATGCGCATCGGCGAGGCATTGTCCCCGGGTTTAGTCAGAAGTACCGTGTTCGTCGGTTAGTGTTCTACGAGCAAACCGCCGATGTGCGAGCCGCGCTGACCAGAGAGAAGCAGTTGAAGGGATGGCGCAGGTCGAAGAAGTTGGCGCTGATTGAGGCCTCGAATCCAAGTTGGCAGGATCATTCGGATTCTGTGGACGTGTTGACGATGCGGGGCGGTTGATGGTGTCATCCTGAGCGGAGCGAGGTGCAGAGCACCTCGCGCAGTCGAACCACCTCGGTTCTGCGCTACAGCTTGCATGCTCTGGAGGCACCGAGGTCCTTCGACTGCGCACCGGCT
Source organism: Gemmatimonadota bacterium (assembly GCA_003169895.1). Lineage (GTDB taxonomy): Bacteria > Gemmatimonadota > Gemmatimonadetes > Gemmatimonadales > GWC2-71-9 > Palsa-1233. The sequence goes on from PNAE01000007.1 coordinate 753,952, forward strand.
GCGCCGGTGCTTCGCTCAGGATGACATTCTCAACCCCGGGTCACCTTCCAATACACCGCATACCGCGCATCGAACAGGCGGTTGAACGGCACCAGCGCGATCTCGCGCTCCTGCCCCACGATCTTGAATTCGAGCGGCTTGCCGGCCGGCTTCACCCACGAGGTCACGTCATCGGACGGGGCGTTGATCGCCGCGACGGTGATCGGCTTGGTGACCGGCGATCCATCGAAGTCCGGTGTCATTCGTGGGGGCGTCGGTCCGGCGCGCGTTGGCTCCGGGCCGAGCTTGCCAGCCAAGACTAGCGGGCCGTACATCACCGCCTGCAAGGTCGGATCGTCCGGCATCGCGTGCACGTGCAGCTTCATCGGCAGGGCCACGTCGACGTGATCACCGTTGTGCCAGGCACGATCGATCGTGAGGTAGCTGCTCCGGAGCCCCGCTATGGTCAGATTGCGGCCACCGTTGACCGTGATGCTCGCTCCGCCGCCAAGCCAGTACGGCACGCGAATTCGCAGGGCCACTTGCGTCGGCCGTGCGACATGGACGATCAGTCGCGTGGTGTCCTTCGCCGGAAACGCGGTCTCCTGCACCAGCCTCACGCCCTTTTCGCCCCAGTTCACCTCCGAGGCGATGAACTGGTTGACCCAGATGCCGTCGTCGTCGTGGAAGTAGATGCTGTCGCCGAACTTCGAATGCGATTCCACGCCAGTGCCGTGGCAGCACCAGAAGCCGTGGTCTGGGGTGCCGAACATCCGCCAGTAGCCCGATGCCATTGGAGTGTAGTAGATCTTCTCGCCATCGGCGGGATGCTGGGTTCCCAGCATCCCATTGAACAAAGCGCGCTCGTAATAGTCCGCGGCACGCGCATCGGCGGTCCAGCCGAAAATGTGGCGTGTCAACTTGAGCATGTTGTAGGTCGGGCAACTTTCCTCCGTATCCGGCGCCAATTCGCCCGCCAGCTGACCGACGGGGTTCTTCCAGCTCTCGCCACTGCTGGTGCCGCCGGTGACGAAGCATCGCTTGCCGGTCACCTCACGCCAGAAGTAGTCGGCGATGTCGTGCGATCGCTGGTCGCCGGTGATTTCGTAGCGGCGTGCCGCCGCAATGATCTTGGGGATGGTGGTATTGGCGTGGACATGCGTCAGTTCGTCGCGTCCTTCGGCGAGCGGAGTGAGGATGTGCTCGTGATCGAACCGGCGGCTCACGTCGATCCATGACATGTTGCTGGTGATCGCGGCAAGATTGTTGAGCGATTCGCCCATTCCGCCGAATTCGGTGCGGAGAATCAATTGCATCTGCGTGTCGTCGACCGGCTGCACCCAGTCACGCGTCCAGCCGGCCATCTTCGTCGCCACGTCGAGCGCCTGGGCATTGCTGCTCAGCGTGTAGCTGTCGAGCATGCCGGCGAAAATCTTGTGATAGGTATAGAACGGCGCCCACACGCCGCGACGCGCCTTTAGCCGATCGATCAGCTCGCTCGGGAAGGCGCTGAGGTAGCCGTCTGCTTGCTGGCACTTCGCAAGCTCCGCGACGATCAGGTCGCCACGAGCCTTGACGGCGTCGTCGCCGGTCTGGGCCGCCATCAAGGCGCACCCCGACAGGTAGTGGCCGACGAAATGCCCGCGCAATTCGTTGTCCGGCGCTTCCCAGCCGTAGTAGGGCTCGGCCGTTGACGGCAGACCGGCGGTGACGCGGAACGAGTGCAGCAGGCGATCGGGGTCCAGCCCCATCAGGTAGCGGCGGTTCACTTCCAGGTCGTCGCGGAACGGGCCCGGTAGGAGGCGGACCTGGTGCAGGTCGAATGGTCGCGCGATGATGGCTGCGTCGCGGCGCGCGAGATCGCGGCGCAGGCTCGGCGACAACACGGGAATCGCGGCAATCGCCGCCAATGTGGAGGTTGACGTGACGACGAATTCGCGGCGCGTGGGATGCTTGGGCATGGCGGTGCTCCGGTATACAGCTGCGGTAAGATACTATTCCACTTGTCATCCTGAGCGGAGCGGCGGCACAGCCGCCGCGTAGTCGAAGGACCTCGGTTTCCGGAACATACGCCTGCTCCATGGCGCGGAGCCGAGCTCCTTCGACTTCGTGCGGCCGAAGGCCGCACTCCGCTCAGGATGACAAGCCCTAAATCCCCGCCCGCTCCTTCGCCTTGGTGATGATCGCGGCCATCACGTCCCGGTAGCTCGCAAAGGTGTCGTCCACCACCTGCAGCGTGGGAATGGCGCCTGCCGAAAGCGAGAGCGTGTCCCGGTTGAACCGCCCGAACCCCGACTCGTGGACTCCGCTGCTGCCTCGCCCCGGCGCCGGCGAGCTCAGGTGCTGGAAGTACTTCGAATACTGTCCCATCCGTCCCAGGCCCACATGGAACATCGGGATGAACTCGACGAGCGCGTCGTAGGCCATTTCGCCGACGCAGGGCACCTGAGGGTGCTTCGCCCGCAGCTCCATCACCAGCTTGCGGGTTCCCTCGTGCATGTCGCCGTTCTTGCTGTTGATGTGGCCGCCCACGATGTCGAGAAAGTATGCGTCGACGCCGTACTTCATGATCATCTCATCGATGCGCCCGCCCAGCCAGTTGCGCCATGAATCGACGCCGAGGTTCATGTAGGCGGCCCAGCCTTCCTGGTGCCGGTCATTGTCCCAGTCCACCCAGTTGAGGTCCACGACGTCGCCATCGACCTTGTGGACGACCGCATCCTCGACCTTGCTGAACATCGGTTGCCGGCGGTTGGCGGAGTTGGTGCCGAACATCGGCATGATGCGGAAGCCGAGCTTGTGTGCCTCGTCGATCAGGCGGCGGAAACCGGCTTCGCCGCCCATCCGGTCGCTCACCTTGTAGTTGGGATAGTCCCAGTAGTAGCGGCCATCCCACGCCGACAGGAAGACGAGCACGCGGTTCGCCGGGATCTGGGTTGCCATCCAGCGCAGAGTCTCCAGCTGCCTGGCGTAGTCGTTGAAGATGAATCCGGTGAAGTGCTGGCCGTGCATGGTGGTGACCAGTGCCACCTGGCGCATCCATGCCGGCACGTCGGTGCGCTCGTCCCATTTCTTCAGGCGATAGGTGCGATCGAGATATTCGTAATGCGCCTGAACGGCCGCGTCGGCACTGCTCGTGCGCATGATACGCCACCCCGGCACCTGCCACCGGTTCACCTGGTTCCACGCGGGCGCCTCGGCGATCGCCTCGACGCGGTATCCCTGTTCGCCCGGTTGGAAGAAGAAGCGCTTGGTGCACACCATCGTATCGAGCGTTCCGATCGACACGCACGACCCGTCGGCGGCGGTTACGATTGCAAGCGGGGTGCCCATGCCGCCGGCGGTGTTGCCACCGAAGAGGTCGCCGCCGCTGAACGGATAGCCGACCAGGATCTCGTTGTCGTTGGGCGTGCCGCCTCCGGGCCCGCCGAATCCGACCCTGCCGCGCGGGATGCCGCGGATGATCGTCGAGACCGTCTTGATCGGCGATGGCATCTCGACCAGGGCGTTCCATTCGATGGTGTCGCCCGTCTTCCTGAACGTGGCGGTGAGCTTGCCCGCCGCCTTCTCCTGCCCCCCGGCCCAGGTGAAGCCATTCGCGGTGATCGTCATGAGATCGCCGGCCGTCGTCGCGTTCATCTTCGTTGCGTCGAGCCCGTACGCATTCTCGGCGGTGAACACGATGAACCCGAAGCGGAAACCGTCGAACTCGACTGACGGTTCGGGAAAGTCGAACGAGAACGTATCGTAGGACCGGCCACGCGGGGGGGTGAAAACTCCGCTTGTCGAGGAGAGGGAAAGGATCTCGGCTGGAACGCCTTCCGGCACGGCGGTGGCGCCGGCGAGAGTCCGGCCGGGGTTCACGGCGGGGAGAGCCGCCGCGGCGCCCGCCGCGCCGAGGACCTTGATGAGATCGCGGCGAGAAAGTGGGTCAGGCATTGGATTACTCCTCGTTCCGTGTTGTCATCCTGAGCGAAGCACGCGCAATGCGGAGATCGTTCGATCTGCGCAAGTGGTTCGCACGAGCTCCGCTCAGGATGACAAGGTCCTACGCCGCCGCGTCCAGCCCCGCCATCATCCGCAGGACGGTGTCCTGATCGGCGTGTTCCCGCGGCACCTCGCCGACGACGCGGCCACCGCGCAGGACGAGGATCCGCCGCGACAGGTTGAGAAGCTCGGGCAACTCGCTCGAGATGAGCAGCACGGCCGCACCCTCCGCGGCCATCTGGTCGATCCATGTATGCAACTCGGCCTTGGCACCGACATCGACACCGCGGGTCGGTTCGTCGAGCATGAGAATGTCGGATCGCGCGGCGAGCCATTTGGCGAGTACCAGCTTCTGCTGGTTGCCGCCGGACAGAGAGGTCGTGGCATTCTCGAGTACGTCGCTTCGAACCTTCACTCGACTGGTTTGCGTCCGGGCGAGGTCGCGCTCCAAGCCACGCCGAACGAACGTCAGTCGAGCCAATCGTTCCAGGATCGGCAGGGTCGTGTTCTCTCGAGCGAGCATCGACAGGATCAGCCCCTGGCGCTTGCGGTCCTCTGGCACGAGGCCGAGTCCGAGCGCCATGGCCGCTCGCGGCGAGCGGATCGGCTCCCGGCGACCGCGCACGTAGATGTCGCCGGTCACATGGGGATCGAGCCCGAAGAGCGCCTGCGCGAGTTCCGACCGCCCGGCGCCGACGAGCCCCGCGAACCCGAGCACTTCGCCGGCACGCAGGGTAAACGAGATATCGGTGAAACGTCCGGGGCTGGTCAGACAGTCGACCCGGAGCACCTCGTCGCCGAGCGCCGCACGCGCATGGGTGGGAAAGTACTGTTCCAGCCGGCGCCCGATCATCCGTTGCACCAGCGATCCCTCATCCAGCGCCGCAATCGGATCCGTGCTGACGTGGCGGCCGTCTCGCAGCACGGTGGCGCTGTCGCAAAGGCGGAAGATCTCCGCCATCCGGTGCGACACGTAGATCACCGTCACGCCACCGGCCTTGAGCTGGCCGATTAGTGAGAACAACCGCTCCGCGTCGTTCTGTCCTAGCGAACTCGTCGGCTCGTCGAAGATGATCACCCGAGCGCCGCCTCCCACCGCCGCGGCGATCTGGACCAGTTGTTGTTCGGCGATGCTGAGCGTTCCGACCCGCCGAGTCGGATCGATGGTCGCCCCAATGGTGTCGAGCAGTTGCGTCGCACGGACTTGGAGTTCGGTCCATGCCACGAAACCACGACGTGACGGCAACTGACCGAGGCAGAGATTCTCCGCGACCGAGAGGTTTTCGCAGAAGGCGAGTTCCTGGTGCACCATCGCGACGCCACTTGCCAGCGCATCGCGCGGGCTCGTGAACCGCACCTGGCGACCGTCGAGCAGCAATTCGCCGCCATCGGGTTCCTGGATTCCCGCGAGAACCTTTCCGAGCGTGCTCTTGCCGGCTCCGTTCTCGCCACAGACTGCATGACATGATCCTCGAGCCACGTCGAACGTGACGTCGTCGAGCGCAACCACTCCCGGAAATCGCTTGGTGACGCCGTGAAAAGATACGGCCGGTACTGTCATCCTGAGCGAAGCACCTGCGAAGCAGGTGCGGAGTCGAAGGACCTCGGCCACCGGCACCAAGGCTTTGGCGAGAGGCACCGAGCCATGCTGTTCGGACCGGGGTCCTTCGACTTCGCGAACGCTGCGCGTTCGCTGCGCTCAGGATGACATGCGCATTGCACGGCCGTCACTTCGGCAACGCCAGATACTTGGGGTCGACATCGGTGAATCCCCATGCCTTTAACTGGCGGGCCCAGGCTCCGAGGTTGTCCTTGCTCACCCGCACCAGCTTCATGTCGACGTGTTCCGGGACCGGTTGCTTGAGGTAGACGTGGTCGATGATAGTGCGGACCGATACATCACCCCAGAGGTACGTCGGCTGCGCGAGGAGCACCGGCGCGAGACCCTTATCCACATAGGCCAGCTCGGCGGGCAGCGCATCGACGGCCACGATCTTGACCTTGGCGGGATCGAGATCGTTCAGCAGTGCCTGCGTGAACAGCGGCCACCCACCGATCATCGCCCATCCCTCGATGTCACGATTGGCGTTCTGTGCCCTGAGTACTTCGGCGGCCGCATCCTGCGGCGTCTCGATGTGGTTGAAGGTATTGAGGATGGTGATTCCGGGGTACTTCTTCGCCTCTTCCTTAACGCCTGCGACACGCTTCTGCAGGTTGGGTGCGTTCTGGTTGCCGGCGAGAATGGCAACCTTGCCCTTCTCGTGCATCTGCGTGGCGAGCTCCGCCATGACCTGGTGGCCGATCGCCATGTCGTCACCGCCGTAGAACGAGAACCGTTTCGAGAGCGGCGCATCGCTGTCGAACATCATGACCGGCACGCCGCGAGCGACCGCATCGTTGATCGCGCCGGTGATCTTGCCGGCGTCGCTGGCCGATACGAGGATGGCGTTGTCGCCGTCGTTGACGGCCTGCGCAATGCGCTGCGCCTGCACGGTGCCGTCTTCTTCTGGCGGGGTGAGCCAATCGATCTTGATGTCGATACCCACCGACTTGCTCAATTCGATGGCCGCGGCCTCGGCGCCGGTGCGGGCCGACAGGAAGACCGGATTGGTGGAGCTCTTGGCGATCATCGCGATGCGGAAGGTCTTCCCCTTGGCGTTCGAGGGGCCCGAGCCCTTGCCGCAGGCGGCAACGGCAAGGGTGGCGGCTGTGAGGACGATGATGTTGCTGCGCATGACAAGACCTCGTTGAGTTGTCATCCTGAGCGTAGCGCTCGCGGAGCGAGCGCGAAGTCGAAGGACCTCGGTACTTCAGTATTCATCCGTCCATCCCGCGCGGAGCCGAGGTCCTTCGACTCCGCAAGCGCTCCGCGCTTGCTCCGCTCAGGATGACACAGTTCTGTTCATCAACCGTTTTGCCAGCAGCTTCGAACCACTCTGATCCAGCACCACGGCAAAGATCATCGCGGTGCCGATGATGATCCATTCATAGTTCTGGTCGAGGTGCAACGTGCGAATGGCCTGGCGGATCAGTACGATGAGCAGGGCGCCGAGCATGGCACTCAGGGCGCTTCCCTTGCCCCCCGTGAGACTCGCGCCACCTACGACAGCCGACGCGATGACGTAGAGTTCGTAGCCGGTGCCGTCGGAGGACGTGGCCGAGCCGTAGAACCCCGCACCAATGAACGCCGCGACGCCGGCGGTGAGCCCCGACCACAGAAAAACGCCGAGGCGAATACGGTTGACCCGGAGGCCGGAAAAGCGGCTTGCCTCGGCGTTCCCGCCAACGGCGAACACATGACGCCCCATCACGGTGCGCGTCAGGTACAGGGTGCCGAGCCCAGCCACGGCGAGCATCGCGAGCAGCGGTACCGGCGACAGCGATCCACCCAGTCCGAGCGAGGCCTTGGCGACATTCGTCAGCGCGGCCGGCACCAGGATGCTCTCGGCATGACTGATTACGAAAGCGACGCCGCGCAGGATCCACATTGTCCCGAGGGTGATGATGAACGGGTGCACGCCGAGCCCGACGACCATTACGCCGTTGGCGAGGCCACAGAAAAAGGCCACCATCAGGCATGTTGCAAGGCCGATGGACACGGTGCTCACCGCGTCCATGGGGCCGAGCCCGCGCAGGACCATGGCCATCACGACGCCGGCGAGGGCGTACACCGCCCCGACGGACAGGTCGATCCCGCCCGAAATGATCACCAGCGTTGCGCCGACGCCCATGATCGCGAACGTGCTGGCATCCGTCGCCATCTGAATCAGGGTGTGGGCGTTGAGGAAGTTGTTGACTGTGGCGCCGGACACCGGGTCAACGTGAGAGCCGGCGACCAATGTGAGGATTGAGCCGAGGGCGAGGAGGACAATGACGAGTCCCGCCGAGGGCGAGCGCAGCAACGACCGGTGCACGAGAGTTGGGTCCTTCAGGTGTAAGCGCTTGCAAGACTAGGGCTTGGCGGGTAGTCTGTCAAATGGGACTTTGAGCTGGGCGCTGGGGGCTGCAATGAGATCGTGTCATCCTGAGCGGAGCACCGGCGAAGCCGGTGCGTAGTCGAAGGACCTCGGCTCCGCGTGGGAAAGCCGGTTGCTATCGTCACACCGAGGTCCTTCGACTTCGCGCTCGTTCCACGAGCGCTTCGCTCAGGATGACCGCGGCCTGATAGCCATACCAAGGAAATTCTGTGAAACTACCATTGCTCGAACCCCGCGCCGCACCAGCGCCAACCCAGGCGCCGCGTACCATGACCTTCGGCCTGGTGGTCGGCAATCGCGGCTTCTTCCCCCAGCATCTGGCCGAGCGCGGGCGGCAGGACATGCTCGCGACACTCGCGACGGAAGGCTTCCGGGTCGTGGTGCTCGACGCGGCCGACTCGCGCCACGGTGCGATCGAGTCGCGGGACGAAGCCAAGGCGTGCGCCGCGTTGTTCCGCTCGGAGCGCGCTGTGATCGACGGGATCATCGTCACGCTGCCCAACTTCGGGGATGAACGAGCGGTCGCCGAGACACTGCGGCTCGCCGGTCTCGACGTCCCGGTGCTGGTTCACGCCGCGGCGGACGCACCGGACCTGATGACGATTCGCGATCGCCGCGATTCGTTCTGTGGGAAGATCTCCGTGTGCAACGTGCTCACGCAGTACGGGATTCCGTTCTCGCTTACCACTCGCCACACCGACCGTCCCGATTCGCAGATGTTTCGCGCCGACCTGCGGCGCTTCGCAGCCGTTTGCCGGGTGGTGCGCGGGCTACGCACCGCGCGGATTGGTGCGATCGGTGCGCGGCCGGCGGCATTCAAGACGGTGCGCTACAGCGAAAAGATCCTCGAGGCGAGCGGCATCGCGGTCGAGCCGATCGACCTCTCGGAGATCCTCGGCCGCACCGAACGCATGCCCGACGACGCGCCGGCGGCGGTCTCCAAACTCGCTCGGATTCGCGAGTACGTGTCGACCACCGGTATTCCGGAGTCGGCGCTGGTCAAGATGGCGAAGCTGGGCGCCGTGATCGACCAGTGGATGGTGGAAGCCGACGTGACCGTCAGCGCCGTGCAATGCTGGACGTCGCTGGAAGAGTTCTTTGGCGTCGTGCCATGCACGCTGATGAGCATGATGAGCAACGACCTGCTGCCGAGCGCGTGTGAAGTGGATGTGTGCGGCACGCTGAGCATGTACGCGCTCGCGCTGGCATCGGAGTCGCCCAGCGCGCTCCTCGACTGGAACAACAACTACGGCGACGACCCGGACAAGGCGGTGTGCTTCCACTGCAGCAACCTGCCCAAGCATTTCTTCGAGTCGGTGCGGATGGACTATCAGGAGATCATCGCGGGCACGGTCGGCAAGGAGAACACCTACGGGACGTGTGTCGGGAAGGTTCGCGCGAGCCCGATGAGCTTTGCGCGGTTCTCAACCGACGACCTGACCGGGAAGATTCGCGGCTATGTCGGCGAGGGGCGCTTCACGGATGATTCACTGGAAACCTTCGGCGGCGCTGGCGTTGTAGAGATTGCGGGGTTGCAGGAGTTGCTGCGTTACATCTGTACGAATGGCTTCGAGCATCATGTGGCGGCGAACCTGTCGTCCGTGGCAGACGTGCTGCACGAGGCGACGACGAGGTACTTCGGGTGGGATGTGCTGAGGCATCGGTGAGTTGTATTGGTGCGGATATGATGAGCTTTGTCATCCTGAGCGGAGCAAGCGCGCAGCGCTTGCGCAGTCGAAGGACCTCGGCTCCGAGTTGCGATGCATACTCTTCCGAGCGGAACCGAGGCCCTTCGACTTCGCGCTCACTGCGGGAGCGCTCCGCTCAGGATGACAACAAATGACTCACGTCGCGGGCGTCGACTTCGGCACCCAGAGCGTGCGGGTCTCGATCGTCGATCATGTCGAGGGCATCGCTGGCTTCGGTACGGCGGAGTATCCGGTGATACGCGATCGGCGGGATCCCGATTTCGCCACCCAGTCACACGCCGCGCATATGGACGCGCTGGTCGATGCGATGCGGAGTGCAGTGGCCGATGCTCGCGTTCCGGGCGTTGAGATCAAGGCGCTGGCGCTGGACACCACCGGGTCGACGGTCATTCCGGTTGGCGCGGGGCTGGTTCCACTCAACGACTACTATCTCTGGTGCGATCATCGGTCGGCGCGAGAGGCAGCGCGGATCACCGAGGTCGCCCATGAAATGCACCTGCCGGCCATTCGTGCCTGCGGCGGCGTGTATTCCTCGGAGTGGGGTTTCTCCAAGCTGCTGCACTGGCTGCGGCATCATCCCGGGCAGCGAGCCGAGTTCGTCACGGCGCTCGAGCATTGCGACATGGTGGCGGCAGTGTTGTGCGGCATCACCGACGCCGATCAATTGCCGCGCAGCGTATGCGCCATGGGACACAAGTGGTTGTGGAGCGCCAAGGATGGTGGGCTGCCACCCGAGGAGTTCCTCGCTGCGGTCGACCCGTTGCTGACCGGCGTGCGTGACAAGATCCGGGGACGATACCAGCGGTCCGATCACATCGCCGGGAAACTCACTCCAGAATGGGCAGAGCGTCTGGGCCTGTCGGCCGGGATTCCAATTCCGGTCGGTGCGTTTGACGCTCATTGGGACGCGATCGGCGCCGGTATCGCCGAGGGCGACGTGGTGAATGTGGTGGGAACGGCGACGTGTCTCATGGCGATCGCCAAGGAGACCGACGAGATCCCCGGAGTCTGTGGCATCGTGCCGGGGTCGATTCATCCCGACTATATCGGCATCGAGGCCGGGCTGTCGGCGACCGGGTACCTGTTCGAATCCATTGCGCGCCGGGCGAACACGACGGTGGCGGCATTGAGTACCGAGCTTGACGGGTATCGCGCTGGCCAGACCGGCTTGTTGCGGCTCACCTGGGACAATGGCGATCGCACGGTGCTGGTCAATCCGCTGCTGGGTGGAGTCACGTTCGGATGGCATCTCAATCACACTGCAGCGGATGAGTTGTTCGCCGCGATCGAGGGGACGGCGTTCCACACCCGGATCATCCTTGAGCGGATGATGGAACACGGCGTGCCGATCAACCGGGTGATTCACGCCGGCGGGATCCCGCAGAAGAACGAAGCATTGAACCGGGTCTACGCCAACGTGCTGAACAAACCGGTGCTGGTGCCCAAGCGGCCGGTCACGTCATTGGGGTCGGCGATTTTCGCATGCTTGGCGGCGGGACTGCATCCGACAATTGAGGCCGCGCAGCGGGCCTTGTGCCCGCCATATCGCGTGGTGGAGCCGGAGCCGGTGGCGGTTGCGGTGTACGAGCGGCTCTATCCGATATTCCGCTCGCTCTATTTCGCGATGGGGGATCCGGCGTCGGCCGCAGTGAATATGGGCGAGGTGTTGCCAGCATTGCGGGAGATTGCGGCGGAGGTGCAGGCTCGGCCTCACTCGGGATGACAGGTAACCGCAACTGTTGTATCCTATAAGTTGGAAATATATACTATAAGATACGTACATACGTTATAATATTCGAGGTGGCATATGCGCCCACCAGCTCGTCCAAGCAGCTTTTTCTACCATCCGCTCGATGCCATGCTCGGAACCCCGGCAGGCGTGCGGATCTTGCGGGTGTTGAGCCTGCACCAGGACGTGATGTCACCCTCGATGATCGCCGAGCGGGCGGGGTTGGGCGGCGCTGGCACTGGCCGAGCGCTGGCACGGCTCGTGGCGGCTGGGGCGATCGAGCCGGTCGGCGATTCACGTCGGCCGCAGTACCGACTTTCGGGGAGCAATCCGTCGATGGAGCATGTGAGCGCGCTCTTTGCCGCGGAAGCCGCACGCACCGACGGGTTCATGCGCCGTATCCGCAAGGCAGCGCGGAACATCGATCCGGCGCCCGTCGCGGTCTGGCTGATGGGAAGCGTTGCGCGACTGGAAGATTCGATGCTGAGCGATCTGGATGTCGCGCTGGTCTGGTCCGGGACGGCCCAGGCGGGCCTCAAGGCATTCAACCAGGCGATCAACGGTGCGGCAAACGCGGTCGGACTGCACGTCTCGATTGTCCGGTTGTCGGTCGCCGAAGTGCGACAGCATGCCCTCGCACGGGATGAGTGGTGGCAGAGTCTGGCCACGGATGCCGTTCCCATTCTCGGCCCCGCACCGCGGACCCTCGTCGATGGTTAGCAAAGGTCCATGGCGAAGCGTCCCCCGCGCTGAATCGAAGGGCAGACTGGAGAATGCGCGGGCATTTCTCAAGGCGGCGCGGGACCTGCTGGCGTTGATCGACGAGGGCCGCAGCGGCAACCCCATCATCACGCAGGCAGTCGATGCAACCATCGCCTACGGTGACGCCGTGACCATCAGGTTCGGTGGAATGCAGAACACCGTGGATCATCGCGGCCTAGGTCGGGTGCTTCGGCACGCGATCGGCGCCCGATTCACCAGTCAGCATGAGCAGCGCCTCGGGCAGATCCTCGGTGAGAAGGACGAAGCGGCATACGGCCATCACTCAGCGTCCGAGGCGGGTGCGCGCGAGATTCTGAAGCTGGCGGAGCGGTTTGCTGAATGGGCTGAAGCGGAGTTGGCGCGGCCGGGGTGAGCGTCATGCGTTCGGTGGGTCACGCCGGGCATGTGAACCGGTCACTCTGATCGGGAAGGACGACCTCACGCTGATCAGCCGAGAGGTCCACCCCTCCGTCGTTGACTTGGGTTGCACCTGTTCTTCTTCCATGCCCCGACACCGTGACGATCTTCCCCTTCGCCTCGTCGGCAGTGAAGCCCAGTCTGTGTCTCCGAGCCGCAACGCCTCCTGTCCCATGCGGCAGCGGCCGGAAATACAAGCATTGCCACGACGCGGCGCGGTCGCCCGCTGGCACCGGTCCGGACGTGAGTTGGCTCCGACGGGAGCTGGGGCTGGGTCAGTAGTCGATCGCACAATCCCGGTCACCGCCGCGGCCTTTCGTCACCCGGTTTACCGAGCGTACCTTGTATCGTGCCGGCGGAATCCGTTGAGGGGTCTGCCGATGCCGATCGTTGTCAAGTTGTCCCAGGCCTTCTACGACCGGTTCGGTGACGAAGTCGTCGGTGAACTGGTAGGAATGCTGAACCAGGTGGATGCCGCGTCGCAGAACAGTCTCCGTGAACTCAACGAAGCCAATTTCGCGCGGTTTGACGACCGGCTCGAGCGGCGTTTCTCCCAACTGGAGGCACTGTTGGAACGCCGGCTCGGCGAGCAAGCACGCTGGCTTTACCTCAGCTGGGCTACACTCATGGCGGCCATCGTTGCTCTCTGGTTCCGCCATTAGGACTGCGCTACTTCGGCAGCGTCAGGTTGACGGCCGCTGTCCGTAATAGGCCTCGCTACCGTGCTTCCTCAGAAAATGCCGGTCGAGCAGCGCGGCTGAAATCTCTGCAGCCTCGGCGTTCAAGACGATCGTGTGATACGCCATCTCGGCCACTTCCTCCAGAATCGATGCCGTTTCGACCGCGGCAGCCACCGACGATTCCCAGCAGAAGCTGGCATGCCCCGCGACCAGAACTGCCGGCATGGCCTTCGGGTCAAGCCCGGCAAACCGCGCCACGATTGCGCCGCCGGTGTTCGCTTCGTACTCGCCGGCAATTGCGTGATCGGCCATCGGCTCGGTAATCGGCACCGGTCCGTGGAAATGGTCGGCGTGAGTGGTACCGAGACAGGGAATCTCGCGCCCCGCCTGGGCCCACACGGTCGCGTAGTGGGAATGCGTATGCACGATGCCGCCGGTGCCGGCGAACGCGCGATACAACGCGGCGTGCGTGGGCAGGTCGGATGACGGACGCAGCTTCCCCTCGACCATCCGGCCCTCGAGGTCGGTCACCACCATCATCTCGCTCGTGAGTTCATCGTATGGCACACCGCTCGGCTTGATGACAATGCGGCCCGCGGCCCGGTCGATCGCACTGGCGTTCCCGAACGTGAATCGCGCGAGTCCGCGCCGCGACAGCTCGCGGTTGGCGTGCAGGACCTGCTCGCGAAGTGCCGCGAGCATCCGGCTACTCCTGCACGCTGAAGGCGAACACCGTGCGCGATCGGTATTCCGCGCCCGGCCGGAGGATCGTTGACGGAAAGTCCGCGTGGTTGGGCGAATCGGGAAAGTGCTGCGTCTCGAGGCAGAAGCCGTACCGCTTGAGGTACCGGTGCCCGCCCTTGCCGGTGATACTGCCATCGAGAAAGTTGCCGGTGTAGAACTGCACGCCAGGTTGGGTGGTCGACACCGTCATGATACGGCCCGTCCCCGGGTCCACAACGCGAGCAGCCAGCGATAGACCCGAGTCGCTGCGATTGAGCACGAAGTTGTGATCGTAGCCGCCACCGTTCTTGAGCTGTGAATCGGGCTGACCGATCCGTGCGCCAATGGCGGTTGGCATTCGGAAGTCGAACGGGGTTCCCGCCACCGGCGCGAGTTCTCCAGTGGGAATCAGCGTCGAATCGACCGGCGTGAAGCGATCGGCGTTGATCGTGAGCACCTCGCCCAGGATGTCGCCGTTGCCCGCACCGGCCAGATTGAAGTAGCTGTGCTGCGTGAGATTGATCGGCGTCGGCTTGTCGGCGGTGGCGCGGTACTCCACCGCCAACTCGTTCGCGGGAGTGAGCATGTAGGTCACCGTGGCATGCAGCATTCCCGGATATCCCTGATCGCCGTCCGGGCTGGTATACGTCAACACGACGCCAACGTTGCTGTCACGCTTGAACGACTCGGCGTGCCAGATGACCTTGTCGAATCCCCGCAGCCCACCATGCAACGCGTTGGGCCCATTATTCGTGGCGAGGTGATACGTCGCCCCGTCGAGCGTGAAGCGTCCGTTGGCGATCCGGTTGCCGTACCGGCCCACGATCGCGCCGAAATACGGTGAGCTGCGCAAGTACCCGGCGAGCGAATCGTAGCCGAGCACGACGTCACCAAGTACGCCCTTGCGGTCGGGAACCTTGAGCGAGACCATGATCCCGCCATAGTTCATGATCCGGGCTTCCATCCCGTGAGCATTGGTGAGGGTGAAGATGTCGACCGAGTCACCGCTCGGCGTGACACCAAAGGAGATACGGGTGACGGTTGCCTCCGTTGGCATGTTGCGGCCCTCCGCCCGATCCGGCGCCGGTTTCGGCCCGCACCCAGCCTGGGTTGAAAGTGCGAAGGTCAGGGCCAGTGCGGCTCCGGCGCGTGTCATCGGCATGATTCGATCATCTCTTCCTGTGGTGACGCTAGTAGATCGCCGTGAACTTCAGCGTCGAATCGTAAATGAAGATCATCCTCTCTGCCGGAACCTGCGCTGGTGGCAGTTCGAGCAGGAACGCGCTGCCGGCCTTGGCGATCACTGCCCGGCTCACCCGGTACGCGGCATTCTGTCCGGCGACGAACCGGTTGTGCGCGGCGAGGACCGAATCGCAGGTTGCTTCACGGGTGACGAGTATCACCGAGTGCGGAGCGGTGCGCCAGCCAAGGCGCGCCCGCCGCAGGCTGTCCAGGTGCGGAAACGTGGAGTTCGCGCTGGCGATAAAGCTTCTGGCGCCAGGTGAGTCCGCATCGCAGGCCGCACGATACGAGCGTCCCGCTACCGGACTTGCCATCGCAACCGCGGCGAGGGATGCAATGCCGAAGTGAACGAGCCGAAATTCAGACATACGCTCCTCCTCTGGTGAGAGATCGCGTCGTGATTGGCGCGGTCAGGCTCATGGTTCGACCAGCTCCTCGAGGCCGAGGTCGATATACTGGCCGCCGGTCGTCTGGTGGACGTGCACCGCGAGCGTATTGGTACCGGGCCTGATCAGAGCGGCTGCCCGGGCGTCGAGCGGCACCTTCACGTACCCGGCGGTGTAACCGCTCAATTGGGCCACAAGCTCGCCATTGAGATATACCTCCGCGTCCTCGTCATGGTGTATCCGCCATTGCGGGTTGATCAGGTGCGCGGAATCGAGCGTGAAGATCCGGCGCAACCAGATGTCGGCCGAATTCCATGGCGTACGAACCATCGCGCCAGGCGTGCCTTCCGTGCCGAACCCGCCGACGCCTTGCTGCCAACGCGCGTCATCGAACCCGACGGTGAACCACTCCGGTGGCGGTGCCGCAGTGGTGTAACGCCACGACTGCCCGGCGAGCTGCGAAGTCGGGAGCACAGTCCGGATCCTCGGCAGTGGCCCGAACAGCGTCGCAGCCGCGGCGCTGGCGTCCGCCGGCAACTTCACTACCGCGCGATCGTAGGTCATCAGGCCGTTCACTTCGACTTCGACGTCGGTGATCTGGGTGTACACGGCGGCCGAAAGCCCGTCGGCGATGAGGCCGCGGAGCTGACCGAGCAGGTCGCGGTACGCGGCGCCAAGCGCCGCGGTTGAGGCAAAACTCCGATAACCCCAGTTGTTGCGGTCGAGCCAGGTGTGACCGTCGATCGGCAGGCCGAGCCCGCCAAACTCGCCGAGTACCGCGGCCCGGTGCGATTCGAGCGACGGCATGCCCGGGCCGGGGTACGAATGCACGTCGGAAACGTCGCCGACCTTCATGTCGGTCCACCCGCTGGCATTGTTGACGAGACGGCTCGGATCGTACGCCTTGATCCACGCCACGTGACGCTCGGTCTCGTGCTGACCCCACCCCTCGTTGAACGGCACCCACATCACGATCGACGGATGATCGCGGAGCGCATCAATCACGTGATGCAACTCGCTTTCGTACTCGGCCTTCCCATCGGCCGTGTTGTTGTCCCCACTCGGCATGTCCTGCCACACAAGCATGCCGAGCTTGTCGGCGTGATAGTACCAGCGAGCCGGCTCCACCTTGACGTGCTTGCGAATCAGGTTGAAGCCGAGGCGCTTGGTCTGTTCGATGTCGAAGCGCAGCGCTTCATCGGTGGGTGCGGTGTAGAGGCCGTCCGGCCACCACCCCTGGTCGAGCGTACCGTACTCGAAGAGCGGGTGGTTGTTGAGGAACAGCCGATTCACGCCGGCCGAATCGCGGGCGACCGCAATCTTCCGCATCCCGAAGTAGCTCAACACCGTGTCGGCGCCGACCGTCACGCGAAGGTCGTAGAGGAACGGATCCGAGGGCGACCAGAGACGGGGTCTTGGGAGGCGGAGCACCAGCGGCGCGCCTTCGACGCCCCGGGCATCGGCGACTGTCTTGCCGTCAGTCACAACGGTCGCATGGAACGGGATATCCGTCCTCACCCCGTCCATGACGACGTTGACGGTGACGGTCCCGGCATCGATATCCGGGACCGTCACGACGTCGGATACGGGGCCGCGCACCGGCTCGAGCCATACCGTCTGCCAGATGCCGGTGACAGCGGTGTACCAGATGCTCCCCGGCTTGAGCACCTGCTTGCCGCGCGGCTGGGGGCCGCGATCGGTCGGGTCCCAGACACTCACGACGAGCTGCTGATCGCCGCTGCCGCGGAGTACCGTTGTGATGTCGAACGTGAACGGGTCGTAGCCGCCGCGATGTTCGCCGACCTTGACACCATTGACGTAGACGGTGGTTTCCCAATCGACCGCCCCGAAATGCAGCAGGAGCCGGCTGTTGCGCGACAGCGTCGGCCGACGGAAGGTACGGTGATACCAGAGCCGCTGTGAATCGCTCACTGCGCGCTCGACGCCGCTCAGCTGCGACTGGATCGGGAACGGGACGAGGATCTTGCCGTCCCACGCAGTCGGCGTCTTGGCCTCGCGGGCGGTGATCGCGTAGTCCCAGTTGCCATTCAGGTTGGTCCACGCCGATCGCACCATCTGCGGGCGCGGGTATTCCGGAAGGACATGCTCGGGAGTGACGTCGGCCGCCCAACGGGTGCGGATGTGAGTGGGCGCTGTTTGCGCGCTGACCGGGCCCAGGGCGCCGATGACGCAAACGGCGGCGACCAAGCATGCCCTAGCGTGCAACATCAGTAGTCGTTCCAGATCATCAACTCGGTGACTCCCGTTGCAGCGGGAAGATCGTGACGAAAGACTACGCGAAGCTTGGTAGTCACGACAGGCGTGATCCGCGCGGTATTGACCGACGAGACCTGCGGTTGCAGCGGCACTTGCGATACGACCGGCGCATCGACCCATGATCGACCGTCCCACGTCTGAATGAGATAACTCTTCGGCGCCGTCACGCCACCGCCGTCGCCCCAGAGATAGAGTTCAACCTTGCTGATCCGGCGGGAAACCGGAAAATCGAGCTGCACCCAGTCTGTCGAGTCGCGGGAGCCAAATGACGTCCACCGATTACGGGAATATCGGCTGAACGCGACGACCATGTCGTTGATCTCTTCGACGTGATCATACTGCGAGGTGAACGACGCCGACGCCTTGCTCCCCCATGCAACGTTTTCCAGGTTCGTGCCAGGCGTTATGACCGGCGACGAATCGGGACCCCACGCCTGGAGTTCGGTCAGGCCAACGGCCGCCCGGCGCTGCGGAGTCATCACGATGCGAACCTGCCGCGTCCGGATCCGTGGGAAGGCAACCGAGTTCGCCCGACGGCCCTGTGGCCTGGCCGGCAATTCCCGAAGGCCGTGGATCGGATACCAGCCGCTCTCGTAGCCTCGATCAAGCCACATCTGCACGTCGATCTGTGCCGGCGGCCGAATTCCGGTAGAGTCATCGAGGACGAACAGCCGCAACGAATCAATCCGCACCGCCACGCCGAAATCGAGCACGATCGAGTCACTGGCGTGCGGCGATCCCGCCGTCGTCCAGCGATTCGGCGGTGATGCGCCGTACCAGTAGTTGCCGTCGTTCAGGTAGTGTGGTGACGTGCCGGGAGCGCTATACGACGTCATCAGCAGCGGATAGGGACCGTGTCCGTTGTTGACGGCGAGGTTTTCCGGGCGATCTGGCTCAGCGATGGTTGGCGTCGACCCGAGGTACCCTGCCAGGCGGCCGAGTCGGTCGGCGTGGCCGATAATGCGTCCGTCGCTGAGCAGAGTGAGCCCCGCGCCAACGTGGTAGCGCGTCCCGTCGCGGTCCCACACGATCGCGATGTCATGCCCGTGATAGCGCACGTCATCGAGCGCGAAATACGCCCAGTCGGCTGGTGCGAGCGGATTGACCTCGAGCGAATCGTCGGCTCGCGGGCGGAGTCCCGCGATTCCTGTGATGACCAGATCGACGTACCCGGAATGGAAGTAATGCTCGCTGTGGTCGAAGGTGTTGTGCCCGTCCCATGAGCCATTGTCGGGGTTCGCCGCTTCGGCGATGTAGGGCCGGCCGTTCATCCGCTGGTCGAGCGTATACACCTTGAAGAGTCGCGCGTAATCCTGTCTGGTCACCACTGACTGGTGATAATTGTTCAGCAGGTTCGCCATCGCGACCAGCGTCTGGGTCGTGGCATACGGCCATTCGTTGCCGCTCCAGACACAACAGCGGGGCGAGATCTGGAACTGTGGGTCGTGCCGTTCGACCGTGGTGGGGCCACGCGTGGAGAAGAAGTACGCAGTGTCCATCAGGAAACGCCAAGCTGCCTCGTATCCGGAGTCCGGCAGGTTGAACTGCCACGGGACGAAGCCGATTTCTTCGCGGCCGTGCGAGTTTCCGGCGAGCGGACCACTCCGGTACGTCAGCGTGTTTGCTTTGATCCCGTCCTTCTCGTCGTGCGCAAATTGGTGGAAGAAGAATTCCCGCCGGGGATCCCAGAGTTCCTGCTGCACCCGATGCTTGAGATCGGCGGCGCGGTCGGCGTAGTCGCGTGCCTTCGCCGAGTCGCCGAACAGGGCCGCCACCTGCGAAATCGCGCGCGCGTCGGCAAAGAGATAGCTATTGAGCGTCGGGCGGTAACCCTCGGCACCCGAGCCGGGGTCGGTGGTCAACCGGCTGTTGATGTTGACCTCCATTCCGTCGTGGAGCCCGTCCCAGCGGAACATCTTGTGGGTCGAGTCCCAGTGCTCCGCCATCCAGCCGGCATACTGCGCTTCCATGTGGGGCAACATGGTGTGCAGGTACTGCCGGTTCGCCGTGACCAGGTACGTGGCCCACACGGCATCGCCGTACCAGTTGCTGTAGCTCCGTGGTTGCGCGCCGGGTGTTTCGAACCAGTACCGGGCAAAGTCCTCGACCGCCGGACTGTCCTTGAGCCAGCGGATTTCGTACATCTGGTGGCCGAGCGGGCAGCTGATCGCGCCGTAGGCACCGGACCAGAATGGGCGATCGATGAATTCGGTGAACGTGTATCCCGACTGCGTTGACCCGTACGTCAGGTGCTTGGTGACCAGTTCCCAGCGGTAGTAGTAGGTCGCGTCGATTGCGGTGTCGGGTGACTCGAAGAAGGGAATGTGCTGCTGGTACCAAGTGAAATCCCGATTGTCCCACCACGTTTGTTGTTGCAGGATCCTCTGCTTATCGAGCAGCGGCGGAGCCGGGGGCCGGTACCCCAGACTCAGCGCCCAGACGAAGACCGCCGTTATCATCGGCCCGGACCGGCCGGCGAGTTGGTGGGCATCCAGGAATGTACCGTCAATTGCGCGCTTCGAGTGCCTCCCATCGAAGCACCATCCCCTCCAACTCCTTCTCCAGCATCGTGAGCCGGGCCTTCGCGTCGGACACCTTCGGCCCGTTTCGCAGGAACGCCGGGTCGGCGAGCGACGCATACAGCGCCGTTCGCTCCCGCTCGCCGGCGTCGATCTTCTCGGGAAGCGCTGCCAGCTCATTCGCTTCCTTGTGGCTCAGCGCCTGCTTCTTCTTCTGGTTGGGCGCCCCGGGGGCGGCGGCTGCGGCCGTGGCTTGGCGCTTCGGCGCCTCCGGCGGCCGGGTGTCAGTCATGGCGGACTTCCTCTGCCGCAACCAGTCGGCATACCCGCCGACGAACTCGGTGATACGTCCTTTTCCTTCGAAGACGAGTGTACTCGTCACCACGTTGTCAAGAAACGCACGATCGTGGCTGACGACCAGTAGCGTGCCTGAGAAGTTGAGCAACAGCTCCTCCAGCAACTCGAGCGTCTCGATGTCGAGATCATTGGTCGGTTCATCCATCACCAGGAGGTTGAAGCGGCGCGTGAAGAGCCGCGCCAGGAGCAGCCGGTTCCGCTCGCCGCCCGACAGCACACGGACGGGAGTACGCGCACGATCAGGCGAGAAGAGGAAATCCTGCAGGTATCCCATGACATGCTTGCGCGCACCATTGATCTCGATGTATTCGCTGCCCTGGCCGATGCACTCAAGCACGCTCTCATCGGGGTTGAGTTGCTCGCGCAGCTGGTCGAAGTACGCGATCTCGAGATTGGTGCCGAGCGTTATGGTGCCGCTGTCGGGCATGAGTTCACCGAGCAGGAGGCGCAGCAGCGTCGTCTTGCCCGATCCGTTCGGACCGATCAAGCCGATGCGATCGCCACGGACGATCATGCTTGTGAAATCCTTCACAATCAGTCGGTCGCCATGCGCGAACGACACGTGCTTCGCCTCGACCACCAGCCGCCCGGAGCGCTCCGCCTCCTGCGCTTGCAGGTTGACGCTGCGGGTCCGTTCCCGCCGCGCGGCGCGTTCGAGGCGGAGCTTCTCAAGTGAACGGACGCGTCCCTCGTTTCGGGTGCGTCGCGCCTGGATTCCGGTGCGGATCCAGACCTCTTCCTTTGCCAGCTTCTTGTCGAACGCGGCCCATTCGCGCTCTTCCACGGCGAGAGCGGCTTCCTTGCGTTCCAGGTAGGTGTCGTAGTCGGTGCCCCAGTCGACGAGGCGACCGCGGTCGAGCTCGACAATGCGGGTCGCGACTCGTCGCAGGAACGCCCGGTCGTGGGTCACGAAGACGAGCGTGATCCTCCGGTCGATGAGATAGTCTTCCATCCACTCGACCGCGGCGACGTCGAGGTGGTTGGTTGGTTCGTCGAGGAGAAGGACATCGGGTTCGCGCACGAGCGCGCGCGCGAGCAGCGCCTGTCGTTTGCGTCCACCTGACGCCGACGCGAATGGTGCATCGGGGTCGAGGCCGAGATGATCGAGCACGGTGTCCACGCGGCTCGCGACCTGCCACGCGTCTGCGCGATCGAGTGCGTCGTGCAAGCGCGTGAGTTCGCGCATCGCGGCATCGGTGTGATCGAGCTCGACCCGATGGCTCGCGGCGTGATAGCGTGCGAGGAGGAGTCCGGCGTCGCCCAGTCCGGCGGCGACCACATCGAACGTGGTTCCGACGACATTGTCCGGGACTTCCTGTTCCAGGCGGGTGATGACGACGCCGGTCTGGCGGACGACCTCGCCGGTGTCAGGGACAAGCGTGCCATCGAGCAGCTTCAGCACCGTGCTCTTGCCGGCGCCGTTGCGACCAAGCAGACAGACCCGCTCGCCACGCTCGAT
This sequence comes from Gemmatimonadota bacterium, assembly GCA_003169895.1. Lineage (GTDB taxonomy): Bacteria > Gemmatimonadota > Gemmatimonadetes > Gemmatimonadales > GWC2-71-9 > Palsa-1233. Next base: position 776,155 of record PNAE01000007.1, read on the forward strand.
CGAGAGACCGGCGTGATCGAGGAGGAGCGGTCCTCCGAACACGATGCTGACTTCCTGCATGCCCAACAAGGCCATCTGGTGCCATTTTCCTGGAAGGTCGAGTGTTTGCGGGGTGCAATATGGCAGCGCACGCAGGCGCGGGCTCCGGACCCTAGCCAACCCCAAGGCTCCCGGAGCGCAGGTACCTTTCGTGCGTTGCCCCCGCACCGGAGCCCGCCATGACGGCCTATCGCTACCTCATCATTGGCGGCGGCATGACAGCCGATGCCGCCGTACGCGGCATCCGGGAGCTCGATGCCGATGGCGCTATCGGCGTCATCGGCGCCGAGCCCGACCCGCCATATAACCGTCCACCGCTCACCAAGGCGCTCTGGAAAGGCGATCCACTCGAGAGCATCTGGCGGAAGACCGGTGATGCCGGGATCGACCTGCACCTCGGTCGGCGCGTGACGGCACTCGACCTGCCCGGCAAGAAGGTGATCGACGATCATGGTGACGACCATTCATTCGAGAAGCTCCTGCTTGCCACCGGAGCCCGGCCACGACTCCTGCCGTTCGGTGGGGACGCGGTCATCTACTATCGCACCCTCGAGGATTACCGGAGAGTACGAGCCGTCGCCGCCAAGGCTGGCCCTATTGTCGTGATCGGCGGCGGCTTCATTGGATCGGAGATCGCGGCGGCACTGGCGATGAACGGCTGCACGGTGACGATGCTGTTCCCCGAGGATGGCATTGGTGCCCGCATCTTTCCGGCGGATCTGGCCGGGTACCTCGTCAAGTACTACCGCGACAAAGGCGTGGACGTGCGTGCAGGTGAGCAGGTGGCCGACATCCAGGCGTCTGCTGGCCGCATGACCGTGTCGACCAAGAACGGCTTCACCGTGAAAGCCGATGCGGTGATCGCAGGCGTCGGCGTGGAACCGAATACAGACCTCGCCAGGACGGCGGGGCTCGCGGTCGAGGATGGAATTATTGTCGACGAACACCTCACGGCATCATTGCATGATGTCTTCGCGGCCGGTGACGTGGCGCGGTTCATGTCACCTGCCCTCGGCAAGCGATTGCGGGTGGAGCACGAGGACAATGCGCTCACGATGGGCAACGCGGCGGGCCGCGCGATGGCCGGCGATGATGCGCCCTATACGCACCTGCCGTTCTTCTATTCGGACCTGTTCGACCTGGGCTACGAAGCGGTCGGCGAAACCGATCCGCGGCTGGAGGTCGTGGCGGACTGGAAGACGCAATTTCGCGAGGGGGTGGTGTACTACCTCGCGGCCGGGCGGGTGCGGGGCGTGTTGCTCTGGGGGATCTTCGGCAAGGTCGATGCAGCCAGGCAACTGATTTCGGATGCCGGACCGTTCGACGCACGAACATTGAAGGGACGATTGGGAGGATAGTAGCACCCTTCACGTCTCACGTCGTACGTTCGACGCAGCGGTCCCGCACCAGTGCGCGCACCCGGCGGTCATTCATCATGAACGGGTGGCGCAGTGGCAGGGCAATCCACTCTTCCGTTCCATCGAGTCTGGTTTCGTTCACCGACACCATGCCGTCGTTCTGCTCCGGCCCGAATGGGCTCCAAGGCCCGCTGATGCCGCGCGTCCCGGCGATCACGGTGCATGGGATGCTCGGCGGCGGAATCCGTGCGATGCGCGATTCGCTGGCGAGAAGATCGCCCGCGTCGCCATTCATCAGCCGGTACCACCAGAACCGCTCGAACCGCCGCGCGAGCCGTGGTGAGTGATTAGGTGTGCCTATCATGATGATCCGCCGCGGCGGGCGCACATCGGACGGCAGGCCGGCGACCGCGGCGCGCAGCAGCAGTCCACCGAGCGAATGGCCCACGACCACGTAATCGCCAGCCGCCATCACGGTCAACCGCGCCTGCAGCCGCCGGAGGATCCCGTCGACCGATTGCCATGCGGTCGCATACGCGAAGAGTTCCGGCGTCAGCCCAGCCCGGCGCAATGAGCTGGCCAGTCGCCACATGGAGAGTGGTGTGCGACCCATGCCGTGGACCAGCAGGACGTGCGTGCGCAAAGCCATGTAACGGAACGTAAGAGGTGAGAGGTGAGAGGTGAGAGGTAAGAGGTAAGAGGTGAGACGTGAGAGGTAAGAGGGAACAGCAGAGTCGTTCCTCGCCGTCGCCTCAGGACGAAGCGACTTCTCTCACCTCTCACCTCTCACCTCTCACCTCTCACCGCTATTTGGGCCGCATCAGCTCGGTATTGATGATGATCTTGATCTCGTCGCCCACCGCAACACCGCCGGTCTCGAGCAGCTGATTCCACATCAGGCCGAAATCCTTGCGGTTGACCTTGCCGGTGGCGCTGAAGCCGAGGCGATCATTGCCCCACGGATCAGGGCCGGCGCCTTCCGACGTCACATCCATCGTGATTTCGCGCGTGACGCCACGAATGGTGAGATCGCCGACCAGCTTGAACTTGTCGCGGATATCGCCTTCGATGCGCCGTCCCTTGAACGTCATGAGCGGATGGTGTTCGGCGTCGAAGAAATCGGCTGAACGCAGGTGCGTGTCCCGCTGCTCGTTGCGGGTGTCGATTGTGGCGATCGGAATCGAGACCTCGAGCTTGAGGGAACCGGGTCGCGCCGGGTCGTAACTCACGCTGCCCGTCGGGTTCGAGAAGCGACCCTTGACGTTCGAGATCATCAAGTGCCGGGCCGAGAACTCGACTTCGGTATGTGCGGTATCGATCTGCCAGGGCGCGGCGACCGATGCTGGGGCTTCCGCGAGCGTTTCTACTGCCATGTTCTACTCCAATCAGTGGTCGGGGCCGGCCGGAGGGCAGGTCCCAGTCCATGGTGACGCGCCAGTTCAGTTCAGGTGCATATGATTCATATATGAATAGTACAAACATGTCCAGAATTGTCAACCCGGCACTTACCTCGCAGCCAGCCGCTTCAGGGCGTCGCCACTGAGTCGGAACACCGTCCAGTCATCCATCGGCATCGCGCCCAGGCTCCGATAGAACCCGATCGCCGATTCGTTCCAATCGAGGACCGCCCATTCGAACCGGGCGCAGCCGCGCTGCACGGCAATACCCGCCAAATGTGAGAGCAGCAGTCTTCCGATGCCCCGACCCCGGAACGAAGGTCGGACAAAGAGATCCTCGAGATAAAGCCCGCGCTTGCAGAGAAACGTCGAGTAGTTGTGAAAGAAGAGCGCGTAACCGGCGACTCCGCCGTCGGTTTCGGCAATGACGACCTCGGCGCTGGGCGGGGAACTGAACAGTGACTCACGCAAGTCGCGCTCAGTCGCCGTGACTTCGTGGCCCAGCTTCTCATACGCGGCAAGTTCGCGGATCAGCTGCAGGACGAGTGGTACGTCGGCTGCTATGGCGGGACGAATGGTGGCCGCGGGCATCGGTCGGCGTCGCTACTGTCCGCCGATTCCCGCCGCCTGCAACCCTGCGAGGCGCGCGGGCGAACCGGTGAACAGTCCCTCCGGGTAACGCCGGTACTGCAGGATATGACGGTAGATCTCGCTCTGCGAATACACGTTTACACCCAGACCCGCCAGATACTGCAATCGCAGGTTACGATCACGATTCACCTCGGCGTTCTTGAGATAGGCCCCGAGGTCGGCGGCGCGCCCAGCGTAGGTGGCGAACAGGTCGACCCCGGAGTTGAACCCGATTTCCCGGAGGGACTGTGCGACCTGGGCGTACCGGGGATCACCGAGGCGAGCCTCGATGCTGTCGACGTTGATCCGGCTCGGCTCGACCTGGCCCATGAGCACCATGTCGTACCCTTCGCCGTTGTTGGTGTTGCCCCAGACGACGGCATTCGGGAACGCCTCGAAGAAGGTCGCCATTTCACTCTTCACGGCTGGCTCGCCGCTTTCATAGAGCTGCACGAACACGGTCACGACGCCGCCCGGATTCAGGTGCTTCTTGGCGATCTCGAAAAACTCGCGCGTGTACAGCATTGCCGCGCCCTTGACCCACGGGTCGAACGGATCGGACGTGATCGCGTCGAACTTCTGGCTGGTGGTGAGCAGGAAATGCCGGGCGTCGTCGATCTGAATGCGCACCTTGGGATTGTCGACGACATTGTAATTGTGCTCGCCGAAGAACTTCGACACGACCCGCGGAACCAGTGGCTCGATTTCGACGATGGTCTCGCTTTCGACGTCCGGTGAAATGCTCACCGCACCCGCCGTCACGCCGGCACCGCAACCGATCACCAGGACGTTGCGCGCATGGGCCGGGATCAGTGTGGTCAAGTGGCCGAGCATCCGCTGCAGGCGCATGTCCTGCGGTTCGCTCGACGCCTGTACCTTGCCGGCATTGTGGTAGTTGAGCACACCGTTCGCCATGCGCGACACTGCCATCGAGGAGTTCATCCCCTCGCCCACATAGATGAAGTCGCCGGTTTGTCCCAGCCATACCGCCGACAGGCGCCCGTAACCGACGAGCAATCCCGGCGGCGGGTGAACCAGCCTGCCGGCGGCCACGGCCGCCAACCCGACCAGGAGAACCGCATAGGCGGTGCGGCGATTGAACGCGAGGCGATGGCTCGCACTCTGGATTGTCGGTATCAGCACGCACAGCGCCGAGATACCGGCGATGACGATCAGCACGCGCTGCCCCCACTGGGTGCCCTGCCACGGCAATAGCACGAGACTGGTGAAGACAGCGCCGATGATGCCGCCCACCGTATTGGCGGCGTACACTCTTCCGACCACGCGCGCGGGATCCTGCGCACCGGTCGCGACGGCCGCAAGCGCCAGCGGGAAGCTCGCGCCCCACAGGATGGCCGCAGGGAGAACGACCCAGAGGCACCGGACGAAGTCAACCTCGAACAGGGATACCGGCGTGCTGGCGAGCAGCGGATTGACGGGCCAATAGGGCAGCATGCTGACCGCCGAGTTTGCCCCCCATGCAATCGCCAGCATCAACCCGATCTGGCACCGTGCCAGGGCGCGTCGTGGGTTTGGGCTCGAACGTCCGACGAACGCGCCGATGCTGCTGCCGATTCCGAGCCCGACGAGAATCGCTGCGAGGATCAGCGAGAACGTGTACACGGTGGCGCCGAGCAGCAGGGAGAGCAACCGCGTCCACAGGACTTCGGCGCCGAGCGCGGTCATCCCCGATAGGGCGATGGTGATGTAGACCCGCTTGTCGGCTGCCCGGGAGCTGATCGCCGCCGTGTCGACGGGGACGGCAAGTGGCTCAATCGCCGGCGGGTGGTACTCGGTGGTTCTGGACAATACCAAACCAACGAGGGCGACTGCCGCGTTGATCGCGACCGCGGTGAACGTCGCGTACTCGATGTCGTGCGCCCGGAGCAGGTAGAATCCGGTGAGCAGGCAGCCGAACACGGCGCCGGCGATGTTGCCACCATAGAAGAAGCCGAGCCATGAAACACCGCGGGGTGTGGTCTCAACCCAGCGAGCCACGGCCGGGAGCGTCGCACCCATCAGGACCGTCGGCAATAACAGGCACAAGGCGCAGAACAGGCCATTGATCAGCAGCCCGCCGATACCCCCGCCGCCGATCGCAACGTACCAGCCGCCGGCCCAGGGCAGTCCGAACAGGATGACGACGCCACAGACCGCGATGCCGGCTTCGAGCAACGCGTACACCTGCAGCGGGTGTCTGCCGGCCCGGACGAACCGTGACAAGAGCAGCGAACCGATGCACATCCCGCCCATGAACGTGCCGAGCACCACGCCAAGAGAGATGGCCGATGATCCGACGATGAGCGAGAGCATCTGGAACCAGACGATCTCATAGATCAGTGCGGCGCATCCGCTGCCGACAAACAGCAGCAGGAGCAGGGGGAGCAACGGTCGGTGTTTCACTCCGGCGGTCCTCGGGTTGGTGGAACTGAACCGCAGCCATGAGCCGGAACGGCAGCCCTGGGCCGCAAGGCCGCAGCTGTCAGAAATGTTCCTCGGTGCCCGGCGTGCCCGTGCGCCCGGTCTTCCACGGCGCCGCCTGCCAGTTGTCGACGGCCTTGCCATCGTGCATCCAGGCCGGCAACGGCAGTGCCAGATGATGTGACAGCGCCGTCACGTATGGCTCATACATCGCGCGCAACTCCGCCAGGCGAGGGCCGGCATCCTCTTCGCGAAACTCCATCCCGGCGCTGTGCAGTCGCTCGACCAGCCGGGCGAACGATTCGGGGTCTAGGCGGTCCTTCGCCCTCACCTGCGCGCGCGCGCTGAACACCTGGGCGAGATCGACCGCGGCATGCCGCGCCATCGCGAACGTGAGCTGCGCCTGACGCATGCACCAGCCGTCGAATCCCACGATCACGAGCGCACTGGTGTCGAGTATCGTGGTCAGCGCGGCGAGCCAGGACTGATTGCTGTGCTGCGACCGGAAGTACGCCAGCACCGGGTAGGACAGGTGACTCTCGAGGACCTCCGCGGCCCAGCGCTCCCACTCGGTGAGCAGCCGGACCAGGTCACGTTGCGTTTCGTCGTCGCGATACCGCCAGAGCAATTCACCGGCGGACGGTGGTGAGCCGGCGCGGGCGTCGAGCAGCGATATCGCGATCTCCCGGCGCGAGAAGGCCTGATAGATCACCGGCAGGTAGCCGATGATAATGGCAAGAAACGCGAACCCGAGCCCCGCTTCCAGCGTGGTCAGCACCTTTGCGAGCGGAATCCGTGGAACGACATCACCCATTCCCAGCGTGAAGAATGTTGTGCCGCTCAGATACAGGTCGTCGAGGAAGTGCGGCGCGTTTCCGTCCATCTTGAGCGCCGATCCGGCCGCCCATTGCAGGATGCCGAACGCAAGCACGATGCTGAAGGCCCACAACGCGAGCAGCAGGAGCAGCGACAGCGGTCCGAACCAGCTCAGCGAATTCTCGCGAAAACCGCCGGAGAGGCGCGTCGCGATGCCACGCCATGGACGCCAGGAAGCGCGGTAGAACAACGAGGTGAGCCGGAACATGCGGCTCACGCGTCGCGGCAGGATGATGGTTTCAAAGGCATCCCGCAGCACGATCAACAGGATTGCCAGGCCGGCTATGCCGGCGAGAACTCTCATGGCGGGTGAAGTTGGTTGGTCGAGAACAAGTCGCAAGGGGGAGGCGAAGCTCCCCCCCCCAGGTGCGCAGCGCCGTGGTGCCGCGAAGAAGCTACTTTTTGCGGCGCGCCCGGGCGACTGCAATTCCAGCTGCGGCCAACGCTGCGGCGCCGCCGACGGCTGCCGCCACCTTGGCCCGCTTGCTCTTTTTCGCCCGGGCCACCCTGGCCTTCGAGAGGCCCTGTGCGATCTCCAACGCGACGACCGCGGCAGCCGCCCGTGCACCGGCTTTCATTGCGGCACCGGCGGCCGATTTCGCAACCCGGCCCACCTTTTCGGCGGTCGGCTTGCTCCGGTTGAGGGCGTTCTTTGCCGCCTGCTTGATTCCGGCCATGGTGTCTCCGTCGAACGAGATTCCGCGGCGGGTGCCGCGGTTACTGCCTTATCGAGGGAGACGTTGCCGCCCCGGATGGTGACACCGAACTCGGGGCAGGACGCGCGCTCCACCCGGAACATTCGTCCCGCCCCCGCCGGTTTGTGCCTACTGCTTCACGCTCCAGCCGTCCACATGCACGCTGATGTTGTGATTGACGCGCACGCCGGCCTGGCCGTCCGTCATCGCGCCGCCGAGGTCCGCCTTGGCAATCGCCCTTACCAGTTTGCCGTTGACGATGAAGTGCACCGTGTCCTTAGCGACATGGATCAGCAACGTGTTGGTAGCGCTGCCATCGGTCGGCGAGTCCTTGCTGACCGCAGCGTCGGGCGCCATCGACACCAGCTTGGTCGGGGCGGCGTTGCTGGACCGGTGTTCGATCGCAAAGCTGCCATCCATCGGACGGATCACGAGGTAGAGGTAGTTCTGGGTCGAGTCCTGCAGGTTCATTCCGCCGACAAAGATGCCGTACGCCTCATGCTGCATGCTCTTGGCCTGATGGAACGTCGCTGAGACACCGTAGACACCCTTGGCCATGTCCTTCGAGTTGTAATAGATGGCTGCGGGCCCGGACGTAATGTGGTAGCCGGTGCCCATGGTGACGAAGCTGATATCGGTGAGCGACGGCGGCGGGGTCCCGGGCTTGACGAAACGCGGATTGACGGGGTCGAACCGCACCATCCATCCAGCGGGAAGCTGTCCCGAGCCGGTGACCTTGTCAGTGGCTTCGCCCCTGCCACCCTGGGCGCACAGCGGGGTTGCGGCAATCATCGCTATCAGGGCGACCTGGGTCGTCGATTTGAGCATCGCGATCATCCTCTGAGGTGAGTTACGCGTGAACTGCGGATCAATCCTTGGCTTCCAGGTGTTCGTCGAGCCATGCGATCAGGCAGCGATCGACGTCCTCGGCCGGTTGCAGCACTTGCTGCGGCATGACCGCCCAACGGCGGGCGGGTCCCATCAGGAACCAGGTGGGCTCGACGGCCGCTTCTTCACGCCGCGGGTTTGCCGGCTGACCTTCATACGACACAAAATGGAACACTCGGCCGTGATGATTGAGATGTCGCTGGTCGACCTTGTAATTGCTCATGGATCCCTCGTGATGCGGGCCGTGACTACTCCGCCGCGGCCGGTGGGCCCGCGGAGTGTCACACTGGAATCTAGCTCCGGGTACCGAAATAACGGGATTCGACGGCCAATCCGGTTGGCTATCGGGCGCCCGCTGCACCGGCTGGCCGCTCGAACGGCAGCACCATGGGCCGTTCGGCCACGATCGTATCACCAACTCGCAAGGCTCGGGCTCCAAGCGCGTTCCTCACGCATGCGGGGCCTCGGCAGTTCGTGGTTCCGGCCAGGAGGACTGCGCGCGCTCGTGCGCCGGCTGCCACAGCCGGAACCCGCCGCGGAACGCATCGACGTTGCTGCCGATCCGGGTTCCGGCTGGCAAGCGGTCGAGGTGACGTCGCATGCGGCGTGCGTTGCCGCCACCCAACAAGAGCGAATCCGCCTGCATCGCTACCATAAGTCGCGCCACGACGTCGAATACGTACCGGCGCCAGCGACGTTGCCCACACTCGAGGCGGCACCTTTCGCCAACATAGTCCTCGAACGCCTTGCGCTTGCGGTATGGCAGGTGGGCAAGTTCCAGCGGCTGCAAATGCCCCTGAATCACTAGTGCCGCGCCCAGGCCGGTACCGAGTCCGAGAAACAGCATTCGGCCGCCGCGATAGCCGCCGAGCGCCTGCATTGACGCATCGTTGATGACCCGCACGGGACGCTTGAGTGCCTTCTCGAAGTCGAAGCCGATCCATCCCGGTGCCAGATTGTGCGGGTCGGTGACCGGCCCATCCGCACCGACCGGACCAGGATAGCCGATTGACACCACATCGTAGCGCCACTCGGTCGTAGCGCCGAGCACTGCGGCGACCATGGCCTGGGCGGTCAACGACGGACCGGACACGAGCCGGATTCGCTTGCGATGCCCGGTGGCCAGCAGCTTGATGTGGGTACCACCGATATCGATCACCAGGACGCGCTGGATCGGGGCGGTCATGTTCGACCTCCCCCGCTTGGGACGGCTGGCGCTGCGGTGATCGTGACGGTGAAATCGGTGTCTTCCCATCGGCCCGCAGCCGGCCAGTACATCGTGAACTGCACCTGTCCTCCTTCCGCCAATGACGCCGTTGGCAAATCAAGGACATGCATGCCGAGTCCGGTGTCACGCGTGGTGGTGTCGGCGATGGTCTTCCAGTTGTCGACGGTCCAGTGGGCGACCGCCGGTGACATGGTCTCGATCCGCAGCAGCTTTCCGGCGGGCAGCGTACGAATCTTGTGATTGAAGCGCCAGATCGCGCGCGGAGCCCCGATCCGGTCGACGAGATAGCGCTGCACGGTTTGTGGCGGCAGATCGAACACGGCCCCGTCCCGCAGCGACCGGCGCAGCTTAACGTACTCGGCGTGAGCCCAGACCAGCGGCATCGCCGAACCCGCGGCACGGCCGAAGTACAGCTCCCGGTCAGGAATGTCGGCGACATCCCAGACTTGCTCGGGAATGAGGCCGCTGTCACCAGCGAACGCTTCGAACGCCGCGAGCAGCCGCTCGGCCTCGTCGATGTGTCCCGACTGCAGTTCGTAGTGCGCCCGCTCACCCGTGAGCAGCGGCCACGCCCGGCCGATGCCGGTGCCGTCGAACGGGCTGCCATCCGCATGCTCGCCGTACCCATCACCGTTGTAGCGGTGCCATGCCGGGCCGCTGGGAGTCTGCACTCGCAGCAGTGAGTCGATCAGTTGCACGGTGTTCAGGATGCGGGGGTCGTCCGCGGCGCGCAGTCCAAAGCGCACCAATGCCAGCGCATCGCAGCTGATCAGGTCACAGGCGGCGCTGCTGGCGTCGCACGCCGGCACGTTCTTCACCGGTATGCTGCTCTGCAGCCTCGACACGCCGTCTTCATCGTCGATCGGGGCAACGCGGACGTAATAGCCAGCAACGTTGAATCGACTGTCGCGATCGTTCCCGGTGGCATACATCCAGTGATCGATGCAGTCATGCCATGCGTCCGCGGTTTCGCGCAGGTACGCCGCCGGGCCGGGTTCATCGTGCGCGTCGGCGAGATCGGCGGCGGCGAGCAGGGCCGCAATCTCCGCCGCGACCGTAAACGGGGAGTAGCCAGGATCCTCTTCCCACCGGTCCTGCGGACTCACCGGACCGTTCCGGAGGATATATGCTGCCGCGCGCCGCACCATCGACCAGAATCTCGGCAGGTCGGTCGGGGCAATCGCGCCCTCGCGGCAGGCGAGATCGACCAGGAGGATCGGCAGCGCGGTTTCATCCATCTGGATGCCGTTCCAGTAGGGCGTGCCGTCGAGCCACATGTTCTGGCCCCAGTGACCGTCGGCTTCCTGCGTGGTCTGCAGGTAGGAAAGGACGCGGGCTGCGTCAGTGAGCGCGCCCGCTGCCAGGAGTCCGCCCGCCGTCTCCACCAGATCGCGTGGCCAGACGAGGTGGTAGCCACCCAGATCCTCGTCGCCCTTGTTGAAGCCCCATGGGATTGACAGAGACGCGATCAGTCCGCCCGGGAAATCCGTGGCTTCGTGCGTCCGCATGACGACAGTGCTCATGCGGTAGCGATCATTCGGATCGCCGGCCCGGTGATCATCAAGATGAAGCAGTCCGTCCTGCCAGGTGTCCCAACGACGGACATATTCGGCGTACGCCGGGTCGAACCCGTCCTGGAGCGCGGCGCGCGCGCGATGACCCGCTTCTGCGGCATCGGAACCGAAAGCGAGTACCAGCAGGAAGTAATCGCCATCGGGCGGCATGTCGATTTCCCCCGTCAGCGCCACATTGCCGTTCTCGGCGCGCGTGTAGCTCCAGGTCATCTCGTCATGATCCTGCAGGTCCCGCCAGCCATCGGACACGCCGACAAATCCGGCCGACCGCCGCCGCCACGGCGCGGAACATGCCAATGCCAACGCGTTGCCGGCGCGCTCGGCAAAGAGCATCGGGACGCCCTTGTGCTCGTCGACCCACGCAGTGTTGCCGCTGCCTCGATTCCCGAGATGCGGTGCAACCAGCACATGCAGGCGATAGTCCTCGCGCTGGCCGGTCAATGGAGTGAACCGCGTGCGCTGCAGCAGCGCGGGGCGGGCCGGATCACTGATCACTTCCTTGTCGATCCGGTAGCGCCCTTCATTGCATGTGTTTGCCAGGCGATAGGCCGGCACGCCTGGTGCGCTGCAATGGATCTCGTGGCGGGCATGGCGCTTTTCTTCGGATACGAAGCCGCGGCCGTCGGTGACGATCAGTCCCATGTCGCGCGTGCACGCACGATCGATGCGGGGGTAGTAGACCTCGTCCACCACGCCATGGCTGAGCGTGAACCAGAGGTCGCTGCTGCCAGTGAGCGATGTGCCAACGCCGCTTTTGGCGCTTGACGTCCAGCGCGGCGCAATGCCGGGCCATCCCGGGGCGAACGAGTCCGGATGGGTCACGTCTCTCGACTCCTGGCAAACGTTTTCAGCAAATATCGCAGCGATGGCATCAGCAGCACCGCACCCACGGCGAGCGCCCAGAGCAGTGTGACGAGTGTCGACCGCGGCGCCGCGGCATCACGGATCGTCATCGCAGTCGGAATGAGGTAAGGGTACTGTGCCAGCGCCCAACCCCAAAGAATGAAAGACACCTCGGCGCCCGCCGCAATGCGCGCCAGGGAGTAGTGTCGCCGCCACAACGTGGCGATCGCAACCGCACCGGTGAGCCCCGTCAGGGCGAGCCATGCGACGGACCGTGGTCCTGCGAGCAAGCCGGGGCGTGCGAACCAGAGATGCTCGCGCGCCAGGATCGCCGCCACGCCAGCGAGGACGATCCCTCCGCCGGCGGTCCCGATTGCCCGGCGACGGAAATCATCGCGAAGTTTCGCGTCGTCGGTGACCAACGTGAGGTAGGTCGCCGCAAGCTGCGCGAACAGCGCCAGCGCGAGCAAGCCGACGGTCACCGGAAATGGCGCCAGCCATGGCTGGACGAAGGTGTCCACGAATGACGCCGTGCCGATCTGTGAGTGAGCGGCCGCGATCGCGCCGCTCGATATCGCTCCGATGACGATGCCGAGCAGGACAGGTGTCGCCGCACTGGCGATGGCGAAGGTCCGCCCCCATCGAGCGTGCGCCGGACTGCGACGACCGCCGGAGCTGCGGAAGACGAACGCCGAACCCCGCAGTACGATGCCAATGAGCATCAGGGTGAGTGGGATGTTCAGCATCGTCGTGAGCGTGGCGAATGCCGGTGGGAAGGCGGTGAAACACATCACCACGACGATTACCAGCCAGACGTGATTGGCCTCCCAGATCGGGCCGATCGCCCGGGCGATGAGTTCGCGCTGCTCGATGCGGCGAGGTCCGCTGGCAAGCAGGTCCCACACGCCGCTGCCGAGGTCCGCGCCGCCCATCAGCACGTAGGCATTGAGCGCGACGAAGAGGAGTCCGGCAACGACCTCCGGCAGTCCGAGCGTCGCGACGAAGCTCGTCACGCTGTGCCGGTATCGCGCACTTGCGTGCGAATCAGGATGATGACAACCGCCGCCAGTCCGACGTAGAGCAACGTGAACACGGTGAACGGCACCGTAAGGCCTGGCATCGGTGTCACGGCGTCGGCGGTACGCATCAGTCCCTGCACGATCCACGGCTGGCGGCCGACCTCGGTCACCACCCACCCAGCCTCGGTGGCGATGAAGCCGAACGGACTGACGATCAGGAGTGCGCGCAGCAGGGCGCGATGCGAGGCGATTTCGCGCCGTCGCCACGCCACGCCGATGCACCAGATGCTGACCAGCGCCATCGCGACGCCGAGCCCGACCATGACCTGGAACGCGAGGTGCACTGGCGCGACCGGTGGCCAATTCTGGCGCGGAAACGCGGTGAGCCCCTGAACCGTCGCGTGCCGGTCGCCAAACGCCGCGAGCGACAACCCGCCCGGAATCTCGATGGCATACCGCGTCCGCCGCGCGGCGACATCCGGCAGGCCACCGATGCGCAGCGGAGCGTCGTGCTGGGTGGCGAACTGGCCTTCGAGCGCCGCGAGCTTCACCGGCTGCGTTCTCGCCACGACCCGCGCTTCAAGATCGCCGGCAAACGGCTGCAGGATGGCGGCCGGCACTCCGACGAAGAGCGCGACCGCGATGGCATGACGATGAAATGTGCTACTGGAGCGGCGGAGCAGCATCATGGCGTGCACTCCGGCAACGGCCAGCCCGGTCGACGCATACGCCGCAAGCAGCATGTGTAGCACCTGCGCCAGCGCGGCAGGACTGTGCATGCCGGCGAGCGGATCGATGTGCACGATCTGTCCGTTGGCAATCGTGACCCCGATGGGAGCGTTCATCCACGCGTTGACCATGACGACGAACACCGCCGACGCGGCACCGCTCACCGCGACGATGAGACCCGCCGCCTGATGTGCGCGTGCGGGAATCCGGTCCCAGCCGTAGAGGTACAGACCGAGGAAGATCGCCTCGGTAAAGAACGCGAACCCTTCGAGCGAAAAGGGGATGCCGATGATTGCACCGGCATACTGCATGAAGCGCGGCCAGAGCAGGCCGAGCTCGAAGGAGAGCACCGTTCCGGACACCGCGCCGACCGCAAACAGGATGGCGACGCCCTTGGCCCAGCGCCTGGCCAGCTCGCGGTACTGTACGTCACCGGTCCTTCGGGCGAGCCATTCGGCGATCACCATCATCGCCGGCATCGCGATGCCGATCGATGCGAAAATGATGTGAAAGCCAAGCGACATGCCCATCTGTGCGCGGGCCGCGAACAGGTTGGTCATGACACAAGCTAAGAAGTGAGCAGGAAGAAGTCAGAAGGAGACTTCCCGAGATTCCCTGCGGGGGTTTCCTTCTTACTTCTGACTTCTTACTTCTTACCTCCAGCACACTTCTTCGAGGCCTCGCATGTCGCTTCGCGTTCGTCGCTTCCTCTGGATTGCTGTCGTTGCAGCATGCACCGTCGCCCGTCCCGCAGCGGGACAACACGTGCTCACCGCGGCCGATTACCAGCGCGCCGAGCGCGCGATGAGCAACGCCGTCGTGACATCGCAGGCGGCGGCCGGGCTGGTCACGCCCAACTGGTTGGGGGATGACCGGTTCTGGTATCGCGCATCGGCCGGGCAGTTCCTTTTGGTCGACCCGGCGCGGAAGGTTCGGCGGCCGGCGTTCGACCACGCGCGGGTCGCCGCAGCGCTCTCGAAGGTGGCGGGCCACCCGATCGATGCCCAACACCTCCCGTTCACCCGGATCACCTTCACCAAAGACTTCAAGTCGATCATGGTGGCGGACAGCGGCAAGGAGTGGAGCTGCGACGTGAAGGGATCGATATGCAGCGCACTCGCGCCCGGGTCGATACCGGCGCCCGCAGTGTCGGCCGGCGGGTTTGGCGGTGGCCGGGGCGGGCGCGGCGGTGGTGGACGTGGTGGCGGCGGCCCGATGTCGTCGCACAACGAGCCGCTCAACATGGCGCCCGACGGGAAGCGCGGCGTGTTCATCCACGACTGGAATCTCTGGGTCAAGGATGTGACCAGCGGGCAGGAGCGGCAGCTTACCACGGACGGGGTCAAGGATTTCGGCTACGCCACGGACAACGCCGGGTGGATCAACAGTGATCGCGCCGTCGTGCTCTGGTCGGCTGACGGCAGGATGATCGCGACGCAGCAACAGGATCAACGCAACGACGGGGAGATGTATCTGGTCACCACGCCGACGGGCCGCGAGGGAGCCCGCACGTTCAGTGATCGTGTCGCCGGCCACCCGATCCTGCAGGCATGGAAGTATCCCCTTCCAGGCGACAGCGTCATCACGATGATCCAGCGGGTGGTGATCAACGTCGAAACCGGGAAGATGGTGCGCCTCACGATGCCGCCGGATCAGCATCGTTCGACGGTGGTCGACGACCTCAACATGGCCGACATCAAATGGAGCCCGGACGACTCACAGGTCGTGTTCGCCTCGGTCTCGCGCGACCACAAGCAGGTCTGGGTGCGCTCGGCCGACGCGACCACGGGCACGGTGCGGACCGTATTCGACGAGGTTTCGCCGACGCAGTTCGAATCGGGGCCGGGTCAGCAGATACTCTGGTGCGTGCTCTGGCCGAGCCACGAAATACTCTGGTACTCGGAGCGCGACAACTGGGGACACCTTTTCCTGTACGATCTCGCCACGGGCAGGCTCAAGAACAAGGTCACCCCGGGTGACGGCGTGGTCACCGGCGTCACCAGGATCGATGACGCGACGCGCACACTCTGGTTCACCGCGGTCGGAGGTGAGCCGGGCCAGAACCCGTATTACACGCATTCGTATCGCATCAACCTGGATGGCACGCACCTGATCTCTCTCACGCCGGATGACGGCACGCACGACGCACAATTGTCGCCTTCCGGAAAGTACCTGGTGGACACCTGGTCCCAGTCCGACGTGCCGCCGGCGAGTGCGTTGCGGAACGCGATGACCGGCGCGCTGATCATGCCGCTCGAAAAGGGCGCGGATCCGGCGGCGCTGCGTGCCGCGAGCTGGAACCCGGTTACTACGATCAAGATGAAGGGGCGGGACGGGAGCACCGACATTTTCGGACTGATGTACCGGCCGTCGAACTTCGATTCCACCAGGAAGTATCCAATCATCAACCAGATCTATCCCGGACCGCAGAGCGGCAGCGTCGGCGGGTGGGGCTTCCGGGCGGCCGGTGGCGAGCCGCAGGGTCTGGCCGATCTCGGCTTCATCGTGGTACAGATCAACGGAATGGGCACGCCCGATCGCGACAAGAAGTTCCACGACGTCTACTACGCCCACATGGGCGACAACACGTTGCCCGATCAGGTTGCCGGGATGAAGGAACTGGCGCAGCGGTACCGGTTCATTGACATCGACAGGGCCGGGATCTGGGGCCACTCGGGTGGCGGCTTTGCGGCGGCCGACGCGATGTTCCGCTATCCCGACTTCTTCAAGGTCGGTATCTCGGAATCGGGGAATCACGACAACCGCGAGTACGAGGACGACTGGGGCGAACGCTATCAAGGGCTCGAGGCGCGGAATCCGGATGGCACCGACAGCTACACGGCGGAAGCCAACCAGACGCTTGCCAGGAACCTCAAGGGTCATCTGCTGCTGGCGCACGGGACGATCGACAATAATGTCCCGCCATACAACACCCTGCTGGTCGTGGATGCACTGATCAAGGCGAACAAGGATTTCGACCTGCTGTTGCTCCCGAACAACCAGCACGGCTACACGGCTGGCCAGTACATGCAGCGGCGGCGGTGGGATTACTTCGTGCGCTACCTGATGGGCGCCGAGCCACCGAAGGAATACGAGATGGGCACGCAGGGCCGTGGGAGCGGGCGCGGCGGTGGTCGTGGCGGGCCGCCAGCGGGACCGTGAGATGTAATAGGTAAGACGCAAGACGGGGGCTCCACTCGACACGGAGCTCCCGTTTGCGTTTCACCCCCTTGCTCCGCGGCCGCGGCGAGTGTCCTGGCAATCGTGACATGACTCACTGCCGGTATATCACGCCATTCTTCATCACGAATTTCACGTTCCGTACCGCGGCAATGTCGACGGTGGGATCGCCGTCGACCGCCACGAGGTCGGCGAGCAGCCCCGGCCTGATCGCGCCGATGCGATCGGCCATCCCGAGCATGGCAGCATCATTGGCGGTCGCCGCCAGCAGTGCGTCGATCGGCTTCATGCCGAACTGCACCATCAGCTGCAGCTCCTTGCCGTTATCGCCGTGGCTGAACACGCCGACGTCGCTGCCGCTGCAGATGGTGACCCCGGCGTCGAGCGCCGCCTTGAACGACGCCTGCTTGGCGCGCAGCGCATCGGGCAGCGAATCGCCCATCCGGTAGCCGGTCCGTTGCTCCAGTAGCGATTCGCCGGCGGCGATCGTCGGAACGAAGCAGGTGCCGTGCTCCTTCATCAGCTTGAATACCGTGGGGGTGCCGTTGTCGCCGTGCTCGACGGTGCGCACGCCGGCGAGGATCGCGCGCCGCATGCCTTCCTCGCTGGTGGCGTGCGCGGTAACCTCGCGGCCCGAGCTGTTGGCGATACTGACGACCAGGTTGAGTTCGTCCTGCGTGAATCCCGGCCGCGTCTCGCCGTTGGGCCCCCAGCCGTAGTCGGCGTAGACCTTGATCCAGTCGGCGCCATGCTTGATCTGATCGCGCACGACCCGCGAGATCCCGTCGACGCCGTCGGCTTCCTCGGCGCCCTGCGGAATGCGGTCGGCGTATTCGGTCGTGAACCCTTTGGGCCCGTACTCGCCCGTCACGACGATTGCCCTGGTGACCACGAACATCCGCGGTCCCGGAATGATCCCCTGGTTGATCGCCATCTTGAGGCCGACGTCGGCGTAGCCGGCGCCTTCCGTGCCGAGGTCGCGCACCGTGGTGAATCCCGCCATCAACGTGGCCTTCGCGTGGTTGACCGCGCGGGCCACACGCAGTGCCTCCGGTTCGTGGAGCACCTGGTCGTTCCACGGCGTCTCGTTGTACGGATGCAGCAGCATGTGCGAGTGCGCTTCGATCAGCCCCGGAACGAGCGTCGTGTTGCCGAGGTTGATGGTGGTCGCGTCGGCGGGTGCGTTGAGTTGTGCCCGCGGCCCCACCGCGGCGATCACGTTACCGCGCACGAGCACGCCCCAGCTGTCATGCGGGCTGGTGTTGGTGCCGTCCCAAACTCGCGCCGGAAGGAGGAGGATCGTTGGAACCGTGGCGTTGCCACCACTGGGGCCGCGGCCTTGGGCAACGAGGACCTGCGGGATGAGCAGCGCGCACAGCGTCAGTCGATTCATGTCCCCTGCCGAGTTGTCGTCCGCCGACCCGATTCTCCCGATGATACGCCACATTTGCGCGCTGGCAAGCTCAGGCTCTCGGTGGTGTCCGCCTCGGACTGGATCGGGTTGGACCAAGGCAGCCAATGGTCGAAATGCTCCCGGCTTGAGCGAATGGGCTGGGCACGGCCAGCGCATCACCCCACAGGAACGGGCCGATCTGACTGAGGCCGTCGAGCATCCAGACGAGTTGCGGTGTGTCCATTCCGCCTCCGCTGTCCGTCACAAGGGCATCGTCTCCTTGGCCGGGAAGTTGGTAACTCGCCGATGGTGAAGTCCAGAAGGCGCGCGCGATCCCGCGCCGGTGTCGGTCCCTTCACCGCGCCCACGGAGGCGGCCAGGGCGGCCGACCTGCGTCACATGAGCGATGACCGGCCTGGCGTCACACGCCGGAGGTCGGGCCGCGGCTTTTCATATGTCGGCCCGGATGGTGCGGCGATCCGGGACAAGGCGACGCTGGCCCGCATTCGCTCGCTCGCCATTCCGCCGGCTTGGGCCGATGTATGGATCTGCCCGATCGAGCACGGACATGTGCAGGCCACGGGTCGCGATGCACGGCGCAGGAAGCAGTACCGCTACCATTCGCGCTGGCACCAGATCCGCGATGAGACGAAATACGGGCGGCTGATCGAGTTCGGGAACACGTTGCCGAAAATTCGCGCCCGTCTGCAGGAGGATCTCGCGCTGTCCGGTGTTCCCAAGGCAAAGGTGCTCGCGACGGTAGTTCGCCTGCTCGAAGCGACGTTCATTCGCGTGGGCAACGAGGAGTACGCGCGCACCAACCGGTCGTTCGGGCTCACCACGCTGCAGGACCGGCACGTGGCGATCGACGGGAGCCGAATCCAGTTCCGGTTCCGCGGCAAGAGCGGCAAGGTGCACGCGGTCGACCTCAGCAACCGGCGTCTCGCGCGCCTGATCCAACGCATCCGTGAGCTGCCGGGGCAGGACCTATTCCAGTTCCTCGACGACACCGGGCAACCGCAATCGATCGATTCGGCCGACGTCAACGACTACCTTCGCGCCATTTCCGACCGGGACTTCACCGCGAAGGATTTCCGGACCTGGGCCGGTACCTTGCTCGCCGCGCTCCAGCTGGTACCGTCGCGCTGCTTCGACCCCGATGTGGCACCAAAGGCGGCGCTGGTCACCGCGGTCACGTCGGTGGCCGGACAGCTGGGCAACACCGTGGCGGTGTGCCGCAAATGCTACATCCATCCCGTGGTACTTGATGCGTATCAGAACCGCGAGCTATTCGATCTGTGGGTGAGGCTGGGCGACGGTGAGGACCACCCGGAGGGGCTCACGGCGGACGAAGCGGTGCTGCTCCGATTCCTGCATGCGACGGCGGACGCTCAGCCAACGTAGCGTCCGCCATGCCTGCAGGGACATCCAGCCAATGCTCAGCCGGTGTCACTCATCGGATGCCCGCGCTCAATCCCACCGGCTTGGCGCTGTGGAACTGCGCCGGAAGCGTATTCGTGATCCAGGAACCAGCCGGCCTGGCCCGGGCTTCCGCCGGGGCCAGGCCCGATCGTCAGAGCCTGACCGTGCGTTTGACTATTGTCACGTCGGTCGGGACGAACGGCTTGCTCATGAGGGTCGGCGGTCGGGGTGGGAGCGGCCCCCCGGCGGCGCTCGGTAGCCCGGCAATAGCCGTGGTGATCCGCACCGGCGCGGGCGTGGTGGAATGGATCGTGAACTGGAGATCGACGCCGTCTTCCGGCACGCCGAAGTAGCGCAGGATCGTCCCGTGGGCGCCCATGTGATACTCCCCGCGATAGCGATCCCTGCGGCCATCCGGGAGCGACCGCCCGTTAATGGTCACATCGGTGATCGTCGCGGTGCCGTTCGCGTAGAGCGCCAGTTCCTCGCCGTCGCCCGATTGCGCGACGTGGAGATGCACCCATCGACCGCCGGGAACCGGTTGGATGGCGACAATCCGGATCGGGGACGCCGGTGCGGCGACCGGTGCTGCATCGGATGCAAGCACGGGCTCGTCCCGGGATGTCAGGCGATAGTCGGCGAACGTCCGGCGAGCCGGATGACTGCCCAAAGCACGTCCGGTCCAGTCGTCCGGCGTGCGATCGAAACTCATCCACCAGGCCTGCCCTGAATCGGCGTCGACCAGGTAGGCGAGTGAATCCGGTCGCTTCCGCATCGCGGTAAACCCTGCCGTCGTCTCAGCACCGATCAGCGCGCCGATACCGACCAACACAGCGCCAAGCATAACCCAGCGCTGAAGCTGTCCGAGGCCGTGGAGCGGGATTACCAGCAATGACAACACCAGGGCGGCGAGCAGTGCGCAGAACGGCAGCACATTCGCAGTGAGCGCGACTTCGAGCGATTGGATCAGCGCTGGCCAGAGCAGGAGTGCGGGAATTGCGGTCAGCGCTAGGGCGGCCGGAGGTTGCCGGCGGCCTCCACCCGGCCTCAGCAGCCAGGCCGCTCCAGCCAGGCAGCCGAGCAGCGGCCAGATCAGCAGGTAGCTCGCGCCCGGCAACAACGACGCAACGAGAAGACCGAGCAGGCTCCAGACTGCGATCGGCGCCATGGCAAGCTCGAGTAGCGAAGTGCGTCCTGTGAACCGGTGCTGCACCTCAAGCGCCATCGCGACCGTGAGTGCAGTGAAGGCCAGCAGGTACCAGGAGGAGTTGTACGGATCGTTCTGCAGGATCTCCGCGTACCCGGGATGCAGCCGGCCAATCAATCGCCACGCCAGAAAGGTCACGAGCGCCGGCAGGGCCAGCGTCAGCAACAGCGCGCGAACGCTCCGTGCCATGCCGCCACCGGAAAGCGCGCGCCGCTGCACCGCGAGGCCGGTGAGCACGGCGACCGCGATCATTGCGATCACGCTGAGCGGCAATGCCAGCGACGCGGAATAGTGGAGGACGCCAAGCAGCGGCGCGTTGAAGTAGATCGCGTCGTGAGCGCTCCGTGCGGCAACGTCCGTGGTGCCGAGCGCGCGCGTCATCCCGAGTGCGTAATCGCCCATGTGTTGCAACACCCGCGGGTCGAGTGACGCGAGGTCGTCCATCGGCGTGTGGTAATGCGTGTAGCCACCGACGGCGGCAAGGTTGAGCGCGCCGACCACAAACCCGGAGTGCAGCCAGATGCTCAGATCGGTGTCGCTTGGCAGGTGGCGATATACCTCGCCTGTGAGCGAGTTGGTGCGGGCATCGGGCACCGCGGCGGCGAGCGCGCGTATCAGGGCAGCGTTGCCGGGGCTGGTCTGGAACATGAACGCCGGTCCGGCGTCCCCGCGATTATCGAAGTTCAGCACCACCCCCACGTCCTTCGCCCACGGATGCAGGTCGACGAATGCCTCGGCGCCGAGCAGGCCGTCCTCCTCCGCGTCGCTCAGGACGACGATCAGGTCGCGGTCGAGCGGCGGGCCATTCGCCAGGGCGCGCAGTGCTTCCAGAATCGCCGCGACGCCCGCGCCATCGTCGCCGGCACCAAACGAGCGCGGCACGGCGTCGTAATGCGCCATCAGTAGCAGCGCCGGACCTGGCCGGGCGCCGTGCTTGCGCCCGACGACATTTGCTACCGTCGCCGCAATCGGTCCGTCCAGCGTGTTGAATCCGGTGGCGGACTGGACGTGCACGTCATCGCATCCGAGTGCCCGCAACCGGTCGACCAGGTAATCGCGCAGCCGGTCGTGTGCCACGGTGCCCACCGGGTGCGGCGCGGCAGCAATTACCTCGAGATCATGCATGGCACGCGCGGCGGAAAACGCGGTGGCGGGAGCGGACGCGGGAACGACACCTGGCACGCCGGCGGTGGCAAGTCCGAGCCACACGCCCAGCGCCAGGATCAGCAGTACAACGACTTCAGCGCCGTGGCCGCCGCGCACCTGGCCTGACCGGTTTGCCATGCGTCAATCCCTTGCCGCGCTGGCTGCGCTGGGCGCGCATCGCGGCCAGCCGCTCGGCGAGCGGGATCTCGAGTTTCCCCTCGACCTTGGCGTTGTAATCGAAATCCGAGAGCGTGACTCGCGGGAGGCGCTTGCCGACTGCGCGCTCGATCTCACGCAGCATCGATTCCTCCTCCGGCGAGATGAACGTGAAGGCATCGCCGGTCGTTTCGGCGCGCGCAGTGCGCCCCACCCGGTGGATATAGTCGTCCGGCGTTTGCGGCACGTCGAAGTTCACCACGTGACCGAGTTCGACGATGTCGATGCCGCGCGCGGCGATGTCGGTGGCGACGAGTACGCGATACCGCCCATCCTTGAAACCGGCGAGCGCATCAGTGCGCTGTGACTGCGAGCGGTTGCCGTGGATCCGCTCCGCCTTGATGCCCGCCTTCACCAGTTGCGCCTGCAACCGGTTGGCGCGGTGCTTGGTGCGGGTGAACACCAGCGCTTCCTTCATCACATTGGTCCGCAGGAGGTGCAGAAAGAGCGCCGGCTTGAGCTCCTGCCGGACGGGGTAGATGGCCTGGGTGATGCCGATGGCCGGCGCGGACTTTCGCTCGCGATTGATGGTGACCGGATCGTGCAGCATTTCGCGCGTGAGGGTCGCGATCGGCGGTGGCATCGTCGCCGAAAAGAAAAGCGTCTGGCGCTTGGGCGGCAGGTGACGCAGTACGCGCCGGATGTCGGGAAGGAAGCCCATGTCGAGCATGCGGTCGGCTTCGTCGAGCACCAGGTATTCCACACCCGGCAACCGGGCGTAGGACTGCCGGAAGTGATCGAGCAGGCGCCCGGGCGTCGCGACCAGCACATCGACGCCGCTGCGGAATGCGTGCTCCTGTGGCCCCATGCCGACGCCACCGTAGATCGCCGCCGCGGTGATCGGCGTGTGAATGGCGAGCTGGTTGAGGTCCTCGAGAATCTGAGCCGCAAGTTCCCGGGTCGGCGTCAGCACCAGCGCGCGCGTGGTGCGCCGCGGCTTGTCAATCAGGTGATGCAGGATCGGCAGCAGGAACGCGGCGGTCTTGCCGCTGCCGGTCATGGCGCAGGCGAGTACGTCCTGTCCGGCCATTGCCGCCGGGATTGCGTCGGTCTGGATCGGTGTCGGCCGGGTGAAACCGAGATCCTTGAGGCCTCGGAGCAGGGCGGGGTTGAGCTTCAGCGACGAAAACGGCAGATGAATGTCCTCGAGATGTGGTTGATCGTTGCGAGGGAACCTAAGCTGGGGGCTCGGGGCTGGGGGCTGATGNNCATCAGCCCCCAGCCCCGAGCCCGATGCCCCTCGCCTACTGCCGGCACGCCCCGTACGGATCGGGCTTCGGCTGGTCGACCACGACGCGGTGATCGAGGTTGGCGACGTGCTTCGCCAGGTCGGCGACGAAATTGTCGACCTGCGCCATCTTGTTGTAGTCGATGTATTGCGGCTCATCGGTCAGCTGGTGGTAATCGGCGTGGCCGCCCGTGGTGAAGAACGCGATCGGAATGCCGTACCGGGCATACTCGTAGTGGTCGCTGCGGCAATAGATGTTCTGCGGATGCCCGTTGGCGTCCATGGCATAGTCGAACTTGAGGCCGTGATGTCCCGACGCGTTGACCGATTCGACGAGATCGCCGAGCTCGGTCGACAGTCGCCGCGATCCGACCACCTGCAGGTAGCCCGGACCGCCGTGGAGCTTCTTGCCGCCGATGCTCGTGCCCGTTTCGTCCATCGCCGCGCCGCGTCCCACCATGTCCATGTTGAGTTCCGCCACGATCGATTCGCGTGGCACGGTCGGATGGTCAGTGAACCACCCCGAGCCCCAGAGTCCCTCTTCCTCGCCGACGTGCCACACGAACAGGATCGACCGCTTGGGCTTGATCGGCTGCGCGGCCAGGTACTGCGCGATCTCCAGCATGCTGACCGTACCCGACCCGTCGTCGTCGGCGCCGTTGAACACCGAGTCGATGCGCGCCGAGCGGCCACCGCTGCGCTTGCGGACCGCGGCCAGGATGTCGTTGACCCGCTTCTGCTGCATCGCGTTCGGGTTCGGCAAGGTATCGTCCGCGCCGCCTTTGCGAAACAGATGATCGACGATGTAGATCGAATCGTGGGCCATCGGCCGCTGGATGTCGCTCATGCCGGCGGACACCGTGCCGATATGGTCGTTGTGCGCGCCGATGACGACGAATTCACTCCGCAGCGTGGGGTCGCTGCCGGGGAGGAGCGCAACGACGTTGCGAGCCGGTTGCTCGAATGGCAACTCGGACGGCTGCACGATGTACCGCAGCGTGCCACCCAACGTCTTGCCCGCCATGCCCGGCGTCGCGCTGGCCAGTGGCACGCCAAGGAGCCGCTCGGCGGCCGGCTTGGTGATGTACAGGTACGCCCTGCTGGTTCGTGTCGAGGGCTGCCCGAAGCCGGGCTGCCGGTACTGCTGCAACTTCTCCGCAGGGAACTGCTCGAGCCCGACGACCGCCACGCCGATGGAGTTGCGGAAATGGAAGGCGACATCGGGCCGCGGCGGGATGCCTGGTGGGTTGTCCGGTGCAGTGGCCGTCGACGTGATCACGACGAACTTGCCTGCAGCCTGGGCCGTCGAAATCACGGAATTGGAATCCTGCCATGAGCCGCCGTAGATCACCTGGACACCATGGGTCGGTAGCAGCGTCCCGCCCGGATCGCGCGGTAGATAGTCGGTCCAGGGCACCAACGGTGCGCCGTCGACGGCGATGGTGGCGGTGGAATCAAAGGTCCGGGTCTCGACGGGGACGTGCACCGTCTGGAAGAAAGTGCCGTCCTGGCCGGCGGGCTGCAGGCCGAACCGCTTCGCCTCGCTGGCGATGTACTCGACGGCCTTGAAGTTGGCCATCGTGCCGGTGCGGCGCCCCTGCATCGAATCATCCGCGTACACGAAGAGGCGGGTGCGCAGGTCGGCGGCGGTGATCGCAGCGGTCGTCGGTGCCGGGGCGTGTTTGGTGGGCAGGAGCAGGGCGGCCCAGGGATCGGGCCGCGCCGCGGCAACCGGGTTCTTGACCTGGGCGACGAGCGTCGACGGAACGAGCAGGGCGGCAGCAATGGCGAGGTGATACGAGCGAACCATGGGAGTCTTCCGGAGATGAATGGTCAATGCCAGTGCACTCTGGACGGGCAGAAGCGCTGGCAGGTTTCCCATCCGGACGTTCCGGCGGTTCCGGGCCGCGGTTACGGTGCCGAGCTGCGGCGAGCGTCCTACACTCTGATGTAGTCCGCTCGCCACTCCTTGATCATCTGCTTGATGGCGCTGCGATCATGGATGCGCTGATCGAGCACCGCCCGCGCCAGCGTCGGCAGCTCGTGGTCGGATGCGAACCGCAGCGCCACAAACTGGTCGCGAGTGAACTCCGGAATGCGGGACCGGAGGTCGTCGGGAAACAAGCGCTCGAATCGCAGTTGCTCCTCGAGCCGGATGACCCGATCCTGCACCGTGGTCGCAAATCGCCGTGCGGAAAGGAAGAGGACGAGCAGGGCAAATGCCACCAGCAACCCGACGATGTTATCGAGGATCGGGTACCGGACGGTGATGACGATCGTATAGATCAGATTGATCAAGAGGATCGGCCCGGCGACGAAATGGAACAGCGGGACGTACCGCGGGTGGTTTTTCAAGTCCTGCGATGGCGCGTGGCTCATTGGTCCGGCTCCTCGGTCAGTGCTTCAACGATACGCGCTAACGAACGGGTCCGTTGCAAATGGTCCGGACACTCTGACACGATCGAAAAGTTGCTGCGGCACGCCGGCGCTTAGCTAGCCAGCAGATAACTGCACCCAGCCTGCTGCGCCCTGAGCGCGGCGAATACGCCGGACGGCTGGAGGATCACGCCGGGAAGCAGGTGCTCGAGCGCGCGCTTTTTCGCGTCGTCGGCAGAGAGCTTGTCTGCCTGCTTGAAGCGATCCACCATGTCGCCGAATGCGAAGTTGCAGGCGAGCACAATGCCGCCGGACGCGATGAACGCCGGGAGGTTGTAATTCGCCCACCGCTTCGGGGTGCCCGGCGGGGTGGACGCGATCGGGTTGATCGTCGTCCACTTCTTGCCCTTGGCATCCTTGAGCTTGAGTTCCTTCCCGACGTCGAACCGGCTCCAGAACGCGTCGTTCATCACGAGGGGAATCCCCTCATGGCGGAATACGATCACGGCGTTCGCATCGCTGATCGGCGTGCCGTAGACCTCCTGGTACTCATCACGCCAGACCTGCGCGCGAAACAGGGCGGCTCCTTCGCCGACACCCGGAGAGTCGAATACCGCCCGTACCTTGCCCGTGATGCGGTCGCACCAGCTGAGATCCCACTTGTCGCTGACCGGTGCAGGGTGATGATCCGGACCGGTCGCGGCGAATGCCGGCATCCCGCCAGTGGCGAGCAACCCGCCGGCACCGAGCCAGCTGAGGAAATCGCGGCGGGGAGTGATCATCAGCAATGGTCTCCGATAGAGAATTGGCCGAGCCTCTCACTATGCTAACCTCGTCGCGCGCACTCCGACAGCCGGGTTTCCATTGGAGTCATCGCTTCGATCTGGGCGGGACCCGTGCCCGGGAAGCAGCGTTCGGTGTCACGTCTCACGACCGATGACTTGCGACTCCCGTTCCTTACGGACCGACATCCGGCTCCGGCGGCGGCAGGTTGCCGCGGAACGGCGCACCTTGCAGCGCGCCGGCCCGCGACGCCGCGATTGCGAACAGGTCGTTGACGGCAATGGCGACGTTTGCGGTGCGCCAGATGTAGCCGACATTGATCTGGTAGGCGGCCCCCGAGATCCACAGCGCCACCCTGGTCGCGCGCGGATCGGTCATGAGGGTCGACCGGTAAACCAGGTCCTTGAACGCGTCGATCAAGCCAGCACGTGCAATTGGCGCCGGATATACCGTCCAGCGAACGCCATCGGGGCTGCGTGCGATGTAGAGAGCGTTGGTGGCACAATTCGTCCCATCGGGATAGGTGTTGTACAGTGCCCAGTATTCCGAGCGGGCTGGGATCCATTGGACATCGATGTGCCAGATCGTCTGTCCCGGCTGCCCCAGTTCGACCCTGATGGGGGCGCTCCAATGGAGCCCATCCCCCGACGTACGGCGCTCGACGGTGGTGACAGGTGCCGAGCAGCCCTGGGTCCCCGCGTTCACCGCCCACATTTGCCACGGCGCGTGCGGCGCACCACGGACGACCGTCGGCGAAACGACCTGGTGACTCGGGGCCGTCAACACCGTGACCGGGCTGTCCCACACCACCCCGTTCCTGCTGCGGACCAGGTTGATGATGTTCTGCTGCCCCACCACGCTGCGATAGTACAACCAGAGGTGCAGGTCGCTGTTGGTGACGATGTCCGGGTCCGACAGATACCCACCTGGCTCAGGAAGCACGATCGGGTTGGTGACTCCGGCCGGCGCTACCCATGAATGGGCGTCCTTGCTCCGGTAAATCGAAGGGTTCTCAAAACTGCTGTTGCTGCTCGGGTACGGCGTGATCGCCAGCCAGAACCCAGTGGCCGCGCCATGCCCGTGCACCACGGTGGGATGCATTGCCTGACCGGAGGCTTCGTACGTCGCCAGGCTGAGCAGCGTTGCGTCGCTGAGCGTGCTTGACAACTGCTCCGACGGGAAGCAATCGCTGGGATCACAGGTCGTGGCGGTCGCGGTCGCCATCAGCACGCTGTTGACGCGCGCTTCGAGTGTCTGCACGCCGCCCAACGGCCCCATGCTCCAGAGCGTTTCGACCACGCCCCGGGAATCAGTCACCTTGCTGGTGGCCGGGACGGAGCCGCCGCCGATCGGAACGGCGAACTGCACCGTCACACCAGCTATCACGCGGCCGGCGCTATCCAGGACCTGGAAGCGGACCGGTTCCGCCAGCTCGTCCTGGGGATCGGCCTGCTGCCCGTCGCCGCCAAGGACCACGATGCGCGCGGGCACTGTGACAGGCGGCGGCGGAGTAGATACTGGCGAATCGGGCCGGCAGGCCGCAGCAAGCAGCAGCCAGGTCGCCGGGTACCAGGGGCGGCTAAGGTTCAACGATACGCTCGAACGATGTTCCGACGGGCAGGGGATTCGCCCCGCAACAGCGGGCGAACGCGGGCGAACGCGGAAAATATGGTGGTGAACGGCGACGCCGGCAACCGTATCGGCGGTGCTGGTAGGTTTCTCGACCGGCAACTTCTCAGCCTGCACCGTCGTACGATGACGCCGGTCACTTCAACAGGTGGTATTCGATGCGCTTCCGCTCTGTCCTCGGCGCGACAGTCCTGTTCGCCGTGGTACCGCTCGTTGCGCGAGCCCAGGGGACCCGTTTTGCCTCGCTGGATGACGCCCTTCAGGCCGGGGCCGTCCTGAACGGCCGCGGCGCCCCGGCGGGGCTGACCTGGATCGAGGGTGGCGCCCGCTATTCCTACACCGTGCGCGGGCCGGATGGGTCGGTCATTCATGGCTACGACCCGGCGACCGGTCAGGACACCGTGCTGTTCAGCGGTGCGGGACTCAAGTTCCCGGG
This sequence comes from Gemmatimonadota bacterium, assembly GCA_003169895.1. Lineage (GTDB taxonomy): Bacteria > Gemmatimonadota > Gemmatimonadetes > Gemmatimonadales > GWC2-71-9 > Palsa-1233. The sequence continues at coordinate 804,868 of PNAE01000007.1, forward strand.
CAGCGACAAGCCATTCGGTTACCAGTCGTTTCAATGGGCTCGCGACTTCAGGCATCTCATTTTCCAGGCCAATTTCCAGCCGCTCTACCGGCGATCCGGGGTATCGGACTACTACGTCTATTTGCTGGCCGACCGGTCGCTGCAACTCGCGGCCAGCGGTGCCCGCACTGCGGAGCTCTCACCAGACGGCACGATGCTCGGCGCCGAACGCGGCGGCGACATGTACGTCGACGATCTCGCCGGGCATGGGGAGCGCCGCCTCACCAGCGACGCGACCCCGCTGGTTTACAACGGTCATTTTGACTGGGTATACGAGGAAGAATTCGGCATGGCGCAGGCGTGGAACTGGTCGCCGGATTCTCGTCACATCGCCTACTGGCAACTCAATGAATCAGCCGAGCCGGTGATCCAGCTGTCGGATTATTCCGGACCCCACCCCGAATGGGACCAGATCCGCATCCCGCAGCCCGGTGATTCGAATCCGCGCGCGCGGGTAGGCGTGCTCGACGTCAAGAGCGGCAAGCGGGTCTGGCTCGACCCGGGCGAACGGGGTGAGTTCTACATCCCGAGGCTCTACTGGACCAGTCGTCCCGACACGCTCGCCATGATCACGCTCGACCGGCCGCAACAGGTCATGAAGCTGTACTTCTTTGACGTGAACACCGGCGGCAAGCGCCTGGTGATGACCGAAACATCGAAGACCTGGATCGACGTGTACGACTTCTACGCCGGCATCCAGGACATGATGTCGTTTCCGGAAGGGTCACACGAGTTCTTCTGGATTTCCGATCGAGACGGGTGGCAGCACGTCTACCGCTACGACTATTCCGGCCGGCTCATCAACCAGGTCACGCATGGCCAGTGGAGCGTCACGCGCATCGAAGGCACGGATGCAAAGGCCCAGACGATGTACTACTCGTCGACCGAAGTGTCCCCGCTGCAACGCCAGCTGTATGCCGTCAGGTTCGACGGCTCGGAGGCGAGGCGCCTGACCGCGACCGCGGGGACGCACGCCATCAACATGTCCCCCAACGCACGCTACTATCTCGACTCCTGGTCCTCGGCGTCGACGCCGCGTCATGTGCAGCTGTGGACCGCGGGTGGCAAGCTGCTCCGCACGCTAGAAGACAACGCGGCCACCACGCAATGGGTGGCCACGCACGCCTATTCACCGTTGCTGCTGATGAACTTCACCACCAGGGACAGCGTCAGGATCGACTTCTCGATGATCAAGCCGATTCCCTTTGATCCGGGCCGCAAATACCCGGTCGTCTTCGCCGTTTACGGCGGTCCCGGCTCGCAGGGCGTATACGACCAGTTCAGCACCAACACGCAGCAGCAATGGCTGGCGCAACAGGGCTATATCGTCATCAACGTGAACAATCGCGGGACCAACAACTACGGCAGCGCGTTCATGAAGATCGTATACCAGAATCTCGGCAAGTACGAAAGCCATGATTTTGCCGAGACCGCGAAATACCTCGCCACTCTGCCGTATGTCGATCCGCGACGGATCGGCATCATGGGCACCAGCTACGGCGGCTACAGCACGGTATACACCATGGAGATGTATCCCGACCTGTTCACCGCCGGCGTCGCCAACTCGGCCGTGGCCGACTGGAAGCTGTACGATACCATCTACACTGAGCGCTACATGGGGGTGCTCGGCGACAACAAGGCGGGCTATGAGTCGAGCTCGGCGATCGCCAACGCCGGCAAGCTGCAGGGCCACCTGATGCTGATCCACTCGATGCTCGACGACAACGTCCATCCCCAGAACACCATGCAGCTGCTGACGGCCTTCACCGCCGCGGGCAAGGACGTCGACCTGCGGATCTATCCGCCTGGGCACCACGGCGCCGCGTACGACATGCAGAGTTTCAAGCTGATCATGAAGAACACACTGGACTATCTGGCGAAGTACCTCCAGCCGACGAGTGGAGTGCCGTGAGAACAGGAGAGACGAGAGACGAGAGACGAGCAAAGGAAAACGCGCCTCTCATCGATCCTCTCTCGTCTCTCGCCTCTCGTCTCTCGCTTCTGCTCAGGCCGTTCTTAGCGCCCCCCACAGCGTCGGAATCAGTGCGATGAGCCACACGCCGCCGGCGGTGATCCACGCCTGCTGTCGGGTGGCGCGGGCAGTCACCATGACGCCGATGCCGATCAGGAGGGTCGACCAGAGGGTGAAAAGGTCGAAGCGACCGAGCACCGCGGTCAGCACCGGGGCGTGGGTCGCATCCACGAAGCGCGCCGGGCTGATCGAGAAGGCCATCGGTGAGGTGAACGCCGAATCCGGCATGAATGCCGCTTCGACCGCGTTCACGATGATACCGATGATCCGCGGAAAAAAGGCGAACGTCGCGATCATGACGGCGACGCCATAGCCCTGCTTCACGCCGGCCAACTTCCCGACCAGCCAGATCAGCAGTCCGACCACGAATGGCAGGATCAGGAAGGTGATTGGCTGCCCGACCATGCTCATCTTCTCGCCAAACGACTTCGCGGTCTCGATCTGCTCAGGCGTCATTGACGCGGCACCCTTCGCGATTCCCTTGGTAATCATCGCATCCCAGAGCGGTTGCATCAGGCTCGCCGTCGCGACCGTCACAATTGCCACGATGACGACAAGCGCCACGAGCGGCAGGCCGAACTCTCCACCGCGCCGCCGCGCGAACACCGCCCGCGGTGCATAGAAGATCTCGAGCAGGTCCGCTGGTCCTGGCTTGCCGACAACTTCGTCCGTCGCTGCGTTTGTCATGCGTGACTCCAGTGGGTGAAAGGCCTTTGCGGTTCTGTTGTTGCTATGTTCGTCTCTCGTCTCTCGTCTCTCGTCTCTCGTCTCTCGTCACTCGCCGAGTGCCGGTTCGCGCACCTCTTCCGGACGCGGCGCGATGTGGGGCGACTGGTTCAGCAGCCGGGCGCAGGTATTCCAGCGGAGGATCGCGTCATCGTCTCCGGCGGGTCGGATCGCTTCGGCCTTCTCGTACCAATCCATTGCCTCGCGCAACTCATCGTAGGCGGCAAAGCGGGCGCCCGGGGCCCGCTGGTCGAGCCCGGCCTTGGCGACCCGCTCGCAGATCAGACCGGCATAATACGCCCGCTCATACGGTGCCGAGAGATCTGCCAGCGCCTCGCGAGCCCGCCGCACCGCGCCCATGTCGCTGGCGAACTGGTCCGTTTGCGCCAGGAGCTTGGTGCGGAGCGCCGGCTGATTGCCTGGATCCACCGCCGCAATATCCCAGCAGATGCTCTCCGCCGCCCAGGGCTGGTTGAGGAGGCGGTACTGGTCCGCTTTCTCGAGCGCCGCCGGAATACCCGCCGGCGTAAGATGCTTTAGTTCAAACATGGCTCAGCCTCCAGGAACAGGAGAGACGGGAGACGCACGGGCCGCGGCGTCCAAGCGAGCGATGGATGCCCGCCGGACGCCTAGCTCGTCTCTCGTCTCTCGTCTCTCGTTTCTCGTCTCATCAGTCTCACCAACGCCTTCAGCGGATCGTAGAACCGGTCGACAACGCGCTCCTTGAGCGGAATGATCGCGTTATCGGTGATCGCGATGCCTTCCGGACACACCGTCGTGCAGCACTTGGTGATGTTGCAGTATCCGATCCCATCCGCTTCGCGCAGCTCGGCCATGCGGTCCGCCGTGTCGAGCGGGTGCATCTCCAGCGCTGCCACGTGCACCAGGAACCTCGGGCCGACAAAGCTGTCGTGCCGATTGTGATCGCGCAGTACGTGGCAGACGTCCTGGCAGAGGAAGCATTCGATGCACTTGCGAAATTCCTGCACCCGGTCGACGTCGCGCTGCTGCATCCGCCAGGTGCCATCGGCCGCCTGCGGCGCACACGGGGTGAACGGCTGGATCTTCTGCTTCACCCGGAAGTTCCAGGAGACGTCGGTCACCAGGTCGCGAACGTGCGGAAAGGCCCGCATCGGCTCGATCGTGACCGGCTTGGCGAGGTCCAGCTCGTTCAGCCGCGTCATGCACATGAGTCGCGGCTTGCCGTTGATCTCTGCGGAACACGAGCCGCACTTGCCGGCCTTGCAGTTCCAGCGGCAGGCGAGGTCGTTAGCCTGCTCCGACTGGATCCGGTGCACCGCATCGAGCACCACCATGCCCTCCGACACCGTCGTCGGGTAGTCCTCGAACCGGCCATCGCCGCGCTCGCCGCGCCAGATCCGGAACGTCGCGGCGCTCATGCCTTTTGCTCCTCGATCGCCTGCTGCAGCTCGGCGGGCAACGGCGGGATCGGCTGTCGGACGAGCTGCATCGCTCCATCCGTCCCCTTGGTCAGCACGATGTTGCACCCGGCGAACGCGGGGTCCTTGTCCGGATAGTCGTCGCGAAAATGGCCGCCGCGGCTTTCGCGGCGCTCGAGCGCGGCTCGGGTGATCGCTTCGGATACCGCCATCAGGTTGGGGAGATCCATCGCGGTGTGCCAGCCCGGATTGTATTCGCGATTGCCCGCGACGCCGACTGCCGACACGCGCCGAGCCAGTGCGGCGAGGCCGTCCAACGCACCCCGCATCTCGTCTTCCCGGCGGACGATGCCGACGAGGTCCTGCATCATCACCTGCAGATCACGCTGGATATCATACGGTCCTTCACCGCCGGCAACGCGATCGAACGGGGCGAGCGCGGCGCGTGCCACGCGATCGACTTCGCCGGCATCAACCCGTCCCGCGTCGTGCCGTTGCGCGAATTGCGCCGCATGCTCGCCGGCGCGTTTGCCGAACACCAGCAGGTCCGACAGGGAGTTGCCGCCGAGGCGATTGGCGCCGTGCAGCCCGGCGGCGCATTCCCCGGCAGCAAACAGGCCTGGCAGAGTCGTCATCTGGGTATCGCCGTCGACCCGGATCCCGCCCATCATGTAGTGCGTCGTTGGCCCGATCTCCATCGGTTCGCTGGTGATGTCGATGTCCGCCAGTTGCTTGAACTGATGGTACATGCTGGGGAGCTTCTTCCGGATGTGCTCGGCCGCGTTGGGCAGCTTCTCCCTGATCCACGCGATGTCGAGATAGACCCCGCCATGCGGTGATCCCCGCCCGGCACGGACCTCGCGCATGATGCATCGCGCGACATGGTCGCGCGTGAGCAGTTCCGGCGGGCGCCGCGCATTCTTGTCGCCCTGAACGTATCGCCATCCTTCCTCGGGCGTGTCGGCAGTCTGGCTGCGATAGTTCTCGGGGATGTCATCGAACATGAAGCGGCGGCCTTCGCTGTTGCGCAGCACGCCGCCCTCGCCGCGCACCGCTTCGGTGACCAAGAGACCCCGCACGCTCAGTGGCCACACCATGCCGGTAGGATGGAACTGCACGAACTCCATATCCTGCAGTGCCGCGCCGGCGTTGTAGGCGAGCATTTGCCCGTCGGCGGTGTATTCCCAGCTATTGCTGGTCACGCTGAACGCGCGACCCACGCCACCGGTCGCCAGTATGACCGCCCTCGCGTGGAACAGACGGAAACGCCCATGTTCGCGGTCGTACGCGACGGCGCCGCACACGCGGTTGCCGTCGGTGAGTAGCGCGATGACAGTGACTTCCATGTGGACGTCGATGCCGAGGTGGACGGCGTGATCCTGCAGCGTGCGGATCATCTCGAGGCCGGTGCGATCGCCCACGTGGGCGAGGCGGGGATACCGGTGCCCACCGAAGTTGCGCTGCAGGATCCGGCCATCCGGGGTGCGGTCGAATACGGCACCCCAGGCTTCGAGCTCATTGACCCGCGCGGGTGCTTCCTTCGCGTGAATCTCCGCCATCCGCCAGTTATTGAGATACTGCCCGCCGCGCATCGTGTCGGCGAAGTGCACCCGCCAGTTGTCGCGGTCATCCACGTTACCGAGGGCGGCGGCCACGCCGCCCTCGGCCATCACGGTGTGGGCCTTGCCGAGCAGCGACTTGCACACCACCCCGACCCGGACGCCGCCGGCAGCCGCCTCGATCGCCGCGCGCAACCCGGCGCCGCCCGCTCCGATGACCAGCACGTCATGCTCGAATGTCTCGACGTCAGCCATCAGATCAGTCTCCAGTCGGTCCAGACGCCCAATGAGCAGAGACGAATGTACAGGTCGGCGAACATCACCATCACGAGGGACAGCCGTGCCCACTGCATGTGGTTGCGGTTGAGGCAGCTGGAGCAATCGTATACCGCCTGCCGCACTGGACGCTCCGCAATGCGGTCCAGGATTCCGCCCACCATGTGCCGCAACGAGTGGCATCCGAGCGTGTAGCCACCGAGCAGTGTCACGTTCACGGCCAGTACCAGGGTGCCGACGCCGATCCCGAACGTGCGATGACCAGTGGCATCGGTGAACCACATCGCGTCCCACACGTCGCGCAGCAGGATCACCAGGAAGAGGATGGCGAAGTAGAGGAAGAAGCGATGCACGTTCTGCAGGATCAGCGGAAAGTGGCGCTCTCCCCGATACGACGATCGCGGCTCACCAACGGCACAATTCGGGGGATCGGCCCAGAAAGCCTTGTAATAGGCACCGCGGTAGTAGTAACAGGTGAACCGGAAGCCGCCCGGTGCCCAGAGGATCAGGATCGCCGGTGAGAACAGCAGCCACGACGGCCACCAGCCCGGCCTGGGGCCGAACCAGGCGTGCGCCGAATCACCGAACAGCTCCGGCGAGTAGAACGGCGAGAGATACGGTCCGTAGGTGTAGTGATTGCCCTGCAGCGCGGCCCAGGTGGAATAGACGATGAAGGTGCTGAACAGGAGGAAGATGACGGCCGGCTGGATCCACCACGCATCGGTGCGCTTCGTCTCGCCGAAGCGGCGCGGCGCGATCGGCAGCGACACGTGAGCCATCGTGGGTCATCCTGGTGACTGGAAGACCCCCAACTTGTAGCGCGTCGCCCCGACCGGCAAGAGGCCGGGATCATCAGTTCCGCCTGAATCGTATTGCATGCTCTATTCAGCGATCAGCGTTCCGCAGCCTCCTCGGAGGATCGGTACCTTCACGCGCTCACTTCTTGGCGACAACGCTGACCGAACCGTTGTTTTCCAGCACCGCGTAGTGCACCTCTTCGACGGACGCGCAACCCGCCTGACGCAGCGCTGCGTTGAGTTCGTGACGGGTCATGCGAGCTTCGTTGAGCGCCGCCGCGATCAGGCTGCCGTTGTGGATCAGCAACTGGGGGCGACCTTCGACCAGCGCCTCGATCCGCTTGCTGCGATAGGTCAGCATCGCGACGACATAGTTGAGGGCGATGAGTGTCGATGCTGCAATCAGCCCACCGATCAGCGAATTATCGCCGGCGTTCATCGAATTCTGCACTGCGTTCGACAGCACCAGCAGCAGCACGAGATCGAACGGCGCCAGCTGCCCGACCTGCCGCTTGCCGGTAACGCGCAGCAGCACGATCAGGAAGGCATAGACGACAACGGAGCGCACCACCAACTCCCACCACGGCACGGCGATGTGCCACATGTCAGCCTCCTGATGAGTCTCGGGACGGACGAATAGTACGAGGAAGGGAGACGAGAGACGAGCGACGTCCCTCGTCTCCCGCTGTTTAGCGCCGCAACGCCTCGGTCGGCTCGACGCGCGATGCTTGCCGTGCCGGCAGCCAGCTCGCCACCAATGCCGCGACGCCGACGACCACGACGATCCCGACGTAGGTGACCGGATCGGTCGGTGCGACCTCGAACAGCAGCGTCCTGAGCAGCCGTGTCAGCGCGAACGCGGCTGCCAGGCCGATCGCAGCACCAATCGTGACAAGCACGGCGCCTTCCCGCACGATCATCCGGAGGACCCTCGTGCGGTCGGCGCCGAGCGCGATGCGGATGCCGATTTCGCGGGTGCGCTGTGCCACGCCAAACGACATCACGCCATAGATCCCCATGAACGCGAGGCCTAGCGCGATGACCGCGAACAGGGTCAGCAAGGTCGCGCTGAAACGCGCCTGCGACGTTGCGGCCCCCACCCGTTCGCTCATGGTGCGGATGTCGAAGACTGGATCGAGCGGCGCGATGACGTGCAGGGTCCGGCGTGCACTCGCCACCACGGTGAGCGGATTCCCCGCGGTGCGCAGGAAAATCATCATTCGCGACACGCGGGCCTGATTGTACGAAATGTATGTGTCAGGCGCGGCCGCAGAATTGACCGTGCCGAACCGCACATCGCCGACGATACCGATCACCGTGGCTCCAGCGTCAAAGCCGCCCTGGAACACCTTCACCGTCTTGCCGACCGGATCTTCGTTGGGGAAGTACTTGCGAGCGGCTGCCTCGTTGATGACCACCACCTTGGGGCCACCGAGGCGATCGTCGGTGGTGAACAGTCGGCCGCGCTTGACCGGCACGCGCATGGTGCCGAACCAACTGGGCGACACCCAGTGCACGCCGACCATCGCATTCCCGGTAACGGTCTGGGGTCGGTCGGGGAACGTCATGATGGTGGCGTTGCAACCCCCATTCAGCGGCGGGCAGTCGGCGAGGGCGACCTGCAGCACGCCTGGTACGGCGGCGAGGGCTGATTGCACCTCTTGGTAGAAGCCAGGCATCGAGTCGGGTGCTACTACTCCGGGCGGAACGCTGAGTCGCAGCGTGAGGACCCGGTCGGAATCGAAGCCGGGATTCACGCCCATCAAGTTGCGTAGGCTCCGGAGCATCAGGCCCGAGCCGGCGAGCAGCATCAGCGCCAGCGCGACTTCCGCCACGACCAGGATGCGCCTCGTCGCGCCCAGGCGTACCCCGCCGAGTCCGGAGCCCGAACTGCCATCCTTGAGTTCCGCGGTGAGCTGCGGCCTGGTCGCCTGAAGCGCCGGCACGAGTCCGAAGAACACCCCAACGAACAGGGTGACGGCAAAGGTGAAGACCAGGGCGCGCGGGTCGAGGCGGATCGACTCGAACCCGGAGCCGCCGATCCCACTGGCAAGCCCCTGCGCACTCAGCGCATCGGCGTCGTTCAGCGTGCGCAACAGGTGCGTACCCCACCAACCCACCAGCACGCTCGCGGTACCTCCGGCGAGCGCGAGCAGCAGGCTTTCGGTCAGGAGCAACCGCACCAGGCGAGCCCTTCCGGCGCCGATGGCGAGTCGGACCGCGATTTCCTGGCGTCGTGACGACGCCCGGCCGAGCAGCAGGTTGGCGAGGTTGACGCAGGCGATCAGCAGCACTATCCCCACCGCGACGAACAGCACGAGCAGGGAACGCCGAACCGTCGCCGCGACCCGGATGGTGTCAAGGGGACGAGCGACAGCGCTCCACTTGTCGGCCGTGCCCGTGGTGAACATTCCCTTGCCGAACGGGTAGGCGTCATACACGCGCTCGCCGAGGATCCGGGCTTCACTCGCGGCCCGGCCCGGCATGACCCCCGGCTTGAGCCGGCCGATCATGGTGTACTCGAGCGACCACGCCTGCGCCGCCGCGAGTTCGTCCGTCGGCCTGGCTGTCACCGGAATCAACACGTCGGCCTTGCCCGACAGGCCGAGGAACGTCGGCGGTAGCACGCCGATGATTTCGTAGGCGTCACTGTCGATGTGGATGAACTTGCCGACCACATTCGGGTCGGCTTGGAACCGGCGCTGCCAGAGGGAGTTGCTGATGAGCGCCCGCTTGGGCGCATCGCCGCTGATCGAGTCCTGTTCGGCGGGAAAATCATGTCCCATCGTGATACGGACCCCGAGCGTCGTCAGGTAGGCAGCCGTCACTGATTCGATCGAGATTCGGTCGGGGTCGGCGCCTGTCAACGTTGCCGGCATCGTCGCCATAAGGGCCACCGAGCTGTAGGAGCGCTGCGCATTGCGATAGACCTGGAACTTGGGCCACGACCACTGCGTCGGCCCGCCGGAGGTCGAGGTGAGTGCGATATCGGATAGGCGGCTGGGATTGTTGAACGGCAGGGCGCGCAGCAAAAGGGCGTCGACTGCGGAAAAGATCGCGGTGTTGGCGCCGATCCCGATTGCCAGCGTGAAAACCGCAACCACGGCGAAGCCAGGGCGCCGCATCAGGCCGCGTACCGCATAGCGCACGTCGTGCATCAGGTCATCGATGCGTTCGCGCATTGCCATCCGTTGCTCCTTCCATACTGCCGACCGGCCAAGCCGGTCGAGGGTTTCAGGCAGTGACGTACCCAGGCGCCGCATCGCTTCGGCGCGCGCACCCTCCGGCGTCATGCCGCGGGCGATGAAGTGCGCCACCCGTGCATCGAGGTGAAAACGCAACTCTTCGTCCATCTGCTCGCGGATCGAGTCGCCACGGCGGACGGCAAGCCGGAACAGGCGCCGGACACCGGCGCGGATCGGGCCGGTCATCGGCCGGAATTCACGCCGGATGCTCGGCGAGGATCGCCATCACGGTGCGGGCGTACCGCACCAGGGAAGCGGACTCGCTGCGAAGATGGGCCCGGCCGGTTGCGGTGAGCATGTAATACCGTGCCCGGCGGTTGTTTTCGGTGATCCCCCACTCGGCCCTGATCAACAGCCGTTCTTCCATCCGATGGAGCGCCTGATAGAGGGCACCGTCGTCGACCGCCAGATAGCCGGCCGAATGGTCTTCCAGCCAGACGGTGATCTCGAAGCCGTGCATGGCGCCCCAACACAGGGATTTGAGTACGAGGACGTCGAGAGTCCCCTTGAGGAGCGGTGTGGGCTGTGCCATCAGATCTCCTGAGTGTCTTACCCTAGATTCTCAGGGAGAATAAACGGTCGCAGAAGCGGGCGTGAACAAGAGACGAGAGGCGGGATGTCCAACCGGTGCGGTCGTGTGCGTCTCCTCCAGCGTGACTCACTGACTCCCAGGGGAGGGACACATGTTGCGCTGGGCACTGGCATTTCTGATCGTGGCGGTCGTGGCCGCGTTGTTCGGCTTCGGCGGCCTAGCTGCCGCGTCGGCCGGGATCGCGAAAATCCTGTTCCTGATCTTCCTGATCGGGTTTCTGGTCACGCTGGTGGTAGGGCTCGCGGCGGGCCAGCGGGTTCCCCCACCATAGGCGGCGGGCGGGGCAGGCGGGCAGGATGATGACAGCCGGCATGGTCACGGGGGCAGCGATCGGCCTCCCGACTCGTCCGCTGCTCCGTTCCTCTCCTCTGCCTCGTCGTCAAGGTGTTCCTCTTTCACCTGGATGTTGATCCGCTCGTCCTTGATGTCGAGGCGTAGCCGGTTGAACACGCTCATGTACTGATTGGATACCCACACCAGTGCAAACCCGGCGATCACGAAACCACGCCAACCCGGCAGGAGAAGCCTGTACCCGGTGATGGCGAGGAACGCCGCGCTTACATAGTGGCTGAAGCAGTACTCGCAGGTGAGCAGGTAGAAGAACTTTCGCTGGTACCAATGGCGGCAGCGCTCGCTGCGCCGGACACAGAACTCCCTCGGTTCACGGAACACTTCCTCATGGGTGATGGTCCACGCCACGCACGCGACGGGGATGGCGAGTACGAACAGCCAGGCGATCTGAGTCCCGAGCGACATGAAGGATCCTGGGCGAGATGGGGAATATTCATAATGACTGCCGGTACTCATTCAGGGACACAGATGGCCGGGAGATCGCCCGGCGCTTTGCTCGCGGACCGCCCTGAAATCAGCGCCCCGGATGGCCGAGTGCGCGCAGCATCGCTTGCGAGAGCCCTTGCCGGGACAAAAGCATGTCGCGCCAGGGATCGCTCCTCGGGGGATGCGCCCGAATGGTCAGCAACGTGAACTCGTCGCCGGCAGTCACCCGGCCGAGCGCGGACCATGGTATCGGCGCCGATACGCCGGCGGTCGCCCGGGCCCGCGTCGACCACGGCGCCACCGCCGTCGCTCCGCGGGTGTTCCGCAGCCAGTCGACGAAGATCAATCCCTTCCGGGCGGTCTTGCGGGATTTCGAGATGAACCGCTCGGGGAATTCCGCCTGCATGTGTTCCGCGACCGCCTGGGCGAAACCGCTGGCTTCGTCCCAGCTCTGCCGCCGGGCGATCGGGACGACGACGTGCAGTCCTTTCCCGCCGCTGGTCTTGAGCCAGCTATCCAGGCCCAGCCCCTCGAGCAAACCATGCAGGCCACGGGTTGCTTCCTTCACGTCGTTCCAGCTCACGCCCGGGCCCGGGTCGAGATCGAAGATGATGCGGTCCGGTCGCTCCGGGTCATCGGCCCGCGAGCCCCACGGATGGATCTCCACCACGCCCCACTGCACGAGCGTCACCAGGCCTTCGACATCGTGGATCACGACGTGCGGATGCTTCTTGCCGTCGCTTTGCAGGATGTCGACGGTGTCGATCGACGGTGGCCGGGTTCCGGTCCAGTGCTTCTGGAAGAAGCATTGACTCGAGCTTCCCTCGGGACAGCGCACCAGCGACAGTGGACGCGCGGCGACGTGTGGTAGCATGACCGCGGCGACACGCTTGAAGTGTTCCGCGAGTTCGAGCTTTGTGATGCCGGATTTCGGAAAGATCACCCGGTCCGGGTGCGAGATGCGGACGCCGGCGACGGTCGCTTCGGGGGCGCCGGTCGGTGGCTTCCGGGATGTTGTTCTAGGCAGCTTCGGCTCCTCTCGTCGCACTTCCGATACCAGCTTGTCCTCGCGGATCCCCTGAAACACCGGATGACGCAGCAAACCGTCTCCCGTCCACTCGGTGAAGGCGACTTCCACCACCAGGCGCGGCGCAGTCCACTGCACCGTTCCGGGGATCCCGGCGGGCCGGACGTGGAGCGGCGTGCCGGATCGCTTCAACCGGGCAAGCCGCGCAGCCAGGCGGTGTAGCACGTCATCCGGCATGCCGGACCCGACGCGACCAGCGTAGCGAAGCCCATCCTTGTCATTGACCGCCAGGAGCAGCGATCCGATCCCGGCGCGCGCTCCCTTGGGCGGCGTGAATCCGACCACGGCGAATTCCTGGCGGTGTCCGCACTTCACCTTGATCCACGCTGGTCCGCGACCGCTGGTGTACGCGGCATCGAGTCGCTTGCCGATGATTCCTTCGAGTCCGGATCGGCAGGCGGTCTTGAGCAACGCCGGCCCGGTTCCGTGGAGCTGCTGCCCCAGGCGCATGGGGCCGCGGCTTGTCGCGCGGGCCTTGCGCAGCACCCGCTCGAGCCGATTCCGCCGCTCGACCAGCGGCAGGTCACGCAGGTCTTTGCCGTCGAGATACAGCAGGTCGAACGCAAAGAACGTCAGCTCCTGCTCGTGTGCCGCGTCGAGGCTCTGCTGCAGCAGTGAAAACCTCGACCTCCCGGATGCATCGAGCACCACGACTTCCCCGTCAAAGGTGGCCGACACGATCGGCAACGCACCCAGGCGCCTCGCCAGTTCGGGGAAACGGTCCGTCCAGTCCTTGCCGCGACGCGTCAACAGCCGGGCGTTGCCGTCGCGCAGCTGCGCCTGCAGTCGATAGCCGTCGTACTTGATCTCGAAGATCCATGCCGAGCCGCTGGGCGCGGTCTCGACCAGGGTGGCGAGCTGTGGTGGGATGAACGCCTGCCGCGCGGTCACGCGCTCCGCCGCGCTCGCTTCCCGTGAGCCGGCGACTTGCCGTGATGTCGCGAGCCACCGTGCTCGCTCACGCTGCGTCGCAGCGCATCCATCAAGTCGATGACCTTCGTCTCGCGCCGTGCGGGCGGACTCTCCTGCAACGGCTTGGCGCCCTTGGCGCGCTGCTTGACCAGCTTGAGCAGGTCGTCGCGGTATTCGTCACGATAATCCGCGGGCTTCCACCCGGTTTCCATGCCTTGCACGAGCTTCTTCGCCATCGCGAGTTCCTGCGGCCGCATTGCGCGCCCCATGCCCTTCGGGACGGAGACGCCGACGTCCGCTGGCTTGCGGATCTCCTCGTCGTAACGCAGCAACTGCGCGACAAGCGCCCCCTCGAACGGATAGACCGCCACGAGATACTGTCGTGTGCGAATCACTACCTGCGCCAAGGCGACTCGTTGCATCTCCGCCAGCGTGTCGCGGAAGAGCAGGTAGGCCTTTTCACTCCCCTTGATCGGTCCGACAATGTAGGGCTTGGCGTAGTAGATCAACGGGATCTCGTTCGCCGCGACGAAGCCGATGACATCGATGCTCTGGGTGACCTTCGGATTGGCCCGCTTGAGGTCCTCGTCTGAGAGGATCACGTAGTGGCTGGACGCCACCTCAAAGCCCTTGACGATGTCCTTCTCATCGACCGGCTTGCCGGTGGTCTTGTTGATCTTGAGATACCCGATGCGGGACATGTCTCGCTTGTCGAGCAGGTCCAGATCAAGCCGCTCCGGTGTTTCGGCATTGTACAGCTCCACGCCGATCGTTACGAGACCGAACCCGATGGCGCCTTTCCAGATCCCGCGGGCCATACAGCGCTCCTTGTGTCATCAGGGGACGGCACCGCGCGACGGGGTTTGCACGGCAGCACCGGCCGCCGAGCGTGCATGATCACCGTCCCACGGCGTCTCCCCTGTGCCTGCAACAGGAGCTTATCATGGCTGTCGTCACCGAAACAACCCGGACCACTACCTCTACCGCCGAGCGGGCCGTCGTCCCCATCCCAGGCCGGCCACGCGGCCTCGCTCGTCTCTCGCAGTTCATCGACTATGCCTTCTGGCTGCTTTACAGCCTGCTGTTCATCCGGTTGCTGCTGGTGTTCGTTGCCGCCAGTTCACAGGCCGGGTTCGTCCGGTTCATCCGCGACATCACCGATCCGTTCTTTGCGCCGTTTCGTGGCATCGTCGCGAACCAGACGGTTGAGGGCGGTTTCACTCTGGCGATTCCGATCCTCATCGCAATGGTCGTTTACGGGTTGCTGCATCTGGCGATCAACAAGCTGCTGCGAGTGATTGCGTATCGGCGGACCGCGGTGTGACGTCATCCGGATCCTGGCCGGCCCTCGTTGGCGCCTGAATCAGGGGCGGTTTTCGATCTCGCCCGCCGGTGTGCTCCCCGGTTCCTTCTTCTCGACCACCAGCGTGTAATGGGACGCCAGCGCCGCGATCGATCCGAGCGCCACCCAGATGGGGAGGAACATCGCGCCCATGATGCCCATCGTCAGTGGGATCTCGAGCAGCGTATGCCCCGCTTCGTTCTTCACGATAATCCGGCGCGCGTTGCCTTCCTTGACCAGTTCCTTGACGCGGTCAACCAGCTTGTCGCCGCTGACTTTGTGCTCTTCGGTGGGCATGGGTTGTGCTCCAGGACGTGAGTTCCGTCAATACTAATCTGCGCGCACATGGTTGCGTTGCGGCCCTGAAACACCGTCGCGAAATCCCCTTGGACGACGGCAATTCACGGTCTGCCGGGCCCGGCGCCTTCCGCTCCAGGATCGGCGAGGGCCTTGAGGTCGGCCTCGTCGGTGAAGCCGAGCGACTCCGAGTTCAGGCAGTGGCGTTGCCCGGTGGGGGGCGGCCCGTCGTCGAACACGTGACCGAGGTGCGCACCGCATCGGGTGCAGAGAATCTCGGTGCGAATCATCCCCAAGGCCCTGTCGACATGCGTCCCGACGTTCTCATCCGCAATCGGCTGGAAGAACGATGGCCAGCCGGTGCCCGAGTGGAACTTGGCGTTCGATGAAAAGAGCGGCAGACCGCAGCAGACGCAGCTATAGACCCCGTGCCGCTTGTTGTCGAGCAGCGTGCCACAGAACGGGGCTTCGGTCCCCTTGCCGCGGGCAACCCGGTATTGCTCCGGGGTGAGCAGCTGGCGCCACTCCTCGTCGCGCTTCTCGACTCGAGCGACCGCTACCGGACCGACGAGGGCGCCATCCCGGTTGAATACCTTGACCTGAACGTTCAACGATTCGCTCCTTGACACGCGGTCGGCGGTGGGATGCAAGCGGGAAGGTGCTCGACGGCAGGCGATGAAGACAAGATCCTGGTCCCAGGGTCAACGAGACTTGAAGTATTGCACTTCCCGTTCGTGCTGCTCGGCAGCGGCCCGCGTCCTGAATGTTCCGAGATTGCGGCGCTTGCCCGTCTTCGGGTTCCGCTTGCGGGAATACAACCGGTACCCGCCAGAGGGGAGCTTGCGAATCATGACGGACTCCGGGTCAGGCGGGGTGACATCTCGCTCTCACGTTACTCGACAGCGGACTCACCCCGCTTAAATGACACGAGTGTCAAGTTCTTGCCGTGGAGAAAGGTTAGTACCTCCGCCGCGTCGCTCAACACTCCTATCCACGGTCTAGGACGGCTGGGCCACCGCCCGTGCACACACCGGCGCGATCCGCAGAATCGGCTGGTTCCTGTCCACCGACCAGATCGCCTTGCGTGTGGCCGACGTGAGCGCGTCGGCGTCACCGTTGGCGCGAATCACCAGGGTGAGCATGCCATCGGCAAACGGCCATTGGACTTCCGGGAGGTACACGGCGCCGCCCGGATAGTTGCAATGGCCCCGGCGGTCAGCTGCTTACTGACCTCGGCTCGACGGGGGCACCATGCCGTTCAGCCGGAAATAAGTGACAATGTTGCCGTAGTGCTCGTCGTCGTGCGCGGCGTTGGACATCAGGGCCCAGAGGCGATTGTGCTTCTGGCCGAACATGGTGATCTCCGCGCGAGTGGCCGCATCGCCCTGGGCGTAGGCCTTGGCACAGTACTCGGTCGATGCCTTGAGGGCGGCGACCAGTTCGTCCTTGGTGGTGCGGCTCTTCTCGATGTCGTCCTCCTTGCGCACGCTGTCACCGGTCGCGGCCGCGCAGAACATGTATTGCGACCCCGCCACGTGGCCGATCAACTGGCCGAAGGTGCGGACGTCGGGCGTTGGCCGGTAGGAGTACTTCTCGGCTGGCATCTCCTCGGCGGATTGGGTGATGTAGGTGGCGATCGGTTGCCAGACGCTGCGGACCGTGCTGACGGCGTGGTCGCCGTCGGCGACTGGGGTCGCCTGGCTGTGCAGCGGGGCGGCGGCGAGGGTAAGGGCGAAGACGATCAGATAGCGGGCTGATGGCTTCATGTGGCGGCTCCGGGTTGGGGATCTGACTGGTGCAGCATTTCCGGGATCGGGAAGAAGCTACGCCGGTACACGACGAACCGGCAGACGACCTCGGCGGTCGGTACCGCCAACTCTGCGCAGAGCACGGCCACGTTTACGGGTCTACCATCGGGGAGTGTCACGTTTACGGTCGTTATCTCTTGCACGGACGGCCAGAACGAGCTCGGGACGTTCACATTCACGGTGCAATGGCTGACGGGATGCTAGTTTTCTGGCTCCGCCAGGGGCACCCCGGCTCACGTCCGAGCCAGGGTTGAGATGCACCCTCGGAACCTGACCCGGCTCATACCGGCGTAGGGAGGCGGACCAGAGCCGGAGCACGATCATGGCCACCATGCTTGCACCAAGCGCCTCGACCTTCGACGACGCATTTCCCAACTCACGCAAGCGGTACGTCGACTCCATCGCCGGGGGGCGCGTGCCCTTCCGGGAGATCGCCCTGAGCGACTCGCCGGACGGGACCCACAACCACGCGGTCCATGTCTATGACACTTCTGGCCCGCAGGGTCACGACGTGGTCGATGGCCTGCCCGCTGTTCGGCGGCCGTGGATCATGGCCCGCGAAGTCAGTGAGTTGCCGGATCGCGACCAGAGCCTCGGGTTCGACATGCCGGCGGGACTCCGGCGCGTCGTGCTCCGGGGCGCCGGACCCGTGACCCAGATGCACTACGCCAAGCGCGGCATCGTCACGCCCGAGATGGACTACATCGCTGTTCGCGAAGGGATGGCGGCCGAGTTTGTGCGCGATGAAGTGGCACGGGGGCGGGCGATCATACCCGCGAACATCAACCACCCCGAGCTCGAGCCGATGATCATCGGCCGAGCCTTTCACGTGAAGATCAACGCGAACATTGGCAACTCCGCCGTCACCTCATCCATCGAAGAGGAAGTCGACAAGTTGCGCTGGGCCACGCTGTGGGGTGCCGACACGGTGATGGACCTGTCGACGGGTCGCAACATTCACGAGACCCGCCAGTGGATCATCCGCAACTCGCCGGTGCCGATCGGCACGGTGCCCATCTATCAGGCGCTCGAGAAGGTTGGCGGCATTGTCGAGGACCTGACGTGGGACGTGTACCGGGACACGCTGATCGAGCAGGCCGAACAGGGCGTCGACTACTTCACCGTGCATGCCGGCGTCCTGCGGCGCTACATCCCGATGACCGCGAAGCGCATGACCGGTATCGTGTCGCGCGGCGGATCGATCATTGCGAAGTGGTGCCTCGCGCATCACGAGGAGTCGTTCCTCTATACGCACTTCCGCGACATCTGCGAGATCATGCAGGCGTATGACGTGTCGTTTTCCCTGGGCGACGGGTTGCGTCCCGGCTCGATTGCCGACGCGAATGACGAGGCGCAGTTCGCCGAGCTGAAGACGCAGGGCGAGCTCACCCGTATTGCCTGGGAGTACGACGTGCAGGTGATGAACGAAGGCCCCGGGCACGTTCCCATGCACCTCATCAAGGAGAACATGGAGAAGCAACTGGAATGGTGCGATGAAGCGCCGTTCTACACCCTTGGGCCGCTCACCACCGATGTGGCGCCGGGATACGATCACATCACCAGCGCCATTGGGGCCGCGATGATCGGGTGGTACGGCACGGCGATGCTCTGCTACGTGACGCCCAAGGAGCACCTCGGGCTGCCGAATCGTGACGACGTCAAGACCGGCGTCATCACGTACAAGATCGCCGCCCATGCGGCCGACCTCGCCAAGGGGCATCCGCGAGCGCAGGAACGCGACGACGCGCTGTCCCATGCGCGCTTCGAGTTCCGCTGGCGCGATCAGTTCAACCTCTCGCTCGATCCCGTCACCGCCCTGGCATTCCATGACGAGACACTGCCGGCCGAAGGCGCCAAGGTCGCCCACTTCTGCTCGATGTGCGGTCCCAAGTTCTGTTCCATGCGGATCAGCCAGGATATCCGCGACGAAGCCGCGCGACTGGCATGATCCCCGAGAGTCCCATCGCACTGGTGGGCATCGTGCTGCAGTGGAGCAGTTGCCTCCTGTTGCTGCTGCTCTGCTATCATCTTGGCCGGATCGACATGCATCGCCGGATGCTGTGGACCTGGACCGCAGCGTGGGCCGCGGAGGCCGTGTCCATCACCGGATTCACGATTCAGGCAGTTGCTGCACTGGCGGGACATCCGATCGACGGAGCTCGATCGCTGCGATGGCTCGATGGTGTGTACGTGCCCGGGACACTGTTGTTCGTCGCCCTCGTTGGGATTGGCGTCGCGCGGACCATCGGCCGCCGGACTTCGTTGAGGGCAGAGCGCACCGCGGTGCTGACCGCGATCGCCGTCGGCATGCTGGCAACGCTGATCGACGCGGAGATCCTGACCGGAACGCTGCTCATCCTCGCAATCGTGACGGTATTCCTTGGAGGTCCGGTGCTGATCGTCGCCACCGAACGCCGCCTGCGGGGCCGGCGCCTCCTCGTTCCCGTCGCGATGGCGTTCTTCGGGGTGGTGGCACTGACGTACCAGCTCATCCGGTACTTTGGTGGCGCGCTGGACCCATCCGGTGACTTCAGTAATGTGATTCTGATTGCTTCGGGTTACGCCCATGCCCTGGCCTCGGCGATCGTTGGCGCGGCAGTCATCATACTGATCACCGAAGACGGCTTGCGCGCGCGCCGGTACGCCGATGAGGAACGACTGCATGAGCTTGCCACGTCCGAGGCTCAACATGGCACGATCATCGAATCCGTCGGCGAGGTCATCGTCGCCGAATGGCGCGGCGATGAAGTCGAGGGCCTGCTCCACGAGCAGCGGGTCGAGGACGTGGTTGTTGCCGAGTCGCAGCGTATCCGGCCGAGCCCTAATGTGGAAGATCCTGTTGCGCTGAGGGCGCCGGCAATTTTCCCACGGACGGCGACGCTGCCGCGTCCGATCCGGCGTGACGGCCGAACGTCTCAGGCGCTGCTGGTCGACGATGAATCGGCAGCCCGGTCGACCCTGGCGCGAATTTTTCAGCGCGGCGGCTGGGCGGTCCGCGAGGCTGCGACCGGCGCGGAAGCGCTGAGCTGGCTGCTCGGTGTTGACACGCCGGATGCGCCAGCCGTCGTGGTGTGCAGCTTCAGGATGCCTGGGATCGGCGGGCGTGAACTGTACGCTCACCTGCAGCAGGAGCGCCCCGAGTTCCTGCGGTGCCTGATCTTTGTCGCCAACGATTCGGACGACTCGCCTGCCCTCGAGTTCAGCCGCGCAACCGAGTGCCAGCTGGTCCACAAGCCGATCACCGTGGAAGAGGTTGCGCGCGCGGTGGAACAGGTGACCCGGGGCACCATGTCGCCATAGGCCGAGCGTAATCCGGCGGTCTTTCCCTGCCTACTTCTCACTGAGTGCCCAGCATGTGCCTCGCTCGAATCGGCGTTGTCGCCACGCTCTTCGCGCTTCCATCCGTCGGGTTGTCCGCCCAGGTGGGCGATGCCGTGGTTCCTGACCTGGCGGCACTCATTGCCCGGCCTCATAGCGAAATGCAGCCGGTGCTCGAGCGGTGGAACACCGACCGCGCGGCGCTGGGTCGACGCTACAGTGTCGGGTATTCGCCGCAACGCAATCATCGCTACCGCTTGTTGTACGCGACCGACGGGCGAAGTGCGCCGGTCGTTCAACGGCAACTACTCACCGCTCTACCAGGCGGGTTACCTCCTCGGCGGCATGCAGCTGCGGTCACTGAATCACGAGCTAGTGGGTGGCAGAAAGATCACCGAGAAGCAATTCCACGACGCCGTGCTCGCGGCGGGCCCGATGCCGATCGAAATGATTCGCGCCCTGCTCAAGCCGGATGTCAAGCTCACGCGGGACTTTGCGGCGAGCTGGAGGTTTGCGGAGCCGTGAACGAGAGACGAGCGACGAGAGAGGAGGGAGGAGAACAGGCCCTCTCGGTTCTCCATTCTCGGCTTGCGGTCATGACGGACGGCCGGGCGCCATCTGACCGCACCCCGCCTGTCTAATTGACAAGCGACGCTGCCGGGCTGACCGAACGCCGGGTCGCGGGCTGCCGGGACTGCAGGCTATGACTGGCACGGCGGATGCTTGGTCATCATTCGGGGCGACCGGTGTCGCCACGAACCAATCCCACAGTGCCCGCGACGGGCAGGAGCAGTACCATGCGCAATCGCAGCGGCTGGAGCAACTGGCCCAATAATCAACTCACCGTCGAACCGGTGATCGATCGCTTCTTCGCCCGCGCATTCGATGTGCCGGTATGGAGCGGCGGCGCTGACGTGCAGGAGTTGGCTGATCACGCCCAGATCACGCTGGACGTGCCCGGCGTCAAGCCGGAACAGATCACCGTGTCGGCGGAGCATCGAACGCTCACCGTGAAGGTCGAGCGCGAAGACCGCGCGCCGTACGTGCGCCAGTACACGATCGGCACGAAGTTCGACCTCACGCAGGTGCAGGCGAAGCTCGAGCTCGGCGTGCTGACGCTGACGCTGCCCAAGGCCGCCGAGGCGCAGCCCAGAAACGTGCCGGTGATGGTGGCGTGATTCCGGGGAAGCTCGATGGTGGTACGACGTGAAAGGTGAAACGTGAGGCGGGGGCTCCGATTACACTGGAGCTCCCGTCTCACGTTTTACGTTTCACCTTCTACGGCTTGTTGCGCCGCCTCATTCCGGAGGTCCCATGTTCACCGCCAGCAACCCCGCCACCGGCGAAACCGTCGGCACCTACCCGGCCCACAGTACCGTTGAGATGCGCGCCGCCCTGCGCCGGGCGGACAAGACCTGGAAGAGTTGGCGCGAGACCAGTTTTGCCGAGCGTGCCGGCCTGATACGTGGGGTGGGGCAGCTGTTGCGCGACCGCGCCGACCGGTACGGTCGCCTCATGGCGCTCGAAATGGGGAAGCCGATCGCCGCTGGGCGAGCTGAATCGGAAAAGTGCGCCACTGCCTGCGACTACTACGCTGCCCACGCCGAGCAGTTCCTTGCGGATGAGATGATCTCGACTGACGCATCGCGCAGCTATGTGCGTTACGAGCCGCTAGGGCCGGTGCTGGCCATCATGCCGTGGAACTTTCCCTTCTGGCAGGTGCTGCGGTTCGCTGCGCCGACGCTCATGGCCGGCAACGTGGCACTGCTCAAGCACGCGGCCAATGTTCCAGGATGCGCCCTCGCGATCGAGGAACTCTTTCGCGACGCCGGATTTCCTGGCGGCATATTCACCACCCTCCTGATCGACCACACCCAGTTGCGCGCCGCGATTCGACATTCGGCAGTTCGCGCCGTGACGCTCACCGGCAGCACCGCGGCCGGTCGCATCGTGGCCCGCCAGGCGGGCGACCGCCTCAAGAAGACCGTGCTCGAGCTCGGCGGCAGCGATCCCTACCTCATTCTCGAGGACGCCGATCTTGACCTGGCGGTGGAAACATGCGTCAGCAGCCGGCTGATCAATTCCGGCCAGAGCTGTATCGCGGCGAAACGGTTCATCGTGGTTGCCGCGATTCGCGACGAGTTCGAGCAGCGGTTCGTCGAACGGATGCGCCGAGCCAAGATGGGTGATCCGCTGGACGAGTCCAACGACGTTGGTCCGCAGGCCCGGCGCGACCTGCGTGACGCTTTGCACGCGCAGGTCCAGCAGAGTACGTCTAAGGGCGCACGGTGTGTGCTGGGCGGCGAAATCCCGGCGGGGCCCGGCGCTTTTTATCCGCCAACGGTGTTGACGGATGTTGGCCGGGGAATGGCGGCGTACGAGGAAGAACTGTTCGGGCCGGTGGCGGCGATCATCCCGGTCAAGAACGAGAAGGCCGCGATCAAGGTGGCCAATGACAGCGTCTTCGGCCTGGGCGCAGCGGTGTTCACCCGCGACGCGGCGCGGGGCGAGCGGATCGCGGCGACCGAGCTCGCCGCCGGTTCATGTTTCGTCAACGCCAGCGTGCGATCCGATGCGCGGCTGCCGTTCGGGGGGATCAAGGAGAGCGGATATGGGCGCGAGCTGTCGCACCACGGCATTCGCGAGTTCGTCAATGTGAAGACGGTGTACGTGAAGTAGCGGTATACCCTCAACACTTGATTGAATCAACTGTTGAGGGTATGCTCCGGCATGCCAACCGAACTCGACCTGTTGCAGGGCACCCTCGATGTGCTGGTCCTCCGGGCGTTGTCGTGGCGGTCCATGCATGGCTACGCCATTGCGCGCTTCATCCACCAGGGATCGGATGGGGCGTTCACCATCCTCGACGGCGCGCTGTACACATCGCTCCACCGGATGGAGGAGCAGGCGTGGGTCGCCTCGGAATGGGGCATTTCGGATAAAGGAAAGCGCGCCAAGTTCTACCGGCTGACACCGGTGGGGAAGCGCGCGTTGCGCGCGGAAACGGCGTCGTGGCAGCAGTACGTCAGGGCGGTGACCGGCGTACTCGGTGCCGTCCCGGCGGCGACGTGAGGTTCGTGCCGGACGGATGGCGCCGGCTGTTCCGCATCTGGCGGCGGTCGCCCGCCCGCGACGTCGACGCAGAGCTGGCCTTCCATTTTGACGAACGGATCGCCGAGCTCGTCGCGGGCGGCATGCCGGGTGACGAGGGGCGCCGCGTGGCGACGCACGAATTCGGCGACCTGGAGTCGGTGCGCGCCCGGCTGATGGCGATTGACACGCGGATCGCCGAGCAAGAGACGCGTCGGGAATGGTGGGACGGTTTCCGGGGCGACGTGCAGTACGTCGTCCGCACGCTGCAGCGTTCTCCTGGGTTCGTCATCACGGTGGCGCTCACGCTGGCGCTCGGCCTCGGTGCTAACGCGGCGATCTTCTCGCTGCTGGATCGACTCTTCTTCCGGCCGCAGCCTGGCATCGTGCATCCGGCAGACATTCACCGTATCTATGAATTCCAGCCGCCGAAGCTGGGAGCGCCGCCACCGACCGCCTCGCACCCGAACGACGTCCAGGCGGTATTCGCCTACCCACAATATCGTGAGCTGCGCGCCGCCCTTCCGATGAACACGCCGTTCGCCGGTTACTACACTGGCACGGGTGCCTACGGCCCAGGAGACCAAGCGCCGAAGCTGGCGGAGAGCTACGTCCTCGGTGACTACTTCGCGTTGTTGGGCGCGCGGCCTGCCGCCGGCCGTTTCTTCACGCCGGAAGAGATGCGTATCGAAACGCCGCTGGCCTTGGTGGTCATCAGCACTCGGCTCTGGAAGTCGCAGTTTGGCGGAAGCCCGGATGCGATTGGGCAGACCGTGGAGATCGACGGTCATCGCCATCAGATTATCGGTGTGGTTGCCGCACCGTTTCACGGGCCGGACAACGACGCGGTAGATATCTGGGTCCCGCTGAACACGCTGCAGGGTTTCAAGCCCAGTGCATCGCCGTGGTACGAGGGGACGCACTCGTTCAACATTCGGACCCTGTTCGTCGCGTCGACGGTGCAGCAGGTCCAGGCGGCAGCACATGCGGCTGAAATGGTCTTCCGTCACGGCAGCATTTTGCCCGATTCATTGGCTCAAGCACGCATCGGCAGCGTCGTCGAACCCGTGATGCCGGGTTTCGATCGCTCCAATGTGAATATCGCGACGCGACTGGCGGGAGTGTCTCTGATCATCCTGCTGATCGCCTGCGCCAACGTCGGCAATCTCCTGCTGGCGCGCGGGATGCGCCGTCGCAAGGAAATCTCGGTACGCCTCGCCCTCGGCGTGAGTCGCCGTCGCCTGATTCGCCTGCTGATGATCGAGGGCTTGCTCGTCTCGCTGTGCGGTGCCGGAATCGCATTGATCGCGGCGCTATGGGGTGCCAACGCGCTGCGTCATCTGTTGCTAGCTGGCAGCCAGTGGGCTGACGGACCAATCGACCATCGGATCATCGCGTTCACGCTGGTGCTCTCGGTGGTCACCGGCCTGGGTGCCGCGCTGATTCCCGCCATTCAGTCGAGCAATCCTGACCTGGTCTGGACCCTCAAGGCGGGCGCGCGCGAGGGAAGTTTCCAGCGTTCCCGTTTCCGGAGCGGACTATTGATCGCGCAGGCCGCGCTCTCTGTCGTGCTGCTGACGGGCGCCGGACTCTTTGTGCGCAGCCTGCATAGCGTGGAGACCGAGGACATCGGCTACGACGGCGACCGGTTGATCTTCGCGGATGTGGGCTGGAACCAGGAACTGAGCGATCACTCCCAGGATCTTGCGATCCATTTCCCGGAGTTCCTGGCACGGGTGCGTGCAATTCCCGGGATCGAGAGGGTTGCGGTGACCGGAATTGCGCCGATGCGCGGAATGTACTTCATGGATGTTCATCTTCCCGGCCGCGACTCCGTGCCACGGACCGCAACGAGCCAGCCAACCACCTCGGTTGTTTCACCAGAGTTTTTCAGTACGGTCGGGATTCACGTGATCAGCGGCCGTGGCATCTCGACCGACGACGGAGCTGGGGCGGCCCCGATCCTGGTGGTCAACCAGACCATTGCCCGCATGTTTTGGCCCGGTCAAAGTCCCATTGGCAAGTGTGTCATCCTCGGGGAGGCGGCGAGCGCGTGCCGTCAGGTTGTTGGCGTAGTGTCGGACGCACACGAGAGAACTGTCGTGCAGGAAAGCGTATCGATGCAGATGTACATCCCGATGGCGCAGGACAAGAACTCTGATCGCGGGGTATTGATGATCCGCGCTGAGCGTGGCGCATTTGCCGCCCTCGCTCCGGCCATTCGCCGGGCGACGATTGCGACGTATGGACAATGGGCGTTGCCCCGGGTCCATGCCATGAGCGAATTCCTCGACGCCCAGCTCCACCCGTGGCGATTGGGGGCGGCACTCTTCTCCGCGGCGGGGTTGCTCGCCCTGATCGTCTCGCTGGTGGGGATGTACAGCACAATTTCCTACATCTATTCGCAGCGGACGCAC
This sequence comes from Gemmatimonadota bacterium, assembly GCA_003169895.1. Classification (GTDB taxonomy): domain Bacteria; phylum Gemmatimonadota; class Gemmatimonadetes; order Gemmatimonadales; family GWC2-71-9; genus Palsa-1233. The sequence goes on from PNAE01000007.1 coordinate 830,582, forward strand.
GAGATCGGTGTGCGCTTGGCGCTCGGGGCGCAGGGCAATCACGTCGTGCGGCTGGTGATCGGCGATGGGGTTCGGGTGGTGTTGGTCGGGGTGTTGATCGGTGTTGGACTGTCGCTGGCCGGCGGCAGCCTGGTGGCGTCAATGCTCTACCACACTTCGCCGCGCGACCCGGTTGTGCTCACCACCGTGTCGATCACCCTGCTGCTGGTCGCCGTTGGCGCCTGCGTCGTTCCCGCGTGGCGCGCAGTTCGCATCGATCCCGCGACGGCGCTCCGCGCCGAGTGAGATTCCTCCCCGAGGGTTGGCGACGGACATTTCGGATCTGGCGACGTGCACCAGAGAACGAAGTGGACGCTGAGCTGCGATTTCACTTCGAGGAGCGTATCGCCGAACTGATCGACGCCGGAACGCCGCCAGACCCTGCGCGAATGCAGGCCTTGGCGGAGTTTGGCGATGTGGCGGCGGTGCGGGCGCGGCTGGTGGCAATCGATCGGCGGATCGCGGTTCATCGGAGCCGCACGGAGCGTTGGGAATGGGTCGGCCAGGACCTGCGCTACGTGCTCCGCTCGCTCCGTCGGTCACCCGGCTTCGTCGTGATGGTGGCGCTGACCCTGGCACTGGGGCTGGGCGCCAACGCCGCAATCTTCTCGGTGCTCGATCGTCTCTTCCTGCAGTCGCCGCCGGGCATCGCGCATCCCGATCAGGTGCGACGGATCTATCGGTATTATCGCGGCCACGCGACATCCCCGTACGCTCCGGCGCGCCCGTTGGGCGATTTCACGGTGTTTGCCTACTCCGACCTTCGGGATATCGCCGCGATCGCCCCGGCTGGGACCCTACTCGCTGGCTACACCAAGGCACGCTCGCAGGTCGGTTCCGTTGATGACGGAGCCGAGGTGGGGAGCACCCTGGTGATCGGTGACTATTTCACGGCACTGGGCGTCCATCCCGCGCTGGGCCGATTCTTCGCGCCCGAGGAGTCGCAGATCGAGACGCCCATTCCGGTCGCCGTGATCAGCCACCGCTTGTGGCAGACCCGGCTGGGCGCACGCGCCGATGTGGTCGGCCAGCCGATCGACATCGACGGCCGTCGCTACACCATCATCGGGGTAACGTCCGGACGCTTCCACGGGGCCGACAACGATGCGAACGATGTCTGGCTCCCGATGAGCGCGATGCGGTGGAGTGAGGGCAATGGTCCAAATTGGCACCCGGGTGAGGCAACGGGACTGATCAAACTTCTCGCTGTCGTGCCTTCAGCCGCCCGTGCGCATGCACTCGAGCGCGCCGCTACGCTCGTGTTTCGCCGGAGTAACATCAAGGCGGATGATAACCCGGTCGCCCAGTTGTGGCCGCTGATCGAAGCCACCGGACCCGATGCTAATCCTGCTGAAGTCGCGATGGCAACGCGACTCGAAGGTGTCTCGCTCATCATCCTGCTGATCGCCTGTGCCAACGTGGCGAACCTGCTGCTGGCGCGCGGCGCCCGCCGCCGCCGCGAGATCGCAATGCGTTTGGCCCTCGGTGTGAGCCGGCGCCGCTTGATCGGATTGTTGCTGACAGAAAGCCTGGTCATCACGATGATCGGTGGTGCAGTCGCAGTGTCAGTGGCGCTCCCGACTGCCACTGCCTTGCGCCAGATGCTGCTACCGGAGACCTACTGGGTTGACCCGGCAGTGAATCCGCACGTGCTGTTGTTCACCCTGCTGTTGGCGCTGGCGACAGGCCTCGCAGCTGGACTTGTGCCGGCGCTGCAAGCCAGCCGCCCCGATTTGGCCGCGACGCTCAAGGGCGGCGCGCGCGAGGGAACGTTCCAGCGGTCGCGCATGCGCACGGCGCTGTTGATCACGCAGGCGGCGCTCTCCGTGTTGCTGCTGACTGGGGCTGGCCTGTTCGTGCGAAGCCTTCATAGCATGGAGACCGCCGACGTCGGGTACGATGCCGATCGCCTGGTATTCGCGTCGATCAAGGCTGCGGGCGATCATCCCGAGCGGCAGCGCGCCATCTGGGCTCGTCTGCCGGACCTCGCGACGGAGTTGGCGCGATTACCCGGTGTCGAGGGTACTGGCCTTGCAAGTCACATCCCGATGAACTCATCCTGGGCGATGAGCGTGTTCCTGCCGGGCCGGGATTCCCTGGTTGTCGGCGTTGCGTTCGTGTCTCCGTCGTACCTGGAGACTGTCGGCATCCGCGTGCTCGGCGGCCGCAGCCTCACCACGAATGATGGTTCTGGGGTGACGTCCGCCGTGCTGGTGAACGAGACCATGGCGCGCACCCTCTGGCCGGGCCAGATTGCCATCGGGCAGTGCCTCATCCAGCGCGCACGCACGGATGCCTGCAGCACCGTCGTGGGCGTCGTGTCCGATGCGCATGAGATGGGGATCGACGAAGATCCCCATTCGCCCGTGATGCGCTTCTACCGTCCCGTGACGGACACCGGGCAATGGGGAGCCGCGCGCACTATTGCCCTGCGGGCGACACCGGGACATGCACCGGTCGTTGCCGATGAGGTTCGTCGCGCGCTCCGCACCCGGTTTGCAGGGTGGGGCGCGCCAAGTGTGCGGCTGATGACAGACTATATGAGCTGGGAGCTGCGGCCGCGACGCGTCGGCGCGACGCTGTTTTCAGTCGCCGGTCTCCTCGCGCTGCTGGTGGCGATAGTAGGGACCTACGGCACCATCAGCTACACCTTCGGCCAGCGCGCCCATGAGATCGGTGTCCGTGTGGCCCTCGGCGCGCAACCTCGCAACGTGATCCGCCTCGTCGTCGGCGAAGGCGTGCGCATGGTGCTGATTGGTGTGCTCATCGGCGTCGCGCTGGCGTTGGCGGCTGGGCAGGTAGTGGCGTCAATGCTGTTTCGTACCTCACCGCGCGATCCGGTCGTGCTAGTCGTTGTCTCAGTGTCGCTGTTGGTCGTTACGGTGGCCGCCTGCCTCGCCCCTGCCTGGCGCGCGCTGCGCGTCGATCCGGCGTCAGCGCTGCGCGCGGAGTAATCTCCGCCTCGGGCTGGCGTTCTCGCGATCGCCGTGCCATCCTCAACGGGTGAAACTCTCCACACTGCGTTGGCTCCCGCCGCTCATGCTGTTTACGGTCGCGTGCAGCCGCAGCAACGCGCCGTCGGTTCCCGTCTCACCGCGTCCGCGGCCCAGCACCAACGGACAGGCAGTCGTCCTGATATCGCTCGACGGCTTCCGCTGGGACTACCTCGACCGGCCGGCCGCGATCAACCTCCGGCGCCTGTCGCAGCAGGGAGTGCACGCGCTGCGCATGGTGCCGTCATTTCCATCGATCACGTTCCCGAATCACTACACAATCGTCACTGGCCTCTACCCGGAGCATCACGGCATCATCGACAACACGATGCGCGATTCGGCGCTCGGGTGGTTTCGCATGTCGGACACCGCCGCAGTGCGCAACGCCGCCTGGTGGGGCGGCGAGCCGATCTGGGTGACGGCGGAAAAGCAGGGCCGACATGCGGGCGCCTTTTTCTGGCCCGGTTCCGAGGCGGCCATCGAAGGGGTGCGGCCGTCGCGGTGGATGACGTTCAACGACCGGTTTCCGAACGCGCCACGTGTCGACAGCGTCCTCGCCTGGCTGACGCTGCCCGATTCGCAGGCGATGTCGATGATCACGTTGTACTACAGCGACGTCGATCACGCCGGCCATGCCGCGGGGCCTGACTCGCCGCAGGTGGATTCGGCCATTGCCCGCGTCGATTCCATGATCGGTCGCTTGATGGATGGCATCGCGGCCCGCGGGCTCGGTGGCCGCGTGAACGTGATCGTCGTGGCCGACCACGGCATGACGGACACCGCTCCCGATCGCGTCGTCTTCCTCGACGACTACATCTCGCTCAACGATGTCGACATCGTCTCCTCCGGGGCGATCGGCGCGCTGACCCCCAAGCCGGGCAAGCTCGATGAGGTCTACCGCAAGCTGAAGGACGCCAACCCGCATATAGCGGCGTACCGCAAGGGTGAAGTGCCGGCGCGCCTTCATTACAACGACAATCCGCGGATCACTCCGATCGTCCTGCTTGCCGATGAGGGCTGGATCATCACGACCCACGCACAGTTTGCGGTGCGCAAGCTGCTCGGCGGCGAACACGGGTACGACAACCAGTTGTCGTCGATGGGGGCGCTATTCGTGGCGCGCGGTCCGGCATTCCGCGAAGGGTTCACGATGCTCCCCTTCCAGAACATCCACATTTACGATCTCATCTGTCGCATCATGGCGCTCACGCCGGCACCGAACGACGGATCGCTCGACTCGACGCGGGCGATGCTGCGGCAATAGGCGGTGACCGCCGGGCCATTCGCCCGCCCGATGGCCCAGCGCGACGTCATTAGCTTTCGATCCGACTCCTACCCCGAGCCGCCGCATGGGATCTTCCGCCCGTCCGCGCATCCGGTTTGGTGAAGGCCGCGTCTTTCAGCTACGCGTCGAACTCGATGGCGTTACCCCCATGGTGTGGCGGCGCATCATGGTGTCCGGACGGGCGTCGCTGCACGAGTTGCACCGCGTGATCGAGCGGTCGATGCAGCGGGACGGCGGTGGGGGCTACGCGTTCCACGTAGACGGGGTGCGGTTCGTGGACCCGGCCGACGAGCCGGGCCCCGGGCGCGACGCCCATGGCGTATCGCTCGAAGCACTCGCGCTGCACCTCGGCATCCGGCTGCTGCACGTCGCAGAGAATCACGGCGAGCCATGGCGGCACATCGTGACGCTGGAACAGGCAGCGCCACGACTCGTCGGCCAGCGGTTGCCGAGCTGCGTTGCGGGCGCCCGCGCTGCGCCGCCGGACGATTGCAGTGGACCCCGGGCCTACCGCGAATTGCTCACCGCGCTCGCCGATCCACTCGGCCCCCGCGCGGCAGAGCTGCGCAGCTGGCTCCCGGAACACTTCGATCCGGAGTACGCCGACGTGACCGCGATCAACGCGGCACTGGCGAAGGTGCCGAAGCACCGGCCGGCGGCGTAAGAATCGCTGGAGAGACGAGAGACGAGAGACGAAGATGACTGCGAAGGTGTCGGGGCGTTCAGTCAAGTGCCACGTTGGATCGGAAAATCGGAGGCTCATGTCACACCGCGTCGTTCTCGTCTCTCTTCTCGCATCTCTCGTCTCTCTTGCCGCGCCCGGCGCGGCGGCGCAGTCCGCCGACCTCATCCTCCAGCACGCCATCGTCTATACCGGCGACGCCGCGCACCCATCGGCGCAAGCGGTCGCGGTCCGGAACGGCAACATCGTCTATGTCGGGACCGACGCGGGTTCCGCGAAGTTCGCCGGTCCGGCGACTCGCATGATCGACCTGCAGGGACGATTCGTCTTCCCAGGCTTTGTCGACGCCCACGGTCATTTCCCCGGCATCGGTGAGCGGGAGATGACGCTCAACCTCGAGGGGACCCGCACCAAGGAAGCGTTCCTCGCCAAGGTCGCAGCTGCGGTCAGGCAGAAGAAGCCGGGCGAGTGGGTCACGGGAAGCGGCTGGATCGAGACCTTCTGGACACCGCAGGTCTTCCCGACTCGCCAGGACCTCGACCGCATCGCACCGAACAACCCGGTGTACCTGACCCGCGCCGACGGTCACGCCTCCGTGGCGAACAGTGCGGCGCTCCGTCTCGCCAACATCACCGCCGCAACGAAGGTGCCGTCGGGTGGCATGATCAATCTTGATGGCGATGGCCAGCCGACCGGTATGCTCATCGATCACGCGCAGCGCCTGGTTGGCCAGCTCGTGCCGCGTCCGACGCCGGCCGAGCTGGACAGCGCCCTCGTGCTGGCATCGCAGCGGGAACTGAGTCTGGGATGGACGCAGGTGCAGGACGCGCATGGCACGTGGGCCGAGGTCGAGCGGATGCGACGGATGTACCGGACGGGAGGAATCCGGATCCGCATCTACAAGACGATCACCGGTCCGGGGCACGATGCCGACCAGTTGATCGCGCAGGGACCCGGGCCAGTGGAGTTCAACGATCGGTTTCAGGTCCGCGACATCAAGATCATGATGGACGGTGCCCTCGGTTCGCGCGGTGCGGCGCTGCTCGAACCTTACAGCGATGATCCCACCACGCGTGGACTGATCACGACTGACACGATTGCCCTCAAGGACATGCTGCCGCGCGCACTGCGGGCCGGTGTACAGGTGGAGACGCACGCCATCGGTGATCGCGCCAACCGCATCACGCTCGACATGTACGCGGCGGCGATGAAGGCGGTCCCGCCGTCGGAGCGCAAGGTGAAGGACCCGCGCTGGCGAATCGAACACGCCCAGATCGTCAACCCGGCCGACCTGCCGCGCTTCAAGCAGCTTGGCCTGATCGCGTCAATGCAGCCGTCGCATGCCATCGGTGACTTCTTCTTCGCGCCGAGTCGGTTGGGCATTGCGCGGCTCAAGGGCGCGTATGCCTGGGAGACCTTCTTCAAGCTCGGCGTGCCGGTCGCCGGTGGTACCGACGCGCCAGTCGAGCGCGGCGAGCCGATGATCGAGTTCTACGCCGCAGTTGCGCGCAAGAGCCTCGACGGACGGTCAGGCCCGGAATGGCACCCGGAGGAAAAGGTGACCCGCGAGCAAGCGCTGAAGATGTTCACCTGGTTCCCCGCCTACGCCGCCTTTGAGGAAGATCGACACGGCTCCATCGTCGTCGGCAAGGCAGCGGACTTCACCGTCCTGGACCAGAATATCATGAAGATTCCCGAGGCGAAGATTCCCGCCACGCGGAATGTGATGACCATCATCGGAGGCGAGGTCGTGTATCAGGGGCGGTGAGCGGTAAGCCGCCGATGCGCGCCGGCTAGTGGCTCGGTAGCTTCCACGTTCGTGAGCGAGCCCCCGGTGCTGGCACTTGATCGTGTTACGCGCTGCTTCAACGGCGTGCCAGCCGTTGACCAGGTGTCGTTCGACGTCGCTTCCGGAGAGTTCTTCTCGCTCCTCGGGCCATCGGGATGCGGCAAGACCACCACGCTGCGACTCATCGCGGGGTTTGACGATCCCGAGCGCGATGGTGGAAGCATCCGGATGTTCGGCGACGTCGTGATCGGCAAGCGGCCGTATCAGCGCCCGATCGGCATGGTGTTTCAGAACTACGCCCTGTTCCCCCACCTCAACGTCGCCGACAACATCGCCTTCGGGCTCGAGGAACGTCGCATCGCCCGGCGCGAGATTCGCCGGCGCGTTGACAGTGCGCTCGAGCTGATGCGCCTGGACCCGGCGACCTACTCGGCCCGACGCCCGGCGGAACTGTCCGGCGGCCAGCGCCAGCGCGTCGCACTGGCCCGGGCCTTGGTGCTCGAACCGCGGATTCTGCTGCTCGACGAACCCCTTGCAGCACTCGATCCGCAACTCCGCAAGCAGATGCGCCTCGAGTTGCGACAGCTCAATCGAACCCTCGGCATCACCTTCCTTCTGGTGACCCACGACCAGGAGGAGGCACTGGTGATGAGCGACCGGATCGCCGTGATGTCGGCCGGGCGCGTCGTGCAGATCGGTGCGCCCGGCGAGATCTATCGGCGCCCGCGCACGGCGATTGTCGCGGAGTTCATCGGTGAAGCCAACATCTTCCAGGGAACCGTGGTGGCGATCGCCGATGGCATTGCGACGGTGACACAGTCGGACGGGAGCCACTGGCGTGCGGCGGTCCCGCCGGCCGTCACCGCCGGCGACCGGGTGGACATCGCGGTGCGACCCGAATGGCACGAGCTGGCATCCGGCCACACGGAAGTGCCGGGCACTAATGCCCTGCCCGGCCATGTCCGCGAGATCATCTTTCTCGGTGAGTCCGTGCACGCGATCGTGACCCTCCGGGATGGCCGCGATGCGCGAGTCGCACTCCGTCACACCGGTGCCATGCCGGGGACGCTGCCGTGGCGCGTGGGCGACCCCGTCACGCTCCTCTGGCACATGTACGACGCCCAAGTGCTGGAACAATGACGCGATTCCGGACGATGCTCCGCGACGCACTGCACCGGAGCCCGCGATTCGAAGCTGTGGTGCTGTTGCTGCCAGCCGGAGTGTGGCTGGCGATCTTTTTCGCGATCCCCCTTGGTATCGTCGCGACCTACGCGTTCCGGCCACGGCACATCCTCGGCGGGGTCTATCCGGGGTGGACCACGGTTCACGTTGTGCGACTGGTTGAGCCGTTGTATCTCGTCGTGCTGCAACGCAGCGTGCTCTTGTCGCTGGTGGCAACCCTGCTGGCGTTGATCGTTTCATACCCGATCGCGCTGGTGATCGTGCGAGCTACCCGCTGGCGCGCATTGCTGCTGTTCCTTGTGGTACTGCCGTTCTGGACATCATTCCTCGTCCGCACCTACGCCACCATTTTCCTGATTCGCGATACCGGCCTGATCAATCACTTGCTGCAGGCGGTCGGTGTGATCCGGCAGCCGCTGCGCATGTTGTACACTCCCGGCGCGGTGCTATTCGGCCTGGTGACCGGATTCGTGCCCTTCATGGTGCTGCCGATCTACGCGTCACTCGAAAAGCTCGATCCTGCGCTGCTGGAAGCGGCTGAGGCACTTGGCGCGCCGGAATGGCGTCGCTTCGTCCGCGTCACGTGGCCGCTCACGCTGCCCGGCGTCGTGGCCGGCTCGATGCTGGTGTTTGTGCCCGCGCTGGGCTCGTTCCTCACGTCGGACCTCCTGGGCGGCGCGAAGGTCGAGTTGATCGGCAATCTGGTGCAGAACCAGTTCACCAGCGCTCGCAACTGGCCATTCGGCTCTGCGCTGTCGCTTCTGCTGCTGGTCGTCGTGATGATCGGCATGCTGGCGCGCCTGCGACTCGATCGGACGCGCACTCGCCCTAGGCGCGGCACATGACGCGCCGCATCGTGGCAGTCCTCGCGATTCTCGGTTACGTCTCGTTGCACCTGCCGCTGCTGTTGCTGATGCTGGGCAGCGTCAATGTCTCCCGAAGCGGGGCCCGCTGGGACGGCTTTACCCTCGAATGGTATCGCCGCCTGCTGCACCGCCATGACCTGCTGGTCGCGCTCCGCACGTCATTGATAGTCGGGGTGGTCGCCACGATCGTCGCGACCGGGCTCGGCACGCTCGCCGCGCTGGCATTGGGACGCAACCGCTGGCGCATCACGCGTGCGGTCGAGGCATTGCTGCTGGTGCCGATCGTCACGCCTGAAGTGATCGCGGGAATCTCGCTGCTCATCCTGTTTTCCGCCGTGGGCATGCACCTGGGGCTGCTCACCGTCATCATCGCCCATGCGACGTTCTGCCTGCCGTTCACGATCCTGGTCGTAATGGCGCGACTTCGCGGAATGGATCGTTCGCTCGAAGATGCTGCGCTCGCGCTGGGGGCGGACGAGTTCACCACGTTCCGGCGAGTGACCGTTCCGCTGCTGATGCCCGGTATCATCGCGGCGGCACTCCTCGCGTTCACGCTTTCGTTCGATGATTTCATCATCACCTTCTTCACGGCGGGGCCGGGCACGAGCACGCTCCCGCTGGTGATCTACGGCATGGTGCGCCGCACCGTGGAGCCGACGGTCAATGCGCTGAGCGCGTTGCTGGTGATCGGAACCACGGTGCTGCTCCTCGTGGCACAACACTGGATGACGCCGGAACGGGTGGGAACCAATGCGTGAGGGATGCCGTGCGCTCGGGAGCCGGAGGGAGTTTCTGCGCGCATGCCTGCAGGGCGGGCTCTCGCTCGGGACGGCGTCGGCGCTCTGGAGTTGTGTCACCCGGCGCGAACCGCCGCCGGTCGACGAACGGCCGCGGTCCGCGGCCGGTCCGCTGGAACATGACCTGCGAATCTTCAACTGGTCCGACTACATCGCCGCTGACACGATCTCGCGCTTCGAGCGGGAGTTCGGTGTCCGGGTGACCTACGACACGTATGAAAGCAACGAGGAGATGGTCGCCAAGCTCGTGGCCGGGGGCGACGGATATGACATCGTTGCGCCGACCGGATATCTCGTCCCAGTGCTGGTCGAAGGCGGACTGCTGCAGCCGCTCGACCACGCCGTACTGACGAACTGGGCGAACCTCGTGCCGCTGTTTGTTGACGACGAGGCGGATCGCGGCGGGCGCTACGCGATGCCCTATCAGTGGGGAACCACCGGGCTCGCATACCGACGTGACCTGGTTGCCGCGTCCCCGCGCGGCTGGGCGGTGTTCGCCGACCCGTCGCTGCGTGGCGCGGTGACCATGCTCGACGATGGCAGGGAGGTGCTCGGTGCGATGCTCAAGTGGCGCGGGCACTCCGTCAACGCCGTCGACCCTCGCCAACTCGAGCGCGCGAAGGAGGATGCGCTGTTGGTGAAGCCCAACCTGCGGGCCTATCTCTCGGCGACGGTGAAGGGGCAGTTGATCAGCGGCGACGTGGCAGTGGCCCAGCTGTGGAGCGGCGACACCCGGCAGGCGCAGTTGGAGGAAGAGCGCATCGAGTACACAGTGCCCGCTGAGGGCTCGGTTCTCTTCACCGACTATCTCGCCGTTCCGCGCTCGGCACCCAACCGGCGGGCAGCCCACGCGTTCCTCAACTATGTCCTGCGGCCGGCCGTCGCCGCCGAAATCGCCGAGCAGACGGGGTACGGACCGGCCAATGGCGCGGCGATCGCACTGATGCCGCACCCAGTCGAGCCACCCGATGAGGAACTGTTGCGACGAGTCGAGTTTCAGCGCGATCTCGGGCCCGCGACCGATCTCTGGGACCGGTTATGGACCGAGGTCAAGGCCGGATGAAGGTGTTATGTTATGACCGGTCCGGGTATTGGAGATTCGCACGATGGTATACTACTTCGGCATGTTCATGGCTGCGGTCGGCGCTGCGGTCCTCATCGGTGCGCTGACGTTCGTGACGCTGATGCTCACCGGCATCATCATGTCGATGTTTGCCTTTACCGCCGCACCGATTCTCGACAAGGTCCTCAAGAACTGACCTCATCCTCTTCCACATCCGGTGTCACGATCGGAGTGGAGGCTTCACGGTAGGCACCCTCGAAATTGATCCTGGCCCCCGCCAGCAGCTCTGCCAGACCGCGGACCTTGAGATGGTGTCCGCCCACTCGCCGAAGCAGCCCTCCCATATAGCCGAAGTTCTCGGCCAGCGCGGTCAGGTTGGCTTGCGCGGCCTGTGCCTTCAGCTCGTCCAACAGTCGCTGCAGGCCGCGCACCTGCACCTCGTCCGCGTGATTCGTCGACAGCAACTCGATGACTCTCTTCATCCGCTCGAGCTTGGGCGGCAGCGTCTCGAGGAAAGCCAGTTGCAGTATCTGCCTCGGCGTCAGCTTCGCGGCCATGCCATGAAGATAGTTGCCGGGGCGATCCTCTCCACGGCGCCGGCGGCGTCCGGCCAAGGTATCAATGCTCGTTGGGACGTCGAGATCCGCGGACGCGCGATCAGCGAAAACGCCGATCTTCGGATCGAGGGTTCAGGCGGCCGGATGCTGCTCCAGTTCGACGACAGCCTCTTTCAGCCGTTGCGGGACCTGAGAATCGCCGCCGGAAGAATCTCGTTCACGCTGTCGCGGACTCATCGCCGGTTCGAGGGCATGGTCTCTGACACGCTGATGTCGGGCATTGTGCGCGGTGCTGATGGGACCGAGCAGACCTGGATGGCGTTGCCGCTGCATCCGGGCAGCGCGCGATGGCCGGTCCCGCCGCGCGTCACCGCCCGTCAGCTGGCGATGGGAAGCGCGACGACAGCGGAGCGGGTTCCCGGCGCCTGGCTTGCTGCGATGCCGAATGCGACGGTGCTCGAGGCGGAACGCCGCGACCTCGCCCGGCTCGCGGGATTGGCGCCGGACACCGGCGACGCCGGAATGCTTCGCTCGCGCCGGCTCGCGCTTGGACTCGATGAATCCGGGCGCACGGCCGCGCGCGCGCTGTTGCAGCGAATTGGCACCGGACCGAGCGCCGATCCGGCGTTCCGGGCGATCTTTGCCGCCGGCGCCGGGTGGAGGATCGACCTGCATGACGCGGCATTGCGCGAGGCGCCCCACTATCTCTACGGTTTTCAACTGAGTCAGGCCGCCGGCGGGTTGCGCCAGCTCGGCGACCTCGCCGGTCCGGGCGATTCGGCGGCGGTTCGCGAGAGCGCCTGGCGCCTGTGGTGCCGAGTCGAGACAGACAGCGCCGAGGTATATGCCGGCATTGATTCGCTGGCGCGCCGCGATTCGGCTGCGGCGACAGCAGTCCGCGCCCTGCTCGCCGGGTACGATGACGCGACGCGATGGTGGCGTGCAGCGCTGCGTTGGCTGCTGCTGCAGCCATGGCTCGACACGCCAGCCGGCCCGCGATCTCCCGCACAATTGATGGCCGCGTTCTGGGGTGTGGACTCGCTGCCGCTGCCCGATATTCGCGACCGCCGCTTTGGCGATGCTGCCGCAATGCCGGTGTTGGCTGCGGCGTACCTCGGGCCGTACCTGTTTCGGCCTCGCAATGCCAGCGCCGCCGAGTGGCTTGCCGGCGATGGCATACAGCAGGCCTTCGCCAGCTGGCTTCCGATCCGGTGGGGCGAGTCGCCCCTGACAGTCGTAGTCGCCGGAGAGTCCGAGACGGTCGTTTCTCCGTGGGCGCAGGCCGAGGCGGGGCCGGCCGCCTTCTTTGGCGAGCGCAATGCGATCCGCATCGACCCGGGGATCATGCCGATCGTGGCCATCGCGGTCTTCCTTCACGAATGGAACCACCTCATTGCAGCGCAACGCCGGCTGCAGGGCGTCCATCCCGTAGCGCTCGTTGATCACCGCAGCGAACTGCAGCTGCGTGAGCTCGATCCCTGGCTGGCAGAGGGATTCGCCGAATGGGCGACCGAGGAAACACTCCGCCCGGCGCGGTCCGCGGCGGCGCTGCTGTTGTTGACCCAGGCGGAAAAGCGACTCGCAGTCGCCACTGGTGATTCCAGTGATCCCCACATTCTCGGCTATCGCATGGTGCGCGCGGCCGCGGCACGGTACGCGCCGGCGGCGCTGCGCGATCGTCTGGTCTCCGACCTGCATGATCCAGTGTCGCTGGCGCGTGCGCTGCACCTTGCCGGCGCGAGTCGCACGCCACCGCTCACGCTCAGGCGGCCCCCGAACGCGTCGGTCATTCCCGAGGTTACTTTCACGTGGGATGACGGCACCGCGTTCGACATGTCGCGCCGACTCGTCATTCCCGACACCCGCCCGGAGCATTGATGTTCCGCATTCGTCGTATGCTCGCGCTACCTGCTATAGCCTGCCTGTGTTCGATCTCGACGCTGCACGCTCAACTGACCGTGCCAGAGCGCACCAACGGTGAGCGCACGTCGAGTCACGCCGAGGTTCTGGCGTTCATCGACTCATTGCAGCATCACGGAGCGAAACTGGAAGTGGGTACTCTCGGTACGTCACCCGACGGTCGCCGGTTGCCCTACGTCATTCTGTCACGGCCACTGGTGACCACACCGGCGGCCGCCAGGGCCACCGGCAAGCCGATCTTCTACATCCAGGCGAACATCCACGCCGGCGAGGTCGAGGGAAAAGAGGCCATGCAGGAACTGGCGCGCGATCTCACGCTGGGCGGGCTCAAGCCGCTCCTGGACAGCGTCGTCATCATCTGGGTCCCGATCTACAACGCCGACGGCAACGACGCCTTCGGACCGCAGGACATCAATCGCGGCGAGCAGAACGGTCCGGAGCTGGTGGGGTTGCGCGCCAACGGCCAGGGATACGACCTCAATCGCGACTACGTGAAGCAGGAGGCGCCGGAGACCCGCGCTTCACTGGTGCTGATCACCCGGTGGGACCCCGATGTCTTCATGGATCTCCATACCACCGATGGCAGCTATCACGGTTACGCGCTGACGTGGTCACCAGGGCTCAACCCCAATCGCACGCCGACGAACGACTGGGTGCAGGACACCGTGCTCGAACAGGTTCGGCGGCGGGTGCGTGAACGCGAACACTTCGAGACGTACCCCTATGGCAATTTCGACGGCGGTAATGCTGCGCCAACGGGGTGGCGTTCCTACGAGTCAACGCCGCGATATGGCACCAATCTCGCTGGCATGACCCGCCTCTCCATCCTCAGTGAGGTGATGTCTCACGATCCTTTTCTGCGCCGGATCGCGGCCAACTACGCCTTCGTCCTCGAGACCATCCGGTATCTCAACGAACACCGGGCCGACATGCGCCGGCACGAGACGCAGACGGCAAGGTACCGCCCGGATTCGGTCGTCGTTCGCGGCAATTCGCTCGCAGTCTCGCCGGTGCGAATGGACAGCGTTCTGGTGGCGGTGACCCGAACGGTCACACGGCCGAGGTCCGATTCTGCGACCCGGGCGAACACGACGCGTACACCGGCGATCAAGGACACGGTCGGTGTCTGCATGGCGGCGTCGACGGGCAGAGGAGGCCCGGGTCGCGGCGCGGGGCGCGGGGCGGGCAGTGGCAATGGACGCGGTGGTGTCGGCGGTCGCGGGGGCGCGGGCAGTGGAACCACCCGGGACGTGCTGGAACTCACCGGAGAATCCCATCCGTTGTACATGGCGGTCCGCGACCGCTTCGCGCCGGTCCGCAAGGAAGCGATTCCGGCGGCGTACGTGTTCGACTCGTCGTACGGCCTGGTGATTTCGCTCCTGCGGCGGCAGGGCATCGAGGTCCGGCAGACGACGAAGGGGTGGACAGGCCGGGCGGGACACTTCGTCGTTGATTCATTGAATCACACCCGCTTTTTCGAAGGGCACTGCGGCGTGCTCGTGGAAGGGAAGTGGGCCGCGCCGTCACCCGACACCGTGGCAGCCGGAAGCTTCGTCGTCTCCAGTAGTCAGCGAATGGGGATGCTGGCGGCATTCCTGCTGGAGCCCGCTTCGGAAGACGGCTACGCCAACTGGAACTTCTTCGATCATGGGCTCCAGGTCGGCGGTGTGGCACCGGTGCGGCGCCTGCTCACGATGCCGGCGTTCAAGACGGTCAGGGTGCCATGAGGGAGGTTGATGATGCTCAAGCCAGGTGATCCCGCGCCGGCCTTCACGCTCCCCGCGGACGACGGCTCTGTGGTGTCGCTTGCGAGCCTGCGGGGCAGGACCGTGGTGCTCTACTTCTATCCCAAGGACGACACCTCGGGCTGTACTACCGAAGCCTGCGAAATCCGCGATGCCTGGACCGACGTGGAGGCGACCGGTGCCATCGTCCTCGGCGTTTCGCCCGATGGCGTCGCGTCACATGTGAAGTTCAAGCGGAAGTACTCGCTGCCGTTCCGGCTCCTCGCCGACACCGATCACCGGGTCGCGGAAGCGTACGGCGCGTGGGGCGAGAAGTCGATGTACGGCCGGAAATACTTCGGCATCCTGCGGAGCACGTTTGTCATTGCTCCCGATGGAACGATTCGCCAGGTGTTCGAGAAGGTCCAGCCGAAGGGACATGCGGCCCAGATCCTGGCGGTGCTCCGCTAGCAACTTTTTGGCCGCCCGGAACGTCATACCCTGAATGATCAACTTCAAGTTCGCATTGCGCCTCCTCTGGAAGACGCCATTCGTCACGATCGTCGCGATCGCGTCACTGGCCCTCGGCATCGGCGCGAACGCGGCAATCTTCTCGCTTGTCAACCAGATGCTGCTCCGCCCACTGCCGGTCCAGGCACCTGGGCGCTTGGTGAACCTTGCGGCTCCCGGGCCGAAGCCGGGCTCCCAGTCGTGCGGGCAGGCCGGCGACTGCGACGAGGTCTTCAGCTATCTGATGCTCCGCGACCTGCAACGCGAGCAGAAGGTCTTCACCGGCATCGCAGCGCACGTCAGCTTTGGCGCCAACATTGCCGCGCGTGGCCAGAACCTGAGTGGCGAGGGGCTGCTGGTATCGGGCAGCTACTTCCCGGTCCTCGGGCTGCGCCCGGCGCTGGGACGGCTGCTCGACGGCAACGACGATCTCCAGATCGGTGAATCGCACGTTGCGGTGCTGAGCTATGCCTACTGGCAATCGAGCTTCGGCCTCGACCCGGCGGTGCTCAACCAGACTATCTCCGTCAACGGCCAGTCGCTCACCATTGTCGGGGTCGCGCCGCGCGGATTCTCAAGCACGACAGTGGGCTCGCGACCGCAGGTGTTCGTGCCGATCACCCTGCGTGATGCGATGCGTCCCGGGGCTCGGAGTTTCGAGCGGCGGAACAGCTACTGGGCGTATCTCTTTGCGCGCCTCAAGCCCGGCGTGACCCTCGCACAGGCGGCGACGGCGATCAACGTGCCGTACAGCGGCATCATCAACAACGTCGAAGCGTCGCTGCAGCAGGGGCTGAGCGACAAGCGAATGGCGGCGTTCCGGGCGAAGAAGGTCACGGTCAAGCCGGGCGCGCGCGGGCAGAGTTCGATCGGCCGCGAAGCGAGCACGCCCCTGACGCTCCTCATGGGCGTGACCGTCCTGGTGCTGCTGATTGCATGTGCCAACATCGCGAACCTGCTGCTCGCTCGCGGCTCGTCGCGGGCATCGGAAATGGCGGTGCGGCTCTCGATCGGCGGAAGCCGGTTGCAGCTGGTGATGCAGCTGCTGGCGGAGTCCTGCCTCCTCGGCCTGATCGGCGGGGCCCTTTCGCTCTTGGTGGCTCGCGGTACGCTGGGCGCGATGGCGTCGATCCTCCCGCAGATGGCGACGTCGACGTTTGATGTCCACCTCGACGGCACGGTGGTGGCATTCACGGCAATGCTGACGCTCTTCACGGCGCTTGCCTTCGGACTCTTTCCCGCGCTATACGCGACACGACCGGACCTGATCGCGTCGTTACGCGCGAGCACCGGTCAGCCCTCGGGTGGTCGCGCGGCCGCGCGGTGGCGGACCGGGTTGGCGACGGGACAGATCGCGTTGTCGATGGCGCTCCTCGGATCGGCCGGCCTCTTCACCAGGAGCCTCGCGAACATCTCCCGCGTCGACCTCGGCGTGATAATCGATCACGTGGTGACATTTGGCGTATCGCCGGAGTTGAACGGCTACAAGGCCGCGCAGTCTCTGCAGACGCTGCAGCGGATCGAGGAGGAGTTGCGCAAACTCCCCGGGGTAACGGCGGTGACGACGTCGCTCGTGCCGCTGCTCGCGGGGAGCAACTGGGGCACCGACGTCAACATCGAAGGCATCCCCAGTGGTCCCGACGCGGACAACAACTCCCGCTTTAACGAGGTCGGCGCCGGCTATTTCAGCACCTTTGGCGTGCCGCTCGTCGCGGGTCGCGAGTTCACCACTGCGGACGTGGTCGCGGCGCCCAAGGTCGCCGTCGTCAACCAGACCTTCGCCAAGCACTTCCACCTCGGGGCGAACCCCGTCGGGCGCCACATGGACGATGGCGACAAGAAGCTCGACATCGAGATCGTCGGACTGGTGCGCGATGCCAAGTACAGCGCGGTCAAGGATGAGGTCCCGCCGCTCTTCTTCCGTCCGATGGCACAGGACAGCACGGTCGGCTCAGCATCGTTCTATGTGCGGACCACGCAGCCGCCGGAACAGGTGTTGCACAGCATTCCGAAAGTCGTGGCCACGGTCGATCCGAACCTTCCGCTGGAACAACTCCGCACGATGCCGGACCAGGTCAAGGAGAATATTTTCCTCGACCGCTTCGTCGGCATCTTCTCCGCCACGTTCGCTGCACTGGCGACACTGCTCGCCGCGATCGGCCTGTACGGCGTGCTCGCATACACGGTAGCGCAGCGCACCCGCGAGATCGGCGTGCGGATGGCGCTGGGTGCCGCGCCGAATCGGGTGCTGTTGATGATCCTCCGACAAGTCGGGATGATGACCCTCGTGGGTGGCGTGGTCGGCATCGCCGCCGCGGTCGGCGCGGGGCGGCTGGCGCAGTCGCTGCTGTACGGGCTGCAGGGTTGGGATCCGGTGGTGCTGGGTGGCGCCGCAGCCGTGCTCTCGCTGGTTGCGCTCGGAGCCGGGCTGATTCCGGCATCTCGCGCCTCGCGCATCGAGCCGACGGAGGCGTTGCGGTACGAATAGGCTCTGAGCCTGAGCCCGGATGCCACCCTCGCGAGCTCACGGTTCTGCGCGGGCCTGGCCTCACACCTCTCAGGCGTCAGGGCTCAGGCCGCTGTTACTTCGGCCTCTGTGCTCCAGGCCGCTCCATCGCCAGATTCCCCTCCCTCCAATTCCGTGAGGCTGTCATTCGTATCTCCTATTCGACCCTGATCATTGCCGCTATCGGCTCCGGCTGCGCCTCCTCAGGGTCGCGGTCCGCAGGTTCCCCATCCGGCGTGTTCTGGCCGTCCGAGCCCGGCGAGCGCCACCTCGGCAACATCCGGCAGATCACCTTCGGCGGCAACAACGCGGAGGCCTATTTCTCGGCCGATGGGAAACGGCTGATCTTCCAGCACAAGGACAGCGTCGCCAAGACCAAGGGGTGTGACCAGGAGTACGTCATGAACATCGACGGCTCCGGCATGCACCGGGTGTCGAACGGCCAGGGTCGCACCACATGCGGCTACTTCATCGAGCACGACCAACGGATCATCTACAGTTCGACCTTCGCGCACGACACCGCGTGTCCACCCGTTCCCGACCCGTCGCTCGGATATGTCTGGCCGCTGGGTCGGTTCGACATCTATTCCGCCAGGACCGACGGCTCCGATCTGCGGCAGCTGACGAACAACCTGAGCTACAATGCCGAGGCCACTGCATCGCCCGACGGCAAGCGGTTGATCTTCACATCGACCCGCGACGGCGACATCGACCTGTATACCATGAACACCGACGGCACCGACGTGAAGCGAATCACCAATCGCATCGGCTACGACGGTGGCGCATTCTTCTCGGCTGACGGCAAGCGGATCGTCTGGCGGGCGGCCTATCCGGCGGCGGCAGCCGACACCGCCGACTACAGGCGGCTGCTCGCCGAGCACTTGGTGCGTCCCGCCGCGCTGGAGCTGTGGACCGCCAACGCCGATGGCACCGGTGCCCATCAGGTGACCCACCTTGGTGGCGCGAACTGGGCGCCATACTTCTTCCCGGACGGCAAGCGCATCATATTCGCGTCGAATTACGAAGCGCCGCGCGGCGGCAACTTCGACCTGTATCTGATCCGAAGCGATGGAACCGGGCTGGAGAAGATCACGGCCTCGGTCGAATTCGATGGCTTCCCCATGTTCTCGCCGGACGGTCGCAAGCTGGTATGGGTGTCGAGCCGGCACAGCCGGGTCCCGGGCGAGATCAACCTGTTCATCGCCGACTGGAGGGACTAGTTGCCGGCCGGCAGGCGCAGCGCGTCGGTTGCCCGATGGTTTCTCGAATGGTTCAAGTCCATCGCGATCGCCCTCGTCGTCTGGCTGTTTCTGCGCACGTTCGTGGTCGAAGCGTTCACTATTCCGTCCGGCAGCATGAAGAACACGCTGCTGATCGGCGACTTCCTGTTCGTTAACAAGTTCCTCTATGGGGCCGAAGTTCCGTTCATCCACAAGCACCTGCCCATGGTGCGTGAGCCCCAGCGCGGCGACATCCTCGTGTTCGATTCCATCGAGGAGGACATGAAGATCGTCAAGCGCCTGATCGGGATTCCCGGCGACACCATCGCGATGCGCGGCGGAGTGGTGTATCGCAATGGCGTAGCGCTCGACGAACCGTATGCGATCAACAGCGATCCCCTGGTCGGCGCGGACGTAATCGCGCGCGTGCGGATGCGCGACTGGCAGGTCAAGCATTTCGCCGGTCCGGTCCCGCCGCAATACAATCCCGACCTGCACGACTGGGGTCCGGTGATCGTACCACGCGACTCCCTGTTCGTGATGGGCGACAACCGCGACGATTCCTACGACGGCCGGTACTGGGGCTTCCTGCCGCGCATAAATGTTCGCGGGCGGCCGCTGCTTGTGTATTTCAGTTATGACGCGGAGAGTTACCGGAGACTGGCATTCCTGACGACAGTGCGATGGCACCGATTGTTTGCCGTGCCCCGGTGATGACCCAGCCATGAGCCGTGAGCCCGCCGCTCGAACTGGCGTTCGACTCGCGAGCGCCAGCCAACCATCGGGGGCTCACGGCTCATGGCTGCTTCCTTGGCTCGCGGCTGCCTTACCCCGATCGATATAGCTTACAATCCGCCCGCACGCGCTGCAGGTCAACGTGACCGGCCCGCCGACAAGGTGGCCATCAAGCGGCCGCGTCGGAGACCGGCCAACGGCCACGGCGCCGCAGCATGGGCACTGCAGCGCCTTGCCTTCGCGGTCGGCGCTGATGAGGACGAGCGCCTCATCAGGCCGGAATTCCTTCACGTGGCGACGGCCCATGGCCGATCCTTTCCACGCGGCAGATCGAGGGGTGCCCAGCCAGTGCGCGTCCTTCCTAGGTACGCGATTCCGGCTGGCTCGTCAAGAGTCCGGGCGCTCGTTCTCTTGACGTGACGTCCGCCGCGGTCTACGTTGGCCTTTTTCCGAGGGTTATGTGACCGAATTGGCCGCGCCCCAGATTTCGTCCCTGATGGAAGCCCTGCCGGGCATAGCGGCCGTATTGCGCAGTCCGGTGGCTAACGCGATGGTGGCCCTGTCGCGGTCGGCTGCGGGGTTGGAGGAATTCACCTTCGGCCACGCCGAGGAACTCCTGCGATTCGGCGTCCGGCGCAACCTGCTCACCCCCGAGGAGGTCGAGAAGGTTCTCGACGAGCTGCGTGAAGTCGTCTCGAAGCGGCCGGCGAAGCCGGTACCGCCAGCGCCGAAGAAGGTGGTTGCGGCGGCCAAGCCGGACGTTCCGAAGGTGCCGCACCGGCCCAAGGGGATCCAGCTCAAGCCGGTTCCCAAGTATCCGCCGGCGCCGATCGCCGCGTCCAAGCCAAAACCGGCTCTGCCGGTCAAGAAGGCTGTGGCGAAGAAGGCCGCGCCGGCCAAGTCGGCACCGCGCAAGCCGGTCGCCAAGGCCAGCAAGAAGGTCCTCCATCACAAGCCGACCCATCACAAGGCGAGCCATCACAAGCCAAGCCACAAGAAACGCTAGACGCGGAAGCCTTTGACCAATCGGGTCAGTCGATCGGCGGTGCTCACCACGGTGGTCGCCGCCGTCGCGATTTCCTGGGTCGCGGTCGACTGCTCCTCGGCGGAGTCGGTGACCGCCTGCGCGGCGTAGGCGTTCGCTTGCGCCGAGCGCGCCACATCCGCCGCCGTGCCCGTCAGGCGGTCGGCCAGTTCACGATGCGCGGCGGCCTCGCGCGCCACGGTCCCGGCCGCCTGGCTCACCTCTTCCACCGCCTTGACGATTTCCGCGAGTGCACGAGTGACGCCATCGGCCACGTCCTCGACGCCAGCCACCCGGTCCTTGCCTGCGGCCACCGTATCAGCCACCAGGTGAACCTGTTCCTGGAGCGTTGCGACCGTCTTGGCGATGCGGCGCGCTCCCTCGGCGCTGGTCTCCGCCAGCTGGCGGATCTCCCCAGCCACGATCGCGAACCCATCCCCGGCCTCACCGGCCCGTGCCGCCTCGATCGCTGCGTTCAGCGCCAGGAGTTCCGTCTGGGCGGCGAGTTGTCCGGTGAGTGACACGAATTCCTGGACGGCGGCAGCGGCTCCGGTGAGCCGATCGACCGAACTCGTGGTGCGCTCGACGACCTCATGGAGTTCCAGCAGGGTCGCCGACGCCGCGCCGAGATGGCCCTGGTGCGTCGCGGCGGTCCGCCTGATGGCGTCGGCGACGCCGACCACTCGCTGACCTGCTCCGGCACTGCGCGCCGCTGCGGCTCGCAGGTCGCCCAGCAACGCGTCGCCTTCGCGCATCGCGTCCGCTTGATGCTCGGCACTCGCCGACACCTCGGCGATCGCTCGGGACACGTGGCGAGCACTGTCGGAGAGTTCGCTGGATCGTGCCGAGAGCTGCGATGCGTTCTCGGTAAGGCTCGCCGAGACGTCCGCCACGCTGCCCACGATCCCGCGCAACCCCTCGCTCATCCGCTGCACGGCGGCAGCCAGCAAGCCCAGCTCCTTGGGCATCGGGCCCACGTCGATCGGCCGCAGGTCACCGGCGCCGACGCGCTCGGTGGCGCGCACCAGTCGGCGCAGCGGTAATACCACCGCACGCACGGTCGCGACGGCGGAGGCGACACCGAGCATCAGGGCCGCAGCAAACAGCAGCCACACGATCTTGCGGCGCTGCTCGCTCGCGAGCTGGAGCCGGGAATCGCGATCGGTCGCGCCGGATTCCTGCACCGCGAGCAACGCACGCACCTCGTCCAACAGCGAGTCGGCCACCACGTTGCGCCGTCGCTCATTCGGCTCGGCACCGCCCGGCGAGCGGCGCTCGAGCTCTCCGGCGAATGAAGTGACCCGATTCGCAACCCGGCGCTCGGCTGCTGTGAGCTCGAACCGCTGATACGACTGGCTGGCCGCGCCGAGCGCCACGAACGACGAATCGAGCCGTTCCTGGTACAGCGAGTCGGGATGCAAGGCGAGGACGTCACCAGCGCGGACCGCGGTAACCACATCGTGGGTGATGGTCTGCGCCAGGACGTTGCGCTCCCGCAGCGTCACCAGTTCGGCGCGCACAGCGTCGCTGAGCGAGTTCATCGCCGATACGCCGAGCAGCGTCATGGCGAAGACAAGCAGCAGCAGCAGCGTCGTCCCGGCGGTGACCCGGCTCCGCAACGAGGGGAGGTCGGTCATGCCGACACGGCGGCTTCCGCCAACAAGTTAGGCGCTGACCTTCTTGACGTTCGCGGCCTGGAGTCCCTTCGGCCCTTCCACAATGTCGAATTCGACACTGTCACCCTCGGCCAGCGAGCGAAAACCGCTTGCCTCGATCGCCGAAAAATGCACAAACACGTCCTTGCCGCCTTCCTGTGCGATGAACCCGAAGCCCTTCGCATCATTGAACCACTTCACGGTGCCTTTCGGCATTGCGGATGATCCTCCAGCATCGAGTTGAATCGTAAAGCCGCGCAGTAACGATGCGATCCCGGGGCTCGGGGTGCAAGACTCAAGGGCAGCCCAAGGCCAGAAGCCCGAACGGATGAGCCCAGACGGTACGCTCGGCCGTGGCGGCGCGGAGGCTCGCACTGAACTGCGCCTTGGGTCTCGGGATCTTCAGCTTTGGGCTCTGGGCTCTGGGCTCTGGGCTAGTCCCACGCTATCATCCCAATCATGTCAGTCCCCACCGCACTGGTCATCCGTACTTTCGCCGATCATGCCGAGGCGCTGGCGCATTGCATCCTGCGGGCTGGCGACGCGCCACGGATCCTGGCTTACGACGACACGGTCGGGTGTCCGGTGGAGCAATCGCTTGCGGCGCTGGAATGGACCCGGGTCGTCGGGCTCCTGCCGGACGATGATATGCTGCACGCCGCCCGGCTGACCAGTGAGACCGCTGCGGCGGTCGTCGAGCGGAAGACCGCTGAAGGCCGGCGATGGGTGTTTCTGGGGCCGCGGCTGGACGCTCCGCCCGTCGACGCCTTCGAAGGGGAGCTGATCCTCGAAGAGCCGGGAGTGGTGGGCATTGCGTTTGGTGAGCGGGCAATGGCATTGGCGCATTTTCTCCGGGCGACCGGCGGCGGTGGCGCGTTGCTGGCGCAGCTGGGGAAGCGTGCACCGGAACTCCGGCACATGCGTCGCTGGCTCGCCCCGATCGTGCAGGAGCTGGACGGTTCGCGCCGGCTGATCGCCGGATGGTTCGCGGCCTCGTCTGGAGGCGCACTGTTCATCGGCGACGACGCTGGTGAGACCACGCATCGTTACATCGAAGTGGGCATCGATTCGTGACACGAAGCGCCCGAATTTCCGGCGTGATCATGGTGCTGGCCGCCGCAGTGGTGTCGCGGTCGACCGCGCAGTCATCTATCAGCGACATCCTGATCGTGGACTCGCTGACCCCCGCCAAGATGCAGTTGCGCGACTACGTCGCCCAGTTGCGGGACACGCTCACGATGGTCGAGTCGATCCGCGCCCGAATCACGCGGGCGAACGCGTCCGGCATGAACTCGGTGGTGCTCTCGAGTGGCCGACAACTGGGGAGGAGTTGCCACGCCAGCGTGACCATGATCGAGACGACCGAGCAACGCGTCGGGATGATGAAGACCAGTGATGTCCGCGGCGACCAGGCGCTGGCATCGTTTCGCGCGGGCCTCGCGACCCTCGCCGACAACATGCGGCTCTGTCAGCGCGACGACAGTGGCATGATGGTGAGCGCTTCTCCCGATCGCAAGCGCATCCAGCAAGTCGCCACTGCGGCGCGGGATGCCATCATGCAGTACGACCAGGTCCGCGACGCATTGCTCAGGCTGCTCGGCATCAATTTGCCGGTCAACAGCTACGTCCGGCCGCCGCAGCACTGATTCGAGCCAATGTGGGTTTGTGGATCAACATCTCCACATGGCGTGGAGAAGCTCGCCAAGCACCACGCAGGCAGCGAGTTTGAACCCACATCGAATCCACCTTGTGATGAGCTAACCCGAATAAAATCAGGCACTTGCGCGATTTCTGCGGGACCATAGCTTGATCAGGGAGTACCGATGGGGCGTTTCGCACGTCTCATCCTCTCCGATCTGGCGCCTCGGAGAGCCGTGCGAGCGAGTGGTCCGCGAGCCGCTCTGACCCGCAGCGCTGATGTTGCCGCAGCGCCCCCGAGCGCCGCGCCGACATTCGAAGCGGTCGACCAGCCTGTCTGGTCGGCCGTTTCTTTTTTTGGCAAGCGGTGAGCGCGAACAAACCGACGACCCGCTCACCTCTCACCCTTCTCGTCCAAAGTCCATCTTCGCCTTCAGCATCCAGCGATTGTCCAACTGCCATACCCGCTTCGTTGAGACGCGCACCCCTTCCGGGAAGAACTCCCTGGACGCGTACGCTTCGGTGATCGACGCGGTCTTCGCGCTCGCGTCATCGGCGAAGTGGAGGATTTCCGCTTCGAGCGTCAGCGGCTTCACGGGCGCGCCGAATTCCAGGTGGCCGTGATGCGACAGGATGAAGTGTTCGAGGATCAGCTGCTCCTCCGATGTGCATGGCGGGCTCGGTGCCTGCTGTATCGCCTGCTGCAGCATGATCACGCCCTGCACGACGTGGCCGACCAGCCGCCCGCGTTCCGTGGTGTCGAACGCCCCTGATTCCCAGCTGTAGCACTCGAGCTTGCCGATGTCGTGCAGGAGCACCCCTGCCACGACCAGTTCAATGTCGGCCTTGGCGACCCGCGCGATCTGCAGTCCAATCGCGAGGACCTCGCACGTGTGTTGCAGCAACCCACCGAGCTTCGCGTGGTGGCCGGTGCCCGGCGCGCCGGGGCACTCCTCGTACCGTTCGCGAAATGCGTCGTCGCGGAAGAAGAGATCCAGCACCGCCCGCAGTCGGGGCGCCGTGAGTTCCTCGCGCTTTTCATCGATGAACTGCCAATATTTGTCCACCGGGCCAACACTCGGCACCAGGTCGGCGAGCGGAACGCTCCCCTTGGGAAGCGCGCGGACCGAGACCGCCTCGAGCTGGTTGCTGTCCCGGTATGTCGTCACCTTGCCGACCACCTGGACCAGCATCCCCTTGGACAGGCCGCGGAGCATTTCATCTCGCCCCGCCCAGAACGGCGCCGACTCGATCCGGCCAGTGCGGTTGCCAAGCAGGAGAGTGGTGCGGGGATGCTCGCCACCCTTGGGGACGAGGTCGAGCACCACGAGCGGGTGGTGCACGTCGTCGCCAGGAACGAGGGCGGGGATGTCGAGTAGCTGGGTCATGGACGATAGTAAGCTATTTTTCTCCATGCGCCCGCTTCATGTCCAGCTGCTCGTTTCTGATGCCAACCGCGAGGATGTCGTCGCGCTGCGTGACGTGTTGCGCGGTGCCGGTCATGTGGTCGTAGATGAGGAAGTGGCGCAGTTACCCGACGGTGTACCGTCTGGTCCGGACTTCGTGGTCACCGAAGGAGCGGCGCTGCCGACTCCCGAAACTCTCGCCGCCGCCGAAAAGCGCCACTTGCGGGCCGTGTTGCGCTTCACCGGCGGAAACAAGCGGCAGGCGGCGCTGTCGCTGGGCATCGCGAGATCCACGCTGCTGGCGAAAATCCGGAAATACCAACTGGAGTGAGCCGTAACGCGTTGACGTCAACCGACGCGAGTGCGCTGGCGGTCCACTTCATCCAGTTGCTCACCCGGTTCGGCGAACTTCGCCGCGATGTCGAGCCATGAACGAGCCTCTGCCGCCGCCACGCGCCGCATGGCGTTCTCGCTGGCCAGCAGCGCATAGTAGTACGTCATGGCGCGTTCGTGCCCGCGCTCGGCGTGCCGGGCGATCTCGCCGGCCACGTCGCCGATCTCCGCGTCGGGCGTGATCGCCTCCAGCGCCATCGCGATGGCGCGGTGTGTCTCGGTGCGGCGCGACTTGGTGAGCGTGCCGCGCACGACGGAGGCGATGACGGGGTGCGCACAGGAGTACCGTCCGTCATCTTCGCGCAATAGCAGACGCTCCACCAATTCATCGCACAAGGCCGAAGCGCGCAGTCGCGAAACGCCGTGCACCTGGGATAGAAGCGCCGGGCGACACGATTCGCCGTACACGGCGGTGGTCGCCACGAAGTCGCGCATCTCGGAGGGAATGCGCGCAATCCGCGCGACGAGCACATCGCGCACCGCCGGAGGGACTGGCACGGCGTCGTCATGGTCGGCCGCGCCGTTGCCCCATGCGAACCATTCCCCAGAGTCGACGTCGATGCCGAGCGCGCCCCCGGCGACCAGCAGCTTGAGCGATTCGACCACGTGGAGCGGGTTGCCGTCGGTCGCGTGATGCAGGCCCGCGGCCAGCCGCGTGATGCGCTCATCGGTGTGAAGCGCACCCGATTCGCACACGAGCTGGCGCACCTCGTCCTCGGTGAGCGGCGTCATCGGAATGACGCTCGCCCCTGCCCCGGCTCTCAGCGCGCGGAAGAGCCGCGCCGCGGGAGCTTCCCGGTCGAGGTCACCGAGCCGCACGGTGAGCACCAGGGCCACGGACGCGGCAGCGAGGCGCTGCATGAGGAAGTGCACCAGCGTGCATGTGTCGCCGTCGCACCACTGCAAGTCGTCGATCAGGAGCACGACCGGCGCTTCGTCGGCGAGCGCAAGCAGGAGTTGCGCGACCGCCTCGAACAGTCGCGAACGTTCGGCGGTGTCGGTCGCCTGTCCGGGCGCCGGTAGTCCGCGGTATGTCTGGTGAAGTTCCGGCAACAGGCGAGCAACCTCGGCGAGATACGCCGGCGCGGTGCCCCCGATGCCCGGCGCATCGCGTGCGCAGCGCAACGCTTCGACCATCGAACCGTACGGAATGTCCATCTCGGCATCGTGTCCGCGACCGCGCAGGACGGTACCTCCCTGCGCGCGGATCCACCGCAACCAGTCTTCGGCGAGTCGTGTCTTGCCCATCCCCACTTCACCTTCAAGCAGCACAATCCGCCCCGTGCCCTCGGACACGTCGCGCCAGACGTCGGTGAGTACGCGCCACTGCCGTTCGCGGCCGATCAAACTCGGTGCAAACTCCGGAGTGGTGCGCGCCGGCGCGTGGCCGTGGCGCCGCCGCTGAGCCGGATCCGCCTCGAGCCGCTGCTTGAGCGCGACCAGCGCGGCGCTCGGGTGCGATGGGCCTTCCTGGCGCGCGCGGTCGACGTGGGCGCGTACGAGCGCGAGGGCGGCGGCGTGATCGCCCGCCATGAGTTCCGACTCGGCGACCAGGCGCACCGCCTCATCGGAGCGCGGCTCGTGTCCGAGCCACCGGGCACCGAGCATCGCCGCCTCGCGCCAGCGCGATGCCGCCATCGCGTCGCGTACCGCTGTGCGCAACGCCTGCACGTGGCGTTGCAGGAGCATCGCGCGCGTGCGGTCGACCCATTCTTCGTACACCGGGGAGCGCGGCACCGTAATGCCGGTCATGAACTGGGCGACATCGAACACGGCGGCCACCGCAGGCGAACTCTTGCAGGCGGCGAGGAACTCGCGCACGTCGCATTCCACTTCGCCGACGAGTTCAACCCGGTCGCGATTGGCACGCAATCCGTCGCCGAGCAGGCTGCGCAGTTGGGTGAGCGCCTGCCGGAGCGACGCATGGGCGGCCTTCTCGCTGGAATCCCCCCACAACAGGGTTGCCAACTCATCGCGTGAATGTGCGCCGGGCTCGAGCGTGAGATAGGACAGGAGGGCGAGACTCTTCGCGGTGCGCAGCGTCGCCGCCGGCGATCCCGGAGGGCGCACCACCGCAGCCGGCCCCATCAGGTTCAGCACGACGCGCGCCACGCGACCTCCTCACCGGCAGGCAGCAGAAGCTACCGGAACCGCACCACTCCGCAAGGCGAGTAGCCCTCGACCGGTTGCCCCCTCCTTGACAGGTGTCGCGCTGACCCGCTACTAAAGGGCGTGGATCACGATCACGACGCCGTGCCGGCCGCCAGCGACGAATTGCGGGAGGAAGTCGAACGACTTCGTCTCCTGTACACGACGACGCTCGAGTTCAACGCATCCCTCGACTTCGACGAGGTGCTGAAGCGCGTGTTCAACCGGGTCGTCGCCGCGGTCGGTGCGCAGGGCGGCTCGATCTGGATCACAGAGGGCGATCAATTGCGGTGTCGCCTCGTGGTCGGAAAGGCGAGCAGAAAACTGCTCGACACGACGGAGCCGCTTGCTACCGCGTTCCGGGACGACCCGCTTCGTGGGGGACGGTCCTCCATCGTCAGTGACGCCACCGGCGAACACTCCGGCGAGATACTCACCCGCATGACGACCGACTTTGTCGCGCTGACCGCCATGTCGGCCGCGATGATTGCCGATGATGTGACTGTCGGCAAGATCGAGATGCTCAACAAGAGCACCGGCGCCGGCATCTTCGACGAGCGCGACCGGGAATTGCTCGAAGGACTCGCCACGTCGGCTGCGGTCGCGCTGCGCAACGCGCAACTCCATCTGGCCGGCAAACAGGCGCACGATCTCGCAATCGTTCTCGAGATCAGCCGCGAGATCACTTCGACACTCAACCTGGATCGCGTGCTGCAGTCAGTCGTAAACCTCGCCGGCAAGGCGCTGCCATTCGACCAGGCCGCCATCGGGATCTTCGTGAAGGGCGACTGCGTCATCCGCGCGATTGCCGGCGAGGAGAAGGTCGATCCGAAGGCCGATCGCACCCAACGGCTCGCCGCCTGGGGCCAGTACACGGCGCGCAACGGTGAAGTGTTTTACCTCTCCGACCGCGAGGCGCCGTCTTCCGACGCGGAAGCGGCGTTTGCGCGGCTCTTCGGGCCTGAGCTCGAAGCTGAAGGGCTGCGCAGCGGGTTCTACCTGCCGCTGAAGGACGAGCAAGGCGTGCTGGGCGTGCTGATGTTCGAGTCACAGGAGCCCGACTTCCTGCTGCCGCGCCAGCGCGAGCTCGCGGAAATCCTCGCGAACCAGACAACGGTCGCGTTGCGCAACGCCGAGTTGTACGCGCAGGTGCCGATGGTCGACGCGCTGGGCGCGCTCGCGGCGAAGAAGCGCGCTCTGATGGCGGTGCCGCGGGGGCGGCTGCTCGGATACACGGTGCTCGCCGTGGTCGGCATCCTGTCGGTCACGCTGATCCGCTGGCCGCTGAGCGTGGCCGGCGAGGCGCCGGCATTTCGCGCGATGGGGTTCGCCGAGGTGCGCACCCTGGTCCCCGGCGTGGTGGAACGCGTGATGGTCCGTGAAGGGATGAACGTGCCACGCGCGGCACCCCTGGCCAAGTTGCGAGACGCCGAACTCTCCGCCGACCGTGCGGCGGCGGCGGCGGCGGCCGCGGGCGCCGATCAGATGGCGACTGCGGCCGAAAGCCGCGCCAACACGGCAGAAGCGCGCCTGCAGCGCGTCCGCGCGGCGGCGTTGCGGCAGGAGATGGCGCTGGTCGACGAAGAAATTGCCGCCACCGTCATTCGTGCGCCGGTCAATGGCGTCGTCCTGACGGCGCGTCCCGAAGAGCGCGTCGGCTCCACACTCGCCGCGGGTGACGCGATCATGTCGCTCGGCCGCACCGACTCACTGGAAGTCGATTTCGGTGTGGAACAGCGCGAAATTGGCCGCGTCATGCCCGACGCGATCGTGCGTGTGCGCGTCGACGCACTGCCGCAACGAACGTTCGAGGGACGGGTCACCTTCATCGGCGGGGCATCAGCCGGCTCGAACGGCGAGGTCTTCTTCCCGGTGCGCGCGGTCGTCGCCAACCCGGACGCATTGCTCAAACCCGGCATGGCGGCGCATGCGAAGGTCCTGACCGCCAACGCGTCGACGCTCGACCGGATTTTCCGCGGTCCGATTCGATGGCTGCGACTCACGTGGTGGAGGATCTCGACGTGAAGGGAACACGAGTTTCGTTCGTATTGCCGCTGGCATGCGTGGTCATTCTGGCGGCGTGCGGCGGCAAGTCCGAATCGCCACGTGCCCCGAAGGCGGCAGCGCCGACGTTGTTCGTGGCCGAGAGTGCGACGGTCAACGTGCCGCTGAGCGTGCCGTCGCAGGTTTACGTCGAGCAGGACACTTGGCTTTACGCCCGGGCGCCCGGCGTCCTCGAGTCGCTGCTGGTGGACATCGGCAGTGAAGTGCACACGGGCGACGTCGTTGCCACGCTCGAGCGGGCGGATCAGGCGCTCGCACTCCAGCGCGCGGAGGTGTCCTGGGACTCGGCGAACCGCGCCGTGAACCGCGCCCACGGGCTCGCCGCGACCAAGAGCATCTCGACGGCCGACATCGAACAGGCCGAGACCGACCTCCACCAGGCCGAAGTGGCGCGGGCGCAGGCGCACCGTGCCGTGGACCTGACCCGCGTCACCGCACCGTTCGCCGGTGTGGTCGCTGCGCGAAGCGGCGTCCGCGCCGGCCATCTGGTCGCCCCGGGAGACTCGATCGTACGGGTTACTGCGCTCGCGCCGCTCCGGGTCGCCATCCACGTCCCCGAAATCGAAGCCGCAGAACTTGCGGTTGGCGCCGTGGCCTCAGTCTCAGGGCCCGGTGGCTCGGCGCGAGCGACGATTATTCGCGCGGCGCCGTCGGTCGACGCGGCAAGCGGCACGCGCGAACTGGTGCTGGAACTGACGGGCAAGGCGACCCTCCGCCCCGGCGCCAGCGTCACCGTGCGCCTTGGCGGCGAACGCCGGCGGGTCATCGTCATCCCGGCCGCCGCAATTGCCGACTCCGGATACGTCGTGGTGTGGCAGGACGGGCGCACGTCGCTCCGCGCGGTAACGCTGGGTGCGCGGCTCCCCGACGGCCGCGTGGAAGTCATCAGCGGACTCGCGGTGGGCGAACGCGTGATGCCCGCGCGCCCATGAAGCAGTACAAGCTCCGCGGCGATCTCACGATCGTCGAGCAGACATACCGTGACGTACAGAGCTACATCGTCAAGGAACACGTCGAGCACAAGTACTACGCGTTCAGTTTCGTCGAAATACTCGTTATGCAGCAGTTCGACGGCGAGCAGACCTGCGCCACAATCGCCGCCGGGCTCGCCGAGCAGGGGCTGGCGATCAAGGAAGCGGCAGTCGAATCGTTCGCCCGCAAACTTACCGGCATGGGCCTTGTCGAGCAGTCCGTGGCCGAACGATCGGTCTTGTTGATGGAGCGGGTGCGCGCCCAGCGCAACCGGCGCGTGAAGCAGGAGCGCTATCGCGGCACGTTCCTGCGGATGCGCTGGTCGGTCGGCGACCCGAACGAGTTCTTCAACAAATGGACGCCGCGACTGGGATTCTTCTTCTCGGCGCCGTTCATCGCGATCTCGATCGTGCTTTTCGTCGCATACTTCGGGATCGTCTTCAGCCGGCACGATGCGTTCCTCTCCGCGCTGCGCGCGATGTACCATCCGGGTTCGTGGAGTCTCGGGTTTTTTGCGACCTTCTGGGTGACGGGTCTCACGGTGATCGCGATCCACGAATTCGGCCACGGATTCGCGTGCAAGTACTTCGGCGGGGACGTGCACGAGATGGGCGCGATGCTCATTTACCTGCAACCGGCATTCTACTGCAATGTCAACGATGCATGGACCTTTCCGGAACTCAAGGCGCGGCTCTGGGTCACGGCGGCGGGGTCGTGGATTCAGATGGTGGTGGCGGGCCTTGCCGCGATCGTGTGGTGGGCTGTCGAGCCCGACACGCTGGTATCGCAGGTGGCGCTCATCGCCGTGTTGATCGGCGGCGCGATGACGCTGTTCGCGAACGCAAATCCTCTCATCCCGCTCGACGGATACTACGCGCTCAGCGATTTCCTCGGAGTGCCGAACCTCCGCAAGCGGGCGTTTCAGTACGTAGGGTATGCGTTCCGGCGCCACGTCTTGCGCCTCACGGTACCCGACCTGCAGGCGAGCGCGCGCGAGAAGCGGATCTTCCTCGTATACGGGCTGCTGGCTTTCGCATATTCAGGAACCTTGCTCACGCTGTTCTTCAGCCGGTTCGTCGGCTGGGTGGCAGGAACCGTCGGTGCTCTCGGCTCGATCGTGCTGGCCCTGGTGATCTGGGTGCGCGTTCGCGACCGGGTGCGCACGTTGTGGCGCGGGATCGTGCGGGGCGTGCGCGCGCATCCCGGGGCCTGGCGGGTGCTGCTCCGTCCCCGCAACCTGGCCGTCGCAGCTGTCCTGGTGGCGGCCGGCGTACTCGTGCCATGCACGATCCACGTCGGCGGGTCGTTTGTTGCCGTGACGCCGGTGTACGTCGCACTCACGGCGCCCAGCCAGGGGATCGTCGTGCGGCTGTTCGCCGCGGAGGGGTCCCTGCTCTCCGCGGGCGCTCCAATCGCCACGGTGCGCGACGTCGCGGGCGATCGCCAGGAGATTGTGCTGGCACGAGAGGTCGATTCGCTCGCCGCCCGCCAGGCGCGCGCGCGCGCAGAGGGGAGCGAGGCCGATGTACAAGGTTTTGCCGCACAGCAGGCTGAATTGGCGGCGGCGCTCACTGCGCTGCGCGATCGGTCCGGCAGGCTCGACCTTCGCGCGCCAGTGGCCGGCGTCGTCGTCACGCAGCGCCTCGAGGAAATGACGGGACGCCACGTGGCCCGCGGCGATACCGTGGTACAGCTCATCGGCACCGGCGACTCGCTCGAACTGCGCGTCATGCTCGAGGGCGCGGGCGCAACGGAGGTCCGCGCGGGGCAGCCGGCCTCGGTGATCTCGCTGAGCGACCTGACCGTGCCGCTCGCGGCGAGGGTGGCGACCGTTGCGGTGGCCGGCGCGCCAATCGCCGCGGGCGTCGCCCCGGGCCCGGCGATGCTCGAAGCCCGGATCCGGGTGCCGGCGAGCGCGGCATGGCGCGCCGGTGTCACCGGTCGCGCGTCGATCGCGATCCGGCACACCAATCTCTTCGGCGGGCTCTGGTGGAACGTCCGGAAGCGGGTGCGCAGCGATTTCCTGATGTAGCCGGGGCCCGATGAGCGTGCAACCGGCGCGCTCGGGGGCATTTCACGGGCGGCCGGAAGCATTTCACGGGGATTTCACGATGGATCGGTATTGTCATCCCGTAGTTTCGGTGCAGGCACATCTTTCACTCTGCCGGAGGAACCACCCATGTCAAGCTCCAAGACCCCGAATTTCAAGCTCAAGTTGACGCCGGAGCAGCAGGCGATGGTCCGCAAGGCGACGGGCAAGAACGCCGCCGCGATCGAGCTGACGGTGCAGGAACTCGAGCAGCGGATCGCCCCGTCGACGCTGCTTCCCAAGAGCACGACGCACGGCGGCGGCGGCGCCTGAGCTGGAGCCTCTGTTTCACTGTCGGGGGCGTCCGCTGTTCGGCGGGCGCCCCCGGCCTGTTTTCAGTAGCTGATCCGTCCTAGCCTGGAAACGACGATCTTTCTCACCGCTCGACCCTTCGTGACGATGATCGTTCGATTCGACACGCCCATCGCCAGTCCGGCTGGACCGAAGCCGACCGGCTGGCCGCCGCCGCTGAGCGCCACACCGCGCTGCCGGGGTCCCGGCTGGCGCCAAGCCGTCACGGTATCGCCGCCGGCGACCGTGGTGACGCGGTAACTGGTGTCGGAGAGTGCCAGGGTCGCGACGGTGCCGAGCCGGATCGAGGCGCCACGGGTGGCGTCCAGCGCCGCGACCACGCGCATCGCCTCGTCACGCACCGCCGCCGCGTCCATAACGGCGAGCAGTCTTGGGGCCGCGAAGAGGGCCAGCAGGCCAGTCAAGACCACGACAAACATGAGTTCGATCAGGACGAGGCCGGTGCGCATCGTGGCAATGTCGATGCGGGGGGGCGGTGCGCGGTGGGCTGATTCACGCCGGGGGGAGCCGAACAATGCCGCCCCGTCTCTCGTCTCTCGGCGTTATGCCAGCGTCTCCCGTTCATCGAGAAACACCAGCGTATTTCGCCGTGCGACCACGGCGGCGAGCGCGCGCTGCACGTCCGGATCGATTACCGTGCCAGCCAGGTCCCGCATCCTGCCGACCGCTTCCTCCGGCGTCATCTTCTCCTGATAGGGCCGGGCCGTGGTGAGCGCATCAAACACCTCCGCCGCGCCGATGATGCGCGCGCCGATGGGTATCGCATCGGTGCCGAGTCCATCGGGATAGCCGGTGCCGTCGACCCGCTCATGGTGCGACCGCACGTAGCCGATGACCTCTCGCAGGTGGGTCATCGGCGCGAGGATCTGCGCGCCGATGGTGACGTGTGTCTTGACGTGCTCGAACTCCTCCCCGCTGAGCGGACCGCGCTTGGCCAGGACCGACTCGCGAATGCCGATCTTCCCGATGTCATGCAGGCGACCGGCGGTGCGCACGAGTTCGATCTGTTCATCGCTGAGTCCCATTTCGGCTGCAACCATTGCCGACAGGTCGGCGATCCGCGCCGAGTGTCCGCGCAGGTATGCGTCCTTGGCTTCCAGCGCATTGACCAGGGCCTCGAGGGTCGCGACGGAAACGCGCTCGAGGTTGCCGCGCTCCCGGCGCAATTCAACGCCGCGCTGGATGATCTCCCGTTGCAACCACGCTTGCGTCTCGGCCCGTTCGATCATCTCCCGGCGCCGCGCCAGCGCGCGCGCGATGGCCCGCTCGAGTTCCGAAAGGTCGACCGGCTTGACCAGGTAATCCATCGCACCACGCTGCATGCAGAGCGCGGCCGAATGTGCGTCGTTCACCGCGGTAAGCATCAGGATGGCGACGTGTGGCTCCTTGGCGATCATCGTTTCCACCAGATCAAGGCCGGACGCATCGGGGAGACGCACGTCGAGCAACACGCAGGAGATCCGGCGGCGCGAGAGCTCGGCCAACGCTTCTGCCCCGGACTGCGCCGTCACGACTTCGTGTCCGATGCTGGTGAGAAAGCGCTGGAGGGTGTTGCGGATCGCGTCTTCGTCATCGACGATGAGCGTGATCATCGGCGACGTTGAAGGCTGTGTTGCGGAAAATGAACTGCCGGTCATAATCACTCCTACCCCACGAAGTCTACCGCCACCTTCTTCGGTATGATGCCTTGCTCGGCAGCGCGGTCGAGCAGGAGTCGGACGGCCTGTCTGCCCCGCTCGCCGTAATCCACGGTCCAGTGGTTCACGTACATGCCGACGAAGGTGTCGGTGCGCTCGGCCGAGATGCCCCGATTGAACTGCCTGGCATGCTCAAGCGCCGCGCCACGATGTTCGAGCGAGTAGACAATGCTGGCGCGGAGGTCGCGTGCGATCTGGTCGATCACAGCGCGGCCGAGATCGCGACGGACCACGTTGCCGCCAAGCGGTAGCGGCAGGCCGGTCTCGGCCAGCCACCACTCGCCCAGGTCGACCCAGAGCGCGAGCCCATCGTCGGCGTAGGTGAGCTGGCCTTCATGGATCAGCAAGCCAAGGTCGACATCGCCGCGCTGAACCGCCGCTTCGATCTGGTCAAACGGGGTGACGACCGGTTCGAACTCGGGCTGCCACAACCGGAGCGCCAGGTACGCAGTCGTGAGCATGCCGGGAACGGCGATCCGCTTGCCGCGGGCCTGCTCACGAGCCGCGGGCGATGAGCCCGGCGGGACACTGTCGGTGGTGCCGCGCTTGCCGACCAGCCGCGGGCCATAGCCGTCGCCCATGGACGATCCACTCGCCAGCAACGCGTAGTCATCGGCGAGATACGCATACGCATGGATCGACACCGCCGACACGTCGAGTTCCTTGTGGCGGGCGCGCTGGTTGAGCGATTCGATGTCCGAGAGTTCGTGCTCGTAACGGAGGTTCCCCGTGTCGATCTTCCCTTCAGCCAGCGCGTAGAACATGAACGCGTCGTCCGAGTCCGGGCTGTGTGCCACCCGGATCGTGGTTGTCACTGGGTGGGTCCCGCACTCTTGCGGTACGCCTCCAGCACCGACCGATTCAGGGCGTATTCCGGCCGGTCTTTCTTCAGTTCGGCGTCGTAGTGAGCCCGGAACGCAGCCCGCGCCGCCTTCGCGGCGGTCGAATCACCGCCGAATCCCGCCACGGCGGCGCGGACATGATAGCCGAGCAGGTTGTCGGCCGATGCCTTCATGATGGTATCGGCCAGTGCCCGCGCATTGTCGAGCATGCCGACGCGAGCCTCGAGCATGGCGGCATGGTAGCGCGCATCGATGTCGCGGTCGCCTGGCGGCAGGTTGGTGTAGGCGCCGAGGGCCATCGGCGTAAAGTTGATGACCGTGGCCGAGTCACCGGCTGCGTCCGCGCGGGCGATCCGCGCTACCAGTCGGGTGTATTGCTCCTTCGGCGTCATGTTCGAGAGGTCCGGGGCGCGGACAGTGGGTACCGGCGTGCCACCCGCATCGGCAGTGCCTGGCGCCGCGTTCCCCGCATTGGCCATCGACGGGATGCTCGGTTCCGCCCGCTTGTTCGCGAAGTAGGCGACCGCCGCGACCGTTACCAGCACCAGGAAGCCGGCCACGACCCACGGCGTGCGATCTCGACTGGGGAGCGGTACGCGCTCGCTCGAGATGACTGCTGAAGAGCCCGTCCGGTCGGCGGAGGGCACGGAGTGCCCGACTGGAGACCCGCACTTCTGGCAGAACCGCGCGCCGGTCGACAACACCGTGCCACAGGATCCGCAGTGCTGCGCACCGAGAGCCGCGCCGCACGCAGCGCAGAAGTTTCCGATCGCGGCCGCACCACAGCGGGGACAGGAGATGGATGGACTCGCGGTCATGCAGACTCCGATCAAGAATCGCCGGTCGGCGCCGGCCTGAGGACGCCCAATATAGCGTCCCTGCTGGCGCCAGCCCGGAGCTTCCGCTACCCTTGAGAAACCCTTGGGGCGTGCCGATGACCACTCCATCACCCGATACGATCGACCTCTCGAGTGCCGACCATATGGGCGATCTGGCCCGTGGTGGCACGACCTGGTCGGTCCATCTCGAAACCCGGCAGGATGGGCCGATCACCGCGGGGCGGGTCCACTTCGTCGCGGGTGAGGTGCGCCGGTCCTCGGCGTGGATCTTTCGTGAATGGACGGTGCAGGACGTCAAGACACGGTTCGCGGAGTTCTCTCCGCTGGAGCTGTGGAGATTGCTGGAGAGTCTGAGCTGAAGCTGGAGAAGGAGAGAAGCGAGACGAGNNCTCGTCTCGCTTCTCTCCTTCTCGCTGCCATCGATCGCGGCTCCGCAGGCCATTCCACAGGACTCCG
The DNA here is from genome assembly GCA_003169895.1 of Gemmatimonadota bacterium. GTDB lineage: Bacteria > Gemmatimonadota > Gemmatimonadetes > Gemmatimonadales > GWC2-71-9 > Palsa-1233. Next base: position 867,985 of record PNAE01000007.1, read on the forward strand.
TGCCGCGGATCACCCGCATCACCCTGGACCGCCAGAGCATTTTCGACCGCGGCGACTCGAGCTGGGTGTCGCGTCTGGTCAACTCGCTCCATGTCACGACCCGCGGGCCACTGATCCGCCGGGAATTTCTCTTTCACGCCGGGGAACGCTACGACTCCGCGCGGGTAGCCGAGACCGGCCGCAACCTCCGCGCCCTGGGCGTCTTTCGTGACGTGCGAATCGACTCGACGCAAGGCGACTCCGGTGTCGCGCTGCACGTCGTTACCCGCGACGGCTGGACCACGCGTCCGGACTTCCGGTTTCGTTCCACCGGCGGATCGGTTGCCTATACCGTGGCGCTGATCGAAGACAACCTGCTTGGCACGCTCACCCAGACACAGTTGCTGTACCAGAAGGACCCCGATCGCACCACCACCGTGCTCGCCTTCAACCGGGGCCGGCTCATCGCCGGCAAGATCGGTGGCACCTTCCAGTATGCGAACCGCTCCGATGGCGACCTGGTGTTCGCCCAGCTCGCGCTACCGTATTTCGAGGCGGCGTCACCGCTGGGCGCCGCGCTGACATTTGATGATCGCCGTGATCGGATCTTTCGCTATCGTGACGGCGTCCAGACGCCCCGGGACACGCTGCAGAATCGCTACGTCCTGGCCCGTGCCGATTTCAGCCATGCATTGCGGGCGTCGCCGTTCGGTTACCTCCGCGCTGGCGTTGTGGCCCAGCTGCGCCGCGACGACTACATCACCGACTTCATCTATCGTGCGGCCGGGGTGTTCCCGCATACGGTGACCGGGGCGATCGGGGTGTACATCGAAGCCGAGCGGGTGCACAAGCCCACGGTCTACGGGTTCAAGGCATTCGGCCGCGCCGAGGACGTCGACCTCAGTCCGGCGATCCGCGTTTCGCTCGTTGCGGCTCCGAGCGCGTTCGGCTATTCCGACGGGCACGCCGCGCTCGCCCCCGGCATCGGAGCGCACACCGGGCTGCAGTTCCGCGGTGGCCTGGCATTCGCCGACCTGATCGCCAGCGGCGCGTACACCGGGAGGGGGCTCGACTCGGGCCAGGTATTCCTCAGCGGTACGGTGGCGCTCCTGCCGGCCATCCGGCATCAGCTCATCGTGCACGGTGAAGTTGGCGCGCTCAAGAATCCGCTCGCCGGCACCGAGTTCGACCTGGGTCTCGGCGTCGGGCCGCGCGCCTTCAGTCAGCATTCGTTCACCGGCGACCGCGAGTTTTTCGCCACCGCCGAGTACCGGTACACCGTCACACCGGAGTTTCTCAAGGTGGTCGGCATCGGCCTCGCCGCCTTTGGCGATTACGGCGGTGCGTGGTGGTCTGGTGACCCCCATCGGTCGGGCTGGGATTACGGCGTCGGCCTTCGCCTCGGCGCATCGCGTGCTCCCGAGCTGGATGTCAACCGGATCGACCTGGCATGGCGCGCGGCGCAGCCCGGTTTGCCCGGTGGCTGGGTACTCGCCGTGGGCAAGGGCTTCTCGTTCGCCACCGGACCCCGAGGCACGTCGCGCTGAGAACGATGCGGCTATGTTGAGCGTTGTTCCGCGACCTGAATTGGAGCTGCTTTCATGAACTCGCTGCTCGCCATCGCCCTCGCAACGGCGTCATTCTTTCACACCACGCTCAAGTCGTCGATCCCGGCGAAGGATGCCGTGGTCACCGCTCCGAGTGAGGTGTCCCTGACCTTCACGGAGAAGGTCAACGCATCATTGTCGAGCATCGTGATCCTCAAGGCGGATTCGTCACAGGTCGAGAAGCTGATCGTCACGGCCACCAGTGACCCAGCCCGGATTGAAGGGGCCGTGACGACCAGGCTGTCGCCCGCCAGGTACCTGATCCGGTGGAAGACGGTATCAGCGGACGGCCACGTCGTTCGCAGCGTGTTCGGCTTCACCGTCAAGCCATCGAGGTGAGGCCGCTGGCGGCGATACTTCTCGTCGCCGGCGCGATGGCGTGCAGCGGACGCTCCGACGTCCGGCCGTCGCCGCACGGTCTTGCCGGGACCGAGCTTGCCCGACCGGTGTCCAAGCCGGACTTCCAGTTCAGCGACTCGCGCGGTCGGCCGTTCAGGATCGACTCGGCCACGGCCGGCAAGGTCACCCTGCTGCTGTTCGGGTACACCAATTGTCCGGACGTCTGTCCCGTGCACCTCGCCAACCTCGCCGCGGTGCTCGACAGGATGCCCGATGAAATCCAGCGCCAGGTCACTGTGGTATTCGTTACTACAGATCCCGCGCGTGATTCGCTGCCGGTGCTCGATGCCTGGGTCAAGGGCTTCGATCCGCACTTCATCGGGCTCCGCGCGTCCGACTCGGTGGTTGCGGCGGCGCAACGCGGCGTCGGGCTGCTGCCGGCTGGCAGGACCGCCGCCGACGCGAAGGGTGCCTACGTCGTGGGCCATTCGTCCGCGGTGATCGCCTATACGCGCGACGGTTGGGGGAGGGTCGAGTATCCCTTCGGCACGCGCCAGAAGGAATGGGCGCATGACCTGCCGCTGCTGGTGGCGTATGGTGCAGGAGCCGGTCGCTAGCCTCAAGGAGCTGTCGTTCCGATGCAATGGTGGTGCTCCGCAACCGGCCTGCCGTGGACCTGGACGTGGCAATGGTATCCCGGCGTTCATCTCCTCCTGATCCTGTTTGGCATCGGCTGGTGGCGACTCGGGCGCGCGCAGCGGTGGCCGCGCCGGCCGTGGCGCTGGTTTGCGGTGGCCTGGGTGACGCTGCTCCTGACGCTTGACTGGCCGATCGGCAAGCTCGGCGCCGGCTACCTCGCCAGCGTGCACACCGGCCAGTTCCTGCTGCTCACGCTTGCCGTTGCACCGGCGCTGATCAGGGGCATTCCGCCCGAGGGCTGGCGGGCGTTCGCCCCCGCCGGTTCGCGTCGCCACCGGCTGTTGCGCACGCTGGCGCGCCCGCTTCCCGGGCTGGTATGCTACAACGTTCTCGTGCTCGGCTCGCACTTTCCCGGCGTGGTTGATGCCGCGATGATCACGCAGCTCGGGTCCTTTGCCATCGACCTGGCGTGGCTGTTCGCCGGCCTGTTCCTGTGGTGGCCGATCCTGGCCGCACCCGGCTTCGTGTCGCTCGGCGTCATCGGCATGGTCTTCTATCTCTTCGGCGCGACGGTGGGACCGACCATTCCGGCCATGCTGATCGCGTTCTCCGATTGGCCGATCTACCGGCTGTATGAGCTGGCGCCGCGCGTCTCGGTGCACTTCACGGCCAACGATGACCTCAAGCTCGCGGGCCTCAGCATGAAGCTGATCGGCGATGTGCCGTTGTGGATTGCCGCGATGGTCGTGTTCTTCCGGGGCGTTACGGCGCAAGGAGAGATGGTCGATGCCTGAGCGCCCGGTAACCGTGGTTCTCGCGACGCACGGTCCGGAACCGGTGCGCGCCGAGGGCGTGTTCGACGAGTTCACCGTGGGGCAGCGCGTCAAGCGCAGCGTCGTCATTCTGGGGGTCGCGATCCTGCTCGCCGCCACGCTGATTCCAATCCCGATCGTGCACCTCCTCGGTATCCCGCTGCTGCTGGTGGGCGGCGTGATCCTTTCGATCCGCCAGCTGGCGATGGTGGGCCGTTTGCAGCCCCTGCGAATTGCCTGTCCCAAGTGCGGCGAACTCAACCGGGTCGGCGGTGGCCTCGGCTATTCGTCAATCACCCCGCGCGAGCGGATGTGCGACAGCTGCCGGCGCGGACTCACGCTCAGCATGGAGTGGCAATGACGACACGGCCTGCGAGCCCTCATACATTGCGCGAGCGGACGCTGGCGCATCCGGAACGGTGGTTCGCCGCGGGAACGTTCTTCATCCTGCTGGTCGCCGCGCTCAAGCTCGCCAGCGCGTTCTTTCTTCCGGTGATCGCCTCGGCGCTGCTGGCGCTGCTGCTCGCACCGGCGGTGCGCTGGCAGAGCAAGCGCGGTATCCCAGCGGGCATCGCGGCCGGGCTCGTCATCATCGGCCTGGTCGTCGTCGTCGCCGCAGCGATGTTCTCCCTGGCACGGCCCGCGGCCGCCTGGCTCGCCGGCGCACCAGAGACAATCGCGCAAGCGCAGGACAAGATCCGGCGAATCGCCGCGCCGCTCTACAACCTGCAGCGCAACGTGGCGAAGGTGCAGGAAGCCACCGCAACTCCCGCAGTGGACGGGGGCAAGAAACCCACCAAGGTCGAGATGGCGCCTGCGGGCATGCTCTCCAAAGTTCCGGGAACGACCCTCGGTTTCTTCGGCGCGGTATCCACCGTCCTGTTTCTGACCTTCTTTCTGCTGGCAGGAGGCGAGCGCTTCGGTGAAAAACTCGGTGACATCATGCCGGAGCGTTACCGACGGCAGATGATCGACGGCCTCCGCGACATGCAAGCACAGATGTCCCGATACTTGTCCACCAGCGCGATGATCCGCGCCGGACTCGGTCTCGCCACGTGGGGCGTGCTCACGCTCGTCGGACTGCCCAATCCGGCGCTCTTCGGCGTCGTCGCTGCCGTCCTCAACTTCATCCCCTATCTTGGCTCGCTCGCGATGCTACTCATCATTGGCGTCGCATCGTTGGTGACGTTCGACACCACGCAGCAGGCGCTCGTTGCCATGGGCGCGTTCTTTGTCCTGTCCGTCGTGGAAGGCAACGTCGTCACGCCACTGCTTCTCGGCCACCGTCTGCCCCTCAATGCCGTTGCAATCTTCGTTGGATTGCTTTTCTGGGGCTGGATTTGGGGCATTACCGGGGCGGTGCTTGCGGTGCCGCTCACTGTGCTGGTCAAGGTGATAGCCGACCGGGTCAAGCCGCTTGAGCCCCTGGGGGTCATCCTCGACAGTTGACCAGTTCGTTCGATGGCCTCGGCTCGGTGCACCACAACGGTTCCCATCATTGTCGGGTGCAGCGCGCTGAATCAGGAAAAACCGTCCCGGCCGTAGGCCCCGTTTCATCCGACTGCGCCATACGCCGGTCCGCCCGAACCGGCTGTTCGTCGCTCCGTGGTGGAATCTCGGGCCGGATATGGCGACCGTTATCGTGAGGCACCCCTCGACCCAGCACCACAGCAACCACGCAGGAGGCACTCACGATGACGCAGAATCCCTGGCATCGATTCTCCACCATGATCGCGATTAGCACCGTGTTGACTGGCTGCAGCAGCTACATGTCGACCAACCCACAGAACTCCGGCGACACCAAGATCCAGGCGCTGCCAAGCCTGGCGTTCGCACCGTCATCGGTGACGATAAGTTCGGGCGAGACCGTCACCTGGGTATTCGGCACGGTCGGCGAAACGGTCATTTTCGACCCGGTCGCCGGGGCGCCGAGCGACATCGGCAGCGTGAGCAGCCCGCAGTTGAACGTGTCCGTCGGCCGGACCTTCAGTTCGGCCGGTAGTTTCACGTTCCACTCCAGCATTCATCCCAGCATGACGGGCATGGTCATCGTTACGTCCAACAGCATCAGTCCGCCGCCCGCGCCGCCACCCCCACCGCCGCCGGGGTATGGATCGCGGCGTCCCTATCCCTAGGTGCAGCAGCGGTCGTGCGATGGTGACGGCGAGGCTGAATCACGCGTGATAGGTAGCGTCACCATCGCACGACCGACGGCCCCCCTCGGGGGCACATCGCCTCTTGCCCTGTATCGGCTTCAGCGCCACACTTGAACCCCCGTCGCATCGAGGCCCAAACGATTCACCGCCGGCTCCAGCTGATCGGCATCGCCGCGCTGCTCGCGACCGCAATCGGTGGCGTCTTTGCCGTGCAGTACCACGCGGTCATGTTCGCGGCCGGGCGTTCGGTGTCTTTCTGGTCGGCGTTCGCCACGCAAACCGTGCCGTGGTATCTCTGGGTGCTGTTTCTCCCGATAATTCTCGCCATCCCCGATCGGTGGCCCGTGTGTCCGGGTCTCGCTCGGCTCGCGGCGATCAACCTGACCCTCGGCCTGTCGATCACTGGCCTGCATCTGTTCTTCAGCCATGCCATCATGACTGCGCTCGGCGTCGGCCCGTGGCCGGTAGCGCTGGGCTTCCCGCCGGGGCTCGGTCCCGTGGGTGTCGGACAGGTAGCCGGTGGCCTGATGATTTATGGCTTGCTCGTTGGCTTGACGTACATGGAGCACTATCGTCGTGCATTTCATGACTCGCAAGTACAGTCGGCGCAACTCAAGGCACAGGTGGTGACCGCCGAGCTCATTGCGCTGCGCGCCCAGCTCTGCCCGCACTTTCTGTTCAATACCCTCAATTCCGCATGTGGCCTGATTCCGGGCGACCCCGAACGGGCCGAGCTGATGATCGCCAAGCTCAGCCAGCTGCTGCGGCTCGCGCTGCAGACCGAGGGAATTGCCGAGGTGCCGCTGGCAAAGGAACTGGAGTTCGCACGCGCGTATCTTGACGTCGAGCGGATCCGGTTTCAGGAACGGTTGCACGTGATGTTTGACGTCGATTCCGACCTGCGCGATGCCCTCGTCCCCAACTTCCTCCTGCAACCGCTGGTCGAGAACGCAGTGCATCATGCGGTGGCGCCGTCGCGCGATCCGCGGACACTCGAGCTGACGGTCCGCCGCCGCAGCGGATCGTTGGTGATCGAAGTGCGGGACGACGGCCCCGGCCTGCAACCCGGGGCGCTGGAACGCCGCCGTGACGCCATCGGGCTGAAGACGACCCGCGCCAGGCTGGAGCATCTGTACGGGCCGGCGGGCTTCACGTTCTCGGTGGGCAACCGGGACGGCGGCGGCGCCGTTGCCGAGGTGGTGTTGCCGCTGCGCTATCCGCGGACCCTCGAACTGGTGCCACAAGTCGCATGAACCGGATTCGCACCCTGATCGTCGACGACGAGGCGCTCGCTCGCCAGCGCATCCGTGAGCTCCTGCAGGGCGACGAGGATCTGGAGATCATCGGTGAGTGCGCCTTCGGCGAGGATGCTGTTGCCGCCGTGCAGCGTGACGCACCCGACCTGATGTTCCTCGACGTGCGCCTCCCCGACCTGGACGGGTTCGGCGTGCTCGACCGGATCGCTGGCGACGTACAACCGCTGGTCATCTTCGTCACCGCCTACGACGAGCATGCCGTCAAGGCCTTCGATGTGCGTGCGACGGACTACCTGATCAAGCCCTTCGAGCGCGAGCGGCTCTACAGCGCGGTCGGTCGTGTCAAGCGTGCCTTGCGCAACCATGGCGCGCTCGAGCGGGGCCGCCCACCGGCAACCGCGTCGGCCAAGGCTCCCGGCGGGCGCCTCGCCATTCGCACGGACGGGCGCATCATGCGCGTGCGGCTCGACGAGATCGAGCGGATCGAGGCGGATCGCGACGTATCCCATTTCCACCTTCGCGGCGGGACCGTGCTGATCGCCCGCGAAAGCCTCACCAGCGTCGAACAACGGTTGCCCGCGAGCGGATTTCTCCGGGTGCACCGCTCCCATATCGTGAACATCGCGCGGGTGCGTGAGGTGCAACCATGGTTCCAGGGCGAGTCGGTCCTCATGCTCGAGGACGGGAGCAGGGTCGTGACCGGAAGGACCTACCGGGACCGGATTCGCGTGTTGCTGCGGTGAATCCTCATTCTGTCGCTCTCTCATCCCTCGCTGCTTCGTGCAGTTCCAGCTGCTCCACCTGCCAACTCGTCGGGTGGTTCAGCCGCCAGATCAGGTAGACGACAACGCCGATATTGAGCAGCAGCGCACTGGCGCGTGGATAGGTGAGTCGCCGCACCAGCTCGAACACTTCGAACGGGACGAACGACGCGGTCGCGATTACGGTCAGGTATTCCGCCCACCGTCTCTGCTGCCACAATCCGACGCCTTCAGTCACGAACAGCGCCGCATACAGGAACGCGCCGCCGCCGATCAATCGCAGTCGCCATGGCGCAAGCGCACCGATCTGCCGCAGCACCTTGAGAATCGGCGCCACGTCGATGCTCGACCCGAGGGCCTCGAACATGTTGTTGGCCTGCTCGCGGATGTCCGAGCGGATCAGCTGCAGGGCACCCAGGCCCAGGGCAATCAGCAACAACGCCTTGCCGAACTTGAACAACGCGATCAACGTCAGGATGCGATCGCGCTGCCGCGCGTGGGCTGGGGAACGTGAATTGTCGGGCACGCCTGCAGTCATCGCATCGTCACCAATCGCAACAGGGAAATTCGCGGTGCGTCTGCATCCAGAGATCGAATTGCCCCAGGGGATCCAGGGGCCTGAAGCAGCCACGCTCGAGCGTGCCAAGGAAGATGCACGGGAAGGGAGTGCCTCTGCTACGTCGGGGTGAAGGGCGAAAGGGCGTCGGCGCCAACGCCGCGCCGGCTGCCCGATCGGCCCGCGGAGCCTCGCTGCAGCAGCGGGCCCTGTCGCCAAAACCCTGGCTCGCATTTGCCGTCCTCGCTGCCCTGGTCGACGTCTGGGGCAACCGGTACAACCTCAATCCCGACGGCATCAGTTACGTGGAGATGGCGCAGCATGCCTTGGTGGACGGGCCCGGCGAGCTGATCAACGGGCTGTGGAGCCCCGGCTACCCGAGCCTGCTGATGTGGCCGCTGCGACTCGCGGGCTCGGCCTGGGACGTGGCTATCCCCGCGCTGCATGCCGTGAATCTGCTGCTGTACCTGATGGCGCTCGGCATTTTTCTGCAACTGTTGCGTGCGGTGGTACGGCCGGATCGGCCCATGCTGGCACCAGCGCTCGCCCAGCACGTCGAGGCGTTCGGCGCGGCGGCATTCGCGTCGATCGCGCTGGTATCGATCGGCCTGGGATTGCTCACGCCGGATGTCGCCGTCATGCTGGCGGTAGTGGCGACGGCGGCCTGCTGCGTTCAGCTCGAGCGTACCGCGCATGCCTGGTCGTGGGCAGTGGCGTTGGGCGTGGTTCTTGGCGGCGGCTACTGGGTCAAGGGGATCCTGCTGCCCCTGAACGCACTACTCCTGGTGCTGCTGCTGGTCGTTCCTCCTCGCGTCGATCGTGCGCGGAAGAAGATCGGCGTGGCCGCGCTGCTGTTTGTCGTGATGAGCCTGCCGCTGGTCGGGCTGGTGAGCGCCAAGGTGGGCCGGCCAACGGTCGGAGACGTTGGCCGCTTGAACTATGCGTGGGCGATCGATCACGTCACGCCATTCGTTGGATGGCTGGGCGATTCGACCGGGCGGTTCGGCACGCCGGTTCACCCGCCCCGCGTGCTGCAGCAGCAGCCGCTGACCCTCGAGTTTGCGACGCCGGTGCGGGCGACGTATCCACTCTGGTACGACCCTTCATACTGGTACGCGGGCCTCAAGGCGCGCATCGATATCGGTGGTCAGTGGCGAGCGCTGCGACAAGGCCTCGCCGACCTTGCCCGCGTAGTGTTCGGGCAGGTCGTGTTGGCAGCGAGCGTGATCGCGCTCTGGCTCGCTACCGCACCGCAACCGGGATCCCGCCCGGACCGCCGCATGCCGTCGGTGCTCGCCGCCTGGTCGCTTGCCGCGGCGATGGTCCTTGCGCTGGTGCACGTGGAGTCGCGGTACCTGGCCGGCTTCATTGCGACCGGCGTGATCGCGATCTGGGCGTGGTTGTCGACCCGGAGGCCGCGACGTGCGCTGCGATGGGTGCTTCCAGCGGCGGTCGTGGCGCTGGCGCTTTCACTGGTTCGCGACCTGGATCGGAACACCGGCGGATTCGACCCCGGATATCGTCCCGATTACCTGCTTGACGCGGCGCAGTTGCGGGGCGCGGGACTCCATTCCGGCGATCACGTCGGGACCGTCGGTGATGCCTTCGAGCAGTATGCCGCGTTCGTCGCGGGAACGCCGATCACGGCACAGGTCATGGATTCTGTCCAGTACTGGCAGCTGTCGCCCGGCGGCCGGCTGGAATTGCAGCGCCATCTGGCTGCGACCGGCGTCAAGGCGTTGCTGGCGAACAACGTTGCCGCTGGCATGCAGGTCGAGGGGTGGCGTGTGATCGTGCATGCGGATTCGTCGAATCTCGGCGTGCTGATGCTGCGCGCACCCTAGCCGCATCGCTCGCTTCGGCATAGCTTTTCGGCGCTTCGGCGCCGTAGCCAAGTGGTAAGGCAGAGGTCTGCAAAACCTCCATCACCGGTTCGACTCCGGTCGGCGCCTTTGGACGACCCCGCCTCGGCACGCGGCCCAGCACGACCGGCTGCGCTGATAGCGATCGGTCACCGGATCGTTCTGGTGCGGTAACCTGCCCCGCGTATCTTTCCCCATGCGCAACCATCCACTGATGTTGCTCGTTTTGGCGATCACGGCCTGCTCGCCACCCAAGCCTCCCGCTCCAACCATCACCATCGCGGCCACGACCGATACCGTAGTTGTTCCGGTGGTCGAGGTGACTGCTGCCGCGCCGCGGTTCGACGGCAAGTGGACGCTGCTCGCCCTGCTCGAGGATCAGCTGTACCTCGCGGACTTTGCCACCAGGAGCGTCGAGCCGTTTCCCGGAATCACGAAGACCGAGGTTCCCCATCCGATCACGCTGATCGGTGTTGGCGACACGATCATCGTGGGCGACTGGGGCCTGCGTCGATTCACGCAATGGTCACCGACGGGTCAGCGGCTCGCGGCGTGGCCGGCGCCTGACACGCTGCACGGGGCACTGCCAAGGGCGCGCGATGCCGCAGGGCAATGGTACTTCGAGCTCTGGCCGGATCCCAAGCCGGACGGCAGCGGCCTGGTTGACAGCGGGGCAGTGGTGCGCGCCGACGCGCAGCTCACCCGCTTCGATACGCTGGCACGCCTTGCGCCGCCGGAGCTGGTCAAGGTATTGGGTGTCAACGGTCAGCACTATCAGCGGCGTTCGATGGGCGGGGACGATGCCTGGGGCGTGCTTCCCGATGGCGCGCTTTGGGTCGCTCGGGTGTTCCAGAACCAGATCGAGTGGCATCACCCCGGTGTGAAGAAGGTCGAACGCTCGCCGCGATTGCCCGATCTGGTGCTCACCGTGTCGGACATGGACCGGGAGATTTACGTACGTCGCTTTCCCGAGGACCAGCGTCAGACGGCGCGAGAAGTACCGAATGCTCCGGTCAAGCCGCCGTTCGAGCACGTCTTCGCGGCGCCCGACGGGCGGCTGTGGCTGGCGAAGAGCGACACTGCACTCGCGCGGGTGCGACATTTTCATGTCGTCGACAAGACGGGAGTGCTCTTCAACGTCGCCGTGCCCAGCTACGGCTTCGCACTCGGCGTCGACGGGAACTTCATCCTGATGGGGGAGGAGTTCCCGGGCGGGATTCGGCTCCTGCGGTATCCGATCCCGCCGGAAGCGCGCGGATCACCGCAGTAGCCCGTTGGCCCCGCTCGGGGGCGGTGGCTCCAGGCTATTCCTGCCTTTCTGCGGCTCGCCGTGCCTCATCCGCCTGGCGTTGCCGCTCGCGATACGCCTGATACCATCGCCGCGTCACTTCACCGGCCAACGTGGTGTTGCCCAGACCGAACGCCAGTCCAACGGCCAGCGCCACTGCACCCAGCACCAGGGTGAACGCCGCCGTGATCAGCTCTGCGGCAACACCAAGCTGCTGTAGCGCCATGAACACCGCGATCACGACGACGGAGCCCTTGGCGACGTTGGCGAGAATCGGCACGCCCTCCATCGTTCCGGCCGAAGCGAGGATGAGTCCGCGCACGAACTCACCGACTACGATGCCGAGAATCACGATCACGATCGCGGCGATGAGAGTCGGGATGAATCCGAGCATGATGCCGAACATGCGATTGATGCTGTCGAGGCCCAGTGCCGCCGACGCCAGCAGAATCACGATCAGCATGATCAGCCAGAACAACAGCTTGCCGACGGCGTGAACCGGGTCGAGGCCGCCACCGGTGCGATCCACCGCTTCGCGCAGGCCGCCGGCCTCGGCAACCTTGTTGAAGTTGAGGCGCTTGAGGGTGCGATCGGTCCACTTCTCGATCTGGCGGGCCACGAAGTAGCCAACCAGCAGGATGAGTACGGCGACCAGCAGTGCCGGCAGCACCGCCCAGAGCTGCTGCAGGCCGGTGTTCAGGCGATCGACGAGTTCGTTCACGGGGCCACCTCGAGCACGAGTTTTCCAAACTGTTCACCGCCAGCGAGGCGGCGATAGGCGTCAGCCGCATCGGCCAGGGAGTAGACCGCGTCGACCGGCGGTCGCAGCTGGCCGGCGTCGCCGAGAGCTACAATCTGGGCGAACTCGCGGGACGTGCCCATGGTCGAGCCGAGCAGTGACCACTGGAACCAGAACAAGCGGCGCAGGTCCAATTCGGCCGCTGCGCCGCCGGTGGATCCGCAGGTCACCAGGCGTCCCCCTGGTCGCAACGCCTTGAGCGACCGCTGCCACGTCGGCGCGCCGACGGAGTCGACGACGACGTGGACGCCGGAGCCGAAATGTCGTTTGACCACGCCCGGGACATCAGCCGTGGCCTCATGGTTGACACCAAGCTCGGCGCCGAGTTCGCGGGCGCGGGCGAGCTTCCGGTCGGACGACGAAGTGACCGCCGCGCGCGCGCCGTGGTGTCGGGCAACCTGGAGCGCGGCTACCGCCACGCCGCCACCGATCCCCCAGATCAGGACCTGCTCACTCCGGGCGAGCCGGGCTCGGGTCGTGAGCATGCGCCAGGCGGTCAGTGTCGACAGGGTGAACGCAGCCGCCTCGGGCCACGACCACTCGCCGCGGATCGGTGCAACGTTGCTTCCGGGTACCACCACCTCCAGCGCGGCCGTGCCAGGTCGGTGTTCGCCCAGGATACCAAAGCGACGGCAGAACACCTCCTCGCCAGCGGAGCAGGGCTCGCACGTCCCGCATGAGACGCCGGGGTTGATCAGCACGCGATCGCCCGGACGCACGTGGTTCACGGCGGCGCCGACTTCGAGGACGACCCCCGCGCCGTCACTGCCTACGATGTGCGGGAAGGCGGGCACTGGCACGCCCGGCGCAGCATGGGCCACCCAGAGATCGAGATGGTTCAGGGCGGCGGCGCGGATGCCGATCCGGACCTCGGTGGGTTCCCGAAGCACTGGTGGCGCCACATCCATCACGGCCAGATGTGGGGATCCACCGGTGGCGGTCAGGCAGAGCGCGCGCATTCGTGTGAGCGGACACCTTGCAGAAGCGAGAGAGTGACGCGACATATAATAGCGATTCGCATCGCACGACACCGTGCCGTTCGGCGAAGGTCACTCAACAACCCTATTTACGCTCCGGATCAGGAGAGCACCGATGGTGATGAGCGAAGGATCGTTCGACTTCCAGTATGGGTCGCTCGAAGCGGAAGCCGCCGCCCCGACCCCCGCGCCACGCTTCGAAGTTCCCGAGCCCGCCCCGGGCGCGGTATCGTCGAAGCCGCGCAAAAAGGCCGCGAAGCCGGCGGCTGCTCCGAAGCCGGCCGCGAAGGCCGCACCCACCAGGAAGGCCGCGGCAAAGCCAGCGGCCGCCAAGAAGTCGGCACCGAAGAAGGCAAAGCCGGCGAAGAAGGCGAAGAAGGCGAAGAAGGCGAAGAAGGCCGCGAAGAAGACCGCCCGTAAAGCGGCCAGGAAAGCGCCGAAGAAGGGTGGCAGGAAGGCCGCCAAGAAGGCCGCCCGGAGATCGGCCCCGAAGCGAAGCGCCAAGAAGGGCAAGGGCAAGAAGGGAAAGAAGCGCCGGTGATCGAGCGGCGTCGCCGCACGACGACGCGCCCCGGTGTTTCCGGGGCGCGTTGTGCTTTAGGGATCGCGCTGTTGCTGGTTGCTTGCGGTCCCGCACCCGGGGCCGGCATGGAAGCGCTCACTGGGGCCACCCTCATCGACGTCGTAACGGGCCGTCCGTTGTCGGACGCGGTGATTCTCGTCCGGGACGGGCACATCGTGGCAGTAGGCGCCGCCGACGCGGTGCCGGTGCCCCGCGGGGCCGATGTCAGCGACCTGCGCGGACGCTGGATCGTACCCGGGTTCATCGACGCCCACACGCACCTGCAACCGTGGGGCTTGGGCGTCGCACTACGCTACGGCGTCACCGCGGTTCGTGACCTTCACGAGGGCACGACGTTAGCCGACACGCTGCGGGCCGTGGCCGCGCGCGCGCCGGCGCCGCGCCTGTTTCTCGCCGTGGCCATGCTGGACGGTCTGCCCACGACCTATCCCGACGCATGGCCCGTTTTATCCCCAGACTCCGCCGACGCGGCCGTCGGACGATTGGTGGAACGGGGCGCAGCGTGGGTCAAGGTGTACACCAGAATCACGCCGGATGTGCTCGAAGCGATTGTCAATGCGGCGCGGGTGCGGCAGCTGCCGGTGGCCGCCCATCTCGGCCTCACCGACGCAATTACCGCGGCGGACCTGGGGGTGACTTCCGTCGAGCATCTCAGTGGCGTCCCAGAAGCCGCTGGCGACTCGACCATGCTGTTCGCGGCGCATGCCCAGGGCTTCTTTCCCGGTTGGACTGCATTCGAGCGGAGTTGGAGCACCCTGGACACGGCGGCGCTCGCCGTAGTCGCCCGGGAACTCGCGGCCCGGCGAGTCTTCCTCGTGCCAACGCTCGTCCTCCACGAGACTCTTTCCCGGCTCGACGATTCGAGCATCTACCACTCGGCCGATCTCAGGAGAGTCCCCGATTCGGCCCGGCGCGACTGGAACGTCGCCGGCATGATCAAGCGCGCCGGCTGGACCCGTGCCGATTTCGCGGCGTTCCGTGCGGCTCGGCCAAGTCAGGACTTCGTGCTGCGGACCTTCGTGGCGAGCGGCGGCCGAGTCGCAGCCGGGACCGACGCCTCCAATCAACTGCTGGTGCCGGGCGCGTCGCTGCACACCGAGATGGAGCTGCTGGTGCGCGCTGGCCTCAGCTCGCTGACCGCCCTGCGAGCCGCCACCTCCTGGGCGGCGGACCTGCTGCGGGCGGACTCGCTCGGACGACTGCGTCCTGGTGCGGCGGCAGATCTCGTCGTCCTTGGCGCCGACCCGCTGGCAGACATTCGCAATACGCGGCAGGTGGTGCGGGTGATGCTCGGTGGGAAGTGGGTCGGACCGTAGCTGCTAGTGATGGAAATACTGCGGGAATTCGCATCGAGCAATGATAGGTCGCGTGCCGTCAGGTCGCTAATTTCCAGCCATGGGCAGCTTTCGCTGGACTCCCGAGCGGATGGAGCAGCTGGAGCACGCAGTGCAGCGCCGCAAGCGCGTGACGCTCCGGCGGCGCGGCAGCGAGTATGTCGTGGTCGCTTCGGCTCTCAAGCAATCACGCGGACGCGATGCGCTGGCGGGTTACCTGGCCATGACTGGCGAAGAAATGCTGTTCGTTCTCGGCGACCTCGATCACTTCCAGGTGCTCGACTCCTGACCATACAGCCGCTACCGGTAGCGTTGGTCCACCTGGACGAGAGTTGCCTCGGCAACGGCAAACCCGGCGACAATCCCGGCGGCGCGGGCGGGCTCGTGGAAACCCGGACGCCACGCGGCATTGAACGCCGGGACCTTTTCATCCATTCGCCTGCGACGACCAACAACCGCATGGCATTGAGCGGCGCGATCGCAGTGCTGCAGCTGCTGGGACAGAAAGGGAACCGCCTCAGAGTCCTCATCGTTTCCGATTCCGAGTATCTGGTCAAGGGCATTCGTGAGTGGGCCCCCGGCTGGGAGGCGCGGAACTGGACGCGGAAGGGCGGGGCCATCGAAAACCTGGAACTCTGGCGAACGCTCTCGCATTCGCTCACCAGGCACGATGCGCAGTTCACCTGGGTCCGCGGGCACGCCGGACATGCGAAGAATGAATACGCCAACGACCTGGCGGTACGCGCGGCATCGGAACAGGTCACGTCCGCGGGAGTTGTCGCGTCGGGTTTCCCGCAATGGCTGGCGGCGCGACAGGTCAAGGGCAAGTTTCCCGGATACGATCCGGACGTGAGCTTCAGCGCGCTCGAATCGCGGCTTGTCGGTGGAGAACGCATCGCGCTTGCGGAGGGGGCATGACTGAGCTGGAAGGGTTCGCCGCCGCGCTGCTGGGGCAGTGGCGCGCTGGAGGCGGCAAGGGCGGTGGACCGATCGCGGTGAGCGAGCTACTGGCGCGGGTGTTTCCGTACCGGGTCGCGCGACGGATTCTCGGCATCGATGTGAGCGAGGACTACGAGGCGTTGGTGCTGCGATTGCTGTCCGAAGAACAGGATCTCGTGCGCGTCGAGCCAGTGGACGCGGCGGACATGGCGCGCGTCACCATCACTTCCAGGCTGCCGGACCTGGAGGTGCTGCAACTGCTGCGCGCCGCCACGCTGACGCTGACCGACAGGGCGATCGCGCGACTCGACGGCGTGCTGCCGATGCCAGCCCCGAAAAGTGACTCGAAGTGGGCTGAACCGGACCTGTCGACGGGACCGGACCCAGAGGCATCGCCGCGATTGATCGACCCCCACGCGGGCGGAGCAGAACCACGTCCAGCAGCGACCACGGATGATGACGACATCATCCCGCTCCGGGCTGAGCGCGAAGCGGAGCCCGCTCACCCTATGCCGATGGGCCCACCGCCGGCATTCCTCACCACCGTGTCGTTCACGCCTCCGACTACCGAGCACTGCTGGAGTTGCGCGGAATCGTTGCCGGCCGATCGACCGGTCACGTTCTGCCCGTTCTGCGGGGCGGATCAGCGGCAGCCGGCGTGCGCAGCCTGTGGGGCCGGTGTGGAGCGGAAATGGAAGCACTGCCCTGATTGCGGCGTGCAACTCTGGTCGCGGGCGTAGCGACTTACCGACCTCAGGAAGTACGTCCTGCGGCGCCGTGCTGCCATATTTCAGCGATGGATGAGAAGGTACCGTCCCGTCTCGACCGCGCGACGTTCGATCGCGTCCTGCAACGCGCCGCCGAGCTGCAAGCGGCGTCCCGGGACATCGGTGAGGGATTGAGCGAAGAGGAAATCCTCGCCCTTGGCACCGAGGTGGGGATTCCCGCGCAGCACCTGCAGCAGGCACTGATCGAGGAGCGGACGCACGTGATGTTGCCGGAGCCGGCCGGTGTCCTCGATCACTGGATCGGGCCGGCCGATATCGTGGCGCAGCGCGTGGTGCAGGGGGCCCCGGACGCGGTTGGAGCAGCGCTTACGAAGTGGCTGTCGCGGCAGGAGCATCTGGTCGTACAGCGTGCGGCGGGAACGCGGATCACGTTCGAACAGATGGAAACCTTCGCTGGTGCGATGCGGCGGCTCGGTGCGGCCTTCGATGCCTCGCGCGGGAAACCCTATCTCGGCAAAGCGGAACTGGTGACGGCGGTGATCACGTCGCTCGAAGCGGGTTTCTGCCATGTGACGCTGGCGGCAGCGTTGCACAAGGCACGCGCCAGCCTTGTGGCGGGGGGAAGTAGCCTCCCGATCACCGGTGTTGTGGCGGGTGGTGCGATCGTTCTCGCCGGAGCACCGCTTCTGGTCGGCATGCTGCCGATGCTTCCGATGATGCTTGCCGGATGGGCCATCGCTCGCACATTCCGCGGGCACGCCCACCGTGCGCAACTCGGGCTGGAGCGTGCGCTCGACGAACTGGAGCGCCGGCCTGCGCTTCCCGGGGAGAGACTGAGTGTGTCGAAGGGGAGCATCGCGCGTGGAGTGGGGCAGGTCGTGCGCGACATTACGCAGGAAGTGCGGAAGGCCTTGGATGAATGAGGGATAGCCCAGCGCCCAGAGCCCGGAGCCGAGAGCCAGGCCCAGAGGCGAGAGCCCAGGGCCGATGGCGGTCTGCGGTTCAGGCTTTGAGGTTTGGGCTCTGGGCTCCGGGCGCTGGGCTTCTCCTGGCCTGCTATCCCACCACGACGCGTCCGGCGTTCCTTCCGATGCCGACCGCATCGATTGCGGAAGTGGAACTCGGCATCCCTCAGGCAACCCGTGCCGTCGCGGTGGCGTTCGACGCGGATTCAATCCCGATACGTCGCACCGAAGCGAAGGACGGCTGGCTGGAAAGTGACTGGTTTGACGCGATCACCCTGCGCCCGACTACGCGTCGCCGCCTCGGACCTGATGTCGTCAAGGTTCGCGTCTGGATCGATCCGTCGCGTCCCAATTACAGCAACATCACGGCAGAAACGGTGTACCGTCCGCTCGCAGATCCGTCCCGCGCCGACCGTGAGCTCGAGCAGGAGGTGCCAGTGAACCACCCGGTCTCAGCAAGGGTCCTGATCATATTGGGGCAGTTGACGCGGCAGTATGGCGGCGCGGACGTCGATACGACCAAGACGGTCAAGCACGACATCACGACCAAGCCGGTCAAGCTCGACACCACGACCCAGCCGGTCAAGTCGGACACCACGACCAAGCCGGTCAAACCCGACACCGCGACGACGCAGCCGCTGAAGAGACCGGTCGCTAACCCTTGACGAACGCTTGCAGGTACTTCTCCAGCGAGGCCAGGTCGAGCGCGGCGTCCTTGCATGGTCCGGCGGGGAGCGTCATGGTGAGGCCGAGGACTGGGACTTTTGCTGCCACGTCGTGCAGTCCGCTCACCATATCGCGTTCGCACGCGACGGCGACGACGGCCCGTGGCCGCCGTTCGCGAATGACCCGCCGTGCAAGCTGGCCGCGCGTAGCCACGAACACCGGCACGCCGTAGGCTCCGGCGAGTCCCAGGACGGCATCGAGCGTGGCACGCGACAGGCACCGCGGAATCAGCAGCAGCAATTCGCCCGTCTCGACCTTGCGCGCCCGCCGGAGTGCCAGCGCGTTGTACACCTTCACTGCGGCATTCTCGACGCGATCTCGCCGGCCGAACCGATCGGCCACGCGCGACGTCAGTCGCATCAATGGCAGCAGAGCGCCGCTCTCGGCCAGGAATCCGGGCAGCAGGTTCACCCCGCCGGCGAAGCTGGCGGCGATCAGCGCCCACCAGACCATCGACCCCGCTGCACCGACGGCAAGGACCGACCACGCGAGATGCGGAATGTCCGGATGGAGCGTTGCCAGACGTGGTGCGAGCAGGAATAGCAGCAGTGACGCGGCGGTGAACGCCGCCAGCATCGTGGCCACCGTCCAGGCGAGAAACAGCCATGCCGGCGAGTCGAAGTTGCCCGCGTTCGGCAACGGCTGGCCGTCCCATTCGTCCCATTCGTGGCCGAGCCGGCGGTCGACTTCGATGTGGATGAGTTCGGCGCGAGGGACGGTCATGGCGGCTGGAATCTACTGTTGTGCGCGCCGGTCGGGGCGGCCGGCCCGGCGTCCGGGAGTGGCCTGAGCCTGGGCCGAGCCAACCGACGATCTTTCGAAGATGGTCAAGTCCGTTCTCCGCACCGATCTGGCAATCCGTGCCCGCTACAGTCAGGGGGCCGGTATCTACCGTGTCGTTCCGGCGGCCGTCGCCCGGCCAACGACGCCGGCGCAACTCGGTGCGACGTTGGCATCTGCCAGGGAGCGTGGCCTGAGTGTCACACCGCGCGGGGCCGGCAGCGCGATGGACGGCAGCAACGTGACCAGCGGCGTGGTGCTCGATCTCACGGCCTGGAACCCGGAGGGATGCGTGATCGATTCCGGCCAGCGTCGGGCCTTCGTATCGCCCGCACTGCCGCTGGCGCGGCTCAATCGCGAAGCATCAGCTTACGGCCTGCGCTTGCCGGTCGATCCGTCCAGCGGCGCGTGGGCGACGCTTGGCGGCATGATCTCCACGAACGCCTCGGGCCCACGCAGCGTCCGGGCCGGCAGCATCAGACGCTGGGTTCGCGGCGTCGGGATACAAACCGCCGACGGGTACCTCGAACTTTCCCGCGGCGTGCACCCCGATTCGCGGCATCCCGTGGTGGCGCGCTGGTACCGCGACGTTGAACCGCTGCTGCAACGTCACGCGCAAGCCATTCGCGCACGGTTTCCGCGGGTCCGCAAGAACAGCGCAGGTTACGCGCTTGATCGGTATCTCGATCACGGCGACCTGCTCGACGTTGTCATCGGGTCGGAGGGCACGCTCGGTGTGCTCACCGACGTCACGCTCGACCTTGAGCCGGTGCCGAAGTATCGCGCATCGGTACGGCTCGCCGTGCGTGCGCGGTCCGATCTCGTTGGCAGCATCGAGGCGCTCCGCTTGCTCGACCCAGCCACACTGGAGTTCCTCGATAGCTCCTTTCTTCGCGTCATCGCCGCGCAGCCGCTTACACCGGAGCGTCCGGGCCTGCTGCTGGAGGCCGGCGGTCTCCTGCTTGCCGATTTTGAAGGCGACGACAACACGGAAATGATCGCTCGCGCCACCGCGGCGGCCCGCTCCGCGCAGGCTGGCACGCTCGACGTACGGGTCGCCACCGATCCCGGCGAAATCGACCGCCTGTGGGCGGTTCGTCACGGCGCGTCGCCGATTCTCGCGGGGCTCGCGGATGGACGCCGATCGCTGCAGGTGATCGAGGATGGTTGCGTCCCGGTCGGGCATCTGGCGGAATACCTCGACTTCGTCGACGCAACTGCCAGAGCCCAACGGATCGACGCCGTCATGTTTGGTCACGCCGGTGACGGGCACGTCCATGTGAACCTGCTGCCCAATCTGCACGATCCCGATTGGAAAGATCGCGTTCGGGCCGTGTTCACCGCGGTGAGCGACGCGGTCATTCGCCTTGGTGGCACTCCGTCGGGCGAGCACGGTGCCGGGCGGCTCCGCGCGGGCCTCATGGAACAGCTCTATGGTGCGGAGGTCGGGGAATGTTTTCGGGCCGTCAAGCACGCGTTCGATCCCGGCGGACTGTTCAACCCGGGCGTGATCCTCGGCGATGGCCGCGACCCGTTGTCGCGGCTGAAAGTCGGAACGGACGCGGCGCGCCTACCCGACGGCGTTGACGAGTATCTGCTCCGCATCGAGGTCGATGCGAAGTGGGGCGAGAGCCGATGGACGTAGAGAGTAGAGAGAGGCAAGAGACGTGCGACGTGAACCCGGTCACCGGCATACCGCCGGCCAACCACGACAGCAGTCTCATCGCTCGTCTCTCGTCTCACCCTCCAGTTGCTTACTTTTCACGGATGCGCCTCTATCGCGAACCGCTCGTTACGCTGATCGGCCGGCCACAGTTCATTGAGCCGGCGCAGTTGCCGGTGCAGTGGCGCGAGCCCGGAAGTGACGGCGAGCGGCTGGCCGAATTCGCAGGCCGGCTGTGCTACATGAGTCAGCGTAATCCCGCCAATCGCACCACGGCCGAGTATCTCATCAACATCCTGAAACAGGGTCATGGGTCGGTGTTCGAGCACGCCGTGTACGTGCTCCTGATCGAGGGCGTCTCGCGATCGCTCAGCCATGAGCTGGTGCGCCACCGCGCCGGATTCGGCTATTCACAGTTGTCGCAACGGTACGTCGACGAGTCCGACGCGGCGTTCGTGATGCCGCCGGCAATCCAGGGCGACGAGGCCGCGGAGGCCGAATGGCTGGAGCAGATGCAGGCGGCGCAGGCGAGTTACGTGCAGGCGGTCAACCGCCTGATGGAACGGTATGCCTGGATCGAGGACAGGATGCATCGCCGCAAGCTGGCGCGCGAAGCCGCCCGCTCGGTGCTGCCCAACGGTACGGAAACCAAGATCGTGGTGAGCGGGAACATCCGCGCATGGCGCGGCATGCTGGAATTGCGGCTTGGCGAAGGGGCGGAACGCGAGATCCGCCGCCTCGCCGCCAAGGTCCTCGCAACCCTGCGGGCGGAAACGCCACGCTTCTTTGCGGATTTCGAACTGTATCCGGCGGAGGACGGCGAGCAGGCAGCCCGCGTCGTGTACCACAAAGTCTGATTCTGGGAGGCGCCGGATCATCATCGACCGCTGCGTGTGCAAGCAGGTCCAGTTTGGGGCTCTCCTGCCGCAAGCCCGGGCTCACGGCTGGGGCCTGGCCCAACTCATCGCCGCGACCGGCTGCGGCGCGCAATGCCGGCTGTGCCGCCCCTACCTGCGTACCATGCTGCGCGACAATGTGATCGTGTTTCACGCCCTGCTTCCCGCCGACCCCGCCCTGGATAACATGTGAAGCCGGGCACACTGGTCTCGATCACGCTGGTGCTGTTCTGGTTGTCGGTCGGCCTCGTGGCGTCCGGTCATCGCGATCTCGGCCTCGCCGCCGCCGCGGCTTCCAGCTTCGTCACCCTGCTCATTCTCCGCCGCGAACGTGAATTCGCTCGCCGGCAAAAGGAGTCACTGGAGCTGGCGCTCGCGGCGTCGGGCCGCCGCAATCGTGAACTCGACCGGCTGCGCGATCTTTCTTCGGCGCTGCTCGGCGGCAACGACCTGGCGACGCTGAATCGCCAGGTGGCGCAGGCCGCCGCCGAGCTGCTCGACGCCGAAGGCGGAGCGATCATGCTGATGGTCGAGGAAGGCCGCTTCGTGCGGGTGGTGGCGGGATCCGGGCCACTCCTGGCGGCGGTTGGTGCACTCGTACCCGTCGACCGGTCGCTGGTCGGGCACGTGATCATCAACGACGAGGCGGTGCTGGTCGACGACATGGAGAGTGATGCGCGCAACCATCCGCACGAACAGCTCACCGGCCGGCTGCGCAGCGCCGCGATGGTGCCGATGCGATCGGCCGGGCTTGTCGTCGGCGCGGTCTGCGCCTACAACCGCAAGGACGGCCGGCCGTTCACCGACCACGATCGCCAACTGCTGCAGACCCTCGGCGATCAGGTGGTGCTCGGCCTGGATCGTACTTCTTCACTGGAGGAGCTTCGCCGCAACGAGCGCATGCTCGCGGCCAAGAACAAGGAGCTGCAGCGCGTCACGCAGCTCAAGAGCGAATTTCTGGCGAACATGTCCCATGAATTGCGCACGCCGCTCAATGCGGTGATCGGCTTTTCCGATCTGCTGTTGACCGAAGGACTCGGGCCACTTGAAACCCAGCAGCGTGAGTTCCTCGAGGCGATCCTGCGCAACGGCCAGCACCTGCTCGGACTGATCAACTCCGTGCTCGACCTCTCCAAGATCGAGGCAGGCCGGATGGCACTGTCGCTCACGCCGTGCGACGTCCGTGAGGCCATCACTGGGGCGGTCACCGACACGACGTCGCTGCGCGCGGCCAAGCGCCAGCAATGCATCGTCGACGTCGGCGAGAGCAACTCCCTGGACGTGGTTGCCGATGCCACCCGCATCCGGCAAGTGCTCTTCAACCTGCTGTCGAACGCATCCAAGTTCACCGGCGACGAAGGCCGCATCACGGTGTCCGCCGTGCGAACGATCGCCCCGATGCCCACCGGTTCGGTCCTGCTGGGCGGCGATCCGTCGCGCCTGGCGACCCGCGACGTGGTCTGGGTGTCCGTGTCCGACTCGGGCATCGGCATCAAGCCGGAGGACGTGGCACGGCTGTTCCAGGAATTCTCGCAGGTCGACTCGTCGTCGTCGCGCGCGGCCCAGGGCACGGGGCTTGGTCTGGCATTGTCGAAGCGATTCGTCGAGATGCACGGCGGGCAGATCGGCGTCGAATCGATCTACGGCAAGGGCAGCACGTTCTGGTTCATCCTGCCGGTCGACGGGCCGCCCAAGGAGCGTAGCGAACGGTGAGCCAATGATTCTGAGGTGCACACCGTAAGACGTAAGACGTGAAACGGAGGCTCCGCGCCAATCGGTGCGCCCGTTTCACGTCGCACGTTTCACGTTTTTGCCATTCAGCCCCACGCGCCGGCCAGTTCCGCCCGCGCTTCCCATGCCGCTACGCGCGCGGCGAGGATCCGCGCAGCAAGGCGCGCCACGGGCTCGTCCTCGGCACGGAACCAATCGGGGGTCTCGCTCGCCAGGCTGAGCCAGCCGACGAACTCGCCGGCCACTTCGAGGCGCGCGGCCAGTACCGAGCGGACGCGTTCAGCGCCGCGAACATCCGCCGAGGCGGGCCAGGCCCGTTCAATGGTGCGCAAGTCCCCGATCCGGAGGAGTTCGCGCGCACCGAAATGATGCACCAGGCCGTCGATGGCGTCGCCCACATCGGTGTCGACGCGTAGCCGCGGCGCGCCGGTACGATCCAGGCCGAGCAGCGTCCAGCAGTCGGGCGCGGGCGCGGCGGCGAGCAACTCCAGGCGGTCATGAGGGAGCTGGTTTGACAGCGCATCCGAGCAGAGCTGGACCAGCTCGCTACCGTCCCGCGACCGCGCCATCGCGTCAAGCAGCCCTTCGGTCACCCCGGCGATGATCGCATTGCGATCCTCGCCGGCGGGATACGGGATGACCCACGGCTGGGCGGCGAGGCGCCGGCAGCTGCTGGCGATCTGCGCGGCAACACGGTGCAGCGCCCGCTGGGACATCAGTCCGTACGCGTCGGTCTTGAAGCTGCCCACCACAAGAAGACCCACATCCTGCACTTCGGCCCGGATCGGGATCGCCATCACCGATTGATACCCGCCCCGTACGATCCGGTCTTCGAGGGCGAACAGCGCTTCCTGTGCGACGAGCGGTTCGGCCGGCGGAGCCACCAGATGATCATCCGCCAACGCGGCGGGGCCTACGAGCACCGACCCGCCCCGCGCTGGATAGAGCCAGCAGGCGAACAGATCCACCGGCATCAGGTTCGCGACCGCAGCGCGCAGTGCTTCGTGCCAGGTCCGCAACTCGGCCAAGCTCGGCCGGCGCCCCGGCCAGGCGAGCACCGGGACGAAGAGATCCTGCGGGGGTGGGTCGGTAGTCATCGCACCGTAAGGTCGCACGGGCCGTGCCATCCGGCCGAAGACGGCGGGCGGCAGCCGTGTGGACCCATCCCCCGATGTGCCGGAGCGGTGCGAAGTGAGCAGGGGGGCAGTTTGCATACCCATGCCCCCTATATCTATATTATGGCCATCAGTCAGGGGGCTCGGATGCAAACGGTCGTCTTGCAGATCGAAGGGATGAGTTGCGGTCACTGCCTCAACGCGGTCAACCGGGCGTTGTCCGGCGTACCCGGCGCCGAGGTTACGAGCGTTCAAATGGGGCGGGCCGAGGTGGTGGTTTCGTCGAGCGGCGTGGCCGATGCACTCGTCGGCGCGATCGCCGCCGCAGGGTATCGCGCCACGGCAGCTGTGGCGCCGGAGTAGCAGCGCCAGTGCCTGCGTCGATCACGATTCCGGTGCGGGGAATGACCTGTGCCGCATGTCAGGCCCGGGTCCAGCGCGCGCTGCAGCGCGAACCGGGGGTGGACTCCGCGGCGGTCAACCTGATGTTGGCGAACGCCGCGATTCGCTACGACCCGGCGTCAACCACCCCGGAGCGCCTGGTTGCCGCGATCCGCGCCACCGGCTATGACGCCGAGGCGCCCTTGGTGGCCGTGTCGGCGCTGGACGAGCAGGCTGCACGCGACACGGAGCAGCAGCACGAGTTCGTCGTACTGCGCTCCAAGGCGATTTTCGCCCTGGTCGCGGGCCTGATCGCGATGGTCGGTTCGGTGCCGCTCATGGTGACCGCCGCGAACGCCCACCGCACGACCATCGATCCGTTGATGCGCGCCATCATGGACCGGATTGCCCCGGCGTTGCGACGGGCCATCCCCCCGCTGTTTGCGGCACCGCGACAGGTGATCGCGTGGAGCCTCCTCGCGTTGACGCTGACAGTTATGGCGTGGGCCGGCCGGCATTTCTATGTGCGCGCGTGGAAGGCCTGGCAGCACCGAGCTGCCGACATGAATACCCTGATTGCAGTCGGGACCGGCGCGGCGTTGGTCTATTCGGTTGTCGCGACAGTGGTCCCGGGCGTGTTCATTGCCCGCGCGCTAGCACCCGATGTGTACTACGAGGCGGTCATCCTGATCATTGCGTTCATCCTGGTTGGGAACGCACTGGAGGCGCGGGCCAAGCGCCAGACCGCGACGGCACTGCGCGCGCTCGCTGGCCTGCAACCGCGCGTCGCTCGCGTCATGCGTGATGGCGCGGATCTCGACGTGCCGATCGAGGCCGTGCGTCGCGACGATGAGGTGCTCATCCGTCCGGGTGAAAGGATCCCGGTGGACGGTGGGGTGATCGCCGGGGAGAGCGTCGTCGACGAATCGATGCTGACCGGCGAGGCACTGCCCGTGGCCAAGCGCGTCGGCGACCTGGTCGTTGGCGGCACCGTCAACGGCACCGGCGCGTTGCGCGTGCGGGCCACCCGAGTTGGCGCGGATTCGACGCTGGCCGCCATCGTCCGGTTGATGCGCGATGCCCAGAACTCCCGGGCACCACTCCAGCAGCTGGCCGACCGGATCAGCGCGGTCTTCGTCCCGGCGATCATTGGCCTCTCGATCGTGACGTTCATCGTCTGGGCAAGCACGGCGCATGATGCTCCGGTAATGCGGGGGTTCTCCGCCGCCGTTGCGGTGCTGATCATCGCATGTCCGTGCGCCATGGGCCTGGCCGTTCCGACCGCGGTGATGGTCGCCACGGGCCGCGGCGCGGAGCAAGGCGTGTTGATCAAGGGTGGCGACTCGCTCCAGCGCGCAGGCGAAGTCGACACGGTGGTACTCGACAAGACCGGGACGGTGACCGAGGGAGCGCCCATCGTCTCAGGCGTCATCGTGGCGGCGTCCGGCCGCGTCACGGTGGATGACCTGCTGGAATTCACCGCGGCGGTGGAATCACTGTCGCAGCACCCGCTGGCCGCCGCCATCGTCGCGGAGCGCGCACGGCGCGGGCTCGCCGTTCGCCAGGCCACGCATTTCAGCTCAACCAGCGGTCTCGGTGCAACAGCCAGCGTGGACGGTCACGCCGTGGTGATCGGCAACGCCGCGATGCTGCGGCACATGTCGATCGACCCCGAGCCGCTCGCCGCGGGTCTCGATGGAGTCGCTTCGCAACGCGAGACGTCGGTGCTGGTTGCCATCGACGGCGTGGCGGCCGGCCTCATCTCGCTGGCCGATCCGATCCGCGTCACGGCGGCTCCGGCGATCGCACGCTTGCAGGCCGCTGGCCTCGACGTCGTGTTGCTCACCGGGGATCGGCACGACGTGGCGGAATCGGTTGCGCACGAGGTCGGCGTGCGACGTGTTGTCGCCGGTGTGCTGCCCGAAGGCAAGGTTGCCGAGATCGCCCGGCTGCAGCGAGAAGGACATGTCGTCGCGATGGTCGGCGACGGAATCAATGACGCGCCGGCGCTGGCCCAGGCGGATGTCGGCATCGCCATGGGCGGCGGCACCGCTATCGCGCTCGAAGCGGCCGATGCCGCGTTGATGCGCGAGGACCTCGGCGCGGTCGCCGACGCGATCGACCTCTCCCGGCGGGCGGTGCGCGTGATCCGGCAGAACCTGTTCTGGGCCTTCGCGTACAACGTGATCGCGATTCCGATTGCGGCCGGCGCTCTCTATCCGAGCACGGGGCTGCTGCTGAGTCCGGTGCTCGCAAGCGCGGCAATGGCAATGAGCAGTGTCACCGTTGTCGGGAATTCCTTGCGATTGAAAAGATGAGAGACGAGGGACGAGAGACGAGAGAACACGCATCCCGTCGCCTTGATGGACGGGGTCCGGTTCTTCGCGGACTTCTCATTCCTTGTGCTTTCGTTCAGGAGGTCAATCCATGACCACTCCCCATCCGACCCACGCCATCCACGTCCCCGCAGAAACTCAGGTCGCCCTCACCAAGCGCCTCCGCCGCATCGAAGGCCAGGTGCGTGGGTTGCAGAGGATGGTCGACGAGCACCGCTATTGCGCCGATATTCTGGTCCAGATTGCGTCGGTGCAGGAGGCGTTGCGGAGCGTGGGCAAGCTGCTGCTGCAGAATCATCTGACGCACTGCGCCGCGACGGCGATCCGTTCAGGAGACGCCGCCGAGGCGGAGCGCGTCGTCAGCGAGCTGGTGGAGCTGTGGGGGAAATAGGAAAGACGAGAGACGGCTTTCGTTCTATCTCGGCGCAGCCCAGTGTGTTGCCGTCGCCCAGGTCGCTGGATCAAACAGCTTGCGGTCGAGCTTCACGTTGGTCTTCCAGCCGGAGTATTCCTCAATCTGTTGCGGGACGCCCCCCGAGAGCATCGCGACCTTGGTGGCCAGCCAGCCGCCGCCCGTTGCCACGAAGTTGTCCAGATGAATGTCGAACAGTGGCCGGGTGGGTGCGAACCGCAGCAGCATGCGCACAAGTACCAGCCGGTCCTTGTCGATCCAGAATTGCGGTGAGGTGGTATCGCTCGCGGACATGGCGCCCACGGCCCACGCGGGACGGCCCTCCCAGCTGACATCCACTACCCGGCTCATGTCGACCTGCAGCGGTTCGAGTTGCTTGAGCGTCACCGCCATGGGCTGGAGATAGACATTCTCGATCAGCGGGATGAACGGATTGCCGGTGGTATCGGTGCGGGTGAGCTTCCCGGCCCGGACGATCCAGGTGGAGTCGGCCGTGGAAATGCTGCCATTGCCATCGGCCAGGCTGCCGGTATCGATGCGTAACCGGGCACCGCCTGCCGGGTTCCATTGGAGGCTCTCGTACCAGGTCTGTTCGGTCATGGTCCCACTCGGCGTCCGCCGCGTGGTCTTCTGCGTGAATGTCAGCGTGGGGAACCATTTCCTGCCGTACTTGTCGTGCATACGTGCCAGTACGTCGGCGCCGGTGGCCAACCTGCGGTCCTGGCCATGCAGCGTTACAGCCATGGCGCAGGCGAGAACGCCGGCGAACCCCAGAGCATTGAGAGTCTTCATATCGGCCTGGTTGGGGAAGGGACGCCGTCGTAACGTGCCCGGGCGCGAAAAGTTTCCCCTAACGGTGAGTCCGGGTGGTCAGCCGCGTCATGTCCGCGGTGATCGTCGGTAACGCGCCCAGCGCCACCACGCCGCCGACGAGTGCCACGACCGGAAGCAGGAGAACCGCCCGCTCCAGCGTGAACCGGTCAGAGAGCGATCCGATCAGCGGAAACGCGACCGCGTCGCCCGCGAGATGAATGAAGAGCAGGTACGCACCCACCACGGTCGACCCGATGCGGGCCGGAACCACGTCAAAGATCACCGCGGACATCGGCCCGTTGTACCACGAGAGAAAGAAGAAGACGACCACGAATCCGGGGACGAACATCCCGAGATCGTGCAACGTCAGCACCCAGATCGCCAGCGGCCCACCGATGATGAACCCGGCCGCGATCGTGATCACCCTTCCCTTGTCGGTCCACCGGCGCAGCCAGTCGGCGATCAGTCCACCGGCCAGCGTGCCCGCGATGCCCGCCACCAGGCCCCACGTACCCAGGAGTTGCGCGGCGGCCGCTGTGGTCAGGGCGAACTTGCGCGTCATGAACGACGGCCCCCACCCCACCAGTCCATTGGTGCCGAACGAGATCATCGCCCCCGACAGGAAGATGAACAC
The DNA here is from genome assembly GCA_003169895.1 of Gemmatimonadota bacterium. Taxonomy (GTDB): domain Bacteria; phylum Gemmatimonadota; class Gemmatimonadetes; order Gemmatimonadales; family GWC2-71-9; genus Palsa-1233. The sequence continues at coordinate 897,052 of PNAE01000007.1, forward strand.
CAGTGTCGGTGTGCGCAGCACGGTCCTGCCCGCACGAAGCAGGTCCTCCATCGCATCTTCGAGTCCAGGCGTGAACGGCGTCTCCTCTCGTCGGTCGGTCTGCAGCAACCGCACCCACCGCCAGATGGTCAGCACCGCACCGAGCCCGATGGCGACCGCGAGCACGATCGTGTCGCTCGGTGACTCCGTCCCAAAGCGCTGCGTCAGTACGAATGCGACCACCAATCCGATGCCGGTAAGCGCCAGCACCGGGAACAGCTGGTGCACGAGGCCGACCGCGCCCAGGCCGAGCTTGCGCGCCATGCCGAGGATGTTGTGCGGCCGCTCCCGACGCGACGGATCGACCAGGCGCATCACCAGCGCGGCGCACGCGAAGCCGGGTATGCCGACTGCCATCAAGGCGACCCGCCAGCCGTACACGCCTTCGAGGTAGCCTCCGAGGAGAATGCCGAGCACGCCGCCGACCGGGATGCCGGCGTTGAGGACGCCCATCGCAAATGCGCGATGCCGCCCGGGGAAGTAATCCGCGATCATCGATGTGGAGGCTGGTGCATACGCCGCCTCACCAATGCCCACCGCGGCGCGGCAGACGAACAACGCCGTGAACCCACGAACCAACCCGCCGAGCGAGGTAAACGCGCTGAACAACGCGGTGCCGGCAGCGATCACGGTCTTGCGATTCTTGAGGTCGCCGATGATGCCGAACGGCAGCGCCGCGACCGAGAACACAAGAATGTATGCGGAGCCGAGCCAACCGAGCTGGGTGTCGTTGAGCACCAGTTCGCGCTTGATCGGCTCGAAGAGCGCGAAGATGATGTTGCGGTCGAGATAGTTGAGCAGGTTGATGAACGCCAGCAGCGCCAGCGTCCAGCTGGCGCGAAGCCGCTGCGGTCGCTCGGTGGCCACCAGGTTCAGAGGCCCACGGTGGCGATGCCGAGTCTCTTCCGGCTGTCCAGCAGCCGACGGACCACCGCCCGCGGACTGTCGGTCACGGTAATCAGCTGTTCGTCGCCGGGTCCGATCATGCCTTCAGCCAGCATGGTATTCACGATCCAGTCCATCATCCCGGCCCAGTACCGCTTGCCGAAGAGCACGATCGGGAAATCGGTCAGCTTGTCGGTCTGCATCAGCGTCAGCGCCTCGAACAGTTCGTCGAGTGTGCCGTAGCCGCCGGGAAACACGGTGAAGCCGATGGCATACTTGACGAACATCGTCTTGCGGACGAAGAAGTACTTGAAATCGAGCGACCGCGACAGGTAGCGATTCGGCCGCTGCTCGTGCGGCAGCTCGATGTTGCACCCGATTGAGAGGCCGCCGGCCTCGTAGGCGCCCTTGTTGGCGGCCTCCATGATTCCCGGACCGCCGCCGGTGATGACCGGGATTCCCGCCTTGGCGAACAGGCGCGCCGTTTCCTCGGCGGCCTGGTACATCGGGTCGTCCGGCTTGGTGCGCGCCGATCCGAAGAACGACACGCCGCCCGCCACATCCTGGAGATTGTCGAACCCCCAGACGAATTCGCCCTGAATGCTCAGCACGCGCCATGAATCCGACGTCCGCCGCAGGTGCCGTACATCCTCGCCCACCGGGACGTTCAGCAGCTGTTCATCTTCGGTGGGGTGCGACTTGCGCGAGGTCTTGGGGGGCGGCGCGGTCTTGCGGTCAGGCATCCAGCAATACCTCGAGGAGAGCGCGGTGATCATCCGCGACGTTGTAGAAGTAGGGAGAGACGCGCACATGTCCGGGTCTCGCGTCGACGATGAATCCCGCCTCGGCCAGGCGTGCGACGTCGGCCCGTGGATCGATCCGCGGCAGCATCACGATGCCGGTCCGCTCCGCGGCGTTCGCGGCGACCTTGGCATGCACGCCACGACTCTCCGCCGCGGCGATCAGGTCCTCGGTGAGCGCGCTCGTTGCGGCACGAATCGCCGCGACGCCCGCCGCCTCGATGACGTCGAGGCCGCCAAGTTGCGAGGAAACAGATAGCAGCGCCGGCGTGCCGGTTTCGAAACGGCGGGCGTCATCGTATGGCGTGAAATGCGCCGGATCGAACGCAAATTGCTCGCGGTGTGCGAACCATCCGGTCGCTTGCGGAACGACGTCGCCAGTGGTGCCGGCGCGAGCGTAGAGAAACGTGATGCCGCTGCCGCCGAGCAGCCACTTGAGGCCGCCGGACAGGTAGAAGTCGACGTCGAGCGCGCGCACGTCCACCGGGATCTGGCCGGCGGCCTGGTAGCCGTCAATGAGGCACAACGCCCCGGCACGGTGAGCCACGTCGGCAATCGCGTGCACATCCTGGATCGCACCCGACGTGAAACAGACGTGGCTCGTGGCGACCAGGGCGGTCTCCGCGTTGACGGCCCGAGCAAACTGCTCGACGGGGACGGCGATGTCGTCCGGCGACTTCAGCACCACGACCTCGACATCTTTCGGCAGCCACTGGTACGGCACCGTCGGGAAATCGAGCTCGGTCGTGACGATGCGCCGGCGGTGGGTAGTGTCGAGCCCGCTGCCGATCACGCCCAGGATGCCGGAAATCGAGGCCTGCAGCGCAATCTCGCCGGTCGATGCGTTGACGAGGCGCCCGTAGCGCGAGCGAAGCTCTTCAAGTGCGGCCCACCAGACGTCATACCAGTTTGCCGCGCCACGCTCGTCCCACTGGTCAAGACAGCGCTCGACGCGCCGCCGCGCCGGCCGCGATAGCGCTCCGAGCGAGCACGAATTGAGATAAACGGCCCGGTCGAAAACCGGGAACTCGCCGCGCCAATGGGCGAGGGAGTTGATGACCGGGTGCGGCGCAACGGCGAGCATGGTGGCAAATATAGGGCGGGTGAGTGGTGACAGCGGGCGCATGCCCCTCTACGTTCCCCGGTGTGAACACGCCCATCGATCCCGCCGAAGCGCCTGAGTATCGTGGCTCGTGGACCGCGCTTGTCCTGAAGCTGACCGCGCGGGCGATCGTGTCCCCGCGGCTCGCCATCGATCTGCTTCGCACGGCGTGGGCGTTTCGTGGTCGTGACTGGTGGACTCGCCCGCCGTTCCTCCCGGTCCCCGACGGGCCCTACCTGCGGTGGCGCATGTACACCGCGTATGGCGACGAGCGTGCCGTGCCACCAATCGACGACGTGATCCGGTTTGCACGCTGGCGCCGCACCACGATGCGGGTCTGAGTGGCCCAACGACCGCATGTCGTGATTATCGGTGGCGGCTTTGCCGGCCTGTATCTCGCGAAGGGACTCCGGCGCGCGCCGGTGCGAGTCACGCTCGTCGACCGCCGCAACCACCATCTGTTCCAGCCGATGCTGTACCAGGTTGCGACCGCCGCGCTCAATCCGTCGGACATCGCGTCGCCCATCCGCTCGATCCTGCGCCATCAGCAGAACGTCGAGGTCCTCCTCGCTGATGCCGTCCGCATCGACGTCGCCGGGAAACGGGTGCACCTCGCCGATGGCGGCGTGCTTTCGTACGACTACTGCGCCGTCGCAACCGGCGCGCGGCATTCGTATTTCGGGCATACCGAATGGGAGCCGCTGGCGCCTGGACTCAAGAGCCTGGAGGACGCGCTCGAGATCCGGCGCCGGATCTTTCTCGCCTTTGAACGCGCCGAGCGCGAGCCGGACCTCCAGCGGCGGCAGCAGTTGCTCACCTTCGTCATCATTGGTGGTGGTCCCACTGGAGTTGAGGTGGCGGGCGCGCTCGCCGAAATCCGGCGCTTCGCCCTCGCCCGTGATTTCCGGCACATCGATCCGCGCGAAGCGACGGTGACGTTGCTCGAAGGTGGCCCGCGCATCCTTGCCGCGTATCCGCCCGCACTTTCTCACCGCGCCAAGACCGACCTGCGCGCGCTTGGTGTCGACGTGCGCGAGAACACCTTCGTCACCGCGGTTCGTTCCGACGCCGTGGAGGCCGGTGGATGGCGCATTCCGACGACGACGGTCGTATGGGCCGCCGGCAACGAGGCGAGCCCGCTGCTCAGGACGCTCGGCGCAGCGCTGGACCGCCAGGGGCGCGTACTGGTAGGTCCCGACTGCAGCCTCTCCGGGCATCCCGAGGTCCTGGTGATCGGCGATGCCGCCGCGTTCACGGACCAGCAATCGGGCGGCCTGGTGCCGGCGGTGTGCCCGGCGGCGATTCAAATGGGACAGTACGCAGCGCACACCATTCGCGACTCGGTGGCGGGGAAGCCGCGGGGCACCTTTCAGTATTGGAACAAGGGTGAGCTCGCGGTAATTGGTCGCGGCGATGCCGTGGCCAACCTGCCCAGTGTCCGGTTCGGCGGATTCTTTGCCTGGCTCATCTGGATCTTCCTGCACATCGCGTATCTCATCGGCTTCAGGAATCGCGTGCTGGTCCTGATCCAATGGGCGTGGTCCTACGTGACCTACGCTCGCGGTGCGCGCCTGATCACCGGCGAGGTGGGCCACGGTGCACCTGCGGAAGCGGCGGGTTCGGCATGACGCCGCCCTCGGTGGACGAGGTGAAAGCGGAGGCGCTGCGGATCGGATTCGCGGCCTGCGGCATCGCGCGACTCGATCCGAGCGTTCGTGGCGACGCGCTCGATCGCTGGCTCGCCGCCGGCTATGGTGGCACGATGCGGTACATCCACCGTCAGGCCCGGAGGCGGAAACAGCCGGCGACCATCACGACAGGCGCGCGCAGCGCGGTCGTTGTGCTGGAGAACTACGCCGCTCCGCCCGACGAGCGGCCGCATCCCGGTGACGCGTTCAAGGTCGCTGCTTACGCCCGCGGGATGGATTACCACGTCGTCACCCTGGGGCGGCTGCACATCCTCGCAGAGTGGCTCAAGGCGCGGGGCGCCGGATTGGCGCACGCCTGGGTTGATGACGGTCCGGTGCCGGACCGCGAGCTTGCCGAGCGCGCCGGGCTGGGTTGGATTGGCAAGAACACCATGCTGATCCATCCCCGTATTGGATCCTTTACGTTCATCGGCTCCGTGTTCACGGACCTCGACCTGCCGGCGGGACCGACGGTCCCGGCCGATCTCTGCGGTTCGTGCACTCGATGCCTGGATGCCTGCCCGACCGGCGCGTTCGTGGCCGACCGGGTGCTCGACGCGACGCGCTGCCTGTCGTACCTCACGATCGAGTACAAAGGCCAGCTCCCCGCCGACCTTCTGCCGCGATGGAACGGCTGGGCCTTTGGTTGCGACGTCTGCAACGACGTCTGTCCATGGAATGCGAAGTTCGCCCGGCCGACGGATGTCGCGGACTTTGCCGCGCGGCCGGATCCTGACCGGCGCGATCCGGAGGCGTTCCACCGGATGGACGAGGCCGAGTTCCTCCGGCTGTTTGCCGACACACCACTCGCGCGTGCGGGCCTGGATCGGATGCGCCGTAACACCGTCGCCGCGCGCGCGAGTCGTACTGAAACCGTGAATCGATGACACCCACGCTGCATTCCTTCGCCATCTTCGTGACGGATCTCGAGCGCGCCCGCGTCTTCTACGAGGACCAGCTCGGCCTGCCGGTCAACAAGGCAGGCTCGTTCGGATTCGAGCTGCTGGACGCCCCGCCGCATCTGGGCGTGCATCCGGCCAGGCATCCCGAGGCAATCGCGATGGTCGGCCGCCACACGGGCCTGACGTTCAACGTGTCGAACCTGCTCGACTTCTGTTCCCGGCTTGGGGAGCTTGGTGTTCCCTTCATCGCTGAGCCGACGCAGCAGGGGTTCGGCATCATGGCGATGGTGGCCGACCCCGATGGCAACGTGGTGGCCCTCTGGGAAGACAACCTGTCACCGGTGGGGGACGCGACATGAGCCTGGCCCGCGCGTTCGCCAGCGACAACACTGCACCCGTCCACCCGGACGTCCTGGACATGCTGGGGCAAGTCAACCACGACCGCGCTGCACCCTATGGTGACGACGACTATAGCGGCCAGGTACGCGACTGGTTTCGCGGCCAGTTCGGCGCAGGCACCGAGGCGTTCCTCGTCTGGAATGGCACCGGCGCAAACGTCGTGTCGCTGCGCGCCATGACTCGGCCATGGCACGCGATACTGTGCGCCGAGCAGGCACACATCAATGTGGATGAGTGCGGCGCCCCTGAATTGCTGACGGGATGCAAGTTGATCGGGCTGCCGTCGGGCGACGCCAAACTTCACCCGGATCAGCTCCGCGGCGCTGTCGGGCGCATTGGCGATGAACATGCGGTGCAGCCGAGAGTGGTGGCACTGGCACAGTCGACGGAATACGGCACGGTTTACAGCCGCGACGACGTGGCCGCCCTCTGCGACACCGCCCACGAACTCGGCCTGCTGGTCTTCATGGATGGGGCGCGTATCGCCAACGCGGCAGCGGCGCTCGACTTGCCATTCCGTGCGTTCACGCGGGATGCCGGCGTCGACCTGCTGTCCTTTGGGGCGACCAAGAATGGCGCCATGGGTGCGGAGGCGGTCGTGGTGTTCGACGCGGCGCGCGCAGCCGAGCTCAAGTTTCTTCGCAAACAGTCCACGCAGCTCGCCTCGAAGGCACGCTATCTCGCGGCGCAGTTCCTGGCCCTGGCCAAGGACGATCTCTGGCTCCGCAACGCGCGCAACTCCAACGCGATGGCCCGGCGGCTGGCGGACGGCGTCCGCGACATCCCCGGCGTGCGGATTACGCAGCGGGTGGAGGCGAGTGCGGTGTTTGCGGTGCTGCCGCGGGCCGCCATCGAGCGGCTGCAGCGGGACTTCCACTTCTCTGTCTGGAATGAAGCGACGGATGAAGTCCGCTGGATGACCAACTGGGCGACGGCACCGGAAGACGTGGATGAGTTGATCGCGGCGACCCGGGCGGTCATGTCGGGCTGATCCCCTATCTCGGTCGCTCCCGGCAGCAGCGAGACGATTAGTTTTTCCGTCACGATGTTCCGATTCCGTCCTTCGCGATTGTCGCTGGCGTGTTTCTTCCTCTTCTCTGTCGTCTCGCTACTCGTCGTCTTCGGTCTGACGAAGCGCTGGGATCCGCATGAGCTGCAGGTCATTGCCGTGCTGCGCCGTCCGTGGTTGACGACGGTGATGCGACAGCTGTCGAGCCTTGGCAACTGGCAATACGAAGTACCGCTTGCGCTGGTGGTCGCAACGTTGCTCTGGTGGCGCAAACGCGGGACGTGGGCACGGCGGTACCTGGCGACCTGCCTCTCGGGCGAAGCGCTGTACGCCCTTACCAAGCTCGTCTTTCATCGGCCCAGGCCGACCATCGTGTCGCATCTCGGTGAAGCCGGGTGGTATTCGTACCCGTCGGGTCACACGATGCTGGCGCTGATGGTATGGGGTGTCGGCCTGATGCTGGTAGCGCGATTGCTCAATGCTTACGTCGCGAAGCTGGCATTGTGGACGATCGGTCTCGTGTTGAGCCTCGCCATTGCGGTGTCGCGCCTCTATCTCGGCGTGCACTATCCCAGTGACGTGCTCGGCGCGGTGTTCCTCGGCCTCGCGTGGGTGCTGCTCTGGCGCGATCCGGTGTCACCGCCGAGCAAGTCGGCCACTTCGTCCGCTCCGGCCACCAGATAGCCGATCCGCTGGGACAGCTCGCGGGCCGCGTCGAGATCGGCGGTGAGCGATCCCGCCGCCGCGTGACCAGCGGCCATCCGGAGCAACCCCAGACGTAGCGTCTCGATTGCCGCGACCGATCGTTCCAGCCGTTCGGCCCACGCAGGCGCAGCGTCGCGCGCCAGCTGAAAGCGCGCGTGCGCGGCGTCGTTTTCGAGGCGGCCGACGACGTCCGGCAGGTCAGCGAGCGCTGCGCGTTCGCTTTCCGGCAGCGCCGCGAACAATGCCCCGGTCACGGAACCCAGCGCGGTCTCGGTCGGCCGCCAGCTGCCCCAGGCCTGCCCCTGGCCTTGCCGCAATCCAATAGTCGCGACCCGCGCCATGAGGCTACCCAGCGGAGACTTCCAGAACCAGCGGCGCAACCGTGCGGCTGACGCCCGGGTGGTCAGCCGGCGGCCCGGAAAGACGAGCCCGAATAGCGCGCCACCGACAGTGGCCATCGTGAACAGACCAAACAGCTGGAAGAAGGTTTTCGACATGGCATTGCCGGTGCTCACGAAAACGCCGCCGAACAACGATGCGAGTGCGCCGACAAACGCGAGGTAGGTGCACCAGCGGACCACTCGCGCGAACGGATGAATCGCGCGCGACGCCTCGTAGCGCAACTCTTCTTCGCGGCGCTCGAGCGCCAGATCGGTCCCGTGACGCAAGTCGTCCAGCGTGACGCCGGCTTCCATTGCCTTTCGCGTCTCGCTCAGGCGCCACAGTCCGTGCGCTATCCACGGAGCGATCGTGGCCTTGCCGCACAGGATGATGAACACGATCGACTGCCACGACCACTGCCCGCCGATCATGCCACCCACTAACGCCATTGTGCCGACGCCATAGAAGAAGCACGACCAGATGACGTAGATGCCCTTGAGCTCGCGTCCGCGCTCCACCCAGATCCGCACCGGCACCGGCAGATCTCCGGCCGGCGCCAGCGATACGCCGACCGCCTCGGCAAACGCTTCCGCCGTCCCGAACCGCTGGTCGGGGTCCTTGGCGAGCGCTCGATCGAGTGCGGCGGCCAGCGTGGCCGGAGTCCCGGGAGCGACGTCGAGTATGCGCGCGGGCGACTGCGTCAGGTGTTGGGACAACAACTGCTGCACATCGCCGTCGAACGGGGGTCGTCCCGTGACGCAATGAAAACCGACCGCGCCAAGCGAATAAAGGTCACTGCGACCATCGACGGGCAGTCCCGCGGCCTGCTCAGGCGCGAGATACTCCGGTGTGCCAACGATTCGGCCGGCGTGCTGATCGGCCCGATCCGCCGACCGGGCGATGCCGAAATCGGTGACCACCGCGCGATCGCCGTCCGCTTCGAGCAGGATGTTGTCGGGCTTGATGTCGCGGTGGATGACGCGCTGCGCGTGCGCATACGCGAGGGCATAAGCAGTGTCGCGAAGAATCCGTGCTGCCGCCGCCGGCGCGAGATGCCCCACGCGTCGCAGCCGCGCGCCGAGCGTTTCGCCGTCGACGTAGCGCATCGCATAGAACACGAAGTCGCCGGCTTCCTCGACCGCGTGGATCGGCACGATATTCGGGTGCGCCAGGCGCGCGGCCATCCGCGCTTCATGCAGGAAGCGCTCCCGGAGTTCCGGTCGCGCGGCGCGGTCGGGTGGCAGGAGCTTGAGCGCAACGGGACGGTCGAGCCGAACGTCGCGCGCCAGATACACGATGCCCATGCCGCCGCGGCCGATCTCGCGCTCGAGCGAATACCGGCCGGCGAGGGCGGCCTGCAGCGCGATAAAGAGGGCGTCGGGTTGGTCGGATTGGCGCATGGCGATCGGGGTACGATACCACGACGAGAGACGAGAGACGAGANNGCTGGTTTCTCTCGTCTCTCGTCCCTCGCTAGGGCTGTGGCAGTGCCGGCCCTCCGGCCGCGGCCTCTTCGCCGAAATCCGCAGGCACCACCACGCCGTGCGCTCCCAGCTTGCGGAACAGGTCCCATTGCGCCTGCCGTGCCGCGCCCTGGGACCCGCCGTTGTACATGGCGGCGATGATCAGCGTGCCGTCTTCCCGGCCGAGATAGCCGACCAGCGTCGCGACGTTGGTGAGGGTACCGGTCTTCGCGCGTACCACGCCGGGGCCGGGCAATCCGCTGCCCAGGCGGCGAAGGGTGCCGAAGCCGTTGGCCGGGAACAGCAGCGGGAAGTTCTTGCCCGCGGGCGTCTGGGGGATTCTCGCGAGATAGGTCGTGAACACGATCGGGGCGACGCGATCCTCCTCGGACAGCCCGCTCCCATCGACGAGATGCACGCCATCGAGCCCGGTGATTTTCCGCACGAATGTGTTGAGCTGCGCCGCGGCGGACACGCTGCCGCCGCCCCAGAGCAGCATCATCTCCGCGCCGATGTTGAGCGAGCGCGTGTTGACCTCATGCGCAATCGAGTCGAAGGTCCCGGAGGCGACCTCCGCCAGGACATGCTTGTCGGGCAACCCGGGGGCCGACATCGCGGAAGCACGCGTCCATTGGATGCCCGCGGCCGCGGTCGCATGCTGCCAGGCGGCCTCCAGGACCGCCGTCGGATCGGTCGACACCGACTGGAAGCGCCGCGGCGCGCCGTAAAGGCCGATCTTGCCACCGACCATCCAGTGCCCGTTCTTGAGGACGCTGAAGTGCAGCCGGCCTTTTCGCCCGGCGACCGTAGTCGCGGTGACCTCAACCAGGCTGGCGACGCCGGTCGGGGCATCGCCGAGGATGACCGCACGCGAGCCAATTCTGGGCCCCGGACCGACCGTCACATAGATGACGTTCTCGTTCAGCGTGATCGGCCCGATCGGCGGAGCGTACATCCGGCCGCGAAAGCGGTCGGACCAGACTGCCGGATAAGTTGACCGTGCGACGCCCGAGCCGGTGGTCACGTCGAGCGGTCCCACCAACCGGCGAACGCCAATCGTGGCTAGCTGCTGGGCCAGTTGCAGGAGGGTTGGGCCGGTGCGATCGGGACGATCCAGCGTCGGGTCGCCATTGAGTTCGAGCGCCCACCGGCCGATCCACATCCCGGTTGCCGAATCGACATGTCCGCTTCCGACCACGCGGGTAGCGCGGCGCGCGTCACCACCGACCGCGGTTCGCGCGAATCCAGTCGTCAGCACCTTCACCGTCGACGCGGGAATCATCGGCTCATCCTGGTTCACCTGCCACAAGACGTGCCCATTCTGGTCCGCCACCACCACGCCCCAGGTACCCGGTGTCCGATGACTGGTTCGGGCCCACCACGCATCGAGCACCGGAGCGATCGCTTCCGGCGCTTGAGCCGGCAGCGTCGCCACGGCGGTGGTCAGGGCAATCAGAGCGACGGCGAGGCGTCGGGGCATCGGGCTCCGTAACGGAAAAGGCGGCACGTCAGTGTTACAAGACGTCGTGTTGGATAGTTCCTTGACGCCCTTACTTTAGATGCAGTTTCGCAATCGTCTGCAGCTGCATGTTGCTGGTCCCCTCGTAAATCACCCCGATCTTCGCGTCGCGATAGAACTTCTCGACCGGGTATTCACGGCTGTACCCATAGCCACCGAACAACTCCAGCGCCTGCCCGGTGATTCGATTCGCCATGACAGATGAGAATAGCTTCGCCATTGCGGCTTCGCGGGTGAAGGGGAGGCCCGCATCCTTGAGCCGGGCGGCGTTGTACACCATCAATCTGGCGGCTTCCAGGTCGGTGGCCATCTGGGCAATTTGAAACTGTACCACCTGGAAGTCAGCAAGGACCTTGCCGAACTGTTTCCGTTCCTTGACATACCGGGTTACGGCGTCGAGTGCGCCTTGCGCGATACCGACCATCTGGGCACCGATGCCGATGCGTCCTTCGTTGAGCGTCTCGATCGAGACCTTGTACCCCTGGCCCACCTGGCCAAGGACGTTCGCTGCGGGAACGCGGCAGTTCTCCAGGATCAGCTCCACCGTGCTCGATGCGCGGATACCCATCTTCTGCTCGCGTTTTCCGACCGAAAAGCCCGGGAAATCCCGCTCGACCAGGAAACCCGTGATCCCCTTGTAGCCCTTCGAGGGATCTACGTTGGCGAACACGATATAGAGCCCGGCTTCGGCACCACTGGTAATCCAGAACTTCCTGCCGGTGAGCAGCCAGTCGTCGCCGTCCTGCACGGCGCGAGTCTCCAGCCCGAAGGCATCGGAGCCGGAATTGGGCTCCGACAGGGCGAAGGCCGCCACGGTGTCGGAAGTGGTGCGGGGGAAGTACCGGCGCTTCTGATCGTCGGAGCCCCAGCGCAGGACGGCGTTGTGGAACAGCGTATTCTGCACGTCGACATAGATGGCGGCGGACGCGTCGACGCGCGCCAGTTCCTCGACTGCGATCGTCACCAGGAAGATGTTGCCGCCTGCACCGCCAAACTGTTCCGGCACCTCGATGCCCATCAGGCCAAGCTCGAAAAACTTGGCGATCAGCTCCGGCCGCATCTTCGACGCTTCGTCCATTTCATGGACGTGCGGAGCGATCTCCGTCTCCGCGAACTCGCGGATCGTTTCGCGGAAGAGGCCCTCCTCCTCGGAGAGCACGGACAGCGGAGTGGCCGCGGTTTCGACGGACATTGGGAACCCAGGTGAGAGACAGGGGCAAAATAGACGGGGAAGGGCGTGAGACGTGAGAGGCGACAGGGATGGGCGTGCGACGACGATGACGTCCTTTCTCTCGTCTTTCCTCTCTCCTATTTCAGCACTTCCAGCGCCACCTCCACCTTCCCCAGCGGCGCCGCTACCTGCACGCCACGGACCGACCCGCGTACCGCCGCGAGCATTTCCCGCGCGATCGCAACACCTTCCGCCAGCGCTGCCGCCTTCCCCTTCTCGCTCGCGCGCCGCATCCGGGCGAGTGTCGCATCGGGGACCGTCACGCCGGGGACCTCATTGGCCAGAAACTCGGCGTTACGCAGCGATACCAATGGCCAGATACCGGCGATGATCGGCACACCGAATCCTTCCGTGCGTGCCAGGAACACCTCCATCTGCCGGACATCGAACACTGGCTGTGTCATCGCGAACTGCGCACCCGCTTCGGCTTTCCACGCGAACCGTCTGAGCTCGCGGTCGAGATCGCTGGCTGCCGGATTGACGCCGACACCGTGGACGAAACGCGTGGGCGCGCCGATCGGGTTGCCGCCCGGGTCCAGGCCGTGGTTCAGGCGCGCCACAAGATTGGTGAGTCCGATGGCATCGATGTCGAACACGGCGGTGGCATCCGGATACGGCCCCATCTTGGGTGGATCGCCCGTGACGATCAGCAGGTTGCGCAGGCCGGACGCCGCGGCACCGAGCAGGTCGGACAGCATGCCGAGCAGGTTGCGGTCGCGGCAGGCATAGTGAATGACGGTTTCGATGCCGACCTCGCGCTCCACGAGCAATCCTGAAATCAGGGCACCCTGGCGGCTCTGCGCCCGGGGTCCATCCGGGATATTCACCGCGTCCACGCCAGCGGCCTTCAGCGCCCGCACTTGCGCGAGCATGGGTGCGGGGTCGACCCCGCGCGGTGGCACCACCTCGACGGTGGTGATCCACTGACCCGAGGCCAGTTTCGCACCGAATCGGGAGCGCTCCGCCAGCGGAACCTCCGCCACACCTTGCACATTGATCGTGGTAATGCTGCGTTCTGGCACCCCGGGAATTCCGGGTTGCGCGCTGCGAACGAAGCTGCGGATGGCCTTGATGTGCGCCGGCGTCGTGCCGCAGCAACCGCCAACGAAGCGTGCTCCGGCTTCGACCATTCGGCGCGCGTACTCCGCCATGTACTCCGGACTCGCCATGTAGATCTTGCGGTCGGCGACATCACGCGGCAGGCCAGCGTTGGGCTGCGCTGACACCGGCACGTGGACCACCCGTACCAGCCGCTCGATCGCTTCAAGCACCACTTGCGGGCCGATCGAACAATTCACGCCGATGACGTCGGCACCGGCGGCCTCCAGCGCCGCTCCGAAGGCTTCCGGCGCGGTGCCATACGCGGTGCGGCCGTCCTGGCCGACCGTCACCTGGGCGATTACGGCGCAATCGCTGCGGGCGCGAACTGCGCGCAGCGCCGCCTCCAGCTCGTCGATGTCGGAAAACGTTTCCAGGCAGAATCCGTCGACGCCGCCGGCGAGCAAGCCGTCCACCTGGCGCCCGAACGCCAGTTCCGCTTCGTCGCGGCCCAGTGCGCCGAATGGCTCGAGCCGCACACCCAGCGGGCCGATCGCACCGACGATCGTGCAATGCGCGCCAGCGGCTCGTCGCGCCAGCACTGCCGCCGCGGCGTTCAGTGATTCAACCTCGGCCGACAGGCCGTATTGCATCAGCTTGAAGGGATTGGCGCCGAACGTGTTGGTTTCGATGATTTCGGCGCCGGCATCGGCATACGCCGAATGCACGGAGCTGACGACGTCGGGCGCGCGGATCACCAACTCGTCGAAGCAGGTGTTGACGAACACGCCCTTGTCGTACAACATCGTCCCCATCGCGCCATCGACCACGTGCACGCGACCGTCGGCGATCAGCTCACGCAACGTTGGCATGCTCACTTCCTCGCGTAGCCGAGGACCGGCGATAGCCAGCGCTCCGCCGTCGCGATGTCCCAGTCCTTGCGGCGGGCATAGTCCTCGACCTGGTCGCGCCCGATTCGCCCGACCCCGAAATAGCGGGCATCGGGGCGCCAGAAATACCAGCCACTCACCGATGCGCCGGGCCACATGGCGAAGCTCTCCGTCAGCGTGATGCCGGTGTTCCGTTCCAGGTCCAGCAAGGTGGCAAGCACCGCCTTCTCGGTGTGATCCGGACACGCCGGATATCCCGGAGCGGGACGGATGCCCTGGTAGCGCTCATGGAGCAGGTCGTCCCCGCTGAACTGTTCGTCTGGCGCATAGCCCCAGTGCACACGCCGGGTTTCCTGGTGCAGTCGTTCGGCGAACGCTTCGGCCAGGCGGTCAGCCAGCGCCGAGAGAAGGATGGCGCGATAGTCGTCATGGGTCGCCTTCGCCGCCGCGACAAGTTCCGGGAGGCCGTGGCCCGCTGTGACGGCGAACGCACCCACATAATCGGTGATGCCGCTGTCGCGCGGCGCGACGAAGTCCGCAAGCGCGAGCGCGGGCCGGCCATCCTTGCGGCTTGCCTGCTGCCGTAGCGAGTGCACCACGGCATGTTCGGCGCCCCGCGTTGCGTCCGCATACAGCACGATGTCATCGCCACACGAGTTCGCCGGCCAGAAGCCGATCGCTCCGCGGGCCGTGAGCGCTCCGCTCCGCTCGATCTCGTCCAGCAGCCGTTGCGCGTCGTCGAACAGGTCGCGCGCTGCCTCGCCATGCTCCGGATGCTTGAAGATCGCCGGATAGGCGCCGGCCAGCTCCCAGGCCTGAAAGAACGGCGTCCAGTCGATGTATGCGCGCAGGTCCGCGATCGACCAGCGGTCGAACGAGCGCACCCCGAGGAAGCTCGGCCGCGGCGGCGGCAGCGTGAGATCCACCTGAAAACGGTTGCGCCGCGCCTCGGCAAGCGTGATCAGTAACCCCTCGTGTTCGCCGGCGCGGTCAGCGCGCAGCTTGGCATACTCGGCGGTGATAGCCGCGGCGAACGGACCGCGACGGACCGGATCGCGCAGTGATCCGGCGACGGGGACTGCCCGCGACGCGTCGAGCACGTGCACCACCGGACTTGAGTATGCCGGCGCGATCCGCAGCGCGGTGTGCGCCTTCGATGTGGTCGCGCCACCGATGAGGATCGGGATGTCGAGCCCTGCGCGCTCGAACTCCGACGCAACGAACGCCATTTCGTCGAGCGACGGGGTGATCAGACCCGAGAGGCCGACAAGGTCGACCTGCTCGCGCTTCGCGGTCTCGAGGATCTTGGCGGCGGGCACCATCACGCCGAGATCGATCACCTCCCATTCGTTGCACTGCAGCACCACGCCGACAATGTTCTTGCCGATGTCGTGCACGTCACCCTTTACCGTTGCCATGAGGATGCGGCCGCGGCTGCGTGCCGTCTCGCCGCTGCGCTGCGCTTCCAGGAACGGCACCAGGTAGGCCACTGCACGCTTCATCACGCGCGCGCTCTTGACCACCTGGGGGAGGAACATCTTGCCCGCGGCGAAGAGATCGCCGACGCGGCTCATGCCGGCCATCAACGGGCCTTCGATTACGTCGAGCGGCTGCGCCGCCGCCTGTCGCGCTTCCTCGACATCCAGCTCGACGAAGTCGGCGATGCCATGCACCAGTGCGTAGGAAAGTCGTTCTTCAGGCGGGGCCTCTCGCCAGGCGAGGTCGGCACCCGCGGCAACGCGCCCCTGGGCGAGGTCGGCGACTTCCAGCAGCCGCTCGGTCGCGTCACTGCGCCGGTTCCACAGCACGTCCGCGACCCGCGTGCGCAGTTCCGGGTCGAGATCGTCGGTCACCGGCAACTGGCCCGCGTTGACGATCCCCATGTCCAGCCCGGCGGCGATGGCCCGTTCGAGGAAGACGGCGTGAATCGCCTCACGAATCGCATCGTTGCCGCGAAACGAGAACGACACGTTGCTGATGCCGCCGCTGGTGCGCGCGCCAGGACAGCGTCGCTTGGCCTCGCGCACGGCAGCGACAAACGCGTTGCCATAATCCGCGTGCGCCTCGATGCCGGTTCCCACGGCAAACACGTTGGGATCGAGGATCACGTCCTCTGGCGGGAACCCGACCTCGTCCACCAGCAGCCGGAACGCCCGCTCGAGGATGTCGACTCGCTGTGCCACGGTTTCCGCCTGGCCGCGTTCGTCGAATGCCATCACAACCGCGGCCGCGCCGTAGCGGCGCACCAGGCGTGCCTGTTCGAGGAACTTCGCCTCGCCCTCCTTGAGCGACAGCGAGTTGACGATCCCCTTTCCCTGGAGGCACTTGAGCCCTGCCTCGATGACGCCCCAGCGCGATGAATCCACCATCACCGGCACCCGTGCGATCGCGGGATCGGAGGCGATCAGGCGCAGGAAGGTGGTCATCGCGGCTTCGCCGTCGAGCAGCGCTTCGTCGAAGTTGACGTCGATGATCTGCGCGCCCGCATCGACCTGCTGGCGCGCGACGCCGAGCGCGGCCTCGTATTGCCGGTCCTGGATCAGCTTCGAGAAGCGACGGGACCCGGTGACATTGGTGCGCTCGCCCACGTTGACGAACAGCGAGTCGGAGCGGATGAGGAAGGGTTCGAGGCCGGAGAGGGACGTGGGCGGCTGCGCCCCGGCATTGTCATCCCTCGCTGCGCTCGGGATGACACGCGGAGTCACTCCCCGTACTGCATCCGCGAGTGCCGCGATGTGCTCGGGTGTCGTGCCGCAACATCCCCCGACGATGTTGACCAGTCCCGACCGCGCCCATTCTCCCATCTCGCTTGCCATCGTCTCGGCGTCGAGGTCGTAGCCGCCGACCGGGTTGGGCAATCCGGCGTTGGGATGCGCGCTGACCGCAACGTCGGCAATTCGCGACAGGTCCTGCACATACTGGCGCAGCAGGTCGGGTCCCAGGGCGCAGTTGAGCCCGACCGACAGGGGCCGCGCGTGCGCGACTGATATCCAGAACGCTTCCGGTGTCTGCCCGGACAGCGTGCGCCCGCTGCGGTCGGTGATCGTGCCGGAGATCATGACCGGCACCCGGAACCCCAGCTGGTCGAACAGCTGCTCGAGGCCGAAGATTGCGGCCTTGGCGTTCAGCGTGTCGAAGATCGTCTCGATCAGCAGCAGGTCTGCGCCGCCTTCGACCAACCCATCGGCGGCTTCGCGGTATGCCGCGGCCAGCTGGTCGAACGTGACGTTCCTGAACGCCGGATCATCCACTGATGGCGAAAGCGACGCCGTACCCGAGGTCGGACCCAGCACGCCCGCCACGAAACGCGGGCGGTCGTCCGTGGCGGCGGCGTCGGCGGCGCGGCGCGCCACCCGGGCCGCGGCAACGTTGATATCGCGCACCGCGGCCTGCAGGCCGTACTCCGCTTGCGAGATGCGGGTCGCGTTGAACGAATTGGTTTCGATGATGTCGGCGCCAGCCGCGAGGTACGCCGCATGGACGTCGTGTACCACTGCCGGGCGGGTCAGGCACAGGACATCGTGGTTGCCCTTGAGGTCACGCGATGATCCGGCGAATCGCTCGCCGCGATAATCCTCCTCAGCCAACCCGGCTCGCTGGAGCATGGTGCCCATGGCGCCGTCGAGCAGCAGGATGCGTTCGCGCAGTAACGCTGGCAGGCGTTGCAGACGAGTAGCGCGATTGCGGTCGGGATCGGTCAACGGGATTCGCCTTAGCGGATTGTTTTGCGTGGCCGCAAGTCGCTGGAAATCGCCACGTCGCACTACGGTTTGTCATCCTGAAAGAAGCGCCCGCAGGGCGCGAAGTCGAAGGATGACCTTACTCCGAGCTAGAACAGCCCTCGCATCACCAACTGCTCCACCAAATATAGCACGAAGTACGCCACGAGCGGACTGAGGTCGAACATGCCGAGCGGTGGTACGACGCGACGGATCGGGTCGACGAGCCAGTCGGTGAGCCCGTGCACGATCCGCATGAACTTCGAATATGGCGACAGCCCGAGCCAGGATGCGATGACGAGGATCATGATGGCGAACTTGAGCAGCTCGAACACGCTGTGGACGAGCAGCACCGCGAGGTAGCCGTTGCTCGCTGTCTGGTAGGCCGTGAAGATGAAGCCGACCAGCCAGTCCACCAGCGCAATGAACGCCAGCCCGCCCACCACGACCACTCCAACGAGCCAAAGCGGTGCATCCTGCGGATTGGCGCCGGCACGCACCAGCCGCCGCTCCACCGGGAGCAGCAGCGGGTCGCCCCAGCGGCGTACGAAGCGCGCCCAGGCGCCGAACGCATTGATGCTGCCGCGCCGCACCGCCCAGTGCGTCAACGCAACGATCGCCGACAGCACAAAAGCGCCCGCCACCAGCAGGCGGGCGCCGTGCACCACATTCAGCGCGATTTCGTCGGCCAACCGCTACTCCATCACGAACTCGCGCGCGAACGCCACCTCGAACGCGAAGGTCTTGGCGCGGGATCGCGTCTCCATCAGGTCGGCGATGCGCCGGAGGCGTTCCGGCACCTCGAGCATGCGCTCCTGCGCCTTGCGGCCCCATTCGTCGAGGCCCTCGAGCGCCTCGATCTTCCAGTGCGCCAGTTGGTCCTGCACGATCCGCAGGTAATCCCGTGGTCCGTAGATCCCGGAGCGGCGGATCACGTCGGCGAATTCCTTGAACCCGGGGATCGTCACGCCGGGCATGTCGATTGCGGGCAGGACGTGCGCCGCCGACCGCAACGCCTCACTGGGGTCGCGCTTGAGGATCTCGGTGAACACCTTGCGATAGAACGTGAAGTGCCGCGCCTCTTCCATCGCGATCCTGGCGAGGATCCCGCCGAGCAGCGGTTCGTACTCCTCGACCACGCGGCCGGTGTTGGCATGCGAGTACTGCGTGGCGCGCTCCTGGAGCGTCGTGTACACGAAGACGCGGTAGGGATCCTTGTCCCACTCCGGATTGAAGCCGGCCTTGATGTATTCGAACTTGAGCTGTTCCATCTTGCGCTGATCGACGACGCTGGTATCGCGCATGTACTCGCTCAACACCGTGCCGTGCCGGTCTTCTTCCGCCGTCCAGAGGTTGTTCCAGTTGCGCCAGTGCGAATCGTCGCCGAGGTAGACGGCGATGATGCGGTGGAAGTGTGGCAGGCCTTCTTCGGTAAGGGTGTTCAGCGCCAGCGCCGCGCGGCACGCGTCGGGGATCCCCGCGACGCGCTCGCGCAGTTGCCGGAGGTGCGTGTCGGGATCGATGCCTTCCGGCGCCGCCAGCAACTCGCACGGAAACCAGAGCTCGCGCTTCTTGTCGTGCTCGGTCAT
The DNA here is from genome assembly GCA_003169895.1 of Gemmatimonadota bacterium. Taxonomy (GTDB): domain Bacteria; phylum Gemmatimonadota; class Gemmatimonadetes; order Gemmatimonadales; family GWC2-71-9; genus Palsa-1233. The sequence goes on from PNAE01000007.1 coordinate 916,411, forward strand.
GAGTGCGTGCACGATTGGCTCGAGGTCCCGGAGCACCTCGACCTTGTGCGCCATCTTCCGTGCTGCGTCGGTCGGATTCATGTCGTTCCTGGTGTCCTTGCTTGGAGCTGTTGGCTGTTGGCTCGGAGCTACTTCGCGTCCTGCATGGATTACGCCTGCGGACCGGCTCCCAGCTCCTGGCTATTAGCTACCAGCCATTCGCCAATCACCAGAAGAATCACCTTGTGCCCCTCATTCCGGTAGCGGTAACCCAGCGGGGCTGACCGCCGCCGCGCACCATAACTCACTATGGGACATGATGTTGCGGCTATCTGGTCCGGCATTGCTGCGACACCGGCGGCCGGTTTCCACAGGCAATCGCGTCGTTCATTCCCCGCGACACCGGACCGCAAGCGGTGCTTTGCGCCGACCTCGCCGCCTCGATTTGGCTCTCGTGAGAGGCCGAAGCGCAGTTCTTCTGGCCATTGTAGCTGACGCAGACCTCGCAGGTGACCTTCTGGGCCGAGAGGGTGGTCCAGGCCAGGAAGGCGACGAAGAGCAGGATGGCAGCGATGGTGAGCAGGGTCTTCGGCTTCATGGCTGAAACGTAAGACGTAAAACGTAAGACGGAAACTCTCTGTTGAGTGGCGTTATGCCGCCACCTTTTGCCTTTCCCGTCTCCCGTCTCCCGTCTCCCGTCTCACGTCTCACGTCTCTCGTCTCTCGTCTCTCACCTCAGCAGCGTGTTGTGCAGCAGCAGGAAGGCCACGCTGAAATAGATCACCAGCCCGGTGACGTCCACCAGTGTCGCCACGAACGGTGCCGATGCGCTGGCCGGGTCCAGCCCGAATCGCCGCAGCAGGAAGGGCAGCATCGATCCGGCGACCGAACCGAAGAGCACGACGCCGATCAGGGCACAGAACACCGTTGCCGCGACGAGCATGTAATGCACGCCGTAATCGAGCCCGAGCGTCACGCCGAATGCGCTCCAGTGATGCGCCGCAAGAAACTGCCACAGCAGGATGCGGACAAAGCCGATGGCGCCGAGCATCGTGCCGAGTGCGAGCCCGGTGGGAATCTCGCGCACCACCACGCGCCACCAGTCGCGCAGCGCCAGCTCCTTCAGGGCCATCGCGCGAATGATCAACGACGTCGATTGCGACCCGGAGTTGCCGCCGGACGAAATGATCAGTGGAATGAACAACGCGAGCACGGCGGCGCGCTCGATGTCATGCTCGAAGTGCCCCATCGCCTGCGCGGTCAGGGTCTCACCCACGAAGAGGATCGCCAGCCACCCGCCGCGCTTCCTGAGCATTTCCAGGAACGAGATCTGCAGGTACGGTTCGTCGATTGCCTCCATGCCGCCGAGCTTCTGGACATCCTCGGTCTGTTCCGACACCAGCGCGTCGATGATATCGTCCACCGTGACGATGCCAAGCATCCGGTGCTGGTCGTTGACCACCGGCAGTGCGAGGAGGTTGTACTTGGAGATCAGCCGGCCCGCATCCTCGCGGTCCACCAGCGGATCGACCACGATCGGCTCACGATCGTCGCCGATGTCGGTCACGACCGTGTCGTCGGGCACCATCATCACTTCTCGCAGCGAGATCACGCGCTGCAAGGTGTTCTCGGCAGGATCGATGATGTAAATCGGCGGAGAGTGCATCGACCAGCGGTGCTGCGACGCTGACCTGGAGCTGCTCGACGATGTCGCCGCGCCGTTCCAGCTCGGGTTCGTCGAACAGCTGGACCGCCAGCTCGAACGGCAGCGCGCCGACCACGCGCGCCGCGGCTTCCACCGGCAGGTGATTGAGCGCCTCGGCAATGTCGACCGCACGCAGGTCGGCGGTCGCCGCGGCAAAATCATCCTCGTCGCCGCTGAGGAGGTAGAGGAGTTCCGGGGTCAGTTCGGGAGGGGCGGAGGGTGATTCCATGTTGTGGGCCCTCCGGGTGAGCAGGGGCGCAGCATGCTGCGCTCGTGCAGGTCAGGGGCACAGCATGCTGCGCCCGTCGTCAGAAGCGCTAACGCCCCTTCGGCAGGTTCGCGGTCTCGTCGCCGCGCTTGCCGTCGGTGATCGGCGTCACCTGTGTCACCCAGCCGTCGGCGAAGGTTACGACCAGCCGGTACCCGAGCGTGTCGGCGGCGACGCCCTTCACTTGGGCAAACTTCCTGGCATACGTGAGCGCGGCATCGGCCTGCTTGGCAAAGCCCTCCGGGGTCCGTCCGGCGTAGCCCTTGCCGAACTCGCGGCCGATGGCCATCGCGATTGCCTGATCCGGGCCGTACTTGGCATACTCATCCGCGGACATCAATCCCTTCTGGCTCGACACGTAGCCGTACCGGTCGTAGTCGCGACAAGCGACGAGGGCCAACAGCAACGTGATTGGGATGAGTCGGCGCATGCGTGGGTCTCCAGCGATGTCAGGGGCAGAAAGGTAATGAGCGCGGGCGTGTTGGCCCACTCCCGGGTCGTCACTGCGGTGGGGCACGGAAGTCTATGTTGCGGGTCGGGAACAAGCGGTGGCGGTCAACAGCATCAGCGCCGGGATACGAGAATCGCTTACACGATCGATGGGGGTTCTGGCATGGTGACATGCTGGCTACCCATCCGAATGGGATCGCTGCTCAGTCAGTGTTCACTCTTGTCCACCCAAAGCCCTATCTTGTCCACGGAAACACCGGCCACGGCTGGTCCCCAAAGCCGCGCTTGCCCAATGATTTGCGACCGTCTTACGTAGGAAGCCCTCCGAGGTCCCGAGATGAGCGCCATCCAGAACGTCCTCGGGCAACGGCGATAAGCCGCAATGCCTTAGCGTGAAGCCGAAAATCGCGTTGGTCGATTCATTGGTCCATTGGCTAATGCGACTGAAAACGGACAGCTTGCGTCGTCGTGAGCGTCCGGTATAAATTCTTCTTCGCACTCAACCAAGGACCACTAGCACCGCGCACGACCCGCCGGGGACCCGGCCTTGAAAGGGTACAGATAGTTGCCTCTGTCGAAAGCTTTGCTTCCCCGTGAGGGGAGCGAAGACGCCGATGGGGGCTTTTTCGTTTTACCCACAACCAACCGAAGGAACAGCATCATGCACAGCGAAGCAACGAAGGCACCGGCAGGTAAGGCACTCGGCGAGATGTATGCAACCATCCCGGATGAGGAAGGAAAGTTGTTGATCGGCAAGTTGACTGATTCTGGCACGCGGGGGCGGGCGCACTGGTACACCGTCACGCTCTTTCACCCCGACCCGATTGCTGCCGGCCAACCAGACGCCGGAACGATGACGATTGAGGCGACCGACCTGCTGCAAGACTGTTTTCGGTTTTTCCCGACGTTCGCCGAAGCGGTTGCGTCAGTTGGTGAGCCGACACTGGAATGCTGACGCCAGCCGATCGGGCGCGCATCCTTGCGCTCTACGACCTGGACTACCGGCGCCGGTCCGGCGGGCATCGCTTCGCGTTCGGCGGCGAGCACTACACCATCCATCAGATCGGGTTGGTGCTGGCAGAAGCATGGGGCTTCGCGCCGAAAACTGCCGAACGTTACCGCGAGCTGGCAATCCATTTTGCCGGGGAGCGGGACGGCTCACCCGGCCGGGGATCGAAGTTCCGGGAGCGGTTCCTGGCCCCGGATGGCAGTTGGGTCGCTCGCCGACCGGGCATCCTGTACCACCTGCCGGTCACGGCTGGCCGGTGAACGTCCCTCCCGTCCCTTGTTTGCCTGCGCCGGAGGCCGTCTCGTGGCCTCCGGCGCAGGCGGCTAGGGCGGAACAGGCCATGGCAACGAGTTCAAGGGCCGCTGGACAGCCCGGCCGACCATGGCTTCTATCTGGTCAACGTTGCAATCAGCAACGTCAACCAGAAAGGGACCCACGATGACGCCATCGAGATATCTCGCGCCACCAGCGCGCACGTCGGCCGGCCCGCGCATGCAGAACAACAGCCGGATTTCGTGTCACGCGCAGCGCGACGCCAATGGCATGGCGCCGGTCCTCCGCACAGATGCCAGCGGTCGTGCGTTGACGCAGTTTTGCATCCGGGCGACCGGCAGTCTGAAGGAAAAGTTGCGCGCACGCGGCGAGTCCGTCTCGCGGACCATCTGGATATTAGGGTGGGACGCGGCGCAGGTCGAGCGCGCGAAGATCGTTGACGAGTGGAACCGCGCGCCGCGCGCGGAAGACGTGGTGCATACGATGAACGAGCTCTGCGACCAATTCATCGCCATTCGGGCGCACCCCGACTCGACGACGCGCAAGAGCACGGTCAACACCTACAGGGAGCGGTTGGCGCAATTTGTCCGACCGTACTTTGGCACGCGCGACGTACGGTCGATCACCCCAGCTGACACTGGTAAGTGGAAGGCGAAGTACGCGGCGACGGGCGCGGCGCGCACCCGGCAATCGAAGCTCGGCACGCTGACCGCGCTGTTCACCTTGGCGCGGAGCTACGGCTGGATCGCCACCAGCCCGATTCTGCGCGAGCACCAAATTCCAGTGCTCAAAATCGGTCAGCGCCGTGGCGCCGTGTGCGGCGACGAACGAATTGCCCGGGCGCTTGCGCCGGAGGAAATCGAGCGGATCGTTGCCGAGCTGGACGAGGACGACCCGGCGCTGCGACTGATGGTGCAGATGATGGGGTGGACGGCCTGGCGCAGTAGGGAGGCAATCCACATTCGTACGAGTGATGTTCGGCTGAGCGACGATGGCTCGGCGTTCATCTCAGTGGTCTCGGGCGTTCCCTGCCCATGCGGCGAGTGCGCCAAGAATGACGGCATCCGATTCACGAAAAACTCAAAATCGAGATTGACGTTGGTACACCCCTCACTCGTGCAAAAGCTCACCGACTTCATGACGCAGCACCGGGAATACTTCGCGGCGCGGATGCCGACGCCGTGGTTGTTCCCGACGTGGCGGCGACGCGGCTCGTCGCACGCAAGCATCGGCGGCATCCGCGTGGGGCAGGGACTTCGCATCGCCTTTCAGGCCGCCGCGAAGCGCGCCGGGTTCAGCGGCTTGATTCTGCATGACCTGAGATCGTCAGCAAAAACCTCGTTGCTGCTCAATGGCGGTAACCCGACTGCCATCGACGCGATGGTTGGGCACGCAATGCGCGGATCTGCGATGAACGAGATCTATGCGCGGTTTGAGGAACGCCCATCGGCATACTACGCCGCGTGCTTCCCACAATGGTCTCCCAAGCTGACGCTGGTGCAGGACCAGCCGGGACCGGTCATGGCTGACACGCGCATGGTCGCGAGCCGGTAGCCGGGTAAGAAACGCCCTGCCGCTGGTCGGCGGGGGCGAGACGGGGCCTCAGTGGCCCCGTTCTCATGCCCCACCGAAAGATCGTTGCGTGATGTGCGAGAAACCGCGGAGGCGAGAAAAAATACATTGAGTTTCTATAGAAGCACTGAGGAGACCGTCGCGGTTTCCGTCTTCTTGCTGGGAGGCGAGAGCATGACCGACGCACCGAAGGAAAAGAACCCGCTGAAGGTTGCAGCCAGTCGCGCGATGTGGACGCGACCTTCCAGTCGGGCGCGTCTCATGGCCGGGCTTCGTCGGTCGTGGACACCAGAGCGCCGGGCCGCAATGTCGGCCGAGCGCAAGCGGTTCTTCGCCGAGAACCTCCGGATGAAGACCGTCCTGGCGGCGATGGCCGAGAAGGCAACAGAGGTACCGGCACCGTGACCAAGACGCGCAGTGCATTGACGCTCAAAGTCCAACGCGAGATGAAAAAGCGCGACCGCCGCGACGAGAAGGGCCGCCGACTCGCGGCTAGGCTCGCCCGGAAAATGGGAACGGCCCCGGTTCGCCAGCCGGAGCCGTCACCCTAAAGCTGCAACCACCCTTGCACCACCAGATCGCCACCTCTTTGGAGTAACGACAGATGGTACCGACAAAAATATCTGATGGGTCTGAACTCGTCCAGCGTTCGCCCGACATGCTCGCCGCCGCGCTCGATCTCGCCGCCCGCGGCTACCGCGTGTTCCCGATTCATGAGCCGCGCGCGACCGGCGAATCTCCGACCTGCTCGTGCGGTGACCTGACGTGCAGAAGCGTCGGTAAGCACCCCCGCACCCGGAACGGGGCCAAGGACGCCACGACCGACGCAGGCCAGGTGCACGCGTGGTGGGCGAAGACGCCCCACGCCAGCATCGGCATCGCGACCGGCGATGGCTTGCACGTGCTCGATGTGGATGGCGACATGGGGCGTGAGACGCTCCGCGCCGTGTACGGCATCGACCTCGACGCGCTCCTCGCGACAACGCCATCGGCGACCACCGGGCGCGAGGGCGGGCACCACTTCTTCTTCGACGCGCCCAGCGGACCGGCCATGAAGAGCGTCGCCGGACGGCTCGGCGCGAAGCTGGACGAGCGGGGCGACGGCGGGTACGTCGTGGCGGCGCCATCGCTGCATCGGTCGGGTGCGCGCTACACCTGGCAGACGGATCTTGACACGCCGCGCGCCCCGTGGCCGGATGCCTTCCAGATGATGCAGGAAGGCGAGCGGAGCGACAGGCTCGGGAGCATGATCGGTTGGTGGTTCCACACCGGTCTGAGCGAACCCGAGGTCTTGAGCCGCGCCTTCGCATACAACGCACGGTATGGCAACCCAGCACAGGACGAGCGCGAAGTCGAGACGCACGTCGCCAGCATCGGCGAGCGCGAACGGAAGAGCGGCGGGGCCAACCTTGCGGCCATCTATTCCGACGCCGGCAACGGCGCGCGGCTCGCCACGGCGGTTTACGGCCACCTGAAGGTGTGCCTGCCACTGGGCGCGACCTACGCGTTCAACAAGCAACACTGGGTCCGCGACGTGAAAGGCGACCCGCTCGCTCGGACCGTCGCCAAGGAATTTGTCGACCGCGAGTTGCGCGAAGCCGGCGCTGCGCTGGCCGACCGGACGCGCCAGAACGCGGAGCAGCAGATCACGCACCTGCTGCGGCTCAAGTACGAGGCGCGCTTTGCCCCGATGGTCAAGAACATGAAGGACGACCCGATTGTCCGCGTGGAACCGCGGGACTTCGACCGTCATCCGCACTTGCTCAACGTCGAGGACGGGACGCTCAACCTCGACACGCTGGTGTTGCAGCCGTTCAACCCCGACGACCTGCTGACGGGGAAGCTCGCGGTCCGCTACGTCCCCGCGGCGCACGCCGACATCTGGGTGCAGCACATCCGGTATCTCGCCTCGGCACCGGACGGCACGCCGCGCCCGGAGCTTGAGCGGTACTACTGGCGCGCGCTCGGCTACACGCTGCGCGGCGGCAACCCGGAACGGAAGCTGTTCTTTCTCAAAGGCCGGACGACGGCGGGCAAGTCGAAGCTGCTGGAGGGCCTGCGCGCGCTGTTCGGGCCATACGCCGGATCGCTCGGGTTCGACTCGCTCTTGAAGAAGGGGAAGTACGGGAGCGGTGGCGATAGCGCGCGGTCCGACATCGCCGCGCTGATGGGGAAGCGGTTCGTCACGGCCGCGGAGCCGAACATCGACGGCGAGTTCGACACGGCCCTGCTGAAGCAGCTCACCGGCGGTGATCAGATCGCCGCCCGCCACCTCTACCACGAGGCCGTGCCGTTCGTCTTCACCGGCACGTTGTGGTTGGCGGCGAACGCGCCGCCGAAGATCGCGGCCGATGACGACGCGACCTGGGTTCGGATGTCGGTGATCCCGGTGGAGTTCACGCTCCCGCCCGAGAAGCGCGACGACGACATCCTTCGCAAGTTGACCACGCCCGAAGCGTTGACCGGCCTCTTGGCCATGATGATCGACGGCCTCCGCGAGGTCCAACGGGACGGGCTCCGGCCGCCCCCGCTCGTGACCGGCGCGACCAAGACCTACCGCGACGACAACAACATCGTGGCGCAGTTCATCGAAGAGTGCTACGAGGTCACCGAGCCGCGCCGGAAGTCGACGCCGGGCATGCCGCACGTCCCGCTCGCCGAGGTCTTCACGCGCTACCAGTGGTACTGCGACCGCGGGCAGGTCCCCCAGTTGTACGGGAGCACGCGGTCATTCACCGAGGCGCTCCAGAATCTCGAACCGAGCTTTGAGGTCACGAAGGGGACGGGCAACAAGACGTACGTCTACGGCGTGAAGGCGCGCCTCGACCGGGGCACGGCCACGGGAGGGATCGATGAGATCATGTGAGATCATCGGAGCTCAGAGTTACCGAGTTACCGAGAGTTACCATTTTTGCCTAAGTCACCTTAAGAGACGTTTGAGGATTACTTAGGTGAATCGGGTAACTCTCGGTAACTCGGTAACTGTCGCCCCCGGCGGTGACTCGGGGACCACGGTCCTTGGCCGGTCAGCCCCCGGCCACCGAAAGCCCCTCCGCGTACGTGCGCGCAAGCCAACTGAACAGCGCATTGTCTCATTCGGCCACCCTTCAACACGCAAACCCTTTGGCCGCGTGACTCGTTCCAGATGGGGCAGATCTGTTCACCTGGCCGAGCTCCTAGATGCCCCCGAGACCGCTCATTTCCCCCGGCCTGATACCAATCACGTGCTCCGGGTTCTCCGTGACCTCCGGGTCACCAACGCAGCCGGCGCCAACACCCAGCCAGGCGCCCCGTGACCCTCGATGAGTATGGGGTTCCGGTCTTCTCCTCGGCCCGCGCCTGCTTGGTCGAGCTTCGCGGCGACGTCGACCAGGCGATCACGCTCCTCGATGGCAAGCTCGGCATCGTCACGCGGCAGAACGACCCGGCGCTCATCCCCGCCGCGATGGCCGAGCTCGTGTGTGTGATGACGAGCGACAACCCGGGGCTCGATCCGGTGACGGCTCGGAAGCTCATCATCCAAGCCAACAGTTGGGCATCCGCGGGGCGTTGGAACAAGTGGCAAGGGCGCCCGCGGAAGGGTGTCAAAGAATGACAACGCGCCAAAGTACATGTCAGATATTTGGTATCGTCACGGCGTTGCTCAGCGCCGCGGCGTCTCCCGGTCGCGGGGATGTCACAGTCCCCCGGCCATTTCAGGACCGAATCACGCAGGACATAAGGCTCTCCCGGCGTTGGCTTGGCAACGAGTCAGCGTCCGGATGGGTCGCTCTCACAGAGATCGGAGGAAGGATGGCAAGTCCCAAGAACGCACCACCCGAACCACTGACAACGCGGCTCGCGCGTCAGACGGCGGAACACCAGGACATCATCACCACTCAGACCGACGCCGTCCTACGCGACATCGCAGCGGCGGACGCGGCGCTGGTCGAGCACGCCAAGCGGGACAACCCCGACGGAATTGCCCAGGTCAACGAGCAGATCACGGTCCTGCATGCCCGACGCGTGGCGCTGACGACGGCCGCGACGCACAAGGCCACAGCAATTGCCGAGACCACGAAGCAGATCGCAATGGAGCGGCGTGCCGCCGCCGTGGCAAAGTTCCAGGCACTCGTCCAGCAGGCCGCCCCCTTGGTCAAGGCGCTCGACGCGGCGCGGTACGCCCTCGTGGACGCCGTGCAGCGGCTGCACACCAACCGCAGCGCGAGCTACGCGGCCCTCAACGGCTACTCGCACGATCAGGACGCCTTCGCGTCTGTGTCCAGCATGATGGGCCTGTACGGCGATTTGGAATTCGCCCTGAAAGCATCGTTGTCCATTCCCCAAGAAGCGGGTCCGACGCGCGGCGACGCCGTCATGCAGCAGGAGATGGTGACCCAGCTCGCCGAGTCGATCCGGTAGCCGCGTGATCACCCCCGAGCGCAAACGCGAGCTGCGTGTCCTGGCCCGCGCCAGAGCCTTCATCAGCGGCTTCGGTGATGCACCGATCGAAGGCGAGCTGGCCGCGCTGCTGCAAACGTGCATCGCATCGCCGCAGGAAGCACGCTACACGTTCTCATACTTCATTCGCGCGCGTGACGACTTTGCCAAGCGTGCCATCGCAGCGCACGCAGCGAACGACAACGACGCCAACCTGGCATTCGCCCGGCGCGCCATCAGCCAACGAAAGGCCACGCCATGACCATGACACGCGAAGAGCGACAAGCGCTCGACCCCGAGAAGCAGCTGCACATGAACCCCGCGTTCCTGACGGCGTTTCCGCGATGGTCTGAGCCGCTTCGCAACACGACCTCGGACCTCGCCCGGCTTGAACGATTTCTCCCCCGCGAGAGCAACGAGACGGACGCGAACTACATCGCGCGTGCCGAGGGCGCCGGGATGGTGATCACACTTTCGAGCCCCGAAGTTCGCGGTGACGTCAGACTGCTCGACACCCGGATGACCGAGGCCGGTTACGCGGGCGTGCCGCTGATGCTGGTGACCGACGCCGCACCCGACCATCACATGCGCGTCCCGACCGCCGAGCAACGTTCCGCCGACGAGGCGCGCAAGGCCCAGATTTTGGACGACATTCGCCATCCCGAGCGCGCCAAGCGCGAGGCCGAATTTTCGCGGCAACTCGCGCGCGAAGAAGTTTTGCGGATGGAGCACAACGCGAGGGTCGATGCGAACATGGCGGAAGCTGAGGCTGATGCGGCGCGCAAAGCGGCGGGACTCGGAGCGGCGTCATGACGCCCGCCGACCGCACCCTCCAGTTGCTCGGCGAGGCGCTGATCCAACTTGCTAACGCGCCGAGCGCGCTTCATACCATCACCGTTACAGAAACACTCACGCTCTCCACGACCTGGAATCGCGCACGCTTGTACGACGTGAAACCGGAGACCCGCCTGACCGCCGACGACGTGGCGCAGATCTTCGGCATGACGCGCGCCGCGTTGTATAAGCGCCTCAAGCGCGAAGCCATCCCGCACCGGAAGTGCCGCGATAAGTCGCTCTCCTTCCTGGCCGGTGATTTGCGGCGATGGTACGAGGCGGGCGAGCAGGTCATCACGCCCGTCATCGACTACGGCGCCGCGGTCCGCAGGATCAAGTGACAGACGCCCCGACCATCACCTGGCCCGCCGCGCCCACAGATCTGCAGAGCGCCAGGTTGCTGCTTTCGTTCGTTGCCGACCACGCGATGCGCGGGCTGATCAACGACAAGCAAGCCGGGGCCGCAACAAAGTCAACAGAAGCGTTCGTCCGCGTCGAGCGGTACGTCGAGCAGATCCGCGCCCTGACCAAGGAAATCGCGCAGCTCAAACGGGCGCTGCCCAAGCCGTGACAACGACGGACACCGACCTCGCCGCCCTCTGGCACGAGCTGGGTGACGTCACCGAAGCGCGGACCGCCTCACGCGGCGGCACAGACTTCAGCCGCTATGCCGACGACATCATCGGATTCGCTCGCGACGTGCTGCACGTCACCCCGTGGAGTCAGCAGATCGCCATTCTGAAGGGCATCCAAGACAACGCGCGGTTCGTCCATGTCGGCGCGAATGCAACCGGGAAGACATGGAGCGACGCGGCAGCAATTTTATGGCTGATTTACGCCCGCGGCATGCTCGTCGTCGCAACGTCGGCGCTCGAATCGCAGCTCAAAAATCAGCTCATGCGTGACGTCACGCGCCTCTGGCATGGCGCCGACGCGCTGGGCGGCGAACTGCGGTCACTCGGCCTCATCATCCCCGAGCACCCAGACCGCGGGCTGATTTGCCTTGCCGCTGGCGACGCGCATCGGCTGCGTGGCTATCACTCCCCGTCCGGCCTGGCGGTGTTTCTCGGTGAAGCCTCAGGGCTGCCCGACTGGACGTTCGAGTCAGCAGCGATGATGAGCACGAGCGCAAACGACAAGGTGGTCGCCAGCGGAAATTCAGATTGTGGCCCGGTGGGTTCGTTCTGGCGCGCCGCGACGACCTGGCCGCACGTGAACGTCAGCGCCCTCGATCATCCAAACATTGTTGAACGACGGATGGTCATCCCAGGCGGGCCAAGCGTTGAGTCGGTCAAGCAGATGCGTGATGACTACGGCGAAACGTCACCGTTTTTTATTGCGGCTGTGCTCGGCGCCTGGCCCACCGAAGTGTCGGACAGCCTGTTCTCCCTCGCGGCGCTCGAGAACGCATTCACCTTGCACGCCAACGGCACGCACCACGCAACGATGAGCCGCGGCAAAATTGTGTTCGGTTGCGACATCGCCCGGCTGGGCGGCGACCGCACAGTTGTTGCAACGCTCGAAGGGAGCGTCGTGACGGCCTTCCACGCGTGGGGCGGCGTGCCGCTCGACGAAACCGTGGACCGAATAATCGAGGTCGTGGCACGTCACGGCGTCCGCCCCACGGTGCCCATCAACTACGGCGCGGAAGTCGCGTTGTACCACGCCAGCGCCGACCAATTTCTCTCCGGGCAGCCCGGTGACCCGCTGGAACGGCAGGACCACGCGCGCAAGGCGCGCATCCGCGTCGACACGATCGGAGTGGGCGGCGGCGTCGCCGATTCCCTGCGACGGCTGCGCTACCCGGTCGAAGATTTCAACAGCTCGTCCGCGCCAACTGGTTTGCATGCCGAGAGATTTCTCAACCGCCGGGCGCAAAGCTATTGGCGCCTTCGCACGTTGTTGGAGGCGGGCCAATTGGCGTTGCCACCCGAGTGGCGCGATCAGCTCGTCGCGGAGCTATTGGCCACGACATACGCGAAAGGTGGCGAGGACCTGAAAAAAATTCAGATCGCTCCAAAAAGTTTGATCAAGACGCACCTGGGCGGCAAGTCGCCCGACTTTGCCGACGCGCTGGTCATGGCGACGTGTGACGACGCCAGCGTGTCGTTCGACACGGCGCTCGATGTCGCGGTGATGTTCTGATGCGCACTGCCGCGTCATACTATCTCGCCCGGCTTCGGTCGCCCGGTGCTTGGTAACAATTCTCGTTGTACCATGCCATCTCGCTCGGCCTTGGCGGCGGCGCTAGCTGTGCGGCACTGTCGTGCTCGGCGGCGTACGAATCGCCGAGCGACCTGCGCATATCGGCCCAAGTTGAGTCGGATGCGTGCATTTCCGCCGCATCCTGCGCCCGAATGATCCGAAGGACGTGCACTTTGGTTGCCGCAGACATGGTGTCGTATCCGGGAAGTCTTTCGAGCACCGATTGAAACCGACCTTCGCGCCTCTCTAGCAGGGGGGCTACCTCTCCGGCTGCGGCGATATCGACGCAGCGGAAGTCGGCCCTCCGTTTGTGGAGGCCGGAGGCTCGGTCGAACAGGAAGCACCAGCCTACCAAGAGGCAGAAGGTTATCCCGAGTTTTCGATTCCGCTTGAATGCCCAAACTATGGCGACGACCAGCGCCACGGCCATGGATGCAACCAGAATGTTGGCGGCAGTACGCCAGTCCATTGAAGCTCCGGAGAAGGCACCAAGGTTAGCTACCATTGGAGTGGCTACCATTGGGCTGTTGTCCCGTCACTACCCTACCGCGTGCCTTAGGGCATGTCAACGCTACGGCTCAGGGTGGGGAAGGCGATCCGGCGACTGCGCGTCGACGCAGGCTATTCCCAGGAGGGATTCGCCCGGGCGTGCCGGTTCCATCGTACCTACATCGGCGCGATCGAGCGCGGCGAGAAGAACATCACGCTCGACAGCATCGAGCGGATCGCCAAGACACTCAAGGTCACCGTTTTCGATGTGTTTCGGGAGGCGGAACACGAGGCGTAAGACTTCGGAGCTGTATCGTCACATTCACGTCCTAGATGTCCGCTACTGGGACTTCCATCGCTTGAACGCCGCCACGTCATCGGACGTGAGATTGTACCACTCGTCACGGATGTTCTTCTTCTTGAAGCGATTCTTCCAGTACGCTTCCACGCCGCCGGGGTCATCGGTCGGAATAAGGTGCACGAGTGAAACCGGGTCGGGCGATAGCGTCTGTACCTCAGCCCGGCGCCGCTCCGGAGCGGCCGTCCAGCCGATCTTGTACCGTCGACCGGATTTCTGGAGGTACACAAATCCCTCGGTCTCGGAATTCCCCGCATCCTTGGTCGCCGCATCGTCGTCGCCGTCGAGAAGGGCCAGGACGTCAGCAAACTCCGGACGGTCCGCGCAAAACTTGCGCAACATCTTAATGCGCGCATCTCTCGTTATCGCCCGGCGCTTGATTGCACCATCGCTCGGAACGCTCGGATCGCGCTTCCGAGCAAATACGAGGTCGCTCTGAGTCGGCAAACGCCCCAGCTTCCGGGCAAGGAGGGCGAACCCGGCCGCAATTTCTTCGTCGGCCACTCGCTTGTTCGCTACGTTCGGCGTAATACCGACGTCGGCTTGGAACGCACTCCATCTTCGCCAGATCCCGCCGCGAAATTGATGAGTACTGACACCGAACACCACGCCGACAAATTTGTCAATGCCAGGCGGTTGGTCGGGCGACTTCGCGAGGAGGTGACGGTAGGCCGCGATGATCTGTTCGCGCGTGAGCGCCAAGCTCAACTCCGTGAGTTTGAGGGTGGGCCATGTAAGGATGCAGGCTACCTCGCCCCTGACAATGCTTCGGTTTATCTGCGGCTAATGCCCGACGCCAGATTCTTGAGGCTGCAGCATGAGTGCTCTGCCGCAGAACTCCGCGATAACATACGGTTGCCCAACAGCGATTCGAGATTCCGCTCCAGGGTGCGATGATCATGATGCAGTTTGGGCTGGGACGTGCCAGAATGGCGCGGCACGAATGGCCTAGCGGTATCTCCCGATAGAGTCATCTTTACGCGTTATGGCGACAATCGAATGCCGGTCCGCGCAACGGGGCGTCGCCCCGAAGATGGTCCAACTAGACGGGATCACCGACCGAGAGGTGACGAAGGCGCGGGCGGCGCTTGACGCCCTGATCGAATCCGAGGAGCAGGTCTCCGACGCGGTGGCGGCGGGTTTCGTTGCCGTCGCGGTCATGTGCCCGAAGGCCAATCCCAGCGACCTGTGGCAGCATGTCATCTATCGGCACCTGCTCGACTCCGGCTGGAGTGACAATCGGTGGAAGCGCGTCTCCGGCTTCGCGCTTGAGCGAGCCTTCGTGTCGATGTATGAGTCGCGTCTGGCTCCGCACAACCTCAGAATGCGCAAGCTGGACAAGACCGAGGCGAACAAGATCCTCGTCGGCCTCGGCACGAACATCCGCGACACGAAGATCGACGTGTTCCTTGAAGGAAAGGCACCCAACACCGCCGGACCGTGGCGCGTGTTCGGCGCGGCGCACGTCAAGTCGAGCATTGCGGAACGGATTCAGGACGACGTTCCCGCGAGTCAGGCGTTCATGTCTGCCGGGCTGGTGTCCATTGCGTTGACGATGGATTCCAAGAGCTACCCGCCGCCGCACGGCGAGTGTATCAACTGGGGAGAATTGGGTGGTCGCTCGCTTGGCGTCGACAAGGAACGCCTCAAGCGGGGCTACGTGGAAGTCGAGGGCCAGTTTGACGGGCTGTTCTCGTTCAACTTGCGAACGCCGCCGAGTCCCGCCACGACGGCGTCAGGAAAGCGGATTTACACGATGGGATTGAGTGAGAAGCAGCCCGACCAGCTGGTGAAGTTTCTCACCGAAAAGTGGATCGCCTACGCCAAGGCCAATCCGGTCTGATTGTCCTCGGGTGACGGCTCGTTCGCCAGCTTGCACATCTGCTCGTCCAACTCGAAGCCGATAAACCGATGCCCGAGCTTGCGTGCGGCCCGTCCAGTTGTGCCGCTGCCCATGAATGGGTCGCAGACAATACCGACGCCTTGCACTCCTGCGGCCTGAATGCACTGGAGCGGTAAGTCGAGCGGAAACGTCGAGCAATGCGGTGTACGGTTCGGCGTTTGTAGCAGGCGCCACACGGACCCGACCGGCGGCTTCGTGCGGAACGAGTGCTGTTCTGTCTTGGCAAAGATGTAGATGCCCTCATGCCGCCGATGGGGGCGGCGGCAAAGGCCTTCGGGAAGGGGGCGCGCTTTCTCCCAAATCACCTCACCGCGAAATAAGAACCCCGCGTCGCTCATTGCGATGACCACCCGATACGGCGTCGCGAGAAGATTGCCGTACTGGAGCCACCCCACGTTCTTGTCGATGAAGGCGCGACGACTGCCTCGGTTCTTTGTGTAGGCCGAGTTGGTCGCTGCTAGGCCGGTCCCGTCCTTGCCGAGCGAGCTATAGGCGTGATCGTCCTCTCGCCAGTTGATCGGCGTATTGTAGGCGTCGCCGATGTTGAGCCACAGCGTGCCGGAGGGCTTCAAACAACGGATCGCCTCCGAAAGAATCCCAACCAAGTTCCTCACGAAGTCTCGAGGGTCAGGTTCTGAGCCGAGTCCCGCGCTGCCTCTCTGTCCCCAGTAGGGCGGGGACGTCACGATGACATCGATGGTGTCGGTCGGCAGCTGCCGCAGACCGACCAAGCAATCGACGTTGTGAACAGTGTCGAGAGCCAGCGGCCCGAGCGATGTTTGGACGTCCTGGATTTCCGCGGGTGGCGCACGCATCGGCTGGGTCATGGTAGCTCCATCGTATATAGCCGAAACCTACGCAACCGCCGGGAAGAAATACACGCGGCCTTGGGCAAAGGGGTACCCGATAACGCGGCCGGCCGTATCGACGCCGGGCAATTGAACAACGTGACGCCGGCCAATTGACCAGCGGCTGTTCACTTTCGTCCACTCAAAGCCCTATCTTGTCCACCCAAAGCCATATGGTCACCCGCGCCGAAGCCCGGTAGCGCCAAGGGATTCCAGCCAAAGACTGATGGTATACCTACGAAAGCCTTACGGGGTCCGCTAATGAGCGCCATCGGCAACATTCCCATCCCGATCAACGAACCGATCCTGAGCTATGCCCCCGGCTCGGCCGAGCGCGCGGCGCTGCAGGCCGCGATCAAGGAACTGGCCGGGGTCGTTACCGAGATCCCGGTGGTCGTGAACGGACACGAGCATCACACCAACAAGACCGTCGCGGTTACGTCGCCGCAGCGGCACCAGCACCGGCTGGCCACCGCGCACCAGGCGCCATCGACGCTACTGCACGACGCGATCGATGGCGCCGCGGCGGCGCAGCATGACTGGGAGCACTGGTCGTTTGCCGACCGCGCGGCTGTGTTCCTCAAGGCCGCCGACCTGCTGAGCGGGCCATGGCGTGCGCGGATGAACGCCGCGACCATCCTCGGCCAGGGGAAGACACCGCACCAGGCCGAGATCGATGCTGCCTGCGAACTCGCCGACTTCCTCCGCTTCAACGTGCATTACGCCGAGCGGTTGCTGCACGAGCAGCCGATTTCGGTGCCCGGCGTATGGAACCGCCTCGATTACCGGCCGCTCGAAGGCTTTGTCTACGCCATCACGCCATTCAACTTCACCGCCATCGGCGGCAACCTGCCGACGACACCCGCGATTCTCGGCAACGTGGTGCTGTGGAAGCCATCAACGACGGCGCTGCTGTCGAACTGGTTGTTCTACCAGATCCTGCGTGAAGCCGGCTTGCCGCCCCGCGTGATCCAGTTCGTGCCGGGCGAGTCCGCCGCGGTTACCGACGTGCTGCTCTCCGATCCGCGCCTGGCCGGTATTCACTTCACCGGCTCGACACCGGTGTTCCATCAGTTATGGAAAGGCGTGTCGGAACGGCTGGATCAGTACCATGCCTATCCGCGACTCGTCGGCGAAACCGGCGGGAAGAATTTTGTGCTGGCCCATTCCAGCGCGGATGTCGAGGCGCTGGTGACGGCACTGGTTCGCGGCGCCTTCGAGTATCAGGGGCAGAAGTGCTCGGCGGCGTCGCGCTGCTACATCCCGCGCTCGCTCTGGTCACGGGTCGAGGCCCGGCTGCGTGAGGAGATTGGCAAGCTCAAGGTCGGCGATCCGGCGGACTTCTCGGTCTTTGTCGGCGCGGTCATCGATTCGCGCGCGTTCAAGCGGCTGGAACAGGTGCTTGTTGCGGCCAAGGCGGATCCCCGAGTCGGGGTGATCGCTGGCGGCAACTGCAACGCCGGCGAAGGCTGGTTCGTCGAGCCGACGCTGCTCGAGACTTCCGATCCGCATCACCAGGTGATGAGCGTCGAGTTCTTCGGACCGATCCTCGCCGCGTACGTCTACGAAGACAACCGGTGGGACGACGTGCTCACGCTGGTTGATTCCGCGTCACCGTACGCGCTGACGGGCGCGATCTTCGCGCAGGAACGCAGCGCCATCGTGTCGGCTGACCGCAGGCTGCGCCACGCGGCTGGCAACTACTACGTCAATGACAAGTGCACCGGTGCCGTGGTGGGTCAGCAGCCGTTCGGTGGCGCTCGCGCTTCGGGGACGAA
This sequence comes from Gemmatimonadota bacterium, assembly GCA_003169895.1. Taxonomy (GTDB): domain Bacteria; phylum Gemmatimonadota; class Gemmatimonadetes; order Gemmatimonadales; family GWC2-71-9; genus Palsa-1233. Next base: position 934,501 of record PNAE01000007.1, read on the forward strand.
CGACAAGGCCGGCAGCATCCTCAACCTCTATCGCTGGGTCTCTCCTCGGGCCATCAAGGAAGTCGGCAACCCGCCCAAGGACTGGAGATATCCGTATCTCGAATGACCGGGAGACGCGAGGCGAGAGACGAGAACAGATCGGGGGCAGGCTGTCCGTTCGAATGGCGCGGCGGATTGCGGTCGCGGTAGTCTCAGGCGTTCCGATGTTCGCTCATTTCGCCGGTGCGCAGGCGCCGCCGGGTTATGCCGTGCACGGTCTCGCCGGCGGTGTCTTTGTCGAGCAGGTGCATTCTGAGGTGACGACGCAGACCGGATCAGCCGAACGGCATCGGACCATCACGCGCGTCGCACGGTACGCGGCGACCGTTCGCGCCGACACCCTGGTGATCACCGCTGATTCTCTCCGCCTCGACGAAACCGCCGATGGCACGCATCAAGTCATCGATGTCGATGCCGTGATCGGTGGCCGGTGGAGGCTGCTCATTGATGCGCGGGGCCTTGCCACCGTCGTCGAGGTTCCCTTCGTTCCGGGCACCGTGGCGGACGTGAGCGATCTCAGTTCCGCCATGGACGACTTCTTTCCGGCCGCTCCACCGATGATCGCGCCCGGCGCGCAGTTCACCGATTCGTCTCACCGAGCGTGGCGCCGGCTCGCCGATTCGGCCGCCACCCGGCGTTTCCGTTGGTCCGAACAGCGGCCGAGCGACACGACGTACACGGGTCCGGATAGCGTCCAGGTGCATACGATGGAGACCGCCCATGAGGACGGTAACGTCGCGTGGAGTGTCCAACGTGGCCCGGTCGCGTGGAGTCGACATATCCAGACCACGGTCACGTCTCATTTTGCCGGGCGTACGGTCCGCGCGATAGCGGACCAGCGGATCGTGGTGTCGCGGCTGCGGTAGTGATCGAGGCCGGCGTGCTAGATTCGCAACCGATATGGGTCACGGGTCCACCGGGTGACTGTACCCACAGAGAGGGCCTCACGCATGCGCATGCTGATCCTGTTTGCCGCGTTGTTGGTGGTTGGACCGATGGCGGCACAGGCTCCCTCGGAGGCAGCACAGCACGAGGCACGCGAGATCCTGACCGAAATGGTGTCACTGAACACATCGCTCCAGCGCGGCGACGTCACGCCGCTGGCTGAAAAGCTCGCGGCGCGGTTTCGCAAGGCAGGTGTCCCCGCCGCCGACGTGCAAGTGATCGGCCCCGAGGCCAAGAACAAGAATCTGGTCGTTCGCGTTCGTGGCAAGGGCAGTGCGAGGCCGGTCGTGTTCCTGGCGCATCTCGACGTCGTCGACGCGTTGCGGGGCGACTGGTCGCTCGAGCCGTTCGCGCTGACGGAAAAGGACGGCTGGCTCTACGGCCGCGGCACCGCCGACGACAAGGGACCGGCCGCCACGCTGGTCGCTGGTGTGCTCGCCCTGGTCCGATCGAAGGCGGTGCCCGAACGCGACATCATCCTTGCCCTCACGTCGGGGGAGGAGAACGCTGACCTGCCGGGTGCCGCCTGGCTGGTGCATGACCACAAGCAACTGGTCGATGCAGACTGGGTCTTCAACTTCGACGCCGGCGGCCCGGCGATCGATCATGGCAAGCTTGCCTGGATCGAGTTCCAGGGAGCGGAGAAGGTCTACTGGACGGTGACGTTATCGGCGCGCAATCCCGGTGGCCATTCCTCGCTGCCGCGGGCGGACAACGCCATTTATGAATTGATAAACGCACTGCGCGGCGTCGAGGCCGTGTCGTTCCCGGTGGACCTTACCGAGGTCGCGCGCGCGCAACTCGGCGCGCGGGCCCAGTTCGTCACGGCGCCGGAAGCCGAACTGATCCGCGCGGTGCTCAAGCAACCGCTCGATTCCGCGGCGGCGTACCGGCTCGCGCGCTTCTCACCGTCTTACTACGCGCTGCTTCGCACCACATGCGTTCCCACAATGCTCGCCGCGGGCCATGCGGAAAACGCCCTGCCGGCGCTCGCGACTGCGACGATCAACTGTCGCATCATTCCCGGTGAGAACGCAGCCGGGATCCTTCAGGTGCTGCGGCGTGCGATCCCCGACACCGGCATCGCGATCGCCGAGATTAATCCGGCGAAGCCGTCACCACCGTCGCCGTTGCTCCCCGAGCGACTTGCGCTGGTGAAGGCCGCCATCCGCTCCACCTGGGGTCGCGACGTACCGATCTCGCCGGTGCAGGAGAATGGTGCGACAGATGGCGTTTTCTTTCGTAACGCCGGGACCCCGGTCTACGGTGTGACCGGTATCCCGATGCCCGTGGGCGAGGAACGGGAGCACGGCCGGGATGAGCGGATCCCGGTCAAGTCGTTCCGCGACGGAGTGGCGTTTTCGACGGCATTGATCGCCGGGACGGCGGGAACCCGGAAACCCAGCAGGAAGTAAACAGGACCTACGGTCGGAGGCGGTCATGCTTTCACGGCGCAAGTTCATCGGTACGTCGTCCCTCGCGTTGGCCGGCACCGCGTGCGGTGTGGGGACCCGGGGGAAGATCCAACCCGGCGCGACACCGGTCGACACGAAATTGCCGCCCAGCATTGCAGCGCTGGCGTCGATGCGGAGCCAGGCAACCCCGATCGCTGTCGCTGAGCGCCGCGCGCGCCTCGACCGCGCCCGGGCGCTCATGGGCGAGAACCATCTCGACGCCATCATCCTCGGCGGCGGCACGTCGCTGGTCTACTTCACCGGGATGCGATGGGGGAACAGTGAACGCCTGACCTGCGTCGTCATTCCCGCGCGGGGCGAGGCGTTCGTCGTGACGCCCATGTTCGAGGAGGAGCGGACGCTCGAACAGGCCCGCACCGGTCCGCTGGGGACCGGAACCCAGGTGCTCACGTGGGACGAGGATCAGAGTCCGTACCAACGGGTGGCCGAGGGGCTCAAGTCGGCGGGCCTCACGACGGGCAGGGTCGGCATCGAGGAAACCGTGAAGTACGTGTTCGCCGACGCGATTGCACAGGCGAGTCCCGCGCTTCACATCGCCAGCGCGACACCGGTCACGGCCGGATGCCGCATGATCAAGGACCCGCATGAGCTGGCGCTGATGCGCCTGGCCAACCAGGTCACGCTCAAGGCGTACGAAGCGGTGTACCACGCCACCCAGCCGGGAATGACGCAGGACGCGGTCGGCACCCTGATTGCCGCGGCCTACGGCCGGCTGGGATTCCCCGGGGATGCGACCGTGCAGGTCGGGAAATACACCGCGCTCCCGCATGGCTCGGCGACACCGCAGACGATACGTGAGGGAGCCATCATCATGATCGATGACGGCTGCACGGTGGAGGGATATCAGTCGGACATCACGCGGACCTTCGTGCTGGGCAAGGCGACGGACAAGATGAAGCGGGTGTTCGACATCGAGCACGCAGCGCAGACCGCGGCGCTCAGGGCGGCGCGCCCCGGCGTGGAAGCGCAATCAGTGGATGCCGCGGCGCGGCGTGTGATCGAGGACGCGGGATACGGGCCCGGCTACAAGTACTTCTCACACCGCGTGGGTCACGGCATCGGCATGGACGGGCACGAGTGGCCGTATCTGGTCAAGGGCAACACGCTCAGGCTGCAGCCTGGCATGACCTTCAGTGATGAACCCGGCATCTACATCCAGGGCGAGTTCGGCGTCCGGCTCGAGGACGACATGCACATCACCGAAAACGCGGCCGAGCTGTTTACGCCGCAGAGCCCGAGCCTGGAGGATCCGTTCGGGAAGTGAGACGAGAGACGAGCGGTCAGGCCCTGGGGACTCGAATCGAGACTTCGACCGACATGCCCGGGCGCAGCGGATACTTCGGATCGGCCGGCGACGTGACCCGGATCCGCACCGGGACGTTCTGGACTACCTTCGTGTAGTTGCCGGTCGCGTTGTCCGGCGGCAACAGTGCGAACTTCGCGCCCGTGGCGGGTGACACACTCTCGACGACTCCGGTGAACTGCCGGCCGTCGTAGCTGTCGACCGTGAATCCGACCGAATCGCCCACTGCCAGCCGGCCGAGCCGGGTTTCCTTGACGTTGGCCGTGATCCAGATCGCATCCAGCGGCACCAGGGTCATTGTGGTCTGGCCCGGCTGCACCAGCATGCCGGGCTCGACCGTGCGCTTGGACACGATGGCCGCGAATGGCGCGGTGACGACCGCGTAGGACTGGCGCAATGTCGCGGTGGCGAGAGTGGCCCGGGCTGACGCGACCCGGGCGTCTCCGCCGGTCAGCGCAGCGCTCGCGACGCCGACCTGCGCCTTCGTCGCCGCCGCCTGGCGCTGCGCCGCCTGAAGATTCGCCGCCGCGGCGTCGGCGGCGGCCTGTGCCGCGTCCAGTTGCTGCGCCGCCACGATCTGCTTGGCGGTGAGGCCCCGAATGCGTTCGAGGTCGGCGGACGCCTTGCGATACGCCGCCGCCGCGCTGGTGACTGCGGCCTCGGCGCCGGATGCGGTGGCCTCGGCGGCGGTGACCTGCGCCGCCAGTTGTCCCGCCTGGTGTCCGCTGCCGGCCATCGCCACGGCGGAGGCGAGATCCGCCGTGGCCTTGGCGACGTCCGCGTCGAGGTCGCGCGCATCGAGCACCAGCAAGGTGTCACCGGCCTTGACCACCTGGTTGTCCTCGACCGGAACGCGGGCCACGAACGCCTGCAGCTTGCTGGCGACCGGTTCGAGGCGCCCGTCGACCTCCGCGTTGTCAGTGGTCACATGACCGCGCGAGTAGAGATACATCTTGCCGCCCCACACGGCGGCGCCGATGACCGCGATGCCGACGACGATGAACGGAGTCTTGCTAGCCATCAGAAGATCCTCGTGTCAAAATGACGAGAGACGAGAGACGAGAAATCCCGGAGTGGTGTCGTGCCGCTGGGTTTCTCGTCTCTCCTGCTGTCAATGCACGTTGCTCAGCAATCCCATCGCTCGCGCCGCATTGATCTGTGCCGCGCCCGCCGAAAGCCGGGCCTGGATCAACGCATCATGAGCCGCGGCGACTTCCGATTGCGCGTTGGTCGTTTCTACGCTGCCGGTGACTCCCGCAGCGAAGCGCTCGCGCGCCTCCGACAGCTCTTCCTCGGCCAGGCGCACCCGGTCGTTCGCCAGGGCGAGCTGGTCGCGCGCCGACGCGAGGTCGAGCGCCGCTTCCCGCACGTCCGTCTCGATCTGCGCTTCGAGGTCGTGCAGCCGGCGCGTCTCGGCGTCGAGGCGCAGGCGCTGCTCATCGACACGACGTTCACGGCGGAAGCCGTCGAATAGCGACCAACTCAATCCGACACCGATGTTCCAGGTGCCCGCCAGGCTATCGATGCCGGTGCCGGAGGTCTGCACGAATCCCGAGGCGGCAATCGACGGAATGAATTCGCTCTTGATCGCTGTGAGGCTGCGCTGCATGGCCACCTGTCGCGCGCGTTCAGCCGCGAGATCGACGCGATGCGACCGGGCGACCGCCACTGCGGCCTCGATGTCGGTCGGGAAGGTGTCGCTGGTGATTGGCGCATCGGCTGACACCACTACGGGCGTGCCCGGCGGCAGGTCGACCGCACGCGCGAGGTCGAGGCGCGCGCGATCGCGCTCGTTGCGCGCCACGGCGGCGTCGACTCGTACCGCGGCTGCCCGCGTTTCGCTGCGGGTGCGGTCGATCCGCGGTGCGGTGCCGGCGTCGACCTGCGATCGCGCGATTTCGAGCAGTGCGAACGCGGTGACCGAGTCCTGTTCGCGGGCCGTCACGGTCTCCTGCGCGCCGGCCAGTCGCAACCACGCGGCGCCCGCGGTCGCGGCGGCGAGGTCGCCCGCGCGCTCGGCATCGAGTCCCGCGGCGATCGCCGTGTCGCGCGCGGCACGGAGTCGCTCGATCGTGGCCCGATCGAACAGCACCTGGCTGGCGCCCAATCGCGCCCGGAACAACGTGAACGGATCGGTGATCGCAGGAAACCCGGGAATCGACAGGCCGAACTCGTGCAGGTTGAGCGTCTGTCGCTGCACCGTGCCGCTGCCTTCGACCTGCGGCAGCAACGCGGCACCCTGTTCCCGCTGGCGCACGCGGGTTCCCTCGGCGGACAACTGCGCCAGTGCCGCCTGCAGCCCGTTACTGCGGCCGCGAGCCAATGCCTGGCCGAGCGTCATGGTGACCGATTGCGGCGGTGCCTGTCCTTCCGCCGGGAGCATCCGGCCCATGACGAGGCAGGCCGCCAGCGCGCCCGATCGCCGGACGATCATCCGCTTGGTTCTCACCGCTTGCGCCCTTTCGCCTTGCCGCGCTTGTGCGCGGTTGCCGTGCCGCTGGTGCCGGCCCGTGCGGTCTTCGCCTTGTTTGCCGTCTTCCTGCCATGGCGGTTTGCTCGCGCCACGACCGGCTTGCCGATGCCGTGGAGGACGAGCGTCAGCATCACCTCGCACAGTCCATCGGGTGACGGCGCGGCCCGGTCGAGGTCGCCAAAGAGGAACCGGGTCTGGTTCAATTGCATGACAAGCGACGGCACCAATCTCGGCACGATGACCGTCGCTTCGCGGCGGAACTCGCCGTTGGCGACTCCGTGCGCGGCGATGCTGTGCAGCAAGCGGCGGTGCCGCTGGACGACCTGCTCGAAGTAGAAGCGGCGCACCTCGGGGAATTGCGTCAGCTCGGCTTGCACCAGGCGCGCCATGCGAACCATGTCGGGTCGCGACATCGCGTCCCACATCAGATGGACCACCTTCACGAGCAATTCGGACGCCGATCCGGCGTGGGTCCGGGCCATGGCCTCGGCGGATGCGATCAGCGCGACGACCTTGGTTTCCACGACGGCGCGAAACAGGTCGTCTTTCGAGGCGAAGTAGAGGTAGACGGTGCCCTTCGACACGCCGGCCCGCGCCGCGACCTCCTCCAGCGTGGTGGCGCGAAAGCCGCGCTCGCCGAAGACGGCCAGCGCCGCTTCCAGCAGCTCCTCCGGGCGCGCCTCCGGCCGGCGATGGAAGCGGGGGACAGCGGTCGCAGTGGCCAAGGGCAGCTCCGTTGATTACTGACTGGTCAGTAATATAGATTGCGGCAATCACCGGTCAAGGAGCGGCGAGAGATTCGCGTCTCTCGTGTCGCTTCTCTCTTCTCTCTTGCCTCTTTCTGCTCTACATTGATCTCAACCTACCGGGAGGCCACTCGCCCATGACGGAGCCCTTTCTCAGCTCCGATGAGTATGATGAGCAGGCCCACCAGTTGTACAACGAAGCGCGATACGATGCCGCACTCGACCTCCTCCGGGAGGGACTGGTCCGCTATCCCCAGGCGGTCGAGCTCCATGTCGGCATCGGCTACGCCCAGCTCGCCCGCGAGGAGTATGCGTGGGCGCGCTCGGCGTTCGACCGCGCGCTGGCGATCGACGCCGAGCACGAAGACGCGCTTGCCGGCCTGGGCGAGACGTTGTTGGTGCTGGGACAGCTCGAAGGCGCGCTGCGCACGTTCCAGCGGCTTCTCGATCTCGGCTTTGGCGACGATCATGAACTGATGCTGCAGGTCGGTCGCGCGCTGTTTCGCGAGGGATTTTTCGTCGAAGCGCGCCGCTTCCTGGAGCTGTGCCGCGAGGCACATCCCGCGTCGGTCGAGGTCTGCGCTTCGCTGGGATATACCGCGCATCGCCTCGGCATGGATGCCGACGCGTTCTACTGGCTGCGCCGTGCCCTCGAGCTGGAGCCGGAGTATCCCGAGCCGAGGATCTACCTCGCCAACATCCTGTACGATCGCGGCGAGATCCCGGCGGCCCTGCTGCACTTCGCGCGGGTCAAGCCCGAGGACCACTTCGACGACCTCGGCGTCTGGCGCACGATCGAGCTCCTGAAGGCTGCGCGCAACGCCGGCGATACCGATCCGGAAGTCCGGCCCTGGCTCGCGCGACTGGCCGAGCTCGGCCGCGATGCTGATGCCGAGGACCTGGTGCTCGCGGAGATCGAGAGCCTGCAGCCCGACGGCACATCGCGCGATCCCCACCAGCTGGAACTGTTCGGCACGCTGATGCGCGACGTTCCCGGCATGCAGAAGCGGCCGGTGCTGACGTCCGGCGTACATGTCATCGAGACGCTCGGCGGGCTCACCCTGCGTGGCACGTGGGATGAACTGGTGGTCCACCTGCAGACTGCCGAAGGCGCCTGGGCCGATGGCACCCTGCAGGAGTTCATGCAGGTGTTCGCCCGGCGCGGCACCGCAGAAACCGGGGTCAGGATTCCCGTCGGCAACTCCGAGGCGTTCCTGCGCGGCGCGGCCGCCGCCGGCGTCATCCGGATCCTCCAATGATCCGCTTCGAGTCGGTCAGCAAGACCTACACGGCGCTGGTGACGCGCCGGCGCGTCCCTGCGTTGGCCGACTTCTCGATGGAGATGAACGCTGGCGAGGTCATCGGCATCGCCGGGCCGAACGGTGCCGGCAAGTCGACGCTCATCTCGCTCGTGCTCGGGTTTCTGGATCCTACCGTCGGACGCGTCACCATCGATGGCAAGAGCCCGCGAACGTACGTGGAGCACTTCGGAATTGGTTACCTGACCGAGCTGGTCACCCTTCCCCCGACGTGGAAGGTCGCGCCGGCGTTGCGGCGCATGGCGGTGCTCTCCGGGGTCGCCGCGGCCGAACTCGATGCCCGGGTATCGGCGATCCAGACCGAACTCGGGCTCGACGAACACGCGGCCAAGACGGTGAAGCAGCTGTCGAAGGGCAACTTGCAGCGGCTGGGCCTGGGGCAGGCGTTGCTCGGCGAGTTCGACATTGTCGTGCTGGACGAACCGACCCACGGTCTTGATCCCCTGTGGACCCAGCGCTTTCGCGACGTGGTGGCGCAACTGCGCCGGCCGGACCGGCTGATCCTGATTGCGTCCCACAACCTCGACGAACTCGAGCGCCTCGCTGATCGCGTGGCGATCCTGAACAAGGGCCAATTACAGCGGATCGTCGAACACGGTGAGGGCACGGCCCCGATGTCCGCGATGTCGTGGCGGATAGCCTTCGAGGAATCGCCCGAAGTCGCGGCCGTGTTTCCCGGCGCGAAGCCCGTGGAAGGTCGACCAGGCGTGTGGCGCGTCTCGGCCACTCGGGCCCAGATGAGCGTCGGGCTGAGCCTGCTGCTCGCCGGCGGTGCGATCCTGGTGGAGTGCGCGCCCGAAGAGAGCAGCCTCGAGACCGCATTTCGCGCGGCGGTGCAGGAATGAGCCGCGATGAGTCGCCCCTGCGTTACATGCCGTGGTTCATACGGGACGCGATCGTGTGGCCGTTCCGCGTGTTCGTGGTCACGTCCGTGGTCATCGACCTGCTGGTCTGGCGGTTCGCCACAAACACGCACATGCGTGGCCCGGGTCCCGACGGCGCCTTGCTGGACATGCCGCACGGCCTGCAGGTCGCGATTTGGTCGAGCGGATTGACGATCGCGATCCTGATGACCGTCGGTGGCATCGTGGGCACCGACCTCGAGCGCGGGTACTATCGCTCATTGTTCAGCAAGCCGATGTCGCCGGCCTGGTATTACCTGCAGCGATTCCTGGTCGGTGCCGCGGTGATCCTGCTGACGCCCCTGGTCCTTGGAGTGGGCCTCGCCCTCGCGCTCCGCAGCAACATGGGGCTGACGTGGCATCTTATTGGGCAGATCGGACTGAGCTATCTCCTGGTGGGGAGCGCCACGTTCCTCGTGTCGCGCTTTTCGTCGAAGGGCTGGTTGTTCGTGTTCCTGGCCAGCGTCCTCGAGAGCGTGCTGTCACATGTCACGATGGTGCCCGGTGTGCCAGCGTGGTTGAAGGTATTGCACCAGGCGCTGCCGCCTTTCGAACTGACGCAACCCGCCCTGCCGGTGCCAAGCGGCGGGGCTCTCTGGCATGTTGTCGCGTATGGCGCGGTAATGCTCGCGCTGGCGCTGACCCTGCTGCGAACCCGGCCGCTCGGAAACGGCATCACCAGTTGAGTGTGTGAAGCACGTCCCTACCTCCGGTCTCCGGCGCGAACAACTCCCGAATGGCGTGACGCTGCTGGTGCAGCGACGCCGCGCCGCGCCGGCGGCGGCGCTGGTAACCCACGTGCGCGCCGGGTTTCTCGATGAGCCCGACGAACTCGTCGGCATCTCGCACGTGCTGGAGCACATGCTGTTCAAGGGCACACCGACGCTCGGGCCGGGTGAGCTGGCGCGTCGCACCAAGGCGCTCGGTGGTTCGCTCAACGCTTACACGTCATACGACCGCACGGTGTACTACGCCTCCGTTCCAGCCCGCCATGCCGGTGACCTGATCGCGCTGCAAGCCGATCAGGTGCGCAATCCACTCCTCGATGGCGACGAATTGCGGCGCGAACTGGGCGTCATCATCCAGGAGGCGCGCCGCAAGCTCGATACGCCGGGCGCCGTGGCCGGCGAGACGCTGCACGAGTTGCTGTACGCCACGCATCGGCTGCGTCGCTGGCGGATCGGCACCGAGGCGATGCTGGAACGGTTCGATCGCGACGACGTTGCCGGCTACTACACCAGTCGATATGTGCCGCAGCGCACCATCGTCACCCTCGTGGCCGACATGGATGAAGACGCCGCGCTCGACGCACTGCGCGCGGCGTGGAGCGAATGGAGGTTGCCGGAACAGCTCGTGCCGCCGGGGCCGGTCGAGGCGACGCTGCCGAGCGTACAGGCCCGGCGGCTGACCGGCGACGTCGCGCTCGGCGAGCTGGTGCTCGGCTGGCGCGCGCCGGGCGTGCTCGAGGGCGACGTCCCCGCGCTCGACGTCGCGGCGGCGATCCTCGGCCTCGGTCGCGGCTCCCGCCTCGCACGCCTGGTTCGCGAACCAGGGCTCGCCAACTCCATTGGCGTGTCGAGCTACGGCGTCGTGGACGCCGGCGTGTTCGCGATCGGTGCCGAACTGGCGCCCGCGCGGCTCGAGCAGGTGCTCGCGATCATCGGGGCCACCGTGCGCGACCTGGCGGCACAAGGCCCGGATCCCGCCGAGCTCGATCGTGCCCGCGCCCTGATGCTCTCGCAAATCGGGCGCCGCCTGGAACAGTACGAAAGTCGGGCGCTCGCCCTCGCCGACGCCGATGCGCTCGGGGATGTGACGCGTCTCGATCGCGAAGCGTCGGACGTGCTCGCCGTGACGTCGACGGACGTCCGCGACGCAGCGCGCCGATGGTTGATGGCCGATGCAGTGTCCGGCGTGGCATACCTGCCACGCAACACGGATGCGCAGTTCGATGCGGACACGTTGACCGGCGCGATGCATACCCGTGGTCACCATGAGTGCAGCAAAGGGCTCCCGGGCTCGGTACGACACGAAGCGCCGGCATTCGCCGCCAATGCGCCGACGGGGCGAGGCGTCCATCATCTCGAGATGGATGGGATCGACATCCTGACCGCGCGGTTTGGCGAAACCGGGCAGACGACGGTGAGTATGTATCGCCCGCGCAGTGTGCTCGAGACACCAGCAACGGCGGGCATTGCCGCGCTCGCCATTCGCGCTATGCTGCGTGGTACGACGCGACTCGATGCGGCTGAGCTGGCGTTCACGATAGAGTCTCTCGGCGGCTCCCTGTCGCCCGTACTTGGCGCTGACGTGCTCGGATTCGGTGCCACGGTGTTGAGCGAACACCTGCGTGCGGCGGCGGGCCTCCTCGCTGAAGTGCTGCTTCAACCGCGCTTCGACGCGCGCTCTGTCGCAATCGAACGTGGTTTGCTGCTGGAAGATGCCCGCGCCGTCGCGGACGACATGGTGCGTTTCCCAGTGCAATTGGCGCTCGGCGTCGCATTCAACAACACCGGATACGGCTCACCAACCCTTGGCACGCCCGAGTCGGTCGCCGGATTCGACGTATCGACGGTGCGGGCGTGGCACGCGGGCATGCTGCTCGGCGGCCGAACGACGATTGTCGCAGTGGGTGACGACGAACCCGACCGTGTGGCTGACGTCATCGCGTCAGCAGTCGCGGCGTTCGGCGAGTTGGGGCGCGCCATCCCGGCGGTGGGCCTCGGTTCGCCGGAGGTCATTGCACCCGGAACCCGAACCGAAACGCGTGACCGCAAGCAATCCGCGCTCGCGATGATCTTTCCCGGACCCTCGCGTACCGACCCCGGTCGGTTCGCCGCTGAAACATGGGGCGCGATTGCGGCCGGACTCGGCGGCCGGCTGTTTGAATCGTTGCGCAGCGCTCGCTCGCTTGCATACACCGTCATGGCCAACTCCTGGCAGCGTCGGCGCGCCGGTGGGCTGCTGACCTACATCGCCACCGATCCTGCGCGGCTCGACGAGGCCCGGGACGCCATGCTCGAAGAGCTGGCGCTATTCCGTGGCGAACCACCCAGCGCGGACGAGGTATCGCGCGCCAGCGCCATGCTCGCCGGGCACGCGGAAATGGCGCGCCAGACCGCGGGAGCGCTGGCCGGTGAAATCGCGGATGCCTGGTTGCTCGGCGGCGGCTTGAGCGAGCTGGACGACCCCGCTGCGCCGTATCGGAAGGTTACCGCAGCTCAGGTCCACGCGGTTGCGGCGCAATCGCTCGATCCTGCGCTGCGAGCCGAAGGCGTCATTGCCGCTGCCGTGATCGAGTAGTTTTGGCGCCATGGCAGCACCTAACTCGACTGCGGCACGTCGCAGCCACTTCTCACCGGCTGATGGCATCACGCTGGTGCGGATTCCGCTGGCGATTCTGTTTCCCATGGTCACGAGTACGCCCGTGCGGCTCGTGGTCCTCGCTCTCGCGGCCGCGACCGACCTGGGTGATGGCTGGGTCGCCCGCCGGTTCGGCGGCTCGCGCATGGGAGCGGTCCTCGACCCGATCGCCGACAAGCTCTTCGTTGCGGTGGCGTTCGCGGTGGTCTGGGTGTCGGGCAAGTTGACCTGGTATGAAGTCATCGCGGTCCTGGCGCGCGATATCGTTGCTACCGCCGCGTTCTTCATCACCCTCGCCACCGGCAAGGCGACTGCGGTGCCGGCGCGCCTGGGCGGAAAGGCGGTCACGCTGCTGCAGATGCTGACCCTCGTCTTCTTCGTACTCGACCTTCCGCGGCTGCGGCCGCTCGCCTGGATGACCGCCGGCGTGGCGTTGTACGCCATCTACGACTACAACCAGCCATTCTTCCGAAAGCTCAGGGCCCGATGACCGAGGCGAACCAACGCCACGCGGTACTCGACTGGACCGGTGGCCTGCGTTTCACCGCCGGGGCGCCAGGCGGCCCGCAGCTCTATCTCGACGGCGACGGCAAGGAAGCGCCGAGCCCGGTCACGGTGTTGCTGTGCGCGGCCGGCGCCTGCTCCGGGGCGGACGTGGTCAGCGTCCTCGAGAAGAAGCGCCTCAAGCTGACCCGATTTCAGATCGAGGTCGGCGGGCGTCGCGCGGAGGACTACCCCAAGCGCTATGTGGAGCTCTGGCTCACGTTTCGCCTCGCAGGTGAGGGACTGACCGAGCCGGCGGCGCGACGGGCGGTGGATCTGTCGGTGCAGAAGTATTGCAGCGTGCTGTTGTCGTTGAACCCCGATATTCCGATCAAGACAGAGATTATCATCGAGTAATCGCCCCTACTCCTGGCCCACCTCAACCGGCTCCGGCTCCGGCTCCACGGTCGGTACGCGCTTCACCACCGGCTGGCAGAACCGGTCGCCGAGTACGCGCACCTGTGCCAGCTGGTCGGGCGTCAGCGCATAGCGCTCGCCAATGTATTGCATGGTGTCGTCCAGCCATTCCTTCTGGTGCTCCGTCGCCGCGTCAAGAACCCCGCACCGGAGGATGTGGCTGAACAGTTCGTCGCGAGCCTGGTCCAGCGCCGTCGGCATTGCCGGTGTGCGGGGGGCCGCCTTCTTCTTCGTCAATCGACCTTCCTTCATGAGTTTGGCGGGGCAGCGGTACCCCGTCGTGTGACCTGCAGACGCGCAATATAGGGAATCCGGGCGCTCCGGGGCAATTCCGACCCGCCGGGCATTAGATTGTGCGCGTCGCCAGCCCCAGCTGGGTTGGCGCGAGCGCGGACTAACTTGTGCCGCGCGTTCGCCGTCGTGACCCCATGCCCCGGGGTCCCGCGCTCGCCGGCCGACGCGCTCGAGGCATCATGGCGCCCGGCCAGAAACCGTTCTATATCGCCCTCGCGGTCGTCGTCGTCGCCGGCGGCCTGTTTATTACCAGCCGGGTTCGCAGCGCCCGCTCCGTCTCGATCCCCGCGAATGTTGTGGTAACGGCCGCCGACACCTCCGGGTTCCGCGGCTATCTGCTCGGCGCGTCGAGCGCGCCGGTCGAGATCGCAGAGTATGCCGACTACCAGTGCCCGCATTGCGCGGATTTCGATCAGGTGCAGTTCCCCGACATCAAGGCCCGCCTGATCGATGTCGGCAAGGCCCGCCTGCGGTTCCGCGACTTTCCGATCGAGGGCGACCAGAGTCGCGTGGCGGCGCATGCCGCGGCGTGCGCCAGTGACCAGGACAAGTTCTGGCAGGTCAAGGAAGGATTGTTCCGCCGCCAGACCGACTGGGCGTTGCATACCAACCCGATGCCGGTGATCACCGACATCATCAAGGCCGCCGGCCTCGACGTCAACTCCTGGAACGCGTGCATGCAGTCGGCCAAGTACGCCGGCCGCATCCAGGCGTCATACAACGAGGGGGCCAAGCTCGGTGTCAACGCCACGCCGTCCTTCCTGATCGGCGGGCGGATCTACAGCAGCATCAGCAGCGATGAAATCGTGAAGCTGGTCGATTCGCTGGTCGCCGCGGCTCCCCACTCTCCCGGCGCGACAACTCCTCTCGGCGGCCAATGACCGCTGATCGCAAGCCGCCATCGGGCAAGGTCCTCGCCGGCCTTGCCCTCGCGGCGTTGGGAGTCGTTTACGGTGACATCGGCACGTCACCTCTCTATGCCCTGAAGGAATGCTTCAATGGCGCCCACGCGGTGCCGCTGTCACCCGAGAACGTCCTCGGCGTGCTGTCGCTGGTGTTCTGGTCGCTCAATTTCGTCATCTCGTTCAAGTACATCGCGATGGTGCTGCGCGCCGACAATCAGGGCGAGGGCGGCATCCTCGCGCTGCTCGCGCTGGTCCGGCCGCGCGGGACGACGGGGCATCATCGCGAGCTGCTGCTGATGCTCGGCCTGTTCGGCGCCGCACTGCTCTACGGTGACGGCGTGATCACACCCGCGATTTCGGTGCTGTCGGCGGTGGAAGGCCTTCACGTCGCGACCCCGGCGTTCCAGCTCTGGATCGTGCCGCTCACGGTCGGCATTCTGACCGCCTTGTTCTGGATCCAGAAGCGCGGGACGGCGAGCGTGGGGAAGATGTTCGGTCCGCTGATGGTGCTCTGGTTCGGCTGTCTCGCCGCGCTTGGCATCCACGGGATCGTGCAGCATCCCGGTGTGGTCGCGGCACTGAATCCGCTCCACGCACTCGCCTACCTCCAGCGCAACGGCCTGCACAGCCTCTTCGTGCTGGGTTCGGTGTTCCTGGTGCTGACCGGTGGCGAAGCACTGTACGCCGACATGGGGCACATCGGACGCCTGCCGATCCAGGTGGCGTGGTATTGCTTCGTCCTCCCGGCGCTGATGCTCAACTATCTCGGGCAAGGCGCGGTACTGCTGGCGCGCGGGCAGGGTGCCGTGCCCAACCCGTTCTACAGCGTGGTGCCCCCCTGGGCGCTCTATCCAATGGTCGTGATTGCGACCATGGCCGCAACCATCGCCTCGCAGGCGTTGATCTCGGGAGCGTTCTCGCTGACGCAACAGGCGATGCAACTGGGCTTCGTTCCGCGCATGCGGCTGGTCCATACCTCACGCAGCCAGATTGGTCAGATCTACATGCCTGGCATCAACTGGACGCTCTGGCTGGGCACGATCGCCCTGGTGCTGGCGTTCCGATCGTCCGACAACCTCGCGGCAACGTACGGTGTCGCGGTTACCGGCACCATGTTGATCACGACCATCCTGTTCGCCGTGGTCCAATATCGCATCTGGCACTGGCCGCTTCCGGGCGTGCTCGCGCTGACGTCACTGTTCCTGGTGGTCGATGTGGCGTTCTTCGGCGCCAACATGATCAAGTTTGTCGAAGGAGGGTGGTTCCCGCTGGCCGCGGCCGCGGTGATCTACCTGTTGATGAGCACATGGCGTCGGGGACGCCAGCAGGTGATCGGGATCCTGACCGACGCCTCGCTGCCGCTCGACCTCTTCGTACCCGACATCGACCGGCGAAAGCCGCCGCGCGTCCCGGGCGTTGCGGTCTTCATGACGTCGATTCCCGACATGGCGCCGCCCGTGCTGCTGCACCATCTCAAGCACAACAAGATGTTGCACGAGAAGGTCATTCTGATGACCCTGACGTCACGCGACATTCCGCAGATCGCCGAGTCCGACCGGGTGGTGGTGGAAGCGAGAGGTGCCGGCATCTATCAGGTCACGGCGCGCTATGGTTTCATGGAATCACCCAACGTGCCGCGGATCCTCGAGACGGTCGCGCAACGGTTGCATGAGCCGGGCGAACCGGCGCCCTCGCTCAAGATGCACGACGTGACGTTCTACCTCGGACGCGAGACCCTGATCGTCCTGCCGCGCCAGCCCGGCGCCGCGCCACCGCCGGGCGCGATGCCACCATGGCGCGCGGAACTGTTTGCCGTGATGAGCCGCAATGCGCTCAGCGCCGCGAACTTCTTCGGCTTGCCGCCCAACCGGGTCGTCGAGCTGGGGGCGCAGATACAGGTCTGAGACGAGAGACGAGAGACGAGAGACGTGAGATGTGAGACGTGAGAAGGTGGCACCCCGCGGAATCCTCTGCTCCCTTCTTCCTGCTTACGCCGTCTCCGCTTCCGCCAGGCTTGCGGCGAGCAGTGCCCGCGCGGTCCAGAGCGTCACGCGCTCGGCGGCCGCCGGTGTGAGGCCTTGCGTGTCCTGCAGCAGAAACAGCGAATCCATCCCGACGCATGATACCAGGGCCGATACGAGGCGGATGAACCGGCGCTCACCGAGGCGGGCGCGCACCGGTGCCACCGCGGATGTCAGCCATTCCACGCGCCGATAGCCGCGCACCGGGCGGGTGCCGGTCTTCCGCCCCGTGGTGAGGCGAATCATCGTCCGCAGCAACGCGGTATGCTCGAGTGCCAGGCGATGCATCACTCGCACAGTGGCGGCGAGCTGCAGCTCCGCCTGCCCGACGTCGTCAAGCGTCCCCGCTGCGGCCGGCAATGCCGCCGCCATGGCGGCCTCCACTTCCGGTCGCAGCGCCTCGAGCGATGCTTCGATCAGCAGCTGATCCTGGGTGGGGAAATACCGGTATGCGGTTCGCCGTGAGATATCCGCTGCGTCGGCCACGTCGACCACCGACGGAGTCTGCCCGGCGGCAATGAGTCGTGCGGCGCTGGCGAGCAGAGCCATCCGGGTTCGACGCTTCTGACCGCTGCGAGGGTCCGCCGGAGCGACGGCGTCCTGCCGACGGGATTTTGGGGACATCGATGGCTCCGGCTTGACAGGGAATCGGGCGAAACGTAGCTTGACTGGAAATGGCACACTAGTGTCATGACGACACTAAACTGCCATTTCCTTGGTTGCGCCCAGCGGTCCGGCACCGGCGCGAGCCCAGGCCTGCGAGTCGGTGCTGGCATGCAAGAGGGAGAAGTCCATGACGTCGTATCACAGACGCGCGCTGGCAATCGGTGCCGCCGCCTGCGGGCTCGCCGTCGCGACCGGGGCGATCGTCACGGCATGCTCCAGCGATGCCGGTGCGAATCAGGGCCCAAGCACGCAATACGGCACGCCGGTCACGGTCGGCAATGGCAACGCCCGATCATACCTCGTGCTGCAGAACGGCACGCCGACCGAGCTGGGTGTGGCGCTGAGCCAGGGCGCCCTGGATAGCCTGCCGATGACGCCGAAGATGGGTGGGTATGAGTTTCTCTTGCCGCTCCCGGCGGGCAACACCACGCAGTTCCAGGTGGTCGGATTGAATTGGAACCCAACGGGCCATCCGCCGCCGATGGTTTACACGGTGCCGCATTTCGACTTCCATTTCTACATGACGTCGCTGGCGGACCGCAACGCCATCGATCCCTCGGATCCCGCGTTTGCCACCAAGGCCGCCAGCCTCCCTGCCGCCGACTTCCGGCTGGCCGGCTACGTCGCCGATCCTCCGGCGAATGCGATCCCGCACATGGGCTTGCACTGGACCGATTCGAACGCCCCGGAATTTCACGGCCAACCCTTTACCCGGACGTTCATCACGGGATCATGGAACGGTCAGTTCACCTTCTTCGAGCCGATGGTGACCCGGGCATATCTCCTGACCAATCCGGACGAGGTAGTGCCGGTGGGAAGCGCATCGCAACGGGCTATCAGCGGGTACTACCCGGCGGCGTACCGCGTGACCTGGGACGCCGCGAAGGCGGAGTGGCACATCGCACTCGCCAGCCTGACGCATTGACGATCGCGGCGCCCGAAAAACGAGAGACGACGGACGAGAGACGTGAGACGTGAGACGTGAGACGTGAGACGTGAGACGTGAGACGAGACAACGGCTACCACCTGGAGCCAAGGATAGCAACGATCCACTTCTCTCGTCTCTCGTCTCTCGTCTCTCTTATTCCTTGTCCTCGTACTGCTCCTTCAGTTTCGCCACGACGTTGGGATCCGCCAACGTGGTAGTGTCGCCCAGAGTCCGGCCCTCGGCGATATCGCGCAGCAGCCGGCGCATGATTTTTCCTGAGCGCGTCTTGGGCAAGTCGGCGGTAAACAGGATGTCATCCGGTTTCGCGATCGCTCCGATCTTGCGCGCCACATGTTCGCGCAGCTCGTCGCGCAACGCCGGCGACGGGTGCTTGCCTTCCTTGAGCGTCACGAACGCCGCGATCGCCTGGCCCTTCAGCTCGTGCGTCTTGCCGACCACGGCCGCTTCCGCCACGGCGGGATGATCCACCAGCGCGCTTTCCACTTCCATCGTGCCAATCCGGTGCCCGGCGACGTTGAGCACGTCGTCGACCCGGCCCAGGATCCACCAGTAGCCGTCGTCGTCGAGCTTGGCCCCATCGCCGGCGAAGTAGCGGCCGGGAAACCGGCTCCAGTACGTATCACGATACCGCTGGTCATCGCCGTAGATCGTGCGCAGCATGCCGGGCCACGGCGACGTGAGGGTCAGGTATCCACCGCCGCGCTCGATCGCCGTGCCATGCGCATCAACCAGCTCCGCGTCGATGCCGGGGAAGGGAATCGTTGCCGAACCGGGCTTGGTCGTCACCACACCGGGCAACGGCGTGATCATGATGCCGCCGGTTTCGGTCTGCCACCAGGTGTCGACGATGGGGCAACGACCGCCGCCAATGTGTTGCTGATACCAGATCCACGCCTCCGGATTGATCGGTTCGCCCACAGTGCCGAGCAGCCGGAGCATCGACAGGTCGTGGCTGGCCGGATGCTCCGCGCCCCACTTCATGAAAGTGCGAATTGCGGTCGGCGCGGTATACAGCACCGTCACGCCATACCGTTCGCAGATCTCCCAGAAGCGGTCGCGTTCCGGCCAGTCGGGCGCGCCTTCGTACATCACGACGGTGGCTCCGACGGCGAGCGGGCCGTAGACGACATACGAATGTCCGGTGACCCAGCCGATGTCGGCGGTACACCAGAAAACGTCGTCGTCGCGCAGGTCGAAAACGTACTTGGTGGTCGCCGCCGCCTGCGTCAGGTAGCCGCCGGTGGTATGCACGATCCCCTTGGGCTTTCCCGTCGTGCCGGAGGTGTACAGGATGAACAGCAGATCCTCGGCATCCATTGCCTCCGGCTCGCACTGCGCCGGCTGGCCGTCGAGGGCGCGATGCCACCAATGATCCCGACCGTCGGTCATCGGGCAGTGGGTCGGATCGAGCCCGCCGCCCCGGTGCACCACGAGACAGCTCCTGATCGACGGACAGTGGATCAACGCGTCGTCCGCGAATCGCTTCAACGGTACCACCTGGCCGCGCCGGTACCCGCCATCGGCCGTGATGCAGCACACCGCCCGCGCGTCATTGATCCGCTCGCGCAGCGAATCGGCCGAAAAGCCGCCAAACACCACCGAGTGCACGGCGCCGATGCGGGCGCAGGCGAGCATCGCGATCGCCGCCTCCGGGATCATCGGCAGGTAGATCGCCACCCGGTCACCACGCTGGACTCCTAAGGCACGCAGCGCGTTCGCCGCGCGGCCAACCTCGCGGAACAACTCCCAATAGGTGATGACCCGGCGGTCGCCCGGTTCGCCTTCCCACAGTAGCGCCGCCTGGTTGCGTTTCGCACCCCGCGCGTGCCGATCGAGGCAATTCACCGACGCGTTGAGCGTACCGCCGGTAAACCACTTCGCGTGCGGTGGATCCCACTCCAGGACCGTGTGCCACGGCGTGGACCATTCCAGCTCGGCGGCCCGATCCGCCCAGAAACGCAGCCGGTCGGCGCGGGCCTCCGCGTAGGTCGCCGCAGTTGCCTGCGCCCGCGCGGCAAACTCGGGACTCGGCGGAAAGCGGCGTGCTTCATTCAATAGCGTGTCGAGTTGCTCGGTCATGACGAGGAAGCTGCGGCTGGCTGGGACGATGGGAAAGGGGGGGGTGCGAACCGATGCGTTGTTGCCACAGTTGCGCCGCAACCGCGGGCGGGCGTGGTATTGGCAAGGCCCTTGCTAGTTCTCCCGGCACCCTGGGCTGGAGGCCCTCTGTCCGTTTCGACCACGCAGCCCCATATCCGGGTGCTGCAGGCGCCCGAAAATCTCGGCCTTGTCACCCGCGACGCGTTTCGTCAGCAGGCCAACAGCCTCCTCGACGAAATGGGCGTCGGGCGGGGACAGCTCGTCGTGGACATGGCGGCCATGAAAGAGATCGACTCCTCGGGCCTGAGCGCCCTCGTGATGGTCCACCGTCACGCCGCCGAACGGCGCCAGCAGGTGATGCTCCGCAACGTCGGCCCCGAGATCGAATTCCTCCTTGTCCTTACCAAGCTCGATGATCTCTTTCTCTTCGCGTCCGACTCATAGATTCAGGCCGACATAGGCGTTTCAGGCCGGCGGAGGCGCGGGCGGGCAGGTCATTACGGCCACTGCGCTTCGCAGGCGCGGCCGCATCAGGTCTTGCGCCCCCGGTCTGATCACGAAGTGGCGGCCGCTGGCTCAGCGACGCGGCCTCCACGACCCGCCCGCCCGCGCCTCCGCCGGCCAGCGTGCGCTGTGGGAAGAGGTGTCCGAAGGGCCGCCTCGCTGAGCCAGCGGCCGCCGCACGGCAAGCCAACCATGTTCGCAAGACGTTCTGCGGCCGCGCCTGCGAAGCGCAGCGGCCCGTAGCGACACCTCTTCCCACCGAGGAGTACGCACCAGCGTCGAAGCGCGCCAGTGCACCGGCCCGGGCTCCCCATGCCGCCTATTATTCCCGCTACATGACCTCAATCCAGGCGCCCATCGTCGATGCCCGTGGACTCGAGCGGCGGTTCGGGCACGTGGTGGCCTTGCGATCGGTCGACCTGACCGTGCGTTCCGGCGAGGTCGTGTTGCTCGCGGGCCCCAACGGCGCCGGGAAATCGACGTTGCTGCGTTGCATCGCGGGACTCACCCGGCCGACGCGTGGCACCGTGCGAATCCAGGATCAGCAGCTGCGGCTTGACCCCGCCGCCCGCTCGGCGGTCGGTTTCTTGTCGCATCAGAACCTCTTGTATGACGACCTCACTGCGCGGGAGAACCTGCGTTTCGCGGCGCGGCTCCATGGCCTCGACGCCGTGGAGCGACGGGTGATGGATGCGCTCGACGCTGCGGGACTGACGCAACGCGCCGATACGCGCGTCGGGGTGTTGTCCCATGGCATGCGCCAGCGGCTGTCGATCGCGCGGGCCACGCTGCATGCCCCGGCGGTCCTGCTGCTCGACGAGCCGTTTACCGGCCTCGATGCCATGTCGGCCGAGCTGCTGCGCACCGGCATCGCGGACGACGTCCAGCGCGGTCGCGCGGTCATGTGCGTGACACACCAGCCCGCCGAGATCTGGCAGCTTGCCACGCGGGTCGTCGTGCTCGACCGCGGTGTCGTGAAAGCGGACATGCCGCGGCCGCCGGCGCTCGAGGATTTTCTCGCCCGCTTCCGCCAGTTGCTCGCAGCGTGACGGTCGGTCGCGCGGCACTCGCGATCGCGGCAAAGGACCTGCGCATCGAATGGCGGCACCGCACCGCCTTCGCGACCTCGGTGGTGTTCGCCGTGCTGGTCCTGATGGTGTTCGTGTTCGCCCGGGACCAGGGAAGCGTTTCCCTCACCACGCTGGCGCCGACGGTGCTCTGGGTGATGCTTGCGCTCGCGACCGTGGTAACCCTCAATCGCGCCTTCCTGCTCGAGCGCGAGAACGCCGCCCTCGACGGCATCCTGCTCGCGCCGGTGTCGGCGACCGCACTGTTCTGGGGCAAGTGGCTCGCGAACATCGCCCTCGTGATGGTGGTCGAGGCCGTGGCGATTCCATTGTGGGTGATGTTCTTCAACGTCGAACCAAGTGTCCGCCTGGCCGGCATCGGTGCTGTCGCCGTGCTCGCCGCGATCGGCTTCACGGCGCCGGGGACGCTGTTTTCCGCGATGGCCGTGCGTACGCGCTTTGCCGAGTTGCTCCTGCCGGTGTTGCTGCTGCCGTTTGTCATCCCGCCATTGTTCTTCGCGTCGCAAGCGACCGTGCGCATCCTCGGCGATGCGCCGGCGGGCGACATCTGGGGTTGGCTTAGATTGCTGGCGCTCTATGACATCGCGTTCCTGGCGCTGGCCACGATGCTCTTCCCGATGGTGATGGATCAATGACTCCTGAATTCGACGCGATCGATCGCATCATGCGCCGTGGCCGCGCCATCATGCTGGCCGGGTTGCTTGCTGTGGCCGGCATCTACGTGGTGGCCTTGCGGTACACGCCACCCGAAGCGCATCAGGGCCTCGCCTTCAAGATCATCTACGTGCACGCGCCGGCGGCGTGGGCAATGGAAATGGCCTTCGTCCTCGTCGGCGTGGTGGGCGCCCTGTATTTCTGGCTGCGCGACCCCCGCCTCGACGTCTTCGGCGAGGCCTCCGCGACCGTCGGCATGGTGTTCGGGACGGTGCTGCTGACGACAGGACCGATCTGGGGCCGGACCATCTGGGGCGCCTGGTGGGCGTGGGATCCGCGGCTCACCTTCACGCTGCTCCTCTACCTGCTGTTCGCGGGCTACTTCGCGCTCCGTTCCGCGCTGCGTGATCCGGTGGAGCGGGCCCGATTCGGTGCGGTCATCGGCATCATGGGCACCGTGCTGGTGCCATTCATTCATCTCACCGTCTACCTGTTCAACTCGCAGCATCCGCTGCCGGTGCTCGGCCGGCCGCCGTGCCCGCCCGACAAGCCGGGGTGCGAGCCATCGCTGCCATGGGTCCTGCTCAAGCCGCTTTTGCTGTCCTTTGGCGCCTTCACGATGCTGTATGTGGGATTCGTGATGACGCGATATGGCATCGGGCTCCGCGATGCCGCCACGGAGGCGCGCGATGCCGAATAATGGCAACTACCTCACTGCGGCCTACGTCGTAGCCGCCGTGATTCTCCTCGCCTTCGCATGGAGTCTTTGGCGGAAGAGCGGGAAGTAGTTACCATCTCCCTTACTTCGTCGGTACCAGCGGCTCTTCGGGAAGTTCCTTGAGTAACACGTGCTGCCACAGCAACGCGGCGATGATCGCGCCGAGGATCGGGCCGATCCACCACACCGCCTGCGCGGTGATGTTGCCGCTGATGATCGCCGGACCGAACGCGCGCGCCGGATTGGCGGCGGCGCCGGTCAGCGTGCCGCCGACCATGATCGAGGGAATCAGCGTGAGGCCGACGCCGAAACCGCCGATGCGCGGCGCATTCGTCGCCACGATCGTGCCCATCACGCCCGACATCAGGAGGAACGTCCAGATTGCTTCGAGCCCGACGCCGTGCCAGAAGCTCACGCTCGTCGACAGGACCGGCGTGCCGAGGGCGACGAGTCGCCCGACGTTCCACGGCAACATGTACCGCACCAGCAGTGCCGCGACCAGCGCGCCCACCAGCTGCGACGCGACGTAGACGAATGCTTCGCGCGGCGCGATGCGCTTGACGCACAGCAGGCCGATCGTCACCGCGGGATTGACGTGCCCGCCGGAAATCCCCATGGTCATCGAGATCGCGAGGGCCAGCACGACCGCATGAACCATGGCGATGCCGAACACGTGATAGGCTGCGCCGGGAAAGAAGTCCATGATGATGGCGCCGCAGCCGAAAAACACCAGAAAAGCGGTGCCGAGCATCTCGGCGGTAGCGCGTCGGGCGAGAGATGACATCAGGTCAGGTCTCCTGAACAGCCGGGTTGAGGTCGCGGGGAGCGTCGCGAATCTACACGCCCGGACCACGAAGCAGGAGCGTTGCGTTGCACCCGCCGAATCCGAATGAGTTCTTGAGCACCGCCCGCGGGCGGTGCTCCAGGCCGCTCGGCGGCACGTGCTGCAGGTCGCCGGCGGGATCCGGATCGAAGCAGTTCAGCGTGGGGTGAATCCAGCCGCGGGTCATCGCCAGGCAGGCAATGGCGGTCTCGATCGCGCCGCTCGCGCCGAGCGCGTGACCGTGCCATCCCTTGCTGCCGCTCACCGGCAGCACGTCGGTGTGGTCACCGAACACGTCGCGGATCGCGCGCGCCTCGGTGGCATCGTTCAGCGGCGTCGATGATCCGTGTGCGTTCACCCATTCCACCTCCTCCGGCGGGCAGTGGGCCTCGTCCAGCGCCAGTCGCATGGCGCGCGCAGCTTCCCGTCCATCCGGTCGTGGTTGGGTCATGTGGTAGGCGTCATTGGTCAAGCCGAAGCCGGCGATTTCGCCATAGATGCGGGCACCGCGCGCCGTTGCGTGTTCTAGGGCTTCGATTACCAGCATCGCCGAGCCTTCGGCCATGACGAAGCCGTCGCGCGCGACATCGAACGGCCGCGACGCCGTCGCCGGATCGGCGTTGCGGGTGCTCATGGCGCGAATCAGCGAGAACGACCCGTAACAGAGGTGGTACAACGGGGCTTCGCTGCCGCCCGCGATGACCACGTCGGCGTCGCCGCCGGCAATGGCGCGGAACGCCTGGCCGATGGCCAGCGTCCCCGACGCGCAACTCATCGCATTGGTGGAGTTCACGCCCGACACACCATACGTGATGGCGATGTTGCAGGACACGGCGCCGCCGAACACGGTGAGTGCCAGCAGCGGATCGACTTCGCGCACGCCGCCGCGAAGGTACTTCTGGTTCTCGAGTTCGGCGAAGCCGATCCCGCCGAGTGCGGTGCCGGCCAGCACGCCGACGCGATCGGGGGTCTCGCGAGTGAGGTCGAGTGCGGCGTCCTCGAGTGCCAGTCGCGCCGCGCCCAGGGCCAGTTGCGAACACCGGTCGGTGCGCCGGGCCTGCTTGGCGGAAAGCATGGCGACCGGATCGAAATCATTGATCTGGGCGGCGATGTGCGAACGAAACGGCGACGAGTCGAACCGGTCGACGCACTGCACCGCCGAGCGGCGCTCGTGCAGGCGCTGCCAGACCGCGTCCACGCCGATGCCGATCGGGGTGACCAGGCCGAGGCCGGTGATGACCGCGCGCCGTTTCACGGCGACTCCGCGGCACGGGCAATACCCGCCAGTGTCCGGGAGGCGATGCCGTGAATGAACACGGGACCAATCACCCATGCGGCGACAAACCGGCCGATCACCGGCCAATGCGGGCCGTCCCACTGGTGTACGATTGTCACGTTGCTCCATCCCTCCGGCGTGGGATCGATGGTCCACAGCACATCCATCCCGGTGGTAATGCCGCCGATGTGGCGGTACGTAATGCGTCGCCGCGAGGCATCGACGCCCATCTCGGAGCGCCACCATGTCGGCCAGCGCCACGCCCCGAAGGCTCGCCACGCGGCCATCTCGACCGTTCCCGCCTGCCCCGGCGGGCCCTCCGTGCGGCTGACCCGACGATAGTGTGAAAGGATGGTTGGCCAGCGCTCGACGTCCACAGCGTGACGCCAAACGACCGCTGGAGCGGCACGAACGACGCGCTGATCCACCGTACGCATTATGCAGTCGCCGTGCGCCGGCAGGTATTAGCCGTGAACCGCGAAAGCAGACATGCGCCATGAGCCAGGAATGCGGGGCCCGCGCGTGAGCAGCGCGGCACCACGGCGAGCGATGCATCCCCGGCGCGCGCGCGAACCCAATTCACGGCGCATGGCTCGTGGCCGTTGTCTCGTTGGTCCGCCACCACGCCACGATGCGGGCACCGGGTCGCGCGACGACCTTCACGCTTGCAGCACCGGCCCGGCGACAGAGTGTCCGCAGCTGCGGCACGGTAAAGCCGCGCCGCAAGGACGTGACGCCGTCGTCGACGGTGAGAGGATGGAACCGCAGCAGCACGCCGGCGAGACGGAAGCCCGTTCTGGCGAGCAGCATTGGCCTGAGGTCGGCGACCACCACCCCGCGGCGGGCGATCCGGCTGGCAGCGGCGAACAGTTGCGTCGCGCAGTCGGCGTCGAGGTGGTGCGCGACCTGGCTGAGCAACACCAGGTCGACACTGTTCGGGCCGAGCGGCAGCGCGCTGGCGCAGCCGAGGATCACCGGGACGCCGGCCTCCCGCGCCACACGCGCGGCAGCAGGAATCCGCTCCAGCGCCAGCGGTACCAGCGACACGCCGCGGCGCCGGGCCCAGCGTCGGGCGTCCAGTGGCAGGTCTGCGGCACCGGTTCCCACGTCGAACAACGTCAACGTCTCGCCCCGATCGGACGGCTGCAGCAACTGCGCGAGGCCAAACCGCATCGCGGCAGCGCCACCGAGCCAGCGATTCGAGCGGGTGATATCGCGCAGCATGCGCGCGACCAGCACCGGATCGGTGGTGGGATCATCGAGCGCCTCGGTGCCGATGCGCGACAGCGTCAGCGTCGGCATGTCTCGCCCAGCCCGGTCAGGCTCCCGCCATGTCGACATACCCACCGCGATAGTGCAGCAGCGGATGGCCGTGCTCCGCCGCGTCGCCACCGGTCACGCGGCCAATGAAGATGGTATGGTCTCCCGCGGCGATTTCCGCCTGCTTCTCGCAGCAGAGATGCGCCAGCGTGCCGTCGAGGATCACCTGGTCGTCGATGGTGCGCCGCCATCCCACGCCGTCGAACCGGTCGAGCAGCCCCTCGGCGAATCGCCGTGACAACGTCTCCTGCTGTGCCTCCAGGATGTTCACCGCAAATCCCGTCGCCTGGCGCATCGCGGGGTAGATCGTGGCGGCGTGGTCGATCGCCACCGACACCAGCGGCGGATCGAGTGACACGGAAGCGAACGAATTCGCGGTGATGCCGCATGGGAAGCCATCGGCATCGATGGCGGTGACGATGGTGACCCCGGTAGCAAACCGGCCGCAGAGCCGGCGAAAGTTGTCGGGGTCGATGGCGGCCGTCATGACCCGTCCATCACATCACCATCCGCAGCAGGAACCCGGGATTCAGCATCTTCCATGGCGACACGAAGTTTCCGGTCACACCGATCAGCGTGTCCGCCATTCCCCGCCGCTCCAGGCGTGCGATCGCGCGGTCGAACAACGCCGGCGCCAGCATGCCGTAGCCGATCAGGCGCTCGACGAGCCACTTGCCGAGGAACGCGCGCCGCCGCGCCACACGGTAAGCGCGCAACTGGCGGTCGGTGACCGGTCCGCCGCGACCGAGCGCGAGGTCAAGAGCCGCGGCGGCGAGTTCGGCGCCGCGCAACGCCGTGCAGATGCCTTCGCCGGTGAACGGGTCGAAGAAGTCCGCGGCATCGCCCACCAGCAGGGCACCGTCGGTCGTGCTGCGCCGGCACATCGCGTCGAACGGTCCGGTCACCAGCACGTCGCGCACGATGCGATCGGCGCTCACCCGGTTCCGCATGCCTGGAACGGCGGCGATTCGCTCGAGAAAAAAGCGGCGCGGATCGCCCCGCGCGGCCGTTGTGGCGGCGGCGGGTACTACCAGCGCGACGTTGGCGATCCCGCCGCCCAGCGCATTGATGCCGACATAGCCGTCGCGGGTGACGTGCAGTTCCGTGGTCATGCTGAGGCCGTCGACGCCGGCGACGTGTGCCACGAAGGCCGTGCGACGGACCCGTCCCTGCGCGTGCAGCCCGGCCCGACGCGCCACGATGCTGCCGAGTCCGTCGGCTCCGACGACAACGCGCGCGCGCAGTGTGCGCGGGGCGCCGTCGGCATCGCGGGCATGCACGCCCGCGACCGCGCCGTCGGCGTCGCGCACCAACTGGTGCGCAACTATACCTTCCAGTACCATAGTGCCGGCCGCGCGCGCGGCTGCGAGCAGGACCGCGTCCATGACCCGCCGCGGCAGGCCCAGGCCGGTGCCGCGGAACGGCGTGCCACCCGCCGCCGCGAAGCGGCCGACGAGGCGGCTGCCCAGTGGTCCGAACACCTGGGTGCCTTCGAGCGCCGCGCCACCGGCGGCGTCCAGCGTGCCCAGCACGCCGAGCCCATGCAAATGGCGCACGGTCTCGGGGCTCATGTATTCGGAACAGGGCTTTTCGCGGGGAAAGATCGCGCGATCGATCAGCGTAACGGCGTGGCCCAGACGAGCCAGCCGCAATGCCGTCGCACTTCCTGCCGGGCCGCCACCGATCACCAGGACATCGGTGACCGGATCAGTTGTCACGCGATTCCTTGGCGATCATCTGGTAGATCGTCGCCCGGAGTTCCTCGGGACAACGGCTGTTGCGCGCCGCGGCCACCAGCCGGTCGAGCATCGCCTCTTCGTGCAGCTTGAACGAGAAACAGCGGCGGCAGGCATCGAGGTGGCCGCGCAGCGACTGCATCTCCTCGGGCGGCAGGTCGCCGCGTCGAAAGGCATCAAGCTGCTGGAGCGCCGTTTCGCATTCGGGTGGTAACATGGCTATTCCGGGGTTTCTGGGGGCGCGATCAGCCCCGTCGATTCAGCATAACGTCGCAGGCGGCCCTGCAGGATCCTGCGAGCCCGGAACAGCCGGGACTTGACGGTTCCCACCGGGATCTCCAGGGACGTCGCGATCTCCGCGTACGGCAGTCCTTCCATGTCGCTGAGGACCAGCACCTCGCGAAACTCGTCCGGCAACTCGTCCACTGCGCGCAGCACTTCCTCATCGACCAGCTCGCGGAAGAAGCGCCCCTCCGGATCGGGGTCCTTCGGGTCCGGCGGCTCGGGAATGCTGTCCATGTCGATGCCGGTCGGAGCCCGCTTGCGCGACCGCCAGCCATTGATAAACTGATTGCGAAGAATCGTTACCAACCACGCACGCGCGTTCGACCCTGGCCGGAACGAACTCCACGCCCGAAGCGCCCGGAGCATGGTGTCCTGCACCAGATCCTCGGCCGCGGCGGGATCACCGGTCAGGCGCAGCGCCACCCGGTAGAGCGTGTCGAGATGCGGGAGGGCATCTTCTTCGAATACGGCGACGACGGGATGGACCATGAGGAAAGCTTAAGGAGGAGAGACGATCTCGGCTATCTTCTCCGCGCATGGCCCCCGTTCCCGCGCTGCTTCCCCTGTCGATCCTTGAAGCCATCCAGAACATCGATACGCCGCAGGATGATGGCCTTGGCGCGCTGGAGGATGAACTCGCCAGCAAGCGTCTCGGGCTTTCACCGACCGTCGCCGCCCAGGTGGCGCGGTACCGGGACCAGGTGAAATCCGGCGGCGAGGTTCCCGACGACGAGGCGCTTGCGGTCTTCCGGTTGGTGGGGCGGCGCCCCGACGCCGCGCTCGTCTACGCCGACGCCGGTCGCCGTGCGGCGCGCTACGCCGCCAAGCGGCTCGGCACGGGGACCCGGGGGATGATCGCAGCCGCTCCGGGACGGGCCGGCGTGGCGCTCGCTTTGCGCGCGGTAGCGCGCCTCGGCCGGCGCTGGTTGCTGGCCGACGTGCGGGTGTCCGATGGCCGGCTGCGGTGCGAAATGCCGGATTCGCTGGGCTGGCGGGCGCGCGACGACGGCACGGGATGTCAGTTCTATACCGCCGCCTTCGCGGAACTGCTGCGGCAGGTGGGCGGTCTGGAGTGGAGCGTGGTGCATGAACTCTGTCGCGGCCGCGGCGACCGCGACTGTCTGTGGCGAGCGATGCGGGCGGAGGGCTACGAATGACGGCACTGGCGGAACTGGACCGCGCCAAGGTCACCGAGATGCTCGAGCAACTCGGTGCCGACGGCTGGCTGCTGTTCGACTTCCACGGGTGTAACCCCGTGGCGCAACGGATTCTTCCCGGCGGGATGGGGACCCGGCGCTTGTTCGTCTGGGTGCCACGGACGGGCGCCATCACCGCGATCGTGCATCGCATCGAGATGCAGCCGTTCGATGGCTTCGACGGCACGATCGTCCCGTACGCCCGTCACGCCGAGCTGCACGACGCCTTGCGGACCGTGCTGGCCGGGAAGACCGCCGCCATGGAGATATCGCCGCGCGACGCGGTGCCATACATCGACCGGATTCCCTGGGGCGTGATCGACCTGCTGCAGTCGCTCGGAGTCGGGGTCGTATCGAGCGCGGGACTGGTGACCCGCTTCGCCGCGACGTGGACCGCGGCCGAAACGGCCGATCACGTGCGGGCCGCCGAAACCCTCCGCGAAGTGGCCCTCGACGCTCTGGCGAAGGCGGTCCGCCGGGCGGGCACCGGGTACACCGAATCCGCGATGCAGGTCGAGGTGGTCGGCGCAATGGAGCGCGCCGGTCTGACGCTCACGAGCCACCCGATCGTCGGCTTCGGACCCAACGCGGCGATCCCGCATTACGAACCCCATCCCGGGGCCGACCGGGTACTCGCCGCCAATGAGGTGGTGCTGCTCGACCTGTGGGGGGGGATGCGGCCTGGTGCCGTCTTCGCCGATCAGACCTGGATGGGATTTGCCGGAACCGCCGTCCCGGAGCGGGTTGGCGCCGTGTGGCAGACGGTGCGGGAGGCACGGGACGCCGCCATTGCCGCGCTGCGGAGCCGGGTTGCGGCAGGCGAGCCGGTGCTGGGGTACCTGGGCGACCAGGCTGCGCGTGCCGTGATCGAGCGGGCCGGCTACGGCGAGTACTTCGTCCACCGAACCGGCCACAGCATCGACCGCGACCTCCACGGTTCGGGTCCCCACCTCGACGATTATGAGACGCACGACGATCGGGCGTTGCAACCCGGAACTGGGTGTTCCGTGGAGCCCGGGATCTACCTTCCGGGTGACTTCGGGGTGCGGACCGAGGTCAATCTCTACTGGGGGAAATCCGGTCTCGAGGTGACCCCGCGGAGGCCCCAAACTGCTCTCGTTACCATAACTTGACACTCGTTCAGGGTGCGCGCATATTCTCCGCAACCCGAACCAGTCCCCGATTTCACAACCACTTCGCACGCTTCACGATGCGCGACTCCCGAGTCGCGTCGCAGTGATCAAGAGAGTGTCGTTCCGCAGTAACGGAGAAAGCAGGACTCGGCCCCGCGCGGTTTCGGCGGTCGCCGGCACGAAGGAACGCATCATCCCGTGTTTACGCCTTCGGAGGACGATTCCATGACGCAGCGTTGTGTGAGAATTCTGGCCCGCGTGCTGTTGGTCGTTGCCGCGCTGGCCACCACGGCCGGGGTGTCTGCGCTGAGCGCGCAGGCGAACGGCAAGATTGAAGGGCACATTCGCGATCAGCAAGGCCAGCCGATCCCGAATGCCCGCGTGATCGTGGTTGGCACGGCATTCAGCGCGCCGGTCAATGCGCAAGGGTACTACTTCATCGAGAATATCCCGCCAGGCACGGTGTCGGTGCGGGCCACCTACGTCGGGTTCCGGCCGTTGCAGCAGGACGGGTTGCGCATCCTGTCGGGCCAGACGCAGACGGTGGACTTCACGCTGGAAGCCGCCCCGGTCACGTTGCAGGAGATCGTGGTGCACACCGAGATGAAGAACGCGCTGGTGCCGCGCGACGCGGTCTCCACCAAGCAGATCATCACGGGCGACATGGTGCAGAAGCTGCCGGTCGACCGCATCCAGCAGGCGCTGGCGTTGCAGCCGGGCGTGGTGCAGGTCAGCACCTGCACCAGCAACCCGCCGTGCAACCCGACGATCTCGGTGCGCGGCGGTCGCGTGGACCAGAACGCCACGTACATCGACGGGGTGCCGGTGCAGAACGGCATTCACACCGGGACGGCGACCGCGACGGGCGCCAGCATCGGCAACGCGCCGGGCGCACCGGTGCTGTCCCTCGCGACCAACGGGTTCGAGGACGCATCGGTCACGACCGGCGCCTCGTCGGCGGCGTTCGGCAACGCCCAGGCCGGCGTCATCAACATCTCGACCCGGACCGGTGGCAGCAAGTTGAGCGGCAACCTGGGCTACGAGACCGGCATGCTGGGCCTGGCCACCTACGGGCAGGGGCTGAACATCTTCTCCGGCTCGCTCAGCGGGCCGATCGGCAAGCACCTGACCTTCTTCGCGTCGGGGCGTGTCGAGGGGAACAACACGACCAATAACGGGAACCACGGCTACCTGTTCCCGGGCTATTCCGCGGTGGGCGTGGATACCACGTATCGGGTGGCGAACTTCGGCCAGGCGGGTCAGGCGGCAGCGGTCGACAGCGTCAATGTCAGCGTGTACAACTACGCCGTGACGTCGGGTGGCTGTAGCAACCCGTCGACGCAGGGCGGGTTCAGCGGTGCCGCGTTCGCGCCGATGGCGGCGAACTTCGGCACGAGCTGTATCACCAACCAGGCCTACACGCCGCCCAGCACGAACTACTTCACGACCGACAAGCTGAACTACTCGTTCGGACAGGGATCGCGCGTCTCGCTCAGCTATCTCTACAGCGGCAACCAGAATCGCGGGGTGATCGGGCAAGGGCCTTCTAGTGGCATCTTCGCCGGCGGCAGCGCGGCGTACGGGAACATCTCCGGCGCCAATGTCGCGACCTTGAACTGGACCCAGACGCTGATTCGGCAGGCGACCCACCAGCTCACGCTCGATGCCTACATCTCGCGGCAGTGGAGCAACTCGATCACGGCCCCGCTCACCACCGCGTCGGAAGCCTCGACGCGGTCGTCACCGGGCGGCTTCATCACCCAGAAGCTGCAGTTCCGCTATAAGCCGAGCGACTATCCGGTCGATTCGACGCTGATCTACAACACGCTGCTGGCCGCCAGCAACGTCCGGCACGGGATTCAGGACCCCAAGAACTCCGGCCAGTACACCGGCCTCGGCAACTTCGGCACCTGTTGCTCGACCCTGCCACCGGACGGCGTGCCGTATTCGGCGGGCGGCGGCTCCACGGACGACAATGGATTGAGCTACAACAACGAGAATCGCTGGGTCGGGATCGCGAACCTCGACTTCCAGGCCGACCGATACAACCGTCTCAAGGTGGGCGGCCAGTTCACCAACTACGACATCACCGACTACAGCTCGAGCGCCGCGGGCGGGGGGACCTTCACCGGCAAGCCGGTGGCGTATGATGCCTACGCCGAGGATCGGGTCGACTTGGGCGACGTCGTGCTCGTCGCCGGCCTGCGCTACGACTACTACTGGTCGAAGGCGTGGCGCTGGAACGAATTCCCGGAAATCTCGAGCCGCAGCGTGCCGGCCAACTCGGGCGGCCCTGCGCGGAGCTTCACACAATTCGGCAAGGATTCGCTGTTTTGTCCGGTGGGGGCGGTCGCCAACGCCCAGGCCTTGTGTGCCCTGGTGCAGGATCCGTCGCACAACTATGTGTCGCCGCACCTGCAGGTGTCGTTCCCGGTCACCGACAAGACCAACTTCCGGCTGTCCTACGCGCAGAACGTGCAGGCGCCGGACTTCGGCATCATCTACGACGCCGCCCTGTATGACATCAACGTCACCGGCCAGAACACCCGCGGCCGCTGGGGCAACGATCTCGACTTCGGCAAGACGGTGAGCTTTGAATTCGGCGCCCGGCACGCCTTCAGCGACGACATGGTGCTGGACGTGGCGGTGTACAACAACGACATCGTGGCGAACCCGTCGTTCCAGTTCGCCCATCCGATCGACCCGATCAACGGGCCTTCTGCGACCAACCCGACGGGTACGACGGCCATCCTCTATACCGCGGCGAACGTCGACTTCGGCAACACCCGCGGCATCGACCTCCGGCTCGACCGCCGCATCGGCAATTACTTCAATGGCTCGCTGACCTATTCGTTCCAGGACTCGAAGAACACCGGGACCGATCCCTTCTCCTACCTGGGCTTCTTCGAGCCGATCTCCGGCTTCCAGGGCACCCCGCCGACGGCGGCGCTGCCGACCGGCTCGTCACGGCCCCACTCGCTGACGGCGCTGTTCAACATCCAGCTCCCGGGCGACTGGGAGAAGGGCAACGTGCTCGGCACGATCCTCAAGCGGACCGGCTTCTTCATCACCGGCCGGATCGCGTCGGGCCTGGCCTACACCCAGTGCAACCCGACCGATATCGGCTCGGTGGGCGTCTGGTCTGGCGGTGCCGGGTCCGGCGCGGGTACCAACGGTACCAGCTGTGCCAACGCCAACGGCAACGGCGGCTTCAACGCGTCCCGCCTGCCGATGCTCAAGACGCTCGACGTGCGGATGACCAAGGACTTCAAGGTCGGCAAGTACCAGTTCACCGGCTACCTCGATGCGCGCAACATCCTGAACATCACCAACGTCGTGGCCGTGTTCAGCCAGACCGGGTCGACGTCGAGCGGCGCGAACGCCGAGCGCCTCTACGCGACCGACTCGACCGGGTTCGTGACCTACGCCCGCCAGGTCGGCGAATACCGCAGCACGGACGGCGCGATCCTGCTGCCGAGCACAATTGCCGGGTGTGCCAAGGTGGTCGGCGGCACCAACTCGTTCGCCCCGGAGTGCTACTACTACATCCGGTCGGAACAGCGGTTCGGCAATGGCGATGGCGTCTACACCCTAGCCGAGCAGAAGGTGGCCTCGAACTCGAACCGCGCCTTCGCCAACAGCATCTGGAACTTCGTGACGGGCGCGCGCACCATCCGGTTTGGTCTTGAAGTGAACTTCTGACCCCGGCCCGGCGGTGGCGGCGGCATCGGCCGCCGCCACGCTCCGGACGACTATTCAGACCCGAGGAATTCGCAATGCATGCACTGCGTCGTATGTGGAAGGTCATGGCCGGGCTCGGCTTGGCAGCGTTCCTGATCGGTCTTGTGCCGGCGACAGCGTCGGCGCTGCCGCGGCTGCCGGGCCAGAAGCAGCCGTTCCGGCTGTTTGCCAAGGCGATCAGCTTCATCAACGTGAACCGGGTGTTCATGGGCATCAACGCCATTGGACAGGTCGGCGTTGACTCCACCGGTCTCGGCCAGACCCAGGGTGGTTACTGGCCACGCGGCACCGCCGACAACTACGTCTTCAACTCCGGCTTGCAGGTGGCCGGCGTGGTCCAGGGGGTCAAGTCGCCCGCGAATCCATGGGGCGGCGACACGGCCGGCGGATGGTTCTTTGACGGCGCCGGCGGCCGCCAGCAGACCGAAGCCGTGACCCAGGTATACCAGTCGTTCAATTCGGGCGATCAGGCCAATTGGCCGGCCGATGCCTTTGTGCCGATAGGCGACGACGTCGCGAATATCTATGCGCCGGCGCTACAGGGGCTCCCCGCGGCGTCGCAGGGTGACGTGCATTTCATCGCGTGGGAAGGAAACCCGGCGTTCAATCTTGCCCGCACGCATCCCCTGGGAGTTCTGGTTGATTACCGCCTTCTGGCGTGGAACTATCCGGCCGGTGCGCAGGACATCGTGTTTCTCGTGGCGACGGTGTACAACGTGACCTCGGCCAATGCGGCGGACTATGCGCAGCACCGGCCCGGCATCCAGCCGATCCTGCTGGCGCAGGGCGCGAAGTTCCAGTTGCTCAACAACGCCCACTTCGGCATCACGCTGCCAGCGGGCGGTTACACCATCGGCCCGATGTTCATCGCTGCCGCTGCCGACAACGACGTCGGTACCGTGGGCTCCAATTACAACGGCGTGATGCTGCCGTTCGCGATGGAGTACACGTACGACGGTCCGTTCGGCAACAACGCCGCCGGCTGGAAGTTCGACCCCGGCATTTTCGGCCCGCCGTTCTTTACGGGCATCGGGTTCGTGGGGTACAAGTACCTCAAGGGGCCCGACGGCCCGGGCGCGATCGGGCTGGCGACGACATTCTGCAACGGCAATTGCGGCGGCACCAGCGGCCACGCCGATCCGGGCAGCACCGTCATCAACTACCGCCTCCTCGCCGGCACGCCCGCGCCAACCGACGGCCAGTGCAACATCACCTCCCCCGGGAAGACCCAGGCCGAGATCCACGTCTGCTTCATGCTGCTCGGTTCGGTGGGCGCTGACACCCGCATGGCAGAGTCATCGACTCCGCTCACGCTCGCGCCGGGTGAAGCCAAGTCGATCGTCGTTGCCTACATCTTCGCGCCGCCGGTTGCCATCCCGGGTTTCACGCCCAACGGCATCAACGTCGATCCGGGTAACGTGACGTGGAGCAACTCGGGCGATTCGATGGCGATCCACGGTGGCCTGAACCGGGTCGATTCGATCAGCGGGTTTGTCAAGTACAACGGCCCCACGTTCAACTCCGACGGCAGCGACCACACGCCGCTGCAGAGCGAGTTCACCGTGGTCAAGGGGTCGTTGCTCGGCAAGGCACTGGTGGCACAGCAACTGTTCGACACGCACTTCCTGCAGGAATTCGCGCCTGAATCGCCGCAGTTCTTCCTGATCCCCGGCGACAAGCAGGTGACCGTGTTGTGGAAGCCGTCTCCGACGGAGACCACCGGCGATCCGTTCTTCCAGATCGTCGGCTTTCCAACTCAGGTTGTCAACGGCCAGACGGTGGCGAACCTGCTATACGATCCGAACTATCGCAAGTTTGACGTCGAAGGCTATCGTATCTATCGCGGCCGCAGCGACCAGCCGAGTGCGCTCAAGCTGCTGGTGCAGTTCGATTATGCCGGTACGACGTTCTCTGACTTCACCGGGACCGTGCTGAACGGCAACTGCGCTCCGGAACTGGGCATCCTGACGGATTGCCCGGTGGCTTTCCCGACGCCGGCGAACCCGGTCCCACCGCTCACGGCGTTCACGGTGCACAACGACTACAACATCGGCCCGACCAATGGACTACCGTTGATCTTCGTCGACCAGACCTCAGGGACTCGGGTCGCGTTGCTCGGCGGACTCACCTCGCTGGCGGTCGTCACCGATACCACCGTGCAAGGCGCGCAGGAAGGGTCCTTCCCTCCCCTCAAGGACACCGGGGTGCCGTTCATCTTTGTCGACAAGGCCGGCGCGCCGGGGTGTGCCAACTGCGGCGTGAACAACGGCGTGACCTATTTCTACTCGGTGACCGCGTTCGACGTGAACGCGCCGGGCCACGGTCCGACCTCACTCGAGTCGTCCAAGCTCACCAAGACGGTGACGCCGGGGGCCGTGGCGGCCAATTACGTCAACAGCGCCACCAGCCAGCTCGGCACATTCGGCCGCGGTGGCGTGTTGTTGACCGACAGCATCATGCCGACCATCGACACCACCACCGGCGAGTTCAGCAAGGCGTTCCCGCGGGCGGATGGACTCACGGTGTCGCTTGCCGGGTTCCCGACCCAGTTGCTCAGCGGAGCTGGCGCGGCGGGCTTGCAGTATGACTCGACCTCGATCACGGCCTTCGTGCCCGACGACCACATCAGCGTTGTTGACTGGTTCACCGCGGGCGCGTCGGTCGTCAGCGTGCCGCTGAACATCGGCGCGACGTCTGGCACTACGACGGCCTCCGGCAGCTTTACCGCCCTCGCCGTCGATTCGGCCGCGGCCGCTCGGTTCGGTGGTGGTGCCGGATTCCGCGTCGGGGGCACGTTCTCGGTCACCAGGCAGGCTTCGTACACCTCCGGCCTTTCCGGCCGCTCGTGCGTCAATGGCGGCGTCAGCCCTCCCGCCGGCAAGGCTGGATTCTGCTATCTCTACGGTCCGCGCTGGTTCAGCGGGGCCAACGAGAACACGGCCGACCCCAACGCCAACAGCCCAGTGGCCAATACAGGTGGCACAGTCGCCGCTAATTACAACAACGCCGGTGGGCTGCCCGGCGTGGCCACGATATATTATCCGACCGCGTACGGTTACTTCACCGGCAGCAACTGGCGCGCGTTCGACGAGCAAGTTTCGGTGTTCGCGACCGCGGCGGACTACAAGCTGTACTGGGGCGCCGCCGGCACGATCGATTCCGTAATCGACGTCACCGACAACGAGCCGGTGCCATTCAAGTCGACGATCGGATCGAGTTGGGGCGTGCTGAATGCCTCGGCCGCTACCGTGACCGGCAGCTATGACGGCAGGCCGGAACTGACCGTGACGGACTTCACCTGCGTGGCCCCGCTTCGTACGCTCCCGGGCGGTACCGCCCAGTGTCCGGGCGCCAATTTCGCGCTCTCCAACACGGTGGTGCCGGGACCGGTGGCGTTCGCCTCCGGGTCGGTCGGCAACAACAAGACCGTCGCTGCCGCGCCCAACAACGGATTCGGTCTGTACCTCAAGGGCCGGGTTTTCCTGATCGAACTCACCGGCGGTACCGTGCCAACGGCCGGCACGGTCTGGACCGAGCGCGACTACATCGGCAACATCTTTGGCGGTAACTCCAAGGACCCCTCCGCAGGAGCGGCGGGGGCAGGCGGCACCTACGCATTCGTTCCGGCGCTGCCGCAGCCGTTCACCGCACCAGGTACCGCCGTGCAGCTGCAGTTCAATGTCACCAATCAGTTGTTGACCGCGGACGCGGCGGCTGTCGCCAAGGTGCACACGGTGCCTGATCCATACTACGTGACCAGCGCCTTCGAAAACTCGATCAACAACAAGGACATCCAGTTCGTCAACGTGCCGGTGGGTGCCACGATCCGCATCTACTCGTCCAGCGGCGTGCTGCTCCGGGTGCTGCAGAACAACACCACCGTGTTCAGTGGCATCGTCCACTGGAACGTGCGCAACCGCACCAACCAGTTCGTGGCGAGCGGCGTGTACTTCTACAACGTCGAGGCCGCGGGAGTCAGCTATACCGGTCGCATGACCATCGTCAACTATGCCAGCACGGTGCAGTAACCGTCCAACGATCTACACCTGGTCCGGCGTGTCGCGTGAGCGGCCGCCGGACCGAAGGAGACAAACCCGATGATTCGGTTCTCTGTTCTGAAGGTCGCGACGGCCGGTGCACTGCTGATGGTCCCGACGATCGCTACAGCGCAATCCAGCACCGGTAACGACAACACCGGTTACGGCACCACGGCCGCAGAGTTCCTGCTGCTCGGCGCCAACGCCCGCGGCATGGCGCTCGGCGGTGCCTACGCCGCGGTCGCCACCGATATCGGCGGCCTCAACGCCAACCCCGGTGCCGTGGCGCTACTCAAGCGCCCGGTCATCCAGGGATCGCAGCTGCAATACGTCGCCGGCAGCAAGCTCAACTGGGGTGCCGTCGCGCTGCCGTTCGGTGGCGGCTCGAGCGTCGTCGGCTTCCAGCTCGGCACCTTCGGCTTCTCCGATCAGCCGGTATACACGGCGCAGCAGCCGGAGGGTACCGGGGCCTTCTACTCGGTCAGCGAGACGTTCGTGGCCGCCACGATCGCGAAGAACTTCTCCGACCGGTTCTCCGTGGGCATCACGGCGAAGGGCATCATGGACAAACTGGGCGACGTCAGCGGCAACGCGTTCGCGGTCGACTTCGGCACGCACTTCCATTCGCAGCTGGGTGGCAAGGCGGTGCGGTTTGCGTTCGCGCTCTCGAACCTCGGCACCAACATGAGCTATTCGGGTCAAGGCCTGAACCAGGTCATCCCGCGCACCGGCACCAGCGACACGCTGCCCGGGGCAACGACGGTGACGCAGCTCGGGGTACCGATCGGGTACCTGGCTAGCGATTTCGGCCTGCCGACCATCTTCCGGGTGGCGCTGGCCTATGACATCGTGTCGGCCAAGGACGCCAAGTTCACGCTGATGGGCGAATTCAATCAGATGCGGTCTAACCGCGGCGCATTTGGCGGTGGTGCCGAGTTCGCTGCCGACCACATCGGTGGCTCGGGCTTTGGCATCGCGCTGCGCGGCTCGTACAGCTACAACCCGTCGCTGAGCTACAGCAACGCCGGTTTCACCAACGGCGATGGCAGTGCCTACGTGCAGCCGAGCGCCGACAAGTCGGCCGGCCTGGCCTACGGCGGCGGCATCTGGCTCGCGGCCAAGAGCGGCTTCCAGCTCGGCTTCGATTATGCGCTGCGCAAGATGGGCACCATCGGCGACGTCAGCTTCTACACCGTCACGCTGGGCTGGTAATCGTCTTGATGTCACACCTCTCGCATCGGACGCCCAAGGTGACCCGCGACGCGACGGCAGAGCAATGCTGATCGCAGCGATTGTCGCGGCCGCCGCCCTGGCCACCCATGCGCCCGGACAGGTTGGCTCCGGCGGCATCCAGATGCGCACGGTGCGCTTCTGGTTGCCGGAGGTCAAGGAAACCAGTGTATTGGCCGTCGTCGAGGTCCCGTATGCGCTGGCGACTCCGATCGGGACCGGGCCGTCCGCATACATCGCTTACCAGGTGATTGTCCGGGTCAAGGACGACAAGGGTTTGCTGCTCACCGGCGATCACTGGAGCCGGCACGCACCTGCGGCCATGCGCAGTGAGAACGCCTCGGGCATGGAGCAGCTCAATTTTGCCGTCGTGCCGGGTAACTACTGGTTGCAAGTGGAAGTGATCGATTCGGCGACGGGGCGGTCGACCGTCGACAGCTTGAGGCTGAACGGCTATCCGAATTCGCCGGGCGCGTCGGATCTGCTGCTGGCCAGCCGCATGCGCGCGGTTCCCGCTGGCGATACCGACATCAATATGGGTGAACTGTCCCGGGGCAACTATCGCTTTATCACCGCACCGGTTCTCCGCATTGACATCACGCAGCCGACCATGGGTTTCCTGATGGAGGCTTATTCGGCCGAATCCAGCAATGCGTCACTGGCGCTCAAGGTGGCGAACGCCGATGGCACGGATGTGGTCGCGCTGCCGCTATTGCAAAAGACCCTGCCGGCTGGTGGCGGGATCATCGCCAGCCAGTTCTCGCTGGAGGGATTGCCGTCGGGGCAGTATCTCCTCACGGCCGCGTTGACTGTAAACGGGAAGACGATCGAACGTGAGGCGC
Organism: Gemmatimonadota bacterium; assembly: GCA_003169895.1. Taxonomy (GTDB): domain Bacteria; phylum Gemmatimonadota; class Gemmatimonadetes; order Gemmatimonadales; family GWC2-71-9; genus Palsa-1233. Next base: position 975,544 of record PNAE01000007.1, read on the forward strand.
CGTTCGCCGTGAATGCGGTGGCAACCGCGCTGGCCCGCAACATGGCCGAGTCCCAGGCCAACAAGGGGCTGGATGAGGTCTATTTCAACTCACTGCCCGAGGATTCGCTGGACGCCGCGGCCGAGGAACTCGAGCTGATTACCGACGTGTCGCGGCGCGAACTGGCAGCCTACAAGAAGGACGAACTGTCGCTGGCGGCCAAGCGGCGATTCCTGATCGAGTTCTGGGCCAAGCGGGACAAGGTCACGTCGACGCCGGAAAACGAGACCCGGATGCAGTTCTACAATGCCGTCGGTTACGTGAACGCCCACTACGGCGTGCGGTTCACGCCGGGGTGGAAGACGGCGCGCGGCCGGATCGTTGCCAAGTTTGGCGCCCCGGACGACAGCCTGGTCAATCCGATGAGCGGTCGCGGCATCCGGTACCTCGTATGGCGCATGGCGCGGGGAAAGTCGCGGTGGTTCATCTTCGGGGACCGCGCCAACAACGGCAACTATGTACTGTTGCGATCAAACGAGACGTCGGAACCGGGCACGCCGGGATGGGTCGAGTTGATCACGCCGGAATCGTCGTTTGACATCGCAACCTGGCTGGGGTTGGACCAGAGATTTTTCCTCAACAACCCGTAGCATCGCGCGTTGGCAGCACAGAGCAGAACATCTTGGTGCCGTGGGGCACCGTAGACCCTTGCTGAGGAGTCGGAGTATGAAGCACATGGCGTGTGGGAAGGTCGCGTTGCTCGGGGTATTCGCCCTCGCCGGCTGCTACAGCTACGCCAGCGAAGCGATCAACAACAGCAATTACAAGACGGTGGAGGCGGCGCCGAACTTCATCAAGGTCAACGTCGGCGATTCCACCCAGGTGATCGTGAGCCTGGTCAACGACGCCAACAATGCTGCAATCACCTCCTACACTATCGGCGGTGCGCCGTCGGGGATCGCGGTTCATTACAACGCCAAGTACCGCCCGATCATCGGCGCCGGGCAGGACACGCTGGTAAACACGACCGACAAGGACGCGCAGCAGTACTACGTCCTCGGCCTGACGCCCGGGCAGTACAGCTTCACCATCACGCCCACGTCGGTGAACACCGGCGTCTCCGCCACGGTGACGGTCGTGGTAACGCCGATCACCCTCGGTCCGGCGCTGTCGAAGACTGCCGCGGTGGCAGGCGACACGGTCGTCATCACCGCCCCTGCTGGCTCGGTCTTCTCCCAGACGTCGGCGGTCACATTCCCGACCGGCACATTCGCGATCGTGGCGCGGGCGGCGGACTCGAGCACAATCACGCTGATCGTCAACGGTAGTGTCACCGGCCCGGCGACGGTTACCAAGGTGGGGTTGATCGCAAACCCGGCCGTGCAGACAACGACACTGGTAACCAGCACCTCACTCACCACGCCGGCACTGTTTGCCGGAACCTTGTCAGCCACCGCGCCTGTGGCGGGTGCCACGGTAACGATTACCGCGCCGAACAACCAGGTATTCTCGCAGACGTCGGGCGTCACGTTCCCGGTCGGGCCGCCGCCGATCATTACGGCGCGCGCCGCGGATTCGTCGAGCATCAGCTTCCTGGTCGGTCCGGGCGATTCCGGTGCAGCCGTGGTGACGAGCGTCGGCATCACGAACGCGCCGGTGCTTGGCGTTCAAGACCTGACTACGTCGAATTCACTGTCGGTGCCGCCTATCCTCGTCGCTCCGACGACGCTATCCACGGCGACGCCCGCCTTTGGGGCACCTGTCACAGTAACGCTCGGCAGCGGACTCCGCTTCCTCTCCAATTCCACGATCAGCATCGGCTCGAATGTCGCTTTCATCCTGTCGATGTCGGCGGATAGTACCTCGGCGGTGATCGTCCCGAACGTGGTTCCGACCGGTGGCGGGACCAGTGGGTTAGTGAGCTACACCAACATCGCGTTGCAAGTACTGACCGCGTTCCCGCTAAATATCAACGGCAACAAGACGATCACTGTTGGCCCATTGACGTCGGACCCCAATGCGGTCGCGCTCGCTACCGCGTCGATCTTCACACTAGCGCCTTCCGGCCAAGCCTCGGTCCTGAGCGATTCTGGCCCGTTCAATAACCCCTCTCAGTGCGGAGGAACCACCGGCGATGGCTGCCGCCTCTACACGGTCGTCCTGGCCGGGTCGACGACGTTTGATCTGAGCCTGATCTGGCAGGGCGGTGCTGACATGGGGTTGTACATTCTCGACTCGGGCGGTGCATTTACGGGCCACGCCGCTGACGGTGGTGGTCAGGGAACTTCCGGACAACCGGAGACCGCGACCGTGACACTTTCCGCGGGCACCTATTACTTCGCCGTCGTGTTCTTCGGTACGGGCTCAGGGTATTCTGCGAGCGCCAATACCGTCCCACCGACGTTCTACCAGCTCCTGGTGACCACGCACTAGCGCGTCGCTGAGTATGTCGTTCGGCGAACCGCCCCCGTCCGGGAACTCCGGACGGGGGCGGTTCGCATTGGGATGGACGAGAGACGTGAGACGTAAGACGTAAGACGTAAGACGTAAGACGTGAGACGTGAGACGGAACAGCCTGTTCAGCGACCGTTCTCTTGCGTCCGCGCGGATTTGAGCAAGGCGAGCACCAGAGCCTGGGCGCGACGGGATTCGAGAATCAGGGCAGCAAGTCGCTCAATCGGCGCTGCCTTTACGTCACGCAGAAGCTCCAGAACGTCCGTTGTCTCCACGGCCGAGCCGTATGCGATGCGGAGGTGGTGCTGCCACCGTAACCCGGGCCTCCAGGTATAGCCCTCGGCAAGATTCAGCTGTACCGACAAAGCAGACCGTTGGAGTTGGGAGAAAGCCGCACCAGCGGGCGGAGTCCAGTGGTGAACTGAAAGCTCGAACACTCCCGCTGTCACGGTGCGTGCAACCTGCCAGCAACGCAGGGAGGTATGATCTCGCATCGGCGAAATCTGGTCGGCGGCGGGGGCACTCGCGGTCTCAATTATGCCTGCCGGGTCCCCGCGAACGCGCCCGTCTCACGTGCTACGTCTCACGCCCTTGCTGTTCCCGTCTCACGTCTCACGCCTTTCCGCTACAGCCCTCCCGGCGTCGCCGTCATCGCCGCCAGCGCCGCACTGACATTATCTCCTGCCGTCCACTGCATCTGAAAGAGCTTCGCATACAAGCCGCCGTGGCGCAGCAGTTCCGCGTGCGTTCCTTCTTCGACGATCTGGCCGCGATCGAGCACCACCAGCCGGTCGGCGCGCTGCACCGTGCTCAGGCGATGCGCGATGATCAGCGTCGTCCTGCCGTACAGCAACCGCTCCAGTGCCGCTTCGACCAGCCGTTCGCTCTCGTTGTCGAGTGAGCTGGTTGCCTCGTCAAGGACCAGTACCGCCGGGTCCTTGAGCACCGCCCGGGCGATGGCGATCCGCTGGCGCTGGCCGCCGGACAACTTCACGCCGCGTTCGCCGACGAGGGTCTCGTAGCCCGCCGGCAGCCGTACCACGAACTCGTGCGCGTTGGCGACGTGTGCCGCCGCTTCGACCTCCGCGTCGCTGGCATCGGGCCGGGCGTAGGCGATGTTGTCGCGGACCGATCCGCTGAACAGCGTCGGTTCCTGCGGGACGGTGCCGATCGCCCGGCGGAGGTCGCCCAGGGCCAGTTCGCGCACATCGATACCATCCAGTAATACAGCGCCGTCTTCCACGTCCCAGAAGCGCGGCAGCAGCGACGCGATGGTGGTCTTGCCCGCGCCCGACGGGCCCACCAGTGCCACGATCTCGCCCGGCCGGATGTGGAGCGACAGGTGCTCGAGTGTCGGCCCGTGCTCGTCGCCGGTGTGATAGCGGAAACGGACATCGCGGAACTCCACGTCGCCACGGACCGGGACGGGCAGGGGAACCGGGTGCACCGGGTCGGCGATGGACGGAGTCGTCTCCAGCAGCTGGAAGACCCGTTCCGCCGCGCCGATCGATTCCTGTATTCCGCCATACGACGACGTGAGCGCGCCAATTGCGGCCGCGATCGTCACCGTGTACAAGAGAAACGACACCAGAGCGCCTGGCGTGAGGTGCCCGTCCAGCACCATGCGGCCCCCTTGCCAGAGCACCGCCGTCACACCGCCGAATGCCGTGAACGTCAGCATGCCGAAGAACAGCGCGCGCGACCGGGCCCGTAGCAGCGCCGCGTCGATCACCGCGGTAATGCGGGTACCATAGCGTTCCCGCTCGTATGGTTCCTGGGCAAACCCTTGTACCACGCGGATCTGGCTGAACGCTTCCTCCGCCACGGCCGTCGCGCCGGCGACCTGGTCCTGCACGCCGGTGGTGATCCGCTTCAGCCTTCGGCCAAAGAAGAATCCCGAAGCCACCACGATCGGTACGACGCCGATGGTGGTGAGCATCAGCTTCCACTGCAGCAGGAAGAGCATGATCACGCCGCCGACCAGGGCCAGCGCCTGACGCGCAAACTCGGCGATCTGGTGGCTGGTCACGCCTTGCAGCAGGCCGATGTCGGTGCCGAGCCGCGAGGTCAACTCGCCGGTGCGCCGATCGGCAAAGAATCCGGGCGGCATTTCCAGCAGCTTGCCGAACAATTCCCGCCGGAGGCCGGCGACCGCCCGTTCACCGGTGGCCGAGAGCCAGTAAGTCTGGACGTAGTTGAGCACTGCCTGGATCGCGAACAACGTCAGCAGGCCGAGGGCGATGCGGTTGAGCAGGGAACTGTCGTGGTGGACGAAGGCGGCATCGAGCAGGTACTTCACGGCGAGCGGGAAAGCGAGGGTGATTGCCGAGGCAAGGAGCATCGTGATGCCGGCGATGTACAGGCCCTTGCGAAACGGGCGTATCCGCGGCCAGAGGCGGAAGAGCGGCTGCATGGCGGCGGGTCTTGTCATCCTGAGCGAAGTGAGCGCGCAGCGCTCACGAAGTCGAAGGACCTCGGCGCCACGCCTGTTGACCGACCCCGTCGCTCGGGACCGAGGTCCTTCGACTGCGCACTCGCTGCGCGAGTGCTTCGCTCAGGATGACATGTCCGGATCAATGCGAATGGCTCGAATCGGACATGTCCATCGTCATCGGCGGCGTGGCGCCCGGCGCGGCCGGCTGGTCCAGGATCAGCATCTGCGGGGTCGGTGCACGGTGCCCGAACGGTACCCAGCGATCCGCCACCATCGCGACGAACAGCAGCGCGAGATAGGACAGCGAGTACTTGTACAGCTTCCACGTCGTGGGCGTCACGCCGTCTTCGCGCATGATGCGCCAGCTGAGTTGCAGGAAGCGGAGGCCAAGAGCGACGGCAGCGACGCCGTAGACCAGGCCGGCGATGCCGATCACCCAGGGCATGATCGTCAGCGGAATCAGCATCAGCGTGTAGAGCAGCATCTGTCGCTTGGTCTCATGTACGCCATGCACATTGGGCATCATCGGGATGCCGGCGGCGCGGTAATCACGCTGCTTGTTGAGCGCCAGCGCCCAGAAGTGCGGCGGGGTCCAGTAGAAGATGATGGCGAACAGATAGAGCGCACCGAGCGAGATCGACCCGGTCATGGCGGCCCAACCCACCAGGGGCGGAAATGCCCCGGCGGCGCCGCCAATGACGATGTTCTGCGGCGAGAGGCGCTTGAGCCACACGGTGTACACCAGCACGTAGAACGCGAGTCCGCTGAGCGCGAGCCAGGCGCTGAGCGGATTGACGAAGCGCCAGAACAGCGAGAAGGCGACCGCGCCCAGAGTCAGTCCGAACACCAGCGCGGCGCCGGCGGGGATCCGCCCCGCGGGAATCGGCCGCAGCCGGGTCCGGACCATCCGGTCGTCAATGTCCCGGTCGAACCACATGTTGATCGCGTTCGCCCCACCCGCCATCAGGTAGCCGCTCAAGGCGACCCAGCCGACCAGGCTCCAGGACGGCAATCCGGCGGGGGTGATGAACATCGGAGCGATCGTCGTGACCAGGAGCAGCGAGATGATGCGCGGCTTGGTCAGCGTGATCAGGTCTGCCACCAGTGTAGGCGATTCGACCGCGACCGTCGTCGTCCGGGCTGCTTCGGACATCTCCATGACAAGCCTTCCAGCCGGGGCCCTAGGCGGGGCGGCATATCGGTGGCAGGTTTCGGAAGCCGCAAAATACCGTTTTGGGCTGGTGGTGGACAGGGGAGAGACTGAAGGCGTGAGACGGGAACTGCAAAGGCGTAAGACGTGAAATGTGAGACGTAGGGCACGCCAGCCTCCCCGTCCTTTACCCCGTCTCACGTCTTACGTCTCACGCCTTCGGTCTCCCGCCAACATCGTTGTCTACCTGGAGCTCGCTGATGCCCGAAGCTGCGACCGCCGAAGACCGCCTCCCGCGCAACCTCGGCCTGTGGAGCGCTGCGGCGGTCCTCGTCGGCACCACCATCGGCAGCGGGATCTTCCGGGTACCAAGCGAGGTGGCGCGCGACCTCGGTGCCGCCGGCCCGATGCTCCTGGTGTGGGTTCTGGGTGGGCTGGTAACACTGACCGGAGCCCTGTCGATCGCGGAAATGGCCGCGGCGTTCCCGCGCTCGGGCGGGATCTTCGCCTATATCCTGGAGTCCGAAGGCCGGTTCTGGGCCTTCCTTTATGGCTGGGCGGAACTCACGGTCATCCGGGCATCGGCGATCGGCGGAATCGCCGCGATCTTCGGGAAGTACCTCGGTCAGTTCGTTGCCCTCACCGGCCAGCAGGAGCGCTACGTCGCCGCGGTAACCATCCTGCTTATCGCCCTGCTCAACTACATCGGAATCTCGTACGCCTCGGTGCTGATGAATATCACCACCATTCTCAAGTACGGCGCGCTGGTCGGGCTGGCCCTGTTTGCGTTTACCGCCGGGCATCATGCGGTCGCCGGGCCGCCGTCAGCCACCATAGTGACCGCCTCGGCCATTCTCACGGCGCTGGTCCCGGTGATGTACACCTACGACGGCTGGTCGAACCTCTCGTTTATCGGGGGCGAGGTGAAGGACCCGGGCCGGAACATGCCGCGCGCTCTGATCATGGGGACCGGCGCGATCGTCCTGATCTATCTGCTGGTGAACGTTGCCTATCTGTACCTCTTGCCCGTGCCGGCCATCGCGGCCGCCGAGCGGGTCGCGGCGACAGCCGCCGAGCAGATACCGATGTTCGGGAGTGCGGGAGCGGCCATCATCGCGGGAATCGTCATGGTGTCATGCTTCGGGTCGGTCAACGGCTCGATGATGACCGGCCCACGGGTGTTCTTCGCCATGAGCGACCGGGGGCTCCTGTTTCCGGTCATCGCCCGTGTCTCGCCCATTTTTCGGACCCCATCAGTAGCGATCTGGCTGGCGGCGGCGCTGGCGGTCACCTACGTGCTGCAGAACTCGTTCGCCCAGCTGGCCGACCGCTTCGTGCTGGGCACCTGGCCGTTCTATGCCCTGGCGGTCGTCGGGGTCTTCATCCTGCGGCGCCGCCGGCCCGACCTGCCCAGGCCCTACCGGACCTTCGGCTATCCGGTCACCCCGGCGCTCTTCCTGCTGGCGTCGGTGGGGATGATGGCCAATGCGATCATCACCAAGCCGCGGGATAATGGAGTCACCTTCGGGATCATCCTGGCGGGGATACCGGTGTATGGGTTGTGGCGGTGGTGGGAGGGTCGGGAACGGCGTGAGACGTAAGAGGTGAGAGGTAACAGGGGCCCCCTTTCACCTGTCACCTCTCACGCTTTCGGTCTTTGTCACCCTTCGGCCACGATTCCGTCATATCCTCCTGACCAACTTGCGAGTCCTGCCCTCGGCGACGACATTATGCCGCAGCGGCGAATCCGCCCGCCGTTCATTCACCTTCTTGAAAATATGGGAGCAGCGATGCAGCGATCCGTGCGTCTGATGCTGGCCGGGGCGAGCGCAGTTCTGGTGCTGCTGGCTCTGCCGGGAGCCGCGGTGGCTCAGGGGGTCACTACCGGTGCTGTCCGGGGCCGTGTAACTGACGCGACGGGCCACCCTGTTGCGGGGGCCGTGCTCACCCTCGTCAACAGCCAGACCGGCCTGCGTAACACGGTTTCTTCCCGCGAGGACGGGTTGTACAACATCGAGAACGTGACCCCCGGCGGTCCGTTCACGCTGAGCGTGCGCGCCATCGGCTATCGCCCGGCCTCGAAGGACGGGATCCACGTTTCGCTCGGGCAGGTGCTGGCCGTCGATCTCGAACTGGAGCAGACGACAGTCACGCTCGCTGAACTGACGGTGACGGCTGAGGCGAGCACGCCGCTGCTTTCGAGAGCGCGTACCGGTGCGGCAATGTACGTCACCGATTCGTTCCTTCGGCGGCTGCCCACGCTGTCCCGCAACTTCACGGACTTCATCAGTACGGCGCCGCAAGCCAACGGGGCATCGGTGGCTGGCCAGAACAACCGCTACAACAACATCCAGATCGACGGTGGCGTCAACAACGATCTGTTCGGGCTTGGCTCGACCGGGACGCCGGGCGGCCAGGTGAATGAGCGGCCGATTTCGCTCGAGGCGGTCAAGGAGTTCCAGATCCTGATTGCCCCGTTCGACGTGCGGCAGGGTGGGTTCACGGGTGGCCTGGTTAACGCCATCACCAAGTCGGGAACCAACGAGTTCCACGGCTCGGTGTTCGGGTTCGGCCAGAACCAGGGATTCGACCGCAAGACGGTGGACCGCGGGCCGCTGGGCAGCGACGTGCTGAACACTTTCCACGAATACCAGTACGGCGGCTCGTTGAGCGGCCCGATCATCCGCAACAAGCTGCAGTTCTTCGCGACGGCCGATCTCAAGAGCCGCGCGTCGCCGTTTGTCGGCTACCTGCAGGGCATCGACTCGGTCGACAAGGCTGCCTTTGGTGTGACGCAGGCGCAGGCCGACAGCGTGGCCACGTGGGCGACGGCGAATCTGGTTGACCCGGGCTCATCAGGTCAGGTGACCGACAATACGCCGGATCACGACATCTTCGTCAAGTTGAACGGCCAGGTGACGTCGAAGAGCCAGGTGGAGTTGTCGTTCAATGATGTGACTGCGAGCGATGGCACCCTGATTCGCAGCTCGTCGTTTTCCGGATTTCGCAGTGGCTATGAACTCGGGAACGGCGGCTACCGGATCAACAACACGACCCGGACGGCACGGCTGCGCTACAACGTCGCCCTGGGCGATCGGTACACTAACGAGTTGTTGGTCGGCTACCAGCAGATTCGTGACCTCCGCAATCCTTCCATGAACACGCCGCTCCTGTTCGTGGGTACCGGTAGCGCGATCGCGATCGGGGCCGAGCGGTTCTCCCAGGGGAACGTGCTGAAGCAGGACAACTACGAGCTATCGGACAACCTCACCATGGCTTTCGGCCATCACCTGGTGACCGTCGGCACGCACAACGAGTTCTTCAAGTTCTACGACCAGTTCTTCCCCGGCTCATACGGCGTGTGGGGCTTCGCCAGCGCCGCCGCGCTCGACGCCGGCACCCCGAATCATTACGAGATTGCCCTGCCGCTGCGGACCAACGGCCCGCTGGCGCAGTTCAACGTCAACCAGCTCGGTCTCTACGCGCAGGACATCTGGAGCGCGACGCCGAAGTTCGCACTAACCTACGGCGTGCGGGTCGATGCCCCGATGCTGCCGACCAAGCCGGATGCCAATGCCACGCTCGCCGCCGTGCAATTCACGCATGTCAACCAGGGCGTGACCGGTTCGACCGACATCGCCAACACGGCGGACTTCAGCACGTCAGCGCTCTGGTCACCGCGACTCGGCTTCAACTACGACGTGAAGGGCGACCAGACCACCCTCATCCGCGGCGGTATCGGAGTATTCACCGGCCGTCCGCCGTACGTGTGGGTGTCGAACGCGTACGCCAATTCCGGCCTGACCCAGGCGCTCCTGTCATGCAACGGCAGCGCGATTCCCACCTTTACCGCCGTGCTGGCGAACCAGCCGACGCAATGCGCCGGTGGCGCCGGCGCGAATCCGCCGATTCCGTCCATCGTCTATTTCGATCATGGCTTCAAGTTCCCGCAGACGATGCGCGCGGCGCTGGGTCTGGACCACCAGCTCCCATGGGGGATGGTGGCGACCGTCGACTTGCTCTACACCCGCACCATGAACCAGTTCTACCTCAACGACGTCAACATCCAGGGTGTGCAGAGTACCGAGACGGGGGAGGGCGGCCGCCTGCAATATGGCGTGCCCGGTACCCCGAACGCCTCGGGAATTGCGTCAGTCATCGGGCCCAAGCGGATCAGCACTGCGTTCGCCGACGTGATCCGCCAGTCCAATTCGAGCGGCGACAACTCGTACTCTGCGACGTTGCAGGTCGACAAGCGATTCAGCAATCACCTCTCGTTCAATGCCGGGTACACATACTCGAAGACGAAGGACCGGGAGTGCCTGACCTCGAGCATCTCGAACTCGAACCTCCGGTTCGCGGTGCTGCAGGGACCGCTTGATAATCGCCCCCTCGCGACATCGTGCTTCGACGTGCCCAGCAAGATCGCCCTGACCGGGGTCGTCGACATTCCCCTCGGCTTCCAGGCGTCCGTGATCTACACCGGCTTCTCGGCAACGCCCTTCACCTATGTCGTCAACAACGACGCCAATGGCGATGGCCTGGGTTCGAACGATCCGATCTACGTGCCGAAGGACTCGACCGATATTACCCTCAAGACGCCGAGCGACTGGGCCACGCTGAACAAGTACATCAACAGCGACGCCTGCCTCAACAGCGCCCGCGGTACCGTCATGCAACGCAACTCCTGCCGGGGCCCCTGGGAGAGCTTCCTCAATGCCCGGATCACCAAGGTCGTCCCGACGGTGCACGGGCAGTCGCTGGAACTCACGCTCGACGTGTTCAACCTGCCGAACCTGATCAGCTCGAGCTGGGGCGTGTTGCGGTCCACCACCGCGTTCGAAGATCAGGCGATCCTGAACCAGACCGGCTACGACGTGAACAATCACCGCGGCCAGTACACGTTGATGAACACGAGCGGACTGAACGCGGTGGTCGCATCGAGCACGCGGTACAAGTTGCTGCTGAGCGGGCGGTATTCCTTTTGACGGCGACGCGAAGGCTGAAGGACGGCAGGAGCCACGACATCGTTTGATCCTCCGTTGACGGCGCGGCGCTTGTCTTGGGCATGTCCCGCGTCCTGGTACACCTCGGACTCGCCACCGCGATGCCGCATCCGCTGCTGGAGGATGGCAGCGCCTCCATGTTCGGCACCTGGCTCCGCGAGCGCATTGCGTCGATTGCCGTCGACTGGCCCGGCGCCGGGTTTCACCGCATCGATCTGACGCCGGACGGCGTGCGGGTGACACTCATCACGCCGGCGGCCATTCCGCCGGTTGCGGTGGGATTGGCCATCGCGAACGCTGTCCGCACGGAAATCCAGTCGGCCGCGCTAGCATGTTGCGGGCTCAAGGAAGGGCGAGCGCTCTGGGAATCGCAGGAGGTTACGATCGCACCCGCGCCAGCAGGACGATTGCAATTAACAGGAACACCACGTTCATCGACCATGCCGCGACGATGGGCGCGAGAATCTCCTTGCCGCCGATCGCTTTCATGATCTGGGTGCCGGTGAGGTAGGCGAGCGTGGTACCCAGCGCGATGGCCAGGCCGATCGCCGCACCGGCCCGGGCGTTGGTGATCGCCAGTGGTGCCCCGAACAGGGCGATGACCAGACACGCCACCGGCACGGCATACTTGAGCGGCAACTCCACGGCGAGGCCGCCGGCGTGCGCGCCGGATGCGGCCAGCCGACTGAGGTATCCCTTGAGCTCCGCCGTGGTCATCTCCTCGGCTTTCTTGTCCTCGGTCATCAGTTCCGCGGGCGATTCGGTGAACTGCTTCTGGCGCATGGCGTGGAAGCGGAACGTCGCCAGCACGGTGCTATCCGAGAAGAGGTACGTGGTTCCGCGGCGCAACGACCAGTCGTGCTGCGCGGGATTCCATATCGCGCTGTCAGCAGCAATGGCCCAGCGGAGTCCGGTGCTGCTTCGGACGCCGTCACCGATAATGCCGGTCGCCTGACCGGACTTCCGCACGATGTATTCGATCGCCCAGGTCCAGGTGCTCCGGGGTGACGCGTAGGCGAAGCGTTCACGGTATGAATCAAGCCCCGAGCTCTTCTCCTGGTGCAGCTCCTTTTGCCGCGTGGTGCTGTAGCCGGCGAGCTCCTGCAGCTCGAAATCGGCTGGCACCGCCAGCGTCGCCAGGATCAGCATCGGCATGATGAGCCGGTAGAACGAAATCCCGCCGCCCTGGACCGCGGTCAGTTCGCTGTGGCGTCCCATGCCGTTCAGCGTGAACACGGTCGCGAAGAGGACCGCTGCCGGAATCAGGATTGCCATCTTGGATGGGAAGAGAAACGCCTGGCCGAGCAGGATCTGGCCGACCGGGATATTGCGGTCGGAGAGGCGCGCAAATCGCTCCGAAAGGTCGATGATCACGGCGACGGCCGGGACGCCGATGGCGGAAAGCAGGAACGTCGCGAGCCACTGCTTCAGCAGGTAGCGATCGAGGACACCGAACCAGCGCAGTCGCATCGATCAGTCCCTGGTGCGCCGGAAGAAGTCCGCGATTGCGGCGAACAGCCCGGCGGAACGCGCCGTTCCCATCTCGCGATTGGCCGCGTTGACCGCCAGCAGTCCCGCGACGGTGAACAGGGCGAGCGGAGCATACAGCGCCACGGCCGGGTCGAGGTGACCGGCGGCGGCAACGCCCTTGCCGCCCTGCAGCATGATATAGAACCCGAGGAAGATCACCAGCGAGCCGCCAATGACGAGGCCGATGCCGCTTGCGGGATACTTGAGGGCCAGCGCCATCCCGATCAGCACGAAGCAGAACGACGACAGCGGTATGGCGAACTTCTGATGGTACTCGACCTGATACTTGCGCATCGTCTCCTTCGCGTCGTTCAGTCGCAGGTCGGTGTAATTCACCACCGGGAACCCGGTCATGAGATCATTCCCCTGCGCGGTCGCCGGCGCAACCAGGAATTGCCGGGCTCCGGGCTGAACGACCGTCGGGTTCTGCGGGCCCGGTGACACCGGAGCCTGGACGACGGCTCGTCCCGGCGCGGGCGGCGGGGTGCCACGTTGCGCGCCAGCCTGGGCTCGCGGGCTCGTCGCGGGCACTTGGGCGCCGAGTTGCTTTGGCAGCATCAGCCGCTGGAACCAGCCTTCGAAGCGCCGGTAGGCACCGCAGTGGGGCGGGAATGCCGGCTTGTTCTGCACCGGTGGAGTGAGCACCGGCGGCAGCCCGGTCATCGCGCGCAAGTCACGGCGGGTGTAGCTCTCGCTCTCACGCGTCAGGGTGGCGACGCTCCACTTCTGATCTGCGATGCCGTCGAGCAGCTCGCAGCTGCTCTTCTCGCGCTCGCCCCGGTCGGTGCGCGAGTTGCTGAGGTGCAGCTCGTTCTGCACGTTCGCTACCACAACGCGGTTGTGCACGAAATTGGTCTGTTGCAGCTGGCCGGGTTCGTTGCGCTTGAACTCATAGATCTCGCCGCTGTGCAGCAACAGGATCAGGTCCCTGCCGTTCGCGGACTCCGCCATCGATCCGCTGTCGGCCACGATCAATCGGCGGGTGTCGTTCGTGCCCAGGTCGAAAATGGTAATGCTGCGCATTGCACCCGTCACCTGGTCGATGCTCGCGGCGCGAAGCACGTAACCGGACGGCGGCAATACATTGAGGACTTGTTGCTGGAGCGCGAGCGTCGGCGTCTTGTTCATGACGGCGGTTTGCAGGTCGCTGAAGCGGACGTTGCTCCTGGGAACCAGCTGGTCAAACACGAAGAAGTTGATCACCGCAATCGCGGCGGCGCCGACCAGCGCCGGCCGCGCCATGCGCCACACGGAGATGCCGTTGGCGTACATCGCCACCATTTCGAGTGCAGCGGCGAGCTGGCTGTAACCGTACAGCGTGCTCACCAGCACGGCCATGGGCAGCGTGAGGGCCAGCAGGGCAGGGAGCAGCAGGAACACTCCCTCGACCATGATCTTGGCCGGGAGGCCCTTGCCACCGAAACGGTCGATCAGGGGCGGCAGCGAGTTCAGGAGCAGCAGTCCCGTCAACGCGGCGACGCCCCAGAAGAAGGGGGCGGAAAGGGCTCGCAGGATGTGGCGGGAAATCAGGCGCATTCTGGCTCAGGTTACGGTAACTTTCGAGTCTACCTTGCAAGCTAATCGGCCAATCCCTCGACCTGCGGCGCGTCCCGCGCTGCTGCTCGCCCTGGCGCTCGGTCTTCCCGCCGCCGCCCGGGCGCAGGACACCACGCACGTCCTTCCGCTCGACAGCGCCGGATACATCAGCCGCGAACAATACCGGCAGTTCCTGCGCGGCCTGCCCAGGATCACCCCGCCGGCAGTCCTGCGGGGACCCGGTGCGTGGCGGTTTGGTGGCGCCGATTCCGCCCGGGTCGCCGCCAGCTTCGACTCGGCAGTGGCGGCGCGCGCCGTCGACCTGGACGCCGAGGCGCGCCGCCAACGGGTCTTCCGGCGGCTGTCCTCATTCGCGCCCGATACCATGCAATCCGATGCGCGGCGGGGCCTCTTCGGCCTGTCCACCAACACGGCGGACGTTGCGTTCGATGGCACGCTGGAGTTCAACGTCAGCACCAGCCGGCAACGCAACCTGGCCTGCACGCCCGCGCTGGTGCAGACCCCGGGGTCCGGATGCACCGGTGGGTTCACGGCGCCGCGGATCGACAACCTCGTCCAGCTGCACTCCACCGGCGTATTTGCCCAGCGTTTTCACATCAATATCGATTTCGACTCGAAACGTGATTACGCTGCCGGCAACATCATCAGCGGATACTACCAGGGTCTGGTCGACGAAAAGCTCCAGTCGGTCGAGATCGGCACCCAGCTGTTTCGTCCGCCGCCTTCGCGGTTCCTGACGGCGACGATTCCATCGAACAACTTCGGCATCGGCGCTACGGCGGTGTTCGGGCCGTTGCGGGTGCAGGCCATCGCGGCCACGCAAAAAGGGAGCGTGGTCGCGACCAAGACGTTCACCATCGGGAACGGCACCGTGCAGCCGCAGGACAAGCTGACGCGTGATCTCGATTACGAGAGCGACCGGGTGTTCTGGGTCGTCGATCCCCGGGCGCTGTCCGGGTATCCCGCCCTGGACGTGCTCAACGCCAGCAGCATCAGCGTGCCCGCCGATCAGCAGCCGGCGGAAGTCCGCATCTATCGCTACGTGTCGGCCAACCAGAGCTCCGGCGCCAATGCCAACTACGACGGCATCACGGCCCTCGGATTCAACGGCATCGAGCGCACCGGTGCGGTGCGCTGGCGCCTGCTCAAGGCCAACGTCGACTACTGGCTCGATCCGTCGGGACTGTGGTTCGTGCTCGCGAACGGGCGGATCGATCCGAGCGACTACCTCGCCGTGAGCTATCGCACCAAGGCCAGCACCCTCGTCGGCAGCTTTCCAGCAACCGACAATCCTGCCGCGGAGGATTCGCTGCAGCTGATCTTCCTGCCCACCCGTGGTCCGGCATCGCCGGTGTTTCCGTACGAGATGCGACAGGTGTACCGCGTCGCCGGCAGCTCTCTAGTGCGGCCTTCGCTGCGGGCGGCGATCCTGGTGTCGAACTCCGAACGCCCCGCCAACGCACCGGGGACCTTCCTGTCGCTGCTCGGCCTCGCCATTCCGGCGGACCAGGCCACCCTGGACGTCGATAATCGCGTCTTCCCCCGGGTCCGCGATCCCGGCGCCAGCCAGGTGATCAAGGACGCGCTGTTGATATTTCCGAGCACCCAGCCGTTCAGCAATCCCCAGCTGACGGCCGGCGAGCGCAACGATTCGCTGTATGTGACGCCGGAGTACCTGCTGTTCACGCAGGGGCCGCCGTCGAAGTTCCAGCTCCACCTGCAGTTCGACGCGCAGAGCGGCAGCGATCGCAGCGGCATCCAGCTCGATGCGGTGCAGATCACCGACGGCAGCGAGCGCATCGACGTGAACGGCCGGCGATTGTCACGCAGCGTGGACTACACGATCGATTACCTCACCGGTCAGGTGACGTTTCTCGACCCGGTGGGACTGTTCGGCACCGGGACCGCGACCGTGACCGCTTCCTTCGAGGAGCGCGGCCTCTTCGCCCAGGCACCGACCTCGATCGCGGGGCTCACGGCGACCTGGACACTCGGGCGGAACAAGTCCATCAGTTTTTCGGGCCTCTATCAGGCCGAGGCCACCGGGTACACCCGCCCGCCGATCGGCTACGAGCCGCGGGCGTCGCTGCTCGCCGGCGTGACCGGCGATTTCCTGTTCGACACGCCCGGCGTCACGCGCTTCCTCAACGGACTGGTGACCAGGCGGTCCACGGCGCCGTCGTCGCTGGCGCTCACCGGCGAGTTCGCCGTGTCGCATCCCGATCCCAACCGGTCGGGTGATGCGTATCTGGAGGAGTTCGAGGACGATCACAGCGTGCAGCTTCTCGGCGGCGAGAGCGCCTGGAGACCGGGCTCGGTGCCGCAGGCGACGGCGGACCTCGAAAGCGTCGTGGGGCAGCGATTCGACAGCGCCGACGCCGTCCAGCTGACCTGGCAGAACCTGGTTCCGAACGCGCACGATTCCATCACGCTGCTGGCGCCGCACGACATCGATCCGACCATCGCATCGACCTCGTCCACCACGGCGACCATCGAGCCGGTGCTCTGGCTCACGCTGCACGCCGACACGGCCGGCGGCATCGTGGACTTCAACAACCGCGCGCACTGGCATCAGGACTCGCTGCCCCACCATCCACGCTGGCGCAGCATGACCACGGCGCTGTCGGCGACCGGTGCCGACCTGAGCCGCAACGACTATTTCGAGTTTGCACTGTACGAGACGAGTGACAAGCCGGTGGAGACGTCGCAAATGCGCATCGTCATCGACGTGGGGAAGGTGAGCGAGGATGCGCTGTCGATCGCACCGGACAGCTTCCGCGTGCTTGGTACCGGCGATCGCATCCCGGCCGGGCTGGCGATCGGCGACACCATCTACACCGGTCGTCAGTACGTCGGCGTACATCGTCTCGACACCGAGAAGACCTTTTTCGGGACTTGGGATGCGACGACCGACGACATCGGCATCCTGGCCGACCGCCCCGATTCGCTGATCGGTCCCGGCGGCACCGTGCTGCGCAAACCGGCGTTGTGCACCGGCTCACTCGCCGCCACCATCCAGTTCTTCCCCTGGGGTGACCTGGGCTCGCGCTGCACCAACCACAACGGCATCCCCGACACCGAGGACCTGGACGGCGACAACATCCTCGACGCGCAGGGCGCGGCAGACGACGTGTTTCGCTACGTGGTCGACCTGCGGGACTCGGCGAGCTTCTTCGTCCGCCGGAGCGTCATCACCGACGCCAAGACTCACGTGCCTATCGTCGACCGGTTCGGTCGCACCGCAAGCTGGACCATCTATCGCGTGCCGCTGCACGCCGCGACCGACACCATCGGCAATCCGGACATCCACCTCGTCAAACAAGTACGGCTCACCTTCGCCACGCCACCCGACGATGGTGGTCCGGACAAAGCGGTGCAATGGGCCATGGCGCTGATGAAACTCACCGGCGCCGCGTGGATCGCCCGCGCCGACCGGCCCATCAAGTCGCTGTCCGGACCGACCGCACAGTTTCACGGATCCGTCATCGTCGGCACGGTGTCGACCCAGGATTCGTCCACCACCGGACAAGGACTCGGCTATACCTCGCCCCCCGGCATCGGCAACGCGAGCGCCACGGTCACGGTGTCCCAGAGCCAGGCATCGCTGCAGATCAACGAGAAGTCGCTCCGGATCCAGGCGTTCGACCTGCACGCCGGCGAGCGCGCCGAGGGCTATACCCGGCTGGTCGCCGGATCGCAGAACCTGCTGTCCTATCGCCAGTTACGCGTGTGGATGCGGGGTCACGGGCCGGCGTGGAACAACGGGCCGCTGCAGGCCTACGTGAAGGTCGCCAGCGACGCCTACAACTTCTATCTCTATCGCGCGCCGGCCCAGACCGGAACCTGGGATCCCGAGATGGTGATCGATCTCGCGACCTGGCAAGACTTGCGACAGAAAATCGAGAACGACCGACTGCACGGGGTGGCGCCGAGCGGGTCGCTGCAGTGCGGCGGCGATTCGACGGCCTACGTTGCCTGCACGGCCGACGGCGCGTACCTGGTGCAGGTGCGCGACCCGCAGATCAACCCGCCCAACCTTGCCGCGGTACAGGAACTCGCCGCCGGCATGTACTACAACGCGACGTCGGGGGCGCCAATCACGCAGACCGAGTTGTGGGTCGACGACATCCGGGTATCGCAGCCGGTTTCGACGGCCGGGTATGCCGGCGCGTTCAATGCGCGGCTGATTGCGTCTGACGTCGCCACGTTCAACGTCGCGAGCGTATTCCAGAACGGCCAGTTCCACCTCATGGGTCAGGCGCCGAGCTTTCAGGACGCCGCCACACTCATCACGAGCAGCACGGTGCATCTGGAGAAGTTCCTGCCGACGCGCCTCGGCCTGCTTGTCCCGATGAGCGTGATCAGCAGCTGGGGCTGGGTCAATCCGCAGTTGATCAGCGGCACCGACGTGGAGGCTGGCGCGCTCGTGGGCCTGCGGCGTCCGCGCAACGACGCGACGACGTGGCAGATCGCCGTGAGCGATCCCTTGCGCCGCGGCGCCGCCCGGCTCACCCGTCTCGTGCTTAATCCGCTGTCGTTCGCGGCCTCGGGATCGGCGGCGACCAACGTCACGTCGCTGAGCCAGGCAACGGCGTCGAACTGGACAGCCTCGCTGGCCTACATCCTCAGCAACCAGCGCCGCGCGTATGCCATGCACCTGCGCGGATTGACACGGGGCCTGCCACGGTGGTTGCGCGAAAGCACCGCCGGGCAGGGACTCGCCAACGCCTCGTTCGCGCCGCTGCCGACATTGGCACAGTTCACGTCGACGCTGTCGCATACCATGGGTGACCTGCAGTCGTTCCAGGTTCCCATTCAAGTCCTCGCCGACACCATCCTGAAGCCGGTGACATCCGAGCAGTTTCTGTGGCGCAACGATGCCCGGGTGAACTGGGACCCCTTCACGATGCTTCACGTGACCGGCGGCTGGACGAGCACGCGGGACCTGCGCGAATATGCCGATTCCACCACGCTTGGCCGCGTCGTGGACGCGGCGCATCGCTTGTTATTTGGCACCGACGTGGGCGTCGAGCGCGACCGCAACCTCAACAACTCGATTTCCATCGCGCCACGGCTCGCCAGCTGGCTCGGGCCGCAGCTCACCGTCGGGACCAACTTCGTCCTGTCGCGGAGCCTGACGACTCGCAATCCGGTCCGCATCGACGGCGACACGGCGGGTGCATACATCCTGCCGCAGACGCTCAACAATTCGCGGGTGATCGAGTTCCGGGTCACGGTGGATCCGCGCCTGCTGGCGCAACGGATTTTCGGAGACTCGAGCAGCATTACCCACGCCACGGTGCGGTTCCGGCCCATCGAGATTTCGCAGCGGCACACGGTCGAATCGACGTTCGATCTCGCCCGGTTCAATCCCGGCATCGGGTACCAGCTGGCGCTGGGCGGCTTCGACTCGTTCCTGGCCCGCAACGGACAGGAGGCGATCGGTGCCGCGAATGGAACGTCCACCAACGTCGCCGCATCGGTGGACCTGCCCTCGGGGCTCACCGCGCAGCTCAACTACAGCTCGACGACGTCGGACCGCTTCCAGCACCGCAGTGGCCCCACCGGATTCCTGCAGACAACCGGCACGACCGAAACGTGGCCCTCGGGGCGATTCAGCTGGACGCGCACCTTCCGGACCGGGCCGGTGACCACGCTCACCGCGGGTTCGGTGATCGCGCGCGATCGCGCGACATCATTCAGCCCGTTCGAGGATGGATCCGCGAGCACTTCCATCTCCGAGACGCAACGGGTCACACCCAACCTGATACTGGTGTTCCGCAATGGCGTGTACGCCACGTTCAACGGCGAGATCGATAACAGCAACGCGGAATCCAGCGGCAACCAGACCCAGACGCAGACGGCCAACCTGACGGGCACGGTGTCGTGGAGCGTCCGGATGCCGCGCTTCCTGTCTGCCACCCGGCGGAACCTGCAGACCAACATCACCGTGACCGAGAACAACAACTCGTCCTGCATTCAACGCACCAGCGACACCAGCTGCGTTCCCTATTACGACCTGCACCGGTTTGAGGTCCAGACCGGATTCACCGCCATGCTCGAGCGGGCCATCCGGACCGGGCTCCAGTTCGGGTACGTGCACAACGCGGTGAACACCCTGGGCCTGCTCTCGTCCACCGTCACCATCAGCGTATTCTTCTCCGTTCCGCTCTCCAGCCTGGGGATGTAGATGTCGCAACGGATCCGAGTCGTCGTCGCACTGACCGCGCTGGCCGCTGCCTGTGGCGCCGGCAGCGGACCACCACCTGCCCGGGAATTCAGCGGCAAGCAGGCGCTGGAGTACGTGGAGAAGCAGGTCGCGTTCGGGCCGCGGGTGCCGGGCCAACCGGGCCATGAGGCCATGGCCCGGTGGCTTGATTCGATGTCCCGCGCGCGCGCCGACAGCGTCACGCTGCAGCGATGGTGGCATCACACCGCCAGCGGTGACTCGATCGCGATGACCAACGTCCTGGCGCAGTTCAATCCCAAGGCCACCCAGCGGGTGCTCTACCTGGCGCACTGGGATACGCGGCCGCACGCGGACCAGGACGACAAGGACAAGAATTCGCCGATCCCCGGCGCCGACGACGGCGGGTCCGGCGTCGCCATCCTGCTGGGCGTTGCCGACGCACTCAAGAAGGCACCCCCTGACGTCGGTGTCGATCTCCTGTTTGTCGACGGCGAGGACTACGGCACCTTCGGGCCGCCGCGAGTCGACGTGCTGATCGGCGCGGACTACTACGCCCAGCATCCTGTGGTCACGACCCGGCCGCTGTTCGCGGTGCTGTGGGACATGGTGGGTCACAAGAACCTGCAGATCCCGATCGAACAGAACTCGCAGGTCGCAGCACCCGACGTGGTCGAGAAGGTCTGGGGTACGGCCGAGAGCATGGGGTACGGGCACATCTTTGTCCGCACGCCGACGGGTGGCATCACCGACGATCATATCCCATTGATCGATGCGGGGATGCGGGCGGTCGACATCATCGACATCAGCAACTATCCCTACTGGCACACGCTGCAGGACACGCCGGACAAGGAATCGGCGCAGAGTCTCGAGGCGGTCGGCAATGTGGCCGTGGCCGTGATCCGGCGGGCGCTGAAGTAGCGCGGACCGAGCACGAAGCGTCGGCGCGCTCGATGGCGCATCCGCACGCGCAACGACGCTCCATGCTGCGCTGGAACGATCACCAACGCCATCGATCCCACACCGATGGTCCCGGGATGAAAAACCTCCTGGCTGGAATCCCCCGTCGTGAGCGCCGAGCGCTCGCCATCCTGCTCGGCCTCGCCCTGGTCGGTCACCTGCTCCGCGCCGTGGCGAAAGCCCCGGGAGTGCCGCCGGTTGCCGCGCAGCTGTTCGATCCGGCAACCGATGGCGACCCACTCGCCCACCGGGATTCGATTCGCCAGCAGGCCCGGCCACTGGGCGGCAACGAGCGGGTCGACGTGGAGCGCGCCGGCGCCGATGAACTCTCGCGATTGCCGGGTATCGGTCCAGCGCTGGCCAAGCGGATCGTGGCGGATCGCCAGAGCCATGGGGTGTTCAGCAGCATCGATGGCCTGCGCCGGGTCCGCGGGCTGGGCCCCGCACTGCTGGGCCGGCTGGCGCCGCACCTCAGTTTCGGGGGCATGCCGGCCGAAGCTGTGGTAACGAGCCCGTCCGACCCGCTCGACGTCAACCGGGCAAGTGTGGCCGATCTGGTCAGTCTGCCGGGTATTGGCCCGGCCAAGGCGCGCGCCATCGTCGCATTTCGCGATAGCGTTGGCCCATTTCGCCAACTGGAAGATCTCCGGCGGGTTCCCGGGATCTCTGCTGCACTGATCAAGCGGCTGGACGGCCGCTTGGCGGTTCCATGACCTTCAACCGGGCGGGCCATGCCGACCGCCAAGGCATCCCCCTTGCACCCTTCGGCCGGGATGACCGCCCCACACGCTCCCGCCGCCGGCCCACCGACCGATTCGGCCCACGCCGCCGACCGGCTGGGCGAGGTACTGCTGGCCCAGGGCCTGGTGACCCGGGACCAGCTCGCGGTCGCGTTGCGCGAGCAGCGGTCGACGCATCACCGACTCGGACTGGTGCTGGTGCGCCAAGGGGTGGTCGACGAGCTCGAGCTGACCAAGGTGCTGGCGCGCCAGTACCGGATGCCGGCCGTCGACCTCTCCCGGTTCGAGGTCGACGCCCGCATCCTCAAGCTGATCCCGGCCGACCTCGCGCTCAAGCGCATGGTGCTGCCGCTCAAGCGCGAGGGTCGCACGCTTACGGTTGCGGTGGCAGACCCGGCCGACCAGGGGCTCCTGGAAGACCTCAAGTTCATCACCCGGTATGACCTCTTCGCGGTGCTCGCCGGCGAGCACACGCTCCGGTCGCTGATCGAACGCCATTATGAGAGCAGC
This sequence comes from Gemmatimonadota bacterium, assembly GCA_003169895.1. GTDB lineage: Bacteria > Gemmatimonadota > Gemmatimonadetes > Gemmatimonadales > GWC2-71-9 > Palsa-1233. Next base: position 998,051 of record PNAE01000007.1, read on the forward strand.
GATGAGCAGCTGCAATCGATCCTCAAGGAGATGGAGGGGATCGGCGAAGATGTCGAGGTCGTCACCGAAGCGGACGATGACGCCGCGGCGGTTCAGCAAGCCCTGGTCGACGACGCACCGGTCGTCAAGCTGATCAACGGGCTGCTCACGGACGCGGTAAAGCGCGGCGCCTCCGACATCCACGTCGAGCCGTTCGAGCACGAGATCCGGATCCGTTACCGGATTGACGGCGTGCTGCAGGAAGTGATGAAGCCGCCGCTCAAGATGAAGGCGGCGCTCAGCTCGCGCATCAAGATCCTGGCTCAGCTCAACATTGCGGAGCGGCGCATCCCTCAGGACGGCCGGCTCAAGCTCAAGATGGGTACCCGCGTCATCGACTTCCGCGTCTCGACGCTGCCGGTGCTCTTCGGCGAGAAAATCGTGCTCCGTATTCTCGACAAGGGCAACCTGACCCTGGACCTCACCAAGTTCGGGTTCGAGCCCAAGGCGGAAGCCGACCTGCTGCGCGCCATCCTGAACCCATACGGCATGGTGCTGGTGACCGGGCCGACCGGGTCCGGCAAGACAACCACGCTCTATTCGGCGCTGCAGCGGATCAACACCGTCGAAACCAACATCATGACGGCCGAAGACCCGGTCGAGTACAACCTGCCGGGCATCAACCAGGCGCCGATGCGGGCCGAGATCGGGCTGACCTTCGCCGCGGCGTTGCGGGCGTTCCTGCGGCAGGACCCGAACATCATCATGATCGGCGAAATCCGCGACCTGGAAACCGGCGGCATCGCGATCAAGGCGGCATTGACCGGGCACCTCGTCCTCTCCACGTTGCATACCAACGATGCGCCCAGCACCGTCATCCGGATGATCGACATGGGCATCGAGGCGTTCAACGTCGCCAGCGCGGTCAACCTGGTCGTGGCGCAGCGGTTGGTCCGCCGCATCTGCACCAGTTGCAAGGCCCCGGTGAGCTACAGCGACGTCGAGCTCAAGTCGCTGTCGCTGGACATCGAGCCGTTGCGCCGGATCTCCTTCTTCAAGGGTGCCGGGTGCGACCAGTGTGGCGGGACCGGGTACCGTGGGCGCGCCGGCTTGTACGAGGTGATGGCGATGTCGCCGGCCTTGCGGCGCATGGTGCTCACCGGTGCGTCGACCGTCGAACTCCGCGATCAAGCGGTGAGTGAAGGGATGCTCACGCTGCGCATGGATGGAATGAAAAAGCTCGAGCGCGGTATCACAACGCTCGAGGAAGTCGTCAAGGAGACAAGTGAATGACGCTCAACCTGCGCAGCCTCCTCGAAGAGATGATCTCCCGGGACGCTTCGGACCTGCACCTGACCACCGGCGTGCGGCCCAAGCTTCGCGTTGACGGCGAGCTGGTCGACGCCGAGGTCGACGAGGTGCTGCAACCCAAGGACACGCTCTCCCTCGCCTATTCGGTGCTGACCGAAGCGCAGAAGAAGCGCTTCGAGCAGGAGGACGAGCTCGACTTTTCGTTCGGCATCCAGAGCCTGGCGCGGTTTCGCGGCAACGTCTTCAAGCAGCGCGGCTGCGTCGCCATGGCCATCCGGATGATCCCGTTCATCGTCAAGTCATTCGAAGAACTGCGCCTGCCGCCGATCACCGCCAAGCTGGCGGAACGCCCCCGGGGTCTGGTGCTGGTGACCGGGCCGACCGGCTCGGGCAAGTCGACGACGCTGGCGGCGATGATCGACAAGATCAACAAGGAACGAACCGGGCACATCATCACGGTCGAGGACCCGATCGAGTTCATCCACCGTCACCAGAACTGCATCGTCAACCAGCGGGAAGTCGGCACCGATACGCCGTCGTTCGCGTCGGCGCTGAAGTATGCGTTGCGCGAGGATCCGGACGTCATCCTGGTCGGCGAAATGCGCGACCTCGAGACCATCTCGGCGGCGCTCACGATCGCCGAAACCGGTCACCTCGTGCTGGCGACGTTGCACACGAACTCGGCCCCCGAGGCGATCAATCGCATCATCGACGTGTTCCCCAGCAACCAGCAGTCGCAAGTGCGGGCCCAGCTCGCCTTCGTGCTCGAGGGCGTCATCACCCAGACCCTGCTGCCCCGCGCCAAGGCCCGCGGCCGGGTCATGGCGGCCGAAATCATGATCGCGACGCCGGCCATCCGGGCCGTGGTCCGCGACGACAAGGCGCACCAGATCTATTCGCTGATGCAGGCCGGCAAGAAACACGGCATGCAGACCATGAACGACGCGCTGTACCAGGCCTACATGGGGCGCGAGGTGACCAGGGACGATTGTCTGCGAGTGTCGCCCAATGGCTCGGAATTCCTGCGCTCGATCGGCGAGACACCGGTGGAAGAGCAGGCCATGGGCGAGGCGCGGCTGGCGAAGGCGAAATAGAGATTGACCTGGGGCTCGGGGCTGGCAGCCCCTGGCTCCCAGCTGAGCGTTCATCGACCGATATTATTGCTAACCGCGGAGTTCCCAGTGCCCGTCTTTGAATACACTGCCAAGAATGCGACCACCGGCCAGATCCTCAAGGGCACGTTCGACGCTCCCACCCGGGACGAGGTGGTTGGTCACCTGCGCAAGAACCGGCTGCTGCTGGTGTCGCTGCGCGAAGCCCGCCGCGAAATCAAGTTGTCGCTGCCGGGCCGGGGGATCAGCACCCGCGACATCGTCATCTTCACGCGCCAGTTCGCGACCATGATCAATTCGGGCCTGCCGCTGGTACAGTCGCTCACCATCCTCGCGGCGCAGACCGAGAACCTCAAGCTGAAGGAAGTCACCCGCAGCGTGGTGCACGACGTTGAGGCGGGCAACACCCTTGCCGACGCGTTGGCCAAGCACCCAACGGCGTTTCCGCAGTTGTACGTCAACATGGTGGCCGCCGGCGAGGCGGGCGGCATTCTGGATACCATCCTGATGCGGTTGGCGACGTTCCTGGAGAAGAACGACAAACTGGTGCGCAAGGTGAAGAGCGCGATGATCTATCCGGCGGTGATCTTCACCGTCGCCTTGGGTGCGATCGCGATCCTGCTGATCTTCGTCATTCCGGTGTTCCGCAGCATGTTCGAGTCGGTCCACATGGACCTGCCGCTCCCCACACGGATCGTCATCGGGCTGTCCGATTTCCTGCGGGTTTTCTGGCCGGTGGTGATCGTCGGCGTCGTAGTGGGGGTATTCGCCTTCAAGCGATTCCGCGCGACCCACGGCGGTCGACGCCGAGTTGACGCCTTTCTGCTCGCGATGCCGGTGCTGGGTGACGTGCTCCGCAAGTCGGCGGTGTCGCGATTCACGCGCACGCTGGGTACGCTCGTTTCCTCCGGCGTATCGATCCTGGACGGCCTGGAAATCACCGCCAAGACGGCAGGCAATACCATCATCCACGACGCCATCATGGCGTCGCGCTCGTCAATCGCCGGCGGCGACACGATCGCGGCCCCGCTCGAAAAGTCGGGCGTCTTCCCGCCGATGGTGATTTCGATGATCGCTGTCGGCGAGCAGACCGGCGGACTCGACGAGATGCTGAGCCGGATCGCCGATTTCTACGACGATGAAGTCGACGTCGCGGTGAGCGGCCTGCTGTCGCTGCTCGAGCCGATCATGATCCTGTTCCTCGGCGTCATCGTCGGCGGCATGATCGTGGCGATGTACCTGCCAATCTTCGGGATGATGCAGGTGATTCAGTAGACCGCAGGCAAGACGTGAGACGTGAGACGTGAGACGTGAGACGTGAGAGGTAAGCGGTAAGAGGTGAGAGGGGGTTCCGATTAGTCCGGGGCCCCCGTTTCACGTCTTACGTTTCACGACCTTCCCTCTTACCGCTTACGTCTTACCGCTCACCTTTTACCTCTTACGTTTTACGTTTTACGTCTTACGTTTTACGTCTTACGTTTTACCTCCTACCTACTGGTAACTACCTTTCGCCATCTCATTTTGGGATCCACCGATGCTCGCGTCTCGTTGCGTCGCCTGGGTGCTCGGTTTCAGCCTGGCCGCGGCAGCCCTTCCGGCGCAGGATAACTACGAAATCCAGGTGTACGGGTCGGATCTGGTCGCCAAGGGCGCCACCATGTTCGAGTTGCACAGCAACTTCACCAGCAAGAGCGGCGTCGACACGGGCCCAGGGATGTTCTCGACGTACCACGCCCTCCACGAGACCGTCGAGATCACGCACGGGTTCACCGACTTCTTCGAGCTGGGTTACTACAACTTCACGTCCTTCCAGCCGGGGCAGGGCTACAACTGGGTCGGCACCCACCTGCGTCCGCGGTTTTCCGTGCCGGGACGCTGGCACTGGCCGGTCGGCGTGAGCTTTTCGCAGGAATTCGGCTACCAGCGAAGGGAGTTCTCCCCCGACACCTGGACGTGGGAGTTCCGCCCCATCATCGACCGGAAGTCGGGACGATTCTACTGGTCGATCAACCCGGTCATCGGCCTCTCGCTCGAGGGCGAAAGCAAGCGCCAGGGCGCGGAGTTCGCGCCGAACGTCCAGGTCAACTACGACGTCAGCAAACGACTCAACGTTGCGCTGGAGTATTACGGATCCTTCGGGCCGGTCTCCGCGCTCGCACCATTCAAGCAGACCGAACAGGAGCTCTTCCCGGCCATCAACTACGATTTCGGCCCCGACTGGGAGTTCAACCTCGGCGCCGGCATCGCGCTCACGAGCGTCACCGACCGGGTGCTGCTGAAGATGATCGTCGGGCGGCGGATCGGACCGCGAAAGTAAGCGGCGAGAGGTGAGACGGATACCCGTTGTGGCCCGTTTCACCGCTTACCTCTCACCTCTCACCTGTCACCTCTGACTTGTTATTATTCCGGCCGAACTCTACGGAAAGTGTGTCATGCTTCGCTACGTGCCGATTCTCGCCTGGTTCCTGGCATTGCCGTTGGCCGCGCAACAGCAGGCGCCGCCGCTGCGGCCCTCGAATCCGGTGGTCGATACCTCCGTCTTTGCGCCGCTCAACCTGCCCACGAACGACCAGGTCCGGACGGGCAGCGGTGCGCCCGGCGCACGGTACTGGCAGAACCGCGCGGACTACGACATCGCGGCGTCACTCGATACCGCCGCCAAGACGCTGCACGGTACACTGACGCTGCGCTACACCAACAACTCGCCGGACACACTGCGCTACATCTGGATCCAGACCGAGCAAAACGCCTTCAGGAACAACTCCCTCAACTCGTTCATCTTTCCGCCCGAGTCACGGTTCGGCGCGAAGAACTTCCAGGGCGGCGACCTCTTCGAGCACTTCGAGCAGCTGTTGCCCGGTGCGCCCCGGGCGCCGGCACGCCACGTGAGGCTGCAGTTGCGCGACAACGAGACGGTGACCAGGGTCGACCTTGCTGAACCACTTGCCCCCGGACGAACCGCGACATTCGACATCGCGTGGCACTTCATGATTCCGGAGCACGGCGCGGATCGCATGGGCCGCGACGGTGCTCTCTACGAACTCGCCCAGTGGTATCCGCGCATGGCGGTGTACGACGACGTCCGCGGCTGGAACACCGAGCCCTACCTCGGCCAGGGCGAGTTCTACCTCGAATACGGCGATTACAACCTCGCCGTCACGGTACCGGCAGGATACATCGTCGCCGCAACGGGCGTGCTGCGGAACCCGGCTGAAGTGCTCACGCCGACCGAGATCTCCCGCCTGGGGCAGGCGGCGACGTCCGATACCACGGTGCGCATCATCACTGCGGGCGAGTTGAGCAATGGCGCCGCGCGCCCGCGCCGCACCGGCACGATGACCTGGCGCTTCGCTGCGAAAGGTGTCCGCGATGCGGTATGGGCTGCCTCACCCGACTATCAGTGGGACGCGTCGAGTTACAAGGGCGCCATGGCGTTCGGGTACTACCGGCCGGCCGCGGCATTCAACTGGGATGACGCAGCCGACCAGGCGCGGATGTCGATCATGGAGTACTCGGAGCGCTGGTTCCCGTATCCCTGGCCACAGATCTCGGCGGTCGAAGGGCCGACCAGCGGCATGGAATACCCGATGCTCGCCATGGAGGACGTCAGCAAGGACAAGCCCGGCCTGTACAATGTCGTGACGCACGAGATCGGCCATCAATGGTTTCCGATGATCGTCGGCTCGAACGAGCGGGAATACATGTGGCAGGACGAAGGCTTCAACACGTTCATCAACACGTTCTCCGAGGCGCGCCGCTATCCGCAGGGTGGCGATCAGATGGCGCGTGCGGCGAACGAGCGCGCGGAAGCCGAGTACGTCATGCGAATCGGCGTGGACCAACCGGTCATGATCAACCCCGATCGCATCGATCCGCAATTATTGGGCATTTCCGCGTACGTGAAACCCAGCGTGGGACTGCAGCTCCTCCGCCAGGAGATCCTCGGGCCCGACGCGTTCGACGACGCGTTCCGCACGTACATCCGGCGCTGGGCCTTCAGGCACCCGACCCCGGCGGACTTCTTCCGCACCATGGAGGACGCCAGCGGCCGCCGCCTGGACTGGTTCTGGCGAGAATGGTTCATCGAAAATGATCGCTTTGACCAGGCGATCGACACCGTGGCCACCAGGCAGGCCGGCGATACGCTGCACGTGGCGGTGATGTATGGCAACCGGATGCGGGGCGTCCTCCCTATTCGCGCCCGGTTCACCTTTGCTGACGGGTCAACCGAGGACTTCAATTACCCGGCCGAGGTCTGGAGCACCAACTCGTCGCGTTACATGCGACGGTATGCGTTCGTGGGCAAGAAACTCGCGAAGATCGAGCTTGACCCGGACCATCGGCTGGTCGACGTGGAGCGGAGCAACAATACGTGGACGGCGAAGTAAGAATAGAGCGACAAGAGAGACGAGAGATGAGAGAAATCGATTGGCCGCGCTATCGTTGCTGATCGACGTCTCTCGTCTCTCGTCTCTCGTCTCTCTCCCATTCCCGCCATCCCCCGCCGAGATCGATCACGTCGCTGAATCCAATCCACTCCAGCACCGACGCGCCGATCGCGGAACGGGTGCCGCCCTCGCAATGAACGGCGAGCGGCGTGGTGTGATCCATTGCCGCGAGCGTGCTGGCCAGCGTGCCGAGCGGGTGGTGGGCTGCACCGTTGAGATGGCCGGCGCGCCATTCGCTCAGGTCGCGAACGTCGACGATGAGTCTGCCGTCTCGCTGCAGTCGTGACGCCTCCGCCATCGGAACGCACCGCGTGGCGCGAGCCTCGGGGACGCCCTGTGCCGCGGCAATCACCGCCGGACTGAATGCACCGGCGACGCGATCCAGACCGATCGACGCCAACGCCAGTTGTGCCTCGAGCGCCGCGCCCGGGTCCGCCGCGATCAGGTAGAGTGCCCGGTCAGCGGGCAGCAGCCAGCCCGCCCAGGTGGTGAAGGTCTTGATGAGCGGCAGGTTGAGCGTACCGGGTATATGGGCTTCGGCATACGCCTGAAGCGGGCGGATGTCGAGCACCAACCCGTCGCGCAGGGCGCGCGGCAGAGCCGACGCCGCAAGCTCAGCCGGTGCCGCGCGTACCCCGAGAATGGGTGGACCGTCGCGGTTGATGCGCTTCATGCGCGCGAAGTATGTGGGTGGTGGCGGCTGGCCCTCGAGCACGGCGGCGACGAACGCGTCTTCATCGGCAATCTGGAAGGCCCAGTTGGTACGCCGTTCATAGCCAAGCGTGCTGGTGGGAAGCGAGCCCAGTGCCTTGCCGCAGGCGGAACCGGCACCGTGGCCGGGCCAGATCTGCAGGTAGTCCGGCAGCGGAGCCAGGCGCTGCAACGACCGGAAGAGCGCTCGGGCACTGGGTTCCTTGCTCTCCGCGATGCCCGCGGCTACTTCCAGCAGGTCGGGGCGGCCGACGTCCCCCACGAAGACAAAGTCGCCGGACAGCAGCGCGACCGGGTCATCGCTCCGTACCGTGTCCGTGACGATGAACGCCAGATGCTCGGGTGTATGTCCGGGCGTGTGCCTGACGGTGAATCGGACCCGGCCGAGCTCGATGAGATTGCCGTCCCGGAGTGGCGTCGTGACGTCGTCGGCTGGGTAGCGGTACTGCCAGTCGGCGCCGCCTTCCGCCGACAAGAGCACCGCCGCGCCGGTTGCCGCCGCGAGTTCGCGCGTGCCCGAGACGAAGTCCGCGTGGATATGGGTTTCGGTCACGCGGGTGATGCGGACGCCCTCCTGTCGTGCAGCATCGACATACGGCGCGATGTTGCGACTCGGGTCGACAACGATCGCCTCGCCGGTCGCCTGGCAGGCAATGAGGTAGCCCGCTTGCGCCAGGCGTTCGTCGTAGCAACGGCGAACCAGCATGCTCAGCGCTTCAGCGCGCGTTCAAGGACGGCCGCCAGCCGCACTCCGGCGCGCAGCAGGCGCTCGCGGATTACCGGACGCGCCGCTTCGGCGTATCCGGGCGTGATATCCAGCGACGACGGCAGGTTACGGTAAACCATGTCGCGGGCGACGTCGTGCGACTCCATGGCCCATTGCGCCGGCGTGGTGGCGGTCAGGGCGGCGATGTCGGACCGCTGGCCGATCTGGTCCTCGATCTGGTGAGCGATTTCGCCATCGGTCTGGCCGTACGACAACAACAGCCCGCTGTCCCACAGCGAATGCAGGTTGGTACGCTTGCCGTCGAACGTGATCTTCAGGTCGTTGCCACCTCGATCGCCCCGTTCGCCCGCATGCAGCGGTTGATGGATGTCGCCGACCAGATGCACCACCCACTTCAGCGCCGTCGCACGATCCGCATCGGAGCGGCTGTGGTCGGACAGGATCGCGATCTGCACGTTCAGCGCGGCAACGATGCACGCGTCCTCCTTGCAATCGCGCGCCGGCACGTAGCTCGAGGCGGTGGTCTCGATGTCGACATAGTGCCATGGCGCGGTGCCGGGGAGATCGCGGCGCACCTCGTCGGCCCAGTTCGCCACATCGGCGAGGGTCTGTCCGCCCAGGAGCCGCCGCGTCTCGTCGGCAGCGGCCGGTGAGAGGCGGTTCATTGCGATCTCCGCCACGACCCGGTGGCCCAGCGGCCCCCAGCGGAGCGCCGAACTGGCATCGGACACCGCTGGGGTGAGGACGATGGCGGCGGTGACGGCGAGACAGATGGCACGCGGAAACTGGCGCATTCGATGTCCCATTGAGTACGGGTATGGCGAGTGGTGCGATGCCCGCCCGCTCACATGGTATTATGGTCGGGCGGCGGCTGCGCCGGCAACGGAGACCCAATGACGGCTCGACCAATCCTGACCATCATACTCCTCGCGGCTGCGGCCGGTTCCGCGGCGGGGCAGGATACCCTCCCCGGGTCGCGGATCACCAACGCCGGCGTCGTTCGCGCCACGGCCGCCACGGATTCGGTCTTCCTTGCCCGGACTCGAATGCGCGATACCGTCGACATTGGTGACTTCGCGAGCCTCATGCTCGCCAAGATCGGTGCGCCACCGTTCAGTGATTCGCTGGCCTTCAAGGTGACTGCGGATTCCCAGCGCGTCCGGGTTTCCGGCCGCCTGATGGACTTTCCCGCCGATTCGCGCGCCGAGCTCAGCCCGATCTTTTCGTTCCTCGATTCCACGTCAGTGTTCGTCGCGGAAATCTCGATGCCGCAGGCCGAGGACGGCATCATGGTCTTCCGGCTCGAACGGCTGACGGTGCGTGGCTTCCCGATCCCGGACCTGCTGGTACTCGCAGCGCTGGAACAATACCGCAAGCAGTACCCGAAGATGCTCGCCGCCGGCGGCAAGGAATTCCATGTCGAGATCCCGCGCGAGGCCCGGGCCGCCCTGGTCACGAACGGACTGGTACTGGTGATGCCGCCGAAGCCTTAGCTTTCGTGTGATGCACGACCCCTGGGCCGCGCTCCGGCACCGCGACTACCGCCGCTTTCTCACCACCCATTTCGCCACCACGCTTGGCGTCCAGATCCAGGACGTCATCGTTGCCTGGCAGATGTACCTCGATACCCATGACCCGCTGTCACTCGGCCTGGTGGGACTCGCCGAGGCGCTTCCCAACATCCTGACGTCGCTGCTCGGCGGGCATGTAGCGGATCGGATGGACCGTCGCAAGCTGGCGCTGATTGCCACCTGGGTTCTGCTCGGCTGTGCGTTGGTATTGGCCGTGCTGGCGGGGTTCCACGGCCAAGCGAGTCACTGGCGCGTCGTCGGTGTGTACGGCGTGGTCGCGGTCAGCGGCGTAGCGCGCGCCTTCCTGCAGCCGGCCCGCACGGCACTCGCCGCGTCGATGGTACCCCGGGCAATGCAGCCCAACGCGATCACCTGGCGAAGCACCACCTGGCAGCTGGGTGCGGTGATCGGGCCGGCGCTCGGTGGTCTGCTCAACGCGGCGGTCGGGTTCCGCGGCAGCTACCTCGCCGATGCCGCCCTCATCGTCGTCGCGTTGTTCGCGCTCGCCGCGATCGAGTATCGCGGTGCACCGGTGGCGCCCGGTCCTTCCGAGCCGATCCTGCGCTCGTTGACCACCGGGATCCGCTACCTGCGGGGCCAGCAGGTCCTTCTCGGTGCCATGACGCTGGACCTGTTCTCGGTGCTGTTCGGCGGGGCGGTCGCGCTGCTGCCGATCTTCGTCGCCGACATCCTGCACACCGGCGTATGGGGCCTCGGGCTCCTGCGGGCGGCGCCCGCCGCTGGCGCACTCGCGATGTCGGTCTACCTGGCATGGCGGCCGCCGATGCAGCATGCCGGTCGGTCGCTGCTGATCGCGGTCGCCGCATTCGGCGCGTTCACGATCGGCTTCGGCCTCGCGCGCACCGTCTGGCTGTCGTTCGCGTGCCTGGCGGTGAGCGGCGCGGCCGATATGGTCAGCGTCGTCGTCCGTTCGACGCTGATGCAGCTGCTGGTGCCCAATCACCTGATGGGACGAGTCGCCAGCGTAAACTCGATCTTCATCGGCTCGAGCAACGAGATCGGTTCGTTCGAGTCCGGCCTCACGGCGCGATTGCTTGGCGCAGTGCCGGCGGTGCTGCTGGGCGGCGGGCTGACGCTCGCCGTGGTCGGCGGGACGGCGATCTGGGCACCGAAGCTGGGCCGAGTGCGAAGATTGGATGAGGTAAGATAGGGAAGAGAGACGAGAGACGAGAGACGTGAGACGTGAAACGAGAGACGAGAGACGAGAGACGAGAGACGAGAGAAGAGCCCCCGTCCGTGTCATCCCTCGCGTTGGCTCGGGATGCCAGCACGGCCATGCCGGTCACGTCTCACGTCTCACGTCTCTCGTCTCTCGTCAATAGTCTCTCGTCTCTCGTCAATAGTCTCTCGTCTCTCGTTGCACCCGCTTCCAATCCATCACGACGGCGATCAGGTGCGTCGTGATCGTCACCGCGCTGATCGCGCACCACGGGCAGAACGTCTTCAGGATGATGAATTCGGCATACTTGAGGCGGAGCGTGAAGATGAACGCCGGAATGACCAGCGCCATCAGGGCCACCGTGATGCGCGGGTCGTCGATCCAGCGTGAGCGCAGGCCGACGAGCGCGGTGATCACGATCAGCGTATAGCCGACCGTGCCGATGAGCGCGACGTCGACACCGAGGAACCGACCCCATCGGGAGGTCATGGCATATTCGCAGCCGTGGTTCGCGGTGCAGGCGAGCGCGCCCATGTACCCCAGCTTCCAGAGGTGGAGGTACAGGGCGACCAGACCGGCGATGACAGCCGTCATCGCGATCCAGTGGCGGGGCGTGAAGCCGGTCGAGGTGGATTGGGTCACAGCACCATTCTACCAGCGGCCGGCACGATCCGGAATCGCCGGCGGTGTAGGTTTCGCCCCCGATCATGCCCGAATCCACTGATGGTCTCGCCCGAGCGGCCGTCCCGCGCCGAACCTTTGCCATCATCTCGCATCCCGATGCCGGGAAGACCACCCTGACCGAAAAGCTGCTGCTCTACGGCGGCGCCATCCACCTCGCCGGGTCGGTCAAGGCGCGCCGCGCCGCTCGGCACGCGATCTCGGACTGGATGGCGCTTGAGCGCCAGCGGGGCATTTCCGTCACGTCGAGCGTGCTCCAGTTCCAGTACTCCGGGTACCAGATCAACCTGCTCGATACCCCCGGACACGCCGACTTCTCGGAGGATACCTATCGCACGCTGATCGCCGCCGACAGCGCCGTGATGCTCCTCGACAACCGTCGCGGGGTCGAGGAGCGGACCCGCCAGTTGTTCGACGTCTGTCGATTGCGTCGCATGCCGATCTTCACCTTCGTGAACAAGTGCGACCGGCCGGGCGGCAATCCGCTGGCGCTGGTGAGCGACGTCGAGGCCGACCTCGGTCTCGGCATCTACCCCGTGACCTGGCCGATCAACACCGGGTCCGGCTTTGTGGGGGTGGCGGATCGCCGCCGGCGCGAAGTGCTGCTGTTCGGCAGGACGGCCGACCATGGCGCCACGCTGGTCGAGACCCGCCGCATGGCAGTCGATGATGCCGCGCTGGGACTGGTGCTCGGCGAACAGGGCGTTGCCACGTTGCGCGACGAGCTCGACCTGCTCGATCATGCGGGACACGCATGGGACGAGGCGGCCGTGCTCGCCGGGACGCTGTCGCCGATGTTCTTCGGTTCGGCGCTATCCAACTTTGGCGTCGAGCCGTTCCTGCACGACTTCCTCGATCACGCGCCCGGCCCATTGCCGCGCCCAGCCGTGCCGTGCGAGGTCCTGCCGGATGGCGCCGAGTTCACCGGATTCGTGTTCAAGATCCAGGCGAACATGGACCCCAAGCACCGGGACCGCATCGCGTTCGTCCGCGTCTGCTCGGGGCACTTCACCGCCGGCATGACCGTCACGCTGGCGCGCACCGGGAAGACGCTGCGCCTCGCGCAGCCGCAGCAATTCCTTGCCCGCGAGCGCATCGAAGTGGACGAGGCGTGGCCCGGCGACGTGATCGGCATTCACGACCGTGGCACGCTCCGCGTGTCGGATTCGCTGTCGATCCGGGGCGACGTCGTGTTCAGCGGGATCCCGCGCTTCGCGCCGCAATACTTCGCGCGGGTCATGGTGTCCGACCCGTTGCGCCGCAAGCACCTGGACACCGGCCTGCGGCAGCTGGCCGAAGAAGGAGCGGTGCAGGTGTTCTACCAGGAATCGATGGCCGGGCCGGTGCCGATCGTCGGCGCCGTCGGCCTGCTGCAGTTCGACGTGTTGCTCTTCCGGCTCGACGCCGAGTACGGTGTTCCCTGCAAGCTCGAGCCGTTGCCCTTCAAGCTCGCCCGCTGGGTGCGCGGCAGCGATACCGCGATCGATGCCGTCGTCGAAGGCCGCTCGCGCATGCGGCTGTACGATGCCCGGGGGAATTCGATCCTGCTGTTCGAGGACGAATGGGCACTGCGGCACAGTCTCGAGAAGAGCCAGGGCCTCGAGTTTCTCGAAGTCGCGCCGTGACCAAGGAGAGACGAGAGACGTGAGACGTGAGACGTGAGACGTGAACAACGTGGCGGTAGCGTCGTCCTGAGCGAAGGGACCCGTCGCTATGTTCGGGATGATAGCCCTGCAGGCCGTTCCTTCTCACGTCTCACGTCTCACGTTTCTCGTCTCTCGTCTCTCGCCTTACGAACTGCAGCTGACGGCGATCTCTCGCGCCCATTCAGGCGGCCGCTCCGCGTACCGCTCCGCCGCCGGGTGTTCGTCGAACGGTGTCTGCAACAGGCGGCGAAGCTCCTCGATCGGCGCATAGTTACCCGCCTGGGCGCCGGCAATCGCTTCCTGCGCCATCCAGTTACGCAACACGAACTTGGGGTTGGTGCCGAGCATCCGGCCGTGTCGCGCGGTGACGTCGATGCTCTCCCGCAGCACGCGTTGCGTGTAGCGGGCCAGCCACGCAGTGAGGCGCTCCAGTGCGGGCACCTCGGCGCGCAACGCATCGTTGCGCTGGACATCGCGTGTGCTGTCACCGGCGGCATGGTGTGACAGCGCGCGAAAAAAGCGGGTGTAGTCGGCGCGCGTGTCGTGCAGCAGCGCCAGCAGATCGGCCACCAGTACCACGTCACCGGCTTCGGTGCCCACGAGGCCGAGCTTCGCTCGCATCAGCTGGTCCATCTCGGCCTCGAACGTCCCACGATACTCTTCGAGTGCCGCGACAACCGCAGTTCCGCGCGACGCCGCCGGGACATCCTGGTCGAGCAGCGGCAGCAGTGCTTCGCCGAGTCGGGCGCAGTTCCACAGTCCGACGCGCGGCTGCTGATCGAACGCGTAGCGCCCGGCTGGATCGGAATGATTGGGGATGAAGCCGCGGTCGTAGGCGTCCATCCAGGCGTAGGGGCCGTAGTCGAGGGAGATGCCGAGAATTGACATGTTGTCGGTGTTCAGCACGCCGTGGGCGAAGCCGACCGCAGTCCAAGCCGCCATCAGCCGCGCGGTGCGAGCGACGACTTCGCGGTACCACGCCACGTATCGAGCCGGCGCGGGCAGCGTGAGCAGGTGGGCAAAGTGCATGTCGATCACGTAGTCGGCGAGTTGCCGCAACGCGGCGTCCTGACCGCGCGACGCGAACAGTTCAAAGGTGCCGAAGCGCACGTGGGTCGGCGCCACGCGCACGAGCACCGCGCCGGTCTCGACCTGCTCCCGGAATACCGGCGCGTCGCTTCCGATGATCGCCAGCGAACGCGTGGTCGAAATGCCCAGGCCGTGCATCGCTTCGCCGGCGAGATACTCGCGTACCGTGGAGCGGAGCACCGCCCGCCCGTCGCCCATCCGCGAAAAGCGCGTCAAGCCGGCACCCTTGAGCTGCACGTCCCAGCGCTGGTGCCGCGAATTGACGATCTCGCCGAGCAGGATCGCCCGCCCGTCGCCCAACTCCGGCACCCACACCCCGAACTGGTGCCCGGCGTAGATTGCGGCAATCGGCTGGGTGCCCGCCAGCGCGAGTTCGCCATTCAATGCCGCGACGAACTCGCGCCGCCCTCCCTCGCCCGGGTCGAGGTCCAACAGGGCGGCGACGTCGGGGTTGAAGGCCACCAGGGTGGGGTCGGGCAGCGGCGTTGGCCTGACCTGCTGGTAGAACGCCTCCGGCAGGCGGGCGAACGAATTGTCCCAGCGCAGGTCTTCCAAGGGTCGGAGCACGGCGGAAACCTATCCAGCCGTGAAACCAACCTGGGCTCGGCAACGTTTATATCTGGAACGGGCTCCAACCCGTCTTTCCCCGGCAGGAGCAAGTCGATGACGCCGAAATACTGGGCACGAATCGTCGCGGGCATGCTGGTTGTCTTCGCCATCGGCATGCTGGCCGCGCGCGGGATTCACAAAGGCAAGGATTTCGTGATGGACAACTTTCCCGCGTCACTCGGGCTGCTCAATGCGCAGTTCCGTGTCGACGGCGGCCGATTGGGGGATATCCAGCGGCTGCAGTTCATGCGGTCGCATCCGGGGCGGGTCGATTCCGCGGTCATGACGGTGAAGCTGGCAAGTTCCACGGACGCCAAGCGGCTCGATGGCTGCGCGTTGCGTGTCACGAACGGCCAGCCGTTCGGTAGTCATACCCGATTCCTCTGCGCCTCCAGCGCTGATTCCGCACGGCTCGGGCTGGTGCCCTTCGGGCACGTCGTGCTGCTGCCCGACGGCAAGCAGGTCACGTTGTTCGTCGCGCGCGACGTGCAAGACGACATGCAGCAGCACGCGTATCGCGGCACGGGTGGTAACGACTCCGGCGACGTCGATATCCAGGCGGCTGATGGTCGTTTCCAGATCAGCGTCAATGGCAAGGTGATCGTGCAGGCGTCAGGGGACTCGAACGGCGGCAGTCTGGTCATCCGCGGCGCCAATGGCCGGCCGATCGTTGAAATCAACGGTGACAGTGCCGGTGGATCCGTGAAGGTTACCGATGCGAACGGGAAGACCCGGGTGAACATCAACGGGAAGCAGGACAGCGGAAAGTAGGGCCACGACGCTCATGGCCCTGATCTCCGCGTCCGACCTCGGTGTCAGCTTCGGCGCCGATCCGCTATTCACCGGCATTTCCTTCCAGATCGAGCGTGGGGAACGCTGGGGCGTGGTCGGCCGCAATGGCACCGGCAAGACGACGCTGATGCAGTTGATCACCGCGGAGCGGCAGCCTGATCAGGGCGTGGTGTCGCGGGTCGCCGGCACGCGGATCGCGGTGATGGATCAGTACCGCGAACTCGGCGGCGCGCTGACCGTCTGGGACGCTGCCGCACAGGGATTCGCCGACCTTCTGCAGCTCGAGCACGACCTTGCAGCGCAGGCGCACGCGATCGGGGACGCCGGCGACGGAACGACCCCGGAAATGCTCGATCGCTATTCACACGACCTCGAGCGGTTTCAGCACGCCGGTGGTTATGCGGCGGAGGCCCGGGTGGATGCCGTGTTGGCTGGTCTCGGTTTCGAGCCCGTCGCCGCCCGCACGCGAGCGGTGACGACGCTGTCCGGCGGCGAGCGCGGCCGTCTGGCGCTGGCGGGGCAGCTGGCTGCGCCGGCGGATCTGCTGATTCTCGATGAACCCACCAATCATCTCGATCTTGCCACGGCACGGTGGCTCGAAGCGTACCTGCGCGACATCGATGAGGCGGTGCTGCTGATCTCGCACGATCGCGCCTTCCTCGACGCGGTCGTCGACCATGTGCTGCACTTCGAAGGCGGAACCGCCAACGTGTATGAAGGGAACTACCAGCGCTTCGTCGCGCAGCGAGCCGAACGCCGGATGGCGTTGCAGCGCGCGGTAAGAAAGCAGGACGCGCGGGTGGCGGCGGAAGAGGATTTCATCCGGCGCAACATCGCCGGGCAGAAGTCCAGCCAGGCCAAGGGCCGCCGCCGTCGTCTCGAGCGGATGCCGCGGCTCTCGCCGCCGCCCGGCAGCGATGGCGCCATGGCGGTCGCCTTCGCGTCGAGCGAGCGGGGCGGGGATCAGTTGCTGGTGACCGACAGGCTCGAGGTCCGCATTGGCGCGCGGCAGCTCCTCAAGCCGTGGTCGGGCATCCTTCGCCGCGGTGACATCGTCGGCCTGATCGGTCCCAACGGCGCGGGCAAGACCACGCTGCTGAAGACACTGATCGGCGAGCGCCCGGCGGATGGCGGCAATATCCGCTTGATGCCATCGATCAGCGTTGCCTACTATCGCCAGGACCTCGGCGATGTCGATCTGTCGGCCTCACTCTACGACCTGATCGCCGCGCGGCGGCCGATGTGGAATCGCGGCCAGATCCAGGGACACCTCGGGCGATTCGATTTTTCGGGATCGGAAGTGCAGCGCCGGGCCAGCTCGCTGTCGGGCGGCGAGCGGGCGCGCGTCGCGTTGGCGGTGATGATGCTGAGTGACGTGAACCTGCTGGTCTTCGACGAACCGACCAATCACCTCGACGTGGAATCGATCGAGGCACTTGAGGACGCGCTCGAGGAGTATGAAGGCACCGTGATCCTGGTGACGCACGATCGCGCGCTGCTCACCGCGCTCGCGACACGAATCTGGTCGCTCGACAACGCAACATTGACCGACTATCCCGGCAGTTTTGCCGAATGGGAGGCCGACGTTGCCGCCAAGCGCCTTCGGCCGACCCCCGACAAGGTCGATGCGCGCCGCGGCGACCCGCCGAAGCGGCGTTCGGATGCGTCGCGACGGCGCAGCGCGGAACGATTGCAGGCGGATGCTGAAGCGGGCGTGGCGAGGTGCGAGGCCGAGCTGGCGCGAGTGGAGCGCGAACTGACGGACCCGGCACTCTACCGTCGCGCCGATGCGACCGAAGCGGTGCAGGCACTGACCGCGGCGCGCGACGTCGCGCGAGCGGCCCTCGATGCCGCCTTCGTCGCATGGGAAGCTGCCGACGCCGCGGTGCGGTAGCAGCAGGAGGCGATAGATTTCACGGGGATGACCACGTCTATCGACCGACCGCCGGAACCGCAGACCTCAGGCCCCAGGCCTCATGCCCCGCTGTTGCGACACCGCGGACTGGTGCGGCTGACCCATTGGCTCCATGCCGTGTTTCTTGCCGGCATGATCGGTAGCGGGCTGCAGATCTACACCGCATACGCGCACATCGGCTATCACGGCGACACCTTCGGCGTCCCGAATCCATTCGACGGCACCCGCATGGCGCTCCCGCGGCAGGTGCTGCTGGGGGGGTGGCTCGCCGGTGGTCTACGCTGGCACTTCGTGCTGGCGTGGCCCTTCGTGCTGACCGGCCTGGCGTACGTGCTGTTCCTGGCGTTTTCGGGCGAATGGCGTGCGCTGCTGTTCCGGCCGCGTGATGTTCCGGGCGCCGTGCAAATGGGCCGGTACTACCTGCGTGTTCGGCGCGATCATCCGCCGCAAGGCAAGCACAACGCGTTGCAGAAGAGCGCCTACAGCTTCGTGCTGGTGCTGGCGGTCGTCTCGGTTCTCAGCGGATTTGCGCTTGCCAAGCCGATCCAGCTGTCCTGGCTCACCGCGCTGTTCGGTGGCTACGAGTGGGCTCGATACTGGCATTTCGTCGCCGTCTGGGCCTTCACCGCATTCATCGTCGTGCACGTGATCGCCGTACTAGCTTCCGACCCGGCGTCGTTGCGTGCAATCATCACCGGCCGCTATCGCGGCAGGCATACCGCCGGTGGGTGAATCGCGCCGCATCATTGCCCGCCGGGACTTCCTGCGCGTCGCCGTGCCCGCGCTGCCCGCGGCCCTGGTCGCGTGCGGCTGGAACGGCGGCAAGCAACTGCAGCCGCTGTTCAATCGCATCATCGCGGCGAACAATCGCCTTGGCGAAGGACTGCAGGCAGTCACCCACCGCACGGCCGATCCGCGCCAGGTCGACCGGGGGCAGATGCCGGCGTATTTCATCTCCGACACGATGCCAATGCTCGTCGATCCTTCAGGCTGGCGGCTCCGCGTCGGCGGGTTGGTGCGACAGCCCACCAGCTTCACGCTGCCAATGCTCGCCCAGCTGCCGCATATCGGCTATACCGTTACCCACCACTGCGTCGAAGGCTGGTCGGTGGTGAAGGCATGGAACGGCGTCCCGTTCACGACCATTGCCGCGTTGGTCGAGCCGCTACCGGCGGCCAGATATGTCCGATTTGATTCCTTCGACTCGGACTACATGAACGGTTGGGACATTGCCAGCGCGATGCATCCGCAAACGATCCTTGCCGATGCCTTCGAGGGCCGGCCGCTGGCGCCAATGCACGGTGCGCCGCTCAGGCTGTACTCGCCGATCAAGCTGGGATACAAGCTCACCAAGTACCTGACGACGGTGACGTTCACCGCAGAAAAGCCGGGCGGGTACTGGGAAGATCAGGGGTATCCGTGGTTCGGTGGGCTTTGACTCACTTCTTCCCTCTCACCTTTTCAAACGCCCGCCGTTCCTTCTTGCTCGGTTTCCCGCCGTCGAACTCGAATCCCGGCGCTCGGCGCAGCTGTTCGCGCAGCCGCTCGCGCAGACTGCGTGAGGCCTCGGTTTCCGCATAGAGCGTCGCTGCCAGTGCCGCCGACCCGCGGTGCTCCGCCGTTTCCGCCACGACGACCGTGTGTTCGAAGGGTGCCAGCCGCACCCGGACTGTGTCGCCGGGTTGCACCGGGTGTGCCGGCTTGGTGCGCCCACCGTTGAGTTCGACCTTGCCGCCATTGACGGCTTCGGTCGCGGCGGAGCGCGTTTTGAAGAAGCGCGCCGCCCAGAGCCATTTGTCGAGACGTGTCATGGGTCCGCATATTACTACATCTTGACTTCCAATCCGTCGCCTGCCGACGCCGCTGATCCGCGCACCGGCGAGTTCCCGATCGATCCGGGGCTGACCGCGCCGTCGGCCGAAGGGCTCGGCCGGCTTGCCGTCCCCGGGCCGCGCGTGCTGCTCGCCGGCATCCTGGTCACGCGCCTGATCCTCGTCGCGCTGGTACTCGGACGCGAGCTGGGACGCGTGGACCCAAAGGTGGGATCGATCGCCCTGGTTGCGGCGGCGGCGGTCGCCGCCTCCGTGTGGCTCGGCTGGAGAATGCGCCGGCCAACCGATGTCCCGGGCCCGAGCGCCTTGTTGCTGCAGGCTGCCGTTGATGTGGTCGTGATCACGTCGCTGATCTCGTTCACGCCGGCCGCGGCCACGTCGGTCGCCGCGCTCTATGTCGCTGCAGTCACGGTCTATGCGCTGCTGCTCCCGGTGGGCCGCGGGCTGCTCGCGGTGGGGTTCGCCGTCACGTGCTATGTGTGGGTCAGCCTGCACGCTGCCGAGCCCCCGGATGCCCGGTTCTGGACGCAGGTCGCGGTGATTGGCTTCGTCGGCGCGTTGATCGCCGTCCTCGGCAACCGGCTCACCGATGCATCGCGCGGGCAGCGCGCGCTCGCCGCCGCCTTATTGCAGGCGCGGTTCGAGGCAGATGAGATTCTCGGTAGCATCCAGTCCGGGGTGATCAGCATTGACGGTGATGGTCGCCTCGGGTATCTCAATCCCCGCGGCCGCAAGATCCTCGGTGGCGGCGCCGGGACGTTCGTCCCGGGCCAGCCCGCGCTGGACACGCTGCGGGCGCGCTCGCGCGAGCTGTACGACGCCATCACCCGCGGCATTTCGGGCGGCGGCCGCGTGGCGCGCGCGGAGGCACAGGTCCGGCGCGACGACGGCTCGCTGTTTCCCGTCGGCCTGAGTACCACCACATTCAATCGGCCCGGCAGCAACAGTCGGGTCGTCACGGCGATCTTTACCGACATCTCCGACCTCAAGCGCCTGCAGGAGTTCCGGCTGCGGGCCGAGCGGTTGGAAGCGGTCGCGGCGCTGAGCGCGTCGTTGGCCCATGAGATCCGCAACCCGCTTGCCGCGATCCGCAGCGCCGTCGAACAGCTCGCTCGGTCGGTCGGGCCGGACGAGGATGATCAAACGCTGGCGCGCCTGGTGCTGCGTGAAAGCGAGCGGCTCAACCGGCTGCTGAGCGAGTTCCTGGACTTCTCGCGGGTGCGCGCCAGCAAGTTCGAGCGCCTCGACCTCACCGAACTGGTGCGCGACGTGGTGCGAATCACCGGCGAGCATCCCGCGGCAAAGGGCGTGGAGATCGCCGTCGATGGCGGCCCGGTGGAACTGGAGGCCGATGCCGATCTGATCATCCGCCTCGTGAGCAACCTGCTGCTCAACGCGGCGCAGGCACTCGATGGTCGCGGGCGCATCAGCGTGTCGATTGGTCTCGCGCGCGCGGGTGAGGGACCCGGCGGCGCCGTCGAGCGGCCGGTGAAGCTGGTGGTGCGGGACAACGGCCCCGGGATTCCGGACTCGGTGCGTGAGCGGCTGTTCGAGCCATTCGTCACCGGGCGTCACGGCGGGACTGGATTGGGTCTCGCCATCGTGCAGCGAGCGGTGGCGGCGCACCGCGGCGTGATTCTGGTGGATACCGCACCGGGGGCGGGAACCACCTGGTCGATCTTTCTTCCGGCCACATGGAACAGGGAGGACAGGGGATGAGCCAGCAGGCATCGGTACTGGTGATCGACGACGAATCGGGAATCCTCGATACGCTGCGTATTCTGCTGAAGAAGGAAGGCTTCGAAGTCACCACGGCGCAGGGCGGCAAGGCTGGACTGGACGCGATTCGCGCCAATGCCCCCGACATCGTGCTCACCGACGTGCGTATGCCGCAGGTGACCGGCCTCGACATCCTGCAGGCGGTGAAGGAGGCCGACCCGATCACGCCGGTATTGCTGATGACCGCACAGGCGTCCTTGCAGAGCGCCATCCAGGCGGTCAACGCCGGCGCGTTCTACTATCTGCAGAAGCCGTTCGCCAACGACGAGCTGCTGGCGATCCTCCGGCGGGCGTGCGAGTTCCGGCAGATCCGGGTCGAGAACAAGCAGCTCAAGCAGGAGATCCGTCGCACGGGCGGCGGGCCCCGCCCGGTGGTGACGCGGCCCGTCGGCAAGTCGCGGCGCTTCCTCGACGTCCTGCGCTTCGCCGACGTGGTGGCGCCAACCGATTCCACCGTATTGATCGGCGGAGAGAGCGGCACCGGCAAGGAAGTGCTGGCCCGCTACATCCACGACGCATCACTGCGAGCCGAAGGGCCGTTCCTGTCGATCAACTGCGGTGCATTGCCGGAGACACTGCTCGAAAGCGAGCTGTTCGGTCACGTCAAGGGGTCGTTCACCGGCGCCGTGCGTGACAAGCAGGGACTCTTCGCCGCCGCGCGGGGCGGGACGTTCTTCCTCGATGAGGTCGGCGAGATGCCGCCCTCCCTGCAGGTGAAGCTGCTGCGGGTGCTGCAGCAGCGGGAAGTGATCCCGGTGGGCGCCACCGAGGCGTTGCCGGTCGACGTGCGCATCATCGCCGCGACCAACCGCGAACTCGAAGAGGAAGTGCGCCGCGGCAACTTCCGCTCGGACCTGTTCTACCGGCTCAACGTCCTGGCGATGGATCTGCCCCCGCTGCGCGACCGGCGCGACGATCTGCTGCTGCTGATCGATCGCTTCCTGCAGGACCTGGCGAGCGATCGTGGCATGGAGGTCAAGGCGCTGACCGCCGAGGCGCTCGATGCGGTGATGGTATACGAGTGGCCCGGTAACGTCCGGGAACTGCAGAACGCACTCGAGCACGCGACTGTGCTGACCAAGGGCAGCCTGATCGAGCCGCAGCACCTGCCCGAGCGGATCACGCGCCAGAAGAAGGAACCGCTGGTGGCCGACCGCGCCCAGCCCAATCCGACCCTGGACCTGATCGAGCGCGCGTACATCATGTTCGTGCTCCAGGCTGAAGGCGGCAACAAGACGCGCGCCGCCGAGGCGCTGGGCATCGACCCCAGCACGTTGTACCGCAAGCTTTCGCGCTACGAAGAGGTCGAGGCCACCTAGGTGACCCAGGTCGCCGCGCTCGTCCTGCTGGTGTTCGGCCTGCTGCCGATCGCCAACTGGATACCCGGCGGCCACGATGCGCCATGGTACAGCGAGCGCCTGGCCGGGTGGCTCAGCGGCGGCGGCATCGTGCTCGGCGTCGGCATCATCGCCGCGATCACGCTACGCCGGCGCCCCGGCTGGTGGCGACCGGGGCTCTGGGCTGGCATCGCTGCCCGCTGGCGCACCGGCAACCGTCGCGCCGATGCCGGCATCGCCCTGGCGGTGTTCGCCGTGTGCGCGCTGGTCGCGCGGTTCATCCTGTCGGCCAGGCCGCTGCTGATTGATGAGATCATCTCGCTGTACCAGGCACGCATTTTCGCCTCCGGCCGACTCTGGCTCCCCGCACCGGCATTCACCGAGTTCACCAGTGCGCTGCTCCTGCTCGACGGCCACGGCAAGGTCTACGGCCAGTTTCCCGCGGGGGGGCCGGCGATGCTCGCCATCGGCACATTGCTGCACGCCGAATGGCTGGTGGGCCCCACCGCAACGGCGATCGGCGCCTACCTGTTCGCGCGGTTGCTGCGCCGTCTCGACCTGCGGGACGGAACCGCGCTGGCGGCGCTCCTGTTGTATGCCTTCGCACCGTTCACCGTGTTTCTCGGCGGCTCGATGATGAACCACGTCACCGAGACCACGTGGCTGCTCGGTGCGGCCCTCGGGCTATCGATTGCAACTGGCAGCGAACGCGCCAATCCCCGCGCTGCGTTCGTCATGGGGTTGGCATTCGGAATCGCCGCAGCCATTCGCCCGACCGATGCCGCGGCATTCGCGTTACCTGCGGGCGCATGGCTGCTCTGGCGGGCGCGTCGCGGCGTGTCCCACGCGCGAGCCATGCTCCTGAGCGGTCTTGGCATCGCGATCCCGCTCACACTGCTGTTCGTCGTGAACGCCCACCAGACCGGCAATCCGTTCCGGTTCGGCTACGTCGAGCTGTGGGGGAAGTCGCACGAAATCGGATTCCATGCCGCACCGTGGGGAGAGGCGCACACGCCCGTGCGCGGCCTGGAGTTGATCAACCTGTATTTCCTCCGCCTGCAGGACTACTTCCTCGAGACCGCCGGGCCATCCCTGGTGTTCGCGACAGCCGCGCTCGGTCTGGCGCCGCGGCAGGCCGGAATGGACCGCTGGGCGCTCGCTGGCGCAGCGTTCGTTGTGCTGGCGTATTGGGCCTACTGGCACGACGGATTCTACCTCGGACCCCGGTTCATGCTGCCTTTGGCGCCTTGGCTCGCACTGTGGACGGCGCGCTTGCCGGCGGTGATGGAGTGGCGGCGGATCTCGCCCGCAGTGATCCGAGGGGCCGTGATCGCGGGAAGCCTGGCGCTGCTGATCGGTGCCGTGACATCGGTCCCGCTCCGAGCAGCGCAGTATCGCCGCAGCAACCTGTCGAAGCGCTTCGACGTCGATTCGGCGGCCGCTGCCAACGGTGTTCACGACGCGCTGGTCCTGGTTCGCGAGTGGTGGGGCGGTCAGATGGTTGCGCGGATGTGGAGCCTCGGCGTGAGTCGAACGGACGCCGAGCACTACTACCGGTGGAATGATGCCTGCCGGCTGCAATCCGCGATCACCGCGACGGACCGTGATGCGAGCGGCGCCACTGGGCTCCAGCGTCGTCTCGCTCCGTTTCGGGCTGACTCAGCCCGCCTCGTCACCAATCGCGTGAATGGGGACAGCGCCGTGCGGGTTGTGCCGGGCGGACCGATCACGGGCGTCTGCCTGCGCCGGATGGCGGAGGACAGCGCCGGTTTCACAACGTATCCCAGTCTGCTGCTCGCTCGCGGCTATGGCAACGTTTACCTGCGCGATCTGCACGCGCGCGACAGCGTGCTCCACCCGTTGGAGTCGCACCGCCCGATCTGGCTGCTGACGCAAGCGCCGGAGATTGGCGCACCGCTGCGCTTCGAGCGCATCCCGGTGGATTCGATGCTGCGCGAGTGGCAGAATCAATGACCCAGGTCGCCGCGCTCATCCTGCTGGTATTTGGTCTGCTGCCGATCGCCAACTGGATTCCCGGCGGCCACGATGCGCCATGGTACGGCGAGCGCCTGGCCGGTTGGCTCAGCGGCGGCGGGATAGTGCTTGGCGTGGGCATCATTGCCGCGATCACGTTGCGCCGGAATCCCGGGTTGTGGCGATCGGGGGTCTGGGCTGGCGTCGCCGCCCGATGGCGGACCGGCAACCGTCGCGCCGATGCTGGCATCGCCCTGGCCGTGTTCGCCGTGTGCGCCGTGGTGGCGCGACTGGTGTTTTCCGGCCGGCCGCTGCTGATCGACGAGATCATCTCGCTGTACCAGGCGCGCATCTTCGCCGCCGGCCGACTGTGGCTCCCCGCGCCGGCGTTCACCGAGTTCACCAGTGCGATGCACCTGCTCGACTGGAACGGCAAGGTCTACGGCCAGTTTCCCGCCGGCGGGCCGGCCATGCTCGCCATCGGGACCTTGCTGCACGCCGAATGGCTGGTGGGTCCGGCTGCAACGGCGATTGGAGCGTACCTGTTCGCGCGATTGCTGCGCCATCTCGACCTGCGGGACGGAACCGCGCTCGCCGCACTGCTGCTCTATGCATTCGCGCCGTTCACGGTGTTTCTCGGCGGTTCGATGATGAACCACGTCACCGCGACTACATGGCTGCTCGGAGCCGCGCTGGGATTGGTGATCGCGACGTCGGACGCGCGGGCACGTCCACGGGCCGCGCTGGCGATGGGATTCGCGTTTGGCGTGGCGGCGACGATCCGTCCGACCGACGCCGCCGCGTTCGCGATCCCGGCGGCAATCTGGCTGATCTGGCGCGCCCGTGGCGGGTCGGCGCATGTCCGGGCGTTGCTGCTGAGCGGCGCGGGCGTGGCCATACCGATCGCGCTGCTGCTCTGGGTCAACCTGCATCAGACCGGCAGCCCCTTCCGCTTCGGCTACATCGAGATGTGGGGGAAGTCGCACGAAATCGGATTCCACGCCGCACCATGGGGCGAGGCCCACACGCCGGCGCGCGGCATCGAGCTGATCAACCTTTACCTGCTGCGCTTGCAGGACTACTTCTTCGAGTCCGCCGGCCCCTCGCTGGTGTTCGCGACGCTGGCACTGGGCCTCACCATTCGCCGGCGCGCCTTCGATCGCTGGGCGCTGGCGGGGTCGGGCCTCCTGCTGGTGGCGTACTTCGCCTATTGGCACGACGGCTTCTACCTGGGTCCGCGTTTCATGCTGCCGCTGGCGCCGTGGCTCGCGTTGTGGACCGCGCGGCTGCCGGCGGTCCTGGAGGAGCGGCACGTCGCGCCGGCGATCGTGCGCGCAACGGTAGTGGCCGGCGTCACGGCGCTGCTCCTCGGCGCGGTGGTGGCGGTGCCATTGCGGGCGCGGCAGTATACGAACGGCATGTTGTCGATGCGCTTCGACGTCGATCGCCTTGCCGCCGCGAACGGGGTGCACGACGCGGTGGTACTGGTGCGCGAAAGCTGGGGCGGGCAGCTGATGGCCCGGCTCTGGGGTCTGGGTGTCAGTCGGACCGATGCCGAGCATCTCTATCGAACCAACGATGCGTGTCGCCTGGAACTGACGATCAGTGCCACCGAACGTGACGGCGGCGGGTCCGATGAGCTGCAGCGGCGACTCGCACCCTTCCATGCCGATTCTGCCCGGGTGAGGGCGGATCGTACGCTGCCCGACACCACGGTGCGGTTCGCGCCCGATGGTCCGCGGGCAGAGCTGTGCCAGCGGCGACTCATCGAGGACCGCTCCGGCTTCACGCTGTATCCGCCGTTGCTGCTCGCTCGCGGCGCCAACAACATCTTTCTCCGCGACCTGCACGCCCGCGACTCGCTGGTGCTCGTCCGGTATCCGCAGCGTTCCATCTGGTTGCTGATGAAGGATCCCGCGGTCGGGAGTCCGCTGCGATTCGAGCGGGTTTCACCGGATTCGATGTTGCGCGAGTGGCAGAGGGATTGAGGCATGCAGCATGAACAGTTTGTTGCCCATGCTCGGCTCGAAGACCGGCACTGGTGGTTCACCGGCCGGCGCGCGATCCTCACTGCGCTGATCCATGCGGTCGCGCCGCCCGGGGCGGGGGTAGCGCTGGTGGATGTGGGCTGCGGCACGGGTGGCAACGCCGCCGCGCTGGCGCGCGAGTATCGGGTGCTGGGGCTCGATCCGTCGGCCGATGCCGTTGCGCTGGCGCGGTCGCGCTTTCCTGCCGTGCAGTTCATCCAGACCGACGATCCGGAAGCAGGTCGCGCCCATCTCGCCCATGGCGGCGTGGTGATCATGACCGACGTGCTGGAGCACGTGGCCGATGATCGCGACCTGCTCGCCCGCGTGATTGCCGTGCTGCCGGCGGGTGGCCACCTGATCCTCACCGTCCCCGCTGATCCCGGGCTCTGGAGCCGCCACGACACCCAGTTCGGCCACCATCGCCGGTATCGCACCGAGGACTTTCGGGCGCTCTGGCATGACGCACCGGTCGAGGAGCGGTTGCTGACGCCATTCAACTCCCGCCTCTGGCCGGTGATCGCCACAATCCGGCGCTTCACGCACGACAACGGGAGCGATCTGCAGATACCCACGGGCCCCTTGAATGCGGTGCTCCACCGGATCTTCGCCGGCGAAGCGAAGGCGCTCGTCCGGGCGATCGATCGTAACACGCCGGTATTTTCGCGCGGCGTGAGTCTCGCCGCGGTGCTGCGCAAGCTGTGAGCGACCTCATCCTGGTTGTGCCGGTGTACAACGAGGCGTCGCGCCTCGATCCGGCGCCGTGGCTTGAGTTCCTTGCCGCCGATCGATCCCGGGCGCTCATTTTCGTGGACGACGGCAGCGGGGATGGCACGCTCGCTGTGCTCGAAACCATCCGGGCGGCCGCACCGGCGCAGACCAGCATTCTCGGGCTGCCCGAGAACCGTGGCAAGGCGGAGGCAGTGCGGCACGGGATGCTGCAGGCGCTGGCTGCGACGGTTCGTTACGCCGGCTTCATCGACGCCGACCTGTCGGCGCCGCTCAGCGAGGTATCGCTGTTGCAGGTGGAGCTTGACGCTCGTCCGGCGGCGTCAGCGGCGTTCGGCTCGCGAGTCAAGCTACTGGGCCGCCAGATCGTGCGATCGGAGCGGCGCCACTACCTCGGCCGGATCTTCGCCACCTGCGCGTCGTTCGCATTGTCGCTGCCGGTCTACGATACCCAGTGCGGTCTGAAGTTGTTCCGCAACACGCCGGACGTTCGGGCCGCTTTTGCGACGGCCTTCCGCAGCAAGTGGATCTTCGACGTGGAATTGCTGGCCCGCCTCGCCGACTCGGCTGGCGCCGATGTGGCGTCGCGCATCCGCGAGGTTCCGCTGCAGCACTGGGAAGAGAGAGGCTCCAGCCGGCTGCGCATGCGGGATTTCCTCTTGGCACCGTTTGAGCTGGCACGGATTCGACGACTGTACCCGTACCGCCGGCGGTAACCGTCAGCCATTCTTCGGGCTTGGGGTGCGGGGAGTGGCCAGCGCCAATGCCTGGGCCAAGCGCGTCAGGTCGCGTTGCATGCGCCGGATGGTGGCTGCGGTCGTCGCGAAGTGGAAGAGCGCAAAGATGATAAAAAAATAGAACATCAGGTCGGCGCCGCGTCCAACACCGAGGCGAGCAGCGACACGGTTGGTGAACTCGGGATTGAGAATCAGCGCGACGCCGATCGCGGCGAGGCCGAGGTAGGTCACCCGATCGCCGCTGGTACTGCGCAGGCGGAAGATATAAATCGCGAACAGTGCCAACAGGACGAGAAGAACAATCTGGGACGGACGCATTCGGCTACCTCGTTTTGGCGATCAGTAAGTCCCACAGCACGCTGACGGCGTCAATCAGCCCCTGACCTTTGGAGAGCGAATAGGGCGTGTAGGAGACGCGAACCGGAACCTCCTGGTAGCGTAGTCGCAGCCGCGCCACTTCGGCCTGAATCTCCGAGGCATGAGCCATGCGATCCTGCTGCAGGACGAGTCGGCTCAACACATCGCAACGAAAGCCGCGCATGCCATTGTGGGTGTCAGTGAGCTTCAGTCCTGTCGTCCACCGTGCCAGACGGGTGGCAAGGCGCAGCAACACCTTGCGACTTGCGGGGATGCTGCCGAGACCGTCCGGTTCAAGGAACCGGGATCCCAACGTGACATCGGCGGTATCGCTCGCTAGCGGCGCGATTAGTCGAGGCACCGCGCTGGGGTCGTGCTGTCCGTCGGCATCGAACGTGACGACGAAGCGCATCGCGGGATCGCGACTGGCGTATACAAATCCCGTCGCCAGTGCGGCGCCTTGCCCAACATTCACCGCGTGGCGCAGCACCCACGCACCGGCGGCCAGCGCACAGGCAGCCGTATCGTCTTCCGATCCGTCGTCGACAACCACAACGTGCCAGTGATCGTCGACCAGGCGGGCCACCACCGTGCCGATGGTCCGTGCTTCCTGATAGGCTGCAATGACGATCCAGGTCGCCCGCCGGACGAGCTGGTCTGCCGGATTCACGGATGAGGCCATCAGTCCAGGGCCCGAAGGGGTGGTGTTGAACTCATGCGAGATCCACGCCCGCTGGTTGTCCTCGTCCTGCTGCTGCTCGTGGTGCTCGTTGCGCGCAGATGGATCCGCGCCGTACCTGCTCTGCCGCCGTCGATGCGACTGCGAGGGGCGGTTGCGGTCGCGGCAGCAGCGTTCACGATGGCTCTCACTGTTTGGGTTTGGGGTGGGCTGAGGGCTCCAGCGGTCGTCGATGACGAGGCAGCGTACGTGCTGCAGGCCGACCTCTTTGCTCACGGCCGCTGGACCCGCCCGAGTCCGTTGCCATCCTTGTCGTTCACGCAACCAGCTGTGCTGGTGACGCCGGTTCTGGCGCCCAAGATGCCACCAGGTCACGCGCTGTTGCTTGCCCCAGGAGCCCTCATCGGCCTGCCGGGACTCATCCCGGTCCTGCTCAGCGGCGCAACGGCAGCGCTGCTCGTGCTGCTGGTGTGCGAAGTCCAGTCGCCGGCCGTCGCCGTGCTGACGGTGATTGTGTGGCTCACGTTCGCCGGCCAGATGCGTTGGCGTGCCTCATACTTCTCGGAAATTACTACCGGCATGCTTTGGCTGCTGGGGTGGTGGGCCCTGCTGCGCTGGCGACAGACGCGACGCACCGGGTGGTTGCTGCTCCTTGCTACGGCCATCGGCTGGGGTGCCATCACCCGACCACTCACCATGCTCGCTTTCGCGCTTCCAATTGGTATTGTCGTTCTGCGCGACGTGATCCGCGGGAAGCACTGGCGACAGTTGGCCGGTGCGATGGCCGTAGGTGTTGCCTGCCTCGCGTTGCTACCAATCCAGAACTACGAAGTGCTCGGAAACTGGCGGGAGAGTCCGCTGGCGCTGTACACGAGCGAATACATGCCGTTTGACCGAATTGGATTCGGGTTTGACTCTACACCGCCGTCGCTTGGGCTGCCGGACGACCTGCAAGCAGCGCAGTTGCCGATCATGGCCCGCCATCGGGAGCATCAACCGAGTGCGTTACCACGGGTCCTTGCCACCCGGCTCTGGGAACTTCGCATGTCGACGTTCGGTGGGTGGCGGGTACTCTGGATTCCCGCGGCGATGGTCGGCGCCGCAATCATCGGTGCATCCGGATGGTTCGCGATCGCGTCGGGCTTGACGCTTTATTTGGCCTATCTGCTGTACGCCCACGAGCCACACTGGACCGTGTACTATCTCGAGGCGGCGCCGGCGGCCGCCTTCGTCTGCGCGACAGGCCTGGCTTGGCTGCTGGCACGTGCTACGGCGGCTCGGCGTGAGCTGCCACTTGCTACCGCCGCAATGGCGGCGCTTGCGATCCTGGCGGCCGGCTGGCGGGAATTGCACACGGCCCGAACGTTCCGTGCCGGGGCGCAGAAGCCGTTTCGCGCGTTGGAACATGACGTGGCCGCGACAGGCATTCCACACGCCCTCGTCTTCATTCGTAACTCTGTCGGCCACGACCCGAGCGTCAATTTCGTGCGCAACGTGGCCGACGCTGCGCGCGCGCCAATACTGACCGCATATGATCGAGGTCCAGCGGACAAGGCCCGCACGATGGCTCATTATCCCGACCGTGCGGTGTTGTACTGGGATGGCGACCTTACGCATCTCGTCGGCCCGACGCGCGACACGCTTCCATGAGCGGTGCCCTGACCGAAAGACCCGCGCCGGCTCCGAAGGCTCTCATCTTCGATGTCGACGGCACGCTGTATCATCACACTCCCGTGCGATTGCGTCTGGCCGGGCAGCTGCTCGCTCAGCTGATTCGCCGGCCACGCTCCGGCACACGCACCATTCGGGCGCTCCGGGCATATCGCCGTGCGCTGGAAGATCTGCGCAACACGCAGGAGAGTGACAGCGTACTCGACGTGTCGGTCGAACTACGCCGACTCGCATCGCGAGCGACCGGAATTCCAGTCGATGAGATCGAGCGTTACGTGAATGCGTGGATGTTGCGGGCGCCGCTGCCATTGCTGGCGCGCGCGCGCCGTGCCCACGTCGTCGAGGTGTGTGCTGCGGCCCGTTCGCGCCGGATCCAGCTCGCCGCCTGTTCCGACTATCCCGCCGCCGCGAAGCTCGATGGCCTCGGCCTGAGCGGATTCTTTGATGTCGTGGTCACCGCGCAGGATGCCGATGTCGGCCGTGTCAAGCCGCATCCGCGCGGCCTGCACATTGTCCTCGCGAGGCTTGGGGTCGCTGCACATGATGCCTGGTATGTCGGCGACCGGGCGGATGTGGATGACGGAGCGGCACGCGCGGCGGGTGTCACCTCGGTCATCCTGTCGCGGCGCTATACCATGGCCCATCTCCTGCAGGACATCAGCCGTTGATGACCAATGCCACCATATCGACGCCTGCGCGGGGCACGCTCGCTGGTCACCTGGCGATCGCCCGGCTGGATCACTGGTCGAAGAATGTGTTCGTGCTTCCCGGCGTTGTTGCCGCCCTCGCACTGAACCCCACCGCAAATACTAGCGGTCTTGCCTCACGCTTCGTTCTGGGCGTGCTGTCGGTGTGCCTGATCTCCTCGAGCAACTACACTCTCAACGAAATCGTCGATGCGCCGTTCGATCTTTATCACCCCGACAAGCGCCATCGCCCGGTGCCGAGCGGCCGGGTCAATCTTCCACTCGGCTACTTGCAGTGGTTAGTACTTGCGGCCGCCGGTGCGGCACTCGGACTCAAGATCGGTGCGGCCTTCTCGGCCTCGGTCGCGGCGCTCTGGGTGATGGGATGCGGGTATAACCTGCGGCCATTGCGGACCAAGGATGTACCGTACCTGGATGTACTCACCGAAGCCATCAACAATCCGCTCCGGCTGCTGGCGGGTTGGTACATTGTCGATGCGCGGGTGTTTCCGCCGGCGACGCTGCTCCTGAGCTACTGGATGGTGGGCTGCTACTTCATGGCGATCAAGCGATTCGCCGAATGCCGGCAGCTCGGCAACGGGCCGCAGCGGTCGGCGTACCGCCGGTCACTGGCGTTTTTCACGCCCGAACGACTGCTGACCACGGTAATGTTCTACGGAGCAGCGGCGATGCTGTTCTTTGGCGCGTTCATCATGCGCTATCGCCTCGACCTGATTATTTCGTTCCCACTGGTGGCGCTCGTGATGGCGATGTATCTGCGGCTGGGGTTCAGGCCGGGAAGTGCCGCGCAACATCCCGAGAAGCTCTATCGCGAACCGGCACTGATGGTCGCGGTATGCGTCTGCGCGCTGGTTATGGGCCTGCTCTTGTTCGTGCACGTGCCATTGCTCGATACCGTGTTCCCGCCGACTGTTCCGACCGCAGACTGGACTCGTTGACGCTATTGCCGGGCGGCCGCGCGCGTCGCCGGTCGAACCACTTCGAGAACGCCCGCGCAACCGGGAACGCTCTGCAGGCGGTTCGGCGGAATCGTGGTGTCGGCCGGTACTGCGACAACGTACGTAACGCTCAAGGCGTCCAGAAACTTCGAGCGCTCATCACCGGATAGCTGGGGCCAGTTGTGCGGCAGCTCAAGGCCGATGCGGTCGAGATAGTAGCCCACGGCATACGCCGCCACGTCGTCGGTGGCCATCAATACCCGTGCGGTGCGCGGTAGGCAGCGGTCAAGATCTCTGATCGGGACACCTGAGATCAGCCCATCACGTCCGCCGCGGGAAATGTGTTGCAAGTCCATGAAGTCGGGATGCTGGTGGACAACCTGTTCGGCGTAGAGAGACTTCTTCCACCCCAGTGCGGCGCCGATCAGCAGCGGCACCATGGCCATCCTCCGGAATCGGTGCACTGGCGATGTCACCAGCAGTACCAGGCTCCAGAAGGATATGGCGAGGAAAATGGGGGCGAAGTACCGCAGTTCGAAAAATCCGGTAGTCAATGGACCGGCGAGCTGTGCAATGAACGCCGCGACGATGACGAGCGTCACGCCAACCTGTCGGCTGGTCCATCGAGCCAAGTTCCCCGGTTGCGTGCGAGTCCACAGGGCAAAGACAGCAAGCAGGGCGGGAGCGAATGCATAGCGCGTGGTGCCGCGCCAGAGCGAACTGGTGATGCCGGGCAGGTTGTGCGTCACACGCGCCAGCCATTCCGCACCTGCTTCGCGCAAGGTCGGCGGAAACACCGGGTACCAGTTATTCACGAAATTGATGGCGGCACTCTTCGCGACCATCGCGTTGTCGCTGGCGAACGCAACTCCGAAGGCCACCCGAGAATAGAGCATCCACGGCAGGAGCATCAACGCGACGGCGATACCGTAACCTGTCAGCCAGCGAAGCACCCCGCCGCGCTGCCAGGCGAACGGAAGGCCCAACCCGAGGACCACGACGATCGGCGCGCTGTCGAAACGCGTCATCCAGAGCAATCCAGCCAGCCCACCGACGATCAGCCCGGTTCGAAAACCTGTCTCGCGCAGCCGGGTCAGTGCGATGCCGATGGCGACATAGCAGAGCAGTGCCGCCGCCATGGACCTCCCGCCGAGTATGTCGTCGAGGAATGGTCCGTAACTGAGGAGTGCAGCCCATATCGCAACCGCCGCGAAGTGCCTGCGTCCGCGTGCGTGAACGAGCGGACGCAACATGATTGCGATGCAGGGCAGGAGCCCAACGGTGAACACCGCCGCGGTGATGATACCCAGCCACGGACCCAAGCGAAGCAGGCGTGAGACCAGGAAGAGAATCAGTGGCCACACCGGCGGGAAACTGTCGGCGGCATCGGTGAGGTACTGGTACTGTCGGACCAATGGAATATGGTATGGTATCGATCCGAACGACCGCGCCAGCAGCAGATAGGCCCAGCTGTCAGGGGTGAGCGGCGGGCGTACGCGAGTGGAGATCAGACCGAGCAAGAGCAGCAGCCCTGTAGCCAACATGATGATGGCCGCAATGCTCGACCAGCCATAGAGCCGTAAGGTGCTCACCATGCGTAGCAGGCGGCGCACGCGGGAAGTTCGCGTCACGGAGTCAGCGACAAATCGCCCTCGCGCCGAAGATGACAGGAATGTCAATCGCCCGACGGGAAGTATCGTGCGCACCGTCCGGCGTGTCGAGGGCCGCAAGCGAGCGAAACCAGTTGCCGGAGCACGTCGGGCGACGGCGCTCTTTCATCGTCGGCAGCGTCGTACTTCTCTCGTCGAAGGTCATCGTTTAGGTCCTCTGAGATAGCGGGGCTGTCACCCCGCGGTTCGGATCCTTCTCCCCAGAGAAGTTAGACAACGGGCTTTTTCCTGGAACCAACGGCGATTGAGCGACACAGGTATCTGCACAGTATACGTCGACCCTGCAAACGTAAACCTCGACCCGGTCGACTCGAACCTCGACGCTGAAAACACGACCCTCGACCCTCTCGACTCAAACCTCGATCCTGCCGACTTTATTTCCGATCCGGCCCACCGTGTGGCGGTGGCGGCGGCGGCGGCGGCGCGAACAGCGCGATCCCCGGTTGTCCCGGTCCGACGTCCCATTGCACCACTGTACGCCAGTCCGCCGCCCACGCCGGCGGCGTTCCTGCGTGGGGCCAGATCTGCAGCAGCAGGCAAGGGGGGCCGCGGCGCTCCATGAATCGCGCCGATGCATTGGTGACGCCAACAGCCCGAAAGCGCGCGTCACTTCCCGCATGGCGCACCAGTACCATCGCGCCGTATTCCCAGGCATCCGGCCAGGTGTGCATGCCGACGTCGGCGCAGCCGCTGCTGGCGATCCTCTTCGCGACATCCACGTACGGTCGGGCGAGCACCGGGTCGTACATGAAGTAGCCGAGGTTTCGCGGGGTCGCCAGAATGCTGGGTCGCGGGGTGATCGCCCTGCCAGGGAGCGTCACCAGTGGGCGGGTGTAGTTGAAGAGCGCCTCCGGAAGCGCGGCCAGCGTGAGCACAACCAGCACGCCGCGCCGTGCCGCCAGCGGAAGGCGCTCAAGCCACAGCGCAACCCACGCCAGCGCCAGTACGAACAGCGGCGTGTGCAATCGGCTGTGGTAGCTCTGCCACTTCAACTGGGCGCAGAAGATCACGAAGCCCGTGACGACCGCGACGGGGAACCAGAGCCGGACGCCTGTTGATCTCGCCACGACCAATCCGATCAGGCAGCCGAACACCAGAAGTAGATGGAGCGGATTCGGAGCGGATTCCTCATGAGTGTTCCACGGCGTCGGAATGAAGTGCGGGTTCCATGTGGTGCGCTGATCATCCGGATTGGCCCCGATCGCACGCGAAACCGTTGCCACGCCATTCGCGACCGCTGCATTGATCCTATCTGACGGCGTACCGAAATGGAGCGACAGGTTTCGCAGCACGTTCCCGATTACCTGATTCGGAGCCTTCGTGGTCATGGGAATGTTCCAGACCGGGTCACCACGAACGTCGCCGAAAACAGCCTGGTTGCGGGCCAGCTGCGGCCCAGCGATCAGCAGGCTAGCCGCCAGCAAAGCCGCGACCAACGAACCAGCCGCGCGACTCCGTCCTGTCGAAGCAAGCAGCACGATCGCTGGCAACAGCGCCACTCCACCGAACAATACGGCAGTCTGTTTGGTGCCGACTGCCAACCCGAATGACAGCGCGCAGAGGGTCAGGTCCGTGGAGCGCTGTGGTGTCGAGAGCAAGCGATAGCCGAACGCGCACGCCAGCACCGCCCAGCACGCCGCCGTGACATCAGTCTGGGTGCCGCTGGCTTGTGCGACCGCCATCGGTAACGTCGCCACGAGCGCCGCCGCCATCGTCGCTGCGGCCCGTCCGCCGCCGAGCGCGCGCGCGAGCAATGCCGCGCCGCCACACGCTCCGGCAAACCCGAGCCACTGCACGAAGTTCGCGAAGCGATCCCCGCCGCTGAGTAGTTGGAACTGCAGCACGGCGTATTCCGACCACGACGGCATGAACAGTTGCCGGGTGTTCCAGGTCGCGAACGGGTGCAGCGAGCCCTGCTGGATCCACCGTTCCACTCGCACGAGATGGTAGGTGAGGCCATCGTACGAGTTCGGCGCAGCGATGTACGCAACCAGCCCAGTCAACGCCAACAACAGGACGACTGGCACCAGTTCCTCGATGTGCGACCGCTCGCTGGCGTGAGGTGCGACACCGATGGAAGCCGTCGATCGCCGCGCGACGACGAGTGCAAGCAGCGTTCCCACGGACCACACGACGGCACTTCCAATCGCGGTGAGCGCTCCGGCGCCGGACTGGACCTCCGTGCCCACCGCAATCGTAACGCCAAACACGATCAACGCTGCGGCGGCCGACTCGAGCCACTCTCTCCCGGTTCGCCGGAACGCGAGCGTCCACGCGAGCAGGCTCAGCAACGGAAGAAGGATCATGGAACGGAGTCTCGGTGAGTTGTCGTGTGAGTCCCCGACGCGGCAGCGGCCCGCAACCGCTCCACCCGCTCCCGTTCGGATTGGAACTCGGTCTGGCCCAGGGCCAGCGCCAGAGCGGCATACCGGTCGGCCAGGTCCCACTGGTGCTCAGTGAGCAGGCACTCGATCAACTTGGCCCGGAGTGACGGAGCCTCCGGCTCCAGCCGCACGCCCGCGGCGAGAACCGGAACCGCGGCCGCACATTGTCCGTCAGTCCGAAGGAACTGGCCCAAACGTTCGTTGACCTCGTAATCATGCGGCCAGAGTTGCAGGGCATGCCGGAGGTTGGCGATTGCGCGAGGGTGGTCACCCGCGCCCTCCCAATACTCGCCGGCGCCCTTCCACGCGCGATATGCCCGCGGCGCATCGTCGGTGAGATCGCTGTAGAAGCGGCGCTGGGTGCTCCAGGTCGGCACCCGGGTTGCGCTGCGAACACCAAGCACAACCCCCCAGATAACAAGTGCCGCAATCGGGATCCGTACACCCCAGACGTCTCTCGTCTCTCGTCTCTCGTCTCTCTTGTTGAGCATCGCGCCGAGAGCGATCGCCAGTCCGATGCTTGGCAGGAACAACACCCGCTCCGCCATGACAATCCCGGTTGGCACGAGCAGGTTGGCGACCGGTGCGAGTGTCACCGCCGCCCACCAAAGCCCGAAGGCGGCGGTTGGTGCGCGGCGTCGCGCAAGCGCAAATAGCGCGATGTATCCGATCAGAAGAATCGCGCCGGCGATGTGCCGGGCAGCAACTGGCCCGCCGACCGGAATGCCGGGCGGCCCGTAGTCGGCCTGCAGATGCAGCGGCCAGAACAGCAGAC
This sequence comes from Gemmatimonadota bacterium, assembly GCA_003169895.1. Classification (GTDB taxonomy): domain Bacteria; phylum Gemmatimonadota; class Gemmatimonadetes; order Gemmatimonadales; family GWC2-71-9; genus Palsa-1233. Next base: position 1,035,418 of record PNAE01000007.1, read on the forward strand.
GCACGTACTCGGGAATGACGCCCAGGAACGTGACGGCGCGCGCTCCGGGCCCAAGTCCGCGGAGCGCCATGGCCGGCGTATCGCCAGCGAAACCGGTCAGCACGCCGGCACGCACGACGAGCAGCAGCAGCGTAAGCGCCGTCACCGGGACCAGCAGCCGGGCGCGCCTCGCCACTCGGGCGATGCGGATGCCCTTCTCTCGTCCCTCGTCTCTCGTCTCTCCTGGCGCCAGCAGCCATTCGGCCCCGCCAAGGAGCAGGGGCGCCATGAACCCCTGTTCCTTGGCAGCTATACCAATGGCTACTATAGCGAGAAGCGCCAGAACAACACCGGCCGTCACACCGGTACGCCGCGCGTCCAGGTAGATCGATGTGGCAGTCAGCAGTGCCAGTGCAGTCCACAGCTCCGCCTGACCCACGCCGTTGGCCACCACTTCCACGTGAACGGGGTGCACCAGGAACAGCAGCGTCGCGGCGAGGGCGGGCAGTTCCCGCACCGCAAGCCGCCGGAGCAGTGCGTAGAGCGCCAGCCCGCAGCCGAGGTAACCGAGCAGCAGTGTGAGATGAAAAATCCACGGTGCGCCCTGACCCAGGCGCCATTGCAGCGCAAATCCGGCCACGGTCAGCGGGCGCCACAGCGTGCCGAGCCAGTATGGCGATGCCGCGATGGTATGCCACTGGGTGGGATCGGTGACCCGCGAATTCTGCACGATGGCCGGCAGGTCGTCATACACGAAGCCGTTGCGAAGGCTCAGCCCCATCGCCAGCGCTACCGCGAGCGCGCAGGCGGCGAACACCTCGCGTCGTCGCAACCTCATGGCGTCGGTATGCTGTCGACCGGCGGCGGCAGGTTGATCGAGTGCAGCGGTGCGTGCACCCTGTTGGCGCTGTCAGCGATCTCGGCGTACAGCGCCAGGGTCTTGTTCTGGACACCGAACGAAGCGCCGAGTCGAGCTTCGGCCGCGGCCTCGCGGTATCGCCCCAGGTACAGCAGGCATGCCACTTCCGACGCACGCGCGGTGATATTGCCCGGCACCATCCGCAGGACCTCCTGGTACTCGCGGATGGCGGGATCGCAATGGCCCGCCACGCGATACTTGTCGGCGAGGTCGATGTAGACCGGGATTCCCTTCGGAAAGAGGCGGATGGCCCGCCGGTATTCGATCTCGGCGCTGCGCTCCATCTTGACGTCGAACAGAATCGACCCGTAGGCATGGTGGGCCCGGTAGCTCAGCGGGGCGTCGATGACGCTCTGGAACCAGAGTCCGGCCACATCGTGCCACACGCGCTGGCGCGACGCGCTGCGGCTCAACCCCATCGCAAGCAGCACGATCACGCTCGTCGCGACCGCGATCCTGCCCACGGAGCCGCGCCCGTGGATCCAGCTCCCGGCCAGCCACAGCAGGTCGCCCCCGGCGATCACTACACCCATGCTCGCGAGGAACAGGGTGCGTTCCGCGAGCACGATGCCGGTCGGGACGACGATATTGCTCACCAGTGACAAGCCGATGGCGGCCCAGAGAATTCCGAAGGTGACTTGTGGGCGGCCTCGCCGGCACACCCACGCGGTCGCGATTGCCAGCAGCAGGAGGGCAGCGCCGAGTGTCTGCGCGCTGCCCCAATGCGTCGCCGCGACGATTTCCTGCGGTGAGTAGTCGGCGCGCAGATGCGCGGGCCAGACGAACAGCCGGAACCACTCCGGCACCACACCAAGCATGGTCAGTGCCCGCCCTCCCATGCCAAGACCGCCCAGCGCTTCAGCGGTAAAGCTGCCCGTGATGTTACCGTGCAGCGCCGCGCCGCGCACCCCAACGAACGCCACCGCCACGAGCACTAGCGACAGGAACAGCAAGCGCAGCGACGCCAGCCGTTCGCGCCATGGGCGCGGATCCGGAATCACCGTGAGCTCGGCGGCTGCCATGAACGCAGGCAGCAGGATCGCATGTTCCTTGAACAGCAAGGCTACGGCAAACCCGCCCGCCATGGCGGCGATCCAGCGGCCCGTGAGCGGAATTCCGCTGCGGCGCCGATCGATGTACGCCGTCATCAGCAGGGCGAGCAGGAGGCCGACGACGAGTTCCGCCTGGTTGACTGCGACCGCCACCGCTTCCACGTGGACGGGGTGAACCGCGAAGAATGCCGCAGCCAGCCATGCGGCACCGGGATTGATCAGGCGCTTGGCCAGCCGGTACACCGCGAACGTCGTTCCGAGGTAGAGCAGGATGGACACGGTCCAGAACACGACCGGCCGCCCACCGCCGGTGACCCATTCGATCGCGAACATCAGCGACGTGAACGGCCGGTACAGGTCTCGCGCGAAAGGCGCCGGCCAATACGCCTGGTTGAAGAACGTCCACGGTCGCGCGAGCGTGTGGACTAGTGGCTGCAGCTTGATAATGGGTAGGTCGTCCTGAACCCAGCCGTTGCCCAGGCAGGTCACGGTCGACCCCAGCACCAGCAGGACCAGTGCTGCCGGGGCCGTCCAGTTCGGAAAGCGCAGGTGGCGCGGATCGGAATTGGTCAGTTGCACGCGCGGCTCCACTGACGAGAAAACTGGCAACGCAGCCCCGACGGGGTGACTCCGGGCTTGCAGAGTTCAATGCTCGGCACCGGCCAACCGCTGTCGGCTCGGCGCAACAGCGCCCGCCGAACACCTTGTCCGACAACAACTTACTGGCAAGCGTTGTGCCGTGGCACCGCTGTTGCAATTGGTTTGCCGCGGCAACGCTAGGCTCGGCTCGGACCTGGCGCCAGAGGCCGAGAACCCCAACGCCACCGAACGGAGATCGAACATGTTGCGCAATCGCAAGGGCTTTACCCTGATCGAGCTGCTGATCGTAGTCGTGATCATCGGCATCTTGGCGGCCATCGCCATCCCGAAGTTCGCCGCGACGAAGGACAAGGCGAAGCTCGCTTCGGTCAAGACCGACGTCCGCAACTCGGAGACCGCCGAAGAGGCGTACTTCTCCGACTACGCGACGTACGGCACGTTCACGCAGCTGCAGACCGCCAGCAACTTCAATCTGTCGAGCGGTAACACGATGACCATCGGGACCAACGTCAGCGGGTATACGACCACCGCAACGAACTCGACGATCTCGAGCGGCATCACGACCTGCCACGTGCAGGTTGCGGCGGGCGCGACGTCGGGTGACGACGGCTACATCCGTTGCCCCTGAACTGAAGCACTGCTGAGTATCGATCGCGGGGCGTTCGCCGGCCGCTCCAGGCTGACGGGCGCCCCGGGTCGCGAAATGGATCGGAATGTTCAAGACGGATGGAAACTCCGGTGGAGGGTGACGCCATGGAAGACAACCGCCGGGGTTTCGCGTCCGCCGAAATGCTGGTCGTCCTGTTGCTGATCGGGATACTGGCTGGTGTGGGTCTGCCCTGGTACGCGGCAACCAAGGAGAACGTCCGGGTTGCCAGGATGGTCGATGATCTGCGCAATCTGGCGGTCTCCGAGGAAGCCTATTTCGCGGATCACGCGACCTATTACCGCGGTGTGCTACCCTCGACCGCGTTGGCATTCCAGCCATCGGCGGGCGTGACCCTGACCATTGACAGCGCCGCCGTGACCGGATGGTCGGCGACCGCCTCGACCATGGGCACGAGCCAGCATTGCGTGGTATTCTACGGCGACGCCGCGCCGAGTGTTCCCGCGGCGGCCGAGACGCAGGCAGCGTGCACTCGATAGCGAACCATGTCGGTCGGCGAGCGATGCCGGCGGCCAGGAGTGGTCGAAACGGTTTGCATCGCACCACGAAACAGCGAGGCGATGGCATGCGCAACTCACGTAGCGGCTTCACCCTGATCGAGCTTCTGATTGTGGTCGTGATCATCGGGATCCTGGCAGCCATCGCCATCCCGAAGTTCGCCGCGACCAAGGACAAGGCCAAGCTGGCGTCAGTCAAGGCGGACGTGCGCAACTCCGAGACCGCCGAAGAGGCCTACTTCTCGGACTTCGCCACCTACGCGGTCTACGCCCAGCTGCAGACTGCGACCAACTTGCTCATCTCCCCGGGCAACACCATCAGCATTGCGACGAACGCCAGCGGTTACACGGTTACCGCGACGAACAGTTCGATCTCGACCGGCATCACCAGCTGTCAGGTTCAGGTGGGCGCCGGGGCGACGACTGGGATTGACGGGCAGATCAAGTGCCCGTGACAAGTGAGACGTAAGCGGTGAAAGGTGAAAGGGGTGTCGTCCCTCTCACTTCCGACTATTTCGATCCTCTCCGCGTCATTTCCGCCCCTCGATAAGCATCGATTCCCGGCATTGTGCGGCGTCGCCTGCCGGAGCTGCCCATGCTGGTGTCGTCGCGTCGTGGTGAGACCCTCATTGAATTGATCGTCGCGCTGGTGGTCCTGGAGCTGGTCGGTGCGGCCGCGCTCGCGGCGGTACTCACCGCCGAGCGCCTCGACCGGCACGCCACGCGCGGCGCCGCGGAGGACGCGGCGCGGTGGCAGCGCTACCGGGAGCTGGAGACGCTCTCGTCGTGCGTGAATGCGCCGGCGCCGGATACGATCCCGCTGGTATTTCCCCCAACCGTCGATCGGCCTACGCTGCCGACGGCGGGGCGATGCGGACGATGAGCCGCCGCGGCGCTCGTCCCGAGTACCGCGAGGGATTCACGCTGGTCGAATTACTCCTTGGCCTCACCGTCCTCGGCATCGTCGCTGGAACGGCGACGGCGGTGGTACTGGGGATATCGCGCGTGGCGACCCGCGCGACCCGATCGCTGGTCGCCGACCGCGCCCTGCAATCCCTGCAGGTCTTCCTGCGGCAGGAACTGCGCGATGCGACCAACGCGGACGTCGCGGTGATGGCCCCGACGCGGGTCGCGCTCGCGCGGCCAATCGGTGAGGCGATGGTGTGTGCCGCCAGTGACACGGCGATCCTGGTCGCTGACTCGGCCTGGACGGGGACCCGCTGGCCCGAACCGGGACGGGATGATGCCTGGTTGCTGGTGGATCCCGTCGCGGCGGTCTGGCAGGCGGCGGCGATCGTCGCCGTCGCGGCCGATCAGTGTCCTGGCGACCTCGCGCCGGCCATCCGTCTCTCCATATCGGCCCCGCCAACGGGTACAGTGGTTGTTCGCATCATGGAGCCAGTGGAACTCAGCGCATACCGGTCGGGAATTGCCGACTGGTTCGGGCTGACGCCGGCCAATCACGCCGCCGCGGTACAGCCATTCGCCGGACCGCTCACGCCGGGCACTGCCCGGTGGGTGCTGTACGCCGACCGCCTCGAAACCGCTGTGCAGCCCAATGGCGCCGCGGCGACAATCATCCCGATACCACTGGCGGCCGGGCCATGAGGGACCCGGCCAGAAACGCCACTCGCGGCGTCGCGCTGGTGATGGCATTGGTCGTCGCCGTGCTGATCGAATCACTTACCCTGCTGGCGCTGCATGCCGCAATCATCCATGTCCGGCTCGTTGCGGACGAACGCCAGCGCATCGAGGGTCAACTTGTCATATCGACCGCGCTGGCCACGGCGCGAGTTGCCTACCGTGCCGACCTCGACACGATGAGCGACGGTGGCGTGCTCGACCTGCCCACTGTCACGCGCGTGGACGGATGGTCATGGCGGGCGCAAGCGACGCGTGCCGGGGCGGTCATTCGCCTGGTCGCGGTGGCCGAACGCCGGTCGGCGGATGGCACCGTGTTCGCTGCGCATCGCGCCAGTCTCCTGCTGGCTCGTGATAGCGCCGATACTGTCCGGGTGTTAGGCCATCGGCCTCGCTTCTGAATCGGTTGGCACGGGGAGTGCTACCTACCAATTCTGAAACTCGCGGCCGCGGCCCGTTCCGGGTCGGCAGGACCAAAGCCAAGTGGTTACTTTGCAAAGGGTTACTCGGTCATACCTGGTTCGAGGTCTGGACTTCGGGCAGCGTACGTTGCGAGCACCCTCCACCGCACAATCCGGGCTCCTATGGCGCTCTTCCCGCGTTCGCGTTCCACGGTCGGGCTCGACATCGGCAGCGGCTACATCAAGGCGGTGATCATCAATCACGCCTCGGGTCAGCCGGTGCTGGAAAAGGTGGCACTGTCCCGCGTTCCCGACGACGCAATCGTCGAGGGCGAGGTGATGGATCCCACCGTTGTCGCCAACGCCGTGCGCACACTGCTGACCGACGCCCAGATCAAGGCGAAGGAAGTTGTCGTCGCCGTGGGCGGGCGCGACGTGATCATCAAGAAGATCCAGATGGATCGAATGAAGGAAGCCGAGGCGCGCGAGGTGATTCGCTGGGAAGCGGATCAGCACGTGCCGTTCGATCCCGAGAACGTCGAACTCGACTTCCAGATCCTCGATCCCGACGGCGACGGCCTGCAGATGCAGGTGCTCCTCGTCGCGGCGAAGCGCGAACTGGTGGAGTCGAAGCTGACGCTGCTCGCCGAGATCGGGCTGGACGCCAGCATCATCGACGTCGAAGCCTTCGCGTTGCACAACGCATTCGAGCGCAACTACCCTGACGCGATGCGCGGCGTCGTGGCGCTGGCCAACGTGGGCCACGAGACGACCACCGTCAACCTGCTCGAAGACGGCGTGCCGGTGCTGACGCGTGACCTGCCGATCGGCGTGCGTCGGCTGCGGGAAGACCTGCAGCGCGAGCGCGGCATGGCAAGCGAGGCCGCCGACCGGGTGGTGCGCGGCAGCGACCTCGATCCCGCGCTGGCGCCACACGTCGCATCGCGCGGTGGGGAACTGGCGCTCGGGATCGAGCGCGCCGCTGCGTTCCTGCAGACGTCCAATCGCCCGGTCGGCTCATTGGCGCGCGTCTACCTCACCGGCGGCGGGTCACGGGTGCCCGGTTTGGCGGGGGTGCTTGCCGACCGGTTGCGCGTGCCGGTAACGCAGGCGCATCCGGTGGAACGGCTCGACGTCGCGCCCGGCGCGTTCGACGGCATTAACGTCGACGAAGTGTCGCCGCTGCTGATGCTTCCCGTCGGTCTTGCCCTGCGGACGATCGCATGAGGAACCCCACGTCATGATCAGCATCAATCTCAAGCCCGGCGCGAAGCGACAGCCATCCGGCGGCAGTGGATTTGCCGACCTGGGGGAGCGCCTCCGCGCCCTCGGCCAGAAGGTCAGGGAGCCAGGACTGGTGGTGGCGGGCGGCACCTGGCTGGTCGCCATCGTGGTGATCGGCGCACTCTTCCTCCACACCCAGTCGCGCCTCAACACGCTCGAACCGGCGATGCAGCACGCCCAGGATGAATACCAGCGGTATCACGGCTTCGTCATGGCCAAGCGGCGCGAAGAGCGCATCCGCGACTCGATCCTGACGCAAATCGGGACGATTTCCGCGGTGGACCAGGACCGCTATACCTGGTCGCACCTGCTCGACGAGATCGCCGGCGCGGTTCCAGAATTCACCTGGCTCACCAACATCGCGCCGGTGACGGCGGCGGTGAACGTGTCGACCCTGACCGATTCGACGACGGCGGCGCCCGTGATCGTGCTGATCGCCGGCCAGACCAACGACCTGCAGAACTACACCGCGTTCCTGCGGCGCCTCGGCGAGAGCCACTGGCTCACCGACGTGGTTCCCGTGAAGACCGAGACGATCATCGATCACAACCGACCGGTCGTGTCATTCACGGTGCAGGCGACGTTTACCCGCGCCGACTCGAGCCGGATCCAGACCGTGCCGATCCTCGAATCGACGGTGAGGTAGTCATGGGCGAAAACTCGAAGACCGTCCCGATCGTCCTGACGCTGCTCGCGGTGCTGGTGGCATACGCTGCCTGGTCCGGCGACGGCATCTCGCTCATCGGCATGTCCGGCATCAAGCCGAGAATGGTGTATGCCGACTCGATGCGCGATTCGCTCAAGGTGCTGCAGGCGCGGATCGACACCGCCAAGCGGGACATCGCGAAGGAGTCGGTCGAGGACGTCACGAAGCGGGTAGGCGCGTATCGCGGGTCGCTCGCACTTCTGCGCACGCTGGTGCCCGAGCAGCGCGAAGTGAACAACATGCTCGACGACGTGAACATGCGCTCGCGGGTGCGTGGCGTGCGGATGACCGGCTTCAAGCCGGAGGCACCGCTGCCCGGGCCGGCGCCGTTCGATACCTACGGTTACGATTTCGTCGTCGTCGGCCGCTACCACCAGGTGGCCGAGTTCCTGACCGACATCGCATCCCTGCGCCGGATCATGGTGCCCGGTGACGTGAAGCTGGTCGCGGCGAGCCAGGCGCAAGGCCGGGCGTTCGGCGACACGACTGCCATGCTCGAGGCCCACTTCACCGTCCGCACCTATGTCAAGTCGAAGGCGGCGGAGGACTCGACCCATGCGAAATAGGTCGACTCTGCTGGCGCCTGCCGTGCTGCTGCTGATGGCGTGCAGCGGCGGTGCCGCGTCGAGCACGGCGGCCGCGACGGCCAAGGCCGATTCCGCAGCCAAGGACTCGGTGGCGAAGGCGGCGCCCGCCAAGAAGGCGGTCGTCGTGCATCACCCGATCGACACCGTTGCGGCCGCGGGCATGCGCCCGCTGGTGCGCGAGACCTACACCTACGAAGGCAGTGCGCGCGACCCGTTCCAGCCGCTGGTCGCGCCGGTGGAACTGGGCCCCGAACTCGCCGATCTGCGGCTCGTGGCGATCCTGTACGATGACCGTGATCCGGCCGGCAGCCTCGCGACCTTTCGTGATATCGGCAACGATCGTCGCTTCACTGTGGCACCCGGTCAGCGCATCGGACGTATCACGGTGGTGAGCGTCGGCCGGAACAATGTGAAGTTGCGCGAGGACGAGTTCGGCACCGCGCGCGATCAGACCTATGCGCTCCGCAAACCGGAGGACCAGAGACCATGATGCTTCGATCCCTCTCATGGGCGTTGCTGCCCGTGCTTCTTGGCGTCGGCTCCCATCCCGCCAGTCCAGCGCCCGAAGGGCAGGTCAGCGCCGTGTCGCTCTCAAGCGCCGGCGGGACTGCGCGGCTCGCCATCGCGGTCGATCGCGGCGTGAGCGTGCACCAGACCCGGATGCAGAATCCCGATCGGCTGGTGCTCGATTTCGAGCCCGCGCTCAAGGGCGAATTCGCCGCGTATGACGGACAGCATCGCGGCAATGTCGCGGACATCCGGGTCAACCAGTACAAGGCGAACGTCGTGCGCGTCGTGGTCGAGTTCGACCGGTTGCCCGACTTCAAGGTCGAGCAGGGGATCGACGGCACCGTGACCGTGGCATTCGCCGACAAGCCGTTCGATAGCTGGGATGCAAGCGCCCGCCGGTCCACCGCCGCCCGCCGCCCGGCCGACGCGCCGGCCGACGAGCGGCCGGTCATCCGGAGCGAACCGGAGGCGCTGCTCATCGGCTTCTCGCGACTCAACCAGCAGGACAGCTCGCGGTTCGACGTGACTTGGGACAAGACCCCGATCGAGGATGCGCTGAACCAGCTTGCCGTTCGCTCCGGCCGCTCGATCGTGCCCGGCAAGAACGTGACCGGCACCGTGTCGATGACCATCAAGAACAAGACCTGGGGCGAGATCTTCCAGGCCCTGCTGGCGCAGCAGGGCCTCTCCGCCACGGTCATGGCGGGCGACATCATCCGGGTCGATTCGCCGGGTGAACTGTCCAAGCTCGACTCGATCGAGGTGCTGACCCAGGCGGTGGTCCGGCTGAACTATGCCAAGGCCGCCGAGATGGCCAACAACGTCACCAAGATGATGACCAAGAACCGCGGGTCGGTGACGCCAGATACGTCCACCAACTCGCTTATCCTGGTCGATACCCGTACCCGCATCGACGCGATCCGGCAGTTCGTCGAAGCCCTCGACCTCAAGACGCCGACCATCGCGATCCAGGCACGGCTGATCTTCGTCGACCGCACCGATCTCCAGCAGCTCGGCGTGAAGTACGACATCGGCACGGCGAACCAGTTCTTCAATAATATCGTCCAACGCACTGACCCGACTACCGGCCAGCCGTATAACCCCAACACGAACGTCGTCAACCTCGGCGGCAACAGCGTGTCCGCCATTTCAAACGCGGACGCGTTGATCTCGGGCTCGGCCCTGGACCTGGTGTTCTCGACCGCGATCGGCGGGTTTTCCATCACCTCGTTCCTCAGTGCGCTCGAGCAGGTCCAGCTTACCGATGTTGAGGCGCAGCCGATCGTGCACGTGCTGGACAATCGCCAGGCGCAGCTGATCTCGGGCGAGCAGACGCCGGTACGCGTGATCGACGCGTCGTCGTTCGGCCAGATCAATCAGGCACCGCGCGCCAACGTGCAGTTCAAGGAGACCGGCATCAAGCTGACCGCCACGCCGCACGTCACGGCCAACCGGCAGATCCTGATGGACCTCGACGTCGAGCGTTCGTCAATCCAGCTGCTCGCCTCGGTCGATCTTGGCTTCAACATTCCGATTCAGCACGGTATCACCAAGCTGCTCGTCAATGACGGCGAAACCGCCGTGATTGCCGGCCTCACCGTCACGACGGTGACCAAGAACCGGACCGGGATTCCGCTGCTCGGCCGCCTGCCGTTCATCGGCAACCTGTTCTCGTTCTCAACGAACTCCGAACACCGGCAGGACCTGATCATCCTCGTGACGCCCCGTATCATGGACGATCCGATAGGAAACTGAATGACGTGAGAGGTAAGACGTAAGAGGGGATCTCCACGCACGACGGAGATCCCCTCTTACGTCTCACCTCTCACCTCTTACCTTCCGTCATGCACCTCCGCTTCACCACCGCCGGCGAATCCCATGGCAAGGCGCTGGTGGTGATCGTCGAAGGCATCCCTGCCGGCCTGCCGATCACCTCCGCCGCGGTTGACCGCGACCTCGGCCGCCGCATGCAAGGCTATGGTCGTGGCGCCCGGATGAAAATCGAGGCCGACCGGATTGAATGGCTTTCCGGCGTGCGCGCCGGTGAGACGCTCGGCTCGCCGATCGCGATGTTGATCCCCAATCGCGACTGGGCCAACTGGCAGGACGTCATGGCCGCGGAAGGAACACCCGGTGAGCCACGGCGCCGGCGCGTCACCAGGCCCAGGCCGGGGCACGCCGATCTCGTCGGCGTGCTGAAGTACGACCGGGTCGATGCGCGCGACATCCTGGAGCGCGCTTCGGCGCGCGAGACGACCGCGCGCGTCGCCGCCGGTGCGGTCGCGCGCCGCCTGCTCGATGCGCTGGGCGTCGAGATCGGCTCGCACCTCGTGTCCCTCGGCGGCATTCGCGCCAACGCTCCATCGCCCCTGCCGACACCACTCAACGACGCCAGCGACGCATCGCCGGTTCGGACGCTCGATGGCACCGCCGAGGCGGCGATCGTCGCGCGCATCGACCAGGCCAAGAAGGACGGCGATACGCTCGGCGGCGAGGTCGAAGTTGTCGCGCGTGGCTTGCCGGTGGGACTCGGCAGTCACGTAAGTTGGGATCGCAAACTCGACGGGCGGTTGGCGGGCATGCTGATGTCGATTCCCGCGGTGAAGGGCGTCGAGATTGGCCTCGGCTTCGAGGCCGCGCGACGACCGGGATCGCTGGTACACGATCCAATCGTGTCGGCGTCTCACCACGACCATCCTCGGGCCGTCTCCGATCCACGCGCCGGCTTCCGCCGCCTCGGCAACAACGCGGGCGGACTCGAAGGCGGCATGACAACCGGCGAGCCGCTGGTGGTGCGGGTCGCGATGAAGCCGATCGCCACCTTGATGTCGCCGCTCAGGACGGTGAACCTCGCGACCGGCGGCGAGGCAAGCGCCCAAAGCGAACGCTCCGACGTCACCGCGGTGCCTGCGATGGGCGTCATTGCGGAGGCGTTGGTGGCGCTGGTACTTGCCGATGCGATGCTCGAGAAGTTCGGCGGCGATGCGCTGACCGAAACTCGCCGCAATCTCGAGTCCTACCTTGCCGCCGCCGGCCGGCGCTGGGACGCAATTCGCGCCCAGGCGGCCGATCCGGAGGCCGACTGAGCCAGCCGCGCCCGATCGTGCTGATCGGGTTGTCCGGGGCAGGCAAGACGAGCGTCGCCCCGCACGCGGCTCGCCTCCTCAATTCGGCCTGGTGCGACCTCGACCAGCGTGTGGTCGCACAGGCTGGGCTGTCCATTCCCGAGATCTTTGTCGCCCACGGCGAGGCTCACTTCCGCAAGCTGGAGCGGGCGGCAATGGCGGCAGCTCTCGCCGAGGCACCGCAGGTGATTGCGACCGGCGGGGGATGGGCCGCGGAGCCCGGCAATCTGGCCGCCATAGCGGGCCGCACGCTGGTGATCTATCTGTCGCTGTCGCCGATTGAAGCGGGCCGCCGGCTCGGGGGCCTTCGTGACCGTCCGCTGCTGGAGGTTGAATCACCGGAACGGCGCATGACGGAGCTGTTGGCCGTGCGCGAGCGTTGGTACCGGCTCGCGGATATCGAGATTGCCGTCGGCGAGGCATCACCAGACGTGGTCGCAGCTGGCATCGCGACCGCGGCGCGTCAATACGGGGGCTGGTGACGCTTTCGGCTTGCCGGGGGAGGGACCGATAGGCTATTAGTGGGGGACGACAACGGCTCGGCCGTTGTCATCCCGAGCGAAGCGCCGGCACCGCCGGCGCGAAGTTGTGGGATCTCAATCCTGAACCCGCATTGAGGTCCTTCGACTCCGCGAGTGCTGACACTTATAAAGGATTCGATGGCCAAGAAGACCGCAGCAGCGAAACCGAAGCGCGCCAAGCGAGTCACCCAGTCCGGTGGCCTCGGCCGCTCGCTCGTAATCGTCGAGTCGCCGACCAAGGCACGCACGATTCGCGATTTCCTGCCTGACGGGTTCACCGTGGCGGCCTCGATGGGTCACGTCCGCGACCTGCCGTCGGACGCCAAGGAGATTCCCGCCAAGTACAAGGGACAGGACTGGGCCCGGTTCGGGGTCGACGTAGCGAATGATTTCCAGCCATTGTACGTGGTGCCCAGCGACAAGAAGGCGGTCGTCAAGGAGTTGAAGGAAGAGCTGAAGCATGCCGACACGCTCTACCTGGCCACCGACGAAGACCGCGAAGGCGAGAGCATCTCCTGGCATCTACTCGATGTGCTGCAGCCCCGCATTCCGGTGCGGCGCATGGTGTTCCACGAGATCACCCGCGAGGCGATCCAGGAAGCGCTCGCACACACGCGCGATGTCGACCAGAACCTGGTGCGTGCGCAGGAAACGCGACGGATCCTCGACCGGCTGGTCGGCTACACGCTGTCACCGCTGCTGTGGAAGAAGGTGGCGTTCGGCCTGTCCGCCGGGCGGGTGCAGTCGGTCGCCACGCGCCTGATCGTCGACCGCGAACGGGAACGGCTCGCCTTCCGCGCGGGCAGCTATTGGGATCTGTCGGCGGCGCTCGAGCACGGCACGGCACCATTCGAAGCCGGGATGATCGCGCTCGATGGCAAACGCCTCGCCACCGGCAAGGACTTCGACGAGCAGACTGGCCAGCTCAGTCCGGGCGCCGACGTGGTCCTGCTCGACGAGGCGACGGCGAAGGCACTCGTCGGCACCCTTCGCGAGGCGAGCTGGAAGGTGATCAGCGTCGAGCAGACGCCGCGAACCCTCCGGCCATATGCGCCGTTCACCACGTCAACGCTGCAGCAGGAAGCCAACCGCAAGCTGCGCTACTCCGCCAAGCAGACGATGCAGATCGCGCAGCGCCTGTACGAGCGCGGCTACATCACCTACATGCGTACCGATTCGGTGGCGCTGTCGGACCAGGCGATCACCGCCGCCCGTTCGCTGGTGCAGGGGCTCTACGGCATGGAATACCTGCCGGACCAGCCGCGGCGCTATGCCAACAAGGTCGCCAACGCGCAGGAGGCGCACGAGGCGATCCGTCCCGCCGGCAGTGTGTTCCGTACGCCCGACCAGACCGGACTGGAGGACAATGAACTCGCGTTGTACGACCTCATCTGGAAGCGCACCGTCGCGTCGCAGATGAAGGATGCGCGCAAGACCTCCACGGCCGTGGAGCTCGCCGTCCTGAACGCGACCTTCAAGGCGAACGGCCTGCGCACGGATTTCCCGGGGTTTCTGCGCGCGTACGTCGAGGGCTCGGATGATCCGGAAGCGGCGCTCGAGGATCGCGACACGCCGCTGCCGCCGCTGGCAGCGGGCGACACCCCGGTATGCACGGGGCTCGAGCCGGTCGGCCACGAGACCAAGCCGCCGGCCCGCTTCACCGAAGCGTCGCTGGTCAAGACACTCGAGGAAAACGGCGTCGGTCGCCCGTCGACCTACGCGAGCATCATCGGCACCATCGTCGATCGCGGCTACGTGGTGCGCCAGGGGCAGGCGCTCGTACCGACATTTACCGCGTTCGCCGTCACCGATCTGCTCAAGCAGCATTTCGGTCACCTTGTCGACGTGGAATTTACGAAGGGCATGGAAGACCGCCTCGACGAGATCGCCGCGGGCGACGCCGAACACCTGAGTTACTTGCGTGAGTTCTATCTCGGCGAACAAGGACTGCAGCAGGAAACAGCGCGCGGCGAAAAGGAGATCAAGCCCTCGGAAGCGCGGACCGTGGCGCTCGCTGGTCTCGGCGCGACCGTGCGCATCGGCCGGTTCGGCCCGTACGTGGAACGCGAGGACGGCGACACGCCGCTGCGGGCATCGTTGCCCAAGGACGCGACCCCCGCGGACATCACGGCCGAGCGTGTGGATGCGCTGCTGCGCCAGCGCGCCGAGGGCCCGGCGTCCGTCGGTATCCACCCGGACACGGCCGAACCGATCTACCTGCTCGACGGCCAGTACGGTCCGTACGTGCAGCTCGGCGAAGGGGAACCGAAGAAGAAGCCGAAGCGTGCGTCACTGCCCAAGGGTGTCAAGCCCGACGAAGTGACGCTCGACATGGCGGTCGGCCTGTTGTCGCTGCCGCGCACGCTGGGGCTGCATCCCGAGACGCAGCGCCCCGTCAAGGCCGGCCTCGGTCGGTTCGGACCGTACGTGTTGCACGATCTCGGCAAGGGTGAAGCCGAATTCCGGTCGCTCAAGGCCGGCGACGATGTTCTGAGCGTGACCCATGAGCGTGCGCTGCAATTGCTCGCCGAGCCGAAGGCAATCCGCGGGCGCCGTGGAGCCGCGGCCGTGCCGCTGCGCGAACTCGGATCGCATCCGGCGGACCAGCAACCGATCCAGTTGTTCGAGGGAAAGTACGGACCATACGTCAAGCACGGTGCCTTGAATGCGTCGCTGCCGAAAGGCGCCGACATGCAGGCGTTTTCGCTCGATCAGGCGGTGGCACTCCTGGCGGAACGCGGCAAGGCGCCTCAGGGAAAGCGTCGTGGCGCTGTTCGGCGGCGGCCCGCGCCGACGTCGTGAACATCACCGTGGTCGGCGGTGGCCTCGCCGGCTGCGAGGCCGCCTGGGCGCTGGCGGAGCGTGGCATCAACGTGACGATTTGCGAGATGCGGCCGGTCGTGCGCACCGCCGCGCACCAGACCGATCGACTGGGTGAGTTGGTATGCAGCAATTCCTTCAAGTCCATCGAACTCCACAATGCGCACGGCCTGCTCAAGGCCGAACTCCGCGACCTGGGCTCGTTGCTGCTGCCCCTGGCCGACGAGGCGCGCGTCCCGGGTGGTGCCGCCCTCGCGGTTGATCGCGAGGTGTTTTCGTCGCTCGTGCACACACGGGTCAGTGCCCATCCGCTCATCCGGATCGAGCGCCAGGAGGCCACGGCGCTGCCCGGGACTGGCATCGTTGCGACTGGGCCGCTGACCTCCGACGCGTTCGCAGCGGCGATTGCGGCGCGCCTGGGCCGAAGCGCGCTGGCGTTCTACGATGCAATTGCGCCGATCGTCAGCGCCGACTCGCTGGATCACGGCGAGCTCTACGCCAAGTCGCGCTGGGGCAAGGGCGACGGCGACGACTACCTCAATGCTCCGCTGACGCGCGAACAATACGAGGCATTCATCGACGCGCTGACGGCCGCCGACCAGTTTCACGGACACGAGTTCGACGACGCGGCGTATTTCGAGGGCTGCCTGCCGGTCGAGGAAATGGCACGGCGCGGCCGCGAGACGCTGCGGTTCGGGCCGATGAAGCCGATCGGTCTGCACGACCCCCGAACCGGCCGCGAACCGTACGCGGCGGTGCAGCTCCGCCGGGAGGACAAGGCGGGCCAGATGTGGAACCTGGTGGGGTTCCAGACCCGCCTCCGTATCCCGGAGCAGCAGCGCGTCTTCCGGACGATTCCCGGCCTCGCGCAAGCCGAGTTCTTCCGCTACGGCAGCGTACATCGCAACAGTTACATCAACGCGCCGGCGTCACTCGGCCCGGCGTTGACGCCCAAGGATGGTGCGCCGGTGTTCTTCGCCGGGCAGCTCACCGGCGTTGAGGGCTACACCGAATCGATCGGCACCGGGTTGCTCGCCGGCATCAACCTGGCGCGCGTGCTGGCCGGTGATGCCCCGGTGGTACCTCCACCGACCACCATGCTGGGCGGGTTGTTCCGCTACCTGCATGATGCCGACCCGGCGCACTTTCAGCCGATGAACGCCAACTTCGGCTTGCTCGATCCGATCCAGGGCATCAGGAAGGCGGATCGCAAGCAGGCGCTGGTTGCCCGGGCCCGCACTGATTTCGCGGCGTGGCTGGACGAATTGCGCCTGCCGCCGGGTTCGTCGACTGCGCGCAGAATCGGCGCGGCGTCGGCGGTGTAGATGCCGCGCAAGCCAGCCGTTCAGCCACAAGCGCCGACTGCCGGACGCCCCATGGTCGACGAGTTCCTGACCCATCTCGAGAAGGCGCGCGACCAATCGCCGCATACGGTCAAGGCGTATCGGCGAGACCTCGGTGCGTTCAGCGATTTCCTCGATCGCCGTCACGGGCGGACCGATTGGACCTTCGCCGGTGTGGACCGGCTGGTACTGCGCGGCTTCCTCGGCGAAATGGAACGCCGCGGCCTGGCCAAGCGTTCAGCCGCGCGGGCGCTGTCGGCGCTGCGATCGTTCTATCGCTGGATGCACGTGCATTACGACATCGACATCCCGGCGATCCGTTCGATCCGGACGCCACGCCTCGAGAAGCGGTTACCGGGGTACCTGCTGCGGGAGCAGGTGGACCGCCTGTTCGCGCACGCGGAAGCTCTCGCAGAGTCCGACGACCTGGACGCGGTGCGCGACCTTGCGATGCTGGAACTGTTCTATTCATCGGGCCTGCGGCTCTCCGAGCTTCAGATGCTTGACGTGCACCAGCTGGATCTGCTGAGCGATCAGGTCAAGGTGCTGGGCAAGGGACGCAAGGAGAGGATTATCCCGGTCGGGACGCGCGCGAGTCTGGCGCTCAGGCGCTACCTTGTGATGCGCGAGCCGCTCGTCAAGCTGGCGGCGGCCGATCGGCACGCGGTGTTCGTCGGGCGGCGCGGCAAGCGGCTGAGTCCGGTGACGGTGCAGCGGCACATGCACCGGCTTTACGACGCGATCGGCGCGAACGGGATGCATACGCATTCGATGCGGCATTCGTTCGCGACCCATCTGCTCGACGCCGGCGCCGACTTGCGGGCGGTGCAGGAGCTGCTTGGCCACGCCTCGCTGGCGACGACGCAGATCTATACGCACACTTCGGTGGAGCGATTGAAGCAGGTGTACCACCAGGCGCATCCGAGGGCGAGGAAGTGATGAGCACAGATCTTGTCATCCCGAGCGAAGCGAGGGATCGGCCCGCCGCATAGCGATCCCTCGCTTCGCTCGGGATGACAACGATGAAAGGCGATTCATGACCGAATTCCATGGAACAACCATCCTGGCCGTCCGCAAGAACCGCCGCGTCGCCCTCGGCGGCGACGGCCAGGTCTCCATCGACGCGACGATCGTCAAGGCGCACGCCAACAAGGTGCGCACCCTCAAGGGCGGCCGTATTCTGGCCGGATTTGCGGGGTCGGTCGCCGACGCGCTCACACTATTCGAGCGCTTCGAGGAGAAGTTCGACCGCTATCCCGGTAACCTCACCCGCGCCGCGACGGAGCTGGCCAAGGACTGGCGCAGTGACCGCTACTTGCGCCGGCTGGAAGCGTTGCTGGTGGTCGCCGATCTCGACCACGTGTTTCTGCTGAGCGGAACCGGAGAGCTGATCGAGCCGGACGACGGCATCATGGCCGTGGGATCCGGTGGCACCTACGCTCTGGCCGCCGCACGCGCCTTGTATCCGGACGAGCAGATGGAGGCGCGCGCCATCGTGGAGCGGAGCTTGCAGATCGCGAGCGAGATCTGCGTGTTTACCAACGCCAACGTGACGATACTGGAATTGGGTAAAGAGGCGTGAAGAGTGCAAGGTGAAAGGTGAAAGGGATGTGATGTCGTCCCGTTTTACCTCTTACCTTTCACCTTTCACGCCTTAGCTTCTCCCGCATGACCGCGACGCCTCCCGTCACACCCGAACCGTTGCCCTGGCTCGAAGAACTCCCTCCTCGCCAGATCGTCGCCGAGCTGGATCGCTATATCGTCGGGCAGGGCGCGGCGAAGAAGGCGATCGCCATCGCGATCCGCAACCGGTGGCGGCGGTCCCAGGCGCCAGAAGGGATCCGTGACGAGATCACACCCAGCAACATCATCCTGATCGGCCCCACGGGCGTCGGGAAGACCGAGATCGCGCGCCGACTCGCGCGGCTTGCGGGCGCGCCGTTCGTCAAGGTCGAGGCGTCCAAGTTCACCGAGGTGGGCTACGTGGGCCGCGACGTGGAATCGATGGTGCGTGACCTGGTGGATGCCGCGATTTCACTGGTTCGCGCCGAGCGTGAGGACGAGGTATGGCCGCACGCCGAGGAGCGCGCGACCGAACGCCTGCTGGACCTGCTGCTGCCAGCCGCGGCGGCCGAAGACGTGGATCCCGCGCTTAAGGAGCGCCGCAAGGCATCGCGCGCGAAGCTCAAGCAGCAGCTGATTGATGGCAAGCTCGACGACCGCGAAGTCGACATCGAAGTCACGCCGATGAACTATCCCAACCCCGACAGCATGCAGCCGCCGGGTGGGATGGAAGGCCCCGAGTCGGCGTTCACCGATTGGCTGATGGACATGCTGCCCAAGAAGAAGAAGCGGCGCAGCGCCAAGGTGCCCGAAGCCCGGCGCATTCTGGAAGACGAGGAGTTGCGCAAGCTGGTCGACATGGATGAAACCGTAAATGAGGCGCTCGACCGGGTCGAGAACCACGGCATCATTTTCATCGATGAAATCGACAAGATCGCCGGCGAGCGGAATACCACCGGGCCCGACGTGTCACGCGAAGGCGTGCAGCGCGACCTCCTGCCGGTGGTGGAAGGGTCCACGGTGCAGACGCGGTATGGCTATGTGCGCACCGACCACATCCTTTTCGTGGCGGCGGGCGCGTTCCACGTGTCGAAGCCCTCGGATCTGATCCCGGAGCTGCAAGGCCGGTTTCCCATCAGGGTCGAACTCGAGCCGCTGACGGAAAAGGATTTCGTGCGGATTCTCACCGAGCCGGAGAACGCGCTCACCAAGCAGTATTCAGCGCTGGTTGCGGCGGAGAAGTGCAAACTCGACTTCACCGCGGATGCGATCGATGAAATTGCCCGCACGGCGTGGATCGCCAACGACCGGATGGAGAACATCGGTGCGCGCCGGCTGCACACGGTGATGTCTGCCCTGGTCGAGGACTTGCTCTTCGATCTGCCCGACGGCTCGGAGCGGACGATCACCATCACTGCCGAGGACGTGAAGCAGCGGTTGGCCAGCGTGGTGCAGAACGACGACTTGCGGAAGTACATCCTGTAACGCCCTCGCGTGCTTGTCTGGCTTCCTGGTTCGTTCTCTACCTATTGAACGCTGCTGATCCATCCATCGAGCCGCTACGCCGGTGGTGAAATTCAAACCTTGCAAGAGGAGGGGTCATGCGTGGTCGACAGCTCTGGTACAGTGGCATCGCAACCGGCCTGCTGCTGATTGCAGCGGGTGCGTGCGGCAGCAACAACACTGACAACGGGTCTGCGACGTGCCAGACATCACTGGACTACGAAAGCGCTGGCGCCGCCTCCGTCAATAGTCCTGCCACCGGCGTGCTGACCTTCACCGGCCAGTTCTACACCACGGAATCGATGATTCTTGGCTACACGGACAACGCCGGTGCGCACCATTCAACGCCGATCACCCCGACAAGCGATCGGACCTCGCTGAGTTTCACCGGACTTCCTTCAGGCGTCCGGACTTATACCGTCACCATATCGTGTGAGGCAGGTCAGGATAGTCGCACCACCGGTAACTTCAGCGTCAAATAGCCGCCGAAGGCGACGTCACTTCATCCGCTGCCCGCCCTTCATCACAAAGACTACCCCGCTCGGTTGCCGTAATATCGGCCAGCGGGTCACCGCGCACCGCAATCAGATCGGCCAGTTTGCCGGTCGCGATCTCGCCCCGGTCGCTCCTGCCAAGCAGGTCCGCCGCATTCAGCGTCGCGGTGCGAATGGCGTCGAGCGGCGACATCCCCGCCGCTGTGTACTTGCTGAATTCCTTCGCGTTCATCCCGTGCGGCAGCACCGCGGCATCGGTGCCGAAGGCGATCTTCACCCCCGCCGCGACGGCTTTCCGGAACGACGCTTCGGCGAGCGGCATGACCTGATCCATCTTGGCGCGGATGGCCGGCGGCAGGTTGTTGCGGTCGACAGCGGCGTCGTAAGTGCGGCCGAACTGGCCCACTACCTCGCAGCGACTCGAGATTCGTGCTATGATCCGGGTACGCGTGCTTTTCGAGTGGGGCTACTTCTGTGGAGCGAAGGGCAAAGTGACAATGACCGATCCAGCGGCGGTCAGGTAGTCACCGATGACCAGGCTATGGGGCATGATCGCATCGGCCGGATTGCTCGTCGGCTGCACAATGTTCGAGGATCAACCGTCGTTGCTCATCGGTGCGTGGGGTGGACCGGACATGCTGGTCGTCGGCTCGCCGGGTGGCGCTATCGTGCAGATGGCATGCGGGCATGTGGCCATTGACCGTCCGCTGCGGCTCGATCAGCCATCCGGATTTGTGGCCGCCGGCACCTACGCGCCGTTGAGCAACAACGGGCTGGGACAATTCGCCGTGCGCGTCATGGTGAGCGCGACGTCAGCCCGCGATACCGCGCTCGTGAAGGTTCAGACGATTTACCAGGGAGTGTGGCGCGGAGACGAAACGTTTCGCGTGGTCCGCGGCCAGTCAATCAGCTATCCCGACGGCAGGCTCTGCGCGGACTGAGGTTCGCGCCGTCCGCTCGCCCGCGTCCGTCCGCTCCACCTATCCCTCCCAGTTCGCATGCCTGAGCATGCCGCGTGCCGTGCTGCGAAGCCGCGCATCGGTATAGCTGCGGCCCGGCAGTTGGCGCCGGGGTTGCTGCCGCCGGGCTGAACACGACGACATTTCGGGCGCTGTCCCAGGCCGCGAGCAATTCAGGATCATCCGGGAACCGCGAGCGGATCAGGCCGTCGCTGCAATCGCAACCGGGCGTCAGAATGCCTCGCTCTCGCGTTTTCCAGCTCATTCCCGTTGCACCGTCCGCAGTAGATTGCTACTGTTCGATTCGTCGTCCCGGACCGTTCACAGAGGCGAGCCACACGTGGCACCAAGACGGACAACCCGCACATCGGCGAAGACTGGCAAAACGGTAGTCCGCTCAACGGTCTCCGGGAAGTTCCTGACGAAGGCCGATGCCACACGGGCGGCCAAAGCCGCGAAAGAGGCCTTCGCCGGCAAGTCCGGCAAACGGTCCTCGACATGGAAGCCCGGCGGTCGTCAGTGGGACCGGTTCCTCGGTCACTTCGGCATCGCAGCCAAATAGCCCGTTCGCCAAGACGATTTTCCACTAGTGACCCGGGCACACCGGAGGCCCTTTGCCGGCGTACGCTCGCTCGGTTTTCCTCAACGTTCCATTTGACGCTCGCTATCGAAAGCTCCTCAACGCGCTGATCTTCGGCGTACAGGACTGCGGTCTTGTTGCTCGCTGTGCACTGGAAACGGATGACGGCGGCGAAGTGAGGATCGACAAGCTCTACCGCATCATCGAGAAGTGCCGGCTCGGCATCCACGATCTTTCGCGCACGACTCTCGACCGCAAGAACCGCCTTCCTCGTTTCAACATGCCGTTCGAGTTGGGCCTCTTTCTCGGCGCAAAGCGCTACGGCGAAGGAAGCCAGAAGCGGAAGTCCTGCCTGATTCTTGACCGCGAACGCTACCGGGTCCAGGCCTTCTGTTCAGACATCGCCGGACAGGACATCCGTGCGCACAATAACGACGTAGCCGATGCGCTCGCGGCAGTGCGCACATGGTTGCAGGCTGCGCTCCCCGGGAGTCCGTCACTTCCTGGATCAAGCGGATTGTTCAACCGCTACCTCGATTTCGTTCAACAACTGCCGTTCATGTGCCGCACAAACAAATTGACATCTCACGCACTGACATTCCTGGATTTTCGGGAATTGGTCGACGCCTGGATTCTCGAGAATCCGCGATAGCGAACAAGGCGGAGCTGGGCAACGGAGGTTCTGCGACTCAGGTCCGCCGCTAACCCTCCGGACAGACTTCTCCCTTCTTAGTCGACGGTGTATCCTCCACCTGCCATTCTGGCCGATCCCCAACCGGGTGGAGCATGGGCAAGCGCGACTTTCTTTCCTTTAGTGATGTTTCGCGCGCGGAGTGCCAGGCGATCCTCGACCTCGCTCTCCGCATGAAATCGGGCGGATACACCGACCGCCCGCTCACCGGACAGACGCTCGCTCTGATCTTCGCCAAGAGCAGCACCCGAACCCGGGTTTCCTTCGAAGTCGGTGCCCGCCAACTCGGCGCCGACGCTCTCTTTCTATCGACCAACGACATGCAGCTCGGCCGCGGCGAGCCGATCCGGGACACGGCGCGCGTGCTGTCGCGCTATGTCAACGGCATCATGATCCGCACCTTCGCCCAGAGTGACGTCGAGGAATTGGCGCGCTTCGCCAGCATCCCGATCATCAACGGCCTCACCGACCTGCTCCACCCCTGCCAGCTGCTGGCCGACCTGCTCACGGTGCTGGAAGAGTTCGGCTCGCTCGACCGCCGGATCGTTGCCTGGATCGGCGATGGCAACAACATGGCGAATTCCTGGATTGAAGCGGCCGGCCTGTTCGGCTTCGAGTTGCGGCTCGCGTGTCCCGAAGGCTATGAGCCCAACCGTGACATCTTCGAGGCGAACGCCAAGCGTACCAGGCTCGTGATGACGGAGGATCCGGTCGAGGCCGTCGCCGGTGCGCACGTCGTGAACACCGATGTCTGGGCGTCGATGGGGCAGGAATCGGAGGCGGAGGCGCGGCGACAGGCGTTCATGGGATACTGCGTTGACGACCAGTTGCTGGCCGCGGCCTCGCCCGACGCCATCGTCCTCCATTGCCTGCCGGCACATCGCGGCGAAGAGATCAGCGAAGCCGTGCTTGAAGGCCCGCGCTCACGCGTGTGGAACGAGGCCGAGAATCGCTTGCACGCGCAGAAGGCGCTGCTCGCCACGCTGATGGGTGCATGACGCAAGCCATGCCCGATACGTCGCTGAGTCTCGCCGACGGCTATCGCGCGCTGGTCAGCGGCGCGGGGAGCTGGACCGCCAGCGGCCTGGGGCAATTCGAGGTCGCCGGTGCCGACGCGCGCGCGTTCGTCAACCGGATCGCCACCGCCGACCTGTCGGTGCTGGAGCCCGGCCGGTTCGTCCATTCACTGCTGATGCGCGACGATGCGTCCATCCTGGATCGCGTCACCATCTACCGGTTTCCGGAACGGGTGATGCTGCTGGTCGATGGGGCGCAGCGGGAAGAGGCATGGAAACACATCGTCGCTCGAAAGCGGGGCAACGTGCGCCTGCGCGACATTTCCGCCGATATGGGCATCGTCGCGGTACGTGGTCCGGCCACGGTCGCTCGGCTCGCACCGTTGCTTTCGCCGTGTCCCGGTGAACCAGGAGACGTCATTAACGCGCGTCTTGCCGGCATCGACGTGTTTGCAGCGCGGGCGACGCTCGACGGGCCGGATGGTATCGACCTCTACTGCCGGGTTCGCGACCTCGCGTCGCTGCAGACCACGCTGCTCAAGGCGGGCGTACTCCCGGTGACCGACGCCGATTGGCGGCTCAACCGCCTCGAGTGGGGCGTCGCCAGTGTGGGCGTCGAAATAGATCCCGGTGATACGCCGGTGGAAGCCGGACTTGAACACCTCGTCGCCGAAGGCAAGGGTGCGCCATTCCCGGGCGAAACCGCGCTGGAGTCGCGGCGCCGCACCGGGGCGATCAAACGGCTGGTCGGGTTCCACCTCACCGCTGGCACGATACCGCCGCAGGCGTCGCGAGTGAGCGTGGCCGGGATCATGGTCGATCGCGTCCGGTCGATCGGTCAGTCGCCGCGCGTCGGTGTGATCGGCATGACAGCGGTTCCGACGACCGCGGACGCTCCAGCGACACTGCTGACGGTGACGTCCGGCGATCAAACCTGGTCGGCAAAGGTCGTGCGTCGCCCATTCGTCACTCGGGCGGTGACGTGAGCGTGCGCCTCGCCATACTCACCGTCTCCGACGCATGCGCGGCCGGCACGCGCGAAGACCGCTCGGGTACTGCGATCGCCGCCTGGGCGCGCGAGCAGGGGCACGAGATCGTCGCGCACGCCACCGTGCCCGATGAAGCCCACCGCATTGCGACGCAGTTGATCCGGTGGGCCGACGACGGCGACGTGAGCCTCGTGCTCACCACCGGCGGCACCGGCCTCGGGCCGCGCGACGTGACGCCGGAAGCCACCCGCGCGGTGATCGAGCGCGAGGCGACCGGGCTGGCGGAAGCCTTGCGCAGTGCGGGTTTGCGCCAGACACCGCGCGCTGCGCTGTCGCGCGGCGTGGCCGGAACTCGCGCCCGCACGTTGATCGTCAACCTCCCTGGTTCGACCACCGGCGTCCGCGACGGCCTGGCCACGCTTGCACCGCTGGTCGACCACATCGCGGCACTCCTCCGCGGCGAAACGGAGCACTGAGGGATGCCGGCGCGCGTCGTCATCACGCTCGCAGATCTCGAGACCGCCGTGCCGCTCGACCGTGCCCTCGACGCGGCCGGCATCGAGTCCGCAGTGGTTGCCTCGGCCGACGAAGGCCGTGACGCAATCCGTCGGCACCATCCTTCGCTGCTGGTGTTGACCGGCGCGGTGCACGAGCCGTCGGCGGCGCAACTCGCCACGTACGCCCGCGATCATGAAGTCGCCATTCTGGCGTTGCTCGAACCCACCGACTCCGGGCGGGCCGCATCGTTCGCCGTCACGGAAGTGCAGACCAAGCCGGTCGCGACGGATGAGCTGGTCGCCACGGCACGCCGCATGGTGGATCGCCGGGAACTGCAGCGGCGCACCGGCATCTTTGGCGAAAGCGCGGCGATCCAGGAAGTGCTCGTCAAGATCGAGCAGATGGCGCCGGTGTCGAGCACGGTGCTGATCCAGGGCGAGTCCGGCACCGGCAAGGAATTGGTCGCGAAGGGCATTCACGATCTTTCGCCTCGGCGCGGCCGCCCGTTCATCGCGGTGAACTGTGCCGCGTTGCCCGAGACGCTGCTCGAAAGCGAGCTGTTTGGCCACGAGAAGGGCGCCTTTACCGGGGCGGCCGAGCGTCGTCTGGGCCGGTTCGAACTGGCCGACACGGGAACGATCTTTCTCGACGAGATCGGCGAGATTCCGTCGTCGGTGCAGGTGAAGTTGCTGCGGGTGCTCGAGACGCGGTCGTTCTTCCGCGTCGGCGGCGTGCAGCCGATCAAGGTCGACGTGCGAGTGGTCGCCGCGACCAACCGCGCGCTCAAGGATCGCGTCGCGGTGGGCGAGTTCCGCGACGACCTGTTCTACCGCCTCAACGTGCTCTCGATCTATCTCCCGCCGTTACGCCAGCGCCGTGAGGACATTCCGCTGCTGGTCAAGCGTTTCGTGCGCGAGTTCGCCGCCCAGCATGAACGCACGTTCCCGGGCATTTCCGCCGAGGCGATGCAGCGGCTGATGCAGGCGCCGTGGCCCGGCAATGTCCGCCAACTGCGCAACCTGATCGAATCCATGGTGGTCCTCGCGCCGCGCAACGAGATCCGGGCCAGCGACATTCCGGCCGACGTGATGGAAGGCGGCGGCACGCTCCTGCCGATGCGTATCGCGCCGCCGGAGTTCCGCGGCCGCCCGATCGGCGGGCCGGAATTCGAGTTCATCCTGCGGTCACTGATGGAGCTGCGATCCCAGCTGGAGGCGCTGCGCCGCCGGATCGACGAGCCGCGCAACGACGTGCAGGTGATCGAAGTGAGCAATCCTGCTGCTCCGATCGCCTTGCCGGTCGCACCCCTCGGCCCGACTCCGGCCGAGGAGCTCGAGACGGTGCCGGCGCCGGTGGTCCTCTACCATTCCGGCATGACGATGGCGGAGATCGAGCGGGCCGCCATCGAGGTCGTCCTCAAGGAGTACGCCGGTAACCGGCGCAAGGCGGCGCAGGTGCTGGGGATCGGGGAACGGACGCTGTACCGGAAGTTGAAGGAGTACGGGCTAGGGTGACGATAGACCTCCCGACGGGCTCAGGCCTCAGGGTCCCCGCCCGACCCACACGTTGTTCGCCCGGTCGACATCAGGATACAATTGGTCCGGATCGATCTCGACGCGCGACACGCCCGCACCCCGGGCGACCACCGCCGTCAGTTGGCGGCGGCCGGTCAGCCAGCCGTCGACTGGCAGAGTCATGCGCTCGACCTTCCCGCCCGTGCGCGTGACGGCGAGAATCACCGGCATGGGGGCGAGTCCCCGGTCGACGATCGTGATCGCAACCGAATCGCCGGTCACCGCCACCGAGCCGATCGCCTGGTCGAGTGGCCACGCCTGATAGAACCAGCTGCTCCAGAACCACGACAGGTCGCGGCCGGACACCTGTGCTACGGTGTTGAAGAAGTCGTATGGCATCGGGTGCCTGTCGATCCAGCGCTTGCCGTACGTGACCAGCGCCTGGTGCAGGGTATCGGGCCCGAGCATCGCGCTGAGTGCCGCCAGCACCTGCGCCGTCTTGTCGTAGTAGATCACCAGGTAGAGGTCTTCCGGAAACTCGTCGCCGTGCAGCATGAGCGGCGCATCATGGCCGGCGCTCGCGGCGGCAAGGTACAGCGCACGCTGACCATGCTCGGAATCGTTGCGCCGGCCACCGGTCCGATTCTCGCCGTAGAGCGCCCGCATTCCCTGGGCAACGTCGAACTGGGTGAAGCCTTCGTCCATCCACGGGTAGCGCGTTTCGTTCGAACCGACCTGCATCGGGAACCACATGTGTCCGGTTTCGTGCATGAGGTCGCCGGCGAGCGATAGCGTGTCGGCCCACGGCTGCATCAGGGTCATCATCGGGTATTCCATGCCACCACTGTCGAGCACGCCTTCCATGGATGTCATCGCCGGATAGGGATACTCCCAGAGCCAGGTCGACATCTGCGAAATTGCGTCCCGGGTGAACCGGGCGCCGCCGATTCGCCACGCGGCCGCCGCGGCCGTGAGCCGGAAGCACGAGTTGATGTCGACGGTGTCGGCGGCCGCGCCGCCGGAATCGACTAGGGCGCGCGTGGCGTCCCAGGCATATTTGTCGCTGGTGCCCCAGGCGAAGTCGCGGACGTCGTGCGCGGTGAAGTGCCACATCGCGGTGTTACCGCCCGGAGCAAACGCCGCGGCCGCGGCATCGCCCGGTGTGACGATACGCACCACGCGTCCCGTCCGCCGTGCGGTGGCAAGGCTGTCGCGGCCGCTCTGCGAGAGCACCGCCGACGCGTTCTGCAGCGTGCCGGTGGCGCCCACCACCCACCGCCTCGGCACGGTGATTTCGACGTCGTAGTCGGCAGGGTCCATGTAGAACTCCGCCTCGAGCAGGTACGGATCGGTGACCCAGCCGTCGACGTCGTCATAGACGGCGATCTCCGGATACCAGTATCCCATGAAGTAGACGTTGCCCTCGCGTCCCTGGCGACCGTCGGCCGGTGACGGGGGCGGCGTATACGACCATTGCACCGCCAGCGAGAGCGAGTGGCCGGGAGCCAGCGGCGCGATCAGCTGGATCGTCATCACCGTACCGTCCACCGCGTACTGCCCGGGCTCTGGCCGGCGATTCGGCGCGGCGGTGATCGGCATCGCCGCATTGCGGTCGGTGACGGCCGCGACAGCGCGTCCGTCGATCGCCACGGCACCGAGTGTGATGCCGCCGGTGATCGGAACCGGCTGACGGCGCGGGACGCCGGGCGCGAAGGCGTTCTGCCGCAGGTAGACGGCGATGCTGCGAAGGGTATCGGGCGACTGGTTGCGGTACGCCGCGGTCTCGCTGCCGGTGACGCGATGGACACTGGGGTCGAGCGACACACGAATGCGGTATTGCGGATGCTGGACCCAGTATCCGGGCCCGGGTTCACCGGTGCGCGTCCGGGTGCCGCGAGCCACGGCGCGCGAATACTCCGCCGACTCGAACACGGGACCCGGAACCGGTCGCGGCGCGAGCTGCGTCGCCGCCGGGTCGACGGCCGGAGCGGGGCGAGTCTGGGCGCCGAGTGGCGCGTGGAGCAGCAGTGCCAGGGCAGCGGCTGCGCGCAGGTCCCGCGAAACGACGCGACGCGTCACGAAGCGATTCCTCGGGCTATGGACCACCAGAACGTAATCGGGTGCGAAATCGAAACCCCGGCATCGTCGTCATCTCCCGCATCTTGCACCCGCCGGGTGTTCTCGCTGGCGCTCGCGATCGGCACCGGCATCGCGTTCGGGATCGTGCCGGCACTCGATGCCGCCCGGAGCGATCTCAATGCGTCACTCCGGGAGGGCGGACGCGGAGCCAGCGGTGGCCGGGGCGGCATGCGCACCCGCCGGACGCTTGTGGTCACTCAGATCAGTCTCGCCGTGATGCTCCTCATCGGGGCAGGCCTGCTGCTGCGGAGTTTCGCGGAACTCACCCGGGTACGACTTGGTTTCGATCCGTCACACGTGCTCACGGCGCAGCTGCGTGCCGCCGGCGACGTGTACGACTCGGCCGCCGCCGTCAACCGGCTCTTCGACGGCGTGCTCGATGGCATCCGCGGCACCCCGGGAATCCTGACCGTCGGCGGTGCGACGCTGCTGCCGACGCAGGGCCGGGTCGGGACATCGGCCCGAGTGGAAGGGGAGCCGGTCGATGAAGCGAATCTCCCCGACCTGGGATACGTCGCGGTGCGCGGCGACTACTTCCAGGCGATGAAGATTCCGCTCAAGGCGGGGCGCAACTATACCGTGTCGGACGCTGTCGGCGCGCCGAAGGTCGCGATCCTCAACGAGACGGGGGCGCGGCTGCTCTTTCCCCACGGCGACGCGATCGGACACCGGATCCGGATCGGGCCGAATCCCAACAGCGAACCGATGCAGATCATCGGCATCGTCGGCGACGTTCGCGACGAACGCCTGGATATTCCGACCGGAGCGATGCTCTATGCCAATCACCGGCAGGAGGCGTGGGACCAGACGCTCAACATCGTGGTCCGGACGTCGGGGGCGCCGGAGACTGCGATCACGGCGCTCCGCCGGTCGCTGCGCGCCGCCGACCCGTCGCTCGCGCTGCGCGACATCCAGACCATGGAACAGGTGGTGGGTTCCAGCCTTGCGTCACGCCGATTCGCGCTGGGATTGATCTGGTGTTTCGCCGCGATCGCGCTGCTCCTCGCGGCGGTTGGCATCCATGGCGTGCTCGCATACACGGTGACCAGCCGCACCCGCGAGTTCGGCGTGCGGCTGGCTCTCGGCGCCACCACGGGAAGCGTGCTGCGGCTGGTGCTGCGCCAGGGCATCACCTGGTCGCTGGCGGGGCTGGCAGTCGGCATCGCCGGAGCGATTGCCGGCGGCCGGCTGCTGGCGGGCTCGCTGTACCGGGTGAGCGTGATCGATGGCGCCACGTACGGCGCCGTTGCGGCGGGCCTCCTGCTGATCGTCGTGGCTGCGTGCCTGATACCGGGGGCACGGGCCACGCGCGTCGATCCGGCCGCGAGCATGCGCGCGGAGTAGACCGCCCTCGGCTCCGGGCTCTGGGCTAGCCCGTCTAAGTCTTGTTCTCACAAGCTCTTGGATCGCCCCACATATTGACACTTCTCAATTGGTTCGCCAACTTGCCAATGCGCCAATTCCGCTCACCATTACCCGAAGGCCGTATTGCGCCTCACCGTCGATCCGTCCCGATGCGTCGCATGCCTGGCGTGTGTACGCGTTTGCCCGACTGATGCCATCGCGCTGCCGCCCGAGGCGCGCGTGGTGGAGATCGTCGAACAGGACTGCATCCGGTGTGGTGAGTGCATCCCGGCCTGTCCTCACGACGCCATCGCGGCGACCGGTGCGGCGGAGCAGGCCCTCGCCATCGCCGAGGCGGGCGATGGCGCGTTCATCCTGGCGCCGGAGGCCGTAGCTCACTTCCATCCGGCCACGCCGGAACAGCTGGTCAACGCCTGTTATGAAGCCGGCTTCCGTATCGTTTCACGCGGCGTCATTGGTGACGAGCTTGTGGCGCAGGAATACCTCAGATTGTGGGAGGATCCCGACTGGGGCACCTTGGTGCGCTCGACCGATCCGGTGGTCGTTGCCGCCATCACGGCGCACTATCCGGAGCTGGTGCCCTATCTGGCGCCGGTGACGACGCCAAGCGCCGCTGAGGCTCGATTCCTGCGGAGCTTGCATGGGGATACGCTTCCGGTCGTGTATGCCGGGGTCAGCGCGGTGGCAAGTGTCAAGGAACTTGACGCCACCTTGACCTTCCGGGACTTGGAGCAGCTCTTTGCATTGCGGGAAGTGCGGCCGGAATCGCTGCCGCTGACCTTCTCCCGCCTCCCCCTCGAAACCCGCCGGCATGCGTCGGTGGCTGGGGGTCTGGCGCTGGAGATGGTGGTGACTGGCTCGTCGCGGGGGCGGCGGCTGCTCACCGTGCGCGGTCTGGAGACGCTGCCTGCATTGGCTCGTGCCGTGGGGCACGACCATATCGATCTGGGCTTTGTGGACCTGTTGTCGCACGCCGGTGCCCTGGGGCATCCGGCGGCGGGACCGAAGCAGGACCTGTATCGCCGCCGGATGCTGGTGCAGCAGTACGAGCCGGCGCGAAGCCGCACCCCGGTGCTGCCGAGCGATTCGGGAGGAGTATCGGTCACTGCGGTATTTCCTTTCGGGGAACACCGTACGCCGCCGGACGCCGTGGCGGTGCGCGCGATCCTCGAGGCGATCGGCACCGGGCCGAATGGCAAGCCGTGGGATTGCCGGGCGTGCGGCTATCCATCGTGTCACCGGTTCGCCCAGGCCGCAGCACTCGGGCGCGCGTCGCTCCGGCAATGCGTGCCGTGGTTGTCGAAGCGGGCCGACGATGCGTCGCGTGACGCGAGCACCGACGCGCTGACCGGATTGGCGAGCTACCGGTCGTTGCAGCAGCGGTTGTCGCACGAGATGGAGCGGAGCAAGCGCAGCGGTGATTCGTTCGCGGTGCTGTTCCTCGATCTCGACCGGCTCAAGGAGCTGAACGACCGCTATGGGCACGAGCGCGGCAACCTGGTGTTGCGGGTCGTGGCGGACGAAATGCGGCGGACCATCCGTGCCACCGACCTGGCGGCGCGGTACGGGGGTGATGAATTCGTGGCACTGCTGACCCGGACCGATCGCGCCGGTGCGTTGCGCGTCGCCGATGCGGTGCGTGAAGGGGTGGAAACGGCCGGACGCAAGCTCGGGTTTCTGGCGGGGCAGATCACCGTGAGCATCGGTGTGGCGGAGTATGATCCGTCGAGCCCGAGTGAAGGGGCCTTGCTGGAGCAGGCGGATCGAGCGCTGTACTTGGCGAAGGCCGCTGGTCGCAACAATATCGCGTAGGACTGACGACGTTCTCGGGAAGGGACACGCCGTGACTGCTTCACCGCATTTTTTTGACGCCTCCGCCTCGCGACCAGGTGGCGCACCCGTGGATCCCGCAGCCGACCCTTGGGGGGTGCGGCGCGCCGAGAACCTGCTCACGTCGCTCGAGGGCATCCTCTCGGCGCGGGTGGTGACGACGCCGCTGGGCGAGGTGAGCGAGATCCACATCCTCGCCAACGCCGGGCAGCACGCCAAGCAGGTGGTGCGCAACGTGGAGTCGGCGTTGCTGGCGCACCTGGGGCTCAAGGTCGATCACCGCAAGATCTCCGTGGCCGCCACGGCCGACGTGAAGCCATTGCAGGCGCTCGATCTTGGCGCGGTGCGCGCCCGGGCGGGCCAGCGGGTGGTGTTGTTCGAGGAGTTGGCGATGGCGACGGTGCCGCATGCGCGCCGGCTGACGGCGACGGTGACGCTGGCGGCCGAGGGGCGCACCGAGACGGTGACCGAGGAAGGCCCCGACACGCAGCGGAACCGGATGGAGACGGCGGCTCGCGCGGCGGTGGTGGCGCTGGGCCGGTTGTTCGACGCGCAGTCGCTGGCGCTGGAAGGCGCCCAGGCGATCGAGCTGTTCGACCGGAGCCTGGCACTGGTGGGTGTGCTGGTGAGCGGTACGCGTGATTCGCGGCTGCTCGTGGGGACGGCCGAGGTGCGGGAGAGCATGGAACACGCGGCGGTGTATGCGGTGCTCGACGCCACCAATCGGTGGTCTGTGGCGCATCGCCCGAGGTGATCGATGGGCGTTGCGCGAGGAATTCGAGGATAAAGGGAGCTGGGCGCGGCGCCAAGAGTCCGATAACGAAGCGATGATCGGTGCAAGGGCGCGCCATGCGACGCCCGTACACCAGAGAGCATAAAGCGGTCGACGCCCGCGCGACGATGCGGGCAGCACGGTTGATGATTGGCGCTCGCGGGGTGATGCGGGCATCACAGCGGAAATGAAAGGAAAAATCGGGGGGAAATCCCAGAGATCCGGCTTTGAGCGGAGTAGAGCGGCAAAAAATAGCGAAGCGTCCGGTGAACCATAGCGGGGTTCGCCACTCGTCGTAGGACTTTGGCAGTGTGACGGGAGGTGACGCAAATGCTAGAGTGGCTGGCCGCAGCCCTTAGTTTTGTTAAGGGCCTGTTCAACGCGGAAAGTGTGAGCTGGGGCTAAGGCGTGATTCCCGGGGTTTCCCTCCCCTCATATGTCGTTTAATCGAGCTGTGCGGATATATGTAAGTGGCGTAGTCGTGGCGGCGACGTTAGTGCTTGCTGCCACGTATGCTACGGCGCGCCCTGCAACTGACTGGTGGGCGTTGATTTCGTTCTTGGCGGTGGGCTGTGTGCTCGAGGTTTCTCGTACTCACAACAAGGCAGGCGGACTAAAGGGATCGCTCGGCTTTATTCTCAACCTCGCCGTTGGGTTGATCTTGGGTGGATTCTGGGGAGCGATAGCCGCGGGCGCCGCGAAGGCTATCGCAGAGGCGTACGACCGTAACCCACCACTCAAGTTCGCGTTTAACGTTGCCGAACGGGTCCTGTCTGTCGGGTTGGCCTTCAGTGTGTATCATCTGCTCGGGGGTACAAACCCTCCCACGTTCCTCATGACACACGAGATTGCAGGGTCAGTCTCCCTCAACCACGCTCTGTTTCAAATCTTGGTATTCCTAACCGCCGCGATCGTGTATTTCACTGTTAACTCACTCGCCGTGAATTCCGCTGTCGCTCTTGCGAGCGGACGACCGGTGCTTTCGACTTGGCGATCAAACACAATCTGGGTGTTTGGCTATGACATCGCCGCGAGCATGCTGTCTCTGGTTGTTGCTTGGGTTTTCGTGCGCACAAACCACGGTGATGGCTTGCAACGCCTTTCGTTTCTTGGCGTAATACTACCGCTTCTTTTTGCCCGCCACATTTACGGCCAGCTCAACCGTCTAAAGGATCTGTTCGGCGAGCTCGACGCAGCCTATGAACAATTGGAGCTGAATGTGCGCGAGCAGCTGGCGATGATGGTGAAAGCTATCGAAGCTCGTGATCCATACACATCAGGTCACTCTCGCCGTGTTTGCGGTCTCTCTCGCGCAATCGCGATGGACTTTGGGTTGACGCCAGAGCAGGTCGAGGAGATCGAGAACGCGGCGTTGCTGCATGATGTAGGCAAGATTCACGCGGAATTTGCACCGCTTCTCTCGAAGGAAGGCAAGCTCACCGAAGAAGAATGGGCCGTAATGAAGACTCACTCCGCAAAGAGTGCGGAGCTCGTTAGTCTGTTCTCTCGATTCCAAGGGTACGTTGTCGCGTGCGTTCGACATCATCACGAGCGCTGGGACGGCAGAGGATACCCGGACGGCATCGCTGGCGAAGCAATTCCATTGGGAGCACGAATCATTACGATCGCCGACACGGTCGATGCGATGACGACGAACCGGCCTTATCGCGGCGCATTATCTGTCGACGTCGTTCTCGCAGAACTCAACAAGTGCAAAGGTGGGCAATTCGATGCGAACCTGATCGAACTGGCGGTGAACTCTGTTACTGTTCGTCGGCTAATCGCCGACCCCTCTCTGATTCCCGAGTACCTTCCGTCGCCGAAAATTCGCGACCGTGCAACCGCGGCACGCCGCAAGGCGAACCCGGTGCGACCGACATTCGCGCCATTCCGTCGCGCCGCCAACGACCCAAGCTGAGGTCGTTCTATGATCTCGGCGGACTGCGCCAATTCTATGTCAGCGTTCCCCCTGCATGCATTCCCAAACGGCGCATTACGACGCCAATAGTCGGGGGTAGTTTGGCGAGCCGATGCACCACCTGTCGCCATTGGTCGCTGGCGACATTCCCCAACTTGTTTTCAAGCGTCGCGATACCTGCCAATACCTCCGCTTGGTCCTTCAGGTCCAGCGCGTCGGTGTTTGGGAACGACTCGAGCAGCCTTGTTCGTGCTGCCTCGAACGTATGATCCCGCACGCCTAGCAGGGCCACCCAACGCGCAAATTGGCCGGCGTAGGCGTGATTATGTAACACAGAATGTGAGCCGCTCGTCGCCCGCTTCGCCAAGGCGTACGCACGTCTTTGATTCCCGGCCAACGCGAAAATATCGGCAGCACATAGCAGGCCACCCTGGATCGCCCAAGCCGGTATCTCCGTGCCTCTGATGGACAGTGCCTGCATTGATGACTGAGCCTCCATGTACCGGCCTTCTGCGATAAGGCCGAGGCCAAGCTCATACGTCGCGGCAGTCGTCATAGCGCACCAGCCGTTCTTGGGTAGGAGTGCTAACGCCTGCTGCGCCCAGGTGATTTGTGGGCTCGATCGCCCAAGCCGGCCCTCAACGAGTGCGAGGTGACACGCGCACTCGCCGGTAAGCGTTCTGTTATCGAGTCGGCTGGCGAGCGCGAATGCGCGTTGCAACGGTTGGACGGCTTCCTGGTAACGGCCCGCCATGTAGAGCAAATTTCCCTGGCCCAAGATCAGCCTCACGGCGATGGAACTGGCGACCTGCCCTTCCTCCGCGAGCCGCACTCCTTCGAGAACCTGCTCAAGTGAGCTTGGCGTGTCATGACGCCTTGCCAATATCCACGCGCTGGTGAGAATGAAGTGGAGGCGCTGGAACACGTCCATCGGAATGTCACGGATGGTCAATGTCAGCGCGTGCAGTTTGGCAAGCTGTTCCTTGTTGTGAGTAAGTCCCAAGATTCTTACGGTCGCGGCAAGAGCCTTGACGCGGGTCTCGATTTCGATGTCGAGCTCAGCGATTCGCAGCAACTCCTCAGCAACAGTGTGCATTTCTTCGAGCGACAGCCGCCCCAACCACCTCTTCGCGATGATCCGGTAGACCTCGCGGCAACACGACTCCGATTCGTCAAACGGCTCATCGGCGAGATCCAGCAGCTGTAGCGAATCCGCCCAGCGACCCAGTTCCTGTTGGGCCTCCGCCAGCAGCAGAATCGCCGTGCGCCGGGCCTGGCCCGTGAGCGCCGGCAGGCCGGTCGAAAGCGCCAGGTCGGCCTCATGCGCCGCCGCTCGCCGAATCGCTTCGCGACCTCCCGCCAGCAGGTATGGCACCGCCTCCGGCAGCCGATCCGCACGCACCAGGTGCCAGGCGATCTCGAGGCCGGGAATCGGTTCGTGGTCGCCAACCTGGGTCAGCAGGCGATCGGCCACCGAACCGTGCAGCATCCGCCGCAACGGCGCCGCCATCGCGACGTAGCACTGCCCTCGGACAAACTCGTTGGTGAACTCCAGCGTGTTGCCGGTGTCCCGCAGAATCCGTTGTGCCACGAGCGAGGTCATCGCCCGCATTGTCCGCGTGACCGGCAGATCCACCAGGGTATACATGGTCAGGTCGTTGAGGCGCCGACCGAGAATCGCGCCGAGCTCGGACACTGAGCGCGACTCTGCATCCAGGTCGACCAGTGTGTGGTCGACCACGCGGCGAAACGCTTCCTCCGGTGGCGTGCGCGCGATGGTCGTCATCGCACCCAGCGACAGCGCCAGGCACTCGTCGCCGCGGCGGCGCCAATCGAACGCCAACAGCTCCAGGACCATCGGATTGCCCCGGGCGCCTGCCAGCATCGCGCGACACAGGGTGGGGCCGGGGTTCGCTCCAGGCGGCATCAACGCGTCGAGCAGCTCCGAGGTCTCGGCGTCGGACAGCGGTCCGAGGTGCAGTTGCGTCAGGCCGATCATCTCGGCGTTGTCGATGAACTTGCGAGCCGCCGCGGTTTCGAGCTGCAGTGCGCTCGATGACGTCAGCACCACCATGAGCGGCAGGTCGTTGATCCGGCGCACCATCAGATGCAACACCGCCAGCGACGTGACGTCGGCCAGATGGATGTCGTCGACGACCAGCACCACCGGGTGCTCGTCGGCGACCGCCGCCACCAGGGCCATTACGCCTTCCGTGAACAGCATGCGCGCCGTTTCACCTTCGCTCGGCGCCGGCGCGGGCAGTGAGGGGTAACGCTGCCGTACTTTGGCGATCAGTCGTCCCAATTCGGCGAGCTGTCCCGCCGGTGTCGCGCTGGCACCCGGCAGGTCGAGTAACTGGCCGACCAGGCCTCCGATGGCGCCGAATGGGAGTTCGCGCTCCAGCTCATAGCACTTCACCCGGGCGACGCTGGCACCTTCGAGCGCCACTGAAGTCGCAAAGCGATCGATGAGCGTCGTCTTGCCGATACCGGTGTCACCCCGCATGAGTACGTGGCGTGGCTCGCCGGTACGGGCCCGCTCCCAGACGTCATGACACGCCGAAAACTCGGGTCCCCGCCCGATGAAGACGCGCTCCTTCCAGTGCTCGGTCAGCAGCGGAGCGCGCGCGGCGGGCGACGGGTGCTCCCACTTGTTGTGGCGCAGGCGGTCAGCCATGCGGTCGAGTGGCAGCGACGGGAGTGCACCCAGTTCGTCGGCGAGGCGACTGCGCCAGCGATCGAAGAACCGCAACGCGCCAATCCGGTCACCGGCCATCGCCCGCGCCTCGAGCTGGGCCCGCGCAGCAGCCTCACTCAAGTCGTCAACGCGCAGCAGCTGCTGCGCCAGCGCTTCCATGCGGCGTGAATCGCCGCGCTTGCGCGAATAGTCGATCCGCTGCGCCAGCATACTATGGAGCAAGGGAAGCAGGCGCGCGCACTGGCCATCCTTCCATTGCTGGAACTCGACTGCGTCGTCGATGTCGAAGTCCTCGAGGAATGCGCCGAGGGCTGGTTCGCCCGGGTCCGCCGGATCATCACGCTCCAGCATCGCCAACTCGGAGGTCACCGAGCCAGGAAGCATCCGGATCGTGTCGCGGTTGACGTCAAACGCGTCGGAGCCAATGCGGCCGCGGAGCAGCGAGAGCCCGGTCGCCAGTGAGTGGCGGGCTTCGTCCATGTCGGCCCGACTCCAGAGCAGTGTCGCCAAGCGGTCGCGTCGATGCGCCGCGGACGGCTCGATGGCGAGGTAGATCAGCAGCGCAAAATGCTTGCGGGTCCGGAACCGGACCGGGTCGCCATTCGGCGCATGCAACTCGGGTGGACCGAGCACGGTGAGGCGGAAGGGCACCATTGGGGAAGAGCCTCGAGCGATTGGGGGCCGTGAGACGGTATCCGGCGATCGTCAACGCATTGTCAAGGCGTCATCGTGCCGCGCTGGAACATCTCAGCGGAAACACCGTTGGGCGGCCAATGAGAACGTGCAGCGTGCGGACAGTTCTGTCAAAGGGGCAGCGATGATGTGATCACCGGGGCGGTTCAGTATCAATTCGGGCAACAGCCGATGAGGTAAGAGGTTACGACGATGGGGCCCGGATTCTTGTTCCCCGTGCTATGGCTGGCTCGATTGCGAGTTGATGCATTGGTGGTCTCCGGCCGGTGATGCGTGCGTCGAGTCGTCGCCGGCCCGCCGCCTCACCGCCGTCTTCCCGAGATCTTGAGCAGCAACCGCAGCACCTCCAGGTACAGCCAGATGAACGTCACCAATACGCCGAACGCCCCGTACCATTCGAGGTACTGCGGCGATCCGCGGTTCACCGCCTGTTCGATCATGTCGAAGTCGAGCAGGAACGACAACGACGCAATACCGACCACCAGCAACGAAAAGGCGATGCTGGCCCAGCCGCTGTCCTGCAGCAGCGGCGCCCGCACGCCGAAGAGGCCGAGCACGATCGCAATCAGGTAATACGCGGCGATGGCAATGATGGCGCCCATCACGATCGCGCGGAACCGCTGTGTCACCCGCACGATGCGGGTCACGTAGAGCGCCAGCATCGTGACGCCCGACAGCATCGTCAGGCCAAGCGCGGTGACTGGCAGCCCACGGTAGCGCGGATTGGCGTTGATCAGCAGCGTGATGCCACCCAGCAGCACACCTTCAACGATCGCATAAAGCGGGGCGGTCACCGGGGCCCACCTGGGCACGAACACCGTCGCCATCGCGATCGCGAAGCCAAGCAGCGCGGCGACCATGATCGCCACCGGCATCGAGGGCCCGAGCGATGTCGACGTGACCCAGATACCTGCCGCGGCGATGGCACATAACACCATCAGGGCGCCGGTCTTGGTGACCGCGCCCGCGAGGGTCATCCGGCCTTCAGCGGGTGTTGTCCCGGCGTTGGCGAACGCGGCACGGGCGAGCACGGGATTGGACATGGCGACTCCAGGTCGGGCGAATCAGGTGGAGTTTTCCGTGAACAGGATCATTACGACCGCGCCATTGATCGTGGCGCTTGCCGTGACCGTGATCGCGCCCCCAGCCCCGGGCGGCGTGGTCAGTTGCATCTGCGATCCGCCGGTTGCATTAGTCCGCCCCGATGACGACGTGAGTACGCCGCGGTTTGTTCCCCAGCCGACGGTAACGCCGGACACCGGATTGCCGAATTGATCGGTGACGAGCACGGCCATCGGGTCAGGCAGCAGGCTGCCGCGCGGAGCTGACTGATTGTTTCCTCCGGCGAGTGTCATGCTCACGGCGGCATCGGCGAGTCCCGTTTCCTGGAACGTGATGCCATCGCTCAAGCCGGTCGCGGTTGCGGTGACCGTAACGGCCCCCGCGACATGGCTGAACGTCACCGATGTCAATGCTTCACCCGATGCATCGGTCTGTATGCTCGACGCGCTGAGGCTGGCACCGCCATTGACCGCAAAGGTGACGGTCGCGCCGGCCACTGGTGCGCTATCGGCGTCCGTCACTCGCACGACAATCGGGCCGACGGCGGTTCCGACGACACCGCTGAGGCCGGCACCCGTGACCACGGTGAGGTGCGCCGGCACGCCGCCCGTACCACCGGAGTTGTTCGACGAGCACGCGGCGAGGGTCGCCGCGGCAAGCAGCATCACCCCGAGCCCGACTGACGACTTCGTGCCAGAGGAAACCGCGATAGATGACACCATGACTGTTCTCCTGATAAAGTCCACGCGAACGTTAACACCCCGGGCGGACCCGGCGGGTTCCATCTCCTCGGCTCTCGTTTCTCATGGCTCATGTGCTCCACCAGCTCCGATCGTTGACCAGTTCCGTCACGACATCCTCGCTGCTTCGATCGGCGGCTTCGGCGGCGAAGTTGGTCATCACACGGTGCCGCAGTACTGATGTTGCCACCGCGCGCACGTCGTCGAGATCCGCCTGGGGCCTGCCGTCCATCGCCGCGCGCGCCTTGGCACCGAGCACCAGGTACTGCGACGCGCGAGGGCCGGCACCCCATTCGACATACTCGCGCACCAACGACGGTGCCTCGGCCTCCTGTGGCCGCGTCATGCGTGCCAGCAGCACCGCCGCGGCGATCAGTGACTGTGACACCGGAATGCGCCGAACCAGCTCCTGCATCGCGGCGAGCGCGCTGCCATCGAGCACCGGGCTGATTGTGACGCGGCGCATCCCGGTCGTCTGCGTGACGATGGTCTCTTCCTCCGCGCGCGACGGATAGCCGAGCCGCAATTCGAGCATGAAGCGATCGAGCTGTGCCTCGGGCAGCGGG
Organism: Gemmatimonadota bacterium; assembly: GCA_003169895.1. Lineage (GTDB taxonomy): Bacteria > Gemmatimonadota > Gemmatimonadetes > Gemmatimonadales > GWC2-71-9 > Palsa-1233. The sequence continues at coordinate 1,075,660 of PNAE01000007.1, forward strand.
TAGGTTCCTTCCTGTTCGATCGGGTTCTGCGTCGCGAGCACGAAGAACGGACTCGGAAGCTGGTAGGTCTGGCCGGTGACAGTTACATGCCGCTCCTGCATCGCCTGCAGGAGTGCCGCCTGCGTTTTCGGCGGAGTGCGATTGATCTCGTCGGCGAGCACCACCTGCGCAAAGATCGGCCCGGGCACGAAGCGAAACGACCGCTTGCCGCTGGCGGGGTCTTCTTCGACCAGCTCGGTGCCGGTGATGTCGCCCGGCATGAGATCGGGGGTGAATTGCACCCGATTAAAGGAGAGCGCCAGCGCTTCGGCGACCGTCGACACCAGCAGCGTCTTGGCCAAGCCCGGCACGCCCACCAGCAAGGCATGCCCACCGCCCAGCAGTGCCGTCAGCACCCCGTCGACGGCGTCGCGCTGTCCCACGATCCGTTCGGCAACCTGGTTACGCAGGCCGGTGACGGCATTGGCGAGGTGTTCGAGCTGCTGGACGTCGGAGTCAGGGGCTGCTTGGGGCGCCATTTCTGTCTTTGATAAGAGGTGAGAGGTAGGCGGTAAGAGGGGAGGAAATAAGGGAGAAGCGCCTCGAGAAGCCAATCTATCGAGGTTTGTCGTTCTCACCGCGTACCTCTCACGTCTTACCGGCTTTTTCGCTTGCGTAATATTTCACAAAGTCCTAATTTTGCCGCGGTGAAGCGCCCGGAAGACGACACGTCGGAGGGGATGGGAGCCGGGTACGCCCTGCTCACTGTCGGGATCACCTTTGCGCTGACGCTGACGGGCGGTGTGCTGTTCGGGTTCTGGGCCGACCGGCGCCTGGGGACGTTGCCGTTGCTCACCGTGACGGGCACCCTACTCGGAACGGGGCTCGGCGGTTTCTGGGCGTACCAGCGGATCCGGGCCATCGGGAAGCGGGACGACGGTGGCCGCTAGCCAGCGCGCCCGGCTGCTGGTCGGCTTGGGGAGTACGGGGCTGGTGATGGGGATTGCGGCGATGATCTGGGGCCGGCCGGCGCTCACGGGTGCCGCGACGTTCGGCCTGGTCGCCACCGGCATCCAGATCCTGGCGGCGCGAGTGATGGCGCGGACCGGGGTCACGCCGTCGCTCGACAACTTGAGGGTGTACGGCATGGGCGTACTGTTCCGGCTGACGGGTGTCATCATCCTCGGCGTGACGGTGGCCCTTGATCGCACGACATTTGCGCCGCTGGCGAGTGCCACCGGCTATCTCGGAACCGTGTTACCGCTGCTATATCTGGAGACGCGACTGTCACGATGATGCAAGGCCAGGAAGTGGACATCGCCGAGATGATCTTCCATCACACGGGAGACTCGCACGAGCTCGAGTTCGAGCCGTTCGGGACGATTCACCTTCCCGCGTGGCAGCCGGTGCACATCGGATCGCTGTCGATCGACCTCTCACCCACCAAGTACGTGGTGTTTGCGATCCTCGCGGCGTTGATCGTCTACACGATGCTCAAGGTGGCGGCCGTCGGGATCGAGCGCGCCCGGCGCGCCGGGAAGGCGCCGGGCGGCTATGCTGGCGCAATGGAAGCGTTCGTGATCTGGGTCCGCGAAGAGGTCGCAATCGAGAACATCGGGCACGAGATGGGGCCGCGCTACGCTCCGCTGATCATGTCGTTCTTCTTCTTCATCCTGATTTGCAACCTGCTCGGCCTGTTGCCATGGGGCGGGTCGCCCACCGGCAATCTTGCCGTTACCGCGGCGCTCGCATTGATCGCGTTTGTTGCGATCGAAGTCGGCGGCATGCTCAAGCTCGGCTTCAAGGGATACATGGGGACGATCTTCCCCCACATTGACGGCCTGCCGCCCGTCGGCGCGAGGATCATGTCGATCGGTCTCGCACCGATCGAGGTGATGTCGAAGCTGGTGAAGCCGTTTGCGCTCACGGTCCGTCTGTTCGGCAACATGACCGCCGGCCATTTCGTCATCCTGGCGTTGTTCGGCATCGTATTCCTGTTTGGCCACCTCGGCGTTTTCAGCTACGGCATCGGTATCGTGACGGTGCTCGTCGTGGTTGGCGTGATGTTGCTTGAACTGCTGGTCGCGGTGTTGCAGGCCTATGTCTTCGCGCTGCTGACCGCGGTGTTCATCGGATTGATGCAGCATGAGCACTAGGCCATCACTTCGGGCATCCCGCGGTGACGGTATCGGACAGCGATCGGCGCTGTCCTCGGAGGTTGGGAGCGATCCCGTTGACCTCCACCGAAAGGCCCCCGTTCCGGAAGAGACGGACGGCCTGACGAGCGATGCGATCACCAATCGATCTTCCACTGAAAACGGATAGACTGACATGCTGCTTGCCATGCTTCTGCAGGACCAGGCCACGCTCGTCGCCGGCGAAACCGGTTCCGGCTACGGCGCCCTTGGCGCTGGAATCGGAATGGGTCTGGCGGTCGTCGGCGCCGGTATCGGCCTCGGCCGCATCGGCGGCCAGGTGGCCGAGGCGATTGCGCGCCAGCCCGAGGCGACCGGTGCCGTTCGCGCCGCCGGCATTCTGTTCGCCGTGCTGCTTGAGGGCGTGACGATCATTGCGCTGGTGTTCTGCCTGTTGTTCAAACTGATGGTCAAGTAACCGGCACGAGGTGTTCTGATGGATACTCTTCCGGCACCGTTCCGACTCAATCCGGGTCTGATGATCTGGACTTTGGTCGTATTCGGCATCCTGGCGGTCGTGCTCTGGAAGTCGCTGTACCCCACGATCCTCAAGGCCACGATCGATCGTGAGGCCCGGATCAAGAAGGACCTTGACGACGCCGAGCGATTGCGGGCGGAATCGGCGGCGGCGCTGGAAGAGCAGCGCCAGCTCCTGGCGAGCGCTCGCGGCGAAGCCACGGCGATCATCGCCGAGGCGCGTCAGGCCGCGGAGCGGGAGCGTTCGGCCGCGGTGGAGAAGACGCGGCAGGAGCAGGAAGACCTGTTGCACCGTGCCCGGCGCGAGATCGAAGCCGAACGGGAGCGCGCCGTGGCTGATATCCGCCGCGAAGCGGTGGACATCGCGATTGCGGCGGCCGGCAAGGTGGTCGGTGCGCGGCTCGACGCTGCCGCTGATCGCAAGATTGTCGAGGAGTACATCGGGTCGATTGGCACCGGGGCGCGCGGGTGAGGGATGTCACGATCGCCCGCAACTATGCCGAGACGCTGCTGGCGCTCGCGGAGCACGGCGACGCGCTGGAGCAATGGGGCACTCGCATCGACATGACCGCGGCGGCGTTCAGCACGGCGTCGATCGAGGCAGTGCTGATGTCACCGCGGGTGCCTCGCGATCGCAAGATCGCGTTGGTCACCGAGGCCTTGCACGACTATCCCCGCCCGTTCTCACTCTTCGTGGCCGCGGTGATTCGGCGCGGACGCCAGATGCTGCTCGGCCAGATCGCCGATGAATACCACACCCTCGTCGACGTGAAGATGAATCGTGTCCGGGCCGGCGTGACCGTGGCGCGCGACATCGATGCGCTCGCTCGTCAGGTGATCATCGAGCGGTTGTCGAAGGCAATCGGAAAGAACGTGATCGCCGGGTTCACGACAGATCCGGCGTTGCTGGGTGGCGTGGTGATCCGCGTCGGTGACCGGATCTATGACGGGTCGGTGCGCAAGCGGCTCGCCGGGTTGCGGCACAAGCTGCTGACGACGTAGCGATTGCCGTGGGAGTGCAGGGAAGTGCTGCTCGGGAAATCGGGCGGCACTTTTCATTGGTGCAGTGGCCGCCATTCTTGCCGACGACGGTGTGCAGCTCGCAAGCAGCGGAACGTGGCTGACGGGGCCCGGCAAGGAAGAATGCGTCCTCCGCATCCCCGGCCGGCTCCGCGGCAACCGCCACCTGGTGTCGCTAACTTTCCGGCGTGCTCATCTCAATCATCGGCCTGTTCGCACTGCAGCAGCTTCCGGCGCCAGCCGCCGGCCCCGCGCCGTACTGGCAGCAGCGGGTCGTGTACCAGATCAACGCCCGCCTCGACGAACCGTCGCAAACGCTCGCTGGCGACGAGCGCGTCACGTACATCAACCATTCGCCCGATACGCTGCGCACCATCTCATTCCACCTCTATCTCAATGCGTTCCGGCCCGGGTCGCGCTGGAGCGATGCCGATAGCGCGGAGCGGAGGCGGCGGTTCAACGATCTCAAGGACCCGGATTACGGCTTCAATCACGTCCGCAACGTGAAGGTGGATGGCGTAGCGGTCGATCCGGCCTGGCCGTTTGGGCGCGACTCGACGATCGTGCGCTTCACGTTGCCGCGGGCCCTTCCGCCCGGCGACTCGATGGTGGTCACGATGGATTGGGACGCGCGGACGTCGATTCCGCCCCGGCGCCAGGGCCGGCGCGGCAGGTCATACGATTTCGCGCAGTGGTATCCCAAGGTGGTGGTGTACGACAAGTACGGCTGGGAAGAGCACGCGTTGTATCCGGCGGGTGAATTCTATGGTGAGTTCGGCGATTTCTTCGTCAAGCTGGATGTGCCGAAGGACCAGGTGGTGGGAGCGACGGGTGTTCCGGTGTGTGGCGACCCGGGGTGGGCCGGTGCCAATCGTGACCCATCAAGCAGAGTCGATCGTGGTTGGGACGTCGCCGGCGGCGTCGCGTACCTGCCGGTTGACGCCATTGGCGGCGACCCGTCGTCATGCAGCGCCCATGGCGCGGCGATGCGGATCTCGCTCGACACGACCAGTGGACGCAAGCAATTGCTCTGGGTCGCCCGCGACGTCCACAACTTTGCCATGACGATGTCGCCCGACTATCGCTACGAAGGCGGCGAGTGGAACGGCATTCTGATCCATGTTCTCTACCAGCCCGGCGATGAACAGACCTGGGGCGGCGGCATCGTCGTCAACAACACGATCACCACACTCAAGTGGCTCGATTTCATCTTCGGCCGGTATCCGTGGCCGCAAATGACCGTGGCGCACCGGATCGAAGGTGGCGGCACCGAGTTCCCGATGATGCAGATGAACGGATCGCCTTCGCTGGGTCTCAACCTGCATGAAGGCGGTCACAGCTATCTCATGGGGATCCTGGCCAACAACGAGTGGAAGGAAGGATGGATGGACGAGGGATTCACCTCGTTCCAGACTTCCTGGTACGAAGCGATCCAGGCACACAACGACGGCGCGGTGCGCAACCTCGAAGCGGGAATCCTGCTCGGCGACCTGGATGACGAATCGCAACCGGTGTCCACCGTGAGCGACAAGTTCCGCGACTTCAGCACCTACAACAACATGATCTACAGTCGCGGCGAGTTGTTCCTTGAGGAGCTGCGGCGGATGGTGGGCGACTCGACCATGCTCGAGATCCTGCACCGCTACTATGCCCGCTGGAGGCTGCGGCACGTCGACGAAGACGCCTTCAAGTCCGTCGCCGAGGAAGTCTCGCACCGCGACCTGTCGACCTTTTTTGCGCAATGGCTGCACGACGTCGACCTGACCGACTACGCCATTCACCGCGCGCGTCGAGAAGCGACGCCGGCCGGGTGGCGAACAACCGTCGACCTGGCGCGAAGGGCGCCGGGACAGTTTCCGGTGACGGTCGCCGTGTACGGCGCGAGCGATACTGGGTACGTCACGGCTGACGGCGTCGCCGAACGCGAACCGGTCGTCGTGATGACGCGAAGCAAGCCACGCCGTGTGATGCTGGATCCGTCCGTGATCTCGCACGACTGGAACATGCTGAACAATCAGTACACGTTCGGTTCGCTGCCACGATGGTTGTCCGGTCGTGACGCGCCGACGCACGTCTATTTCGACACATATTTCTCGCCCCAGGCAAGTCGCGACCACCTCACCGTAGGCATCATGCCGACGCTCTGGTACAACGACGTGGGTGGTGCCACGATCGGCCTGCGCAGTCGCGATGACTATCTCGGCCGTTTCGAACAGAACGTCGTGTCGGAGTTTTGCGGCCTCCGCCACTTCGGTTCGGGTGGGCACGACCTCGATACCTGCGGCCTTTCCGTCTCGCTCGGCAACCCGACCTGGTGGCGCATGCCGAACGTCTCGGAGCGTCTCGGCGCGTTCCGCTATGAAGGCCGCGCCGGCGCCAGCGTGAGCCTGGAGCGGGTCCGGGCGGCGCATATCGGCTTCGGCCCCACGCACACGCTCGGCGGCTCGATCCAGTGGTTGGCGACCTACGACATGGCGTACCTGCCGCTAACGCTCTGGGACGACGGCGGCTCGGCTGAAGCCGCGATTTGGTGGGGCGTGTCTGATACGCGCGGCGGCTGGGGCCTCACGCTCAAGGCGACGGCCGCGGCAGGCGTGATGTATCGCAGTCCCGGCGGCGGGTTCACGACGACCCGGCGGTACGACGCAGAGGCATATGCCCGTCCGGAATTGACCGCGCTGGCGATCCGCCCGATCGGGAAGCGGAGCACTCTCCGCGTCCGTGCTTACGCCGCCGCGGTGTTCAGCGCGGACCCGGTGTTGTCGCAACGCCGCATCTTCGTTGCCGGGGCGGATCCGTACCAGTCGATGTCAAACCCGTTCGTGCGTTCGGTCGGCGCACCGCTGTTGCGCGACGACTGCTGGTGCCGCTGGCACACGCCGGGCGACGGGAACCTGCGTGGCTACGATCAGGCATTCTCCACCGATCGCCTCGCGACGATCAACGCGGAATTCGAGACGACGCTCGTCCGGACAAAGCGCGCGTTCGTGAGTCGCGCTGGCCTGGCGCTGTTTGGTGATGCCGGGACGATGGGCCGAGCGCGCGGCATTGGCGGTGTGGGTGATTCGGCGACGCTGCCGGTATCCGACCGCTGGCTCGCCGACGCCGGTGTCGGCGTCCGGCTGACGCAGCGCATCGGTCGCACCAGCTGGACCACCCGGCTCGATTTTCCGATCTACGTCAGCGACCCCCAGTACGCGTTCGCGCACCGGCTGACGGCGATCGGCTTCAATCGGCTGATCGTGTCGCTGGCGCCGGTGATTCGATGAAGGACCTGAGCGGCAATCGCCGCAACTTTCTCCGGCGGGCCTTTGGCGGCGCGATTGATCACGTGGCGCGCGTCACGGAAGACCGGCTGGTGCAGCGGCGCTATGTCCGTCCGCCGGGCGCACTCCCTGAAATGGGCTTCCTGGCCGCATGTACTCGTTGCGGTGCATGCGCGGCAGCCTGCCCGCCTGCAGCCATCCGGTACGCCGGTCCCGAAGGCGGTCTGGCGGCGGGGACGCCATATCTCGAGCCGGATCAGGTGGCGTGTGTCGCGTGCACCGACATGCCGTGCGCCGTCAGCTGTCCCACCGACGCACTGATCGTTCCCCCGTCCGGCTGGACCGGCTTGCACCTCGGCCGGATCACGTTCCACCCCGAACGCTGCATTACGTTCCGGGGCGACGCGTGTGCCATCTGCGTGCAGGCGTGTCCGATCGGGCCCGCCGCCCTGGCACTGGACACGGAAGGGCGACCGGTACTCAAGCTTGAAGGGTGCGTTGCCTGCGGCGTCTGCGTACGCGAGTGTCCCACGCTGCCGTCGTCACTCACCTTTGCACCGTTGGAGCGCTGATGGGAGACGTGCCTCGCCGGGTCGAGAAGCCGTGGGGATACGAATTGATCTGGGCGCACACCGACCGGTATGTCGGCAAGGTCCTGCACGTCAAGGCGGGCCATCTCCTGTCGATCCAGTATCACAACCGGAAGGACGAGACGATGCACGTGCTGTCGGGAGAGTTGATCCTGCGGACCTGGCCGACACGCGACGCGGCGCCCGTCGAGCGGGCGTTCCGGCGGGGCGACTCGGTGCACATTCCCGCGCCGACCATCCACCAGATCGAAGCGGTGACCGACAGCGACGTCCTTGAGGCGTCGACCCCGGAACTCGATGACCTGGTCCGGATCACGGACCGGTACGGGAGAAGCTGAACCGATGCAGGTCATCATTCCGCTGGCAGGCAAGGGCACGCGACTGCGGCCGCACACCCATCTCGTTCCCAAGGCGATGCTCAAGGTGGCCGGCCGGCCGGTGATCGACTGGGTGATGGACCGGCTCAAGGGCCTCCACATCGAAGAGTTGATCTTCATCACCGGCCACCTCAAGGAGCAGGTGGAGGAGTACGCGCGGGCCAACTACGTCACGGCGTCCCGATTCATCGAACAGAAGGTGCAGGACGGCACTGCGGGTGCGGTGAACCTGGCCCGGCCATACGTGCACGGACCGGTGCTGATCATCTTTGTCGATACGGTGTTCGAGGCCGACCTGTCGCTGGCGGAAACCACCACCGCCGACGGCATCATCTGGGCCAAGGAAGTCGATGACTATCAGCGCTTCGGCGTGGTAGTTACCGACGCCGACGGCTACATGACTCGCATCATCGAAAAGCCGAGCGAGCCGGTGTCGAAGCTGGCCAATATCGGTCTGTACTTCGTGCGTGATGTCGCGGCCCTGTGGCGCGGCATCGATGCCGTACTCACGGCGGCACCGAACAAGGGCGAGTACTACCTGACCGACGCCTTCCAGCACATGATCGATCACGGCAGCAGGATCCTGACGGCCGAAGTCGGCGGCTGGTACGACTGCGGCCAGCTCGAAACCACGCTGGAGACCAACGGTCTCCTGCTCGAGCAGGGCGCCGCCCGGCACCCCCGTGTGGGGCCCGACGTGCGGCTGGTCGAACCGGTCCTGATCGAGGAGAACTGCACGCTGGAGCGCTGCACCGTGGGGCCGAACGTGACGGTGGACCGCGGCTCGGTGATCCGTGACGCCGCGGTGGCCAACGCGATCATCGGCCCCGATTGCACCATTGAGCGCTCGACCCTGACGCACGCCATGCTCGGCGAACGGGTGCGGGTGACGGACTTTACCGGTTCGGGCACGTTCGGTGCCCACAGCGAGATCGCGGGGCGGGCATGAGGGCGACCGAGGCACTGCTAGCGTCGTATCTCGACCTCGCTCGCCACCTCGATCCGCTGCGCTACCCCGACGAGTCGCCACAGGAGATCGCCCACCGGCTGGGGCAGTTCGACCCCGCCTCCATGCGGGCGCACGTCAGCGCACTGCGAAGCATCGCGAACGCGCTCGAGGATCTCGACAACATCGCCGAGCTGGACGACGAGGTCGACCGGACAATGCTGCTCGACAGCATCCGATCCGACACCGTCCGGCTGGGAGGGATGCTTGCGAGCGAGACGTCGAATCCGGCCTTGCCGCTCCGGCACCTGAACCGCGCACTGCTGGTGCTGATGGGTGAGGATTTTGATGCCGAATGTGAAGCAGCGCTGCGTGAGCGCATCGCGGCGTTTCCCGGCTTCCTCGAGTCGTTGCAAGCGGACCCGCGTCCCGCGCCGGTCCTGATTCTCGAACGGGCGCGGCTCGAAGCCGGCCGGTTTGCCGACGAGACGCTCGACATGGCGGCGGAGCGCCTCGACGACGCGACCGTGCAACCGGCACTGGTCGCCATCGCCGAGTATCGCGCCTGGCTCAATGACGACGGCAGGGAAGGCGGGCCATATGGCTTCGGCGAACAGCATGTCGAGGCACGACTGGCGACGCTGGGCAGCGAACCACTTGGTGCCAAGGGCACGCTGCGACTGCTCGAGCTCCGCCGCGCGGGTGTCGAACGATCGCTGGCGGGCGCCGCGGAGGAGCTTGGATTGACGGACCCGCTTGCGTGCGCGCAGCAACTGATGGACGAAGCACAACCGGCGCCCGACATCTTCGACGATTTCTGGGCCGACGAGTGGCGACGCGTTGGCGAAGCGCTGCGCGAGGCCGGCCTGCCGATACCCGACGCCGAGCCGCCGGCCGGCCCGCTGGATGCCGCGGACGGCTGGTCGATGGCCGCGCATGCGGTGCGCGACCATGCCGCGCGGATGATGTGGGTGGCGAAGGCGATGAACCCGCGTCCGGTTCGTCGGTTGCTGCGCGGGCCGGGCCTGCTCGACGGTTGGGGGCGGACCGTGGCGGCACTGCTGCGCAACAGCGAAGCGTTTGGCTTGCCCGAGCGGCGCCTGATGATGTCGTTCCTCGCACTGCGCGACTGCGCGGCGGCCGAGGCGGATCTCCTGTTGCACTCGCGCGCGGCCGGTCCGGACGAACTCATGGTACGGACCCAGAAAATCGCCGGTGTGAGCGCCGAGGCTGCGCGTGTCATCATCGGGGACATCGCGGCCGACCCGCTGCATGCGCTCGGGGCCGCGCTCGCCCACGAGGCGTGGCAGGGGTGGTATGCGGAGGTCGGTGGGGAGCCGGTGCCGTTCGTGCTGAAGGCGATGTTGGGCGGCGGGTTGGCGGTGCCGCTGGCCAGGTGGGCGCTGGAAACGGGAGAGGCGAGCGACGGGAGACGCGAGACCTAGCGACGAACTGCCCGTGGGATGTGGAGTTCCGGTCTTCGGCCACTATTACAATTAGTCGGCTAACTATAATACGAACAAATGCCCCGCTCCGATAAGCGCGTTGTGGATACTGTCGGATCAGCAGTTAGTAAGACGGCTAAGTATCTCTTGCAACCCGACCGGTACGCCTTACCTTGCGTCCTTTCCTGGCCCCCACCCCAGTCAAGGATGCCGATCGTGTCCGACGTGCTCAGCACCACCACCGATCGAGTCGATGAGCTGTTTGGCGTCGATACATTCTCCAAGCACGTAATGCAGAAGCGGCTGCCCAAGGAGGTCTACAAGTCGTTGCTGCGCACCATCGATCTCGGTGAGCCGCTCGATCCGCGTATCGCCGACATCGTCGCCGCGACGATGAAGGACTGGGCGGTCGAGCGCGGCGCCACGCACTTCACCCACTGGTTCCAGCCGCTCACGGGTCTCACGGCCGAAAAGCATGACTCGCTCGTGTCTCCGGATGGCATGGGTGGCGTGATCTACAACTTTTCGGGCTCCGACCTGACGCAGAGCGAGCCCGACGCGTCGTCGTTCCCGTCCGGCGGGCTGCGCGCGACATTCGAGGCGCGTGGGTACACGGCGTGGGACGCGACCTCGCCCGCGTTCCTCAATCGCCATGGCAATACGGTCACGCTCTGCATCCCCACGGCATTCGTCTCCTGGACCGGTGAAGCGCTCGACACCAAGATCCCGCTGCTGCGGTCGATGGAAGCGCTCGCCAAGCAGGCGATGCGGATCCTCCGGTTCTTCGGCACCGACGCGGGCGTCACCCGCGTCGTCACCACCGTCGGACCGGAGCAGGAATACTTCCTCGTCGACCGCGAGCTGTTCTATCGCCGTCCCGACCTCGTGACGTGCGAGCGGACGCTGTTCGGCGCACGGCCGCCCAAGGGGCAGCAGCTCGACGATCATTACTTCGGCGCAATTCCCGCGCGCGTGCTCGCCTTCATGGCCGATTCTGAAGCCGAAATGTTCCGTGTCGGCGTACCGGTGAAGACGCGGCACAATGAAGTCGCCCCCGGCCAGTTCGAAATCGCCCCGCTGTTCGAGACTTCGCACATCGCGAGCGACCACCAGATGGTCCTGATGGAGATTCTCCGGCGCGTGGCGGAGCGTCACAGCCTGAAGGCGCTGCTGCACGAGAAACCGTTCGCCGGCGTCAACGGCAGCGGCAAGCACAACAACTGGTCGATCGCGACGGACACCGGCGTAAACCTCCTGGATCCGCAGAATGACACGCATACCAACATGCAGTTCCTCGTCTTCCTGTGCGCGGTGATCCGGTCGGTGGACATGCACGCCGATCTGCTGCGCGCGAGCATCGCCTCGGCAGGCAATGACCACCGTCTCGGCGCCAACGAAGCCCCGCCGGCGATCATCTCGATCTTCCTCGGCGACATGCTCACCGACATTCTCAACCAGGTGGAGCAGGGGCTGCCCAGGCGCACGCTCAAGGGTGGCACCATCGACCTGGGCGCCCGCACGTTGCCCGAGCTTCCGCGCCATTCGGGCGACCGCAATCGCACGTCGCCGTTCGCGTTCACCGGCAACAAGTTCGAATTTCGGGCGGTGGGTTCTACCGCGTCGATCGCCTGGCCGAACACGATCCTCAACACGATCGTCGCCGAATCGCTGGACTACCTCGCTGGCGAGCTGGAGCGTTCGGCGGGGGCGAATCCGTCTCCGGCCAAGCTGCAGGCGGCCGTCCTTGGGGTGCTCAAGACGACCCTGAAGGAGCACAAGCGGGTGTGCTTCGACGGCGACAACTACGCGCCGGAATGGCACAAGGAGGCGGCGCGCCGCGGGCTGCCCCACCTGCGCGACTCGGTGGAAGCGTTCCCGGTGCTCAAGGCGAAGAAGACCATCGACCTGTTCAAGAAGTACGGTGTGCTCACCAAGGCGGAGGTGGAGTCTCGCTACCATATCGCGGTGGAGAAGTACGTCAAGCAGCTTGACATCGAAGCCGAGATGATGATCACCATGACGCGTACGATGATCCTCCCGGCGGCGATCCGGCATCAGACGCTGCTCGCGGCGGCGATAACGGCGACCGAGGGCGCCGGGGTCGATTGCGACGATACGGTGAAGTCGCTCGAAGCGTTCGCCGGCCTCGTCAGCGCGGTGCGCAAGACGCTGGCCGCGGTCGAAACCGCGGCCTCGCATCAGGACGACGATCCGCTGCGCCACGCGACGCATTACCGATCGAAGGTGCGGCCCGCGATGGCGGCGCTGCGCGAAGCAGCGGACGAACTCGAGACGCTCGTCGCGGCAGACCTCTGGCCGATGCCGACGTATCGGGAGCTGCTGTTCCTGAAGTAGGGGCTTTCCCCTTTCACGTCTTACTTCGTAGCGCCGGCCCTTTTACGATTCAAGCATGCGCAGTTCACGTGGTTGCTCAATCCGCATCGCCGCCGTCCTCACCGGACTAGCGGCGATGTGCGTCCCCGGCTCGCACGCCGGCGCCCAGGGTTTCGGGCGCAACTCCGGGTTCATTCAGACACCGTTCGTGCAGAATGTTCCGTACGACGGACGGTTCACCTTTGCGCGGTTGAGCTACGTCACCAACAGCCCCGAGGGCTATTACTACCGCGGACTCCCCGCATGGGCGCACGGGTACGACGTCGCCGAGCGCAACCTGATGCAGATCCTCACCTCGCTGAGCACCATGCATCCGCGCCTTGAGACTGGCGTCGTGTACAATCTCGACGATCCGCAGTTGTTCAAGTATCCGCTGACCTATATGACCGAGGCGGGCTACTGGTCGTTGAGCGACAAGGAGGCGCTGGCATTCCGGAAGTATCTGCTCAAGGGCGGGTTCGTCATCTTCGATGACTTCCGCGGTCTCGGCGGATACGAAAACTTTGCGGCCAACATGAAACGCATCCTGCCCGACGCGCGAATCGTCGATCTCACGCCCAAGGATCCGATCTTTCATTCGTTCTACGAGATCAACTCGTTCGACATCGTGCCCATGGCGTACGGGCGCGGCAGGCCGCTCTTTCAGGGGATCTATCTGGACAACGACCCGTCCAAACGGCTCGTGGCGATGGTCAACTTCAACGAGGACGTGTCAAACTTCTGGGAGTTTTCCGGTCAGGGGTTCTACCCGATCGATGAATCGAACGAAGGATACAAGCTGGGAATCAACTACTTGATCTATGCGATGTCGCACTAGCAGCAACGCATTCCACCGCGCTCATAGCGTACCTTCAGATACAACTCGTAATACTCCCGTTCGCTTGGCACCGGGCACTCCGGGTGGCAGGCGCCAAGGTGTTCGACGTACGCCTCGTAATTGGGCATGCCCGCGATGCGGCGGACCGTTTGTGCCCAGCGTGCTACCAGATCCCTCACGCGACCCCCTTCGCTTCGTCCGGTCGCGCGAGCTGCGGAGCAGCGAGTCGAGACCCCCGCAGCCACACCCGCGCGGATGACAACACCACTGCCCAGGTGATTGCCAGGAACAGTGCGCACAGCACCGCGTCGATCCGGTCGTTGAAGACGAGGCGTGCGCCGCGTGCGGCGCCGAGGCTGCCGGCGGTGACAGCCGCAGCGGTCTCCGCGGCGTGGCTCAGGAATCCGAGACGCGGGTCGGCGGAGAACATCTTCTGCCACGATGCGGTGCTCGTCACGGCGAGCAGCCAGGTCAGCGGTAGTAGCGTCGTCCACGCATAGCGGGCTCGCCCGGCGCGAATGATGAGCGTCGTGCCGACCGACAACGCCACTGCGGCGAGCAACTGATTGCTGATACCAAACATCGGCCAGAGTGAATTGATGCCTCCCAGCGGATCGGTGACTCCTTGCAGCAGGAACCAGCCCCACGCGGCGACAATCACCGCCGAAGTGAGGATGGCGCTGGGATACGACGAAATTCTACCGACCGGCTTCCAGAAGTGTCCTCCGAGTTCCTGAATCATGAAGCGGCCCACACGCGTACCGGCGTCGATCGTGGTGAGGATGAACAGCGCCTCGAACATGATGGCGAAGTGGTACCACAACGCCATCAAGGGGCGGCCGAACACGCCGGACAGGATCTGTGCCATCCCGACTGCGAGCGTCGGCGCGCCGCCGGTGCGAGCCAGCAGCGTGGTCTCGCCGACCGAGCGGGCGACCGCTTCGATCTGGCCGGGCGCGAGCGTAAAGCCCCAGTGCTGCACCGCCAGGACAGCGTGCGCCGCATCGCCGCCGAGGAGGGCGAGCGGGGCGTTCATCGCGAAGTACACGCCGGGGTCGAGAATCGATGCCGCGCATATCGCCATCACTGCGACCAACGATTCCATCAACATCGCACCGTACCCGATGACGCGCGCGTCGCTTTCCCGGTCGAGCATCTTGGGCGTCGTGCCGCTGGACACCAGTGCGTGAAACCCGGAGATCGCGCCGCATGCGATCGTGATGAAGCAGAACGGAAAGAGCGAACCTGCAAACACCGGACCGGTTCCGTTGACGAACTGGGTGACCGCCGGGAGCTTCATCACCGGGAGCGTGAGGACGATGCCGAACGCGAGTCCGACGATGGTGCCGAGCTTGACGAAGGTCGACAGATAATCCCGCGGCGCGAGCAGCATCCACACCGGCAACACCGATGCGATGAAGCCGTACCCCATCAGGCCCCACGAGAGCGTGGTGGCGCTCAGGGTGAACACCGGTGCGAGCGTCGGCGAAGCGGCAATCCAGCGCCCCGCGACCAGTGCCAGCAGCAACAGGACGATCCCTGCGGCGGTGGCCTCGAGGGTCTTCCCCGGCCGGACCACCTTCATCCAGAAACCCATGCCGAGGGCGATTGGGATAGTACACAAGAGGGTGAAGACGCCCCACGGCGACTCGGCGAGTGCCTTGACGATCACCAGCGCGAGCACGGCGAGGAGGATCACCATGATGGCCAGAATGGCAACCATCGCGAGCACGCCCGTGAACGGGCCGATCTCTTCCTTCGCCATCTGGCCGAGGGACTTCCCATCGCGGCGGACCGACGCCGCAAGGATGACGAAGTCCTGCACCGCGCCGCCGAGGATCACGCCGACCACGATCCAGATGGTGCCCGGCAGGTAGCCGAACTGCGCTGCAAGCACGGGACCCACCAGCGGACCAGCGCCGGCGATGGCCGCGAAATGATGGCCGAACAGCACCCAGCGCGACGTGGGGACAAAATCACGGCCGTTCGCCAGGCGATGGGCCGGTGTTACCCGCGCGTCGTTCAGGCCGACAACGCGGTTCGCGAGAAAGCGACTGTAGAAACGATAGGCGATCAGGTAGGTGCCCACCGCGGCGAGCACGAGCCACGCAGCGTTCACGGTTTCGCCGCGGTGCAGCGCGAGCATCGCCCATCCGGCGCCGCCGATGCCGGCCACGAGCGTCCAGATGAGGGCAGACATGGAATGGAAGCTAGGAGCTAAGGAGAGACGAGAGAAGAGAGACGTCTCTCGTCTCTCCTTACATCTTCGGCAGCGGATATCGCTCCAACCATTCCGCTTCGCCATCGAGGCGGGCCAAATAGACACCGTTCTTGCCGAAGCCGACCAGCCTGGTGTTCGCGGGCAGCTTGACGTGTCCGACGATGCCCTTGCCCTCGGCGATCACGTCATATTTCGGCGCATTGTCGCCGCGCATTCGTTCACGGGCAACCCAGAGGCTGCCATTCGGATCGAATGCCGCGACCAGGCCGCTCGACGCGATCGCGGGCTTGGTCGCGGGAAACGGCGCGATCGGAATGTCGGACGGATTGAAGGTGAACGACTGCCCGCTTGCGCCCGCGGCCTGTCCTGCGGCACGGCCCGCTTCCACCGCGGCGCGATCTGCACCGGCCGGCGGGGCACCACCACCGTCACCGCCGCGCATGACGAACACCTGCGTGCCGCCCCCACCGCCACCGTCACCAAACATGATTGTCTGCCCACCACCGCCGTCACCGATCGTCCGATTCGCCGGGGCCGCCATGCCAACCGAGCTCACCATGTTCTTCATGCCCTGGCGCATCGAATCGGTGATCGCCTGCTGCTCGGCCGCCGAGATGGCGATCGGCTGGAACGGCAACGGGCCGGTCCGTCCGGTTTCGTGTCCATCGCGTGACCAAATGACCTGGTAACTGTCAGCCAGCACGCGTGCAATGAGACCGTCGTTGCGGACCGCCCAGGCGTCGCGAAACGGGAAGACCAGGATGCCCTGGGCGTGCGCCTGATCCGCACGCCGGATGTTGATCCGCATGAGTTCCTGATCGGTGGTGCCGCCCTGGACCAGGCGACGGAGCGATGCGCTCGGCTTCATCGCCTTTGCAGCGGTATCAAACTCGGTGACGGTGTAGTACAGGTTGCCCGACCCGTCCGTCGCCGACAGTGTGAAGAAACGACTGCCGCTGGGGACCGCCACCGGGATCACTGCTGCGACATCGCCGCTCGGCGTCAGGTGAAGTGCCTTGTGGCCGAGCGCGTCATATAACAGCAGCGAATCGCCCGGCAGCGGCAGTACCGCGGTGGCAGTCCGATACTCGTCCGGCCCGTCACCCTGCTTGCCGAGCAGCGCGTCACCGCCCGTCGCCAGGTCAATCAGGCGGAACGCGGCTTCCTTGGTATCGCTGGCGACGACTCGTCCATCCGGCAGCTCCTGCACGGCAAACACCCGACCCAGCTGGTACTTCGACCGGGCCACGCGTTTGCCGAGATCAACGGGCGTGGTTCCCTGCGCGGGGGCCGACGACGCGAGCGCGGCGAGCAGGACCGTGGCGGACAGCGTCGTTGCCAGACGGGATGGGAGCATGTGGGTCTCTCCGAGCGGGGAGGGGCTGGTGGCTGTTGGCTCGTGGCTATTGGCTGTTGGCTTGTAGCTCATCGTTGGCCGCTGGTCGCTGGCAGCCAATAGGCATTAGCCAACAGCCATGAGCCACTAGCTCCCGGCCAGCCAATTGTAACGATTCCCCGGTGTCACCGAGGGTCGCGACGGCTTGCTCGCCTCCCGATCGGCCCGTAGCTTCGCAGTCCATGCCCTTTCCGTCCGGACGCCATCCTGAGCCGTGGATGGCCGGATCCGCCGCGTCCGCCGCGGCGCCCGCGACCATGACTGAACCCAAACCCGCCTCCGCGACCGGAAGCTCGGATGGCCGGGTCGCCGTGGTGACTGGTGGCGCGACCGGGCTGGGCCGCACCATCGCCATGGAACTGGGTCGCGGCGGCTGCAAGGTCGCCTTCTGCTGGTTTGAGATGGACGGCCGGGACGTCGAGTCGACTGCGCTCCTCACCGAGACGACGCTTTCGTCGATGGGCATCGAGGTCTACGCGGCACGTTGCGACGTGCGCGACCGGGAGCAGGTGAATCGGTTCGTCGCGGAGGTCAAGCGCCGTTTCGGCGCAATACATCACCTGATCAACAACGCTGGCATCGCGCATGATGGCGCGCTGTGGCGCCTGACGCCGGCGGACTGGGATGCAGTGCTCGACACCAACGTGAGCGGCGCGTTCCATTGTATTGCCGCGTGCTCGCCGCACTTCCGTGAGCAGCATTCGGGCAAGGTCGTCAACGTGTCGGCTCATCAGGCGACGCGACCCGGATTCGGCGTATCATCGTACGCTGCGAGCAAGGCGGCGCTGGAGGGTCTGACCCGTGCGGCGGCGGTCGAGCTCGGCCCGAGCAACGTCAACGTGAATGCCGTCGCACCGGGATTCATTCGCACCGAGCGACTCGATCGCCTGCCGCGCGACCTGATCGAGCGCACCCGCAAGCGCGCCGTGCTCGGCCGGCTCGCCGAACCGGAGGATATCGCGCGCGTGATCACCTTTCTCTGTTCGGACGCCGCGCGGCACATCACCGGACAGACGATCGTGGTAGACGGGGGTCTGTCACTGGAATAGGTTTCGGAGTGTGACTGACCCCTCTCGCCTGATGCGCCGCGTGACGGTCTGCGCGGCCGCGTTCGTTTTCACGTTGCTGGCAGGCAGCGGTTGCGCCCACGGGCAGCAGCCGGGCAAGCCGCCGAAGCCATTGCCGGCGCCTGGCCTGCTGCTCGCGCCGCTCGCCGGGCAGCCGATTGCCGTGCTGCCGGTCACCTACCTCGTGTTCGACAACGTCAGCGGGGGCGGATTGCCGGCAACGCGCCCAGCGCAACTGGCCTGGGCCGACTCCATCCTGGCGGACGGATTGCAGGCGCGCGGGCCGGAAGCGGCCTGGATCTGGCCCGCCGAGCTCAGGCGAGTCGCCCGGCGCGCACCGGGCATGGTGACGGATCCCGACCGCATGGGCCAGTCGGTGATGCGGTACGAAAATCTCAAGCGGGTGCCGGATCCGTTTCTTTCCAATATCCGTTCGCTGGTCGCGATGACGGGAAGCCGGTTCGTGCTCATTCCGGCGGCACTCCGATTCACGCAGGTGGGCGACAGCGTCCGGGTGGAAGCCACGCTGGTGCTGGCCGATGCGCGCCTCGGTGTGATTGCATGGCGCAGCACGCCGATCGCGACCGCGGCATCGGCCGGTGCCGCGCTCGCCGCAACGATCGCACGGATCCTGCCGGACGCACGCTAGCATGGGCTACGAAATCACCCTGATCCCGGGTGATGGGATCGGTCCCGAAATCACCGCCGCTTCCCTCAAGGTTCTCGACGCCACCGGGCTCAAGTTCAGCTGGGACCGGCAGCTGGGTGGCATGGCCGCGATCGCCAGCGCCGGTGGTCCGCTTCCGGAGGCGACACTGGCGAGCATCCGGCGCACGCACTTGGCGCTCAAGGGGCCGCTGACGACGCCCGTGGGCGAGGGGTTCCGCTCGGTGAACGTTGCGCTCCGCAGGGAATTCGAGCTGTTCGCCAACCTCCGCCCGGCCAGGACGATCGTGCCCGGTGGACGCTACGATGGCATCGACATCGTGCTGGTTCGCGAGAATCTCGAAGGGCTTTATGTGGGGCAGGAGCGTTGGGTCGAGCGCGACGGCGATGCGCACGGCCAGGCCGAATCGGTGGCGGTGGTGACCCGGCGGGGATCGGAGCGCGTCATTCGCTACGCGTTCGAGTACGCGCTGACCCACGGCCGCAAGAACGTCACCCTGGTTCACAAGGCGAACATCCTCAAGCTGACCTCCGGGCTGTTTCTGGATGTCGGTCGCGAAGTTGCAGCGGAATACGCGGGCCGGGTCGCGATGAACGAGCTGATCGTCGACAACTGTGCGATGCAGCTGGTGATGCGGCCGGAGCAGTTCGACGTGATCGTGACCACCAACCTGTTCGGTGATATCCTCAGCGACGAGATCTCCGGTCTCGTCGGTGGCCTGGGCCTGGCCCCGGGCGGCAACATCGGGGCGCACGGCGCCATCTTTGAAGCGGTACACGGGTCGGCGCCGGACATTGCGGGCAAGGGCATCGCCAATCCGTCGGCGTTGATTCTGGCCGCAGCGATGATGCTCGACTATCTGGGTGAAGCGGCGGCCGGGGACCGCGTGCGCCGGGCGATCGTCGCGACGATCGTCGCCGATCGCGTGCGCACGCGCGATCTGGGAGGCACCGCCACCACGGAGGAATTCGGCGATGCCGTCGCCCGTCGGGTGGCGTGAAGTCCCCTGTGTCGAATGCGGTGAGTTCGTCGCGGGGATCAACTTTGGCGAGCGCTGCGCGGCGTGTCAGGCGCGGCGGCAGCGGCGGGCGAACCGCGTTGCTTCGCGCACGGCGATCGCGGCGACGCTGCTGATGGCCGCCTCGACGCTCTGGAAACTGCCGCACACCAGCCTGGCCCGGTGGTACGGTGGACTCGCCATCGGTGCCACCTATTTTCTGGTTCGATTGATCACGAGACGAATTGCGATGGAGGCATTGAAATGAAGAGGCGCATTGGCTGTTGGCTCGTGGCCGCGTTGGCGTGCCCGTCGGTGATCAGCGCACAGGGAAGCGCCGCCGCGACCTCCGTGACACTGTTCAATTCAGGGCGCGTGCTGGTGCGGCGCGTCCTTCCGGTCAGCCTGCCGGTGGGCAGCTCGACGCGGCCGCTTGATCTCGGCGACTTCGCTCCAGGCACCTTTACCACGCTGGACCCCGGCGTCGTCGTGACCGGGGTCCGGTTCGATCCGTCAACGTCGGAGGAGGCGCTGCTGCGCCGCAGCGTCGGACGCCAGTTCCAGTTCCCGCGGCCATCGGCGGCGACAGCATCCGCCACGCTGCTCGCGCTGGATCCCGAGCGGTGGCGGTGGGACTCGAGCGGCAAGGTGATCTTCGGCCGGCCGGGCCAACTCCAGTGGCCGGCGGAACTGGTGCCCACGGCGTCATCGACCGACGTGACAATTCGCAGCGACCGGGCGCGCCAGGGTATCAAGGTGATGTACGAGACCTCGGGCGCCGCGTGGAGTGCGACGTACCGCGTCTTCCTCGGCCCGCAGGGTCGGATCGAGGGAACGGCCTTGGTCGCGTCGGGGCCGCTCGATCTCAGTGACGTCGAAGTGCAACTGCTGGCGGGTGACGTCGGCCGGCCAGCGGCGCAGATGCAGCGGGCGTTTGCGGCGAAGGCGGCGCCAATGTCCGAGGCGGCGTCCTCCTATATCGACGGCGTCCCGCAGGAACAGGCAGTCGGCGAAGCGCACGTCTACACCCTGCCGAACCGCATGTCGTTCGTGCCCGGGGTGCAATTCATGGTATCGCTTTTCGACCCGACGCCGGCCAGGGGCGAACGACGGCTGGTGCTCGGCGGCGGGCTGCCGTTCTACGGCGGCTTTGGACAGCAGCAGGACGAGACGCCGGTGCCGGTCGAGGTCGCCTATCGCTTCGAACGGAAGGCAGGAACTCCCTTCGGTGATCTTGTGTTGCCCGGCGGCGGTGTGAGCGTGTTCGACACCGACAACGCCGGCCGCATGCAGTTGATCGGCCAAGGGTCGATCGGTCACACGCCGGCGGGAAAGGAACTGCTGATTCCGACTGGAACCGCGTTCGATGTCACGGCCAAACGGGTGCAGACAGCGTTCAGCACCGCCCGCGCGACGGTGGCGCCGTATTCCACGGTGGCGATGGCGTCGTACCGCGTGACGCTGCAGAACGCGAAGGATTCCGCCGTGGTGGTCGATGTGCGCGAGGACCGCGGCGGTGAATGGTCGGTCATCGAGAGTTCGATGCCGTCCCAGAAACGCTCGTCGACCCGCGTGGTGTTCGCCGTGCCTGTTGCCGCCAGGGATTCGGCGGTACTCACCTATCGCGTGCGCGTGGTGTGGTGACTCGAGTCACCATCCTGCACTGTTCCGACCTGCATTTCGGGCAGGACGTCGATCTCGACCAGATCGCCGGGCTCGAGGGGCTGGCGGCCGATCTCGCGCCGAGCGTCGTGGCGATCGCGGGAGACATCACCCAGCGGGCCCGCCACGGCGAGTTCCAGCGCGCGCTGGTGTTCGTGCAGGCATTGCGGCGCCTTGCGCCGACGCTGATCGTTCCGGGCAATCATGACGTGCAGTGGTGGGCCACGCCGTTCGATGTAATCGGCGCCGGCCCGAAGTACGAGAAGTACCGCCGCTATTTTGGCGACGACCTCACGCCCACACTGGTCATCGATGGCGCGATCCTCTGCGGCGTGCTCACGAGTTATGGCGTGGTCGCGGGATCGATCACGCCGAACCTCAACGACATGGCGGTGAAGGGGCACCTGCCGGCGCGCGAGACCGAACGCGCCGCAATTCGGTTTGCCGAGGAAAGCCCGGAGCTGTTGCGCGTGATGGTGATGCACCAGAACCTGTTGCGCGGGCGGATCTCCGAGCGCATGGGCCTGGCGCGCTGGCGCGAGGCGTGGCGCAACGTGATGGCGACCGGTGTGGACCTCGTGCTGTGCGGGCACGATCACGAGGAACGGGCCGGCATCCTGCCCAACGGCGCCGTGGTCGCGACCGCCGGCACGCACACCGCCCGCACTCGCGGTCGTCGTCCGTCGGCCTGCAACCTGGTCATGGCCGACGCGACATCGATCACCATTCGGCACTACGTGTGGGATGCGGGTGACCGGGTCTTTCATGCCGGGCCGGAAATCGTGTTCCCGCGGCCGCGGGTCAAGGAGCTACAGGGCACTGGCGGATAAGCGCGCGCAGCTGGAGCTCGGCCTGGTCACGCTCCCCGAGCGCCTGTTTCGCTTGGGCCTGCCACCCGGCACCGCCGTCACCCTCACCCACAACCACACCGTTCTGTTGAGCTGGCGTACACAGACTGGACTGCGGATGCACGCCGGGTACGCCGCGGCGCCAGACCACGTGCTGCAGGCGATCGTCCGATTCCTCTCGCGTCGCGTGCCGCGGGTGGAGCGCGCGGCGGCGCGGAAGATCTTCATGGCGTTCCCGGTGGAGCACCATGTCGCGTCACGTCCCAGGGCGGCGCGCCGTGCGAGGCCAGTCGCGCCGGAGGACCAGGCGCTGATCGAGCGCCTCACCCAGGTGCACGTGGAGTTCAATGCAGGCCACTTTGGCGGCGCGCTGAGCGCCATCGCCATTCATCTCTCCGATCGCATGCGCAGACGTCTCGGCGAACTGCATGTGCCCCGTGACGGCGCGCCCGCTGAGATCGTGATTGCCCGGCGCCACATCCGGCGCGACCGATGGGCGGCCGTGCTCGACACGCTCCTGCACGAAATGGTGCATCAGTGGCAGGCGGAGACGGGGCGGCCGATCGACCATGGCAAGGAGTTCCGGCGGATGGCGAGGCAAGTCGGGGTGTCGCCGAGGGCGGTCGCGGACCTGTGAGGTGAGACGTAAGAGGTGAGACGTAAGAGGTGAGAGGTGAGAGGTAAGAGGGGTGGATCGTCAGTTCCCTCTCACCTCTCACTTCTTACCTCTTACCTCAGGCTTTATGTTCCCCGCGGCTCCAAGGGAGGTCGGACTTGGCGGGATCTGCGGAATACACCGGCGTCGACTTCTATGACGTTGACGGACTCCTGAGCGAGGAGGAGCGGGCGGTCCGGGACACCGTGCGTTCCTGGGTCGACGAGCAGCTCATGCCGGTCATCGGCGAGTGCTACATCGAGGGACGGTTCCCCAGGCAGCTGATCCCCGGAATGGCGGAGCTCGGCCTCTTCGGCGCGAACCTGCCGGAAGAGTATGGTTGTGCCGGCCTGAACAACGTCGCGTACGGGCTGATCATGCAGGAGCTGGAGCGTGGCGACAGCGGGATCCGTTCATTCGCGTCGGTGCAGGGTGCCTTGGTGATGTATCCGATCTTCACGTTCGGATCGGACGAGCAGAAGAAGCACTGGTTACCACGACTGGCGGCCGGCACCGACATCGGCTGCTTTGGCCTTACCGAACCCGACTTCGGATCGAATCCCGGCGGCATGATCACCACGGCGCGCGAGACCGCCGACGGCTGGTTGCTGAACGGCGTCAAGATGTGGATCACGAACGGTTCGCAGGCGACCGTGGCGATCATCTGGGCGAAGACCGGCGACATCAATGACGTGAATTCGATCCGCGGCTTCATCGTACCGGCGAGCACCCCGGGCTACACCGGAAAGGACCAGAAGGGGAAACTCTCACTCCGGGCATCGGACACGAGTGAGATTCACCTGCAGGATGTGCACCTTCCGAAGAACGCGATCCTGCCGAAATCGGGCGGGATCAAGTCACCGCTGATGTGCCTCACGCAGGCGCGCTACGGAATCGCCTGGGGTGCCGTGGGCGCGGCGATGGCGTGTTACGACGAGGCGCGGCGCTACGCAATCAGCCGGATCATGTTCGGCAAGCCGATCGGCCAGACGCAGATCCAGCAACAGCGTCTCGCCGACATGCTGACTGAAGTCACCAAGGCACAGCTGCTCGTCCTCCAGCTTGGCCGGCTCAAGGACCAGGGTAAGGCAACGCCCGCGCGGGTATCCCTCGCCAAGCGCAACAACGTGAGCGCGGCGTGCGACATTGCTCGCGAAGCGCGCCGATTACTGGGCGCCAACGGCATCCTGGTGGAATACCATTCGATGCGGCACCTGGCTAATCTCGAATCGGTGTATACCTACGAAGGCACCCACGACATGCACTCGTTGATTCTCGGCCAGGAGATCACGGGATTGGGGGCATTCTAGTACCGAAGGCGTGGGTGGTTGGTGGCCACTTACGGCATCACGCGAGACTTGGTGTTGCACGACCATCAGCCGCGAGCCACCAGTCACCAGCGCGTTTGAACACTGAACTGGGAATTGTATCGACATGAAGATCGCCGTCTGCCTCCGCCGCGTCCCCGACACGACCGCGAAGATCGTCATCGCGGGAAGCGGCACCGTCATCGACGAAACCGGGGTCAAGTTCGTCCCGAATCCGTATGACGAGTACGCGATCGAGGCCGCGCTGTCGCTCAAGGAGAAGGCCGGCGGCGGGGAGACCGTGGTGGTTGCACTGGGCGGTGACGCGGTGCAGGAGACGATGAGAACCGCGCTCGCCATGGGCATCGACCGCGGCGTTCACCTGCACGGCACGCCTTCTCCGGACGGCCTGGAGAACGCGAGGGTGCTCGCCGAGCACCTGCGCGGCGCCGGATACGATGTGATGCTGTTCGGCAAGTTCGCCGTCGACGACTGCGGTCAGCAGACCGGCGCGATGGTGGCTGAGCTGCTGGAACTGCCGTGCGCGACCGCGGTCACGAAACTGGACATCGCCGCGGGCCGCGCGACGGTGGAACGCGAAGTGGAAGGCGGCATCGAGCAGGCGGCGTGCGCGCTTCCGGCCGTGTTCACCTGCGACAAGGGGCTGAACAATCCGCGCTTGCCGTCGCTCAAGGGGATCATGGCCGCGAAGAAGAAGCCGCTTGAGGTCACGCCCGTTGCGCCGGGAGCTGGATCGGTGACAGTCGCCGCGCTTGCCCTGCCGCCGGAACGCGCCGCCGGCCGGATTGTCGGCGAGGGAGCGGCGGCGGTGCCCGCGCTGATGCAACTGCTGACGACCGAAGCGAAGGTGATCTGAACATGGCCAACGTTCTGGCGGTGCTGGAGGTGCGCAACGCGGTATTGCGTAAGGGAGCGGCGGAGCTGCTTGCGGCCGCACGGCGGATTGCCGATGCGTCGGGTGGGACGGTCGATGCATTGATCTGCTCCGTCGGCCCGGTGTCGGGGAGCGACGGATTGGGCGCGGCCGGCGCCGATCGCGTATTGACCGCCCAGCACGCGGTCTTCGCCAATTACTGTCCGGATGGGATGGCCGCGACCGTCGCGACGCTGACGAACGCGTACCGGGCCGTCGTCGTGGCGGCCACCGCCACCGGCAAGGACCTCGCACCGCGCATCGCCGCTCGCATCGGCGCCCCGTGCGCGATGGACGTTACGGTGGTCGACAGTCGCGGCGAGTCGATCCGCGTCGTGCGGCCGGTGTATGCCGGCAAGGCGCTGCAGACGGTGGACCTTGCCGGCACGGCGGTGGTCGCCGTCCGCCCCGGGGCCTACGCCGCAGTGCCAGCCGGCAAGGCCGGCACGCCAGCGGTCGTGACCGTGCCCGCCTTCACGAAACGCCTCGACGTTACCGGCATCCGGACCTCCGACAAGGCCGCGCTTGACGTTGCCGAAGCGCGCGTCGTCATTTCGGGTGGGCGAGGCCTCGGTGATCCGAAGCATTTTGCGCTGCTCGAGGAACTGGCCGCCGCGTTTGGTGGTGAGGCCGCCGTTGGCGCCTCACGCGCGGTGGTGGACGCCGGATGGGCCGAACATGGCGCGCAGGTCGGTCAGACGGGCAAGACCGTGTCGCCTGAACTGTACATTGCGGTCGGCATTTCCGGCGCGATTCAGCACCTCGCCGGCATGCGCACCGCGAAGGTCATTGTCGCGATCAACCGCGACAAGGACGCGCCGATTTTCAAGATCGCGGATTATGGGATCGTTGGAGATCTCTTTGAGGTCGTGCCGGCCCTCACCGCTGCGGTGCGGGTCGCGAAGGCGCATTAGTGGGCATCGTCCTTCCCGTTCGCCATCAGGCTCCATTGCCGGGTACGCTGATCCGCGCCGAGAAGCCGCACGCGGAGGCGATCGAGCTCGACGTGCTGATTGTCGGCGCCGGGCCGGCCGGACTCGCTTGTGCCATCCAGCTTGCGAAGACCGCACCAAACCTCGCCATCGGTGTACTCGAAAAAGCCGGCGCGCTCGGGGAGCACGTGTTGTCGGGCGCGGTCATCAATCCGGTCGCCTTGCGGGCGCTCTTCCCTGAGAAGCAGGACGCCGATTTTCCGTTTCGCCAGCGTGTCGATGCGGAGGCGGTGTACTTCCTGACCGAAGGCGGTAGCACCCGCATTCCCACGCCGCCCACGATGAAGAATCATGGCAACTACACCGTATCCCTGTGCGAACTGGTGCGGTGGCTGGGTGAGCAGGCGGAGTCGCTCGGCGTGAATCTCTTCCCGGGATTCCCGGTGGCGTCGTTGCTGGTCGATGGCCAGCGGGTGATCGGCGTGCGCACCGTGCCGGCCGGGCTCGATCGCGACGGCAACCCGACCGACGTGTTCCAGGAACCGACGGACTTGGTGGCGAAGGTGGTCGTGGTGGCGGAAGGCACGCGAGGTCCGCTCGCGCAGGCCTGGCGCGACTGGCAGGGTGTCGGCAGCGACAACCCGCAGATCTTCGCGCTCGGCGTCAAGGAGGTATGGCAGGTCCAACGGCCGGTGTCCCGCGTCATTCACACGATGGGCTGGCCGTTGCCGACCGACGCCTTCGGTGGATCCTGGTGCTATCCCATGGGACCGCAGCAGCTCTCGATCGGGCTGGTGGTCGGCCTCGACTATCACGATGCCGAGCTTGACGTGCACGAGTCGCTGCAGCGCCTGAAGTTGCATCCGCTGTTCCGGGAACTGTTGCAGGGAGCCACGCTGCTCGAATGGGGAGCCAAGACCATCCCCGAAGGGGGGTTTCATGCGATTCCCGTGCGGCTCAGCGGCGACGGGATCGTGATGGTCGGCGACACGGCTGGATTTGTGGACGTGCCTTCGCTCAAGGGAATTCATTACGCGATGGAGTCGGGGATGCTCGCCGCGACGGCGATCGCGGATGCGCTCCGGCAGCCGGAGGCCGCCGACGGTACCCGGTTCGCGGCATACGACCGCGCGGTCCGCCAGTCACGCATTGTCCGGGACATGCGCGTCACGCGTAACATGCGGCTGGCATTCAAGGATGGCTTTTTCGGTGGCGTGGTGCGGGCGGGATTGATGACACTGAGCGGCGGCGCGTTTCCCGGCGGTCGCATCGCGATGGGGAGGGATGTCGAAGCGCCACGCACGACGCATCCCGCCGAGCCGTTCGTTCCGGATAACGTGACGACCTTCAGCAAGGTCGACGCGGTCTTCAAGTCAGGCAACGCCACGCGGGACACGATTCCATCGCATCTCATTGTTGGCACGGATATCACCGGCGAGGTGGCGGAGTTCTACACTCACCTCTGCCCGGCCGGAGTCTATGAGCGGCATGGCGACACGCTGCGGCTCAATCCGCCAAACTGCATTGACTGCAAGGCGACCGATGTCCTCGGCCCCCGCTGGACGCCGCGCGAAGGCGGCAGCGGCCCCAAGTACCGGCTGATGTGACAACGGTACTGGCGGCCGTGCCGCTCCGGCGTTCGCTCGGCTCTCGTGACTCATGCATTGCGCAGCGACGCCAGCACCGACATCCCCAGCACACCGACGACGACCGCCAGCGTGATCTCCGGCGGCACGCCGATCCACGGCGAGGCCAGCATCTTGATGCCCACCAGGATGAGTACGATGGCCACGCCGACTCGTAGATGGATGAGGCGCATCATGATACCGGCCAGCAGGAAGAACAGGGCGCGCAAGGCAATAATCGCGAACATGTTCGACGTGTAGACCAGGAACGGATCGCGGGTGATCGCGAAGATCGCGGGAATCGAGTCGGTGGCGAAAACCAGGTCGGTCCATTCGACGACGAGTACCACCAGCAAGAGTGGCGTCGCGACCAACCGGCCATTCTGCCGGGTGAAGAACGCTGCGCCCTCGAACCGATCGCCGATCGGCAGCAGGCGCCGGGCCGCGCGCAGCACCGGGTTCCGCTCGGGTTCGCCCGGCTGATCGTCAGGGCGTACCAGCATTTTCACGCCGGTGACCGCCAGCAGCGCGCCGAACGGATAAATCACCCAGCTGAGTTCACGCAGCAGTACCGTGCCGATGGCGATCATCAGGCCGCGCATCACGATCGCGCCGAGAATCCCCCACTTGAGCACACTGGGCTGCAATGCAGCCGGGACTGCGAAGTAGTGCAGCACCAGCATGAACACCAGCAGGTTGTCGACCGACAACGCCAACTCGACGATGTACCCGGTGGCGAACTGCAACGCCTCCGAATGCCCACGACGCAACAGGATAAGGCCGCAGAAGAGCATCGCGGCTGCGACCACGGCAACACTCCACCATGCCGCTTCCCGGAACGACGGCGCGTGCGGGCGGCGGCGGGTCAGGCCGAGGTCGATCGCCAGGAGGAGCGCGACGGCGCCGGCGAACAGCAGCCAGATGAGGGCGGTGTGACCGTAGATCATCTGGGCTGGGTGCAGCGTCGTGTGCCAGTGGGATGCGTATCAGCTCCTTGGCAAGGTGCGGAGGGGCGAGGAGACGGAAGTATCGCTGCCGGACGCCAGTCAAGTCTTGCTATGGTGGTCCACCGGGCCAAGGCGCCGGGGTCGTCTGATTTGACATGGCCGTTCCGTCGCTCCACCATCAAGTGACGCCAATCCAGCGTGGCGGCGTTGGGCACCGTCATATCGGGCCGAGTGAAATCGCCACGCCGATTCACGCCAGATCTCAGGCCGAGCCGATGTCGAACGGATTTTCGGGTCAACATGTGGTGATCACCGGTGGTGACGGCGCCTTGGGGCAGGCGGTTGTGGACGCCTTCGTCGCGGCCGGCGCTGTCTGCCACCTGCCGATTCTTGGTCCGGTTGCCACGCCACCGGCCCCGGCGGCCGGGGTGCAGCTGACCGGCAACATCGATCTCACTGACGAACACGCGGTCGAGGCGTATTACGCAAGCCTCCCGCCGATCGCCGCGTCGATCCATCTCGCTGGCGGCTTCACCTTCAAGCCGATCGCGGCAACCTCGCGTGCCGATCTCGAGCGACAACTCGCGATCAATTTGTTCACCACGTTTTTCTGCTGTCGTGAAGCGGTGAAAGCGATGCGCAAGGGCGGTGGCGGCCGGATCGTCAACGTCGGCGCCCGCGTGGTTGAGGTCCCCGGCGCCAATCTCACCGCCTACACCGCCGCAAAAGCCGCGGTGACCGCCCTCACCCGCGCCTTGGCCGAGGAGGTGCGGCACGACGGCATCCTGGTCAACGCAATTCTCCCTTCGATCATCGATACCCCCGCCAATCGCGCCGCGATGCCCGACGCGAAGTTCGACCAATGGCCCAAGCCGGCCGAGGTGGCGCGGACGATCGTGTGGCTGGCCTCGCTGGAGAATGTCCTGACGTCGGGGGCGTTGGTGCCGGTGTACGGAAGGGCGTAGCGGAAGGCCGACGGCGAGCCGTGAGTTGCGGGTGCCATGCCGGCACGAGCACACGTCAAGTGAAGCGCCAGGCCCTCGCCATCGACCCCGCCAGTGCCGCGCCCTCGCCTGCGGGCACGACGACCAGACCGTCCGCCCGCGCCATGGACATCAGCATCCCGGAGCCCTGCGGACCGGTCAGCGTGGCCCTCGCCATGCGACCATCCTCGGGGGCGTCGAAGGTGCAGCGCAGATATTGATCCAGCACCGGATCGCGGCGCGCGTCGTCCGCCAGCACCACCTGGGTCACCGGGCGAAACGGATCGCGGTGTCCTGACATCGCGCGAACGGCGGGCCGGCCAAACAACTCGAACGTCACCATGGCGCTGACCGGATTGCCCGGCAGCGCAAGCCACGGGCGGCCAGGCGGAAACCGCCCGAACGTGGTCGGTCCGCCCGGACGGATCCGCACCCGGTCGAAGCTGGTTGTTACACCGCACGCAGCCATTACGCTGCGCACATGATCGTGATCACCGACACTGACGCCGCCGGCGGTGATCAGCAGGTCGACGTCATCTGCCGCCAGCACCACTCGCTGCAGCTCTGCGGGGTCATCGGGCGACAGGCCGAGTGGCACGGCCACGCCGCCGGCCTGCTGAACCAGTGCCGCCAGCGCGGGGCTGTTGACGTCGGCGAGGCGCCGCGCCGCGAGAATTTCCTCGGGATGATCCAGGGAGACCACTTCGTCGCCGGTCGCGAGGATCCCCACTCGTGGGCGGCGATGCACCATCGGGTGCGTCACCGCCAACGCGGCCAGGAGCGCCAGCTGGTGCGGACCGATGATCGTCCCGCTCGGCAGCGCCGGGGCGCCGCGAGCGAGGTCACCGCCCGCACGTCGGACGTTTGCACCGGCGTCGCGATCGTCAAACACCGTGACGTATTCGGTGCCGCGATCGGTGTCTTCCTGGCGAATCACCGAGTCGGCGTCGGCAGGTAGCGGGGCACCGGTGTAGATGCGCATCGCTTCGCCCGTCCGAAGCGCGCGATCGGGAACCGCGCCGGCGGGAATCGCGCCGATCACGCGCAGATGCATCGGCGCATCGCGGCGCGCGCCGCGAATATCCTTGGCGCGGACGGCGTAACCATCCATGGCGGCATTGGTCCACGGCGGCAGGTCGATCGATGCGGTCAGATCTTCGGCGAGGACATGTCCAACGGAGTCGATGAGTGGAATGCGGAGTGGCGGCTGCACCGGCACGACGGCGACGATGTCGCGCGCAGCCTCCCCGGCCGAAGCTACCCGCATCGATCTAGTAGCGCCGGCCGCGCCGCTTTTCCAGCACGACGTCGAACGAGACCAACACGCTCGGAAATCCCTTGAGCACCGATCGCGTGGGCGGCAGTAGTCCCTGCTGGGACGTGGCTGCGGTAACTATGGTCTGCGCCAACCAGGTTTCCCGCACCTCGATCCGCAATTGGTACCCGGAGCTCGGCGCGGTGGCGAAGCCGGCGCCCAGCGTGAAGCTGGGGCGGATCTCCGCGGTATGATCGTCCTGGTAGATATTGAGCGTGACCAACGTGTCACCAATTGCGCCATATATCGAAGTCATCTCCACCGTGCTCCTCGGCGTGAAGGCGACACCGGCCGTGCCCGTCAGGTATGGCTGAATAAACGTGCGCGACCATGGTCGCAGCACCACACCGCCTTGGACAGTGGTCACCGCGGCGGAATGCTGGACGCCCTGGAGTGCGTCGCACGCGGCCCTGAGCTCCAGGTTGCCGCCATCCTGAACGACGACGCAGGCATCGGTGGTCCCCAACCCCAGATAGGTGAACTCGCCGGTAAAGCCGAGGTGTGGCCCGCGAAAGTAGGTCCCGTGCCCGCTGATCGTGATGTCGGAGCGGAGTTCACGGTGCAGGTGATAGAAGTCCGGGTCGCCGAACGGGGACGAGATCGCCTGCCTGGGAACATCCCACAGCTGGGCCGAGGCGATCCATCCGGCGGAGATCCCCATGGTGAGTCGCGATTCATCATTGGTCTGTCCGACCAGCGCGACGCACGGCATGAGGAGCAGCGCGGCGATGGCACCGCCGCACCGGCGCGCGGGCGCAAGATGCTGGATCATGAAGCCCTCGTGAGACCAGCGAGAATCAGTCAACCCCGGTGCAGTCGGCCCAGAGCGTGGCGTCCTCGGCCACCCGCACTCGCTCCAGCTCGGCACCGGAAGGGAGACGTGGGGCGATCCGCCGCCAGCACCACGCCGCCACCGCCTCGCACGAAGGCAGCTGTTCGCCCGACGCGAACTCGCGGATGGCTTCATTAAGATGACGCCCGGCGAGCGGTTGGGCGACTTCCTGGGTCAGAATGCCGTCAAGCGCGGCAAGGTCGACGATCGTCTGGCGCGACGCGTCGATCACTCCTCCCACCGTCACCTCGACGCGATACAGGTGGCCATGGTCCGCCGCCGGCCCGTCGCACGCATACCGATGTCGCGCGTGGAACGAGATGGCGCGAGTGAGCGAGCACCGTGCCTGTGCTCCACTCACCATGCAATGCCGATCCCAACGCGGATCTCGGGAGTCGCGGTGTACTGCGACGTGACGCCGGTCGTGTTGACGGCGTTGGATTGCGTGGCTGTGCCGG
Source organism: Gemmatimonadota bacterium (assembly GCA_003169895.1). GTDB lineage: Bacteria > Gemmatimonadota > Gemmatimonadetes > Gemmatimonadales > GWC2-71-9 > Palsa-1233. Next base: position 1,108,012 of record PNAE01000007.1, read on the forward strand.
GCTGCTTCGCCGGCTCGAGGCTGTACGAAGGCGGGTAATTCAGCTTCCAGAACAGCGCACGCACGTCGACCTTGAGATAGATGCGCTGCCCGGCAAACCACCGTGTTCCGATCGTCGGCGCAAACCAGATCTTGTTGCCGAACGCGTAGCCGGATGTGTCGACCGCCGGTCCGCCCTGACCGTGCACCAGGCCCAGGCTCACACCGGTGTACGGCGCGAATCCGCGCCAGGTCTTCCCGCCGGTCAGGTTGAGCTGGAAGCCGATTTCACCGGCGATGAGGCGCTGAGGGGAGAGCCCCTTGTTGCGCGTGGCAATGGAGTCCTGGGCGTTGATCACCGAGCGTTGGGTGCCGGCGGTCCATCCTCCGAAGGAGAATTGCAGCGTGTTCTTGCCGCGGATCACCAGCCGGGCACCTTCCGAGGAACCGTTGCGCGGGCCGAGCTGCAACAGCCCGCCGGTGCCGAAGACACGGCCGCCGAACGCCTCCGCGAACGTTCCACGCTCGAGTTCGTGATAGGGCGAATGGGACGGCGGGTAGCCGACCTGCGCTGCGAGCGGGACAACCGGGATCAGCAGGACCATGAACGGCACCAAGAGACGCATCACGACAATCTACCCGCGCAGCAGTGGTCGGCCCGTCATCTCGGCCGGCTGCTCCAGGCCAAGCAGGGCAAGTATGGTTGGCGCGACGTCGCAAAGAGCGCCGTGAGCGCGCAATGACTGGCCAGCGATGCCGAAGGTCACGAACGGCACCGGGTTGGTGGTGTGTGCGGTGTGCGGTCCACCTGTGGCCGGGTCGATCATTTGCTCGGCATTGCCATGATCGGCGGTGACCAGCACGCGGGCGCCGGCATTCTCCGCCGCCGCGAGTACCCGGCCGAGCGATTCGTCCACCGTTTCCACGGCCTTGATGACCGCGGGGAGTACGCCAGTATGGCCCACCATATCGGCGTTGGCGAAGTTGGCGAGGAAGAAGTCGTACTCGCCACGATCGAGCGCGTTGCAGAGCACGTCGGTGATGCCGGCGGCGCTCATCTCGGGCTTGAGGTCGTAGGTCGCAACCTTCGCCGATGGAACGAGCTGGCGCTCTTCACCTGGCCACGGCGGTTCGTAGCCGCCATTGAAGAAGTAGGTGATGTGGGGATACTTCTCCGTTTCGGCGGTGCGGAACTGACGGCGCACCGCGCCGCTCAGCACCTCGCCCAGGATTCGCACCATGGAAAATGGTGCGAACGCGGTCGTTAGCGGAAAGGTCTGGTCGTACTGCGTCATCGTCGCCACGAGCAACTCCGGCCGATCAGCGACGGGGAATCCGTCGAACCCGGCAATCGCGAGTGCGGCGACGATTTGTCGCATGCGGTCGGATCGGTAGTTGTAGCAAAAAATCGCGTCGCCGTTCTGCATCGTCGCCGCGGGACCTTCATCATGCATCATCACGAGTGGCTTGACGAACTCGTCGGTCTCTCCGCGCTCGTAGGCCGCACGGATGCCGGCGACTGGGTCCGCAATGGGCGCACCGACGCCGTGGACCATGGCGTCGTATGCCAGACGGATGCGGTCCCAGCGCTTGTCACGATCCATCGCGAAGTATCGGCCCGTCAGCGACGCGATCCGGGTGCGGCCGCCGCCGATCCGGGTCACGTCCTGTCCCAGTTTCGCCACGACGTCTGCCGCCGACTTTGGTGGCGAATCGCGCCCATCCAGGAACCCGTGAATCGCGATACGCGGCACGTCCAGTTGCACCAGAGCCGTGATCACGGCGAGCAGGTGGGTGTCCATCGCATGTACGCCACCGGGACCCAGCAACCCGAGCAAGTGCACCGTGCCACGCGTGCGTCGGACCTGTGCCGCGACCTCGGCCAACGCCGGCGACTGGAAGAACTCGCCGCTCTCGATGCTCTGATTGATGCGCACGAGATCCTGCGGCACGACCCGGCCGGCGCCCAGGTTGAGGTGTCCGACTTCGCTGTTGCCCATCTGGCCGTCGGGAAGGCCCACCGCGAGACCGCTCGCATCGAGGAGCGCGCGCGGCGACGTCGCCAGCAGGCGATCCCAGATCGGCGTATGCGCCATGGCGATGGCATTGCCGGCGGTTTCCGGCCGCCAGCCCCAGCCATCGAGTACGAGAAGAACTACGGGTGGAATGCGTCGCGACACAGCGGCCAAGCGCGCTCCGGAGCACGAGAAACTGAGGTGTCGAAACTAGTGGGACCACGCGGACCCGGCCAATCGGCGGGTCGAACGAGTATTCTTTGGTGCTCGCTTGATCAAGCCAGGAGCGCCCAATCAGCGTCCGCGCCATGCTCGTTTTGTTCCTCCTCGCCGCCACTGCGCAGCGGGCTCCCGCCCAGGAAGCGCCCTGGCGCCTGGGTCGCTGGAATCCCGATTCCTTTGGCAATCAGCGCGTGGTGCTGCAGGTGGCCGATACGGGGACCGGCGGCGCCGTCCGGGCATTGATTCCATGGCGTCGGCGCGACGCGCAGCCGGAGCTCAAGCGGGTGATCGTGACCGACACGGCGAACCGGCGGATTCGCAATGCCGCCGCGCTGTGGGTGCGTCGCGACTCCGGTGAGCTGGTCTTCGAGCCAGTGCACGGAATCGGCACGTATTACGTGTACTACCTCCCATATACCGGCAGCGTTCGCTCGAACTATCCCCGGATCAGCTATCCGCGTCCCGATTCCATGGCGGCCCCGGGCTGGGTCGCCGCTGCGCGTGCGGGCGCCGCAACATTGCCTCGCGCGGACGTGGTCGCCTTCGAAGCGGTGGATTCGATGTCGCAACGCTGGCCGATGGAGGTGACGGCGACCGATTCCGAAGTCGCCGCGGCGCGCCGTCGCATCTCGCCCGGCGAACCATTTGCCGTTTTTGTCGAAGATCGATCGCGGCCGGTCAAGATGACCGACCAACTGCCGCTGATCTGGGCCATGCGTACCGCAGGCGTCGCCCGCCTCGGGCCGGCAGAGCGCGATGAGTACTACGCATTCCAGCTGGGCATCTGGGCGCAACAGCCGCTGGATTCAGTGCAGGTGCACTTCTCGAGTTTCCAGGGGGGCGCGGGCGTTGCCATGGAGATTCCACCGAGCGCCTTCGACTGTATCACTACCGATGGCGTGGACTGGCTGGGGCGACCGTTCCATCCCGATGTCACGATTCCTGCCGGCCGGGTGCGGGCATTGTGGTGTGGCGTGATGATGCCGCGCACCGCTTCGCCAGGCACCTATCAGGGCAGTGTTCATGTCGTGGTGGCTGGGAACAACGGGGTCACGACGCCGATCCGGATCGTGGTCGACACTGCGATGGCGGTCAATCACGGTGACGACGAACCATGGCGCCTGTCGCGTTTGCGTTGGCTCAATTCGCAACTTGCCGCGGACGGGCCGCCTACGCCACCGTACACGCCGGTGCGGGGCGGACCGGCCGACTTCCGGATTCTCGGCCGCCGCATCCTCCTCGACTCGTTGGGGTTTCCCCGGCAGATCCTCTCGTTTTTCACATCGGCGATGACGGGGATCACGGCGCGCGGCCTCCCGATTCTCGCGGCCCCGATCGCGCTGCAGGTGGAGGACGCTTCGGGCCTCGTGCACGGGTGGACACCCGGTGCGCTCCGGCTCGTCCGCGCCACGGCGTCGCGCGCCACGTTCCACTCGAGCGGCAGGCAGGGTGATCTCCGTCTCGATATTACCGGCGATCTCGATTTCGATGGCAACCTGGAGTATCGCGTGGCGCTGGTGGCGCGCCGCGACACCCCGGTCCGTGACATTCGCCTCGTCATGCCGATGTTCCGGAACGTGGCGCGCTATTTCATGGGATTGAACCGTCCCGGTGGCATGGCGCCCGCCAACTATGACTGGAAATGGGACGTCACCCGCAACCAGGACGCCGTGTGGATCGGCGACGTGAACGCCGGATTGCAGCTCACGCTCAAGGACGAACATTACGTCCGTCCGCTCAACACCAATTTCTACCAGCAGTCGCCGCTGGTGATGCCACGTTCGTGGTCGAACGACGGCAAGGGTGGCTGCAGCTTCACCGGCGGCGAGCGCAGTTATCGCGCGGTGTGCACCAGCGGCGGCCGAACCCTTGTTGCCGGCGACACCTTGTGGTTCAACTTCCGGGTGCTGATCACGCCGTTTCATCCGCTGGACACCCGCACCCATTTTGCGACCCGGTATTACCACGCCTATCGGCCGGTCGACACCGTGCGGGCCGCGGGTGCCAACCTGGTCAACGTGCATCATGCGACGGCGATCAATCCGTTCCTGAACTATCCGTTCCTGCGTGCCGCCCAGATGCGCGCCTACGCCGACTCACTGCACGCCGCCGGCATGCGGTTCAAGATCTATTACACGGTGCGCGAACTGACCAACCGCGCTCCCGAGTTCTGGGCCCTGCGCTCCCTCGGCACGGAAGTATTCTCGCCGGGACCGGGTGGCGGTCACTCGTGGCTGCAGGAACACGTGGTCGACAACTACATCACGGGCTGGGTCGTCCCCGAACTGCGCGACGTGACGCTGGTGACCAATGGCATTTCCCGGTGGCACAACTTCTACGTCGAGGGACTGCGCTGGTTGACCGATCACGCGGGCGTTGACGGCATCTATCTGGACGACGTCGCGTTCGACCGGGCCACGATGCTGCGGATCCGCCGTGTCCTGGCGGCCCACGGCGGACCGGGGGAACGGATCGATCTCCATTCCGCGAATCAGTACGACAAGAATGATGGATTCGCGAGCAGCGCCAACCTGTACCTCGAGCATTTCCCCTTCATCGACCGGCTCTGGTTTGGCGAAGGGTTCAACTACGATTCACCGCCGGACTACTGGCTGGTTGAAATGTCGGGCATTCCATTCGGCCTGATGGGGGAAATGCTCGAGGGTGGCGGCAATCCCTGGCGCGGCATGTTGTTCGGGATGACAAACCGGCTGCCGTGGACCGGCAGTGATCCGCGCCCACTCTGGCACGAATGGGACAGCTTTGGCATCACGGACAGCCGCATGGTGGGTTGGTGGAGTCGCGGCGCACCAGTCACGACCGGTCGCAACGATGTGCTTGCCACCAGCTACCTGCGCACCGATCATGCGCTCGTAGCCATCGCCAGTTGGGCCAAGGACACCGTCGCGGTGCAACTGCACATCGATTGGCGGGCGCTGGGACTCGACTCGGCGCGCGTCCGCATCACCGCTCCGGCGATCCCCACGTTTCAGGCGGCGCGGAGCTTCGCCGCCGGCGAGCTGATTCCCGTGGTACCGGGCCGGGGCTGGTTGCTGCAATTCGATACCTTTGACGCGCACCCTCGCGCCCGGTAGACTGCCGTACCCATGAGACTGCCGCGCGTCGCCGTTCTGGCCGTTCCCGCCGCCATACTCGGATTGCTCACCGGGTCCGTCTCGCCCGCGCCGGCGCAAACCGTCCGGTCGATCGGCGCCGAGACCGACCTGGTCAAGGATCCCGGCGGCATCCAGCTGCTGCACCTGCTCAAGGGTACTGCCGTGACTGTAGGTGCGGCCAACGGCGAATGGGTGCCGGCCACTATCGACGGCTGGATCGTCGCAAGTGCATTGCACGACGACAAGCGTGACGGATTCGATGTCAGCGTTGCGCTCGCCGCTGGAACGACGTTGCGCGCCAGCCCTGGCGGCGCGGCGCTCGCCTCCGCACGCCTTGGCGCGCTGTTCGATCGTGTCGACGCGAAGGGCGGGTGGGTGCATGTCCGCCGTACGGGCTGGATTGCCGCCGCCGCGGTCACGCCGCCGCGGGCCGTAACGGTCCCTCCGCCGGCACCGGTAACCGCGACTGCGCCACCGGCAGTTACCAGCATCGAAGCCGGCGCCGGGCTCGCGCTACAGCCCGGCGGTGCTGTCGTGGCGACCCTGGAATCGCCGGTTCATGCCGACGTGCTGGAACACAAGAGCGGCTGGGCGCACGTACGGATCGATGCGTGGGTGCGCGACGCGGCGCTGGGTAACGCCCCGGCCCCAGGCGGCATCACCGCTGCGGATATTCGCGCGGCACCGGACAGGTACGTCGGGCAGACCGTTGAATGGACCATCGAGATTCTTGGCATCGAGAAAGCCGACGACCTGCGGCCCGAACTCCCCGCCGGGCGGCCCTACTTGCTGGCCCGCGGCCCGCTTCCCGAAACCGGGTTTCTCTACGTCGCGATCACTGATGACGAAGCGGAAGCCTTCCATCGACTCGAGCCGCTGGCGAAGATCAGGATCCGGGCGACCATCCGCGCCGGCCGGTCACGTTTTCTGCCCACCCCCGTGCTCAACTTTGTGCGCCGGCTCGACTGAGGAGTGGCAATGAACGAACATCTCAAGGAGCGCATCCTGCGGGCCGCCGAGTCCCTCTCCGACGAACGTGGCTACCAGATTCTCGACTACATCGAGTTTCTTAACAGCAAGTACGCCGAGCGCGCCAATCCGACGAACCTCTTCGCCAAGCTTACCGATCGCGCGGAGGACATTCTGCGCGCCGGCAAGGTCCCGATTGATGCCATCAGCGGCACGGTGACCTTCTTCGACGGGGCGTCGAAGGTGATGAAGGGGCTGGCATCGGCGGCGCAGGCGGTGGTCGATGAAGCATCGAAGACGGCACAGAGCATGACCAGCTCGAAACCAGAATCTGCCGACAAACCTCCCCCGCCAGCGACCCCGCCGACATCCAATGGGAACACGCCTTGAGCGAGCCCGAAGGCGCCGGATTCGTCCGCGGTATCGGCCCGTGGCAGGCGACGTCACTGGTCGTCGGCACGATGATCGGGTCCGGCATCTTCATCGTGTCGGCCGACATCGGGCGCGAGGTGAACGCGTGGGGGCCCGGCGGCCTGCTGCTGGTCTGGATCATCACGGGGATCATGACCGTGGCCGGCGCGCTGGCGTACACCGAACTCGCCGCCATGATTCCCAAGGCCGGCGGCCAATACGTCTTCCTGCGCGACGGGCTGAATCCGCTGGCGGGATTCCTGTACGGCTGGACGCTGTTCGCCGTGATCCAGACGGGCACGATCGCCGCAGTCGCCGTGGCCATGGCCAAATACCTGGCGGTATTCATCCCATCGCTCAGCGACACGATCTTTCTCCCGCTCGGCCACATTCACCTCCCGGGCGCCGCGGACGCGATTCCAATCGGTATGTCGGCGCAGCGCCTGGTCGCCATCATCAGCATCGTGGTGCTCACCTGGATCAACGCGCGCGGCGTCAAGCTCGGCGCCGGTGTACAGACATTCCTGACGACGATCAAGTTCATCGCGCTGGCAATGCTGGTGATCCTGGGGCTCTTCCTGTTCCGGAACGTGCAGATTTCGTCGGCCAACCATGCGCACTTCTGGGGCACCGGCGACTGGTCCTTCGCGATGCTGCCGGTCGTCGGCGCCGCGATGGTCGGCTCGCTGTTCTCCAGCGACTCGTGGAACAACGTCACGTTCGCCGCCGCCGAGGTTCGCGATCCGACGAAAAACCTGCCCCGCGCCCTTGCGCTGGGAACCATCGCGGTCTCACTGCTCTACATCCTGGCGAACGTCGCCTACCTCAACGTGTTGCCGTTCGCCGGCGATCCTCACGGCACGACCGCCGTGGCCCGGGGCATTCAGAACGCGGCGCAGGATCGCGTCGGCGCCGCGGCGGTGGAAGCGATGCTCGGCTCCGCCGGGGCGCTGGTGATGTCGGGCTTCATCGTGATTTCAACCCTGGGCTGCAATGCCGGGCTGGTGCTCTCCGGGCCGCGGGTCTACTACGCCATGGCCCGGGACCGACTGTTCTTCGAACGCGCCGGCACGCTGCACGCGACCTACCGGACGCCGGTCTTCGGCCTCATCACCCAAGCCATCTGGGCGTCCATTCTCTGCCTCTCGGGTACGTACAACCAACTGCTCGACTACGTCATCTTCGCGTCGGTGCTCTTCTACTGTCTCACGACCGTCTCACTCTTCGCATTTCGCATCAGGCGGCCGGACCTGCCGCGTCCGGTGAAGGCCTTCGGGTATCCGATCGTGCCGGCCTTGTACATCGTGTCGCTGGCGGCGCTGATGGTGGTGTTGCTGAGCAAGAAGCCGTTGTACACCTGGCCGGGGCTCGTCATCGTGGCGTTGGGCGTGCCGGTCTACCTGTTGTGGCGGCGCGGGACCAGAGCCGTGAGCCGTCCTTGAACCCTTCCGCCCCCACCCGCTACGTTTGAGGATGTTCCCCGTATCCAGTCAGCGCCTGTCACGGACGGCGGCATGAGTCCGATCCGGCCGGACTTCGGCCTGACGTTCGACGACGTCCTGCTCCTGCCGCGACATTCGACCGTGCATCCTCGCGACGTCAGCACGTCCAGTCGCTTCACCCGCACCATCCCGCTCCACATTCCGCTCGTCGCCGCTGCCATGGACACCGTCACCGAATCGGAAATGGCGATCGCAATGGCGCGCGCGGGCGGCATCGGCGTGTTGCACAAGAACATGTCCATCGACCGACAAGCGGCCGAGGTCGACCGGGTCAAGCGCAGTGAGAGCGGGATGATCATGAACCCGATCACCCTCGGGCCGGAGCGTCCGATCCGCGAGGCGCACGCGCTGATGCGGCGGTTCCGCATTTCGGGCGTGCCGATCGTCGACGGTAGCGGGCGCCTGATCGGCATCATCACGAACCGCGACTTGCAGTTCGAGTCCAACCTCGAGCGGCCGATCGCCGAAGCGATGACTCGCGAAGGACTGATCACCGCACCGGTCGGAACGACGCTGGCCGAAGCCGAGGCGACGCTGGCGCGGCACCGGATCGAGAAACTTCCGGTGGTGGACGCCGACGGCGTCCTGAGGGGCCTCATCACGGTCAAGGACATCTTCAAGCGCCGGGACTTCCCCGATGCCAACAAGGATCAGCATGGCCGTTTGCGGGTCGCCGCCGCGGTTGGTACCGGCTCCGAGGCGATGGTTCGCACCCGCGCACTGGTCAACGCCGGCGTCGATGTCATCGTGGTGGATTCCGCTCACGGGCATTCGGCTGGTGTCCTCGACACCATCGCGGCACTCCGGGATGCGTTTTCCGAGGTACAATTGGTCGGCGGGAACATCGCAACGGAGTCGGGCGCGCGGGCCCTGGTCGAGCGAGGCGTTGACGCCGTCAAGGTTGGCATCGGTCCTGGCTCGATCTGTACCACGCGTGTGGTCACTGGCGTCGGGGTCCCGCAGATGACCGCGATCATCAATGCGGTCGCCGGGGCCGGCGACGTGCCGGTCATCGCCGACGGCGGCATCAAGTACTCCGGCGACGTGGTGAAGGCGATTGCAGCAGGGGCCGCGAGCGTGATGATGGGTTCGATGCTCGCCGGCACGGAGGAGAGTCCCGGCGAGAGCATCCTGGCCGAGGGCCGCCGGTTCAAGTTGATCCGCGGCATGGGCTCGCTGACGGCAATGCAGGATGGATCGGCCGACCGGTATTTCCAGGAAGGCGAGGTGTCGCCTTCAAAGCTGGTGCCCGAAGGCATCGAGGGACGGGTGCCGTACAAGGGCGCCGTCGCCGACGTCCTGTTCCAGATGGTGGGCGGCCTCCGCAGCGGCATGGGGTATTGCGGTGCCGCGGACATCGCGGCGCTGCAGCGCGACACCGAGTTCATCCAGATCACCTCGGCCGGTCTCCGCGAGTCGCACCCGCATGACGTGACGATCACCCGGGAAGCGCCGAACTACAGCGTGTAGGAAATCCACCCCGCTCGAGGATCTCTTCATGGGCCTCTTCAGCACCAAGAACGTCTCCGACCTGCAGGTTGAAGCCGAGAGTTCGCACAGCCTCAAGCGCGCGCTGACCGCGACCAACCTCGTGTTCCTCGGCATCGGTGCCATCATCGGCGCCGGCATTTTCGTGCTCACGGGACAGGTGGCGGCGACCAACGCGGGGCCGGCGATCGTGCTGTCGTTCGTCGTTGCCGGTTCCGGATGTCTCTTCGCCGGCCTCTGCTACGCGGAGTTTGCGTCGATGATCCCGATCGCGGGAAGCGCCTATACCTATGGGTATGCCACGATGGGGGAGCTGATCGCGTGGATCATCGGCTGGGACCTGATCCTCGAGTACCTCTTCGCTGCGTCGACCGTGGCGGTCGGCTGGGCCGGCTACTTCAGCGCGTTCATGACGGAACTCGGCGTCAAGCTCCCGCCGGCATTGATGGGCGCTCCGCTGGATGTGCTAGGCACGCACCACCTGATCCGGGCGCAGATCTGCGTCGACCCGGCAACTGGTGGCGTGGCATACGACGCCGTCAGCCGCGCCCTGGTGTCGGGGGCGGACTGCGCGGCCAAGGGTTTCACGCTCACCGGCGGCATCCTGAACGTCCCGGCGGTGGTGCTGGTGTTGCTGCTCACGACCCTGCTGGTGATCGGCATCAAGGAGTCGGCCCGGTTCAACAACGCCATCGTCATCGCCAAGGTGGCCATCGTCCTCGCGGTGATTCTCTTCGGCATCAAGTACATCAACACGGCCAACTGGCACCCGTTCATTCCGCCGAACACCGGTGAATTCGGTCACTTCGGCTTCAGCGGCATCGTGCGCGGTTCGGCAGTGATCTTCTTCGCGTACATCGGTTTCGACGCGGTGTCGACCGCGGCGCAGGAAGCGAAAAACCCGCAGCGCGACCTGCCGATCGGCATTCTCGGGTCGCTGGCGGTCTGTACCGTGCTGTACATCGCGATGGCGCTGGTCATGACCGGCATCGCGCATTACAGCAAGCTCAACGTGCCGCACCCGGTGTTCGTGGCGATCGACGCGGCGGGACCGGGACTCAAGTGGCTGGGCTTCTTCGTCAACATCGGCGCCATCGCCGGCCTGGCCTCGGTGGTGCTGGTGATGCTGATGGGCCAGCCGCGCATCTTCTACTCGATGTCGCGCGACGGCCTGCTGCCACCGGTGTTCTCCAAGGTGCACCCGACGTTCCGCACGCCCTACGTCGCAACCATCATCACCGGTTGCGTCGCGGCGCTGATTGCCGGTTTCTTCCCGATCCGGTTGCTGGGCGAACTGGTGTCGATCGGGACGCTGCTCGCGTTCGTGATCGTCTGCGGGGGCATCTGGGTCCTTCGGCGCGCCCGGCCCGAACTGCCCCGGCCCTTCCGGACGCCCTGGGTACCGGTCGTGCCGATTCTCGGCATCCTGATCTGCGGCTACATGATGTCGACGCTGCCGGGTGATACCTGGATTCGTCTGCTCGTCTGGATGGCGATCGGTCTCTGCATCTACTTCTTCTACGGCCGGTTCCATTCCAAGCTGGCCGCGGTCGGAAACGTGCGATGAACCTGTGGGCGACCAAGTCCATCGGTGCGCTTCGCGCCGAGGCGGAGGCCACCGGCGAACACTCGCTGCGGCGTTCGCTCGGTGCGCTCAACCTGACCACGCTCGGCATCGGCGCGATCATTGGGGCCGGCATCTTCGTGCTCACTGGCCAGGCGGCGGCGCAATTCGCCGGACCGGCGGTGTGGATCTCGATGATCATCGTCGGGATCGCCTGCACCTTCGCCGGGCTCTGCTACGCCGAGATGGCCAGCGTCGTGCCGGTGGCGGGGAGCGCGTACACGTATTCGTACGCCACCATGGGTGAGCTGGTCGCCTGGATCATCGGGTGGGACCTGGTGCTCGAGTATGCGGCCGGCGCCGCGACGGTCGGCGTCGGCTGGTCGGGGCACCTGGTAGACCTGCTCAAGAACTTCGGCATCGTGCTTCCGGCGTCGCTCACCAATGCGCCGACCGCGTGGTGCACCGCCGACAACGTCACCCAGGCCGTGGCGGCATGTGCGCACTCGGGACTCAACCTCACCGGCGCGTTGCTCAACGTGCCGGCGGTGTTCGTGGTCGCCGTCATGTCGACCATTCTGGTGATCGGCATCAAGGAGTCGGCGACGGTGAACAGCTTCATCGTCATCTTCAAGGTTGCGATCGTGCTATTGATCGTCGCCGTGGGGTTGGCGCACGTGACGCCGGCCAACTGGCATCCGTTGATTCCGAAGAACACCGGCACCTGGGGCAGCTACGGCTGGTCCGGCGTGCTGCGCGGCGCCGGTCTGGTCTTCTTTGCGTACATCGGGTTTGACGCCGTGAGCACCGCAGCCCAGGAATCGAAGAATCCCCAGCGCGACCTGCCGATCGGCATTCTCGGCTCACTGGCCATCTGCACCGTGCTGTACATCGTCGTGTCGGTGGTGTTGACCGGGATGGTGCCATATGCCGAACTCAATGGCAACGCACCGGTGGCGTATGCGATGGAAAAGGTCGGCGCCCCGGGCTTCATCCGCGTGCTGATCGACATCGGCGCCGTGCTCGGCCTGGCTTCGGTCATCCTGGTGATGCTGCTCGGGCAATCGCGCGTGTTCTACTCGATGTCGCGCGACGGCCTGCTGGGCCGCTGGGGCGCGCGGGTACATCCCAAATTCCGTACGCCGTACATCTCGACCATTTTCACCGGCGTCGCGGTCGGACTCGCCACCGGCATCCTGCCGCTGCAGCTGCTGGGACAGCTGGTCAACATCGGCACCCTGCTGGCCTTCGTGCTGGTGTGCGCCGGCGTGCTGATCCTGCGCCGGACGCGGCCCGAGCTGGACCGTCCGTTCCGGACCCCGTTCGTGCCGGTCGTGCCCATCCTCGGCATCGTCTGTTGCCTCGGCTTGATGGCCACGCTGCCGGGCGACACCTGGATCCGCCTCATCGTCTGGCTGATCATCGGCTTGGGCATCTACTTCGGGTACGGGCGGCGGCACAGCACGTTGCAGCGGGAGCTGGGAGCTGGGAGGTAGGGGCTGGGAGCTATCCCAGTCATTAGCTTCTCCGCATGACCACGCCGGATTACAACCTCCCCGCCGCTGCCCGCGAAATAGCGGCGCTGGTAGGTCCGGGCCGCCGCATCTGCCTCACCACGCACGTCAACGCCGACGGCGACGGCCTCGGCAGCGAGGTCGCGATGGTGCACCTGCTGCGTGCCCTCGGCGCGGCCGTGTACGTCACGAACCCCACCGCCACGCCGCCGCGATTCGCATTTCTCTTTGCCGACATACCGGATGCCGACAAGAGCGGCGCGGCGGTCAAGGAACTCCGCCGGGCCGATGCGATCATCGTGCTCGACATCACCGACCTGCCACGACTTGGCGGCCTGGCGGACACGGTACGAGACAGCGGCGTGCCGGTCGCTTGCATCGATCATCACGTCAGCCCGGGCACGCTGCCCGACGGCCCGCGCCTGGTCGACGCTTCGGCGGCCGCCACGGGCGAGCTGATCTATCTGCTCGCGCGCGAGGCCGGCTGGCCCGTCACGGCCGCCGCCGCGCGCGCGTTGTACGTCGCGCTGGTGACCGATACCGGTGGATTCCGCTTCTCGAACACCCGGCCGCGGACCCTTCGCATCGCCGGCGACCTGCTTGAGGCTGGTGTGGACCCGGAGCAGGTGTACCTCGACGTCTACGCCGGCGCCCCGGTCGGTCGTCCGCGCCTGCTCGCCGAGGTGCTGCAGACCCTCGTGGTGGAAGAGGACATCGGCCTTGCATGGGTCACCGTGCCGCCGGGGGCCCTGGAGCGGCATGGCGTCGATCCTGATGACCTCGATGGTGTGGTGGAACACGCCCGCTCGGTGCGGCGGGTGCGCCTGGCGTTGCTGTTCCGGGAGATGTCCGGGCATCGCGTCAAGACTTCACTCCGCAGTGTCGGTAACGTGAACGTCGCGGAGTTGGCAAGGCAGTTTGGCGGCGGCGGACACGCCAAGGCTGCCGGTGTGGCCATGCCCGGAACACTCGCCGATGTGCAGGCGACGGTCCTGGCTGCGGCGCGGGCCTATCTCAGGGCTGGTTGATCGGTCTTCCGGCCCCTTGTACCACGCTCTTCGCCGTATAGCTTCCGCCGAGTGAACGGATCCATTGCACTGCCGACAGCCGACGAGTTGCTCGACCGCATCGAGCGCACTGTCGATGAGATGCGCCCCTACATCGCTTCGCACCGCGGCAGCGTCGAGGTGGTCGACTTCGACGCCAGCCAGGGTCGGTTGCTGGTGCGTCTCGGCGGCACCTGTGTCGGTTGCTCCGCCTCGACCGTGACGCTCAAGCAGGGCCTGGAGCTTCGCCTCCGCCACGCCGTGCCTGAGGTGCTGGTCGTCGAGGCCGTGTGAGCACGCCCCGGCAGGACCAGGTACGAGCCACCCTCGACGCCATCATCAATTCGCGGACCAGCCAAGGCCTCGTCGCGTCGGGCATGATCGACCAGCTCACGGTCGATGAAAGCACCGGCGAAGCCAAATTCACCTTCCTGCTGCGGCGCGACGATCCCGCGACGCTGGTACGTCAGGCGCGTCAGGCCTTGGTCGCCGCCGGACTGCCGCAGCCGCGCATCACGGTGGTGGACCCCACCGGGCCGTCGAAGACGACCCACGGCGCGCCGCAGAGCGCGCAGGCCGGCGTTCCGGCGCCAACCCCGATGGAAGTGCCCGGCATCCGAACAGTCATCGCCGTGTCGTCGGGCAAGGGCGGCGTGGGCAAATCCACCGTCACGGTGAACGTCGCGGTCGCTCTCGCCGAAGAGGGATACCGCGTCGGCATCATGGACGCCGACTTCTACGGTCCGGATCTCCCGCGCATGGTCGGCGTATACGAAAAGCCGGTGGTCCAGGGCGGACGGATCATTCCGCTCGAGGCCTATGGCGTCAAGCTCATGTCGATCGGGTTTCTGGTCGATCGGGATGCGCCGGCGATCTGGCGTGGTCCGATCATCACCAAGGTGCTGCAGCAGTTCCTGCACGACGTCGACTGGGGCGAGCTCGACTTCCTGCTCGCCGACATGCCGCCGGGAACCGGTGACGCCCAACTCTCGCTGGTGCAGCAGGTGCTTGTCAGCGGCGCGGTGATCGTGACCACGCCGCAGGAGGTCGCGGTGGGCGATGCGTTGCGGGGCGCGAAGATGTTCGAGCGCGTCAACGTGCCGGTCCTCGGTGTGGTGGAAAACATGAGCGGGTTCATCGACCCCATCAGCGGCATGCGCCACGACCTGTTCGGCAGCGGCGGCGGTGCACGGCTCGCCGACGAGCTGGGCGTACCCCTCCTGGGACAGGTTCCGTTGCAGGCCGGACTCGTCGATGCAGCCGATCGCGGTGAGCCGATTGTCGTGGCGGCGCCGACGTCGGCGGCTGCCGTGATACTGCGCGAGATTGCGACCCTGGTGCGGCAGCATGTCGCCGCGGCCCGAGTATCCCTTCCGGTACTGGAATAACACCCGAACATGATGCGAACGCTTTCATTCGTGGCAGCGCTGCTGCTCGTGGTGATGCACCCCGCTGGCGCGCAACGGTTCGTGACCCTGGGCCTGTCGGATGCCGACGTCATCGCGACGCTGAAGAAGCTGCAGAAAGCGGTCGGCGCCGGCGACCGTGCCACCGTCGCGGGCATGGTCAACTATCCGTTGCGCATCAATCACGGACCGGATGACCACACCACGCTCCGCACACGCGCCGACCTGTTGAAGCACTACGACGAAGTGTTTGCACCCGAGGTCCGCCGAGCGGTCGTGGCCGAAAAACTGACCGACGTGCTCGGCAGCACCGAGGGTGTTCCGCTGGGAAAGGGCGCGGTCTGGCTTGCCAGCACGTGCGACAAGGGTCGGCCGCCAAGCTGTCACCTGGGTATCACCAGCGTGAATCTCAAGCAGCCACCGCGATAGCCGGCAGGGAGCAGGAAGCGTGACCGCCACAGGAATCGCGTTGATCGCCCGGGTCGGCTGGCTCGTGGCAACTGCATCTTGTCTGATGGGCGGGTTGCGACTGGCGTCAGTGCAGGCGCAATCGTCGCCGGTCGAGACGGCGATGCGGCACGTCGACTTTCACGTCGATTCCACCCTCGTCATGCACATCGAATACCTGCGTGGCCGGTTGATCGAGCGGCATCCCGGGCAACCGCCCTGGTTCGACGATCCACGTTCCTTCGATATCGAGATGGATACGGCCAGCATCACGCTGAGTACCACCGCGCTCGCCGACCTGCTCAACCGATACGTCTTCAACTACCGCGGTTCACCGCTACGCGCGATCAAGGTGCAGGTGGACCACGGCAGGCTCAAGCAGAGCGGTCGCCTGCATGGCTTGCCGTTCAGTATCATCACCGACGCGACGGTGACACCGGGCGGCGAGTTGCGCCTGCATCCCACGACGATCCACGCCTTCGGGATCGGGGTGCAGGGTTTGATGCACCTGTTCGGGCTGTCGCTGCAGAAGCTCGCCGACGTCGGCAAGGCGCCGGGGGTGCGGATCGCCGGGAATGACCTGCTGTTGACGCCCGCCACCATGCTACCGCCACCGACGACCCGGGGAAAGCTGGTGGCGGTGGCACTGCACGATTCGGCGCTGACATTGACGTTCGGCGGGCACGGTCCCGTGCGCCCGCTCGTGGTGCCGGACGCGCGCGCGGTCAACTACATGTACTATCGCGGCGGGACGATCCGGTTCTGGACCCTCACCATGACGCCGGCGGACCTGCTGGTCGTCGATCACGACCCGCGCGATCCGTTCGACTTCTGGCTGGCACGCTACCGGGCGCAACTGGTCGCAGGCACGTCAAGGAACGCGGCGACGGGAGGGCTGATTACGGAGTGGCCGGATTACAAGAAGGCGGGAGGCAAGAGGTAAGAGGTAAGAGGTAAGACGTAAGACGTAAGACGTAAAAGAGAAAAGGGAAAAGGGAACTCCCATTGTACGGAGGCCCCCTTTCACGTTTCACCTCTCACTCTTCACCTCTCACCGCTGTTCAATCCACTCCACCTCGATCGCCACCATTGACGCCTTCAGCTCGACACTCAACTTGTGCGCCGCGAGGTCATATCCGGGCGTGATCCAGGCATCTCCGGATTTCACGAAGCCCTTGCTGTCGAACGGTGCCAGGAATCGTTGGCCCGTGAGCCGTACGCTGGTGCCGCGCGGCAGCTGCAGCCGGAGTCCTCCGACGGCCAAGTCGACGACCAGGGTCAGGTCGCGACGCCACGCGCCCTGGAAGCCGAGCGTGGTGCGACCTGCGCCCCCATCCACCCGGAGCGCGGAGCAGCCGGCCTGCGCCAGGTGCTGGACATCGAGCTGCGATGCGCCGATGGTGAACGTGGCCGCCTTGCACGTGCCGCGGGTTGGGCGCGAGAAATCAACCGTGGCGTGTGTCGCCCCGATCCGAAGCTCGAGCTCGGTGAGCGTGGTACCACCGAGGTCCATCGTTGCATCGCTGGCACCGAGCGAGGCGTCAACGGCCAATGGCACGTCGGCTGCAAGCTCGAACTGCGCGGTCTGTTCCAGTTGCGCGCGTGATGTGACGCGCACGCCCATCCCGCCAACCGACTCGACGCCCAGGTGCAGTATCCCGGTGCGCTGGTCATACTGCTGCACCGGAGCATACCGGGTGGCGTCGTAGCGGAGCCTCATCCCATACAACATTCCGGCCGGAGCGGGCATCAGGATGAGGCTGCCGCCGCTGAAATCGAGGGTGACGTGCAGGAAGCGTTCGGACGCCACCGGTCGTGACACCGAGAGCGTCCGCATGCTCTGCCCCCAGCACCGCGATGGGCTGCCGGCGCCGTGGACTCCGAGCAGCACGCCGAGCGCGATCAGGCGTCGCACTAACTGCCGTCCTTCGCGGGGCGCTTGACCGCTGCGACCCCGAATTGCGGCGTCGCCCAGAGATACTCGTCGGTCATCATCTCCGGCGGCATGAGCCGCCCGGCGAAATGTTCGCGAATTCCGCCGCGAGACAGCAGTGCCGCACCGAACCCGACCGTCGCCAACGTCCACGTTGTCAGGGCCGCGGCCAGCAGCATCAGCGTGCCGGCCACCGGCACCCAGCCGAACGCCACCCACGCCAGCCAGAGAGCGGCCACGGTGCCCAGTCCCGTCGCGACATAGCGATAGGAGTTGGGTGACAGCGCGATACCGCGGGCCATGCGCCGGCGCGTTATACGCTCACCCATGGCGTGCGCGACGGCGAGCAGGCCCACCAGCGTGGTGACCACCACGAGTACCAGATAGACGACGATCGCGAAGGGCAGCAGCAATGCGCCGGCGATCGTGAGGACCAGGCCGATCACCAGCATACCGAAGGTCGGCAGCACGAGCACCTGGCCAAGCAGTCCGACCACGAAGCTGCGCCCGAACGAATGAGCGACGGTATCGGAAACGATTTCGAGATTCGGGCGGCCGAAGGTCACCACACCGAATCCGAGCACGGTCAGGGTGAGCAGCAATCCGGCGAGGCCGGCAGCGTGACGGGCGATCTGGGTGGCGACGGCCGCGGGCGGCACCGGGGGCTCGGCCGCAGCCTGCAGCGTCTGCTCTGTCCCGCTGATGGTTCCGCTGCCGATCTTGTGAATCCTGCCGCCAACCGAGAGGACATCGCCAACGATCGAGCCGCCGGGGTACACCGTGACATCGCCATCGAGCGCGACAACGTTGCCCTCGACGCGGCCATGTACCTCGGCGTCGCCTTCGAGCACCACGACATGGCCGCGGAGTGACTCATCCGATCCGACCGAGTATCGCCCGATCCTGGCCGACCCACCGATGACCGTCAGTCGGGTCGCACTGAGCGGCTTGCGCAGCGCTGATCGCAGTTGTCGCTCGAGTTGTGCCGGCTGATCCAGGCGGGCGGGATTGACCGTCGGTCCTTGCGAGTCCGCGCGCTGCACCGCTTGCGGAGTGGGCCCGTTATCGTCGAGAAGCGACGCGAGCAGCATGCGCCGCACCCGTTCGGAAAGGTGACCAGTGTCATCGCGCACCGGAGTCGCCATCAGGCGGCCTGGATTGACGAGTGCTGCGAAGAAGAAGAGCGCTGCTAGCCGGTTACCAGGTCGCATTGACCGTCGGCTCGGTCATCAGCCGCCGAAGGCCCATCAAGCCAATCGCGTACGCGCCGGCCAGAACGGCCAACGCGAGCAATCCGCTGACCGGAGTCGCCAACGTGTCGCGAACCGAGGAAAACCACGGCTGCTCGGTCGCGTTCGCCACAATTGCCTGCAAGGACAACCACAGCGTGTGACCGGCGTTCTGCAGCGCCGGAGTCGACCAGCGTAGCGCGTCGGCCGGATGGGCGCTCGCCCAGGCGAACCCGGCCGCGATCCCGCCGCCGGCCAGAAGCACGGCGCCGAGCGCACGCCGCCTGGCTGCCACCGAGCGCGGCGTGCTGAGCCCGGCCGCGACGGCGGCGGGGATGCCAGCGACTACCAGCCGTGCCATGACGCGATCAGAAAAGCCCGGAGTTACATCGAATCGGGGCAGGGTGCCGAGCGCGGCGACCAACCGTCCATCGTGCTCCACCATGGCAGCGCAAGCGGGGCACGTCGCAAGGTGCGACGTAACCAGCTGCGAGCTGTTTTCGGTGAGGCACGCGTCCAGCTCGTCGGCGGTCAGATGCTTCGGGTCGTGCAGGCTCATGCTGGGGCCTCCTACGTCAGATTATGGTACAGGTTTCAGGCAAGACGAGAGACAAGAGACGTGAGACGTGAGACGTGAGACGTGAGACGTGACCGTCGCCGTCATCCCGAGCGAAGCGAGGGATCGCTTCGTCGCGGGCCGATCCCTCAGTCCCTGCGGTCCTTCGGGATGGCTCCGCCGGCTGGCCCTTCTCGTCTCTCTTCTCCCGTCTCTCGTCTCTCGTCTCTCGTCTCTCGTCGTTGCCGTCATCGCGTATCCGCCAGCAAGATCCGCAGCTCGTTTCTCGCCCGGTGGATGTAGGTCTTCACCGTGCCGAGCGGCAGGCCGAGAATTTCCGCGATCTCCTCGTATGGCCTGCCGTCGATGTGCCGCAGGATGATGCAGCTGCGATACTCCGGGCGGAGCTTGCCGATCGCCGACTCGATCTGCGAGCCCAGTTCGCGACTGGTGACTTCCTCGAGTTGGGACTCGCGGGCGTCGCCGATCTGGAGCGTCGTGGCTTCGATCGCTTCGGCGCTCTCGGCGTGCGGCGATCCATCCAGCGAGAGTGTATCGAGCGACCGGCGGCGCAGTTGATCGATGGCGGCGTTGTTGGCGATCTTGAAGATCCAGCTCGAAAACTTGTACTCGGGCCGATAATTCTCGATGGCGTTGAGCACCTTGATGAACGTTTCCTGCGCGAGGTCCTCCGCCAGTTCGCGGTCGCGGACCATGCGGTAGAGCAGCGAGAAGACCGGCCGCTGGTAGCGGCGAATCAGCTCGCGATAGGCGGCCTCGCGCCCGCGCGCGGCGTGGCGGACCACTTCCTGGTCCGACAACGCGGCCCATTCCACGGGCGTCGGGTTTGTCATGCGCCGGCCTTGTCACCCTGAGCGAAGCGCCCGCGCCGGGCCTTCGTCCCCGTGGTAAATTCCCGCCCAATGCCAATCACCGACCAGCCGTTACCGGTCACCGGCGGCCTCGCCAAGCACGAATATGTTCGCGGCGTATTCACGGACATCGCACCGCGATACGACCTGCTCAACCGCATTCTGTCGCTCAACACTGACCGGCGCTGGCGGCGCCGGGCGGTGGACCAGTTGCACTGGGAGGCTGCGCCGGCCGGCACGTATCTCGACCTGTGCGCCGGCACCCTCGACCTTGCCGCCGAGCTGGCCAACCGCGCCGGGTTCACCGGTCACGTGATCGCCGCGGATTTCGTACCGCCGATGCTCCGCCGTGGCGCCGGAAAGTCCGCCCGGGTGGCGCCGGCCGCGGCGGATGTGCTGCGCCTGCCATTCCCCGATGGCACGTTTGACGGCGCCACGATCGGCTTCGGGGTGCGCAACCTGATGGACCTCGACGCGGGACTCCGTGAGGCGGCGCGAGTGCTCAAGCCGGGAGCGCGGTTCGTGGTGCTCGAATTCACCACGCCGCGCTGGCAACCATTCCGCGCGATGTATCTCACCTATCTGCGGCTGGTACTGCCGCGTGTGGGCCGGATCGTGTCGAAACATAGGACTGCCTATGACTGGCTTCCAGCGTCGATGCGGTTGTTTCCCGAGCCGGCCCAGTTGGGGGCGCACCTGCAGGCGGCCGGATTCGGGGCGGTGGAGTGGCATACCCTGATGGGCGGCGCCGTCGCGATCCACATCGCGGTCCGGATGCCGGCATGAGTCTCGACTCGCTGCCCGAGTTCATTGCGGCAATCGAGCGCATCGGAGAGCTGGTGCGGATTCGAGAGCCGGTGCGCACCCATCTCGAGATCGCGGCCATCGCGGATCGGGTCATGAAATCGCCCGGCGGCGGTCCCGCGCTGGTCTTTGAGCATCCAGTGCTCGCCGACGGCACGGCCAGCCCTATTCCGGTCGCCATCAATCTGTTCGGTTCGCAGCGCCGGATCAGCCTCGCGCTGGGCGTCGAACGCCTGGATGACATTGGCGACCGGATCGCGGAAATGCTGAACCTCAAGGTACCGGAAGGCCTGCTGGCCAAGCTTGCGATGCTGCCGAGACTCGCCGAGCTCGCGAAGTTCCCGCCGCGAACGCGCTCCGGGCGGCCGCCCTGCCAGGCGGTGGTCTGGCGTGGCGACGAGATCGACCTCGATCGGCTGCCGCTCCTGCAGACCTGGCCCAAGGATGGCGGCCGTTACATCACGCTCCCGATGGTGATTACCCGCGATCCGGTCGGCGGGGCGCGCAACGTCGGCATGTACCGCGTCCAGTTGCTCGGCCGGCGGGAGCTCGCGATGCATTGGCAACGCCACAAGTCCGGCGCGGCCCACTGGCGCGAAATGGCCGCGCGCGGAGAGAAGATGCCGGTGGTGATCGCGATTGGCGGCGATCCCGCCAGCATCTACGCTGGATCGGCTCCGCTTCCCCCCGGCATCGATGAGTTCCTCTTCGCCGGCTTCATCCGTCGCGATCACGTCGAGCTGGCCCGGGCCGTAACCTGTGACCTCGACGTCCCCGCCGAAGCCGAGATCGTGATCGAAGGCTACATCGACCCCGCCGAGCCACTGGTGATGGAAGGACCGTTCGGCGATCACACCGGTTTCTACTCGCTCGCCGATCGATACCCGCTTGTGCACGTCACGGCCGTGACGATGAAGGAGCGGCCGGTGTATGCCGCGACACTGGTCGGACGCCCTCCGATGGAGGATTACTGGCTCGGTCACGCCACCGAACGCATCTTCCTGCCGCTGCTCAAGCTCACCGTGCCGGAAATCGTCGATTACCACATGCCGGCGGCGGGGATATTCCACAACCTGGTGTTCGTCAGCATCGACAAGCAGTATCCCGGCCAGGCTTACAAGGTGATGCACGCCCTCTGGGGCCAGGGGCTGATGTCCCTCGCGAAGGTCCTGGTGATCGTCGACAAGGACGTCAACGTGCATGACGCCGATGAGGTATGGTGGGTCGCGCTCAATCACATCGATCCCAAGCGCGACGTCGAATTCGTGCGCGGGCCGGTCGACGTACTGGATCATGCGTCGCAGCACTTCACCTTCGGCAGCAAGATGGGGATCGACGGCACGCGGAAGTGGCCCGAGGAGGGATTCACGCGCGAGTGGCCGGAGCGGATGGAGATGGATGAGGAAACCACGCGGCGGGTGGATGAACTGTGGCCGAGGCTGGGGATCAAAGACGTGAGACGTGAAACGTGAAACGTGAGACGGAAGTGACGCGTGTCGCTGACGAGCCCGACCTGAGATCGGAAACCGGTCTCACATCTCACGTCTCACGTTTCACGCCTTTCGAAGGCCAGACCTTCCGTGGCGCGTCCGCCTTCGCCCGTTACGCCTCATTGGTCAAGCTCCCGCACACCGTCTTCGCGCTCCCGTTCGCCTTGCTTGGCGTCCTCGCCGCCGCACGGGTGGCCCCGCTGACGTTGCGCACCGTCGGGCTCGTCGTGATCGCGTTCAGCGCGGCGCGGTTCGCCGCCATGGGGTTCAACCGGATCGCCGACCGCGTCTACGATGAGCGCAACCCGCGCACGCGCGATCGCGAAATCCCGCGCGGCCTGATTGCGGTGGAGGCAGCGACGGCCGCCGTGGCGGCCGCGAGCATCGTGTTCATCATCGCCGCCGGCCTGCTCAATTCACTGTGCCTGGTGCTGTCGCCGGTGGCGCTGGCCTGGATTCTCGCCTACAGCTACGCGAAGCAGTTCACGCACTGGCCGCACGTGTGGCTCGGCCTCTCGCTCGCAATTGCACCGGTCGGCGGCTGGCTCGCCGTCACGGGCCGCTGGAGCGAGCCGTGGTGGCTGCTGCTCGCCATTGCACTCGCCGTGCTGAGTTGGGTCGCCGGATTCGACGTGTTCTACGCGCTGGCCGACGAGCGTTTCGATCGCGAAGCGGGCCTGGGGAGCGCGGCCGTTCGCCTCGGACAATCGCGGGCCATCCTGTTCGGCAAGTTGCTCCACGGCGTCACGATCCCGGCGCTGCTCCTCTTTGGCTGGGGGGCAGGCTTCGGGCTATGGTACATGATGGGTGTCGGCGTCGCCGCGGCCATCATCGTCTACGAGCACCAGTTGGTGAAGCCTGGCGACTTGTCCCGGCTGAATGCGGCGTTCTTCACGATGAACGGCGTGATGAGTCTCGTGGTGTTCGGGTTTGCGGTGGTGGACCGGGTGGTGGGGAGATGACAGCCCCTCACACTGTTGTCACCCGGAGTGCAGGCCCTCACACGCTTGTCACCCTGAGCCGCAGGCCCTCACCCTCTTGTCACCCTGAGCGCAGCGAAGGGGCGGAGCCTGCCGTCGCACCCGTGTCACCCTGAGCGCAGGCCCTCACACGCTTGTCACCCTGAGCGAAGGCCCTCACACTCTTGTCACCCTGAGCGAAGCGAAGGGGCGGAGCCTGCCGTCGCACCCGTGTCATCCTGAGCCGCAGGCCCTCACACGCTTGTCACGCTGAGCGCAGCGAAGCGGCGGAGTGACGACTTAGTACCAAGTTCCGCCCCTTCGCCTGCGGCTCAGGGTGACAAGGGCGCTACTCCGCCCCTTCGCTGCGCTCAGGGTGACAAGGGTGTCACTCCGCCCCTTCGCTGCGCTCAGGGTGACAATACCAACCCCATTCGGCCGCCCGGTCGCACCAATCTGGATTCACGGATTCAATCAACGCCAACTTTCGTTTGCGAGTCCAACCCTTCAGTTGTTTTTCCCGCTGTATTGCCTCGATGGCTCGGCCAGCCACTTCCACGTATATCAACCGGTGAATTTCGCATCGGGCCGCGAAGGCGCTTCCGGTACCGCGGACATGCTGATCGAATCGACGCCGAAGATCACGGGTTACACCGATGTACAGCGCTCGCTGGGAGTTTGCCATGACATAGACATAGTAGGAGTGCGCCATTCTGTACGAAGTCCGAAGCTCGCTGCCGACGGTGGACCGTAATAACGCAGATGGATGCCTTGTCACCCCGAGCGCAGGCCCTCACACTCTCGTCACCCTGAGCGAAGGCCCTCACACTCTTGTCACCCTGAGCGCAGCGAAGGGGCGGAGCCTCGTACTAGGTCGTCACTCCGCCCCTTCGCTGCGNNCGCTGCGCTCAGGGTGACAAGGGTGCCACTCCTCCCCTTCGCTCCGCTCAGGGTGACCAGGGCGTCACTCCGCCCCTTCGCTCCGCTCAGGGTGACAAGGGCGTCACTCCGCCGCTTCGCTGCGCTCAGCGTGACAAGGGTCACTCCGCCCCTTCGCCTGCGGCTCAGGGTGACAAGGGTGTCACTCCGCCCCTTCGCGGCGCTCAGGGTGACAAGCTAAGCTTCGCAACATGACGTCCACCCCGGCCCTCCCCGTCATTCTGGCCCTCACCGGCGCCAGCGGCGCACCGTACGGCATGCGCCTCCTCGACGTGCTCGCGCGCAACAAGATCCCCACCGAGCTGATCATCTCATCCCATGGATGGCGGTTGCTCGAGACCGAGGCCGGCATCACGGACGACGCCGGACTCAAGGCCCGCACCGGCGGTGACTGGTCGAGCGTCACCGTGCATTCCGACGATGATCGTGGTGCGGGGCCGGCGTCCGGTTCGCACCGGACCCGCGGGATGGTGATCTGCCCGTGCTCCATGGGAACCGTGGCCGCGATTGCAGCGGGCACGTCGCGATCGCTGATCGAACGCGCCGCCGACGTCACCCTCAAGGAGCGGCGCAAGCTGATCCTCGTGCCCCGCGAAACACCGCTTTCGCTGATTCACCTGCGCAACCTCGTCAGCGTGACCGAAGCCGGTGCCGTGGTCATTCCCGCGGCACCCGGGTTCTACCACCGCCCCACCTCGATCGACCAGCTGATCGACTTCATCGTGCAGCGGATTCTCGACCAACTCGACATCGACGTCGCGCTGACTCCGCGCTGGAGCGGATGACGATGCGCCTCGGCATCATCAGCGATACGCACGGACTGTTGCGGCCCGAAGTATTCGACGCGTTCAAGCAGGTCGATCACATCCTCCATGCCGGCGATGTCGGCGAGCTTGACATCATCTCAGCGCTGGAAGTGCTCGCACCCGTGACGGCCGTGTACGGCAACACCGACGGCAAGGTCTTGCGGGCCAGGCTTCCTGCGGTCGCGACCCTGGAACTCGACGGGTTTCCGATCGTGATCACTCACGGCCATCAGTTCGGGCGAGCTGTCACACCGGCACAGCTGCACGAGGCGTTTCCCGATGCGGACATCATCATCTACGGACACACGCATCGTCCGCTGCTGGAAATCGTCGATGTCGTCGTGACGGTGATGAATCCGGGTGGCGCCGGGCCGCGCCGGTTCGACATTCCCGCGTCGGTAGGAATCATGGAACTCGAAGCGGGGATCCCACCCCGGGCACGCCTGGTGCCGCTCACTGCCGCGGATGAGGATTGAAGAGACGAGGAGCTCTCGTCTCTCGTTGATGACGTTCAGCCGCGCGGCGGGACTGCGCCCAGCGCGCGCCCTGCGACCCGCAGCAGCCGGCCGGAAAGGCGTCCGCGGCGGAAGCCCTCGTGGCGGATCACCGATCCCGCCACGGCAAGCGTGCGACGCAGGCCCAGCGTGTCGCGGTAGAGCCGGCGATGATGCCAGATGGTCTGGAGCAGACTCCACAGGTGCAGCCATCCCCGGCTCGACAGGTTCCCGTGACCAACTCGGCGGAACCGCACCAGCGGTTCCGGCAGAAACACCACGCGATGGCGGGTGGCTACCAACCGTGTGGTCAGGTCCCAGTCTTCCATCAGCCGCCGATCTGGCGACCAGCCTCCCACGGCTTCAAGGGCCCGGCGCCGGATCATGAGCGCGGACGGAAGGACCTGATTCCGCACCAGTTCCGACCCCAGGTCAAGTATGCGCGGCTTCTCGAGGAAGGCGGTCTCGCGGCCATCCGTGCGAACAGTGATAAGTGCGGTGTGCGTCGCGTCCGCGGCAGAATCCTGTTCCAGCAGGGCGACCTGGCGCTCCAGTTTTGCCGGCAACCACACGTCGTCGGCGTCGAGGTACGCGATGAACTCGGACGTCGTGGCGTCGGCGCCCGTCTGGCGCGCGGCGCCAGGGCCCCGATTGCGCGGATGACGAACCAGGCGGATGTCTGGATCGAGCGTCGTGAGAGTCTGGCCGCGTCCGGGTGGCGTCGCGTCGTCCACCACCACGATTTCGTCGGCGGGCCGCGTCTGGGACCGCACCGAAGCCAGCGCCTCGGGGAAGAAGCGATCATCACAATAGAAGGTGATGACCACCGCGATCCGCGATCCGCCGGCTGCCTCGCTCATTGCGGGAATTCGTCTCGTAGGGGCGGACCCAGGGCCCGTGCCGCGACGCCGTAGCAAGCGCCGCGCAACCCACCGGCCCGGTCCCGGCGGTCGGCGAACGCCTGCGCCCAGCGGCGGCGCGGCGCTCCCCGACCAAAGTGCTTTTCGACCAGACCCCGGTTGAGCGCCAGCGTGCGCCGCCATTTCCGCAGGGCGCTCCAGTGCTGCGTGTTGATGCTCGCAGGGTTGCCCACGCGGTAGTTGACCAACAGCTCCGGCACCAGCGGCATCGGTCCCCAGCGGTCGAGCAAGCGCACCGACAGGTCCCAGTCTTCCACCACCATCCGGTCTCGTCGCCAGCCGCCAATGGCCTCGAGCGCCGCTCGGCGCACTACGAAACCGCTCGGCAGGACGTGCGATCGCACGATCGCCTCACGCACGTCGAGCATGGCCGGCTTGTTGGTGAACGGCACCTGCCGACCATCGGGATACCGCTTCACCACGCCGGTATAGCTTGCCGGCGCCTCGGGACGCCGGGTGAGCATCCCCTCGAGTGCCCCGAGATGCCGAGGCTGCCACCAGTCGTCCGCGTCGAGATAAGCAACCAGGTCGGCGTGGGTCGCTTCAGTTCCAATCTGCCGGGACGTGCTGACGCCGGCGTTCCGTGCCAGACGGATCAACCGGACGCCATCGGGAAGGTTCTCCAGCGTGCGCGCCTCACCGGCGGGGCTGGCGTCGTCTACCACGACGATCTCGTCCGGTGGCCGCGTCTGCGTCAGGACGGAGGCAAAGGCTTCAGGGAACCACCGATCCGCCCGATAAAACGGAATGACTACGGCGATGCGCCCGGCGGCTTCACGGCGAGGCGTGGCGTCACCCACCCTGGAGCAGTTCGGGAATTGGTTGTCCGCTTCCGCCGGAGAATTCGCAGCCCAGCATTCTTGTGAGCGTTGGAGCAAAGTTGACCGTCGGGATGACGCGGTCGATCGTTCCCGGCCGGATGCCCGGACCGCGCGCGAAGAGCAATCCCTGGAGGCGATGCGATCCCGTCCGGCCGGAGCCATTGGAGTGCTCGATCATCCCGGTACGCTCCGAGAAGCCTCGCCATACACCGCCGGCGCCGCTGCCGACTACGGTCGTACCGCGCGCGCGATCGGACTCCCATTCGACCAGCAGATCGGGAAGTTGGTCGAGGCGCGCCCCGGGATAGAGGTCCGCGGTGCGCAGCACGCGCCGGACCAAGCGCCGCCCAGTTTCGGGATCGGTGAATTCGCCAAGCCCTTGGCGAAGTTCGTCGCAGAAGCGGTCGACTTCGTCGCCCGGTGTGAGGATGCCGGCGGGTTCCCGGCCCCGGACGTTCAACCTGATTCCGGAGAAACTGGACCCGGCGCCGAACCCCATCTGGAAGGCTCGCGTCCCACTCGGCTCGATGTCGATCGGCTCGCCCCGGCGGAGCCAGTGCCGGTTGATCCGCTGTCGCAGTTCGTAGAAGGGGACTCTGATTGCGGGCGGCACGCTGTGATACGCCGCCTTCAGCCGGCCCTTTAGTCCGCGGGATGGCCCCCTCCGGCCAGGTGCGGTGGCTGCGCGCGAGGCACGACGGAGCGCGCCAATTCCCTCGAGCATCTGCGGCAGGAGGAGACTCGCGCCACAGGTATGCTGCATTGCATGCAGGCAACCGACGATCACCGTTGTGTCGGGATCCACCGCCGAGAGGATCTCGCCGACGGCCGCGTCCGCCGCGATGTAGACCTCGCGCAGCAGATCGCCATTCCGGGCGAGGCTGACCGGATCGGCGCCGGGATAGCTGGTATCGTGATAGTGCCACAACAGGTGACCGGCACAGTGAAGCTCGGTGAAGACCTGAATGCCGAAATCCCACTTTCCGTCAGCCAGAAGGGCTTTGGTCATGGCGCCGCGACTCGTGATGCCGCGGATCAACGTGTCGGCGAGTTCGCGGTATTCCTCGCTGGAGAGGCGGAGAGTCTCACAGGCAAGCGGCGCCGTATACTCGCCCCAGGTCCGTTTGATCACTCGCTTAAGCCGGGCAGGTGTGGTTTGGAAGCCGAACAGCCCCTCGTGCGCACCCCATTCCGTGATCTGGAAGCCGTTCAGCCGCTTTGCTGGAGCCGCAAAAGGCACGTCGAGAATAGCCACGCGCCGGCCCGCCTCGCTCATGGCCAACCAGAAAGGATCGATGTGCGCGAAATCGTTGCCACGCATCCGTTGTTCGCGGAAGGTGCCGGGCATCACCCAATCGATCCAGGAGATGCCGTGTTCCCCCGGCGACTGGCCGCTGAAGAACGACGGCCACGTGGCGGCGACCTCAAGACCCTCGGGCCCCGCGACATCGAGGACCAGGGCGTCGCGCCTTAATCGGGCTAAGTTGGGCAACGTGCCGTCGGCGGTCCATTGCCGCAGCAACTCCGGAGTGGCTGCATCAAGCGCCAGCATCAACACCTTGCGTGAAGCAGACACGCTGCGCTCCGCGTGATAGGGCTGTCAAATGGGTTCTATGATAAGACTGTTCGGTCCTTAGCGGGCTCGCAAGATCCGCGCCCCCAGACCCTATCCGAGCCCGCCATGGAACTCGATGCCTTGACGGCTACCGATGGCACCGCCCACTCGGCCGATCTGTGCATCGTGGGCGCGGGACCGGCTGGCCTCACGCTCGCCCACGCGCTGGCAGACGCCGGACTGCACATTATCGTGCTCGAGAGCGGCGCCGACGGAGATGCTGCGACGCGCGAACTCAACGTCGGGTGGAACATCGGGGATCCGATGGCGGACCTGCGCGAGTCAAGGGCGCGGAGCGTCGGCGGGACGTCAGTCCTCTGGGACACCGTGCGTGGTGGAGTGGCCGGCGCCAAGTATGTCCCTCTCGATGCAATCGACTTCACGAAACGGGACGAACTGCCGTGGAGCGGCTGGCCCATCACGCGCGCGTCGCTGGATCCGTGGTACCAGCGAGCCCAATCGTTGCTCGGACTGGGCCGGTTCGACGCGAGCGACGTCACGTGGAGCGATCGTCAGCATCCCCTGCTTCCGTTCCGGCCCGACGGCCTCACCAGCACCGCGTATCAATGGGGTCCAGCGGACACGTTTCGCCGGCGTATCCCCGACGCGCTCCGGGCCAGCACCAGCGTCATGCTGATCAGGAACGCCACGGTCACGGAGTTGGTGGGCGGGGACGGCGCCAGCATCACCGAGGTACGATGGGCCGCATTCTCGGGTGTGCGCGGTACGGTGCGAGCCACGCGTTTCGTGCTGGCGGCGGGAGCGATCGAGAACGCGCGCCTGCTGCTGGCGTCGCGCATCCCGCGCGCCAATCCGGATGGCTGGCTGGGTCGCGGCTTGATGGAGCACCCGATCGACCGCTCGCTCCGCCTGGTGTCGCGCCACCCGGCGCTCTCTCCGCGCCCCGGATTCTACGCGCCGTTCGGCACCGGGCGCCGGGCGCACGTGATCGGACGCATCGGCTGCTCGGACGGGCTGCTGCGCGCGGATCGTCTCTGGAACGCATCACTCCGGTTATTTCCGATTCGCGAACGGCGTCTCGTGCGTACCGCGAAGCGCTTGGTCAGCCTGGTCGGCGGCGCGCCGGTCACGGGATACCGGGTGCTTCTCGACCTCGAGCAGGCGCCGCACCGGGAGAACCGGGTCGTGCTCGCCGACCAGCGCGACGCTTTGGGGGTGCCCAGAGTCGTGTTGCACTGGCGATGGGGCGCCGAGGACGAGGCGAACCGGCAGCGCGTGCTGGCAGCCGTCGTTCGTGAGTTCAGCGTTTCCGGAGCGGGGCAAATGGCGGTCGTCCTGGGTCTGCCGGTGGATCCCGATGTCCATCATCACGCCGGCACGACACGCATGCATGACGATCCACAGGCAGGGGTGGTGAATCCCGACCTCCGCATTCACGGGCTCGAGAACCTGTTTGTCATCGGCGCTTCGGTTTTTCCTACGGCGGGGGTCGCCAACCCGACGTTGACGATCGTGGCGTTGGGGCTGCGTTTGGCGGATTACCTGCGGCAGGCTTGAGTCATGGGGAAACTCCGTTACCCCGAGTCCCTCACTGCGCTCGGGGCAGGCTCCGCGAGCTTGTCACCCCGAACGGTAGCGAGGGCGGCACCCGGCCTCTCCTCAATGCGAGCGGTGGTTGAGGATCCAATCCCATCCGGTTTCGCCTGCGATTGTGGCGGTCTTGCCGCTTACATTCCCAAGCCATACTGTAGCATTGTAGCCCCATGTTGCCTCGGGTCACCATTTTGGCAACCCCAAGGGGCGGGGACTCTGCGCAGTAAGGTATTGCAGGGGAATAACTTGAGAGCTTCCGGCCCGGTTCTGGTCGGCGGCATGCCGGGTGCACCTCGTCTCACCGTTGTCGTCTCCCCACTGACTTGGACGATGCCATGTTTCCCGGCCCTTGTCCCAGGGGTATGTCGTCTTTCCTGCGCAACCGGACTGCCGGAACCCGGCGACCGAGAGGCATGTGACCATAGCCAGGCTGCCCGCGCCATCGAGCTCACGACTGCTTCGCCTGTTGGCGGTGCTGTGCGTTGGTGCAACGCCTCAGTCACGTGCGGCCGCGCAGCAAGTTCCAGTGCGTGCAGCGAGTCATCCGGAGGCTGTCCTCCAGCCCGGCGACAAGGTGCAGTTGAAGATCTGGCGCGAGCCGGATCTGTCCGGTGAGTTCGTGGTGGCCGACGACGGGGTGGTGGTGTTCCCGAAGATCGGGCCCGTTGTCGTCGGTCGGTTGTCGGCTGATTCCCTCAGGGCGCTTCTCGTCGCTCAGTATTCCGTCAGCCTGCGCGATCCTGCAATCGAAGTTACGGTGCTGCGGCGCGTGAGTGTCGTTGGAGCAGTGCACAATCCCGGCTTCTACTATGCCGACCCGACGGTCACTATCAACGGTGCGGTGGCGCTCGCTGGGGGCGTGACACCTACCGGGAACCAGAAGCGCATTGATTTATTGCGCGGCGGCGTCCGAACGCAGATCAATCTCTCGCGTCCCATTCCCATCGCCGATTCGCCGCTACAATCGGGTGATCAGGTGAGCGTGCCGGAACGGAGCTGGTTGTCGCGCAACACGGCCCTGGTCGCCTCCGGGTTTACGGGGGTCGCATTGATCATCGCCGCGATCATCCGTCCATGATGGACCGGCGAGCATGATTCCCGCCCGCTACCCGCCGCAACTGGAAGATCCCGGTACCCGCCAGCTCACCGGCCAGCCGGAGCCGGGCATGCGCGACCTCGTCGCGGCCCTGCGCCGTCACTGGTTGCTCCTTGCCTTCAGCGTGTTGCTTTGTGTGGGGCTGGCCACGATGTACACGTTGCACGCGGTCCGGGTGTTCGAAGCGAGTGCCATGGTGCGCTTCGAGGCCGAGCGGCTCGACCTGCCGCAACTGGTGCAGTTGCCGTACACCGACAACCTCATCAGCACCGAGATGGAGGTACTTCAGGGACGGAGCGCGGCCTGTGATCCATCGCTCCAGGCGCCCGAAGCAGTGAACTGACTCACACCGGCCAGCGTCAAAGTTACCGACTCGGGGCTCAAGGCGAGTTGGGTAAGCGTTGGGGCTGGCACTGAAATTGTCACGTCCGACGTGTCGGCCCGGCCATCGACCGTCGCAGTCGCGATCACCCGGGACGACTCGGCGGTCTGTCCCGCAGTGTATAGCCCGGCGGACGACACCGTGCCACCCGTGGCCGACCAGGTGACCATGGGCAGGGCGTTCGAGCCATTGCTCCATAGCGCGGCCAGCGCGAACTGGCGGGTCGTCCCGGCCATCAGCGACACCGAAGTGGGGTTAAGAATGAGCACTTGCAACGTCGCGGGGATTACCCTCATCTGAAGCGACGCGGACGCCGCGTGCCCGGTAACCTGCGCGGAAATTTCGTATGTCCCGGGATCATCAGGCGCGGAAAAGACTCCGGCGGGGGAGATCGTTCCGCCGGTCGTACTCCAGGTCATGACTGGAGTCGTCATCACGCTGCCATCGGGGAGGACGGCGTGGGAAATCACCTGAACCGAGCCGCCCGCGCTCACGACCGAATCCTCCGGAGTCAGTTGGATCGTTGCAATCTCGACGGCGGATGAGTCCGATAGAGCTGGCTGGGCAACCGATACTCCCCGAATGGTGGCGGTGCCCCCGCCGTTCGCGTGGAACCATCCAGCCTCGGAGACCGAGCCACCGGTCGCGGACCATGTGGCAGCTACCGCCGTGCTGTCACCATTCCGCAGGTGCCCGTAGGCTACCACGGCAAGACTGTCGCCGACCAGCAGGCGCGCGGACCGCGGCACGACGGACACCCGAACGATCTCCGTTCCAACGTCGGTCGTCCCGACCACCTGCGTCGCGGGCGAGCTGCACGATTGGATCCCGAGCACTGTGACGGCCGCGAGGCCGAGCAGCACGGTAGACGTGCAAAAACGCTTCAACACTCCGGGGTCCGGCTTTCTGGCAGAGGTGTTGCCTGGGCGGTAAACGGCTCAGGTATCTGCCTAGCAAGTATCGGACCGATAGTGACAACAAATAATACTGCATTATGTCAGCCAGAAATACAGTTATAAAACTATGTAATACACAACGTTAGAAGTAATGTTGTGATACCATGTGATTACTTGGCTGCTCTGTTATGATACAGTCGTTTTGTCCGCGTATTCGCGGTTATCATCGTATCTAGTCCGGATACGCTCCGGGAGGAGCCGATACAGGCCAGGGAAGTGTGTTAGCCGGGAAGTCAGGGGATGAGCGCGCCGGAGACGAGTCTTTGCCGGGAATGAGGGAGGCTTCGTCGGGCAAAGCGGCTTGGCGCCGCCCCTCCCGCCGCTTCAACACTCACTTCGTTGACCTCCGTCAGGCGCGTGCGAGCAGGCTATCGAGAATTCGCTCCGATGTGCGGCCGTCCCATAGTGGCGGGATACTTCCGAACCTGGCGTCGCCAGCAAGCACGCCGTCGATGTCCGCGGCCAGACTTTCCACGCTCGTCAGTTTGTTACTGCCGAGGGTCACGGTAACAGGGCGCTCCGTGTTGGGGCGGAGAGTAAGGCACGGCGTTCTGAAAAAAGTGCTCTCCTCCTGTAATCCCCCTGAATCCGTCAACACCAGCCGGGCGTTTTCCGCGAGCCAGAGTGAGTCGTGGTATCCGATCGGCTCGACGATCTTGAGGGAGACACTATCGTCGAACGCAACGCCGAACCGTCCGCACATCTTGCGGGTGCGAGGGTGCATCGGGAAAATCACTGGCAGGCGGTCGGAGAGTCGCTGCAGTTCGGCCATGATCGTCGTCAGCCTGCTCGCGTCA
The DNA here is from genome assembly GCA_003169895.1 of Gemmatimonadota bacterium. Taxonomy (GTDB): domain Bacteria; phylum Gemmatimonadota; class Gemmatimonadetes; order Gemmatimonadales; family GWC2-71-9; genus Palsa-1233. The sequence continues at coordinate 1,141,913 of PNAE01000007.1, forward strand.
TCCACGTTGGTGGGGCGGTGCAAGGTCACGTAGGCAAAGTCGCCGGCACGCACCCCGAGTCGGTGCGGCAGTGTGCTGGCGCGAGCCTGTTCCAGGTTAGCGACCAGTGCGTCGATCATCACATTCCCGACGAACTCGATCTTCGACTCGGGAATCCCCTCCCGTCTCAGGTTTTCGTTGGCGTCGGCCGAAGGAGTCAACAACAAGTCAGCCAACGCATCGGTTACCAAGCGGTTGACCTCCTCCGGCATCGTGCGGTCAAAACTCCGCAGACCTGCTTCCACATGCGCAATCCGGATTCCCATCTTGGCGCAGACCAGGCTGCAGGCCATGGTCGAGTTCACGTCGCCGACCACGACAACCCAGTCCGGCTTGTCCACCTCGCATAACGCCTCGAACTTCGTCATGATGTCGGCGGTCTGGCGCGCGTGAGAGCCCGATCCCACGGCGAGGTTGACGTCGGGTGCCGGGATCCCGAGTTCGCTGAAAAAAACCGCGGACATCGCGTCGTCGTAGTGCTGACCCGTGTGGACGAGACGATACGCCAGCGCCGCGCCGGCGGGGCCGCTGCGACCCGTTCGAGTCCTGATGGTGCGGATGATCGGCGCGACCTTCATGAAGTTCGGTCGGGCGCCAGCGACGAGGAGAAGCGTCAGAGGGGGCGTCATTTGAGAATTCTAGTCCAACGGGCCCGCTATCGGGTCCTCCCGAAACGCGGCCCCGCCGCGCGCGCGTTCGAACGCTCCCACGATCGACCGACAGATGACCGCCCCACGGACCCGCAGCCACCGTTTCGGTATGCCGCCCACTTGCCCCCCATTCGCCGCCGAGACGATACTATGCCCATGCCGCTCGCGAGCCACTACACCGCCGCCGCCGTGCGCGCGCTGCCCGACGACGGCAAGCGCTACGAGACCGTCCACGGCGAGCTGCTGGTGACGCCGGCGCCGGGTGGACAACACCAGTTCATTCTCAACCGGCTGACCCTGGTCCTCAACCGGTATCTGGCGAGTCACGGCCTCGAAGAACTCCTCACCTCGCCCGCAGACATTTCGTTCGGTGAAGCCACGCTGGTGCAGCCCGATCTCTTCGTCGCTGACCTCACCCGGTTCAAGGAGACCTGGAACTGGGCCGACATCAGGACGCTATACCTGACCATCGAGATCGTGAGCCCGTCCAGCGCCAGGGCCGATCGCATCACCAAGCGCCGGCTCTATCAGGAACAGCGCATTCCAGCGTATTGGGTCGTGGACATCGACCAGCAGCACGTCGAAGTATGGGCGCCCGATGCGCGATTCCCGATCATCGAGCGTGAGCAGCTGACCTGGCGGCATCCGGCGCTCGACACGAGCTGCATGGTGGACCTGGTCAAGCTGTTCGGGCAGCATTGACCCTTCGGCGCGCTCTTTCGTGCCGCGGCCGGCCGAGCGTACCTTGCATCGTATCGGCAGACCGCTGGTCGGAGACTGCCGATGCCCGTGACCGCGAAACTTTCCCAGGCCTTCTACGACCGTCTCGGCCACCAGGTGGCCGACGAGATGGTGGACTGGTTCAACCAGGTGGACGCTGCCAACCGTTCTGATCTGCGTGAGCTCAATGAGCTGAACTTCGCGCGCTTCGGCGCGACGCTCGAGCAGCGTGCGGCGGAGCTCTCCGCCAAGATGGAGCAGCGCTACGGCGACCTGTCGGCGAAGGTCGATCGATTTGCTGCGGAGCTGTCGGCGAAGATCGACCAGGTATCAGCGAACGTTGATCGGCAGATCGCTCAGCTGTCAGCGAGCGTGGATCGCCAGATCGCGGCTCTCGCGCTCACGGTCGAGCACCAGCAGGTGATCCAGATGCGGTGGATGATCGGGATGTGGGTGGTTGTGCTTGTCGCTGTGATGGGACTCTGGATCCGGCGCTAGTCCGGCGAGCGCGCGTTCGAATGATCCGCGCCCCAGCGAACTGATGATCCGGGCCGATCACGTGCGGCTACACTCGGCGCATGCGCCCCACTTGCCCCCAATTCGCCGCCGAGACGATACTATGTCCATGCCGCTCACCAGCTATTTCACCGCTGACGCAGTGCGTGCCCTCCCCGACGACGGCAAGCGCTATGAGACCGTCCACGGCGAGCTGCTCATGACGCCGGCGCCGGGCGGGCAGCACCAACCCTTCCTCAGCGACCTCCACGTTATTCTCGGCTCCTATCTGGCGGCCAACGGCATCAAGGGCGTCCTCGAGTCGCCGGCGGACATTTCGTTCGACGACGGCACCCTGGTGCAGCCTGATCTCTTCGTTGCGGACATCGCGGCGTTCCTGCGTTCCGGCGAGTGGAAGGACGTCCGGACGCTGTACCTGGTGGTTGAAGTTGTGAGCCAGTCCAGCGACACGTCCGATCGCGTCACCAAACGTCGGCTCTATCAGGAACATCGCATTCCGGAATACTGGGTCGTCGACATCGACCAGCATCAGGTCGAGGTGTGGACCCCTGACGCACTCTTCCCGGTCATCGAGCGCGAGCGGTTGGTATGGCGGCATCCGGCGCTTGAGGCCGACTGCACCGTGGATCTGGCGAAGCTGTTGTCACCCTGAGTGTGAGGGGCTGCGCTCAGGGTGACAAGCGTGTGAGGGCCTGCGCTCAGGGTGACACGGTGGCGCGCGTTCGAACGATCCGCGCCCCTCCGAACCGGTGATCCGGGCCGATCACGTGCGGCTACACTCGGCGCATTCGCCCCACTTGCCCACCTCTGTCCGCCGAGACGATACTATGTCCATGCCGCTCACCAGCTATTTCACCGCTGACGCAGTGCGTGCCCTCCCCGACGACGGCAAGCGCTATGAGACCGTCCACGGCGAGCTGCTCATGACGCCGGCGCCGGGCGGACAGCACCAACCTCTTCTCGGCGACCTGTACCTGGTGCTCGGCAACTATCTGGCCGCCAACGGTATCCGCGGACTGCTTTTCTCCCCTGCGGACATTTCTTTCGGCGATGATACGCTTGTCCAGCCGGACCTCTTCGTCGCCGACTGCGCGGCATTCTACCGGTCCGGCAACTGGTCCGACGTGCGGACGCTCCACTTGGTGGTGGAGATCATCTCCCGGTCGAGCGTGAAGGCGGATCGTACTACCAAGCGTCGCCTGTATCAGGAACAGCGTATTCCAGCGTATTGGGTCGTGGACATCGATCAGCGCCAGGTCGAGGTGTGGACCCCCGACGCATTCTTCCCGGTCATCGAGCGTGAGCAGCTGACCTGGCGGCATCCGGCGCTCGACACGAGTTGCATGGTGGACCTGGTCAGGCTGTTCGGGCAGCATTGACCCTTCGGCGCGCTCTTTCGTGCCGCGGCCGGCCGAGCGTACCTTGTATCGTATCGGCAGACCCCTGGTCGGAGACTGCCGATGCCCGTGACCGCGAAACTTTCCCAGGCCTTCTACGACCGTCTCGGCCACCAGGTGGCCGACGAGATGGTGGACTGGTTCAATCAGGTGGACGCTGCCAACCGTTCTGATCTGCGTGAGCTCAATGAGCTGAACTTCGCGCGCTTCGACGCGACGCTGAAGCAGCAACTCTCTGAGTTTTCGCGGGTGCTCGATTCTCGCCTCGCCGAGTTTTCTCGGGCCTTCGAACGCGAGCTCGCCAAACTCGCCATCGAGCTGAAGGATCAGCAAGTCATCCAGATGCGGTGGATGATCGGGGTGTGGTTGGTGGTGCTTGTCGCTGTGATGGGACTCTGGATCCGGCGCTAGTCCGGCGAGCGCGCGTTCGAACGCTCCCCACCATCGACCAACAGATGACCGGCTGTGCGGTCCCGCGGCCACCGTTCCGGCATGCCGCCTGCTTGCCTCCCGTTCGCCGCCGAGACGATACTATGCCCATGCCGCTCGCGAGCCACTACACCGCCGACGCCGTGCGCGCGCTGCCCGACGACGGCAACCGCTACGAAACCGTCCACGGCGAGTTGCTAGTGACGCCGGCACCCGGTGGCCCGCATCAGCTGATGCTGTTTCGCCTGATCGCCATCGTGCAGCCCTATCTCGCGGCCGATGGCCTCGAGCAACTCCTTGGCGCGCCCGCGGATCTGTCATGGGGCGGGGATACGCTCACCCAGCCCGACCTCTTCGTGGCCGACCTCAGCGCGTTCCGGCGCTCCGGCAAGTGGGCCGACATCCGGACGGTCTATCTGGTGATCGAGATCGTGAGCCCGTCGAGCGCGAAGGCGGATCGTACTACCAAGCGTCGCCTCTATCAGGAACAGCACGTTCCCGAATACTGGATCGTCGACATCGATCAGCGCCAGGTCGAGGTGTGGACCCCCGACGCACTCTTCCCGATCATTGAGCGTGAGCAGCTGACCTGGCGGCATCCGGCGCTTGAGGCGGGCTGCGTGGTGGACCTGGTCAAGCTGTTCGGGCAGCATTGACCCTTCGGCGCGCGCGTTCGTACCGCTAGCCCGGCGAGCGCGCGTTCGAACGCTCCCACCATCGACCAACAGATGACCGGCTGTGCGGTCCCGCGGCCACCGTTCCGGCATGCCGCCTGCTTGCCTCCTATTCGCCGCCGAGACGATACTATGTCCATGCCGCTCGCGAACTACTACACTGCCGACGCCGTGCGCGCGCTGCCCGACGACGGCAACCGCTACGAGACCGTCCACGGCGAATTGCTGGTGACGCCGGCGCCGGGTGGGCGACACCAGTACGTTCTCGCGGAACTCTTTCGTGTCCTCGACGGGTACCTGGTCAGTCACGGAATCAAGGGGATCCTGTGGTCGCCCGCGGATATTTCCTTCGGCGACGACACGCTGGTGCAGCCCGACCTCTTCGTGGCCGACCTCGAAGCGTTCAGGCGCTCGGGCAAGTGGGCCGACATCCGCGCGCTCTACCTGACCATCGAGATCGTGAGCCCGTCCAGCGCCAGGGCCGATCGGATCACCAAGCGTCGGCTCTATCAGGAACAGCGCATTCCCCAATACTGGGTCGTCGACATCGACCAGCAGCAGGTCGAAGTGTGGGCGCCCGATGCGCGATTCCCGATTATTGAGCGTGAGCAGCTGACATGGCGCCATCCGGCGCTTGACACGAGCTGCGTGGTGGACCTGGTCAAGCTGTTCGGGCAGCATTGACCCTTCGGCCTCACACTCTTGTCACCCTGAGCGAAGCGAAGGGGCGGAGTGATGACTTAGTACCAAGTTCCGCCCCTTCGCCTGCGGCTCAGGGTGACAAGGGCGCCACTCCGCCCCTTCGCCTGCGGCTCAGGGTGACACAAGCCATCCCCCGACGTCGCTAGACTTCCCTCCCCCCATGCCCCTGACTCCAGCCCATGCTGCCGCGGCGCCGCTGCTGCACCGCCTGATCCGCCCATTGGGCCTCAGTATCCCGATCTCCGCCCTCGTCATCGGCACCATGACGCCGGACTTCGAGTACCTTATTCGTCTCACTCCTGGTATTCGCGCCTGGCACACGCCGCTCGGGCTTCTGGAGTTCTGCTTACCTGTCGGCCTGGCGACGTGGTGGGTATTTCGTGTGATCATCGGCCCGGCGCTGCTGCGACTGCTACCGCCTGGGCTCGGCGCGGCGGCACGCGCGCAGATCGCGCCGGGATCGACATTCCGACTGATCCCCGGCGCAAGCGTCGCCGTCCTCCTCGGCGCCGTCAGTCACGACTTGTGGGACAGCTTCACGCATGAGGCAGGCTGGGGCGTCCATGAGATCCCTGCGCTCGATGCCTCCGTCCCGCTCGGGGGAACCGGTGCAACGCCATGGTATTCGATCCTGCAGTACGGGAGTTCTGCTATCGGCCTGATTGTCATCATTGCCATCCTCTGGCAGTGGGTCGCGGCACACCCGAAGGCCGATCGCCACGTTCCGGTGGGCCAGCGGGCATGGCGCATCCGCGAACTGGGAGTGCTGCTGCTGGTGGGAGTGGCGGGAGCGGTACTCAATGCGTCGCGCGGCCGCCATTCCGGCCTCTCATGGACGCTCGGCCTGGCGGCGGTCGGGGGCATGTCGGCGCTCGCACTGGCGCTCCTGGCCTACGGGATTATCGATTCGATCCGTCACCGCGACGCACCGGCCCGCCGCGACGGCTGACGACCAGGTCTCCTCGGATTGAGGCGCGGACACCACGCGCTGCCTGAAGCGCTTGCCCCACCCGACATACTACGGTTATACTGCGGTATGAAGACCGCGATCTCGATTCCCGATGACCTCTTCGATTCCGCCGACGCCTTGGCGGACCGCCTCGGCCTCTCGCGCAGCGCTCTCTATGCCGACGCGGTCGCCGAGTTCGTGGCGAAGCATCAAGGCACCCACATCACCGACCAACTGAACACCCTCTACGCCACCGAGCCCAGTCGGCTCGACCGCCACATCAAGCGCGCCCAAGCCAAGGCCGCCCAGTCCGCTCGTTGGTAGTACAGCGGGGCGAGGTCTGGTGGATCACGCTCCCGGAGCCCGCCGGCTCGGAGCCCGGTTTTCGCCGACCCGTGATCGTCGTCCAGGCAAACGCGTTCAATCGGAGCCGCATCCAGACCGTGATCGCGGTACTGCTCAGCTCGAACCTGCGGCTATTGGATGCCCCGGGTAATGCATTGGTCCCCGCCAATGCCTCAGGTCTACCGAGAGACTCCGTCGCGAATGTTTCACAGCTCATCACCATCGACCGCGATGATCTTACGGATCGGGTCGGAAGATTGCCCGGCCGCGTGATGGCCCGCGTGGACCTCGGACTTCGCATCGTACTCGACCTGGAGCCATAGCGAGTCGCCAGCGCGCGCTGAGAGGAGCCGACCAATAGAGGGGTCGGCCATCCGCCTTGTGGCGAGCCCACGACAGACCGATGCAGCCGCAACACACGCTCGCCCTCCCGGGCCGGCCTCTCACCGCTGCGGCAGCTTTCCATAAACCATTGCTACTGGATGACTTGCATGTCTCTCCGCGAAAGAACCGGTTCAAGCCCGGAACTTGCTTTTTGCATCGCCTCGTAACAAGGCGCTATTCGCTGGTCTCGCAGTTTACCGATGCCGGTTACCCGGCCTGATGGAGTTCTGGCAATGTCGATCCTGTCCTCACGCACGTTTCGGACTTCGTGCCTCGGAACCTTCCTGGCGTTTGGTCTCATTGTCTCGAACGCGCACTCGGCTGCGGCACAGACCACGCTGATCTTCGATCCGTCGAACTCGTGTGCCGGTGCCTGCGTCCCCTTTGGCACATTGCTGGACCCCAATTACGGCTCGGGCGGCGGCGTCGCCGTGTCCAACGGCGTGTTGAGCGCGTTCGGCGACCCGATAGTGGGGCTGACTCCGGGACTGTTCTGGGGGGGCGGCTTTGGACCGTTCAGCAGCGGATTCACATTCGGCTCGTGGGATTACACGTTCCCAATCACGCCCAATGTCGGGGCGTTCGTCTTCAGCGATAACAGTCATCAGCTTCAGTTCCTTGGCATGGACATGGCCTCCAACGACGATCCAGCGACCGCCTATGTTAGAGTATACGATCTGGCCGGCAATCTCGTGTGGACGGGTGGGACAGGCTCCCCCCAGTCCTACACACTGAACTGTTGCGGGAACAGTGGCATTGTTACGCCGACCGGTCCGGCCCCGGCGGTCCTCAATGGATTCGTGGTCGAGTTCACCTTGTCTCCCGTCTATCCGCTTTCAAACCTCTGGATCGACAACCTCGAATTTGGCCTGGATGGCGCAGGTGCGCCGCAGAGCACCGTGCCAGAGCCGGCAACCATGAGCCTCGTGGCACTCGGATTGGTCGGCATGGCCGGCGCGGGATTCCGCAAGCGCACGCGCTGAACCGCTCAGCAACAATGTGAAAACGGGCGGGCCACTCGGTGGGCCGCCCGTTTTTCGTTGCATCGCTACCCTTCGCCCCCGTGAACAGGCCGCGCATGTTGTGCGGCGCAGGCGTCGGTTCAGCAAGTCGAGCGCCCTCACACCGGTACCGGTCACTGCCAGGCGGTCAGTCCGGTCGTCCTCCGCCATGCCTCCGGGTGGGTCCGGAACCACGAGAGCACCAGGAGCCGCTCGTGCAGCTGCTCGGCATCGACGCGGTGCGCCGGCGGCAGCGATCTGGCGCATTCCTCGGCTACCACACCGGCAAACATTTCGTGCTCCAGCGGCGACACCGGATCGGGATAGCAGGCACGCACTTCACCGGATCGGATGAGATAGATCCGATCGTCGCCCTGGCTGCCCGGATCGCGATAGATGAACGACAGCAGGTCGAGCGAAGCGCGCGCGCGCGTGGTCGCTGCGAGCAGCCATTCCAGTGCCTCGAACTTCTCGCGCCAGCGCAGCGCGCCCTCGAAATCGGCGGCTTCCGCCCGCGACGTCATCTCGTGGACGACGCGATCGACCGGCTGCAGCGCCCGACCCTCGCAGAAGCCCGCCGCGGCCTCGACGCGATCGCGATAGGCCGCCTCGGCGACGAGCCCAGCGCAGGGGCCGAGGCACGTCTTGAAGTCGTACCGCGGACACGCGGCCCGTCGTGGTTCAGCGAAGAGGTCGCCCTGCTCGGCGTAGTGCATCGGCATGTCGGCGCGGCAATCGCGGAGGCCGAGCAGGTCGGACAGCGCCCGCGCCGCGACCACCGTGCGCGCCGGCGATGGCAGCGGCCCATAGGTTCGTCCGCGAAGCCGGTCGGGAGTGCCGGTGGCCACCAGCCTGGGCGCGGACTCGTCGGTCAGCACGAGGAAGCCATATCGCTTCGACCGGTTCATTGCCACGTTGAACGGCGGCCGGTGCTTGCGGATGAGCTTGAGTTCCGCGAGCGCCGCGGAGAATTCACTCGGGGTGTAGTCGAACACAATGTCGCTGGCGGCGTGCAGGATCCTGGCCTGCTTGTCGTCGGGATACTGGGCGCGGAAATACGACAGCAATCGGGTCCGGATTGCCTTCGCCTTGCCGGCATAAAGTACATGGCCGCTGGCGTCGATCATGCGGTAGGTGCCCGGCCGGTCCTCAGCCAATCGCTGGATCCGGAATCGCAGGGCGGGCAGATCGGTGGCGGGAAGCGCGAGGGCGAGCACGAATGGAAATGTAGCGGCAGGCTTGAGAAGCTTGTCACCCTGAGCGCAGCGAAGGGGCGGAGCGTGGTACTAAGGCGCCATCCCGCCCCTTCGCTGCGCTCAGGGTGACAAACCGCCCCTTCGCTGCGCTCAGGGTGACAAACGTCTCTCGTCTCTCGTCTCTCCTGCTTCTACGTCTGACACCGCCAGCAAAACACCGTGCTTCGCGCGTCGATCGCGTGTGTGCTCACGAGGCGCGTGCCGCACACAACGCACGGCTGGCCCTCGCGGCTGTAGACAACGATCTCGAGCTGAAAGCTGCCCGGCTGTCCGGCGCCGGTGACGTAGTCCCGGAACGTGGTGCCTTCGCTCGCGATCGCCGCCTGGAGAATCCGCCGGACCTGCCCGTGCAGGTTGAGCAATTGCTTGTGGGGCACCAGCCGCGCCGGCTTGGACGGATCGATCCCGGCGGCGAACAGCGCCTCGGTCGCATAGATGTTCCCCACGCCGACAACCATCCGCTGGTTCATGAGGACCTTCTTGATCGGCGAGGCGCTCCGGCCGAGCCGGTCGGCGAACAGCTCGGCGGTAAAGTCCGGGTCGAGCGGCTCCGGGCCGAGGCGCGCCTGATAGGCCTGCCATCCGCTGGCATCGAGCCAGCGCAACGTTCCGATGCGCCGCACGTCACGGTACACCAGCAAACCGTGATCGCTGAGCCGGCACTGCAGCACGGCGTACTTCGACTCCGCGGCGGTCAACTCGCGATCGAAATACAGCAGGGCGCCGGTCATCCCCGGTTGCACGGCAAGGATGCGGGTGTCGGTGTGAATCAGGGCATGCTTCGCGCGACGGTCGACCGCGGTGATGACGCGCCCCGGGAGTTGGCGAAGCAGGGTGCGCTTCGAGACGCCGTCGAGGAGGTCGTCATGCGACAAGGTGGCGGCGATGATCCGGCGTCCGACCAGGCGCGGGCGAAGGCCGCGGACGATGGTTTCGACTTCGGGGAGTTCTGGCACGAGAGAAGATAGACCGTATCTTTCCGATAACTATTTCACGGGACGCTATAGTGTCCGTAAAGACAGTTACCGTCGACCGCTACGTCGTCGATACCCTGCTCGGGGACCTGGTGGGGCACGACCACCGGGCATCGTCGTTCCTGGTCTACCTCCACCTGGCTACCCGGCTGGCGGCTGGACGGCAGCGCCGGGTCACCGCGTCCTATGCCGACCTGGGGCACGGCACCGGGCTCAGCAAGAGCGCGGTGCAGGCAGCGGTCCGCAACCTCAAGCGGCGTCGGCTGGTGCGCGTGGAGCGAACCAGTTCCACGGCGACGCCGGTGTATGAAGTGCTGCGGCCGTGGAACAGGTGAGACGTGAGACGTAAGAGGTAAGAGGTAAGAGGTAAGAGGGGCGCCCCGCGTTGCGCTGGAGCCCCCCTCTTGCCTCTCACCTTTCACCTCTCACCTCTTACCTGTTCCCGCCACCCGATGTCCCGCCGGAACTGCTTCCCTTCGAACGTGATCCGCTCGGCGGCCGCGCGACTTCGCTGGCGTGCTTCGTCGAAGGTCGCTGCGAGCGCGGTCACGGCGAGCACTCGACCGCCGTTGACGACGAGCGCGCCATCGTCGCGGAGCTGCGTCCCGGCGTGATAGACGGTCACGCCCGGTCCCAGGTCGGTGGGAATGCTGATGACATCCCCCTTGACTGGATGGTCGGGATATCCCGCGGCCGCGAGGATCGTGGTGACCGCCGCGCCCGCGCGGATTCCGATCGTGGGCAGGGGTTCGCCGCGCGCGGCGGCATCAAGCAGCGCCGTGAGCCCCGATGCAATCAGCGGGACCACGACCTGGGTTTCGGGATCACCCAGCCGGCAGTTGAACTCGACCACATTCGGGGTGCCGTCCGGGTGCAGCATCAGGCCGGCGTACAGCACCCCGCGATACGGAGCGCCGCGGCGCTCGAGTTCCCGGAGCGTCGGTAGCAGCACCGAGTCGGTCACCCGCCGGAGCACGGCCGGAGTGGCAATCGAGACAGGCGCATACGCGCCCATGCCGCCGGTATTGGGGCCGTGGTCACCGTCGAGCAACCGCTTGTGATCCTGCGCAGCGGGAAGCAACCGGACTTCGCGGCCATTGGTGACGGCGAGCACCGACAGCTCTTCACCTTCGAGGAACTCCTCGACGACCACGACGCTGCCGGCGTCGCCAAAGATGCGCTCGGAGAGCATGGCGCGCGCCGCATGTCGGGCTTCGTCTCGAGTGAGACACACGATCGCGCCCTTGCCGGCAGCGAGCCCGGACGCCTTGACCACGAGCGGCTCGGCGTGCGAGTCGATATACGCGAGTGCCGCGCCGGCATCGGTGAACGTGCGACTCCGCGCCGTCGGCACTCCGGCCGCGTGCATGACCTCCTTGGCGAAGGCCTTCGAGGCTTCGATGCGCGCACCGTTCGCGCCGGGACCGAACACGGTCCGACCTTCGGCGCGGAGGCGGTCGGCGAGGCCAAGGGCTAGCGGCAACTCCGGGCCCACTAGCGTAAGGTCGATGGCATGGGCATCCACCGCATCGGCGATGCGGTCGAGATCATCGGGCGGGATCGGGAGGTTGGTGGCGACGGCCGCCGTGCCGGGATTCCCGGGCGCGACGTAGATGTGGTGGGACGGATCATCGGCAGCGAGGGCGAGAGCGAGTGCATGCTCCCGGCCGCCGCCGCCGATGATGAGCAGCCTCACACGGCGCCCTTGCTGCGGGCGTCGTTGAATGCGTCCCGGGCGCGATCGGTGGCTCGCTTCGCGGCAGTCTTCAACTGGTCGGCAAATTCGGTGAACTCGTTCTTGTAGTGGGCCGCGGCCTCGCGCATGTCATCCCGAAGCGGCCGGTCGTCGGCCGCGCTGCCGCGCCGGACATACTCGCCGCTGATAATGCGCTCGTACGCGCCCGACTGAACCCAGGTCTGCACCTGGGCGGCCCGCACGACGTTCATCGGATGGGTGAGCACCAGCGTGTTGAGCACCTTGTAGACGACATCGAGGCCATCGTTCTGCGTCGCGTACTCGTTCGCCTGCTGCAGGAAGGGCTCGAGGTTGAGGTCGCCGGGGCGGACGTTCGCCGTGTTGGCCCCGCCGGCCATCTTCATGAACAGCCGCATCGACGCCGCCAGGTCCTGCGAGCCGAGCAGCTCGGCCCGGTCGGCCGAGAGCTCGGACTTGCGCGACCATTCCAGGAACGCGAGCCGGACCGGCAGCACCAGTAGCTCGAGCGGCAAGGGGAGTGCCCCGATGCTGATCAGCGTCATGATGACCGCGATCGTGGTGTAGAGAGCGTGTCCGCTGATCACGTGACCCAGCTCGTGCGCCAGCAGCGCCCGCTGCTCATCGTCGTCCAGGAGTTCGAACGCCGAGGAATGCAGCACGATGAACGGATCGTCGACGCCGTATGCACCGGCGTTGAAGATCGGTGTCTGCGTGACATACAACTCCGGGACGCGGTCCCACCCGAACGTGGCGCAGTTCTCGATGTGCATGCCCCACAGGCGCGGAAACTGGGTCGGACCACAGCGCACGGCGTTGCCCTGGAACAAGAGACGGATCCCGCGTTCCCCGCCGAGGATCGCGATGATCTTGCGAACGACCTGGTCGACGCCGGGAATGGCGCGCAGCGCCTGCAGCGCCGCGCGATCCGCCGGGTGTTCCCACGACACCGGAGCGATGTCGGGCAGGGTGACGCGCGGACGAGGTGCGGGGAGGGAGGTCATTGGGCGCTCTTCAGTTGGTGATCAACCGAACTACGATATTTCGCCATCGATGTTTCAAGTTGCGCCGGTTGGTGACCGGAGAGTCAGTGTCATCCTGAGCGAAGCAACGGCGAAGCCGTTGCGAAGTCGAAGGACCTCGGCTCCGCGCGAAAAAGGCTGGCCTTGCCTTGCGGCGCCGAGGTCCTTCGACTTCGTGCGGCCTGCGGCCGCACTTCGCTCAGGATGACAAGGCGGCATCGAGATCCGCCTGCAAGTCCGCCACGTCCTCGATGCCGACCGACAATCTCACCAGCGAATCCGTCAGCCCCATTTCTTCACGCAATGCCTTGGGTACCGATGCATGGGTCATCGAGGCCGGATGGCCGATCAGGCTCTCCACGCCGCCGAGCGATTCGGCCAGCGCGAAGATCCGGGTGCCTTCCGCCACCTTGCGCGCGCGTTCCAAGCTGCCGAGTTCCAGCGAAATGATCCCGCCGAACGCGGACATCTGCCGTTTCGCCAACTCGTGCTGCGGATGCTCGGGCAGGCCCGGGTAATACACTCGCGTGACATCCTTGCGGCCGTCGAGCCACCGCGCGAGCTGCATTGCGTTGTCGCAATGCGCGCGCATCCTGAGCGGCAGCGTCTTCACGCCTCGAAGCGCCAGCCAGCAGTCAAACGGGCCCGGCACGCCGCCGGCCGCGTTCTGCAGGAAAGCAATCCGTTCAGCGAGGTCGTCGCGCGAGGTCAGCAGCGCGCCGCCGACCATATCGGAATGCCCGTTCAGATACTTGGTCGTGGAATGCAGCACGATGTCGGCGCCGAAGGACAACGGCCGCTGGAGCATCGGCGTCGCGAACGTGTTGTCGGTGACCAGCAGGACACCGAGGGCCTGCGCCATGTCGCCCAGCGCGCGAAGGTCCACCAGGAACATCATCGGATTGCTGGGCGTCTCGCAGAACAGCATGCGCGTGTTCGGCGTCATTGCCCGTTCCACGTTCGTGACGTCGCGCATGTCGACGAACGAGAAGGTCAGGCCGAAGCGTCCGTAGATCTGGTCCATCTGCCGGTGGCTGCCGCCGTAGATGTTGTTGCCGACGACGACATGATCGCCGGCGGACAGCAGCTTGAGCGTAGTGTCGAGTGCGGCGAGCCCCGAGGCAAACGCAAAGCCATGGGCGGCCCCCTCGAGCGCGGCGAGGTTGGCTTCCCAGACTTCCCGCGTCGGGTTCCGCGTGCGGGCGTACTCGTAGCCATGGTGCGGCCGGCCGAGCCCATCCTGGATGTAGGTCGAAGTCTGGTAGATCGGTGGCATCACTGCGCCGGCGACCGGATCGGGGCGCTGGCCAGCGTGCACCGCGAGTGTGGCGAGGTGATGGCTGCGGTCGGCTTCGGAAGCACGAGTCATTACGCCACCCGCCCTTCGCGGTCGGCGAAGCGGCGCCGCATGATGTCGACTGCCTCGGGATTGCTGTCGATCAGGACTACGTCGCGGCCGTGCCGGTCGGCGGCCTCGCCAAACGAGCCACTGCCCGCGAAGAAATCACACAGCCGCATCCCGGGCGCGGAGTGGACTTTCACAATGCGTTCGAGCAAGCCGACCGGCTTCTGGGTCGGATAACCGGTTTTTTCCTTGCCGGTCGGACTCACGATGGTGTGCCACCAGGTATCCGTCGGTGTCTTGCCGCGCGCCGCCTTCTCGGCGCCGACCAGGCCCGGCGCCATGTACGGGATGCGGTCGGCCTCATCGTGCCGGAAGACGTAGTCGGTCGGATCCTGCGAGTACCACAGGATGTTGTCATGCTTGGCCGGCCAGCGCCGGGTGGTGCGAGCGCCGTAATCGTAGGCCCAGATGATCTCGTTCTGGAAGCACTCCCGGCCGAAGATCCCGTCCAGGAGCACCTTGACGTAGTGCACCTCGCGATAGTCGAGATGCACGAACAGGCTGCCCTGAGGCGTCAGCAGCCGCTTCGCTTCATGCAGTCGCGGCTCGAGGAAGCCGAGGTAGTCGTCGAACGAGTCGGCGTAGCTGTGCGTTGCGACCGGCTCGGTGCGATAGCGCTGGCCCTGGAAGCCGGTCCGGTTGCCGTCCGGGTCGCGCGTGGTCACCAGCTGCGTCTGTCGGCGCGTGCGCCCGGTGTTGAACGGTGGGTCGATATAGATGAGATCGAACGAGCCGTCGGCAAAGCCGCGCAGAACCTCGATATTGTCGCCCAGATGCACGTCGATCATCGAGCCTCCGCAGCCTCGGACCCGGACGAATCTAGTGCGGATCACTGCCCGGTGCTTTCGCCCCGGCTTAGTTTTCGTCCATGGATGCGCCCCCCGCAGCCCCTCCTGAAACCGCGGCGACAGCCGTGCTGGTGGTCGACGACGATTCGCTCGTCCGCGAACTCCTGGTCCGGTTGCTCACCGCGCAGGGATACCGGGTCGCGGAGGCGGACGGCACGGACGCGGCGTTGGCACTGCTCGACCGCGACGGCGAGGTTCCGCTGGTGATCAGTGACCTCCACATGCCGGGCCGCGATGGACTCGAGTTGCTGCGCGAGGTACGGATCCGCTACCCCGACACGGCCATGGTGATGCTCACCGGCGACGGTGATGTTGCCACGGCGGTGGAGTGCCTCAAGATCGGCGCGCGCGATTACCTGTCCAAACCGGTGCAGGTGCAGGAGGTTCGTGCCCGGATCGACAAGGCGCTGGCAGAGCGCCGGCTGGCGATCGAGATGCGGGAGTTGCGTGATAGCTATAACCGGGATCTCGAGCGGCAGGTGCACGAACTGTCGCGCAAGAACCAGGGGATGTTCCTGGCCCAGGTCCAGATGGCGGTGACGATGCTCGAGGCGAAGGATTCGTACACGCGCGGTCATTCGCACCGTGTCGCGGAGTACGCCGTCGCCACCGGGCGGGTGATGGGACTGGCGCCGGCGTTGCTGGAGCAACTGCGCCTTGGGGGCGAGTTGCACGACATCGGCAAGATCGGCACTCGCGATGCCGTCCTCCACAAGCCCGGTCCGCTCGACGACGAGGAGTTTGCCGAGATTCGCCGGCACACACTGGAAGGCGAGGCGATGCTGAGCCTGTTGCGCGCCGATAATCCCGAGGTCCTGCACATCGTGCGTTGGCACCACGAACGGCTTGACGGCACCGGCTTCCCCGATGGACTGCTTGCGAACCAGATTCCGATGACCGCGCGCATAGTCTCCGTTGTCGATGCCTTCGACGCGATGACGACCAATCGCGCCTATCGGGCCCAGCTGGTGGCCGAGGTCGCGATCGGCGAATTGCAGCGGTGTGCGGGAAACCAGTTTGACCCCGCGGTAGTGGCGGCGTTTCGCTCGACATTTCCCGATCCCAACGCGTTGCCGAGCCGGGTATGAACACAGCCGCCATGAGCCATGAGCCCCCCCGTTGAGCTCGGCCAGGCCCGGCCGCGCCCAAGGCATCGCCGCATGGCTCATGGCTGACGGAGTCCAATGTCCGACACCCTGATGATCTCCGTCTCCGGCATGCGCGGTATTGTCGGGAAGGACCTTACTCCGGAACTCGTCGCCCGCCATGCTGCGGCGCTCGGTTCCTGGGTGCGTGGCCACGGCGGCACCCACGTGGTGCTCGGCCGGGATGCGCGGACGTCCGGCGCGATGTTCGCGCATGCCGCGACGGCTGGCTTCCAGTCGGTCGGTGTCCACGTCATCGACGTGGGCGTGGTCCCGACGCCCACCGTGCAGATGGCGGTCGAGCACCACCGCGCCGGTGCCGGCTTGATCATCACGGCCAGCCATAACCCCGTCGAATGGAACGCGCTCAAGTTCGTGGGGCCGGATGGGATCTTTCTCGATGCGGGCGCTGGCGCAGCGGTGCGCCGGATGGCTGACGCCGGTCCTCCTCGCGCCGCCTGGGACGGCATCGGAACGACGTCGCGCGACGAGGCGGCCATTGCGCGCCATCTCGACGCCATCCTCGCGCTGCCGGAAGTCGACGCCGACGCGATACGCGCGCGCGAGTTTCACGTCGCGCTCGATTGCGTGCGCGGCGCCGGCGGTCCCGCCATGCTGGCGCTCTTCGACCGGTTGGGCGTTCGCGTCAGCGGCATCAACCTCGAGCCCGATGGGCGCTTCCCCCGGGAGCCGGAACCAATCCCGGAAAATCTCGGCGCACTGGGTGAGCTGGTGCAGCAGAGCGGCGCCGATATCGGAATGGCGGTCGATCCGGACGTCGACCGTCTCGCTCTGGTCGATGAGACCGGTCACCCGATCGGTGAGGACTATACGCTGGCCATCGCGGTGCGCGCAGTGCTCGCGCGCGCCAAAACGGATCCGCAACCGATGGTGGTCGCGAACCTGTCGACCTCGCTGGTTGTTGCCGATGCGGTCCGGGACTGCGGTGGCCGGTTGGTCCGCGCGCCGGTGGGCGAAGCCAACGTCGCCCGCGCCATCGTGGCAGAAAAGGCCATCATTGGCGGCGAGGGGAACGGCGGGGTCATCCTGCCGGCGTTGCACGTCGGGCGGGATGCGCCCCTGGGGGCGGCCCTCATCTTGCAATACCTGGCCGTCACCGGCAGGCGACTGTCCGAGGTGGTTGGGGCATCACCCGGATACGTCATCATGAAGGCCAAGGCGCCCCGTGGCGGCGATCTCAAGGCACAATACCGGCGGCTCGACAGCATGTTCCCGGACGCGGAGCGAGATGTTCACGACGGATTGCGACTGGGGTGGCCCGACCGCTGGCTGCACGTGCGGCCGTCCGGCACCGAGCCGATTGTTCGGTTGATTGCGGAAGCACCCACGCTGGTGGAAGCGGAAGCGCTGATTGCGAGGGCGCGGGAAGCCGGCAAGTAGGACAGCGTCGCCCCGAGCGTAGCGAGTGGTTAGTGTCATCCTGAGCGCAGCGAAGGAGCGAACGCCCTTCGCTACGCTCAGGGCGACATCACCGAGGAGTACCGGTACATGTGTGGAATCGTCGGATATGTCGGCCCCAGGCAGGCCACCCGGATCCTGATGGAAGGGCTCCGCCGGATGGAGTATCGCGGCTACGACTCCGCCGGCATCGCCGTGCTGAACAACGGCGGCATCGAGATCCACAAGGCAGCGGGCAAGCTCAGCGTGCTTGCCGGCGAACTCGAGGGGTGCGAGCCGGTGGGCACGACCGGCATCGGCCACACCCGCTGGGCCACGCACGGTGCGCCGACCACGGCGAACGCACATCCGCATACCGATCAATCCGGGCGGATCGCGTTGATCCACAACGGCATCATCGAGAACTCCAACAGCATCAAGAAGGCGCTGCTCGCCCGGGGACACATCTTTCACTCCGAGACCGACACGGAGGTGCTGGCGCACCTGATCGGCGAGCTGTACGAGGGAAATCTCGAAGAGGCGGTCGCGGCCGCGTTGCGTGACGTTGACGGGGCGTATGGCATTGTGGTGATCTCGGCCGACGAGCCCGGCATGCTCGTGGCTGCGCGCAACGGCTCGCCGATCGTGCTCGGCATTGGGGAAGGGGAGAACCTGGTCGCCTCGGACCAGGCGGCGCTGATGGAGCACACCCGCTCCGTGGTCTACCTCGACAACGGCGAATTGGCGGTGCTCACCGCCAACGAATTCCGGGTCCGCAACCTCACCGCGCGCCAGATCGACAAGCCGATCAACCAGATCGAGTGGGACCTCGCCACGATTGAACGGGGCGGTTTCGATCACTTCATGCTCAAGGAAATCTTCGAGCAACCCGACAGCATCGAGAACACGATGCGCGGGCACCTGCTCGAGGAGACCGGCAGCGTGCGCGTTTACGGACTCAAACTCTCCGATACCGACGCGAAGAAGGTCAAGCGGATCATCATCACGGGGTGCGGGACATCGTGGCACGCCGGGCTGATCGGCAAGCAGATGCTGGAAGAACTGGCGCGGATTCCGACCGACGTGGAATACGCGTCGGAATTCCGCTACCGCAATCCGATCGTTGACGCGGAGACGCTGGTCATCGCGATTTCGCAGTCCGGCGAAACCGCCGACACGCTCGCCGCGCTGATGGAGGCGAAGCATCGCGGCGCGCGAGCGCTCGGCCTGGTGAACGTCGTCGGCTCGAGCATTGCGCGTGAAGTGCACGGCGGGCTCTACCTGCGCTGCGGCCCGGAGATCGGTGTGGCAAGCACCAAGGCGTTCACCGCCCAGGTGGTGGCACTGGCGATGGTGACCCTGCGTTTTGGCCGGTTGCGTACCATGTCACTGCTCGAGGGCCGCCGGTACGTCGAGGCGCTGCATCAGCTCCCGGCGCAGGTCCAACAGATTCTCGACCGCGCCGATGAAGTGGAGGCATTGGCCTCGCGGTTCGATGACGTGACCAACGCACTCTATCTCGGGCGCGGCGTGAACTTCCCCGTGGCGCTCGAAGGTGCGCTCAAGCTCAAGGAGATCTCCTACATCCACGCCGAAGGCTATCCGGCTGCCGAAATGAAGCACGGGCCGATCGCGCTGATCGATGAAAACATGCCGGTCGTGGTCGTCGCCCCCCGCGACGCGGTGCACAGCAAGATCGTGTCGAACATCCAGGAAGTGCGGGCCCGGGGCGGCCGGGTGATTGCGATCGTGAACAAGGATGACGAGGAGATCTCGCGGCTGGCCGAGGCAACGTTCATTGTCCCCGAGACGCTCGACCTGCTGACGCCGGTCCTGACCGTTGTGCCACTGCAGCTATTGTCGTATTACGTCGCGGTCAAGCGGGGTTGCAATGTCGACCAGCCGCGCAACCTGGCGAAGAGCGTGACGGTAGAGTAGGACCGCAGCCTCCCCGCCCGGCACCCTCGCAGCCGCTTCGCCCATCAGAGGCTGACCGTGGCGCCAAGGAACAACTAGAGCTGCCGCGCGATCCCGAGCGCGAACCCGGTCCGCCACATCGCTCGCTGCCTGAAGCCTTCGGGCAATTCCTCAGTCGTGAAAACGGAAGGGCCCGCCGTGACTTCCCCGCGCACCACGGCGCTCCAGCGTCGGCCGATCGGGAAGTCCGCTTCAAGCGCGCCGTGTGCGGCGGCACGCCACCGCGCCGGCGCTCCTGCGAAGCTCCACCGGTCGCCGCCCAGTCCCACGCCGGCACGGAGCGTCGGTGTCGACGACTGACCCGCGATCCGGACCCCAACCTCGAAGCCGGCTCCCCACGCGTCGAAGGCACCGAATGTGGTGACTGCCGCCGAGGCACTCACCTCACTCAGGTCGGCAGTGCTGTGATGGCCCTCCACGCCGACCCGCCATCGCCCGGTTTCACGGGCGACGGCGACCGTCAGGGTGGCGGGATGATCGGCGTGGAACTCCGGATGCGCGGGGTCGACGTCGTCGCGCGCATCACCGTGCGACGTCGCGCTACCGGACAGCAACGCGATGCGCCATTGAGCGTTCAGGGCACTTGAGGCGGTACACACGAGGAGGCAGAGCAGGAAGTGTCGCACGAAATCCTCGGGAAGAAGACCGTGCGAACCTCGCTGCCCCACATCAACGGAACGTCAACAGTTCACGCATGGCTTCCTTGATGTACCCGGCGAGAGTCCTTTTCGATGGCAGGTCCTTGACCGAGTCCGTGATTGTGAGTCGTCGGGAAGAAAACGAGAAGCCCGTTCTGTCAGCGCATCGTCCAGGTTTCGCCGAGCGTTGCGGCCACGATCCGACTCGCATCCGGCCCGGCAGCGGCGTGCAGGCGGGCCAGCGGCTCGGCCATCGGCTCGCGGCTCAGCCGGAAGGTCGAGTGATGCACCGGCATGAACGCACCGGTGCCCAGCTGCTCGGCCATGCCCCACGCCTCTTCGGGCGAGCAATGATTCGCGATCCATGGATTGTACGCGCCAATGGGCATGATGGCGAGGTCGACCGCTCCGCCCGCGGCGAGCGGCCGGAGTGCGTCGGTGCGCGCAGTGTCGCCGGCAAACAGAATGCGGCGTCCGCGAACCGTCAGCAAGAACCCACCCCACCCGCGGTGCCGGTCCCGAAGCATCCGTGCGCCCCAGTGCTTCGCCGGCGTGGCCTCGATATCGATCTCGCCTACGCGAGTCGTCTCACCCCAGGCCAGTTCGCGGACGTCACGGAATCGGGTAAGGAGGTCGCCCAGATATGGTGCCGTCACGACGACCGACGACCGCGGCAACCGGCGCAATGTCGGGATGTCAAGGTGATCGAAGTGCGCATGACTCAGCAGCACCAGGTCGATCGGCGGAAGTTCCTTGACCCGGAGCGCGGGCGGCGTGAGCCGGCGAACACCGACCTGTACCATCCCCAGCGAGATGCCGACGCGCCGGCCGAGGACTGGATCGGTGATGACCCAGGTGTCGAACAGCCGCATCAGGACGGTCGAATGACCCAGCCACGCCACCGTGATCCGATCGGACGGCCACGACGCCGGATCGGGATGGAGCGGCTTGATGGCGCGCTGCGCCGCGCGGTCCCGCTGCCGGTACAGTTCGGTGAAGCGGGCATAGCGGCGGAGGGCTTCGACATGACTCTTGAACATGGACGAAGCTAAGACGTGAGAAGTGAGAGGTGAAAGGTGAACCTCTTACCTCTCACCGCCTTGTTCTTACTTTCCAGCATGCGGGTATTGCTCCAGCGCGTGTCGCAGGCGAGTGTCACTATCGGCGGGCGCGTCGTTGGCGCGATAGGTGGCGGCTTCCTGCTGCTGGTCGGTTTTAGCCACGGCGACACCATCGACGCCGTGCGGTGGATGACGGACAAGGTCGCCGGCCTGCGGGTGTTCAACGACGACGACGGGAAGATGAACCGTGATCTCGCCGCCGTTGGCGGGGCGGTCCTGGTGGTATCGCAATTCACGCTGTACGGCGGTGCGACGAAGGGACGGCGGCCGTCGTTCATCGATGCCGCGCGACCGGAGATCGCGATCCCGCTCTACGAAGCGTTTCTGGCGTCCCTCGCGGGTGCTGGGCTCACGGTGGCGAGCGGTGAGTTCGGCGCCGACATGCAGGTCTCCCTGATCAACGACGGCCCGGTCACCCTGATGCTGGAGCACCCGGCTTGACCATCCCGACTCTCGTCCTCGCTTCCGCATCGCCGCGCCGGAAGCAACTGCTTGAAATGTTGCGGATTCCGGTGCTGGTCCATCCGGCAAACGTGCCGGAGGCCGCGTTGCCCGCTGAGGCCCCCGCGGCCTACGCCCGCCGCCTGGCCCGCGACAAGGCGCGGGCAGTGCCCGGCCACTATGTCCTCGGGGCCGACACCATTGTCGTGCTCGACGATCGCATCCTCGAGAAGCCCACCGATGACGCCGACGCGCTCCGCATGCTCCGGGCGCTGCAGGGGCGCACCCATACCGTCATCACCGCCGTCTGCCTCGTCGCACATGGCGCGGAACGTCACGCCATCGACGAGACATACGTCACCTTCCGGTCCTGCACGGATGATTTCCTGCGCGACTACATCGCCACCGGTGAGCCGCACGACAAGGCGGGCGCCTACGGCATCCAGGGCTGGGGCGCGGCGCTGGTCGAGCGAGTGGACGGGGACTTCTTTGGCGTGATGGGGTTGCCGGTGCGATTGGTACTGAAACTGCTGGCGGAGGCGGGGTGCGAGTATCGATTTGACAGCAGGAGAGACGAGAGACGAGAGACGTGAGACGTGAGACGTGAGACGTGAGACGAGAGAAGGGACAGCCGTAGGGCTGTCATCACACGTGCGGGTTGTTCTCGTCTCTCGTCTCACGTCTCACGTCTCTCGTCTCTCCTGCTGTTCCTGCCAATCCCAGCGCCGCAAGCATCGCCCCGGCCTTCGCGATCGTTTCGTTGAACTCGGTCTCCGGAACCGAATCGGTCACGATCCCGGCCCCCGCCTGGACATAGGCGGTGTCGCCGTGGAACACGACGGTCCGGATGGCGATGGCGGTGTCGAGGCTGCGCGCACCGAAGCCGACGTAGCCCACCGCGCCGGCATACGGCCCGCGGCGCGTGACTTCAAGCCCGTCGATGATTTCCATGGCACGGACTTTCGGCGCACCACTCACCGTGCCGGCCGGGAATGCCGCCGCCAGGGCATCGAGCGCGTCGACACCGGGGCGCAGCGTGCCGCGCACCTCGCTCACCAGGTGCATGACATGCGAGTATCGCTCCACCACCATCTGCTCGACGATCCGTACCGACCCGTACTGCGCGACCCGCCCGACGTCGTTGCGTCCGAGGTCAAGCAGCATGAGATGCTCGGCGCGCTCCTTGGGATCGGCGCGCATCTCGGCTTCAAGTGCAAGATCGAGCTCGGGGGTCACGCCGCGAGGGCGGGTGCCGGCGATCGGACGCACGGTGACCTCATCCCGTTCAACGCGAATCAGCACTTCCGGTGACGCCCCGGCGATGGTCATGTCGCCCAGCCGGAGAAAGTAGCAGTAGGGTGCGGGGTTGAGTGCACGCAGCCAACGGTAGCTCAGAAACGGATCGGGAGCAGGCGCCACGTCGAGGCGCCGGGAGAGCACGATCTGGAAGGCGTCGCCCGCGGCGAGGTACTCCTGGCAGCGACGGACGTCGCGGCGGAATGCGTCATCGGGATATACCGATGTCGCGGCGGCGAGCGGGCGCGTCGGCGGCATTGCCAGCGGGGCGAGGTCGTTCGGTACTGCGAGTCGGCCCAGCCAGTCGTCGCAGTGCGCCTCGGCGGCGGCGATGCGCCGTTCCAGCTCCACGTCGTCCAATCCCGGCGCCACCGCCACGTTCGCGATCACGATGGCGCGGTGAAACAGATTGTCGAGCACCAGGAGCGTGTTCACCAGCATGACGACCGCGTCCGGAAGACCGCGGTCGTCTCGCGGTGCGTCCGGGAGTTCCTCCAGCGTCCGGACCACGTCGTAGCCCCAGAAGCCGACCGCGCCGCCGGTGAACCGTGGCAACCCGGCGATCTCCAGCGACCGATCCTGCCGCAGCAGCGCGCCAAGATGATCGAGCGGAGCCGCGTCCGCTGCCTCCAGCGCCCACGTGTCGTCGTCCAGCAGTCGCTCGACCCGCTTCCCGCGATACTGGTAGACCGCAAGCGGCTCCGTCGCCAGGAACGAGTAGCGCGCCCAGCGTTCGCCGCCTTCGAGCGACTCCAGCAGAAAGCCGTACCGACCGCGATGCAGCTTCGCGAACGCCGACACCGGCGTGTCGCCGTCGAGCACCACTTCACGTGTCAACGGAACGCGCGAATAGCCGTCCTGCACCGCCGCACGGCAGCGGGTGAGAAGTTGCTTCATCGAGCCGCGACCAGCGCGTAGCTACCGGCTGCCGCCACCGGGAAGCGCACGACGTCGGCCGCCGGGCGCACGCCGCCGATGAATTGCACCTTGTTGGCTGCACCGAGTTCTGCCGGCGCGAGTGCCTGCTCGAACTTTCCCGCCGACGGATACTTCACGCTGGCCCCGGCGGGTGCCCGGAAATGGACCGCATACGAAAAGGTCGCGCTGGAGTTGCCGGGCAGCTTGTCCGTGGTGACGAGTTCAAACGCATACGTGCCCGCGACCGGGTGCACACGGACGTGGACGCTATCACGGGCGTGCATCGTGTCGGTCGCGGCGGGGAAATCCAGGATCAGGAAGATCGCGTCGTCGGGAGGCGCGTGGCGCAACACAATCGTGCGCCCGGTCGTTGCGGCGAACGTGACGGACGTATCCGGTACCGGCGCGCCGGACGCTTCGAGCAGCCACACCTTGTCGAGCGTCGTTGCCGATGCCGGCGCGATGGTGGCTGAGGCCGGCGTGGCGGATAGATCGGCGCGGCTGCTGTGGCATGCCGCCCCGAGCCCCAGCATGAGCGTGGCCCCTATCTTCCCGATATGTCCCGCGCCGTGCCCTGGACCCTTCTGCTGCTGGTCGTCGCGGGCCGCGCCGGCGCCCAGGTGTGGCGGTCGGGCACCGAGATCGACCTGATCCGGCGCGCGGTCGCGCACCGCGCCGCCCGCGATGCGGACACCGTGCTGGCCGGTTGGGAGGCACAGGCTCACGGGATGCTGCGATACATCTCGGTCGTGGATCACGGGGACGGTCCGGTGGAACGGGTCATCAGGGCAGACGAGTTGCAGGTCGAAGTGTACGGGGAGTCCCCGAATCGGAGCAAGCAGATCATCCTGGCGTGGCGGGACACGTCGTTCCTTCCCAATCGCATCGACTATCATCGCGACCACCTCGGCATCGTCGCCAACGACTTCGGTCCGACCATCCGATTGGGACAGGGCGAGGAAGTCCGCGACGTACCGCACCCGCTGTCGGATGCCGGCCTGACCGCGTACCAGTTCGCGCTGGGCGACACGTTGACGCTGAGCACGCCGAAGGGCCGCATCCGGGTCGTGTCGATCCAGGTCCGGCCAAGGGACCCGGATTCGGCCGGGACCATCGGGACCTTGTACCTGGACCTGGATCGCGCCGCGCTGGTGCGCTTCCGGTTCACCTTCACACCCGCTTCCTATCGCGATCCTACGGTGGAGGAGATCACCGTCGCACTCGACAACTCGCTGCAGCAGAACGCGCGATGGTTGCCGTGGCGGCAATCCATCGTCATCCGGCGCGGCTTGCCGCTGCTCGATTTTCCGATCCGCACCGTGATCCGCGCCGAATGGACCATCGACGACTACCGTCTCGGCGCGCGCCAACCCACGAGCCGTTTTGATGGCCCCTTCATCGACGGGCCCCGCGCCCCGCAACCGGGCGGAAGCTGGGACGCGCCGATGGCGGGTGACCTGCACGCGGTACCCGCCAGCAATGCCGACCTCGCGGCTGCGGAGCGTGATGCATCCCAGGCGCTTGGAGCTCGCCTGCTTGATGGATTGCCTCGCTTGCGGTTTCTCGCAACCGGCATCAGCGACTTTGTCCGGGTCAACCGCGTCGAGGGTGTGACGCTGGGATTGGGCGGACGGCTCGCTGTGGGCGATCTCCTCGTGACGAGCGGGCATGTGGGGCTCGGTTTCAGCGATCACCGCGTTGTCGGGACGATTGCGCTGTCTGGACCAGCCGGACATTCGCGCTGGTCGATCACCGGTGAACGCGCCATGCGCGACGTGGCGGACATACCGGTCATCAGCGGCATCGCCAACTCGCTCGGCACGGCGGTTTCGGGCCAGGACTATGGCGACTACACGCTGATCGAGCGGGTCACCGCAGCGTTGCACGCCACGGTCGGGGGCAGTCGCGCCGCGGTCGAAGCGGGCGAAGAGTGGTCCTGGTCCGTCGCGACGGCATTCAATCCGCTGACTGGATCTGCCGCGGCCAACCCGGCGCTGGGCGTTGGCGCGTCGACCGTGGTACGGGCCACGCTGGCACGGGGCGATCCGGCCGGAGCGGGCTGGTCGGTCGACGTCGAAGGCGGCACTGGTGTCAGCCAATGGGGCCGGATGCACTCGAGCGTCCGAGGTCGGATCGCGCTCCCATCGGGCGAATTGCAGGTCACCGGCGATGTCGGCCTCGGCACCGCCGACCTGCCGGGATATCGCGACTTCGTCCTCGGGGGCCGTGGCACGCTGCTCGGCGTGCCGTTCCGGGCACTTGGCGGCCGTCGGATGCTCCGTGGCGAGTTGGCCTGGGCGCTTCCGCTCAGGGTGCCGACGCCACCAGTTCCCTACGCGCGCTATGTCCGGTTGCCCAGCACGGTGGCACCATTCCTCGCCGCCGGGATCGCTGGCGGCGATCAGGCGGACCTGCCTTGGCGGGCAACCGGTAGGATCGAGCCGGTCGCCGGACTGCGGCTCGATCTGTGGGGACCGCTGTTGCGGGTTGAGGCCGGCATGGCGCTGCGGACCGGACGCCTGGCACTGGCTATCGACGTCCATCCGGATTGGTGGGCAACGATGTGACGACTCCCGCGGCGACGGGCAATGGCACGGCCCGGGCCGCGTCTCCCGGCGCCCCGGCCGATCGGCATCTAGATTGCAACAGGGCTTGGAATCTCCCTCGTCCGATGGCCGAAAGTGGCACCTGTGCCGAATTATCAAGACGAATGGTTGGCGGCCGTCCTCGGTCCGCTCATTCCAGAAGCCAAGCTGGCTCGGCTCAAGGACGACACTGAGTCGAAGACGTCACTGTGGGAACGGATCATCGATGCGCGGCTCCTGACCCAGGCCGAGGTCCTCGATGCAGTTTCCGCCCGGTGCAAGCTGCCGATCGCGAATCTCGAGCTCGCTGGCGAAAGCGGCCGCGACGCATTGCCGGAGCAGCTGGCACGCCGGCACGCCGTGGTGCCACTCACCGTCACCGACGCGGTGCTCGAGGTGGCCACCAGCAATCCTTTCGACATTGGTGCGGAGCAGGCGCTGGCCTTCGCCACCGGACGCGAAGTGCGCATGTTGCTCGCGTCGCCGCCCCGGATTCGCGAACGCCTCGACATCCTGTACGGCAGCGCGCAACGCGGCGGCAGTGTCAAGGACATCCTCGGTGGGATGGAGGATGTCGACGTTACCGAGCTCCCCGATGCGCAGGACGAGCTCGACGCCGAAGCCGCGGCGGCCGAGGCGAGTTCCCGGCCGATCATCAAGCTGGTCGACGTGTTATTGGCCGACGGCATCACCAGCCGGGCAAGCGATATCCATATTGAATCCGGCGAGGCGGTGGTGGTCATTCGCTACCGCATCGACGGTGTGCTGCGGCACGCCATGACGATCCCACGCAAGGCCGGCACGCCGCTGATCTCTCGCATCAAGATCATGTCGGGGCTCGACATCGCCGATCGCCTGCGGCCGCAGGACGGCCGCGCGCGCGTCGCGGTGAACGGCAATCCCGTCGACCTGCGCATCTCCACGCTTCCCGCAACGCACGGCGAAAAGGTCGTCATCCGTATCCTGAACACGCAGTCGACCATGCTGTCGCTCGAGGCGCTCGGCCTGTTCGAGGACGAGCAAGCCATCATCAAGAAGCTGCTCAACAGCAAGGAAGGGATCATCCTCTGCACCGGACCGACCGGTTCGGGCAAGACGACGACGCTGTACTCCTGTATTCGCATGATCGAAGGCGAAGGGGTCAACATCGTCACGGTGGAGGATCCGGTCGAGTACCGGCTTGGCAAGAACGTCGTACAAGTGCAGACCAACGAGAAAACCGGCCTCACCTTTGCCGCGGCGCTGCGATCGATCCTGCGCCAGGACCCGGACATCGTGCTGGTGGGCGAGATCCGCGACATCGAGACCGCCCAGGTGGCAGTGCAGGCGTCGCTCACGGGCCACCTCGTGCTGTCCACGTTGCACACGAACGACGCTCCGAATACGGTCACGCGTCTGGTGGACATGGGACTCGAGGCGTTCAAGATCGGCGCGGCGTTGCGGGGCATCATTGCGCAGCGGCTGATGCGCCGCATCTGTCCCGTGTGCCGTGAGAAGCAGCCGCTGAGCGAGCTCCCCGAGCGGTTGCGCAAGTGGGTGCCCGAAGGAGCTACGCTCTGGAAGGCTATCGGTTGCAGCCAATGCACCCAGACGGGGTATCGCGGCCGGTTCTCGGTGGTCGAAATCCTGGTGATGAACCCCGAAATCGAGCGACTCGTCGGCAACAACGGCAACGCCGATGTCATCGCGGTGGCGGCGCGGGCGGCCGGCATGCGGTCGCTGTTTGAGTGCGGGCTCGCGCACCTGCTCGAGGGCCATACCACGGTCGACGAACTGCTTCGCGTCACCGACGTACCACAGGCACCGGAAGGTGCCGTCAAGGCGAAGGGGAAGTCGAAGGACAAGGCGAAGGGCCGCGCGGGCACGACCGGTAACAGCACCCCGGTGGAACCGGCGACCGACGTCGAGACCACCGCCGAGCAAAGCGAGGATGAGCTGTTCGCGGGGATCGAGCTGGTTGATGAGTCGGACGGGCCGACCGAGCCCGCCGCCGCCGGATCGCGCGCGACGATCCTGCTGGTCGAGGACGAGGACTCACTCCGCCGCGTGATGAAGGACCTGCTGCAACAGGAAGGCTACGTGATCTGCGAGGCGCGCGACGGTGCCGAGGCCATGGAACAGGTGGACCGCCATAATCCCGATCTCGTGCTGCTCGACCTCAACCTGCCCAACGTTGATGGTTACACCGTCCTGCAACGGCTCCGGTCCCACCCGCGCACCCAGAACCTCCCGGTCATCATCCTCTCGGCACGAGGCGACGAGGACAACGAAGTGAAAGTCCTGCGTCTCGGTGCCACCGATTTCCTCGCCAAGCCGTTCCGGCCGCGCGCGCTGTCGGCGCGGCTCGAAGCGACGCTGGCCAGAAGCAGGGCGGAAGAGGTCAAAGGTGAGAGGTGAGAGGTGAGCGGTGAAAGGTGACACCTTTCACCTCTATCTCTCATGACCACCATCCGCACAGCGCTCGTCGATGTCTACGTCCTGCGCGGGCGGGGTGAAACGCTCGAGGCGCTGCTGCTGCGCCGCGCCCGCGATCAGGTCCGCGGCGGGACGTGGGAGGCGGTACACGGCAAGATCGACGGCGGCGAGACGCCGGTCGCGGCGGCGCGGCGCGAGCTGCGCGAGGAAATCGGCTGCGAGCCCCTGGCGTTGTACAACCTGAGCCGGGTCGAGCAGTTCTACCTGCACCACGACGACGAGATCGCGCTGGTTCCGGTCTTCGTCGCGTTCGTTGCGGCTGATGCGGTGATCCGCCTCAGCGACGAGCACGACACGCTGCTCTGGCTCTCACCCGAAGCGGCCACGGCGCAGTGCACGTGGCCGCGCGCGGCGCGGGCGCTGGAGGATGCGGTCCGGATGCTCGGCACGGGCAACGCTGGACTGCTGGAGGAGATCCTGCGGATCCCGCCACCGCCTCTTCCAGATTGATACGTCGCGCCGTTCTTCCTCGATCGAACTTGCGCGCGTCGAGTCTGCATGTACCATCTATTCGGTCACTGCACGCCTCCTAAGGTTCCCGATCCATCCTTGCGGCTCAGGAAATCGGCATGGACGTTCGCCACTGGACGATCACCGTATTCGCCGCCACCGTGAGCCTTGCGGCGCCGCATTGTCGCGCGGCGGCCCAGGCCTCGGTGATCGATCGCCTGACGAAGGCCGCGCAGGATGCGGCCAACGCGGGCAAGAAGGCCGTGGCCCAGGAGGTCAATCGGCAGGTCAACAGCGCCGTGGAGGCGGCCGCCGAGCAGGACGTGGCCGACGGGAGCTTCATCGCGGTGCTGTCGCCGTGGAGTTCCAGCGACGGCACCAAACGGGTGGAGTTGGCGAGGTATTCCGGGGCGGCATTCGTCGTGACCGGCGCGACTGGGCGCCAGATCGTGGTCTGTGACACCAAGGGCGTGCTGCCGTGGCAAGTGACATTCAACGTCCAGAACAGTCCCGGCGCCGGCGGAGCGACCGGAGCCGCGACCGGAGGGACGGCGCTCGCTGGGCGGGGCGGCGGGACGGCGCTCACTGGGCGGGGCGGCGGCGCCGCGCCGTCGGGCCGTGGTGGCACCGGTGCCACCGGTGCCCCGTCCACCGGGAGTCGCGGCGGAGCGCCACCGGCGAACGGTGGCGGCGGCACATCGGCGCGAGGTGGCGGTGGCACATCGGCGCGAGGTGGCGGTGGCACATCGGCGCGAGGCGGCGGCTCGCCGGCGGGGAGAGGCGGCGCGGCGGATACTTCGTCGTCAAGAGGTGGCGGGGCTGCTCCCGCCAAGACCGAATCGGCCCCATCGGCAAACCAGCGGGACTACCGGTTTCCGTCCAACCAGGTGACCGTCACCCTCCCGACAGTGGGTGCCCGCAGCGGCAACCCGAGCCAGGGATCGCTCCGAGTCGGAGATATTTCAGAAACGGTGCTCGCGGGTGCGGCGAAGATCCGGTTCGCGCAGGCGACGTTGCCCGGGCAGGCGGGGCCGCAAGTCGTCGACTTTGGCGTCGCATTCAAGGCAAGGGTCCTGCCGTCGGGCGAGGCGCCCGTGGGGTGCCTGGCGCCAACTGCCGGCAGGGGCACGCTGGCCGGTCCGAGTCCGGCCGGCAGAGGCAGCGCTACCGCCGGCCGTGGCGGCACCGCCAACCCGGCGACGAATCCGTCGCCTGCAGCCGTGCCCAATCCCGGTCCGACGTTCGCCGCGGGTGATATCCTGACGCCGAAGATCGACAACGTGAAAATGCTCGCCGAGGCGAAGGACAGCGCCAAGGTCGCCACCACAGTCAAGAAGGGCGATGAACTCGTCTATCTTGGCGACGAGCAGAACGGGTTCGAACACGTGCAGAGCGCGACTGGGGAAGGTTGGGTCAAGAAGGTGCTGGTGATGAAGCACCCCTGAGGACCCGGTTCGGGCGCAGCACGCCGCGCCCCTACGGTCGCGGCCGGTCCGGGTCGCGATGTGTCGAAAACACTTCTGGTGGTGCATTTGGCTTGACGCGAATCGACTTGGCAGGAATGCCGACATGTACGTGATACGGCCGCACGTCCTTCGTTGCCAGCGCCCCGGCTCCCACCATCCCGTTCCGACCAATGCGCACGCCCGCCAGCACCGTCGCGTGGTAGGTGATCCGCACGTCATCCTCCAGCACCGTGCGCAACGCCGTCACTTCCTTCTGGTCGATGATACTGTGCGTGTGCGAGTAGATATTGGCGTAATCCGAAATCGAGACGCGATCGCCCAGCACCAGGCCGCCGCGGTCGTCGAGCAGCACGTGCCGGTGCACCACGACGTCGTCCCCTACTTCCAGTTGATATCCGAACGAAAACTCCACGTGCTGGAAGCACTTGAAGTTGCTGCCGACACGCGCCAAGACAAACGGCGCCAGCATCCGGCGAAAATGCACGCCAAGATCGACGTTCTGCCCGCCGGCCGGCAGGCGATCAAACGAATACCACAACCACAGCAGCGGCTTGACCCGCGCGAAACGCGCCTCATCGACCTCGGCGTAATACTCCGGCTCGAGCGTGATGTTGCGCGGATCGCAGGCGTCGAGCGCGATACGGTTCGCCAGTGGCAGGGATGGATCGGCCCGGCGCTCCGTCCAGCTCCCCTGCAGGGGATACGCCAGCTCGAACAGGGTATCGCGCGCGATGACATTCCAGTCGGCGCCTGCAGCGCGAAGCCGCTGGTCGACGTCGGCGAGCCATTCGTCGCGGAGCTGGCGCGCAGCGGGTGGAACCTCGATGCGACGCAAGGGACGCAACGGCATGGTCAGCGGTGGCTCGTGTCCGGGCGGGCACGTGCACCGCCAAGTATCCGTGCCCGCTCTTCATCGAAGCGCGTCAGGCGGTTTCCCCAGTCGTCGTTGTTCGCCGCGAGATACGAGAGCGTGAACGCTTCCTTGACCGGGATGTCGCGACGGAAGATGAACAGTGCCAGCACCTGTTCGCGGACGTCGAGCTGCTGGTTGGAAAAGGTCGACGACAGCGCCACCCACGCGGCAGGGCGGAACTGCTGGCCGTGAAAGGTGAGTGTCAGCAGCTGCGGATCGAATCGCGTATTGGGTGCCAGCCCATGAAAACTCACGAAGGCCAAGCCGGGTGAGGTCACCCCGGCGGCGGCCGCCGCGGAGTCGATGGACGGCTGGTGTTGCTGGATCAGCCGCTCCATCGATTGATACGAGTCCCTGGTGAGCAGGCGCAGGACCCGTTCGTCAAGCGGGACGAAGACGACCTCGAGATTCGTGTTGGTGAGGTTGATCGTAATGTTGGACAGGCTGAGCTGGCCCTTGTCCGTCGGGAGGTTGTCGGTCCGGGAGGTGTCGGCGCCTGCCTGCGCACGCACGGCGGCTGGCATCGTCGCAGCTGCGACGACCAGGACGGTGTACAGACTCCGCCGGCCGATTCGAAAGTCATGACCGTCGGTGCTGACCTTGTCTCGCCTCATGCCGCCTCCGTCGCCGCCGCGAGCAGCGATTCGCCCAGCTCTGCGATGCCCAGGCCCGTGGTTGCGCTGACCAGCTGAACCTGCTCCCGGCCAATACCCAGCTCACGCGACCTCGCCGCGAGCGCCGCCGCCTGCCTGCCGTGGGGCAGCTTGTCCGCCTTGGTCAGCACCGCGAGCACCGCGCGGCCCGACTCGGACAGCAGTGTCTGGAACTCCTGATCGTCCACCGACAGCGGATGCCTCACATCCAGCAGCCACACGACCCCGGTCAGCGAATCACGGGATCGCAGCAGCGTCTGCAGCAGTTCGCGGTACTCGCGGCGTGCCGTCTGGCCAGCCTTGGCGAAGCCGTACCCGGGCAAGTCAATAAGATAGAGCCTCGGCAGCCGATAGACGTTGAGCAACTGGGTCTTTCCCGGGGTTCCGCTCACGCGGGCGACCGACCGGCGACCGACCAGGGCATTGAGCAAGGAAGACTTGCCGACGTTGGACCGGCCGATGAAGGCGAATTCCGCGGCCGCGGGTATCAGTCGATGTGACGGATCGGGAAAGCTGCCGAGGAACTCGATCGGGAGGCCGGCGAGCGGGGATGGGGCCTGCGGATTCACAGGGTCCCTCGCGGTGCCCGGGACGTGGCGTTCGCGCGGCGAACGCTATGCTTCCTTCTTCTGCCGGGCGCGTTCGGTCACGATCAGCGGCGCCGATCCCTGGTTGATCGACTCGGGTGTGATGATCACCTCGCGCACATCGGTTCGGGTCGGCAACTCGAACATGATGTCCGTCATCATGTGCTCGAGAATGGCGCGCAGGCCGCGGGCACCCGTCTGCCGGGTGATCGCCTTGCGAGCCGCGGCGCGGAGCGCCTCGGGATCGAAGGTGAGTCCAACCCCTTCGAGGTCGAACAGCTTCTGGTACTGCTTGGTCAGCGCATTCTTCGGCTCGACGAGGATGCGCACCAGCGCGTCTTCGTCGAGCGATTCGAGTGCGACGAGCACCGGCAGGCGGCCGACCAGTTCGGGAATCATGCCGAAACGGAGCAGGTCGTCCGGTTCGGCGGACTTGTAGGGGTGCTGCTCGTCGAACACCACGCCGGTCGGGGGGAGCTCCTCGCCGCGGTCCGCAAAGCCGATCCGCTGGCGGCCCAGGCGGGCCTCGATGATCTTCTCGAGGCCGTCGAACGCGCCACCGCAGATGAACAGGATGTCGCGGGTATTGATCTGGATGTATTCCTGTTGCGGATGCTTGCGGCCGCCCTGCGGCGGCACCGATGCGACGGTGCCTTCGAGGATCTTGAGCAGCGCCTGCTGCACCCCTTCGCCCGACACGTCGCGCGTGATGCTCGGGTTTTCCGACTTGCGCGCGATCTTGTCGATTTCGTCGATGTAGACGATGCCGCGCTCGCACTCACTGACGTTGAAGTCGCCGGCCTGCAGCAATCGGACGAGGATGTTCTCGACATCCTCGCCCACATAGCCGGCCTCGGTCAGCGTGGTCGCGTCGGCGATCGTGAATGGCACGTCGAGGATCCGCGCCAGCGTTTGGGCCAGCAGCGTCTTGCCGGTGCCGGTCGGCCCGAGCATCAGGATGTTCGACTTCTCGAGCTCGACCTCGCTGCTGTCGCGCGGGCCGGAATTGATGCGCTTGTAGTGGTTGTAGACCGCAACCGACAACGAGCGCTTGGCGCGCTCCTGTCCGATCACGTACTGGTCCAGCGTATCCTTGATTTCCTGCGGCGACGGAACCGGGCGCTGGGCTTCGGTCGCTTCGCGCTCCTCATCCTCGGCGAGGATTTCGTTGCAGAGCGTGATGCACTCGTTGCAGATATACACCGACGGCCCGGAAATGAACTTCCGGACGGAGTCCTTGCTCTTGCCGCAGAAGCTGCATCGCAGGTGCTTGTCGTTGGACATTGCCGATTTCCCCTAGACCGCCGCCGTCGCGGCTTTGCGGGGCGCAAAAACCGTGTCGACGAGCCCGTATGCCACCGCTTCTTCGGCGCTCATGAATCGGTCGCGCTCCATGTCGTGCTCGATCTGCGACAGGGCCTGCCCGGTGTGGCGCGCGTACAGCTCGTGCATCTTGCCGCGCAGGTACAGGATCTCTTTCGCCTGGATCTCGATGTCGGCCGCGGTGCCCTGCGCGCCGCCCGAAGGCTGGTGCATCATGATCCGCGAATGGGGCAACGCGGCCCGCTTGCCCTTGGTGCCTGCCGCCAGCAGGAACGACCCCATCGATGCCGCCATGCCCATGCAGATCGTATTGATCGGCGCCCGCAAGTGCTGCATCGTGTCGTAGATCGCCATGCCGCTCGACACCACGCCGCCCGGCGAGTTGATGTACACGTAGATGTCCTTCTCCGGGTTGTCCGCCTCAAGGAACAGCAGCTGCGCGATGATGATGTTCGCGACATCGTCATTGATCGCGGCGCCGAGGAACACGATGCGGTCCATCAGCAGGCGCGAGAAGATGTCGTACGTCCGCTCGCCCCGGCTGGAGCGCTCGATAATGTACGGCGGATAGATGGAGGCGTGGGTCACGCCGCATCCTCGGTGACGGTGGATTGCTGGAGGAGCCAGGCGAACACCTTCTCCTCCGTGATCGAATGCTCGAGCTCGCCCAGCCGGCGATTCTGCTGCAGGGACGCATACAGCTTGCCCGGCTCGACCCCGCGAGCCCCGGCCAGACTGGCCACTCGCTGGTCGATATCCGCCTCCGTGGCACGCAGGTTCTGGGCCGCTGCCACTGAATCGAGAATAAGTTCGCGTTTGACCTGCGCCTCCGCAACCGACCGGAACGACTGGGCGAACGTTTCAAACTGGGCTGGTTCCACCCGGTACGATTCGCCATAGGCATGCAGCAGGCGGTGAACCATGGACGGCGGCGCCGGGACGTGGTTGGCCTCGCCGATTCGCCGAAGCAGCTCGCCCTTGACCTCGTTGTCGGCCTGCCGGGCGGCGTCGGCGGTGAGGTCGGCGCGCACCCGTTCCCGCAGCGTGGTCAGTGAATCGAAGTCACCCAGTTCGCGCGCCAGGGCATCATCGAGGTCGGGGAGGATCTGCTCCTTCACCTCATGCAGTGCGATGCGAACCCGCCGGGTCTGGCCGCGATGGCTCGCTTCGGCGTGATCATCCGGGAAGCGCACCTCGGCTTCCACCGCTGCTCCTGGCTCGAGTGCCATGATGCGCTCCTCCAGCTCCGGAATCGCCTGGCCCTGGCCGAGCACGAGGTCGTGCGGTGCAGTGGCGGCGGGGTCGACGCCTTCTTCGAGCGTCGTCACTGTCACGGAGACGAGATTGCCCGGCTTCGGCCGCACGCCGGACAACGGGCTCCACGTGCCGCGTTGCTCGCGCAGTTGCTGCAATTGCTCCTGCACCATTTCGTCGGTCACAGCCGGAACGCTGCGCTTGAGCGCGAACCCGCCAGTTGTCGCGAGCGCCAACTGCGGCCGCACCTCGATCAGTACCTCGAATGTCAGCGGCTTGCCGGTTTCGAACGACACGTTGCGGATCTGCGGGTCGGCGGTCGGCTTGAGCTCGGTTTCCTTGAGGATCGTGTCCCAGCTCTCCCTGAGCGCGTCCTCGAGGACGGACCGCCGGATTTCGGTCTCGAAGCGGCGGCGCACTACCGGCTCGGGGGCGTGCCCCTTCCGGAACCCGGGCAGCCGCGCCTTGCGCGCATACTCGCGGACCGCGCGACGTTCGGTGGCCTCCAGCCGGTCCACGTCGACGGTGACCTGCAGTGATTTCGAAGCGACGTCTTCAGCCGTGGTCTGATAGGAGATTCCAGTCATAGCTTCTAAAGATAGCGGAGGGACTGGTGGCTGGTGGGTCATGAGCCACCAGCTATAATCTTCTTGTCATGGCCCGAATCCTTCTGGTTGACGATGACGCGTCCGTGCGCCGGGTGGTGCGGTTGACATTCGAACGCGGCGGATACACGGTCATCGAGGCGTCATCGGCGTTCGAGGCGCTCGGCATGCTGCGGGGCGACGAATTGCCCGACGCCGTAGTGTGTGACGTCCTGATGCCGGGCATGACCGGGTTGCAGTTCTACCGGCATCTCGCCGAGCGGGCGCCGAGGTTGCGCCATCGGGTCGTGTTCCTCACCGGCGCGAACCAGGATCCCGACGTGCATCGTCCGATCGAGCAACTCGGCGTTCCGCTGCTTGGCAAGCTCGGCGACCTCCGGCTGGTGCTCGACGCCGTGCGCATCGCCCTGTTGCGGCCGGACCACGCCGATCCGCCCTGATGGTGCGCCTCACTCTCCGCACGACAGGTCGCCATCACCCATCCCCGTTCTGAGGTCTGCATGCGCCGTTTGTCATGGATCATCGGATGTGTCACGGTCATCGCGAGCCGCGCCACGGCACAGGACACGCGCCCGTTCACCCACGCCGACACGCTGCGCGGCAGCATCGGCCCCGCGCGCGCCTGGTGGGATGTCACGTTCTACGATCTTCATGTGCGGGTGAATCCCGCCGACAGCAGCATCCGCGGATGGAACGGCATCACCTACCAGGTGCTCGCGCCGGGGAACGAGATGCAGATCGACCTGCAGGTTCCCATGGAAGTCGACAGCATGCTGCAGGGCGGCAAGCCATTGACGTGGCGCCGTGACGGCAACGCGTTCTTCGTGGCGCTGCCGTCCCCGCAGCGCACGGGTACCCGTCGCACGGTCAGCGTGTATTACCACGGTCACCCGATCGCGGCGCGCCGCCCGCCGTGGGATGGCGGTTTCATCTGGCAGCACGACTCGCTCGGCCGGCTGTGGGTTGCCACGGCCAACCAGGGCGCCGGTGCCTCGATCTGGTGGCCAACCAAGGACACCCAGGCTGACGAGCCCGATTCGCAGCGCATCGCGATCACCATGCCCGATCCGATGGTCGACGTCTCCAACGGACGGTTGCGCAAGACCACGCACAACACCGATGGCACGACGACCTTCGAATGGTTCGTGACCGCACCGATCAACAACTACGACGTGGCTGTCAACGCCGGAACGTACGCGCACTTCAGCGATGTCTACGACGGGGAGGCGGGCAAGCTCACCATGGACTTCTGGCCGCTTGCCTATCACCTGGACACCGCGAAGGTGCAGTGGCAGCAGGCGAAGAGCATGATGCGGTGCTTCGAGCACTGGTTTGGCCCGTACCCGTGGTATGCCGACGGCTACAAGCTGGTGGAGGCGCCCCACCTGGGGATGGAACACCAGACGGCGGTGGCGTACGGTAACCACTTCAGGAACGGCTACTACGCCGGCGCGCGCGGCCAGGAACGCTGGATCGATTTCTCGGGGATGGGCGAGGGATACAAGTGGGATTTCATCATCGTGCACGAAAGCGCGCACGAATGGTTCGGCAACAACATCACCACCAAGGACATCGCCGACAGCTGGGTGCACGAGGGCTTCGCCAACTACGCCGAGGGCATCTATTCCGAATGCCAGGATGGCAAGGAAGCCGGCGCGCGATACATCATCGGGAGCCGGCGCCAGATCCGCAACGACGCACCAATCATCGGGCCGTATGGCGTCAACCGGGACGGTTCCGGCGACATGTATTACAAGGGCGGCAGCATGCTGCACACGATGCGGCAGGTGGTCGACAACGACGAGAAGTGGCGCGGCGTCCTGCGTGGACTCAACCAGACCTTCTGGCACCAGACCGTCACGGGCCGGCAGGTGGAGGACTACATCAACCAGCAGTCCGGCGTCAACTTCGACAAGGTGTTCGAGCAGTACCTCACGACCACACGCATCCCCACGCTGGAATACCGCATCAGCGCCGGGACGCTTTCGTTTCGGTGGGTCGACGTCGTCCCCGGCTTCGCCATGCCGGTGAAGGTGACGCTGAAGGGAAGCGGGTTGTCCTGGATTCGTCCGACCGAATCCTGGAACACCACGGATATCGCACTGCCTGACGCCGCGGCGTTCAAGGTCGACGACAACTTCCTGGTGAAGTCCTCGAATGTCGGTGGCAGCTGAGGCCGGTCACTTCTTTCGTCTCGCGTCTCTCATTCAATCGCCGGTCGGCATGTGCGCGACCTCGTCGCCGACCCGTCTCCTGTGGAGTATCTCTTCCGGAGCGGTGTCATGATGGGCAATTTCATGAGGTTTTGCAGCGACGAACCGCTGGACGTGCTGGTCAATCCCCACCGGGCCGAAGAACAGGACGCCGCGAAGGCGGCGGGCGCAGTGCGCCTGCAGGTACTCGGCGTGCGCCTCACCGGCACCGAGACGAGTGACGAGGTGGGCGACCTGCTCGACGCGATCGAGCGGTTCGAACAGGCGGTCGAATTGCACGGCGGCGACTTGATGGTGGACGAAGGCCCGCACGGCCGCACCACGGAGCCGGACGACCCGCAGTTCGCGCTTCCCCGGCGCATCGCAAACGAATCCGCGGCGGCGTACGTGGCCCGCCTCAGCGAGGCGACCGGGCGACTGCACCGCCGCCCGCGTCACCGCGACTGAGGGAACCTTCGATCGCCTGCCAGTACCTGCCTCCGACCGCACCGTCTCCGTGACGGGACCCGGGATGCGCTAATTCGGTTTCTTGAACTGCTTGTCCAGTTGGTCCCGCTCCTGCTGATGCCGTACGTCCTGTGCCTTCGTCTCGTTCTGCTGCTGTTGTTGCAATTGCGCGGCTGAGACGCCCGCTGGCAACTGCTTCAGTTGCGCCTGGTGCCGTGCGGCAAGATCGGCGTCCTCCTTTTGCTGTTTCGCGTTCAGTTGTTTCAGCTGCATCGTCCGCTGCAGCTGCGTCTTGTCAGGCACGGCGGCAGCCGACGGTGGCGGGTTGCCGCGGCCCGCCGGTGTCGGCTGGGCGGCAGGTGGTGCTGATTGCCTGCCGCGACCGCGACCCTGATCGGGCGGTGCCGGCTGAGCCGGCGGTGGCGGCACCGGACGTGGTTGGATCGGTGGCGGTGGCGGTGGCGCCGGTACTGGCGCCGCCTGCGCCGGCGTTGGAGCCGGTGGTGGTTGCGACTGGCGCCCACGTCCGCGACCCTGGGCCGGCGGCGGCGCTGGTGGCAGCGGCGCGGGCGGCGGCGGTTGCGCTGGCGGCGGCGTCGGTAGCGGCGGGGGGACCTGCGTTGGCTGTTGCGCCGGCGGTCCCGATGGGCGCGGTGGCGGTTGGCCGCGGCCGCGGTCCTGCGGTGGCGGTGGTGGCGTTGGCGCAGGTGTTGGCTGTGCTGCCGGCGGCCCGCTTGGCCTTGGCGGCTGACCGGGTTGCGGCGGCGGCTGCGTCGTCGTCGGGGGTTCGCCACGGCCTGGCTGCTGCGTGCCGGGGCGCGGACGGGCCCGCCATTGCGGCGGTGGCGCCGGGGTCACCTGTCCCGCCGGAAGGCCGGGTGGATGCGGGGCCACGCCCCGGCCGCGACCCTGGTCCGGCATCTGGCCCCGCGGTGGCGCTGCAATCGGCTGTCCCGCAGCCACGGGCGCTGCGCTCGGGCGGGCCCCCGCGATGTCGGTCGGCCGGACTGGTACGGCAGCGCTCGCCACGGGCCGAGAGCCTTGGAACGCGTCTCGCGGCACCGCCGTCATTGCGCCCGGCACATTCCGGTTGGCTAGCGGTATCTGATTGACATCGGGGTGACCGAGATCGACGCCGACCCGGACGCCCTGCAGGTTGATGTTGATCCGATTGACATACGTGGGACTGGCGCGGTAGGCCGGAACGAACGGTTCGCCGGGTGCGAGCGGCACCCAGCCCACGGCGCCGCCGCTACCGAACGACGCCGATGCGCCCCAACCCTGGCCACCAACAAACGCTACCAACGCTGGCGCGTACACCGGGCGCTGGCGTTCTGAGCCGGGCACCCACGCCCAGCGGCCGCGCACCGAGGCCCAGCGTCCATAATGGAATGGTGCAAAGCCCCACGGCGCATCGTCGATCCAGGTCCAGCCCCATGGCTGTACTGACTCCCAGTGGCCATTGCGGTACGGCGCCCAGCCGGCAGGAACATCGCGCGGGGTCCACACCGGGCCGTAGTTGGCATCGGTCTGCCACGTGCCGTACGCATCGAGATCGTCGTATCCCACCATGTCACGCGACACGTAACGTGCCGATGGCAACGCGTCCTCGAGTTGATCCCGCCCGTCCGCCCAGCGTTCCCAATCGTCCGGCTGGATGGCGGCGCTCGTGATCGGCGGACGGTCGGTGGCAACGATCGTCGCCGACGTCCCCGCGGCCACCTGATAGCTGCGATCGCCAATGCTTATTTCCGCGCCGCCATCGCGCACGGTCACCGTCGTCCGCCGACCATCGGGCGTCACGTCGACGCGATAGTGGCCCTGGTCCAGCAGCGATATGGCGCCAGTCGGCGTGTCGATCTCGTACACTTCGTCAGCGCTGAGCTCACGCACGTTCACATCGATGGACCCTTCATCGAGTCGCACCTGGGTGACCGTATCGCTGACTTCGCCGAAGACGAGCGACGTCAGCGGCGCGATCCGCACCGCCGACGAACCAAGATGCACTTCGGCTCGCGCGTCGCTGTCCGCCCAGAGCGCGTCACCGCTGGTCAACGGGTAGTTGAGCGACGCCGGCGTCCAGTCAGTGGCGCCCACGCCGTAGAGCGAGACAGTGCCCTGCATGTCGCTCACACGACCCACGCGCGCCGGTGGATCGACTCCCTGGCCGCACGCTGTGTTGAGGACGCCGAGGCCGAGGATACCAGTCATGAACAGGTGATGGCGACGCATAACCGCTCCGATCAAGCGAGGGCCACAGGCCCTGCCGGGCACGTTGAGTAGCAAGTACGTTCAATCTGGAGACGTGTTAACCGACCCATGGAGCACCGCGGTGAGGCATTGGCGAATGGAATAGCGGGCCCTATGCCAGTCCGAGCATGGACACAGGCCTCGAGGGCGACGACTGCGGGACGGCATCTCGCTCCGGGCCAGAGCGAGCCGTACGTACAGCCAACCGCGACGGTCGTTCGCGTGAGGGTCGCGTCTCGGGAGGACCCGATTCCGCGCACCCGCGATTACGCTCGCGCCCGCGCACCCGCGCGGGCGACTCGCGAATCGCCGCCGGCGTCAGACGCCGGCGGCGGGCGCGCTCCCTCGCGGGTCCTCCCTGCGACGCGACCCTCACCTCTCGCCGGAGACGCCGCCCCCGCAGTCGCCAATCTCCCGTCAGTCGCACGGGCGAGGGACGCACGCCGGACCAGAGCGAGCCGCCCGCTCACCCACGGTGATGGAACGCCGCTGTAGTACAGGCGAGCGGTTGGGCCGGTGTGCGCCCGAGTCCATGCGACTGACGGCGGGAGTACAGGCGAGCGGTTGGGCCGGTGTGCGCCCGAGCCCGGCGACACCGCTGTTGAACTGGCTCCCATCGGTGGCGGTTGGTATGGTTCGCTACGATGAGGTACGCTAGCAGGACAACCGCCAGTACGCCGCTCGCGCTCGGCGTGGCGATCGCCGGGCTGGTGCTGCCCGCCGGCCGGGCTGCGGCGCAGGAACATCCGATCACCTGGTCGCTCACCAGCGCCACCAGGGTGGTGCTGCAGGGCAAGCCGTTCGCGACGTTTCTCCACGCGCAGATTCCCACTGGCTGGCACCTGTATTCCATGACACAGCCACCCGGTGGCCCGGTGCCCACCGTAGTCAGCGTCGCGAATGACGGCGCGTTCGTACTTGCGGCGATCCCCACGGCGCGCGAGCCGGACGTCGCCCCCGACAACAACTTTCAGATCGTCACCGAGACCTACGCGGACTCGGTCACGTTCATCGTTCCGGTCGCGGCGCGAGCATCGGGTGTGCAGACACTCGACCTGAAGACGGCATACCAGACCTGCACCGACCGCTACTGCCTGCCACCGACCAGCGAGTTGCTGCATCTGTCGCTGCGCGTGATACCGAGCGCCGGGCCTGCGCTCAGCGTGACACCGGTGCGGCCACCGGGACCGTCACCGCCGGCGCAGCGCCCGGCCGCGAGCGCCGCGGCGCCGCTGCACGCGGCCACGTCCTCGCCGGACCGTGGTGCGACGCAGTCGCTGCCGCTGTTCCTCTGGCTCGCGGCAGTCATGGGCGCATTGTCGCTGCTCACGCCGTGCGTGTTTCCGATGATCCCGATCACGGTGTCGTATTTCACGCGTACCGGCGAGGTGGCGCGCGGCAAGCCCGCGCGCAACGCGCTGATCTACGCCGGCGGCATCATGGCCACCTTCACCGTGTTGGGGATGGCGATTGCCGTCCTGGTCGGCGCCGGTGGCATCAATCGGTTCGCCGCCAACCCGTGGGTCAACCTGCTGGTCACCGGCATCTTTCTGGCCTTCGCGTTCAACCTCTTCGGCGCCTATCAGATTGCGCTGCCGGCGTCCCTCCTGACGCGGCTCGACACCGCCACCCGACGGACCGGGGGCAGCGAAACCGCCGGCATCCTGGCGATGGGACTCACGTTCACGTTGACGTCGTTCACTTGCACGGCGCCATTCGTCGGCACGCTGCTGGTCATGGCCGCGCAAGGGACCTGGATCTGGCCGCTATGCGGGTTGCTGGTGTTCTCCGCCGTCTTCGCGTTGCCGTTCTTCCTGCTGGCGTTGATGCCAAGCGCGGTGGCCAGGCTGCCGCGTTCGGGGCCGTGGCTGCAGTCGGCGAAGGTAATGATGGGGTTCATCGAGCTCGCGACCGCAATGAAGTTCCTCTCCAATGCCGATCTCGTGCTGCGCTGGGGTATTTTCACCCGGACGGCAGTGCTCGCGATCTGGCTGGGCATTGCCGTGGCGGCTGCGCTGTACCTCCTGGGCGTCGCCGGATGGCGCCCCGGCCAGCCACGCAGTCGGCTGACTCCGGCGCGGATGCTGGCTGCCCTCGTCCCGCTCACCGTAGCAGCCTACGTCGCTCGCGGACTCGGCGGCCGGCGACTCGGCGAGCTGGAGTCATTCGTGCCGCCGCCCGAAGGAGCCGTGACTTCGGGCATGACGTCGGTGCGGGGAGAGCTGCC
Source organism: Gemmatimonadota bacterium (assembly GCA_003169895.1). Taxonomy (GTDB): domain Bacteria; phylum Gemmatimonadota; class Gemmatimonadetes; order Gemmatimonadales; family GWC2-71-9; genus Palsa-1233. The sequence goes on from PNAE01000007.1 coordinate 1,185,320, forward strand.
GTGGCTCGTCAACGACTATGACGGGGGACTTGCGCGTGCGCGGGTCGAGCACAAGCAGGTCATGGTCGATTTCACCGGCTATACCTGCACCAACTGCCGCTGGATGGAAGCGAACATGTTTCCCCGCGATGAGGTCAAGCGGGAACTGGGCCGGTTCGTCCGGGTCCGGCTGTATACCGATGGCCAGGGCGAACTGTATCAGCGCCAGCAGCGTATGGAGCAGGAGAAGCTCGGCACGGTCGCGCTGCCGTACTATGTGATCGTTGACACGCTCGGCGCGGTCAAGGCGCAGTTCCTCGGCATGACGCGCAATCGCGATGAATTCGTGCAGTTCCTGAGTCGCGGGCGGAGCTCGACCGCCCCCTAGGAGTCGCTCCGGCGACTGGAGATTGGCAGCATGCGAAGCGCAGCCGTGTTCCTGGCCGGATTGATCGCCGCGCCGGTGATCATGATGGCGCAGGTGGCCCCGCCAGCGGCAACTCCGGTGGGATGCAGCAAGGACGCCAACGACTGGTTCAACGTTGCGTACCGGGCAGCTCGCGACAGCGCCGCCCAGCCTGGCGGGAAGCCGGCCGACGTGCAGGGACTGCTTGCGACGCGCACCGCCAGAACGAAGGCCTGCGCGGCGCAATTCAGCGTCGACCGGACGTCCGGACCGCAGCTGCTGCCGCTGGCGTCGCTCTATTCAGAGGTCGGCGAGGATTCGCTCGCCAGGGCGGCGGTCAACAAGCGCCTGGGGGAACCGGGGCTGCGTGACGCCGACCGGGCCGATGCGCTGGTCACGATGATCGGTGCGCTCACGAAGCCGGATACCCTGGTGATCGCCCGCGCCGAGCCGTACATGCAGCAACTCGACGCGCTACCCGACGCGACGGTCATGCAGAAGCTCGACGCGCACAATCGCCTCAATGGCGAATACCGCTACCTCGATGTGAACGATCGCATCCGGCAACATTCGCTGGCGATCATCGCACTCGGGCGAAAGCTGAAGGCGGCGTCGTCCGCGGGCGATCGCACGCCGGGAACGGTGAATCCGTACGTGCTGCTCAGCGCCTATGTCAACCTTGCCGAGGTTTACGCCGATTTTGGCCACGTGGACTCGACGTTCATGATTCTCCAGCAGGCGACCACGGATCATCCGGAAATCGCTGCCAAGGACGCCGACACCTACCTCGAGTCGGAACGCGAGCGTTACGAACTGGTCGGCAAGCCGGCCATGACGCTGGAGGCGAATCATTGGCTCAATGCGCCGGCCGATACGCGCACGTTCGATTCCAAGGGCCGCGTGACGGTGATCGAGTTCACGGCCCATTGGTGCATCCCGTGCCGCAACAGCTACCCTGCCATGACGCAGATGGCGGCGAAATTCGGCAAACAAGGCGTCCAGTTCGTGTTTGCCACGGAATTCTACGGATACCTGGGCGCTCGCCAGAATCTCGACCCGGCCGCCGAGTTCGCGGCCGACGAAGAGTATTTCGTCACCGAGCATGGCATCCATTTTCCAGTGGCGATCGCCGACGCACCGCCGCCATACCAGCCAGGCACACCATACGTGCCCAACGTCAACGACGGCCGCTATAAGGTCGGCGGCATTCCGCAGACGGTGGTCATCGACCGCAATGGGACCATTCGCAGGATCCTGACCGGCTGGGACACCGGAAACGCCGAGCGGCTGCCGGCGCTGATCGCGATGCTCCTCAGGGAGGAGCCGGCTCGGCCGACACCCTAATTAACAGCAACGTCCGTCACCCGTCATCCGTAGAAGAGACTATGCCATTCCACGAATCGAAGCTCCTGGTTGCTGCGGCGCTCGCGGCATGCCTCGGCGCATGCAGCAGCAACACCGTCCCAACGGCCACCGGTCCAAGCACCTTCGTCACCAATCCCTGCAGCCCGACCGCAACCCTGCAACTCGCCGTCGCACAGGGAGCGCTCCTCGACTGCGGCGCCGGTGGAACGACGGTGACCTTGGCCGGCAACGGCGCGAGCTATCTGATCATTCCGCAGTTCCCGACCAACCAGGTCGCGAATCAGCCGGTGTCGTACACCCTCGCCACCGGGAATCTTGCCGCGGCGCTTGCCTCATCCCAGCGTGTCGCCGCGCTGCGGTCATCGCCGGGGGGCCTGGCATCCGGCCTTGCCGGCGGGGTGCCCGCATTACGCCCGCGGGAACGGCAGCTCGCCTTCGAGAACGCGATCTTCGCGCGGGCACGCGGTGCCGCCATCCTGCCGGCGTTGCCGCCGCGTGCCGCGCTCGCAACCCCGCCCACCGTGGGCAGTACCCAGGCGTTCCGGGTCCTGTCCAACCTCACGGCCGGCACCTGGACCACCATTACCGCGCAGCTGACGTTCGTTGGCACCAACGTCCTGCTGTACATCGATGTCAACGCGCCGGCGAACGGGTTCACGCCGACCCAGCTTGCCGCGTTCGGGCAGCTTTTCGACCAGACGTTGTACGGGATCGATGTCGGGGCGTTCGGCCAGCCATCGGATGTCGACCAGAACGGGCACGTGATCATGCTCATGTCGCCGGTCGTGAACGCCGACACGCCGGCGTCGACCTGCGCATCGCAGGGTTATGTGGTGGGATTCTTCGATCCCGAGGACTTCACTTCGAGTGTCAACTCCAACCAGGGCGAGATTTTCTATTCGGTTGTCCCCGACCCGAATGCAACCGTTAGCTGCTCGCATTCGGTTGCCCGCCTGGGGCTCGACATTCCGGCGACGTTCCTGCACGAGCTGCAGCACCTCATCAACTTTTCGCAGCATGTGGTCATCAATAACGGCAATCCGCTGTCGAGCTGGCTGGACGAGGGGATGAGTATCGCCGCTGAAGAACTCGGCTCAGACTACTACGAGCAGAAGTGTCCGCCACCGGCGTGCCGAACCGATCCGGCGCAAATATTCCCCGATTCGTCGCAGGGATTCGTCAACGGATTCCTGTACGATTCCTACCAGTACGCCCTCCTGCCGGATACGGCGAGCCTCACGTTGCACAGCGATTCGGACGACGGCTTTTCCTGGCGTGGTGGCGACTGGGCACTGGTACGGTATCTCGGCGATCGATTCGGAAGCGGGTTCTACCAGCAGCTCGAGCAGGGGCCCTCGGACGGTCTCACCGCCATCGCGGCGGCGGCGGGACACTCGTTCCCGTCGCTGTTCGCCGACTTCGGGACGGCCCTGTACACCGACAGCTTCCCAGGCCTGCCGCGCGCGACGGCTCCCGCCGTTGACCGGTTCGGCTCACGCAATGTACGGCAACTGTGGGCGAGGTTGTTCACGACGTCGGGGCCGAGCACGAGCTTCCCCCGTGCCATGCCGCTGCAGCTGTTCGCCGTCACCACCGATACGTCCCCGTTCGTGATGAACCCGGGGACGATGTCGTTCTGGCGGCTGGACACGCCGGCCGCTGATTCGACGGTGTCGATCCGCTTTGCCACGCCCGGCGGCAACCGCTTGTCACCGGCGCTTCACCCGCAACTGGCGATCTTCAGGCTGCCGGCCGGACAATAACGCGGCGGCGTGAACCGGTCAGCTCGACGGGTCCTTGGATCGGGTGCGAGTCACGCCAGTCAGGATCCCGAGGCCGAGGAGAATCACGCAGGTGATGGCCACCCAGACGTGACTCAAGCCGGCCGTGGCCAGAGCCCATGCCACGCCACCGATGAAGATGACGAACCCGATGGTATAGAGTGCGAACGACACGAGGCCACCTCCTGGCTATGCCTGCGTTCGGCATGAGAGACGACCGGCGCGCGGCAACGGACACTCCGCCGGACGCCGCATCCACTCGACCTCGGTTGCGACGATGGTACGCGCAGCTGGCCGTCAGTGGCTGCCGTGCACCTGAATGACACGGTCCAGCCGGATGTCGGCCGATGAGGCTCCCACCTCGAGGCGTACCGGCTCCGATTCCGTGCTCCACGCATGGGCGCCAACATTCCAGTACGCGAGAGACGCCGTCGGCAGCGGAAACACAACGGTACGGGTCTCACCAGGATTGAGCGTGACCCGCTGATAGCCCCGCAGGTCCTGCCTCGGCCGCGTAACCGCTGAACCCAGGTGCTGCACGTAGAGTTGCACGACTTCGTCACCGGCGCGGTGCCCGGTGTTGGTGATGTTAACTCGAACCGCGACGGTGTCACCGGCGGCGAGGGAGTCGGTGCTGGTACGCAACGAATCGTACGCGAACGTGGTGTAACTCAGCCCGTGGCCGAACGGATACAGCGGCGGTCCGTCGAAGAAGCGATAGGTGCGTCCCGCCATGCTGTAGTTGTCGAACGCCGGCAGATCGTCGACGCTTCGATAGAACGTCACCGGCAGTCGGCCGCCGGGGTTGTAATCGCCGAACAGCACATCGGCAATCGCCGCGCCGCCGGCCTGTCCGGGGTACCACGCATCGACGATGGCTGGCACATGCTCCTGCGCCCAGTTCACCGCGAGCGCGCTGCCATTCATCAATACCAGCACCGTCGGCTTGCCGATGGCGGCGATGCGTTCGAGTAGCCGCTCCTGTGCCGCCGGCAGGTCGATCGACGTGCGGTCGCCGCCGCGGAAGCCGGCGACTTGCACCGGCATCTCTTCGCCCTCCAACTCGTTGGTGAGGCCAAGGAAAAGCACCACGGCGTCCGCCGCTGTGGCGGCCCTTACGGCGTCCTCCTCCAGCGTCGCGGATGTCTCTGAGTCCGGGCCCGCAACGCCGTCAGCCAGGTTCGCGCCGCGGGCGTACAGGACGTGGGTACCCATCGCGACCGCCGCACGGATGCCACGGAGGGGGGTGATCGTGTCGGACGGGCTGCCATTGTAGTTGCCAAGCAGCATGGCAGCCTGGTCCGCGTTCGGGCCGATGACTGCGAGTGCACGGAGATCCTTGCGCAGCGGCAGCAGCCCGCCCTGGTTCTTGAGCAGCACGATTGACTCGCGCGCGACCTGCCGGGCGAGCTCGCGGTGCGATGGCTCGTCGACCACGCGGTATGGAATCCGCGACCAGGGCACGCGATCGGCCGAATCGAACATGCCGAGCTTCATGCGCGCCATGAAGAGGCGGGTGACGGACGAATCGATCTCCGCGTCCGTGATCAGGCCCTGATGGACCGCGTCGACCAGCGCCGAATACACTCCGCCGCACTCGAGGTCCGTGCCGCTCTTCACTGCCAGTGCCGCTGCCTCGGCCGCGGTGGCGACCACCTTGTGGCGCTGGTAGATGTCATCGATGGCACCGCAGTCGGACACGACGTAGCCGGGAAAGCCCCATTCACCGCGCAGGACGTCCGTGAGCAGCATGTTGCTGCCGCAGGCAGCCTTCGCGTCGACCCGGTTGTACGCGCACATCAGGGAGTACGCGCCGCCCTGCTTGATCCCAGCCTCGAAGTGCGGCAGGTAGCTCTCGCGAAGGTCGCGTTCGCTCACGACCGCGTCGAATGTGTGCCGCGCCGGTTCAGGTCCGCTGTGCACGGCGAAATGCTTCACGGTCGCGACGGCCTTGAGGTACTTGGGATCGTCCCCCTGCATGCCATGGATGAACTGCACTGCCAGTCGGCCCGTGAGGAACGGGTCCTCGCCGTAGGTTTCCTGGCCGCGCCCCCAGCGTGGATCGCGAAACAGGTTGATGTTCGGCGACCAGAACGTCAGGCCACCGTAGCGATCATGCTTGTCCTGCCGGAGGTATTCCTGGTACTTGGCGCGCGCTTCGTCCGAGATGACGCTCGCCGCGCGGAAGAGCAATGAATCGTCCCACGTGGCGGCGAGCCCGATGGCCTGGGGGAACGACGTGGCGAGTCCCGAGCGTGCCACGCCGTGGAGCGCTTCGTTCCACCAGTTGTAGGCCGGTACGCCGAGCCGGTCGATGGCGGGCGCGACGTCCTTCATCTGGGAAACCTTCTCCGCCAGCGTCATCCGGGCGACGAGGTCGCGTACCCGCGCGGCGAACGGGAGGTCCTGGTTCAGGTAATCCGGGGTTTGCGCACCGGCGGCGGCGGCGAGGAGGCTGCACAATGCAGCGGCGCCGAGCAGGGAGGAGCGGGTCATCGGACGGATGGTCATTCGTCGATCCTCAATGATCGGTGGTCAGGTTCCCCGCATCAACGGTATGAACTCCGCATCATCCTTCGCCAGCGACTTGAGCCAATCGATGAGCGTAGTGATCTGTTCGGGCGGATACGTGCCGGTGCGGCCCGAGATCACATGCACGATGTGGAGCTCGCGACCAGTTTGGGTGTACTCGGCCTGATAGGTTCCGAATACGCTGCTGGCCGACACCGGCGCTGGAAGCTGCGCGGTCCATCCAGCGGGGAGCGTGAGCCGCAACTCCCGCCGCGTCGTGAGCGGCCCAACGACGCGACCGGCATCGATCGGTAACCGGCGCTTGTCCGCGCGCTCGAGTTCCTCGACCAGCCTGCGGTAGACTTGCGCCGAGCCGCTGAAGTTGGCGGGGATCGATAGGATCATGAGCGAGCCGGCCGGCTTGGCACCCTCGCCATTGCGGAGCGCGATCTCGATGGCGGGCGGCACGGTACGATCGCGCCCGTCGGGAAAGATGATCGTATCCACCGTTGCGTCGGGGAATGGCCGCGGCGCCTCGCGCTTGAGGCTGGCACGGCGCGCCGAATCGGGTGGCTCGGCATACGCCCGGCGGAGGGTGTTCTCGGCCAGGCCACCCCGAGCAGCCAGTGAGAAGCGCCCGGTGACGTGGCCATCGGGCGTCAATTCACCAACGAACCGCTGCTCGGACACGCCGCCAGAGTCCTTCGGGAACGTCACGTCGCGCGAGCTGCCATCCGGCAGGACGACCAGCCCGAATGCGCCCTGGTAGGAGGGCGGGACCTCGCCGGCGGGGTAGTCGAAGGTCGTCAGGTCGAGGAACCCATATCCCGGGATACCACGACGCTCGACCGCGGCGATCACATGGTTGAACTGTTCGATGGCGGGCAGTTCCTTGTCGATGCCGCCGAAGCTGTTCAGCAGGACCGGGTACGCGATGATGCCCAGGTGGCGCGCAGCGGCGATGAACAGTGTCGCCTTGTCCTTGCAATCGCCAAAGCCGGTCGCCACGGTCGCTTCGGGAAATCGTGGCTGATATCCGCCGATGCCAAATGAGATCGACACGTAGCGCAGGTCCCGCGCGATCCAGCGATGCAGCGCGGTCACCGTATCGTCGGCGCTTCGCGCCTGGCGGACGATGGAATCCACCGCCGCAGTCAAGGCCGGCGTCAGCACGTAGCGATCCTTCGACAGACCGTTGTACCAGCGGCCGATGTCACTCCATGCGAGCGGCGATCCCACCCGGATCGACATCGAGGGAATGCTCGAGTCGGGAGCAAAGACCTCCCGCCTGGGTGGCCTGACGTTCCGGGCCGCCCAGGTGAACCGGTGGCGGCCGCCATCGATCTGTTCGCCGCGCTTGAAGTCGAGATGCCGCTCGATGATGCGGGGATTGACTGACGCGGGGACGTCGAGCACGAACAGCGAACGCAGCGCCGGCGTCGGCATCGAGACGCTCCACGACGCGAGCAGGTCGCCGGGCAGCGGGGGCTTGCTGTTCTCGATGGTGGTGCTGAGGTCTACGATCGTTCCGGGTGCGACGTTGCTGAGCGAATACCGCAGCACTTTCGTCTGGGTGTATACCGGGTCGCGCAGCGATGCGGAGACGTCCGACGCCTGGGACTGGCTCGGCTTGTCGCTGATCACTTCACCGGAAGGCCGTACGACCCGCATCCAGTTCACCGTGACCTTTTCGCGCTCCGGTTGATAACTGATACTGCGTTCCGCCCAGCCGGCGACCGCCGCTGGCTTGAGGATCTGCACGACCTGACGGAAGGTGCGAGTACTGCGCCCGTCCGCTTCGTAGTGGGCGACTTCCTCATCGAGCAGGTAGACGAACGAGTACTCTCGATAGGCGGCAGAATCGACGGCGAGTTGGTAGATGGTATCCAACGGAGCCTTGGAATGACCGCGACGCATGGCGTCCACCGCCGGTGCGGCGCCGGGAGCACGTGACCCACCGAGGACAACGGCACCAGCCGCCGCGGCGACAAAGGAGAACGAGGCTGGCCTCATTCGCCCGGTTTCCTGCCGCCGCGGATCGCTGCCCGCGCCGCACTCGGCACGCAGGCCGGCACCGCCAACGCCGGGCTCGCCGCAGCGATCGGCTTGACCCCATTCTGCTGCAGCAGCGCGTTGATCTCCACCAGGTCCCTGGTGTTGATGGTGTTCCACGCAGTCACCACCGCCTTCAGATCGGCGCACGCCGCGAGATACGCCTTGTTCATCGGCTCACTGGGCGCCATGTCGGCAAAGTCGATCGTGGTTTGCTGCCGATTCATCGTCCCGTTGAGAGCCACGAATGTCGGCGCCGCACCCGCACCGCCCCCGCGGCCGCCACCGAACCCACCGCCGCGTCCCCCGCCACCGGTGGCACCACCGACGGTCAGTAGCCTGGCATCGAACGCCGTCGCAGCCGAATCCACCGGTGCGGGTGGATTGCCGCGCTTCACCTCGGCGATCGCCGCGCGCATGGCCGCCACCTGATCGTAGCCCGCCATCGCCTCCTTGGCGCCGTCGAACAGCTTCAGCTGCAACGCTTGCTGTGCGACGAGGTCTGCAGCGGTGGCGGGTGAACGCGGATCGTTCTTGACGATGACGCTTTGGGTGTAGCTCTTTCCGTCCACGGTCAACTTGACGGTGTATACCCCCGGCAACGCCAGCGGCCCCTCGGGCGACCATGGCGTTTCACCGGCCACGGCGCCCATCACTTGTGCAAAGTTGTGGGTGAACGTCGGCGGGTTGTCATACCGGATGTTCCAGTTGATCCGGTTGGTGCCGACTTCCATCGGCATCGGCTTCGACTTTTCCAGCCAGAACTCCGGCACCGGCGGCGGCGCCTCGGTGAGCGGTGGAATCGGGGCGCTCGAGTAGTGACGCACGGGCTTGCCCATCGCGTCCATGATGTCGAGCATGATGTCGCCCGATGGCTTGGCGCCGAGATAGTAGTAGATCACCGCGCCCAGAGGGGGATTCTCGGCGTGTGGCATTTCAGGCGGAATCGGCGTGTCGCCATTGACATTGCGCCGCACCCGGATCGCGTCGCCCGGCTTGAACAGATGCGCGGCTTCGGAAGCGATCGATGGCGTGAGCTGGCGGAGCGGCGAAATGTCATCCAGCACCCAGAAGCTCCGGCCATAGGTGCCAACGACCAGATCGTTGTCCTTGATCACCATGTCGCGGTACGAAGTGTTGGGCAGGTTGAGCATCAGCGACTGCCAGTCGTCGCCGTCGTTGAACGACACGTACACCGAACTCTCGGTACCGGCAAACAAGAGACCCGACTTCCTGGTGTCGGCTCGAATCACCCGCGCAAAACTCCCGCTCGGCTGATCGGTGCGCATTCCATTGATGATCTTCGCCCAAGTCCTGCCGTAGTCGCGAGTGCGATAGAAGTACGGCGTGTAATCGCCAACGCCGTGATAATCGATCGCGACATATGCCGTGGCGGGATCCTGATGGGACGCGTCGATCGCCAGAATGTCGGCGCGCGTGGGGTTGGAGAGGTCGGGGATGGTGACGTCGTCCCAAGTGAGGCCGTGGTTCTTCGTCACCTTGATCAGGCCGTTGTTCGTCCCCACCCAGATGACGCCACCGTTGACGCTCGATGGCGAAATCGACTCGATCGAACCGCCGGCCGGCACACCGGGCCCGCCGCCACCACCTCGACCGCCGCCTCCGCCTGCTGGTGCTGGGGGCGGTGTCACGCCCCTGGGATAGCCCAGGTCGGGACTCAATTTCTTCCAGTGCACGCCGCCGTCGGTGGTTGCCATGAGATACTGGAAGCCCACCAGCAGTTCGTGCGGATTGGTCGCCGACCAGAGCATCGGCTGGTTGCCGACTTTGCGCAGTCCTTCGCTGGCGGCCATGTTGGGCGAAACGTTGATCCACTGACCGCTGGGATAGAAGATCTTGACGATCCCGGCCGCCGGTCCACCAGAATACACGATGTCGGGATTGAGCGGATCGGCAACGATCGATCCGAATTCATACCCCGGGACGGCCCGCCAATCGAGCACGGTGATGGCACCCAGGTCGCCCCGCGATCGGGTCGCGATGGCGCCAGCGTCCTGCTGGGTGGCATACACCCAATATGGATACGAGTTGTCAACGGAAATGTGGTAGACCTGTTCGGTCGCCTGATTGTACCAGGGACTCCAGGTGTCGCCGCCGTCGAGCGAAATGGTCGCCCCCTGATCGACACCCAGGAACATCCGCCTACCGTCGGTCGGATCGATCCACATCACCTGCGGATCGTCGCCGCCCGGCGCACCCTTGAACGCGGCGAAGGTGTTGCCGCCGTCGAGCGAGCGATAACTCGACGTGGCGAGCGTGTACACGATGTCCGGATTGCTGGGATCAACGAACACGCCTGACGTGTAGTTCCCCTGGCCGTTGGCGATCCGGCTGTCGCTCGCGGCCACGCGGCGCCACGAATCGCCGCCATCATCGGAGCGGTACAGTCCGAATCCGCCGATAATGAACATCCGTTGCGCATTGGTGTGCGTCGCGATGGCGACGCAGGTGCGCCCGGTGAGAATCGGCAAGCCGTGCCCACTGATCTCCTGCCAGGTCACGCCTTCGTCGGTGGACTTGAACAGTTTCGTGTTGGTCGGCCCGACTGGTCCGCCACCGCCGCGCCCACCTCGTCCGGCGCCTGGTGGGGCTCCCGCCGCCGGTGCGCCGCCGCCGCGGGGTGCGAGCGGATTGGTGAAGTGCTGCACCGTCGTCGCAAGGACGACGTTGGGATGATCATACGCATAAACGAGCTTCTGGATGCCGACGGAGTCACTGACATAGAGTGTCTTCGTCCAGGTCTTCCCGCCGTCGGCCGACCGATATAGCCCCCGCTGGTCGTTCTTGACGTGAATGTTTCCCTGTGCCGCAACGAGAACGATATCGGGATCACGCGGATCGACGACGATCGACGGGATCTGCTTTGTCTCGTCCAGGCCGAGGTGCTGCCAGGTCTTGCCGGCATCGGCGGACTTGTACACCCCGTTGCCTTCGTTGATGCCACCGCCGGTGACCAAGTCGCCCATGCCGACATAGATGACGTTGGGGTCCGACGGCGCGACTTCGATCGCGCCGACCGACGACGCTTCCTTGACCGCGTCCAGGACCGGGTACCATGTCACGCCGGCGCTGGTCGTCTTCCAGACACCGCCGAGCGGCAGGCCCATGTAGAACACGCCGGGCCGCCCGACCGCGCCGGTGACCGCCGAAACGCGCCCGCCGCGAAACGGCCCGATGTTGCGCCAGACCAGGCCATGGTAGAGAAGCGGCTCGATTGGAGTCCGGACCACGCCGGTGGTGAGCAATCCAATCTGCAACATCGCCATGCCGGAAAACCAGCGGAGAGAGAACGCGCGCGTGAACATGGTGGGCACACCCTCGACGTGAAAATGGGAGTCGAGCGAATCATATGTCGAGGTCTTCTGCATGCACAGGCCGATGTGCGTCGCGGTATTACCGCACCGTCCGCTCGAGCTTTCCTCGCCGGTGCCGCGCTACTGTCTGCGCTCGCGTCGCGATGGTTCTGCGTTCACGCACACCGGCAGTGGCAACATCTGGCTCGCTGCCGAGATCGGCTTGATGCTGTTCTTCATCAGCATCGAGTTGAAGGTGACGAGGTCCTGGGTATTGATCGTCTGCCAATGCGTCAGGGCGCCCCGCAAATCGGAGCAGACCTGCCGCCACGCGTTGAGCTTCGAGGGATTTGGCGCCATGTCACCGGAGTCCATCACCTTGAGCTGGCCGTTGAGCGACACCAGCACGGCGCCTTCCTCAGCCTCGACGCCATTGAGCGCGGTGAAGTTGGGTGGGGCAGGAGGGCCACCTCCCGCGCGGCCGCCGCCACCGCGGCCGGCCGGTGGGGGGCCACCGGTCCCGCCGATCCGCACCAGCGCAGAATCGAACGCGGCCGCAGCGGCGGCCACGTCTGCCGGCGGATTGCGATGCATCACGTCCGCAACCGCCGCGCGCATCGCGGCGACCTGCTGGTAGCCGGTCCAGCTCTCCCTGATCCCCGCGTAGAGTTTCATCTGCAAGTCGTGCTCTGCCTGCAAATCAGCTACCGAGGCCGGCGAATTGGGGTCCTTCTTCACCGTTACGGTCTGCGTGTATGGCGTGCCATCGACGGTGAGCTTGAGCGTGTACACGCCAGGAAGCGCGAGCGGACCTTCGGGTCCCCACGGCGTGTCACCGACAATCGCGCCGGTGACATGGGCCATGTAGTGGATGAACGCCGGCGGATCGTCGTAGCGGACGTTCCAACTGATGCGGTGCATGCCGATGTCGGTGGGCAGCGGGCGAGGGACATACATCCACATGTCGGGGATCGGTGGCGGCGGCTCGTTGACTGGAGGAATCTGGTCACTCGAGAAGTGGCGCACCAATCTGCCGGCCGCGTCCATCACGTCCAGGTCGATGTGCTTCGCCGGGACACTGAGGCTGTAGTAAATCACCGCACCCAACGGTGGATTGTCGCCATGCGGGATTTCCGGCGGAAACGGCGTGCCAGTGTTGATGTTGCGCCGGACACGGATTGCGTCGCCTGGCTTGAACAAGTGCGCGGGCTCGGAAGCGATGGCCGGGCTCATCTGTCGGAGCGGTGAGAAGTCATCGAGAATCCAGATGCTTCGGCCGTACGTCGCCACCACGAGGTCGTTGTCCTTGACGACGATGTCGCGATACGACGTGTTGGGCAGGTTCAGCATCAACGATTGCCAGTCGTCGCCATCGTCGAAGGATACGTACATGGCGCTTTCCGTCCCCGCAAAGAGCAATCCCGCCTGTTTGGGGTCCGCGCGGATGACGCGAGCGTAGCTGCCGCTCACCTGATTGGCGGGCAGTCCATTCACGATCTTCGTCCACGTCTTGCCATAGTCGTGCGTGCGATAGAAGGACGGCGTATTGTCGGCGATGCCGCGATTGATGGCTACATACGCACCGGCCGGGTCCTGGTACGACGCATCGATCGCCGACACGCCGCCGCCACGACCACCGCCCGGAATCTCGACGCCGGGTATGGACGCGTCGTCCCACGTCACGCCGTGATTCTTCGTCACCTTGACCAGGCCGTTGCTCGTTCCCACCCAGATGACGCCGGGCGCCACGTTTGACGTGGTGATCGCGTTGATGGTACCGCCGGCGCCACCGCCGCCAGGTGCGGCTGGAGCAGCACCGCGCGCCGGCGGCGTCATGCCTTTGGGAAGCCCGAGGTCCGGTGAGATCCGCTTCCAGTTCACGGCGCCATCGGTGGTCGAGTAGAGGTACTGGAAGCCGAGCAGCAGCTCGTGCGGGTTGGATCGGGAGAAGATCAATGGCTGGTCGCCGGTGCGGCGCAGTCCCAGACTCGTGTCGACGTTGGGCGACACGTCGACCCACTGATTGGTCGGCTTGGTGACTTTCACGATCCCCGCGGTGGAACCGACCATGTACAGGATGTTGGCGTTCAGCGGATCGGGCGCGACGAAGCCATTCTCGTACGCGGGAGTGGGGTACCAATCGAGTGTCGTCACCGCACCAAGCTCGCCGCGGCTTCGAACGGCCACAGCGCAGGCATCCTGCTGGCTGCCGTAGATCCAGTAGGGCGACGAGTTATCAACGCCGATGTGGTAGATCTGCGCGGTTGGCTGGTTGTACCACGAGCTCCACGCCAGGCCGCCGTCCTGCGAGATGGTGCCGCCCTGGTCGTAGCCGAGGAACATCCGGTTGGCGTCGGTAGGATCGATCCACATCACCTGGGGGTCATCACCGCCGGGCGAGCAATGGAATCCGGTGAAATGACTGCCTCCATCGGTGGAGATATACGTGCAGGTGGCCAGTGTATAGACGATGTCGGGATTCTTGGAATTGACGAAGACACCGGAGGTGTAATTGCCCTGGCCGTTGGCGATGCGGTCATCGTCCGCGGCCATACGCCGCCACGACGTGCCGCCGTTGTCGGAGCGATAGAGGCCGAATCCCACCGGGCCAATCAGATACATCCGCTGCGCATTGGTGTTCATCGCCACCGCCGCAGTGAGGCGACCGGTGAGGGCCGGCAAGCCGCCGCCGGTGATTTCCCTCCAGGTCACGCCCTCATCGATGGACTTGAACAGCCTGGTGCGCGTTGGTGGAGCTGTGCCGGTACCACCTCGTCCGCCGCGGCCGGCGCCGCCTGGTGTTCCCACGCCCGCAGCGCCCGCGCCTCCGCCGCGAGCACCGCCGCGCTGAATTGTCGTCGCGAGCACGACGTTCGGGCGATCGAATGCCCAGACGATGTTCTGCACGCCGGTCAGACTGTCGACGTACAGCGTCTTCTTCCAGGTCCTGCCGCCATCCGTGCTGCGGTACAGCCCGCGACTGTCGTCGGCGACCTGGGCGTTTCCCAGCACGGCGGCCATCACCAGGTTCGGATCGCTGGGGTCCACCAGAATGCCGGGGATCTGCCTGCCGTCCTCGAATCCCGGGAGATGCTGCCACGTCTTGCCGGCATCGGTGGACTTGTACATCCCATTGCCGCCGCCGGTGCTGCCGGTACCGACGTACACGATGTCGGGATCCGACGGAGCCACCTCGACCGCTCCGATCGAGGAGATGTCCTTGATGCTATCAAAAACCGGATACCACGTCGTGCCGGCGCTGGTGGTCTTCCACACACCGCCAAGCACCATGCCCATGTAGTACACGCCGGGCTGGCCGACGGCACCGGTGACGGCCGACACGCGACCAGCGCGGAATGGGCCGACGTTCCGCCACTTGAGACCGGCGAGCAGATTGGGTTCGACGGGTGAGCGCGGCCGAGCCGCGGCAAGCAGTCCAACCAGGAGCACGCAGATGCCGGACAACCAGCGAGAAGACAACACGCGCGTCGTCATGAGGATCACGCCTTCGAGATGTGATGATGATTGCGATCAAGCATACGTGTCCAGGCGCTGACGCGACAGGCTAACTCTCCCGGGTCCGGCTAGTACTCCCGAATCGGCCGCGCTGCCTCGAAGTCGTACAGCGTGGTCTTCCGCAGTCCATAATACGCGACCCAATAACCGCGGAGCGCCTGGGCGTAACCTTGCAGCGCCTGGTCCTTTTCGGTCTGCGCGATGTAGAGATTGTCGATGGTGATGCGGCCGATCACGTATCGGTTGTATGCCACGTCGAATCGCTTGGCCGCCACGGTGTCGGCCTTGCTCGCGATCGTGAGGTTGCGGCGCGCCTGCGCCAGTTGCAGCGCGGCGAAGTGGGCGTTCAGATCGATCTGCGCCCGGCTCAGCTGCGCACCCGACCGCGCGGCATCGCGGTCCGCCTTCGCCGCCTCGAGCGTCGCCGAATGGACGCCCCATTGCCAGATGGGCAGATTCACCGACAGCGTGAGCCGCTGTGCGTTCAGCAGGCTCTGGTACGCGTCGCTGGCATTCGAGCCGGTGGCATTGAACCCATAGCTGGCGTTGACCGTGCCGCCGGCGCCGGTGTTCCATCGCGCCTCGCTGACCGCCCGGTCGGCATGCACCTCCGATGCCGCCGCATCCTCGGTCGCCGAGGAGTTGGCGCGAGCCCAGCGGACGGCCGCAGCGGTATCGGCGTCGAACACCGGCACGTCGGACGTCACGACGATCTCGATCGGCGCACCTGGCGGCACGTTGATCGTGATGCGGAACTGGGAGAGGGCGCGGTCATAGGTCAGCTTCGCGTCATCCAGGCTGGCGCGCGCTCGCAGCAGCGCCAGCTCGCTCTGCAGCAGGTCGTTCTCGCCGATCTTGCCGATCTCCAGCCGGCCCTTGTTAAGCGTGTAGAGCGTGTCGTTGATCGCGGTGTTCGCCGCCGCATTCTTCAGGTTCGCGCCGGCGGCATAGAGGTCGAAGAAGGCGTTCGTCGCGGCAATCGCCGCATCTTCGCGTGCTTCGAGGTACTTCCGTTCCGACGATTCGATCCGCAGGTCCTGCTCGCGAATGTCCCACGCCTGCTGGTTGGAACGGAAGATCGGCTGGGAGATCCCCACCGAAAACGGCGTCGATGACCAGGCATGAAAGCCGTTGATCCCGCTGACCTGCACCTGGCTCAGTCCGGAACTGAAGGTCAGTGTGGTATTCGTCCAGGGAACCCGCTGCACGATGTTCGCCGTGAGTCCTGCGTCGGTTTCCTGCAGCGGCAGGTACAGGGTGCTGCCGTCGGGCTGGATCACGGGGGTGATCGAGCGCGTGTAGTTCGGCACGGCGCCACTTACGGTCAGCGCCGGCATATAGCTCGCGAAGAAGGCGTGATTGCGATCGCGCGCGCTTTCGCGCGTGCTCGCCGCCACGCGCGCCTCGACTCCCTGCCGCTGGGCCATCTCGATGGCCTGCTTGAGCGTCAGTGTCTGTTGCGCGCCGAGCCTGGGCGTCGCGAACGGCAGCAGCGCCGCCAGCGTCATGGCGAACGCCGTCGATCGGAGACTCGACGCGACCGACCGGTACGCGACAGGAATGTTGCGCGAAGGTGTCATCAGCTCACTCGTAACGGAGACAGACCACTGGATCCTGGCGGGCGGCGCGGTAGGCCGGGACAATGCCGAAACCCAGCCCGACCGTGAACGAGACACCGAATGCGAGCACCACGGACAGCATCGAGACGATCGTCTTGATGCCTGCCAGGCGCTCGATGCCCATGCTGATGCCGGCGCCCATCAGGATCCCCGCCACGCCGCCGGCGACGCTGATCAGCACGGCCTCGGCCAGGAATTGCGCGAGGATATCGGTCTGCGTGGCACCCACCGCACGCCGCACCCCGATTTCGCGGATGCGTTCCAGCACCGACGCGAGCATGATGTTCATGATGCCNNATGATGCCGATGCCGCCGACGATGAGCGAGATCGAGGCGATCGCGCCGAGGACCACGTTGAAGATCGTGCGCGTGCGCTGCTCCTGTTTCAGGAGCAGCTCGGGAATCGCCACCTCGAAATCCACGACAGAATTGTGCCTTCGCACCAGCATCCGCTGGGTGACCTCGGCGACGCCCGGAACGAATCGCGCTTCCGACACGCGCACGATGATGCGGTCGAGCTGGTTCATGTTGCGCTGCTCGGCCTGAACGTCGGGGTCGACGACCGGCTGGTCAGGGCCGTTGCCCATCGCCATCTTGGATGCCGCCTCGATCTCCGCCTGAGTGACCAGCGCGCGGTTGCGGTATCGCAGCAGCAGCGTGGACACCGGGATGTAGACATCCATGTTGGCATCACGGATGCCGAGGCGCTGGGCGGTCTCCCCCGTCACCTTGCGGTCCTCGAGCACGCCGACCACCGTCAGCCAGTTGTTCCCCACCTTGATCGTTTTGCCAATCGGGTCCTCGGTCGTGAAAAAGCGCGAGCTCACGCCGTGACCGATGATGGCAACCGCCCGCCCGTAGCGCATCTGCTCGGGTACGAACGGATGGCCCTCCGCGAGACCGAGATTCATCAACCGGAAATAGCTGGTGTCGACGCCGACCAGCTTGCCTGACCGGTGCCTTCCCTCCCGGGTGACCGTGGTGTTCAGCACTACCTCGGCGCTGGTGGTCTCGACGTCGGGAACGACCGTCCGGATGGCCTCGGCGTCGGCGTAGCTGAGCCCGGGCGTGAACTTCTTCGTGGTCTTCTTGCCGTTGTTGTTGTCCTTGACCTGGCCTTCTTTCTGCTCGACCACCGGCGTCACGATGACGTTGTTCGATCCGAGCAGTCGCATCTGCTCGAGAATCTCCTGTTCCGCCCCGCGGCCGATTGCCAGCATCGCAATCACGGATGCCACGCCGAAGAGAATGCCGAGCGACGTGAGGCCGGCGCGAAGCTTGTTGTGCGCCACCGCTTCCAGCGCCGTGCGCATGGAAAACGCGATGTGGCCGGCAAACTTCGCGCGGAATCGCGCGAAGCCATCGTCGAGCGCCACTCCGGCTCAGCCTTTCCGGGCCGGAGTGGCCGCCGGCGCCGCACCGGGCGGGCGGGCCTTGGCCTGGGTATCGACCTTGACGGGAACCTTCTGCTGGCTGACGCTGGTGTCTCCACCCGGAGCGCTCACCGGCACCTTCGATCCGGGGAGCCGGACGAGCGGCAATTTGTCGTGGTCCTTCGGCGCCGAGAGCAACACCCGGTCGTCCTGCCGGAGTCCGTTGGTGACGATGACCTCGTCGTCATTCGCGGCGCCGGTCTCGACCTCCTGCTTGGATACGCTTCCGCCGACGCGGCGATAGACGAACGGGACGCCCTGCTCGTTCATCACGGCCTCGAGCGGGATGTGGAGCGCATTCTTCACGGTGAGCGTCTGGATCGCATTGCCCGTTGTCATGCCTGGGCGCAGCGTGGTGTCCGGATGGTCAACGTTGATTCTGACTTCAAACACCTTGGCGTCGGAGTTCGGCCGTTGTTCGCCGGCGTTCGCCACTTCGGTGACGACCCCGATCAGCTTCTTCGTCGGATCGGCATCCAGGGTGATTGCGACGGGCTCGCCTACCGCGAGTTTCCGGACGTCGATCTCGTTGACGTAGGTCACCGATTCGAGTTTCGACAGATCGGGGAGCGTCGCGATGGTCGGGTCCCACGCGCCGACCTGCGAGCCAGCGACCCTTTTCTTCCCGTCCCAATCCTTCATGTAGATCAACATGCCGGGCGCCGGTGCCTTGATGCTGTATCCGTCCATCACCTGCTTGACGATGTCGAGCTTGTTCTTCTGGCGGGTCAGGTCGGTGCCGACTTCACGCATCTTGGCGATCGCCTGGTCGGTCTTGGTGTTGAGGTCGAGCGAGTCCTGGCGCAGCGCGCGCAGCGCCTTTTCGTAGGCGATTTCGGCCTGGCGCTTGACGCTCGGCGCCTCGAACTGCGACTGGTCGCGGGCGAGCTTCTGCTCCTCCAGGGTCAGCGCGGCAGTGCGCATGTCGTCGCGCGCCTTCGAGAGGTTGAGGGTCGAGTCGAGCGATGCCGACTGGTACACCGCATCGGCCTTCTGCAGCGCGAGGTCAACGTCGGTCAGCTTCGCGGCGATGGTCGAGCGGTCGAGTTCGGCGACCACGTCGCCTGCCTTGACGATCGAGCCTTCGGGAATGATCGACTGGATCTTCATCTGGTACTGATCGGCCTGCTGGGCGTTCGCCGGGCCGGTGATCTTCACGAATTTGGGGGCGCTCAACTCACCGGTGTTGGTGACGGTCACGACGAAATCGCCATGTTTTACGCGCGCCGCGACGGCGTCGTCGGCCGGGGCCTTGGTCCGCGCCATCAGCCAGGCCGCAGGCGTTCCAATCAGGAGCACGGCCGCGATGACGAGGAATCGGCGAGAATGGAGGAAGCGTTTCATGGCACTGTCTCCAAGCGGTAGGAGAACATCACGGCAGTCGGGCCGTGCGGCGTCCGCTGGTCATAGGACACTTCGCAGGGGCCGATCGTTGCACCCGGGGGCTGGCACGGATGCAGTGCCGTACGCGGTCGCCGGAGGGGAGTTTCCCTGGGCAGCCGGGAAAGGTAGCGTGGAGGACCGGTTTGCCGGCGCCGGGCATGACAACGTCATGCCCGATGCACCGGCAGTGCCAGCGTCATTCCATCATGGCAAGTGTTCGTTGGCGGTCGGGAACGGACGCACCGGATAAGGGCCGATCAACTGCTCGGTATACGCGCTGGCCCAGAAGTCGGGCGGTCCGTCGCTCTCGGCGACCTTGTTGCTGAACGGCGCCAGGCCTCGCTTCAGGTACGCGGCGATCGCCAGGAGCTCCTGATCCGGCATATGTCGCCAAGTGGTCCATGGCATCGGGGGGGCGAGATAGTGCGGTGTCGCGGGGAAGTTGCCCTGACCCGGCGTGGTCGATGTGATGTCGACATCGGGGGTGTCTTCCGGCCGCAGTCCGTACCGGAGGGCGTTGAAGATCTGCCGCTCGGTAAACCGGCCCAGGCCGGTGGCATTGTCCGGGGTGAGGTTTCGCGGGCGCGTGGTGAAGCACGGTTTGCCGTCGGGATGTGCAACGGAGCAGGCACCAATCTGGAACTCCTGCACCGGACTCATTACCCCGGCGAGCCAACCCTTCGCCCCCGGATCGGCGCCGCCACCATGGCACCCGCCGCAGTCGTGGAGGATGACGATCTGTCGGCCAAGCAGCACCTGCTCCTTCGATCCCGCCACTACCTGCGTGTCGGCACCGCTCGTGGCAGCGGGTTTCACACCAGTACAGGCAGCGAGCACGAGGATGGGAATAATCCATCCGACCTTCCGGGACGATCTGCTGCACATTCGCATTGCGTTTCCCTCCGATTTAGTTGATTTGGAGAATCCCCATCATGCCGTGATCCTCATGGTCGAGGATGTGGCAGTGGAACATCCACTTGCCCGGGTGCGCGTCGAAGTGAACGACAAATCGCACGGACTCGTGTTTCGGTACATTCACCGTGTCCTTCCAGTGCCGGTCACGCACCGGCACGCCATTCCGGTCGAGCAGCTGAAACCGGAAACCATGCAGATGGAATGGATGATCCATTCCCACCACGTTCTCGATACTCCAGATTTCGGTCGCGCCAAGCTTCACGTTCACATCAACGCGACCCATATCCATCACGCGGCCGTTGATGAGACCCTGCGACAGGACGATCACCCGATGTACGGTGGCCTTGGTTGTATCGAGCACTGGAATCATACGCAAGGTCCGCGGAAGCGTCACGGGAATCGTCGGCGGCTGGCCCGTATAGCTCAGCGCAAGGAGGTTGCGCGGGTGATTCCAGTCGTCGGGACGGGTTTGCGGCATGTACCGATCATATGGCAGTGTTTGCAGCGTCGTCGCGCTTCCCGGGGCCCCGGCGCCTCGCACGACCAGCTCCACGCGCTCGCTGTTCGAGAGCATGACTTCGTTCGCTTCGGTCGGGTGCTCGAACAGACCACCGTCGCTCCCCACCTGGAGAAAGGTCTGCCCCGGAATTGCCAGGCGGTACACCCGCGCCGCGCTGGCGTTGATCACTCGCCACCGCTGTACCTCCCCGCTCCGGATCCTGATCTTCGGCATGACCTGGCCGTTCACCAGCATCACGTTGCCCTCGCGTCCGTTCTCCTCGTCGACGATCGCGGCAGTGGAGCGCGGGGCGGGGATGTCGATCGAGCCGTCACGACGGAAGCGGTTGTCCGAGAGAATCAGCAGCTTTTCGGGAAGCGGCGGAAGCGGATCGTGCGCGGGTCGAATGATGAAAGCACCGTACAGACCCTTCGCGACCTGATAGCCGGTGCGCACGTCGGGATGCGGATGATACCAGTAGGTACCGGCCGCGCCGAAGTCAATCGTAAAGACGTAGTCCTTCACGCCGCCGGGAGGGACGGGATGCAGGGGACTCCCGTCCATGTCCGCGGGAATGTGCAGCCCGTGCCAATGGATGGTCGTCGTTTCGGGGAGGTTGTTCCTGAAGTGGACGATGACCTTGTCGCCCTCGTGAGCTTCGATCGTCGGTCCGGGGACCATTCCGTTGTAGGCATAGGCGTCGGTGACCCGGCCTGGTGAGAGCGCCAGGCGCGCCGGTGCCGCCGTGAGGAAGACTTCGACGGTCCTGGGCGTCGAGGACCGATTGACGAGGACCGGCGGTTCCCTGAGCGTATCTGCCGCCACGGAGACGGGGTGGAGCGGGCTTTCGTTGCGGGGAGCGGGGACGGCCCCCGTCGATGTCGACCAGGCGAAGGCAAACAGCAGAGCCAGCCAGCGAATCATTCAGCGCCTCGTCGGGGAAGGGCAGATCGTCCGCCCGCCAACGACTTCGTCCACGGTACCAGGGCCCGGTCCCTGTCGGTAACCGTTCGCGCTGTGAGATGTTTGGCCAGGAGATGCGCAACAATCTCTAACATGCGATGGGCTCCTCGCTGACGACGACTGCTGGCAGGTATTGAAATCGTAACGCTCGGCCCCGGCAGGGGCGGCCCGGCTACGGCTGTCAAAGGTACGAATGAAAGGGCGGAGCGGCTAGCCCGGCGGCGAGTGCGCCTGCCGTCGGCCAAGAAGGGTGGACAATCGTGCACGGAAGTGAACATTGGATGTTCACTTTGGAAGGGGGACTCCACGCGGAAGACAATCCTGTCGCTTGCCAAGGTCTATCGCCTGCTCGAACCGGGGCCAGTTGTCCTGCTTACGACCGCGACGCGGCGACAAGCCAACGTCATGCCCATGTCGTGGCACATGATGATCGACTTCGAACCACCGCTTGTCGGCTGCGTGGTCAGCAACCGGAACTACAGCTTCCAGGCGCTCAAGGCGACCAAGGAGTGCGTGATCAACATCCCCACCGTCGATCTTGCCGCCACCGTCGTCCGTTGCGGAAATACCTCGGGCCGCGACCTGGACAAGTTCCAGGCGTTCGGGCTCACGGCGGTCAAGGCGTCGCGCGTCGGGGCTCCGATGATCGAGGAATGTTTCGCCAGCCTCGAGTGCCGAGTCGTCGACGCGCGCCTGGTTACGCGGTACAATCTCTTCATTCTGCAGGTCATCCGGGCCTGGTGTGATCGCTCGGTCAAGCTTCCGAAAACCATTCACCATCTCGGCTTCGGGACGTTCATGGTGGCGGGGAGGCGAATCACTCTCCCCTCCAGGATGCGTTAAGGCTCGCCTCAGAACCCCATCGTGTCGTCCGCCGATGGCCCGTATGTCGGGGTGAGCGAGATATCTTGGTGCATGACCCTGACGGCCATACCACGAAGTACGAGTGGTGTTGGATTTGGAGATACGAGGTGGCGGTACGTTCGGCCGGGCGGTGTGATCGCCCGAATCACGCGGTTCCCTGGAGGGCGAGTTCTATGACGGCTGAGTCAACGACATCTCCGGCGCCGGAAGGGCCCCCGCGTGAAGTCTCCGCCGGGACCGCCGGGGTGGTCGCGCCGCCGCCGCTCATCTATGCCATCCCGCTGGTCGCGGGACTGCTCCTTAATCACTGGCATCCGGTCCGCGTTCTCCCTGTCGGAGCGGCGGCCCCTGTCGGCATCGCATGCGTGCTCCTGGGGTTGGTGGGTCTTCCGGCGATTCTCGCCTTCCGTCGGGCGCAAACCAGCCCCATGCCATGGCGTCCGACGACCGCATTGGTGACCACGGGTCCGTATCGCTTCACCCGAAACCCGATGTATGTGAGCTTCACGCTGTTTTATGCGGGCGTCGGCTTCTGGGCCAACGCGCTGTGGCCCTTCGTGCTGTTTCCCGTGGTGATCGTGGTGATGCAGATCGGGGTCATCGCCCGCGAAGAAGCGTATCTCGAGCGCGTCTTCGGGGAAGAGTATCGCGCATACCGGCGACGCGTCCGGCGCTGGCTCTGACGCGAGGTTGAGTGGCGACGCTCACTGGGCAACCGTTCGGGCTCTCGCAATCACCAGCAGGTCGCACCCAGGCTTCCGAACGGGCGTGGAGCCCATACGTGGAGCGGGCTGCCAGCTTAGCCAGAGTCCACGATTCACCACAGATCAGAGATACAAGACAGCTCAGTGCGCCGCGGGAGGCGCGAGCGCCTGCTGCATGGCGAGGCGCACGAAGACGCGCGACTCATGCGCCATGGCGGCGCGCAGTTGTGCCTTCCCCGCTTCACCGCCCGTTCGGGCCAGCACGCGCACCGCCGCGGCCGCAAAGAGCGGGTCGTAGTCCCCGATCAGGCGCAGCGCCAGGGTGCTCGAGCGGACGCTGTCACCGGTGGCGGCGAGCGAGTTGAGCGCGGTGATGCGGAGGTTCCGGTCTTCCGTCGTGGCCGTCATCAGTTCGAGCGCGTCCTCGGCGCGTGTATCCCGGATATGGCCCAGCAACGAGGCGGCGTTCGCCCGCATATTGAAGGACTGTCCGCTTCGGCTCGCTGCGACCAGCACGTCAAGGGCCTCCCGGCCCTTCGCCCGACCGATGATGTCCAGCGCGTACGCACGCACGCCATCGCTT
This sequence comes from Gemmatimonadota bacterium, assembly GCA_003169895.1. Lineage (GTDB taxonomy): Bacteria > Gemmatimonadota > Gemmatimonadetes > Gemmatimonadales > GWC2-71-9 > Palsa-1233. The sequence continues at coordinate 1,209,207 of PNAE01000007.1, forward strand.
GGGTCCGTCGGATACATCGCGGTCGCGGCCGCGAGGCCGGCGGCGGCATCAAGGCGGGTGAGCGTCACCAAGGCCTGGGAGCGCACGCCGGGTTCCGGATCGCGGAGCGCTGCCTGCACCACCGAGCGTGACGCGGCGTTCGAGTCCCGCGCCATCATGCGTACTGCGGTCTCGCGCAGCCACTCGGTGTGCTCGTTCAGCGCGATGAACCGTCGCGCGTCGGCTGCGGCGGAATCGCCGCTGTTCGCCAACTGGGACATCGCCCAATGCCGGCCCCGGACATCCAGGTCATGCTTGGCCATGTCGGCCAGTTCGGCCGGGCTGAGGTCGCCCTTGACGGTGCCGAGGAGCCAGCCGCCCTCATCGAAGCGGAACGACAGCGGCTCCGATGGCAGGGCAATCGCGAAAGTGTCGGTCTGGTGCGTGACCACGACCTGCTGGCGGATCACCGAGTCGCGGGTGATCACGCGGATGGTGGTCGGAAAGCGGAACACCGGATGCAGCGAGTCGATGGGTTGGGTCTGGGTCACCACCACGTGCAGCGTCTTGATCCCGGCCGCCCAATGTCGCGTGAACTGCACGCGAGGATAGCCGATGCCGTAGGCCCACTGGTCGAAGAACCAGTCCAGGTCGCAGTTGCAGGTCTTCTCCATCGCCACGGCGTAATCCGCCGTGGTGACCGGCCGGTAGGCGTTGTCGGTCAGGAAGCGCTTCATGCCGGCCCAGAACGTCGCATCGCCGAGCAGGCGGCGCAGCTGGTGGGCGAGCTGGGCACCCTTGGGATACACATGGCCCGAGAAGAAGAGCGCGATGGGGTCGGTACCCTGGTAGTTGCCCCACACCAGCGACCGCACCTCGTTCTGGTCGGCCTGCATAGCCGCTTGCTGCTGGTTGTACCAGTTCTGCTCCGCGTCGTCCCAGCCGCGGGTCTTCTCGTCCTGCACCGACTCCATGTACGAGGTGATGCCTTCATTCAACCAGATGTCGGCCCAGTCCGCGGTGGTCGTGAGGTCGCCGAACCACTGGTGTGCCAGTTCGTGCGCATTGAGCCCCCGGCCGCTGCCGCCTGGTTCACTCGCCGCGCCGTGCAGTGCGAGGTCCGTCTGGGTCGTGGCGGACACGTTCTCCATGCCGCCGTAGGTGAAGTCGGGGATGATGGACTGGTCGTACTTGTCCCAGGCGAAGTTGACGCCCAGCACCTCTGAGTACAGCTCGATCATCGCCGGCGTCTCGCCGAAGGTTCGCCACGCGGCGTTCACCGTGTCCGCGTAGGTGTAATACTCGACCGGAATGCCGCGCCACTGATCGTGGAGAATGGTGAACGGCCCGGCCACCACCGAGTAGAGGTAGGTGGACGCGGGCTTGTCCTGCGACCAATGCCAGACGTTCTGACTTCCGCCAGTGACCGGGGTCACCGACACCAGGCGGCCGTTCGAGAGCACCGTCATGCCGGTGTCCACGGTGACCAGGAATTCCCACGTGGCCTTGTCGTTCGGGGCGTCGTATGTCGGCACCCAGGCGCGCGTCTCGGTCGCCTCACCCTGGCTCCAGATCACGTTGCGCCGCGGCACGATATAGAGCCCGCGCTCGGGCACGCCGTGGTATTGCAAGGTGAATTCCACCGTGTCGCCAACCGCGGCGCGGCGCGCGAGGCGGACCGTCACGCGCGCCGTGTCCTGTGTGAATCGCAGCCCGCGGCCGCGCGCGTCGGTCGCACGATCGATCGTGAGGTTCTCGGCATTGAGCCGGATCGTGTCGGTCGGGGCGAGCGTGATCGCGACCTTCGTGGTCACCACGCCCATGATCGCGCGGTGCGGCACGTCGAAGCGCAGCTCGATGCGTTGATGCAGCAGATCGAAGCGGCGCGGCTCCTGGGGCCAGCTGCGCGGGGGGGTGTACTGGCCGATCACCCCGGTGGTGCGCTGGGCAACAGCGGGAAGCGCGACGGCGCAATGCAGGACGGCGATCCAGCGCAGGACCCGATGACGCACGGTGCACCTCTGCAAGAGAGTTATGAACGCAATTCAGCACGAGCACGGCGACGGCGTATCTACGCGCGGGGGGCCCCGGATGTTTCCCTCAGTCACCCCTTGGCTGAGCCCCCGCTCACTCTCGTATATCCGTAAGGACATTATAAGGACATCGGGCGGCGGGTAGGGTTGGCGACCGGCGATGCCGGAGCGATACTCGCCGGTCGCACTATTCCCCAACCGGACCGGTACAAGCACGCCAGCTTTCCCGACCATGACGACGCGATCACGAATTGGATGAAGCATCACGGGTGGATGACGTCCCACCGTAACTGGCACGACCGCCGACGACTCGCGGTCCAGGTGGGTTCGGGTATCTTGCGGTTGTGGTGAACGGCCGACTGCTCCGGAGGAGTATGCGAGCCCGAACTGGTCTCTTGCTGATCGTTTCCTTGGAACTCGCGGTTGGATCTGCTGCGTGCACCTCCACGTCGCCGGATCAACCTGGGGTTTGGGGCTCAGATCAGGCCAGCCTGACGATCGCGGATAGCACCGCGACCGTTCACATCCTCGCTTCCGGCGGCTGTTACGGCTCCTTTGGAGAAGTCGATCAGCGGATCCCGGTGGGGGCGTTCGCTCTCGCCGGTACTTACACGCAGTTGGTTGGAGCATACCCGGGGAAAGTTCAGTACGCCGCCAAGTACTCCGGTACGATCAGCGGCCAACGGATGTCGCTCACCATCACAGTGCCCGCCCTCCAACGAGCCTTTGGCCCATTTACTCTTGCCTCCGGGGTGACCGAGGGTTGGCCGGCATGCGCCTACCCGTAAGTAGCAGCTGTGGCGGAACTCAGCGGTTGACGCCACGATCCGCCGCGATCCGGCCATCCGGATGCGGGTGAGGCCGCGATGACCTTCAAGCAACCAAGACGACCCGTCGACCCCGGGCAGGCCCGCCCGCCCGCGCGGTTCCGGGCTGTCCGCAAATCGGTGCTCACCGCCATCGCCTGCGTACTGTTCGTCTTCATCGCCTACGAGATTGTGCAGCGGGTGGTGCTGCAGGAGGTCGGGATGGATCGGATCCACGCCTCCCATCTGTTGCATGCCCTGTTTGTCTCGATCAGCGCCGCCGCCCTCGTCGCCTGGCTCGTCCTGCGTGCATCGCCACCGCTGTTCGCGAGTGCCAGTGCGCCCGACCAGCAGGTGCCCGGTGCGCGGCTCAGCGAGGTAGACCGGGAAGTCCACTACGCGCGCTGGTTCATCCAGATGCGCTGGATCGCCGTCATCGTGGCGACCGTACTGGTCTACATCACCGTCAGTGTGGTGGGGCTCCTACCCATGGCAACGTGGCGCCCGCTGCTGGCGACCATTGCAGTGTTGGCTGGTGTGAACGGCGCGTATGCGCTGTTGCTCCGCCGCCGCCGGGCGGTGCGCCACCTGCTGCGGGCGCAGGCATACGGCGATCTCGTAATCCTTGCCGTACTGCTGCACTACTCGGGTGGCGTAGAGAATCCTCTCGCTACGCTGATGCTCTTTCACGTGATCATTGCCGGGATCATGCTCACGCGGCGGCAGTGTTATCTGGTGGCCGCGGCGGGCAGCGCCATGTTTGCGCTGCTCGTTCTTGCCGAGTTTGCTCACTGGGTTCCTCATTACACGCTGGGCGTGTTCCCCCACCCGAACAACACCGTGCAGGCCGCGTACATGGTCACCTATGCCTTAGGCGGCGTGGCGGTGCAGACAGCGGTCCTCTTCCTGACCGCACATTTCACGACGACGGTCACCGAGCAGCTTCGGCGCGACGAGCGGCAGCTTGAGGTCTACGCCGATCACTTGCTCTCGCAGAGTCAGCTGCTGGAACAGGCGCTGGAAACGACGGGCACAGGAGTGAGCGTGTGTGACCGCGAGCTGCGCACGACGTGGCGCAATGTGCGGTGGGACGGCTGGTTCGGCGACCGAGCCGGGCGCTGGGGGGCGAATGCACCGGGTGAAGCGAGCAGGCTGGCGTCCGAGCAGACGCTCAAGGACGGGCGGGTACGCATCACTGAGGTCGCGCTGACGGACGGCGACCGTGCGACCGGCGGGCAGATCTTCCAGATCACGACAGCGCCAGTCGTCGACAAGGATGGGGTCAAGACCCATGTCGTGCAACTCGTTCGCGACATTACGGAGGAGAAGCAGATTCAAGCCCAGATGGTGCGCGCCGAGAAGTTGGCCGCCGTGGGTGAAATCGCCGGCAAGGTTGCCCATGAGGTGAACAACCCGATTGCCATCATCAGTGCGAAGACCCGGCTACTCCTTTCGGATCCTCGCGCGCAGCTCTCCGACCGGACCGCCGGCGAGCTGATCAAGGTAACGGAGCTGGCGGACCGTGTCGCTCGCATCGCCCAGGGGTTGCTGTCCTACTGCCGGTCGGCGCCGGGTCAGGCCACCGCGCTCGACCTCTGCATTCCGATTCGCAAGGCGGTCTCCATCATCGAACCGGCAGCAGTCAGGTCAGCGGTTCGCGTCGAAGCGTTTCTGTTGGAGCCGCTTCCCTGCGTCCGCGCCAACGCCGGGCAGATGGAGCAGGTCTTCCTCAACCTGTTCCTGAACGCACTGGACGCCATGCCGGACGGCGGCTGCCTCTCCATCACGGCCGAGTGCGATGTGTCGGCCGAGAACGGGGCGCCATCGGTTGTCGTGCATGTCGAGGACACGGGGTACGGCATACCGGAAGAAGTCCAGGAGCGGATGTTCGAACCGTTTTTCACGACCAAGCCCGAGGGCAAGGGGACCGGGCTCGGCCTCTCGATCTGTCTGGGTCTGATGCGCAGCAACGGCGGAGAGATCGCGCTCGACAGTAAGCCCGGCCGCGGCACGCGCGTCCGGCTTCGCATGCCCATCCACCAATCGCCGGCCGACGAGGTCGCCCGTGGCTAGGATGCGAGTACTGGTCGTGGACGACGAGCCGGGGATGCTGGAAGTGTGCCGCGACACCCTGGGCGAACTTCCATCCGTGGACGTGGAGATCGAGCAGCAGAGCGCGCGCGCGGCCCAACGGCTGGCGACGGAGAGCTGGGACCTGCTGATCTCCGATGTCCGCATGCCCGGAATCGGCGGCATCGAACTACTCGGGATTGCGCGTCGCCACGACCCGGATCTGCCCGTGCTGATGCTGACCGCGTACCCAGCGGTCGAGACGGCCGTCGAGAGCATGAAGCTCGGCGCCGCCGATTACATCACCAAACCCTTCCTGCCCGATGATCTGCTCGCAAAGGTGCGCCGGATCCTGGAGCACAAGTCGCTCCGGGAGGAGAACCAGTTGCTCCGCCGGCACATCGAGCGGCGGTACGCCTTTGGCGACATGATCGGCCGGAGCCCGGGCATGCTCAAGATCTTCGACGACATCAAGCAGGTCGCCGCCAGCGACGTGGATGTGCTGATTTTCGGTGAAACGGGAACCGGCAAGGAGCTGGTCGCCCGCTGCGTTCACGACCGCAGCCGCAGGAGCGGCTCCCGCTTCGTCCCGGTGGACTGCGGCGCCATCCCCGAGGATCTCCTTGAGAGTGAGTTCTTCGGGCACGAGCGCGGGGCGTTCACCGGCGCGAACTCCCGCAGCCTTGGCCTCCTGGAATTCGCGGCGCATGGCACGCTGTTCCTGGACGAAATCGGCCACCTTCCCTTGAAGCTTCAAGCCAAGCTGCTCCGCGCCATTCAGGAACGCCGGATCCGTCGCGTCGGCGGGACCGGGGAGTTCGACGTGGACGTGCGCGTCGTGGCCGCGACCTCGCTCGATCTCGATGAGGCGGTGCGCCAGCAGCGCTTCCGCGCCGACCTGTTCTACCGCATTAATGTGGCGCGTATCAAGTTGCCCGCGCTGCGGGACCGTCAGGAGGACATCCCGCTTCTGGCCAGCCACTTCACTGCCCGCTACGCCCACGACATGGGCCGCAGCGGGGTGGAACTCGATGCGGAGGCCGTCGAGGTTCTCTGCCACTATCCGTGGCCCGGCAACGTGCGCGAGCTCCAGAACGTCGTCAAACGCGTGCTGGCCATGAACCGGACCGAACTGATCCGCGTCGAAGATCTGCCCGACGAGATCGTGGCGGGCGCGGGGGTGCTCTCCGACCGTGACCAACAGGGCTTCTTCGAGCTACGCGAGCAGCACGTCGCCAGCTTCGAACGGCAGCACTTGATCCAACTCCTCCAGAACCATGGTGGTGACGTGTCGGCCGCAACCGCCGAGGCCCGGCTCCCCCGCGGCACGCTCTACCGGCTGCTAAAGAAGCACGATCTCAATCCCGCGGACTTCCGCAGCTGATCGTTGTTCCATGCATGTGAATTCGGCCGCGAGCTGTCACGCCGATGTGAAAGCGCCGGCATCCGCCCGCCAGTCCTGATTTTCAGCGTGATTGCTTGATGCCGCAGGGCCCGCCGCCACCAATTGTCATCCGAATGTGAATCGCCGGCAGGTGGGCGCGATCCCGCCGGCGCGGCAACGCGACGCAACCTGTTCGGCGCGGCGACGTTAGGCCCCTCGCGCCGGCTTCGCCTCGGCGGTCTCCGTTCTGGCATACGGCCTGCTTCTGCTTCCGCCTGTAGCGCGGACGCTCCCACACATCCCATGACCATTTCCCGGAGGCGAACGATCATGACCCCGACAACGGTGATCAGAAGCGACCGGTCGAGCACGCTGGTCATCGCCCTGTTGCACGCGCGTGCCGCCTCTGGGAACGGAAAGGTCCTTTCATGAGCATGGGACGCCGGGAGTTCCTCCGGACCGGACTCCTGGCGACAGGCGCGGCCGCCGGGGGCGTTGCGGTGAAGGAAAGACTGGTCGCCGACCGGGAGGAAGCGGCCGAAAAGAAGATGACGGTCGCGCTGACGCCCGACGGCCAGTTGGTTGCGGTGCCAGTGGGCGCCCCCGCGCCCCCGCGGCCGCCGACTCCGGCGGAGGTGCGCCGCGGCATACCGGGACGGAAGTGGGTGATGGTGATCGACCTCGCCAAGTGCGACGGCTGCGGCGAGTGTGTGTCCGCGTGCCGGAAGGCGCACTTCATCCCGACGGACCGCGAATGGATCCGGCTCTACAAGAAGCAGGATTCGCCGGAAACCGCGCCGTACTGGTTTCCCAAGCCGTGCTTCCATTGCGACGATCCGCCGTGCACGAAGGTCTGTCCGGTCGGCGCAACGTTCAAGCGTGAGGACGGTCTCGTCCTGATCGACAACTTGCGGTGCATCGGCTGCCGCTTCTGCATGGCCGCCTGCCCGTTCTCCGCGCGTGTGTTCAACTGGAGTCGGCCATCGGAGGATCCCACGGAGACCCGGCCGGGCGCCGCCGAGCCCGAGGCGGGCCTGCCACGCCGGGTGGGCACCGTCGAGAAATGCGACTTCTGCCCGGACAACCTGCGCCAAGGCAAGATGCCGCACTGCGTCATGTCATGCGACATGGCGGCCATGTATTTCGGCGACGAGAACGAGGATGCGGTGACCGACAGCGCGGGCGAAACGTTACGCCTCGCGCAGTTGCTGCGTGACCGCGCCGGCTACCGTCATCTCGACGACCTCGGCACCAGCCCGCGGGTGTACTACCTGCCGCCGTCGAACCGGCGCTTCCCCGCACCCGGCGAGGCCGGCGCCCGTACTGGCAAGGAACCCGCGCCGCCGGGAGAGACTCGTGGCCTGGAGTAACCGGGCTGCGCCCCAGGCGCTTCCCTACGCCCAGCAGGTCGAACGTGACCTGCTGTTCACGCTCGAGCCGCTAGGTACCCGAGGCCGGACGTGGATCACGGCGCTGCTCGGTGTCTGCGGCTTCGCCCTGTTCGCCTACATCACCCAGCTGGTCAACGGGCTCCGCGAGACCGGAATGCGCGACTTCGTCTCGTGGGGCGTGTACATGACCAACTTCATCTTCTTCATCGGCATCAGCCATGCGGGAACGCTGATCTCGGCGATCCTGCGGGTGACGAACGCGGAATGGCGGCGGCCGATCACGCGCATGGCCGAGGCGATCACCGTCTTCGCACTGATGGTTGGTGCGTCGATGGTGATCATCGACATGGGGCGCCCCGACCGGCTGCTCAACGTGATCCAGTACGGCCGCTTCCAGTCGCCGATTCTGTGGGACCTCTGTTCGATCACAACCTACCTGACGGGCAGCTTCCTGTATCTATACGTGGCGATGATTCCCGACATGTCGATCGTCGCGCGCAACGCGCAACAGCGCGGCCGTCCAGCCTGGCTGGTGCGCTTCTACCGGACGCTCTCACTCGGCTACCAGAACACGCCCGCCCAGGAACGGCGCCTCAACCGCGCGCTCGGCGCGATGGCCGTCATCATCATTCCGGTGGCGGTGTCAGTGCATACAGTCGTTTCCTGGGTCTTCGGCATGACGCTGCGGCCCGGATGGCACAGCACGATCTTCGGGCCGTACTTCGTGATCGGCGCCATCTTCTCCGGCACCGCCGCGATCATCACCGCCATGCAGCTCTTCCGCAAGGCATACCATCTCGAGAAGTACCTGACGCTGGATCACTTCCGCAAGCTCGCGACGCTGCTCCTCGCGCTGACGCTGCTGTACACCTACTTCACGCTGAGCGAATACCTGACCACGTGGTACGGCGGGACCACGGTCGAGGTGCGGCTGCTCACCCTGCTCATGGGCGGATCTCCCTACGGCATGGCCTTCTGGTTCTGGGCGGTGACCGGCCTGTTTATCCCGCTCGGCCTCCTGCTCATACCGAGCAAGCGGTCGCTCGGAGCGATCATCACCGCGTCCGTCCTGATCAACATCGGCATGTGGCTCAAGCGCTACCTGATCCTGGTGCCCACGCTCGAGACCCCGTACATCCCGCCGACCGCCGTGCTGCATTACCATCCAACGTGGATCGAGATGGCGATCACGGCCGGCGCGTTCGCGGCGTTCATGCTGCTGTTCACGATGTTCTCGCGGGTGTTCCCGATCGTGTCGATCTGGGAGACGGCGGAGGACGCTCCTGAGGCCGAGAAGATCGCGGTGAAGGCGGCGCCGACCGGCTTTGCGCGACCCGCGTTTGTGCGACTCCGCACGCTGATCGTGGTCGGCAGCGCCGCTGCGCTGGGTGTCGGCGCCGCGGCTCGCCTCCATGCGCAGCAGACGCCGACGGAACCGGGTGCGCGCGTGGAACTGGTCAAGGAGATCATCGCGGGGGAGGAACGCCTGGTCGCCACCGTGACCGTGGCGGGTCAACCACTCAAGGGTGCGCGGGTCGCCTTCTCGGTGCAGCGGGCGTTCTCCCCCCTCACGTTGGGGGAAGACACGACGCTGGCCGACGGCCGGGCGTCGGTGGCGATCGACTCGACGCTTCCGACGGGTGTCTCCGGCAAGCTGGCGGTCGTGGCGACAATCGTCTCCCCCGACAAGTTCGCCGACGTGCAGGGCCAGGCCCTGGTCCCGGGCTATCGCATCTACCCGGCTGGCACGCCGGCGCCGGGGGTTCCCCGCGCCCTTTGGTCCTCGCGGCCGCCGCTGCTGATCGTCGGCACGATCGCGTTCCTGGCAACGATCGTCTGGACCACCTACAGCTTCGTGGTCAGCCAGCTCGTCGCGATCAAGAGGAATGCACCCGCGGAGCTCGAGCTGGCGCTGAGAGGCCCGCTCCCACGCAGGGACCGGGCGGGATGACGGTGCGACGCCCGCGACAGGACATTCGCGGCGTCACACCCACGACGTTGAATCATGTCCTGCCTATGAACCACCAACTGAGGAGACCGTTCTCATGAATGCCACGACCTGGATCGGCGTCGCCATTGTCGTCGCGGTAATCGTTGGGCTGGCAGCGCGGATCGTGCGGCAATACGAGGGCGGTGTGGTATTGCGGTTTGGCCGATTCCTCACCGTCCGGCCGCCGGGACTGAACTTCATCATTCCGGTCGTCGACCGGATCTATCGTATCGACACGCGTACCGAGACGCTCACCGTTGAGCCGCAAGAAGTCATCACGCGCGACAACGTCACGATCAAGGTGGATGCGGTGGTGTACTTCGCCGTCACCGACCCGGCGAAGGCGCTGCTGCAGGTGGTGAATTACATGAAGGCGACGTCGCAGATCGCGCTCACGACGCTGCGCAGCGTGCTCGGCCAGTCGGAGCTTGACGAGTTGCTGGCGCACCGGGAGAAGATCAACCAGCGGTTGCAGATGATCATCGACGAGCATACCGAGCCATGGGGTGTGAAGGTCTCTGTGGTCGAGGTGAAGGACGTGCAACTCCCGGAAAGCATGCAGCGCTCGATGGCGGCGCAAGCGGAAGCCGAGCGGGAAAAGCGGGCGAAGATCATCCGGGCCAACGGCGAGTTCCTGGCGGCAGAGAAACTCGGCGAGGCCGCGCGCATCATCCGGAACGAGCCGCCGGCGTTGCAGCTCCGTTACCTGCAGACGCTCGTGGAGATCTCCGGGGAGCGGTCCACCACCATCATCCCGTTCCCGCTCGACATCATGGACGGGCTGAGGGCAGCGTTCGTTGCCCCACTGCACCAGGGCGGCGGCGTAGCGCTGCCGCCAGGACGCCCGTAGGCCCCCGGGGCACGACGATGACATTCATTCCGCTGGAGACAACCATGAAATTCACCCTGATTGCGCTCGGCGTGCTGGTGATGATCGCCGGTGCTGGCTCCAGCGTCGCCGCGCAAGGGCCTGACGGCAAGACGATCTACGTGGCGAACTGCCTGAAGTGCCACGGCGCGACCGGCGTACCGCTGAGGGAGACGAAAGAGCAGTTCCCGAAGGTTGCCACGTTCGCCGACGCCAAGTTTGTCGCCGTGCACTCGGTCGATTCGATCGTGAAAGTCCTGACGCACGGCAAGGGCGAGGACATGAAATCGTTCAAGCTCAAGCTGTCGCACGAGGAGATGGTGGCAGTCGCCAACTACGTGAGAGGGTTTGGCTTGAAGGAGCACCCGTAGCTGGGATTCACGCTCCTGCTGTGGCAACATCAGATGCTGGCCAGTTCGCCGAAATATTCGTTGTCCTCGGCGTAGCCGCCTTCGCCCTTGTTGATCGACTTGACGTCCTCGACCAACTCGATCGCCTGAATCCACTTGACCATCTTGAACCCGAGTTGGTTCTCGACGCGCAGCCGCAACGGGGCGCCGTGCAGATGATTCAAGGGCTGGTAATTCATCTCATAGGCGAGCAACGTGAGAGGGTTCAGCGCGTCCTTGAGCGAAAGGCTGTCATAATACTGGCCGCCCGCGATACCCGTGCTGAACTCGACGCCCTCACTGAACGAATAGAAGACGACCACTTTGGCACTGGATCGGGGCTGGGCCAACTTGACCAGTTCCGCCAGCGGCAGTCCACCCCACGCGGCAATGCCCGACCAGCCCTGAATACAGTGGTGCAGTGTGATCTGGGTCTTTTTCCCGAGCGCCAGCAAGTCGTCCAGCGAAAGGTCGACGGGATTCTCCACCAGGCCACGTACCTTGAGCCGGTAGTTCTTGAACCCATCGGCGGCCAGCGCCTTCCACTCATCGCAGGTCGGCAGGTTGCCGTTGACCCAGAAGAAGGGTGACACGTCTTCGCGGCGGAACTCGGCCTGGGGGGCCGGCCGGTCGAGCAGAGCCCCCATGATCGGGCTGACGATCGCCTTGGAGGCGTGCTGAACGGCCCGGGGATGCTTCCACGCCGCCCAGTTGGCGAGCGCGTTGAGCAACGCGACCACGCCGATCCCGAGCAGGCCGACGATCAGGCCGACTGGACTCGGCCCGTCCGTGCCGACCACGATGTGATTCATGTTCCGGACGAATCCGGAGAGCACGACCATGGTCACATGCATCACGACGAACGCGAGGAAGGCGCACATTACGAGAAAGTGAATCGATCTCCCGATCTGCCGGTTACCGGGGATGACCGGATACCACTTGAACCGGTTCGTCAGGGCGGGTGACATCGAGGGACCCGTCAGGATCGCCAACGGCGCCAGAATGAACACCACGGCGAAGTACGCCAGCTGCTGCAGCGCGTTGTAGTGGTAGAACCCATTTGGCTCCGTTGGAACGTGAAAGGTCGCGTAGTGGACGAACACCGCCCAGGCGTCGGGCACGATCTGCCATGACATCGGCACCAAACGCTGCCAGTGCCCGGTTCCGAATAGCAGCACGACGAAAGCAACGCCGTTACCCACCCAGAACAGCACACTGAGAAAGTGCCAGTGCCGGGCCATGCCGACGGTATGCCGATAACCCGGCAGGCCGATCCATGGGGAGAGATGGCGGGAGTCATCCTTGGCTGTCCAAAGTCGGTCCATCGGCACTTCGACCGGTGTGAGCCGGAGCCATTCGGTGCCGGGTGTGCAATGGACGTTCCCATACAGGCGCGGATGATCCATGAGGATCTGCAGGCCGCTGCGAATGAGCAGGGTCAGGAACAGGAAATTGATGTAGTGGGTAATGCGGAGCCACGCGGGGAAGCCGGACGGCTCTGCTGCAAGCGCAAGCGCCGGTATGGATGGCAGACCGACGACACCCCACTGGATGTACGCCGCGGCGATCAGAAGCAGCAGCGGCGAGACGAGCAGCAGAACGACCTTGCGGCTGATGCGCATGATGCTTCCTCTAGTAGACCGCGATGGTCAAGGACATCGAGGCGTCTCTCTGGTGGCGATCGTCCTCTCAAACTCCACTTCGGCGCGAAGCCCCTCAAGATCGCGGTGAATCACCGCAACTGCCAAACATCAGAGAGGACGCTGCAACGCTTGCCGGGGCTTGCGGTCGACGGAATCGGCACACGAAACAGTACACCCTGTTAAGACCGCGCCGCCGGAGGAGCCAGGAGAAACGGCCCCAGACACTGGAACAAGTCGTGGGGCCGAAGGTTACCAATCAGTGGGCCCGACAGGAGTCGAACCTGCGACCTCTTGCGCCGGACGGTGCACCACCCGGACCGCCCTCATACTTTGTGGACGACGAGTGAATTTCCTATCCGCCCGGAGTGCTCCATGCGCCTGCACCGCGCCGGTGGTTCCCGACCATTGGCGCGTGGCGTTGCCGGGACGTGGCGGGCAGTTCTGGGAAAAGCTGCACATCCTTGCGCCGGTTGATCTACGCTCCGCCGCGGCTCTGGTGGACGTGGACTGTCGGGAATGACAAGCCCGCTCGATCAAGCGGAGCGCTCGAAGGACATTGGCCAAGGACATGATGGTAACCGCAACGACCACCAGCGGGACATCCGCGCGCGACGACATGGCGTGCTCCGGAAAGAGTTGTGTTGTGCTTCACCCGACTCCAGTCGTCCGGTTACGTCCGACGGCCCGAACGTTCAAACAACATCGGTGCCGCATCGATCTTGAGCTTGAGGAGGGCAACCAGCGCTCCCAGTCCTTCGGTCAGGTGCCGCGCCTCTCGAGGCGAAAGCGATGCCAGCGCCGCGATGAGCACCTCCGTCGGCGACGCGGGCGCGCGGGCGAGCAACCGTCGTCCCTTCGGCGTCAGCGACAGTGCTGCACGCCTCCCGTCCGTGGAGGAGCGCACTTTTTCTACGAGCCCCGCGGCGGTCAGCCGTCCCACGACCGACGAGACCGTGTTCTGACGGGCATGTACCCGTTCGGCAAGCTCATTGACCGACATGGGCGCGGCCGTGGTAAACTGACGCAACAGGAAGAGCTGTGCGTTGGTAATGCCGGTGTGCGATTCGATCGATCGTGCCGACCGCGTCAGTGAGCCAATTAGTCCGCGCAATGCCGTCAGTGCGGCAGCCCGATCATCGGCTCCGCCATGGATCGTTCGCGCTGCACTCATGCGCCTGTCCATCGGTCGAGCCCCCGGGCGGACCACGGCGGGATGCCGTCCGCTCCGGCTGGGCGTGGAATACCAACGTCGCTATAGTTATACCAACGTAGGTATATCGGCAAGAGCGGCGGCCAGCGCGGCGGCCCTGATGGGGGACGGATGGCAACGCGGAAGGTGTGGGTGACCCTGGAAGCCACTGGAGTGGACGTCGTAACCGTCGCGGGGATCCTGCGCGACTTCACGGCGGTCGACCGGATGAAGCGGGCGGCGCTGGTGATGGGGGGCGCTGTGGTCCTTGCCGGTGCCCTGATTCCGATCCCGATCATTCACCTGCTCGGCATTCCCCTGGTGCTGCTCGCCGGGATGTTAATGGCAGCGCGGCAGCTCGCCTCGGTCACCCGGCTGCAGCCTCTGCGAATCGCCTGCCCGAAGTGCGGTGCGGTCAACCGCGTCGGCGGTGGCTTCGGCTATCGCAGCGTGGCCAGTGGACTCGACCGCACCTGCGACTCGTGTCGCCGCAACTTGACGATGCGGATCACGGACCGATGACGGCGACTCCGGGTACGTTGCGGCAACCGGCCAACAGGAAGCGCAACAACCAGGATCTCGGCGATTTCACGACGACACTGCGTGTCATCCCCATCTCCGGGCTTGCCATCGTCATTGGTGCGGTTTGTGCGTATGTCGCCTGGGCGTTGCTCCGCCTGATCGGACTCGTCACCAACCTCGCGTATTTCCACCGCTGGAGCTCTGAGCTTGTTTCACCTGCCACGAACAAGCTGGGTGTGTACGCAATCCTTATCCCGATCGTCGGCGGTCTGATCATTGGACTGATGGCCCGCTTTGGTTCCGAGCGCATTCGCGGCCACGGCATTCCCGAAGCCATCGAAGCGATCCTGATGAATGGCAGTCGCGTCCAGCCTCGTGTCGGGATTCTCAAGGCGCTGTCCTCCGCCATCTCCATCGGGACCGGTGGTCCGTTCGGAGCGGAGGGGCCGATCATCATGACCGGTGGGTCGTTTGGTTCGGTGATTGCGCAGTTCTTTCACTTGACAGGTGCCGAACGCAAAACGTTGCTCGTCGCGGGGGCCGCCGCCGGCATGTCCGCGACATTCGCCGCTCCCATCGCCGCGACGCTGCTCGCGGTCGAGCTCCTCCTGTTTGAATGGAAGCCGCGCAGCTTCATTCCTGTCGCACTCGCAAGCGCTACAGCGGTTGGCGTTCGATATCACATCCTCGGCCTCGGGCCGCTCTTTCCCGTGCCGCTGCACCCGGCGTCCATCGGCTTTGACGGCTTGCTGAGTTGTGTCCTTGTTGGTGTGCTCGCCGGGGCGCTATCCGCGCTGCTCACTGTTGCGGTATATGGCGCCGAGGACCTGTTCCAGCACCTTCCGATCCACTGGATGTGGTGGCCCGCGATTGGCGGCCTCGTCATCGGCATTGGCGGCCTCATTTTCCCGCAGGCCCTCGGCGTCGGCTACGACACCATCGGCGCGCTCCTGCGCGGTGACGTGCCGCGTAACATCATCATCGGCGTGCTCCTGGTGAAGTCGATCATCTGGGCCTTCTCGCTGGGCTCCGGAACGTCGGGCGGCGTGCTTGCGCCACTACTCATGATGGGCGGCGCGCTGGGAGGAATCGAAGCGAGATTCCTGCCGCATGAAGGCGCCGGGTTCTGGGAGCTCATCAGCCTCGGCGCGATCCTTGGCGGTACGATGCGTTCGCCGTTTACGGGCATCATTTTCGCCGTCGAACTGACGCACGATTGGAACGCACTGTTGCCGCTACTTGTTGCCTGTACCGTCGCGCACGGCTTTACCGTTCTGACCCTGAAGCGTTCGATTCTCACTGAGAAAGTATCCCGGCGCGGCTTCCATCTCAGTCGCGAATACTCTGTCGATCCGCTCGAACTCCTCTTCGTTGATGAGGTGATGAGTACCGACGCCCTGACCGGAGGCGTTGCCATCGTCGGCGTTGGACAGCTCGTCAGCTACCGCGACGAAACATTGCGAGCGGCCGTGTACCGCATGGCGGAGAGCGGCGTCACACGTCTTCCTGTGGTCAATGCCGATCGCCCCGCCGAGGTGGTCGGCATTCTCACGCTGGAAGATCTGTTGCGCGCTCGCGTGCGCCACCTCGAAGAAGAACGCGACCGTGAGCGCGTCCTGCATGTCGGCCCGCGCTCAGGGCCCGGCCGAGGCTCCACCGATCCAGTTGGGTAAAGGGCCGTCGCGCCCCTGCGCACTCATGCTAGTCTGCCGCTGCGGGATCGAGGTGTACCACCGTGAGCAGGAATACCGATCCACTGTCCGAATATGCCGAATGTTCGACTCCGGCCGCGAAGGCCAGGACATCGCCGGTGGCCAGCGCGTATTCGCCGCCAAGGGCCCGGAAACGCACGTGCCCCTCAAGGACATGAATCGTCACTGGCCCATTGGTGCGATGACCTGGTAGCTCCCCGTCGGCGGCGAGCGCCATGATCACGACTCGTAGTGCGCCCTCCTTGATCAGGGTGCGCGACGATCGACCAGTTCGCGCAAGCAGCGCGGGATCGATCGTCAGCTCGTCGCGGTCGAGATGATGTATCAGGACCTCTCCATCCAGTGTGCGATGTAGTGATGACATGATCGTTGCCTCCGAGGTGGTTCAATGCGACAACGGCACAGGTCACGGAATCTGCACCCCGGCTGCGCTGAAGGCCATGAGATCGCGATCGACACCGAGCACGTGTGCCACATTCGCACTGAGCACGTTTCCTTCTCATGACGATTCTCGACTACCCGCTCTGGCGTCGGACGAACAAGGCCGAGATCATTAGTCGTTCCTTCCGGAGCGCAGCGCAGCTCTGGCCACATGGACCGTGAGGAGTTCTTACATGATGACGCCTTCCCCAGCCATGAAATGGCTGGCTATCGCGGCGATCCTTGGAATGGGCTTCATCCACGTTGTGGAAGCGCGAGATGCCTTCGGCGATGCGACGTACAAGGGTCTTCTCTTTGTCGGCAATGGGGTCGGTGCACTGGCCGCAGCCATCGGCATCTATCGCGATCAGCGGTCGATCGGTTGGATGTTGGGCCTTCTCGTCGCAGCGGGCGCCATCATCGCCTACGTGGCTAGCCGCACCGTTGGTTTGCCAGGACTTCCCGCGGAACCGGACGCGTGGCTTGAGCCATTAGGCGTCGCAGCCGTTCTATGTGAGACGCTCTTCGTGATTCTCTTTATCGCGACGCGGAAGGCACGTCACGATGCACCGCGATGACGTGCCCGGCCAGCGCACGGGATTACGACCGCTGGGAAAATCGGGCTACCGCCCTGGCGAGGCGATACCTTTCATGCTGGACTCAGAGATACAAGGCGGCTGCGCAGCGCACGTGGAGTTCATCCCCAAAGGAGTCTCTTATGAAAGTCACCAAGAATCTTGGAATGCTGTTGCTTGCCATCTGGCTCATCGCTACCGGGCTAATCCCGCTGCTTCAACTCAGCTTTTCGGGACTGGGGACTGTCATGGCCGTACTCGCCGTTGCTGCTGGTGGTCTGATCCTGGTCGGGCGCTAGCCAACGCAGCCATGTAAACGGAGTCACCGAATGCGCGGAGCCGTCCGGCGGCTCCGGGGTGATTCGCGGAGCGTCGAGGCAGGCGCGATCCTCGCGGGTCATCTGTTCGCACATCCCGATGACGAAGGTTGCGAATTCGTGCTAGCATCAGGGTGGCCGCGCGGCGGGAGGACGGTCTTGACGTCGCAGCGCGTTAGGCATCATGACGAGGTCCAATGGCAGATACGCGGCCGACCCCAACAGGTCCTCGCCGGGCCATCATGCTTTGTTGGTACGCACTCTTCGCCCCTGTGCAACTTGAGCGTGCGCACGAAGAAGACAGTCGAGCGCGCAATAACTACAGCGACAAGGCCGATCCCACCCCCAAGTCAACGCTGGTCAGGAAGGCCTTTTGGTCGTCTCTCGCACTAGTCGTCATATCGGGAGGCGTCGGAGCGATCGTTTCGACCGGCGCTGGGCTCCTCGTTTGTACGACACACGTCGGCGGGATATGGCTGGAGGTGATCGGGATACTGCTGCTCCTCTGGGCAACGGTTTTCGTCCGCGGGTGGGAGATCCAGACATGGGCAGGCGTAACTCTTGTCGAGCGAGTCAATCGCTGGTTGTACCTTGGGCTCGCGTGCATCGGAACCGTCGTGCTAGTTGGATCGCTCTTCGTGACTCCGTGTCGCCCATGATGCCTAACCCGACTCCATGAACGCGTGGAGCAGCCCGACGCCACCTCCACCGTGATTCGCGGAGCGCCGAGGCGGGCGTGAGCTTCGAGGGTCGATTTCCGGAGAGTCCGGTGCCGTGGGTTCGGCTGGATCTGTACGAGCGGTACATCGCGGCCTACGCGATGGATGAGGCACCGGGGGATCGAAGCGTGGCGGCAGGACTACAATGCCGTCCGGCCGCATGGTTCACCCGAGCACCTGACCCCGAATGAATACGTCGAAATCCGTCAGGGAAAGGCGATCGCTGAAGCCACCTGACGCTACCGACGACTATAAGCCAACGAGGCCCCAGGCCACCCGCTCTATCCGCGGTCGAGTCAGTTTCGCTTGCCGTTTATGGCAATTCGGTGCCGAGTTGGTGCGGTCGGTCGTGGCACCTCCGAATTTTGCCTCGACGTGTCAAAACCCGCGCTTGCTTATCGGTGCTACCGGCGCCAACGACGGTAGCCCCAGCCGCCGCCACCGAACAAGAACACCAATAAGACTATGATGAGTAAAGTTGACATATATATGGTCCTCCTTCCTTCCGTGTTGCTGCAAGCAGGTGCACCTCTGCATCAGACCACCATACCGCCTTCTGTAGCGTCCCATGCGAGCTGGAAATCAGCCATCGGGCTCGCCCGTTGCGATCGTCACCGTGAAATCACTTATGCGACGCGTGTTGTCCACCGCGCGCCTTACTATGCTACGCGTCGAGATCGCGGTAAAAGTCGTCGACATCCTTCGCCGCCTTGTCGGTGGCGTGGCCATAACGCTCTTGGAGCTTGCCGACCAGGATGTCCTTCCTGCCGGCAATCTGCTCGAGGTCGTCGTCGGTGAGCTTGCCCCACTTGACGCGCATCTTTCCCTTAATCTGTGTCCAGTCGCCCTTCATGGTATCCTGATTCATCGTTCGCTCCTGTTCATGGATCGTCTTCGACGCTCGGAAGGGAGACGAGGAACGGCTAGGTAGCGCACACACAGGAACTTACGGCTCGCTTCATTCAGTGACATCGCGTACGGTGCAGGGCGGACGTCCCCGAACTCTACTACCTGCAACCGCATCGCTGGGCGGCGGCGGCTCCAGTGCCATTCGCGGAGCGCCGAGGTGGGTGTGGTCCGCACTGGGCTGTGCAGGCCGCGCACGACCGACTTGTCGGAACCGGATGCGGAGGTCGGTGGGGGTAGCGCTGCCGGGCGGTTCGCAGTCCATTTCCTGGTTAGGTGGCAGCCACAACCCGCGAGGGTTTTCCAATCGCAAGGGACAATCGGCTCGAGCAGCTCCATCGCTTCGCCTTTTGGCTGGACGAGGGCATTCGGCTTCCGGGGACCCGCCTGCGGGTAGGGCTGGATCCGATGATCGGCTTGGTGCCTTGCTTCGGCGACGCGGCCGGAGCAGTCCTGGCCGCTGTGATTTTGGCGGAGGCTGTGCGTCGTGGGGTCTCGCGGTTCACGCTGGGCCGGATCGCCTACAATATTGTGCTCGATGCGCTACTCGGTGCGGTACCGCTGGTCGGCGACGCCTTTGATTTCGTGTGGAAAGCGAATCTCCGAAACGTTGCCCTGATCGAACGGCATGTAGCCGTCCCCGGGAAAGCGCGCAAGGCAGATCGTCTCTTTGTAGTCGTGTTGAGCGGCTCGCTCGTCTTCCTCTGCGGAGCCCTCATGGTCGTCGGCGTAGTTCTCACAGCCTGGTTGTTTCGGGCCATAGCGGCACATCGGTAATGGCACTCCCGAGCCCGGCAGAAGAGGGTCAAGACTCTGGGCACGTCACGTAATGCGACCACATGGATTGTCCATCCTTTACGTCGTCGTCGGCCGCCATGCCGTCTACGGAGCTTATGTTCCGGCATCCATTGGTCACTCTTCCGCACTACGTTAAGATGGTGCCTCCAAGACGAATCCGGAAAGTTTGGCGATGATCTGTCTCCCGGACGTGGAGGGCTACGCCACCTCTCCGCAACAAGGGGTCAACTCCAGCGCCGGTTAACCAGTATGCGAACCCGAACTCGTCTCTTGCTGATCGTTTCGTTGGAACTCGTGGTTGGATCCACTGCGTGCACGTCCACGTCGCCGGACCAACCTGGGGTTTGGGGCTCAGATCAGGCCAGCCTGACGATCGCGGATAGCACCGCAACCTTCACATCCTCGCTTCCGGAGGCTGTTACGGCTTCTACGGAGAAGTCGATCAGCGGATCCCCGTCGGGGCGTTCGCTCTCCCCGGTACCTACACGCAGTTGATTGGAGCTTACCCGGGAAAGGTTCAGTACGCCGCGCAGTACTCCGGTACGATCGCAGGCCACCAGATGTCGCTTACCATCACAGTGCCCGCCCTCTAACGAGCCTTTGGTCCATATACTCTTGCCTCTGGGGTGACCGAGGGATGGCCGGCGTGTGCGTACCCGTAAGAAGCAGCTGTGGCGGAATTCGCCGCCGTACTCGCGGAGCTGTGCGGCGAGGGCACGCATGCCGAGTAACGGGGCATAAGGACATTCGCCAAGGATCTCGACCCTATTGCGCCGTCGCATGTACTACAATGGTCGATGTTCTACGCCCTTGCTCCCCAACCAAGTGCGAACGCCGGGACTTGAACCCGGATGGGTTTCCCCGCAGGCTCCTAAGACCTGTGCGTATACCAATTCCGCCACGTTCGCGCGCAGCCGTAAGTTACGGAATCGGCAACGTCCTGTCATCCGGAGCCGTGGGCCACGAGCCCCGAACGGTAGATTCGGCGAGTCAGCCCGAGGCGCCATGCCGAGTGTCCCGCCCGGGGCTCATGGCTCATGGCTCATGCCTCATGGCTCAGGCCCACCCTCCCACTATCTTTTCTCCGGACTCGAACCACTTTCCCGGACCTACGATCATGCGCGCACGAATGCTCACAGCCACGGCCGCCATCGCCTCGATACTGGTGCTCGCCGCCTGCGGTGACGCTCGACTCGGCAAGCTCAGCCTGGGCATCTCCAAGGATTCCGCTACCGCCATCATGGGCGAGCCGCCGCAGAGCGAAAGCGGTTATCTCACGGCAGGGAAGCTCTGGAACGTGGAGTTCTATTCGCGCACAAGCGCCGGCCCCAAGGACTCGATTCCCTGGGGCAAGATGAGCCCGATCATTCTGATCAACGGCAAGGTCGTCGGCTGGGGCTGGCATTGGTGGCGTGGTGAAGCGGCCAAGCAGCACATCCCGATGCCGGAGAAGTGACTCCGGGTGACACCGCCGCGACTTAGCGCAGGTGGAGCCGCTCGATCCGCGACGTCACCTTGTGATCGCGGCTGCCGCTCACGATATCCAACGTGACCACGCCGTGCACCGCGGTGTTGAGTGCATTCTTGAGGTCTTCGTCGGTCCGCACCGGCTTGCCTTCCACCGAGACGATCACGTCCGGCGGACATTGCGCCGATTCGTCCGCCGGGCAGAAGTACTTCGTTGACGCGGGCGAGCCGTCGATCACGCTGCGCACCAGCAGTCCACGGGTATTCGCCGGCAGCCCGATTTCACTCGCGGTAGCCGCGGTGAGCGGCTCGGTCACCAGCCCGAGGGCGTTCTTGCTGGTGTTCGCGGTGCTGTTGTCCGGCGCCGCACGCCCCGGTGCTGCGGCGTCGCCCACCTCGACCGGCTGGCCGACGCTCGCGAGCTTGACCGAGTAGGTGTGTTTGCCGTCCTTGCGCACCACGTCAACCTTGACCACGTCGCCCGGACGGCGGAACCCCACGATCTGCTGCAGCTGTGAGGTGTACGTGACCGGCTGGCCATCGATCGCCACGATCACGTCACCAGAGTCGAGCCCGGCGGCCCTGGCCGGCGAAGACTCGTTCGCGAAGCTGGTCACCAGGACGCCGCCGATGGCGGTGAGGCCGAGATAGTCGGCGTCTTCACGAGTGGCGGTTTGAACGAGGATGCCGAGACCCGCCCGCTCCACCCGGCCGCGGGACACCAACTGATCCATCACCTTCCGGGCCAGGTCGATCGGCACCGCAAACGCATAGCCGGTGTAGTAGCCCGTCGTCGACGCGATCGCCGCGTTGATGCCGATCACCTCACCGCGGACGTTCACCAGCGGCCCGCCCGAGTTGCCGCGGTTGATCACCGCGTCGGTCTGGATGTAGTCCTGGATCGTCTTGCCACCGTCGTTGTCGCCGAGATCGAGCTGCGAGCGTCCCTTCGCGCTGACGATGCCCTGGGTGACGGTGAAGGTCAGGTCGCCGCCAAGCGGATTGCCGATGGCCAGCACCCATTCGCCAACGCGGGCCGCGTCGGACGAGCCGAGCGCCGCCGGCGTGAGCCCGTGGGCATCGATCTTGAGCACGCCGATGTCGGTGTCCTTGTCCGTGCCGACGATCCGCGCGGTGTATTCATGACCATCGAGCAGCCGGACCGTGACCTTGCTCGAGCCATCGATGACGTGGTTGTTGGTGAGGATGTACCCGTCGCTCGACACGATGAAGCCCGAGCCACTGCTGTGCTCGAGCTGCTGAGGCTCGTTCTGGCGCTGGCGGCGAGGCTGCGCTTGCCCGTGCGGAATCAGTTGCTGGAAGCCCGGCGGCAACTGACCGAAGATCTGTACGCCCTGGTCGGTGGCGCTGCCGGGACGTTCTGACTGGATATAGACCACCGAAGGCCGCACGGCTTCGACGATCGCGGCATACGCGTCGCTCAGGTCGGCAAGCGGGCGGGCCGACGGAATCCGTGGCGCGTCGACCTTGATGATCGGCGTGTGCGCGGCGCGTTCCTGCGCGAACCCTGGCCGCGGGAAATCAAGCAGCCCGGCAAAGAAGAGGCCGAGCACAAAGGCCAGCGCCACGAGGGCGCCGAATTTGACCCAATTGAGCGAGCGGATCGACATGGTTTTTTGTTCCGGTGAAACGGGTTCTGATTGTTGTAAGCGGCGGCGAACCTCTGCCCCGCTGAACTGACTTCAATTATACGTGGATGCCTGGCGAATCGTTCCGGTCGCGCCGGAGGTCATCCCGAGCCAGAGGCGAGGGATCGGCCCGTTACGACACGATCCCTCGCTTCGCTCGGGATGACCCTCCTGCCGACTGGTTTCTACCCCTTCTTCCCCTCGTCCACCACCTCGTAATCCGCTTCCACCGGCTCGTCCTTCTTCGGCTCCTGCGCCGGCCCGGGTTCGCCGCCCTGGGGCGGTTCCGAGCCGGTTGCCGACGCACTTTGATAGAGCGATGCGCCGGCGGCCGAGTAGGCGACGTTCAACTCGTCCAACGCCGACCGGATCTTCCCGGAGTCGCCCGTGCGGAGCGCCTCCTTGCCGGTTTCGACCGCCTTGTCCAGCCGCTCCTTGACGTCGGCCGCCAGACGGTCGACCCACTCCTTGGAGTCCTTCTCCACCTTATATACCAGGCCATCGAGCTGGTTGCGGGTCTCGATCTCCTGCCGCCGTTCCGAATCGACCTTGGCGTTCGCCTCGGCCTGCTTGACCATCTTGTCGATGTCGGCGTCGGACAGCCCGCTCGAGGCCTCGATCCGGATCTTCTGCTCCTTGCCGCTCGCCTTGTCCTTGGCCGAGACGTGCAGGATGCCGTTGGCGTCAATGTCGAAGGTCACCTCGACCTGGGGCATGCCGCGCTGGGCCGGCGGGATTCCGGTGAGCTGGAACTTGCCGATGGTGCGATTGTCCTGCGCCAACTGCCGCTCGCCCTGCAGCACGTGAATTTCGACCGTGGTCTGGTTGTCTTCCGCCGTCGAGAACACTTCCGACTTCTTGGTCGGAATCGTGGTGTTCCGCGGGATCAGTACCGTGGTGACGCCGCCCAGCGTCTCGATGCCAAGTGACAGTGGCGTGACGTCGAGCAGGAGCACGTCCTTCACCTCGCCGCCGAGCACACCGCCCTGAATCGCGGCGCCGATCGCGACGACCTCGTCGGGATTGACCGAACGATTGGGTTCCTTGCCGAAGAACGACTTGACGATTTCCTGGATCTTGGGAATGCGCGTCGACCCGCCGACGAGGATTACCTCGTCGATTTCGGTCGGCTTGATCCCGGCGTCCTTGAGCGCCAATTCCATCGGCGGGATGACGCGCTTGATCAGGTCGTCGACCAGCTGTTCGAACTTGGCGCGGGTGAGCGGCAGGTTCAGGTGCTTGGGGCCCGACTGATCGGCCGTGATGAACGGCAGGTTGATGTCGGTCTGCGTGGTGCTCGACAGTTCCATCTTCGCCTTTTCCGCGGCTTCCTTGAGGCGCTGCAATGCCATCGGATCCTTGGAGAGGTCGATGCCCTGGTCGCGCTTGAACTCGGTGATCAGCCACTCGATCAGGCGCTCATCGAAGTCGTCGCCACCGAGATGCGTGTCGCCGTTGGTCGACTTGACCTCGAAGACGCCCTCGGCAAGGTCGAGCACCGAGATGTCGTATGTGCCGCCGCCCAGGTCGAACACAGCGATCTTCTCGTCCTTTTTCTTGTCGAGACCATAGGCGAGTGCCGCCGCGGTGGGCTCGTTGATGATGCGCAACACTTCGAGGCCGGCGATCTTGCCGGCGTCCTTGGTGGCCTGGCGTTGGGCATCGTTGAAGTACGCCGGCACCGTGATCACGGCCTTGTCGACCGTCGTACCGAGATAGTCCTCCGCAGTCTGCTTCATCTTCTGGAGGATCATCGCGGAGATTTCCGGCGGTGTGTATTTCTTGGCGGCGATCTCGACCGAGGCGAGTCCGTTCTGGCCGGATTCGACCTTGTACGGGACGCGCTTGGTCTCTTCCTTGATTTCATCCATGCGGCGCCCCATGAAGCGCTTGATGGAGAAGATCGTCTGCTTGGGGTTGGTCACCGCCTGCCGCTTGGCGACCTGTCCGACGAGCCGGTCGCCGTCCTTGGTAAAGGCGACAACCGACGGCGTGGTGCGACCGCCCTCGGCGTTCGGGATGACGACCGGATCGCCACCCTCCATGACTGAAACGACGGAGTTGGTGGTGCCGAGGTCGATGCCGATGATTTTGGAAGCCATTTGCCTGGATCTCCTGGTGCGCGCCCGATATGGCCGATTTGGCTTGGTGAGGGCAGTCCAGATAGGGATAGAGCAACGGGCGTACCGGGGGAATGCGCCGGAATGGCAGGTAGGAAGGCGAGACGAGAGACGAGAAGGGGCTTGTATGGCTACTTCAAAATAGCTAGTATAGCTATATGAAATCCGTGTCGGTCTCCTGGGCCAAGAACAACCTGAGTGCGATCCTGCGGGAAATACGCGGCGGCGCGGCGGTGACGATTACGGATCATGGGGTGCCAGTGGCCCGGCTCGCGCCACCGGCGTCGACGCGCGGCATCCCACCGGCTGCCATCGAACTGGCGCAGCGCGGGATGCTGATCCTGCCGGATCGGGAGCCGGGTGGTGACTGGGCGCATGGCTTGCCGCGACCTGCGGTCGCCATGGGTGGATCAGCTGTCGCGGCGCTGCTCGCTGATCGCGAGGGAACTGCATGAGGTTCTGGGATGCGTCGGCGATCGTGCCGCTGCTCGTTCAGGAGCGGCTATCGGCGCGGGCCGACGAGCTACTCGCCGAAGACCACGCGATCGTGACATGGTGGGGTACGATGATCGAGTGCCATTCCGGACTGGCCCGAGTCCACCGGGATGGCTATCTCGACGTGAACGGTGCGCAGGCGGCGGCGGCGCGGCTGCGCCGGCTCGCATCGAGCTGGATCGAAGTTCCGGCGGTGGCACCGGTGCGCGAACAGGCGGTGCGCTTGCTCCGGATTCATCCGCTGCGCGCGGGTGATGCGGTGCAGCTTGCCGCGGCGATCGTCGCCGCGGAGTTTCGCACCGACGCACTGGAGTTCGTGACTTTTGATTCGAGGCAGGCGGCGGCAGCCGACCTCGAGGGCTTTCGGGTCACCGGCTGAGCGCGGCGAGGCTGGCGAGCATCGTGCGCTCGAAAGTGGCGTCGGACCGGCTGCAGGATCAGCAGGATCTGGTGGTGCTGCGGGAGATGATGCGGAAGGGCGAGCCGTGAACTGATCGTCGACAGGCAATCGGGAAAGCGCGTCCGTCATCGCTTCGCAACCTTCGTGTTCGCCGCGCCCAGTCGACGGTCGAGCGTCCAGAGTGGCACTTCTGAAAGCGCCGCCGCTGCCAGCAAGTGCACATCGATCCATCCCAGGCCCGCTCCTTCCAGATGATGTGCGTTGAGGAAGTGCATCGCCTCGGTGTGGGATAGGGTTGGCACGGCTGGCAGGCCATCGAGCATGGAGAGGATCTGGCGGCGCGCTCGCATCCTGCCGCACGCCAGCTCGCCGACAACAAACGGATGGGTGACGACCTCGCCGCGCTCAAGCAACGCGACGAGCGCCGCACTGCTGCGACGAAAATGGTCGACCCATACCGACGTGTCGACGAGGATCACGCGACCCTGCGCGGCACACTTCGCCGCCGTGGCGTGACGCGAAGTTGTGGCTCGGTGCCGCCCAATCGCGCGAGGCGGCGCGCCTGTTCCCGCGCGATCAGCGCTTCGAGTCCGGCGCGGACCAGTGCGGTTTTTTCGCCGATGCTGGTCAGCCGTTCCGCCTCGGCGAGGAGGTCGTCGTCGATGTTGAGGGTAGTTTTCATATGTACCAATATGTATGAATCGTACAGATAAGAGCAACACAGCGTGGGGGGGGCAGGTCCTCGCGCAGCACCTTGATGGCGACCTGGCGCTCGTGCTTGAGGTCTACGGCGAGATACACCGTCGCCATGCCGCCAGCCCCGAGTTCGCGCTCGATCCGGTAGCGGTCGGCCAAGGCGGCAACCAGGAGCGGGGCAACGGTCATGGCACGATCCGGATCAAGTCCACGATGTGCGCCGTATATTCATCGACTCAATTCACTAACGATCCCGTGACCCTCAGCGGCGGAGCCGCCCCATGCGTCGAGTTCGCGTCCTGCTTGGCATCGCCTTCCTGCTGCCACTGGTCACCATCCAGGCCCAGGTTCCCGCAGCAGCCATCGAGATGCTGCGCCGGATTTTCGCCTCACGCGATTTCAGCGGCGACGGCTTCGGTCCCGCGCGCTGGATCGAGAACGGAACGGCCTACACCGCCGTGGAGCGATCGCCGACCCGGCGCGGCGGCGTCGACATCGTGCGCTATGTCACCGCCACCGGAGACCGCGGCGTCTACGTCGCGGCCGAGCAACTGGTGCCACCCGGCGACAGCCAGCCGCTGGCGTTCGACGATTACGCCTGGTCGGCCGACGGCAAGCAACTGCTGCTGTTCACCAATACCGAGCGCGTGTGGCGCCAGAACACTCGCGGCGACTACTGGGTATTGAATCGATCCACCGGTGCGCTGCGGAAGCTCGGCGGCCCGGACGCGCCCCCGTCGTCGCTGATGTACGCGAAGTTCTCGCCCCAGGGCGACCGCGTCGCCTACGTCCGCCAAGGCGACATGTACGTCGAACGGCTCGCCGACGGCAAGGTCACCCGGCTCACTACCGGCGCCGACTCACTGCACGTGAACGGAATGACCGACTGGGTGTACGAGGAGGAGTTCGATCTCCGCGACGGCTTCCGGTGGTCGCCAGACGGTGCGAAGATCGCCTACTGGCACTTCGACATGACCGGCGTGCGCACCTTCCTGCTGATCAACGACACCGATTCGCTCTATCCGTACACGATCCCGATCCAGTATCCCAAGGCTGGCACCGTGAACTCGGCGGTGACGGCCGGGGTGGTGAGCGCCGGCGGGGGGCCCACCACCTGGCTACGCGTCGGTGGCGATCCGCGGGACGATTACTTGCCGCGCATGCAGTGGACCGGGGCGAGCGAACTGCTGGTGCAGCAGATGAACCGGCTGCAGAACACCGATCGCTTGCTGCTCGCCGACGCGACAACCGGCAACACGCACCCTGTCATGGTGGAACAGGACAGCGCATGGATTGACGCGTCCGCGGCTGAGGTCACCTGGCTCGATCACAACCAGAGATTCCTCTGGCTGAGCGAGCGCGACGGCTGGCGCCACGTCTTCCAGGTGGCCCGCGATGGCCGCACCCGGATCGTCACGCCGGGCGCATTCGACGTGCAATCCGTTGTTGCCGTTGATGAAACTGGTGGATGGCTCTACTACACGGCGTCCCCGGACAACGCGACCCAGAACTACCTGTTTCGCCGCCGGCTCGATGGCACAGGCGCCGCGGAGCGGCTCTCACCGGCGAGCATGCCGGGGACCCATCAATACGACGTCTCACCCGACGCACACTGGGCGATCCATCGTTATTCGAGCGCCAATACTCCACCGAGCATCGATCTTGTCGCACTTCCATCCCATCAGATTGCGCGGACGTTCGTCACCAATGACACGCTCAGGTCACGCGTGACCGCGCTGGGGTCGCGCCCGACCGAGTTCTTCAAGGTGGCACTGCACGACGGCGCCACGCTCGACGGGTGGATGATTCGTCCCCGCGATTTCGACTCCACGCGAACGTATCCGCTACTGATGTATGTCTACGGCGAGCCGGCCGGCCAGACCGTGGTCGATACGTGGAGTGGTGGCACCGGGCTCTGGTTCCACATGCTCGCCGACCTGGGCTATGTCGTCGCGAGTGTCGACAATCGCGGCACGCCGGCACCCAAGGGACGCGCCTGGCGCAAGGTCGTCTATGGCCAGATCGGCGTGCTCTCAAGCGCCGAGCAGGCGGATGCAGTCCGCGTCCTCACTGCCACGCGGCCATATCTCGACGCATCGCGGGTCGCGATCTGGGGATGGAGCGGCGGCGGGTCGAGCACCCTGCAGGCGATGTTCCGGTATCCCGACGTCTATCAGGTGGGGATGAGTGTTGCACCGGTCCCTGACGAGCGACTGTATGACACGATCTACCAGGAACGCTACATGGGCCTGCCGACGACGAACGCGGCCGGCTACGACTCGGCATCGGCGATCAATCAGGCGGTGGGGTTGCGTGGTCATCTGCTCCTGGTGCACGGATCGGGTGATGACAACGTGCACTTTCAGGGATCGCAGCGCATGCTCAACAAGTTGATCGAGCTTGGCAAGTCGGTGGACTTCATGGAGTATCCCAACCGGAGTCACTGCATTTGCGAGGGGCGCGGGACGACGCTGCATGTGTACTCGTTGCTGACGCGATACTTGCTGGAGCACCTGCCGGCGGGGCCGCACAGCCATAATTAGCCTGCCGGAGTTTTTCGATACACGGCGATGTCGTTGGGACGAGCTGCGGGCGCGCCACCCGTCGGATCCAATCCCGCGCGTCGCTGGCGCAGTGTCGCCGAGATGCCAGCGCGCCAACCGTCGGATCCAATTCCGCGCGCCCGCGTGTCGCTCGCACCTGCGGCAACTGCGCCGCAGGCTGACTCGCGGCTCGCCGCTGGCACTGCGTGCCAGCGTTCGGGGGCGCGCTCCCTATGGATCCGCCTCTGGCGCCCCGGCATCTCGGCCCATGTCTCGCCTTGCGTCTGCTACGGCCGTGAGCGTCCGGAAGTGGTCAGTACGATCACCCGATCGGGGGCATCGGTGGAATCGATGGGCAACGTCAGTGTGATACCGGATGGTGTTTGGGCGAACTCCACTGATCCATTGCTTCCGAGCATTGTGGCTCGTGTCACTGTGGCGCCGATGCTCGGGATGGCGAGTACGCGGTCCCCCCAGTGCAGGATATGGACGAATACCGTGTCGCCTCGCAGTGTGGTTGCACCCCAGGGTCGTGGCGGAACCGGTCCGCCGCGGGTGTGGTAGATCGACGTCCCGTAGGTTTTGAGCCACTCGCCCACCGCGCGAAGCCGCTCGGCCGCTTCCGGCTGGATGGTACCATCGGGGCGCGGGCCGATGTTGAGGAGCAGGTTGGCGTTGCTGCCGGCGGCGCGCACCAGGTACCCGATGATGTCGGGCAGCGACTTCCAGCTATGGTCGGTGATGTTGAACCCCCACGAGTCGTTCATCGTGAGCGACGTCTCCAGCGGGAGCGCGCCAATCGTGCTGGTGTTGAAGCCCGCAGTGTTTGCGCCCGGTAGGTCCTGCTCGAATGTCTGCACGTCCTCATCGGGCAGTGGAGCGCGATGATGATTGGGAATAATCAGCGCCGCAGGTTGCAACCGGTGGATCAGGGCATAGGTATCGGCGAGATGCCAATCGGCGTCGGGCTTGTCCCACATGCCGTCGAACCAGATGCCACCGATCGGTCCGTAGTTCGTCAGTAGCTCGGTGAGCTGGCTGTTCATGAACGCGATGTAGCGGTTCCAGTCGCCGCTCTCCGGCCGACCTGACGTCTTTCCGGTGCCCCCGCGCGGGAAGTAGTCCGGGTGGTGCCAGTCGAGCTGCGAGTAATAGAAGAAGAGCTTGACGCCCTGACGCCGGCATTCCTCGGCGAGTTCCTTGAGCGGATCGCGCTTGAAGGGCGTCCAGTCGACGATGTTGTAGCGATTGGCGTGGGTGGCGAACATCGCGAAGCCATCATGATGGCGCGACGTGATCGTGATGTATCGCACGCCGGCGGCCTTGGCGAGCGCGACCCATTCGTGGGCGTCGAACTTGACCGGATTGAATGTCGAGGCCAGCCACTCGTATGTCGTGGCGGGTATCGAGCGGTTCTGCATCACCCACTCGCCCTGGCCGAGGAGCGAATAGACGCCCCAATGCACGAACATGCCGAATCCGGCGTCGCGGAACCACTCGCGTGCGGCGAGGCGCTCGGCGGGGACCGCACCGGTTTCCTGGGCGGGCAGGGGTGCCAGCCCCAAGTGGATCAGCGCGGCCAGGGTGCCGGCATGAAGAAGCCTTAAT
Organism: Gemmatimonadota bacterium; assembly: GCA_003169895.1. Classification (GTDB taxonomy): domain Bacteria; phylum Gemmatimonadota; class Gemmatimonadetes; order Gemmatimonadales; family GWC2-71-9; genus Palsa-1233. The sequence continues at coordinate 1,239,896 of PNAE01000007.1, forward strand.
CGCACTTTCACATCCCCTTGGCAGTATGGACGATAAAGTACCTCCAACGGTCGTGCTGTGGGGGCGGCCGCTGGGGGGCATTTCGTCGCCGCGGCTCCCCGAAGTTCAGTGGATCGATCCTCTTGCCGTACTGCAAGACGTACGTGCTCAGGAGCCGTTCGATGTCCGGTCTTCGCCCGTCTCAGGATGTCCGCCCGGTCACGGAGTTCCGGGCGAAAGCATCCGCGTTCCTGAATCAACTGCATCAAACCCGGCGCCCAGTGATTCTTACGCAGCACGGCCGGTGTGCGGCCGTGCTCCTCGATGTGGGGGCGTACGAGGAACTGCTGGACGAGTTGTCGCAGCTCCGCGACGCGAACGGTGGCCAGTCATGACCGATGCAACCGTCTCGCTGGCTGCCCCGATCGACGTACCGGCGGTCGGTTGCACCGAGCACACGATTGAAATTGTGTCCGATGCCGGCGAGGGCGCGCAGAAGTGCGGCCAGATCTTCGGTGCCGTCTCGGCCAAGATGGGCAACGGAGTCTGGACCGTCGAGATCATTCCGGCAGAGATTCAACCCCCGCCGCGAGTACCCGACGGCGCCAGCGGATACCGCATCCGCATTGGCGAGGGTCCGATCACCAATTGGGGCGACGCCACGAATCTCGCGGTGGCGTTCAACGAGCAGGTGCTGCTGGCGCGGCACCGACTCGGGGCGCTGGCGCCGGACGCGATTCTCCTGATCGAAGACAAGTGGGCCGCGGACGACGACGCCGACGTCCGCGCGGCGTGGGATGCGGCCATGGTCGAGCTCGCGGCGTGCAACTACCGGATCGTGCCGGTGCCCATGGAAGCGGAATGCCTGGCGGTGGTCGACAATCCACGCAAAGGCAAGAACATGTTCGCGCTGGGGATGCTGGCATGGATCTACCAGCGCGACATGGACCGGGTTCGGGATCAGATCGCCTATGCCTTCCGCAAGAAGAGCGAGACGATCTTCGAGCAGAATATCACGCTGCTCAAGCTCGGGTACGACTGGGCCGCCGACCATCTGGACTTCCGCATCGAGGTTGTGCCGGCGCCGATCACCGAGGCCCTGGTGGTGATGAACGGCAATGAAGCGCTGGGCCTCGGCGCCATCGCGTCGGGGATGGAATTGTGCGCCATGTACCCCATCACGCCGGCCACATCGGTGTCGCACTACCTGGGCGAGGTATTCGAGCGGTTCGGCGGCATCGTGCATCAGGCCGAAGACGAAATCGCGGCCGCCGGCGTTGCCATCGGTGCATCGTACGCCGGCAAGGTGGCGTTCACCATCACCTCGGGGCCCGGCTTTGCGCTCAAGACCGAATTTCTTGGGCTGGCGAGCATGATCGAAGTGCCGCTGGTGTTGATCGACGTGCAGCGCGGCGGCCCCAGCACCGGATTGCCGACCAAGGTGGAACAGTCGGACCTGCTCGCGGCGCTGTTCGGCCAGCCGGGTGACGCGCCGCACGTGATCATTGCGCCGGCCACCATTGAAGAGTGCTTCCACGTCATGATCGCGGCGCGCCGCATCGCCGAGACATTCCGCACCGTGGTGATGGTGCTGTCGGATGCCAACCTGGCGACCGGCGTCACGCCGTTTCGGCGTCCCGTACCGGACGCCCAATGGCAGGCGGCGCCGCTCGATCTGGCGCCGGTTCCCAGCGGGCAGCGGGCATACGACTGGAATCCGGTAACCGGCCTGTCGCGCCGCGTGATCCCGGGCCAGGCGGGCGGCATGCACACGGTCACCGGCCTGTCGCACGACGAGGGCAGCAAGGTGGCCTACAGCTCCGGGGTGCACCAGCGCGGATCGGCCATGCGCAGCCGCAAGTTGGCGGTGCTGCAGAGTCTGCTGGTCGCGCCGACGGTGTATGGCGACGGCGATGGAGACCTGCTCGTCGTTGGATGGGGAAGCACCAAGGGGGCCATCGAGGAGGCGGTCGATCGGGCGCGCCAAGCGGGGCATCGCGTCTCGTCGCTTCACCTGCGGTTTCTGTCGCCGCTCGAGCCGGGCCTCAAGCAGATCTTCCGCCGGTTCCAGAAGGTGTTCACCGTCGAAATCAATTACAGCGACGAGCCCGATGATCCGTTCATCACCGACGAGAATCGGCGCCGCGGTCAACTGAGCCTGCTGCTTCGCAACGCGACACTGGTGGACGTGGACTGCTGGACGCGAGTACCGGGCGAGCCGCTGCGTCCCGGCGCGATCCTCGACGCGATCCGGGCGCGACTGCCCGGTGGAGGTGCGCCATGACGGCCGCTTGTGGTCTCCTGCCGGTGCTCGATCAGGAGGAGGACACTCCGTCCTACGAAATGAGTGACTACGAAGGCGCCCGGGCGCGGTGGTGCCCGGGTTGCGGCGACCATTCGGTCCTCACCGCGGTGCAGCGATTGCTCGCCGCCGAGCAGCTCAAGCCGGAGCAGACCGTGTTCGTATCCGGCATCGGTTGCTCGAGCCGCTTCCCGCATTACCTCAGCACCTATGGGTTTCACGGGATCCACGGCCGCGCGTTGCCGGTGGCCACCGGGATCCGGTTGCACCGACCGGATCTTCGCGTGTTCGTCGTCATGGGTGACGGCGACTGTACTTCGATTGGCGCGGGGCACTGGGTTCACGCCATGCGATACAACCTCGACATGGTGGTGATGCTGCTCGACAACGCTATCTACGGGCTGACCAAGAACCAGACGTCGCCCACGACGCCGCAGGGCTTTCGCAGCAATACCCAGCCGCACGGCAGCTGGTTGCCCGCGCTCAATCCGCTGTCCGTGGCGCTCGGCGTCACCAACGCGTCGTTCGTCGCGCAGACCGCGGAATGGGTGCCGTCGCACTTGTACGCCACGTTGCGTGCTGCATACGCCCACCGCGGCCTCGGCTTCGTGCGAATTCTCCAGCGGTGTCCCATGTACTCCAGCGCGGTGTACCAGGCTGCGGTGCAGGACCCGGCGCGCATCGGATTGCTGGTTCACGACGATGGCGTGGTTGTGCCCGACCTCGAGAAGGTCTACACCACCCAGGTAGCGCACGATCCGCACGACCTCGACGCGGCGCGCCGCCTCGCCGGCGTCACCGACCGGATTCATCTGGGCGTGTTGTTCCGCGATCCGTCGCGGCCGCGCTACGAGGAAATCCGGCGAGTAGCGCCGCGCACCGCCGAGGAGCGCTTGGTAGAGCTCAACCTGGAGCTCGATCGATATGCTGTCTGATACCCGAAGGTCCCAGGCGCTGGCCGCGCTGGTCAGGCCGATCGCAGAATTCCGCACGTTGGTGCGTGACGCACTCACTCAAGGTGAAGCGTTCCTGGCCGCGCAGACCGCTGGCGCCGATGAGCGCACCACGCAGGCGCGCGCCGAGCTGGGGCGGTTTGCCGACGGGCACATCGATCCAGCTCGATTCGCTGCCCTGTTCCCCGCGGTGCGCCGCGCCGATCCGGCCGCGCTGGCGGTTTTGCGCCAATCCGTCGACACGCTGCGCGCGCTGATCGACCGGGACACGGAGATGTTCGTGGCTGACGTACCGCCAGGCGGACAACTAGGCGACGTGGTACGGCAAGCGCTGGCGGAGCTCGGCCGGGCACTTGGCGCCGTGAGCCTGATCGAGCTGGTACGCAGCGAGCGCTACCGCGCCGGGGAGCATGAACGCTTGCTTGCGCCGGTCGAATTCCCGGCATGGAACAATGCGGCGCGGCAGGTCGCGCCGCCCCTGGTCGTAACGCTCGACGGCGCCGACTTGCACGCCGGCGCGCTGGCTCGGTTTACCGACGGCCGCGAGAAGATCGTGCTGGTGGTTCGCGGCCCGTGCGCGCCGGCGCCGCTGGTACGCTGCATCACGCCGGGCACGCTGGTGCTGCAGACGGCGGACGGACGCGGCCTCGACCGCGTCGCGGCGTTCGACGGTCCCGCGATTGCGGCGATCGTACCCGAGGGCGCGGCCACCTTCCTGCACGATCCCGCCACTGGCCGCGAGCCGTGGCAGCGACTGGTCATCTGGCATTCGGGCGAAGTCCCGAAGCGCGCCGTCGGCGGTGTGAGCAGCTGGCAGATGGGCGAAGAGCTCAAGCTGCTTGCCGACCAGGCCCGCACACCCTTCAGCATCCCCGGCGCAGGTGGCGTATCGTCTCCCGCGACCGGGGCCGGCGACGCTGTCGACCGGATCGCGTCCTGGCTGCTCGGCCAGTCCGAACTGCCCAGCCCATGATGCGCTCGCGAGCCGCGCCGTGACCTTCCACGCGATCGCCATCCTCGGCGGGATGGGCCTGATATTCGCCGTGTTCCTCGCGCTGGCCAACCGCAAGCTCTGGGTGTGGGAAGATCCCCGCATCGATATCGTCGCGTCGATGCTGCCCAACGCCAATTGTGGCGCGTGCGGTCACCCGGGCTGCCGTGCGTTCGCGGAGGGGACGGTTGCCGGAACGATCTCGCCGGCGGAGTGCACCGTCGCGAGCGATGACGTGCACAAGTCGATTGCCGGCTTCCTTGGCGTTGACGCCGGCACGGCGGTGCGGAAACTCGCCCGGTTGATGTGCGCCGGCGGCAACGACGTGGCGATCAACCTGGCCGAGTATCGTGGCCTGCCAACCTGCGCGGCGGCGGCGGCGGTGGCTGGCGGTGGTAAGGGATGCGCCTGGGGATGCCTGGGACTCGCTGATTGCGAGCGCGCCTGCGACTTCGGCGCCATCGAGATGAGCGACACCGGGCTCCCGATGGTGGACCCGGCGGCATGCACTGCGTGCGGTGACTGTGTCGAGGCGTGTCCGAAGGGGCTGTTCACGCTGCTGGCGGCCGATCACCGCCTGCTGGTGCAATGCAAGAACCTGATCGCCGGTGACGACGCACTGGAACAGTGTCGCGTTGCCTGTACTGCCTGCGGCAAGTGCGTGCTGGATGGCGCCCCCGGACTGATCAGCGTCGCCAGCGGCATCGCCGTGGTCAACTACGAACTCAACGCCCTGGCCGAGGAGCGCGCGGCGGCGCGTTGCCCGACCGGGGCGATCGTGTGGCTCACCGGGGCGCAGTTCGCGCACCTGCCGGCCCTGGCCGGGAGTGAACGTCAATGAAACTCTGGACCAGAGGCGCGCGCCGGTCGGCGGCCCTCACTGCACCGCCATTCCCCGGAACGCTGCAGGCACTGGACGGCAGCGGCGCAGTGGTGGCAATGGAGACGGCGGCGGGCGAGGCGGCGGGAGCATATCCCATCACCCCGTCGACGCAGATGGGCGAGGGTTGGGCGGCCGCGGTCGCCGAGGGCCGGCGTAACGTATTCGGGCGGCGGCTGCTGTTCTTCGAGCCCGAAGGCGAACATGCGGCCGCGGCGGTAACGGCGGGGATGTCGATGTCGGGCCTGCGCTCGACCAACTTTTCGAGCGGCCAGGGCATCGCGTACATGCACGAATCGCTGTACGCCGCCGTCGGAAAACGCCTCACGTACGTACTCAACATCGCGGCGCGCGCGATCACCAAGCAAGCGCTCAACGTGCACGCCGGGCACGATGACTATCACGCCGTCGACGACACCGGATTCTTTCAGCTGTTCGCCAAGGACGTGCAGGAGGTGGCCGACCTCACGCTGATCGCGCACCGCATCGCGGAATTGTCCCTCAATCCGGGAATCTGCGCGCAGGACGGCTTCCTCACCAGCCACGTGATCGAGTCGGTGCGGCTGCCGGAGCCCGAGCTGATCAAGACGTTTCTCGGCGATCCGGCGGACGCCATCGAGTGTCCCACGCCCGCGCAACGATTGGTGTTCGGCGAATCGCGCCGGCGCATTCCGGAGATGTTCGACCTGGACTATCCGGCCATGCTCGGCGTGGTTCAGAACCAGGACAGCTACGCCCAGGGCGTTGCCGCGCAGCGGCCGTTCTACTTCGACCACGTGGCGCCGCTGGCCGACCGCGCGTTCGACGAATACGCGGCCCTCACCGGCCGCCACTACGCTCGCGCCAGCGGCTACCAGATCCACGACGCCGAGTGGGTCATCGTGGGACAGGGCTCAGTGGTCGCCAATGCCGAGGCGGTGGCGGATCATCTCCGGGCCACGCGTAACCTCAAGGTCGGCGTGCTCAACTTCACGATGTTCCGACCGTTTCCGGCTGATGTGGTGGTTCGGCTCCTGGCAGGCAAGCGGGGCGTCGTAGTGCTCGAACGCACCGATCAGCCGCTGGCGGTCGATGCGCCGCTGTTGCGGGAAATTCGCGCCGCCATGCTACAGGGCGTGGAGAACGGGCGCGCGGGCCCGGCGAATGCGGTGCCGCATCGCGGCTTGCTCGGGCTCGCGCCCGAGCGCGTGCCCGACTTCTTCTCCGGCTGCTTCGGGCTCGGGAGCCGCGACCTGCAACCCGCCGACATCGTTGCCGCGGTCGACAACATGCTCCCCGGGGGCGCCGGACGGCGCCAGTTCTATCTCGGCGTGGACTTCGTGCGGCCGAACACCCGGGTGCCCAAGCTCCAGATTTGGCAGGAGCGGTTGATCGACGAGTATCCGCTGTTGTCCGGGCTGTCGCTGCCGGCGTCGACCAGCATCAATCTGCTACCGACCGGGTCCACCGCCGTCCGCATTCACTCCGTCGGTGGCTGGGGCGCCATCACGATGGGCAAGAACCTCGCGATGACGGCGTTCGAGCTCTTCGGGATGCACATCAAGGCGAATCCGAAATACGGCTCGGAAAAGAAGGGCCAGCCCACGACGTTTTATGCCGTGTTGTCACACGAACCGGTGCGCCTCAACTGCGAACTCAAGCATGTCGACGTGGTGCTGGCGCCCGATCCCAACGTGTTCCGTCACAGCGATCCGCTGCAGGGACTGGCCGATGGCGGGGTGTTCGTGATCCAGAGCGATCTCGAGCCGAACGCGTTCTGGCAGACGCTTCCCGCGCCGGCGCGCGCCACCATTCGCGAGCGGAGCATCCGGGTTTACGTGCTCGATGCGTTCGCCATTGCTCGGGAAGAAGCCACCGACGCTGAGCTGCGTTTTCGCATGCAGGGCGCGGCATTCCTCGGCGCCTTCTTCCGCACCTCGCCGCTGCTGGAACGCGAGGGCGCCACCGAGGCTCGGCTGTTCGACGGCATCGCCGGGCAGCTGCAGAAGAAGTTCGGCCATCGGGGAGCCGCGGTGGTGGAGGACAACCTGCGGGTGATCCGGCGGGGCTTTGCCGAGGTGTGCGAGGTCGCGCCGGGGGCTGAGAGCGGCGTGGCTGTCCCCGGCGATGTTCCGCGCATTCCCGCGGCACTCGACGTGGCGGATGCCGGCGCTGGCGTGGCCAACCCCGGGCGCTTCTGGGAACAGGTGTGCGCTTTGTGCGCGCTGGGCCAGGATGGCATCGCCGACCCCTTTGCGGCGATCAGCGCGATGCCCGCGGCCACCGGCGCCGTGCGCGACATGAGCGGCGTTCGCATGGAAGTGCCGCTGTTCCTCGCCGACAAGTGTACCGGGTGCGCGCAGTGCTGGACGCAGTGTCCCGATGCAGCGATTCCCGGTTTGGTCAACAGTGCCGAGGAGGTGTTGGCAGCGGCCGTCAGCGCGGCGGCGAGCGGCACGGCACTCGACGGATTGCGTCCCGTGGTCAAGCCGTGGGGCCGCGAAGTTCAGCGCCTGCTCGCGAGAGAGCCGGCCCTGGCGGTGTCGGAAGCGTTCACACGCGGGTATGCGGGTGCCGCCGACAAGATGGGCTGGGACGCGGACCGGCGTGCCGCTATCGACGCAACGGCGGGGGTTGTGCAGGCACGGCTGGCTGAATTCCCGCTGGCGCGGACCGCGCCCTTCTTCGACGTCGTTGAGGCAAAGCAGAAGGGCGGCGGAGGGCTGCTGTCGGTTACGGTCAACCCGGAAGCCTGCAAGGGATGCAACCTGTGCGTCGCGGTTTGTCCGGACGGCGCCCTGGTCACCGTGAAGCAGGATGACGCGACGCTGGCACGCATGCGCCGCAACTGGGCGCTCTGGCAACGCCTCCCCGATACCGACGATCGCTTCGTCAACGTGTCCGACGTGGACGAAGGGATCGGCGTGCTGTCGTCGCTCCTGCTCAAGAAGGGCACCTATCGCTCCATGGTCGGCGGCGACGGTGCGTGCATGGGATGCGGCGAGAAGACCGCAGTGCACCTGGTGGTGTCGGCCATCTACGCCGCGATGCAGCCGCGGGTCAAGCGGCATTTGGCACACCTGGGCGAGTTGGTCGCCGCAATCGACGCGCAGGCGCGTGAACTCCTCGCCGCCGATGCCGACCTCGATGTCGCAACCGAGACGCGCGGGCCGTTGGCCCTGCAGATACCGACGCCCAAGCGCGAGCGACTCGAGGTCCTCAACCGGTCGCTGCACGAATTGCGGGCGCTCAAGTGGCGTTACGAATGCGGCCCGAGCGGCAAAGGGCGCGCGCCACTGGGAATGGCCAACAGCACCGGCTGCTCGTCGGTGTGGGCCAGCACCTATCCCTACAACCCGTACCCGTTCCCGTGGGTGAATCACCTGTTCCAGGACGCGCCGTCGGTGGCCATCGGCCTCTTCGAGGCGCAGATGCGCAAGATGGCCGACAACATCGCCGTCGTGCGTCGCGCGGAGCTGCTGCAGGGCGGCAGTTACGACGCTGCCGTGCATGAAGCCGAGCTCGGCGGCCTCACCTGGACACAGTTCACCGACGACGAATTCGCACTCTGCCCGCCGATCGTCGCCATGGGTGGCGACGGGGCGATGCTCGACATCGGGTTCCAGAACCTGTCGCGCCTGCTGGCGAGCGGGAAGCCGATTCGTGTAGTGGTGCTCGACACGCAGGTGTACTCGAACACGGGTGGTCAGGCGTGCACGTCCGGGTTCACCGGACAGGTGGCCGACATGTCCGCGTATGGCAAGGCCCAGCACGGCAAGACGGAAACCCGCAAGGAAGTGTCCCTCATCGCCATCGCGCATCGCGGGGTGTACGTCCATCAGTCGTCGCAAGCCTCGGCATCACACCTGCTGGCCGGCGTGTTGAAGGGCCTGCGCAAGCGGCGCCCGGTGCTGATCAACATCTACACACCATGTCCGGTGGAGCACGGGCTGGCCGATGACTCGTCACAGCATGCCGCGCGCCTGGCCCTGGAGAGCCGTGCGTTCCCGTTCCTGACCTATGATCCGGACGCCGGTACGACGTATGCCGACGCGCTCAGCCTGGAAGGGAATCCTGCCATCGACGAATTGTGGCCCAGCTACACCCTGCGTTACGTCGACGCGGCTGGTACCGAGCAGACGCTCGAGCTGCCGCTGACCATCGCCGACTGGGCGGCCACCGAGGGCCGGTTCAAGCAGCACTTCACCGAGCTGCCGTCCGACGCGTCGAGCGACGAACGGACGCCGTTTCACGAGTATGTCGCGCTGAGTCCGGCGGAGCGCGAAGGGCGCACGCCCTTCATCCACGCCGTCGCCAAGGATCGCACGCTGCGGCAACTGCGGGTGTCGGCCGAGATCGTCCAGCTGGCGGAGGAACGGCTGCAGTTCTGGTCACAACTGCGCCAGCTCGCCGGACTCGAAATCGCACCCGCGGTGCGGGACGCCGTATTGAGTGAGGCGGATGCCGAGTTCGAACGGCGGAGCGGCGCACTGCGTGCGGAGTACGACGTCAAGCTCGCCGAATTGCGGACCAGCTATCCCACCCGCATCGCACGCCGTCTGGCCGAGGGACTGCTCCGTAACGCCGGTAGTTCGGTCGCGGTCGCCGAGCTTCTGGCGTCGTTGCCGCCAGTTGCGGCCCTTGCGGCGGACTCGAGCGCGCCGACCGGCGCGGCGACCGTGCCGGCTCGTGAGGCGTTCGCCGGAGCGCCAGCGCCGGTCGTGCCGACTGCTTCAGCAGCGCCGGCTGTACCGGTAGGAGCCGCTGCTGCGTCGTCGGAAGCGGCGACCGCTACGGCGGTTGCCGAGGCCGACGAGGGGCTGGTGCTGGAGGCCTACATCGACTCGGCGCGCTGCACCACCTGCAACGAGTGCACCAATCTCAGCAAGAAGATCTTCGCCTACAACGCCGACAAGCAGGCGTTCGTGAAGGACGCGTCTGCCGGCACGTTCCAGCAACTGGTGCTTGCAGCCGAGCGGTGCCCGGTGGCGATCATTCATCCGGGCACGCCGCTCAATCCGAAGGAAAAGGATCTGGGCAAGTGGACCAAACGCGCGGCGAAGTTCAACTGAGCGGGCGATGAGTTTCGCAACCGGGTTCCGGCATGGTGTCCATCCGCCGGAGGAAAAGGAGCTGACGAATCGGCTCCCGATCCGACGCATGCCGTATCCGGACGAGATCGTGCTGCCGTTACGCCAGCACGCGGGAAACCCGGCCAAGCTGTGCGTGGCCGTGGGCGACCACGTTGAGCGCGGTGATCCGGTAGGAACTGCCGACGGCTTCATGTCGGTGCCGATTCACGCCTCGGCCGCCGGGACGGTGGCGGGCGTCGAGTGGTGGCCGCACCCTGACGGGTCCATGGCGCTGTCCGTACGCATCACCGTGGACAAGTTTGCGCCACACGTCGCCCGGCCACGCACGGTGCCGCATTGGGAAGGGCTGACCACCGACGAGGTGGTGCTTGCCGTGCAGCAGGCCGGCGTCGTCGGACTGGGGGGTGCGGCGTTCCCCACGCACGTCAAGCTCGCGCCGCCCAAGGATCACGCGGTGCACACGCTGATCATCAACGGCGCCGAATGCGAGCCGTACCTCACGTCCGACCACCGCACCATGGTCGAATATCCGGTTCGTGTGCTGTTCGGGATCCGGGTGATGATGCGCGCGCTGGGCGTCACCAAGAGCGTGGTCGGCATTGAGCGCAATAAGCCCGATGCCATCGAGGCAATGCGCGCTGCGGTACCCGCCGACCTCGACGTGACCATCCTGCCGCTCACCGTCAAGTACCCGCAGGGCGCCGAGAAGATGTTGATCAAGGCGGTGACCGGGGTCGAGGTGCCGTCGGGCAAGCTGCCGGTGACGGTCGGCGTCGTGGTGCAGAACGTGGGATCGGTGGCGGCCATCGCCGAGGTGTTCGAGACCGGCCTGCCGCTGGTGGAGCGGATCGTCACGGTGTCGGGGCACGGTCTGCGGCGCCCGGCAAACTTGATCGTGCCGGTCGGCACCAAGCTGCGGGATCTGCTGGCGTTCTGCGACGGCGTGACACCCGATGCCGCCGAGGTCGTGATCGGTGGCCCGATGATGGGTCAAGCGCAGGCCAACCTGGACGCACCGGTGATCAAGGGGACCACCGGCGTCGTGGTGCTGGCGAAGTACGAGACGCGGCTTGCCAGGTCGTATCCGTGCATTCACTGCGGGCGGTGTCTCGACGCGTGCCCAGTGTTTCTGAATCCGTCGCTGTTGGGCGATTTCGCGCGGGTTGGGCGCTACCAGGACATGGTGGAGCAGCACCTTGCCGACTGCATGCTGTGCGGTTCGTGCGCCTACGTGTGTCCATCCAACATTCCCCTCTCGCAACTCTTTCAGGCCAGCAAGGTCGCGTTGCGCCGGGCGCAAGCGGGGGCCGCATGAGCGCTGCGGTTGCGCCGGCGCTGGTAGTCACGGCGTCGCCGCACGTCCGGTCACAGGATTCCACGCCGCGCATCATGTGGAACGTGGCGGCGACGCTGGTGCCGATCATCGTGGCGGCCACGTGGTTCTTCGGCGTGAGTTCATTGCTGGTGATCGCCGCGGCAACGGCCGGCGCGCTGGCCACCGAGCGCGCATTCGGACGGGGCGGCACGCTGGCCGACGGATCGGCGGCGATCACCGGCATGTTGCTGGGCCTCACATTGCCGGCCGGCCTGTCGTTATGGATGGCGGCGCTGGGCGGTGCCTTCGGCATCGGGTTTGGCAAGGTGGTCTGGGGAGGGCTGGGCCAGAACGTGTTCAATCCGGCGCTACTGGGTCGCGCCTTCCTGCAGGCCGCGTTTCCGGTGGCGATCACGACCTGGCCCACGGTGGGCGGACGGTTCTGGACGCTCAAGGGCGATCTGTTCGCGCTGCCGTTCACCCATCCCCTTCCCGACGCGATCACGTCAGCGACGCCGCTTGGATTGCTCAAGTTCGAAGGGAAGGGCACCGCGATCGAGCAGCTGATCCTCGGCAATACCAGCGGATCACTCGGCGAGACGGCTGCGCTGGTGATCCTCGCCGGCGGCATCTACCTGGCGTGGCGCGGTTACCTCAACTGGCGCATTCCGGCTGCGGTGCTACTCACCGTGATCGTGTTCAGCGCGATCGTCCACGCCGTCGATGCTCACCGGCCCGACCCGTTGTTCATGCTGTTCTCGGGCGGCTTGATGCTGGGGACCGTCTACATGGCGACCGATCCGGTGACGTCGCCAGTTACCAACCGCGGTCGCTGGGTGTTCGGCGCGGGCGTGGGGGTCCTGGTGGTGGTGATCCGCATTTGGGGCGGCCTGCCTGAGGGCGTGATGTACGCCATTCTGTTCATGAATGCGCTGGTACCGTTCATCAACCGTGCGACCCAACCCCGGCTGTTCGGCACGCGGCTCGGCGGCGCAACATGACGGTCGTGCACCAGCACCAACACGGTGCGCCCGTGGCAGTCACGCCGGGCAAGGCCACACCGACCTGGCGGCTGCTGGTCACGCTGGCAGTGGCGGGCGGGCTGTCGGGGTGGCTGGTGGTGACGGTTTACCAGATCACACGGCCGGCGGTCGAGCGATATGCGGCGCAGCGGGTCGCGGGCGCGGTGCGCGAGGTGCTCGAACGTCCGGCGCGGTGGGACACGCTCTATCTGGTCAATGGTGCACTGGTGTCCAAGGCTCCGGCCGGCCCGAACGCGCAAGAACTACCAATCGCGTACGTGGGATACGACGCGACGGGCAAGCGGATCGGTGCGGCGGTCACCGCGGCGGAACCGGGGTTCCAGGAATTGCTCACGCTGATGATCGGCTTCGATCCGGAGAGCGGCGCGTTGCTGGGATTCAAGGTGCTCGACGAGAAGGAGACGCCCGGGCTGGGCGACAAGATCGAGACCGATTCGTCGTTCCGCACCCAATTCGCCGATCGCCTCCCGCCACTTACCGGCGTGAAGGGCCACCCCGGCGGCAATCGCAACGAGGTGCAGACGATCACCGGGGCGACCATCTCGTCGCGGGCGGTGATCCGGATCGTCAATCATGCAGTGGCGAAGTGGCGGCCGTTGCTTCAGGCTTACCACGCCGGCGGCGCGCCGTGACCGCCGTGTCAGTCGAAGCGCCGCCCCCGGCGGCTCCGGCGATGGTTCCCGGTGCACCGCCACCGGCCACGGTCATCGCCGACATGTGGCGCGGCATCGGCCGCGAAAACCCGGTGCTGGTGCAGTTCCTCGGCATGTGTCCCACGATGGCGGTCACCAACACCCTGGCCAACGGGATCGCGATGGGCGCCGCCACGACATTCGTGCTGGTGGGCTCCGGGCTGTTTGTGTCGCTGTTCCGCAAGTACATCGCGCACGAGGTCCGGATCACGTCGTACATCCTGATCATCGCGACGTTCGTCACGTTGGCCGACATGATTCTCGCGGCGACGTTCCCGGCGATCAGCAAGGCGCTCGGCCCGTTCATGCCATTGATCGTGGCGAACTGCCTGCTCCTCGGGCGCGCCGAAGCCTTCGCCGCCAAGGTGGCGGTGCATCGCGCGGTCGCCGACGGGCTGGGCATGGGGCTCGGCTTCACGCTGTCACTGTCCCTGCTCAGCGCACTGCGCGAAACCCTTGGCCATGGCAGCCTGCTGGGTCACCCGTTGTTCGGGCCGCGGTTCGAGCCATGGGTCTTCATGGTGATGCCGCCCGGCGGGTTCTTCGCGCTGGGCGTGGCGCTGCTCGCACTGGCATGGATCGTTGAGCTGCGGCGGCGGCGGGTACGGGCGGTCGCATGAGCAACCTGGCATGGATCTTCGTCTCGACGCTGCTGGTCAACAACTTCACGCTGGTGATGTTCCTCGGTCTCTGTTCGTTCTTCGGCGTCACGGCCAAGATCGAGACCGCGTGGCGCCTGGGATTGGCCAACACGTTCGTGCTGCTGCTCACTGCCATCTTCGCATGGCTGCTCAACACTTTCGTGCTGGGTGCCGCGCCATACCTGCGCATTGTGGCGTTCATCGTGGTGATCGCATCGGCGGTGCAGTTTGTCGAGATGGCGGTGCGGAAGTACCTCCCGGTGCTGTTTCGCCAGCTGGGGATCTACCTGCCGCTGATTACGACCAACTGCGCGATCCTTGGCCTGGCGCTCTTCCAGACCAGCCGGCACTACACGCTGATCGAGGGTCTGGTGTTCGCGATCGGCGCCGGGCTGGGTCTCACGCTGGCGCTGTCGTTGATGGCATCCATTCGCGAGCGGATCGAAGTCGCCGACGTGCCGCGGATCGCCCGGCGCATGGGCCTGGTGCTGGTGATCGCGTCGTCGCTGTCCATGGCGTTCATGGGATTTGCGGGCATGGGGAGTGCGCCGTGAAACAGACCATCATTGCCGTGGTGCTCGGCGCCGCGCTGTTCGTGCTGTTCGGCCTGATGCCACATCGTGGGTGTACCGGGCATTGTGCGGGATGCACCGGGTCGTGCGGGCGTCATGAAGAAGACGGAGACCAGCATGTCGAATGATTTCTTCCGGCGTCATCCGACGCGACGGGAGTTCCTCACCGTCGGCTCCGGCATCTTCGTCGCCCTTTCGATGCCGCTGGCGCTGCGGCGGCGGATGCCGCTGGTCCGGCGCTCCTTTCCGCTGATGGGAACGATCGCCGAGGTGCAGGTTGCGCATCGGGACGAGCGGTTCGCGGAAGCTGCGATCGATGCGGCCCTCGTCGAGCTGCAGCGCGTCGAGCGGATGATGACCCGTTTCCGCCCGGACTCCGATATCGGCCGCGCCAATCTTGGCGCCGGACGTGAGGGAATCGCGGTCTCCGCGGAGACCGCGTTGGTGATCGAGACGGCGTTGCACTGGTCGTCGGTGAGCGACGGCCGCTTCGACCCGGCAATCGGCGCCGCGTCTGAGCTGTGGGACGTGCTGCACCGCCACGAACCGCCGCCGGAGGAGCGGGTCGATCGGCTCGCCTCGCGTGGCTTCTGGCGGAAGGTGGACATCGCGCAACACGGCGGTGCGCCGGCGGTGCGCTACGAGGATCGCGACCTGCATCTCGACCTGGGCGCCATCGCCAAGGGCTACGGCGTCGATCGCGCCGTGGCCGTGCTGCGTGCCCGCGGCGTTGGGCACGCCATCGTCACGGTCGGCGGCGACCTGTATACACTGGGAGAATCGCCCGAAGGTGGCCCCTGGCGCGTGGGAATTCGATCACCGCACGACCATAACGCCCTGGCGGCCACTCTCGAAGTCGCCGATCGTGCCGTTGCGACGTCGGGTGACTACGAGCGGTTCTTCCGCTGGCACGGGCAGGTTTATCACCACCTGATCGATCCCGCCACCGGGGCGCCGCGACGTACGCCGATGCACAGCGCCACCGTGCTGGGCGCCGACTGCATGAATGCCGACGCGGCGGCAACGGCGGTGTTCGGCTTGCCGCACGATGCGGCGCTCCGAGTAGTGCGCCGCAGGATCAGCGGTGCAGAGGTCATTCCGTTGACGTAACGAGGAAGAGGGGGACGACGTGGAGAGTCATCAGTTGTTTTGCAGCGCCTGCGACCGCGAGGTTCGCGTGTTGATCACGCCGGCGCTGAACGAGCAAGGCCAGGCGGTCCTGCACGATTCCGAAGTGGTCTGTCTCGACATCGGGTCGCGATGCACCGGCAACATGTGTCCGCTCGGCGCGGCCGAGCCCAACGCCATGGTGGCGCGCATCATACGGAACGGCATTCCACTCGATACGCTGTCGACGGTGCAGTCGCGCTGCCCCGCCTGCGACAACGACGTGGAAATGGTCCTCTACGGCGAGGGTCGTGCGGCGTGTTCGATCTGTGGCACGGCCGCTCGGTGGGTGGTGGATCACGTCGAGCTGACGTAGGGGCGATGGTGCGGCGCGCGCGCCGCACGCGGGATCGTCGAACCAGACCAGCAGCCTGGGCTGCCCGCCCGCGGCTGGCCGGAAAGAATCCTGCGAGTCGACCGGTCCCGCCAGCGTGGCACCATCTTGCCGGTATCAACCCCGGCGCGTACCTTCGCTCTCAATCCCCCAATAGCTCGGCGTGCCGCGCTCCCGCGATGCAGCGACCGACAACTCGATGAGCCCGCGTGGCGGAGCAGACATGATCCGGCGAACGCTGCTGCTCGCCTTGCTCGTGCCGCGGCCGGTACTGGCGCAGGCACCGAAGGTTGGGAAGCCAGCATCTGATTTCGCCCTGGCCGCGCTCGACCGCGGCACCACGAAGGTGCGTCTTTCCCAGCTCAAGGGCCATCCGGTCGTGATTTCGTTCTGGGCCAGTTGGTGTCCGCCCTGCCGAAGGGAGATGCCCGAGCTCTCCGCCGCGTACACCGCATACCGAAGCGCCGGTCTCGAAGTGCTCGCGGTAAACGAAGAGGCGCTCAAGGTCGACGAGAAGGGCCGTGCGGTGTACCGGTCGAACCAGGAGCACCGGAAGAGATTGAAGGAGTTCGTGGAAGAGATCGCGATGCCATTCCCGGTGCTGCTCGACGACGCCGAGGGCCGCGTGTGGTCGCGGTACGGGTCGCCGATCCTACCCGCGATGCTGTTCGTCGATACTGCCGGAATCGTGCGGGCGATGTACTACGAGGGTCTGGTCACTTCGGATTCACTCGCGAAGGGCCTGCGGGCGATCCTGTCACCCGCAACGTTTCGACCTTGAAACTCCGGAGTTGCGTGTTACGTCGGACGGCGACAGAAGGTTGATGTCGTAGGCGCAATCATACGGCGATAGCAGCAACTCGGTCCCCCGCCGAGGGTCAGGAGTCATATGGCAGGGAGCGCTCGTGCCCGACTGGATTGTGCTGCGAAGAATCCTCCTGGCGATCGTCGTGCTGATCGCACCGGCCGCCCATGGCCAGGATGTGAAGGTCGGTCAGCGCGCCCCGGACTTCACGTTGTCGATCCTGGATGGTGACTCGGCGCATCTGGCCCAATTTCGCGGGCATCCGGTGGTGCTGAAGTTCTGGGCTTCGTGGTGCCCCACGTGCCGGACCGAGATGCCCGAACTCGCCGCGGCACAAGCCGCTCATGGCGACGTCGGACTTGAAGTGCTCGCCAGCAACGGCGAAGAAACGCCGGACAAGATGCGAAAGTACCTGGCGAGGCTGGCGATCGGCGCTGGTTTGATCGTGCTGGTCGATCCCAAGGCACACGTGAGTCAGCGCTATCGCGTCCTTGTGCTGCCCACGACGGTGTTCATCGACAGCGCTGGAGTTGTGCAAGTGATTCATCCCGGTGCGATCAGCCCGACGGAATTTGCTGACGGTATCCGGGCGATTCTACCCATCCACAACCAGGAGTAGAGCATGCACTGCGCTATCAGAACGGAGGCGGCTCGGGCGATGGTCCACGCTGCAGCTGGCGTCGCGTTGATGATCGCCGCGACGCGGGGCGCCTCGGCGCAGGGCTGCATGCCACTGCACTTCACCACGCCGAGCCTGGGTGGCGAGGGGATCGCCTTCCTGCACCCCGGTCAATGGCAGGTCGGGCTCGCCGTTCGCCGAGTTGCGACCAACCGCTTTTTTGTGGGCGACGCTGAGAACGAAGTCGCGGCACCCTTCGGTCAGCCGCTCAATCTCAGGCTCAACTCGGTCGATCTGAGCGTCACCTACGCAGCGACCGAGCGGGCCGCGTTAAGCGTGACGGTGCCGTTCTTCTATGGCACGCAGGAGATCACCAACCTCGACAACGCCCGTCATCAGGCGTCGAACGGCGGACTGGGCGACGTCACCGCGACAGCCAGTGTGTGGCTTGCCGCACCAACCCGGCATCCGAACGGGAACATCTCGCTGGGGCTCGGCGTGAAGGCGCCCACCGGCAGCTACCACGCCACGGGGGCCTTTTATGACCCCACGGGAACCGCGTCGCAAGTGCCGCTCACGCCAACCCTGCAACTCGGCGACGGTGGCTGGGCGATCCTGGCGCAGGGCCAGGCGTTCCAGCAGCTGGTCGGTCGCGCCTCAGTGTACGCATCCGGCCTGTATTCGGCGAGCACGCGGATGCACACCGATGCGACGTGGCAGGGACTGATTGTCGCCGTGCCGGACGTGTACTCGGCGCGGGCAGGTCTGGCCTTCGGAATCGCTCCCGACCAGGGGTTCTCCGTCAGCCTGGGCGGGCGGATCGATGGGACGACCATACGCAACCTGGTCGGCGGGCGAGACGACTCCAAGCGGGACGCCGGCTACTACATGTACGTCGAGCCGGGGATCGCCTGGGTGAGCGGAATGAATCAGTTCACGCTGAGCGTCCCGGTGCGCGTTCGCGCAGACTATTACACCATGGCGCTCTCCGACGGGACCCTCCGTACCGGAGCTGGCGGCGTCAACGACTTCATCGTGTACGCCGGATTCTCGCGGCGGTTCTGAGCCAGCGATGCTGCGGCTCTCGCGGTGGGCGGGCGGGCACGCATGGTTTGCGATGGTCCCGCTCGCCACCGTGGCAGTGGTACCGCTCACGGCGCAGCAGTCGTACGGTTTCGTGGTGCGGCTCGGTCGCGACACGATCGCGATCGAGCGAGTGCAGCGATCGGTGGATCACCTGGCCGGCGACGTGGTCGAGCGCAACCCGGACGTCGTGATTCGTCACTATGACGTTCGATTGGCCGCTGATGGATCGGTGCGCCGATTTGTCTCTGACTCGAAGCCCGGCAATCCCAGGCCGGGCCAGCTCCCGGCGCAACACGTCGAGATCGATTTCCGCCCGGACTCCGTGCGGGTGGCGATCACCGCCGGCGGCGAGGTCACGGTGGCTGACTTTGCAACCGGCGGGCAGCTTGCCATGCCGTGGTTTGCCTCGGCGTATGGCATGTCGGAACAGCTGCTGCTTGCTGCCCGCGAGCGCACCGGCGACACCATTCCCGTCATCCTGTACCTGCCGACGGGCCACCTTGCAGGCATCGTGAGGACCTATGTCCGCCGTTATGGTCCGGACTCCGCGTCGATCTCCTATCGGGACGCGCCGATCATGGCGCAGCTGGACTGGCGGGGACAGATCGCGTCGCTTTCAGGCGACCGCACCACCAACAAGGTACACCTGACTCGGCAGGATCTGCCGCCCGACATCGGGGCGATCGCCGCTCGTTTTGCGGCAGCGGAGAAGGCAGCCGGCGGCCCGGCGGAGTTGAGCCCGCGAGACACCGCGCGCGGTAGCGTCGGCGGTGCGGTGCTGATGGTGGACTACGGGCGGCCGAGGCTCCGGGGTCGCACAGCGATCGGCACGCTCGTGCCTCTCGATTCGGTCTGGCGGACCGGCGCGAATGAGGCGACGCAGTTCAGGACGAGCGCACCGATTTCGCTGGCGGGGATCCGGCTCGAACCCGGCCGGTACACACTCTGGACGAAACTGACGCGAGGCGGTCCGACGTTGATTGTCAATCGTGAGACAGGACAGTGGGGAACCAAGTACGCGGCGGCGCTGGACGTCGCGAGGGCACCGCTCATGGCCGAGGCTGTGGACGATCCGATCGAGGCGTTCACGATTCGTATCGAGCGGACCGGGAACGCAACCGGCAGGCTGGTGATGGAGTGGGATCGGTTCCGGTGGACGGCGGAGATAGTGCTCAAGTAGTCGCCCGTCAGCGCCTGCAAACTCACTTCACGTTCGCTCGTTTCATCAACGCCAGAAATTCCGGCGTGTCACGATAGTTCGCGAATGCATAGTGCCAGCGCAAGAAGAACAACGCCCAGTTGTGTTCGGCAACCGCCCGATTGAGCGCCTCGAACACCTTGTTGGAATCGCGTAGCGCGGCATACACCATCGCGAGCGCGAAGTGGTCGACGTAATTGCCCGGTCCCTGCTTCGCGATGCTGTCGACGAAGTGCTGCGCCAGCGGTGCCTGTCCGCATGTCGCCCAGTAGTAGGCGACAAGTGCCCGATTGTATTGGGTCGCGGCTAGCGGGGCCGACCCAAGCACCGATGCGGCGCTATCGCATCGTCCGGTCGCGACGTCGATTTCGAACTGTTCACCGTGCGCGACAATATTTCCGGACTCGGTCTGCAGCACTTGCGCTACCTCGCTCTCGGCTTCAGGCAACTTGTTGTTAAAGCGAAGGACGGTGGCGAGCCGGACTCGGACAACCGGCGCCGCAGTCGGCGCCAGTTCCTTTGCGTGACGGACCGATTTCTCTGCGGAGTCAATGTCGTTCATCGCCAGGTAGTACCAGGCGCGATACAGCCATGGTTCGTACTGGGTCGAATCGATCCTGATTGCCGCGGTGAAATCGCGCTGCGCATCGGCGAAATCCTGCGCGTGGAAGAGGTGGAACATGCCGCGTGTGGTGTATGCCTCCCATGACGCCGGGTCGAGCCCGATCGTCTTCTCGCTGGCCGTCTTCGCGTCGGCGAATTCCACCGCCGGATCACGATCCACTGGGCCGAAGAGCGCGCAAAGCGCATGGGTCTTGGCCAGGCCGCCCCATGCTGCGGCGTAGGTGGAATCCGTCTCCGTCGCCTGGACGAATTTCGCGATCGCCATCTTGCAGTGCGCGGGATCGCGTGACTTGGCCTGATCCTCCGCCTCTAGGACCAACCGCTTTGCGGCGGAATCCGGTGTCGGCCGCGACGCGGTGTGATGTCCGCTTTGCCACGTTCGCATCGTGAGCGCGCCGATCACTAGGACGCAGCTGACGCCAATCCCCCACGTGGCGTACCGCATGCTGATGCTGCGCCGGACTCGCGGTGCGGTGTCTCCCACTAATGCCGACTGCAACGCCCCTGCGGTCGCGAACCGATTCGCCGGGTCCTTCTGTAACGCCGTGAGCACGGCATTCTCGACCTGCACCGGGATCTCCCGGCGCAGCCGCGACGGCGGCACCGGCTTCTCGGTGATCACCTTGGCGACAATCGCTTGCGCTGACACACCGGTAAATGGCGGCGCGCCGGTCAGCATCTCATACAGCATGGCTCCGACGGCGTAGACATCACTGCGGGCATCGAGCTGGCGTTCGCCCAAGGCCTGCTCGGGACTCATGTAGGGCGGGGTGCCCATCGACATCCCGGTTTCGGTCAGCCGGCTCCCACCGGCGCTCGGCGCCAGAGCGATGCCGAAGTCGGCGACCAGGGCCTGGCCGTCATGCAGCAGGATGTTCTCCGGCTTGATGTCGCGGTGAATCACTCCCTGGCGGTGCGCATAATCGAGCGCGCTGGCGACTTCTGACGCAATGCGCACGGCATCGACGATCGGCAACCGTTTCTCGCGCGCGATCCGTTGGCGCAGCGATTCGCCGTCGACGAACGGCATGACGTAGAAGAGCAATCCATCGGCGTCGCCCGAGTCGTGCAGCGGCAGGATATGTGGGTGCTGCAGGTTGGCGGTGGTCTGGATTTCCTTGAGGAATCGGTCGGCGCCCACCAGGGCGGCGAGATGCGGGTGCAAGACCTTGATCGCGACCTTGCGATTGTGCTTGAGGTCGTGGGCCAGCCAGACCGTGGCCATCCCGCCGGCACCCAGCTCGCGCTCGATGCGGTAGCGGCCGGCGAGGGCGGCGGCGAGGCGATCCGGGACCTCAGTCACCGCTTCAAGTCCATCACCGAGACGTCGCTTTCGCACCTGGTGCATGCCGTGAAGAAGATTCGGCGACCGTCGGTGGCGAATACGAGCCAGGCGAACGGCCGGGTCGGGGTCGCCTTGATGACCGGTCGTGGCTCACCGGCCAACGGAACCGCGATGATCCTTCCCGGTGTAGTGAACAGCCGCACGAAGACCGCCGAACCTCTAGTCACCCAATGCAGGTCGCTCGGCAGTCCAGTGAGCTTCGCGCTATCCGCGAGAATACTGACCCGCCTGCTATCAATGGCGATCACTCTTACCGACCCCCGGCTCGCGAACGCGACACGATTACTGTCGATCCACGCAGCCACCGGCTGTACGTCGTCGACGCTGTCCGGCGAAATCCGTATCGGCTCCGACCAGTGACCGTTTCCTTCACGCGCCACCAGATACAGCTCTCGTGCCTTCGTGGCTGAGATGCGCATGAATACCAGCTGGTGCCCGTTCGGCGACCAGCGCGGCGCGTAGTCGTCGCGCGGGCCACTCGTCACCTGGACCTCGCGGTTGCCCTCAGCGCTCATCACGAAAATGTCACGCGTGCCGTTCCGCGTCGAGTAGAACGCGATCTCGCTGTCCCCCGGCGACCAGCACGGCCCGTAGTTGTTGGCTGCATCATGTGTGAGGCGGGTCGGGGCACCGCCATCCGCAGGTACCTTGTAGATGTCACTGTTGCCGCCATGCTTGGAGTCGTACGCCAGCCAGTTCCCGTCGTGTGACAGATCCAGCGCCTCGATGTGTTCGTTCTGGTTGGTGATCGCTCGCGCCGTGACGGACGCGGTCGTCGTCATCGTACGGCCCGAAACCGAATCCTCCCATATGCTGGTATTGTCCTGCACCACATCGAACGCGATCCGCTCCCCCGTCTTGGACAGCGTCATGGTGAACGCGCCGAGCGCGGTAGCCAGGCGATGCGGCTTGCCCACGGCGCTCGCGTCGCCTCGGAGAGCCTGCTGATAGAGGTCCGTGGTACCTTCGGGATTCGACAGATACAGGATGCTCTTGCCGTCCGGCGCCCAGACCGGGCTGATGTTCACATGGGTCGAATCCGACAGCTGCCGCGGCGATCTCCCGGAGATGGGCACCACCCATACGGCGTTGGACGAACTGTTGTCGAGCCAACGTCGCCGCCCGATCACGTACGCCAGGCGAGTACCGTCTGGTGACCACACCGGAGAGTGCAGGAAATCCCCCCGCACCACGCTCCGTGGCACGCCGCCGCCGTCCACCGACCGAATCCAGATGCCACTGTCATCTGCGAACGCGAACTGCTTGCTGTCGGGCGACCAGCTGGGCGTCCTGACGGAGTTGGTCGGCGACTCGATCGCGCGGCGCGGCGGTCCACCGCCCGACGGAACTACGTATGCCATCCCGTTCGCGACGAACACGATTTTGGTCCCATCAGGGGACCAGCGCGGCCACCGCTGATCGCCGGCGATTTTCTCGGTGAGCAACGCCCGTGCAGGGCCGCCGTCGATCTGGCCCACGTAGATCCGGAACCCCGAGTCGGTCTGCGCGGCATAGGCGACTTGTGCGCCGTCGTGTGAGATGCCGGGCTCGACCTCGAGCACGGTCGGGATCGCCGCGAACGACCGCACGGTGCCGGTCTGGTAGGCCGTGAAGGACGCGTGCCCCGCCCAGGTCGCGTACGCAACGGCTGCGACCACGAGTGCGCTCGCCGCCATGACCAGGATCGCGACTCGCCGCCGCGGCTTGATCGCCCGGAGCCGTGCACCCGTGGGTTCCATCCCGCCGCTTGGCGCGCTGATCGCATCGAGCGCCTGAATGACTTCCTGCGCGCTCTGCGGCCGGTCGGCGGGACGCTTGGCGAGACACCGCATCACCAATTGCGTCAGCGATGCCGGCGCACCGGCACGGCGCCGGCTCATCAGTTCCGGTTCCTCCGTGACGTGCGCCGCCAGCATCGCTTGCGCCGACCGCCCGGCGAAAGGCGGTTGTCCCGTCAACATCTCGTACGCCATGGCGCCGAAGGCATAGATATCGGCGCGGTGATCGACGTGCGGATCGGCCGCAGCTTGCTCGGGCGCCATGTACGCCGGCGTGCCGAGTGCCACGCCCACCGAGGTGATGCCGGTTGAATCCGCGTGCGACGACAGGGACAGCGCCTTGGCCACGCCAAAGTCGGTCACCATCGCCGAGCCGCCGGCGACCAGCACATTGTCGGGTTTGATGTCGCGATGCACGACGCCTCGGGCATGCGCGTAGGCCAGTGCGCTGGCGACCTCGCGCAACATGCGGATCGCCTCGCCGACCGGCAGCTCACCACCGCGCGTCAGGCGTCCGCGCAGCGATTCGCCATCGACGAACGGCATGGTGAAGTAGGGAAGGCCGTCGGCCTCGCCCGCGGTGAGCAACGGCACGATGTGCGGATGCTGCAACTGGGCGGCGAGGCCGATCTCGCGCTTGAAGCGCTCGATCGAGACCTGGCCCGCCATGGCGTCGGGCAGGACCTTGATCACCACCTGCCGCTGGAGCGCATGTTCCTCGGCCACGAACACTCGCGACATGCCGCCACCGCCGAGCTCCCGCTCGATGGTGTAACGGTCGGCGAGCGCCGTGCTGATGCGAGCGAGATCATCGGCCATGCGACTACCGAGGCACCTGCTTGTCGCGCAGGACATGCGCGAAGAGATTCTGCAGCCCGATCAGGACGGACCGACCCTCGCCGCCGCTCAGCCCGGCATGTGTCATCGCGAATTCCCTCATGCAACCGGATCGGGGTTGGCCGTACCGAGGAACCATCCTGCCACCGAGTCTATCTGCCACGAGGAAGCAGGCAAGATGCCTCCAATCCCGGGGGCGGTCCTGCCACAGCGAGCTGACATGCCCCCACTCACCTATCGGCCCGGTGGCACTCAGGCAGACTGGGGTCCTCTCCTACGCCAGGCCTAATTCCCGGACTGCTTCCCAACCTGGCTCACCAGGCGTGCGAAGCGCGGGTCGCCGCGGAGGTTGTCATACCAAGGGTCGGTCTTGAGGAAAAGCGCGCCACTTTCATGATGGACCCGGGCGCTATCGAGCCACGCAAATGCTGAATTCTTTTCGTCCAAGCCCAAGTACAGCAGAGCGATCTTGGTCGCGAGAACAAACTCGCCTTTCGCCCGCTGCTTGAGCAGCTCACTAAGCATCCCTTCTGCCTCGCCGCGATGGTGGCAACGGCCGCTCGCGTAACCAGCGATCGCCCCCTCGTTATTCGGCCACGACCCCTTAATGAAGCTGGCTTCGGCGAGCGCTGAATCGCAGCCGCCCAGTTGCAGCCAGGCCCGGGCCAGCTCCGCATGGGGCATGACGGCGGTCGAATCCAGCTCCAGCGCCTTGCGGAACCAGCCGATGGCCTCCTTGTACCGGCGTGCATAATAGAACCCGCTCCCCACCCGGGTGGTGAGGATGACCGAGAGCGGGTCGAGCTCGCGAGCACGCTGGAACTGAACGATGGCTTGTGCCGTGTCTCCACGGTTGACGAAATACCATCCGAGGAACAGGTGAGCCGGCGAATACTGCGAGTCGATGGTGACGGCCCGGGTGAGCTGCGCTTGTGCCGCCGGGAGGTCCCAGTCATGCGTATGAACGATTCCGAGCGACGTGTGGGCCTGAGCCAGCGTGCTGTCGAGCTGGATGGCCCGACGTGCGGCTTTCTCGGCTTGGGGGAGGCCGTCGGTCGGGCGGATACAGCCGAAGATCGAGAGCACGCTGTACGCGTCGCTCAGACCGGAATAGGCCGAGGCGTACAAGGAATCGGCCTCGGTCGCCTGTACGAAGTAGTCGATCCCCTTGCGAATGTCCGGGCAGGTCCGTTTACCGAAGAAGAATAGCCCTCTCAAGTAGAGGTCGTGAGCAGCTGGATTGGTGGTGCGCCCCGCGCGTGAGACGGCGAGTTGCGCCGGGGTGAGCGTCAATCTGAGATCCGAGGCAATGCTGCGCGCAAGGCTATCCTCGAGTTTATAGAGGTCGCTTTGCTTGCTGTCATAAGCGTGGTCGAAGAGAACCGCGAGGGTAGGTACGTCTTGCAGCTCGACGCTGAGCCGTACTGTGGTGTCGGCGCGTCGCAGTGTTCCGGTGAGAATCGCGTCTACTCCAAGCTCGCGTCCGGCGGCGTGAACATCGACATCAGGCTCGGCGAACCGCTTGGCGGATGCGTCGATCACGGTGAGGCCCGGTACCTGCCTCATGGCGGCCGTGATCTCGTCCCGAAGTCCATCGCTGAAGCTACTGTTGGCTGAATCGCCGCTCTTGTTGCTGAAGGGAAACATCGCAACCCTTCGCGGAGCACCGCCGGCTCCTCCGGTGCGATGGATAGCTAGGTATCCACCGATAGCGGCGATGGCCAACAATACCGCGGCGACCGCTTCCAACTGCCGCAGGCGCATGCGCCGAAAATCTGTAGGACCGCGCTCCTCCAGCGCCGCCTGTAGCGCACCCGCCGAGGCGAACCGATTCGCCGGATCCTTCTGCAGCGCCGTCAGCACGGCATCCTCGACCGGTACGGGGATCTCCCGGCGCAGCCGCGACGGCGGCACCGGTTTCTCGGTGATCACCTTTGCCACAATGGCTTGCGCTGAGGGTCCGGTAAATGGCGGCGCGCCCGTGAGCATCTCATAGAGCATGGCACCGACGGCGTAGATGTCACTGCGCGCATCGAGCTGGCGTTCGCCCAAGGCCTGCTCGGGGCTCATGTATGGCGGGGTGCCCATCGACATCCCGGTCTCGGTGAGCCGGCTCCCACCGGCACTCGGCGCCAGCGCGATGCCGAAGTCGGCCACCAACGCGCGGCCGTCCTGGAGCAGGATGTTTTCGGGTTTGATGTCGCGGTGAATCACGCCCTGGCGGTGCGCGTAGTCGAGCGCACTCGCGACCTCCGACGTGATACGCACCGCATCGCCGATCGGCAACCGTTTCTCGCGCGTGATCCGGTGGCGCAACGACTCGCCATCGACAAATGGCATGACATAGAACAACAACCCATCCGCCTCGCCGGAATCGAACAGCGGCAGGATGTGGGGATGCTGCAGGTGGGCGGTGGTCTTGATTTCCTTGAGGAAGCGCTCGGCGCCCACCACCGCGGCCAGGTGCGGGTGCAGCACCTTGACCGCGACCTGGCGGTCGTGTTTGAGGTCGTACGCCAGCCAGACCGTGGCCATCCCGCCGGCGCCGAACTCACGCTCCAGGCGGTAGCGGCCGGCGAGCGCGGCGGAGAGACGAGCCGAGGTGTCAGTCAGGGGGCCGTGATGCGCAGGGTCCATCGCGCCTCGGTGGAAACATCACAGGATCGGCCACGGCGTCGCGCCGGGAATGTGGTGGTGGAGAACCCACTAGTATCGCCGCAAACGCCGAGACCGGCTAGGTGTTGTCCGGGCGGCAGCCGTAGCTCTCAAGGGCGGAGGTGGTAGAGCCGCTCGGCGTTGCCCCGCATCACCATGGTAGCGACTTGTTCGGCGCGGCGTCTGCTGATCTCGCCGTCGCGCATCATGGCGCTCAGCGCGATTGCCAGCGCCTGTCTCGCCGTGGTGGTGCCCAGCCACGCTGCCACCTCCCACCCGGCGTCGGGGCCGTTGTCGAACGCATCGGTGCCGAAGAGCACCCGGTCCGGAAACTCCGCCAACCAGTCCCTTAGCACCCGCGCCAACCGCGACGGTGGGTAATCGAGAGCCATGAGCGAGATGTCGGCATACACGTTCGGCTTCCAGAACAGTGCGCCGGTGTGCGGTGCGAAGGTTCCGCCGCCGTGCAGAATGACGAAGTTGGTCCCGCGCAGGGTCGAGTCATTGAGGGCGGGTTCAAGCAGCATCGGATCGCTGCCGGCCGCGTGATAGAACCCGCCGGCCCCTTCGAACGAATGAATGTGCACCGCCATGCCGAGGCGTCCGGCTTCACGGGCGATGTAGCGGAAGAGGAAATCCTGGAGCGTCTTGTAGTCGGCGTGGGACGGGATGCCGCCGCCGGCGTAGCGAGCATAGATCCGTTGTGCTGTCTCGGGCGACGCATCGTCGAAGTCGAGGGCGCGCAGGTACGCGGCCTCGAACTTGACCGCGATGCAGCCGGCGCGTCGCTGGCGCTCCAGCGTGGGCGTCACGACGGCCTGCAGGTAGCCGTCAAGCGTGGGCGGCAGTTTCTCGACCTGCAGATCGGCGAGATAGCGGTGGAGCAGGTTCTCTTCCAGCGGATACAGTACGCGGTAATCCGGCGTCGCAGCACGCTCGCCAACGGTGGACAATGGCAGCATCAGGGCGTCGACGTACGACGCCCACCGGAACCGCGGTAGTGCGAGCCCCGGCCCCATGGCGATCCGGTTGGCCACCATCACCTCGGTGCCGATGCGATCCAGCACCCATTCGGGAAAGTGGTCGCCCTGCTCCCGACGTACTCGCGCCATCGCCGCGCGCAGCCCGGCCCGGTGCGCGTCGCTCAGGTCGTTGAACGTGTAACCATAGAGGGCGCGATACGCCGGCAGCCAGTCAGGGTGATCGGCGCTGAGCCGGGCGGGGAACGGAAAGGGTGGCAGCCCGTCGAGCGGAAGCGCATCCGATTCCGAATCCACCGGCGCCGTCGACTTGGCATGCGTGTGATTGTCGATGGCACGGATACCGTCGATGAACCGTGTCAGTTCGGGGTCGGTCACTGGCCTGGCGCACGCAGTCATGGCGGCACAGGCAAACACTGTCGCAACGCGCAGCCCGATACCGCGAGCGGCGTCGCTCCACGGCGCTCGGACTCCTCCACGAAAAAAGT
The DNA here is from genome assembly GCA_003169895.1 of Gemmatimonadota bacterium. Taxonomy (GTDB): domain Bacteria; phylum Gemmatimonadota; class Gemmatimonadetes; order Gemmatimonadales; family GWC2-71-9; genus Palsa-1233. Next base: position 1,268,252 of record PNAE01000007.1, read on the forward strand.
GAGCCGAGATGAGTCGGCCAGGGCCGTCGTTCACGAACTCATTCCCGCATCAACAAACTCAGCAGTAAGGCGGCGAGCCCGACCTGCGATCTTCTCGAACCTCCGCATCCCGCGCAGTGGCACCATGAAAGGGCAGTGTTCAGCGATGAACGGATAGGGGTGAAAGCCTTCGTCCACCGCCTGCTCCAGGAGGTCGAGCGCCCGATCCGCCGCCCCGGCCATCGCAAACGCTTCCGCGAGGTGGAACTTGTGGTGGCCATCGAGGCCGGCCACGCCGTCAAGGTATTCGAGCGCTGCCGCCTGCTTGCCGGTCACGGCCGCGACCAGCGCCAGCAGTTGACGCGTATAGGGCATGTCCGGCGCCCTCTCCCGCATCACCTCCGCATGTCGCGCCGCCTCAGGAAGATTTCCGATGAACGTGAAGGCGTAGCCCACCGTCCAGTGGCCAATCAGGCTTTCGGGGTCCAGCTCCAGGGAGCGCTGCAGGGAGGGGATTCCCGCTGCGGCCTTCCCGGCGAACCAGGGCGGCAACCCGGCGAGCATCCACGCCAGCGGCGAGAGCGGATCGGACGCCATCAGGCGGTTGGCCGCCGCCTCAGCCCGGTCGTTCTGGCCCGACGCGATATAGCAGATACCGGTATAGAACAGCGCATCGGCATCGTTGGGCTCCCGCTCGAGTGCCGCCCGGAAGTGACGTACGGCGTTCGCCATCTTGCCACGCTCGTAGCAGATGAATCCGAGCAGCGCGTGGCCATACGGTGCGTCCGGGGCGCGAACGATCAGGGAGTTCGCCACCGTCTCCGCTTCGGCGAGGGCCCGTATGCTGTCGGGTGCGAGGCCGGATCGCACCTCGGCGACCTTGGCCCAGGCCGCGAGCGCCTGGAGCGGCGGCGTCTCGCCCTCGATCTCGATCGCCCGGCGAAGCAACGCCATGCCGCGATCGATCGAGTTGCCATATCGCCGCAATTCCTGGCGTGCCTGCAGATAGAGTTCGAAGGCGTGCACGTTCTCGATCGAACGGTGGGACAGGCGGCGAGCCTCGTCGGACGTCAGCGTGATGCCGAGGGCCCCGACGATTTCCCGTGCGACCCGTTCCTGCAGCTCGAAGACATCATCCATCGTGCCGCCGTACTTCGCTGCCCAGACCTGCGTATCGGTCTCGGCGTCGATCAGCTGCGCCGTGATGCGAAGCGAGTTGCCGGCCTTGCGGACACTCCCCTCAAGCACGTAGCGAACCCCGAGTTCCCGGCCGATGGTGCGCACGTCCTTGTCGGTGCCCTTCAGGCGCATCGCCGAGGTGCGGGAGATGACGCGCAGCGACTTGATGCTGGCAAGATCGTTGATGACCTCTTCGGTCAGCCCGTCGCTGAAATACTCGTTGTCGGCGTCCGGGCTGTGGTTGGCGAACGGCAGCACGACGATGGCGCGGCGATCGGTCGCGAGCCCGGGCGCCATCGGCGTGCTGAGGGCAGCCGCCATCTCCCGGCCGCTGCGAAAGCGATCCGCGGATTGGGTCGCCATCGCCTTCGAGATCAGCTGGTCGAGTTGCGCTGGTAGATCGCCTCGCTTGCTCCGGATCGATGGCGGCGGGTTGGTCATCCGCTGCGCCAGCATCGCCATCATCGTGCCGCTGAACGGCAGCTCTCCCGTGAGGCATTCGTAGAGCACACATCCCAGACTGTACAGGTCGCTACGGCCGTCAACCGGTTCGTCACTCACCTGTTCGGGACTCAGGTACGCCGGCGTGCCGACGACCTGGCCGGTCTGCGTCAGCCGCGTGTTCTCCGACGCCGTGACCGCGCGGGCGATGCCGAAGTCGGCCACGATGGCGTGGCCTTCACTGAGCAGGATGTTCTCGGGCTTGATGTCGCGGTGCACGATCCCGGCGCGATGGGCATAGTCGAGGGCATCGGCCACTTCACGGGTGATCCGGAGCGCATCATCGAGAGGAAGTTGTTTCTCGCGATCAAGGCGATCGCGCAGCGATTCGCCGTTGATGAACGGCATGACATAGAACAGGAAGCCGTCGGCCTCACCAGAGTCGTGCAGCGCCAGGATGTGCGGATGCTGCAGGTTGGCGGTGGTCTTGATTTCAGAGAGAAAGCGTTCGGCGCCGACGGCCGCGGCGATCTCTTCACGCAGGACCTTGACGGCAACCTTGCGGTCATGCTTGAGGTCGTGCGCGAGGTAGACCGTCGCCATGCCCCCGGCACCGAGTTCACGCTCGAGTAGATAGCGGTCGGCGAGGGCAGCGGTGAGACGCGAGCTGTCGGTCATGCAATCGAACCCCGACGGTGCACGGTCATCGCCGTCGGTGCGATCAATGCGGCTTGACCGTCGAAGTCGCCAGCAATTTCGTCAGGTCGGCGATCGCGATCCGCCGGACGTCATGCGACCGCACGAAGATCACCGTCTTGCCGTCGGGGGTGAACCCGGCGCCGGACTTGCTGTCGGGCGTGGTGGACAGCACGCGCGTCGCACCGGTGGTCCGGTCGAGGAGCGAGAGGTTGTTGTTGGCACCTGCAGGGACGTAATACAACAGGGCTTTTCCGTCCGGCGAGAGATCGGCAGCCGATTCGCCGGGCTTCAGGAGCAGCTGGCCGTCTCCGTGACCGTCCACGGGAATCAGCCGGTGCCCCAACGCTCCGCCGGCCCCTATTTCGGCGATCAGCAGCGAGTCGCCATGAGGCCACAGGATCGCCGGGAAGGAGTTGCCTTTGCTCCACACGGTGCTGATGGAGCCATCAGGGGCTACTCGAACGGTGTTGAAGGCGCCGGACGCACCAGCGGCGGTGGCGAAGAGTTCAGGACGTCCGCGCCGGTGCATGATTCCGCTGATCGCTCCCTCGGTGGTCACGCGCACCGGTGGGCCGCCGGCCACCGGCACCCGCCAGACGTCGCCCAGCCGCGAATCGTGAGGCGAGACGAAGTACAGCATCGAGCCGTCGGCGTTCCAGTTCGGGTTGCTCGTTCCCTCAGCCCAGTTGGTGAGTTGACGCGACGTGCCGCCCGCGCCGGGAGCAACCCAGATCTCGTCGGTGCCGCCCTCGTCCGACACGAAGGCAATCTGTGAACCGTCGGGAGACCAGCTGTAAGTCGGGTTGGCACTGCTGAGCTCGCCGACGATCCGCCAAGCGCCGCCTGCCACCGGCATCACCGCGAGTTGATCACTGCCGGCGCCGTGTTTGATGCCGAAGAGCAGCTGGGTACCGTCGGGCGAGATGTCGCAGCAGCTGGTGCGGATTGAATCGGGGGTCAGTTGCCGCGCGGTGCCGTCGGCCAGCGACATCGACCAGATGCTGCTGGCACCGACACCGGTGAGGAAGGCGAGCCGGTCGGTGCCCGCCACCCAGCCAATCAGGTCTTCCGGCGCCGGATCGTTGGTCACCCGCTGTTCGATGCCGCCGGCCGACGGGACCACCCAGATGTCGGTCTGGCGGCCGCGGTCGGAGAGGAAGGCGATCCAGCGGCCATCCGGTGACCAAATCGGGGAGTAGTCGTTCCGGATATCGCGGGTGAGCTGGCGCGGCGGGCTGCCGTCGATGCCGACGACCCAGACATCCTTGGTACCGGTCCGGGTCGAGGAGTACGCCAGCTGCTTTCCATCCGGCGAAAAGGGCGTGACGGCGAGTCGGTCGAATCCTTCAAACCCCTCGCTCGTCAACTGCCTGGGTTTGCTACCGTCGCTGTCGGCGACCCAGACGCTCGGTCGACCTTGCGCGAATACCACGAACGCCATGTGCGAGCCGTCCGGCGACCACATGCCAGCATACGGCCGGCTCTCCCCCGGGATGAGTGGGCGGGCGCCGCCGTGACTCAGCGACGTCTCCAGTCCCTGGATGGTGGCGCCACTCTGGGACGCGACGAACGCGCCATAAGCGAGACGGTCACCGTCGGGGTTCCAGCCGACCGGGATGGAGAGGTTGCTGCCTCCCACGAGCACCCGTGCCGTGCCGCCCGCCGACGACATCACCGCGACGTTGGCGAGGCTGCCGCTGGCGCCGCTGACGGCGAGGGCGATCTGCGAACCGTCGGGCGACCAGAGCAAGGGGAAAGTGGGGTCAATCGCGTTGACCGGGAGCGCGGTGGAATCGGACAGGTCGGCCTTCGCGGTCCAGAGCTGCCAACCTCCCGCCGCCGGCGCCCACCAGAAGAGCCGCTTCCCGTCGGGCGAGAACCGCGCTCCGGCGTGGTTGGCACCCTTCGGCGAGATGAATGTGGCTTGGGGTATCGCGGGGGCCGCCTGGTTCGAGTGACATCCGGCGACCAGGGCCAGGCCACAGACGGCTACAAGACGCTTCATTGCGACGCTCCTGACGGTTTCTTGGGCGCAAGCACGCTGTCGATGCCGGCCTTGATCTGGTTCACCACGGTGCTCTGTGCCGCGAGCACGTCGGTGACGTTGGGATTGTACGTGCTGGCCCAGAGACTCCGGGTAGTGACCGGATTGGTGAACTGCACGTTGATGCGCATCACGTCGCCCGCGCGGAACACGGTCGCCTGGACCAGCGCATCGAGGTTGAGGTCCCTGGCGACTTCCCGGTCGGTCTTCGGCGTCTTCTTGTAGCGCATCATCTCGGAGCGCGACGCCACGCCCACGAGGCCGAGCTGCGACAGGGCGTTGGTGAGCGCGTCCTGCATCGCGGTGACGAAGATCGAGTCCTTCCCCGAGATGTCCTCGATCGGCATAACACCGATGCGCTGGATCTTGCCGTTGCTTCCGCCGTGCGTCGCCATCCAGATTCCCGCCGCCGCGCCAACTACCACAATCGCCGCACCCACCCACACCAGCGGATTGCGCCGCTTCGTAGGGGGGGGTCCGCCCACGCCCTTTACCGGTCGCGTGTGCGTCGGCGTCATCCCGCCGCTCGGCGTCGCGGCGATCAGGTCGAGGTGCGCCAGCAACTCGTCGGCGCTCTGCCACCGGTCGGCGGGGTTCTTGGCGAGACAACGCATGATCGTTTGCGCCAGTGGTTCCGGCACGCCCGGGCGGAACTCGCGGAGCTCCTTCGGCGCCTCCATCACATGCGCTGCGAGGATCCCCTGTGCGGTCTCGGCCGTGAACGGAGTGCGGCCGGTGAGCATCTCGTAGCCGAGGATGCCGAGGGCGTAGATGTCGGCGCGCTGGTCGATGTCGCCTTGCCCCATTGCCTGCTCGGGCGCCATGTAGTGCGGCGTGCCCACCGCCATGCCGACGGTGGTCATCGTGTCCTTGCCCGCCGCCGCCGTCACCGCCTTGGCGACGCCGAAGTCGGTGACGACAGCGTGGCGGCCGCTCAGCAATACGTTGCCTGGCTTGATATCGCGATGCACCACGCCACGGGCATGCGAATAGGCCAGCGCATCGGCGACTTCCTTGAGGATCCGCACCGCGTCGGCGATCGGCAGCTGCTTTTCGCGCGCGAGCCGGTCGCGCAACGACTCGCCCTCGACATACGGCATCACATAGAAGAGGAAGCCCTGCGCCTCGCCCGAGTCATAGAGCGAGAGGATGTGTGGATGATTGAACTGGGCGACGAACTTGATCTCGCGCGGGAACCGCTCCGACCCCAGTGCGGCCGCGAGCTCCGGGCGCAATACCTTGAGTGCCACCTTCCGGTCGTGCTTGATGTCCTGCGCCAGGTAGACCGTCGCCATTCCGCCGGCGCCGAGTTCACTTTCGATCCGGTAGCGGTCGGCCAATGCGTCCGAGAGGCGCGGCGGCACGGTCACGGGGTGCGGTGTCCGTGGCTGAGGATCACGGGGTATCCTTCGATCGGGACGACCAAGGCAGGGAAAGACCAGCGGATCAATATGCTGCCGAATGGCCAGCCGGGTAAGGTTTCGCGTGCGTCCATCACCCGCCGGGTGCCATCGGGCGCTAGCGCGTCCGCCTCCGGCGCGGCTTCGCGGTGTTGTCCCGCAGCCAGGCCGCGAGCCGTTTCTCGGACACGGTCCCATCGGCGATGCCGACCATGATTTCCACGGCCTCGGCTTCGCTCGCCCGCAGGTCGCAGCCGTTGACGCCAAGGAACGTATACATCGCCTGAAAGGCAGTGCGCTTGTTGCCGTCGTTGAACGCATGGTTCTTGGCGAGTCCGAAGCCGTATGAAGCCGCGCAGTCGAACAGGTCGTCGGTGTCGCCGTAGGCCCAGCGATGGCGAGGCCGCGCCAGAGCCGATTCGAACAAGCCCTTGTCGCGCAGGCCAGACAGGCCGCCGTGTTGGGCGAGCAGGTCATCGTGGATGGCGCGGACAATCTGTGCGACGAGCCAGGCCGGCTCCTCCGGATCGCGGGGCATTGCGGCGACTCGTCGCTAGCGCTTCGATAGTTCGCGCATGGCGTTGCGATACTGCCTCGCGCCCTTGCGGTATACTGCCATCGCCTTCTGAACCAGTGGATCGAACGGCGTCACGAGAATCCCGTCCGCGGTTTCCTGCAGGAAGATCTTGTCGCCCGGGCTCAGGTCGTACTTCTCCAGCGTCTCCTTGGGGATCGTGACCCCGGCAGAATTGCCGATCGGGCGGATGACGGTTTCTCTGACGCGCATGGCCGGATCCCGGTAAACGTTATAACAATGGTACTAACGCCAGCTGGGCGAGGCAAGTCCGGTGGCGTTGTGGACCGACCGCGTGATGCCGCTGCCAGCTAGCGTATCGACGCGGAGAAGAGGTCGATCTGCGGCGGGTGTAGCGGCAGCCCGCTCGTCATCAACACCGCATCGAGCCACCCATCGCGCGCCGTGGGATCGAGCGATTGACACGCCACCCGGAGGTCGGCAGCCAACTCGTCGATCAGTCCGTCGATGTCGTGCTGAAACGCCTGGCTCAAGTCGCGCTTGCCGTCAAATGTCGGTGCGTCGATGATCGGGACCTTGAACAGCCGGTCGTAAGTCCCGGCCCACGACTGCACGAGCGCGTCGTAGGCGGGCTGGCGCCCGGACTGGTGCACGAGATAGGCGTAGTTATCGAGCACCGAGCGATCGCAGATCACGATCTCGGTCTGGGCTGCCGCCGCGATCTCGTGAGCGATCTGGGTATGAAGAATCCACGCCTGCGCCTGCAGCGTGGTCTCCCGATTGATCGGGAGCGGGCACGCCCGTGCGACTTCCTTGACGAGGTCGACGGCGCGGTCCTGTCGCTTGAGCCGCGCCGCGAGATCGTAGCAGAGCGTCGTCTTGCCGACGCCGTGGGAGCCGATGAAGGCGATTTTCATGGCTTCCCGTGATGCACCCGATCCGGCGCACCGGGCTGGGGTTTGAGCGCGGGCGGATGTTCGCGGAGCAACCTGAGCGCCTCGGCCACGGCGCGCTCGAGTTGCACGTCGTGGCCGGCGATCTGCGCGGACGGACTCTCCTCGACCTCGATGTCCGGCGCGACGCCCTTGTTCTCGACGTCCCACTCGCCGGCCGGGTTGTAGAACCCGGTGCTGGGCGCGGAGATGAAACCACCATCGATCAGCGGCGGCTCACCGCCCCACCCCACCAGGCCGCCCCACGTCCGGGTGCCGATCAACGGACCGATGCCGAGTTGACGGAACATGTAGGGAAACATGTCGCCGCCGGAGCCGCTCATTTCGTTGATGATGAGGACCTTGGGTCCCCAGATTGCCGCGGCCGGCGCCGTGACGGCCTCGTAGCGGTCGCCGAGACGCTGGTTGAAGTAGCCGTGAAGCTGGCGGTTCATGATGTCGACCATATAGTCCGCGATGCTGCCACCGTGATTGAACCGCTCGTCGATCACCGCCCCCTGCTTGTCCTGCTGCGCGAAGTAATAGCGGTTGAAGCTGGCGTACCCACCCTCGCCGGTGTTGGGCACGTACACGTAGGCGAGCTTGCCGCCAGACATCGAGTCGACCTTGCGACGGTTGGATTCAATCCAGTCGCGTGTGCGGAGCCCCGCATCGCTCGCGATCGGCACCACAATGACGAGTCGCGACCCATCGAGCGCGGGCCGCTCGTTGATCCGGATCTCGATCTGCTGTCCCGCAGTACCGACAAACAAGGCATAGGGATTGTCTGTCGCAGTCAGGTCGCGACCGTTGACCGCCAGGATGTAGTCACCCTCGCGAACATCGACCCCCGGTGCGGACAGCGGCGCCTGCAGGTCGGGATTCCAGTTCTCGCCACGAAAGATCTTCTTGATGCGATAACGGCCCTGGGCCACCTCGAGGTCCGCGCCCAGCAGCCCGACCTGGCGCGAGTCGACCCTGGGCAGGTCGCCGGCGCCCACGAAGCTGTGGCCGATCGTGAGTTCTCCCTGCATCTCGCTCAACAGCTGCGTGAGATCGGCGCGGTGGCGCACCTCGGGGAGCAATGCCTCGTACTTCTTCTTCAACGCCGGCCAGTCGGCGCCGTGCATGTTGGCGACGTACAGGTAATCCCGCTCGATGCGCCACGCCTCGTTGAAGATCTGGCGCCATTCCGCCAGCGGATCGAGATCGATCCTGAGCGCCTGGGTGGCCAGCGCGCCATGGGCTGCCGGCGGTGGGTCGCCGCCGGCATCGACCACCGACCATTGCCCGTTGGGTTCGCCAGTCGGTCCCGCGGCCTGGAACAGCAGCTTCTTGCCGTCAAACGCGACCGCGTATTCCTCCGCCGCCGCCGGAATCAGGTCGATCGTCTTGCGCTTCGTGAGGTCGTAGCGGTGCAACACGTCGGCGCGATTGGGAATCCGCTCGAGATAGAAGTACTGGCCCGCCGTACCGGCCTTGAGCCCGGCGTAATCGCGGCTCGGCACGTCGAGCGCGAGGATTCGCTGGGAGATGCGGTCGAAGTCGATATGCACCGTGGCGGAGTCGGGCACTGCACGCCGCGGGGCGCTGTCGGCCTTGGCTTTCACGGTGCTGTCGGCTTTGGCTTTCCTGGCGCTGTCGCCCGGTTCGTCGCCGGCTTCCGGGAGCAGCGGCGACGGGTCAGTCTTCGACAATACGGCCAGGTACACTCCGCGCCGGACTGGCCGTTCGTACGAACTCATGTCGAGCCAGCCGGTGTTCAGTGCGAAGTCGGTCGACGCCAGGAAGAGGAGGTACTTGCCGCTCTTGTCCCAGGCCGGGTCGACAACGTCCGACAGGCCGTCCGTCAACTGATGCGTCGTGCCGTCGGCAAGATGATAGACGAAGACGGCGTGGAACTGCGAGCCCTTGAGCCGCTTCGTGTAGGCGATCCAGCGTGAGTCGGGCGACCAGGTCGGTCCCATGTCGCGGTTGGGCCAGGTGTAGTTGTCCTGGTCCACGTGGGTCGCTTTACCGGTGGCGAGATCGACGATCCTGACGTTCATCTCCGCGTCAGTGAACAGGATCCGCGCGCCGTCGGGAGACCACGCCGGTTCATGGAAGAAGCTCGGATGTTCGAGCGCGTACGCACGTGGCGGCGCGAACCCGTCCTGGTCGCCGACCATGAGCTGATACTCACCGGAGGCATCGCTGAACCACGCGATGCGCTTGCCGTCTGGTGACCAGGCCGGCGCCCGGTCCGCGACGCCAGAGGAGTGCGTGAGGTTGCGCCAGGTTCCCTTGTCGGTCGGAACCGTGAAGATGTCGCCGCGGCCCTCGAACAGCGCGCGCACGCCTGTCGGCGAGAGTTGCGGCGCGCTGAGCGACTTCGCCACGTCGACAGCGTGTGGCATTGCCCAGGGGAAGTCGCCGGTAACGTGGATCGCGACCTTCCTGTCGTCACCGGTGGCGGGGTCGTACACATGCACGTCGCCGGCCTGTTCATAGGCCACCGCGCCCGCGCCCGCGTTGACGCTCTCCACCTCGAAGTCGCCGTAGCGCGTGACCTGCTTGACGGTTCGCGTGCCGGTGTCGTAGGCCCAGAGATTGTTGGTCCAGTCCCGGTCCGAGATGAAGTAGATCGTGTTGCCAAGCCACACCGGCTGCTGATCGCGACTGTCGACCCACGGCAGTTTCATGACCGAGTCGGTCTGCAGGTTGAGCACCCGGATCGGCTGGTTCTGGCCGCCGCGGTAGTTGCGCATCTCGGTCTCCCACGGGCGCACCAGCTGGTAGGCGACCGATTGACCGTCAGGGGAGATCGCGCCCGCCTGTGCGCGCGGCACTGGGAGCCGCTCGGGAAGCGCGCCGGTGAGCCCCACGGTCCACAGTTGCGGCTCGCCGTCCGGCACGCCGGTGCGAGTCGACATGAAAACGACCCGCTGGCCGTCCGGCGTCCAGCCGCGCACCTGGTCCGGTCCCGGGTGCCAGGTCAGTCGCCGCGGCGTGCCGCTGTCGACGGGCACGACGTAGACGTCGTCGTTGCCGCCATACTCGCCCGTGAAAGCGAGCCACTTGCCGTCCGGCGAGAAGTGCGGGTCCTTCTCGACGGCCGGTGACGACGTCACGCGCCGGGCGTCGCCGCCGGCGCGCGGTGCGAGCCAGATATCGCCGGCATAGGCAAACGCGATGTACTTCGCGCTGATGTCCGGTTGGTGCAGCGGCCTGGTGGATTGGGCGTTGAGCAGCCCGGTCAGCAGACCCATGAAGAGCAGGGGAAGCACTGGCAACCGCGGCATCAGCGGACTCCGGCGAAGGAAATCAGGCAAGGACGGCGAGCTTCACGGCGCCGTCGCGTTCATGACCCAGATATCGCTCTGGCGGTCCTGGATCGGAAAGAAGAAACGATTGGCGCCAAAGGCCCATTGCGGCCGATAGGACGGCCGCGCCGGATCGGTGAAGCGGACCAGCAGGCGCGGCGTGCCGCCCGCGGCGGCAATCGACCAGATCGATGCGTTACCACGTGCGTCGTGGCTCTTGAAGTAGATCGTTCCGCCATCCCGGCTCCACAACGGCTGCTCCGCAACGGGGTTCACCGGGTTGCTTGCATCGAGCACGGTCCTGCCCGCACCCGAGTCGGCCGGGATGACCACCAGCGAACCGCCCACCAGGTTGGTGACGTACGCCAGCAACTTGCCGTCCGGCGACCACTCAGCCCATGAGCCCGTTCCGAGGCGCTGCGCCGGGTTGCCCCACGCGCCGTTCGCGTCGCGCCGCACGATCCAGATCGATCGCGCTTCGGTGCCCTGCGCATACACGATTGCCGAACCATCGCGCGACCAGACCGGGACGAGTTCCTGCGCCGGACTTGACGTGACGCGCTGCAGCGGACGGCCGTCCAGCGGTTGGACGTAGATGTCGCGCGAGCCCGCCCGCCACGAATGAAACGCCACTTCCTGGCCATCGGGAGAAAGATCGGGAGCAAAATCATCCGCGGGATCCGTGGTCAGTCGCTCCGGCTCGCCGCCGGCGACGGGAACGCGATATACGTCCGCATTCCCCGAGCGGTTCGAATCATAGAGCAGCCACTTGCCGTCGCGGGAAACGCGGAGGTTCTCAACGACCTGGGTTCCGGTCGTCACCGGGGTTGCATCGGCAGCCGAAATCGGTGGCGATCCGGGCACCGGGAGCGACCACACGTTGGCCTTTGCGGTATAGACGCCGTACGCGAAATGGGATCCATCGCTGGAGATCGAGATCGACTGCGCGCCGAGCCCGGTGGTGAGTCGCACCGGCTGGCCGGAAGCATGACCGCCGCCAGCAATCCGCTGCGCGTAGATATCGCCGCGGCCGCGACGGTTGGAGACGTAGTACAGCCAGCGGCCGTCGGGCGACCAGACGGGGCTCTCATTGATTGACGTGCTGTCGGTGACGCCATTGAGCGCGCCGTCCTTCACCCGGCACACCACGATCCGCGTTGGTGAGAGATTACCGAACTGCGGCCCGACGGTGAGATAGCGCGAATTGCCGGAAGCGCACGCGATGAGTTGGCCATCCGGCGACCACGTGCAGAGCGATGGTTCTGCGAAGTGCGCGAGTGGCCGGATATTGCCGGCTGGATCCCGGATGAACAGCGAATCAGCGACGACGTACGCGATCGTCTGGCCATCGGCGCCCCAGGCCACGGAGCCAACCGGGCTGCCGTGCCCTGCGGGGATCTCCTGCCGTGCCCTTCCGCCCGATGCTGGCGCGCTGAACGCCGCGTTCAGCTCGAGGAACAGGATGCGCGTCCCGTCCGGCGACCAGCGAGGGTTTGCCTGTGACGCGGCAGAATCATCGGTCAGGGGATTGGCGCGTCCTCCGGCCACCTGGCGGATATAGATCCGCGTGCCGCCAGATGTGCCCGCGGCATAGGCCACCGATCGACCATCGGGAGAGATGGCCGGCTGCACGGCGAGGCCCGGGTCGGATGTCACCTGCAGCGTCTGGCCGAATTCGAGCGGTGGCGCGGCACGGCCGAGCACGCGCCCGCCCAGGAGGAAGGCCGCGATCGCGATCACCACAGCACCAGCGGCGAGTGCGATGGAGTTGATCGGCCGTCTCCGCTGCTGTGCCTCGCGCGTTATCCGCCGTGCCGGCCTTTCGTCGCCCGATGACTTGAGCGCGGCGGCGAACGCGGCCGCGTCGGCGTAGCGATCAGCGGGCAACTTGGCGAGCGCGGTGTGCACCGCATCTTCGACACTCAGCGGCACCGTATCGCGCACTTCGCCGAGCGGGCGCGGCTTTTCAGTCATCACCTTGGCAACGATCGCTTGCGCGGTGGGTCCCACGAACGGCGGCTCGCCGGCGAGCATCTCATAGGTCACCGCGCCCAGCGCATAGATGTCGGCGCGGGCATCGACGGCTCTATCGCCCATCGCCTGCTCGGGTGCCATGTATTGTGGCGTGCCCAGCGACAAGCCGGTCTGGGTCATGCGCTCGCCGCCCGCCTGCTGCACCGCGAGCGCGATGCCGAAGTCGGCAACCAGGGGGCGGCCGTCGTGCAGCAGGATGTTTTCCGGCTTGATGTCGCGATGAATGACGCCGCGCTTGTGCGCGTAGGCGAGTGCGTCGGCGACTTCGGTAGCGATGCGCACGGTGTCCGCAATCGGGAGCTGGTGTTCCCGCTCGAGACGGCCGCGCAGCGTCTCGCCCTCGACGAACGGCATCACGTAGAAGAGCAGCCCGTCGGCGTTCCCCGAGTCGAACAAGGGAAGGATGTGCGGGTGCTGCAACGACGCGGTGAGTTCGATCTCCTTCAGGAACCGGTCGGGGCCGAGCACTGCCGAAAGCTCGGGGTGCAGCACCTTGATCGCGACCTTCCGGTGGTGCTTGATGTCCTCGGCGAGATACACCGTGGCCATCCCGCCCTGGCCAAGCTCACGCTCGATCCGGTAGCGATCGGCCAGCGCCGTGGCCAGGCGCGATGAGTCGGTCACGCGGTGATGCGTCGAGCGGGCGGGGTCACGGTTAATCCCGGCTGGTCGGTTGGACTGTCAAGGAAATCAACTAGCCAATATGGCGGCGGCGCCACGCGGCGAGTAAGGTCGCCGCGGCGCCGGGCAGGCGTCAGGCCTTCGGGCCCCCGTCCACAGTGCGCCCAACGATGATGCTGATGTTGTCGGTGCCGCCGGCGTCGAGGGCGTCCTGCAGCAGGGTCTCGCACACCTGCTTCGCCGACTGCATCGTGCGCAACCGCTCGGCGATCTGATCGTCGGAAACGTGCTTGGTCAGCCCGTCGCTGCAGGTGAGGTGGACGTTCTCCCAGTCGGCCGGAAGCCGCGTGATGACGGGCGCCGTTTGCTGGCCGCCGATCGAACTCGACAGCACGTTGGCCCACCGGGATGCGAACGCAACCGAGCGGGTCATCACCCCCTGGTCGACCAGTTCCTGTGCCATGGTCTGGTCGCGCGTCACCTGGGTGAGCTTCCCCCGGCGATAGATGTAGTACCGCGAGTCGCCGACCTGGAGCAGGTAGAGCCACGGCCAGACGCCGATGTAGAGGGTCAACGTCGTCGCCATGCCGCGACGTTCGGGATGCTCCGCCGCGAGACTCGCCACGCGGGCATGACAGCGCATGGCCGCCTCCTGCAGCGTCTCCACAAAGGCGTCGGCGTTCGTGTCCGCGTGGTAATAGCAATCAGTACATTGGGCGAGATACTCGGTCGCCTCTTCGAGCGCGACCCGGCTGGCCTCCTCACCGTTGTCGCTGCCGCCAACGCCATCCGCAATCATCGCGAGAAAGGCAACCCGATCGTTGTCGAGCATCAACTCCTTGGCCGGCAACGACGTCGAGATGATGTCGAGGCGCAGGTGAAGCGTGCCGAGAAGAAAGTGGTCCTGATTGGTCTTCCGCACATTGCCCTGATGCGTCAGGCCGTATACGTCGACCTCGTTATCGCGTGGCTTGCGGGGTGCCGTCGCATTCATCGGAAACCTGCCGATCGCCGGAAGTCGGGTTCATGTCGCAGCGATTCCGGGCCGGATCGAGCCGGAATTCACTGTTGGCCGCGTCGGAGGCGCGGAGCGACCCGCGAATATGCTTGCGAAACGGGAGTCCCGTAAGCGTGGCGCCGGCCCTACCTTCAGGGACCCTCGATGCGTCTGCTTGCCGTGGCCCCCCTCGCCGCCTCCCTCATTTGCCTCGCTGCCTGCGCATCGGGCGGTGCGAGGCCCCCCGTCGGGGGCGACCAGACCGTGCCGCGCCCCGATGTCCGCGAGCGGCCCCCGGCGCCGCGCCGGTACCTCGCCAGCCGGCGCACCGGTGCGGTCACTCTCGACGGGCGGCTGGATGACTCAGCCTGGGGGCGTGCCGTCTGGAGCGAGGCCTTCACCGACATCGAAGGCCCGATCCGACCCGGCCCGCGATTTCGGACCCGCGTCAAGATGCTGTGGGACGACCAGTACTGGTACATCGGCGCGCAGCTCGAGGAACCGGATCTGTGGGCCACGGTCCGCGAGCGCGACGCGGTGGTGTTCCGCGACAACGACTTTGAACTGTTCGTCGATCCCAGCGGCAGCACGCATCGCTACTATGAAGTGGAGATGAATCAGCTCGGCACGGTGTGGGATCTCTTCCTGCCCAAGCCGTATCGTGAGGGCGGCCAGGCGGACAACGGCTGGAATATCGCCGGGCTCCGCATCGCGGTGGCGCTCGCCGGTACGCTCAACGATCCGCGCGATCGCGATCGCGGCTGGACCGTCGAGATGGCGATACCATGGGCGGCATTCGCCGATTCCGGCCGGAACGTGGTCCCGCCGCGGGCGGCTGCACAGTGGCGGGTGAATTTCTCGCGCGTGGAGTGGGATGTCGACACCATCCGTGGCGGCTACGTCAAGCGACGGGATGCCGAGGGGAAGCCGCTGCCCGAGCACAACTGGGTCTGGTCACCGCAGGGTGCGGTGAACATGCACCTGCCGGAACTGTGGGGCGTGGTGCAGTTCGGCGGGGCGACGGTCACGCGCGATGTCGCCAATGACCGGATACGCTGGCAATTGCGACGGATCTACTACGCCGAGCGGCTGTACCGGCAGGCGCACGGCCGCTTCGCCGGTGATCTGCAGCTGCTCGGCCTCAGCAGACTGCCCGTTGCGGTGCAGCTCACGGCGACGGACTCGACGTGGGACGCCAGCGTTCCAGCGGGTGCAGGGACGTTCACCTGGCATATCCGGGACGATGGCCTGACCCGGCACGAATGAGCCAGGGAGAAAGGAGCCGGTCTGGGTGCCCGGTCCGCGCGGAGGTGCGCGAATA
The DNA here is from genome assembly GCA_003169895.1 of Gemmatimonadota bacterium. Taxonomy (GTDB): domain Bacteria; phylum Gemmatimonadota; class Gemmatimonadetes; order Gemmatimonadales; family GWC2-71-9; genus Palsa-1233. Next base: position 1,283,736 of record PNAE01000007.1, read on the forward strand.
CCTCCGCGGCCAGGTGCCTTTCCCCTATCGCACGACGATCTGGCGCACAAAGAGCGGCTTCCGGCCGGGGATCGCGGCCGTCAGGAGATAGTTGCCTGGTTCCGGTCGCCATTCAAAGTCGTAGGTCTCTCCGACGTCGACAGGCTGCCTGGCGGCGCGCCGCATTGTCGCCTGTTCTTCCGGCAGATCGGCGCCGTCCTTGGCGAGTGCGCGCCACATCACCGGTATCGAATCGCGCAATAGCGAGAACGGCAATCGCCCCGTGGCTCCAATGTTGACCAGTCGCATCCGGTGCGCTACACCGGCGCGCAATTGCATCGGCGCCGGCAGTGAATCGCCGTTGATGAGCAGATGCGGCGGGAGTGCCAGGTTGATCCCGTCCCACCCGACGACGAACACGTGATCGGTCGCCGGATCGAAGCGCCGGCCCGGCTCGAGCACCACGATTGCCCCGTACAGGCCTGATGTGAGTTGTTCGAGATCGTTCATGTGCGTGTGGTAGATGAACGTGCCGGCACGCGGGAGCGTGAGGTGCGCGACGAACGAATCGCCCGGCTGGATGGACGGCGCCACGTGGGCCGCGTCCATCCCGCTCCATCCGGCGACGCCATCCGACCAGCTCTCGAGTTCGATACCGTGCCAATGGATCGCTGCCGTTTCGTGCAGTCGGTTGACCACCATGATATCGGTCGGCTGGCCGCGCGTGAGCACGAGCAGCGACCCGGGGATCTCGATGGAATCGCTGGCCGGCGGCGTCGCCCCGCGCTGCAGCACGAAGCCCAACGCGCGGGAGGCGCGGCCGCGCCGCCTGCCTTCCTGGATCAACAGCCGCATCCGTCGCGGCTGGACCCGCGCCGCCGCACGCCAGTTGGGCGACGGTCGCACGGTGATGCCGATCACCAGGCCTGCCATGTGGAGGCGTGGGTCATCGGACATGCGATCGTGACTGTCCGGCGGCAGCGGGGCAAGGCGTGCCGCCTCAGGAACGACGTGGAACCCGATATGGCAATGAAACAGCCAGTTCCCTGGTCGGTCGGGGATGTAGTTCATCGCCATGGTGCTGAACGGCCGCATCGATTCCGTCACGACCAGACTGCGTTTCTCCGGCGGAAAGGTGGAATCCTGCAGCATGCTGTCACGGGCCGTGACCTGGTAATAGAAGCCATGGAGGTGCATGGGATGTCCGCGGTTGCTGGCGTTGACCACGCGCCATCGCACCGTGTCGCCCATCGTCGCAGTGATTCGCTCGTCATGGGGCCAGGACCGGCCGTTGATCGTCAGCGCGTTGCGGCCGGCGCTGGAGTCGATAGGCTCGCTCCAGATGTTGATCACCATCACGCGGTCCGGCGGTGAACCACCCGGCGGATCGACGACGAACGCACCGCCGAGCTGCTCGCGCTCGTTCAGGTTGAACTTGGTGTAGTCATGCTTGCCGATGGTCGCGCTGTAGAGATAGGTCCCCGGCTCACCGGCGCTGAATCGTACCGTGGCGGAATCCCCCGGTCTCAGCAGCAACGAATTGTCCTTGGCGGCGGGATGGCTGACCAATCCGTGCACGGTGATGGTGGAGTCGGAGAGCGCGTTGCGCACCGTAGCGATAATGACCGTACCAGTGCGGACGCGCATCAGCGGTGCCGGGATCATCGGAGGCTTTCCGGCTTCGCTGAACGCGGCGACATCGATCGAGGGTCCGGAGTCGGCTTCGGGCCGCCACGTGGCCATCGCCACCACCAGGTGCAGCTCGAGTGTGTCACCGCGCAGCGCGCCGGCGGCGGTCCGGTTGTCGTTGGCCTGCACACCGGGCAGCGGTACGCGCGATTCATGTGGAGCAGCACCGGTGATGAACAGGGCGACGGTGCCAATGACCACGATGCGTGCGTTCATCTCTTCCCGACCTCCGTCACTGTAGCGAGGGTGTGCGGTGAATCAGCCGGCGGACCAGGTGCGATGCCGGCCAGCTCACGACCAGGAGTGCCGCCGTGATAGCGGCTCCGCGTCGATCACCGAGGGCCATGGCGGCCAGCAGCGCGATGGCGATCACTAGTGCGAGCGCGGGCACTAGCGGATAGCCCCACGCCCGGTAGGGTCTCGGCGTGTCTGGCTCGCGACGACGCAGCACGAAGAGCGAACTGAACACCAGCACGTACAGGACGACAATGAAGAACGCGTCCACACCGAGGACGGCATCGAACGAGCCGGTGAAGAGGAAGGCGACGATCAGGAGCAGCGTCAGCCCGAGCGCGACGCTGGGTGTTCCGCCGGCATTGACCCGCGTTGCCTGCGCAGGAAAGAGCCCATCGCGCGCCATTGCCAGCAGGATGCGCGGCGCCGCCATGATCTGGGCATTGACCGTACCGAGAATCGCCACGATCATGATGATGTGGATGACAGTGTCGCCCCGCGACCCGAAAATCAGCCGCGCCACTGTGCCACCGACGAACGGATCGCCCGCTATTTGCCGGATCGGCACGACCGCGAGGAACGCCGCGTTCAACAACAGGTAGATCGCTATGATCAGCAGCAAGCCCCGGAAAATCGACCGGGGGATCGCCCGCCCCGGATCGCGAAGCTCCTCGCCGCAGTACACCACCGCATAATAGCTGTCGTAGCTGAAGATGACCCCTTGCATGGCGATCCCGAACGCCAGCAGCAACGGAATGCCGTGCGGGACCGCCGGAACGGGAAGCGGCGCGGCGGCGGCAGCATGGGGCAGCACGAACGCGGCGATCACGAGGCCGCTCAACGCGGCGGCCTTGAGGATGCTCGTCACTTCCTGCACGCGCCCACCCCAGCGCACACCGCCCCACTGCACGGCAGCCAGCACCGCGAACGTTGCGAAGCCGGTCACCGTGGGATGCGCGCCCAGGGCCGGGATGATGTCGCCGATGTACTCGCCCGCAAGGAGGGTCAGCGCAGCGGAGGACACCGACCAGTTGACCCAATCGGCATAGCCGGCGAAAAAGCCGATGTCGTCGCCGAACGCGCGACGAGCGAAGACATACATGCCGCCCGAGCGTGGTATCATCGCACCGAGCTCCGAGTACGCCGTCGCGCCGAGAAGCGCATTCACCGCGCCGAAGATCCACACCCCCATGAACAAGGCAGTGCTCGGCAGCGCTTTCGCGACGCTTCCCGGGGTACCGAGGATGCCGCCGCCGATCGTCGCGCCGACGACGATCGCCAGCCCGAAGGCCGTGCCCAGGACCCGGAGGAGTCCGCGAGGGCTATGTGACGTCAAGCGGAATCGCTCGCGCTCGTCCGCCTGATGCGGTGGGCGCCACGGACGCGGGGCAGGTTCAGCCCCAACAGCCGCGCAGCGTTCCCGCCGAGGATCTTCGCCCGGTCGCCGTCGCGCATGTCGAGCTCGTCGATCGTGGCCTTCATCCTGTCGATGCTGCCGATCTGGTGCGGATAATCACTCCCTGCCAGGATCTGGTCGACTCCGGCGAATTCGATCGCCAACCGCAGTGCCTTCGGATCGAAGTTGACCGTGTCGTAGTAGAACTGCTTGAGATACTCGCTCGGCGGCTTCGGGATGTTCACCCGGCACTCGGGAAACGCTTCGTAGCCGCGATCGAGGCGCTCAGCGAGATACGGGATGGTGCCGCCGAGATGTCCCAGCACCCATTTGATCTGCGGGAACCGCTGCGGCACGCCGGCAAACACCAGGTGCGCCGCGGCCAGTGTCGTATCGAACAGGAAGCCCACCAGCGGCATCAGCCAATACTCCCGCATGGCCTCGACGCCAAGGGGGAAGGTGGGGTGGATGTACATGATGGCGCTGGTCATGTTGGCGTGCTCGTACAGCGGCCAGAAGCGCTTGTCGGCGAGCGGCACACCGTTGACGTTGCCCATCAGCATGCAGCCGGGGAAGCCCATCGTCATGATGCGGTCGAATTCGGTGACGGACGCCTGTGGATCGTTGAGCGGCAGCGTGGCGAGGGCGGTAAAGTGGTCGCTCCGGGTCGCCACGATCGACGCAAACTCGTCGTTGACCAACTGGGCGAGCTCGGCAGAGCGTTGCGGCGTTTCCAGCAACGTCCCGGGGCAGGTGAGCGAGATGAGCTGCCGGTCGACATGCGCCTGTGCAATCACCTGCTCGCGATACGCGATGATGCGGTGGCCCGGTACAGCGACGTTCGCGTCCCCCGGCGAATACAGCACGGGGTTGCCTTCGGCATCGTCCCGCACCTGGAGTTCACTGTCGCCGCTGCGCAGGGCGTCCAGGAACGCCGGCGGATAGAAATGATTGTGTACGTCGATAATCATCTGCTTTCCCGTCGTCGTGGAGCGCGCCGGATGAAGGAATAAGCGGTTGGCCATATATTCGTTGAATGTTCCCGTATCGCGACGACAACCCGACCATCCTGACCCCCTTCGTCACGGTGGCCTTGATCGCAGCAAACCTCGCGGTCTGGGTGGTGTTTCAGGGCATGGGCAGCGACCAGCGACTGGCCCAGACGGTGTGCGAACTTGGCCTCATTCCGGGCGACCTGATGCACCGGTTGCCAATCGGGTTCTCGTTCGCCGTGGGCAGCGGAGCGACCTGCGTGGTCGGGGGCGGCAGCTCGTGGTATACCATCGTGACCTCCATGTTCCTGCACGGCGGGTGGTTGCACGTCCTCGGCAACATGTGGTTTCTCTGGCTTTTCGGGAACAACATCGAAGACGTCATGGGGCATGCGCGGTTCCTGATCTTCTATCTGGCATGCGGCGTGGCGGCGGCGGCCGCGCAGATCGTGATCGATCCCGCCAGCGCGGTACCAATGGTCGGGGCGAGCGGAGCCATTAGCGGCGTCATGGGAGCGTACGTCGTGCTGTACCCGCGCGTGCGGGTCCATACCATCATGTGGCTGATCCTGATCTTCCGTCTCACCGTGCCGGCGTGGGTGATGCTCGGCTACTGGTTCCTGCTGCAGGTGCTTGGCGCCGGGGTGAATACCGTGGGTGGCGTCGCGGTCTGGGCGCACATCGGCGGCTTCGTCGCCGGCGCGCTGTTGATCATGCTGTTTCGCAATCCCGCGTTGCAGGAACGACGTGAGCGCCTGCTCGCCGCCCGGGCGTGGGAGGCCCGACCGATATGACCACCGCCGAGACACGTCCGGTGCGCAATCCGCGCAGCGTGATCAGCTATTCGGAGCCGGCGGCGCCTCTGCCGCCGGGACTCGTCCCGCGCAACCCGGGCATGCCACTCGACCTGGGCTGGGTGCGTGACGCGCGCGTGAATCGCAGCGCGGTGGAACGCCGGGCCGCTACCATCCCGACCCGCCGCTCGATCAAGACCGCCTGGCAAGCGGGCTGGCTGTTGCGCGCGATCACGCTCATCGACCTGACGACCCTGCAAGGCGACGACACGCCCGGCCGCGTCCGCCGGCTCTGTGCCAAGGCGCGCCAACCAGTGCGTGCCGACTTGCTGGAATCGCTTGGCATGCAGGACGTGGGAATGCGCGTCGCGGCGGTCTGCGTGTATCACGCCTTCGTGCGGACGGCGGTTGAGGCGCTCGAGGGCAGCGGCATTCCGGTCGCGGCGGTCTCCGCCGGATTTCCGGCCGGATTGACGCCGTTCAAGACGCGCCTCGCCGAAATCGAGGCGTCGGTGGCGGATGGCGCAGAAGAGATCGACATCGTCATCACCCGCGCTCATGTACTTACCGGCAACTGGCAGGCGCTGTACGACGAAGTGCGCGCCTTCCGGGAAACGTGCGGCGCCGTCCATCTCAAGGCGATCCTCGGCACCGGCGAGCTGGCCACGCTCAAGGACGTCTCCCGCGCCTCGCTGGTCGCGATGATGGCGGGCGCGGATTTCATCAAGACGAGCACCGGCAAGGAAAGCGTCAATGCGGTCCTGCCGGTGGGCATCGTCATGGTCCGGGCCATCCGCGAGTACCGCGAACGGACGGGCCACTGCGTCGGCTTCAAGCCGGCGGGCGGCATTCGCAAGGCCAAGGAATCGCTCGACTGGCTCGCGATGATGAAGGAGGAGCTGGGCGACCGCTGGCTGCGGCCCGACCTGTTCCGGTTCGGGGCGAGCACGTTATTGGCGGACATCGAGCGGCAACTCGAGCACTATATTACTGGAAGGTATAGCGCCGCGCATCGGCATCCGCTGGCATGACCAATCCGCGACCTCACCCGGGATGACGATATGACCACAGTTCGCGACGCCTTTGAATCCATGGCCTGGGGTGCGGCGCCCGAATCGGCCACCCTCGCGATGGAATGGCTCGACCGTCACCACCGGCGGTTTGGTCACTTCATCAATGGTGAATGGACCGCGCCCTCGGACACCTTCGCGGTGATCAATCCCGCCACGGCCAGGGAACTCGCGCAGGTGACCCAGGGCAGCGACGCCGACGTCGACGCGGCGGTCGCGGCGGCGCGCGCGGCGCTCCCGGGCTGGCGTGGCCTGGACGGCCACGGTCGCGCGCGCTGGCTCTACGCCATCGCGCGCGGCGTGCAGCGCAACTCGCGGCTCTTTGCCGTGGTCGAGAGCCTCGACAACGGCAAGCCGATCCGCGAGTCACGCGACATCGATATCCCGCTCTTTGCCCGGCACTTCTATCACCACGCCGGCTGGGCGCAACTGCTCGACCGCGAGTTCCCCGGCATGGAGGCGGTGGGCGTGGCGGGCCAGGTGATTCCCTGGAACTTCCCGCTGCTGATGCTGGCGTGGAAGATTGCACCCGCTATAGCAGCCGGTAATACAGTGGTCCTCAAGCCGGCGGAGTTCACGCCGCTTACGGCGCTGTGCTTCGCGGAACTGCTCGAGGAGATCGGCTTGCCGCGGGGCGTGGTGAATATCATCACGGGCGACGGCCGCACGGGCGCGGCGCTGGTCGGGCATGCGGACGTGGACAAGGTCGCCTTTACCGGGTCGACTGACGTGGGCCGAGCGATCCGGTCGGCCACGGCCGGCAGCGGCAAGCGGCTCACGCTGGAGCTGGGCGGCAAGTCGCCGTTCATCGTGTTCGACGACGCCGATCTCGACTCGGTGGTGGAGGGCGTCGTCGACGCGATCTGGTTCAACCAGGGGCAGGTCTGCTGTGCCGGCTCGCGTATCCTCGTAGCGGAGAGCATCGCGGAGAAGCTGACCGCCAAGCTGCGCGCGCGGATGGAGACGCTGCGCGTCGGTTCGCCGCTCGACAAGTCGGTGGATATTGGTGCGATCGTGGCACCGGTGCAGCTCGAACGTATTGCGGCGCTGGTCAAGCAGGGATGCGACGAGGGTGCGACCTGCTGGCAGCCGTCGTGGAGCGTCCCGAGCGAGGGGCTTTTCTATCCACCGACGCTGTTCACCAACGTGTCGCCCGCCGCGATGGTGGCACAGGTCGAGATCTTTGGGCCCGTCGTGGTGCTGATGACGTTCCGCACGCCGGACGAGGCCGTCGAGATTGCCAACAACACGCGCTACGGCCTTGCCGCGAGCGTGTGGAGCGAGAACGTCAACCTGGCGCTCGATGTAGCGCCGAGGCTCAAGGCGGGCACGGTGTGGATCAACTGTACCAACGTGTTCGACGCGGCCAGCGGCTTCGGCGGATACCGCGAGAGCGGCTATGGGCGTGAAGGTGGCCGGGAAGGGGTGTACGAGTACCTGAAGGTGACGCGCAAGCATCATCCCGAGCGCAGTGAGGGATCTCGAAGCATTGTCATCCCTCGCCTTCGGCCCGGGAGGACATCGCCACCCATCGACCGCACCCCCAAGCTCTACATCGCCGGCAAGCAGGTCCGCCCCGATTCCGGCTACTCGCTGCCCGTGCACGACAGCAAGGGTCGCGTCATCGCCGAGGTGGGGCGCGGCAATCGCAAGGACATCCGGAACGCGGTCGAAGCCGCGCACGCGGCGGGCGGCTGGTCGCGCGCGACGGCGCACTTGCGGGCGCAGGTGCTCTACTACATCGGCGAGAATCTGGCGGCTCGTGCCGATGAGTTTGCGGCACGCCTCAAGTCATTCACGGGCGCGAACGGCAGCAAGGAAGTCGACGCGGCGGTGCGCCGCTGCTTCTCGTACGCGGCGTGGGCGGACAAGTACGACGGTGCGGTGCATCACACGCCGCTCCGGAACGTGACGCTTGCGATGCCGGAACCCCTTGGCGCGATCGGAATCGCGTGCCCCGACGAGGCGCCGCTGCTGTCGTTCCTGGCACTGACGCTGCCGGCGATCGCGATGGGCAATCGCGTCGTGGTGATTCCATCGGAGCGGGCGCCGCTGCTGGCGACCGATCTCTATCAGGTGTTCGACACGTCGGACCTGCCGGGCGGTGTCATCAACATCGTGACCGGCCTGCGGGAGGAGCTGCTCGCGCCGCTCGCGGGACACGACGACGTCGATGCGATCTGGGTCTTCGCGTCGCGGGCCGAAGCGGCTGCGGCGGAGAAACTGTCGGCGGGGAACATGAAGCGGACGTGGACCGAGTGGAGCGTGCGCGCGTGGGATGATCCGCTCGAAGCGGAAGGACCGGAGTTCCTGCGTCAAGCGACGCAGGTGAAGAATATCTGGGTGCCCTATGGTGCCTAGTGTGGACAGCGTTGGACTGGCGTGACTTAGGGGCTTGGGATCTGGCGCGGTGAGTGGACTGGAGTGGACAATCGTGCGCAGAAGTGAACAACGAAGTGAACATCGGGGGAGGGCAGGATGAACCGCGAACAGCTTCAGGCAATGGATGGTTGGCTCGTCCGCATTTCACCGATGGTGCAGCGTCAGGAACGAGATGGTCGGTGGCTGGAACCTTACGATGATCTGTGGTAGGTTCGGCGGAATCGCGGGTCGGGCAACGTGGTAGTCACGCTTGTCAACATCGCCACCGGTCACTTCCATGAGGTGTACGCTGACGGCGTGCAGGAATACCGTGAACCGGATGTTTTGGTCCTCAGAGAACAGCTCACGCTGGTCGGCCACGCCATCAAACGGGTTGTGCTTGCAGATCGACGGCTGTCCTACGCGGCGCGGCGGCGATTCGGCCCGCGAGGCTATCGAGTGCGGGGGCGTTAGCTTTTGGCACATGGTCCTGTTCCCAGCCCCTCCCGATGATCCGTGGTGGAAGCGGCGACTACCCAAGAACCCCGTGATCGTCGGGGCGTGCATTACGGGGTTGTGCGGGATTGTCGCAGCCGTCATCGTGCGGGCGAGCAAGCCAGTCGTCCTGCCCACATCCTTGCCTGCGCCCACAATAGCTGCGCCGCCTCCTCTCCCCCCTAGACCGGACAGCTCCCGACCCGCCTCGCCGGCACAGGAAGCGCCGTTGCGACTCGATGCGCGCGGGCGAGCCTTCCTCTCTGACACGTCAACCGGTTCGCTGTATGCACAGGTGGATGCGGCGCCTCCGCTTCAGCGTGAGGAAGTTGCGCGACGGCGGTTCCTCGGGAATTGGATACGGTTACATGTACCGGTCCGGGGACTCGGCGTCGAAGGGCAGCGTATTTGGCTCGTTGTGGAGGAGTCCTGGCGCAAAGGCATAGGCACGCTCATCTGGTTTCCGTTGTCCGCAAAGCGTGAGCTAATGGATCTTCGCGAGGGCGACACGGTTACAGTCGATGCGCGAATAGACAGTATCGGGGAGGCTGGTTCCTTGATCCTCAGGCGCGGGGAACTCGTTGGGCGCAAGCAGCCCTAGCTTGTCGTTGGGATGAGGCGGACGTGTCGGCGTTGACGTGAGTGACGGCGGCTGGGGGCGGCAACGTAGTCGGCCCTACCAGCGGACTTCGCGAATAGGGCCGGCTAGTCCTCCACCTGCGCTGCTTGAGGCCACCTGCAAGGATCTGTTGCAGAAACTGAAGGTCGCGTACTCCGAGAAGGACGACCTTCCGAAGTTGTATGGCCTCGTGGCCAATTCAATGAATCTCGGACCTCAGTCGCACAAGGAAGAAGTCTTCAAGCAGATCCTTGGAGGTTGCATGTCTGTGGCCAATGGGCTCGCGGCGCTTCGCAACACTTTCGGTGATGCTCACGGAAAGGCTTCAGGCGCGCCCAAGCCGGCCGCACGGCACGCGGATCTGGCAATTAACTTGGCCGGAACCCTCGCGACTTTCTTGATGGCCACATACGAGGACCGGTACACGAGCGGGTGCGCGGCCTAACACGACTATATGAAAGCGCGGAGCTGCCCGGCGGCACCGCCGCCGCAATTCGCGGAGCGCTCAAATGCTGGTCGCCGGCGATTTTCGCTGATGCCCTCGCACCATCCCGCAGGGAGTCGGAACATCCCGCCGTCGCTCATATACAAGACCTTCGACGGTTCTTTCCGACATGCGCTTCTTATCCGTCGTTACGGACCGATCGCAATTCCGCTGCCCCCGCCGTCTAGCGAGAGTGAGAGCGTCGGTGTACTGGCGCTGGTGAACGGCGGAGTAAAGACCACAATGGTGGGGCCCCAGGTGATATAGAGGTGTCCGCTGGCGTCGAGCGCGCAACCATTGGCCCCGACGGTGCCTGAATTCATGATCACGGTCGGGGTCGCGGTCGTGGCGAGGGGCAATGAATACACGAAGACGTGACTGGCGAATCCGGTTCCCTCGCATGCGAAAAGCTGCGTTGCACTGGCAGAAATTGCGTCGAATTCGGTTCCGGCGGCCGCTGCCAGTGTCATCGTGACCGAGCCGCCGGTGATGACGTCGATCCGATCCGCACTGGCCGCGTAGACGGTGCCGTTGGGATCAATGGCGAGCGAATGGGCGGTCAAGTTGGGCGTGACAACCCGGCTGCTCGGCGTCGAAGCGCTGGTGAACGGCGAGGAGTATACGTGGATCGTGTCGGCGATGGCCAGATAGAGGGGGCCACTCGGTAGCAAGAGCGGCGTCTCAAGCCACCCGACCGGGAGCGTGGCGTACGGAACACTCGCCGATGTCAGCGGTAGCTGGAACAACGAGACAGTGTAGTCCGAGATCTTGTTCGCTGCGAGTGTCGTGGCATTCACGCTGAGGCTGACATCAGCATCGTAAGGCAGGGTGACCACTGGCGTACTGCTGGCGGTGAGCGGCAAGTCATAGACCAGGATCTTGCCCGGGATGTCGTCCTGTCCGATGTAGAGGTGCTGCGTGGGCGGCGGCGGTGGCGGCGGGTTCGTCGTCGCGGTCGAACTGGAACATGCCGCGAGGATCAAACCGGCAGAGGCTGCGATCGAGATGGCGCGAAGTTTCATCATCGGCTCGTCGGAAGAGAACTGTCGGCTGACACCCCGACGGTATGCGGTGGAGTATCGCCCCAGCTCCGGCGAGCCGCAACCGGAGCTCGATCCTAGCCGAGCCGACCGCGTGCGGCGGCCGCCGTGCATCAGCTAGCACTGTAAGTGAACATCCGAGTGAACATTGAGGCGCGAGTGGGCCCTAAGTCATTTGGTACGAAGGCGCGGTCTGGGTGAAGAATATCTGGGTGCCCTATGGGGCCTGAGTCCACTGCTGTACCCAGTCGCGTATTTCCTGGGGTTTTTCGGGCTTAGCTGTTCACCAGTGACCGCATGATCGACATCATCTTCATCAATTCCAGCTAGAGCCGCTCGAATTTCGCCTGGAAGAAGCGCAGGTACTTCGGCTCGTACACCATGCGGAGCCCGCGGGTCTCGGCGCGCGCTTGATAGACTGCCCGCACTGATTCCGCCACTACGTCCATGTGGGCCTGGGTGTAAACGCGGCGCGGGATGGCGAGACGGGTCAACTCCAGCCGGGGAAAGTGGTGATTCCCGGTCGCCGCGTCGCGCCCGGCGCTTGCGACGCCGCGCTCCATCGACCGGATCCCGGAGTCGAGGTACAGTTCCGCCGCGAGGGTCTGGGCGGGGAATTCCACCTGCGGAACGTGTGGGTAGAACTCCCGGGCATCGAGGAAGACGGCGTGGCCACCGACCGGCTGGACGATCGGGATGCGCCAGATGTTCAGCAGGTCGCCGAGATAGCGCACCTGCCCGATTCGCGAGCGCACATGGTCGTCCTGCACCGATTCGGCGATGCCGATGGCGATCGCCTCCATGTCGCGCCCGGCGAGCCCACCATAGGTGTGCAGCCCCTCGAATACCACCACGAGGTTTCGCAACTCCTCGAACATCACCGGGTCGTTGATCGCCAGCCACCCGCCGATGTTCACCAGCGAGTCCTTCTTTGCGCTCATCCACGCGCCGTCGGTGTAGCCACAGAACTCGAACAGGATCGCGGCGATCGACCTGTCGGCGTACCCTTCCTCCCGCTCCTGGATGAAGAAAGCATTCTCGACCATGCGCGTGGCATCGAGGTAGAGCTTGATGCCGTGACGGTCACAGAGCGCGCGCAGGGCCTTCACGTTGGCCATGCTCACTGGCTGGCCGCCGGCCATGTTCACCGTCCCGGCCAGCGAGACATAGGCGATCCGCGCCGCTCCCTCGCGCGCGATCAGCGCCTCGAGCTTGTCGAGGTCGACGTTGCCCTTGAACGGATGGATGACGGCGGCGTCGTGCGCCTCGTCGATGATGACATCGACGAACGTTCCGCCGGCCAGTTCCTGGTGATGTCGTGTGGTGGTGAAGTACATGTTGCCCGGGACGAACTGTCCGGGTTCGATCGCCACGCGGGAGATCAGGTGCTCGGCGCCGCGTCCCTGGTGCGTCGGGATGACGAACTGGTAGCCGTAGTAACGATGAACCGCCTCCTCGAGGTGGTAGAAGTTGCGGCTCCCGGCATACGCCTCGTCGGCGACCATCATCCCGGCCCATTGCCGGTCGCTCATGGCGCTGGTGCCGCTGTCGGTGAGGAGGTCGATGTAGACGTCGTCCGAACGGAGCAGGAAGGTGTTGTAGCCGGCCTCGTTCAGCGCAACCTCCCGCTCCTCGCGTGAAATCATCCGGAGCGGTTCGACCATCTTGATCTTCCACGGCTCGGCCCACGAGCGGCGGCCCACTTGCTGGCCGATCGTCTGTAATGTGCGGGACGTCATGAACGCACCATTCCCTGACAATAGTGAGGTCCATGCGCGGCTTCGCACACATGGCCCAGTACCATAGGCAGATGAGAACGAAGGCCTGATGAACTGCCGATGAAGAATCCTTCACGAGCGAGACGCGCGCTCGCGCAAGGACGTGGTCGGCCGAACCGGCGGTCCCCGAGTTGCGCCCCGGGCCGGACAAGGCGACCATTGGCGCACCTCATACACTGGACGGTCGCCTCGATGCCCCGCACGCGCAGGTGATCACCGAAATGGACCGGCTGGCCAGTGCGTTGGCCGACCGCTACACGATCGAACGCGAGCTCGGCGCGGGCGGAATGGCCACGGTGTATCTCGCCCACGACCTCAAGCACGATCGCCGGGTGGCCATCAAGGTGCTGCGCCCCGAACTCGCCGTTGCCGTGGGTCCCGAGCGCTTTCTGGCCGAAATCAAGACCACCGCCCATCTGCAACATCCGCATATCCTGTCGCTGTTTGATTCGGGTGCACTCGACGGCACCGTGTTCTATGTCATGCCGTTCGTCGATGGCGAATCGTTGCGGGACCGGCTCACCCGCGAGAAACAGCTCCCGATCGACGACGCACTCCGCATCGGGCGTGAAGTCGCTGATGCGCTCCAGTACGCCCACGAGCACGGCGTGATCCATCGCGACATCAAACCGGAAAACATCCTGCTCCACGGCGGACACGCCCTGGTGGCGGACTTCGGCATCGCGCTGGCCGCGGCGAAGACCGGCAGCCGACGGATCACCGAGGCAGGGATGGCCCTCGGAACACCCGCGTACATGAGCCCCGAACAGGCAATGGCCGAACCGCAGATCGATGGGCGGAGCGATCAGTATAGCCTGGCTACCGTACTGTACGAGATGTTGGCTGGTGAGGCGCCGTACACGGGGCCGACGCCGCGGGCGATATTGGCGCGACAGCTCACGGCTTCGGTCCCTTCGCTCCGGGCAGTGCGTGAATCCGTCCCGGACTTCGTGGAGGCCGCGATCCGGCGTGCCCTCGCCAAGACGCCCGCGGACCGCTTCACCACCATGACCGCATTCGCCGACGCCCTCAGGAAGCCGGCTGCCGACCAGCCAAGGCCACGATCCGTCGCGGTCCTGCCGTTTCTGAACCTGAGCGGCGACCCGGAAAACGAACACTTCGCGGACGGGATCACGGAGGATGTCATCGCCCAGCTCTCCAAAATCCGGGCGTTACACGTCATTTCCCGGACATCGGTGATGCCGTTCAAAGGACGGCAGCAGGGTCTCCGGGAGATCGCCGCCCGACTCCAGGTGGCGACGCTGCTTGAGGGAAGCGTGCGCCGCGCCGGAGATCGCGTTCGAATCGTGGCCCAGCTCGTCGACGCGGGCACCGACGAGAACCTTTGGGCCGAGACGTATGACCGACAGCTCACCGACATCTTCGCCATCCAGATGGAGGTGGCGTTGCACATCGCCGCGGCGCTCAAGGCCGAACTGTCTCCCGATGAGCGAGCCCGTATTGGGAGGGAGCCAACCAGCGACGTGCGTGCGTATCAACTCTATCTGAAGGGCCGACACTGTTTCATCAGGTACACCGAAGAAGGGATGCGCCAAGCGATCGGGTATTTCGAGCAAGCCATCGAGCGGGATCCGCAGTACGCCCTGGCCTACGCCAGCGTGGCCATGGCCTATACGGAGCTCGGAGAAACCGGTGCGCTGAATCCCGACGAGGCCTATCCGCGGGCCAAGGCAGCCGCAACGCACGCGCTCGCGCTCGACCCTGAACTCGGAGAAGCGCATTCCACGGTGGCCTACGGCATGTTCGTGTATGACTTCGACTGGACCGGCGCCGAGGCGGAGTTCAAGCGGGCACTCGAGCTGAGTCCGGGCAGCGCGGATACGTATGACCTTTACGGGCGCCTGTGCTCGGTCCTGGGACGGTTCGACGAGGCCATCGCGCTGCAACGGCGAGCCCAGGAACTTGATCCACTGGCTCATCAGTCGGATCTCGCCACGGCGCTCCTGCGGGCTGGGCGGTACGATCAGGCCTTGGAGGCCGCCAGCCGTGCGATCGAGTTCGATCGCAACTATGCACGGGGGCATTCCACCCTTGGCTGGGCCTTATTCGGGAAGGGCAGGTTTGACGAAGGTCTGGCAGCATTGGAGCGTGCCGTGGCGCTCTCACCGGGTGACACCCTCTGGTTGGCGCAACTCGGGCAGGCCTATGCGCTCGCGGGCAGAGTCGACCGAGCGCAGGAAATACTGCGGGAACTGGAGGAGCAGTCACGGACGCGATACGTCGCGCCCTACCACATGGCGTACGTGTACACCGGTCTTGGGCAACACGAGCAGGCCATGGATTGCTTGGAGCGAGCGTACGAGCAGCGCGCGGGCTCTGTATATGGCATCCGGGGTTCGTTCCTGTTTGCGCCCCTGCGCTCGCACCCTCGCTTCACGGCGCTGCTGCGCAGGATGCACCTTGACTGAGGTCTTCGGAAGCGGTGTCTCGCGGACGTGCCGGCGCTTCCCGCGAGTACCATCAAGACGGACGCGACAGTGAAGATCAGGAAGGGGACCTTGTGGTAGACGGATCTGCTGTCGAGCATCGACCGCAATCGCTCGGGGAAGAAATCGCCAACAGCGCCAGCCATGCCATCGGTTTCCTGGCCGCGCTGGCGGCCCTGCCCGTGCTCGTTCTTGGCGCGCTTCAGCACGGCGCGGCGGCCGTGGTCGGGGCGGGGGTCTTTGCCGCGACCGCGGCCTTCCTCTACCTGACCTCCACGCTCTACCATGCGCTCGCTCCGAATCGGGCGAAGCGTGTGCTCCAGATCCTCGACCACGGGGCCATCTATCTCCTCATTGCCGGGACCTACACGCCCTTCACGCTGGGGGCCCTTCGTGGGCCCTGGGGCTGGACCCTTTTCGGGCTGATCTGGGGCCTCGCCGTAGTCGGCATTGCCCTCAAGGCCATCGGGGGGATTCGCTATCCCCGCCTCTCGACCGGCTTGTATCTCGCGATGGGCTGGCTTGCTCTGGCGGCCGCGAAGCCGCTCTGGCTCCTCATGCCGCGGTGGGGGCTGTTCTGGCTGGTAGCCGGCGGAGTAGCCTACACCGTGGGGGTCGGATTCTACTCCGCTCGCCGGCTCCGTTACGGTCATTTCGTCTGGCATCTGTTCGTCCTCGCCGGCACGGCGTGCCACTTCGTGGCGGTGTTGCAGTACGCAGCCTAGCACGCGCACGGCTGCGAGAATTCTCCGGTATCCGCTCGCCTCGCAGCAGAAACGCAGCATCGTCAGACGTCGGGAGGGCGAATGAATCGCGTACTCTATGCAACATGCTCCGTTGTCCTCAGTGTCGTTGGGTCACGCCCGGCCGGCGCACAAGTCACGACGAGGCCCGTCCCGATGGCGTTGTGGCTCAACGGCGCTCCAGGTGCGAGCGGGCGGGATTCAGCCGGTGTTCCAACTATCGCGCTCTACCGACCAGTCGCTGGGACGGCGACCGGCGCGGCTGTCGTGATTTGTCCCGGTGGCTCCTATGCACTGCTGGCCGACCACGAGGGACACACCATTGCGCTCTGGCTCAACAGCCTCGGTGTGACCGCCGCCGTGCTCAAGTATCGCCTGGCGCCGCGCTATCACTTTCCGGCACCGCTGCTGGACGTAGCGCGCGCCATCCGCACGGTCCGCGCTCGGGCGACGGAGTGGGGCATAGACCCGAATAGAATTGGCGTAATGGGCTTCTCCGCGGGCGGGCACCTCGCGTCGACCATCGCCACACACTTCGATGCGGGTGATTCCTCTTCCGCGGATCCGATGGAACGGGTGAGTAGCCGACCGGATATTGCGGTGCTCGCGTATCCAGTGATCTCCATGGTTGACGGCATCACGCACGCGGGTTCACGCCGGAATCTCCTCGGTGACACCCCATCTGCGGAACTAGTGGCAGCGCTGTCCAATGAGAAGCACGTTACGCCGCAAACTCCGCCCACCTTCATCTTCCACACCGCCAACGATCCGGTTGTTCCGGTGGAGAACAGCCTCCTTTTTGCCGCCGCGCTACGTGCGGCGAACGTTCCCTTCGAGTTACACGTGTTTGAACGCGGTCCACACGGAGTTGGCCTTGCGTCAGGCGATCCCGTGCTTGGCGCGTGGCCAACGCTGCTTCACAACTGGCTGCGACTGCGAGGGTTCGCTCGATGAGTGCATGAGACGTTCGGCCGCGCGGGCGTGACCTTCGAAGGGCAACACCACGGTGGCCGCCGCGCGACAACCCAATCATCGATGCGGCCGGGACGTCCTGGTCGCGACTGGTGCGAGCAGCGCTTGGAGGACGCGATCGGTGAGCGGATCGGGTGAAGCCGCGAGGGTCCGCTGGACCTGCTGGTCAAGATCGGGACGCAGCGCGGTGCCGCGACGCGCCCAGGCCGCGAGGAGATCCTCCAAGCGCTCATCGACGTCCTGGTCGTACGGTTTTCCCGTCCCGAGCCGTTCCGGCCACTGCAGCGCCGTGGCGATCAGCTGGAGGGCAGCGCGCGAATTGCCCGCGCGGATCCGCTCCACCGCGCCAAGAAGATTGGCCTCACGATAGAGGGAGTGCGCCTCGCCCGCCCCTTCGTAGGGGAGCACGACCAGCGTGTCGAGCAGCCGCCGGGCTGCATTGGCGTCGCCATTCCGGAGCAGGGCCCGGGTGTAGAGCATCCCCAGCGCCGAGTTGCGTGGGAAGTGCTGGTAGTACCCGGCCGCGATGCGGACCGCGTCCGCGAACTGGCTGTCGGCCATCGCTCGCTCGGCCATGAGGCGGCCATACCGCCATTCGCCGGGGTCGAGTTGCGCCGCGTGCCGAAGATCAGCCAGTGCCCTCCCCGGTGCCGCCGTCTTCAGCAACTCGGCCCGAGCCGCATAGAACGGTGCGAACGATGGGCCCTCCTGAACGCCGTCGAAGAGCGTGCGCGCAGTTACGCTGTCACCCTGGCTCCAGCGGATCAGTCCGAGGAAGTAGCGCGGCAGCCAGCTCGCGGAGCGCGTCAGCGCCCACGCCATGACGTCCGCCGACTCGACGCGCGACGGAAAGATGAGCCGCGGCGACGTCGAATCCGCACGCGCCAGCAACATCGCGACGTCGGGCGATCCGAGGCGTTCGTGCAGGAAGGCCCGCCAGTAGAGCACTTCCGGATTCGGTGGAGCGAGGGCCAGCAGTTGATCCGCCGTGGCAACCTGCCCGACATCGAAATACCAGAGCGCCAGCTCGAGTAGCGTCTCCGACGGCATCTCGTTGCGGATGAGCACTGTCACGCCCTGGCGTGCCGAGTCAGTTCCATCCCAGAGCGCCAACTCGAAGTGCGCGAAATGCGAAAGCGGGTCGAGCGCCTGCAGCGCCTCGATGTCGTCCGTCGCGGCGACGCGGTCGTGCTGGAGTCGATGCGCCACCGCGCGCACCTGCCAGGCATCGAGGTCGAAGCGATTGTAGTCGAGCGCCTTTACGGCGTAATCCATCGCCCGCTCCAGGTCGCCGTTGTGGAGGTAGATCTTCGCGAGCGCGGTCCACGCCGCCGTCCGGTATTCCGGCGATTGCGACGCGATGTCGAATCCGTCGCGCGCATCAACTCGGCGCCCGGTGCGCAGGCTGGCCTCGCCATAGACGAAGTTGGCCTCCGGGTCGTACGTGTCGATGCTGAGCGCGCGGCGGGTGAGGCGGAGGGCACCGGCGGCATCACCGCGCCGCAACGTGAGCGAAGCGAGGTCGGTCAGCGTCGGGATGTAGTTGGAATCGGCGGCCACCGCCCGTGCGAGGTCGCGCTCGGCGCCGAGGTAGTCGCGTTCGCGCAGCTTTTCCTTGCCGGCGAGATATCTCCCATAGGAAGAGTTCCAGTCGAAGGCGGCGGGTGCCGTCACCGGTCGACCCAAGCCGGTAGCCGCCGTGTCGGCGGTCCATTCGATCTTGTGGCCACCGAGCGTGACGCGCAGTTGCGAGGGATCGGCGACCACGGGGGCGGTATCGCGCCAGCGCTGGAGCGGTTCGAGACGGAGCAGCCGGGCATAGACGCGATGGCTGCCGTCAAAGACCTCGATCGAGTCGGCGATCCGCTGCACCGGCGAGAACGACACCACCACGCCGCGCGCGGTGGGCTGCACATTGAGCGCGCCCCAGGGATTGGCGGTCACGAACCCATCCGTCCCCTTCGCCGGAAACCAGTACTCGGTCCACCGGTCGGAACTGTACGGGGCGAAACCGCGATGCTTGAACGGCGTCAGCGTACTCGCTTCCGCCGTCTGGTTGAAGAGCCGGCCGGACTGAACTTCGGTATACTGGCCATCGGCGTCGGTGAGCAGCTGTTCCCAGATCATTCCCTGTCGCGAGAGGCCCCAGATCCAGAGCTTCTTCCCCGGCTTCTCATCATGGGGGGCGTAGCGCACCATCCCGAAGTCCTTCGCATGCCAGTAGGCACCGAAGAAGTCGGTGTAGGTGCCGAAGACGTGGTACGACTTGTAGCCGCCGAAGTCGTTATTGCGATAGAACGAGATCGCCTTGCCGTTGACGCGGTTGACCGGCCAGTCGCCGACCTCGCCGCCGTGCCCAAGGAAGTGATTGCCCGGATAGATGAATTCGAGGTCGTCGCCGACCGGGATGGCGGCGTTCATCCACGAGTAGTATGGCTGCTCGAATGGCGTTCCGTTGTGCCAGAACGAGCTGGTCGTGAAGTACGCCTTGTCGGCGGGAACCGAGATCGCGAGTCGCCACGACGTGCGCGTCAGCAGGTCGAGCGCACCAATGGTGCAGGTCACGCTACCGTCGGCGCCGCGCTGTGTCACGTAGTCCACCGGTGTCGCGACATTGGGCGTGTGACCGATGATGCCGTAGTTGGCCTCGATCCCGCCGCTGGTCCACGGCCCACGCATCGCGATGTCGCGGAACTTCACCACGTGGTTGTCGTAAATGAACGACTTGCCGGTCGCCTTGTCGATAGCGCGCCAGATCTTGCCGCCGATCTCGGGGAGGATCGACACGCGAATCCACCGGTTCTCGAGGTCGATCACCTTCCAGGTCCGTTGCACCGGGACATCCGTGAAGCCGTCGAAGCGGAAGTACGGATAGATCGGTCCCATCACCGGGATCGGATTCGGGTCGGAGAAGGGATAGGTGGTGAACTCCGCCTGGTACTCGCGCACCGTCGCTGCCGCGCCCGCCTGGGCGGACGCCATCCTCGGCACGGTGGCTGGAGCGAGGAGCACCAGACTCAAGGCCAATCGTCGTGGACACATGGCATACCCCGCGAGGTTGTCGATCGTGTGCTTCCATGCGTTTTCGCATTGAGTCTAACGTCGATTCCTCCGCTCGATCGGCATGAACGCTGAGCATGGGCCTGCCGCGCCGGTGTCGCTGATTTGAGGACGCACCGCCGCCCCGTACGCCGCGCCGCAGAGGTGCCGGGCGTCAGGTTGCCTCGACCGAGGCGGGCGATGAAGGTCCGTCGAACAGTGCCGCGGGCCGGGATGCTGAAATGATGCTAGTATCAAGCTGGCCTGGCGGCGGAACGACTGGCGTCGCGCCGGCACTGGCTGAGCCTTCCACCGACTACTGAGAGGGATGAATCATGCGGCGTGCACCGTTGTTTCTGCTCTTCACCGCACTCGCGGCTCCGGCCGCGGCGCAGCAGCATCCGCCGGCGGCGGTTGCTGCCGCACCGGTCAAGGGCGCCACAGTGGAAGGAATCACCGAGTACACGCTCGCGAACGGGCTGAAGGTGCTCCTGTTTCCTGACGCCTCGAAGCCAACCACTACGGTCAACATCACCTACCTCGTCGGATCGCGAAGCGAATCCTACGGCGAGACAGGGATGGCGCACCTGCTCGAACACATGGTGTTCAAGGGATCGACCGCGCACCGCAACATCCCGCAGGAGCTGACCGAGCACGGTGCGTCGCCCAACGGCAGCACCTGGTACGATCGCACCAACTATTTCGAGACCTTCCCGGCTAAGGAGGAAAACCTTCGGTGGGCGCTCGACCTGGAAAGTGATCGGATGGTCCATTCGTTCATCGTGAAAAAGGACCTCGAGAGCGAAATGACGGTCGTGCGGAACGAATTCGAGGCCGGCGAGAACTCGCCCGAGAACGTGCTCACTGAGCGGGTGCTCTCGACCGCGTTCCTGTGGCACAACTACGGCAAGAGCACCATCGGCGCCCGCGCCGACATCGAGAACGCTCCGATCGAACGGTTGCAGGGTTTCTATCACAAGTACTACCAGCCCGACAACGCCGTGCTGGTGATTGCGGGCAAGTTCGCACCGGCAACCGCGCTGCGGCTGGTGCAGCAGACCTTCGGCGCGATCCCCCGGCCACGGCGCACGGGCGACATGCGGATCTGGCCGAGCTACACGGTCGATCCGGCGCAGGACGGCGAGCGCAGCGTGACCTTGCGCCGCGTGGGTGACGTGCAGGCCGTGGTCATGGCGTGGCACATTCCTGCCGGATCACACGCCGACTTTGCCGCGCTCGATGTGCTGTCCGAAGTGCTGGGTGCCGAACCGACGGGCCGGCTCTACAAGGCAGTCGTCGAGACCAAGAAGGCTGCATTCCTCTTTACGTACACCTACCAGCTTCGTGAACCCGGCGTCATGATGGTGCAGGCCGAGGTCAAGAAGGAAGGTGACATCGGCAACACGCGAGACGCGATCATAAGCACGATCGACTCGCTGCTGACCAAGGCACCGGCGACGAAGGAGGAAGTCGAGCGCGGCAAGGCATCGTTGCTCAAGGGGATCGAGCTGGAATTGACCAACTCGAACCAGGTCGGGCTGGCATTCTCCGAGTGGGCGGCCATGGGAGACTGGCGGCTGCTGTTCCTGCACCGCGACGCCATCAAGCGCGTCACCACCGATGACGTGATGCGGGTGGCGCAGGCCTACCTCAAGGCGTCCAACCGCACGGTTGGCGAATTCATTCCCGATGCCAAGCCGGATCGCGCCGAGATCCCCGCGACGCCCGACGTGATCGCGCTGGTCAAGGATTACAAGGGCGACACCGCGCTGGTGGCGGGCGAGGCATTCGATGCGTCGCCGGCGAACATCGATGTGCGCACCCGGTCCGGGCAGCTGGCGGGGGGACTCAAGTACGCATTCCTGCCCAAGAAGACCCGCGGCGGCACGGTGCACGCCAGCATCAACCTCCGGTTCGGCACCGAAGATCTGCTGATGAACAAGGGCGCCGCGCCGGATTTCGCGGGCACCATGTTGATGCGTGGCACCGAGCAGCTCACCCGCTCGCAGGTCAACGATTCACTCGACCGTCTTCAGGCGCAGGTGTTCGTCGGCGGTTCGGCGGCGTCGGCCTCCGTCTCAATCACGGTCAAGCGCGAACATCTTGCCGATGCCATGAAGCTGGCCATCGACATGTTGCGCCACCCGCGCTTCGATTCCAAGGAGTTCGAGCTGGCTCGGCAGGAGAATGTCACCGGTCTCGAATCCCAGCGCTCCGAGCCGCAGATGCAGGCGTTCATTGCGATGCAACGCCACCTGAGCCCGTTCCCGAAGGGGCATCCCGAATACGTCGGCACGCTGGACGAGCAACTGGCCGATATCAAGGCGGTCACGCTCGACGAGGCGAAGGCGTTCTACCACGCCTTCTATGGCGCTTCCAACGGCGAGATTGCGGTGGTGGGTGACTTCGATCCCGACTCCACGCGTGCGCTGCTTGCCGCCGGGCTCGACAACTGGAAGAGTCCGGCGCCGTACCGGCGCATTGCGACGCCGTCGCGCACCAGCAAGTCGCTGAACATCGCGCTCGAGACGCCCGACAAGGCCAATGCCATGTTCGTGGCCGGCAAGGTGATGCCGATGACCGACATGTCGCCGGAATACCCGGCGCTGGTGCTGGCCAACTACATGCTGGGCGGCGGGTTCCTCAACTCGCGACTGGCCACGCGCATCCGGCAGAAGGACGGACTGTCGTACGGCGTGGGATCGAGTTTCAGCGCGTCGCCGATCGACACGTCGGGCCAGTTCACTGCCTACGCGATCTACGCGCCGGAAAATCGCGACAAGCTCGAGAAGGCATTCCAGGAAGAACTGGTGCGCGCCGCCAAGGATGGATTCACCGACGACGAGATCAAGAAGGCGAAGGAAGGATGGACCGAGAGCGCGAAGCTCGGCCGCGCCAACGACGGTGCGCTGGCCGGGAGACTCGGCCAGAATCTCTTTCTCGGCCGCAATTTCGCCAACGTCGCGGCGCTGGAAGCCAAGGTCAATGCGGTCACCGCGCCCGAGTTGCAGGCGGTCGTGGTGAAGTACCTCGATCCCGCGTCCATGGCCGTGGTGAAGGCTGGTGATTTCGCCAAGAAGTTGCCGGCGCAGCCCGCAAGGCCATAGGGCACTGTGACGTCACGTCCAGGGCGGGTTCTTACCTGTAGCGGGCAAATGCCGTATGTTTTGAATTGCGACCGGCGCGGGCCCGCGCCGGTCGGCAGTCCCTCAATCGGAGAATCGCATGCGACGTCTTGCCCTGGTATTTAGCGCCTTAATCCTCGCGGCCTGCGCCAAGAAGGAAGCGCCGGCACCCCCGCCCCCGCCCCCGGCCCCACCGCCGGCACCGGCCCCGATCAACCTCGCGTCCATCGCCGGGATGTGGAACTTCAAGGTCATGCCGGCGACCGGCGACAGCGTGCTGACCACCTATACCCTGGTAGTCACGGCGGACACGACGGGGTGGATCATGACCCTGCCGAAGCGGAAGCCGATGACGCTGCACGTCACGGTCTCGGGTGACAGCGTTATGGCCGATGCCCCACAGTACGAGAGCGTGCTGCGCAAGGGCGTGAAGGTGACCACCAACAGCGTATTCCACGTCGTGGGAGACAAGCTGATGGGCACCACCATGGCTCACTACACCGTCACGGGACCGGACTCGCTGGTCGCATTGCGGGGCGAGGGAACGCGGGCGCCGTAGTAGTGGAGCGGTCGTTGCCGCAATAGTGCCACGTGGGAGTGCGATCGCGAAGCGCCTCGGTGCCGCTGGGCATCGGGGCGCTTTGCGCATCGCGGACTCGCATGGATTTCCCGACTGGATTCCAAGACTGGACTCGTGCTGGTCGGACGATCCCTCGTCCGCACTTCGCGCGGCTCAACCTTTGGCGCACGGCCACGCCGCCAGCTAAGCTTGTGCGGGAACGTCCGCGCCGCCCGACCACCTGAGGATTCTGCCACCACGTGCATGCAGCCGAACTGAGCGGCCTTCTCTTCGTGGGCGCCTTTGCCGCCGGACTCCTCGGCGCCCTCACCGGGCTCGGTGGCGGCATGATCATCGTGCCGCTGCTGACCATCGGATTTGGCGTGAACATCTACTACGCCATCGGTGCGTCGCTGATCAGCGTCATTGCTACGTCGTCCGGCGCCGCCGCCGCATACGTCAAGGAAGGCTACACCAACATCCGGCTCGGGATGTTCCTCGAGATCGCAACTACTATTGGTGCGCTGGTCGGTGCGTTCATCGCGGGGATGGTGTCCACCAACTTCATCGCGATCGTGTTCGCCGGTGTGCTGCTGTACTCGGCCTATCTCTCCGGTAGACCGCGTGTGGAACACCTCACCCTCGACATGTCGGATCGATGGGCGCAGCAGTTCCGGATGAACTCCACCTATCCCACGGCTGAGGGACTCCGGGCGTACGGTGTGCAACAGGTGCCGGTAGGGTTTGCCCTGATGCTCCTGGCCGGCGTGCTGTCCGGCTTGCTCGGCATCGGATCGGGCGCCGTCAAGGTGCTCGCCATGGACAACGCCATGCACCTGCCATTCAAGGTTTCCACCACGACCAGCAACTTCATGATCGGCGTGACCGCCGCCGCCAGCGCCGGCGTGTACCTCCGGCGCGGCTACATCGACCCCGGGCTCTCCTTTGCCGTGATGCTCGGCGTGCTCGGCGGCGCGCTGCTCGGGTCCCGCCTGCTGGTTGTGATCCACTCGGGCTGGCTCCGCCGGGTCTTCAGCGTCGTGATCGTCGGACTAGCGGTGGAGATGGTCTACAAGGCACTGACTGGAAGGATCTGACCATGGCCCGCTGGACGGACGAGCAAGTGGAGCAAGCGGTCGGCAATCTGCTTCGCGTCGGCGTGCTGCTCGCCGCCGCCGTAACGGCGGCCGGCTCGGTGGCGTACCTCTGGCACCACGGACTGGTGACCGTGGACTACCGCGCATTCCGCGGCGAGCCGAGCCAGCTCCGCAGCGTCACCGGCATCGTTCGGTCGGCGCTGGGCGGCAACAGTCTCGGTGTGATTCAGCTGGGACTGCTACTGTTGATCGCCACTCCGGTCGCCCGGGTGGCGCTTTCGCTGGTGGGGTTCGTGCGGCAGGCCGACCGCACCTACGTGCTGATCACGACGGTCGTGCTAGCCATTCTGCTGTTTTCGCTGGCCGGCGGGCGCCTGTAGCCGAACAACATGGCTCCGTCACGACGACCCAGGGGGGACGCCGCGACTGCAGGTTCCCTAGTGATACCAAGGCCGCGATAGTCGCCAGAGGGCATTCTTCTTGCCCATCAACGATGCCATGTCCGCTCGCCTTCTCGCCTTGACCGCGACCGCACGCGCGATGCTGCGCGCACCTGAGGCGTCATCTGCGCTGCAAACACCCGCGCCAGCACTGCCGTGGCGGCGTGCGCCGGGCGCGGGGGCGGCGGCCCGGGTCGCGTCCGCGGATCGCCTCGATCATCTGACCCTGATACGGTCACCCAAGACCGACGCGGCCTATGCCGGAATCCGCCTGACCGACGTGATCGGAGCGCTGTCGTACGCGCTCGACATGTCCGAAGGACAGCCGGTGGGGCATTCAGTCCGCACTGCCATGATCGGCATGCGCATCGGCAGCCAGCTGAGGCTGTCGGACGAGGATCGCAGCGCCCTCTTCTATGCACTCCTGTTGAAGGACCTTGGCAGCTCCAGCAATGCCGCGCAGCTCAGCAGCCTCTTCGGTGGCGACGATCGGGCCCTCAAGGCGGCGCGCAAGCTGATCGACTGGACCGACCGAGGCGACGTGGCGCGGTATGCTTTTCGCCACGCCCTGCACGGTCGGTCGCGCCTCGCCCGTGGCTGGCACACACTGACGCAGTTCGGTCGCCCCGACGACGCCGAGCGCGAAATGGCAGCGACACGGGCCGAGCGCGGCGCGGCGATTGCCGGCATGCTCGCCATGCCACAGGCGACCTGCGACGCGATCCGGGCAACCGAAGAGCACTGGGATGGCAACGGCATGCCGCGCGGACTTCGCGGCGACGAAATCCCGATGCTCGCGAGGATTGTCGGCTTGGCCCAGACCGTGGAAGTATTCGAACAGGCATTCGGCGTGCAGACCGCGTACGAGGTGGCGCACGCACGTCGCGGGCGCTGGTTCGATCCGGCGGTCGT
Source organism: Gemmatimonadota bacterium (assembly GCA_003169895.1). Lineage (GTDB taxonomy): Bacteria > Gemmatimonadota > Gemmatimonadetes > Gemmatimonadales > GWC2-71-9 > Palsa-1233. The sequence continues at coordinate 1,310,001 of PNAE01000007.1, forward strand.
CCAGTGTCTCGACACGTTCGAGTTGGACACGGGGTTCTGGGGCAAGCTTCGCCACGCCGACGCGCTCCCGGCGCTCCGGGATTGTGAACCGCCGGCGCGCATCGTCTATGCGGATGAACTCCGGCTCGACACGATCGCGGAGGCGTTCGCCAAGGTCATCGACGCGAAGAGTCCATTCACCGCCCGCCACTCGCAGAACGTGTCGTTCCTGGCCACTCGTACGGCGATGGAACTCGACATGACGAGCCGCGAGGTTCGCGCGTTGCGCCGCGCCGCGCTCCTGCACGACGTGGGCAAGCTCGGCGTGGGCAACACCATCCTCGACAAGACGACGGCGCTCACCCTGGACGAGATGGAGGAGATGCGCCGGCATACGCGGTACACGCTGGAGATCCTGAAGGGCGTCCCACGCTTCGAACGGTTTGCCACGCTCGCGGCCTCGCACCACGAACGTCTTGATGGGAGTGGTTACCACGTCGGCCGCGCCGGGGATGAACTCAGCCTGTCGGAGCGCGTGCTCGCCGCTGCCGACGTCTGCGAGGCCTTGTCGGCCGCGCGGCCTTATCGTGCGGCGCTGCCGATCGACGCCGTATTGCGGCAGCTCAAGGAATTCGTCGCGGCGGGGGGTCTCTGCCCGGTCGCCGTCGAGGCATTGACCGGGTGGTTCCAAGGACTCCCGGCCAGCCCGGTGCACCTAACTTCCGGCGGTGATTCGACGTCGTTGTTCGGGATCTGAGGAGGCGCCGCTCTCACCGGTTAGCTCCCCGTGTGCTTCTCCGGGACCAGTCGCTCTGGCGGCAGCATGTTCTTCAATTCATCCAGCGTGATGATCCCACTCCGCACCAGCTCCAGCGCATGATCCCGCATCGGGACCAGGCCGGCGCGGAGCGCCTCGTGCCGTAGCTCATCCACCGCCGCGCGCCGGCTGATCGCCGCACGTAGTGCCGGCGACCCCGGCAGGTACTCGATCGCGGCGATCCGGCCATAACCGCCGGTGCCGTGACAATGGTCGCATCCCTTGCCCTTGAAGAGCTTCATGTCGGCCGGCACGCCGTCCGGAAACACCTCCTGGATCAGCACGTCGTCCTCTGGCCGGACATCCGGTATCCGGCAGAAGTCGCAAATGCGCCGCGCCAGCCGCTGCGAGATGACGGCCAGGAGTTCGCTGGCGATGCTGTTGGGGTGCTGGCCCAGGTCGACCAGCCGCTGCACCGCGTCGACCGTGTCGTTGCAGTGCAGGGTCGACAGCACCAGGTGGCCGGTCTGCGACGCGCGCAGCGCTTCCAGCGCGGTCTCGCCGTCACGGATCTCGCCGATCAGGATCACGTCGGGATCTTCGCGCACAAAGGCCCGCATCGCATCGGCAAAGCCGAAGCCGATCTCGGGGCGCACCTGCGTCTGCTGAATGCCGTCGAGCGCATACTCGATCGGGTCCTCGACCGTGATCACCTTGCGCGTCGCGTCCGCCGCCAGCACCTGCAGGCCGGCGTAGAGTGTCGTCGACTTCCCCGAACCGGTGGGGCCCACGACCAGCACCAGGCCGCCCGGCGAGTCGAGCAACCGCCGGTATGACTTGGCGATCGCGGCCGGGAAGCCCAGGTCGCCGATGGTCGCCACCTTGGTATCCTGCGGCAACAGCCGCAGCACCGCGTGTTCGCCATGCAGGCAGGGCTGGGTCTGCACCCGGATGTCGAAGGACTTGTTGGCCGCGCGCATCGCAATGCGTCCGCCCTGCGGAATCCGCCGTTCGGCGATGTCCAGGCCCGCGCGCACCTTGATCACGTTGAGCAGGCCGAGCCGTTGCAGCTCGGTCAGGTGATACAGGCTGAGGTCGCGCAGGTCGCCGTCAACTCGCAGCCGCATCCGGGTTCGGCCGCGATACGTCTCCACGTGAATGTCGCTGGCCCGCTCGGCCACGGCGTCGAGCAGCAGCTCGTCGAGCAGCCGTTGTGCGGATTCGGTGCTATCGCTGGTGGTCGCCAGGATGTCGGCCGACTGGCGGGCCGCCGGCTGCGGTTCCTGCGCGTTGCCCGCCTGCTGCAGGTCGACCGCCATGCGCAGCCGCCGCAGGTCGGTCGCGGTCACTACCACGCGCTGGACCTTATCGGCGTTGAGCGCCGCACCCAGCTCGGGAATCTCGAAGGCCGGTTCGCTGGTCGCGACCGTCAGGGTGTCGCCCTCGAGTGCAATTGGCAGGAGATGGTTGTATTCCTGAAACCGCGGGGGCACGCTGCGCGCCAGCGCCGAGTCGATCTTGCCGACCAGCTGGTCGCTGTTGGCGAACGGCAGGCCGTGTATCGTGGCGAGCGCCCGGTAGACATCCTGCTCGTTGACCGTGCCTTGCTCGATCAACACATCGCCCAGGCGCCGGTGAGTCCGGGTGGCCACCGCGATGGCCGCGTCAATTTCTGCGGCGCTGGCCAGGCCCGTCTGCACCAGTTCGCTGCCGAGTTGTGCGAGCATCCCGCAACACCTCCGTCGCCGGATCGCCCCCGCCCCGAGGGACGGGCGGAAGTCCAGTTGCTATGGGCTGACGATAGTCGGCGGTAGGTGAACGGAGGGTGAAACCACGATGAAGGAGACTTCAGGAAGCGCGGCGCAACGGATGGCCGGGCTCAACGTGTTGGTGTGCTACGCACCATCCTGCCGCGCCACGATCGCCGCCGCGGCGAGATCACCCGTCACGTTGTTCACCGTCGCAAAGAGATCCGGGATCGCATCGAGCGCGATCAGGATGCCGATCCCCTCGGCCGGCAGGCCAATGGCGAGGAACAGCGGCGTGAGCATCAGGAACGCACCGCGCGGAACACCCGGTGCCACGAACCCCAGAAAGATCGCCGCAACCGCCACCATCGCCAGTGCGCCAGCCCCAAGCGGGATGCCATAGAACCAGCCGACGAACAACGCGCCGACGGTCCACGAGAGGGGGGCGTTGACGTGAAACGTCGACACGGCGAGTGGCAGCACGAACCCGTTCACCCGGTCCGGCAACCCCAGCCCGCGCTCGGCGCCTTCCACCAGCGCCGGCAGCGAGGCGATCGATGATGAGGAGGAGAACGCGATCAACTGCGCCGGTAACACGGCGCGAGCAAATCGGCTGATCGGTACCCTTCCGGCAATCATCACCACCGGGTAGAGGAACAGCGTGCCGACAAGGCTTCCTACCGAATACACGACCACGTAGAAGCCCATGGCCCCAGCGACGCCGGCGCCGCCCCTTGCCGCCAGCGGCAACACCAGTGCAAACACGCCGATCGGCGCGACAAGAACCACCCAACGCACCATCACCAGCATCGCCTCGCTCAGGCCGCGGAAGAACGCCAGCAACGGATCACGCGCGCGAGTCTCACTCTTCGCGATGGCCAAGGCGAGCAGCAGCGTGAACAGGATCAGCGGCAGCATCGCGCCGTCGGCCGCGGCGGCGATCGGGTTGGTCGGAATCAGTGACGTGAGCCACGCCCCGAGACTCGGCGCGTGGCCGCTCGCGGCGATTTGTCCTGCCGCTTCGGCCGCACCGGCAGGAAGCGGCGGCCGCATGCCGATGTTGCGCGGCAGCAGCGAGAACACCAGGGCCGCCACCGGCATCAGCACGATGGCCATACCGGATAACAGCAGGACAAAGGTGAGCAGCGTGCGGCCGCCGATCCGGCCAACCACGCGCAGATCCGCCGCCGAAGCAACGCCGGTGATGAGCAGCGAAACGACCAGCGGGATGACCGTCATCCGGATCGCGTTCACCCACAACACCCCGATGGGCGTGATCGCCGCCGCGGCGTGCAACAGGTGCACGTCGCCCGATGCGGCCACGGCCGCTCCACCCACCAGTCCGGCTCCCAGCGCCACCAGCACCCGGGTGCTCTCTTGCATCACCACCTCACATCATCAGGTCGCCACCGTTGATGTCGAGCGACGCCCCGGTGATGTATCCGGCGGCCTCCGACGCGGCAAAGCAGATCAGGTCGGCCACTTCCAGCGCGGTCCCGAGTCGTGGAATCGGATACCCGGCGGCAATGCGCTCGAGTTGTTCGCTGCTGGCGCTTGCGCGAGTGAGCTCCGTGTCGATCATGCCAGGACACACCGCGTTGACCGTGACGCCGTACCGGCCCAGCTCCTTCGCGGCGGCGCGGGTGAGCCCCAGCAGCCCGGTCTTTGTGGCGGTGTAGTGCGCGCCACCCAGCGTGCTCACCATCCGGCCCGCCGTCGACGAGATGTTCACGACTCGCCCGTACTGCTGCGCTTTCATCGCGGGCAGCACAGCCCGCATCAGCAGGAACGGCGCGGTCAGGTTGACCTCGATCGCCCGCCGCCACTCATCGGCCGTGATGTGTTCGAATCGCGTGGTCAGCGGCAGCGCCGCGTTGTTGATCAGGATGTCGATGCGCCCGAACCGCTCGACGGTGCGATCGACGATTGCACCAGGAATGCCATCCTGGGCGATGTCACCAGGGACGGCGAGGCTGCGTACGCCGAGTGCACCCAGGTCCCGCACCACCGCTGCCGCGCGGTCGCGATCGCGCGCGTTGATGGCGACCGACGCGCCGCGGCTGAGCAGTCGCTCGGCGACGGCGCGGCCGAGGCCCCGTGCGGCACCGGTCACGATCGCGACCCGCCCGACAAAGTCCTGCGGGGTATCAGGCGTCAAGAACGCGGCTCCGTCAATGGGCTGGATCCCGTCAATCTACGTTCCAGCCGCCGGGCCCGCCGCCTCCCTCACGGCGACAAGGACGGGTGGACCTCGTGCCGGTACCAGCCGCGGGTCGCAGTGCACGCCCGGCACACAGAGAGCATCACTGGCACCTCGACCAGCACGCCCACCACCGTCGCCAGCGCCGCACCGGAGGTCGGTCCGAACAGCGTGATCGCGACCGCAACGGCCAGTTCGAAGAAGTTGCTGGCGCCGATCAGGGCGCCGGGTGATGCCACCTCATGTGCCACGCCGAACCGCCGCATCAACAGATAGGTCAGGCCGGAATTGAAATAGACCTGGATCACGATGGGCACGGCGATCAACACCACGGCAAAGCCGTGGGCCAACAGGTTCTGTGCCTGGAACGCGAAGATCAGCACCAGCGTGGCCAGGAGCGCAACCACGGTCACCGGCTTGAAACGGGGCAGGAAATGCGTCTCGAGCCACTCGGCCCCCCGGGCGCGCAGCAGCAGCGTCCGGGTGGCATAGCCGCTCGCCAGCGGCAACACGATGAAGACCACGACTGACGTGACGAGCACTGTGGTGGGCACCACGACATGCGCGACCCCGAGGAGCAGCATCACGATCGGCGCAAACGCCACGAGCATGATGAGATCATTGATTGCCACCTGGGCGAGCGTGTATGCCGGATCACCGTCGACCAGGTAACTCCAGACGAACACCATCGCGGTGCACGGCGCTGCCGCGAGAATGACGAGGCCGGCGGTGTAGTCCCTGGCATCGCCAAGCGGGATTAACCCGGCAAAGGCGTGCTGCAGGAACAGCCATGCGAGCAGCGCCATGCTGAACGGCTTGACGAGCCAGTTGATCCCCAGCGTGATCAGCAGGCCCTTGGGCCGCCGCATCACTCTCGCCAGCCCCGAGAACTCGATCCGGAGCATCATCGGATAGATCATCAGCCAGATCAGTGCGGCAATGGCGACGTTGATGTGGGAGCCGCGACCGAACTCCCAGTGCGAGACGGCCGCCGTCGCTCGCGGGAACAGGTGCCCGCACCCGATCCCGATCACCATGCATCCCAGCACCCATGCGGTGAGGTAGCGCTCGAAGAACGCCAGCCGCCTCGTCCGGTCGCCCGGAGGAGCGGTCATCGCCGCTCGGCCGCTCATCCGGTGCCGATCGCCCGGAGCTTCGCTTCCGCGGCCAGCCGTTCCAGCGACTCGAGCGGCAGTGCCAACAGCAGGTCGATGCGGCGGCCAAGCAGCAGCATGGCGTCACGGAAGGCGCGGCGCTTGTCGTCATCGCTGCCGTCGACCGCCGCGGGGTCGGGCATCCCCCAGTGCGCCACCATAGGTTGTCCGGGAAAGATCGGACACGACTCCTTGGCGTGGTCGCATACGGTAATCACCGCGTCCCAGTGCTGTTGCTCGAGTCCGTCCAGGCCCCGGGGTGGATGGCCCTGCCACACGATCCCGGCCTCACGCAACACGTCGATGGTGCGCGGATTCACCCGGGCGGCCGGCTGCGACCCCGCGCTCTCGGCTACCACGCGCCCTTGGCCGTGCAGATTCATGAGCGCCTCGGCCAGCTGACTGCGGGCGCTGTTGCCGGTGCAGAGAAACAGGATGCGAAACGGCTGCGTCATGCCGACTCGGGCTTGGTCGCCCGCACGAACGCACCCATCACCCTGCCGCTGATCTCGCGAGCCAGGACCTCGGTGTCGACCCCGGATTCCTGCAGGAACGTCCGCGCATCCTCGAACTGATACACGCGCGTCGGCTCGATGCTTGCGCCGGCAAATCCCGCCTCGCCGAGCATCGCGAGAAAGTCCGTTTCCGACAATGCGCCCGCCACGCAGCCGACCCACAGCTCCATGCTGCGACGCACCTCTGGGGGCAACTCGCCCCGCACCACCACGTCGGATACCGCGAAGCGGCCACCCGGCTTGAGGACGCGGAACGCCTCCGCGATCACCTTGCGCTTGTCGCCGGAGAGATTGATCACGCAGTTCGAGATGATCACGTCAACCGTGTTGTCTGGGAGCGGGATCTGTTCGATGTCGCCCTTGAGGAACTCCGCGTTGGTCACACCGGCCTCGGCCTGGTTCCTGCGAGCCAGCGCCAGCATTTCGTCGGTCATGTCGAGCCCATATGCCTTGCCGGTCACGCCGACCCGCTTCGCCGACAGCAGCACGTCAATGCCGCCGCCGGAGCCGAGATCGAGCACGATGTCACCCTCATTGAGGTCTGCCAGCGCGGTCGGATTGCCGCAGCCGAGCGATGCGAGGACCGCGTCCTTGGGGAGGCAGGCGGTTTCATCGCCGGTATACAGATTGGTGGTGATCGGGTCGTCGCAGCATGACGACGGACCGGCGCCGCAACAGCCGCTCCGCTCACCTGATGCCACGCGCAAGGCGGCCGCGCCGTACTTCTCCCGCACCACATCCTTCAGTGTGTCACGCCCTTGGTTGGTCATCGGTGCCCCCGTCGAAAGTGAAAGCCATCAAAAAAGGTTGATATATTGTCCACGAACCGGTGCTCAATCGCAGCACGCGCTCCCTTTCGCCATCGGCAGCGCACGGAACCTCGGCGCAAGGTCCTCGACATACTCACGGATCTCGGCGATGGTTTCGGGGACCAGCGTGTAGTACACCCATCTCCCGTCGCGTCGGTCGGTCACCAGTCCCGCTTCCTTGAGCACCTTGAGGTGGAACGAGAGCCGCGACTGCGCTGCGTCGAGCACGTCCATCAGGTCGCAGACGCAGCGCTCCCCTTTGCGGAGCCGCACCAGCAGCTCCAAGCGGGTCGGATCGGAGAGGGCCTGGAACTGCCGGGCGACGCGATCGACCGTGGCGACTTTCATGGGGCCAAGTATAAATCAACAATAATTGATGTGTCAAGGTCACCGCAGCCCTGGTTTTGCGTGCCCGCCGGCGCCGACCGTCAACTCCGATCAGCCCGGTTTCTTTTCCGCCGGCTCCGCCGCCATTCCTTCCTCCACGACGACCTCGCAGCCCAGCATCTTGGCGAGCACGTCACTCTTCCGTTGCGCGCCCCAGACCTCGAGCGAGACGTCCGCACTCTTGACCCGCGGCGACGCCCGGATGACGCAGCGGCCGTCTTCGAGTGCCACGGTCACGCGGTCGACCGCCGCGGTATGGCCGCGGTCGAGTCCATCCGCGACCCGGAGCAGCCCGCTGACCCGCCGCACCGTCGCCTGGTCCTCGTCGTTGAGGCGCGCGAACTCCCGGTGCTTGAGGGTGGGTCCGCGCTTGCGGTGGTAGCGTGAGATCAGCGCGACCAGCGCGCGGTCGTGCGAGTCGAGTCCCAGCCGGTCGGCGTGCATGATCAGCTGGTAGCTGTGCTTGTGGTGATTGCGATAGGACATCAACTGGCCGACGTCGTGCAGCAACGACGCCGCTTCGAGCAACCAGGCGTCGCCCACGCCACACCCGAGTGCCGCCGCCAGCTGCTCGTGCAGCGCCGTCGCGAGTGTATGGACCTGTTCGACATGCCGACGGTCCCCGCGACACCGATCGACGAACTCGCGGATCAGTTGCAGCGGATCGCGCGGGCCCGCCACCGCGGGATCGCCGACCATTTCCAGGAGCAGGCCTTCGCGCAGGCCGAACGCGCTGGCCGTGAGCGCCCGGGCGTCGAGCGCGTCGAGCAGTTCCGCCGCGACCGCGACGCCGGCGAGGATGATGTCGGCGCGCTGCGGATTGAGTCCCGGCACGCCGGCACGCTGCTCTGGCGTCTTGGCGGACAGCCACTCCAGCAGCGACTCGACTTCGCCCGTTCCGACCGTCGTGCCGTGGATCGCGTCGCCGAGGCTGCCGGCCCGGGCGGCCGCCATGCGGGCGAGGTTCGTGAATGATCCGCCGGAGCCGATCACCACGGCCTGGCTCCAGTCGCGCCACGGCAGCGCCTTCTTGAGCGTCCGCCGGATATGCTTGCGCAGCGCCGCCAGTTCCTTGCGCGTGGTGCGCTCCCCGGGCAGGAATTCCTCCGTGAGCCGGACCGCTCCGAGCGGGAGTGACGCGGTCACCTCCACCATGCCGTCGACGGCACCGATCAACTCCAGCGATCCGCCACCGATGTCCGCCACCAGTGTGCGCGCGTTCTCGAGCCGGAAGTGATGCGCCACCGAACGCCAGGACAATTCGGCTTCGCGGTCGCCGTCGATGATTTCCAGCGGAATGTCGAGTTGGCGCCGGATGCGCTTCGCGAACGCGGTGCCGTTGCGCGCATCGCGCATGGCCGACGTGGCCACGGCCGCCAGCCGGGTGACGCCGCGGCGCGTGGCGACCTCCTTCATCCGTTTGAGCGCGGCAAAGGCCCGGGTCATCGCCGCGCGGTCCAGCAGGTGGGTGGTTTCGACCCGAGTCCCGAGCCGCGGCATGTCCTTCACTTCATCAATGATCTCGAATCCGCTCTCCGGATCGTACTCGGCGACCACCAGCCGGATCGAATTCGATCCGATGTCGATCGCCCCGAGTCGCTCGCGTCCCGCCGCTGGCTCGGTCACCGAACCGCTTCCCCGCTGTCCTCGGCATGATGCTTGATCGACTTGCCCTCCACCAGGAACACCACGTCCTCGGCGATGTTGGTCGCCAGGTCCGCCACCCGTTCCAGGTTGCGCGACACCAGGAACAGTTCCATGCCCGCGCTGATCATGTGCGGATCCTCCATCATGAACGTCAGCAGGATGCGGAACACCGAGCGGTGCAGCATGTCGACCTTGTCGTCGCGGCGGCAGATCTCGCGCCCCGCCACCGCATCGCCGCGGATGAACGCCTCGAGTGCGTCGGACAGCATCTCGCGCGCCAGACGTGCCATCTCGATGATCTCCGGTTCGGGCGCAATCGGCCGGCTCTGCGTGAGGCGTTCAGCCGACTGCGCGATGTTCACCGCGTGGTCACCGACCCGCTCGAGATCGTTGGCGATCTTGAGTGCGGAGGTGAGCATCCGGAGGTCCCGCGCCATCGGCTGCTGCAACGCCAGCAAGTTGACGACCTGTTCCTCGATCTCGATCTCATACGCATCGATGTGGCGGTCCCCCGCGATGACCGCCTGCGCCTTGTCGCCCGCCCGCTCGATCAGCGCTTCCACCGCCAGCTCGAGCGCGGCCTCGGCCTCACCCGACATGCTGAGCAGCCGCGACTTGACCTGGGCCAGTTCCTCGTGAAAATGTCGCTGGGTATCGACGCTCATCCGAATCTCCCGGTGATGTACGCCTCGGTACGCTCCTGCCTCGGGTTGGTGAAGATCTGGTGGGTCTCGCCCAGCTCCACCAGGACGCCGCCGCGGTCAAAGAAGCCGGTGGTGTCGGACACCCGGGCCGCCTGCTGCATGTTGTGCGTCACGATCACGATGGTGTACTCGCGCTTGAGTTCGAAGATGAGTTCCTCGATCTTCTGCGTCGCGATCGGATCGAGCGCCGAGCAGGGCTCGTCCATCAACAATACCGTGGGCCGGTTGCCGAGCGCGCGCGCAATGCACAGGCGCTGCTGCTGGCCGCCCGACAGCCCGGTGGCCGGTTCGTCGAGACGGTCCGACACCTCATCCCACAGCGCCGCCCGCCGGAGGCACTGCTCCACCAGCTCGGGCAGGTCGCGCTTGGCGCACAACGCGTTGAGCACCGGTCCATACGCCACATTGTCGAAGATCGACTTCGGGAACGGGTTGGGCCGCTGGAACACCATGCCGACCCGCTGGCGGTGCGCCACGAGGTCGATCCCGCTGCCATACACGGACGTGCCTTCGACGATCAGGTCGCCACTCGCGCGCGTCTCGGGTATCAGGTCGTTCATCCGGTTGACCGACCGCAGGAACGTCGACTTGCCGCACCCCGACGGGCCGATCAGCGCCGTAACCGCGCGGCGCGGCACGGTGAACGACACGCCTTGCAGCGCCTGCACATCACCGTACCAGAACGAGAAGTCGCGGACCTCGATGGCCGGCTCATCGTTCCCCGCTGACCGCCATACCGGCTGTCGTGGCTCCACGGTGATCCGGGGGGCGAGCGTGCGTGCCGTCGGCGGTGCATCCAGCATAGTACTCATCCGAACCGTCCCGTGATGTAGGCCTCGGTCTGCTCATTCGCCGGCGTGGTGAACATCTGCCGCGTGGCGCCGTGCTCGATCATGGAGCCCAGGTAGAAGAACGTCGTCGTGTCCGAAACGCGTGCGGCCTGCTGCATGTTGTGCGTGACAATGATGATCGTGAAGTCGCGTTTCAGCTCGAACATCAGCTCCTCGATGCGTTGCGTGCCCTGGGGGTCGAGCGACGCGGTCGGTTCGTCCAGCAGGATCACCTCGGGCTCCGGGGCGATGGTCCTCGCCAGGCACAGCCGCTGCTGCTGGCCGCCGGAAAGGGCCATCGCACTCGTTTTCAGGCGATCCTTGACCTCGTCCCACAGGGCGGCCCGCTGCAGCGAGCGTTCGACGATCCGGTCCAGCTCGGCCCGGGACCGGCCGCCTTCGATGACCAGCCCGGCGGCGACGTTGCCGTAGATCGACTTGGTCGGGAACGGTGTCGGCTTCTGGAACACCATGCCGACGCGACGCCGGAGCTGTATCACGCTGACGTCCGGGCCGTAGACATCTGCACCATCGAGCAGCACCTTGCCCGTGACCCAGCCGCCAACCGACATCTCGTGCATCCGGTTGATCGTGCGCAAGAACGTCGACTTGCCGCAACCCGACGGCCCGATCAGCGCATGAACCTGGTTGGCGGCGAACTCGAGCGTCACCGACTTCACCGCCGCAACCTTGCCATAGATCGCCGTGAGTGAGCTGGTCTGCACCCGTGGCAGCACCTCAGTCACGGGTGGCTCCGAAGCGTTGGCGAGTCGCGAAGCGGGCGGCGATGCTCAGCACCAGCACGACCAGGATAAGCACCAGCGCCGCTGCCCACGCAAACCGGTGCCATTCCTCGTACGGGCCGATCGAGTAGGTGAACACCACCAGGGGCAGCGCTGCCATCGGGGCGTTCGGGCGGAACGACAGGTACTGGTTGCCGAGCGCGGTGAAGAGGAGCGGGGCGGTCTCGCCGGCAATCCGTGCGATGGCGAGCAGTGTGCCGGTGACGATGCCGGGAAGGGCGGTCCGCAGCATGACCGACAACGTCGTGCGCCACCGCGCATACCCCAGCGCCAGCGCCGCCTCACGCAGCGAGTTGGGTACCAGCTTGAGCAGTTCCTCGGTGGTTCGCATCACCATCGGGATCATCAGGATCGCCAGCGCGGCGCTTCCCGCGAGCGCGGAGTAGTGGTGTTGTGGCGCCACGATGATGGTCCAGGCGAACACGCCGACGACGATCGACGGCGTTCCGTTCATCACGTCCGATACGAACCGCGTGACGAGCGACAGCCGGCTGCCGGGGTACTCGGCGCAATACACGCCCGCCCCCGCGCCGATCGGGATGCCGGCAAGGCTCGCCATGCCGACGATGATCAGTGTGCCGACGATGGCATGCAGCACCCCGCCGCCGGATTCACCCGCGGGCGCCGGCAGGTGCGTGAAGAACGCGAGCGACAGGCTGCTCGCGCCGCGGAGGAGCAGGGAGGCCAGGATGAACAACAGGGGCAGCACCGCAACGATCACCGCAGCCATCATGATCCCGACCATCACGTTGCTCTTGACCCGGCGCACGGTTCGCCGGTTCATGCGCTGTTCCGGCCGCTCACGCCGCCGCGCGACACCCGCCAGATCAGGAACCGGGCTGCCGCATTGACCAGCACCGTGATCACGAAGAGCAGCAGCGCAACGTACGTCAGCGCGGCGTAGTGCATCGGCGTTGCCGCCTCGTTGAATTCATTGGCGATCGCCGCCGCCATCGTGTAGCCCGGCGCAAACAGGGACGCCGAAATGTCATGGCGATTGCCGATCAGCATGGTGACGGCCATCGTTTCGCCGAGTGCGCGGCCGAGTCCGAGGATGATCGCGCCGATCAGGCCCGAGCGGGCGTACGGCACGATCGCCGTGCGTACCGCCTCCCACCGGGTCGCTCCCAGAGCCATCGCGGCCTCGCGCTGGCTGCCTGGCACCGCCAGCAGGACCTCGCGTGCCACCGACATGATGAACGGCATGATCATGATGGCGAGGATGATGCTCGCGGCCAGCACCGATGGTCCGTAGATCACCCCCCGGAACAACGGCAGGAACCCCAGCAGGCTTCGCAGGAACGGAAACACCGCATGTTGCAGCAGCGGGATCAGCACGAACACGCCCCAGAGGCCATAGACCACGCTGGGAATCGCGGCGAGCAGCTCGATCGTCATGGCCACCGGCCGCCGCAGGAACCCGGGCGCGAACTCGGTCAAGTACACCGCCACGCCCAGCGACAGCGGCACCGCAATCAGGAGCGCCACCAGCGACGTGAGCAGCGTACCGACGATCATGGGGAAGGCACCGAACTGCCCGGCCACCGGGTCCCAGGTTTTCGTTGCGGCGAATCCGACGCCGAACTGGGCGATCGCCGGACGCGCGCCCCGCACGAGCACAGCCAGCAACGCCAGAAGCAATGCCGGGATCGCCAGCGCAGCCGTCGTGAGCAGGATCCGGAATATCTGGTCGCCGCGGACCGCGCCGGTGAGGGCTTTCAGTGTCGCGGCCCGGCGTGACAGGCCTCCGGTCGGAAGAGTCGTTGCCATGGCCCACTAGGTTAGTCGCCGTGGGGGCGGGCGCCATCACGCGTTTGTAACGGAACGGTCACGGGCGGGACCTGCGAGGTGGGCCGTGGGACGAAGGACGTCGGACGCCGGATAGCACCCCGCGTCCCACGTCCGACGCCTCACGGCTCATGGCGCTACATGATCGGCTTGCCGTTCGCCTTCAACGTCTTGATGCGTGCCGCTTCGAGTGCAGTGACTTCATGTGGCAGCGGTGCATAGAGCAGCGCCGCGGTCATGTTCTGAGCCTCGGGCGAAATCATCCACTCCAGGAAGTTCTTCATCGCCTTCGCCTTGGCCGCATCCTTCATGTTCGGGCGCACCAGCAGCCAGGTGAATGAGGCGATTGGATATGACTGAGCGCCCGGCGCGTTGGTGATCGAAACGCGGAAATCGGTGTTCGGCGGGAACTTCGCGCTCGCCGCCGCATTCGTCGTGGTCTCCAGCGATGGCGTCACGAAATTTCCGGCGGCATTCTTGACGTCGGCATAGGGAAGGTTGTTCGCAGCGGCATAGATCAGCTCGACATAGCCGATGGTGCCGTCAACCTGCTTGACCTGCTGAGTCACGCCTTCGTTGCCCTTGCCACCGAGACCAACCGGCCAGTTCACCGCCGTGCCAAAGCCGACCTTCTGCTTCCATTCCGGTGAGACCTTGCTCAAGTAGTCGGTGAAGATGTACGACGTCCCGGATCCGTCGGACCGGTGCACCACAATGATATCGGTGTTCGGAAGCTTGACCCCGGGATTGGTTGCCGCGATATGGGAATCGTTCCACTTGGTGATCGTTCCGAGATAGATGGCGGCGATGGTGGGGCCGTCGAACTTGAGCTTGGTGGCTCCGAGCGAGGAAAGGTTCCACGTCATCACGTCGGCACCCATGACCGTGGGAAAGTGGATGACATCTCCCTGCACCGCATTGAGCTGATCAGCGGTCATCGGGCCATCTGATGCGCCAAAATCGACCGTTCCCTGCGTGTACTGCTGGATCCCGCCTCCGGAACCGATCGACTGGTAGTTGATCTGCACGCCGGTCTTCTTGCTGTACGCATCGAACCATTTGGTGTAGATCGGATTCGGAAACGTCGCGCCGGCGCCGGTGAGAGATTGGGCGCTAATCGTCACCGGGACGATCACGGCCAGGAGCGCCGTGAGAATGACCTGGACCGTGGTGCTCAGCTTGGTAATCATGATGCCGTGCTCCTGAAGTGTGTGGCCGGTAGCAGGATCTAGAACGTGAATTCGGTGTGGAAGAAGAGCGTCTTGTTGGCGACGTCGAACGCATTGTTGCCGCCGCTCTGCAGCGAATTGCTGTCGACGTCGAGCAGCACCCTCAGATTCGGCGAGATCGCGTACGACACGCCGGCGATGATCCGCGTCTGCTTGTTCACGGTGGTGTTGGCCGCCGCGTTCTGGGTGGTCAACGTCGAGTCGGTGTTGGGATCGAAGCTGTCGAAGCGGAGGAGGAGCGCCGCCTTCGAGTTCGGGATGTTCAGGATCGCGTACGCGCCGAACGCCGCGCCCTTCTGCTTCGGCGTCTTCGCGCCGGTCGAGTCCTGGCGCATGCCGTACTCGGCCGCTAGGGTGACTTGCTTGGACTTGTACGACAGCATGCCGATGAGCCGGTTCCGCGACCCGCCGCCGGTGGCCGTGCCGACCTGGCCGTACGCGGTGAGCCGGAGGCCGCCGACCTTGCCGGCCAGGTCGGTCTTCGCCAGCCGGAACGACACCCGTCCTTCGACATCCTTGCCCGGATCGCCCGGGGCATTGCTGTAGCCCTCGCCGTCGAAGACGCCGACCTGCATGTTGACGGCGTCGTAGTGCCACATGCCGTCGGCGCCGATGCCGAAGTCCGACGACGGAAAGAAGCTGTTCCGGTCATACAGCGTGGTGCCCTGCATCCGGTATCCGTACAGCGCTTCCTCATAGTCGATCCACGGCGTGGTGAAGAGGCCGGTCTTGAACGTGAGGGCACTCTTGTCCGGAGTCCAACCCACGAACGCGTACTTGAGGCGGATGGTCAGCTGATTGGCCGCGGCCTTCCTGCCATCGACGTCGGTGGTGATCCGCGTTTGTACACCGCTGGCGAACTTGCCGAGGATGTTTACGTATGCGCGCGCAACGTCGAAGTTGTTGTCATGGCCCGGACTCCCCTTTGTGGCGATGAGAGCCGAGTCCTCCTTGAGCGAGTACGCATACTGCAGGTACCCGACACCGCCCACCGTCACCTGGGCGCGGGCCGCCGCTGTGTGAACACCAAGACCGAGTGTCACGGCAAACATGACCCGGCGCGCAACTGGAAGACGCATGGAACCTCCGCCTGCCCGAAGGTGAACGTCGCTCGGCGAGAGGGATTCGGAGGCAGGAGGTCCGCGTCCATCGCCAGAACGCGGACTAATAGGCCGAACTGGCATCACGTCACGGTGTCGAGGATGTCACAGCTCGGTAACGGCGGACGAATAGCGGAGAGACGGGACACGAGAGACGAGAGACGAGAGAAACCTGCCGGTCCGGAGGGATCCGCGGGTTGCGGCAGGTTTCTCTCGTCTCCCGTCTCTCTGCTCGTCAGCGCGCCCGCTCGATCAGCACGCTGTGCGTGCCACTCTCGGCTTCTCCAGGGTCGGGCTGCCGCTGCAGGTAGCTGCCATCGGGCATCATGTCCCACGCCTGCCGGTTGTCGTTGAGCATCACCTCGAGCACGCGGCGGATGTCCATGCGATGGCGCGGATGCTCGATCGTCACCGCCGCTTCGACGCGATGCTCCAGGTTGCGCGGCATCCAGTCGGCCGAGGAGATCCACACCTTCTCCGTGCCGCCATTGGCGAACACGAACGCGCGTGAGTGCTCCAGGAACCGGCCCAGGATCGAGACGACGCAGATCCGCTCGCTGACACCTTCGACGCCCGGTCGGAGGCAGCAGATCCCGCGCACGATCAGGTCGATATCGACCCCGGCATTCGAGGCGCGGTACAGCGCCTCGATGATGTCCGGGTCAACCAGTGCGTTCATCTTGGCGAGGATCCGGCCGTTGCCGCCTTCGCGCGCGACCCTGGCTTCGTTCTCGATCAGTTCCAGGAAGTGCTGCTTCATCCAGCGCGGGGCGACCAGAATCTTGTGGTAGCCCGGAGGCTCGCCGAAACCGGTGAGCACGTTGAACAGGTCACTCAGGTCCGCCCCGAGCGCGGGATCGGCGCTCAGCAGCCCGAAGTCAGTGTAGAATCTCGCCGTCTGCGGGTTGTAGTTGCCGGTGCCGATGTGGACATACCGCCGGATCGTGTCGCCTTCGCGCCGGACGATCAGCATGACCTTGGCATGCGTCTTGAGCCCGGCCACCCCGTAGCTGACGTGCACGCCCACATCCTCGAACCGCCGCGCCCAGCTGATGTTCTTCTCTTCGTCGAAACGCGCCTGCAACTCGATGAGCACCGCGACCTGCTTGCCGCGCACCGCCGCCTGCGCCAGGAGCCGGGCGATTTCGCCGCCGGTCCGGTACAGCGTGATCTTGATCGCCAGCACGTCGGGGTCGTCGCAGGCTTGCGCAATCAGCTGCTGCACCGACGTCTCGAACGAGTCGTAGGGATGGTGGAGCAGCAGGTCCCCGTCGCGGATCACCGCGAACATGTCGCGGTTCTCCAGCAGGCGGCGTGGGGTCACCGGCGCGAATGGCGGGTCGTGCAGTGCCGGGATGTCGAGCGCGGCGATGGTCGCGAGGTCATTCGCGTCCAGCGGACCCGATACCTCGAACACGTCTTCCTCGGTGAGTGCCAGTCCCTCGCCCGCGTCGGCGTCGTTGAACTCCTCGATCAGCCGGCGTCGCAGCTCCGCCGGCATCGACGCGTGCACTTCCAGCCGGACAACTTCACCGAACTTGCGGTTGCTGACCTCTTCCTGGATCAACTCGAGCAGGTCTTCCGCTTCATCCCCGCCACCGAGTTCGAGGTTCAGGTCGGTGTTGCGGGTGATCCGGAACAGGTGCCAGCCCGCAATGTTCACGCCCGGAAACAGCGCGCCGAGGTGTGCGCCGATCAGGTCTTCGAGCGCGACGAACTGGTTGACCTGGAGAAGCGGCACCCATCGCGGCAGCAGTTTCGGAACCTTGACCCGCGCAAACCGCGGCTGACCCGTGCGGTCCTCGAGCGTCACGGCGAGCGACAGCGACAAGTTGGAGATGTGCGGAAACGGATGCGCCGGGTCGATGGCGAGCGGCGTGATGACGGGGAACACGTGCGACTGGAAATAGCGGTGCAGGTTCTCGCGCTCCGCCGGTGGCAGGGCGGCGTAGTCCGTGTGGATCTGGATGCCGTGCGCGGCGAGCGCCGGGATGACCTCGTCCACAAGGCAGCGCGAATGCGCGTTCACCAGCGTGCGGACCGCTTCGCGGATCGCCGTCAATTGCGGGCCTGGCGCCAGCGGGTCCGGTGAATGCAGCAGCAGCCGTGCGGCCACCTGCTCGCGCACGCCGGCGACCCGGACCTGGAAGAACTCGTCGAGGTTGTTCGAGAAGATCGCCAGGAACTTCACCCGCTCGAGCAGCGGTGTCCGCGGATCGCAGGCTTCGTGCAGCACGCGACGGTTGAACTCCAGCCACGCAAGTTCGCGGTTCAGGTAGAGCGCAGGATCGCGCAGGTCGATTCGCGTTGGCGACTGGGTCTTCTGTGGATCCGTCACGGCCATCCTCAAGTCCGGGAGACGCCCTCGGGCAGCGCGGTTTCGCTCCTGGCGTCCGGAAACCAGCACCGAATCACCGTGCCCCGCTGCAACTCGCTTTCGGCGTCGACGTATCCGCCGTGTGCCTCGACCAGGTGCCGGACGATCGCCAGGCCAAGCCCGGTGCCGCCTTCATCGCGCGAACGCGCCGGATCCACCCGGTAGAACCGCTCGAAGATACGCGACAGGTGCTCGCCGGCGATGCCGCAGCCGTTGTCCTCGATGCTGACTGCGACACCATCGCCCACCCGCTCGCTCCGGCAGACGATGCGTCCACCCTCGGGTACGTACCGCTGCGCGTTCTCGAACAGGTTGCTGACGACCTGCCGGAATGCCACCGGATCCACCGCGACTTGCGCGGCGTCTGGCGCGACCAGCATCTCAAGTTCCACGCCGCGCGCCCGCGCGCGGTCGCGGAAGGCGTCCCAGGCCTCACCGACCAGTACCGCGACCGCCACCACTTCGACCCGCGGCGTCCAGCGGCCCGACTCGATCCGCGACAGGTCGAGCAGGTCGTCCACCAGGCGTTGCATGCGGCGGGCATTGTTCACGATCGTCGTGAGAAATCGCTGCCGGGTTTCCCCGTCGATGTTGCTGTCCATCAGCGTGTCCGCGTACCCGGCGATCGACGTGAGCGGCGTCTTGAGTTCGTGCGAAACATTCGCCACGAAGTCCCGGCGGACCGCCTCGAGCCGGCGCACGTCGGTCAGGTCGTGCAACACCAGGACGGCACCGTTGCGCGGCAACGGGCGCGCGTTGAGCGATACCACGCGGCCATCGAGGTCCACTTCGCAGTCGTGAACCTCGTGCCCCGCGAGGACCAATGACACGGCGTCCCGCGCCGCCTTGGCCCGGAACAGGGTCCGCAGGTCCGGCATCGCGGCGTCGGCGGCATATCCCAGCAGGCGGCGCGCCGCGGGATTCGCCGTGATGATGCGTCCGCGCTGGTCGGACGCGATCACCCCTTCCACCATCGTGTCGACGATCGCGTCGCCGCCGGCCCGCTCGTATTGGAGTTCCAGCGCCCGGGCGCCGAGATCGCCGTGCATTCGCCGCAGCGCTTCCACCAGCACGTCGACCTCCGGGATGCCCGAGCGCGGAAATCGCGGCGTTGCTCCCGTCGCGATGTCGCGGGCCGCCTTGGACACGGCGACCAGCGGGCGCGCCATCGACCGACCCGCCATCCACGCCAGCGCCAGCGCGACCGGGAGCGCGATCAGCACCCCGCCCGGCACCCCGTGCTGCCGTCCGCCGAGGACGAGCAGGACGATGAACGCAATGATGCCGAAGGTGCCGAGCACCAGGCGGCCGGCGAGCGTCACTTGGCCTTGCCGGCCCGGTCCGTCGCCGCGAAACGATAGCCGAACCCGCGCACCGTTTCGATTAGCTCGCCCAGGTCGCCCAGCTTGGTACGCAGGCGTTGCACATGCATGTCGATCGTGCGGGTCTGGATGTCGGGCTGCGCTTCGAGCACGATTTCCAGCAACTGCGAGCGCGCCTGCACCCGCCCACGCCGCTCGACCAGCGTGTCGAGCAGCCGGTATTCCGTAGCAGTGAGGGTGATTTCGCGGCCGTCCACCGTGACGCGGTGCGCGGCGTGATCGATCGCGAGCCGTCCGACGACGACCACCGAGCCACTGGAAACGGCTGGCGCGGTGAGGCGGCGCAGGAGCGCCTGTACCCGCAACACCAGTTCCGCCGGCGAGAATGGCTTGGTGAGATAGTCGTCGGCGCCGAGGCTGAGGCCCTGGATGCGATCGGGTTCGTCGCGGCGCGCCGTGAGCAGGATCACGCCGACGTCACGCGTCTCGGGCCGCCGGCGCAACTCGCTGAGGACGTCGTACCCCCCCACCCCGGGAAGCATGACATCCAGCACGACCACATCGGGGCGTTCTTCGCTGGCAGCGTTGAGGGCGTCGCGGCCGTTCGCTGCCGTGGAAACCCGGTACCCTGCCTTGGCCAGGTGATACGCGACCAGTGCGGTGATATCGGGTTCGTCGTCGACGACCAAGACGCGTTGATTCAACATGGCTCCGCAGCAGATCCGGCCCAACGAATACCCCGTTGCACCGCGGTCGCAAGCCGCCCCACGTTGCTCGAACCATACTCGTGACCGGATATTGACCCGAATGATATCTGATCCCATCCCGGTATTCCTGAACGGGCGCCCCTGCCGGGTAGTGCCCGGCTCGACCCTGGGCCAGTTGCTGGCGCAGGATGATCCCGACCTGGCCCGGGCACTCGCGCTCGGTACCGCGAACGCCACCGACGGGCGCGGCATCGCGGTCGACGAGGGCACGCCACTCGTGGCCGGCGCGATCTTCCGGGTAGTCCGCTCGGCACGTGCCGCCGGTCCCGCCGATGCGTGAGTTTCTCCGCCGGATGCCCAAGGCGGAGCTGCACGTTCACCTGGATGGATCGCTGCGGGCGGAGACGATGATCGACCTGGCGCGGCAAGCCGACGTCATGCTGCCGGTGCATGATCCGGAGGCGCTGCGTCAATGGATGCTGGTGAGCGACGCGCGTCATCTCGCCGACTATCTCGCGCGATTCGAATACACCATCGCACTGCTCCAGACGCCCGAGGCCATTGAACGTGTCGCCTACGAGATGGTCGCGGACGCCGCCGCCGACGGGCTGCGCTACCTCGAAGTGCGGTACTGTCCGCAGCTGAGCACCCGGCACGGCCTGTCGATGGATGACGTGGTCGCCGCCGAATGGCGTGGGCTGCAGCGCGGCGAACGGGATTTTGGCGTGGTCGCGCGGATCATCAACTGCGCACTCCGCCAGCATGCCCCCGACGTGTCCCTCGCGATCGCCGAGCATTCGGTGCGGATGCGGGAGCATGGTGTGGTCGGATTCGATCTCGCGGGCCCGGAAGCCGGGCATCCGCCGGAGCTGCATGCCCGGGCCTGCGATCTTGCCGCGCGCGGAGGACTGGGCATCACCGTGCACGCCGGCGAAGGCGCCGGTCGGGACTCGATCTTCGAGGCGATTCATTCCTGCCGTGCGGTCCGCATCGGGCATGGCACCCGGCTGCTCGAGAGTCCGGAACTGCTTCGGTACGTGCGCGATCGCCGGATCTGCATCGAGATCAACATCACCAGCAACGTGCAGACGCGGGTGGTTCGCACCGCGGCCGAGCACCCGGTTCGGCGTTATTATCACGACGGGCTGGCCGTCACGTTGTGCACCGATTCCTGGCTGATGAGCGGCGTCGTGCTAAGCGACGAATACCTGACCGCGCACGATGCCCTCGGCTTTGCCCGCAGCGACCTCGAATCGATGGCGCTCGCCGCGTTCGAGTACGCGTTTCTTCCGTGGCCCGAACGCAGCGCACTGCTCGAGCTCGCGCGGGCCGACATCGCGAGTCTTCCCTGATCCGCGGCGCCGCCGCGGCGGAGCCGCCTCGATGAAGCGTTCGTCGGCGCGTCAATTCGTCATCGCATTTCTCGGCACGACCGTCGCCGTCGCCGCGGCATGGTTCCTTCCGGGAGCTACTGGGCGCGGCTTCGCCAGTCTGCTCGCGCAGGCGGCGCCCGCTCCGGCCGTCCCGACGCCAATTCCGGTGGTCACCCATGTCCCGCTGCTTGCGCGATTCACCGGCGTGTTGGGCATCGGGTTGATCCTCGCGGTGGCATATGCGATGTCGCACAATCGCCGGCACATTCGCTGGAAAACGGTCGGCTGGGCCCTCGCGCTCCAGCTGGTGTTCGCGATCTTCGTGTTGCGGGTCCCCTTCGGCACCGAACTCTTCCGTCATCTCGGCGATGCGATCACGGCGGTGCTGCACTACTCGTACGCCGGGTCCGAATTCGTCTTCGGCGAACTCGGCAAGGCCAACTCCACGCTCGGGGTGATCTTCGCCTTCCAGATCCTCCCCGCAATCATCTTCATTTCCGCGCTGTTCGCGATGCTGTACTATCTCGGCGTGATGCAGGTCGTGGTGCGCGCCTGCGCCGTCGTGATGACCAAGCTCCTCGGCGCGAGCGGCGCCGAGAGCCTGAACGTCGGCGCGTCGATCTTCATGGGACAGACGGAGGCGCCCCTCACCATTCGCCCGTTCCTGCCGCGCATGACGCAATCGGAATTGATGACCGTCATGACCGCCGGCATGGCGCACGTGTCCGGATCGATCATGGCCGCCTATATCGCCTTCGGGATCGAGGCCCGCCACCTCCTCAGCGCGGTGATCATGACCGCACCCGGCACGATCATGATGGCCAAGATGTTCGAGCCGGAAACCGAGGTGCCCGAAACCTCCGGCAACCTCAAGATCGACATTCCCAAGACGGACGTGAACCTGGTCGACGCTGCGGCCCGCGGCACGGGCGAGGGCCTGCACCTCATGCTCAACGTCATCGCCATGCTGATTTCGTTCATCGCGCTGATCGCCCTGGTCAACGGCGGCATGGGATGGATTCACTCGGGCTTGGCGTGGTTTCCCGCCAACCTGCAGACGGTCCTGTCATGGCTTGGCCGCCCGGTGGCGTGGGTGCTCGGCGTGCCGTGGAAGGACAGCGGCGCGGTCGGCGGGCTGCTCGGCACGCGCGCGGTGCTCAACGAGTTCATCGCCTTCTCGCAGCTCGGACCGATGAAGGGCACCCTCGACCCGCGCTCGTTCACCATTGCGTCATTCGCGCTGGCTGGCTTCGCGAACTTCTCGTCGGTGGGCATCCAGATCGGCGGCATCGGCGCGCTGGCACCCAATCGCAAGAGCGACCTCGCCCGGCTCGGCTTTCGCGCCATGCTGGCGGGCACCCTGGCGAACTTCCTCTCTGCGGCCATCGCGGGGATTTTGCTGTGAGCGCGACCGCTGCGGGGGCGGTCACTCTCGCCACCGAGGCCGTGCGCCAGGCGCTCGATGGCCATCGGCCCCGTGTTGCGGTCGTGCTGGGCTCAGGCCTCGGGCGGCTCGCCGATCGCGTGAATGACCCGCGCCGGATTCCGTACGGCGACATCCCGGGATTTCACGTCCCCACAGTGCAGGGTCACAAGGGCGAACTCATTGCAGGAATGCTCGGGGGCGTGCCGGTGATCATGCAGAGTGGTCGCTTCCACATGTACGAGGGTCACCCCGCACACATATCGGTCCTGCCGACCCGCGTGTTCGCGTCGCTGGGCGCCGACACGCTGATCGTGACCAATGCCGCTGGCGGTATCCGGCGCTCGTTCGGGCCGGGTACCCTGATGGTCATCCGCGACCATCTCAATCTCACCGGTCGCAATCCGCTCGAAGGCGAGGTCCTCCCCGGTGAAACCCGGTTTCCGGACATGACCGTGGCCTACGATGCCGACTTGCGGCGCCTGGCGCACCGCGTGGCGGTCGCGCAGGGAACGGAACTCGCCGAGGGCGTGTACGCCGCACTCCTCGGCCCGAGCTATGAAACGCCCGCCGAGATTCGCATGCTCGAGGGCCTCGGCGCCGACGCGGTGGGGATGAGCACGGCGCCGGAGACGATCGTCGCCCGAGCCCGCGGGATGCGTGTGCTCGGCATCTCCACCATCACCAACCTCGCCGCGGGGGTCAGCCACGATCTCATGAGTCACGCGGATGTGATGAACGTGGCGAACCAGGTGGCGGAGAGACTCGCGAAGTTGGTGGAGGAGATTGTGGAGCGGCTTGGAGAGGCGAGAGACGAGAGACGAGAGACGAGAGACGTGAAACGATAGGCGAGAGACGAGAGATGAGAGACGTGAAACGATAGACGAGAGACGGGAGACGAGACAGCCCTAGGACCGTCAGTCCGATGACCGCGGCGATTACGTCTCTCCTCTCGCTTCTCTCGTCTCTCCTATTTCACCGGTACTCCATGCCATAGCGGGCCCGCGCCGCTTCCCAGGCCCGGCGCCGCCCGCATCGCTGCCTGCACGTATGCCAGCGCGACGGGCACCGCCTCCTCCAGCGTCGTCCCATCGGCGATCAGAGCGGTGATCGCCGCCGACAGCGTGCAGCCGGTGCCATGGGTTGCGCGCGTGGCGAAACGACTGCGACTGTAACGCTCCACGTTGCCCGGCATGACCAGTACGTCGACCAGGATGTCGCTGTCGAGATGGCCGCCTTTCACCAGCGCCGCATGCGCTCCCAGGTCGAGTAGCACGCGACCGGCGCGCACCATCGCTTCGGGGGTCCGCACCGCGAGCCCGGTGAGTCGTTCCGCCTCGTCGAGGTTCGGGGTGACGCATGCCGCCAGCGGCAGCAGTAGCGTGCGCACCGCCTCGATGCCGTCGTCGGTCAGGAGCGTATCACGCGAGCTGGACGTCATGACCGGGTCGAGGACGTACCGGCTCCACCGCTGTGTTGCGATGACCGATGCTACCTTCTCCACCGTCTCGCGGGTGGCCAGCATGCCGCTCTTGCACGCGTCGGGTGGCAGGTCGTCGGCGAGCGCCGCCAGCTGGGACGCGACGATCTCCGTCGGGACCGGGTGAACGGCGCGCACGCCAAGGGTATTTTGCGCGGTAACTGCGGTCACGACGGACGTGCCGAAGCAGCCGAACGCGGCAAACGTCTTGAGGTCGGCCTGAATGCCGGCCCCGCCGCCGGAGTCCGACCCCGCGATCGTGAGCGCGATCCGGTGCATTCCGTCCCCCACTTCGCCTCCGAGCCCATGGCCCTGCTGAGCACGATTCGTGACCTGCACCGCCGCAAGGGGCGCGAACGCCGCGGCTTGGCCCTCGCCGAAGGAATCCGGCTGGTGGAAGAGATGCTCGCGGCCGGCGTGGCCTGCAAGGGCGCTGCTGTCGCGCCGGCGCTGGAGACGACGGCGCGCGGCATTCAGCTCAACCGGGCGCTGGTCGCACGCGGCATCCCGATCGAGGCGATTTCCGATGCGGATCTCTCGGCAATTGCCGCGACGGAACATCCGCAAGGCATCGTTGCGGTCTACCAGGTCCGCGTGTGGTCACTCGATGAGATCGTCGCGGCGCCGGGCCATCCAATCGTGATCCTGGACGGCGTGCAGGATCCCGGCAACGTCGGCACCATCGGGCGCACCGCGCTCGCCTTTGGCGCCGCGGGATTGGTGGCGCTGCCGGGCACCGCCGATCTCACCAATCCCAAGACCGTGCGGGGCGCGATGGGCGCGCTGTTCCAGCTGCCGCATTGCCACGCCGATGATCCGGCGATTCTTGCGTTGCTGTCGCGGCACGGCGTCGCCCTCTGGGCGGCCACCATGGACGGCGTGGCGCTCGAAACCGCCGCACCGGCCGGCGCGATCGCGCTGGTGTTCGGTAACGAA
The DNA here is from genome assembly GCA_003169895.1 of Gemmatimonadota bacterium. Taxonomy (GTDB): domain Bacteria; phylum Gemmatimonadota; class Gemmatimonadetes; order Gemmatimonadales; family GWC2-71-9; genus Palsa-1233. Next base: position 1,335,269 of record PNAE01000007.1, read on the forward strand.
GGCGCCGGCATCCGGCCCGAGTTGCTGGCGCGCGCCGCGCAACGGGTCACCATACCGATCCGGTCTGCCGCCGAATCGCTCAACGTCGCCGTCGCCGCGGGGATCGTGCTCTACCAGGTGACCCGGTGAATCCGGCAACGTTCCTGGTGCTCACGAGCGGCGCCGTCGGGTTGCTGATCGGCTCGTTCCTCAATGTCTGCATCGTCCGCTGGCCGGCGTTGCAATCGGTGGTGTCGCCGCGCTCGCGTTGTCCGCAGTGCGGCAAACTCATCGCCTGGTACGACAATGTTCCCGTGCTGTCCTGGCTGCTGCTTCGCGCCAGGTGCCGGGAGTGCCGGTTGCCGATCCCGTGGCGCTATCCGCTGGTCGAGCTCGCCACTGCCGGCATCTGGGTCGCCGCGGCGTGGGCGTATGGGTACGATGTCGAGACGCTTCGTGCCGCGCTGTTCGGCACCGTCCTGCTCGGCATCGCCGTCACCGATGCCCGGGAGTACATCATTCCCGACGAGTTCTCCATTGGCGGGACGGCGCTCGGCCTTCTGCTCGCATTTGCGGCGGGCTGGACCGGACACCCGGCCAGCATGCACGCGCTGCCCTGGCCCCAGGCACTGCTTGGCGCGGCGGTCGGATACGCCCTGCTCTGGCTGGTGGCGTTCTTCGGCTCGAAAATCCTGGGGCAGGACGCCATGGGCGGCGGTGACATCAAGATGATGGCGATGATCGGCGCCTTTGTCGGCTGGCAGGGAGTGCTCCTCACGCTGTTTCTTGGCGCGGCCCTCGGCACCGTGATTTTCCTGCCGTTCAAGCTTGCCGGCCGTGACAAGCTGGTGCCGTTCGGGATCTTTCTCGCGATCGGTGCGGCGGCATGCTGGATCGCCGGACCGGCCTTGATCGACTGGTATCGGCACCTGGCGTTCAGGTGAAAAGGGAACGACAGACAATGAGAGACGAGAGACGAGAGACGAGAGACGAGGAAGCCGCGCCGACATCTCGGTTGCCGCGCTGGAGACCGGAGGTCGTTCTCATCTCTCGTCTCTCGTCTCTCGTCTCTCGTCTCTCCTGTTGCAGTTCTGTCGCGAGACATCGGATGACATCCGCCGCACGCGTCGCCCTGATCTGCCTCGCCGTGATGGCGTGTCGTGGCACGTCGCCGTCGGCGCAGACCATCGGTCAGCGGCAGCTCGAATTGCTGGTCGATTCATTGCTGCCGAGCGTCTCCCGGGCCGCCGGACTCGAATTCAAGTCCGCGCCCAGGTCCGCAGTCCGCACCAGGGAACAGATCCGCACGTATCTCGTCGCGAAGATGGCGCGTGAGTTGCCGCCGGCGCGATTGGAGGGCATCGGGGCCGCATACCGGCTGCTCAGCATGGTGCCGGACACGCTCGACCTGCGTCGGCTGTTTCTCGACCTGTACACCGAGCAGATCGCCGGATTCTACGACCCCGACTCCAGGACGCTGTTCGCGGTGCAGGGGGGCGACCCGGCGCAGTTGCGCCTCGTGCTGGCACACGAACTCGTCCACGCGCTCCAGCATCAATACCTGCCGCTGGATTCGATTCTTCACGATTCCACCGACTCCGATCGCCAGGCCGCTGCACAGGCCGTCCTCGAGGGACAGGCGACACTCGCATCACTGGTGGCGCTCGTTCCCGGGATGGACCTGCGCACCAACGACGCCTTCTGGACGACATTTCGTGAACAGCTGCGGGCGCAGCAGATTGGCACCAGTGTCTACGCCAGGGCCCCGATGGCGATCCGCGAAGGCCTCACCTTCCCGTACGTGGACGGCGCCGAATTCCTGCGCTGGTTCGACAAGGCCCATCCCGGTGAAGTGCCCTTCGGGGCCAGGATGCCGGTGTCGACCGAACAGATTCTGCACCATGACCGCTACACCAGCGGCGACCTGCCGATCACGCTCCGCTTCAGAGGTGACACGGCAGGCATGACCCTCGATGACACGTTCGGCGAGTTCGACATCGAGCTGCTGCGCGCTCAGCTCGTCGGCGCTGCGAACGTTCGCACCGATCCTGCCATCGGCTGGGGTGGCGATCGGCTGCGCGTCTATCGCACGAATGTCGGCCCCGCCCTGGTGTGGGTCACGGTCTGGGATGAGCCCCGATACGCCGACCAGTTCCGGACCCAGATCGCGGGGCCGCTCTCCAGGACGGCCCGCGCCGGATATCGGATCGCGGTAGACTCGCAAGAGATCGGCGGGAAGGCGGCGATCCGGATCGTGGTCGCGCCAACGGGGTGGGACAAGTGGAAGTCATTGCCGGAAGTGGAGTTGCGCTAGGGTAACCGGCGCACAGCGCCATGCGCCTCCGACGGCCGGCTCGGCCAGAACCCACAGGATCCAGCGTCGAGCGTACCGTCAGGGGCTCATGGCGCATGGCGCTCTTCGAGTAGCCCCCAAGCCCAAGTCCAGCTTATCTTTGAAGGCTATGTTCGACGAGCTGTCTTCCCGGCTGACAGACACGCTCCGGCGCATCACCGGTCACGGCGTCCTCACCGAAGCGGCCGTCCGGGAAGGCCTGCGCGACATTCGCCGGGTGCTGCTCGAGGCCGATGTGTCGTTCGACCTGACGCGCGAGTTTCTCGAGCGCGTTCAGGCGAAGGCGGTCGGCGAGGAAGTCCTGAAGGCGGTCCGGCCCGGGCAGCAGCTCGTCAAGGTCGTCTACGACGAGCTGGTCGTCCTGCTCGGCGAGACGCAGGCGCCGCTCGCGTTCGCGTCGATCCCGCCCACGGTCATCCTGCTTGTCGGGTTGCAGGGCAGTGGCAAGACGACGACGGCGGGCAAGCTGGCGCGGCGGCTCAAGGCGGAGCAAAAGGCGCCGTTCCTGATCGCGGCGGACGTATATCGCCCGGCCGCGGTGGAGCAGCTCCAGACGCTCGGCCGGCAGGTCGATGTCGCCGTGTATGGCGAGCCTGGCGCGACGGATGTGGTCGGGATCGTGCGGCGGGGGATCGAAGCGGCGTCGAAGGCCCGCGCGCGATCCGTGCTGGTCGACACCGCCGGCCGCTTGCAGATCGACGCTGAGATGATGCAGGAGCTGGTGCGGCTCAAGCAGGCCGTCAGGCCGCACGAGATTCTCCTTGTCGCCGACGGCATGACCGGTCAGGACGCGGTGCGCATCGCCAAGGGCTTCCACGATGCGTTGGGAGTCACCGGCGTGATCCTGACCAAGATGGACGGCGATGCACGCGGTGGCGCGGCGCTTTCCATCTACGGCGTGACCCATGCGCCGATCAAGTTCGTCGGTACGGGTGAGGGGCTCGATGGCCTGGAGCCGTTCTACCCGGACCGCATGGCGGGGCGCATACTCCAGCAGGGCGACATCCTGTCGCTGGTGGAGAAGGCGCAGCAGAACGTCGATGAAGAGGAATCGAAGCGGCTCGCCCGCAAGGCGACGTCCAAGCGGGGCATGGACCTCGAGGACTTCCTCACGGCGATGCGGCAGATGCAGAAGCTCGGACCGCTGAAGAACGTGCTCGGCATGCTGCCCGGCGTGAATTCGGCGATGCTCAAGGGCGCCAATCTCGACGAGAAGCGCCTCAAGCACGTCGAGGCCGTCGTGCTGTCGATGACAAAGCGGGAACGCACCGCACCGGACGTGATGAATGGTTCGCGTCGAGCCCGCGTGGCGCGCGGATCGGGACGCACCGTGCAGGAAGTCAACCAGTTGCTGGCGCAGTTCAAGCAGATGCAGAAGTTCATGAAGGTCGCGGGCAAGCCGGGGATGAAGCTTCCCTCCGGCGGACGACCGTTCCCCCCGCGCTGAACCGCAGGTCGGAGAGTCAGTCATGGCAGTTCGAATTCGGTTGCGTCGCGAAGGGCGCAAGAGCGTGCCGATGTATCGCATCGTCGTCGCCGACAAGGAAGCGCCGCGGGACGGCCGCTTCATCGAGACGATCGGATCCTACCGTCCCAAGAACGACAAGGATCCGTTCACGGTGAACGTCGAGAAGGCGCGCGAGTGGATCGCGAAGGGCGCCACGCCAAGCGACACGGTCGCATCGTTGCTGAAGAAGGCGGGCGTCTAACTCCGATGGCGGACGCGGCCGCGCCCCCGATCGTCGTCGGCCGGGTGCGCAAGCCGCACGGGCTGAAGGGCGAGCTGGCGATCTTCCCGCTCACCGACGATCCGGCAGCCGTCTTCGTCGTCGGGCGGGCGATCCAGCTGCGCGACCTGGGCGGTGATCTGGTTGGCGAAGTCGTGATCGAACAGGCGCGGATCTATCACCGCGAATGCCTGCTCAAGTTCAAGGGCCACGACCGGCGCGAGGCGGTCGACGACTACCGGCAGCTGTTCCTCGCCGTGGCGCGGGATGTACTGGCGCCGCTCGAGGAGGGCGAGGTGTACCAGCAGGAACTGGTCGGCTGGGCAGTGCGCGACGAGGCGGACGAGCCGCTCGGGATCGTGAGCGAGGTCTATGACCTCCCGCAGGGACCGACGATCGAGGTGCAGGGCCCGACGCGCGAGTTCATGCTCCCGTTTCGTGCCGAGTACGTGAAGCAGGTGGACCGTGCCGCGCGACGGTTGGTAGTGACGGTGCCCAAGGGATTGCTCGAGTAGCTCGATGCTCACCATCAATGTGGTGACGCTGTTCCCGGACACGCTGGCTCCGTATTTGGCGGCGAGCATTCCCGGGCGCGCGGCGGTGGCGGGCAAGGTGAGGTACCGGCTGGTGCAATTGCGCGATTTTGCGCACGACCGCCACCAGACCGTCGATGACTACGCGTTCGGTGGCGGCGCCGGCATGGTGCTCCGGTCCGAACCGTTCGTGGCGGCGGTGGAAAGTCTGGGACCCGCCGCGCCGGTGGTGGTGATGTCGGCGCGTGGCCGGCGCTTCACCCACGACGACGCGGTGCGGTGGTCGCTGGGGGAGCAGCTCACGCTGCTCTGCGGCCACTACAAGGACATCGACCAGCGCGTGGTCGATCTCCTGGGCGCCGAGGAAGTGTCGATCGGGGATTTTGTGCTGTCGGGCGGCGAGCCGGCGGCACTCTGCGTCATCGACGCGGTGGTGCGACTGCTGCCGGGCGCCATCGGCGATCACGAGTCGGCGAGTTCGGACTCGCACTACGACGGGCTGTTGAGCCCGCCGAGCTATACCCGGCCCGCGGAGGTTCGCGGCGTCCCAGTCCCCGAGGTCCTGCTCTCGGGCAACCACGCGGCCATCGCCGCATGGCGGCAGCAGCAGGGGGAGCACCTCACGCAGCAGCGCCGGCCGGACCTCTGGGCGGCGTACACGGCAACGGAGCACCACGACGGCGGTGCGAAGTCCTGACGAACAACCGCGCGCGACGCGCAGGAGCATGACATGGGAATGGAACTGCTGGACACGGTCTCGCGCGAGCATCTTCGGACCGACGTGCCGAAGTTCGACGCCGGCGACACGGTCAAGGTGATGGTCCGCGTGCGTGAAGGTGACAAGGAACGGTTGCAGGCCTACGAGGGCGTCGTGATCGCCCGTCGCGGCGGTGGCATCAACGAGACCTTCACCGTGCGCAAGATCTCGGCCGGCGTCGGGGTGGAACGGGTGTTCCCGCTCCACTCGCCGATGTACGCGTCGATCGACGTGGTGCGCCGCGGTCGCGTGCGCCGCGCCAAGCTCTACTACCTCCGCAAGCTGAGCGGCAAGAAGTCGCGCATTACCGAGGACCGCGAGAAGTAAGCAGAAAGGGACGAGAGACGTCTCACGTCTATCTTTGGGTTCATGCCTCCTCTGCGCCATGAGCGTCTCGCCTGGTCCGCTGGGCACCTCCTGATCGGCATTGACGAAGTCGGCCGTGGCCCGCTGGCCGGTCCGGTGCTGGCGGCCGCCGTGTGCTTTGCGCGGGATCACCGGGGCATTCGCGGCGTGCGCGATTCCAAGCAGGTCGCCGACCGCGACGAGCGTGCCCGACTGGCTCGCCGGATTTGCGGCGAGGCGATTGCTTTCGGGCTCGGCGCGGCCAGCGTCCGCGAGATTGCGCGCGACAACATCCGGGTTGCCACAGCGATGGCGATGCGCCGGGCCCTGCGGCGATGCCGCGCGCGACTGGCGCCCGATGTGTCGGTGGTGATCCTCATCGATGGCCTGCGGATGCCCGAGCTCCACGAGGACCACGAGGCACTGGTACGGGGCGACTCGCACTGTCACGCCATCGCCGCGGCATCGCTCCTCGCCAAGGTTGCGCGCGACCGGCTGATGATCGCGCTCGCTGCCCGCCGTCCCGGATACGGCTGGCACACCAATGTCGGCTACGCCACGCCCGAACACGTCGCGGCCCTGCGCGTCCACGGCCTCACGCCCCACCATCGCACACTGTTCTGCGACACGGCACTCGGCCAGCGCGAACTGTTCGGCGAGCTGTCCTAGCGCGGCATACGGTTCATCGGATCGCCGGGGCCGCGCCGAGGGCGTTCCGCTCGCGGCCCGGGGCCGACCGCGCTATTGTCCGTCATGCTCGCACTCCTGCTCGCCCTGACCAGGCCGATCCTCACCGACACGACGCTCGTGGAGACGTGGGCGCCGCATCGCGTCTACGACGCCCATCACAAGCGATACAGCGACTTCGAGACGCTCGCCGCCCTGGCCGCCCGCTCCGACGTGGTCTTCCTCGGTGAGCATCACGATGATCCCGGCACTCACCGCATGGAGCTCGCCCTGCTGCAGGCCGTGGCGCGTCGGCGGGGCAACGTCGTGCTGGCGCTGGAGATGTTCGAACGCGACGTGCAGCCGATACTCAATCAGTATTTGGCGGGTACGGTGGACGAGGGAGCGTTTCTCAAGGGTTCCCGCCCCTGGCCCAACTACGCCGCGGACTACCGGCCGCTGATCGAGTTTGCCCGGCTGCACGGCTGGCGGGTGGTTGCGGCGAACGTGCCGCGCCGCACGGCGAGCGCGGTCGCGAGCCACGGACTCGACGCGGTGACGCAGCTGGCTGACTCGACCCGGGCATGGGCGGCGGCCGAGTTCCGCTGTCCGAAGGATGACTATTTCAAGCGCTTCGGCGTGGCGATGGCTCAGCACCCGACGGGGAGCGGACCGCCGCCGTCACCCGGGGAACTGACCGCCATGACCGAACGGTTCTATCTGGCACAGTGCGTCAAGGACGAGACGATGGCGGAATCGATCGCCCGGGCGCGCAGCGACGCAACGGCGCCACTGGTCATCCAGTACAATGGCGATTTCCATTCGGACTTCAGCGAGGGCACGGCGGCGCGCCTCAAGCGGCGGTTGCCCGATGCGAAGGTCCTGATCATCTCGGCGATTCCGATGGCGTCGCTGGACAGCATCGAGCCGAAGCCCATGCGCAAGCAGGCGGATTGGTTGTTGTTTACGATGAAGCAGCCTTGAGCCCTGAGGCCTCACGCCTCAGCACTAGCTGGCTCCCAACGCCCTGCGCGGGTTAGAATCCTGTCGCACCGCGCCCATAGCTCAGCCGGTAGAGCAATCGCCTTTTAAGCGACAGGTCGCAGGTTCGAGCCCTGCTGGGCGCATGCTGTTCCCCCGATACGGTGGCGAAAGAGTGGAGGCAGTTGATGCGGCGATCGCTGACCGGACTCCTGACGTGCCTCGCTGCGTGCGGCGGGCGGGTCGTCATGACCGAACAACCGGCCGCGCGGGCACCGGAGCCGGTGGCGTCGGCGACCCAGCCCAGCGTGCCTGCAGCAATCGCACCGGTAACGGCCCGGCTCGCACTCGCCGTTGACACCGGGGCGCGCTCTGCCGACCAGGTGAACCCCGACTCGGCTGCCGACGCTGCCGCGCTTGACTCGCTCGCCAAGGCGCAGCCGTCCGCATCGCTCCCCGAACTCCCCATCGAGTCGAAGGCCACCTGGGATCTCAACGTGGCCGACTTCGCCAACCAGCCTCGAGTGCAGTACTACCTCGACTATTTCGTCGGCCGGGGCCGCGACCGATTCCAGATCTGGCTCGAGCGCATGGGCCGCTACGAGAGCTACGCTCGCGCGCAGTTTGCTGCCCACAAGCTCCCGGGTGATTTCGTCTACCTTGCGCTCATCGAGTCGGGCTTCTCGTCCGAAGCGGTATCCCGCACCCACGCGGTCGGCATCTGGCAGTTCATGGCGGAGACCGGCAAGCTCTACGGACTGCGGATTGATTCGTGGCTGGATGAGCGCCGCGATCCGATCAAGGCGACTGACGCCGCGGCGCGCCATCTGGAAGACCTCACCCAGCGGTTCGGTTCGCACTATCTCGCGGCGGCGGCCTACAACGCCGGCGCTGGCCGGGTGGGTCGCGGCCTCGTGCGGATGAGCTCGCACGGATCGTCAGAGCAGGATTCGGTCGATGTCACCAGTGACGAGGCGTTCTTCTCGCTTGCCGACACGCGCACCATCCGCGACGAAACCAAGAACTACGTGCCGCAGCTCATCGCGGCGGCAATCATCGCCAAGGAGCCGGCGAAGTACGGCTTCGACGTGTCCCGGCACGTGCCGCCATTCTCCCGCGATTCGGTCGTCGTGGACGGCGGAACCGGGCTCGACCTGATCGCCCGGCTCGCCGACACTACGCTGGATGCACTGCGCGACCTCAATCCGCACCTGCTGCGCCTCGTCACGCCGCCGGACCAGCGCTACGCCGTACGAGTGCCCACCGGAACTGCCGAACGGGTTGCGTCGGCATACACTGCGACGCCGCCCGACGAGCGACACGCCATCGCGACGCACCAAGTGCAGCGCGGCGAGACCGTGGTCGCGCTTGCCCGGCGCTACGGCGCCTCGGCGGACCTGATCCGGGACGCCAACCGTGCCGCGCGCGGCAAGGCGCTCGCGCCCGGGACGACACTCTACATCCCGGTATCCACGACGATCCCGGCTTCGTTCCTGCGGGAGCCTGAGCCGACGCGGATGACGCGCACGGTCACGCGGACGTACGTGGTACGAGCCGGTGAAGGAATCACCGCCGTCGCCCGGCGCGCAGGCGTGTCGGTCGCGACGTTGCGGAGCGAGAATCACCTGGGTGTGAACGCGCGGCTTGGCGCCGGACGACGGTTGACGGTGCGTCACACTGTCAACGTGGTCGCCCGTCACCCGCACCGATCCCGGTCGGCACCGCCGCGGGCGCCAGTGCACGTCTCCGGCGCCACGGCGGTGCGAACGCAGGCGCCAGCCGGCGGAGGAACCGACCGATAGGAGAAAGCTCCTACCCCCGCTTGTGCACCCCGCGCATCACTGCCTTGGAGTAGCGCCCTTCGACGTCCCTCCCGAGTTCCTGCTCGGCGGAAACGAAGGTCGGACCCTTGTTGTACGCTTCAAGCGCCAGCGGCAGATCATGGTCGAACCGCGCCAACAGGTCCTTCAGGTAGCGGAATCCGAGTCGCAGGTTGACATCCGCATTCATCAGGTCACTGGGATCGACGGTGGCGTCATACGCCCGTGCGGTCACCAGCCGCAGTTGCGTCAGGCCGATCGCCGCCGCGCTGCTTTGCGCGGTGTTCTGAAAGCCACTCTCCACCCTCACCAGTTGAAAGCCCACCGCCGCAGGGATGCCTTCCGCAATGGCGATGTCATAAATCTGCGTCGACAGGTCGGCTGGAATCGAATATCGGCTGGCGAACTCGAGGATCTGGTGCGCCCGCTCCAGCTCGTGCCGCGTATCGGCCAGTTCCGCCCGCACGCTGGCGAGCGTCGTGGAATCGGTCGTGATGGCAGCATCGGGACGCCGGTGGTCGAGCAACGTCGACACGCCACCGAGCCCGACCAGCGCGACCGCTCCGACACCGAGCACGATGAGTTGCGCGAACAATCGTCTCATGCTGTCTCCTCCGCTATCTGTGGATTCGGGGCTCGCCAATCGCCGCGCGCGCCCCCGCTCTTCTCCAGCAACCGGATCGCCGTGATGCGCATGTTGCGATCCACTGCCTTCACCATGTCGTACACCGTCAGGCACGCCACGCCAACGGCGGTGAGCGCTTCCATTTCAACGCCGGTCCGGGCGGTCGCCGCCACCGTCGCAGTCACCCGCACGCCCGGCCAGTCGTCCACGAGTTCCAGTTCCACCTGGACCTGATCCAGCGCGAGCGGATGGCAGAGCGGTATCAGCTCCCCGGCCCGCTTGGCCGCCATCACGCCGGCAATCTCGGCGGCCGCGAGAACATCACCCTTGACCACGGCCGATGCCCGCACCTGATCGAACGCATCGGCGGACATCAACACGCGCCCCTCCGCCACCGCCCGCCGCGCGGTGACCGGCTTGTCGCCCACGTCCACCATCCGCGCCCGGCCGGCGCTGTCGACGTGGCTTAGACTCACCCCGCCTCCAGCGCCGACAGTTCGTCTGCTAGAACGGCCAGCAGGAGCTGCGGGTTCACGTTGCCCTGCGCCCGCTCCCGGGCCTGAAGCACCCGGTCCACCCCGGACAGTATCCCTGCCACGTTCACCGAGGAGACGCGGCCTCCGGGCCCGAGCGCACGTTGGGCGCGCATCGCCAGCCGTTCAGCTACCGCGTCGAGCAGGGTGGTGAACTCGCCCCGGGCTTGCCAGGGCGCCTGCCGGAGTACCCGTTCCATCGCCCGAACCGGCCCTTCGCTCACCGCATCGAGGAAGGTGTCAGCGGCGGCATCGGCCTTGGCCCGGAGTTCGGCGGCAGAGCCCAGCACGGCGCCGATCGATCCATTGGCCTGTGCGACGACCCGGTCGGTGGCGAGTTCCGGCTTGGCGACCGCGAGGAACTCCAGCACCTCCCGGGCCTGCAGGCGACCTAACCGCACCGGTGTCGCCCGGGACCGGATGGTCGGCAGGACCAGCCCGGGCTCGGCCGTGGTCAGCACGAAGAGTGACCGGCGAGGCGGTTCCTCGAGCAGCTTGAGCAGCGCATTGGCCGCCTCGGGACTCGACTCCTGAGCCACCAGCCGTTCGGCGTGGCCGATGATGAACACCCGCCAGCCGCCTTCGACGGGTGTCAGGCTGGCCTGCCGCTGCAGCAGGCGTGCCGAGCTGACGCCGTGCGCCAGCATTCCGTCGGGAGCGCTCCACAGCGGCGTTTGCCTGCGTTCAGCCATCACCGCTTCGAGCAATTCGGCGACTTCGTCGACCTGCTTGTCTGCATCGCCAGGTTTCGGCCGGGGCACCGGAACGAACCAGTGGAGATCAGGATGGGTGAGGCCGAGCACCCGGGCGCAACCCTTACAGGCGCCGCACGGCCTGGGTTCCGGACCGGTGCAGAGCAGCACTTGGGCGAGCCAGAGTCCCAGTCGTTGCTTGCCGACCCCGCGCGGTCCCGTCACCAGCAGCACCTGCGGCAGCCGGTCGGCGCCAATGGCAGCGGACAGCTGCTGGCGAACCATGTGGTGGCCGACGAATGGGTACATACTCATGCAATAAAGATAGTTGACCAGGACCGGAATGAGTAGTCAACGAAAGCCTGTAACCCTTTTTTCCACAATGATTTACGTCAATCCAGATGGCGATCATGCGCCACAATGGCTGACCTGAATGCTCAAGTGGAAGAGTGTTTGCTCACGTCTGTATTCAAAATGTGAGCATGTGCTCATTTTGGTGCTTTTCGTGCGTTTTTCGTTGGGTTTTGCCGCTATGGTTGGAGCCGGTGACCGGCGGTCCCGGGCTGGACAGCAATGCTTGCAGCGAGGCAGGCATGGGCGGTCCGGCGTTGGACGTCATTCTTGCCCCTACCGAGTCAGGATAACTACTTTGACGCGCCGCGCGCGCTTGGCGTAGCAATGCATTCCCGAGTAGCTCAGTCGGTAGAGCAGCTGACTGTTAATCAGCGGGTCGGGGGTTCGAGTCCCTCCTCGGGAGCTGCAGTACCGCAATAGCGTTGTGGTGGGTAGCTGCCTTCGCCGGTCATCACCAACCGCACCGTCTCCCGCTCATACTCTCGACTGACCCGCCGTCGCGAACGCACATCGACCTGCGGTCTGCCGAGGCACATGCGCTCGCCCCCCCCGGCGTCATCGAGGTCGTGATCCCGCCGACGGTTGTTGCGACAGAATCCTGAGCAGATACACCGGTTGCAGCGCCTTGGAACGCGTGCTTGCATTGAGGAATGTCCCCGTGAGCAGGGCGACCTCGAAATGCTGAAATGCGCCGGTCTCCGTGTACGCCACGCCAGCGCTGTCGAGCCGGGCTCGGCCGGGAACATCGGTATAAAGCCAGTAGTCACCACTGGCCACCGCTCGCTGGCGAACCGCTGCGGCGGTCGGGATGACGGGAACCACCTGCCCGGCGTAGAAATCCATGGCGTCGCCTTCACGATTGTAGCTGGCGAGCCGGTTGGACGCGATATGGGCGGTGCGCGCGAAGCGCGGCACCACTGCGGTGCTCTGATAGGGCAGCAGATTGGGGTAGAAATGAAAGTTCAGCACGAACGCCGTACCCACGGCAGCGAGCACGCTGCGCTGCACCAGGCGTTCGGTGGCTGGCGGAAATGGTTGGTGCCAGCAGATCACCAGGAGCGAGCCGAAGATGGCGAGCACGACGGCCCAGAGGAGAACATTGCCGGTCGGAAACACGCCGCGCAGCAGCCAGAGGAGGACCAGGCTCAGACCGACAAACACCACGTACTGCCCCCGCCACCACGCCCGTCCAAGTGCGGCCGGCGTGGCGAGCCAGCGTGCCGTGAGGATGGCGGCCCAGGGCAGCGTCAGGAAGATGTAGTGCGGCAGCTTGTAGCGCGACAATGACAGCGCGATGAAGGTCAATACGAAGCCACCCAGCGAGTATGCCTCGTCGCCCCTGGGCAGGCGGAACCGCTGGCGAACGACAGCACTGATGCGTTGCCACAGTGCGCCGATCAAGAGCAGCGACCACGGCAGAAATGCCCATAGATACACGTGCAGGAAGTAGAACGGCGATGCGCCGTTTCGGAACGGACTCGCTCCGGTGATGCGGCCGAAACTCTGGTCCCAGAAAAAGAACTTCAGCCCGGACACGCCGGTCTGGCCATTGATCAGGGTGTTCGGCTGCAGATCGAACTGCTGATACAGTCCCCAGCACATCGGCAGCAGCACAACTGCCACGACGGCGCCGCCGAGCAGCCACTGCCACTGAAACAGCCGTCGCCAATCGCGGTGCAACGCCAGGTGGACCCCGACGGCGAACCCTGGCGCGACCAATCCGATCGGGCCTTTGGCGACCATGGCGAGGCCAATGAAGACCGCGGCAAGCACCAGATGCCCGGTTCTGGCCCTCCCACCGGCACGATCATTCGCGGTCGCGCCGGGATCGCCATCGGCGTGACGCGCCGGCTGGAGATACGCCGCCAGCTGCCACATCGCACCCGTCGTCATCCCCAGCAGCAGGGTGTCGGTGCGCACGTCATTGCAGATCAGGATCAGGCCAATACAGGAGGCCAGGATGAACGCGGCGTTACGTGCGGTGGCGCGGGCGTAGAAGAGGAGGGAGAATCGATACACTGCGTACACCGCGGCGATGGCGGCTAACAGCGATGGGAGTTTGTAGCTCCAGTTGTGCAGGCCGAACACGGCAAACGACAGCGCCGAGGTCCAGAACAGGAGCGGCGGCTTGTCGAGATAATCAGCGGAGTGATGCTGCAACTGGAGCCAGTGCCCGTGCTGCAGCATTTCCATCGAGATGGAGGCGTACTGGGACGCATCCACGTCCATGACGTCGATGCAGAGTCCACGGACATAGATGATGACGAGACCGAGGGCGAGCCATGCCCACGGACGGCGAACCCACCTGGGAAGTTGAGCCGGTGCCATCGGTTGATTCATTTGGTCGCCCAAAGATGCTCGCCGTGTCGCCGGAGCGGCAGGACGTACTGCGGCCCCGCGCCTTCGCGGGCGCCTCTGCCGCTCGCTACTGCCGGCCGTTCGGGCTCCTGGCTACCGGCCAGCGGCGGGTCGAAGCACATGGCGGGCGTTCCGGGCCATCCAGGCTCCGCTGGCGGGTTCGAGTCCCTCCTCGGGAGTTGCCACGGTATGCCCCGCCAGGCGCAGGTGCTCGCACCGAAGGCGCGTTCCGATACTATTCAACAATGTCCATGCCTGGGTACCTGCCGCGCTGCGGCTCGCTCTTCCCGCTCCTGTTGGCGGTCGCGGCTTGCCGCGCTCCGTTCGAATCCGATTTCGTCACGCCGCCGCCCCCGCCGCCCGCCGGTCCGTTGCTGCCATTGCGCATCGGGTCGGTCGGACCGGATTTCGCCCGCGCGGTCGCGACCGACGCCGCCGGCAACGGTTACGTCGTGAGCTATTTCGCCGGGACCGTCGATTTCGATGCCGGCGCCGGCGCCGTCGCGCGCACTGCGGTCGGACCATACGACATCGCGCTCACCAAATACGCGGCGGACGGATCATTCCTCTGGGTTTTCGTCATCGGCGGAACGGACACGGACGTTCCGTTCAACGTGAAGCTGGCTCCGGACGGCGGTATCTACGTCACCGGTTTTGTCACGGCCGGCGCGCTCTGCAGCGGCCATGTGCTCCCGAACGCTGGCGGGCACGACATCCTGCTGATGCGCATCAGCGCCGTCGGAACCTGCGACTGGGCGATTGGCGTCGGCGGGACCGGTACCGATGAAGGTCACGATCTCGCGATCGATACCAACGGCGACGTGCTGGTCACCGGCTCGTTCTCGGAGACGGTGGATTTCGACCCGGGTCCCGGTACCGCACTGCTGGTGTCGCGCGGCGGCACCGACGGCTTCGTGGCACGTTATGGCTCCGACGGCACCTTCATCAGCGTAACGCAGTTCGGCGGCGTCGGTGACGACGCCGGCAACGCGATCGCGCTTCGGACCGACGACGACGTGGTGGTCGCCGGGACATTCAGCGTCACGGCGACATTCGGATCGACGCTCGCGCCACAATTGCTGCTGAGCGCGGGTGGAACCGACTACTTCCTGGCCCGCCTGGCGCCCACGCTGGGCCTCGAATGGGCGATTCGCGGTGGCGGCGCCGGCGACGACGCCATCAACACCGGCGGCATCGTCGTCGACGCGGGCGGCGTCACGTATGCTGCCGGCACGTTCACCGGCACCGCCAGCGTCGGGCCAGGCGCGGGAGGGCAACTCCTCGTGAGCCACGGCGACGCGGATGTCTTCATCGTGAATTACGACGGCACCGGCGGTTGGGGCACCTTCGCCCGGACGTTTGGCGGGATTGGCACCGAGGGTGTTTCCACGTTTACGCGCGACGTCGCCGGCAATTTCTACCTGGGCGGCTCGTTCCAGGGATCGGTCGACTTCGATCCCGGCACTGGCACGCACGTCGTCAACGCGCTGGCCTCCGCCGGCGCCGCCGATGCCTACGTGCTGTCGCTCACCCCGACGGGCGACCTGCGCTGGGTCGATCCCCTCGACGCCGTCATCGCCGGCGATGCCAACGTCGCCATTACGGGCGGGCTCTCACTGGCTGGCGACGGAACCATCTGGGCGGTGGGCCGGTTCTTCGGTCTCGTGGATTTCGATCCGGGAACAAGCGCCGTCCAGCGCCAGAGCCTGGGCGATGCCGACCAGTTTGTGGTGCGGTATGACCAGGTGACCGGAGCGATCCGTCGGTAGGGGCTGGCTCTTGGCTGTTGGCCAATTCCCACTGCGCGGACTCAGTCGCAGCGCCCGCCACCGCAGTAGAGTGCGGTTAGGAGCATTCCGAACCCGAGCACGGTCACAATAGGTATCACGATATTCCAGGCTCCGGCACCGGGATTTCCTGTGCGGGGCTGCGAAACATCCGCGAGCGCGAAGCGCACCCGGCACGTGTCGCAACTCAAATGGTCGAGCCAAGGAATACCGCTCAGGGAATCGCGGTCGAATTTCACTCCGTGGAGTCGGACGAGCTGATCCTTGGCATGAAATTCGAGAATAGTGCCCTCGTCAAGAGTGCGCGGCTCCGCAACGCTGACCGGCTGCCAGTTGGGTCCGCACCCGTTCAAGGCGAAGGCCGAGAGGAGCAGGGCACTGGTCAATCGAGCGCGGCGGCTGGGCAGCGGTGTCTCCCGGGCGGGTTCCCAAAGTACGGCTGCACCCCCAGTACGCGCCGATCCACGCGCAAGACGCCAACCGCCCCTACCCAAATCCCGCCTCCACCCCCATTTTGCAAGGCTGTATTCTCCTGACCCCCTAGCATGGAATTTTCGTCGATGGCCAAGACCAGCTCGATCCAGCGCAACCTCAAGCGCATCAAGCTCACCGCGAAGTACGCCGACCAGCGCAAGAAGCTCAAGGCGATCATTCGCAGCGAGTCCGTCACCGCCGCGCAAAAGGACAACGCCACCCGCAAGTTGCAGGCGATGCCCCGCAACTCGTCGCCGGTACGCGTCCGCAATCGCTGCCAGCTGACCGGCCGTTCGCGCGGGTACGTGCGGCGCTTCGGACTGTCTCGCATCGCGTTCCGCGAAATGGCCCTCCAGGGCAACATACCTGGCGTGCGCAAGGCTTCCTGGTAACCGCGGAGATTCTCGATCATGGCCAAGAAGGGACGCGTACAGGTCAAGCTCCGCAGCAGCGAGAGCGCCTACGTCTACGTGACGACCAAGAACCCGAAGACGCACCCTGAGCGCATGGAGATCCGCAAGTACGATCCCACGCTCAAGCGGCACACGGGGTTCAAGGAAGAGAAGTAGACGAACCCCGAAGAGTTCCGCCGCTACGGTCACCAGATCATCGACTGGCTGGCCGATTACTACCGCGACATCGAATCGCGCCGCGTCGTCCCTGCCGTCGAGCCCGGCAGTGTGCGGGCGCGTCTTCCCGCTGTGGCACCCGACGCGCCCGAGTCGTTCGACACCATCCTGCGTGACTTCCGCGAGCAGATCGCCCCTGCAATGACGCACTGGGGTCATCCGGGCTGGTTCGCCTATTTCCCTTCGAACAGCTCGCCACCCTCGGTCCTCGGTGAATTGCTCTCGGCCGGGCTTGGCGCGCAGTGCATGAGCTGGGAGACATCGCCTGCCGCGACGGAGCTGGAGCAGACCGTGATGTCGTGGTATCGCCAGCTCCTGTCGCTCCCCGAGCAGTTCACCGGCGTGATCCAGGACTCCGCGTCGTCGGCCACCCTGGTCGCCTTTCTGACCGCCAGGGACCGGGTTGGCGTCGATCACGAACGGCTGGTGGCCTACTGGTCGAGTGAGGCGCATTCCTCGGTCGCCAAGGCGGCGCGGCTGGCGGATATTCCGGTCGAGCGCCAACGCGTGGTGCCGGTCGATGGCGAATTCGCGATGCAGCCCGGCGCGCTCGCCACGATGCTGGCCGACGACGCGCGGCAGGGCCTGGTGCCCGGCATCATCGTCGCGACCATGGGCACCACGTCTTCGACCGCCTGCGACCCGCTGCGCGCGATCGGCCAGATTGCGCGCGATCATAAGGTGTGGTTTCACGTCGATGCGGCCTTCGGCGGCTCGGCCGCCATCGTGCCCGAGCTTCGCCCGCTCCTTGACGGCGTCGAACTCTCCGATTCGATGGTCACCAATCCGCACAAGTGGCTGTTGACCAACTTCGATTGCTCGGCCTATTTCGTCCGCGACGTCGACGCGCTGCTGCATACGTTCAGCATCGCACCGGAATACCTGCGCACGCGCCATGACCACGACACCACCGTCGTCAACTTCCGTGACTGGGGCGTCCCAATGGGCCGCCGCTTTCGCGCACTCAAGCTCTGGTTCGTGCTGCGCAGCTACGGCGCTGCCGCGATCCGGTCGATGATTCGTACGCACGTGGCGCTCGGACACGAGCTGGCTGCCTGGGTCGACGCGGAACCCGGCTTCGAACGGCTGGCGCCGGCCCCCCTGGCACTGGTTTGCCTCCGTCACGTACCGCCCGCACTGCAGGGCGATGAGACCGCACTCGCCAGGCACAACGCCGCGCTGATGGCCCGGGTGAACGCAACCGGCACCGTGCACCTCACCCACACGACGCTCGGAGGCAAGTACGCGATCCGGGTCGCAATCGGGAGCTTCCGCACCGAGCGGCGACATGTTGCCGAGGTATGGCGACTGTTGCGGGAGGAGAGCCAGACGTGAGACGTCGCACGTCTCACGTCTCGGCCAACGCAGCGCGCAGGTAGCGCGCGGTATGCGACCGCTCGACCCTTGCCACATCCTCCGGCCTCCCCATGGCGACGATCTCCCCGCCGTTCGGTCCGGCCTCCGGCCCCATGTCGATCACCCAGTCGGCGCGCTTCACTACGTCCATGTGGTGTTCGATCACCACCACGGTGTGTCCGGCGTCGACCAGCTTGTCGAGCACGCCGATCAGGACGCGGACGTCGTCGATGTGGAGCCCGGTCGTGGGCTCGTCGAGGAGGTACAGTTTGTGGCCGCCACGCCGCTGCGCGGCGAGCAGCTCGCGGGCGATCTTGAGGCGCTGGGCCTCGCCGCCGGAGAGTGTCGTCGCCGGCTGTCCCAGGCGCAGATAGCCGAGGCCGACCTGCTGCAGTTGCCACAGCGCTGATCCCAGCTTTGCCTGGTGGCGGAACCGCCGGATCGCCTCGTCCACGCTCCATTGCAGCACGGCGTGGATACTGAAGCCCTGAATCCGCACGTCGAGCACTTCGCGCTTGAAGCGCGTTCCCCCGCAGACCTCGCACGGTACGAACACGTCGGCGAGGAACACCATCTCCACTTTCACCTGGCCGGCGCCCTCACAGGCGTCGCAGCGCCCGCCGGCCACGTTGAAGGAGAACGTCGCCGGCGTGTACTTGCGCTGGCGCGAAAGCGGGTGCCTGGCGAACAGCTCGCGAATGTCGTCGTACGCCTTGATGTACGTCACCGGGTTGGAGCGTGGCGTGCGGCCGATCGGTGTCTGGTCCACCAGCACCACGTCGCTCAGTGTCTGCCACCCTTCCAGTGACGCGACGTCGCCGATGCTCTCGCCCAGATGCGTCTTGGCCGAGTGCTCGCCCTGGAGGCGGCGCTCGAGTTGTCGATAGAGGATGTCGTAGACCAGCGTACTCTTGCCCGATCCCGACACGCCGGTGACCACCGTCAGCGCGCCCAGCGGAATGTCGATGTCGACGCCGGCGAGGTTATGGAGCCGGCCGCCGCGGATCGACAGGTGCGGCCCGCTCACCGGCCGGCGCAGCGATGGAATGCCGATGCGCTTGTTGCCGGCGAGGTAATCCGCCGTGAGCGTGCCGTGCGCCGCGGCGACCTCGCCGGCATAGACCAGCCGGCCGCCATGCTCGCCGGCCCCGGGGCCCAGCTCGATCATCCAGTCGGCGCCGCGGATGGCGCTCAGGTCGTGCTCCACGACCACCAGCGTGTTGCCAAGGTCTCGCAGCCGCCGCAGCAAGGTGAGGAGCCGGTCGGTGTCGCGCGGATGCAGCCCGATCGACGGTTCGTCGAGCACGTACAGCGCATCCATCAGCCGCGAGCCCAGCGCGTTCGCCAGTGCGATGCGCTGTGCTTCGCCGCCCGACAACGTGCGGGTCTGGCGGTTCAGTGTGAGGTAGCCGAGCCCCACGTCGCGCAGGTAGTCGACCCGCGCACCGGTTTCGTTGAGGATGAGGTCGGCCAGCTGACGCGCCGACCCGCTCAACTGCAGGCCTGCCAGCCATTCGGCCAGCCCGTCGATGGTATACGACGCGACATCGGCGATCGACTGGCCCGCGATGCGAATCGCCAACGCCGCCGGTTGCAGGCGGGCGCCATGGCACGCACGGCACTCATGCGCCAGCTGGTACTGTCGCAGGAACACGCGGATGTACTGCTTGTATCGTTTCCGCTCCAGGTCCGCGAGAAACGGGAAGATGCCGGTGTAGCGTCCGGTGCTTCCGCGCAGGAGCACCTCCCGCACAGTATCCGGCAGTGTCCGCCACGGGGCGTCCGGATCGGCGCCGAGCCGGCGCGCAGTGGCGGCGAGCAGGCGGCGCCGGGCCTCATAGCGCGGCTTGGTCCACGGATCGATCGCCCCGTCGCTCATCGATCGATCCGGATCCGGGACGATCAATGACAGGTCGTACTCCAGGGTTGCGCCGAAACCGTTGCACACCGGGCACGCCCCGCGCGGGTTGTTGAACGAGAACAGCGCCGGCGTCACTGCGGCCCCCGGCGTGTCACATACGCTGCACGCCGGAAACTCGGTGAACCGCACGCGGGCGTCGTCGCGGAGCGCGAGCGCGATGCCCTCGCCCTCGTCGAACGCGGTGGCGATCGCTTCCGCGAGCCGGCCAGCCTGGTCGGCGTCGGCGGTGAGACGGTCGACGATCACCAGCACCTCGCTCGCAGCAACGAGGTCGACGGCAGCCGGCAGTTCGTCGAGATGATACGGGATGCCGTCGACCTGCAGGCGCACGAATCCCAGCGCGCGAAGATTGTCCACCGTGCTCACATGCGTGACGCGGGCGGTCGCGGGGAGTGGGAAGGCGATCTGCACGCGGCCCGCGCTGCCGGCGGTGACGGTGTCGGCGGACGATTGCGGCGTGTCGCGGTGGACCGGTCCGCCGCAATTGATGCAGAACGGCTCACCGATCCTGGCCCACAGCAGGCGCAGGTGGTCGTAGATCTCGGTTGCCGTCCCCACGGTCGAGCGCGACGACATCACCGGCGGTTGCTGCTCGATGGCGACCGCGGGCGCGATGCCCTCGAGGCGGTCGACTAGCGGTTTCGGCATCCGCTCGAGAAACTGCTTGGCATACGTCGACAACGATTCGATGTAGCGCCGCTGTCCCTCGGCGTACAGCGTGTCGAACGCCAGCGAACTCTTGCCACTCCCCGACGGTCCGGTGACCACCGTGATCGCGCGGCGCGGGATTTCCACGGTGATGCCGGCGAGGTTGTTCTGGCGGGCATTGACGACGCGAATGACGGAGCGGAGATCTGGCTTCACGCGTGAAACGTAAAAGGGAGAGACGAGCGAAGAGAGAAATCTCTCGTCTCTCTTCTCTCGTCTCTCGTTTTGCTGTACGTTTGGCGCCGATGCCCGGCTTGCTCACGCCTGCGCGGCTGCGCCAAGGCTTCGCGCTCTTCGTCCTGATTTCGCTGGTCGCCTACGCGGCTGTGCTGCTCTACGGGCACGACACGCATGGCTTCATCGCGTCGCTGTCGCGCTTGCGATGGCGCTGGGTGGTGGTTGGCGTGGGCCTGGCGTCGCTGGACTGGTTTGGTGGCGGCCTCCGCCTCTGGGTGCTGGCGCGGGAAGTTCATCCGCGGCCACCGCTCAGGGGCATGATCATCGCCGGCGGGATGGGCGCCTGGGGCTCCTACGTGACGCCCGGCCAGGCCGGCGCGTCACCGATCATGGTGTACGCGATGAAGCGCGTCGGCCTGCCCGTCCCGAAGGCGATGACGACGACGCTGATGTCATTCATCGCCACGGTCGCGTTCTTCGCCATTGCCGGCCGGGTCGCGCTCTTCCTTGGCGCCGGCGAGTCGCTTGCCAAGTACGGCGACCTGCTCGGCCTCAATCTCCTTGACCTGTTCAAGTGGAGCAATCTGGCGTTCGCCGTGCTCGGCGGCCTGCTCCTGTTGGTGATGCTCGCGCCGAAGCTGGTGTCTGCGGCCGTGCACTGGCTCGCCACGGCGCTCGGCCGGCGAAGCCGGCGCGTCGCCGCGCGCCTCGACGCGCTGCGAGCCGGTATCGACCAGGCCCACGACAGCATGAGGGTATTCAACTCACCCCGCGGCTGGCTGGCATTGTTCTGGGCGGTGCTCCTCTCGGGGCCGAGTCACGCCAACAAGTTGTTTGCCGGCTACGTCGCCCTGCGCGCCATCGGCATCCACGCGCAGTTCTTCGACATCCTGCTGCTGCAGACCTTCATCACGTCGGCGCTCTACTTTGCACCAACGCCAGGCGGATCGGGGTTCGCCGAGGCGCTGTCGCTTGCGGTGATGGCACCGTACCTGCCGCGCGAACTCACGCCGATCTACATCCTCGTGTGGCGGTGCATGCTCACCTGGTTCACCATCGGTGCCGGGTTCGTCGTGTTCTCGGTCTGGGTGCGGCGCGGGCTGAAGGCGATCGAGGTGCCTGACCTGTGACGGGCGGGATTGCCGCGGACGATGGGGTGTCCGGGCGCGACCCGGAACTGGGCTGGCGCCTGTTGCGATACGCGCGCCCGTACGCCGGCGCCCTCTCGGTCGCGGTGATCCTGCTGCTGATCGAGGCCGGATTGGCGCTTGTGGGGCCGACCCTGACGCGACGGGCGCTGGATATCGCCCTTCCGGCGCGCGACATCGCCATGCTCACGACCCTCGGCGCGGTCTACGCCGGCACGCTGTTGCTCAGTTTCTTTGGCGAATATGCGCAGACCGTGCTGACGACCTGGGTCGGCCAGCGAGTCATGTCCGATCTTCGCCGGCAGTTGTTCGCGCACCTGCAGCGCCTCAGCGTTCCGTACTTCGACCGCCAGCCGGTCGGCCGGCTGGTCACCCGGCTCACCTCCGACGTCGAGACGCTGAACGAGCTGTTCTCGTCCGGCGTCGTGACGGTGATCGGCGACATCGCGACGCTCATCGCGATCAGCACCATGATGCTGGTCATCAACTGGCGCCTCGCCCTCGTCGGATTTGCGGTGCTGCCGTTCATGGCGGGCGTGGTGGCGTTCTTCCGGCGGTCGATGCGCGACGCGTTTCGCGATATCCGCACCGCGGTCGCGCGGCTGAACTCGTACCTGCAGGAGCAACTGTCCGGCGTTCGCGTCGTCCAGCTGTTCAACCGGCAGGCGGCGAGTACCGCTGCGTTCGGTGCCGTGAACCGGCAGTATCTCGGCGCGAACCTGCGGTCGATCACGCTGTACGCGCTCTTCTTCCCGGTGGTCGAGTTCCTCACTTCGGCATCGATCGCGTTGATTCTCTGGTATGCCGGGTTTCGCGCGGCGGGATTCGGACTCACGGTCGGCGTCCTCGCGGCGTTCATCCAGCTCGTGCGGCGCTTTTTCCAGCCGCTGCAGGACCTGTCGGAGAAGTTCAACCTGCTGCAGAGTGCCATGGCGAGTGGTGAACGGATCTTCCGCCTGCTCGATACACCGGTGGAGATCGCCGAGCCGACGGCACCGCGGCCGTTGCCCACACCGGTCACTGGCGCCGTAGAGTTCGACGACGTCTGGTTCCGCTATGCCGACGACGCCCCGTGGGCGCTGCGGGGTGTCTCGTTCCGCGTTCGCCCCGGCGAAACGGTGGCGCTCGTCGGCCACACCGGTGCGGGGAAGAGCACCGTGCTGGCGCTCCTGCTGCGATTCTACGCCCCGACGCGCGGCCGCATCCTGGTCGACGGTGTCGACCTGAGTGAAGTGAGCACCGCATCGTTGCGTCGCGCCATCGGCTTTGTGCCGCAGGACCTGTTTCTCTTTCGCGATTCGCTCGCCCGCAACCTGCGGCTCGACCGCGAGCTGGACGACGGCGCGCTCGAACATGCGCTGGGTGCGGTGGGTGCTGCGGCGTTGGTCCACCGGCTTCCCGGTGGCCTGGCCCACAGCGTGGCCGAGCGGGGTCGGTCGCTCTCCGTGGGCGAGCGCCAGTTGCTGTCGTTCGCGCGCGCCCTTGCCGGCAACCCTCCCATCCTCCTGCTCGACGAAGCCACCAGCGCCGTCGACCCCGAAACCGAGGGCCGCATTCAATCGGCGCTGGCGCAGCTGCGCGGCGGACGCACGGCCCTGATCGTGGCCCACCGCCTCGGCACCGTGCTGGATGCCGACCGCATCATGGTGTTCCACCACGGCGAGTTGCGGGAGAGCGGGTCCCACCGGCAACTGATGGCGGCCGGGGGTCTGTATCAGCGGCTGGTGCTGCTACAGCGTGGCGATCAGCGCCACGCCGAATCCGCGTGATTCTTGCCCGTTGCGGCGGGCGACGGATAGGTTTCGCGGCCCGGGTCCCCCACCCGGCTTGACCATGGAGCTGCTTCTGGAGCGCTGGCCGCCACATAGCCCTGGAGCCGGGATGGACTCGGGTGCCGCATCCGGGTCCGCCTTGGCCACTCTCCGCGTGCGATCCGGTGTGCCGACTGCGACCCTGCCGGTTCGCCAGACCGTCGCCGCCATCGGCGCTGCCGCCGGCAACGACGTCGTGATCGCGGGCCCTGGCGTGGCGCCCCAGCATGCGCGGCTGCGACTCAGTGGCGGGGTCTGGACGTTCACCGACTTGGGATCACCCGCCGGCTCGTCGGTAGATGGCGAGGTCGTGCACGGCGAAGCGCTGCTTGCGCCAGGGTCCGCGGTGCGGATCGGCGATGTGTCATTCGTGTTCGATCCCGAGGATCAGTGGCAGGATTCCAAGCCCGAACGACTGCTCGGCGAGCGCTCGCCACTGCTGCTGATTCCCGGGGAGATCGGGCCGTTGTGGCCAACGGCACTGTTCGTGCTCGTCGTCTTCGGTATCATCGTCGCCCTGTTCTTCCTGTTCCGGAAGGCCTGAATGCGGTTTTCGTGCGCTGCGCGTACCGACGTCGGCGTGGTTCGGTCCGGCAATGAGGACTCGTACCTGATGTCGAGTGAGCGCGGCCTGTTCGTCGTCGCCGACGGCATGGGTGGTCACGCGGCCGGCGAAGTCGCCAGCGAGATGGCCGCGCGGATCATCGCCGAGGAGTTCCGGCCGGCGCGGGGGATGAGCGACGAGGAGCTGATGTCGCAGCTCGTGGCCGCCATCCGGGCGGCGAACGAATCGATCTTCCACCGGACGTTGTCCGAACACGACAAGCGCGGCATGGGCACGACTGCCACCGTGCTCAACCTGCTGCCCCGGCGCTACCTGATCGGCCAGGTGGGCGATTCGCGGGCGTACCTGCTGCGTGGCGGCGTGCTGACCCAGTTGACCAAGGACCACAGCTACGTCCAGGAACAGGTCGATGCGGGACGGCTGACGCCCGAGGAAGCCCGCGTCCATCCGTACGCCAACGTGATCACGCGCTGCGTCGGTTCCAGCAGCGATGTCGTGCCCGACATCTACGTCGGAACGCTCGACGTCGGTGACCTGCTCCTGCTCGCCTCCGACGGGCTCACCGGCATGCTCGACGACGAAGACGTGCGTGAGATCATGACGTCCGGGTTGAACCTGGAGGACATGGTCGACGCGCTGATCGTCGCTGCGAACCATCGCGGCGGCCTGGACAACGTGACCACCATCCTGGTGCGCATCGAGGAGGTTGCCCCGCCGACGGGAGAGATGCCGGTGATGCGGGGATAACGAGGAGCGACGAGAGACGAGAGACGAGACGAGAGGTTGTCATCCCGAAGCAGCGTAGCGACTGAGGGATCGGCCCGTCACTGCGCGATCCCTCGCTCCGCTCGGGATGATGTTCGTTTGCGTCTCTCGTCTCTCGTTTCTACCCCCACAGCATCGCAGGAATCGCGTTCAGTTGCCGCGGTTCTACCGTAAAGATCCGCAGTCGCCGGGCGCTCTGATACAGCTCGTTCGCCACGCGCGGCAGGCCGAGTTCCCCGGTGCGGCCGACGTCGGTCAGCCGCTCGGTCCTGCCATCTCGCGTGCGGAGGGGCAGATCGACCTGCAGCATCGACGTGCGTTCCGGATAGTCGATCAGCACTCCGCCGGGCGCCACCCCGAGGTGCGCCGCGAGCGCATCCTCGACGCGCTCCAGTCGATCGGCGTCCGTCCACAACCCGGCGGGCAGGTCGTCGGGCACGTCGCTCGCCGGCAGGTCGAGCGCCCGCTTGTACAGGCGTCGCTCGCGCAGCGCTCGTGCCAGCCCGCTGGGATCGCGCTGAATGAGCAATGCATCCATCGTCCCATCGGTCGCGTCTTCAATCTCCGCGAGCTCGAGCGTCCCGGCGGCTACGGTGGCCCGGACGGCGCGCTTGAACATGCAGGTGGCTGCGCGCACCGCGTGGTGCCAATACACGTTGCGGTACATCTGGTACTTGGCGAACAAGAGCGATTCGAGCGCGCTGACGCCTTTCTCATGCACGCCGACCTCGCGTCGCCCGTCCGGAAACTCGACCAGCGTGAGTGACGCCAGCAGCCGGTCGACATCCACCGTGCCATACGGCACGCCGCACATCCGGGCGTCGCGGCTGAGATAGTCGATCTTGTCGAGGTCGAGCGAACCCGACACGAGTCCGGCCAGCGGTGACGTGCTGTTCCCCTGAATCAGGTCCGCGATTGCGTGGATCAACTGGTCCCCGCCGAGCGACCGCAGTAACTCGCCGAGGGCGCCCTCGTGGAGGCGCCGCGCGCCCAGCGCCTCGTGGTTCGGCAGGCCGGCCTCTTCGAGGGCGTGCGAAAACGGATAGTGACCGATGTCGTGCAACAACGCCGCGAGCCGGACGGCAAGGCACGCGGTCTCGGCCACGCCGTCGAGGTCACCGCGCTCCTGCAGTCTCGCCAGTGCGAGGCGTGCGAGATGATACGCGCCGAGCCCGTGCTCGAAACGCGTATGCGTCGCACCGGGGTAAACGAGGAAGGCGTGCCCGAGCTGGCGCACGTAGCGCAGCCGCTGAAACGCCGCGGTGTCCATCGCGGCGGCTGCGGCGGGTTCGAGCCGGATGTTGTCCCACAGCGGGTCGCGAACGATTTCGCCGGCGGGCAAGCGGCTCATGGATCGGAGCTCCGCCGGAGAACGTGCATCACGGCTGCCGCGATGTGCTCATGCGGGTCGACGGCGTCACGCTGTTTCCGGCTCCAGCCGCCAGTGCTCGTCGCTGCGCCAGAGCGCCGACAGAATCAGCTCCCGCATCCACATGAATTCCTGGGGCAGGCGGTCGTACAGCTTCTCGAACAGCTCGCGGTGCCCGAGCAACTCGCCCTTCCACTGCTCGCGATCGACGGCCATCAGACGGAGGAAGGTTTCCTTCGGGAAGTCGATCCCCTCCCACCGGAGGTCTTCGTAGCGCGGCATCCAGCCAATCGGACTTTCGATTCCGGACGCCCGTCCGCGCACGCGCCCCACGATCCATTCGAGCACCCGCATGTTATCGCCGAATCCGGGCCAGATGAACTTCCCCTGCTCGTCCTTGCGGAACCAGTTGACGCAGAAGATGCGCGGTGGGTCGCTGAGCCCGCGGCCCATCTGCAGCCAATGATTGAAATAGTCGCCCATGTGATAGCCACAGAACGGCAGCATCGCGAACGGGTCACGCCGCACGTTCCCCACGGCGCCGGTGGCGGCAGCGGTCGTCTCGGAACCGATCGTGGCGCCGAGATAGACGCCATAATTCCAGTTGAAGGCCTGATACACGAGCGGCACCGTCGTGGCACGCCTGCCGCCATAGACGAACGCCGAGATCGGCACGCCGGCCGGATCCTCCCATGCCGCGTCGATCGACGGGCATTGTGACGCCGGTGCGGTAAAGCGGGCATTCGGATGCGCGGCCGGGGCCTTGCTCTCGGGTGTCCACGGGTTGCCGCGCCAGTCCGTCAGCCTCGCCGGCGGCTCCTTGGTGAGGCCTTCCCACCAGACGTCGCCGTCTTCGGTGAGCGCTACGTTGGTGAAGATGGTGTTCTTCGCCATCGTGTCCATCGCGTTGGGATTCGTGGCATACGATGTACCGGGTGCCACGCCGAAGTAGCCCGCCTCGGGATTGATGGCCTGCAGCCGGCCGTCGGGTCCCGGGCGGATCCACGCGATGTCGTCGCCCACGGTGGTCACCTTCCAGCCGTCATATCCCTTGGGCGGGATCAGCATCGCGAGGTTGGTCTTGCCGCATGCGCTGGGGAACCCCGCGGCGATGTAGGTCTTCTCGCCGGCGGGATTCTGCACGCCGAGGATGAGCGTGTGTTCTGCCATCCAGCCTTCATCCCGCCCCATGACCGATGCGATGCGCAGCGCGAAGCACTTCTTCCCCAGCAGCGCGTTGCCGCCGTAGCCGGAGCCGAACGACCAGATTGCGCGGTCCTCGGGAAAGTGCACAATGTATTTCTGCTCGCTGTTGCACGGCCACTTGCTGTCCTCGGCGCCCGCTGCGAGCGGCTGGCCGACGGAGTGCATGCACGGGACGAAGTCGGCGTCGCCAAGCGCGTCGACCACCGCGCGCCCCATGCGCGTCATGATCTGCATGTTCACCACGACATAGGGTGAATCGGTCAGTTCCACGCCGATGTACGACAGCGCCGAACCGATCGGCCCCATCGAAAACGGGATGACGTACATGGTGCGACCGCGCATGCAAGCGTCGAACAGCCCGTGCAGCGTTTCGCGCATCTCGCGGGGCTCGACCCAGTTGTTGGTCGGGCCGGCGTCCTGCTTGCGGTGGCTGCAGATGAAGGTCCGGTCCTCGACTCTCGCGACGTCGTTCGGGTCCGAGCACGCCAGGAAGGAATTCGGGCGCTTGGCGGGATCGAGCCGGACCAGCATCCCGGTCGCGACCATTTCGTCGCAGAGCCGGTCGTATTCCTGCCGCGAGCCGTCGCACCAGTGGATCCGGTCCGGACGGGTCAGGCGGGCCATCTTCTCGACCCAGCCGACCAGCCGACGGTTCCGCACCCATGCCGGCGCGGCGACGTGCGGTGACGATTTCGCAGGCATCGCATCTCCGTTGTATTGCAGGCAGCCGCGACGGCGTACTGCCGATCATTGAAACGGGTTGGGAGCGCAGGGTGTCGCATAGTTCGCCGGCCCGTGCGCGCCTGCCGAGTCTTCAGCGCCGGCCGGTCACCGTCACCGTCGACGGCCGGTGGTACAGCGTAATGGCGGTCTGCCGGTCACGGTCGCTGATGCCGTCGAATTCGGGATTGGCGAACATCACGTCGTCGCTGTGCGGCGAGTGCGCCAGGATGCCGATCACGTGGCCCACCTCGTGGGTCATCGTGATGCTGTAACACGCCGGGATCCCCGGGACGGCGTCGCTCACCACCGCGTACATGAACAGGTGCATCGGCAACTGCACCGTCTTGCTGGACGGATCGAGGGACGGATCGGTCTCCCCGTTGCACTGGGGCGCACGCGCCAGGATCGGGCGCCGCAGCAGCACGCCGCCTACGTCGGACGGCGTGTTCCGCACGATCACGTCGGCGGTGCTCGAGTCGGCCACCAGGGTCGCGCGAAACTCGCCGTAGAGAAAGGCGTCCTGCCAGCGGGAGATCGCGGTGACCACATACGGCCTGATCGGGCTGTCCGCCGCAACCCAGATTCGCACCGGGAGCAGTTCGCGCGGCCAGTGAAACGCGAGCGTGTCGCCGAACTCGAAAGCCCGATACTCATAGATGTCGTTCACTGCCGGCGACGCGATATTCGAGCACGCGGCGACCAGCACTCCGACGGCGGGAAGCAGACGGCGCATCATAGTCGCCGGTTCACGCCGACGAGTAACCCGAACCGCTGCACCGATTGCGCTTCGCCGTAGCCGCGGGCCTGTAGCACGTCGGTCGTGAAGTTGTGCGCGTCGACCCGCGCCGTGACCAGCAGGTCCATCGCCGCCGTCAGGGCACGCGTCCAGGTCAGGCCCCCCGCGATCACCCAACGATGGGCGGCGCCGTCCTGGAACACGCCTTGCCGCTCGGTCGGGCGATAGAACACGGCGCCGCCACCGGCCTGCCATCGCAACGCGCCGCGCACGGGTCCTTCGGCCAATACCAGCGTCGTGATCGTCGCGACGGCCGCGAGTTGGTCGTGGCCGGAGTTGTCGCTGGTGATCACGTCGAGCGGCGACCGGGCGTACGTCACGTCGGCTAGCACCCGGTAGGGGCCCTTCCCGGTCGGGTAGGATACCCCGAGTGCCATCGTCGGAGCGATCGCGGGTCGCAGCTTGGTGCTGAGCACGCCATCGTCGATCAACGCCGAGCTGTACGTCGCACCAGCGCTCAACCGTACCGCCGCCTGGGCCCCAAGCGGGGCCGCCCAAGGCAGAGCAGCGAGCAGGAAGATTGGCAGGCGCATCCCGCCAAGATGCCCCGGATTGACCGGCCGCGTCAAATTACGACACCAGGCCGCGAAGTAACGACAACATCCGGCGGTCATTGGTGACTTCGTCGTCGCCCTTGGGTGTTTCCAGAATCTTGGGGATGGCGGCGAAGCGCCGGTCGTTCATCAGCCGGCGGAACGGGTCGAGCCCGAGCGAGCCCTCACCGACGAGCTCGTGACGGTCACGCCGCGAGGCAAACGGCGTCTTGGAGTCGTTGAGGTGGAGACATCCGAGCAGCTCCAGGCCAATAACGCTTTCCCAATTTGCCCAAACACGGTCAAAGTCCTGCACCAGATCGTACCCGGCGCTATACAGGTGGCAGGTGTCGGCGCAAAACGCCACCCTCGGCCGGACGTCCTCGCCCACCAGGTCGCGCAGGGTCCGGAGCTCCTCGAAACTCCGGCCCAAGGCGGTCCCGCTCCCGGCGGTGATCTCCAAGTACACCTTCACCTTGCCGGGGACTTCCCGCAACGCTTGGGTGACCGCTCCAGCGTTGCGTTCCAGCCCCGCGTCCCGGTCATCGATGTAGTTCCCGGGGTGCGAGACGACGGCGTCCAGGCCGAGCGCTTCGGACCGGCGGAGCTCGCCGGCAAAGGCGTCCAGGGACCGGGCCCGCAAGGCTGGGTCGGGCGACGCGAGGTTGATCAGGTATGAATCATGCGACACGACGGCTTGGACGGGATGGGCATCGCGGGCGCGCAGGAAGGCGGTCGCGACCTCCGGGGTCACTACCGGCTCCCGCCACATATTCGGGGTCTTGGTAAAGATCTGGATTACGGTCGCTCCAATGGCCGCACCGCGGGCCGGCGCCGTGGCTGGACCGCCCGCGGTGGACACATGGGCCCCGAGTTGATCCGGGCTGGCCGCCCCCTTGGCGGATGTCTTTCGCTGGCGAGGTCGCGTGGCAGAGGGCGTGCGCTCCACTGATTCCTCATCGTTGTTGACCCGACCCGGTTCCAAGAGCCGCGGAACGCGCCCCTTGATGGTGCTCTTTGGCGATCACGCGGCCCGGCCGGCAGGCCTCGAGCGGGACCTGCTCCGGGCCGGGTTTCAGGTGGCGGAGGCCGACGATATCGAGCACCTGCCCGGCCGGCCGGCGCTGGTCGTGGCAACTTGCACCAGTCTCGCCGGAAATCTGCTCCAGCTGAATGAAGCCTTCACGTCCGCCCGGGCGACAGGGGCCCAGGTGGTCGTGCTCATTGCCGAGGGTGAGCCGGAGGACCTGATCCGGGCTGCCGAGGCGGGCGCCGACGAAGCGATCCTGCTGCCGATCGAAGCGCCGCTGTTGATCACCCGCCTGCGGGCTCGCCTGGTGGCGCCGCGGATGACGCTGCACGGACCGGGCGGCAGCGACCTCAAGCTGTTCGAGGTGCTGCAGGAGGTCGCGACCGAGTTGCACCGTGACGAGATGCTGCACGCGCTGGTGCGGGGCTTGGCGAATGCGCTCGACCTGCGCTCGGTGAGCTGCGTGCTGCACTCGGCGGCCAGCGACACCGGCCGGCTGGTGGCCGCCACGGACGCGCCCAAGGTTCGCGACATCGACATCGAACTCGAGAAGTGGCCGGACGCCGTCGCGTCGCTCGCCGCCGCCGAAACCGTCTTCGTCCGCGACGCGGCGCTGGCGGCGCTGTTCGAGACGGCGTCGGGTCTCACCGTGGTCGCGCAGCCCCTCGAACTTGAGACGTCCGCCGCGATCCCGCTGTCACCGCTCGGCCGGCCCATCGGTACGGTGGTGCTGCGGACGCGTCGTGGCGAGATGCCGCTGACGCCCGGGGCCGTCTCGTTCGCCGAACTCGCCGTCGCCGCGACCGCGCGGCTGCTCGAAACCGACGATCGACGCGCGGCCATCGCGCGGCGTCAGGCGATGGCGGCGCACGTTGATCCGCTCACCGGCTGCGCCACACTCGACGCGCTCGACCGGCGCATTCGCGACGAATTCGAGCGCGCCCGGCGCTACGATGTCACCTTCGCGCTGGTGCTCCTCGACGTCGATGGCATGCGCCTGATCAACGAGCGGCTCGGCCGCGACGGCGGCCATCGCGTCCTCGCCGATCTCGGCCGGCTGCTGCAGCGCGAACTGCGGGCGCCGGATTTCGTGGCGCGTTATGGCGGCGAGGAGTTTCTCCTGCTGCTCCCCGAAACCGACGCCGACGGCGCCCGCCGCACGGTCAACCGCATCCGCGACAAGCTGGGCCCCGCCGGCCTCGGCGAATTGCATCTCGGCGTGCGCTGCCGCCTGACCGCCGGCATCGCCACCTATCCGCACCCGGCTGCCCACAAGCCGGAGGACGTGTTTGCGATGGTGGAACAGGCGCTGATGATCGGGAAGGCGCAGGACGTGGAGCGGATCGGCAGCGCGGCTTAACCGCGGCGAGACGAGAGACGAGGGACGAGAGACGAGACCGACGGGTTGTCATCCCTCGCTTCCTTCGAGATGACAGCCGCACCGACGTCTCTCGTCTCTCGTCTATCTCCTGCTTTTCAGCCACGCAATCGGGTCCAGCGCAATCTGGTTGTCGCCGCGAATCTCGAAGTACAGATGCGGCCCCCTCGCGGTGTTTTGGCCGCCGACCGTGCCGACCGTCGCGCCGCGCGCGATTTGCTCGCCTTCCCGGACCGCGGTGTTCTGCAGCTGCCAATAGAGCGAGTAGTAGCCGTTGCCGTGCTGCACCACCACGCCGAGCCCGTAGGTGGAGAGGCGCTGCACCCGCACCACCTTGCCGGCCGCGACCGCTTTCACCGGCGTCCCCACCGGTGCCTTGATGCCGATGCCGGTCCACCGGATCACGCCACCGCCCTCAGCCTGGGGCAGGGTATCGGGTCCGAAGTTGATCACGATGTCGCCTTCGACCGGCCAATCCAGCTTGCCGATATCGGAGGTGGACAGCGTGCCAACGGCGGGGGAGTTGACGGTTTCCGGCCGCGCCGCGCGGTTGGCAGCGGCCGCCCGCTCGTTCTTGTTGAGCGTCACGAGCAGGTTCGTGATCGCCGCCTCGTCCTTCTCCGCGTCGGTGAGCTTCTGCCGGGTGAGCTGGGCGTTGCGCTGCAACTGCACGAGCTGGGCCTGCCGGTCGTCGGCGAGCTTGTTGTAATGGTCGATTTCCGCCTGCCGCTCTTCCTTGCGCTGATCCAGCTCGGTCCGAAAGCCGAGCAGCTTGTCGCGTTCGTGCTGGACGTTGTTGGTCAACTTCGTCACGTCGTCTACCAGCGTGCGGTCCTGGCGTGAGGTGAGGAACAGGTACTTGTATCGGGTCAACAGGTCGCCGAACGATTCGGCGGCGAGCAGCACCTGGAACGTGTACAACGGGCCGCGCCGGTAGATATCGGCGAGACGGCGCTGCAGCACGGCCTTGCGGTCCGCCAGGTTGTCCTGCGACAGCGTGAGCTCCGCGGCCGAATGATCGAGCTGGGAGCCCAGGCCGCTGATCTGTCCCTCGATCACATTGACCAGCTGGTTGGTCGCGTCCCGCTGCTTCTCGAGATTGCGCAGCGCCGCGCCCACGTCGCTCACCTGGCCCTGCAGGCGTAACTGCTGGCGCTCGAGCTGGAGCCGCTCCTGGCGGATTTCGTCGAGGCGGCGCTTCGATTGTTCGAGGTCGGGCTGCTGCGCGGAGAGGCGTGATACGTGAGCGGAAAGGCGTGAAACGTGAAACGTGAGAGGTGAAACGGAAGCAGCGAGCAACAGGGCCGTCACTGCGCGCCGGACCCCGCGCTGGTCGGTCTTCCCTCTCACCTCTCACCTCTCACGCTCTTCACACGTGCCTCAGGTGCCGGCTGACGCTCACCAGGGACCCGCCAAAGCCGAGCAGCACGCCGAACAGCAGCAGCAGGAACGCCTCGCCCGGCGAAAAGAACCTGAGTCCCACGCCCAGGCCGATGCGTTGCGCGCGAAAGGCGGCGAACACGCTGGCGCAGAGCAGCAGCGCGACAGTGCCGCCCAGGAAACCCTTGATGGCCCCTTCGACCAGGAACGGTCCGCGCACGAACCAGTCCGTCGCGCCAACCAGCCGCATGATGTGGATTTCGCGCTCGCGCTGCAGCACGGTGATCCGGATGGTGACGCCGATGATCACGATGGAGACCAGCGCGAATGCCAGCCCGATAGCGAGGCCCACCAGCCCGGCGATATCGCGGAGCGAATCGAGGCGCTGCACCCAGTCCTGACCGAACTTCACCTCATCGACGAACTCGAAGCCATGCAGCCGGTCGGCCACCGCTGCGGCATGTCTTGCATCCCGGAATTCGGGCTTGAGGCTCAGTTCGATGGACGGCGGGAGCGGGTTGACCTCGAGGTCCTTGTACACGTCCTGGAACTCGGTCAACTCGCGCTGTGCCCGTTCGAGCGCTTGCGTTTCGGAGACATACTGTACGCTGAGCACCTCGGGGAACACGGCAATATCCGACATCGCCGCCGTGATCTGCTGGCTTGGCGTCTCGCGCTTGATGAACGCGATCACCTGCACCCGTTCGGCAACTTGCCGGAGCGCGCCGCGGAGGTTGAGTGCCACGAGGCCAAAGAGGCCCGTGACGAACAGCGCAAACGCGATCGTCGTCACCGACAGCGCCGATAGGGTGCGCGTCCGGCGGAACGAGAGCAGCGCCTCGCGGGTGATCAGGTTCACCACGACTCCGTCGCGTCGGAGGCCGAGTCGAAGACAACGCGGCCGTCGCGCATTTCGAGCGTGCGCTTGTTCGCGTGGCGCACCAGGTCGAGATCGTGGGTCGCCATCACGACGACCGTGCCGGCGGTGTTGATGTCGCAGAGCAGCTGGAAAACGCCGCGGGTGGCCCGTTCGTCGAGATTGCCCGTGGGTTCATCGGCCAGCAACACCGGCGGATCGTTGACCAACGCGCGGGCAATGGCGACCCGCTGCTGCTCGCCGCCGGACAGTTCGCGCGGCAACGCCTCGGCCTTCATCGCCAGCCCGACCTGGTCGAGCACCCGCGCCACCCGGGCGGGAATCCCGTCGGCACGGGCGCCGGTCACTTCGAGGGCGAACGCCACGTTCTCCGCCGCCGTGCGCGCTTCGAGCAGGCGAAAATCCTGGAACACGATGCCGAGGCGGCGGCGCAGGCGGGGCACTTCTTCGCGCCTGAGCCCGCCAATGCCGAAGCCGGACACGCGCACCTCACCGCTGGTGGGCCGTTCTTCGGCGAACATGAGCTTGAGAATCGTGGTCTTGCCGGCGCCGGAATGGCCGGTGAGGAAGACGAACTCGCCGCGGCCGATATGGAAGGAGACTTCGTCGACCGCGGCATCAGTTCCGGTGGGGTAACGTTTGCTGACCTTCGAGAACCGGATCACTGCAGCGCGCCCGCCAAGTCGTTGATGAGGTCCTCGGCATCCTCGCATCCGCACGACAATCGCAGGAACCCGTCGGGCACGCCCTGGCCCGCCCGCTGCTCCGCCGTCAGTGGCTTGTGCGACGTCAGTCGCGGCTCGGAGATGAGCGACTCGACCCCGGCGAGCGATGGAGCGTGGGTGATCACCTTGAGGTGCTGGACGAACTTCTGCGCCGCCGGCGCGCCGCCCTCGAGTATCAGGCCCACGAGTCCGCCGTAGCCGTCGAGCAACCGGGCCGCCAGCGCGTGATCAGGATGGCTACGGAGCCCGGGGTAGTGCACCGCGAGAAACTCGGGCCGGGTGCTCGCCCATTTGGCCACCGCCATCGCATTGGTGTTGGCGCGCTCCACGCGGAGCGCCAGGGTCTTCATCCCGCGCTCGGTGAGCCACGCCGCGTGCGGGTCGATCGACGGACCCCAGACGCGCATCAGGCGAGTGACTTCCTCGATCACGGCGCCGCTGCCCGCCACCGCTCCGGCGATGACGTCACTGTGACCATTGAGGTACTTGGTCGCGCTGGTGATGACGATGTCCGCGCCATGCTCGAGCGGGCGAAAGTTGATGGGCGAAGCGAATGTCGAGTCGACCAGCAGCGCGATGCCGTGCTCCTGCGCCAGCTTGGCCAGCAGCGGCACGTTGACCACGCGCATGACCGGGTTGGTGAGCGCCTCGACGAAAATGGCGCGGGTGTTCTTGCGCACCGCCTTGCGCCAGTCCCGCGGCCGGTCGGGATCGACGTAGGTGATCTCGATGCCATGGCGAATGAATTCGCCGTCGAACAGCACCCGCGTACCCCCGTAAATCCACAGCGACGAGATCAGGTGGTCGCCCGGCCGCAACACCGCGAGGTGCGCGAGTGCGGTCGCCGCCATCCCGCTGGCGACAAAGATGGCGCGTTCGGCACCTTCGAGCAGGGCGTACTTCCGGGCCAACTCGACCTGGTTGGGATTGTTGCCGTAACGGGTGTAGAGCACTTCCTCGTCGCTGCCCATCGGGTTGCGAAAGGTCGAGCTCTGGTAGATCGGCGTGACGGCGGGGGTCCAGTCGGCGCCGCGGCGCGGGCGACCATGAATCGCGGTGGTGGACAGGCCGTGGCGGCGCGTCACGCCGCCGCTCCCGGCTCGAACGTGGCGTCCGGGTGCTCAACCACGCAGCGGTGGTTCGCCAGGCCGTGCAACGCGTCGACCGTCCGGTCGACGGGCCACGCGAGCACCTCGGCGACCGGCAGCGCCGGAGCGCGACCCAGTCGCGTCAGCGCCCGAAACGCCGTGCGCCAGTCTTCGGGCGCGGAACCGAGCAACATCGGCTCCGGCGACGCGGCCAGCACGGCCACGATCACCAGGTCGTAGCGGGCCAGTGCAAATTGGATTGCCTCGGCGTGGTGATCGCGCACGCCCCGCAGCCGCAACCGCGGGATCCGCAAGCCGATCGTTTCGACCAGCAGCTTCGCCACCACCTCGTCGGCGCACGAAAAATCCATCAAGCCGACCTCGGAGAAGTCGAGTTCGGCGTTGTCGTCGGGCAGGCCGCGCAGTACGGTGATGACCCGGTGGCGAACCGCTGCCCCCGTTGGCCGCGTGACGAGGTCGCAATAGGCCGTCGCGACCGTCTCGTGGAGCACGATGTCGAGCCGGATGATGGCGCTCACGTGGAACGCTCCTCCCCCGGTATTACGATGGTGACCTGCGACCCGGGAAACCAGGGCAACCCTTCCATGCGGGGCGGTTCGTCGTCCCACGCGGGCACGATGGCGACCCGTGCCGTTCCGCTGCGGATCGAAATCTTCCCCTCCCACCGCGCCAAGTAGCGCTTGATGCCCGTGAGTCCCTGGCCGCGCCCCGGATCCCGGAAGCGCGAGATGCCATGGATCAGCGCCGTTTCGATCGCCTGCGCATCGCCCCAGCGGTCGCCGAACCGCTTGCCTTGCGTCGCATCCAGCGAGCGGCGAAACCCGATGCCGCAGTCGCTCACCGCGATCACCGCGACCTTCCGGCCGCTCAATCGCTTGCGATAGACATAGACATGCACAGCTACCCAACCGGCAGTCCCCGCGTGCTCGACGATGTTCTGGCACGCCTCCGACAACGACTGGCCGAAGCCGACCACGACGCTCGACTCGAGCCCGAGCTCGTGCTTGAGAATCTGCGTCGCCTGTTCCGTGAGGCGGCCGACGATTTCCATGACATCCGCCGCATTGCGAATGATCGTCAGGGGGAGCAGGATGTCGCTAGTCTCATCCACTCGGCGCCGGGGAACCTTGCCGTGCAACTGGAACAACTGTTCCGCATGGCGGAGCACGCCGGCCTTTGCCCAGTACGACGCCACGCCCTCGGTGACCGGCAGCGTCAGTTCCGGTGTCGGCGCTCCCAGCTCGGCCAGCGCCTGGCCGAGGGTGAGCAGCGCGACGAATCCCGCGGGGGACGACCATTCTGTTGCATGAGCATCGACCAGCAGCCGGCTGTCAGGAGGCCATGGTCCGAGGCCGGCGGCGAGTTGGTCGAGGGACAGATGGTCGAGGTGCTGAGGCACCGGCACGATGCGCGTCATGCGGGCACCAGTCCGCCGCGGAGATGGCGCACCAGCCCGCTCGCGCCACGAAACGTGGCGTTCCGCGCCGCCGCCTGGTTCGCCGCTTCGAGTGCGGTGGCGACGGTGTCGCCGGCGAGCAGGCGCGCGAAACAGGTGGCGCCAAACACGTCGCCGCAGCCGGTCGGATCGTTGACGTCGACCGCGGGTGGCGCGAGGCGTTCGGTGTGCAACAGCATCCCGGACGGTCGATCATCGCGCGGCGGCGCCGATCGAGGCGCAGCATCTTGCGCCTCGATGGTACCGTCAAGCGCTCCGGCCGCACCGACCACGCCGCTCCGGTCCGTCAGCCGCGCAAACCCGGGCCGCGCCACATACACCACGCCGCGCGCGCCGACCGTGATGTTGAGCAGTGACACCCCGCTCCCGATCGCTTCGGCTGCGACGGTCAAGGGATCGTCACCCAGTTGCCCCATCTCCTCCTCGTTCAGCTGAACGATATCGAAGAACGAGAACCAGGTTGGTGCGTTCGGCAGCGGCCGGAGCGCGCGCATGCCGTCGGCGCCCATGCCCAGAAACAGCGAATGGAGATCGGCGTAGAGCGGCCCGCCGAACCCGTGCCGCAACGCTTCGGCCGTGCCGAGGGACAGCTCGAAGCCGGAAATGAAGTTGACGTACACGGCATCGAGGTCGGCGACCATCGGGCCCAGCTCGGGCCACGTCCAGCCGGGAACCCCGCCAGACATCCGCTCACACCGGCGCGCGTGCGATTGATAGCGCAGCGTCACCCGATTGTTGGCGACCGGCACTTCGATACCGCGCGCGCCGGGCGCGAGGCGGTCGAGTGAGCGCAGGAACTCCGCCGCCCGCGCGGCGAGGTCCCGGCCCACCTTCACCAGGGGCACGATTTCCCAGTCGGGCGGCAAGGCTGCATCCATCGCCGAGAGCGCGTACGCGATGCCACCCCACTCCTCCGCAGGTGGGGCCAGCGGATCGCGGCCGTGGATCTCATCCCATACCAACGAGCCGAGGACCCCGACGCGTGGCATCAGACCAGTCCCGCTCGGCGCTGATCGAGGAACGCCTTGGCGGCCCCATAGACTCCGGCGAGGTCGCGTAGCGCTCCCGGCACGATGCTGCAGGCGTCGACCGCGGGCCGGAACGCGCGGCGCGCGACTTCGCGGCGCAGCGGCTCGACCAACTGTTCACCAGCTCGGGCCACACCACCAAGAATCACCACGACGTCCGGATTGAAGAGGTTGAGCAGGTTGGCCACGCCAATCCCAAGATACCGTGCCGTGTCTTCGGCGACCTGCTGCGCGAGCGGATCGCCGGTTGCGGCGACCTGATAGACGAGTTCCGCCGTGACCCGGCTGGCGTCGCCGGCGACCAGGTCGCGCAGCGCGCTCGGTGTGCCGGCTGCCAGCAGTTCCCGGGCCCGGCGGGCGATGTTCACTCCCGAGGCGAAGGCTTCGAGGCAGCCACGATTGCCGCAGGCGCAGACCGGTCCGTTCATGTCGATCACCATGTGGCCGAACTCGCCGGCCGCGTCGGATGCGCCGTGATAGAGCTGCTGGTCGATCACGATCCCGCCGCCAATCCCGGTGCCGACCGTCAATCCGATGACCTTGCGGCCCCGCTGCGCCGCGCCGACCCAGCACTCGGCCTGGACGGCGCAGTTGGCGTCGTTCTCGAGCGCGGCGGCGACGCCGAGCCCGGCGGCGAGCCGCGCCCTGAGCGGCAGGTTGGTCCAGCCGAGGTTCGGCGTGAGCAGCACGACGCCGGCGGTGATGTCGAGCGGTCCCGGCGCACCGACGCCCACACCGATGATCTCCGCCGTTGGATCGGCCGCGCGCACGTGGTCCGTGACGCGGCGTGCCATCGTCACCAGGTCGGCAATGACGGCGTCGGCGCCGCGCGCCGGGAGGGTTGGCTGCGAGTGGTCGCCGACCACGCGCGATCCGTCCGTGGCCACCGCGCCCACGACGCAATTGGTCCCGCCGACATCGATTCCGATAACCCACTGCATCAGGAGCTGCGGTCCACGTCGGCCTCGGGAGCGGAGGTTGAACGGTGAGATCGCAAAATAAGAGGGGAGCGGGTGGACTCAGTCACTCTGTCGCCGCCAAGCACCGCCTCGTACACCGCCATGAGCCGCCCCGCCACGACGTCGCCGTCAAAACGCCGGGCATAGGTGGCACCGGTTTGACGCATCCGGCTGGCGAGAGGGCCATCGCCGAGGATCTCGCTGATCGCAGCGACCCACGCAGCCGGGTCGTCGGCCGGGACGTAGCGCGTGTCCGGGCCGCCGGCCTGGGTGAGGTGCCCACCGCCTGCGGCGATCACCGGCACGCCGGCGCTGAGCGCTTCGACAATCGGCATGCCGAAGCCCTCGATCTGGGACGGATAGAGGAAGAGCGCGGCGCTCGCCATCACCGCCGGGAGATCGCTGGCCGATACGTCCGGGAGGATGTATACGCGACGTCCAAGCCGCAGTGCTGCGACCTGCGCGCGGAGCGCGGCGAGGGTACCGCCGTTGCGGCCGACCAGCACCAGCGGCACGGCGTCCGATCCGGTCAGCTGCTCAGCAGCGGCGACCAGTACCCGATGGTTCTTGCGGGGCTCCAGCGTGCCGACGCTGAGCATGAACTCGCTGGGCAAGCCGTACTTCGCACGGATGCTGGCTCGGGCGGCATCGCTGAATGACGCCGCGAACGCCGCGTCGCGCGGTGGTGGTACCACAACGATCCGGGCCGGATCGAGGCGGTAGCACTCGACGAGGTCGTCACGGGTCCGGGCGCTCACCGCGACGATCATGGTCGCGTGGTCCGCGCTCCAGCGATAACGCCAGCGGTAGCTCCAGCGATCGAACAGCGGGAAACGGCGCGGCTCGCGCTCGTAGATCAGGTCGTGAAACGTGGCGACCGACGGAATGCCGGTGCGGGGGAGGTCGCGCGGAATCTCGTGGCTCAGTCCGTGGTAGAGCTGGATGCCGTCGCGGGCGGCGTGGCGGCCCAGGCGGAAGGTGCGCCAGATGGACCGACGCAGGCCTGAGGCCTGCGGCCCGAGGCCTGGCGCCGCGCTGGTACCGTCGCCGGTTGGCAGATGCAGCTCGGCGTCGATCTCCCGCGGAAAGTCAGCGAATTCCGGGCGGGGCGGCGCCGGCGAATACAGGTGCAGCTCGAGCGATCGGGCGTATTGATGCAGCGCGCGCAGCACGCCGCGGGCGTAATTGCCGAGGCCGGTGGTGTTGCGCAGCGCCCGAATGGCGTCGAACCCGATCCGGAGCGGGTGGCCGTTTGTGCGCCAGGCCTCAGGCCTCAGGCCGCCGGCCTCCGGTTGCAACGCCTATTCCACCTGCAGGACGGCGAGGAAGGCCTCCTGCGGGATTTCGACGCTGCCGACCTGCTTCATCCGCTTCTTTCCCTCCTTCTGCTTCTCCAGGAGCTTGCGCTTGCGCGTGATGTCGCCGCCATAACACTTGGCGAGCACGTCCTTGCGGAGCGCCGAGATCGATTCGCGGGCGATCACCTTGTTGCCGATTGCCGCCTGGATCGCGACGGCGAACAGCTGGCGCGGAATGAGTTCCTTGAGCTTTTCGGCAATCTTGCGACCCCATTCATACGCCTTGTCACGGTGGATGATCACGCTGAAGGCGTCGATCGGGTCGCCGTTGATCAGCATGTCGAGCCGGACCAGCGGCGACTCGCGAAATCCGGCCAGCTCGTAGTCGAGCGAGGCGTAACCGCGCGAGATCGACTTGAGCTTGTCATGGAAATCCAGCACGATTTCGCCGAGCGGGAAGTCGAAGGTGAATTCGACGCGGGCGGCGTCGAGGTAGGTCATGCCATGATATTCGCCGCGCCGCTCCTGGCCGAGGTTCATGATGCCGCCGATGTATTCCACCGGCGCCATGATCCGGGCGCGCACGTACGGTTCTTCGATCCGCGTGATGTTGGCGGGGTCGGGGAGGGAACTCGGGTTCTCCACCAGCAGCATCTCGCCATCGGTGCGGTAGACGTGGTACTCCACCGTGGGCACGGTCGTGATCAGCGACAGCGCGAACTCCCGTTCCAGCCGCTCCTGGACGATCTCGAGGTGCAGCAGGCCGAGAAAGCCGCAGCGGAACCCGAAGCCGAGTGCGGTCGACGACTCGGGCTCGTACTGCAGCGAGGCGTCGTTGAGCCGGAGCTTCTCCAGCGCATCGCGCAAGTCTTCGTACTGGGCCGCGTCCGTCGGATAAACGCCGGCAAACACCATCGACTTGACCTCGCGGTAGCCCGGCAGCAGTTCGGCGGCCGGGTGCGCCGCATCGAGCACGGTGTCGCCGACGCGTGCGTCCCGCACGTCGCGCAGGTTGGCGATGAAATAGCCGACCTCGCCGGCCTCGAGCACCTCGGTCCGCCGCTGACCGAGCGCGAGAACGCCCACCTCGTCGACGTCATAGACATCGGCCGGGTGCGCGCCGAAGGCGACCTGCATCCCGGGGCGCAGCTGGCCATCGACGACGCGGATGCTGGGGATCACGCCGCGGTACCGGTCGTAGTACGAATCGAAGATCAGCGCGCGCAACGGCGCATCCAGGACGCCCCGGGGCGCGGGAATCCGGGCGACGACCGCCTCCAGGAGTTCGGGCACACCGGTGCCGTCCTTGGCCGAAACGGCGAGGATCTCGTCTCGCTGCGCACCGAGGAGGTTCATGATCTCCTCGGCGCGCCGTTCCGGCTCGGCCCCGGGCAGGTCGATCTTGTTGAGCACCGGGATGACCTCGAGCCCGGCGTCGAGCGCCAGGAAGAGATTCGACAGGGTTTGCGCCTGGACGCCCTGGGACGCATCGACCACGAGGATGGCGCCCTCGCACGCCGCCAGTGAGCGCGACACTTCATAGGTGAAGTCCACATGTCCCGGCGTGTCGATCAGATTCAACTCGTACGCTTCACCGTCGCGCGCCGTGTAGTTCATGCGCACGGCATTGAGCTTGATCGTGATCCCCCGTTCGCGCTCCAGGTCCATGGTGTCGAGCAATTGCTCGCGCATGTCGCGCTTGGCCACGGTGCCCGTGAGCTCGATGAGGCGGTCGGCGAGCGTGGACTTGCCATGGTCGATGTGCGCGACGATGCAGAAATTTCGGACGCGGGACTGACGCATGGCGGGAATATAGAGGTGAGTGGTAAGAGGTAAGAGGTGAGACGTGAGAGGGAAGGTCACCACCACCGGCTTTCCCCTCCTACGTCTTACCTCTCACCTCTTACGGGCCGATATATTCCCGCCACCATGTCGTCGTCCCGGTCCCACGTCCACTCCCCCCACGCCGGCATGTTGCTGGTAGTCCTCTTCTGGGCCGGCAACTTCACCGCGGCCAAGATCGCGTTCAACGGCCACTTCGACCCGCTGGCGTTCACGGCGATCCGATTTGCGCTGGGCTCGGCGGTGCTCTGGCTGGTGGTGCGTTGGGCAGAACGCCCGGCACCGCTGCCGCACGGTGCGTTCTGGCGGCTGGTCTGGCTGGGGTTTATTGGCAACACTGTCTACCAGCTCTGCTTCATCGAAGGGCTCGACCGCACGTCCGCCACCAAGAGTTCGCTGATCCTCGCCGGGATGCCGGTGGTGGTGACGCTGGCCGCGTGGGCAATGCGGATCGAGCGCGTGACGATGGCGCAACGGATCGCCGTGCTCGTCGCAACCGTGGGTGTGATCATCGTGGTGCTGGGGCGGGGTGGGTCGATCGACGGAGGGTTTGGCGCCGGCGAAGTTCTGCTCTTCGGCGCCGTGCTCACGTGGGCGGTGTACACGCTGCTGCTGCGCCGGTGGACGCTGCCCATGAGTTCGCTCAACCTCACGGCGTGGACGATGTATACCGGTACGCCGGGTCTGGTCATCGCCGGCATTCCCGCGGTGCTGCACACCCACTGGCAGCAGATCTCGGTCGCGGCATGGGCCGGCTTGCTCTACTCGGCGCTGCTATCGCTGGTCGCCGCATACGTGCTGTGGAACCGCGGCGTCGCGCTCCTCGGCGCCGCACGCACTGTAGTATATAATACCATAGTGCCGCTGGTCGCGACGATCATCGCCATGCTCGCCCTGCACGAACGGCCGGGCGTCATCCATGTCGTCGGCGGCGTGCTGATCCTGCTTGGCGTGCTGCTGACGGGAAAGGGCGCGGCGCCGGAGGGCTGAAGAGCAGAAAAACGAGAGACGAGAGACGAGAGAAGAGAACCCCGCCGGGCAAGACCATCCTCACGTGACGGGGTTTCTCGTCT
Source organism: Gemmatimonadota bacterium (assembly GCA_003169895.1). Lineage (GTDB taxonomy): Bacteria > Gemmatimonadota > Gemmatimonadetes > Gemmatimonadales > GWC2-71-9 > Palsa-1233. The sequence continues at coordinate 1,379,115 of PNAE01000007.1, forward strand.
CTCGTCTCTTGTCTCTCGTCTATCGTTTCACTGCCGCCGGCACTTTCTGCTCCACGACGATCGTCTGATAACTCAGCGGGTTCCACTTCGGACGCTGTTCCGTTTCGGCAATCTGGATGCCGAGGAAGAAACCGAGCTGGGCCACGCGGGCGAGCTTGCTGGTGTCGATCAGGCGCACTTCGTCATCGGCCTGGTGGTACTGCGGGTGCGTGCCGTTGAAGAAGAACAGGATCGGCACACCCTTCCTGGCGAAGTTGAAGTGGTCCGAGCGCGAGTAGAAGCTCTCCTGCGGCCAGATGTCGTCGGCCGCACGGAGATGCAGCTCCGGGTGCAACGCCTCCACCTGGGCCAGGGTTGCGCCCAGGTCGGAATGTTCCTTGCCGATTACGACGATTGAGTCGGAATCATTACGGCCGATCATGTCCATGTTGATGTCGGCCACGACGTTTGCAAGTGGGACGCTGGGGTGCGCCGCGAAGTAGGCCGAGCCGAGCAGCCCCTTCTCCTCACCCGACACGTTGAGGATGATAATGGAGCGTCCGGTGCGGCCCTTGAGTTTCGCGACTGCTTCCGCGATGGACAGGATGCCGGTAGTGCCCGACCCGTCGTCATCGGCGCCGTTGCAGATCGAGTCAGCCCGTTTTGCCGTGCAACCGCCGACACCGTCACCCGCCGTACCGATATGGTCCATGTGGGCCGAGAAGATCACGTACTCGTTCTTGAGGACGGAATCGTTGCCGGGCATCATCGCCACCACGTTCGGGGCGGACGAGGTCGACACCGTCTCCTCGGTGGCGACGATGGTCACGTGCACCTGGGCCGGCACATCCATCACGACGGCGCCTGGCGCGTGGCGCATCGCGGGGATATCCGGACCGTTCGTCATCCCGGCGAACAGGCTGTCGTGCGCCGTAATGATTAGCGCGCCGGTCATCGGCATGCCTCGCACGATCGGCCGCGGGTTGCCTAGGCGCTGTGTGGTTGCGACGCGAGTTGCGAACGCCACCGGATCGCTCGCCTGAAGGATGAGCAGTGCCGCCGGCGCCTTCATTGCCACCGCCCGCACGGCCTGCTGGTTCTGGGCGGCGTTGGCAGGATTCGGTGCGAACACCACGATCGTGCCGGTGAGCGTCAAGGGTTCGATGTCGGCCGCGGTCACCGTTCCCGAGATGATCTTGACGGGGCCCGTGATCGGCTGGCCGGTCATCGGCCCGGACTCCGTCGCCCATTTGTCGAGCATGAAGCGTTGCGGTCCCGTTCCGTCGTCCACTTCGATGTAGGAGCTGCTCGCCTTGGCCCGCGTGCGCGCGAGCGTGTAACGCTGGAACCAGGTGCCGCTGTCTCCCATCGGGACGAGGCCCCAGGTCCGGTAGTTGTCGGCGAGATACTGCGCGGTCTTCTCCAGTCCCGGGCTCGGCGTGTTGCGACCGCCCATTGAGTCATCGGCGATCACGCTGATCCGCTGCAGCACCTTGTCTGGCGTGATCACCGTCGCCGCGTCGCGAACGTCAGTGTCCGTCGCGAGGCGCGGGACCGGCGTCGGCTGGGTGGCGGGATGGCCGCCGCACGCGGTCAGGATGATTACGGTGAACAACGCGTAACGAGACATGAATCGCTCCGGGCGAGACCGAATGTGGAAAAAAGATAGTAGGAGAGACGAGAGACGAGAGACGAGGCAAGCGGGGACCGGATACGGCCTCGCTCCACACCGTTCACCGCGTCTCTCGTCTCTCGTCTCTCGTCTCTTGTGCCGCTTTCTGGCCTTCCGGCGCCACCCTCCGCTAGCTTCCGCCTCGCATGACTCGTGCGTTGCTCGCCGCCCGCCCCGATCTGCTGCAGCCCGATGAGGTCGCGCGCCTCGGTGGCCTCGAAGTGATCACGGACGGCATTGTCGAGGGCTTTCTTGCCGGTCTCCACCGATCCCCGCGCCGCGGGTTTTCGGTGGAGTTTGCGGAGCATCGCCAATACCAGCCCGGTGACGAGCCGCGCTATGTCGACTGGAAGCTGCTTGGCCGCACCGACCGGCTGTACGTCAAGCAGTTTGAAGAGGAAACCAACCTCCGCGCCATGCTGGTCATCGATGCCAGCGCGTCGATGGCGTGGACCGGCTCGCCCGAACGCCTCACCAAGCTCGATTACGGCACCCGCCTCGCCGCGGCGCTGGCGCTGGTGCTGCTCCGCCAACGGGACGCCGCCGGCTTGATCACGTTCGACGATGTCGTCCGCACCATTACGCCGGCGCGGTCGCGTACCCGGCACTGGGCCACCCTGGCGCGCGTCCTCGCCCAGACCGGCCCCGGCGCCGGCACCGCGGCGGAACCGGCGCTGCGCCAGGTGATTGCCGCGTTGCGCACGCGCGGCATGGTGATCTTCATCTCCGACCTCCTGCTCGATCGCCCTCTCACGCTCAAGGCGCTCAAGTTCTTGCGGCATCGCGGCCATCAGGTGCTGGTGTTGCACCTGGCCGACCCCGCGGAACTCGAGCTCGCCCGCGGCGATGAAACCCGGTTCCGCGATCCGGAATCGGAAGCCAGCGTGACGCTCGCCCCCACGGAATGGGCCGCTGCCTACCGGCAAACGGTGCAGGGTGTGGTGCGCGCCTGGGGCGAGGCGTGTCGTGCGGCCGGCATGCGCTATGCCCTGGTGCCCACTGACGTCCCGTTCGGTACCGCGCTCAGCCGCGCCCTGAGCGCGTGATCAGCTTCACGCTGCCGTGGGCGTTGCTGGGCCTCGCTGCGGCGGCATTGCCGCTGCTGTTGCATCTGGTCCGGCGCCACGAGGTCCCGGAAGTCCTGTTCCCCGCGGTTCGCTACCTCGAAGACGCCCGGCGCGAACAAAGCCGGCGTCTCCGGTTTCGCGAATGGCTGTTGCTCCTCGTGAGAACCCTGCTGATCGTGGCACTGGTGCTCGCCGCGGCCGGCGCCACCGTGCGCCGCGGCACCTTCGGTCCCCACGCCCCGAGCGCGCTCGTGCTCGTGGTCGACAACGACGCCGGCAGTGGCATCGTGATCGATGGCGAGCCGGTGCTGGCGCTGCTGGTGCGCGCCGCTGTACAGGTGCTCGGCCGCGCCACGCTCAGCGACCGCGTGTGGCTGATCGCTGCCGACGGCGTGGCACGCGCGGGCACCGCGGTCGAATTGCGGCGGCACCTGGCCGAACTGCGCCCGGAGCCGTTGCGGCTCGACCTCGGCCACGCGATCGCTGCGGGTCGCGATCTGGTGCACGGAACGAGGCGCTCCGGTGAAGTCGTCGTCGTCAGCATGCTCCAGCGATCGGCGCTGAGCGCCGCACGCGGCGAGGGCGACGTGCTGGTGGTGCGACCGACCGGCACGCCGCCCGCCAATCGCGGCGTGGCGACGCTCAACGCGGGGCTGCAGCCGTGGAGCCCCGCCGGTGGCCGGGTCGCCATCACTATAGTATCCAGTGATACAGTACCCGTGCCGGTGACCCTGTCGGTCGGCGGCCGCACCCTGCGCGACGTGCTGGTGACGCCCGGCACGCCCTCGGTGCAGCGCATTGGCCCGCAATCGCCGGGCTGGATCGTCATCACCGCGACGTTGCCGCCCGACGAGTTCCGCCTCGACGACGCGCGCAGCGTGGCGGTGCGGGTGGCACCGCCCGCTTTGGTGCAATGGGACTCGACCGACCACTACATCGACGCCGCGGCGCGGGTGCTCGCCGCCGACGGCCGGATTCGCGGCGGGAGTGGCGTCCGCCTCGGCACGCTCGGGTCGGGGGCCAGTGTCGTGCTGCCGCCCGATGATCCGGCCCGTGTCGGTGCGCTCAATCGCAGCCTGGCGGCGCGCGGGATCGGCTGGCGCTTCGGGGAGGCGATGACCGCGCCCGAGCAGATCGATAGCGGTGCGGTCCTGCCGACCAGGGAAGCCGTGAGCAAGCGATACCGGTTGGAGCACACCGACGGCGGTGGCGAGGTGCTCGCGACCGTGGGCGGCGCGCCGTGGCTGGTGCAGAGCGGCGCCGTCCTGTTGCTGGGATCGCGGCTCGACCCCGCGTGGACCGCCCTCCCGCTCTCGGCGTCGTTCGTGCCGTTTCTCGACGCGACCCTCACCCGTATCGCGCACGGCGACCTGATCGCTCCGGATCTCGTGGTCGGCGAGTCGCTCCGGTTGCCGGACCGGGCCAGCGCCGTGATCCATGACGGGCTGCGGACGGCGGTCGCCGGTGGCAGCAGGTGGACCGCCCCGGCGGCCGGCGTGTTCCATTTGGTCGCCGGGACGGATACCTTGGGCGCCATCTCGGTCCGACTCGACCCACGGGAATCGGATCTCTCGCGGGCAACGGATCGTGACGTGCGCGCCCTCTGGCCGGGCGCCACCGTCGCGGGACTGCGGGATGGTCCTGCGTTCACATTCGCAGCCGGGGGTCGCGGCGATCTGCGCGGCGCCCTGCTCTTGCTGGCGCTTTGCTGCGCACTGACTGAAACCGTCCTGACGGGACGCGTGCGCAAACGGAATTGAATGACGCTGCGTCCCATACTTGATGCCTTTGACCGCTGTGCCACGGTACGTGCGCTGGCGGAACGGATTCCTGCGCGCGGCGCCACCCTGCGACTCGGCGGCGTTCCCGGTTCGAGCGGTGCGGTGCTCGCCACCTGGCTCACCAGTCATCTCGGTGCCAGCCGCCTCGTCACCATCATCACCGCGACACCCGCCGACGCCGAACGGTGGCTCACCGACCTGCAGCACCTCGCCGGCGCGGGCGTCGCGCTCTACCCGCAGCGGGAAGCGTTGGGCGAAGACGAGCCACATTTCGAGATCGCCGGCGAGCGCGTCGAGACGCTCGCGGCGCTGCTGCGTGGCGAACTGCGACTCCTGGTCACGACCGCGCGCGCCAGCGCCGAACGCACCGCCGTGCCGGCGGCGCTCGAGTCGCTGCGGCTCCAGCTCGCGGTCGGCGACGATCGCCCGCTCGGTGAGGTTGTCGGTGCGCTCGAGCGGATGGGCTATTCGCGCGTCGCGACCGTGGCGGAAGTCGCGGAGTGCTCGGTCCGCGGTGGCATCGTCGACGTGTACGGGTTTGGCATGGCGTCGCCCGCACGCCTCGAGTGGTGGGGCGACGCCATCAGTTCCATTCGCGCGTTCGACCTCACCAGCCAGCGGTCCGGTGCGGAACTTCCCGATGTCACCATCCTGCCCATCCGCAGTGCGGCGATCGATGAAGCGACCGAGCCCGGCGGCGCCGTCGAACGCCGGTCTTTGCTCGAGTTGCTTCCCAGCGACACGCTGATCATCGAAGAGCGCACCCATCCCGATGAGGAAGAAGTTGATCGCGCCTGGCGCGAGGCCGAACACCACCTCGACATCGCGCGCCGGCTGGGCGAGCACACGGCACCGCGCGAGGACCTTTTCCTCGACCCGGCACAATGGCGCGGCCGCCTCGCGGCCTTTGCCCGCCTGGTCCTCCGCGACGAGCCGGCCGAAATCCAGCTCGGCTTCTTTCCGCCGGAGCGCGTCGACCGCGACCTCAACCGGTTGCGCGGCATGCTCGGTCACGGTGCACCGACACTGATCCTCTGTGACAACGACGGCCAGCGGGAGCGACTCGACGAGTTGCTCGAGGGCAACGGATTCCGGCCGGCGGGCACGACCCTCGTGGTGGGCGCACTCGACGGCGGGTTCGTGCTGCCCACGCTGCGAGTGCTCACCGATCACGAAATCTTCCGGCGCGCCCGCCGGCTGCGGCGCGCGCGGCGGTATCGCCAGGCGGCGCCGTCGGCCGTCACCGGGGCGCTGTCGCTCGGCGACTACGTGGTGCATCTAGATCATGGCATCGGCATCTACCGCGGCATCGCGACGATCATCGTCCAGGGCGGCGTGATCGAAGTTGCGGTGCTCGAGTACGAGGGCGGTGACCGCCTCAACGTGCCGCTGTACCGCCTCGACCAGATCGAGCGGTATCGTGCCGCGGACGGCGACGCCGACGGCGATCATCCGCCACCCAAGCTGCACCGCATTGGCGGCAACCACTGGAAGAAGGTGCGCGAGAAGACGCGCCAGGCGATCCAGGCGATGGCGGCCGAGCTGCTCGACCTGTACGCCCGGCGCAAGTCGGTGGCCGGCTACGGGTTCCCGCCCGATACCCGCTGGCAGCGCGAACTGGAGTCGTCGTTCCTGTATGAGGACACGCCCGACCAGCGCACCGCGACCGAAGACATCAAGCGCGACATGGAACGGCCCATGCCAATGGACCGCCTGCTCGTGGGCGACGTCGGCTACGGCAAGACCGAGGTCGCGGTGCGCGCCGCGTTCAAGGCGGTGCAGGGCGGCAAGCAGGTCGCGGTGCTCGTGCCCACCACCATTCTTGCCGAACAGCACTCCCGCACATTTGCCGACCGCCTGGCCGACTATCCGGTCACCATCGAAGTGCTGTCGCGGTTTCGCACGCCCAAGGAGCAGAAGGAGACGGTGCGCAAGCTCGCCGCCGGCGAACTCGACATCGTCATCGGCACCCATCGCATCCTGTCGAACGACGTGCTCTTCAAGGATCTCGGCCTGCTGATCGTCGACGAGGAACATCGCTTCGGCGTCAAGCACAAGGAACGCCTCAAGCAGCTGCGGCTGGCGGTCGACGTCCTCACGCTCACCGCGACGCCGATCCCGCGGACGCTGCACATGTCGCTCGCGGGATTGCGCGACATGACGGTGATCGAGACACCGCCGCGCGACCGCTCGCCGATCCTCACCTTCGTCGAACCATGGGACGACGGGCTGCTCGACGAAGCGATCGCCCGGGAGCTGGATCGCGGCGGTCAGGTGTTCTTCGTCCACAACCGGATCGAGACCATCGCCACCATCGTCGCCCGGGCGAGGACACTGGCGCCGCGCGCGCGGGTTGCGCTCGGGCACGGCCAGATGCCTGCCGACGAACTCGAAGACGTGATGCAACGGTTCGTCACCGGCGAGGTCGACATCCTGGTGTCAACCATGATCGTGGAGTCGGGGCTGGACGTTCCCAATGCGAACACAATGATCGTGCATGACGCCCACCGCTTCGGGCTGGCGCAGCTCTACCAGCTGCGCGGCCGGGTCGGTCGGTCGCACCGCCGCGCCTACTGCTACCTGATCGTTCCCGATCTCATCGATCCGGCGGCCGAGGAACGGCTCAAGGTCCTCGAGCATCATACCGATCTGGGAGCGGGCTATCGGATCGCGCTCAAGGACCTCGAATTGCGCGGGGCGGGCAACCTCCTTGGCGCCGAGCAGTCCGGCCACGCGCACGCGGTGGGATTCGACCTGTACCTCCGGTGGCTGGAGGAGACGGTCACCGCGCTCAAGGGCCGGGTCGGCGGGGAGGCGCCCCAGCCGCCGGACGTGGTCTTCGACACGCCCGCCCACCTGCCCGACAGTTACGTGCCCGACGACGGCATCAAGCTCGACCTCTATCGGCGACTGGCGCGGGCGTCGGCACCCGGCGACATTGATGAGTTGCGGACCGAACTGCGCGAGCGCTTCGGACCGCTTCCGGCCGAGACCGAAGCCCTGCTCGACATGGGCCGGCTGCGAACCATGGGTGCCCTGCTGGGCTTGCAACACGTGCTGGTCCGCGGTGACGAGGCGCGGCTGACGTTTCGTCAGGGCGCGGCACCCCGGATGGCCGGCCTGACCCAGGCGCTGGACGATGTCCAACTCGCCGCCGAAGTGCGGCGAACCGTCCCGCTGTCGCTGCGTTTGTTGCGGCTGGGCGGCGAGGCGCTGGTGCCATCGCTCGTCCGGGCACTGCGGCAGGTCGCCGCATGATGCCGGCACGTCATTCACAAATCATTGGGGAGTCCGATGCGTCGTAACGTGATGGTGGTGGTGGGACTGGCCGCGTTGGTCGGTGGCTGTGGGATGTTTTCGGCGCATTCGGACGCGATCGAGGAAGCGGCGGGCCAGACATTTACCGCGCAGCGACTCGCCGACATCATGACGTCGATCAAGGGACCGATGCAGTTTGACGTGAAGACCGGCGCGGTCATCACGCGGCTCTGGACCGACATGACGCTGTTCGCGCAGGCCGCCGCGGCCAACAAGCTGACCGCCGACTCGTCCCTGGTGGCCGACGCGATGTGGCCCACGATCATCCAGGCCACTGCGGCCCGCTGGATGGACAGTGTCGTGGTGCACAAGTCGAAGGTCACCGACGCGATGATCGATAGCGCCTACAAGGCCGATCAGGTGCGCGCGGTGGAGCACGTCCTCGTGGCGGTCGACTCCACCGCGCCCAAGGAAGACAAGGACAAGGCGCGCAAGAAGGCCGAGCGCTTCCTGGCGCAGCTCAAGGCCGGCGCGAGCTTCGCCCAGCTGGCGCACGACAGCACCGACGACCCGGGCTCCAAGGCCGACAGCGGGTGGTATGGCCTCAAGCCGAAGGCCACCTGGGATCCGCCGTTCGGCAACGCCCTGTGGGCGCTCAAGCCGGGTGAAATCTCCGGAGTAGTTGCGGGCCGCTTCGGGTTCCACATTGTCCGGCGTCCGTCGGACGCCGAGTCGGCCAGGTTCTGGCGCGATTCGCTCACCCGCGCGACCGCGGGACCAATTCAGAGCGCCTACCTCAATGAGCTGAACACGACGTACAACGTGAAACTCGATGCCGCCGCCCTGCCGCACATGCGCGCATCGCTCGATGACCTCGAGGGCCACGAGAACGATCACACGGCGCTGTCGACGTTCAACGGCGGCAGCTTCACGACGGGTGACTTTATCCACTGGGCGCGAGCCGCCACGTCCGATCCCATCCGCGGCACCGATCAGCTCGCCGCGTTCAAGGCCGGGCCGGACAGCAACTTTGTCGGGCTCCTCAAGTACTTCACCCAGGTCGCGCTGCTGATCAAGGAAGCCGACAAGAACCATGTCGGGCTGACGCCGGATGAGTGGAAGCAGATGGAGACCGCGTTCGCCGCGGCCGTCGATACGATCAAGATGAACATGGGCCTCACCCCGGCGGTCCTCGATCCCAAGGCGAGCGCGCACGATCGTTCACGCGCCGCAGCGGAAAGGGTCGATGGGTTCTTCAACGACCTGCTCGCGCAGAAAGCCCAGCCCCGGCCGTTGCCAGGCATGCTGTCGGCGACGCTGCGTTCCCGGGAAAAGACCAGGTTCAACGCGGTCGCGCTGCAGCACGGGATCGACCTCGCCAAGGCCAAGCACTCGGCGGATAGCCTCAAGGCGAGTGGCCCCGGTGGCGCAGTAGCGCCGCCGCCCGCGGCACCGAGCGGCATGAAGCCGGCGCCGGGTGGGCCGCCCATCGGTGGTGCCGCCCCGCCGCCGCCGGCCCCGCCCAAGAAGCCGTGACACGCCTGATCGCCGCCGGTTGGTTCGCCACGATCCTCTCGGGGAGCGTGGCGGGCCGGCTGTCGGCCCAGGCGGCCATCACCGACACCGCCACGGTGGACCGCATCGTTGCCGTGGTCGGGACCAGGGCGATTCTCGCGAGCCAGGTGCAGGAAGAATTGTTCGCCCGTGTCGGCAACGGGCAGGAGCGGCTCCCCGATCCGAACAAGGACCAGGCGGGGTACACCAAGGCGCTCGCCGCGGTGATGCGCCGGTACGTTGACACGCTGGTGGCGTTTGAACTCATCCACACCGAGGCAATCGCCGACACGACGATCAAGGTCACCGATCAGGAAATCCAGGACACCGCCGATCAGGTGATCCAGAACGCCCGCAAGCAGTTCAAGTCGGAAACGGAGTTCAAGGACGAACTGAAGTCGATCGGGTTCGCGACCTCGGAGGAGTGGCGGACGTCGCTGCTCGAGAAGGAGCGGCGCTCGATTGCGGTGTCTCGCTTTCGCGCGCAGCTGATGGACCAGGGCAAGCTCAAGCCACTGACCCCGTCCGAGAAGGAGATGCGCGCCTTTTACGACGCGCATGTCGCCGAGCTCGGGTCATTTCCGGCGTCGGTGTCCATGCGACAGATCGTGGTCGCCCCCAAACCCACCGACGCCGCCAAGGCGAAGGCGCGTGCGCTGGCGGACTCGCTCGTGATCGAGTTGCGCAAGGGTGCCGACTTCGCCACGCTGGCGCGCCGTTTCTCGATGGACGAGGGGAGTCGCGCCGCGGGAGGTGACCTCAAGTGGTTCCGCCGCGGCGATATGGTGCGCGAATTCGAGGACGCCGCGTTCTCGCTCAATGTCGGCCAGGTGTCCGACCCGGTCGAGAGTCCGTTTGGCTACCACATCATCCAGGTGCAGCGCGTCAACCCGGGCGAGCGGCAGGCCCGCCACATCCTGATCATCCCCGACATCGATTCGGCCGGCGCCCGGGCCGCGCACGACAAGGCCGTCGAGATCGCGGCGGCGCTGCACCAGGGCGCGTCATTCGATTCCCTGCAGCACATGTACCACGACCGCTCCGAAGAGCTGGAATTGAACAGCTACCCGGTGGACTCACTCGCGAAGACACCATACGCAGCGCCAATCGTCGGTCTCGACAGCGCCAAGGTGAGCCAGGCGTTCGAGCTGCCCGTCGTGGGACATCCGCTGCGGAGCAAATGGGCGGTGGTCGAGGTGATCCGGCGCACGCCGGCCGGACCGCACTCGTACGACGACCTCAAGGAACAGATCCGCAAGCTGGTTGGCATCCAGCTCGGCGAGCTCGATTACATCACTCAGCTGCGCAATCGGACGTACGTCGACATCCGAGCGCCGTGACGCCGCGCGTCCGGCTCGCGATCACGCTCGGTGATCCACGGGGCATCGGACCGGAAATCACCGCCGCCGTGCTCGCGGCGGGTATTGATGCCGAGATCACCGCGATCGGGGCGAAGGAACAGATCGCCGACTTGCGCGTCGATCACCGCATCGGCACCGGCAGCTGGCGAACCGCGGACGGGCTGGTGCGCGCGTCCGCGGTCGAAGCCGGGCTGATCGCCGGACGCGCCATCGAGCAGGCCGCCCGGCTCGCCCTGAGCGGCGAAGTGGACGCCATCGTCACCGCACCGGTGGAGAAGCATGCCCTGCATCTCGCCGGTTTTCCGTTTCCCGGACACACCGAATGGCTGGCGCACCTCGCCGGCGGCTGCGACGTCGCGATGATGCTGGCCAGCGACCGCTTGCGCGTGGTGCTTATCACCACCCACGTCCCGTTTCGCGATGTGCCGTTGCTGCTCACCGCCGACCGGATCGTGCGCACCGGCCAGGTCACCCGCACCGCGCTGCAACAGTGGTTTGGCATCGCCGAGCCGCGGCTGGCGTTGTGCGCGCTCAACCCGCACGCCGGCGAACAGGGCCTGTTTGGTGACGAGGAGGCCCGCGTGCTGGCACCCGCCGCCGAACGCCTCGGGGCCGCGGGACCGCTCCCCGCCGACACCGTGTTCGTTCGCGCCATGCGCGGTGAATTCGATGCCGTGCTGGCCCCCTATCACGACGTCGGCATGACGGCCATCAAGGTGGCCTCGTTCGGCAGCGGCGTGAATGTCACCCTCGGACTACCGTTCGTGCGCACCTCTCCCGATCACGGCACGGCGATGGATATCGCCGGCACCGGCCGCGCGGATGCCTCCAGCATGCGCGCCGCCATGGATCTCGCCATCGACCTCGTTCAGCGGAGCCGCCCGCGATGACCCTGCGCGTCTCGATCCTGATTCCGGTCTACAACGAAGCTCGCACGCTCGAGGCGCTGATCGACAAGGTGCGCGAGGTGCCGCTGACCAAGGAGATCGTCTGCGTCGATGACGCGTCGGGCGACGGCAGCCAGGCGATTCTCGACCGCCTCCATCGCGAGGGGCGCATCGACCAGGTCCTGCACCACGTCGTGAACCGCGGCAAGGGCGCCGCCATTCGCACCGCGATCGCCGCCGCCACCGGCGACGTCATCGTGGTGCAGGACGCCGACCTCGAATACGATCCGCTGGAAATCCCGTCGCTCCTCGGCCCGATCGCCACCGGGCGAGCCGATGCGGTGTTCGGCTCGCGGTTCCTCGGCGGCCCGCACCGGGTGCTCTACTTCTGGCACTCAGTCGGCAACTCGATGCTCACGCTGATGTCGAACATGCTCACCGACCTGAACCTCACCGACATGGAAACTTGCTACAAACTGGTGCGGGCACCACTGATGAAGAAGTTGATCCTCACCTCCGACCGCTTCGGCTTCGAACCGGAAATCACCGCACGCCTGGCCCAGGCGCGCGCGCGCATCTGGGAGCTGCCGATTTCCTACTCCGGCCGCACCTACGAGGAAGGCAAGAAGATCGGCTGGAAGGACGGCCTCGCCGCGGTCTGGCACATCGCGCGGTTCAACCTGCTCCCGCCGCGGAACGCCGTGGTTCGGCAGAAGGATAGGGATCAGTACAGTAAGGGCCCGTTTGAACGGGAGATATGAGACGAGAGACATGAGACGAGAGACGAGAGACCAGAGGTGAGAGGTGTGTCATCCTGAGCGAAGTGCGGCCGAAGGCCGCACGAAGTCGAAGGACCTCAATCGTCGTTTGCGGAGATTGAGGTCCTTCGACTGCGCAACCGCTACGCGGTTGCTCCGCTCAGGATGACACCCCTTTTGCGCTCTCGTCTCTCGTCTCTCCTGTTTTCCGTACGCGCACACTCTCCACTCTTCGTCCCGTCATCGCCGTAATCTCGAACACGTGGCCGTCGACGGGGACCTGATCTCCCACCTTGGGTAGCCGGCCGAGCTGGCCAAACAGGAAGCCGCCCAGCGTGGTGTAGTCGGTGTCGTCCAGGGTGGTGCCAAACCGGTCGTTGACGTCGCCCACCGGCATCGCACCGTCGACGGTAACCGAGCCATCGTCGGTCGCCTTGGTGGCAATCCGCACCGGATCGTGCTCGTCGTAGATCTCGCCCACGATTTCCTCGAGCAGGTCCTCCATGGTGACCAACCCGGCGGTTCCGCCGTACTCGTCGAGCACCACGGCGAGATGGGTCTTGAGGCGTTTCATGTCGGCGAGCACGTCCTCGACCTCCCGCGTCCCCGGCACGAACAGCGGCTGGCGGACGATGTCCTTGACCAGGCTCGCGGGTGCCGCGCGCAGCGCCCGCAGCACGTCCTTGGCATGCACCACGCCGACGATCTCGTCGAGCGAGTCACGGTACACCGGGTAGCGCGACCGTCCCGCGCGCGCCACGACGTCGGCTGCCTCGGCGACGCCAACGTCGGCCTCGATCGCGACCATTTCGGTGCGCGGCGTCATGACTTCTTCGGCCGTCTTCTCGCTGAACTCGAACACCCCTTCCAGCAATCGCGCATCACTCGGCTCCAGCGAGCCCGATTCGCCGGACTGTTCGACCAGGATGCGAATTTCCTCGGGTGAGTGGAGCGGCTCGTGCTCGGACAGCGGCTTGAGGCCAAGCAGGTGGATGAGCCGGCTGGCCGAGCCGCGCAGCACCGCGATCGGGTAATGCATCACCCAGGCGAACCCGAGCAGCGGCGCCGAGAGCCATGACGCGACCACCTCGGCGTGCATCAAGGCGATCGCTTTGGGAACCAATTCGCCCAGGATGATGTGCAACATGGTGATGATCGTGAACGCGACCGCCACGGCAACGCCGTGCGTGGCGACCTTGGCGAGGACGGCCGGCAGCCCGGTGAACGCACCTTCGAACATGTGCGCGACCGTGGGTTCGCCGACCCAGCCCAGCCCGAGCGACGCGAGGGTGATCCCCAGCTGGGTCGCGGAAATCACCCGGTCGAGGGATTGGACCGCCCGGAGCGCCAGCATAGCTTTGCGATCGCCGTCGCGCGCCATCTCCTCGAGCCGGGTTTTCCGGGCCGAGACGAGGGCGAATTCGGCCGCCACGAAAAACGCGTTGGCGGCGACCAGTCCGAGGACGATGATGAGCCCGAAGCCGATGGACATATCCCAGAAGGTTAGCAGCGGGAGCGCTGTCCCGCGCAAGATCGCGATTGTCCTGGGATTGACGGCGACGTTCACGGTCGTGGAAATCGCCGGCAGCGTGCTCAGCCACTCGCTCACGCTGCTCGCCGACGCGAGCCACATGGGCACCGACGTGGCGGCGCTGGGGCTGGCCTTCATCGGTGCGCGGATCGCGCAACGGCGCGAGGGCGCCGCCCGTCATTTCGGCAACCTGCGCTGGGAAGTGCTCGCCGCGATGGTGAACGGGCTGGCGCTCTTCGTGATCGGCCTGCTGATCACGGTGGAGGCCATCGACCGGTTCGATCACCCGCGGGTGATCAACGCCGCGCTGCTCGGCGCGGTCGCCACGGCTGGCCTCGTCGTCAACCTGATTTCACTCCGCGTGCTGCACGGTCACCACGACGAGAACCTCAACGCGCGCGGCGCCTACCTCCACATCCTGGGCGACGTCCTTGGCTCGGTCGGCGCCATCGTGGGTGCGGTCGTGATCCACTATTCCGGCTGGATGCGGGTGGACCCGATCATCTCGGTGCTGGTGTCGGTACTGATCCTCCGGAGCGCGTGGCGCCTGGTGCGCACCAGCGGGCTCATCCTCCTCGATCGCGTGCCGGCGCACCTCCGGCCGGCCGAAGTGGAGCATCGCTTGATGGCAGTCGATGGCGTGACCCGGGTCCACGACCTGCACGTGTGGACCGTCGCCAGCGGGCTGATCGCGATGAGCGCCCACATCGTGGTGCCCGACCTGGCCAGCCATCCCGGCGTCCTCCGGCTGCTGGAACACGAGATGAGCCATATGGGCATCAGGCACGTGACCGTGCAGCTCGAAACCGGCGACGAATGTGTCGGGGAACTGTGCGGGGATGCGGAGGGTTCTGGGACTGAGCTCTCGGCGCATCAGGGCCACGCGCACCACCATTCGCATTGATCGGCTTGCGGGTGGCTGGGGGGGTCTCTATATATGCGCCCGGTTTGTCATCCTGAGCGGAACGCGGCCGCAGGCCGCGTGGAGTCGAAGGACCTCGGCTCCAGAGCGCGGGAGCGTCGTTCGTTATATGCGCCCGGTTTGTCATCCTGAGCGGAACGCGGCCGCAGGCCACGTGGAGTCGAAGGACCTCGGCTCCAGAGCGCGGGAGCGTCGTTCGTTGCGGGGAACCGAGGTCCTTCGACTTCGCAGCGGCTCTGCCGCTGCTTCGCTCAGGATGACAACGTTGTCAGCAGCTCATAACTAGAGAGAGTCGGACCAATTGAAAATCAGAAACATCGCCATCATCGCCCACGTCGATCACGGCAAGACCACCCTGGTGGACCAGATGCTGCGCCAGGCAGGGGCATTCCGTGCCAATCAGCACGTGGAAGAGCGCGTGATGGATTCCAACCCGCTGGAGCGTGAGCGGGGCATCACCATCCTGGCCAAGAACACGTCGGTGGTATGGCACGGCACCAAGATCAACATCGTCGACACGCCGGGGCACGCCGACTTTGGCGGCGAAGTGGAGCGGATTCTCCGCATGGTGGACGGAGTGCTGATCCTGGTGGACGCCGCCGAGGGGCCGATGCCGCAGACGCGGTTCGTGACGCGGAAGGCGTTGGCACTTGGGCTGCAGCCCATCGTCGCCATCAACAAGATCGATCGCAGTGACGCCGAGCCGTTGCGGGTGCACGACGAAGTGCTGTCGCTGTTCATGGACCTCGAGGCGACCGAGGCACAGGTCAACTGCCCGTTCCTGTACACGTCGAGTCGCTTCGGCACTGCGACGTTTGACCTGGACAAGCCGGCCGCGAATCTCGAGTTGCTCTTCCAGTCCATCCTCGACACGGTGCCGGCCCCCACCGGCGATCCGGACCAGCCGTTCCAGATGCTGGTGTCGACGCTCGACTTCTCGAACTTCCTGGGACGCATCGCCATCGGCCGGATCGAGCGCGGGCGACTGGCAGCCGGCGATCAGGTGACCCTCCTCCCGATGGGCGAGCCAGGCATGGTGGGGCAGGAAGAGCCGGGCGTCGAGCGCGGTCGCGTCACCAAGCTGTACACATTCGACGGCCTGCACCGCGTCGAGGTCCCGTCGGTCGACGCGGGCGACATCGTGGCGCTATCGGGGTTCGAGACCATCGAAATCGGCAAGACGTTCAGCGCGCCGGACTACCCGGAACGGCTCGAGGGGATTGCCGTCGAAGAGCCGACGATCTCGGTCGACTTCATCGTGAACAACTCGCCGTTCGCCGGGCGCGAGGGCAAGTACGTCACGTCGCGCCAGCTGCGCGACCGGCTGTTCCGGGAACTCGAACGCAACGTGGCACTCAGGGTGGAAGCGACCGATTCGCCCGACACCCACACCGTGGCGGGACGCGGCGAGCTGCACCTGGGCATCCTGATGGAAACGATGCGGCGCGAGGGCTACGAGTTCCAGGTGTCGCGGCCGCGGGTGATCCTCAAGGAAGGTCCCGACGGCGAACGGCTGGAGCCCTACGAGGAACTGACCATCGACGTCGCCGAAGCCTACATGGGCGTCGTCATGGAAAAGCTCGGCCCACGGCGTTCAGAAATGCTGGAGATGCGTAATCCGGGTCAGGGAATGGTGCGCCTGACGTTCAAGATTCCGGCGCGCGGCCTCTTTGGCTACCGTTCCGAGTTCATGACCGACTCCCGCGGCAACGGCATCATGCACCACCGGTTCCTGGACTACGGCCCTTGGGCGGGGCCGCTGGCCGGGCGCAAGCGCGGGGTGATGATTGCCGACCGCGAGTTGCCAGTAGTGGCGTTCGCGCTGGGCAACCTGCAGGAGCGGGCCCAGATGTTCGTGGTGCCGGGCGAGCAGGTGTACGAGGGCATGATCGTGGGCGAGAGCGCCCGGCCGGGCGACATGGACGTTAATGTGGGCAAGGAAAAGAAGCTCACCAACATGCGGACCACCGCGTCCGATGACCATATCCTCCTCGAGACACCCCGGCAGATCACGCTGGAATACGCGCTGGAGTACATCGAAGAGGATGAGTTGATCGAGGTGACGCCGGCGAATATCCGGCTGCGCAAGCGGGTGCTCCAGGCCAACGAACGGAAGAAGGCCCAGCGGGCGGCGAACCGGGTGGCCGACGCATCTTGACAGGAGGCGGTTGGCAGGTCCTTTTTGCCCCAAGATCGGAACCGTGGAGGCTGACATGCGGGCGTGGGAGGCGTCACTTGAATCGGCACCGCACCCGGTGGTGATGCGGCGGCGATTCGACGAGGACGAAGAAGAGGAGAAGTTCGAGGGCGGCGGCTTCGACTTCGAAGAAGAGGACGACGAATTCGATGACGACGAAGACGAGGGATTCGACGACGAGGACGAGGACCCCGACGACGAGGACGCCGACAGCGGGGACTTCCGGTTCGATGAGGAGAGCGACGAGGAGTAGGCTCAGGACGACAGAGCGCCATGTGCCGTGCGCCGCCGATGCTACGCTCTGCCGGCATCTTCAGGATTCTCGCCGAGCATAGATACCACCACTGTCATCCCGAGCGCAGCGAGGGATCGGCTCGCGTGAGGGTCGCGTCTCGGGAGGACCCGGTACCGCGCGGGTGCGGCGACAGACTGCGGGACGGCATCTCGCTCCGGGCCGCTGCGCATCGCTGGCGCGACCGCAGGAAGCCGTGCGTTCGCGTGACGATCGGAGTGTGGCGGTCGCTGGCTCTACGACGCGGCCCTCCGGAGACGCCGTCCCGCAGTCGTCTGTCTCACGGACGAGGGACGCACGCCGGACCAGAGCGAGCCGACCTCTCACCCACGGTGATGGAACGCTGCTGTAGTACAGGCGAGCGGTTGGGCCGGTGTGTGCCCGAGTCCGGCGACAGATCGCAGCAATACAGGCGAGCGGTTGGGCCGGTGTGCGCCCGAGCCCGGCGACGAACCCACCCCTGCAACGAGCACCCACCAGTTCCGCCACACGCACCCCGGGCGTACGCTTCGAGATGCCAAGCTCACGCACAGACCTGATCATCCTCGGCGGCGGCATCGTCGGCGCGGGCATCGCCCGCGACGCGGCATTGCGCGGCCTGTCGGTCACCCTGATCGACAAGCACACGGTGGGGTGGGGCACCAGCAGCCGGTCGAGTCGCTTGATTCACGGCGGGATCCGCTACCTCGAACTCGGCGACATCCACCTGGTGCACGAAGCGCTGGCCGAACGCGCCATCTTGCTCAGGATCGCACCGCAGCTGGTGCATCCGGAGCCGTTTCTCTTTGTGCTCGATCGGGCGGAATACTGGCAGTGGTTCCGGGTGAGCGTCGGCGTGCTCCTTTATCGCATCCTCGCAGCGCGGCACAGTCTGGGCTCGCATCGGCCGCTGACGCGCCGCGGGCTCGTCCAGCGCGAACCGTTGTTGGCCGCGGCACCACTGGTGGGTGGTGCGCTCTATCAGGATGCGCGCGGCGACGACATCGGCCTGGTGCGGAGCAACATCGCGGCGGCGAAAAGCGCGGGTGCCCGCATTCTGGAAGAAACCCGGGCGCGGGTCCGCATCATGCCCGATGGCGTTGAGGCCACGTTGCCGGATGGCGAAGTGGTGACTGGTCGCGCACTGGTGCTGGCCCTGGGGCCATGGACCGACGCCGTGCGCGCCGAGATCGGCCTTGCCGACCGTCAACTAGTTGCCGGCACCAAGGGGATCCACATCACCTTTTCGCTGCAGCGGTTTCCGCTGCGTCACGCCATTGCGCTCCGGCACCCTGATGATCGGCGGGTGATGTTCTGCTTGCCGGAACCGGAGCGGCAGCGGGTGCTGGTGGGGACGACGGACAAGGAGACGACGGAATCACCCGACACGTTGACGGTGGGTGCCAGCGACGTCGCCTATCTGTTGCGGGCGGTGCGGCATCTCTTTCCCCAGCTCGAGCTGGGCGAGGATGGCATCGAGGATCGCTGGGCCGGACTGCGGCCGTTGTTGCGGCAGCAGGGGAGGCCGAGCGGGAGGACGCGCGAGCATCTCGTGGTGCGCGAGGGACGTGTGGTGACGGTGGCCGGGGGGAAGCTGACGACGTATCGCGAGATGGCCGAGGAAGCGGTTGACGTCGTGGGCGAGGTGCTCGGCGTGCAGTTGGGCCGGTGCGTCACGGCCGAGGTGCCGCTGCCGTAGCGCGCGCGTGGCGGTGAGGGTCGCGTCTCGGGAGGACCCGATTCCGCGCACCCGCGAATACGCTCGCACCCGCGCAACCGCGCGCGGGCTACTCGCGATTCGCGACCGGCGTTGCACGCCGGTTGGGGGCGCGCTCCCTAGCGGGTCCTCCCGAGACGCGACCCTCACCGCTCGCTCAGCTCCTTCCGGGCTCGCGGCAAAGAACGCCGAAGGGGCCGCGGATTTCCGCAGCCCCTTCGTGCGCGGCGGTAAGGCCACGCGGCACATTCGCACTGTACTAACAGTCTATTCCGGCCAGTTTGCCGAGTCAATGCCAGGGTGCGGGTGGGGAGGGTCGAACTCCCACGAGCTTGCGCCCAACACAGTGCGAATGTGCCGCGTCTACCGGTTCCGCCACACCCGCCCCGTGGTCTGGCACTTGGTGGTCCTGGTTGCTGCGACGCGATCTCACAACGTGCCATGCCGCTGGCGGAGGGAATGTGTCGCCTTAGTTGACGGAATGACGGTGCATTTGAGCGCGCGCTGGTAGTGACCGACGCATGAGGCTCGCCCCACGGCCGGCCGCCGCACCCCCTCTTACGTTTCACGTCTCACGTCTCACGTCTCACGTCTCACGTTTCTCGTCTCTCGTCTCACGTCTCACGTCTCCCGTCTCCCGTCTCACGCCTCCCGTCTCTCGTCTCTCGCTGCGTCAATACACCCACCCCTGCGCCTGCAGCCCTTCGATCAGTCCCGGTGTTCGCAACGAGACCGGCCGCAGGTACTCATCCGCCAGCGTGCGCGACCACCAGTTTCCCGTCTGTCGGCGCTGCTCCGGCGTGGTGAACCGGTACTGATAGAGCCGGGCGCGAATGAAGCCCGGCGGCCGATCGGGGAAGGGATTGGCTCCCATCAACCCCAGCGTCGGCTTGTCGTTCTGCAGCAGGCGCGCCACCAGTGGCAACATCCACGGGTCGGCATAATCGCGGCTGAGCGCGGCGAACCACATCAACCAGTCGAGGCGCAGGTGGTATGGCGCCACGACGCGCGGTCGTCGCGCCACATCCCCCGGCTTGGCCTTGAATTCGTATTCCTTCCACGACGTCGCCGGCGTGACGACGCTGTCCGCCGTCCCCTCGAGCACCACTTCGTAGCGGTCGCGCGATATGCTGCCGAACGCGCCGTAGGTATTCACCAGGTGCAGCGGCTCGAAGCTGGCGTTCATCAGCTGCTGTCGCGAAAACATGTTCACCACCGGCGGGATGCTCAGCGCGCCGACGAGCAGCACCAGTACCGTAATCGCTACCTGGTGCGGCAGCGCCAGCGGCTCGAGCGCGCCCGCGTGCACGGGCAACACGCGCGCGAGTATCCGGTCGTCGAAGCAGCTGATCGCGATCACGATGGTGAGCCAGTTGAGCCAGGAGAGATTACCGCTCAGGATCAGCATTCCCTGGAACGCGATGGTGATGATGCCGGCTGAGTAGCGGATCGGGCGAAACGGAACGAGATAACCGAACGGTGCGATCAGTTCGGCGAGGTGGTTGAAGAGCACCCCCGCCTTGTCGATCACCGCTGGCAAGCGGTTGAAGTACCAGCTCAGCGGATTCGGGATCGGCTGGCTCTGGTAGTGATAGATCAGGCAGGTGAGGTCACGCCAGCAGGGATCGCCGCGCAGCTTGATCAGGCCGGCGCCAAACATCAATCGGAAGAGGACCCAGCGGAACATCCAGATCACGATGACCGGCGGCGCCACGTTGCTGGCGCCGAGGAAGATGGCGAGGAAGCCCGCTTCGAGGAGCAGCGTTTCCCAGCCGAACGAATACCACGTCTGTCCCACGTTCACGAACGAGAGATACAACAGCCACATCACGAACCAGATCGCCATGCTCACCGGCGTGCCGAAGCGCTCCGACAGTCCGGCCACGGCGAGTAGCGAACAGGCCACGCCGATCCAGGCGAATACCATCGCCAAACCGTCGGAGTAGTGCAGGTAGAAGAGCGATGGTGTTCGCCAGAAGGAGACGCGCTGGAGAAAGAACGGCACCGGTGTGAGACCATGGGAGCCGAGCAGCGGGCGAAACTGATTGACCGCGACGAGAAAGCCGACCAGGTAAATCACCGCAAGCGAACGCTGGAGGAGCCAGCGTGTCAGCCAGTAATCGGCTCCCTGGCCGCCCGTGAGCGCCGCGACGAGGCTCACACTCCCGCCCTGAGCGCCGCGCGCGCTGCATGAAAGCCCGCCATGCCGTGTACCCCGCCACCTGGCGGAGTGGACGCCGAGCAGAGGTACCAGCCCTTCACCGGGATTGTGTAGGGATTGAAGGGAACCGGGCGGGCGAGGATCTGTCGCGCGTCGTTCGAGCCGCCTACGACATCGCCACCGATGTAGTTGGCATTGTGTCGCTCCAGCTCCGCCGGTGGCATCACGTGCCGGGCGAGGACGCGCGCGCCAAATCCCGGGGCGAAACGTTCGATCTGCCGCTCAATCCGCAGCGTCATGTCGACGACGGAGCCATTCGGGACATGACAGTACGCCCACGCGGTGTGCTTCCCCGCCGGCGCTCGCGTCGCATCGAACAAGCTCGGCTGCGCCAGCAGCACGAACGGGCGGTCGGATTCACTTCCCGTTGCCGCCGCGCGCTCCGACGCGGCGATCTCGTCGAGCGTGCCGCCGACATGCACCGTCGCGGCCTGGGCACACTCGGCGGCACGCCACGGAATCGGGCCGTCGAGTGCCCAGTCGATCTTGAACGCCGCCGGACCGTAGCGATACCGGTCCAACTGGCGCCGGTAGTCCATCGGCAACTTGTCGCCGCCGATCTGCAGCAGCTGTCGCGGCGAGACGTCGAAGAGCACAGCGTCTGCAGATGGAAAGTCGGCTGGAGATGTCACCCGGTGCGAGGTCACGATCTCACCGCCCAGCGACCTGAGATAGCCGGCGAGTGCCTGAGCGATCGCCTGCGACCCACCGCGCGGGAACGGCCAGCCCGACGCATGTCCCAGCATGCCGAGCATCAGGGCGAACGAAGCGCTGAACGGCGCTTCGAGTGGCATCACCGAATGCGCGCCGATCCCCGCGAAGAGTGCGCGAGCGCGTTCACCGCTGAACCTCGATTCGGCGAGGCCGCGTGCCGAACGCATTCCGTGCCAGCCAAAGCGTGCCAGCGTGAACGGATGGTGCGGCGGAACGAGTGGCCTGAGCGTGGCGTCGAGCAGCGCATCGCAGTCGGCCACCAGCGGCGCGAATAGCGTGCGGTACGCGGGACCGTCGGCGCCGAGTCCGGCAGCAGTCTCTTCCATGGATCGGTGGAGCAGCACGGCCGTGCCGTCGTCGAGCGGGTGCGCGAGTGGAACCGGCGGGTGAATCCAGTTGAGGCCGAAGTCCGCCAGCGGCAGCGCACGGAAGAACGGCGACGCGATGCCCATTGGATGGATGGCCGAGCAGATATCGTGCACGAAGCCGGGTAGCGTCAGCTCGGCCGACCGGGTTCCGCCGCCGATGGTGTCTGCCGCCTCGAGGACTGTGACATGGCAGCCGGCCTGGGCGAGCGTGATTGCGGCGGCGAGGCCATTCGGGCCGGATCCCACGACGACGCACGAACGACCGGTGGCCATGGGTGAAGATACGACGTTTGTCATCCTGAGCGGAGCACTCGCGCAGCGAGTGCACAGTCGAAGGAGCCCAATGGTGGCGTACGGCTGTCATCCTGCCTGTCCCGAGCAAAGCGAGGGGACCTCAATGCCGGCTTGCTGGCTTTGTCATCCTGAGCGAAGTGCGGCCGCAGGCCGCACGCAGTCGAAGGACCTCGGTGATAGGCGACTGTGCCTGAGCGCGGCGCAGGTGCTCCCTTGCTCAGACCGAATCCCGAGCCCCGGCGCTTCGCTCGCACCCGCGCCTCGCCGCAAACAGCAGCGGCTTGGCGCGGGCTGACTCGCGATTCGCAACCGGCGGGACACGCCGGTTGGGGGCGCGCTCCCTAGCGGATCCTCCCTCCGACACGGCCCTCACCGCTCACCCAGATCGTTCCTCCCTCGCGTCACGGAACGCCAAAGGGGCCGCCGGTGCGCTCTTTCGTACCACGGTCGGCCGAGCGTACCTTGTATCGTATCGACAGACCCATGGCCGGAGACTGCCGATGCCCGTGACCGCCAAGCTTTCCCAAGCCTTCTACGACCGTCTCGGCCAGCAGGTGGCAGGCGAGATGGTAGACTGGTTCAACCAGGTGGACACTGCGTACCGCTCCGATCTGCGTGAGCTCAGCGAACTCAACTTTGCGCGGTTCGATGCGAAGCTCGGGCAGCGCTTCGCCGAGTCCTCACTGGCGCTCGAGCGGCGCCTGACCGAGTTCTCGCGGGGGCTTGATCAGCGTTTCGCGGGGCTCGACCCGCGTTTCGCAGGACTCGATCAGCGTTTCGGGGGGCTCGAACGGGAGATCGCCAAGCTCGCCGTCGACCTGAAGGATCAGCTCATCGTCCAGACGCGGTGGATGATCGGGATATGGGTGGTTGTGCTTGTCGCGGTGATCGGACTCTGGATCCGCCGCTAATCCGACCCTCACCGTTCGCAACTACGAATGCCAACAGGCCACGGACGCCTGCGGGGCCCTCGTCGATGAACATCCGGCGCTGTGTCGCGTTGGATTGCTCCGCTCCTGCGCCGGGGGTAGGCTTAGTCTGGCA
Source organism: Gemmatimonadota bacterium (assembly GCA_003169895.1). GTDB lineage: Bacteria > Gemmatimonadota > Gemmatimonadetes > Gemmatimonadales > GWC2-71-9 > Palsa-1233. Next base: position 1,402,711 of record PNAE01000007.1, read on the forward strand.
GCGTACCCGGAGCGGGAGGTGCGATGCCAGTGACTGTGAGGCTGTCGAAGAGCTTCTACGATCGGTTCGGCGACGACATCGCTAACGAACTGGTGGAGTGGTTCAACAGCGTGGACGCTACCTATCGCGCGGATCTGCGCGAGATCAACGAGATGAACTTCGCGCGCTTCGACGCCAATCTTGGGGAGCGACTGTCCAAGGTCGATGTGCGTTTCGCGCAGGTCGACGCGCGGTTCGCGCAGATCGATGCGCGGTTTGATCAGGTCGATGCGCGGTTCGCGCAGATCGACGCGCGGTTTGAGCAGGTCGATGCGCGGTTCCTCGCCTTCGAGAAGCGAATGGAGGAGAGGTTCGTTACGTTCGAAAAGCGAATCGGCGAACGGTTCGTCGCGTTCGAAGACCGGATCGAGCGCCGCCTCGCCGAGTTCGAGACTCACATTGTCGAACGGATCGGGCGGTCCGAGGATAAGATGCGGAACTGGATGATCGGCTTCTGCACCACCCAGCTCTTCGCGTTGGTGGGGTTGATGTACACGATCCTGCATGGACGGTAGCCGGCCCGCTAATCTCCGCCACAACCAAGAATGACGCGTCGATTCGCGGCGAGGGCCGCGTCTCGGGACGACCCGACTCGCGCGCCCGCGCATGCGCTCGCAAATGCCTCGCGATTCGCAACCGGCGGGACACGCCGGTTGCAGGCGCGCTCAGAACGGGTCCTCCCTCCGACGCGACCCTCACCGCTCGCCACACTGAACGCCAAAAGGGGCCGCGGATTTCCGCGACCCATTCGTTTGTGGCGGTAGTGCCACGCTGCACCTTCGCAAAGTGCTTGCAATCTGTTTTCAAGCTGCTTCCGAGTCAATGCGAGGGTGCGGCGCCACTTCCTTCGTTTCGCTCGAGGTCTGTCGCCGCGCCCGGGCGCACACCGGCCCAACCGCTCGCCGGTACTGGCCCGGCGTTCCATCACCGTGGGTGAGAGATCGGCTCGCTCTGGTCCGGCGTGCGTCCCTCGCCCGGACTGGCAAACTGGTCCACGACCGGTCGCTGGGGAGTTTGTACTCGCGGCAAGGAACGCCAAAGGGGCCGCTGATTTCAGCGACCCCTTCGATGCACGGCGGTAAGGCCACGCAACGCCCTCGCAACGCATCCACAATCTGCGGCGGACATTGTGCCGAGTCAATGCCAGGGTGCGGGTGGGGAGATTCGGACTCCCACGGGCTTGCGCCCAACGCGTTGCGAAGGCGTTGCGTCTACCAGTTCCGCCACACCCGCCCCGTGTTCTGGCACTCGGTGGTCCTGGGTACTGCGACGCGATTTCACAACGTGCCATGCCGCTGGCGGGGGGAGATTGGCTCGAGCCATTGAGGATTGGCGGTTCGCATCTCTGCGGGCCGGTGCTGCTCGACGCGACCTCGTCGTGTAGCCCGCCCCGATCCTTCCTTATCTTACCTGCTGTCTCCCACCAAGGATGCCCATGCTCACCCGCTGCCTCCCGCTCGCCGCGACGCTCGTCGCGCTGGCCTCGCCACTCGCCGCGCAGGCGACGCATCCCGACTTCACCGGCACGTGGGTGCTCGACGCGAGCAAGACCGTGGTCGATGGACCGATTCCGCCGCCGCCTGCCGCCAGCTACGTCGTGGTGCAGGTTGGCGACTCCCTTGCGGTGGACCAGAAGATGACGTCCCAGGAGGGCGAGCAGGTCGCGAAGAAGGTCTGGCGCGTCGATGGCAAACCATGGGCGAACGCCATTACCTATGGCGGCGTCGACATGGTGCTGAGCAGCACGTTGAGCTGGAACGGTGCCGTGCTCACGATCCATACCACGTCGGATTATCAGGGCACTCCGGCGGAGCAGACGGAGACCTGGACCCTCGGCAGTGACGGGAAGACGCTGACGCAGAGCACGAGTACCAGCGCCAACGGTGACTATTACGCGACAATGACGTTGGTGTTCAGCCGGAAATAGCGCGGGGGACTCCGTTCCGGGTTGGACGCGGTGGGCGGTTCGGTTAGCTTTTCGCCCCTCTGGGGCCTGTAGCTCAGGTGGTTAGAGCGCACGCCTGATAAGCGTGAGGTCGGAGGTTCAACTCCTCCCAGGCCCATACCTTCCAAACGATTGCCCCGCCACGTCTTACGAGACCGGCGGGGCTTTCATTTTCCCGCGAAAAACGTCATGGTGTCCGTTGTGGTGTCCGTTGCTCAGTTACGCGCCTAAACGCATGCGATTCGCGAGCTCCATGCGCATCGAAACCGGGTGGCTAGTGGGAGATGCATCTAGGCTCTAGGTGCATCTGCGTCGTATCGTCCGATGTCCCGCCACAGTACGTCTTCAGTACGCGTTCTTCGGCTTGGGTTTAGCTCGTTCTCCAGTGGGACCACGATGTCAAAGTACAAGTTGAGACCACCGGTATACGCCATTTCACGGAACGCCGGCTCGCTAACGAACTTCGCTTCTCGCAATCGCACGGCTCTGTCGAAGAAGCCCTTCACATGTCGCCGGGCCCGATCGACAACTGCAGCCTCTTGCTCGCCTCGGCGAAAAGCTGCAAGCCACAACGCGGGATACTGGTCGCCGTGGCCTTCGCGCCATTTGACCAAGGTACGAAGCGCGTCCGTCATTTCAGGTTTGAAGTAGTCTATCATGGATTGGTAAACGACCTGGCTCTCTGCGGCCGCGCGCGACGCATTAGCGGAGCGCCGACTCTCGTACGCTGCCCACGCCGCAGCGACCGCTGTCACAAGAGTCGCGTAATCTGCGAGCATCTTCATTGTCCCAGTCATCGTCAATCCCCCTTTTGACAGACCCTTCGTTCCTTCGCTCGACTACGCTCCCAAACGCATGCGATTCGCGAGTGCGGTACGCATAGTCACCGGGTCGGCACGCTGGTAGCACATCAGGATCGTCTGATGATCCTTCCACCCGCCCAGTGCACAGAGATCCTTGAGCGGTGCGTGCTTCATTTCGGTGGCGAACTTCCGTCGAAGGCTATGCCATCCCCGCAAATGCTGCCGGGGCAGCCCTGCCGCCACCTCACCACGTTGCCACCAGTCCCGCAGCAGGTGCCGTGATACCGGCTCATCGGGCAGGATAGGGGACGGGAAGATCAAACCGTCACCGATCGCCGCCCTAGCGCGCCGTGCGTCCCGTAATGCTTGCTCAGCTGCCGGCGTCAGCGGTGTCACGTGTTCGAACTTCCGCTTGTCGTTCTCACCGCGCCAGAGAATCTCTGTCTTCTCGAAATCGATGTCGGACCATTTGAGCAGCCGCACCGCACCGATACGATGCCCTGTTTCATTCGTCACGATCAAGCAGAGACGAAAGAGCGGTGCGATGGATTCGCTGGTTTCGAGGAGTGATTCAAATTCTGCGGCCGTGAGAATTGGCCGAGTGGTGCTCTCCTCCCGCGCCGTCCTGAATCCCCGGAGCGGATTGTTGTGCAACAGACCGGCATTGACTCCCCAGTTGAACACGGCCTTGAGGAACATGATGTCGTAACCGATGAGCCGATTACGTATCGGCCTGCCGCGCGCCTTGCCGACTCGCTGATCGCCGCGCCGTTTCCGTTCCGCAACAAACCGCGCGGCATCGCGATGTGTGAACTGGGACACTCGCTTTGCCGAGCCGAGCACCTCGACCATCATCTTGGCGATGCGATGATCGTGCTTCTGCTTGTGCTCCCCCTTGGTGGGGGTCACCTCACGCAAGTAGTTGTCAATGAGCGCGCCGAACGTGATATCGGCTTCCATCATCGACTGGGTGGCGCCAAGCGAGGCGGCGACTTCATCCGCCTTTCGCTTCGCGGCTTCCCGGTCCCGGTGGCCCAGGGCGACACGCTTCCTCAGGCCATGGTCCTTCACTTCGAGAAAGATCTTCTTCGTAGCCGGGTGTTCATACGCCCGGACCCGATTGCGACCCTTCTCCCCCGCGACATACGACCAGCTAGCTGCCCGCTTCCGCTTCATGGTCAGTCTCCCTTGACGAGAGACCGCGCAACCCGTAACGCCGAAGCACCTGAAAGATACCGACCCGTCCCCGGAGGGGTCCGGGAGCCCGGTTTCCGGGGGATATCGCGGCGCCGGATGCGGGGTGCGCGGCGGCGCCCGGCGTTGGGGATCTTGGTCTGGCGGATGAGCAGGCGGAGGTGGTCAGCGGAGTAGCCGGACTCCTTCGAGGCCTGAGCCATGGTGAGGACTTCGTCCGACTGTCCGCTGATGACGGATTCAAAATCGGCAAGTACATCGGTGAGTATTGCGGCGCCGTTCACCATCGCACCGAGATGGCGCATGGCGTTGGCTTCTTTGGACCACTTGGTCGCAAACTCTTCCGGGCTCATTGTGTGGACTCAGGTGTCCAAGCCGTGCGGGTCGTCGCAATCGTCGTCTTGGATCCGCGGGCGTTCAGATGGCGGCCGCCAATCGCCAGTCTCATAGTCCCCTGATCCGAACTCCTGCTTGAGTTTATGCCACCAGATGTAATCCCAGTACAGGTGGCCGATTACCTCACGCAGGAATTGGGCTTTCGATCGCCAATCGCTGGCAAGGAAGCCCAGAGCATGGATTCCAAGGGCGCTAAGTTTCGCCCGAAGCAATTTTTCTGCCTCGTTCAGGAACAGAATAGAGGGCGGACCACCATACTCCGGCACGCGTCCGGCACCGTTGTCGATGTCCTGCCAAACGACTGTCCACTGACGGAGATTCGGGTCGCGATGAAGGATGCCGACGAACTGGGCAAGCAGCTGCTCTCGGAGGACTCGTGGATCCCGCCCCGGCTTCAGGTTCGCATGGGGCAGGTGCAGCTCGGGCTTTACGTCCTTGACGATGCCGCGGATTGTCTTCTCTCCGCAGCCAAGAATCGCGGCAATTCTCTTGTTGCTGAGCCCTTGCTGTTTCAACTCCGTTGCCCGGTCGATCCGTTCCTGATCCGTGTGGTGCCGCGGCGGCGCTGGCGCGGTCTTCGCACGGCCGTCCGCGTGACTTTGCGGGGGCTTCTGACGGTGCTCCGGCGGTATTGCCGGGGTTGTACGGCGAGCTTTGCGATGGGCCAAGGCACTGGAATACCCGGGATCAGCGGTCGGTTTGGGCATTTGGTAGCGCTATCCCCATGCCTTGCGTTCGAGACCGAACTGGTAGATCTCGCCCCAGAGTAGCCATGTTTCGCCTTGCTCGTGCCCATACCGGTGAATCAGGCCGCTTGCAATCCAGTCATACATGGTCACCCGGTGGACGCCCAACACCTTCGCCGCTTCCATGGGCGTCAGATAGTCCTGGAATCCAACACTTCGGAACCAGTCCAACCCAGATATCACCCGGATGAGGGTGAGGGCGCCCCCGGGTTTGAGCTCAAATTCGATGAGGTCGGATCGGTGTTGCGGATAGGCCATGGCGATTTCCAGGGTGGTCGTCGACTCCCTAGAGACTACCGATATGGAAATGTCTTGTCAAGGCTGGGGTCCCGATCAGCAGCGGGGCGCTGTCTAGCCGTTGAGGACTGCTTTCGTCTCTGTGATGAAACTCTCCAGCGTCAACAGATGTGGCCGGATCTCTTTCGGGAAGTTTTCGATGTTGTCCTCGGGAATGACCAGGCGGACTCCGTGATCGTGCATCTCCTGCCACTGGTTTGGGCTTACACCCTGTTGCAACGTCAACAGGTGCTTTACCGGGATGCGGTCCGCTTCATTGATTACCTGTCGCCAGCGATCCTTGCACGTCGTTTTCGCTGCCAACATGCGGAGCCGAGCCGACGGATAGGTTGTGGATCGGTACGCGTCAGCTGAGGGAAACAGAAAGTCAGGGCGCTTCTTCCCTTCGCTGGTTTTGCCTCGGTCATACGGAAGCGACTCTTCGGCAAAGATGCACTCAGCTTGAAGCTCAAGGCTTCCACCTGCGCGGGCTTTACGGCGGTTTGTGACCGCATTCGCGAAGTTCACGAATATGTCAACCGTTGCGAAGCCTTCCTGGAGTCGCGGCAAGACGTGGTGCTGCTCAACGGATCGGAAAATGTCATACTCGCATGCAAGGCGACGCAGCAGTCGCTTGTCAGCGGACGTCTGTTTCTTCTTGACGGAACGAATGTTTGCGACGGCCATTTCCACAATCTCCGTGCCCGTCGGAAAGGTCGTGCGCCAGGCGGCAGGAAGTTCAGCCTCCGTAAGCTTGCACGGTGAATCGCGTTCCACCGCAGCTTCGGGAAGCAATCCACCCGGCGAATACAGGACGCCGGCGCCAGGTGCAACTGGCCCCACCACCTCTTGCACCGCCTGAGTCTCTTCGAGCCCGTCACACAGCCAGGCGCGACATTCCTGGCAGTCCGGCCGCTGTGAAAGATCGAATGCGAAAACACAAAGCGATCCGGTGGATTCGGGGTCGAGCAACGGCGATTCCTTGCCGCCGAACCCCGTTACCCTTGCCTCATTACGCGTCTTGTTGTTGTACCAGATGAGCTTTACATCACGCGCAAGATCGTGAGAGTCCAATCGAAAGTGCATCATCGCGAAGGGATTTGCTTCTGTCTCTGTTCGCTTCGCCAGCGAGGGAAACGCGAGGGTCACCATGCGCTTGGGAACGTAGAAGCCTGCCTGATGGCTCTCGTTCAGGAGTGTGTCGTTAGCGGAGAGATACTTGACATACCAAAGCCAGTCTTCGCCCGACACCTCTTCCATCCATGAGGCAATGCGTTGCGGGTCAGCGGGCGTCATCTTGGATACGTCGGACAAGCCTGAGGAGTCGTTGTTCATCGAGTTCGCACTCCCATACGGTGAAGACGCGCCAACCGAGCCTGGCTAGCTCCCGCCTGTGTCGCTTGTCTCGTAGAGCATTGCCATCCAGCTTTGCTCGCCAAAATGCGGCGTTGTTCTTGGGGGTCGAGGCATACTGGCAGCCGCTGTGCCGGTGCCAGAAGCAACCATGAACGAACAGGGCCACGCGGTATTTGGGCAACACAACATCCGGGCGGCCGGGCAGCTGTCGGCCATGGATGCGGAAGCGTAGGCCCTGCCGGTGCAGGAAGGATCGGACTGTCAATTCCGGCTTGGTATTCCTGCCCCGGATTCCCGACATCATGCGGCTGCGGGTGGCGCGGTCCACCACGTCAGCCATGCGGGTTAGGCGCTTCGGGACAGCCGCAACTGTTCATGCACGACGGCTTCGCCGAGTATGTGAGGACGCATCGTCTGGGCAATTGCTTTCACGACGGGCACGACGACGGCGTTACCAAACTGTCGGTATGCTTGGGTGTCGGAAACGGTGATCTGGAAGACCTTTTCCGGCGTGTCAAATCCCATCAGTCGCGCGCATTCGCGCGGCGTAAGCCGCCGCGGCGGTCCTGGTGGGGGTCTCCGAACGAGAATCTCGGAGCCATCCTTGTGGTATCGAGCGGACAACGTCCGTGACACGTCATCTGGCCCAACCAGTCCGAATCCGAACCCGTTTCCGGCCTTCTGGTGTTTGTCCGCGTACTCGCGCAAGTAGCCCCAGAGGTGTTTGCTGAGCGTGTATTTCTTGTTGACGTTGCCGTTCGCATCTGTGAACGGTTCCTCTGGCATCTCAGTCCCGTCTTCGGGATGTAGGACGGCGCGAAGTTTGGGGCCTTTGTCGGGCGAGGGAAGGACCAGGTCGCTCCACTGAAAATCGACATCCTCACGAAAACCAACGATGAAGATGCGCTCGCGATGTTGCGGGACGACGCAGCGCGCGTCGACAACCTTGGTGAACAAGTTGTATTTCAGCTTGTCCTTGAGCACTTGCTTGATCGTCGCAAACGTCCGCCCTCCGTCATGGTTGACGAGGTTCTTGACATTTTCAAGCAGAAATGCCTTCGGCCTGTGGTAGGCAATGATGCGCTCAACCTCAAAGAAGAGCGTACCTTGGGTATCGCAGTCGAAGCCGTGCGGACGTCCAAGCGAATTCTTCTTGCTGACGCCCGCAATGCTGAATGGCTGGCAGGGGAATCCGGCCAGAAGCACATCGTGCTCCGGAATCATCTTCGAGGCGATCTGGACGATGTCGCCATGAACTTCGTGATTGCCGAAATTTGCGGCGTATGTCTGCTTCGAGTACTTGTCCCATTCACTCGTGAACACGCATTGCCCGCCGATGGACTCAAACCCAAGGCGAAGCCCGCCAATCCCGGCAAACAGGTCCACGAACCTGAACGCATCCCCAGGGCTTGTCGGTTCTACGGAATTGGCCGGTAGGGTCTTCAGCGACAGCAACGCGCCCTCGCGAACGCGCGAGACTCCTTTCTCCCAGCGGGCAATCGTCTTGGGCTCATATCCGGTCAGCTCGCCGGCCTCGGCCTGCGATAGGCCAGCATTGGTGCGAAGCCGACGGAGTTCCTTGCCAAGAGCCTTCGGGTTACCGGTCTTTCTTCGGAGGGACATATAGGGGACATTATGTCCGATTGTTCCCCCGCGCACAAGGGGCGTCGATCGTGCCACGAGACGGCCGGCACCTATTCGCGCGCGCTATCGACGGGCTAGTCGTTCGCCTCGTTCTATCGTTTCGCCGAAGGCACCGGGACAACGATGGCGTCTGCTTGGCGCGGGTCTAGCACGGAGTAGGCTATTGCGCGGGTAATTTTGTTCTTGGGCGGGTAAAGCGCGAACCCCATCGAGGGCGGCAGTTTCTCGCCGTCGTCCAGCACCGGATAAAAGAGCATCACGGCTTGACGAAGCGCTCGAAGAGCTGCGGTATCGGCGTTTCCCGCTTTTCCGTCGAGCAAGCCCGCAGCCCAGCGAGCCACGCGGACATGAATCGATTCGGTATAAACCTTGTAGCGCGCGCCGCCATTCTCGCGAGACCGTTGCTTGACCGAGAGGCGTGTTCCGTTAACGGCCCACGGCTGCACGCTCGTTTCCAGCTGCGGTGCGACGATCAGCCAACTATCAATTTCTGGTTTGCCATGTTTTCCATTTAGATACTCCAGAACGAGAGGCCACGTCTCCGCCTGCCCCCTGTTCCATTTGTATTGAGTAAGGAATGCAAGCATTTCGGCCGGGGACCGGGTCGCTGTCGCTGCAGTAAAGGCGACAGGGCCGTCAGCGTCCGCGTACCTGATCCTAATCTTCTGCATCTTGGTACCGGACAATAGTGCGCGAGCTAGCCCGTCATTGAACTTACGCTCAGCTAGTACAGCCGGCGCTCCTGTTCGCTCAATGGATTGCTCCCCATAGTTGATGAATGTGACCTTCGCATTGTACATCTTTCCCGCTGAGGAGGGTCGAAGCATGTGCCTCGGCACCAATGGCGGGATCTGACGGGGAGTAATCCGTTTCCCTGGTTCCAGAGAGCCGTATCTCTTGAGTTGCGCCCTGAATTCCTCTTCGTCCCTGCACGCTCCGTGAAACGCGTCGTACAGGTTGATAGTGCGTTTGCCTTTCTTGTCGAGGGGCTCTTTCGTGCCGATGTAAAGCCGCACGAGATCCCGGTAGTTCCGTCGGAAACCAAACCAACGCCCCATTTGCATTAGCGTGTCAGCTGCACCGGCCCTGCGCCGGTAATAGCTCACCGTGAGCCCTTCCACGGTATATCCGCGCGAGAGCTTCGCGCCCCCAATGATGATTCGCCAAACAGGCGTCGAATCGAAGTCGGGAGCCGTCTCCGTGTTCTGGCCGTTCAGAACAATTACCGGATCGCCGCCGTCGGTGATCCGCCGATATGCCTCCCCCAAGCAGGCACGCAGGGCGTTCCAGGACGGTGGGGTCGGCGCTCCACCTGCGCGTACAGCACACACCTTCGAAAAATCCGTACGCCACAGATTTGCTAGACGAGCCACACCTTTGCCCCCGCCCAGGTAGTTCGCCGTTCGAAACGCTCTCCTGACGTTATCCGCGTCATCGTCATGAACGAGAATGCGGGGACTGTTGTGGATGAGCATTGTATGATGCTGAAATCGCGATAGACCGTTCTGTTCACGATAGACCTTGATCGCCCCGGCGAGCACGTATGCGTCAATGGCAGTGGGCAAGTTGTCGGAGTCTAGGTCGCCTCCGGTCACTGGGCGCACGAATGCCTTTTGATTCGACAAATAGTCTTTCGGAGGGTCCGAGTCTTCGTCAAAAAAGTCAGCGACCCCCATATAGTCCATTGGTCGCGGTAGCGAGAGCAAGGAATCCGACGGAAACAGGTCCATGTCATCATCTGGATCGATGAATACGTTGGCGAACGGCGTGGCAGTATATCCGACATATTGAGGCGATCCGAGAACCTGCAAAAGCTCGACAATCAAGGCGTTGATCGCTGTTCGTTCCTTGCGCTCCTTGACAGTCGGCTTCTTGGTATTGACCGACGCCTGATCCGATTCGTCGTCAATCACCAGACTGGGTACCTGGTGGAGGGGAACGTGTTTCGCCGCTTCTTTCATCGACCTGATCAAGCTGGCGAGGGCGGTAGGGTTCTTCTTGACCACGACTAGGCGAGCGCTCTCGTGCCTCAGATTTGCCGGGTCACGGAATGGCTTGGACTTGTCGGCGCGCTTGAATGAGAGTGCAGAAAGACCTACGCGAAGTTGCTTGAAATCTTCCTTGGCGGTCGTTAGGCGCTCCCAATCAAAGTGCCCAAACTGACTAGGAAGCCCTCCGTGCGTGACGAAATCGGAGAGATCCGGTGCGTCATCATAGTCCGAGCCAACGAATTCCTTTCCGAGGAGCTCTTTGTCAATCCGTCGCTGGGTCTGGTCACGGAGGATGTTTTGCATTCCGGCTAGCACGACAAACATTCGATAGCCAGCGTCAGCAGCCTTCGCAATTACTCCCGTAAAGTTCGCGGTCTTGCCAGACTGGACGTATCCAATGACTAGGCCCTTTGTACCTTTGAGACCGGGGCCTAGCGGATCGGATAGCCGCTCAATCACATCCGTGGAAGCTGCGTCCAGCGCTGCAATGTTCTTCGGGTGCCAGCTCTTTCGCTCCGTGAGATAGGCTTGATACTTGTTCCAGTAGTACGACGGCTCGCGGCGCGACCCTACATACCACCTTGACCAATCGCTGGCTATAACGATCGGATCGTCGACAACTGGGGAGCGGGGGAAGAGCTCCTCAAAAGCCTCGGCGGCTGGCTCTCGGAGCGCAAGTCGGTCAACGATGAGAGTCCTTCGGTCCCGAGTGCTTCTTTGAGTCTTAGCTGTCCAGGTGTCCGACTCGACGTAATCCCAGAGCGCGACCTTTGTCGCAAGTGTTCGAAGGTCCGGATCGTTTGGGCCTAGACTCTTGAGCCAGGCTAGGAATCCGCGTACATCAACGAATGCTGGTAGGTCGTACGTCACCGCCGCCCCGGCAAGAAGCCTCGCGATGGATATTGGCTCCTTTAGTGAGGCAATCGCAGAGCGGACGGCACGAAGTTCGACGTCGTTCAAAGTAGGTCTCCCCCAGAAGCCGCGGGGAGGACGCCAACAAACTCAGAGGTTCCGTCCTCCCACCCCAATCCGTCAAGGTTGACGCTGTACGTCACGCGGCTGATTCGATCGGCAAGAGGGGCGCCGATGGCTTTGCGAAGCAACTCGGGCGACACTTTGGGACAATCATCGTTTACGAGAACGAGAGCAGGTTTCGTGCGCAGGCGGTAGCTCGCGGAATAGTGTGACTCGTGAGAATGGCTGTACTTGACCTTTCGCAGGTAGGCAGCGAACAAATCAGCGCGCTGCGAATCGGATGCAATCAGAGACTCTATCGACCGAACGGCAGCCGGAAGCGTGCCGTTGCCGGCAGCGCCAACGGGCTGAAGCTGTATTGAAAGAATGTAGAGTGGACGGCCTGGAGTTGGCACAAACTGACGCAGATCGCTGACGATGTGGATACGTTCACGATTCAGCGTGGTCTTGACCTCAATCAGGCACGTCGGAGCAGAAAAATCGTGGACCTCCGCGCGGGGTCCGAGCCAGCAGTCGATTGAATCCAGTCCGTATCGCTCGAAAGCGCGGTGAACCAGCCACAATTCTCCCACCAGTCCAACCTGCTCGTCTGCCGACATCCCGGATACTTGCTGCAACAAAAGTCGCCAAGCCGCGATGCTGTCAGCGATTGCCTGAGCGACGGATCTGCCGCGCAATTGAATGTCGTCCGCAATGGCGGTCAGCAGTGCGTGGCATTGCTGGAATAGCTTGGCTTCTGACGTGCCGACAGTCAGGAAGGCAGCGCCATCCAAGGTGACTTTCCCAATTTGAACCTCGGTCAGGCCGGAAGCGATCTGTGCGTGGCCTTCATCAAACGGTACTAGCAGGCGCAGCCCGCCTTGCGATCCCTCTAACCAGAGCCAGAGCGTCGGCGCTCCAGCAATCGGCATTCGCTGAGGGATGCCTGTTTCAATAAGGGCGGAGAGGTTCTCCCAGGTAATGTGGCGATGATCAGTCACTTGCCATGCCCAAGCGCTTGCAACATCGCGTCATTGACAAATTGCAAATCATCGCGGAGTTTGCCCGATATTCGGAGGCTGCCCAATGCTTCGCGCGAAATGAAAAATAGGAGCGTCTTGACCAGCGCGGCATCTGTTGCCGACGACTTGCCGCCGGTAATCTCATCGCGGTACCGGGCGTTCAGCACTAGAGTCGCATCGTCTCTGTCAAGACTGAACACTGTATCGGCCGGCATTCGCGCCCAGACAAAATCAACCTTGGACCTGATCTCTCTGTCGGTCTTCGGAAAGAGCTTTCCGATTCCTTTGGACGCCATGACCGGAAGCCCCTTGCCTGGCACGAACACCCTTCGCCCGTCCTTGGGCGCATTGCGGTACGTGTCCTTAGCTGCTTCGACGTATTCCATAAACGAAGTATTCCCGGCGCGCGCAGCCTTAACTGCGTCGAGAAACGATTGCGGCGGCTGAAAGGCATGCTTCTGCACGGTCAACTGGAAGGCTGAGTCCAAAGATGGAGGGAGCTCCACTTCGACCCTGGCAAGCGACGAATGCGGTTCCTCCATCTGGTATCCGTGCCATCCTCCGGGCTCGATCAAGCGGTCGTTCCTGTAGAAATAGAACCCCTGGCGCTTTACGACGGCGCCGCCGCCCAACTTGTAATTCTGATGCTTGGAGTTTGGCGGCCAAATATGTGCGCGCAATTTGATGAGATGTCCGTTCTCTAGCGAAAGCTGAAAATCCACGGGGTATCCCTTCCGTCCTGGTGCGGGGTAGCCGAATGGATTGTACGGCGCCACCGGAATCGGTGGATTCGGAATCTTGGCGCCGTCTAACTCAGTCTGAAGGAAGATCTTGAGTCGGCCATCTTGGATGAACCGGTGGAACCGCATCCCAAGATCAACGCCCAACTCGACGAGCAACTTGTCAATATGTGCTTCGAATGAGTTTTCGCGCATCGCGTCTGCCCGAACGCGATCCCAAACAATCAGCGTGCCGTGGCGATTGTTGGCTATCGGCTTCCAGCCACGGGAATAGAATGAGGTCGCAGCGCCAGAGGCGATCACCTCGACCCGCCACCCCATTTTCACAGATTCCCGAGTCCAGCGACGCCCCGCAGTCTTGTTGTCCCGATGCGTGATAACCGAGAAACTGTCGCACCAGCTGAAGGACGCAGCCTTCAACCCGATGCCGTACTTGCCGAGATCAGAGGATGCATGGTTGGTCTTTACACCGAACTGCATGATTTCCTTTAGCCGTTTCTCCGACATTCCTGTCCCATCATCGGCAACCGTGACTCTGACTAAGCGATCCTTCCCGCGAGTGAAACGGATCAAGACGTGCTTCGAACCGGCGTCCAGCGAGTTGTCGATCAGGTCCGCAAGCGCGTCTGCCAGGCTGTGGCCAATGCGCCCGAGGACGTCAGTCATTCCCTCCGCGTCCGGCTGCAATTCTTCGTAGCGGTCGGTCGGCAGGTCCGCAATTACATGAGTCACGATAGCGATCGCACCTCGAACAAATGTTGGAATGCGGCCCCGATTCGATAGGCGCCAGAGACTGATTCGGCGATCGTCAGTACAGGTTATTGAATCAATAATACGGCGGGGCTGCCCGATATGTCGGCACGAGGGGCGACTAGGTCCGCTCGGATCACGCGTAATGAGATACCGACGATCTGGCCGTTCGCGACGCGGTCGACAGGTTCAGCGTCACCTCCTGCGCTGACACGCCAAACGGCGAGTTGTTCATGAATACATGCAACCAACAGGCAGCACACGGCGAATACCTTTGGTCCAAACGGGAAGAGGACAGTATTGGCGTGCTGCATCGCACCATAGGCTAACGCTTCCAAGGCAACGAAACAGTCAAACGGCTGTTCTACCTGATAATTGAACACATGATCTTGGCGGATGCCCTCTAGGAGAGTGGCATTCGCCGTCTGCAGTGCCTGTTCGTACCCAGGGATCATGCTCCGGGGCAAAAAGGCCCAGACCTCGCCTGATTGAGTGTGTTCCACTGCACCCAGCGCGCGATCCTCCTCGTACCCAAGTCCGACGATGCTTACGGACGGGTATTCTGGTTCGGTTGTCCATCCGGCAAATTCTGGTAGGACAGGCCCTACATGGACGTTCGGTTGGTCCTCTTCGACTGGTTCGGTGAATATCGCAGGAGCGTAGTAGAAGTCGGCGACGACCTCACAATTCCACCGAGTGCTCCGTAACAGATCGATCACGGTCGCAATTCGGATACGGGAGAGGCTTGAGACATCGATCGCCACCCGCAATGCTGCTGTCGGAACGACGGTCGCCTCTTCAAGTATTCTACGGAAAAGCGCCCCATACTCGGCGTCCGTTGGCTCATGCACTTCGAAATCGTGCCTCGTGAACCAAGCACGATTCTCGGCATAGTGAAGGGCATGACCTTGAGTGAAGCCAATGGCCACTCGCCGTTCCGATCTTGGTGACAAATCGGAGGCAACGAACCGAGCGCGCTCCTCAAAGCCCACTGTGGCCACCAGAATGTGATACGAAATGGTAGAGGTGCCATCGTCGAATGGTTCAACGACCAGATTCATCTCACCCCTCGGCTGGTGGATTGAGGTTCAGTTGCGCCGTCGCAGCATTAAGAAACCGCTCTTCTCGCAGAATCACACCTAGCGAAATAGCTCGGCCGAGACGAAGCGGAAGTCCATGACGTGCCGCAAGCAGGTATGCGATGCGGAACCTTCTCCCGCGCAACGATCGCAGGAGTGTCTGTGCATTGTCATCTGGGACATACACAAGCGCCCCCGCGTTAAGGGCCTGCCCGATTAGGACGACCAAAGCGTCGGGAAGGTTTGCGTCGACGGTGAAAGTAGCCCTGGGATCAGGGGCGAACTCCGACCCCAGCGCCTCCTTGCGAAACCATTCTGCGATGGTTGACAAGAGCGCCAGGACGCCCCGCGGCCGTCCACGAATCAAGCCACCTTCAACCGGAATGGTTCGGAGCATCGCAGAGAATCGCTGCGAGGCCTTCGCGAGCTCGTCCGCCTGGGCGCTGGGGTCCACGGGCTTTGCGCGGTTGGTCCACCTATCCAACAGGTGACTAACAATTGCAATGAACCAGCGCGGGTTGCCTTCGGTGACAGCGAAGAGTGATTCCGTACCGGAATACAGCGCCATTGTCTTCCGACTGCGTCCAAGACTTTCTGCGTCTGCCGCCGGATTCTGTTTGCGGTACCAGTCCCGCACCGCGACAAGTGGCGCGATCTTTCGAATGTCCGATGCTCGATCTGCGCTTGAAACATGCTCAAGGCGCTGGGGATCGATTCCTTTGGAGTCTAGATATCTCTTGAACGATGCGTCCACTTGTGCTAGACGAACAAACCGCCGTCCCAACCTAGACCCAGGTCCATAGGCCGTGCCTCGCCCGCGCCATTCCTCGGATGGTGTCTCAAAATACGATGGACCAAGAAATTGTCGTGCGTCAACGTTGTTGAATCCCTTGGCAGACAGCATTTGTGAGAGGAGGTCTTGGCAAAAAGCGTAACCATCCCTCTTTTCGGCGTACCAAAGAGTGATTTCGTCGTAGTCATGCCCCGACTGGGGAGCATCCGCATCGCCGAGAAGTCCCAGGTCGTGGGAAAACGGGCTCATCGCGAGCTTGAACAGGAATCGATCATCGGCCGATCTCAACGATCGAATCAGCTCCTGCCGAATCCACTCTGGAGCCAGTTCCAACTCATCGACCATCAGCGCCCACTTCGAGTCTGGGGTGCCCGCATAGTCATCAAACAGCTCAACGGCGACGCCAGCTGCCTGCAGGAAATGAAGGTGCATGAATGATTCGGCAGCCGTGCGCGCCCCCCTTCCAACTTCGCCAATTGAAACCTCTTTGCTGGCGAATTCACGAATTGCTGAGAGTCTCGCCGTCAGCGCGTGCTTCAATGAAATCAACGTCGGGATTTGCGGGCTGATATACCAGGCACGCGCTATCCCAGCAACAACATCCTGTTCGGCTTTCTCCGACAGAATCACACTTCGAAAGGGAGCCTCACCCAGAGCGTCGGGCAGTCGCGCTCGTTGCAACATGGCGACCGTAAGTGCTCGGAGTACATGAGTCGTGAAGGCAGCGCGTCCCAGCAGCTCATGCGTGACGGAATCGAGGCGGCCCTGACCGAGCGCCTTGAGCTGGGCGCCCCAGCTGATGTCGGTGGCAACGAATACGCCCGTGAAATCTACTGACGCGCGATATGCGTCCGCGTTGACATGGTGCCACGCGCGCAGCGCAGGCGGTTGAAGCATCTTCAACAGCGTTGTCTTGCCGCTGCCCCGTGGCCCGAACACAACCGTATGCCGCCGCTTGCAAAGCACAGCAAACTGTTCGGACGGCACGAATGTCGCCGCGACTTGCGACGGCAGCAGGGCACGGGCGTTGAATGAGTCGAAGATTGTTGGTATCTGCGCGTTCGTCACAACGTCCTCCCGACCTGATACCATACGTCGTCGTGCATCTGTATGAGAAAACCAAGGTCTGACAGCGATCTCTGCAGTGTCGTCTGGTCTTGGGGTGTGAGGTATCGCGCTTCCGGAGTCGCAGCAATGACGTCCTGCCAACTCATTGGGTTTGCTGCCGCCTGGGTGGCAATAGCGCTCGCGAGGGCCGCCACATCGCCACGGTATCCGAAGCCGCACTCGTGAGGTATTCCCGCGCTTGCCGTCGCACGCGTCCAACCGTAACCGGATCGCCACTCCCACGACCGTACAACCCCACACAGCCCAAGTCCGACCGGGGCGACGGCGGGGATCTCAACAATGTGAAACAGGTTTCTGGCCCGCGTCTGAAGTTCACGATACAACTCGACGCCAAGACTGCCAGCCGAAAGCACGACCGGTGATCCGGCGCCACCCGCGGCGTATGTCAACTTCGGCATATGCTTGTGACCATGCACGACCAGCCACTTTCCAAACTCCCCGGTGCCGAGCAATTCGAGCAAGAGCTGCCCCCCTCGCATCACGTCGTGTTCCCCGAGGCCAAGTTCCATCTGCTGTTGCGGATGATGGTGGCACAGAAGGACGTTGGCGTGCAGTGCCGGACCTGCAGCAATGCGTGCGCGAATGTAGGCGATAGTGTCCTCTGCGATCCGCCCATGGGTAATTTCGTTCGCCGCGCCGCCATGGTAGGCGCTGCTGTTTATCGAAGCGATCCGGTAGCGTGGCGTAACGAGCAGCGACCCCCTTCGCGCCCAGAACTCGTTTGTCAAAGCTCCATCGTCGTCGGCGAACGGGAACGTCGGACGCAATGCAAGCATGTGACCTTGGGCATCGTAGTCCGAGGTCTGAAATCGCGAGTCCACATCGTGATTGCCGCACGTTCCGGCAAGAACGGTCGCGCCGAGGGCGGAGCGGAGCTCATCCACCACGCGCCATCCGTACTTCAAGCCAGGTAGGCTTGCCTTGTGCGCCAGATCGCCTGGGCACAACACGACATCGGCGGTGAGGTTGTTTGTCGCGATCAGGTGTTTAAGGCCCGCGACCGGGTGCCGAAACGGTTCGTCATCCGGTTCGTTGCAACAGATAGTCGACGGTCGGTCGGAGCCAGCCGCGGACTCGAACGCGTGAAGGTCACTGGCGACAGCGAGTGTCACCACGTCAGCCGGCGCTTGAGCGGCCCCGTCGGGCACGACGTACGATGAAGTCATTGCGGCGAGGCGCCGGTCCGAGGGTCGACGTTCGTGACAACGAGTTCGCGGCCGGTCCGCCGGTGACGCGAATAGCCCGCCACATTTCGCCGGACCATCAGCGCATATGTTGTTGCGGTTGGGAACGCCGCGAGCACTGCAGCGGAAGCGTGGTACGAGAGCACGAAGTGGGCTCCTGCCTCGTCGATCTTCTTGCAGGCGCGAATGACGCGGGTGAGGTCGCCGGAGCGGAGGGACTGGTAGCCGTACTGCCCCTCCTCAGGGACACGAGCCGTCGTGTACGGCGGATCAAGGTACACAAAGTCACCTTTCCGCACGTCGACCAGGCATTGCTCGAAGTCCCCAGCACGTAGCTCAGCATTTCGGAGCGCCACCGAGCATCGATAGAACTCCCGCTCGTCGGGCACTCGACCCGTGTGGCTCCCGCGAGGTACGTTAAAACGGCCGGCTCGATTGGTGCGATACACTCCATTGAAGCAGTAGCGATTCAGGTAGATGAAGCGCGCGGCACGGTCTAACGGCAGCATCTTCTCCGGATTCTCGCGACGAGCCTTGTAGTACTGCCGCTTGGTCGCGGGAATCGCATGTACCTTCGCGGCGAGAAGTCGAGGGTGGGTCGCGAGCACTTCATATGCCTGCATCAGGTCCGCGTTAATATCGCCCAAAACTGCGTTGTCAGGCCGAGTCGCGAAGAATAGGCACGCGGAACCCGCGAAGGGCTCGATGTACCGAAAAGTCTTCGTGGGGAGCAACCCCCGAAGGCGGGAGACCTGACCGCGCTTGCTGCCAGCCCACCTGAAAATGGGCCTAGCCCATACCTTGTCGGGCGATGCCGCCAATTGCTTCCGCACGTCCGCCCTCCCGTCCGCAATGCTAGCCAGTGCCGCCGTTCGCAGATCACAACCATCCGGCAGCCGCTTGAGGCCCCCGATGGTTCGCGCCGCAGTCGATCGAGCATGGATCGGTGGGCTCGTAAGTCTAAGCCCCGTTGCGGTTTCGGCCAGTCGGGACTCGGTGGGGTGTGATGCTGTATGGGGGTGGCGACGATCAGCATGGGTATTGTTGGAGAGGGATTGCGCGCCCCGCGTCCCGATTCCGCCGATCTACTGCGTCGTGGGTTTAGCCGTGGTAGCGGCGCTTGCCTCGATTCCAGCCCCCCGTTGGCTGGCACCCGTTGGCCTCTCCTCGTTCCTCGGGAAGGTCGTCTATATCGGCGCGATTCTCGGACTGGCCACGCTGGCGGTTGCGATGACCGCCCGGGCGGACAATCGTCGTGCATGGCAGGACGGACGCCGTAGAGACGCCGACCGATCCCTGTTGTCGCGGGAGTTATAGGCACGGCTGGATTTCCTGATGGAAGAGCAGCGACTTGAGCGACGGTTGGAGCACGAGCAGACCCAAGCGGCCACCACCACGTCAGCTGTAACAATCCAACAAGCCATCGGACCAATTCGCACCATGCTATGGGAGGTCCATGCTGCCGTCATGCCCCCCCCATCAGCATCCCGTCCAGCTTCGCGCCCTTACCAGTGGAGGCCCTGTCCCACGTGACGCAATCCGTCCACACGATGGCGACGGCTCCGACAGGTTCGGCAACGTCGAATCAGTACGTCGCGCAACTGCAAGGCACGGTGACAGCGTTTGGCATTGCCTACGGTGACCTTTCGGTCAGATCCAACGACAGCGGAAGCGGAAAGATCGCTAGCAACTAACCCCTTCGGGGCGCCAGATGGAGGGCTGTCCCGACGATTCACACAAGTGCGTTTCGTGATTTCAGCATGGTGTCCGTTGTGGTGTCCGTTGGTCACGACAACGGCCCGTTTCGGGGGTTGGGCGTCCGGGTAGGTTGCGCGATCTCAGCCAGTAAATACGGCATTTCCACGGATTTCCGCGTCCCGAAGGGGCCGCTGATAAGCGTGAGGTCGGAGGTTCAACTCCTCCCAGGCCCACTTTCCCAAACGATTGCCCCGCCATGACTTATGAGAGTGGCGGGGCTTCGTTTTTTCGGGAACATCGGAAGGAGTGTCCAAATGGAGTGGCCAAATGGACGAACTCGAAACTAGGTCGACACTGAGACGAGACGCGTTCGGTTTGCGAGTGCTTCTCGCATCGTGACCATGTCGGCGCGTTGATAGCACTTCAGAATCGTCTGAGGTTCTTTCCAGCCGCCCATGTAGCAGAGATCCTTGAGCGGCGTGTTCTTCATCTCCGTTGCGAACTTCCGGCGCAGCGAATGCCATCCCATGCCGAGCTGGTGCACAATACCGGCAAGCTCCTCACCCCGCTGCCACCAATCGCGCCAAAGATGCCGAGAGCACGGCTGCGAACTGTTTCCCGGTGCAGGGAAGATCCACGAATCACCCAAGGCCAAAGTTACTTTCCGGACCTCTCGCTGTCGTTGTTGAAGCGCCGCCAGCAGCTCCGGTGACATTGGCGTCTGGTGTTCGAAGCCGATCTTGTCATTTGCTGCCCGCCAACGAACGGTCTGGTTTTCAAAATCGATGTCCGACCAACGCAACGTACTAATCGCGCCGATTCGGTGACCCGTGGCGTTCGCAATCACTAGACCTGTCTCAAACATGGGATCGATTCGCACAGCCACGTTGAGCAACGCGAGGTACGTCTCATCATTGACGATCGGGCGGCGTGGCGATTCTTCCCTTGGATAGGGGAGACCGTGGAGCGGGTTGCGCATCAGTAGCGGGCGTCCATCGTTGTCCGTTACTGACATCGCCCAATTGATCGCCGACCGTAGCATCTTGAGATCGTGTGTAATCACGCGATTGCCAATCGGCTTTCCTGTTGCGCGACCAACTCGTTGATCGCCTTCTCTCCGGCGCCAGACTATGTAACGGTCCCAATCGCGCCGACTGAGACTCGATACTTTCCGACCACCACCAAAGCAATTGAGAAAGAGCTTGGCTGCCCGCTTGTCGTGGTTGCGCTTGCTCACACCCTTCTGAGGTGTGACTTCGCGCAGGTAGTCCGACAGCATCGCAAGAAGGGTCGTCTCCTTCATGATGACTTTGTCGGGTTCCCGCATAGCGACCGCTACTTCCTCAGCCGTCTTCTTCGCCAGATCGCGGTCGCGGTGACTGAGTGCTATCCGCTTCCGCTTCCCATTCTCGCGATATTCGAGGAATATCATTCCGGTCTTCGGATGCTCGAAACAGCAGCACCGATTGCCACTGCCCCACGCGCCAGCCGAGTAGCTCCATCGTGCCTTCGTTCGGGTCATCGTTTCACTCCGTTGGTGGAGTTGACGACAGCCCGCGCGATCTCGCCCGGTGTTGCGGGGACAATTTTGAAGGCCTGGGGCGGGGGGCGCAACCCAGACGCCTTCTTGGGCAGGTCAGAACGCCTGATTTTAGGCGCTCCGGGGCGACCGGCCTGGGGTAGGGCCTTCTTGCGAATGAGCGCGCCAAGGTGGTCTGGGGAGTAGCCGGACTCGGCGGCGGCCTCCTGAAGGTTGAGGACGACCTCCATCTCGGCAGCGACCACGGCATCGAAATCGGCGAGGATTTCTTTGCATAATTCCGCGCCGTCAACGGTGGCGTGTCGCCGCCGTAGTGCGTCAGCTTCAGTGCGCCACTTGGCGCGGAAGTCGTTCGGAGTCATCGCTTCTTTTCCTCGTCGAACCCAAGCCAGAAGAAGTCGACCTTGGCCGACTCTTCGGCTGATCGGTCACGCCGGGGTCGCCAGTTGATTTCGAACACGCCGTTGCATTCACGTTGGACCCCGACCCAATGCCGGTAATCGGCGCGAAGCGGCCCAAGCGTCGCGCGGAGGAACATCTGCCGCACCGTCGTGTTGGACGCGATCAGGCGCAGCATTTCATCGCTGGTCGTGGCCAGCGCCTCACGCACGAGCCGTTCTGCTTCAATCAGATACGGGATGGACGGCGGCCCCGGAGCTAGCTGCGCATCCTTCTTGGGGTCGTGCAGCGCTTCCAGTCCCAACCCGCCGAGTTGGTTGTCGCACGCCACGGCCTCGATGATCTCCCGGAGCAGCTGCCTGCGCAGCACGCGTGGGTCGTGTTCCGGTTGCTCGTTGGGTTGCGGTATGCGGAGTTCTGGTTCGACGTTCTTCACGTAACGCTGGACGGTACGAACACTGCACCCGACTCGCTTTGCGATTTCTTCGTAGCTGAGCCCTTGGCGCCGCAGCTTGACCATTTCGTCGATCTTCGCCTGGTGCACGCGCTGACCACCAGCTCGCTTGTGCGGGGTGTCCTCTGGCTCCTTCTTTGCGCGCTTTCTCATACGGGACCCCCGTTCGTGCGTGGAGACTCAATCCCGCCAGAAGTCGGACTCCCGCCGGTCACCGTCCGGTCATGCCGCGGACTCGGCGCCGATCGCTTTTTCGCCGCTTGTCCGGGACGTGCAGCAACGTCGGCAGCTATCAGGGTATTGGCACTGACTGCTAACAGCTCGTAGAAATAAAAGGCGGCCATGGCTGCCTCAGCTTCCGTCGAAGTTGGGGGTACGGTATTGGGGGTTCTTTTCAATGAAGCGCAGCAGATCCTGGACGTGGATCACAAGCGTTCCGTCGTCGGCTTTGGTGCCGGCTAGGCGTGTGTCCTTTACCCATTTGTATATCGCCACCCGCGTAACTTGCGGTCGGAGAATCACGCCGGCCTCGATGTGCGTCACCCAGTCATTAAGCCCGACGTGGCGGTTGTACTGGCGCCCACCACGCGTATACATGAGGTCGAAGCCACTGCCGTCGCGGGACCGGAACGCTTCGATTCCTTCGGGGCGGTAGTAAGACAAGTAACCTCCTGTTGGCAGTGTATGCTAACGGGTGGCCATTCGGTGGTCAAGCGCCGAGAGCCATCTCTCAAAAGGCCGCCCCCGAGAGTCCGGTGTCGTCGGAAAACCATTGTGGGTGACATGGTCCGCGTCGATCTTTGCCCTCGATCGATGCGCGTTTCCCTCATTCGTGGACTACCATGCCCCGGCCCGCGCGACGGCTTCTTGGTCTTGATCTCGACGATGGTTGGAAGGTCGTGAGTGAAGTCATTCGGGGGCCCGAAGCGACGGGCGGACGATTCTCCGCCGGGTACATCGTAGAACGCGCCAGCGGCGAACGCGGCTTCCTCAAAGCATTAGACTATTCCAGAGCTACTCTTCCGGGTGTCGACACGCCGGCCGAGCTTCAGCGGCTGACAACGGAGTACCTGTTCGAGCGCGATATTGTGTCTGCATGCGTTGGGAAGAGCTTTAGTCGTGTTGTTCGCGGAATTGGATACGGCAAGGTTACCGTCGCCCCGGGACTCGACGGTCAGGTCGAGTATCTGATATTCGAACTTGCGGCGGGAGACATCCGGAAGCAGATGTCCCAAGCCCGACGCGTCGACGCGGCGTGGCGCCTTCGCGTGCTCCATCAAGTTGCAACAGGGCTCTTCCAGCTTCATACGGCACAAGTTGCGCACCAAGATCTCAAGCCTTCGAACGTGCTGGATTTCGACTCCGAAGGAATAAAAATCGGTGACCTTGGACGGGCAGCAAAGCTTCGAGAAAATTCGCCGCACGACGGTTATCAAATCGCAGGGGCGCGGGCGTATGCGCCACCCGAGCTGCTCTACGGCGAATTGTCTGCCGATTGGCAGTGCCGGCGAATCGGGTGTGACCTTTATCATCTTGGCAGCCTGGCGGTGTTCTTGTTCGCGTCCGCGAATATGACTGGCCTCCTCTTGGCGGAATTATCGCTCGCCGCACACCCGTCTCAGTGGAGAGGGACCTATCGTGATGTATTGCCACAGGTCCAAAAGGCTTTCGGCCAGGCGCTCGGCAAAATATCCGTCGCTCTGCCCGACGGTCTTCGGGAAGAGGTTCTAACGGTGGTTCGTCAGCTTTGCGAGCCGGACCCCCTTCTCCGTGGTCACCCGCGAGACCGGCGAAGTATCAATAACCGCTATACGTGTGAGCGATACGTGGGTGTGTTCAATCGGCTCGCGTCTGAGGCCGAGTTGGGTAAGGTCCTGACCACGATATGAGCACATTCAATGACAATCCGAATCGAAGAGTCATACCTCGTTGGCGAAATTCACTCATTGCGCTCGAATTGGGTGAACTTCAGCCTCTACCAGTGAGAGAGCCCACAACGTTCACCGACGAGGAAACGTTTGACGAACGACTTACGGAATGGCAGGCGAATCCAACGCTACCGTACGCGTCCGATCTGCTAAGTGTGGCCGTGGTACTCAATCGGTTCGATGCTGTTCGCGACGCGGCGGAGTTCGTTCTGTCCCCGTCCGTCGACGCACCCCTAGCCGCCAGGCGCCTCGCCAATCGGGCGTTGAGTATTTCGGAAGAAGAGGCTCCCGACGACTCGGTCGCGGGTCACGAACAGCGGCTGCGCGCCGCGCTAGCTCGGGCACGAGCACGCCTTCGATTGTATCCTCGCGATCCGTTGGTACTCGTCGATCAATCGAGACTTTATGCGCTCGCTGGCCGATTGGATAAGGCTCAGGATGCGATGAGACGTGCGGTCGCGCTCGCACCCGATGACAGATTTGTGCTGCGCTCCGCAGCCCGGCTGAATCTGCATCAGCACAACCCGAACGAGGCATTACGCCTCTTGCGGGGAAGTACGAGGACGCGAGTAGATCCATGGTTGTTGGCGGCAGAAGTGGCGGCCGCGTCCGTTGCGGGAAAGTCGACGAGATACGTACGCGAGGGGCGGCGAATACTAGCTTCCGATTTGGACCCGTGGCATTTGAACGAACTCGCGAGCGCTTTCGGGACCTTGGAGATCCAGGATGGTACAAAATCACACGCCCGCCGGTTATTCACCCAGGCCCTCCGCGCGCCGACGGACAATACGATTGCGCAAGTTCAATGGGCCGAGCGATACGTTCCGTCCCTTACACTTTCCGCGGATATGTGGAAACGCCCGAGAGTCTACGAGGCGCGAGCATGGGATAAGTACGCATCGGGCCACTGGAGGGAAGCGTTCGCGGCGTCTGAAGAGTGGCTCAAGGACGAATTGTTTGCCTCGCGACCCGCGCTAATGGGCACCTTTGTTTCCGCGGTGTTACTCGAAGACTTCGAAGCGAGCGCGCGAATAGCACGTATCGGACTTCACGCAAACCCTGACGAACAGGTCCTTCGCAATAACTTAGTTTTCGCTCTTGCAAGCGCAGGCAGGATAGACGAGGCCGAAAAGGAAGCATCCACTGTGAGAGCTAGTCACCTTACCGAGATTGGGGGGCAGATCGCCTGGACGGCGACACGCGGCTTGCTGGCCTTTCGCCGTGGACGCTTCGATGAGGGAAGATCGCTTTACATGCAAGCGCTCGACGGCAGTAAAGCGTATACCCAGAATCATGCATTCGCCGCGGCGTTCCTTGCGCGTGAAGAAATCATTGCACGAACACCGGAAGCAAGCGGGGCGCTTCAACGAGCGGAGAACAACGCCAAGACTTTGGGTTCAATGGCAGTCGGTGACCTCCTGGAACGGCTGCGGAGACTCGCGGCAACGCTCGATGCGCTTCGCGTCTAGGGCTGTCACGTCAAGAGCCTATGGAATCCCAAGGATCGCAAAGGCGGACCCGTCAACAGGCCACTTGCGCCGTAACCGATAGAAGCGGACTTTCCAGCGATGATTGACTCTTCGACCCGGCATTCGGACATTCCGACGTGTGCCCTCACTTGCGTCGACCTTTTCGCAGGCGCGGGCGGGTTCGGTCTTGGCTTTCGGGCCTCGGGGTTCGAGCACTTGCTCTCTCTCGAACTCGACTCGTGGGCTGCTGATACACTCAGACACAACCACGCTGGGAACAGCGTGATTGAGGCCGACATCCGGGATTACTGGGAACATGCGACAATCAGGAGTCTGGCCCGGACGCCGGTCGACGTCCTCGTCGGTGGGCCTCCGTGCCAAGGGTTCAGTATCGCTGGCCCCGCTGCAAAGGATCCGTCCGATCCTCGCAATAGTCTCTTTCGTGACTTCGCGAATTGGGTCGCTGCGTTGACTCCTCGTGTGTTTGTCATGGAAAACGTTAAAGGATTGCTCTCTAGACGTACCAAGGAGGGTGTTCCCGTGGTTACCGTCATTCAGGATGCGTTTCGCGAACTCGGCTACAACGTGGAGGTATGGACCCTCAACGCGGCGGCCTTTGGCGTCCCACAAACGCGGGAGCGCATATTCGTCGTCGGGAATCGGATTGGTGTTCCCGCAATCGGTGGACCGTCGCCAACACACAGCCCGACGCTTCAATGCGCACACAGCGGTTCGCAACTGCTGTTAGCGCCCGACAGCATGCTGCAGCCGGCGGTGACTCTATGGGAGGCAATTTCTGATCTGCCGGCGCGGGAACCGGGCGAAGGCCTCGAAACTGACAGGTACGATCGTCCACCGATGAGTGAGTACCAACGTGTCTTGCGCACGGGGACGACCGCTCTGTTCAACCATGTCGCTATGAGCCATTCGTCGCGGTTGGTAGAGCGGTTCAAGCACGTCGATTGGGGCGAGTCAAGCGCCAACGTTCCAAGTGAGCACTGGGCGCGGAAGCGGGATGGGAGCGGCGATCTCTCCGCCGCGATGTACAGTCAAAACAATCGACGCCTTCACCCACACCGGCCTTCCCAAACGATCGCGGCTTCGTTTTATGCGAACTTTCTACATCCCTACCAGCATCGGAACCTGACGGCGCGCGAGGGAGCGCGCATTCAATCATTTCCTGATTCTTACCGCTTCCTTGGCAAGAAGACGGTGATGTCGCAAAAGCTACTTCACCGCGAAGGTCGGCATTCGGAGAAACACGTCTGCCAGTACTCGCAAATTGGGAATGCAGTGCCACCGATCCTGGCGTCCGCAATCGCCACACACTTACGCAAGGTTTTGACCAATGAGCTTCGTACACGGCTCCAATCTACGGCAAAAGGAAGCTCACCGGACGAAGTACATGGACGAAGAGAGTCGGCGATACTTGCAGGAGATCCGACCTAGGTATGACGATTGGCACAAACAGAACATGGAACTGGTTGGTCCTCGCCTTGAACCGGCCGAAGGCGATCAGGACATCGTTCGGCAGCGAGTAGTCCTGCTTTCCCAGTACAAAGACTTTCTTGATCAACAACACTACGCGGAGCAGTTCGATTCTCGGTCGAATCTTCATTCGTCCGTGTTGGAGGAGTTTCTGTACTACTTGTTCAAAGATCTCGTCGGCGACTTCGGAGAGACGGCGCTATTGGGAAAGTCGCATACGTTCAAGGATATGTTCTTTGTTCCACCGAATTACAAGTCGCTCGTCGAGCGTCCCTATGCTACCCTCGAAACGAAGGACCATGACTTTGTGATTGGTACCTCGGTGACCGCACGATTGCAGGCTTCCGTGCCTGTCGATCCCCCGGAGGATGCCGCCGATCCGGCCGAGGTGGCGGATGAACACCAAGACCCATATCTGCCCCGGGTCGTCGGTGCGGAGGAAGTACATCGTTTTGATCTTCCGGCCGTTGCAATCGAGTGCAAGACTTATCTCGACAAGACGATGCTTGAGGGAGCATCACGCGCTGCCGAGGAACTGAAGGCCCGGGTTCCGACCGCCATCTGCGTTGTAGTAATGGAATGGCTAAAACTCACTGAGGCCGTCAACCTGCGAAAGTACAAGGTCGATCAGATCTACGTGCTTCGCCGCCAACGAAACACTGATCGAGAGTTCCGATACGCCGAGGATTATGACAAGAGTCCAATTGATGCCGACGTCGTGTGGCACTTGTTTTCGATGGTCCGAAGCCACCTAGCCGCGGACTGGCAGGGCGGCACGGCGTTCGGCCTTGAGCGAGGGTGGCTGATCTAGCGTTGCTGGTCGATGTTCGCCGCAAACCAGGGCGTGAAGTCCGGCTCTTCATGCTTCCGCACGTCACGCAATTACCGCGATTGTAGCGTAGGCTTCCCCTTGTCGGTCACGGCGCAAAGTAGACTTTCAATTTTCTGGGGGGAGGTCAATCCCGTCGGCCTTTGGCAACGTTTCCACGATCGGTACGGGGTTCACGTCGCCCGCAACTAACTCCGCTGCGGCTGCGAGTCGTGGCGACGCATCGATCGGCTCAAGGATCTCGATCTCTTCCCCAGGTCCGACTCCCAAGGCGCGTAACCGCCGTGCCGCCGGCAGCGCGCGGGTTTCGAGTGACCCTACCGCGGCGTTGTACGCGTTCACCGCCCCCTCCAATCCCTTCTTCACCCTCAGGAGGTGCTCGCCTATGGTGCGCATGCGGGCATATAGGTCCATCGCCGCGTCGCGGATCTGCTCCGTATTCCGGGCAACGCGCTCCTGTTGCCACCCATAGAACACTGCCTTGAGAACGGTCACCAGCGTCGTGGGGCTGGCAGGGATAACGCCCCGACTCAATGCGAACTCAATCAGTCTCGGATCTCGTTGGCAGGCGGCGCTGAAGAATGCTTCGCCAGGCAGGAACATGACTACGAAATCGGGCGCCTCGGTGAACTGGTTCGCATAATCCTTGCTCGCAAGCGTTGAGACATGGTTGCGTACCTGTTTGGCGTGTTGGTCAAGGAAGAGTCCCCGCTCGTCATCGTCGGTGGCTTCCATCGCGTCCAAGTACGCCGAGAGCGGTGCTTTCGAGTCGACGACAACCACCTTCTCGCCCGGTAGCCGGACAATCAGGTCGGGTCTCAGGCGGCCGTTGTCGCCTTGCACCGTCTCCTGCTCTACGAAATCGCAATGCTCCAACATTCCCGCCAGTTCCACTACTCGTTTCAGCTGCAGCTCGCCCCATTGTCCTCGCACTTGTGGCGCCCGCAACGCCCGGACGAGCATCTGGGTCTCGCCAGTGAGTTGCTGCTGGGCTTCGGCCATTGACCGAAGATGCTCCTGCAACGACGCCGCACTGATGGCGCGCTCCTTGTCAAATGCTTGGAGCTTCTCGTCGACCCGCTGCAGCCCCTCCTGCATCGGCTTTACCAGTTGATCGATCGCCAGTTGCCGGCCCTCGATGTCTGACTTCGCCGCCTGCTGAAATTCTCCCATCGAGGCCTTGGCCAGATCGAGAAATGCCCGGTTATTGGCCTGCAGCGCTTGAGCAGACAGCGCTGCAAACGCCTCGCGCAGCTTGGCCTCGGCTTGGTCAATCGCCCCTAGCCGTTCCTGTGCACTTTGGCGTTCGCTCTCCAATGTTGCCTTCAGGCGCTCCCTGTCGCCCTCCGCGGTCGCCACACGGTCGCGGAGTACCTCGAACTCAGCGCGCTGCGCACCGACTGCTTGCGCATGGCCGTCGGCCGCGTGTTGGGCTGCTGCTCGAACGCCCTCAAGTTCACGGTCGCGTTCATCCAACCGCACTTGCAACTCTGTTCTACGCCGAGAGCCAAGGGACCATCCCAACCCGCCCGCCGCTAAGGCTCCAACTAGAGCGAATGCGACCCAGGCAAGTTCAGGCATATCCGACTCTCCGTTGTGGTTTTAGCGCAGAAGTATCCTTACGAACCCTTTCCATAGCGCCAACGAAGCTGCCCGCATTGGCATTGCATCCATTCTGAGGCTCTTGCGTTGGTCAACCAAACGGCCTTCCCGCACGATACGCACTTGAACATCGAAATCGCTAACTCGCATGCATCGATTAGCTTGCTAGCTTCAGCGGGAACAAGGTCAAACGAATGGGAACCACGGTTTCCCCACGAGAGTAGAAGGCGATCGGCATTGACGAATGCATCAAGCGCCTCGGTGAAGGTCTCATAGTTTCCTCCGACCCTCTTTTCAAGACACTTCCGTCCATCACCAATCAGGCGTTCCAGGAACTCATGTGCCATGCGTTTGTCGTTCTTTTCGCCTCGCAAATAGAGCAGCCTGATTTGTAGGCGTTCAGCAATAGGAGCAAGTTCAACATCCATGATCTTCCGGGCGTCGTTGCCCGCCGAATCAGGGCGATCCTTGAGGTGCGAACGCGCGTCGTCGAACGTCGTCGTCTTGTGGGACCAGCGAATCCCTAGGTCGGGCGTCTCATACGGCAGAAGCGCTTTGAACCCCCAATTCCGTTCGTCAAGTTGTTGCCGGAGTTCGGTGTACCACTCGCGGTCGTGGGTGAGGATAATGACCTGTCGATCGCCGAATTCCTTCTCGAGAAGGTCAACGATCATCCCCCGGTGATCGCGATCTAGACTCACTACAACGTCATCCAAGAATACCGGTCGGTCGTTGACGGCTTCTCGTTGTGCCATGGCCAGAAAAATGCAGAGTCCAAGGCAATTACGATTACCTTCTGAGAGCGTTAGCCTGGGTGAGTCTTGCTCAATCCCGTAGAATGTGAGGCCGATGTCGATCGCCTTGTCCGTGTCGGGTGGGACGTAGAGCCGCACGTTTTCAATGCCTCCGTGAGGGTGGAGGATTCCCCACATCGATCGGATGGCCGCTGAGATCTCGTCGATCACTGCTTGGGCTTGGATCCTAATTTCATCCCGCGTTCCCGCTTCCAAGGCCCGAATGAACGATAGGAGGGCTTCTGCTCGAGCTAAAGCTTTCCGCAGTTCGGCGGCTCTAAGCAACGCCTTACCTGCATCAACAACTTGTTTGGCAGCCGATAGCTGTTGAGCGTCGGCTGGCGCCTCCCGCGAGGCCGCGGCGGCCGCATGGATTAGTGGCACGAGTCTTTGCTGAATGTCATTGAGCTCCGCCTCCCCGCACGAACCCCTGAGGGAGTCAATATTGATACCCTCAAGGTGTGCCAGATGCGCACCCGATGGCCCGGCGGCCAGGGCATCTCGCCACGATCGCACATCTGGTTTCTCCAGTGCGGCTTTGAGGTCTCGGACGGTATCGCAGAGGGTTCCGAATGCGGCCTTTCGCTTCTCGAACACATCGATGAGTCGTACAAGACGCCTGCGTTCAGACTCCACGTGTTCTCGAAAGTGCAGAACGGAGATGAGGCGCCCACAAGCTGGACAAGTTACCGCCTCTTCGTCTGTCAATCCTTCGACGTAACTGGCGGTAGATTGCAACACCTCGAGTTTCTCGACCAGCAGAGGCTCCACAGCACCGACCAACTGGGCGTTCAAGTCTCGCGCGGCTCCAACTTGGCCGTCGAGATCCAGAGCGGCAGCGCCTATTAGGATGACGTGCCGGCGTTGGTCAATCGAGGACCCTGCCACTCGGGAGGCAATAGCTGTGGTAAGATCCTCGCAAAGGGGTAGTGGCTCGCGGGAATCCGGTTCACCGGGACAGTAATGGGTATGAAGCTCCTTGATCTTGGCGACTACCTCCTCGTCGGTGGCGGACCCAAAGACGGCCTGACGTACATTCTCCAGCTGTCCTAGCGCGCCTCGTGTCTCTGCAATGCGCGATTGTTCCTCAATTGACCTTGCCAGTTGACGGAGGTTTTCGGCTGCCACCTCCATGTGGTGCAGCCCCAAGAGCGGAAGGAGCGCAGAGTACTTGACACCCTTGGTGTCACGAATGAACGCGGCTACCTCGTCTTGCCGCAGAACTGTGCGGCGATAGTCCCAGTTCGTCATGGAGGCAGATTCGCCACCGGAGCTCGTAGAGGTGCCGTTCGGCATGATTTGAATGGCCAGCATGGAGTCGTCTTGGAATGTGAGCCGCAGCTCCGTCTGGCGGTTCTGTGGAGTACGGCGGTTCGGAATGGCCTTCTCCTGGCGTCTGCCGCTGTACTCATGGGCGAGGTGCTCGATCTTCCCATTGTGGAGCACGTACTCGATGGCGTCCACAAAGGAAGACTTGCCCGCGCCATTCGTGCCGTATACCACGAGTGACTTGCAGGAGGTATCCAAGGTCACCGAGTCCGCGGCGCCGCGGAACCATGCCAATTCTACGGCCTTTATCCTCACTCTTTGGTCGGAGTTTCAGGTTGGGAGGAGCCCATAGCATTTAGAAGCTCTTGGGCAGTTCTCTTGAGCAACGCCGCCGGCAGTGCATGGTCGCTTAGGTCCCGCAGTAGCAGCGTACTCATTAGAGCGATTGCATCCACCGTGACCGACGGATGCTCGTTCCGCGCCTGGGACAAGCGCGCTGCAACCCATGTTTGGTCATCTGCCATCGGTCGAGACTCCACAGACGCCAATAAATTCCACGGCCGGTCTTCCGAACGCCACCTAACGACCTCCGCTTCTGGTTCGGCGCCGCAGCGACACACTGCCGCGACGCGTCGTTGACCTCACCACATCACCGGAACTTCGGCCCGCGGTGCGGGGCGCCGGCGCCGGCAGCGGCAACCGCCGGTTAGGTGCATCACTTCCGTGCTACGCCCGGCTTGAATTCGAAGTCATATACAACCTTTGCCTCACGCGCGACTTCCTTGATGATGTACTCATCCCGAGGAGCATCAGATCCGAGAAGTTCATGCAATAGATAGAGGCGAGCCTGCTCGGTCTTGCATTGCGGGAATCGTGCGTCCGCGGCGGCTTGACGTGCCACGTCTGTTTTCTTCTGTCGCGTCCAGAGCTTCCGCTCGGCTTGATGCGCCTCCCACTCGGGATCAGGCGGCGAGTTAAGCACTTCGCCGTCGTGCGGAGCGAACAGGAGGTCGTACCATTTCGCCGTCAACGCGAAACGGAGAATCAACTCGTTCGTGCTAACGAAAATGTCCACCGCGACTGACGCGGCCTGACCCACGTGTCGAGTGCACTCGCGCACGTGGCTGACAGTCTCCGCGTCGGCACCACGCTCCTGCAGCTGATCAAGCGCGTCTTGAACGTCCTCAGCTGTAAGCTCATGTACGGTTAGCACGACAACGGTTGGCTTGAGCTTGCCGGCAGTGGCCAAGAAGGGCGCGACGTCTTTCGGCGAGTTGACCTCCGCGAAACACACGGCGATCGGAGCTTCCTTGTCAAGCAGTCCCCGAACCACCGGGAGATTATGCGCCTCGGCCCAGCCGATCACGGAGTCCACCACCTGCTGAACTGAGTCGCTCGCAACTTCTGGCATCTGATGTCTCCTCCC
Organism: Gemmatimonadota bacterium; assembly: GCA_003169895.1. Lineage (GTDB taxonomy): Bacteria > Gemmatimonadota > Gemmatimonadetes > Gemmatimonadales > GWC2-71-9 > Palsa-1233. The sequence continues at coordinate 1,435,647 of PNAE01000007.1, forward strand.
GGCACGGGCCCAAACGGCTGACACGGCCGTTGAGGCTTGGTCGAGGCCGCCCGGCTCGGTGACAAGGCTTCCACTCATGAAGTCGAAGGCCTGTGTGGGAGAGGACTGACGGCGTCGTGTTGTCATCAAGAACTCGTGTGCCAGCTTGCTCGCAATTATACAGCGAAGCGGCGGCTTAGGCTGCTGAATTGAGGCCGTCCGTCAGTAACAAGGACGCTTGTCCGCGAACCCGGGGAGGCGAGCCTCTTGCCAACTGGGCCTGTGAACGCGACCTGGAGCCCAAAGTGGCGTCGTTGCTGTTTTGTGGGCGGCATCCGCATGCTAGCTTGCCGTCTTCGGACGTGCCCAATTGCAATAGCGATGAGTAAGCCGAGCGTTGTCAGGCACCGTTGCTCCCCCAAGCCAGTACATCTTGACGTGGTCCACCGCCGCATCGTCGATTTCAGCAATGTGCTGGTCGCAGAGAGAGCAGGTCGGGTTGTTATCGAACAATCGCTGCTTCAATTCTCTCGAGAAACAGCGCGGCTGATTCGTCGTTGACTGAAGCACCGACTCAAGTGCGGTTCTCCACCGATCAAAGCGAAGCTGTATGGACTTGATTGAGCTCGTCGACAGCTCGATCGCCTCAATGAACTCTTGATCGTCGGTCATAATGGAGAGTAGCGCCTCCCGAATCGAATCGAGGCACGCCATGACCCGGTTCTTATCAACCCGCGCCATGGACCACATCAACACGTCGTAGATTGAAGCGTTGAACTTCTTTGCCTCCCAACGACCGTTCGGCGATTTTCCGTCTCCTCGGTAGAACCTCTTGAACGCGTTCTTACCAAGAAGAGAACGGACAAGTGCGACGGCGTTCTTGAACGCTTTGGCAAGCTCGGTCGCGTCCTGAGGCGATATCTCTTGGTACCGCTTCATATCTTCATTCATGAAGCGCTCCATCGACGGCCGGTAGTTCAAATAGCTCGCATGATAGAACGCTGAAAAGCGTAAGACGTACTCAACGTCTTTCATGCGTTTCTCGGGGCCCTTGAAGCCCATGCTTGCCATGTAGTCTGGGTCGCGCGACAATTCGTGAAGGAGGTCGTTGTACGGGCCGCGGTAGATGCAGTTGCGCAGTTCTTGTGCGTTCAGCGGCATTGCCCCAGTATTCAGCCGTTCGAAGATCTGAAAGCGGAGGCTTTCGTCCGACTCCTTCTTGAAAACGATAGTCCGAACAGAGCAGTTCCGGAGCTGCTTCTGGTAGTTCTCATCCAAATCCTGATACGTCTTCCCATTCAGAGTGCGCCATTCCTTCAATCCCTTTAGGGCAAACCCATTGTCAAGATACCTGAAGAAGGCGTTCAATCTCTGTTGCCCGTCGATGACCTCTTCGGTCCCATCCTGGTTTTCAGCGAGATAGAAGATTGGCAGCGGTACTTCGAGCAACGCAGACTCGATTAGCCGACTTGAACGAGCATCATCCCATACCTTGCGGCGTTGAAATGTCGGATTGAGCACCAAATCGCCTGACTTGAAGCTCTGATGGAGCCCACTGACCTTGGGATCCAGCTTGTCGGTGAAGATTCGACGGCGACCGTCATCCGCCCCGGGGGATTCGTCATCCACATCGGCATCCACCTCATCCTCAAAAAGCTCTTCAAGATCTTGAAAGTCATCATGGTTCTTCACGTCTAACGCCCCTTTCTTGCAGCTGCCGGACCACGATCAGGCTAACTCACAACTATACCACGAAGTTGCAACGTCGGCCGTTGAACTAGCGCGCTCATCACGAACAAGGCCGCTTGCGCGCGAACCCGGGCAACCGAGCCTCAAGCCCAACCCAGCGTGAGGGCCGGAAGCGCCGACAACGTGTTACCTATGTTCCCGGCTTACTTCGTCACCGATCTGCCCCGATTGTTCACCGAGTCACGAGCGGCGCGAAGGCGCTCAAGTTCAGCGCGGCCGCCAGCAGCAAATGCTTGTTAGGCTGCCACTTCTCAATCATGGTGGCGCTTCTCCATTTCTTCAGGGAACGGGCATGTCGCGAATACTGCCAAGCGTATCGCATCACCCGTTGCCCATCGATTTCTCCCACTCAAAGTACGGATTTCTGTGGCCTGCGACGACCATGTTCACGAATATGCTGTGGTTGAGGGCATCCATGGGCCCAGGCAAGAGGCTTCCCAGGCCAAGCATGCTTCGGACCTGGTCCTCCTCCCAAATGAGCATTGACGTGATGAACGGCCGCAACCAGTCTTTGTCGTTGTCGAGATCGTCGAATTCAATACGCACACAATTGAAGCCATTTAGGTAGTAGAGAAGGACCAGGCATCGTGAGTTGCAAAACGAGATTAGTTCATCGCTGGATAGGTCGGGATGTTTCCACTTGAACTCCCGAAGCCCACCATGGTGCTCGACCATCTTATCGATGTGCCGGTATAACACACCTGAAATGTACGGGGAGTCAGAATAATAGGCGTTGCGCTTCTCCTCCTCAGTCAGACAGAGCACCTGGTAACCAGTGTATTCAATCACGTACGAGGCGAGGAGTTCGCGCATCGCGAGGAATGGGTTTTCTGCTAGCGACAAACCTCCGACGGCGTTGTAGAAATCGCGTACGATCTTGTCCTTGGTCTCGGTGGTGAGGTTGGCGAGACGCGGGTACTGCGTAAAGTACTCTTGCGTATGCGCTGCGAGTGCCTTTCCAATTGTAGAGGCCTTCCAGAGGCGAATGGCTTGCTTCTCTTTCAAACGATTGAGGAATGCCCGGATCATTGCCTCTACCTCTGTTTGCGTTTACAGCCCTGAGATTCCGCTGCCGCGCCGGCACGCTCGCCCTCGGTCGGCAGTAAGCGCTTGTCAGACTGCGCCTGAAATGATGTCAGAATGTATCCGTCTGATGATCGCGTAGATTCGCGAAGAATCAATGAAATGACAGATCTCCCCTCCTGCCTCCACGATCATTCCAACAAATCCGAAGGAAGGTGGATTGAATGCGTAGACCGGAGAACCACTGATACCGGCCCAGGACGCGAGATCGGCTCGCGGCTTCAAAGCAGCTCGATGGAGATACTTCCGCTGCGCATCCGGCGCCAGGTACTCAAGATTAAGCGTGAGTGTCTTGGCCGATATCTGACGAACGTCATAGTCTATCGCACAGGTCTCACCCGGACACGCAGCTGCCTCGAGGGATGCTCCGGCGGCTAACGCCGACCCTCCGCGTCCGACCACCATATCGCCGAGAGGCAGCGAGTGCTCTCGTAGTCGCGGGGCATCCGCTTCCGCCTTAGACAGGTCGAACGGAAAGACGGCAACATCGTCGGCATCAATTCCAGATTTCGGAACCATCATGCTCGTCAGAGGTAGTCCAATGTTGCTATCGTGTGGAAGGATCAAAAAGTCAGTGGGATTGAGATTACGCACTACGTGTGCAGCTGTAATGAATGCACCCATGTTCTCGTAAATGGCAATAAAGCCAGCTCCTCCGAGGAAGTATGGGTAGGGCGAATCCGGTGCTTCCACGATAAGCGGACGAGTAGCATCGAATAAGGTGGCAGTGTTCAGCGGTTCCTCCGGTTCGCACCTAACTCGCAATTATACCGCGAAGTGGCGGGTTCGGATGTTGAGCCTGAGCGAGTCGTCCGAGACATGACTGCCGGGGACCTCGTTCGAGATCGACTTGAGGTCCGACGGTGCGGCCAACTTCACCTCACGTTAAGCGGCATGAGGTCGTGAATTCGAGTGGAGTGGCCAAAGGTGTCCAATTAGGCGTGAGGTCAAATCGACCTCGACTACCGAAAAGGCGTGAGGTTTGGAGTGGCCAATAGAGTGGCCAAATAGCCCGCGAGGGTCCGATCTCACGAAAAAGCGATCCGGGCGGATCACGCGAACTGTCAATGAGTTAGCGGTTTTTTCGCGGGATGCGGACCCCCCGTTTTACGAGCTGATAAGCGTGAGGTCGGAGGTTCAACTCCTCCCAGGCCCACTGATCGAAAGCATAAGTCCCGCATCGCGTTACCGACTGTGCGGGACTTCGCTTTTTCATCGATTCTGTGCTGGAGTGTCTCGGCGCCTGCGGTCAACCGCGGCGGCTGAGGCCGACCCTACCTGCGGGGCGATCATGGCCGTGTCGCCGCCGGCGCGGTCGAGTCGGCGTGCTGGAAGATCATCGGCCAGTGCTGGAGGTAGGCCACCGCGAGGCCGGTCGAAGACTGACGCAGAAGATATCGCTCGCCGTCGCCGCCGACGGCGAAACCGGTGCCGTTATCGTCAAAGGTGGAGCGCCGCCACGTTGGTACCGAAAACAGAGTGCGCGGCGTCCCGGGAGGCGCGCCCGCAGCAGCGATGTCCGCCACCTGCACGCGGCCGTCAGGCGTGAGGTATGTCAGTTGCCGACCACCATGCGTCCAGGCGGGCCAGCGACCGCCCTCAAGCGAAACCCGCAACGGTGGACCGGAAGGCAGCGGCTGTACGTACACCTCATACCGGTCGGTTTCGTCGGACGTGTACGCGACGGAGTGGCCATCAGGGGAAAAGCGCCCATCCGACACTCGTCCCGGACGGATGATCGATTGCGTCTCGGCGCTACCATCCACCGGGATGATGCGGAGCGTACTGTCCTGTCGCACGAGCAGGAAACGACCGTCTGGCGACCAGTCGAGTGGGAACCGGCATTCGCTGTTGCTGGAAAGCGTCGAGATTTCCTTGCCGACGACCCGCTCGACGCTCGTGCGGAGATCGCGATCCACGATGCGACAACGATTGCCCCCGCGCATGGCGTAGACGAGGTGCGTGCCGTTGCCGTTGAAGGCCGGATGAGTGGTACCGAATGCGAAACCGGTCGTCGGAAAGGTGCTGTCCTGCACCAGGACCCGGGTGCCGCGGTTGGCATCGAGATCGTAGAGCCAGATGCCGGCGGTGTTGCCGGCGACAGCTACCATGGCCGGGCCGCCTCGCGCGGGTCGGACGCTCATAGTCCAGGCGCCATCTACCCGTACGGTGTCCCGGAGCAGCCCGCTGGCATCGTAGACGAGATACGGCCGGTCCTGCCCGCCGGGGAGGAATGCCAGCACGCCGTTCGACGACACCGCGAAGGTATGGATGCCCGCCTGGGCCCGGACGTCATTGGCGGCCCGGACTACCGGCCCTTCAAGTGCCAGTGAATTCAGGTTCAGTCGCTGTGCATCAAGGGCGCGCACGTCATTCTGGCTCGCCTTGAGCAGGTAGCCCGGGGCGACGACCGAGAATTCAACCGTCCGGACCGGGAGCGTCGCGACGGTCTTCCCGTCAAGACTTGCCGCGATCATGTCGGTGAATTGGCCACGGGCAATCAGCATCCGTTTTCCGTCGGGAAGAAAGAGTCCCTTGAGCGACGGGCCGGAGCCGCGAGGAACCACGACCTTGCACGTTCCGCCGTCCGCTGGCACCGTCGAAATGCCGTCGCGATGCCCGAAGAGGATCAGCCCCAACTTGCTCCACGAACCTCCGGTTGCGTCGGCTACTGGGCAAAGCCTCCGCACCTGTCCGTTCGGCTCCGCCACCAGGAGAAACCCGCCGGCGAAAAATCCCAGCGATCGCCCATCGGGCGACCAGAATGGTGCGTTGGCGCCGTTCGAGCCATTCACGGGCTCGGCGTCCAGGCGATCAACGCCGCGCACCCAGAGGTTCCGCGACCCGTCCGCTGCGGCAAACACGAATGCGAGGCGACGACCATCCGGCGATAGCGCCAGCGACCGTTGCTCCCCGAAGCTGCCGCCAGCCGGGGCAAGGATCGACGTGGCCGTGAGTGCTCCGCTGCTCGCTTGACCCGTTCGCCACGGCCGCGCGGCCAGAATGCCGACGACCGCACCGCCGAGGGCGAGCGCCACGGCGGCAGCGATGACGAGTGGCCGGTTCCTCTTTCGCGTCCCATTGCTCGACGACCCTGTGCTCCGGCGTACGTGCATCTTGACTGCGGGCGCGCCACCTTCGCGCAGTGCCGCGCCGAAGTCGGCGGCGGTTGCGAATCGATCTGCCGGCAACTTCTCGAGCGCGTGCAGCACCGCCGCCTCGACGTGCTCGGGGACGGCCTTCCGTTGGGCCACGATCCCCCGGGGGTCCTCCGTGATCAGGCGCGCGACGATCGCCTGGACGCTCGGTCCCGTGAATGGTGGTTCGCCCACGAGCATTTCGTAGGTCACCGCACCGAGCGAGTAGATGTCGCTTCGTGCGTCGATGGCGCGCTCGCCCATGGCCTGTTCGGGGGACATGTATTGTGGCGTGCCAAGCGAGAGTCCAGTCTGGGTCATCCGCTGTCCGCCGGCGGTCTGCACCGCGAGCGCGATGCCGAAATCGGCGACCAGTGCGTGGCCATCCTGCAGCAGGATGTTCTCCGGCTTGATATCACGGTGAATCACGGCGCGCCCGTGCGCGTAGCTCAGTGCGTCCGCGACTTCCCGCGCAATGCGCATGGCGTCATCCACCGGTAGCTGGCGCTCGCGTTCGAGGCGAGTGCGCAGTGTTTCGCCGGTGACGAGCGGCATCACGTAGTACAGCAGTCCTTCGGCTTCGCCGCTGTCAAGCAGCGGCAGGATGTGCGGGTGCTGCAGCGCCGCCGTGGTCGTGATCTCCTGCACGAAGCGATCGGCACCGAGCACGGCAGCCAGTTCGGGCTTCAGGACCTTGATGGCGACCTTGCGCTTGTGCTTGAGGTCCTCGGCGAGATACACCGTCGCCATGCCGCCCTGGCCCAGTTCGCGGTCGATGCGGTAACGGTCGGAAAGGGCCTCCCGAAGGCCGTCACGGCTCATGGGTATGCCTCATTGGATGAAATTCAACCGCTTCATCAGCGCAGCGAACCGCGGGTCAGATCGCAGCGGATCGAAGGTCCAGTCCACCTTCAGCCAGACCATTTGCTGCGAATTGGCCACATAGGCCTGCTCGAGATAGTCGAGCGCGCGAGCGTGATCGCCGAGGCCGAGATACACCAGTGCCAGGTTGTACGGCGCGACCTTTCCGCCAGGCGAAATCTTCTTCAACTCCCCAAGAGTCACCATCGCGCCGGCGCGATCACCCGACTTCCCCTGGGCGTACGCCAGATTGGCGGTCACGAACGGCGGGGCACCCAAGGTCAGCGATTGCTTCAATTTCTCGATCGCCTCGCGGAAATTGCCCACGTGCAGCGCCATGATCCCTTCCTGCTCGACCGGGAAGTAGAAGGTTGGGTCGAGATCCGCTGCCTTCCGGTCCAGCTCCAGGGCTTTTGCCGTCCGGCCCGAGAATTCGAGTGACGCCACCTCATCGATCAGGATCGACGGCGAGAGCGGATCCAGCGCCATGGCGCGCTGGCCTTCGGCGATCGCCTCGTCGAAGCGCCCGATGAGCCCCAGCATCAGGCCGAACTGGTCGTGTGCGAAGGCATAATTGGGATTCAGGGCGATTGCCCGGCGGAGCTCCTGCTCGCTCCCGTCCCAATCGTAGTCGAACCACGCCTTGAAGACGCCGAGCGATGTATGCGCCTCGGCCGACATGCTGTCGAGCGCTACCGCGCGTTCGGCGGTTTCCTTCGCTCTCGGCTTCGCATCGGCGACGGAAATGAATCCTTCGTTGAACGCCGCCCAAGTGTAGGCATCCGACAGCCCCGAGTACGCCGGGACGAACGTCGGGCTCAGCCTGACCGCAGTATCAAACTGCGCGATCGCCTTCTCAAGGTTTTCATCGCTGGGACGATTGAAGAAATATCGACCCTTGAGATAAGCGTCATGCGCCGCCGGATCGACGGTCGGCGCGGCGGAAAGGCGGGACTGCTCGCCCGGCGTGAGCCGCACGTTGATCGCGCTCGCAATGGCCGACGCCAGCTCGGCCTGAAGCGCCAACACGTCGCTCGAACTGCGCTCGAAGGTCTGGGCCCAGAGGTGCCTGTCGGCGCGAGCGTCGATCAGTTGCGCGTTGATCCGTACCCGGTCGCCGACCCGGGTCACCGAACCCTCGACGACGGCATCGACGTTGAGGGTCCTGGCGATCGCCGGCGTCGGTGGACGATTGCTCCCCTTGAACTGCATTGCGGACCCACGCGAGGTGACCCGAAGCTGGCTGATCATCGCCAGGTCACTCGTCAGCTCATCCGTCATGCCCTCGGCGAAGTAGTCCTGGGTGGAATCGGCGGAATAGTTGTCGAGCGGGAGTACGGCGATCGAGTGGATCGCGGACGTCGGACCAGTGCCGCTCGAGCTCCCGCGTCGCGCGAACAGATACGCCCCGACAATGGCGACGAAGACGATCCCGACAGCCACCGCAAGCCCCTTCCATCTGCCTGGGCGCGCTTGCGGAGTCGGGGCCGGCGCGGCAGCGGCTCCGCTCGAGAGTGCCTCGGCAAACTCACGTGCGGTGGCGAACCGATCGATCGGTGCCTTGGCCAGAGCGCGCAAGACGGCCGCGTCGACAGCCGCCGGTACGGTGTCGCGGAGTACGCGCAACGACATGGCGCGCTCGGTCATCACCTTCGCGATGATCGCCTGGGCCGATGCGCCGGTGACAGGCGGCTCACCGGCGAGCATTTCGTACGTCACCGCCCCGAGGGCAAAGACGTCGCTGCGAGCGTCGAGGGCGCGCTCTCCGGCGGCTTGTTCGGGGCTCATGTAGCTCGGCGTGCCGAGCGAGAGCCCCGTTCCGGTGAGGCGGTCGCCGCCGGCCTCGCTCACGGCGAGTGCGATGCCGAAGTCCGTGAGGATCGCCTCGCCTTCGTGCAGCAGAATGTTCTCCGGCTTGATGTCCCGGTGGATCACGCCGTGGCGGTGGGCGTAGTCGAGCGCCGCAGCGATCTGGCGCGTGATAGTGAGCGCCTCGTCGATCCCGAGCTGCTTCTCCCGTGTGAGCCTGGCGCGAAGCGATTCTCCGCGCACGAAGGGCATGACATAGAAGAGCGTGCCGTCGACGGTCCCGGAGTCGATCAGCGTCAGGATGTGGGGATGGTCGAGCCTGGCGGTGATTTTGACTTCCGCGAGGAAGCGTTCTGCCCCGAGTGCCTGGGCGAGCTCGGGACGCAACACCTTGATCGCCACTTCGCGTTCGTGCTTGAGATCACGGGCGAGATAGACCGTGGCCATGCCGCCGGCACCGAGCTCGCGCTCGATGGTGTAGCGGTCGGCGAGCGCGGTGGCGAGCCGTTGCGTGGCGTCAGAACTCAGAGAGTGCCCCGCCGGTCAGGGAGAACAGAGTGCCAGGTGATGCCGGAATTGCTGGGGATGGGGACCCCATGAATATGCCCCCGAACCGGCGGGTGCGAAGTGAGAGCGGCGAGCGAGGTCGACCCGGCGGGGGGGCGCTCGAGGGTCCTTCGAGGTGTCCTCCGGGTGTCCGTTGGGTGTCCGTTGGGTATCTGCTATCCCGTCGGAATCGGTGAAATATTGAGGCGGCCGCCCACTGGGCGAAATCCTCACCGACCGGCGGGTGCCAAACGTGGCGATAACTATTGCGATCTAGCGCGCCAGAACCTGAACCCAGGACCTGTTACGGGCAGAGCAGCGGCGCAGTGACGCCCCACGTCGGCTCGATCGCCAGTCGAGGTGTGTTATAGCCGGCCAGGAGCGGAACCGCGGTGATGGCGCCGGTTGCGCGCGACCAGCGCGGCTTAGCGCACCACCACGGTATCCGGTCCGGCGACCTTCCGCACATGACAGCCGTCGCTCCCGAACGTGTAGCTTGCGCTGAATCCCTTCCCGGCCGCGGTTCCAGTCACGCGGACGGCGTCGCCAGATTCGCGGACCTCGCCCAGGAAATTGTCGCTGAAGATGTCTACCGTGCCGGCGAGGAACACCGCGTCCTGCGGCACCGCGAACCCATGGCCGGTGCGTACGACGGTGTCGGCGACGGCGAGTCCCGTCACGGGCTGGCCGGCAGCGTCAACAGCAACGGCCGTGATGTAGGCGAAGATCGCGGTGCACGCGCCGCCGTTGCTGGAAGTGGTGCACGCGCTCGTTGCGACCGCGAGGAGGAGAAGGCGCCAATGGCGCTCCAGAGGAGCTAGTCGGGTCCTTCCTCCTCCAGCGTGATCGGCGCCCTCCTCGGCGCTCAAGCGCTGCCATTGCCGGATCAGTTGCGGGGCCACCGCCAGTTCCCGGGCCAGTTCGGCGACGGTGAGTTCCTGGCGGCCTAAGCGCGCGACCTGCTCCTGCCTGAACTGCGGCGTGACGACCCGACGACCATCCGCCTTGCGGCGATGCGTTTCCATCCGACGACCCTCCGGTGGGAAGTAAACCTACGCTTCCCAAAGTGCCTCGGCGAATTGGGGTACAGACCAAACCCGAGTTTCGACCAATGAGACTCGTGGCGTCATCACGGCCCCTTCACGGCGGCCCGCAATCCCGCGACATTGTACAACCGGCCACCGCGAATCACCAACTCCGACTTTCGCAAGTCGCTCACGTGCGCTGCGGGCCGTCCATTCACGACAATGAGATCGGCGATCTTGCGGCAAATCTTTGAGGTCGACCCGCTCCGGTGCCCGTGCTGCCACGGGACCATGTGGATCATCGCGTGCATCACCCAGACGGCGGTGATCGATCAGATCCTCACCCACCGTGGCACGCCGCGCAGAGCCGCGCTACATGCTCAGAGTCCCGATTGAAATTCCTATCGGGCACCGGTATCCGGCGATGTCGTGGCACTGGAGGGTGTAAACGTCTACTTGCTGACCGGCGTGATACCGTGACGTCCTGGGCTGTACACCGTTGTCATCCTGAGCGAAGCGCGCGTCGCGCGCGCAGTCGAAGGACCTCGGATCCAGGCGCAGGGACCGACATTTCAGCGCGGAACCGCGGTCCTTCGACTGCGTCGGTGCTTCGCACCGACTTCGCTCAGGATGACATGTTCGGTGGAGCTAGGCTGCTACCGGATGGTCGGGCGCCCCAAAGACAGGTACACCACCCCGCCTTTCATCACGAACTTCACCCGCCGCACCGCCTCGATCTCCTGAAGCGGGTCGCCGTCGAGCGCGATCAGGTCGGCCTGGTATCCCGGGGCGATCGTTCCGATCACACGGCCGAGTCCCAGAGCATCGGCGTTACGTGAAGTGGCGGTGACCAGTACCGCCATTGGCGATTGTCCCGCTTCCCGCACCCAGCAGACCAGGTCCTCGGCGTTGCGTCCGTGGGCGCCGGCAGTGGCGTCGGTCCCGTACAGCACCTTGAGGCCGGGCGTGGCGATGGCGGTGCGCAGCAGGCTCGGCAACTTCGGCAGCATCTGCGTCATCAGCGCGAATCCTTCGGAGTCCAAACCGCCGATTCCCTCGAAGCGGGCCCGGTTCTCGAGATAGTTGCGGAGCACCAGCCCGCACTGCGGATCGAAGTACACGCCATGGGCAGCGAGAACATTGAGGCCCGCGGTGGTGGCGAGAAACCCGTGCTCGACCTCGGTGCAGCCGGCGGCCGCGGCTTGGGCAACGGAGGCATCGTCCTGGGCGTGGATCACCGAGCGGAGCTTGACCCGGCGGGCCTCGCCGCAGAGGGCCGAGAGCTGCTCGAGCGTGAACACGGGAACGCCGCCATCCCGGACGGCATTGGAGGCGAAAATCTTGATGAAATCGGCGCGATCGGCTGCGTGGCGCTGCACCAGGCGCCGGAGTGCGTCGGGCGTCGGCGTAGCGTCGTGGATCTGGGACAGCGATGTCAGGATGCGGGGGCCGGGAAGGGCGCCGGCGTTGATCTTGTCGCGCAGTTCCCCTTCAATCTCGGCGCCCATGCTCGCGACGGTGGTGAACCCGGCCCGCAAGGTGGCGAGCAGAAGCGCCGCTCGCGCCGTATCGCGCTGTGGCGCGGTCTCACCATCGTCGGTGTTGGCGAGCCGCCCCTGACGGTTGAAGAATCCGTTGAGGTGGACGTGCGCGTCGATCAGGCCGGGGAGGACGGTATAGCGGGAGAGGTCGTAGCTGACGGAGTCACCGCGCCAGGGGGCGACACCGGTGATCCGACCATTGACCACGGTGATCACCGCGTCGCGCATCTGGCCGCCCCGACCGTCGAGCAGGAGGCCGGCGCGAAGGGTCACCGGCGCCGGGCGGCAGGAAGCACCGGCGACGCCGATCAATGCCCAGAAGCAGAGAAGCGCCCGGCTGGCCGGGCGCTTCGTTAGGTCTGCACTGACGACGGTCAGCCTACTGGTAGGTGAGGGCGTCTTGGGCTCCCGAGAGGACCGACGCGCCCAAGGTCAATTGGCTCAGGGTCGCCTCTTCCCGGATTACCGGGGCAACGAACTTCTTCTTCATGCTTCCTCCGCGGAGAATCGGGCCATCGCTACGGCCGGGCCATCCCGGGGCGCGCAGCGAGGACCGCCGGCTTAGACACTAATCAAAGTCACGTGCTCCGGAGATGCCCGGGGAAGCCAGCGTCAACTGACTCAAGGTCGCTTCTTCCCGGATCACCGGGGCGATGAACTGCTTCCTCATAGCGCCTCCTCAGGGAATGCCACTTTCGGTATCATGGATGACGCTGGAGCCGAGCGCAAGAGTGGCGCGAGGGCAACAGGGTGGTGAGGTTGCAACAGTCCAGCGAGCCAGTCGATCAGGCTGATTGGCCACCCGGGCGTCGGTCAGTTCCCTCAAGCGGCGGCGGGCGCCGGCGCCAGGCCGAGTCCGTTCTGATCGACGCGCCGGTGCCGATCGTCACCACGCCGCGGCTCGCGCCCACCGAGGCCAGCCGTCGGTGGGCGGCGTTCTTGCGGCAGATCTTTGAGGTCGACCCGCTCCGGTGCCCGTGCTGCCACGGGACCATGCGGATCATCGCGTGCATCACACCCGAACCGCATGCGGGCTCGTGGCACGCCGCGCAGAGCCGCGCTACATTCTCAGAGTCCCGATTGAAATTCCTATCGGGTCGCCGATGGGATCCGCATTACGCGGACACTTGGTCGAGGCGGTGCCACGGAACGGCGAGTGACGCTCGGCACGGTCGGGGCTCGACACTGGAGCTCGCTGCGGTCGGCACAAGCGTCGGAGTCGATTGTCCTCCTCGCCAAGGAGTCCCGATCATGATCATGCGCTTCAACCGTCCCGTCGCCGCTATCTTCGCGTGCTCGTGCATCGCCGCATCGCCGCATCGCTGCTCGCGTGCAGGGACAACACCTCTGACGGCCCGGCGAAGTGCCGGAGTACGCTCAGCCTGTTTACGTCACCCGCGCCTGGAACGGTGACGCTGAAAGGGCAATTCTACGCGGATGAATCGATCCTGATCTACGACTTCGCAACCAACTCGATCGTTGCGCAAGGAACGCCCGCCACCGATCGCACCAGCTTCACGCTCACGGGACTACCGAGCGGCCAGCGCGATTACCTCATCAAGGCGTCATGCGCGAACGGTCAGGAAACAATCGACGAGGGTGTTTTCACCGTGTCGTGAGGTGTTGGCGTACGATCCGCGGGCGGCAACCCCCTCACCTATCTCGTCGACGTGCTGCGAAGCCTGATGGTGGTGGGCGCGGTCAGCGCCACCGGCGTCGGACGGGACTTTGCCGTCCTCGGCGCGTTGGGGTCGAACTGCTGATCGCGCTCGCGGCGCGATTCTACGCCGGCCTGGCGCAGTAGGTCACGGAGACCATCGCGATGCTTGTGCGCCTGATCGTCAACGGGGAGGTGAAGGAACTTGAGGTTCCGACGGGGCGGAGCCTGCTCGCCGTGCTGCGAGACGACCTCGACCTCACCGGCGCCAAGTACGGCTGTAGCCATGGCGGCTGCGGCGCCTGCATGGTGCTCGTCGATGGCGAGGCGACGCCGTCGTGCGTGACTCCGGCGGAGACCATCGTGGGCAGGCAGATCGTCACGATCGAGGGCCTCGCCGCCGGGGCGACACTTCATCCGGTTCAACAGGCATTCCTGGATGAAGATGCCATGCAGTGCGGTTACTGCACGACCGGCATGGTGATTAACGCCGTCGCGTTGTTGCAGCGGATCGCCACGCCGTCCGAGCGGCAGATCCGCGAGGCACTTGCCGCCAACCTTTGTCGATGCGGCGTCTACCAGCGGGCCATTCGCGCCGTGCAGCGGGCGTCACGATGAGCGCGCGGGCCGAGCGCGGTGGCTGGGGTGAACCGCCGCCCGAACGGGTGGAACAACGCATTGTCATTGAGCGCGACAACACCGTCACCGCCCGATCCGGCAAGGTCGAGTACGGCCAGGGCATCCGCGCCGGGTTCGCCATGATTGTCGCCGAAGAACTCGGGGTGCGGTTCGACCGGGTTCGCGTCGAACTCGGCGAAACCGATCGTGTGCCGTGGGATATGGGGACCTTCGGCAGCATGTCGACCGCGGTTGACGGCTCGTTGCTCCGCGCCGCCGCCGCCGTTGCTCGCGCGATGCTGCTCGAGCGCGCCGCCGCGCGATGGCAGCTACCGATGGACGGGCTCGACACGCGAGACGGTGCCGTCGTCGCATCCGATGGTCGGACGCTCTCGTTCGCAGCGTTGACGGCGGGCGAGCCGCTCGCTGGACCGGTGGCCTCCGCGGTGCTGCGACCGATGACCGAGGCGGTCGATCAGCCGCGCCGCACCGGCGCATTCGACATCGTCACCGGCCGGGCGCGCTATCCTGGCGACATTCGCCTTCCCGGGATGGTGCACGGACACGCGCTGGCGCCGCCGCGGTCCGGGTGCGGGTTGCTCGCACTCGTGGATCGCGGTGCAGCGGCCGTCTCCGGTGTGATTGCGGTGGTGCGGGATGGCGACTTCGTCGGGGTCGTCGCCGAGCGGGACGAGCAGGCGCACGAAGCGCTCAGGCTCCTCCATGTCGATTGGGGACCACCACCACCACCGGCCGCGCCGACGCAAATCGAGATGCGCAACGATGGCGGCGTGGACGAGGCGTTCGCTGGCGGGCACGGGATCATCGCCGCCGAATACTCGGTGCCGCATATCGCCCATGCGTCGATCGGCCCGAGTGCAGCCGTCGCGTCGGTTACGCGCGATCGCACCGACGTGTATGCCGCCACGCAGCGCCCATTCGGTCTGCGTGACGAAGTGGCGGGGCTGCTTGCCACCCCTCCCCAGCGGGTGAGCATCCACCCGACCGCGATGGGCGGGATGTACGGGCGGGGGAACATGAACGATGCCGCGCTCGAGGCGGTGCGCCTCTCACGCGCCGTCCAGCGTCCCGTGATGGTGCAATGGACCAGGACCGAGGAATTCCAGCGGAGCCCCGCGCGACCGGTCCTCGAGGCTCACCTTGAGGCCGTGCTGACCGACGGCACGATCACCGCGTGGCGCTCGAGCATCCGGACGAACCCGCACGCCTACGTTGGCGCGGTGGTCCCGCCGCAGGTGCTTGAAATCACGTCGGGACGCAACGCGGTGCCGGCCTACCGGCTTGGGCGGGCGGCTGTCATGCTCGAGGTGGTCCCGGCGAGCATTCGCACCGGCGCGTTTCGTTCGCTGGCGGCCGCGCCGAACATCTTCGCCATAGAATCGTTCATCGACGAACTTGCCGGCGCCGCCGGCCGGGATCCGATCGCATTCCGGCTCGAACACCTCGATGATCCGCGCCTGCGTCGCGTCCTCGAAACGGTGCGTGAACGGAGCGGGTGGGACCGCCACGGGCAGGTGGCCGGACGCGGGCTTGGTGTCGCCTGCGCCATATACAACGATACCGCGGTGGCGCAGGTGGCAGAGGTCGTCTGCACGGATGGCGCCACGGTCCGGCTGGAGCGAATCTGGTGCGCGGTCGACGCCGGTCACCTGGTGCATCCCGACGGCGCGCGGAATCAGATCGAGGGAGGGATCCAGCAGGCGGCGAGCTGGACGCTGCTCGAGGCGCTGGCTGTTGACGATGGCGCGATCGCGACGACGAATTGGCGAGACTATCCCATCGCGACCTTCCGCGACGCACCGGAACGGATCGACGTAGTGTTCACGACGACACCCGGTCAGCGATCGTCCGGGACGGGTGAGCCCGGCTCGGTGCCGACGGCCGCGGCGATCGCCAACGCGGTGTTCGCCGCCTGCGGCGTGCGCGTCCGCCGGCTCCCCTTTGCGCGCGGGGTCAACGACGCACGCTCTCCCTGACTGAAGCGCCAACGGATCCGACGACACGGATTCCACGGGTCACCGGATTCTCAACGAGCACCGAAGCGCCGAGCGCCCCGCGCCGCCATGAAACGGCGGCGCTACCGACCAGAGAGGACCGGTTCCAGGCGGTCCGGAGCGGCAGACTGAGGCTGCGGCTCGGCAAGAGTCACCGCCGGTAGTTGCTCGCGCGTGAGTGTCTCGCGCTCCTGCAGCAGGCGCGCACCGTCGTCCAGCGCGGCGTGGTTCCTGGTGAGGATCGCGACGGCTCGCTTGAGCGCGGCCGCCACCAGGTTGCGCACGGCGCCTTCGATCTCCCGCGCGGTCGCTTCGCTGTAGACCCGCGACTCCGGCGCAATCAGTGCGCGAGGACCGAGAAAGGCATTGGTGGGCTCACCATACACCACGTGTCCTACGGTTTCATCCATCCCGTGGCGCATGACCATTTCGCGGGCCAGTTCGGTGGCCTTGACCAGGTCGTCGGCCGCGCCGGTGGACAACTCGCCGAATGCGACAAGTTCGGCGGCCCGGCCGCCGAGGAGCACGGTCATCCGTCCCTCGAGCTCCTTGCGGGTGGCGATGTAGCGCTCTTCCAGCGGCCGCTGCAAGGTGAAGCCAAGTGCGCCGAGGCCGTGCGGAATGATCGACACCTTCTGTACCGGATCGGCGCCGGGGGTGGCAAGCGCCACCAGTGCGTGCCCCATCTCATGGTACGATGTGATCCTCCGCTCGCGGGCATTCAGCACCCGGCTCTTCTTCTCCAATCCTGCGACGATGCGCTCCACGGCAGCGGTGAAGTCGGCGAGGCCCACCGCGTTCGCGCCGCGGCGCGTGGCCGTGAGGGCCGCCTCGTTGACCAGATTGGCAAGGTCGGCGCCGGTGAAGCCGGGCGTCATCGCCGCCACGTCATCGAGCGTGAGCGCGGGATCGAGCGGCACCTTCTTGACATGCACATGGAGGATCTGCACTCGCCCGGCACGATCAGGCCGGTCCACCAGGATCTGGCGGTCGAAGCGGCCCGCCCGCAGCAGCGCAGGGTCGAGCGTTTCAGGCCGGTTGGTGGCCGCCAGCAATATCACCCGCGATTCCGGGGTGAACCCATCCATCTCGGCGAGGAGCTGATTGAGCGTCTGCTCCTTCTCGTCGTTGGCGCCGCTCAGCACGCTGGCGCCGCGGGTGCGGCCGAGGGCATCGATCTCGTCGATGAAGATGATGCAGGGAGCACCCTGCCGGGCGCGGCTGAAGAGGTCGCGTACGCGGGCCGCGCCCACGCCCACGAAGAGTTCGACGAATTCCGATCCGTTGATCGAGTAGAATGGCACGCCGGCCTCGCCCGCAACGGCCCTGGCCAGCAACGTCTTGCCGGTGCCCGGCGGGCCGACCAGGAGAATGCCCTTGGGAATCCTCGCGCCGAGGCGGCCGAATGACGCCGGGTCCTTGAGGAACGCTACCACTTCGCGGAGCTCCGCCTTCGCCTCGTCGATGCCGGCCACGTCGTTGAATGTCACCGAGATGTCGCGCTCGGCGAAGATCTTGGCGCCGCTGCGTCCGAAGCCAAGGGCCCCGGCCGCCTGCTGGCCCATGACGCGCCGACCCAGGAACATCCAGAGCGCGAAGAACGCCGCCATCGGCAGGACCCAGGACAGCAGCATCTCGATCCAGCTGTTCGGGGCATCGCCGGCGAACTCGACTCCGCGCGCGCGCAACTCGGCAACGAGGGCCGGATCGATTCTGGTCGTGACGACCTCGCTGCGGCCGAGCGCATCGGGCGCCTTGAGCGTGGCACGAATGGAGTTGGTTCCCACATCGACCCGGCGTACGCGCCCCGAATCGAGCAGCTGCACGAAGGTGCTGTACGGGATGCGCTGCCGGGAGCTCCCGATCAGCAGGCGCGATGCGACCAGGGCCGCAACGACCAGCAACGGAAAGAGCCAAGCCATGGTGCCGCGAGGGCGGGACCCGTCACGTCGTGGGCCGGCTGGGGGTTCAGGACGATCGGCCACACATCCTCCGGTTGTCGCGGGTCTGTGCCATCAGGGTGTCGTGGCAACCTCGGGAACCGGCACGTCGGCTGGACGGAGGGGCTGGCTCTGTGACAGCAGCGAGCGGCCCCACGCCTCGGCCCCGGCGAGTTCTTCCTGGTTTGGCCGCCCGCGGTTGAAGATCCGCGGGCCGATCCTGCCGATGAGGCGGCTCCACCCACGAGCCGAGATGCCGCCGAGGAAGACCATCCCCTTGGCCTCGAACAGCAGCTGCAACTGGTGAATCGTCTTCGCATCGCCCGATGCGTGCATGGTGCAGAATGCTGCGGCTCGCTTGCCCGGCATGGCCGGCATCCGCGCGATGAACTTGCGGACCGCGCGCGAGGGACCGCCGTATTGCACCGGCGTCCCAACGCAGATCAGATCACAGTCCGGAACCCGGGTCATATCCACGCTTTCAAGGCTCACGGCAGCGACGCCGAGACCGGTGGCGACGGCCTGCGCGAGCTTCCGGGTGTTGCCACTTTCCGAGTGGTAGATGACGAGCGCGCTCATGACCAACTCCTTCTTGACCTTCTGCCGGTGACCAAGCCGGGCTGCCGATTAGCGAGCAGTGCGCGGCACTATAGGTGTTCGCTGCGGCCTAACCCATCGGGCAATTGCCGACGGTCTGTCGTCAAAGGTCCGACCCGGAATCACCGACACGTTGTCGGCCAATGCCGGACTGACCCTGGCTGCTTCCCGGCAGAATGGCGGGAATTCCTTGTAGAATCAGGAGTTCAATCAGTAGCCTGCTAGAGGTTTAGTAGCGCGCATTGCGGGGAGCCGTTCGGCATCGCATCGAGTCGGGGTCGATCGCTCGCCGCCAATCTCGGCGGAGATTTCCGGACGGAGCACCTTGAGGGCCACGTTACGGCCCCATACTCTGGCACCTGGTGGTTCCGGTTGCTTCGACGCGGTTTCACAGCGTGCCATGCCACTGGCGATTGAACAGTGCGATGGTTGCAGGGAAGGTCAGTGCACGCGTTCGCCCATGCCGGTGCGACTCAACGCGAAACGGACCCCGGCAGGCGGTAAGGACGGCCCCCGTGCGCCCGAGAGCAATGTGTCACTCACGGGCTCGGCGGCAACTCGCCGAGGGCCTCGAGGTCGCTCAGGTCCTTGCGTCGTCCGGCCGCGCGCTTGTTCGCGATCAGAACCCGCCGGCTGATGAATGCCGCGGGCGCTCCGTCGAGTTCATGCTCGACTCGGTCGGGCCAGGCGTCATCGAAGGTGGCAACGCCGGTGATGCTGGTGAGCAGGTCAATCCGGTGCGGCGGCAGCCCGAGCTGGATCACGATTCCGGGCCGCTGAAGATCCTGCACCGTAATGCCGAGCGAATCCATCGGCGCGCCGAATGCAGCCAATGCGCGCCAGGCACGTTCAGCGTTCGAGGCGGCGGGGTCGAGCCAGATATCGAGGTCCTGCGTACCACGCGGGACTCCGTGCAGCGCGAGCGCGTGGGCGCCGACGATCAGGAACCGCGCGCCGGCCGTCTCCAGGGCGGCGAGCAAGTCCCGCCAGTCGTCACCCACCCGGCCGGATCACTCGTCCGGGCATGTCTGCGCGCCCGTAGCTGGGAATCGGTCGGCCGGTGAGCCGCCACATCCGGGTCGAAAGCAGTGCCACCATGGCGAGCCGCTCGCCGGCCGTTGTAGTCGCTCGCATGTCGTCGCGCGGCTCCGCACCCATGCGAAAAACCCGGGCCGGCATCCTGCCGTGAGCTTCTGGATCTCCGGGTGACTTCATCAGCGAAATATAGTTGACCAGGGACAACACCAGCCTGCACGCGGCCGTATTCGCCCCAGACCAATGGGTAGGCCAGCACCGTCCACACCGTGGCCAACCAGACGCTGACTTTCGGATCGCCGCTGCCGTCATCAGGAGTAATCGCGGGCGCCGGGGCGCCATACAAGGTGCTCAACGCTTCGGTCACCTTTGCCGGTGACTACCAATCGCTGTCGCTGTCATACGGGTCGGTTGTCGGCAACAACTTCTCCATGGTAGCGAGCACGAGCTATGCTGGTGGAAACACCGTGAACCTGGTGGCGCCCAACCTCGCACCGGTCGCCGGCTACCTCACCAGCTGGGCGCCGCCGACGGGCACCGCCAACTACACGCTCAAGGCGGCCTCGATCAATGACGTCGCCCAGACCACGAACTTCTGCGTCGACGGGTTCAAGTACTTCGCGGCTATGGCCACCGGGACGATGTAGCAGCACGGGTAGCGCGGCGAGCGAGAGCTGACCGGGGGCGCTTCACCCCCGCCGTTTGCCGGCGATGCATGGCACGGGATACATTGGCTCCACTCGCCACGGCCCTCATCTCCAATGGAGTTCAACGCATGAAGAACAACTGGTTCGCTCTCGTAGTCGCCTTTGGGGCGGTGTCGTCGCCCCTTCCTGCGCAGCAGACAGACGTGATGGTGGCCGTGAACCGCTTTGTCGACGGTTACAACAAGAGTGATGCAAAAATGTTGGCTGCGGCGTGTTCGGACCAGACCTCCATCATCGATGAGTTTCCACCCCACGAGTGGCATGGCATGGGCGCTTGCTTGACGTGGATGAAGGACTACGACATCGACGCGAAGAAGAACGGGATTACGGACGGCGCAGTGGTCCTGGGGAAGCCGTCGCATGTTGACGTTACCGGCGACCGTGCCTACGTGGTCATCCCGTCGAATTACACGTACAAGCAGCGGGGCGCGGCGATGAAAGAAGTGGGTTCAGCGTTCACGTTTGCGTTGCACAAGGATCCATCCGGGTGGCGCATTGTCGGCTGGTCCTGGGCGAAGAAGTAGGCGCCGCCTAACACTTTCACGACGTCGATTGAATTTCCTGTCCTTCCGCGGTGTGTGTAAGATAGAGATCCCTAATTCGAATTCAGGCCAATTCAGAACCTCCAATGGAGACGAAAGCCATGCGCAGAATGAACGTTCCATTCTCCGGGGCTCTGTCCTTGTCGATGATCGTTCTCATCTCGACGGTCTCCACAGGGGCAGCACAGGCGCCGGCCGCGCCGGCACATCAACATTACGTGTACTGCATCTCAGGCTCGAGTATGCCAGTCGTCTATTTCAGCGAAGTTTTTGCGGCGGCGACGACAAGCGATAAGGTTGGACCGTCTCCCGCGCCGAACAGGTTCTACGAGATCGCCGACCCCTTCAAGGCGTTTCTCGAGAAGAAATATGGCGCCGAGAGCCATTCCACCACTCCCCCCAGCTGCCGTGTCACTAACCCGGACCCCGCGGGCCTCGAGGCAGCGCAAAAGGCCAAGCAGGGATTTGAAGACATGTACAAGCAGCAATACAAGAAACAGATCGTCGAGACCGGTTGGAAATACACGCCATAGTCCGTCCGCCGCCGCACACGATTGCCGCCGAAGGTGGTGACGGAGTTGCGGCCGGTGGCTTCGTTGATCGCTTTTGCTACGCCGAAATCGGTCACCAGGGCGTGGCGGCCAGAGAGCATCACGTTGTCGGGCTTGATGTCGCGATGCACCACGCCGTGTTCGTGTGCCTCGACGAGCGCATCGACCACCTCGGTGATCAGGCGGACCGCCTCCAGCGCAGCTCCATGGGAACGGCGCGCCCTCGGCCGAGCGCAACTTCGGCGGAACCGTGGGCTTGAGATCCCACCTAGGTGTCCGTTGGGTGTCCGTTAGCGGGTCGGAATCGAAAAAACGCTTCCCGGCAGAATGGCGGGAAATCCTTGTAGAATCAGGCTTTTCGTCGGACTTGCGAAAAATATCGAGTGGCCTGATTAGCGTGAGGTCGGAGGTTCAACTCCTCCCAGGCCCATACCGTCCACCTGACGCCGCACCAAGGCTCACGCAACTGGCGGGGCGTTGATTCTCCGGCAAAGAGCGGCGTGGTCCTATTGACGCTCCCACCAACCGATCGCACTATTGCCGTTGAAGGCGTGAGCCCCGCCGCCAAGGCGGCGGGCTCCCCCCCCGCAACCAACCCGCTACCGGAAGGAGCCGCCCATGCGCACAGGCCACATTCGTCACCTCCTCCTCCTTCCTTCGACATCGCCGGGGTCACCAAGGGTACGTACACCGTGACCTGGATGCTTTCGTGCGACAATGGCGATGGCGAGGTGGTGATGACGTCGACAGTCAAGAATACTACGGTCACTTGAACGAGCCGCTCGACGCGTTCCCCACCCGAGGCCTTCTCGACGACCGCTACCGAATGGCCGAGAAGATCGGCGAGGGCGGGATGGGCGTCGTGTATCGAGCCCATGATACGGTGACCGGCGAGAAGGTCGCCATCAAGATCCTTCGCGACGCACTGACCAACGATCCGGTTTCCATCGCGCGCATCCGCCACGAAGCCGCCATCGGCACGAGACTCACGCATGCCAACATCTGCCGCATCATGCGCCTTGGCGAGGTCGGTGGCGCCAGCTACCTCGTCATGCCTCTGCTGCAGGGCGATTCCCTCTGGGACCGCACGGCAGCTGGCCAACCGCTGCCGCTCGACGTCACCGTGCGTATCATCGGCGACATTTGCGCTGGCCTGCACGAACTGCATGAGCTCGGCGTGGTCCATCGCGACCTCAAGCCCGAGAACATCATGCTGGTGGCCGCACCTGACGGCAGCGAGCGCGCGGTGCTGCTCGACTTCGGGCTCGCCACCGGGCACGCGGCGACGACGGGGCGCCCACGGCTCACGAAGACCGGAATGGTGGTTGGCACCCAGGAATTCATGAGCCCCGAACAGATGGGCGGCAAGCCACTCGACCGGCGCAGCGACATCTATGCGCTGGCGTTCATGGCGTACGAGATGCTCACCGGCGAACTCCCGTTCCGCGGCCACACCATGCGGGAACTCGCGCTGGCGCGCCTCAAGGGAGAACTGATCCCGCTCCGTGCTCGGCGGCCCGATCTTCCACCAGCCGTCGAAACGGTTCTCGCCAGGGCGCTCGCGGTTGACGTCAATGCCCGGTACGCGACCACCATCGAGTTCGGCAACGCGCTCGCGCAGGCCGAGGAGGCGCCCTCCGGCGGTCTCATCGAGCGCCTTCTGGGTCGGTAGAAATTCGTTACTGACCCGTGACATACCCGCGGTATATCTCCAAAGACGCCCCGATCGACTCACGGCCATCGACCATCGACCAACGACTAACGACTCTACCATGACCGAACCGGAATTGCCGCCCGACCAGGTGCGACTGGTCCTTACCCCCGAGCAGAAAGAGATGGTGCGCCGCATGTCGGGGCAGAACATCGATGCCATCGAACTTGAACCGGAGGACACCAAGCAGGGCGGCGGGCCGCTGCGGTTCCTCTGGCGCCTGTCATCGACGAGCGGCATCCCCCGGCAGCAATGGGCGGAAGGTGCGGAGGATCCCAAGCCGGAGAAGTAGGGGCCTGCGTCCTCCTAGACTCCGAACTGTCGCAAGTGATGATCGACGTGCTTGTACGCCCAGTGATGCCAGTCCCGAAGTGACATCCTGCCGAACCGGAAATGCGTGGGTGATACGCTCTCCGGCGTGGCCACCGCCAGCGAGCGAAGGCCATCGACCACCCGCGCGCGATCCCTGGCGAAATCCCCCGGGCGGGTTCCTTCCTTCCTCGGGTTCACGCCGGGTCGCGTCTCGACGCCCTTCGGAAACGGGATCGGCGAGTAGAGCAGCAGCCACTTGATCGGCAGCAGGAGCCGGTTGGAAGGCGCCGTTCCGGGGGGAACCCGGCGTCCAAGCACCGCGTCGCCGGCATCGCCCAAATGGCAGAGCATTTCGCCAGGTGTCATGGTGCCCCAGCGTCGCTCGGCATCAGACCGAAGCCGCTCCGCCCGCTGCACCAGTTCGTCAAGCACGTGGGCATTGCTGATGGTCCTCATGAGGGTCGCTCCGGGAGTTTGGGACGGCAGCGCTTGGCCGTCGAATGCAACGGGATTCGCCGCTGGAATTCTAGCGCTGCATTGTCCCGACCAGCTGGCTCAGACCGAGGAGAAGCGAGAATCTCGCCGGCCGCGACCGCAAGCGGGAGCGATCGGGCGACGCCGCGCTCACTGCCACGAAGCCAGACATCGATGGCCGGCTTCGAGGCGGTCGAATGGGGCCGTCATCGCTTCACCTTCGCGGCCTGTCGCGTGGGGCAGGCGCCGGAGCTTGACTCACGCCGGAAGCTCGGCCTGATTATCCCGGACGCGAAGGCGGTGACATCGTCAGCACGATGAAGAAGGCCACGAAGCGGAAACCCCAGGAGGATGAGATCCAATGTTCCTTGCCCGGTCTTTTCGTATGGCAGCCGTCGGTGCGGTCGTGCTGACGAGCGGTCTCGCGTGCGCCACCAAGACGAAGGAACAGCTCGAGAAATCCAGCGTCAGCATGGCACCGGAGGTCGCGGCCGAGTTCAAGAAGCGCGTCGAGGCGTACGCGGACAGTTCCAGGAAACTGGCGGCCACGTTGCCGAAGCTCCCGAAGGAAGCCACGCCGCAGCAGATTGATCAGGACCAGCGGGCCTTCGAGCAGCTCGTCGTGCAGGAACGGCGTGACGCCAAGCCCGGCGACCTGTTCATCCCGGAAATGCAGACGTACGTGCGGACACTGCTCGCCGACGTGTTCGCGGGTCCGCTCGGAGCCGCGGAGAGGAAGGCGGTGCACGACGAATCGCATCCAGTAGCGCCCGTCATCAATAAGCGCTACCCCGATGAAGTGCCGCTCTCGACGATGCCGCCGCGACTCCTGGCGAATTTGCCGACACTTCCCGACCAGCTCGAGTACCGCTTTGTCTACAATGATCTGATCCTGATGGACGACCATGCCCACGTCATCCTGGACTTCATCGTGGATGCCATGCCGCGGGCCCCCATACCAGCATCAAGGCCCTAGTCCGCGGAGACTCGAATGCGCACCCGCAGTTTCATCGTCGCAGTCGCTCTGCTCGTGTCGGGGATCCCGATTGGCCCGGGGATCACTGCCAGGCCGTCTCGAACGCCGGTTCCCGTCCCGCAACAAGGCGCCGCCGCGCAGGCGCCCATTGCGCTTCCGAACAAAAAGGGATCGTTGAAGTTCATGATATTCGGGGATTTCGGCGACGCGAGCCCTGAGCAGGTTGCGACGGCGGCACAAATGGCCAAGACACGCGCTACGTTTCCGTTCGAAATCGCCGTCACCACCGGCGATAACCTCCTGGGATCGGAGCGCCCGCAGGACTTTCAGAAGAAGTTCGAGACGCCATACAAACCGCTGCTCGACGCCGGCGTGACGTTCTATGCGACGCTCGGCAACCACGACGCCCAGGAACAGCGCTACTACAAGCTGTTCAACATGAACGGCAAGCTGTATTACTCCTTCAAGGCCCCCCAACAGGACGTCCGGTTCTTCATGCTGGAAAGCACCTACATGGACCCGGACCAGGTGAAATGGATCGAAAACGAGCTCAAGACCTCAACGGAAGCCTGGAAGATCGTCGTGATGCATCATCCCCCCTACTCCTCTGGCGCGACGCACGGTTCCTCCCTGTCGTTGCGGGCGACGCTCGAACCGATGTTCGTCAAGTACGGCGTGAGCGTGGTCCTCACCGGGCACGACCATATCTATGAGCGCGTCAAGCCCCAGCAGGGGATCACGTATTTCGTCATTGGATCCGGGGGGGAGTTGCGTCGCGGCGATCTTACGAAGACGGCGCTGACCGACGTCGGCTTTGACACCGACAACGCGTTCGTGGTGGCAGAAATCATCAATCACACGATGTACTTCAACGCGATTTCTCGCCTTGCGAAGATCGTCGATTCAGGCATCATCACGGCTCGAACCGCGCCGAAATAGCGAGTAGGTGAAGGGGTCAGACCGTTATTCTTCGCGTGGCGGCCCCGTTCCCGCCCCGCCTGAGGTGCCATGCATACTCCGCGTGAGTCACGATATACCGCCATGACGTACCAGCGGTGTGGTCGCAGCGGCCTCAAGCTTCCCGCCGTCTCGCTCGGCCTCTGGCACAATTTTGGTGCGTCCGATCCGTTCGACGCCGGCCGCGACATGGTGCTGCGAGCCTTCGATCTCGGCATTACGCACTTCGATCTCGCCAACAACTACGGGTTGCCGCCGGGCTCCGCCGAAGTGACGTTCGGGCGGATCCTGCGCGAGGAGCTTGCTGGCCACCGTGACGAGCTGATCATATCGTCCAAGGCTGGCTACCTGATGTGGCCTGGGCCGTACGGCGAGTGGGGATCGCGCAAGTACCTGGTCGCGAGCGTCGACCAGAGCCTGCGCCGCATGGGGATCGAGTACGTCGACATCTTCTATTCGCACCGCCCCGATCCCGACACGCCGCTCGAGGAAACAATGGGGGCGCTCGATGCAATCGTGCGTAGCGGCAAGGCCCTGTATGCCGGCATCTCCAGCTACACCGCCGAGCAGACGGAGCGCGCGGCAGCGATCCTGAAGTCACTCGGCACGCCATGTCTGATTCACCAGCCGAAATACAGCATGTTCGTCCGCTGGGTCGAGGGTGGGTTGCTCGACGTGCTCGACCACGAGGGGATCGGCTGCATCGCGTTTTCGCCGCTTGCGCAGGGGCTGCTCACCGATCGCTACCTTGCCGGAATTCCCGCCGGTTCACGAGCATCCAAGCCGAACGGGTTTCTCAAGCCGGCCGAGATCACGGCGCAGCGCCTGGCGCAAGTGCGGCGGCTCAATGACATCGCGGCACAGCGCGGACAGCGGCTGGCGCAAATGGCGGTTGCATGGGTGTTGCGCGACCGGCGGATGACATCGGCGCTGATCGGTGCGAGCCGCGTCTCACAAGTCGAGGACGCCGTCGCAGCGTTGGCCAATCGGTCGTTCAGCGACGCGGAACTGCAGCAGATTGATCGGATCCTGGCGGAGTGAGCCAACCTGACCCGCTGCGCGGGCTCGCTTACTTTGTCCCTGAAATCAGCGACGCATACTCCACCGCCTTCGCCGATTTCGCCCACGCCGTGTAGAGTGCGACCAACCGGGGGCGTGTTAACCAGGGGCGGCGCCTCTCCCCCCGTCGGTGGCATTCGGATAGGTTTGTCGCCTCCCAGCGAAAGGGTGCCAACCGCGTGTTGAAGGGTCTTGAAGCGGCGTTATCGGACAACTACAAGATCGAGCGCGAGCTGGGCCGCGGCGGCATGGCCACCGTCTATCTTGCCCACGACCGCAAGCACGACCGCGCCGTGGCGCTCAAGGTACTCCACCCCGAACTCTCCTCGGCGCTCGGCCCCGACCGCTTCCTCCGCGAAATCAAGGTTGCCGCCCGCCTCAATCACCCGCACATCCTGCCACTGTATGACTCCGGCGAGGCGGGCGGATTCCTCTATTACGTCATGCCGTACGTCGAGGGCGAGTCACTGCGTTCCAAGCTCAATCGCGACGGCAAGTTCCCGCTTGACGAGGCACTGCATCTGGCTCGCGTGATCGCCGGCGCGCTCGACTACGCCCACCGGCAGCGCGTGGTGCACCGCGACATCAAGCCCGAAAACGTCATGTTGCACGAAGGCGAGGCGATGGTGATGGATTTCGGCATCGCCAAGGCGGTGAGTGTCGCCAGCGATGACACGCTCACCCAGATCGGGATGATGGTCGGCACGCCAGCCTACGTCAGCCCCGAGCAGGCGGCCGGCGAGGGCGAAATAGACGGCCGGAGCGACCAGTACAGCCTGGCGTGCATGCTGTTCGAAATTCTCTCGGGGGAAAAGGCGTTCACCGGCTCGACGGCGCAAGCGGTGCTGAGCAAGCGGTTTACCGATCCGGTCCCTTCGTTGCACAAGATCAATCCGGGCATTCCGGACGAAATCGATCTGGCGGTGAGCAAGGCGCTGTCGAAGGACCCGCGCGAGCGATTCACCACGTCGGGCGAATTCGCCAAGGCGCTCATCTGGCCGAAGGTAGCGACGCCAGCCGATCAGCCGGCGGTCAAGCCGACTGCCGCGCCCAAGTCCATCGCCGTGCTGCCCTTCGCCGACATGAGCGCCGAGCGAGAAAACGGGTACTTCACCGACGGCATGGCGGAGGAGATCATCAACGCCCTGACGACGATCCGGGCATTGCGCGTCGCGTCGCGCACGTCGTCGTTCGCGTTCAAGGCCACGACCGAAGACATCCGCCAGGTCGGCAAGAAGCTCGACGTCGCGACGGTCCTGGAGGGGAGCGTTCGCAAGGCGGGAAACAAGCTTCGCATCACGGCCCAGCTGGTAAACGTCGCCGACGGGTATCAGCTCTGGTCGCAGCGATATGATCGCGACCTGGAAGACGTGTTCGCGATCCAGGACGAGATCGCGACCAGCATCGTCAAGGCGCTGCGCGTCATCCTGAGCGACGATGAGAAGCGGGCGATCGAGCGGGTGCCGACCGCGAATGTCGAGGCGTACGACTGTTACCTGCGCGGGCGCCAGTACTTCCACCAGTTCCAGAAACAGAGCCTGGAATTTGCGCGGCAGATGTTTACCAAGGCGATCGACATCGATCCCACCTACGCGCTGGCGTACGCCGGGGTGGCCGACTGCTGCTCGGTGCTGTACACCAACTTCGACGCCACCGAGGCGAACCTCTCCAACGCCGAGACGGCCTCCCGCCGCGCGCTGGAACTGGATCCTGGCCTGGCCGAGGCGCATGTGGCGCGTGGGCTGGCGGTGTCGTTGCATGGCAACCACAAGGACGCCGAGGGGGAGTTCGAGACGGCGATGAAGCTGAACCCGCAGCTCTTCGATGCGGCCTACATGTACGGCCGGGCGCTGACGGCGCAGGGTAAGCACGAGAAGGCACTGAAGATGTTCGAGCGGGCGGCCGAGCTGCGCCCCGAAGACTATGTCATTCCGGGCATGGTAGGTGGGGCGTATGCGAGCCTGGGTCGAACGGCCGAAGCGCAACTCGCCTTCCGGCGCCAGTCAGCGGTGGCTGCCAAGCGGCTGGAACTCAACCCCGACGATCCGCGGGCCCTCTATATGGGTGCCATCGCGCTGTCGCACCTGGGGGAACTGACGCGGGCGAAGGACTGGGCACGACAGGCACTGGCGATCAATGCCGGCGATGCCACGGTGTTGTACAATGTCGCCTGCATGTATGCTGCGAGCGGCGAGAGTGACGAGGCGATCACGCTGCTCGAGCGAGCCATGGCGGCCGGCTTCGGGCACTGGAACTGGATCGAGAACGATTCGGATCTGGAATCGTTGCGCGGACATCCCCGATTTCTGGCGTTACAGGCGAAGAAACACCAGGAGCCGACGCACGCGTCATGAACCGGACGGCGTGACCGAGTGGCGTCACGGACGTCATTCAGTTTGCGTCACGGCTTCTTGACCTCGATCACCCAGACGTCACTCTGCCGGTCCTCTGACTCGAAGAACAGTCGGCCAGCGGCGATGGCCAGGGTTCCGCGGTACATGGGGTGCAGCACCGGGTCGAACGTCAGCAATCGGACCGCTGGACCACCGCGCGCCGGCACGGAATAGACGAAAGCGCTACCCTTGGCGTCGTGGCTCGTGAACAGGAGATCTTCGTTGTTCGCCCACACCACAACGTCCGCGAATGGCGCCCCGGGTTGCGCGGGATCGACCACCGTTCGGACCGGCCCTGAATCGACCGGCACCACTTCGACTTCGCCGCCAGCGAGCATGGAAAGAAACGCCAGCGAACGACCATCCGGGGACCAGACCGGATTGCTGCCATGATCCACGCGGCGGACTGGAGGGGCCCACTGTCCGTTCCCGCTCCGGCGAACGATCCACACCGCGCCTGCCAGCGCCAGCTCGCTGAACGCGATCGCGTTCCCGTCCGGCGCCCATGCCGGCAGCGCCTCCTGCCTCGGCGAGCGCGTCACCGTTTCGATCCCGCCGTCATCGAGGCGCTGGACATAGATGTCGCGCGATCCCGAGCGCCAGGAATGGAAGGCGAACGACTTGCCGTCGGGGGACGGAGTTGGCGCGAAATCATCGGCCGGATCTGTCGTCAGGCGTTCCGCCTCCCCGCCGCCGATCGAAATCCGGAAGATGTCGTCGTTTCCCGTGAGGTCGGAATCGTAGTACAACCACTTCCCATCCTGCGAGGGGCCAAGCTGCTCGATGTATTCGTTGGCGTTGGTGATCCGCATCGCCGCGGCTGACGTGGCACCGGGCCGTGTGGGCACCGGCATCGACCAGGCACTGGTCCGGGCAGTGTACAACGAATACGCGAACTGCGCGCCGGTGCTGGCAAGCGAAATGGTGTGGGCGCCGAGCCCGACGCTCAGGCGCACCGGCGCTCCGGCGGGCATACCGCTGCTGGTGATGGCCTCGGTGTAGATGTCGCGGCGCCCGTCACGACTCGAGACAAAGTAGACCCACTTTCCGTCCGGAGACCATGTGGGGCTGGTATTGAGCGACAAGCTGTCGGTGACGGTGCTGAGCCTTCCACTGGCTACGTCACAGAGAACGATCCGCCCGGGCGAGAGATTGCCGAAAGACGCGCCGGGTTCAGCGTAGAGCGGGTTCCCGGTGGCGCACGCGACGAATCGCCCGGCAGGAGACCAGGCGCAGAGCGCCGGTCCGGACATGGTGGCGATGCGGTGCGTCGACCCATCGGCCTCGCGAATGAACAGCGAATCGCCTCGCGTGTACGCCAGCCGCTTCCCGTCTGGGGCAGCGGTGGCCGAGGTGATCGCGTCGGCACTGGTTCCCGAAATCTCGGGGCGGGCGGGCCCGCCGCCAGCGGGCGCACTGAATACTCCGGAGCGGGAAAGGAAGAAGATCCGCGAGCCATCTGGCGACCACACCGGATTCGATTCCGAGGCCGCCGTGTCACCCGTGAGTCGCAAGGCACGCCCCTCGCCGACGACGCGAACCACGATGTGCGGGTTGGCGACCGGCCCCGCTGCGTACGCTACTGACCGGCCATCGGGCGAGAGCATCGGTGTCACTTCGAGCCCGGGGTCCCACGTGAGGTGCGTGGCGTGGCCGAGCACGACGGGGACCGTCGCGCCATGGCCCGACAACCGGCCGCCGAGCAGGAACGCGATCACGGCGACCACTGCGATCAATGGCAGGACCGAGAGACGGGAGAGGAGAGACGACGGGTGTGGGGCGGTCTTTCGCGTCTCTCTGTGTTCGACCCTCGTCTCGCTGCGGAGTGCGCTCGCGAACTCCGCCGCCGTCGTGAACCGATCGGCCGGCAATTTCTGCAGCGCGGTGTGCACGGCGTCGGCCACGTGCGGCGGGATCGTCTTGCGAAGCGAGGTGACCTCGGCCGGATCGGCGGTCATCACCTTGGCCACGATCGCCTGCGCCGTCGGCCCGCTGAACGGTGGCTCACCGGTCAGCATCTCATACGTCACGCATCCCAGCGCATACACGTCGCTGCGCGCATCGAGCTCGCGCTCGCCCATCGCCTGTTCGGGCGACATATACTGCGGCGTGCCGAGGGACATGCCGGTCTCGGTCATCCGGGTGCCGGCTTTGCTCGCGGCGAGCGCGATGCCGAAGTCGGCCACCAGCGCGCTGCCGTCGTGCAGCAGGATGTTCTCGGGCTTGATGTCGCGGTGGATCACGCCGTGCCGGTGGGCGTAGTCGAGCGCCGCGGCGATCTCGCTGGCGATCCGCACCGCTTCGCCGATCGGGAGCTGCTTCTCCCGCGTCATCCGGTCGCGGAGCGAGATCCCCTCGACGTACGGCATGACATAAAAGAGGAACGAGTCCGCCACGCCCGAATCGAACAGCGGCAGGATGTGCGGATGCTGCAGGTTGGCGGTGGTCTTGATCTCGGCCAGGAACCGCTCGGCCCCGATCACCGCGGCGAGCTCGGGGCGCAGGACCTTGATCGCGACCTGGCGATCGTGCTTGATGTCGTGGGCGAGGTAGACCGTGGCCATGCCGCCAGCGCCGAGCTCCTGGTCGATCGTGTAGCGGTCAACCAATGCTGCAGCGAGCCGGGCCGGAATACCTGTCTGGGTCATTTCTTCGCTGGCCCTGCGTTCGCCACCCAGATGTCGCTTTGCTGGTCACCCAGCGTGACGTAGATCCGTTCCCCGCGGACCCGGAAGCCGAACCGGTGCCAAGGTCGGGTCGGGTCGTCGAACCGGACGACAATGTACGGGCGCGTTCCGGACACGGGTACGGCGACCACGGCAGCGACGCCGGTCGCACCCTCGGTCAGATGAAAGATCGTCCGGCCGTCGGCGGACCACTGGGGAAAGGCCCACCCAGCGGTGGCGAACGGCGACGGGATGCGGCGCCCGGCGCCGCCTGCCGCCGGGAAGACGACCAAACCGCCAGGACCGCAACCGCAAGCGAGGACGGTACCATCGGGAGACCACACTGCGAGTCCGGGAGTCACGGTGTCAGCGCCGATCACGACGGGAAGGAGCCGCGGCGCCGACCACCGCCCATCGGCACTCCGCGCGACGATGTAAAGCGCCGGATGAATCCCCCAGTTTGCCAGCACCGCCAGGCGCTGGCCGTCCGGTGACCATTCCGGTGACCGCACATCTTCGGCGCCATCGGTAACCGGAACCGGCCGGCCGCCTTCGGCGGGCACTACGAAGACCTGGCGACGTTGTCCGTGAAAGCTATGGAAAGCGATGGCCTTCCCATCGGGCGACCAGGCAGACCAGAACGAGCCCACGGTGTCCGTCGTCAGCTGCTGCGGTCCCGCCGGCCCGTGGCCAAGTCGGAGGCGGTAGAGCTGAGTCACTCCGCTGACGTCGGAACTGTAAGCGAGCCATTCGCCATCGAGCGACACGTCGAAGTTTTCTATCGTCTGGTTGCCCACGGTCACGGGTTGTGCCTGGGAAATCGAACGGCCGCCGCTCGTCACGGGCAGCGACCACACATTCGAGGTTTCAGTGAAACTGGAGTACGCCAGGCGCGATCCGTCCAGCGACGTCCCGATTCCCAGCGCGTTGAGCCCGGTCGTGAGCCGCACGGGCGAGCCGCTGGCCCCTCCGGAGCTGGAGAGCTTCTGCTGATATACGTCGCGGCTCCCCTCACGATCGGAGACGAACAGTAACTCCCCGCGGGATGTCCATGCCGGACTGACGTTGAGAAAGTGTGCTTCGGTGAGCTGCGTTGGCTTCCCGCCGCTTGCCCGGACCACCTGGACGCTGCTCGGTGCGATGTTCCCGAGAGATCGGTCGTGCGCGCTGACATACTGGGTGTTACCCGAAACGAACCCGATCCACCTGCCATCTGGTGACCACGCGGGCGAGTGAATCTCCCGGCCCGTCGTGACCAGTCGCGCTGCGCCGCCATCCACAGGCTTGGCATATAGCGAGTCGTGTGAAACGAAGGCGACGGAGCGGCCATCCGGAGCGAGGGCAATTCCGCGCTCGGGGTTGGCTTCGGCAGCCACGAGCCGGGGCGCCCCGCCGAACGCCGGCACGACTTCCACGCCGTGCGACGAGAGATAGATCAGCCGTTGCCCATTGGGATCCCATGCGGGCCAGCGTCCCGTGCCTTCCGCTTCGCGGATGACCGAAATCGGATCGCCACCCTCGACCTGGCGGACCAGGAGAACTCCCCCGGCACCGGAGTACGCCAGGAATTTTCCGTCCGGTGAAAGCGCCGGGTCAATCTCGAGCCCCGGCTCATGGGTAATCTGGCTGCGCCTGCCCAGCGACAATGCGGTTGGTCCGCGACGTGCGAGCAGCAGCAAGCCGGCGACGCCGAGTAATAGAATGACGGCAAGAATCCCGGTAGCGGCCCCCAAGAATCGACGCCTGCCGCGCGCGGCTCGGTTGAGGCTGGAGCCCGTCTCCGTCGCTGCCCGGCCCAGGGCATCGGTGAACAGCCCGACCGGATTGAA
Source organism: Gemmatimonadota bacterium (assembly GCA_003169895.1). Taxonomy (GTDB): domain Bacteria; phylum Gemmatimonadota; class Gemmatimonadetes; order Gemmatimonadales; family GWC2-71-9; genus Palsa-1233. The sequence continues at coordinate 1,469,416 of PNAE01000007.1, forward strand.
TCGATCTGCCGGCGTCTTTGCCAGCGCGCGTTGAAGTGCTGCAGCGACAGCCACCGGCACGGCGGGTCGAAGATTGGTGATCGGTGGGGCATTCACGGTGAGGTGCTGGTGGACCACGCTCTCGACCGTTGGGCCGGTGAATGGTGGTTGTCCACCGAGCATCTCGTACAGCACGCAGCCCAGCGAATACACATCACTCCGACCATCCAGGTCCTTCTCTCCCGCTGCCTGCTCCGGACTCATGTACTGCGGAGTACCGAGCACGACGCCGGTCTCGGTCAGCGCCTCCGCGCCCGCGAGGCCGACCGCCTTCGCGATTCCGAAGTCGGTTACCACTGCGTGGCCACTCTCAAACAGGATGTTCTCCGGTTTGATGTCTCGATGGACGACGCCGTGCCCATGCGCGTAATTCAACGCCTCGCCGACTTCGCCGGCGATCCGGAGGGCATCGTTCACGGGAAGCTGCTTCTCCCGGTTGAGGCGGTCTCTGAGGCTTTCTCCCTCCACATAAGGCATGGTGTACCACAACTGACCGGCCGCTTCACCAGAATCATGCACACTGAGGATGTGTGGATGCTGGAGTCTCGCTGCGAGGCGGATCTCCCGCTGGAATCGCTCCGGACCTAGCGCGACGGCAAGTTCCTGCCGCATCACCTTGATGGCGACCTGGCGATCGTGCTTCAGGTCCTGCGCGAGGTACACAGTCGCCATCCCGCCGGCACCGAGCTCGCGCTCGATGCGATAGCGGTCGGAGAGGGCGGTAGCGAGGCGGTGCAGGGCGTCAGCCGTCAATCAGTGCCCCGCGCGTCAAGGGGTGCTGCAGCGTGTAGCGATGCCTGGGGAAGGGACCAGACGAATATGCTCGGCAACCGGCGGGCCGGTAAGGCCAGGTCGTCAGGCGAGGCTCACTTCACCAGGAACTTCATCGTCGTCCCCATCTTTGCGGTCACGCTTACGCCATCCGGCAGGCAGGGCGACCGCACGATCCGTCCGGTGAACTCCACCAGATGCCCCACCAGCTTGTCGGCGTACGCCCTCCCCCACGCGAATTGCAGTTGCGGCGCACTGGTGCAGACCGTCAACCCGGCCGATTCCGCGAAGTAGATGATGGCGTACGTCCCAGTCGGCTCCTCGACCACGCGTGAGATCGTGCCATGCATCGTTCGCGTATCGCCGATCCACTGCGGCGAGAAATTCGCGACGGTGTTTGCGTCGAGTTCCGCCATCCGCCGGATCGAGTCCCGCACGAGAGCGCTATTCACCTGCCGCACCGCGGCCCGGATATTGTCGAGCGCACTGGGACCCTGTGGCGTGGTGGCCGACACCGTCCCGCCGCCGCCGTTCAAGCTGCGCCCGAGCGGAATCGCGCGATCGTTCGATCCGAACCCGACCTGCAACGTCGTGGGAAGGAGTTCCACGCCGGCCCAGACATCCGATTGCAGGTTGTAATCGATCGATGCGGGAAGCGACACCAGGGCGGGGTCGAGCTTGCAGGCGGCGGCCGGGTCGTTGCCGTCGACGCGGTAGTTGTCACCGTTCTTCGTCACGCAGAGTCGCAGCTTCGACCGCCTGAACCACTTGGCGTCGACGTCGTTCCGACCTTGCATCGGCCGGATAGCGGCGGGGTTCACCGTGCCCCCACCCCAGGTACCAGTTGCATCCGTGAAGGCAAACGCGAGGTGCAGATGCTCGCTGTTGGCCTCGGCAAAAAGCGCAGAGCCCAGTCCATTGTCGAAGTCGTATACATGCGAAAACACTTCAGCGCAGCTTCCGGGCGAGATGCTGATCCAACGGTGGACCGCCCAAAACTTGGCGGTCAGGGTCTTGTCCTGATACGCAATGGCAACACTGAGCGTGAGCTGTCCGTTGTTGCAGATCCTGACGGTGTATTGTCGAGGGTCCGCGCGGAGCGCTGAGGCCGCGAGCAGCAGCAGGATCGTCAACAGGAAGACTCGCGGGCGGATCACGTTGCCTCCTTACTCTTCCAGGGCAGTGGGCGAAAAGGTCGTCACCGGGTCAGGGACTCCTGTCGGCAACTTTATCGTAACCCGTCAGTGGGCTTACCGTGGCCGCTTCTGTGACTCCACTGATCTGGCCGATCCTGCCCCCACCGACCATTGTTCAGCTGCTCCCGAACAGATGCTCCTCGACCGGACGGTGTTCTCATGGACAAACGCACGTTCCTCCGCACGCTCGGCGTCGCCGCGCTTGCGACCGTGGTCAAGGACGACCTCTGGGCCCGTCACGCCAGCCTGCCGCCCGATCGCCTCGCCGAGGACGAAAAGTTCTGGAATACCATTCGTCGCCAGTATCGCCTCACGCCGGACTACGTCAATCTCGAGAACGGCTACTACTCGATGCAGTCGCAGCCGGTGCTCGAGGCCTTCATTCACCACGTGCGCGACATCAACCTGCAGGCGTCGCGATACCTGCGCACCCGGCAGTTCGACGACAAGCTCGCCGTGCGCACCCGCCTCGCTACCCTGGCCGGCTGCTCGCCCGATGAGTTGATCATCACGCGGAACACCACCGAATCCCTTGACACCGTCATCTCCGGGTTCGACTGGAAGCCGGGCGACGAAGCGATCATGGCGCAACAGGATTACGGTGCCATGCTCGACATGTTTGCGTTGCAGGCCCGCCGCCACGGCATTGTAAACCGCATCGTATCCCTGCCGATGGATCCCAGTTCCGACGACGAAGTCGTCCAGCTCTATGAATCGGTGATCACGCCGCGGACCCGACTGCTCATGGTCTGTCACCTGGTCAACATTACGGGGCAGATCCTGCCGGTCGCGAAGATCACCGCAATGGCGCACCGCCACGGTGTGCCGGTGATGGTCGACGGGGCGCACGCGTTTGGCCACCTGGATTTTGCCATTCCCGCCCTTGGCGGCGACTACTACGGTGCATCGCTGCACAAGTGGCTCGGCGCGCCCCTGGGTGCCGGCCTCCTCTACGTGCGCCGCGATCGCATCGCACCGCTCTGGCCGATCTACGCCGACAGCACCATGCACGACGACGATATCCGCAAGCTGAATCACACGGGCACGCACCCCGTGCACACCGACCTCGCCATCAACGACGCGATCGACTATCACCTCGGCATCGGCATCCAGCGGAAGGAAGCGCGCCTGCGCTACCTGCAGCGCTACTGGACCACGAAGGTGCGCGGCGTGCCGAACATCGTGCTCTACACACCCGAGGACCCGACGCGCTCATGCGCCATCGCCAACGTCGGCGTGCAAGGGATCGCCCCGGCGGAGCTGGCGAAGACGCTGCTCGACAAGTATCGCATCTGGACCGTGGCAATCGACGGGGCAGGGGTCCACGGCGCCCGGATCACGCCACACCTGTTCATCTCGACTGGCGAGCTCGACCAGCTGGTACGGGCGCTCAGGGAAATTGCGGCTCGCCAGCCGTCCTGATCCGTTCCGGTATCCGGGCAGGTGTGCGGGACTTCGCTACGGTGCGTTCTCCTCCGCTCCTGGCGCGCTGGTCGGTTCGGGATTGACGTACTTGCGGGCGACCACGTCATCGAGCCACCAGGATGCGCCCGGCGGCACGATAATCTTTCCGAACCCGACGTTACCGGATGCCAGCTCGGTCTGCCCCGACGCGGTGGTCTGCAGAGTGCCGTTGACGAACAGGTAAAAAGTGCTGCCGAACATCGCGGTGCCCACGCGATTCCATGTCCCAGCCGCGGGGGCGGCGCCAGCAGGCGCGGCCACCGTCGTGGGGATGCCGCCAACCGACTTTTCGACGGTGAGACCGAACGGCGGCAGCAAGTAGAGTCGGGTGCCGTACCCATTTAGCCCGCCGTCTTCGCGAACAGCCTGTGCAATGTCGTAGCCGGTGGACGGAGTGTCCCGATACCACCACGCGTCGAAATACACGTTGTCGACATTGAGCGCCGGATTGGCTAGGAGAGTGCTGACGGCGCTGCTCTCGGCGGGATACCTGAGCGCGAAGGTACCAGCATGGGAAAGCGTGTTATCGATCGTCCAGAGTCCCAGGTGCGTCCACTTGCTGAGGTTGCCCGATTCGAAGTCGTCTGCAAACAGGAAGACGTTGGACTTGTTCGCCGGAGGATTCGTCGCCGCCGGGTTGCTGTAGTAGACGTAGTAATTGTTGTCGACACTGCTTGCGGTGATGGCGGGCACCGTCATGAACCAGATCGTGGTGGTCGCAGTGTTCCACGCTGACCCGGGGTCGAGCACTCGATCGAGTTCGACCCAGCTCGATCCGGTCCAGTAGACGACGCGCACATCGTTGCCGGAGGCGAGCGCCTTCCCCGCCGTCACCAGCGAAGCGTGGTCGAATTGCACCGCGACAGAATAGCCTGCGGGCGTGCCCGCCGTGGTGGTAGTTACGGTGATCTGCTGGCGCAGGTGCCAGGCGGCGTTCCAGGTGCTCTGCGTCACGGTCAGCAGCGCGCCACCGCTCTGGCCCTCGCTGGTCGCCGTGATGGTGCTGGTCCCGACGCCCACCGTGGTGATGACGCCACCGGTACTGACCGTGGCGACCGTGGTGGTCGACGATTGCCACGTCACCGTACGACCGAGCAGCACATTGCCGCTGGCATCCTTCAGCACCGCGGTGGCTTGGTCGCCGGCGGTACCAAGGGGGATCAACGGTGTGGCGAGCGTTACTGCAACGCTGCTCACCGGCGCTGCGGTGGCGGTCACGCTGACAATCAGGAAATCACCGGACGACACCGATCCACGCACGGCTTGCGTCCCGACCGTCGGGCCGAGGATCCATGTCAGCGATGCGGATCCGTCCGTCGCGGTGGTGAGCGTGGTCGACGCAGCGCCACCGACCGTCCCCCCGCCTGCCGTGACAGTGACCGTGAAGGTCTTGCCGCTGGCGGGTTTGGAGCTGCCGTCACTCTCGTTCTCGGTGACGGTGAACGCGATCGGAATCGAAGCCCCCACCTGCGCGGTCGTCGGCGGGGCGGTCTTGATGGTCACCGTGTAGCCCAGGACAGTGACGGTCGTGCCGCCGCCAGAACTACTGCACCCGGCCACGAACATAAAGGCAAGGGCGAGGATCGCTGCCAGGGAGTTGCGACGCATGATGGGGTAGTCCGGGTGGAAGTGGCGATGGTCTTGGGGCCTCCCTCATGACCGTCGCTAAAGCCTAGAGACGAACGACCCGGGGTCACCGGCACGCCTGGTCTCCAGCCAATCGGGCGTGAGTTCGATTGAAAACCCGGCACTCCCGTTCTAGTTTTCTTGTGTTCGCCCGCTGTCCCACCTGAAACTGAGGAGGTGATCCCTTGCCTAGCAGTTCTAGAACCACCGTCAGCCCGACCTGGGCAAACGGTCGCCACGTGGTGATCGCCTAAGCCGTACGCCCGGCGTCAGCCGAGCGACCGTCTCGGGCTGACATGGTCTGCGCGCCGCTTCCGCCGTAACGGGGAAGCGGCGCGATCCATTTTGCGGCGACTTCTTCTGCTTGCCGAACATGCGTGCTGCCAGCAGCGGGGCGGTGCGCGGCGTCAGACGTCAGTGCAATCCGATCTTCCGCACCATGTCGGCGAAGCGCGGATCGGAACGGAGCGGCCCATAGGCCGGATCCAGATGCAGGTAGATCAACCCGGCCGAGTGCGCGTCCAGCGCCTGCTGGAGACAATCGAAGGCTTTCTCCAGGTCGCCGAGCGCGGCGAAGCCCATCGCCAGTACCTCGGCACGGAGGTACTCGGTCTTCGCCTGCTGTTCCAGCCGCGCCATGATCGCGGTGGCATCTTCCAACTCGCCCAGCACCACCAGGGGACGGACGATCATGGCGTCATAGGATCGCACTGCCGCGCTCAGGGATTGCCCGCGACGGAACGCTTTCAGCGACTCCTCGGTGCGGCCCCGCGCCAGCTCCGCCGCGCCGATATCGAGGTACGCCTGGAAGTAATTGGGCTCGATCTCCAGCGTCTTCTGGCTCTGTTCGATCGCGGCCTCGTACCGCTCCGCATAGAGGAGGAAGCGCCCCAGCCACCGGCTGAAGTGCGCCGACAGCGGGTCGAGCACCAGCGCCTTGCGCATCTCGTCAATGCCCTCGACGAGGCGTCCGACCGCCGGCAGGGTGCTGCCATAGACGAAATGCGCCTCGGCGTAGTTCGGATTGTACTCCACGGCTTTGGCCAGCGCGTTCGAGGCGCCCTCGAATTCCCACTCGTACCAGCAGAGGACCTTGCCGATCGAGGTGTGGGCCTCACCCAGCGTGGGTTCCAGCTGGATTGCCCGGATCGCGGCCGATTTGGCGCGAGGATAGGCCTCCTCTGGCGCGACCCAGTCGTCGGCGAGATTGCTCCAGCAGTCGGCGATTCCCGAGTAGGCCCGCGCGTAGCCGGGGTCGGCATCGAGCGCCTGCTCGAACAGCCCCAGCGCTTTGCGGAGGTCATGTTCTGCCAGGCGGTTGACGAAGAATCGTCCTTTGAGGTAGAGCGTGTAGGCTTCGAGGTTTTCCGTCGTCGGCTTAACTAGTGCCTGTGCCTGCTCGCCCATCAGCCGCACCTTCAGGGCATCGACAATGGCTCGCGAGATTTCATCCTGGATGGCGAACACGTCCTCCAGTTGTCGATCGTAGGATTCGGACCAGAGCTGGTAGCCGTTCGCGACGTTCACCAGCTGGGCGGTAATCCGGATCCGATTACCAATTTTCCGGACGCTGCCTTCCAGCACCGAGGAGACGCCGAGCTTGGCCCCGATCTGCTGAATGTCCACCGCCTTGTTCTTGAAGGCGAAGGAGGACGTGCGCGAGGCGACCTGGAGATCAGGAATTTTCGCGAGCGCGTTGATGATCTCCTCCGTCATCCCATCGCTGAAGTATTCGTTCTCCGGATCGGCGCTCATGTTGGTCAGCGGGAGCACGACGATCGACTTCTCGGGCGGCGCCGCAGCGGCGCGGGGCGATCCGGTCGGCGTGTGGCTGTCACGCTGGATTTGGAGCAGCGCCTCGGCAAACTCGCCGGCGGAATGAAATCGATCCACGGGCGTCCGGGCCAGCGAGCGCGTCACGGCCTGATCGAGCTGCTCCGGGACGTCGCGCATGGCGCGCACGTGCGGCACGGGAGCAATGAACCGCTTGGTGATGATGGCCTGGGCGTTGGGACCGGTGTACGGCTGCTCGCCGGTGAGCATCTCATACAGCACGCAGCCCAGGCTGTAGAGATCACTGCGGCCGTCCACCGCGGAGTCGGCGGACGCCTGCTCCGGACTCATGTACGCCGGCGTGCCCAGGGCGAACCCGGTCTGCGTGACGGACCCGCCCGCGGTGCTCAACGCCTTCCCGATGCCGAAGTCGGCCACGAGCGCCGCGTCGTCGTGCATCAGGATATTCTCGGGTTTCACATCCCGGTGGATGACACCCTGCCGGTGAGCGTAATCGAGAGCGGAGGCCACCTCGCACGTGATGCGTAACGCCTCATCCAGCGGGAGCATCTTTTCCTGCGCCATCCGGTCCCGGAGGGACTTCCCCTCCATGTTCGGCATCACATAGAAGAGCAGGCCTTCGGACTCGCCGGAGTCGAACACGGGCAGGATATGCGGGTGGGTGAGCCGTGCCGCGAGCTTGATCTCTCGCAGGAAACGGTCCGGACCAATTTCGCTGCCAAGCTCGGGGCGGAGCACTTTGAGGGCGACGGGCCGGTCGTGGCGCAGGTCGTGGGCCAGGAAGACGACCGCCATCCCGCCCTCACCCAGTTGCCGGTCGATGACATAGCGCCCGGCGAGGCCGCGGTTGAGACGCTCCTGCAGATCAGTCATGGGCAGAGAAGATGGCTCCGGACGGAGGGGAGTGCCAGTAAGCGAAGCACTCGTTCACTGCTTCAGCCCCTTGACGCTCGCGACCCAGATATCGCTCTGGAAATCACTCAACGTGAAGTAAAGCCAGCCGCCATACTCGGCGATGCCATTGGACGCGGTGCTGTGCGGTCGCGATGGCTCATCGAACCGCAACACGTCGCGCCACTCGCCGTCGGCGAGGCGCATGGCACCAACCAGGGCGCGCGGCTGGCCGGCGACATTGCGTTGGGCGAAAAAGTACAACGACTGTCCGTCACTTGATCGCGCGCCCATGGTGTTCAGTGCAAGCGCCGTATCGAGGACGCGCGAAGGGATCTGCGGCCGGAACGCACTGCCAGCCACCGGCCATGCGCCGAGGTGCCCGGTCGAATCGTCGCCGAGAAGTGCCGTCCCCTCGTCGGTCCAGGTCATGAACGCGTCGCCACCGGGGGTTTGGACGGTGAGCGGCGGACCCCACTTGTCTTGTGCGTCCCGGGTGGCCACCTGTATGTAGCCGCGCACACCCTGAGCAACCAACCACGCGATGCGATGGCCATCCGGTGACCAGCTGACATTGCGCTCATCCGGCGCGGCGCCTGGTGATAGCTGGGTCGACCTCCCGCCATCGATTGGTACGCTGAAGATCCGCCGGAGCCCTTTCACAATGGCGTGGTACGCCACCTCCTTGCCATCGGGCGAGATCGCTGGCTTGAAGGAGGGATTGGAGTCATGCGTGAGCTGCTGCACCGGACCGCCACCAAGTGGCATCCGGAAGATCTGCATTACTCCCTGGCGGTTGGAATCGAAGACCAGCCACTTGCCATCGTGCGAGACGTCGAGGCCCTCGATGGTCTGGAGGTCATTCGTCACCGGCAACGCACCCTGCGTCGAGATAGCCCCGCTTTTCGGGATCGCGACCTTCCAGATGTTCGCATGATACGTCGCGACCGAATACGCCAACTGGGTCCCATCGGCTGAAAGCGATATCAGCGACGGATTGAGTCCGGTGGTGACGCGCACCGGCTCGCCGTTCGGATGCCCTGAGCTGTTGACATTGATCTGATAGACATCGCGCACCCCGGCAAGCACCGATACGATAAGCAGGCGACGGGAGTCCGGCGCCCAGGTCGGGCTCAGGCTCATGCCGCCGGCGGGCGTCAATTGGATTGGCGTGCCGCCCGCAGATGAAACGAGCCAGACGCTGCTCGGCGCAATGTTGTAGGTACGGAAGTACGGAGAATTGCCCGAGACAAAAGCGATCCATTTTCCATCAGGCGACCACACGGGCGAATGCGGGTCGAGTGCTGACGTCACAAACCGCGGTGTCCCGCCATTCGCGTCGCCAACGAACAGTGAATCGCGAATGAAGAAGGCCACCTGCTTGCCATCTGGCGACCATGATCCGAAGAACGCTTGCGGATCGATCGTCGTCCCCTGGCCACCGAGGGCCGGCTGGCTGACGAGCCCCCGGGCACCCCACACCAGCAACCGATCACCGGCTGGCGACCACGCCCTCGGGACGATGCCACCGGCGATCTGCACTGCGTCACCGCCATCGGTCCGACGAAACTCGACGTGGGGCGCACGATCGGAGGGGCCGAAGGCCCGGTAGGCAACCGACTTTCCATCGGGCGAAATGGCAGGGAATTCTTCGGTACCTGCCGCGCGCGTGAGCTGGGTGTTTGACGTGATCACCGCCGCAGCCGGCGGACGGTTCGTCAGCCAGAGCACCAATGCAGCGCACGCAACGACGCCTGCACCCGCAAGTATGAACTTCGGCCATGGACTTGCTGAGCGAATTGCAGCCACCGGCCGCGTCTCCGTCGGTGTCAATCCCCCGCTCGGCGTCGCGAGCGGTTCCAGTGCCGCATGCAGCTCGGCCGCGGTTTGGAACCGATCAGCCGGTCGCTTCGCGAGGCAACGCATCACGACCGCCTCGATCGCCGGCGGAATTGCCGGACGGCGCTTCGACACCGAGTCGGGCGCCTCAGTCACGTGCGCGGCAAGGACCTGTTGCGGCGTACTTCCCGTGAAGGGCGGTCGACCGCTGAGCATCTCATACGCCATCACGCCAACAGAGTAGATGTCGGAGCGATGGTCGACATGCGGATCGGCGGCGGCCTGTTCCGGTGACATGTACGTTGGCGTGCCCACAGCAACGCCGAGCGTGGTGATCGTGTTACGGCCCGTGGCTTCGCTGATCGCCTTCGCCAGGCCGAAATCGGTCACCAGCGCGTGGCGACCCGAGAGCATCACATTGTCTGGCTTGATGTCGCGATGCACGACGCCGTGCGCGTGCGCCTCGACGAGCGCGTCGGCCACCTCCGTCAACAGTCGCACCGCTTCGTGGACCGGTAGTTCCCCCTCGCGGGCGAGGCGTTCGCGAAGGGATTGCCCCTTGATATACGGCATGACGAAAAAGAGGAATCCGTCGGCTTCACCGGAATCGAGCAGCGGCAGGATGTGGGGATGCTGCAGCTGTGCCGCGATCTTGATCTCGCGGAGGAATCGCCCCGCCCCGAGGGAGGCGGAAAGATCCTCGCGGAGCACCTTGATCGCCACCTCGCGCTCGTGCTTGATGTCGTGCGCGAGATAGACCGTGGCCATGCCGCCCTGACCGAGCTCGCGCTCGATGCGGTAGCGGTCGGACAAAGCGGCGGTGAGCCTGGTCCTGATGTCAGACACCGACCACCTCAAGCCCCCTGGCTCGTGCGGCGATCGCTAGTGATTTGTCGTGGGTCGCCATCGTTAACGTGACCTCCCGGGCGTCGCGCCACGCGATCGCCGTGGAAAGGTGAATGGCGTCGAGTGTGCCGAGGGGCGTGGGGAAGGGCTCGGGCGCGCGACGCAACACGGCACCGCTGATGTCGACCACCTCGACCTCCTCGAGCAATCGGTAGCATGCCATGCGCCGGTCGGCGACCTCCTGCGGGGAGAGCGAGCCGGTTCGTGCCATCCGGTCAAGGGTACGCAAGCATTCGACCTCGGTGAGCGCACTCGTGACCGCTCCAGAATACTGCTGGCGCTTCACCAGCGGTTTCGGCTCGCCAAGGACGAGGCGCAGCACGATCGACGCGTCCAGATAGATGATCATCGCGTCGACTGGCGTTCCTCGAGCAGCGAGGCCAGGCTGTCGACCCGGTGTCTGGTCATGTCGGGCAAGCGCCCAAGTCATTGCTTCAGCCTTGCCCGTCTTGATCTCGGCGAGGAAGCGGTCGGCAATGCAGCGGTGAGCCGGGCCCGGCGTATCAATCACGCGGTGTCCTCGTCGTGCGGAATGTGCGATGTGTATTGGGAAGCCCAAAGGTACCATCGCCGGGGGATTGCGCCATCGAAAAGGCGCCAGGCGCGTGACCTCGTATGCTCGCTTATTCTCTGCCACACCCTGTGGCCTTCCCGCCACTCTTGCGCCCGGCTCCAACGACCTGCATCATATTGATAGGCAGGATTCTCTCAGGAGGCAGTATGAAGAAAGAGTTCGTTGCCCCGACGATCCGGGAAGAGGCGACCCTGAGTCAGTTGACCCTGAGGCAGGGCCTCTCGGGAAGCAACGACGAACTTTAAGTTGACCGTCGTCGCTGCATGCGCAAGGAAGCGCCCGGCCACCCGGGCGCTCCTTGTTTTCTGGGCATCGGTCAGCATCGCCGGTACCTCCTGCCAGTCGAGCCCGCTCCCGGTGACCCTCCGCGCCGGCCTCCTCCTCGACGGGCGGGGCGGCCAGATGCGGGACGCGGTGATCACCGTGGTGAACGGCCGGATCGCGACCGTGGCTCCCTGGCGGGACGACTCCGTCACCTACGACCTCTCCCGCTATACCGTCCTCCCCGGCCTGATCGACGCGCACGTCCACCTCAACGGATTCCTCAACCATCTGGGGAGGCTGGCCAACACCGACGACGGTGAGACGTCGGCACAGCGCGCGGCGGCGCGCGCGGCCGTCGCCCTCGCCACCCTGCGTGCCGGGTTCACCACGGTGGCGAGCATGGGCGCCGAGGCCGAAAAGGAACTCCGCGATGAGATCAACGCCGGCGCCCTTCCCGGCCCCCGCATCCTGACCTCCCTGGCCCAGATCCACGGCAACGCCCTCGCGCCCGATGCACTCCGGCGCCTGGTGCAGCGCCACGCGTCCGACCGCGCCGACTTCATCAAGATCTTCGCATCCAACGCCCTCAGAGATGGCGGCGTGCCCGTGTTCACCCTCGAGCAGCTCTCGGCCCTCTGCGGCGAGGCCCGCCGACTCAAGCTCCGCTCGGTGGTCCACGCCCAAGACGATGCCTCGCTCCGCCAGGCTGCGGCCGCCGGTTGCACCGAGGTCGAGCACGGCGCGCTTGCCACTGCGGCGGGCCTCGAGGTTCTCGCCAGCCGCGGCGTGTACTTCGATCCCCAATGCGGGCTCGTGCTTCGCAACTACCTCGAGAACCGCGCGCGCTTCGAGGGGATCGCCGATTTCGACTCCACCGGATTCGCGCTCATGACGCGGTTGCTCCCGTTGTTGCCGAACCTCCTGCGCACCGCCCTCGCCACGCCCGGTCTCAAGCTCCTGTACGGGACCGACGCAACCGCCGGCGCCCACGGACGGAACGCCGAGGACCTGGTCTGCCGGGTCCGGGAGGCGGGACAATCGCCGATGGATGCGCTGGTCACCGCCACTTCCCGGAACGCCGCTGCCTTGGGACTGGGGCGCGAGATCGGCACGATCGCCCCGGGATACCAGGCCGACCTGATCGCGCTCGACGGCGATCCGCTCCAGAAGATCGAGGCGGTGTTGCGTGTGAAGTTCGTGATGAAGGGCGGGGTGGTGTACCACTAGGCGGCAAAGGATATTCGCCGAGAGCTGCTTGGATGTGCTACGGCGCTCCGCCCGCCCCAACAGCTGCCGCCCCACTTGGAACCTTGATCCCCACCATCGCCCCGAATGCCGCAAACGCAAACACCGCCAGCTCATTGCCGAGCGGAATCTTCGACGCCAGCGGCAACAGGCTGACGCCGAGGCCGCTGTAGATCGCCGTGGCCAGCACCGCACCCAGCACCGCCCCGACGACTTGTCGCACCATGGATGACGTGCGCCCCTGTTTCTTCTGTTGTGTCTGCGCGTACACGGCACCCAGCACGCCGCCCAGCAGTGCTGCAAGCGCAAACCGCACCGGCAACGCAAAGTCGATCGTCGTCTCCGCCGTTCCCAGTGTCGCCGATACCACGCGAACCGTAGCCGGCCCGAGCCCGCTCGCCGATCGCAGCGTCACCACTCCGCCAGTGGGTCCGATGCGGAGTTGATTGCTGCTCAGTATGCCGCGGTCGGCGCTCACCGACACGTCGATCGAGTCCTTCGACGTCACGCCCCGCATGCCGATCACCAGTGTCACGGTCTCGATGCCGTACCCCTGGATCGATGCCGGCGGCCGTTCGAACGTCAGCGCCGGCTGCACGCTCAGCCAGATCGACACGCCGCGCGGGTCGAATTGCGGCACCACCTGTACCCGGAGCGAGTCGTGCGGACTACGCGCCACTACGCGCACCCGTTCGTACATTCCGCCGGTGTAGCCGAACGTCAGTGACGCCGGCGTGATCGAGTCGGCGTCGCCGCCAAAGGTGAGACCGATCGAGCGCGCCAGGCTCACCGAGTCGCCTGAACCATCGACCAGGTCGAGCCGGATCAGGAAATCTCCCTCGAATTCATCGGCTGCCGGCGCATACCGGAGCCCGCCTTCCGGGATGTACACCGGCTGGTACGCCGGCGTCTTTCCTTCGCGATCGAAGCCGACGAAGGTGAACGGTAGCGCGAAGGTCGAATCCATCCCCTTTGTCGCGGGACTCCGGCCACCGGTGTGGTTCGCGGACTTGGGCGACACTTTCGACAGCGTGGCTCGCTCACCAGTTCGCGCAGCCAGCGCCTCACCGGGACGGAGCATCGGCGCAGTGGCCGTCCTGGGCACGGTATCGGGCGTCGACGACGTCAGCCTGACCAAGGCACCGCGGTCGAGTTGCGCCTGGACGTTCGCCGGAAGCTGCGCCCGCGAAATTGGCCGCGCCTGGCCGCTCGCCGATCTCGCCATCGCCAGGCCCAATCCCAGAACCAGGATCAGCTGGCCACTCTTGTTGCGATACATCGTCCGCCTCCGGATCGGTCGCCTGGGTGTGTTCGCGCGCGCGCTTCACCAAGTCGGTCACATGCCGCGCGCCCGGACGCAACGTGTATGCCGCGCCGAACACGCCCCGCCGCGACCGAACCTCCGCAGCCATCACTCGTTCCACATTTGCCTGCATCCGTTCTGGGTGACGACGTATCAGTGAGACAACGTTGTCCGAAAATCTGGACGCTCCGGTCTCGACTTGCCGCTCCGCGGCTCGCTCGACCTGACGACGTTTCTCGATTCGACGGTCGTTCGTCACCCCGAGCGATGGCGCAGCCCGAGTCGAGGGGCAACCAGCGCCACATAAGGTCTTGCCGCGTATTGCTTACCTGATCGACGCCGGCAAGACTCGGCCGCACGACATTACACGTTGCGACTTTGGCACATCCCTCGCCTTGCTCCCGGCCGGTCAGTCGACGGTTGGAGTGCCGATCGATTGCAATCATCCACAGACATGTCGCGCGGTGCCCCAACGGCCGAGCCGACTGAAGGATTGCGAAAGGAGCGTCGTATGCAGGCAATGCAGACCTATCGATTCGGCAAGCACCCGCCCAAGCGCGACTACCGCACGTTGCGCTTTCAGGACTATCTCTCGCCCACGCTCCCCCCGCCGGAACCGGCGCACAACGTCCTGGCCGCAGTCTACGCAAACCTCAGGAACGCCGATCCGACGAAGCTGTTTCCATTGGACGGCAACGACACGCTGGGCGACTGCACCATTGCCGCGGTTGCGCACGCTAGTACCGCCTATCACGCATTGATCGGCAGGAAGACCATCATGCCGCGGGCCGAGGTGGTGAAATTGTACCTGCATCTCACCGGCGGCATCGACAGCGGCCTCAACGAGCTCGATGTCCTCAACTACTGGCGCAAGCACCCGGTCGCGGGTAGCGAGATTCTGGCGTTCGCAGGCGTCGATCCGAGGAACCATACCCACGTGAAGCAGGCGATCACGCTCTTTGGTGGCGTGTACCTCGGCTTCCAGGTACAGCGCGACTGCCTCCAGGAGTTTGACGCGCGCACACCGTGGACGGCGGGCCCGCTGACGCCCGACGGCCATGCGGTGTTTGCGATTGGATACGATCGCACCGGGGTGACGGTGCTGACGTGGGGCAACACTCAGGCGGCGACGTGGGGCTGGTGGGATGAATGTGTCGACGAGGCCTACGCCATCTTGCCACTAGAGGCGAAGGAGCCGGGGTTCGCGCCGGGATTCTCCTCGGCGCAGTTGGCGGCGGATCTCACTGCGGTGGCGAGTTGACTGATCCTCTCCGGTTGAGCCGCTGGTTGAGCATGGTTCAGTCTATGCATCTGCAGTTGAACTCCGCCGGTGGAGATCTCGTTGCTCCATCTCGATGTTCCGTCGGGCTCCATGTACAACCCACGTCGCGGGGAAACGACAAGGCACATCCGGTACCGTTGTCCGAGCTTCGCCATCTTCTTCCAGGCTCGAGCTACGAGGGTTTGCATGCTAGCTCGTTCCGGCATCCCTACGACCATGCACACCCCAGGCATGAGGCGGACGACGAGATACGGCGCGAACGTTACTGACTGAGCGGCAGGCGGAGACGCGGCAGGCGTGCGCGGCATGGGAATACCCTTTCGGCCAGATGGGGACCGCACATGGTTCCCGCCACTGCAGCGGGTTGGCGTTGCCACCGTGAGATGCCGTGGGGCATCGGGGTAACGGCGTGGCGGACGGATCAATGAGCCAGGTCTCTCCCCGTCCTCTTCATGCAGTCGACGGACGTTCCGCCGATCGGCGAACACTGTCAGTTTGGTGCGAAGTCGGCAAGCCCGACCGATTTCAGTCAGCCGTACCGAAGACCCCCAAGTGGCGGACGGGGGCTTACGTTAAATGGCTCTCGCCGATCACCGGAGGTACCAACCCATGCCTTACCAGCTCAAAATCAACGGGAAGACCACAACGGTTGACGTGCCCGCCGACATGCCCCTGCTCTGGGTGTTGCGCGACGTGCTGGATCTTAAGGGCACCAAGTTCGGCTGCGGCGTGGCGCAGTGCGGTGCGTGCATGGTTCACGTCGCGGGCACGGCGACGCGATCGTGTATCCTGCCCGTGTCCGCCGTCGGGGCATCGCCGATCACGACCATCGAGGGCCTCGCTCCCGACGCGTCACACCCGCTCCAGCGCGCCTGGCAGGAACTCGACGTGTCGCAATGCGGCTACTGCCAGCCGGGCCAATTGATGTCGGCGGCGGCGTTGCTGGTGCGGACACCCAAGCCCACCGACGCTGATATCGACGCCGCGATGGATGGCAATATCTGCCGCTGCACCACATACCTCAGGATCCGACAGGCGATTCATCATGCAGCGGGCAATTCCGCTCCGCCCGCCACACCGATGCCCAAGGGCAGCAAGGGGGCGTTGTGAGCACGCTCACTGTGGGCCGCCGCGGTTTCCTGAAGGTCACGGTTCTAGCGGGCGGTAGCCTCCTCCTCGGCGCGTATTTCGAGCCCGTGCGAGCCATCACCGGCAAGGCGTCGCGCGCGGCCGACTTCATGCCCAACGCATACATCAGGATCGCGGCCGATGGTGCCGTCACCATCATCGCCAAGAATCCTGAAATCGGCCAGGGAATCAAGACCGCGTTCCCGATGATCATCGCCGACGAGCTCGATGTCGATTGGAAGAGCGTCACGGTGGAAATGGCGATGGCCGACCAGGCGAAGTATGGCAGTCAGAACGTCGGCGGAAGCAGCTCGACGCCCAACAACTACACGACACTGCGCCGGGTAGGCGCGGCCGGGCGACAGCTGTTCGTGACCGCTGCCGCCCAGACCTGGAACGTGCCGGAGTCCGAGTGCACCACCGCGTCCGGCACGGTCTTTCACCGGAGCAGCAATCGCAAGCTCGGTTACGGCGAGCTGATTGCCAAGGCGGCGACACTGCCGCCACCCGACCTGCAGTCCGTTACGCTCAAGGACCCGAAGGACTTCAAGATCATCGGCACGCCGGTGCCGAACGTCGACGCACCGGGGATCGTGCGCGGCATGCCGATGTACGGCATCGACGTCACCTTGCCGGGCATGTTGTACGCCGTGTACGCCAAGTGTCCTGTGTTCGGCGGCAAGGTGGCGAGCGTCGATCTCGCCGCAGTGAAGGCGATGCCCGGCGTGCGACACGCGTTCGTTGTGGACGGCGCGTCGCCGGGGATGAGCGCCGGCCTCAACCCCGGCGTCGCCATCGTTGCCGATTCCTGGTGGTACGCCAAGACCGCGCGCGACAAGATGCGCGTCACCTGGGACGAGGGCTCGACGGAGGGACAGAGTACGGCCGAGTTCGCCCAACGGGCGGCAGAACTCTCGCAGCAGTCGCCGGAGCGGTCAGTCCGCAAGGACGGCGACGTCGATGCTGCGCTGAGCGGCGCGGCGAAGGTCGTTGCAGCCGCCTATAGCTACCCGTTCCTGGCCCACGCGCCGCTCGAGCCGATGAACTGCACCGCGTCCTGGCAGAACGGCAAGCTGGAGATGTGGGCGCCATCGCAGGGGCCGTTCGGCGGCGGCCAGCTTGCCGCGAGAACAGTCGGCATTCCGGAGAGCGACGTCACCGTGCACATCACGCGTGCCGGCGGCGGCTTTGGCCGGCGAGGATTCAACGATTTCATGGCCGAAGCCGCGTGGATCGCGAAGACCATTGGCGGGCCGGTGAAGCTGCTATGGACTCGCGAGGACGACATTCAACACGACTATTATCGCCCGGGGGGCTTCCATTTCCTCAAGGGCGGCGTCGACGCCGACGGGAAGCTGGTCGCCTGGCACAACCATTTTGTGTCGTTCGGCGAGAACGGTCGGGCCGCCCTCACGGCGGACCTCTCGGCGAGCGAGTTCCCCGCGCGGTTCGTGCCCAACTATGCGCTCGACATATCGCTCATCCCGCTCCGCGTCCCGACCGGGTGGCTGCGCGCTCCCGGCAGCAATGCACTCGCGTTCGTCATGCAGTCGTTTATCGACGAGCTTGCGCACGCCGCCGGCAAGGACCCGTTGCAGTTCCGCCTCGACCTCCTCGGCGCGCCTCGCATGGTGACGGACCCTCCCGGCGCCGGCGGTGCCCGCGGTCGTCGCGGGGGCGGCGGCTACGACGCGGCCCGCATGCGCGGCGTGCTGGAACTGGTACGTGACAAGTCGGGATGGGACAACCGCCAACTACCCGGTGGCACGGGAATGGGAGTGGCATTTCACTTTTCGCATCGCGGCTACTTCGCGGAGGTCGTCGAAGCCAGCGTCGACGCAACGAACCTGCTCAAGGTGCACAAGATCTGGATTGCCGGGGACATCGGCAGTCAGATCATCAATCCGTCGGCCGCGATCGGCCAGGCACAGGGCGCCGCGCTGGATGGCCTCGCACAGGCGCTCGGGCAGGAGATTACCATCGACAGGGGCCGCGTAGTGCAAAGCAATTTCCACAACTTCGCGCTGCTGCGGCATCGCCAGGCGCCGGCCGAGGTCGAGGTGCATTTCCGGATCACCGACAATCCGCCCACCGGGCTCGGCGAACCGGCGCTGCCGCCGGTGATTCCGGCACTGTGCAACGCGATCTTCGCGGCGACAGGCAAGCGGATCCGGGCGTTGCCGATCTCGAAGCAAGGGTTGCGGGTCGCTTGAGCGTCGCGGAGCGATGAAACACTGGCAGGAGGCCCGGCAAGTCTTCGAATGGCTCTCGACGCTGAATACCGAGCAGCGCCGCGCCGCGCTGGCGACCGTAGTGTGCGTTCACGGTTCAGCGTACCGCCGCGAAGGCGCCAAGATGGCCGTGGCGGAGGACGGTGCCTGCGTCGGGAATGTGAGCGGCGGATGCCTCGAACTGGACGTGCGGGAGGTGGCGTTGCAGGTAATCGCCTCGCAGGTTCCCCAGTTGCGCAGCTATTGCTCGGGCGGGGACGAGGTTCGCGCCTGGGATCTCGGCGTCGGTTGTGAGGGAGAGGTCAAGGTATTCGTCGAGCCCGCGTACTCCACGTCAGCGATCGAACAGGGACTGTTGGCAGCGGGGCTCCCGTTCGCCGTGTGCACGATGATTCGCACCGAACCAGCAACCAACCGGCCAAACCGACTTATTGTCACCGCACGCGGCGTCGAAGGCAATTCTGAGGACAGCGACATCAATACCGCGGTGGTTGCCGAAGCGCGGGGATTGCTTGCGGTGGATGCGCCAAGCTCGCTTCGGGACGTTGCCGGGACGGCCGTATTCGTCGACGTGTATCGGGTGCCGCCGCATCTGGTGATCGTCAGCGCCGGCAACGATGCCCGGCCGCTGGCGCGCTTCGCCGTGGAAGCGGGGTTCCGCGTCACGGTGGTCGATCACCGTCCCGGGCTGCTGCTGACCGATCGGTTCCCCGGTGCCGCCACGCTGATCGACAGCTTCCCCGCGGACCTCGTGCGGCGGGTGCAGTTCGACGACCACACTTTCGCTGTCGTGATGACGCACAACTTCGCGGACGACGAGCAGTACCTTCGGGCGCTCGTCGCGACCTCCGTTGCTTACATCGGCGTGCTGGGGCCACGTCAGCGCACGGAACGTCTCCTGCGCAATGTCGCGGGCGACTCGTCGCTCGACACCGATCGCATCTACGCTCCGGTCGGCCTCGACGTCGGCACCGATGGCGCCGAGCAGGTCGCGCTGGCCATCATCGCGGAGATGCTGGCGGTGCGCGGCGGGCGCCAGCCGCAATCGCTGCGCGAGCGCCCGCTGCCGATTCATGCCGCCGGCGGGGTGGGGCGTGGGGCATGACGTCCCGGCGCGAATCGCGGCTATCGTCCTCGCCGCCGGTGCCTCCCGACGGATGGGCCGCAACAAGATGCTGCTGCCGCTCGACGGCGAATCGCTGGTGCGCCGCGCCGCCGGGCGCGCGATCGGCGCCAGATTGTCGCCGACGATCGTGGTGCTCGGACACGAACCCGAGAAGGTCCGCGCGGAGCTGACCGGCCTGTCCTGCGAGTTCGTCACCAATCCCGATTACACCGGCCCCACGAGCACATCGCTGCACCGCGGTCTCGGCGCGCTGCCTGCCGATGCTGATGCCGCAGTCGTGATCCTCGCTGACATGGTGATGGTGACCGTCGCGATGCTGACGGCGATTGTGATGGCTGCGCGCGCCAACCCGGCGCCGCTGGTCGTATCGCGCTACGGTGACGTCCTCGCACCGCCGCTCCTGTTCCGGCGATTGCTGTTTCCGGAGCTACTCGCCTGGCGCGATGAGGGATGCGGCAAGCAGGTGGTACTGCGACACCGGGCGGAGGCGATATTTCTCGACTGGCCCCCGGCTGCACTCCTGGACATCGACACATCGGAAGACTTCGCTGCGCTCACGCGGAGCTGATATACCGCCAGCTCAGCGCTCAGACCACGGTTCCACTCTCTCAAATTGACCCTCGGCTCGGGGCGAGCGAGGCACCGGTCTGGGGCCGTCTCTTCCGCCGGGCGGGAATCAGTGGCAGCTTACTGAGGAATTCCCCTTTCGGAGGCGCGCGTGCCCAGTTTCACCCTCACCATCAATGGCAAGCAGCAGTCCGTCGACGTTGCCGCGGACACACCGCTCCTCTGGGTCCTGCGCGATAATCTTGGCCTCACCGGTACCAAGTTCGGTTGCGGCATCGGCGAATGCGGCGCCTGCACCGTCCATATCGACGGCGCCGCCACTCGCTCATGCTCCACGCCAGTCAGCACCGTCGCCGGCAGGCGGGTGACGACGATCGAGGGACTCTCCAGCGACCGCAGCCACGCAGTGCAGAAAGCCTGGATCGCCGACGACGTGCCGCAGTGCGGCTACTGCCAGTCCGGCCAGATCATGGTGGCGGCAGCACTCCTGGCGAAGGGTGGCAAGCCCACCGACGTGGATATCGACACCGCCATGACCAACATCTGCCGCTGCGGCACCTACCAGCGGATTCGCACAGCGATTCATCACGCCGCCGGGGAGGTGTGACATGAGCGCTCCCCGCGAAGTCTCCCGCCGCGAATTCATCCAGGCGACGTCGGTCGCCGGCGCCGGGCTGCTGATCGGCTTCTCGCTCACCGGCTGTGCGCCGACACCGACAGCACCGGCGGGCCCGCCGGTCCCGCTCAACGCCTGGCTCCGTATCGCGTCCGACGACAGCATTACGGTGATTGTCGACCGATCCGAAATGGGCCAGGGGGTGACCACCGCGCTGCCGATGCTGCTGGCCGAAGAGCTCGAGGTGGACTGGGCGAAAATCGCGATCGAATTCGCCCCGGCCGACAAGGTGTACACCAATCCCCTGTTCGGCATGCAGGGCACCGGCGGCAGCAGCAGCGTGCGCGTCGCCTTTGTCCCGCTGCGCCAGACCGGTGCCGCCGCACGCGAGATGCTGATCTCAGCCGCCGCCACAACCTGGAAGGTGGACCGGAGTGAATGCCACGCCGAAACTGGCGCGGTGATTCACACCAGCAGCAAGCGCAAGCTCCGCTACGGCGAACTGGTGAAGGCGGCTGCAGCGCTCCCGGTGCCGAAGGACGTGCCGCTCAAGGATTCCAAGGCGTGGAAGGTGATCGGCACGCGCACCAAGCGCCTCGATACGCCGCTCAAGGTCGACGGCAGCGCGGTGTTCGGCATCGACGTCAAGGTGCCGGGAATGCTGGTCGCCGTGGTGGCGCGCTGTCCGGTATTTGGCGGCAAGGTCGCGAGCTTCGATGCGGCGAAGGCCAAGGCGATCCCCGGTGTGCGCGATGTGGTGCAGATCTCGAGTGGCATCGCCGTGGTGGCCGACGGCTACTGGCCGGCCCACCAGGGTCGCGCAGCGCTCGACGTGAAATGGGACGAGGGTGCGAACGCGAAGGTGTCGAGCGAGAGCATCGCGACACTGTTCGCGGCAAAGGTGGCGCATCCGGGTGCGATGGCCCACCACGTGGGACATCCTGAAGCGGCGCCGGCTGGGGCAACCATGATCGACGCGGTCTACCAGACGCCGTTCCTGGCGCACGCCACGATGGAGCCGATGAATTGCACGGCGCACGTCCGTCCCGATGGCGTCGACATCTGGGCGCCGACGCAGCTGCAGACCGGCGCGCAGATGACCGGTGCGGCGATCGGTGGCGTGCCGCCGGAGAAGGTGATGGTGCATACCACCTACCTGGGCGGCGGGTTCGGGCGCCGGATCGAGCAGGATTTCATTGCGGAGGCGGTCGAGACGTCGAAGGCGATGAAGGTGCCCGTGAAGGTCATCTGGTCGCGGGAAGACGACATCCAGCACGACTTCTACCGGACGGCCACCCTCCATCAGCTTCGCGGCGGCGTGGATGCGCAGGGCAAGCCGGTGTTCCTGACCCATCGCATGGCCGCACCGTCGGCCATGATTCGGTT
The DNA here is from genome assembly GCA_003169895.1 of Gemmatimonadota bacterium. Taxonomy (GTDB): domain Bacteria; phylum Gemmatimonadota; class Gemmatimonadetes; order Gemmatimonadales; family GWC2-71-9; genus Palsa-1233. Next base: position 1,491,664 of record PNAE01000007.1, read on the forward strand.
CTTCCCTCAGGCCGTCAAGAACGGCCTCGACGGGGAGCTCGTCGAAGGCGCGGTGGAGCTGGCCAAGGCGTACGCGATTCCCAACGCGCATATCGATTGCATCATGACCGACACCGGCATTCCCGTGGGGTTCTGGCGCTCGGTGAGCGGCTCGTACAACGGGTTCGTGGTCGAAAGTTTTTACGACGAACTCGCTCACGCGGCCAAAAAGGATCCGTACGAATTCCGTCGCGATCTTCTCGCGGGGGCTCCGCGCTTCCTGGGCGTCCTCAAACTCGCTGCCGAGAAGGCCGGGTGGGGGACGCCGCCCGCCGCGGGGATCTCGCGCGGGATTGCGGTGTTCAAGTCATTCGAGAGCTACGTGGCCGAGGTGGCTGAGGTCTCGGTGGCGAGCGACGGGACGGTGAAGGTGCATCGCGTGGTCTGTGCGGTGGACTGCGGCCCCGTGGTCAACCCGGCGATCGTGGAATCACAGATGCAGGGCGCGATCGTCTATGGCCTTACCGCGGCACTCTACGGCGAAATCACCATCGACAAAGGGCGCGTGGTGCAGGGCAACTTCGACACGTACAAGATGTTGCGCATGAACGAGATGCCCGTGGTCGAGGTGCACATCGTGCCGAGCACCGAGGCGCAGGGTGGCGTGGGCGAGCCGGGGACGCCGCCGATCGCGGCAGCGGTGTGCAACGCGATCTTCGCGGCGACAGGCAGGCGCATCCGGAGGCTGCCGATCGGCAAGGTGGTGTGACCGGGTGTGGCGCGCTCAGCCGTCAGCCTTTCCCCAGTCATACGTTTGCTCGGCACCGGTCAACTTCCACCGCGACGGCCACGTCGAGTTCATCCAGTCGAGCGGCTCGCCCAGCGGTTCGGGCTTCGCCGCGAGCGCGAGTGCTGCGCGGAGGTCGCGGCGCTGGTCGGCGCCGAGGGCGTCGGTCGCCAGCGAGACGAAGAGCATCGTGCCACTCCGTGCCACCAGGTCGAGCCACTGACGATTGAGTTCCCACGGCACCGCGGTGGTCACGCCGACACAATCGGGGTCGGCGGCGTAGAAGGCCCCATGCTGCGCGCCGCGGAACGCCAGCGAGTTGACCCCCATCCTTCGCGTACGCGGCCACTCCGTGCCGCTGACGTCGTCGCCGATCCGGCACATCTCGAAGCTACCGGCGGAAAGATGACTCACCGTGTTGCAACCAATGATCAGCGCGTCGCCTGCCGCGGTACGGATCGTCTGGTACAACTCGTTGATCACCTCCGCACTCGTACGCCGCGCCCCTTCGGCAAAGGTCCAGCCGTCACGCGTGACGGCAGCTCCCATCTGGAATCCCCACCGCCCGAAAAGATCGAACGATGTGTAGTCGTGCTTGATCAGGTCCATCCCCCAGTCACGGAGACGCGCGATGTCGCCGGAGATTTTCTCCCGCACGCCGGCTACCGTCGGGTCGAGCACACTGCGGTCGCGCGGCAGCCGCCAACTGTCGGGCACATCGCCCGGCGCTTCGAGCGGTCGGATCCACGCTCCCATCCGGCCGCCGACTCGCCGCACATCGCCGACGAGCGCCGGAAGATCCGGGAAATTCTCGTTGCCGCGGTCCCACGTGCCGACAGCGCTCCGGCTGGTACCGCGTCCGGGTTGCCAGCCATCGTCGATCACCACGAACGGGCGGTTGCGGCCCACAGGTGAGAGATCCACAATCCGGTGCGCATCGGCGAGCGCGCTCATGGCGCTGTTCTTTCCGTACGCCCAGTACCAGTCGTTGCTGCCATAGACGGGCTCGGCTGGAAGTCGCGGATTGGCGCACATCTGGTGGCAGAACGCCCTGAGTGATGCGAACGCCGACTCGCCGCCGCGTCCGGCGCGGCAGACCACGTCGCAGAGGTTGAGCGCACGCTCGCCGAGCTGCACGGCGGTACCACCGCTTCGCACGTCGGCCCAGAGGGTAATGCCGGCCGGATCGGCCTGCCAGAAGCAGAGCGCCGCGGCGCCGGTGCGGACACCGTAGCCGTCGGCACGTGTTCCGTCCCACGCAATCATGTACCACGGCATCACGCGGTCGGGGACAAATCCGCGCCACTCGAAGTCGCCGTAGCCCCGCTCCCAGGCGTCACCAAGGAGCAGACGCGTCCGGTTCAACTGCCCGCGCCAACGGAGTCCCACGCGCAGGACGTCAACCGCCGGCGCGGTCAGCTCGACCCGGAGCGCGCCCGGCATGTCGACCATCCGGACCGAGACGCCGCCGCCGTCCCATCGGCCGCCCCCGGCGCGCCGAAGTTGCTGGTCGCCGGACGCCGTCCGCACGCAGACGGCGTCGGGACCGTGGCCGAGATCGAGAAACGTGCCCTGCGCGTCGCCATTCCTGACGATGAGAGAGCCGGGGAGTGCCGTCGCGACGAGCGCGCCAGTGTTCTGCTGCAGGAAGCGGCGCCGGGATGTCATGATTGACTCCTCGACGCCGCCCGAGGCAGCGGGACATCCCAGCCCAGTTCTCGCATCACCGCAGCGTGCTCCGGTTCGCCGGTCCTACTTCGTCAACGCGACTACGGCGTCTTCTTCGGCGCCGCCTTGCGCTGCCAGTACCCCGGGTCGGCCGTTACCCATGCCGGGGGCGGGACGCTCTGCTGCGGGGCGAAGGCGAAGATGTCGGTCTGGGAGCTGACGATCGCAGCCGCCTGGTTTGCCGTCATCTTCATCCGGGCGGTCGAGTCGCCGAGCGCCGCAATGTAGGCCGTGCCGTGAATCGTGGCGCTCTGATCGAGCTCGGCGAGGGATTTCAGGGCCGTGATGATGAAAAAGGTGCCCGCGGGGGCGCCGGCCGCGGCCTGCCACATCGAGTACTTGTCGGCAGCCTTGACGCTCTCGTGCGCCGCCTTGACCATCCTCCGGTTTTCCACGTACTCGGTGTTATGCCCCGGCCGGATCGAGACGCGCGTGACCACGAAGTACCGGCTGGCGGCCAGGTCGGCCGGCCCGCCGTAGCTCAAGTCCTCGCGGAAGGTCAGCACCATCAGGCGACCATCGCTCAGGTAGTCCGCCTCCGGTGCCGTATACTGCTTGTTGACCGCGACGAGCGCGGCGTTGTCGGCGTTGGCCTTGTTGGTCTTCTCCAGGTCGGCCCAGTCGGTGTACGGGCTCATGTACCAGTTTTCCGTCGCGCCACTCATTGCCGTGAGGGCGAGGAATGGCTTCGGCGACTTGGTTGCCGCGACGGCTCGGGCCCACGCATTCTCGTGCGCGTCGTGCGCGTCGCCCTTCCCCGGCTTGACCGACTCCCGGTAGACGGTGAGGACCTTGAATTCCGGAGCCGCGGGCGCGGCCTGCGCGCCAAGGGCAGCGGGTGCCACAACGGTGAGGACCAGCGAGAGACGGGCAACGAATCGCTTCATGGTAGCTCCAGCGGATGTGAAGTCAGGCGGCGAGCCCCGGAGTGGGCGATCCACCGCTCGTTGTCCCAGCGCAACGGATGGCGGAAGTAGCCGGCAATCTGCCGGATTTCGACAAGCTACCGCCTGCACCGGATTATGCTAGCCCGGCCGGGGGCCAGGGCGGATGCGGGGCGGGCCGCGAGGTCAGTCACCGCTTCACCCGCGCCCGCAGGTCATCAAACCAGTTCTCCACGAGTACGGCTCTGACCGACGTCGATGCCCGGCCGGACGACCGCTGCCGCTCAAACAGAAAGCTGTGCCTGTCGGGCGTGACGCTGTACGACTGATGGAAGGGGTCCACCGCGAACCCGACCGCATCGAACAGCGGCTGCAGTCGAACGACTTCGAAGGCCGGGCTGGTCCGGACTTCCGCCGCGACGAGCCGAGTCGCGCCGTCGATGAAGAAGCGCTCGCGTCCATCAGGCGACCAGACGGGCTCGCTGCCGCCTCCGGTCGACACCTGCCAGCGACCGCCGGAAGTTTCCGGAAAGGGCCGCACGAAGACCTCGGTGGTGCCCGCGGCTCAGGCGTGATGGAGCGTTTGGCGATGTCTGGGGGACGGCAACTCATCAATATGCTGGGCAGGCGGTGGGCTGGTAAGGGCACCTCCAGTCGCGAAGCTCCCTCGGAACGGCGCGCCCTCCGCCGCGTGCGACCTGGGCGGCGCTCAGGGCGACATTCGTCAGTGCACCGCCGTCGGCACCGTGCGGTTCGTCACTGTCGCATCACCGATCTCGCCATAGACATTGTCTCCCCAGCAGTACGCCGTGCCCGCCGCGGTCAGGCCGCAGGTATGCAGATGACCGGCGACGAGCTTCACGAAGCTGAGGCCGCCGCTCACCGGTGTCGGCGTGAGGCGAGCCGTGGTGGTGCCATCGCCGAGCTGCCCGAACGTGTTGTCGCCCCAGCAGAACGCCGCGCCACTGGCGGTGAGCGCGCAGCTGTGGTGGGTGCCCAGCGCGAGCTGCGTGAATGCATGACCGCCCGACACCAGCGTCGGCGTGAGCTGGCTGGTGGTCGTGGCGCCGTTGCCGAGCTCTCCCATGGAACCAATACTCCCCCAGCAGTAAGTGGCGCCGGCCGCAGTCGCTGCACAGGTATGAGCGAACGAGGTCGCCATGTGTGCAAAGGAGAAACCGCCGCTCACCGCGGTCGGGACGCTGCGATTGAGCTGCGTGCCGTCGCCCAGGTTCCCGAGGTTGGCACCCCAGCACAACATCGCTCCCGCACTGGTGCGGCCGCACGCATAGTCGCTGAGTGACGACAGATCCACAAACACCAGTCCGCCATTCACTGCGGTAGGGGCGTAATACTCGGCATTATTTCCCAGCGAGCCGTTGAGATTGTCTCCCCAGCAGTAGGCGATCCCCGCGGTGGTCAGGCCGCAGTCATGGCCAAGGCCCACGGTGAGCTGCATGAACGAAAGGCCGCCGGTCACTGCCGTGGGCACCAGCTTGTTGTTGCTGGTGCCGTCGCCGACGAGGTTCCCCCAGCAGTACGCCACCCCGGCCGCGGTCCGCGCGCAACTGTCGTTCGGCCCGGTCTCGATTTCGGCAAACGTGAGGCCACCGCTGACCAGCGTCGGCACTGAGTGATTGAACGTCGTGCCGTCGCCGATCTGGCCGGCGATGTTGTGGCCCCAGCACCAGCTCGATCCATCGGTGGTGCGGCCGCAGGTCGTGTAGTCGTATCCCGCGGCGAGATCGGCGAACACGTGGGTCGTGCCGCCGCCCGTTGTCGCTACGGTGATCGCCGCAAGCGCCGAATGGCCGCCCACTGACGCGGTGATGGTGGTGCTGCCGACCGCAACGGCGGTGACCACTCCACCCTGTGTCACCGTCGCAACCGCCGGTGTACTGCTCAACCATTGAACGGTTCGCGTGAGCGTCGAGTCGGAGCGATTCAATGCGCTCGCCGTCAGCGTGATCTGCTGCCCCGGAGCCAGCGCCGCGATCGTAGCGCTCAGCGTGACGTGATCGACGGTGGTATCGGCGGTGGTACCGGTCATGCTGCTACTGCTGCTGCAGGCCGTGGCGGCAACCGATGCGGCAACGACGGTCAAGCTGAATGCAACGGCACGGGTAGGGAACATCTCAATGCACCTCGACTGTATTCTGGACTGCGGCACCCTGTTCGGTGTGCCGAAACGAAACGATGACCGGGCCGGCGACGGTGGCCGTGAACCGGAACAGCCGCCAGCCCTCGCGTAGAACTGCCCGCTATGGCTTCTTCGCCGTTGGGGGGAGGTGCCCCTTGAGCCGGAGGTAGATCGCCGACTGACTGTAGTGGTCGGCCCAATCGCCGGTGGTGATCGTCATGACCGCCGCGCGTGTCATCATCCTGCCGCCGAAGAAGGGGACTTCCTCGCCCAGCTTCGAGTCATCGAGGCTGGCGAGCGCGTTGTCGCAGAACGTGAACGTTTCCCTGAGTCGCGCGACGAGCGCCTCCTTGCTGGCCGTGTCGGCCACGGTGGTGCGCGCCGGCGCCTTCACGCCACCGATCGCGCCGCAGAGGAAGTCGTTGCCCTGCGCAAGATGCACCACGACCTGCGCGAAACTCATTTGCGCCGGAGTCGGTTTGAACCCATAGTCTCCCGCCGGCATCTCCTCGGCGGCGGCGATGAGATTCCTGGCCTTGTCGGTTGCGTCGGCGCGGAACGCCTTGGCGACGGGCGCCGGCGCCTGGGCGGCGACGAGGGAAGGCAACGGGGCAAGGACCAGCATGAGCAAGCGGGCTCGGATCAGCATGGTGGCGTCCTGTGGGTGAGGCGGACCGTGACGGCATGCCCAGTCCGCGTTGCCAGCAATTATACGCGAAACATGGCCGCAGGTCACCGTGGCGCTTCAGCGCTGGAATCCGTTCGATGCGTAATGGTGATGGGAGGCGCGACCAGTCGGCCGCGCCGTTGCAACGTCGCGGTATGATTCAGGGGCAGATAATGCGGCCGTCGGCACTCCCCACCCTTCGCGAACGAGCTACGTGCCAACTGCAGATTGCCAGACGGTTTGCTCGGGTCGTACCGTTCTCTTGACAGGCCCCACGCTGCCTCCGTCCGACTCAGTACGCCAGATCAAACGCCCCATTCGTCACCACGCGGTTTTCGGTGGCGGCATATCCGATAGCGAAGCGACTTGTCGTCTCTGGCCAAGGTTGGATTTCCCGGCGCGCCCGCCCCAACCGGAGGGATGTCCGCATGGACTGATCGCCGATAACGCCGCGCCAGGGACTGCATCATGGGCTTTCGGCTCCTCCCCCCGACGGCGCAATTCCCGGCGCAATGATCCGCTTCAGTCCCTTCCGACGCCTATGAATGAGAGTTACACTCAGCTTCCCGCGACTGGACTCGCAGCTACCGCACCCCAGGAGACCCACCGATGCCCCGATCCGTCAGTCGGCACACCGGCGCAGCATTGCTGCTCGCCGCAGTACTCGCAGGGGCGCCTGGCCGCGGCTCCAGTAACACGACCGTTGGCCCGTCCGGTTCCATCGCGCTCAGCCTGAGCCCCACGTCGGCCACCCGACAGAACTAAGAAATCGGCCGGCACGACGGTGGCGTGCGGGTGATCCCGCTTGAGCCGTCTTCACGCTATATCCGAAGTACACGCCCCAGGTCGGCCGGTAGCCTGGAAAGGCCCCAACTCAGCTTTCGGACGCCCAAGACCATTGCCACCTCGACCCGGACAACCCGTTATGCGTCGCAACTCGCTGGCAGCCATTCTCGCTCTCATGTTCTTGGTCGCGTGCAGCTCCGGCGGCACGACGATCACCGTCCTCGGCTATGCCGTGACCATCAAGACGGCCCCGCCGACGACCGCACAGGTCGGCGCGTCGATTCCCGTTGCGTTCACCGTCACCGAGAACGAGAGTGACGGGAGCTCCAAACCCGCCAGCGGCAAGAGCTTCACGGTCGCCGTCACGGCAGGCGGGGGGACGGTCAATGGCGCGGCGTCGGCCACGCTCACCACCGCGGCGGACGGATCCGTGTCGCTGACGTGGATCCTCGGACCGACGGTCGGGACGCAAACCGTGCATGGATCGGTGTCGTCTGACCATTTCCTGGATGTCAGCGTGACCGCCACCGCGGCGTCGGTGAGCAGTGTGGCGGTGACGCTCGCCACGCCGTCCATCCCCCTGGGTACCACCGGCGATCAGGCCACGGCGGTGCTGAAGGATGCCAGCGGCAACGTGCTGGTCGGTCGTACGGTGACGTGGCAGTCGTCGACCACCACGGTGGCCACGGTCAGTGCCACCGGCGCTATCACCACGGTGGGCGCCGGGACCAGCACCATCACCGCGACCAGCGAGGGCCAGAGTGGATCGGCGCTGCTGACCGTGACCTTGGTGCCCGTCAGCACGGTCACCGCGACACTCGCGGCCAGCTCCATCACGTTGGGGACGGTCGGCGATCAGGCCACGGCGGTGCTGAAGGATGCCAGCGGCAACGTGCTGGTCGGTCGTACGGTGACGTGGCAGTCGTCGACCACCACGGTGGCCACGGTCAGTGCCACCGGCGCTATCACCACGGTGGGCGCCGGGACCAGCACCATCACCGCGACCAGCGAAGGCCAAAGCGGCGGCGCGCAGCTGACGGTGGTCCCCGTCGGCCTGTCGGGAATCGTGCAATTGGGCGCCGGCGACACCCACATGTGCGGGCTCGATGCCGCCGGTATCGGGCACTGCTGGGGCAACAACGATCAGGGGCAGCTCGGCGATCCGTCGTTCCTTTCCTCCCAGAGTGCCACGCCCCACGTAGTGCTCGCGAGCGGTCATGTGTGGGCGGAGATCCGCGGCGGGTTCGAGTCGACCTGTACCCGTACCACGGCCGGTGACGCATACTGCTGGGGCGAGGGAACCGATGGCAGCGTAGGCAACGGCATTGCCGCCAGCGTCCGCACGCCGACCGCCGTCACATCCTCGGGCCAGATATACGCCCAGGTTTCGCCGGGCGCGTTCTTCGCCTGCGGTCGCACGACGAGCAACGTCGTGTGGTGCTGGGGTGGGAACTTCGACGGCCAACTGGGCGACGGCACGTTCGCGCAGCGCAACAGTCCGGTGCTGGCGCAGACCGGTGCCCTCAGCTTCGTGGAGATCGCGGCGCGCGGCGACGCCTACTTCACTTGCGGCCGCATCGCGAGCGGCGCGGCATACTGCTGGGGCAATAACTTCAATGGTGACTTGGCCGACGGCACCACGACGAATCGCCCCAATCCCGTCCCGGTGTCGGGCGGCAATGTGTTCACCGGTCTGGTGGGAGGCACCGACAACGCCTGCGGCCAACTCGCCGCCGGTGGCTGGATGTGTTGGGGTGCCAATGCGTACGGCGAACTCGGCGACGGCACCCATACCGAGCGTCATGTGCCGGTGGCGCTGCTCACCAGCGGCAACGTCTTCGTGCAACTGGCAATGGGAACATTTCACAGCTGCGGCCGCACGTCCGCTGGTGCCGTGTATTGCTGGGGCCGCAATTCCTCGGGCCAACTCGGGAATGGCGGCAACCTGGACAGCAATTCCCCGGTCGCCGTGTCGGGGGGGCACGTATTTACCGATATCCGGGCCGGCGACAACTTCAATTGTGGCCTCTCGGACGGCGGTACGGTCTTCTGTTGGGGAGACAATGCCCGCAATCAGCTGGGAAGTGCCAGCGTCGGCAGCAGCAATGTGCCATTGCAGGTCCCGAATTGAGCGGGCACTGTGGGGTGGGCGGGCGGACTCGGGGCGGGTGTACCCTGAAGCTCAGTGAACCGCCGGCAGCGGGAACGTCCAGCGCACTCCGACATCGCGCGAGGACAGGAGGATGCGCGGCGCCCGCGCGCCGAGAAGACGCAGGCGACCATTAGCGAATTTCGCCGAGACGATACCGACGGCGGCTCCCGCGACGACGTCCGTCACCCAGTGCTGTTGCTGTTGCAGGCGGGCCCAGCCGGTTCCTGCCGCGAGGCCGAATAGCGCGACCCGCGCCCAGTCCTTGTCGATGGCGTCACCCAACGACGTGGCGAGCGCGAACGCGGTGGAGCTGTGGCCAGACGGAAAGGACGGAGTTCCCGACGGAGTCCCCTTGAAAAGGTGAAAATCGAGGGCATCCCGATCCGGGTCGACGTAGGGCCGCTCGCGCCCGACGACGTACTTGAGGACCTGCGTCACGCCGGTCGCAAGCGCGACGCTCGCAGCAGTACGAATCGTTGCCGAGAGGACGTGGTGATCGCGGGTGACCAGGCTGGCGATACCGAGCCCGCCCACCACCACGCCGATTCCGGTCATCTCGCCGAACTTGTCGAACGTGTTCGCGGCGCTCGCCGCACTGGCTGAATGCGGACTCTCGAAAACATTTGCGATCGGCGCGTCGACCAGGAACGTCGCCGCCAGCACGGCTGCCCCGACAGCCACGTTCCGCCAGCCGGCGTTGGGGATCGAATCGGTCTGTTGGGTGTGGTTCGGGGTCAGCTGGGCCTGAATCGATGCCGGAGCCACCAGGGAGAGCAATAATGCGGTTCGCCATTGACGATGGTGCATGTGTCCTCGGAGATCAGGGGCGCACCGTGACTGCGGACGGCGGACGGCGCAGAGACTTGCGACCCCATTTTCCCTTGTGACGCCGGGAGGGCCGCGGCGCGCACGTCGCCGGCATGCCAGTGCGAAACCGATCGGGCGCGCATGCAGAAAATGCCCTCCATCCCGAACGTACCGATCGGGTTTCGCCTGATCAACCGACAGATCCGCCCCGCGCGGCGCGCCGCCACAGATCAAGCTGCCGTCGGCAGAGGCATTTCAGCGGTGCGTTGCCTCGCTCGGTCAGTACCGCACCCGACGGCTGATCAGGGCTTCCCTGACGGCGTCGGGTAGGAGGTTTCGATAGGCTTAGTCGGGGACGATCGCGCTATCGCGAGCCAACGTCAGGAGCCATATCATGAGCGCTAACGGGATCACCACGGAAACCGATCTTTCCCTGCTCGACGGGATCAACCAGCGCCGGTCAGTACGGTCGTACCTGCCCGCGGTGCTGGACGATGCCGGGATCCGCGCCTTGCTGCAGGCCGCAGTGCGCGCGCCGACGGCCGTGCACCAGGAGCCTTGGGCCTTCGCCATCCTGCAGGATGAGACGATTCTCAGGCGACTGTCTGACCGGGCCAAGATCAGCTTGGTTGCGCTCGCCGCCCATCACACGACCGATCGTGGCGGTCACCTGCCCGACGCGTTTCTCCGGCCGGATTTCAACATCTTTCACGATGCCGGGACGCTGATCGCGATATGCACGCGCCTGGTATCGGACTTCACCGTGGCGGACTGCTGGCTCGCCGCCGAAAACCTCATGCTCGCCGCGCACGCCATGGGGTTCGGTACCTGCGTCATCGGATCTGCCGTGGGGGCACTGAATACGCCGGAGGGGAAAGAGGACCTGGGCATTCCCGCCGACTACACTGTCGTGGCGCCGATCGTGGTGGGCGTGCCGCGGGATCGAGGGGCACCCACGGCTCGCAAGGCGCCGAATATCCTGGCATGGAAGAGGTAGCGAACCACGGCATCCGGCCCTCGCCGCGGACTGCACCGTGGACCTGGTCAACTTGTTCGGGCAGAACGAACAGCACATCTGAGGCGCGTCAGACGAGCTCGACCACGAGCGCCTTGACCAGCGTGTCCAGATCGCGCTCGGTGTTGAACAGGTGCGTCGAGATCCGCTGCCCGTTGAACCAGTTCGTCGGCACTACCTTCACCTCCACCTTGTGCTTCTCGCGGAGCCGCGTGTGCAGCGCATCGGCGTTTCTGTCTACGGGGAGCGTGTAGGTCAGTAGCGGTGAGGCAAGCGGTCCCGGGGGTGCGCTGACGACGCGAAGCCTGGGCACGCTCTGTAGCGCTCCATGGAGACGGTTCCGCAAGTCAAGGTTGTGCGCTTCGATACGGGCCGTCCCTATCCCCAGGTGATAGTCGATGGCTGCGGCCAACCCCAGCACGCTGGGAATGCTCGAGACTCCGGACGACGCCGAGTATGCCGCGCGGCCACTCTGCAGTGCGATCGGGTCGACGGTCTTCCCCAACTCCTCACTCAAGTAAAGCAACCCAGTTCCTTTAGGGCCCAGCAGCCACTTGTGGCCGCTGGTGGCGTAGACGTGGCAGCCCAGCGCTTTCACGTCGACGGCGATGCCGCCCACTGCCTGGGCACCGTCCACCACCGCGATGCAGCCCCGGGCCCGCGCCAGCGCCGACAGCTCGGCCACCGGCATGCGCAGCCCGGTGGACGTAAGGAGGTGCGAGAAGGAGAGCGCCCGGGTGCGCGGCGTGATGCTTTTCGCGAACCGGTCGATGATCGCCTGCGCGTCGTTTTCACCCGGCGGAATGACCACGATGTCGATCGCGACACCGTACCTGCGGGCAACGTAGTCCCAGCAGACGCGCCCGCCCGGGTGTTCCTGGTCGGTGGTGAGGACCCGATCACCCGAGGTGAGGCCGAGTCCCTGCGCCACCCAGTTCATCCCTTCCGTGGTGCACCGGGTGAGCACGAGTTCGTCCGTCTTGCAGCCAAGGAAGCCCGCGGCTTTCTCGCGCACGGCGTCCATCGCCTTTTCCTGCGGGCCGTAGCCATACTCGACCGGGTCGAGTTCCAGTTCCTTCCACGCCGCGATGGTGCGTTCCATGACCGGTCGCGGCGTGGGACCGAGCGAGCCGGTCTGGAGGTACACGAGCCCCGGTGCGAAGAGAAAATCGCCCGATGCAGCCGCCAACCCTCGCGGCGCACCCGAGAACGACTGCGGCGCCAGCCGCGCGGCCGACATCACACCCAGCGATGCCAGGAAGTGCCTCCGGTCCACCGTCGCTTCTAGCGCTCGCGGGGCGCGGTCGCGTGAACGGTCTGTCAACGGGAATTCCTCCCTGGGAAGTGGCCCACGCAATCTCAGTCCGTCGTCTCGCGCAGCGCAAGCGGGGCGCGGGCTTCGCCGACCAATTAGTGTTACTCCCGCCGGTAACGTGACGGGTTCAGCGCGGTAACGAGCGTTGCCTATTCTCGGAGGAGTGACCTGTCCACTCCACTCGTTCCGAGGAAGCCGTGATAAAGTCCCAGTCCGTCCTCCATCCGTCCGCCGTCGAGCGCACGCTCGAACGCCACCGCATCGCACCACGATCCGTCCTCGGTTATGGCGATCGAATCGTCGGGTCGTGACTCGAGAATGCCGTCGTCGGCGACTGGTCGAATCGCGTGAAGCGCCTGCCGCAGGGCACGGCGCGCCTCAGAGATAAGCGTCCTCGCCAATTCAGACACTACCAGGAGATTCGATGAAAGCACTTGCGATCGTTGTGATCCTCGCCGGCCTGGCCAGGCCGGCCCTCGCTCAGGGCATGAGCTATGACATGAAGACCACCGCCGACATGATCGATCCGCGCACCGGCAAGCCAGCAACACGCGTCTTCTCGGCCGGGCACGGACAGTTCGCCAACGGAAATGCCCGGATCGATTTTACCGAGTCAATGATGCCGGGCGGGATGATGGCCGCGGGCAGCTACATGATCGTCCGGAACTCCAGCCCAATCTCGACGTTCGTTTTTCCGGACAAGCGCCAGTATCTGGTGGTCAACCGGGATGAACTGAACAAGGAGGCTGCGGACGCGCAGAAGGCGGTGGCCGGAGTTGCCAAGACCGAGTTGAGTGGCATCCGCGTCGACGTGCAGGACCTCGGGCCGGGTGAATCGATCGAGGGCAATGCCACCGTGAAGTACAGGATTATGAGCGATTACACGATGAACGTCTCCGTGATGGGGCACGCGAGTACATCCACATCGCATTCCACCACCGATCTGTGGGTCGCTCCGGGGCTTGATGGCATCATGAATCCGATGGGGCGCCAGGCGAGCACAGCGGGAGGTTCGATGGCGGCATTGACTGAGGCGACGGTCAAGGCCTACGCCAAGGTCAGGAGCGGCGTGGTCCTGAAGAGCGTGATGACGAGCGAGTCAGGCGACGAACGCAAGAGGCACAGCACCACCATCACCATGCAGATTTCCAATCTCAAGCGTACGGCGATCAGTCCCGCAGTATTCGAGGTGCCCGCGGGCTATGCCAAGACCGAGGGCCTGGGTGGCGCGATGGGGGCGATGTTCGGCGACTCGCTTGCGGCCGCCCGTGCCCGCGCGAACGGGAGAGGTACCCGCCCGCCGCGATGAAGGCGCCCGGGATGTCGCGGATCAGCTGATCGTGCGGGGTATCGAGAAGAACCCAGCCGGAGCGCTCGCCGGGTCGGAGGGATCGAAGCAGACGGCACAGACCCGGTTCATCGCCCGGAAGCCGAGCAGCGTCACGTGCGGTGAGCGATGCTCCGGCCGGACCGGCTCGTCGCGAAGCAGATCGGTGCTCAGGTACTTCTTGTTCGAGTCGGCAAAAACGGTGACCACCACCGCCTCGTCGCCCAGGTCCTCCTGCACCTGCATCGCGGCGAGCAAGTTGGCACCGCTCGAGATGCCCACGCCGAGCCCGAGTTGGCTGGCGAGCATCTGGGCCATCAGGATGGCATCGCCGTCGTCCACGGCGATCACCCGGTCGAGTTCGTCGAGGTGCACGATCGCCGGGATGAATTCGTCGCTGATTCCCTGGATTCGATGCTTCCCCACCTTGTGGCCCGCGCTGAGCGTCGGTGAATTTGCCGGCTCGACCGGGTGCAGGTGGATGGCGGGACGCTTCGCTCGCAGGAAGCGGCCGGCACCCATGATCGTGCCACCGGTCCCGACTCCGGCGACGAAGGCGTCCGGATCGATCCGTTCGGCCTGCAGTTGCGCCCAGATCTCCGGCCCGGTGGTCCGGAAGTGCGCCTCGGAATTCTCCTCGTTGGCAAACTGGTGCGGGAGGAACGCGCCGGGCGTCGCCGCCGCGAACTCCTCGGCGAGTCTGATGGACCCGAGGAAGCCGCCTTCCTCCTTCGAGACGAGACAAATCGTCGCCCCGAAGGAGCGGATCAACGCGATCCGCTCGGCGCTCATCCAGTCCGGCATGAAGATCGTCACCGGGTGGCCCAATGCGCGACCAAGGGCACAGAACGAGATGCCGGTGTTGCCACTGGTCGCCTCGACGATCATGCCGCCCGGCTCGAGCTGGCCCGACTCCAGGGCGCGTTGCAGGATGTGCAGCGCCATCCGGTCCTTGATGCTGCCCGTCATGTTCAGATTCTCGGCCTTGGCATACAGCCGCCGCGGCTCGCCACCGTCGACCGCAAACTCCACGACCAGCAGCGGCGTATTGCCGACGAGGACGCGCAGGCCGCGAACGCGCTCAGCAGCGGAGAACTTGACCACGAAACGCTCCCGGGAAGTGCACCACCCAATTTCCGTCTCTCGCCTCGCGCAGCGCAAGTTGGCAACCGCCTCGTGGGCCACTTTGCTGGTCCCGGCATCCGCGGAGACTCCTTGCCGCGGTCGCACCGCCGCAATCGCGAAGTACATTGGTTAATGCGAGTCGCCGTCATCTTGTTCGCTCTGCACGGCATCAGTGCGCCTGCCCAGACCGCGCCCGCGGCACGCCCCCGTCCGGCGCCGCCGAACGCTCCGGCGACCGTTTTGGTACGCGGGGCCGCGGTTGAGTTGCGATATCAGGGAATCACCATACTGAGCGCCCAATTGTCGTCGACCGGAGCCGCGCCGCGGCTGCGGATGCTGGTGGACTCGTCCGGCGGGAAGATCACGCAGATCATCAGCTGGACCGCGGGCGACGACCGCGTGACCCTGCGCGGGACGATCCATGGAACCACGGATGCCTTCGCGGTTGACGCCGACCCGCGGGAGAATGGCGTGCCGATCGTACGGCACAGCGTGGGTCCCAGCTATAACCGGCTTAACCGCGGAGTCTATGCGCGGAGCGCCGACTGGCTATTGAGCCTGGACTTTCCATCGACCGCAGAGGTGACGCCGGTGGCAGGCGGTGACTCCGCGGCGTTCGCTGTCGAGGCTGTTGGCGGTGAGGTGACGCTGCGATTCCGTCCGCGATACTACCAGAAGCACCGCGGCCTCGCGTACTACGAACCATGGACGTATTCGCCATGGAATCGATCGGCCGCAGGATGGACATCCTGGTTCGCGTACCGGGACAGTATCACCGAAGCGGACGTACACTCGGCGGTGGACGCGATCGCGGAGCGATTGGCACCGTATGGGTATGAGTACGTTCAGATCGATGATGGTTATCAGCGCCTTCCGATTGGTGTGCCGGAGAACTGGCTCAACACGAACGAGAAGTTCCCCGGTGGACTCAAGGGGATGCACGACTACATCGCATCGCATGGGCTGCAATCGGGACTCTGGACCAACGTATCGTTCGCCGATTCCGTGTGGGCGGCCGCGCATCCGCGATACTTCGTGCGGACACCCGATGGCAAGGTGGCGGAGGGCAACTGGGTCGGCTTCGTGATGGACGGCGCGAATCCGGCGACGATGCGGGATCTCGTCCTCCCGGTGTACCGTCAACTCAAGGCGCAGGGGTGGAGCTACTTCAAGATCGACGCCCTGCGCCACCTGCGCTACGAGGGATACAACAGTTACGCCGAGTTCTACTCAAGACGCGGCATTGACCGGGTACAGGTCTATCGCTCCTTCGTACAGCAGATCCGCGCGGTGATCGGGCGGGATGCGTTTCTACTGGCGTCCTGGGGACCGCGACCGGAGCTCGTCGGGATCATCGACGCCACGCGACTGGGAACCGATGGTTTCGGCTACGGTGGCTTTGCGCAGTTCAACTCGTTCAACAACGTCGTCTGGCGAAACGATCCGGACCACATCGAGATCTCGCGGGCAGACGGCTATCGGTCGGCGACGATCACGTCCCTTACGGGATCCTTGTTGATGCTGACGGACCGGCCGGAGGTGTATCGGAGCGATCGAGTCGAGGCGGCGCGCCGCACGGCGCCGGTCCTCTTCACCGTGCCCGGACAGGTATACGACATCGATCCGTCACGCAGCAGCCGGCTCGCCATGGTGGAACACGAGGTCAGCGGATCGGGACCGCGGCCGTTCGAGGCCGATCAGCGGCTGCAACAGACGCTCTACCAGCTGGACGTCGCGCGGCCGTTCGAGCGGTGGACAGTGCTGGCCCGCACCACCGGCGCGCCTGACACCATCCGTGTGACCGACCTCGGCCTGGCCGCCGGTCGGGACTACGTGGCGTTCGATTTTTGGGAGAAGCGCTTCCTCGGTTCGTTCCGAGACACATTTGTCGCCGGAGCGGTCGACCCCACATTTCAGGTCCAGGTCGTTTGCCTGCGCGAGCGGCAGTCGCACCCACAGCTGCTTGCCACCAATCGCCACGTAAGTTGTGGTGGTGTGGACCTCGAGCGCGTGAGCTGGAGCGGGGAAGCGCTCTCGGGCACCAGCCGCGTAGTGACCGGCGACGATTACGAGTTGTACCTGACGGAGCCCGACGGGTGGACGGCGGAGTCGGTCGACGTCCCGGGCGCGGCGGCCGTACTGGGCGACTCCCGCGACCAGTGGCGTCGCGTCACCATGCGGGGCGCTCGGACGGGGCAATTGACATGGACCGTCCGATATCGGCGCTTGCGCTAGGACTCGATGTCCGATGCCGCCAGGGCGTTACGCCACTTGATCGCTGAGATGTATGGCGAACGTGCGGACGCCACGCGGGCGGGACACTCGAACCCATGCTGGTGCGCGAGGCCATCGAGCGATACGTTTGGCGAGCCATGACCGACGTCCGGACCCATCTCCAATCCGCTCTCTCCGACCGTTACCGCATCGACCGTGAAGTGGGGCGCGGCGGCATGGCGACGGTGTATCTCGCCCAGGACCTCCGACATCATCGCCCAGTCGCGCTCAAAGTGCTCCATCCCGACCTCGCCATGAGCCTCGGCCCGGAGCGGTTTCTCCGGGAAATCCAGATCGCCGCACGGCTCCAGCATCCGCATATCGTACCGCTCTATGACTCCGGTCAGGCTGGCGAGCTGCTGTACTATGTGATGCCGTTCATCGAAGGCGAATCATTGCGCCAGCGCCTGGAGCGCGACGGCAAGCTGCCGCTCGAAGAGGCGGTGGCGATCGCTCGTGGCGTGGCGACCGCGCTCGACTATGCCCACCGCCAGCAGGTGGTGCACCGCGACATCAAGCCCGAAAACGTCATGCTGCACGAGGGCGAACCGATGGTGACCGACTTCGGCATCGCCAAGGCGGTGAGCGCCGCCGTCTCGGGCTCGCTCACCCAGACCGGGTCCGCGATCGGTACGCCGACCTACATGAGTCCGGAGCAGGCAGCGGGCGAGCCGGAACTCGACGCACGAAGCGACATCTACTCTCTTGCGACAGTGCTTTACGAGATGATCACCGGTGCGGCTCCGTTCGCCGGGCCCACGGTGCAGGCCATCATCGCCAAGCTCTTTACGGAACCCGCGCCGCCGATCCGTGACCGGCGCCAGGACGTACCCGACTGGCTGGATACAACGGTGACCCGGGCGCTGGCCAAGGAACCGGTGGCGCGCTACGCCACGGCCGCGCAGTTTGCCCAGGCGCTGGTCTGGCCCAGCGGCGGTACCACGCCAGCGGGTCAATCAGCTGCCGCGGTGAAGTCGATCGCCGTGCTGCCTTTCGTCAACATGAGCGCCGATCCCGAGAACGAGTATTTCACCGACGGCATCGCCGAGGAGATCATCAACGCGCTCAGCAAGATTCAATCGCTTCGGGTGGCGGCGCGCACGTCGGCGTTTGCGTTCAAGGGCAAGAACGAGGATATCGGTGAGATTGGCCGCAAGCTCAAGGTCGCGACGGTCCTCGAGGGAAGCGTCCGCAAGGCCGGCAACCGGCTTCGGGTCACGGCCCAGCTGGTGAACGTGGCCGATGGCTATCACCTCTGGTCGGAGCGATACGACCGGCAGTTGGAGGATGTCTTCGAGATCCAGGACGAGATCGCCGGCAGCATTGTGCGGGCGTTGCGGGTGGTGTTGAGCGAGGACGAGAAGCGCGCGATCGAGAAGGCGCCCACCGAGAACGTCGAGGCGTACGACTACTACCTGCGCGGGCGGCAGTTTTTCCATCAATTCCGCCGCAGCGGGATCCAGTTCGCCCGGCGGATGTTCGAGCGGGCGATCGAACTCGACCCGCGATTCGCGCTGGCCTACGCCGGGATCGCCGATTCGTGCTCCTTCATGTACATGTACTGGGACGGCAGCAAGTCCAATCTGGACAGCGCCGATGCGGCCAGTCGCAAGGCGCTGGAGCTCGATCCTGAACTGGCCGAGGCGCACGCGTCGCATGGATTCGCGCTGACCTTGAGCCGGAAGTACGAGGAGGCGCGCCAGGAGTTCGAAACCGCGATCCGGATCAATCCCAAGCTCTACGAGGCCCATTACCTCTATGCTCGGGCATGCTTTCAGGAGCGGCGATTGGAAGAGGCAGTGCGGCACTATGAGGACGCCGCACGGGTGCGGCCCGAAGACTACCAGGCGCTGTTGCTGATGCAGGCGCCCTTGAACAGCCTGGGCCGCGTGGACGACGCGCTCAAGGCCTTGCGCAAGGGGCTGCAGGTGGCCGAACGCCATCTGGAACTCAATCCCGACGACGCGCGGGCACTGACCCTCGGCGCCGGCGCGCTGATTCAGTTTGGAGAACGGGATCGCGCGCTCGAATGGTCCACGCGCGCCCTCACCATCGATCCGAACGATTCCGGCGTGCTCTACAACGTCGCCTGTACCTATGCGAAGGCCGGTGAGACGGACGACGCCCTGCGCTGCCTCGAGCAGGCGGTGCAGAACGGGTTCGGGCACCGGGAGTGGCTGGAGAACGACAGCGACCTTGATCCGCTGCGCGCTGATTCCCGGTTCGAGGCACTCAAGAAGCGGCTCTGAGCGAAGGTGCAATGATGCAACGCTTGATGGTCATCGTGATGGCCGGATGGATCGGTGGCGCGGGGGCGCCCAAACCGGTACAGGTCGGGCTGATCCGCATCGATGGCGCGATCGGGCCGGCCACGGCCAATTACATCGCCCGTGCCGTCGATGTTGCGGCCGCTGAGCGAGACGAGTGTCTCATCATCCAACTCGACACGCCCGGCGGCCTGCTCGAATCCACCAAACGGATCGTGCAGACATTCTACGCCGCCAAGGTCCCGGTGGTCGTGTACGTTGCGCCCGCCGGAGCGGTCGCCAGTAGTGCCGGTGTGTTCGTGACGCTGGCGGCCGACATCGCCGCCATGGCGCCGAACACGACCATCGGTGCGGCGCACCCGGTGCAAATCGGCACCAGCGGCGGTGCCGAACCGACCGATGATGTCATGAAGACAAAGCTGGAGAACTATGCCTCCAGTTTCATCGAATCCATCGCGAACCGACGGCATCGCAACGTGGAATGGGCCCGCTCCGCCGTCCTCCAGAGTGTGGCCACCACCGCCGAAAAGGCCCTCGACCTCAAGGTCATCGACCTGATTGCCGATGACATGCCGCAGCTGCTCCAGCGGGTTGACGGGCGTACGGTCGGTGATCGGACACTCCATACCGCGAACGCCACTGTGGTGGAGATCCCGATGAGCTCCGGCGAACAGCTCTTCCAACTCATCTGGCGGCCCGAGGTGATGTTCCTGCTGATGCTGGTCGCCATCTATGGCATTATCGGCGAACTGAGCAGTCCCGGGGCGATTCTGCCCGGTGTCGCCGGTGCGATTGCCGTGGTCCTCCTGCTGTTCATGTCGGCGACCCTGCCGGTCAACATCGCCGGCCTGGCGTTGATCGGACTCGCCGTGGCGTTGTTCATAATCGACGCGTTTGCGCCAACGCACGGCGTGCTGACGGCTGGTGGGATCCTCGCATTCTTTCTCGGTGCGCTGCTGCTCTTCAGTCACACCGGGCCGGGCTTCCGATTGTCCCTGGCCTGGATCATACCGGCGACCGTGATCACGGCAGCCTTCTTCATGTTCGGTGTCGCCAAGGGGATCCAGGCGCAATTCCAGCCCGTCCGGGTCGGCAAGGAGACCATGCTCGGCCGGATCGTGACTGCCGGTTCGCGAATTGACTCGCAGGGCGGTACTGTATTCATCGAAGGCGAACGCTGGAACGCGATCAGTGATTCGCCCGTTGAAGCGGGACAGGCGGTCGAAGTCACCGCCATCGAAGGCCTGACGTTGAAGGTGGAGCCGCAATCACAGCACGTGGAGGAATCATGATGGATCTGTTCAGCGGAGTGACGGCACTCGGCCCGATCGCGCTGGTGCTGGCACTCTTCGTCATCATCGTCTTGCCGCAGGCGCTGCGCATCTTGCGCGAATACGAGCGCGGCGTGGTGTTCAGGCTCGGCAAGCTGCTTGGCGCGAAGGGACCGGGGGTCGTGTTCCTGATACCGATCATCGACCGGATGGTGAAGTTGGATCTCCGGGTCGTCACGACCAGCGTACCCCAGCAGGAGATCATGACCAAGGACAACGTGCCGGCGACGGTGGACGCGGTCATCTATTTCCGCGTCATCAGCCCGACCGATGCCGTGGTGAAGGTGGAGGATTACTGGAAAGCGACGTCCTTGATTGCGCAGACGACTCTGCGAAGTGTGTTGGGCCAGGCCTCACTCGACGACCTGCTCTCGCAGCGCGACGCGATCAACCAGAAATTGCAGGAAATTATCGATCGCCAAACCGAGCCGTGGGGCATCAAGGTCACCGCCGTCGAGGTCAAGGACGTGTCGCTGCCGGACAGCATGAAGCGGGCGATGGCCAAGCAGGCCGAGGCGGAACGCGAACGCCGGGCGAAGGTCGTCAACGCCGAAGGCGAGTTTCAAGCGGCTGAAAAGATGGTCCAGGCGGCGGCGATGATCGCCAAGGAACCAATCGCCCTGCAGTTACGCTATCTGCAGACCATGCGCGAAATGGCCAGCGAGCACAACACCACCACGTTCCTGCCGCTGCCGATCGATCTGTTCAGTGCGTTCCTGAAGAAGGGGTAACCGCGGCGTACGCGTCTCTTGATTTCCGATTCACGCCTTCAGGCGCTTGAGCGTTCAATTCGACGCGCACGTGATCGCGATCGAGCCGCGTGTGTCACCACGCGGTTGACAGATCCTGATTCCAGCGCGACCCTTTCGCAATCCTCTCCACCCCAGAGGTCGGTGTGCCGCACGTACCTCTGCGAGAGTCCGCGCGGTGCTATCGGTCTCTGCAAGTCAGACCTCCCGGTACCGAGCGATTCGGCTGGTTCGCAACGTGCCTCAAACCATTGAATTGCTGCTGCCTGCTCGTAACGCTCTTCGGTGCTCATGCCGCTTTGCGAGCCCAGGTCGGCATGCGAATCGAAGCCGTTGCGACCGGGCGCGACGTCTGGCACGGCGTAACTCGGTCCCCCGGTGTGAGCGTCGTTCCCGCCGTGGCGGGTGGCTATTCCAACAACGCGTTCTCCGTGAGTGTGGGTGCCGCGTACCAGTACGACCGGCACTCAAGCGGCGACCAAGGTCCGTTTCACGGATTGGCCGCACGTAATTTCTGGGTTCAGGCCACCGCGGCGGATGGGGAAGCTCGTTTTCTCGCCGGGTTCCAGCGGCACGTCCTGGCGGATCAGCAAGTCCGTGAAGCCGTCGGTCCGCTTGCAAACGCGACCGAACTGTACGCCGGTTTGTCTGCCCCTAACTCCCATTTCGATCCGCAGGTCGAAGTATGGTACAACGCGGCTGCGGCGCACGGATTCTACTTGCGCCTAGCGGGGAACATGCCGCTGTTGGCATGGCCGGTGCGCCCGCTGATCGTCGGATCCTTCGACGCCGAGATCGGCGTCAACCTCAGTCAAGACCTGCTCGGCGCGTCACGACGCGCGATCGTCGGCTCGCACGACCGCGGCGTGACACATGGAGCGGTGGGGCTCACCTTGAGCATGAATGACTCTCCGGAGCAGCTGAACGTTGCCGCCGGTATCAAGACGCAACTCAATCTAAGTGACGCAGCTCGGTACTCCGATGCCACCCACACACGCGGTATGCTGCTGTGGGTCTGGATCGGAGTGAGCTATGCCGTCAATCTCGCCGGAGGTCGCCAACCGTGACGCTACGTCGGGCAAGCACGCGCCGTGCGGTAGGCGTTGCGGCTATCGCCGCGGTTGCCGGTTGCACGGTGCTCAAGGTGCCATCGGTCGGAAGTCTCAGTCCGTTGCCCGCCCAATCAGCCAACGAATTCGTCCGGGCGGGATTTGCGAAAGTTGACATCACCCCGCCAGTAGGCGTCGGTCTTGCCTTGGGTGGCATCGGGCCGGAAAGCGGTCGCGCGACCGGATATCGACTTCGGCTGTACGCGAAGGTGCTCGTGTTGGAGGATACTGCCGGCAATCGACTCGCACTCGTGGTCGCTGATCTACCGCTGGGTTCAGCGCTGCTTCAGCGCAAAGTCGCTGAGAAGACGAGCGTGACCGACAGCATCGGAATCGATCGGCTCGCCCTTTCGGTGACCCATACCCACGCGGGCGTGAGTCACTACTTTGATGCGCAAGTCTACAACGAGTTGGGATCGTCGGTTGCCGGGTATGACGGCGTTCTCGTGGACAGCCTGGTGGCCCGGATCGCCGGCGCGATCGACTCGGCAACTCGCCGGCTCGGCCGGGCAAGGGCGGCCTGGGGATCCAGGCCGATCTGGGGCGTGACACGAATTCGGAGCATGCCCGCGATGCTGCGGAATGTTCCCGGTCCGGTACCGTTCGCACCACCGCCTCCGGGAACTGCGATCGAGTACGCGTTGGTCAATCCCTATCTGACGATGCTGCGCATCGATCTCTGGGATTCGTCGGTTCGAGATTACCGCCCTGCCGGTGCGTACAGCGTCTTCGCCATGCACGGCACGGGTAACTCACCGGTCAATGACCTGTTCGATGCGGACATCCAGGGAATCGCCGAACGCGGCCTGGAGCGCCACATCGACGCGTACAACAAGGACAGCGCATTCCGCCTCGTACCGCAGGCGACATATCTGTTCGCGAACGGCACTGAGGGTGATGTGTCGCCGGCTTGGCCGCCGCAGACCCGCTGCACGCCGCCGACGCTCCGAACCATGACCGGGTTCTCCGGTCCACCGATGTTCGCGGAATGGCGGTGGGTCGGGCCGTCGCCGCTGCAGCTATCGCTATGTCTGGACGCCGCGCGCCGAAGCGTGACATCGATCGGTGACAGCATTGCCCATGAGGCGATCCGGCTATTCGATGCACTCGCGGACTCCGTCCGAACAACGTTCCCGCTTCGACGCGCTTTTGTCACCGTCGCATTGAAGAGGGATTGGGATTCGCTCGGCGTGTGCGAGCATCCCGCCGCGGGAATGTCGACTTTTGCTGGGGCTGATGACGGCATTACCCGCCTCAGCGGATGGCACCTGTTCGGGCTGATCGACCTCGGACTGGAGCAGGGGCCGAATTCGCCGAGTCCGGTACCGTCCGGTTGCCACGAGGTGAAGCGGCTTCTGCTTGGCAACCTTGGCAGCCGGATTTTTTCCTCGGAGTTTTCGGCGTTTGCCGAGGTCAGTGTCTTTCAACTGGGAGACGTACTCGTTGCTAACCTGCCGGCGGAAATCACCACGACCGTCGGCTTGCGGATGCGAGACGCGATGTTGGCGGCGGCGAAGGTGCGGGACGCTGCCGTGAAACGCGCGCTTGTCGTGAGCCTTACGAACGGCTACCTGGAATACGTCACCACAGCCGATGAATACGGGGCTCAATTCTACGAGGGTGGGTCCACCCTGTACGGCCCGGGTGAGGCAGCGATGTTCACGCGGACAGTTGCGAGCCTGACCGGCCGACTGAACGCGAACGACACCATGAAGTCGGCGGTAGCGTGGACCGACACGTTCAGGGTTGGCAAAGCGAGGAGCGGTAACGCGTCACGGAAGCAACCGCCTCCTCCCCAAGCGCCCACCGTGCCCGAAGTATCTCTCGAGCCCCCACGATGTGCGGGAGATACGCTGTACATGAAGCTACGATTCGGCCTGCCTGGCGATTGGATCGTGAAGGATGGTGGTCTCGCTGTCGAGCCAAACGTGCGAATCGTGCACCTACACGCGAAGGACGCCACGTGGCCGTTGGCATGGGACGATCACCCGGATGTGGAGATGCATTTCCTGGATTCCAGCAAGAGCGGCGTTGATTGGGAATTACGGTGGTCACATGTGCCGCCGGGAGAGTACGAAGTGCTCGTCGGACAGACCAGATCCGTGGCTGTGATGTGCCCGGCAATACGAACGGGTCACCGTAAGCCTGCCACCTAACTCATCCAGAGATGGGATGGGGTCGGTCGATTTGCGTCTTACGCTGGGACTGGCGCCGCGAAAGGCGGGCACGTGTGGCTCATAATGTTGCAATATGCAACGTCAGCACGCTAATCTACCGGTCGGGGTAAGGTTAGGTCAAAGCCGCCATACTCTCGCCACCTGCTCCTCACGGGGGCCATGATGCCTAATTCACGGCTGATTGACGCCGCGCTCCGCACCACGCCCGCCGATTTCAAGATCTCGCGCGGGCGCGCCCGCCCGATCCCGGCTGATCTGCTCAAGGACGCTTCCCGGCGCTTGGGCGTTGTGGCGCTACTTGGTGCGGCGCTCTGGTTCGTCGGCACGGTGGCGGATCACATCGCGTCTCGGATTGAGGGCAACGGCTGGAAACCGCTGGACATAACCGACTACGTCGGCGGCATCGCCGTACCCGTATCGATCGGGTTGTTCTTCTATACCCGCTACAGCAAGCGCGACCCAGCTTTCATCCTCGATATGGGCCTCGCGTACATGATCATGACCGCGCTCGGCCTCGGCCTCATGGTTCACTTGGCGCCGCCGCCGCCGCACCCACGATTTCCGGACCCGGAGATTTCGTGGATCGGCGCGATGGTCGTGATCTTCGCGGCGATCCTGCCGACCAACCCCAACAAGACCCTCATCGCCGGACTGATTGCCGTCTCGATGAGCCCCGTGGGAATGCTGATCGCGCGCGCTCGCGGCACCTGGGATTTCGGTGGGGTGGCCAACGCTCTGGTCATGCACTATCCGGACTACCTGCTTGTCGGCGTTGCGGTCGTGATCTCGAACGTCGTGGCGACCCTCGGCCAGCAGGTAGCCAAGGCCCGGGAGATGGGGAGCTATCGGCTTGGCGAGTTGCTGGGGTACGGCGGCATGGGTGAGGTCTACAAGGCCACGCACAGCATGCTGGCCCGGCCCGCGGCGATCAAGTTGATCCGGTCCGATACCGTCGGCGCAGGCAACGCTGCCGCAGCGCAGCTCGCGATCAAGCGTTTTCGCCGTGAGGCCGAGGTGGCAGCCAGCCTGCGGTCGCCGCACACGGTCGAGCTCTACGATTTCGGAGTGACCGACGGTCAGACCCTGTATTTCGTGATGGAATTGCTCGATGGTATGAACCTCGAGGCGCTGGTGCGCCAGACGGGTCCGGTGCCAGCTGACCGCGCGATCTACATCCTGCGCCAGGTGTGTGACTCATTGCAGGAAGCGCACACGCGTGGACTGGTGCACCGCGATATCAAGCCGGCGAACATTCATGTTGGCCTGGTTGGGCTCCAGCACGACTTCGTGAAAGTGCTTGACTTCGGCCTGGTCAAGTCGGTGGAAGCGAAGCCGTCCGAGCATTCGATGGCGACTGCCGCTGGGTTGACCCCGGGCACGCCGGCGTACATGGCGCCGGAGATGGTCCTCGGCGAGCAGGTCGACGGGCGCGCAGACATCTACGCGGTCGGCTGTGTCGCGTACTACATGCTGACTGGCCAGGTCGTATTCGAAGCGGAGAACAGTGTGCAGATGCTGGCGCGGCACATGATGGCGGCACCGGTGCCGCCGTCCGAACGAGCGAAGATCAGCCTGCCGCGAGAGCTTGAACGCCTGGTGCTCGCGTGCCTCGAAAAGAAACCGGACCGCCGCCCGCAAACTGCTGCCGAATTGTCAAGCGCACTCGCTGCGGTCGAAGTCGCACCATGGAATGAGGCGCGGGCAGTCGAATGGTGGCAGGGACGTCGCACTGCAGAGCGACCATGACTGCTGTAACACCCGAGCGGAGCCTTTCCGACGTCATCGACCATCCGTTCTTTCGCGTGGTCGCCTATTACGTCCTTCTCTTTGCGAGCGTCACGGTGCTGGTCCTCGTCGTGCCGGGCGCGCTGCAGTACATCCATCGTCCGTTACCGGCTTCGGATTTCCTGTCGGGTGGAGCGGGCAGGAACGCCGCAAGCCAGGTGCTCACCAAATATCCTCCGGGGAATATGGTTTCTCCGGGGCTCGAGGCGCTGCGCGCAGTACTCGACGCGCTGGTGTCCCTCGCCAGCGCCTGCATCCTGATGGTGCCGGTCACCTGGGTGTACACCCAGACACGCCGCAAGAAGGGATTCCAGCAGTCGGTCGTGCAGACGCTGATCATCCTCCCGGTGGTGGTGGCGGGCGTCGTCCTTCTCGTGCAGAACAGCGTCGCGCTCGCCTTCAGCCTGGGCGGAATCGTCGGGGCCGTGAGCTTCAGGAACTCGTTGCGCGACACCAAAGACGCGATCTACATCTTCCTGGCGATCGTGGTCGGTCTGGCAGCGGGTGTTCACGCCATGCTGATCGCCGCCACGATTTCGGTGAGTTTCAACATCGTAGCGGGCATCATGTGGTGGCTGGACTTTGGTCGGGTCGGCTCGACGCTCGAGGGTGCGCCGGCTGAGCGACGCCTGCTCCGCGCCAAGGCGCTGGCCGACCGCACCCACGGATTCGTTTCCATGGTCGACCGCGAGCTGCTCAAGTCGATGACGCCGGAGCAGCTCGACGTGCTGGCTGGCCGGGCCCGCGTCCGGCAGCACGCCGCCGCCGCTGCCGCCGAGCTCGAGGAAGGCGGCGAGCCGCGCCGGGACTGGACGCTGCACCTCGAGGTGGCGGGGAGCGCGACCGATTCGCAGCCGGCAGCGGAAAAGGCGCTTGCGGACCTGACCAAGCGATGGGAGCTGGTGGGCGGATCTCCGGGTAACGCCGGTTCCGCGGTCGTGCAGTACCAGATCCGGCTCAAGAAGCGCACCGACCCGGCTGACTTTCTCGCCCGGTTTCGCGCCGCCGCGGGGCCCCGCGTGCGGAAGGCGAACCTCGTCGAATGAAGCGGCCCGAGTCGTACGGGGCAATCATCGACGACCTCATGGAGCTGGTCGCTGACGGGCTCCAGGATCGTTACGCGATTGATGGACTGCTCGGTACCGGCGGAATGGCGGTTGTCTTCGCCGCTCGCGACCTCGAGCGACGCCGTCCGGTGGCGATCAAGGTGCTCAACCCCGACATCGCGAGCGAAGTCGCCAGTGCGCGGTTCGTGCGCGAGATCCTCTGGAGCTCGAGTCTCCAGCATCCGCACATCGTGCCCGTTCTCCACTCGGGAGAGGTGGGTGGTTATCCCTACCTCGTGATGCCGCTCATCGAGGGCGACACGCTTGCGGATCGTCTTGCGCACCAACCCCGGCTTCCACTCGCCACCGCCATCAAGTACGCGACCGAAGTCGCATCCGCGCTCGACTATGCGCATCGCAAGGGCATCGTCCATCGCGATATCAAGCCGGACAACATCCTGATCTCGGACGACTTCGCCATGGTCGCCGACTTTGGCGTAGCGCGTGCGCTCGGGCTCGCCAGCGGCAACACGCTGACCGGGGCGGGAGGTACCATCGGTACATTGGCCTACATGAGCCCCGAACAGGAGGAGGGAAGTCCGGACGTCGACGGACGAAGCGACACTTACAGTCTCGCGTGCGTCGTTTATGAGATGCTCGCCGGCCGCCGCCCCTTCGATGGCACCACGTTCGGGGAGATCCTGCGACAGAAGCGGGAGAGCCACCCGCCTGCGCTCGAGACACTGCGTCCGGAAGTCCCTGAAGAGATTAACCAGGCCATCGCGCGCGCGCTCAAGAAGAACCCTGACGCCCGTTTCCCGACGGCGCGAGGATTCGCAGCAGCCCTCGGCGCCGTGACGTTGCCGCCAGTTCCGGTCGAGCGTATCCCGGCTCGTTCACGACCGGGGGTGTGGCTCCTGGCCGCGGCAGTGATCGCGGTGGTGGCCCTCGTCGTCATTTCCCTGCGTCATCGCTGACCCTGCCGGCCCGATGCTCTTCACGGGCATTGGCGAGGGTTTGTCGCCGATGCCGGCCAGGAAGTGAGACTCCGTCTCGCAGTTAGATGCCGCTATACCGGCAGTGGCACACCACTGGTGCGAGCATCCCACCGCGACCGGTGTTAGGGTTACCGCATCCTCGCGGCTCCAGGTGACGAGTGACGATCGACCTCATCAACGGCAACCGACCACCGCATCCATGGCGGTGAATAGCTGGCGACGGCAGTTGCACCTGCCATGGCGGATGATGGCCACCGCCATCGTTCTCATTGCGGCCATTGGCACCGGACCCGTCGCGGCGCAGGGCGGCTCGCCGACCCTCCTCGCCGGGCGGATCATCGCCGCGGCGATTGCGCGCAAACATGCGCTACTCGCCACGCTCCACGAATATGAGTACCAAGTCTCCGGCAAGTTCATGGTGCACGACCTCGACCAGCCGCAGGACTCGGTTTCGTCCCTCGCCCTGATCAGCGAAACCCGGAGCGACGCGTACTGGAAGTCGCCGGACCACTACCATGAAGCCATCGTCGCGCGCCGCCGGGTGAATCACCTGACCGCCGTATGGAGCACGATTTCCGTCGGCGACATCGCCAACTTCCAGCAGGATCGCGTCGAGATTCTACCGTACTCGTTTGTTTCTCCGATTGCTGATGACGCGCTGGACCACTACCGCTTTCGCGTGCTGGACACCCTGGCCGTCGATGGTCGACGCGTGCTTCGGCTGGCGATCGAACCGCGGTCCGAGACGTCGCCCTCATTTGCTGGAGTGATCGACATCGCCGACTCGACATACGACGTGATGGCAATCGACGTCGGCGTCAACGACGCCGCGCGGTTCGGCATCTGGAAGCAGATCCGCTACCAGCAGCGCTTCGAGGACACGGGGGACGGACGCTGGATGCCGCGTGAGATCCGGCTGACCGGTGAGGCACGCCTGGGCCTGAAGATTCCCAGAACTCCCCGGCATCTCGCGTTCGAGCAGGAGGCGCGATTCGATGACTTCCGGTTCGGCGCGGGCGAACCTGCCGACGATCTGAACGAGGTGCGCGTTGTAATTGACCAACAGGCTGATCACGCCGACAGTGCCGCTTGGTCGGCGCCCGGAGGAATTCCTCTCACCAACGCCGAGCGCGGGGAGTGGAATCGCCGGGACTCGGCCGCGCGGCGGCCGCCGGGCCTCATCAGCCGAATAGGTCAGGCGGTCAACCTGAGCCAGGTTGCTACGGCGAGTCCGGATTTCTTTCACTTCAATCGCGTCGATGGCGCCTATGTCGGTGTAGGCTCGATCTGGCGCCGCACGCCCGATATGACCTTGAGTACCAAGCTCGGGTATGCCGCCGGCAGCGAACGGTGGCAGTATCGCGCCGGCGGGGAATTCCGGGTCTCAGAAGCTCAGCGCCTCTGGCTCGGCGCTTCGTATCACGATGAGACCGTCAATCGGCCGAGCCTGGTTCCGCACGCCATCGACCCGACCATCGAGGCGTTGCTTTACCGACGCGACCCGCTCGATTACTACCGTGAGGCCGGGCTGACCCTGTCGTTCGCGACCAGGCCGTTCGACTTCACCCGGCTTGACCTCCGCTACAATGACCAGGAACAGACAGACCTTCCGGTCGTCACCGATTACTCGCTGCTGCGGCCGAGCCGAGCCCCACGAGTCAACGGCTTTATCGTCGACGGCCGGATGCGAACGGTCGCCGGGAGTTTTACCTATGATTCCCGATCGCTGCTGCGGCGCAACGGGCTGGACTCGCATCTGCCGAGTCTCACCTGGACCCGGATTACGATGAGCGCCGAGGTGGCGTCGCCCAGTCTGATTCCCAACGACTTCGACTTCGGGCGGTACTCGCTGCAAGTCGAGCGGCATCAGCGGACACTTAGACTGGGGATCACCACGATCAATGCACTTGTCGGCATCACCACTGGCACCGTGCCGCCGCAGCGTTACTTCACTATCGACTTCGGGATGAGAGCACTGGGATTCCAGGGAGGCGGGTTCAAGACGCTGGGTGACACCAGCTTCGCCGGGAATCGTGTATTGATGCTATCCGTCCGGCACGACTTTGACCGGCTGCTTTTTGCCAAGAGCGGCCTGCCGCTGATTCGACACCTGCCGTTCACCTTGAGCGTCTATGGCGGAATGTTCGCGATCGACTTCGTCAATCACACACCCACTCCGAGCGATAGTGCGTTTCGAACCACGTCCAGTCCATACACCGAGGCCGGATTCGCGCTGGGCAACCTCACGCCGTTCCTCGCTCCGCTCAACCTCGGGGCCCACTTTACCTGGCAGCTCTCGACGCAGTCGACGCGGCGATTCCAGTTCGGTCTCAGCTTGACGCGGCCGTGACCGAGTGGGCGGCGCTCTGACGCTTCAAGACCGGCGGTCGGCGTACCGGCCGCGGGATGTCCATTGGCCGCTGTGGTTATTCCGGATCGCCGCGAACTGGCGGGCGCCGGTCGCACCTCAGCTTCCCTTGGCCAGGCGCTCGAAGCGAGGATTGCCCTTGAGCTGCGCGAAGGTAGGGTCGATCCGCAGCCAGGCGGGCGACAGCGAGTACGGGGTCTTGAGCAACGGCTCGAGCAGGTCGAGCGCCTTTTCGTTTTCGCCCACGAGGAGATAGATCCGCACCAGCTGGTGCTGGCCGTACGCCCCTTTGGTGTCGTCCCGGCTGAGCGGTGCCAATTCCGCGCCGTGCGTCCCTTCCCGGATCGCGTCGGCCTTGCGACCGAGATACGCCAGGGCGAGCCCCGAGAAGAGGTTGCGCTGCGGGTCGTTGGGCGCCTGCTTGAGTTGTTCGCCGAGTTCCACGAGGGCGGTGTCGGCGTAGGCGCGTGCATGCACCTTGTCACCGCGCAGCCACCAGGTCTGCATCATCACGTCCGCCCAGACTGAGCGGTCGCCATCGAATGCCGAGGGAGTCAGCCGCAGCAGCAACTGCTGCTGCGCGTCGTCGAGCACCCAGTAGAGATCCTGGTAGTTGCCGAAGTACTCCACCAGCGCCGTCTCGGCCAGCGTAGGCGGCGCATTGTGAATCACGGCGCGCGCACCAGCCAGGTCTCCCTGCATCAGATAGATGATCGCTTGATTCTCGATCACCAGAAGGTCGCCTGGCGCAAGGGCCAGCATCTCGTTCCCGATGGTGAGCGCTTCCGGATATCGGCGCATCGCCGTGAGCGTTCCCTGCAACGAAGCGCCGACCCGAACCGACCGGGGGTCGAGCCGGCGAGCCTGTTGCAGATGGGCCAGGGCGTCGGACCATCGGCCGAGCGACGTCTCGAGGGTGGCCGCCTGTCGGAGCATCGTGACGTCGTTGGGCGCGATACGAAGCGCGAGGCTCGCTTCGGTCCCCGCCGTCGCGAGGTCGTTCGCCACGAGATACCGATACCGTGCCATCGCGAAATGCACGAGGCTGCCATCGGGTTGCAGCTTCCGGGCACGTTCCGCGGCGACCCTGGCCCGCTCCCCGATGGCGGGATCGGGAGTGCTATTGAAGTAGAGGTTGGAGAGCGTGCCGCTGAGGAGCGCCCACGCCTCGGTGAATGTCGAATCGAGCGCCACGGCCTGTTCATAGAATCCCGCGGCCTGCCGCAGGGTGGCGGGATCGTTGCTGGTGAGCGCTTTGCCCTTGAGGTAGAGCTCGTAGGCGGGAAGATTCTTGGTCGGCCGCTCGGCGAGCTGCTCCTGCTCCCGGGTGCCGAGTGCCACGCCGAGGGCGCCGGCCACCTGCGTGGCGATGCTGCCCTGCACCTGGAAGACGTCGGTGATGTCGGCATCGAAGGTCTGCTGCCACGTTCCGGCGCCAGTCGCCACGTTGATCAATTCGGGCGCCACCTGCAGCCGCCCCTTGCCGTCGGGATTGCGTACCCAGGTCACGGTCGAGGTGAGGAGGTACTCCACCGCGAGTTCCTTGCCGATCTCCTGCGGCGATTTCTTCGAATCGCGGTATTGATCCGAACTTGTTCGGGCGGTGATCTGGAATCCGCCCAGGCCCATCAGCTTGCCGCGTACCTGGTCGGTGATGCCGTCCACGATGTAGGCGTCCGCTGCGGCGCCGCGATTCTCGAACGGAAGCACCGCGAGTCGAACCCCACTGCCGGGCTCGGTTCCGCCGGGTCCCTTGATGATCAGCGCGGTCACCACGATGGCCCAGCTTCCCAGTCCGAGCATCCCCCCCAGCGTGGCGTTGCGCCAAGTGAAGAGACGGGCGAAGCCGGGCGTTGCCGCACCGCCGCGGCGGCGGGATTCCAGTCGTCCCGTCAGGGTCAGGACAACAGCGCCGATGGCGAGCAATGCGACGGCGAGGTACAGCACCCACGTCGGCAGCCCCCAGCGACTCACCAGTCCGTAGAAGACGCCAAGGGTAATGAGCGAAGCGAAGCCGAAGAGCCCCCACACCCGCGCCGGTGACGGTCCGCCAGTCAGCGCCGTGGAGGTAGTGCGGTCACCACTCTGGATGGAATCCGCGGAGCGGCCCAGCGCATCGGCGAACTGTTGCGCTGTCTGCCACCGGTCGGCGGGATTCTTGGCCAAGGCCTTGGAAACGATTGTGTCGAGAGCCGGAGACAGGCCCTCACGCGTCGTGGCGAGGGCGCGGGGTTTCTCGGTCATGCTCCGCATGATGATGGCCTGCGGCGTCGGCCCGTTGAAGGGCGGCTCGCCGGCAATCGTTTCATAGAGCACGCAGCCCAACGCGAAAATGTCGGTGCGCGCATCCACGTTGGGCGAACCGCTCGCTTGCTCGGGACTCATGTACTGCGGCGTACCCACCGCCATTCCGGTCCGGGTGATCGCCGTCGCGTGGACGCCTGCCACCCGGGCGATGCCGAAGTCGGCCACGAGCGCGTGACCAGCGCTCAGCATGATGTTCGCCGGCTTGATGTCGCGGTGGACGATGTTCCTGCCATGCGCATAGGCCAGCGCCTCGGCCACTTCACGCGCGATTCGGACTGCATCCTCGACCGGCAGCTCATTTTCCCGCTGGAGACGGTCCTGAAGAGACTCACCCTCCACGTACGGCATCACGTAATAGAGAATGCCGCCGGCGGCACCGGAGTCGTAGACCGGCAGGATGTGCGGATGGGACAGCTGTGCCGCAATCTCGACCTCTCTCAGGAACCGCTCGGCGCCGAGCGTTGCGGCCATCTCGGGGCGCATCACTTTGACCGCGACCTTGCGGTGGTGCTTGGGATCCTCGGCCAGGTAGACGGTGGCCATGCCACCTTCACCCAGCACCCGCTCGATCTGATACGTGGCGGCGAGCGCCCTGCGAACTCGCGCCACCTCACCCACGTCGGTGGCGCTCGTGTGCGGCCCGGTCCCCGCTTCAGGGGGTGTGGCCGTTCCGCAACGCAAGCAGAACAGCGCCCCCTCCGGCAGCGGCGTGCTACAACTGGTGCAGGAGCGCACCGGCGCGGTCATTCAGGTGCCCTTCGGACGGGAGGGATTTGTTCATTTGATCGTGAGGATGGCTCTAAGATGCGCTTCTTGCCGGGAGGACACAAGACGAATGCGTCACGAGAACGGATCCTCCACGCCCAGCGATTCGCGGGCGCCGAGACCGACGAGGTGGCTATCGCCCGCTGAGGTAATTCCGGATCGCCGCGAACTGGCTGGAGCCGTCCAGACCTGCCTCGGCGATTACCGCCGCGCCCTGCCCGCTGCCCAGGAAATGCCCGTCCCGGAACGGATATAGGGTGTGCGATCGGCCACGTTCAGACCGGACCCACCGGTCCATCGTCGGCAGTGTGAAGTCCGTGATGCCGATCGCCACGCGCGCGTGTTCCTCGGGAAAGATCGCCGCTCGCTCGGCCGCCGGCAGGAGATCGAAGAGTTCGGCTGACGCGACATAGTAGATGTCGAGATCCATTCCTGCGCGGTCGATCAGCGGCAACGCTTCGTTCACGAAGGCGTACGTCACGGCGCTCCCCTGCAACACCACCACGCCATCGCCCTTGCCACGCGCTGCGCGCAGCCGGTATACGCCGTTTGCTGCCGCCGATGCGGGCGCCAGGCCGAGCACCGCGCGGTTCAGCACTGTCTCGGCCGGCCGGGTGACGAACGGCGCGATCACCGCCGGCCGCTTGGCCAGCGCGGTCGATACCAGGAACCACAACTCCTGCGGATCCCACGGTGTCAGCGTGATCATCGTGCCCAGCGGGAAGTTGCCCTGCAACAGCTGAAGCGGCTGCGGATCGGCGTGGGTCGGACCGTCCTCGCCGGTCTTGAGACCGGCATGGGCGCACACCATGAAGAACGGACGAAAGGGCCCGCCATCGACCGCCTGGCGTGCCTGGTTGCCGATCGCGTGCAGCCGCGCCGCGATGTGACCGAGTGGCGCCATGAAAGCGCCGTACGACGATCCGACGCCGCAATGAGTCCCGAAGGTCGCGATGCCCGACAGCACGGCAGCCATGGCGTCCTCGCAGATGCCGCCAATCGCCAGCGTCCGTGACTCGGTGTTGCTGCGCTGGTTGTAGAATCCCGGCGCGAAGCCCTCGGCGATCTTGTTTACGCTGGTCGAGCCGAGCAGGTCGGCCGCCGCCACCACAAAGGCTCCACCGCTCACCTTGTTGTAGTAGTTGAGCGTCATGGCTAGCGCATCGCGCAGCGTCGTCTTGCTGCCGGGCTTGAGTGCGACCGGCGCGGGGGGCTCACCGGCGGCGGCCGCCGCCGCAAAGGCGAGGTCGAGTCGGGGTGCATCGCTCCGCGGCGCGCGCCTGCGCTCGACGAGTCGCTGGTGAGCCTCGCGGAGCCGTGATGCCAGCGCGTCAACCGTCGGGCGCCGCCGCTCCAGTGCCTGCCGCACCACGTCCAGTGCGTCCCAGTAACACGCCTCGACGATTTCCGGATTGGCGCCGGCGCCGCAGCGCTGGGGACCGTGGTCGCAATGCGGCATGCGCACCGGCAGCCCGCTCACCAGCGGCGCCACGGCTTCATAAAAACCCTCGGAGCAGAGCGCGTGTCCGGCGCCGTGCGACGCGCGGCCTTCGATGCCGTAGCGCCAACCCTTTACCGTCCGGTACACGATGGCGGTGGGTTGGCCATTGTCCATTTCCGCCGCGGCCCGGTGCGCGGCGGCAATCTGCTGGAAATCGAAACCGTCGGGCACGGCGATCACGTTCCAGTCATGCAGGTAAGCCAGCTCCGCTGGCGTCCACTGCACGTAATCGCCGGGCGTGCCGCCGTCCCTGCAGACATGATTGGAATCAATCGATGCCTGGTTCCAGTCGACGTGCAGCACGACGTTTCCCAGCGACATCGTTCCCGCCGCGGCGAGCGCTTCCGCCACGCGACCGGGCGTCATGCCGCCTTCGCCTTCAATGATGTGCACCCGCGGCGCGTTCGCGCCGAACAGGTCCGCGGCCGCCCACGCCAGGCCGAGCGATGCCGGCACGCCCACGCCCGACGCACCGGTGGACAGCTTCACGAACGGCGTGGCGGGTGTGGGATGCCCGTCCAGCGGCCTGGCGCGATGCGCCAGGTAGAGCGGTGTGTCGGTCACCGGATTGCGGCGGAATCCCAGCAGATCCTCCAGCCGCAGCTGCTTGCGCTCGCTCGCCGGCAGCAGCTCGGGCGCCGCGATCCGGGCGACCTCGTTCCGCAACGCCCACATGGCGTAGAGACCCATCGCCTTGTGGCCGGCGGCGAAGGAGATGATGTCGGCGTCGGCGCGATCGGGGTCGGACAGGTCGTAGTCCATGGCTCCGAACAGCAGCAGCTGCACGAACCGGCCCGACGAGATGGAGCCACCCGGGTGACCGGATAGCGGCACGTAGTTGTACATCGCGCTGCACAACGATCGGTACACCAGGTCGAACGACTCGAGGTGCTCCACGGTGGTGGCGTCGAGTGGTGCGCCGCGTTCCTGCAGCCACTCGGCAATATCGATGTACCGGGCGCGCCGGGTCCCGAATTCGAGGCGTGATATCGCGGGTATCGACAGCTCCGTCGTCATCATGAGTACTTGCCTCTCCTTGCGAAGCTGTCCCTACGACGCTACTGGCTCGGCTCGAACTCGCGCTCGCCGACATGGATCTCAATGATTGTGACGGGTACACGGGAACGGAAGCAGGATTATGAAATGTTCATCTATTCTTCATGTTCATTGAGGCTCACCGGAACCCCGATACTTCGCCACCAGCCGCTTCGCGACCGCGAGCTCATCTCCCCGCGGCTCGGTCGCGAACCTGTCAGTCCGCTTCGACCACGCCTGCTCCCACTCGCACATCGCTGTAGCGAACGGCTTCCGATCGAACGCCGTCCCGGTTTCCAGTGAGCGATTGAGCCGCCTGAAGAATTCCTCCCAGCGCGGCAGGAAGTACGCCGCGAACATCCCCTGCCATTCCTTGAAGGCGTAGAGGTTGAGGTCGTCGTTCTGCCCTTCGGTGCAGTTGCTTCCCCACAATGTGATGATGTTTCGCGCGTTCCACTCATACAGCCGGCGCTCGGCATCCGTCGTTCCCCACCGCTTCGCGTCGGCGATCCATCGACCCAGCAGGAATTCTTCGCGTGTCCCTGCCAGTTCGTCGAGGTCGCGGAGCAGACCGGTTACGCGCTGCTCGGCGGCCAGAAGCGCCGGCCGGTCCTGGCGTGTGAACGCATCCTCCACCCGCTTGACCAGCGGCACTCCTAGTTGTCCCAGCACTTGGCGGGTGAGGTTCACCACGTCGTAGCGGTAGGCGTCGTTGGCGCCAAGCACCGGCGCTGCGCTCAATAGCGTGTCGAGCGCTCGAGCCAGAATCTCGCCGTCGTACGGCGGGATTGGCTCGCTGCGGTACGCCGATCCCTTCACGTAGAATCCCGGCCGCTCGGCGAGAAAATCCCCGGTCTGCGCGGCGGACCTGAAGGCAGTGCCGAGGAGCATCTTCCACGCATTCCACGCGACGGCATTGGGCGCACCGTACCGCCGCGCGACGTATTCCTGCGTCCACTCCCCGACGGGCGCAACGCTGGTTCGCCACGTCTGGTCCATCACGTAGTCGGGGACGATCGGGTTGGTGCCCAACCCTTCCATCATCATGCCGAGACCAGAAAGGCGGCCCTTGGCGGGACTCTGGAGGGCACTGTCGAGGTTGGCGGCGATCTTCGGCAGGTCGCCGTTCACACTCACCTTGCCACCGAAGTTGTACAACACGTTCCAGATCCAAGGCTTGCCATAGAAGGCTTGGCGCGCCTGCCACACCGGGTGGCGGTCGCCCCAGAGGTCGAGCACCAGCATCCGATCGTCGGGAACTGCGCCGAGCAGCGCGCGTGCCTGCGGCTCCTGCCAGAACTTCGCCTGGTAATAGAGAAACCATCCCTGCAGCACCCACGTGGCGTCGGGGTCGGCCGACCGCATCGATTGAAAGACCGCGCGCCCCATCCCGGCAAGGAACGTCGAATCGTTCGACGGCGGATCGATCTCGTTGAACGGATCGGCCGCGTAGAGATGGTCGGTGCCGAAGAGTTCCGTTTGCCGCTCGATGAACCGGCGCCCGACGCGCTGGAAGAGCGGGTCGAGTGGATCGAGGAACCAGGTGCCATGAAAGCCAGCCGACCAGTCGCCGGTCTGATGGATAATGGCGGTGGGGAACACCTGTTTGATCGACTCGGGCACGTGCCCGGTAAAGCCCTGCAGCACCGGGGTCATTCCCAGCGATCGCTCGCGCGCGAGAATCTCGCGCTCGAGCGCGATGTGACTGTCGATCCACGTGTCGGGCAGCGGCCCACCGAGCCCGTCGATGTTCCCCATCCAGCCCCAAGGGAGGTAGGCGGGCCCGACGAGAAAGTCGGCGATCTGCTTGTCGCTGAAGCCGATGTCGTGAAGCACGAGTCGCCAGGTACCTTCTTGTCCCGTGACGGCGAGTGGGGTGTTGATCCCCTTGAGCGCCATCCAGTCGATCATGCGTTGCCATGCTTCCCAGTCCCACCACGCCATCGAGTAGGAGAAGGTGCAATAATTGAAGAAGTAGCGGATGCGATACGGAGTCGTGACGCGGACCTTGCTCGGCACCGCGGGAAGCGGCCTGCTGAGTTGAACAGGCTTGAGCGGCAGCGAGACATTCACGCCGGCAACATGTTCGAGATACCAATTGAGCGCGGAGGCGATCGCGACGCCCGTCGTTCCGCGCAGCACGATCTTCCCATCGCGGTTTTCCACCTCGAAGACATCCAGGCCGTTGCTGTCAGGAAGAGCGCCGACTTCGAAGTCCCGGGAATGTCCCGGCACGACTCGTTCGATCAGGGCCATGGCCGATCGCAGGTCGGCGGGGCGCGGCATCTGCACCACCGCGAGGAGCGGCGGAACGTGCGCCAGCATCAACGCAATCGCAGCGAGCATGACGCGAGGGAGACGCGTGATCACTTGCCCAACGCCTTCTTGATTGATGCTTCATCGTCGAACATCAGCCACTCGATGACCGAAACCGGCAGGCTGCCGTAGCTGATCAGCTGATCGTGGAACGCGCCGAGCCTGAAGCTGGCACCTTGCGCGTCGCGATAGCGGCCCAGCAGCCGCATGATCTGCCACTTGCCGACCATGTAGCCGATCTTCTGCGATGGACTCGCCGCTGCGCCGGCGGCTTCACCCGTCGCCGCTTCCCGGTCGAGACCACCCCCGTCGATGAAGTAGTCCACCGCCTGCGGAAAGGTCCATCGCCCCGTCTGCAGGTTGACGTCGACGCCGATGCGCGCGGCGCGATACCGTGCGAGTCGCAGTACCTGTCCCTGCGAAGGTGATTGGTCGGGATACAGTCCCTCGCGCATCAGCATTTCTTCACCGTACAGCGCCCATCCCTCGACGAACGTGTTGTCGCCGTGTTGCCGGCGAATCTCGTCCTGCAGATGATTCGCGATCGAGAGTTGCAGGAAATGCCCGGGAATGGCTTCGTGCCCCAGGATCGGGCGGGGATCTTCGATCGCCGCGCGAATATAGAAGTTCCCGCTCTTGGGATCGTACGTCGGAATGAAATAGAAACCCGTCGGATCGTCGTCGTAGATCCCCGGGGGATTCATGAATCCCCCGGGGTTGGTCGGTTTGAACGCTTCGGGGAGCTGCCGGATCTGGAATTGGCCGATGTACGACGGGATTGTGATCAGGTTGTTCGCCCGCAAGAAGTCAGTGATCTCCTTGAGTCGCGCTTCGTACGCCTTGAGAAATTCCGCTTGGTCGGCCGGGATGCGCGCGGCACGCGCCGGGTCGGGTGACGCGTAGTTCGGATTCTTCAGCATCGCCTCGAGTGCTCGATAGCGCGCCAGCTCCACCTCACCGAGCGTCGCGACGTGCGTCGCGTCGAACGGCAGCAGCAACACGCGATGCAGGAGGTAGTTGTACTCCGTCTCGCCCATCGGCGTCCAGTCGGGCATGCTGCGTAACCGCGCGTCGAGCCAGTCGGCAAACGAATGCAACGCCTTGACCGCGTCGTCGCGCGCCTTCACCAGCCGGGCGCGTTCCTGGTCGCCGAGACTGTCGGCGAGGACCATGAGACTCTTGGTATACAAATCGTCGCCGGAGCGAACCGCATCGATCGCCAGTTGCGCGTAGAGTCTGACCGGATGGACGAGATTCGCCCGCGCGTGCTGCAGCATTCCGGGCACCGTCTCGAGCCGAGCCGCCGCCGCCATCGCTCGCATGCGATGCGGCGCGTACTCTTTCTGGATCAGGCTGAAGACTCCATTCGACGCCTCGTTCACATACGTCTGCGGATCGCTCTCCTCGGGCTGCATGACCCGGGGGAAGAACGCTGCGCCCTCGAGCTGCGCCTGGAACAGCACCTTGTCGATCCGGTCGTCCTTGCCCCATCCGTCGGTATCAATCGCACGCACGTGCGTGAGCAACGCTGCCACGTGCTGTCGGCGCTGCGTCACCGCCGGCATGCGGTAGTCCGCGAGCCTGTCGTCCCAGCGATGCTTCCCCTGAGAGCTCGAGTTCACCGGATAGACCGAGTCCCGCCACTCGTAATACGAATGCGCGAGCGTACGCATGGCGGCGGGCGTGACGACGGCGCTCGGACGTTGCGCCGTCATGCCTGCGGGGAAGGCAAGCAAGAGTGCGACGCCGACCTTGGCTGTCATCGTGCTGCCGTGCAACTCCTTGGTCATTCACGGGCCCCGTAGTGGCTAGGAACATCGCGGGCGTCCTTCGTTCTTTGTCCGCCGCAACGGTGCAATGTCACGCTCGCGCCGCCACCCCGCAACTCGGCCAACGCGGCGACGGCGGCGACCCTTCGGAGACTCCTGCCCACGGCGGCGACAGGCTGTTACTGCCAGTACCCCAAGTCCCACGAACACGGCGGCGGCACCAGTCGGAGCCACTCCATTGCCGGCTCACCGATCGGAGCACCTGGTGGAATGTCCACTGACACGGCACGGGTCACCGGTATCGCGGGACGCGTGAGGAAGCGCCGGATATCGCTCGAAAGCAGTACCGTGCTGGCCTGGGTGGCCAGGTCACCCACAAACACTTGTTGCGCGAGTATCGCGGCGCGACGCTGCAGGGCCCAGGTGGCGAGGGCCCGCACCTCGGGCATCGCGGCGTTGCCCGCGAGGTCCATCAGCTGATCGATCACGACGCGCTCGATTGCGCGCTTGATTTCCCCCTGGTACGGCGTGCGCGCCGAGGCGTTGAACGCGGTACCGATGAGCGTATCGATCACCTCGTCGAGCCCGGGGAGCCCAGGATCAAGCGCGTGCTGCTCCACCATCCGCGCCGCGCGCTCCGGCGCGAGGATGTTTCCCGCCACGTGCTGTGCTGCCACCACCGCCGGAGTCACCGCGTCGAATGCCAGCCCGGTATTACGGGGAAAGAGTTCCCGGGTCATGCCGTATCCATACAGGCGCGGCGGAATCAGCTTGAGGAGCGTGTCGGATAGCGCGAGGGCTGACGGCGCCAGCGTGCGCATCAGCGCGGCGAGGGCAGCGCGCTGTTCCGGTCCCGACGCTCGGCGGAACGCCTGGCGTCCGTCGCCGCGGATGGTGTAGGTATAGTGAATTCCGCCGAGCACGCTCGCAGCGGCTTCGACTTGGTACCGGTGGTGCAGGTAGAGCGGCACCAGCGTCTCCTCGATCTGCGCCATCGGCGTGCCGAGCGTGATGGCGTTGGCGCCGAAGGTGGCGAGCGCCACGCGACGCACCGCCATCATCCGATCGAGTTCTGTCGCGGCGTTCGTCCCATTGGACCACTGGTCGGCGCGCGGATTGACGTCGGTGTCCTGGTTGGTGAGAAAGCGGAGATCGTGGTCCCAGGCGCGATCGAGGATGTTGCGGAGTGCCTGCGCTTCATTGGTACCCCGCGGGAAGTCCTGGTAGCCGTAGGCGATCGCGACCTTGTCCCAGGCACCAATCCCGTCAGCGTATACCTGCGACGCGTCGAGGGTCCCATCCGCCTTGAGAGTGACCAGTGGTGATGGGTAGTCCATCACGCTGATGCGACCCGAGTCGCTGTCGTAGTAGTTGTGATCGAACCCAAGGCTGTGACCCACCTCGTGCGCCGCGAGCTGGCGCAGGCGCTGCAGCGACCAGGCCTGGATTTCCGGGACCTGCTCGTCTCCGTTCTTGTACGGTTGCAGCAGCCCCTCAGCGATCATCCAGTCCTGTTGCAGGCGCAGTGAACCCAAGGTGACCACACCCTTGAGTATCTCTCCGGTGCGCGGGTCGACCACGCCCCCGCCGTAACTCCAGCCACGAGTGGAACGGTGCACCCAGTTGATCATGTTGTAGCGGATGTCAAGCGGCGACGCTCCCGTCGGGAGCAGCTCCACGCGGAACGCATTGCGGTAACCTGCGGCTTCGAACGCCTGGTTCCACCAGCGCGCACCGTCGAACAGCGCCGAGCGGATCGGCTCGGGGGTCCCGGGGTCGAGATAGTAGACGATCGGCTTGACCGGGTCACTCATCGATGCGGTGGGATCGACCTTCTTCAGCCGGTGACGGGGGATATAGCGAATCGTCATCGGCTGGCCCAGTGGAGCAGAGTAGTCGCGATACGCGAACTCGCCGAAGCCGGAACGCGGATCGAACGCACGCGGCGTGAATCCGGCGGTGTCGGGGAGTTCCACGAACGACTGGTGAATCCGGAGTGACGCCGCCTGCGCGGTCGCGGCCACGTCACCCACGCCCTCGAAGTACCCGCCACCACCGCTACGCCCCCCAACTCCCGGTTGGAGCACGAAAGTGAGCTCGGCTTCCATTTCGGTGTTCTTGGGAAAATTCTGCGTCATCGCCATCGCGATGGTGCTGCGCGTCGGGTCGAGCTTGTAGCTCCCAGGTGTGAGGCGCTGCCCGAGGTTGTCGGAGTCGTGGAGGAGGAAGTCGTTCATCTCCACCAGCACCCGTCTGCCACTATCGCTTGCTGCAACTAGCGGGAAGCCCCAGAGCACGGAGCGGGCGAAGGCGTCGCGCACGCCGGCGATTTCGGCCGGGTTGTTGCTTGAGGAGCGGTAGCCGTAATTGGGCTGCACCATCAACACCTTCTGTCCCACCCGTTCGAAGCGCACGATGCGGGATGCCGTGACCGTGGCCCGATCGAGGCCGATGTCGTTGGAACCGAGGCCGCTGGCGAGGCCCGCCATGTGGAGCACCTCGGTGTCCAGGCGCGGGATCTCCAGGTAGAGAGTGCCGGCGTCGGCGTCCCAGTAGAGCGGGAAGTAGCCGGGGAGCTTCTGCATCCCGGCAGTCTTCGCCTCGATGGTGGGCGTCGGGTACTTCCTGCCAATGGTGGAGTCCTGCGCTCGGCCCGGCGTGGTGACTGCGGCGAGGGCAACGAGTGCGGCTGACGCGGTGCACGCGAGCGGGACCACGCGTTGGGTCGCGGGGGACATGGGAACCTCGTGGTGCGGACAGGCCGCGATTGGGCGCGGCCGAAGGGGGTGCGGCGGAAAGGTGCGGCGCGGGTGGGGAAGGCGCAATTGTCGGCGGGGCTTCTCATCGCTCGCCAGTTAGTGGCCCCCCACACCCACCCCGGTCGAGGGCGAACCGGGACAGGTGGGCACGCTGTGGGTGGACGAGAACCGCGCCGCGTAGACTGGCCGTCCCACACGCTACTGCCCACCGTTCATCCCGGGGAACTGGGATTTCACCTAGGTTTCACCCCCTAGGGTTTTCCCTAGTTCCCTAGTCATCGTCCAGTTCGTAACGTGCGGTAGTCCACAACCCCTCACACCGCGAACAGGAGCTTCCGCATGAGCACCGATCCGCACGCCATCCCGGTCCAGGACGCCGCCGCGCTGACCATGCGCTGGCGCAGGAACCGCCCCCTGAGCAGCATCAACGGCGGCCGTTTCGACCGCGTCGCCCTCGACAACCTGCTGTCGCAGCCCGGTTGCGAGGGCATCCGCATCTACCTCGGCCTCCACGATCCGAGCGATCCGGCGCACGCGAAGGACGGCAGCCTGTGGACCTTCGTGCTCGTGGGCACCGACGCCGACGGCAACGACATGATTCCGCCGCAATCGGCCAGGACTGGCGACTCCGGCGGCGGCACTTCACAGAATCCCGTGATGTGCCCGCCGTCATGCGGGAACCCCGGCCCCCTCAACACGCCTCCTTGACACTGCCGGCGTGGGACTGGCTGGCGGGATACGGCGACCTGGCAGTCGAGCTGGGCGGCCTTGGTGTCGGCATCGCCCGTTGGCCCCGGCTCGCCCGGGGCCAACGCGTCATTGCCACCTGGCTCGGCGCCAGCGCCGTGTTCGACATCGCGGCACTCATCGCCTCGCGCCGTTGGCACAACGCCCAGCCCGTTGCCCGATTGTGGTTCGTCACCTGTGTCGTGCTCGCGGTCGAAGCGTTGGCCGCGTACCAACACAGCCGCCAACGCGCCGTGGTTCTCCGATGGCTAATGGCGGGGTACGTGATTGCCTGGCTCATCCTGGTCGCAACGATCGAACCCATCGACCAGTACTCCACTTACTCGGCGCCGCTGCATGCACTCGTGGTGCTTGGCGCCGCGGTGATGACGGTGTTCCGACGAGTATCGTTGGGCCGGCGCGATCTACTCGGCGATCCGGGGTTCCTGATCGGCGTCGGCTTGAGTGCTTACGCCGTACCTGAAGCCTTCCGAACGCTCGTCGCGCAGCTGTGGAGCAACGACCTCCCCCAGCGCGGCATACTCTACTATGCCATGTCCAACGGCGTCAGCGCCCTTGCGTCACTGGTATTGATCAGCGCGTTGCTCGTTCGCGTTGCTCCTTCACTGGAGCACTCCACGTGATATCGACCGTCGACAAACAGCTCGCGATCACGCTCATCGTCGTCACATTCGTCGTCATTGCGGCGCTGCTTCTGGTCGTGCTGGTGGGATCCACGATTCGACAGCAGCGGCGCTACCTCCGCACCCGCCAACACCTCGGTGGACGTCTCCTGACCGCGCAGGATGAGGAACGCGCCGCGATCGCGCGGGAACTCCACGATGACAGTGTACAGAGACT
Source organism: Gemmatimonadota bacterium (assembly GCA_003169895.1). Lineage (GTDB taxonomy): Bacteria > Gemmatimonadota > Gemmatimonadetes > Gemmatimonadales > GWC2-71-9 > Palsa-1233. The sequence continues at coordinate 1,536,519 of PNAE01000007.1, forward strand.
CATCGCCTGCGCTACGCGACTGCGTGCGAGTGATGCCGCAGTCGCGCTGCCCGTCGCTGACGAGCTGGATCGGTTGGTGAACGACTTGCGCGGCCTGGCCCGCGGCATCCATCCGTCGATCGTCGACCATGTCGGGCTCGGTCCAGCACTCGCCGAGCTGAGTGCATCTTTCGCTCAGCGGGAGAGTATGTTCGTGCAATACGCCGGTCCGGCGGTGCCTGATCAGTTGTCGCCGGGCGAGCGACTCGCGTTCTACCGTGTGGCGCAGGAGGCCCTTGGCAACGTTGCTCGGCACGCCGGCATTGACCGCGCGCGGATGCAGTTGAGCTGCGAGCCGCGCCACACGCGTTTGGTCATCGAAGATGACGGGAAGGGCTTCGATCGCCGCCACGTCGACACGGGTCCCGGGATCGGCATTAGTTCGATGCGTGAACGCCTGGCCATCCTCGGTGGCGTGTTGGAGGTGGAAGGTTCGCCCGGGTCCGGTACCCGCGTCATCGCGACCCTGCCTCGCTTGAAGGCCCCACCCTGAGGCGCCGCGCGGCAGTCCTGGTTGCGGATGATCACGCTGTGGTGGCCGAGGCGCTCGCCGCCTCGCTCGCCCGGTGGTTCCAGGTCGTCGGCACCGTCACGAACCTCGCTCGCCTGGACGGGGAGATCGCCGTCAAGTCCCCGGATGTGGTGCTGCTCGACCTTGAATTCGGGAAGACCAGTGCGCTGACCATACTGGCGGGTCTCGTGGACCGCTATCCCGCCACGAAGTTCGTGATTCTCACGGCATTTTTGGAGCCGGTGCTGGCGGACGCCGCGTTACGCGCAGGTGCGGTGGCCTATGTGGTCAAGGAATCGGCGGCGTCCGAGCTGCGGGTCGCAATCGACGAGGCGGTCGCCGGGCGCACCTATCTCACGCCACTCATGCAAGTGCGTGGTGCGGGCGGCGCTGCTGCGCTTCCCGGGGCGACCGGCGTGACGCTATCGGACCGTCAACGCAGCATTCTCGGATTGCTCAGGCAGGGGCTGACGTATCGCAACATCGCCGGACGCTTGCGGATATCCACCAAGACGGTTGAGTATCATATCGACATGCTCGGGCGACGCTTGGGCGTCAGCGGAAAGGCCCAGCTCATTCGTTGGTCGGAACAGTTCTTTCGAGACGAGCCTTAGCACAATTACCTCAACGACGCCGCCTTTGGCAGAAATGGGTGGGGGATGCGCATGAACACGCTTCGTGGCGTCGGTCTCGCGGCTTGCCTTGCGACACCGCTGACCGCTCAGGCCCAGACCAGGACTCCGCTCACCGCGACCGGCCTGCGCGTCGAGTACCGCGTCAATCCCGTCGGCACCGACGCCGTCCACCCGCGCCTCAGCTGGCGACTCGAGAGCAGCGAGCGCAACACGGTCCAGGCGGCGTACCAGGTTCAGGTCACCACCGATTCGAACGACTTCCGCACCGGTCGCCACGTCTTCTGGGACTCCGGCAAGGTCCCCACGGACGCGTCGCTCTTTCAGCCATACGGCGGCCCGCAGCTTCGCTCGCGCATCCGTTACTACTGGCATGTGCGCGTCTGGGATGCTCGCGGACATACCTCGCCATGGAGCAACGCCGCCTTCTGGGAAACCGGGCTCCTCGACCGCAGCGACTGGACGTCGCAGTGGATTGGTCCACCGGCTTCCGCCCACGACTCGGCCGGCGCGCCCGCGCCGATGTTCCGTCGCGGCTTCGATGTGAAGGGAAGGGTTCTCTCTGCGCGGATTTACATCACGAGTCGCGGTCTGTACGAACTGCATCTCAACGGCCACCGCATCGGCGACGACCTGTTCACCCCAGGCTGGACCAGCTATCACACGCGTCTGCAATACCAGACCTACGACGTCACCAGCGATCTCGTCCCCGGCGGGAACGCCATCGGCGTCATCCTCGGCGACGGTTGGTATCGTGGCTATCTCGGCTTCGACGGTCGCAAGAACGACTACGGCACTACCGTCGCATTGCTGATGCAGCTGGAGATCCACTACGCCGATGGTCGCACCGTGCGCGTCACGTCCGATGGTGCGTGGAAGACGGCCACCGGCCCGATCCGCTTCGCCGATATCTATCGCGGCGAGACGTACGACGCGCGCCTGGAACGTGCCGGCTGGTCGACCGCTCCCTACAACGACCGCGACTGGCAACCGGTCGCGCTCGCCCAGGCCACGACGGCAGCACTCGTGGCTCCGGTATCGGAGCCGGTGCGTCGCACCCAGATCGTGAAGCCGGTGGCCATCCTCAAGTCCCCGTCGAGCGAGACCTTGTTCGACCTGGGCCAGAACATCACCGGCTGGGTGCGCCTGCGCGTACGAGGGCGCGCTGGTACCACCATCACCCTGCGTCACGGCGAAGTGCTCGACACGGCCGGTAACCTCTACACCGCAAACCTCCGTGCTGCGGACCAGACTGACCGCTACATCCTCAAGGGCGACGGCGACGAAGTGTACGAGCCGCATTTCACCTATCACGGCTTCCGCTACGTCTCCGTTGCGGGACTAAGCACTCCGCCAACGCTCGAAACGATCACCGGCATCGTAGTGCATACTGACTTGGCCGAGACGGGGGCGTTCGAGACGTCGGACACGATGATCAACCGGTTGCAGCAGAACATCGTCTGGGGCCAGCGCGGCAACTTCCTCGATGTCCCCACCGACTGTCCGCAGCGCGACGAACGCCTCGGCTGGACCGGCGACGCGCAGGTCTTTGCGCGCACCGCCAGCTTCAACATGAATGTGTCGGGCTTCTTCGCGAAGTGGCTCGCCGATCTCGCCGCCGATCAGTATCCCGGCGGCAGCGTCCCCTGGGTGATTCCCAATCCGCTGGGCGGCGATTCCATGCGCCTTGCGTCGACGGCCGGCTGGTCTGACGCGTCGACGGTGGTGCCGTGGACGATGTACCTCATGTATGGCGATCGCGGTGCGCTCGAGCGCCAATTCGAGAGCATGCGGCGGTGGGTGGACTACGCCCGGCGCCGCGCGGGCCCCACACTGATCTGGAGGACGGGGGGCTTTGGCGACTGGCTCGCCCTGCACAGCGACGACGCCTCGTATCCGGGGGCGACGACCGGCAAGGATTTCATCGCGACGGCCTATATGGCGCACTCCGCCGACCTCGTGGCGCGCGCGGCGGCAGTGCTCGGGCGCCAGGACGACGCGCGAGAGTACCGGACGCTCTTCAACCAGGTGCGCGACGCGTTCCAGCGCGAGTTCGTCTCGCCGAACGGGCGGGTGAGCGAGAACACCCAGACGGCCTATGCACTTGCGCTCAACTTCGGCCTTCTGACCGACGCCGAGATGGCTGGCGCTGCCCAACGGCTGGTTGATGACATCCGCGCGCACGACGGGCACCTCACCACCGGCTTTCTTGGCACGCCGGAGCTGACCCACGCGCTGTCGCGCAACGGGCACGTGGACGCCGCATACGCGCTGCTGATGCAGCGCACCTATCCGTCCTGGTTGTACCCGATCACGCGCGGCGCCACCACGATGTGGGAGCGCTGGGACGGTATCCGCCCGGATGGTTCGTTCGAGGATGTGTCGATGAACTCATTCAATCACTACGCCTTCGGGGCGATAGGTGACTGGATGTATCGCGTCATCGGCGGGATCGACGTCGATCCGGAGGCACCCGGTTACAAGCACACGATCATAGCACCCCGGCCGGGTGGCGGATTGACGAGGGCTCACACGGTGCTCGAAACCGGGTATGGCAAGCTCGCGACCGCGTGGTACCTCGACGGCACTGCGTTCGTCCTCGACGTTACGGTTCCCGCCAACACGTCGGCGTCGGTCACGCTCTGGAATGCGAACGCGGACAACGCAACCGAATCCGGCTTGCCGTTGCGCCAGGTGCCAGGCGTGCGATCGGTGCAGCAGCGCGGCAACGACGTGACGTTGGACGTGGGGTCGGGAACGTATTCGTTTCGGGTGCGCGGCTAGCGTCGGTCGGCTTAGGAGTCAGACCCCCCCGCCGGCACCTGGATCACGAGCGAGGAACGCACGCCGGATCACCGCGCAACCTTTTCCGCGCCCGCTCCATCCAATAGTTCGATGCCTGCCAGACCCAGGAACAGATGAGCCGCGGCACGCGGTTCACCGGCCCTGTCTTCTTTCTTGGCGTGGGACTCGTGCTGACGCCACCCGCCGCCATCGCCCAGGGGCCCCGCTCGGCACGCCCGGCGACGACTGGCACCGGTGGGCACGCGGTGAGTCCGCCGACTGTCACCGCGACGCGCGCCGCACGGCCTCCGGTCATCGACGGCCGCGACGACGATTCCGTCTGGCAAGCCGCACCAGCAATGACGCATTTCCGGGTGTACCGTCCGGTCGAAGACGGCGAGCCAAAGTTCCCAACCGATGCGAAGGTCGCCTTTGACGCCACCAATCTCTACGTCTTCGTTCGCGCGTTCGATCCGCACCCCGACAGCATCGTCGGACTCCTCGCTCGGCGTGACGTCCAGACGCCGTCCGACTTGATCACCGTATTCGTCGATTCGTATAACGATCGCAGGAACGGGTTCGAATTCAGCGTGAATCCCGTCGGGGTCAAGATCGACTACGCCGTCTCGCAGGATGCCAACGAAGACATCGCGTGGGACGGCATCTGGGACGTGGCCACCAGGATCGACTCGCTCGGCTGGACGGCGGAATTCCGGATTCCCCTCTCGCAGCTGCGCTACCGCACGTCGAAGAGCAACACATTCGGTTTCGCCGTCGCGCGGACGGTGGAACGGACAACGGAACAGTCGAGCTGGCCGCTCTATCGCGTCTCGCGCCCTGGGATCGCGTCGCAGCTTGGCGAACTCACCGGGCTCGACAACCTGGCCCCGCCGCAACGTACCGAGATCGCGCCGTATTTCGTCACCAAGAACATGTCGGTTCCCACCACCACCGGCTTCGAGCGCGGCCAGCGCGTCTCTGCCGGTGCGGACCTCAAGGTGGCCGTGGCACCCAATCTCACGTTTACCGGGACGGTGAACCCCGACTTCGGTCAGGTCGAGGCCGATCCCGCAGTGGTCAACCTCACCGCGTTCGAGACGTTCTTCCCGGAACACCGCCCGTTCTTTCTGGAAGGAAACGGCCTCTTCCAGTTCGCCGTCGACTGCAGCGCCGTCAACTGCAACAACGAGCAACTCTTCTATTCGCGCCGCATCGGCCGCGCGCCGCAGCTCGGCGGCCAGTACGGTGACGACAATTCGCCCACCACGACCACGATTATCGGGGCAGGCAAACTCACCGGTCGTCTCACCGGCGGACTCGCCATCGGCGTCATCGACGCGGTCACGCAGCGCGAGGTCGGCGCTCCCAACGCGACGATCGAGCCCGCCACCAATTACGCCGTGCTGCGCGCGACCCAGGATTTCGCCGCCGGCGCAAGCGGTGTCGGACTGATGTTCACCAGCGTCAACCGCGACCTCGATTCGTGGACCGCTCCGGTGCTGCCAAGCCAGGCATACGTCGGTGCGGTCGAATTCCGGCACCAGCTCCTCGGACGCCGCTACCAGATCTCGGGCTCACTCGACCTGTCGCGCGTGGTGGGGAGCGCTTCCGCCATTGCCGCGACGCAACGTGATCCCGTCCATCTCTACCAGCGGCCCGACGGTCCACTCACCTTCGATTCGACACGCACTTCGCTTAGCGGCGACGCAGAAGAGATCAAGTTCGGCAAGATCGGCGGCGTCCACACCCAGTTCGAGACGAGTTACCTCCGTCGTTCCCCCGGGTTCGAGATCAACGACCTGGGCTACCTGCGCCAAGCCGACCAGCAGAGCTGGAACAACTGGTTCGGCCTCTCGTTCAATCACCCGAACGCCGTGTTCCAGTCACTCCGCTGGAACTTCAACTGGTGGCAATACTGGTCTGCCGCGGGGCTGCCGACCGAACGTGCCGCGAACACCAACCTCCATACCCAGTTCCACAACCGATGGTGGTTGCACGCGGGCAGCACGATCGGACAGCTCGGAACCACCTGGTGCGATCGCTGCGCTCGCGGCGGTCCGGCGCTCCGACAGGATCCCTACATCTCGCCGTGGGCCGGAATTCAGGGCGACGACCGGCACCGGATCATTCCGGCGGTGTGGGTCAACTACTTTGCCGGAAGCGGTGGCCGAAGCACGTCGTTGAACGTCAATCCGCAGCTCACCATCAACGCCTCGACGCGACTTGCGGCCACGCTGGGCATCAATGCCACGACCTATCACACCGACGATCAGTGGTTTGGCGCCTTCACCGATCAGGCCGGTGCCGCGCACTACACGTTTGCGCACCTGAACCAGCAAACGGTGTCGCTCACGGCCGACCTGGCCTACACCGTCACGCCAGCGCTGTCGGTGCAATGGCACCTGCAGCCGTTCGTCAGCCGGGGGACGTACTCGAATCTGCGCGAGTTGAACGACCCGGGCGCCGCGCAGTACTCTGATCGGTACCGAGCTTACGCCGACACCGGCGTCAGCAACCATATCGGCGGCCTGGACTCAAGGCAATTCAACTCCAACCTGGTGGTCCGCTGGGAGTACCGCCGTGGCTCGACGCTCTTCGTCGTCTGGACGCAGGGGCGCAACGATTTCCAGCCGGTCATCGGGCCGACCGGCCTCGGCGGCGACTTCCGTGGCCTGTTCGACCTGCGCGCCGATAACACGTTTCTGATCAAGGTGTCGTACTGGATGGCGAGGTAGCGGTTCGCGCCGGTATCCACGGCGGCCGCCTGGGGCTAGAATAGTGGTCGATCCCCGCAACGGAGAATCGATGCACACCACCACCCGCCGCCTGTTCCTGACCGGCATCGCTCTGCTCGCGGTCGCCGCCCGCACGCCCTGCGCCGGCGCCCAGACTACGCTCCCCGACGCGATGCAGGCGCGGATCGACACCGCCGCCCGCGACGTTCTCGCGCGCACCGGCGCGCCGAGTGCCTCCGTTGCCATCGTGCGCGACGGCAAGATCGTCTTCGCACACGCCTATGGATCGGCGCGGCTCGACCCAGCGATGCCGGCAACGCCGTCGATGCGCTACAGCATCGGGTCGGTCAGCAAGCAGTTCACCGCCACGGCGATTCTGCTGCTGGCCCAGCGCGGCAAGCTGTCGCTCGACGACAAGATCGCCCGGTGGCTCCCCGACCTCACCCGCGCGAACGAAGTCACCGTGCGTCAGATCCTGTCGATGACCTCCGGTTATCAGGATTACTGGCCGCAGGACTACGTCATGCCGCCGATGCTCAAGCCCACTACCTCAAGGGCGATCATCGACGAATGGGCCAGGAAGCCACTCGACTTCGATCCTGGCACCAGGTGGCAGTACAGCAACACCAACTATGTCATTGCCGGCCTGATCGTCGAAAAGGCGAGCGGGATGTCGCTGGTGGAATTCCTGCGCAAGGAAGTGTTCGCACCATTGCACATGGAATCGGTGATGATCACCGACGAGGCCGCCCTCGGGCCAACCGATCCGGAGCGCTACCTGCGCTATGCGCTCGGACCGTTGCGCGTCGCCCCCAAGGAGGGCCGCGGCTGGCTATTCGCCGCGGGCGAGCTGGCGATGACCGCCAGCGACCTGGCGCGGTGGGACATTGCCGTGATCGACCAGGCGATACTCAAACCGGCGTCCTATCAGGCGCAACAGACCGAGATGGTCCTCAGGAACGGCACCGGCACCGGCTACGGCCTCGGCGTCGATGTCAGCATGTCCAACGGCCACCGATTGATTTCGCATGGCGGAGAGGTTTCCGGGTTCACCACGCAGAACAGCATCTACCCGGACGATCACACGGCCGTGGTCGTGTTCACTAATCTCGATGCCACTGGCGCCTCGGGCCAGATCGCCGGCCGGATCGCCGACGCGCTGTTCAGCGCCACTGACCGCGACACCGAAAAGGCCGTGGCCCAGGCGCGGAGCATTTTCGAAGGATTGCAGCACGGGACCATCGATCGATCGCTGTTCACCGGCAACGCCAATGCGTACTTTGGCGACCAGGCGCTCGCCGACTTCGCATCGAGCCTGGGGCCGCTTGGCCCGCCGGCCGACGTTGTGCAGACGCGGCAGTCACTGCGCGGTGGCATGACATTCCGCGCGTTCCGCATCCGGGCCGGCCTGAAGACGGTATCGCTCTCGACGTTCACGCTGCCCGACGGCAAGCTCGAGCAGTACCAGATCGCGAGTCAGTAGCGATGATCGCCTTTCTCGGAACCGGTCTCCTCGGCGCCGGCTTTGTCCGCGCCTTCCGCCGTCGCGGCGAAGAGGTTCACGTCTGGAACCGCTCGCCCGACAAGGCGCGCGCGCTCTCCGAGGTCGGCGCCACGCCGTTCGAGACGGCGAGCGAAGCGGTGCGCGGAGCTGCCCGCGTTCACCTGGCGCTGGTCGACGACGCGATCGTGGATAGCGTGCTGGCCCAGGCCCAGGCCGGACTCTCGCCCGGCACCACCATCGTCGACCATACCACGACCGCGCCCGCGCCGACGGCGGAACGGGTCCGGCGCTGGATTGACCGCGGCTTTGTGTTCCAGCACGCGCCCGTGTTCATGGGCCCGCAGAATGCGCTCGCCGGCACCGGTACCATGCTCGCCTCCGGGGACCGGGCGCAGTTCGACACCGTGGCACCGGCCTTGGAGAAGATGACGGGTACGCTCGTCTACCTGGGGGACGATCCGGCGCGCGCGGCGTCGGTCAAGCTGCTGGGGAATCTTTTCCTCATCGCCACGACCGCCGGCGTTGCCGACATGTTCATGCTGGCCAAGTCGCTCGGCGTGCCGCCGGCACAGGTGTCACGGGTCTTCGAGTGGTTCAATCCAGGCACCATGGTTCCCGCGCGCGCCGCGCGCATGCGCGAAGCGCAGTTCGCCGAGCCATCGTGGACGCTCGCGATGGCGCGCAAGGACACCAGGCTGATGATCGAGTCGGCTGCGTCGAACGGCGCGACGCTGGCGGTGATGCCCGCGATCGCGGCGGCGATGGATCGCTGGATCGCCGCCGGACACGGCGCGGAGGATTGGATGGTGATCGGAAAGGACGCGGTGGGATAGCTCCCGCGTCCCAACTCCCAGCTACGCGGGTGGACCTCCGCCCCGCCGACCCGCCGGAGCGCCCGTCGGCGTCGTCCCGGAGCTTGCCGCCATCATCGCCTTGACGACGTCCTGCGAGACCTTGTTCTGGTTCAGACTGATGATGCCATTGGTGGTGAGATCGTAATCAGGCTTCGACATCTGGATCTTCGTTACAATGATGTCCTTCGGAAGCTGGCCGTTGACCATCTTGATGACGGCGTCATTGTTGAGCGTTTCCCTGCTCCCCGAACCCACGCTGCTTCCCACCGATGACATCATCATCTTGATGATATCGGTGGGCACCTTGTTGACATTCAGGCTGATGAGGCCGGATGGCGTGATGTCGAAGGTCGACTTGGTGGTGCGCACTTTCGTCACGATCAGGTCCTTCGGCACCTTGCCCGCAACCATCTGCACGATGGATTCGTTGGTGAGCACTTCAGCACCCCCGCCCTGGGCCGCAGCGCGCGACGCCAACGCCGGTACGAACAGGATCGAGGCCAGGAGCGATGTCAGGATTGGTGTGGGCACGGCGTATCGCATGATCCCCTCACGGTGATGAGCTGTGCGGCGCCGGCAGGAAGATCCCTTCCGCCCCAGCGCTGCGAGCAGTGGTCCGGGCTTGGTACCGGTGCAGTCCGGCGAAGCTACGACCCGCGCGCAGCGGGCGCAAGGCGGGGGTGTCAAATCGCTCGGCATCACAACCACGGCGTTATGCTTGCAGAATGACCACCGCCTACCTCGACGACCTGCACGTCGGCCAGCAATTCGTCTCCGGCTCGCACACCGTGACCGAGGCCGAAATCATCCGTTTCGCCCGCGAATTCGATCCGCAACCGTTTCACGTCGACGTCCGGGCGGCGGCAGACTCGTTCTTTCAGGGTCTCGTGGCGAGCGGCTGGCACACGGGCGCCATCACCATGCGGCTGCTCGTGCAAGGCGAGTTGCAGCTCGCCGGCGGCATGATTGGCGGCGGCGGCGAGCTCACGTGGCCGCTGGCGACGCGCCCCGGCGACACGCTGCAGGTGTACAGCGAGATCACCGACATTCGCCTTTCCAGGTCGCCTCCGGACCGCGGGACCGTCACACTCCGAAGCGAAACCCGGAACCAACACGGCGAGGCGGTGCAGATTCTCAGCGCCCGCCTGGTCGTGCCACGTCGCTCCGGTGTCAGCTCGTGAACGAGAAGTCGTAGCGCGGTCCGCGGCGAGCGCCCTGACTACGCCAGGTATTTCGTCAGCGGCTCCCAGTAGTTCGCCTGCCACCGATCAGCGTGATCCGTCGGGCTGAACATCGAACGGGTACGTCGATCACCATTATGGCGAATGCGCTTTCGCCCAGGTAGTCAGCGTCGTCCATTCGTCGTGATTGGTCGGACTGCAGCTCGCAATCTCGCAGACGTAGAACGCCGTGATCGGGTGGATTTCCCAGAGCGACATCCGCTTCGGCGCGGTTCTGTTGGGATCTGCCGCGTCATCGTTGATGAAATGTTCGTTGTCGTAAGTGAGGCCACCGACGACGAGAACCTGCAGCTGCTGCGCCTCGATCGCCGTGAGCGTAACGATGTCCCATCCGACTGGTCTCGCGAGCTGGGGGATCATTTCGACGACGATGCCTTGCCACTCCGTCGAGTGCTTCACGCCGATGTTGAGATGAAAGTCGGTCCCGTCGCCACCGGCGCAGTTGACCGACTCCGCTCCTTCCTGCCGCACCGCGGTCAGGTATGCCGCGATCTGGACCAGATCACCCTCGCTCACTGTTCCGCCGCTCATTGGCCGATTCAGCAGGGCATCGCGGGTCGGCTGAAATGCGGTCTTGGTATGGTGCGCGTCGGCAAATCTCGAGCTGATGTCCTCTTGTAAGGCGTGCAGGGTGGCAAGATCGAGCGTAACCGGAGTCACGCCAGCGGGAATGTGCCGCTTGGCCATGTTCCGCAGGCCGACGTCGCTGTTGGCCGGGTAGGGAGTCATCGCGCCGTTGACGGTGTGGCTGCCGACCGCCGGACACGACGGGTGCTCGACCGCGAACGTCCCCGGCGCTGGCAGTGGCGGGCCCGCAGAATCGGGGGCGGCCGTCTTGCTCGTGTCCGGAGCCGCGATCGCGATGTTCCGGCCCCACACCCAACCGTCCTCGTGCTGTTGCGTGCGGACGTGGTAGTAGCCGGCGGTTGGGTCGGGGGCGAGGAGGGTCAGTGGCTCCGGCGGCTGCAGCAGGAGTTTGGACATCCCTGCGGCTGACGGAGTTGGGCGGAGATTGACGTTTCGCGTGACCGTGGCCTGCTGCGCCGCGAGCGACAGGCACGTCGCGAACGTGATGACGAGCAGGGTGGCCACGCGCTTCATGGGGACCTCAACTGGCGGAGAACTGCGGGTAGTCCGCGCACGATCTTGACGTCGGTACATCGGGGATGACGCTGCCAGCGCGGGAGCCGACGCTCATTCGGTGCCACAAGAATAGCAGCGATCGGGATGACACGACCGGTGTGCCCCTGAGCGGAGGCAGAGTGCAACCGAGTCGCTTTTCGCCGCACTGGGCGTCATACTCACAGCTGTCAGGATTTGTCCCCATCACCGTCGTGACGTTGAACGCGTGGGAGTCCATCATGAAAAGGCTCGGGTTCTTTCTTGCGATGGTGTGCAGTGCCGGCGCGTCCGGCCAGGCCGTGCGCAGCGATGTCGCGCGCTGGCAGCAACAGGCCCGGAATATCACCATCATCCGTGACGACTGGGGCATCGCGCACGTGTACGGCAGGACCGATGCCGATGCGGTGTTTGGCGCCGTGTACGCGCAGGCCGAGGACGATTTCAATCGCGTGGAGATGAACTACATTAACGCGCTGGGTCGCCTGGCGGAGGCGGAGGGCGAGTCCGCGATTTACCGCGACCTGCGGATGAAGCTCTTCATCAACCCGGATTCGCTGAGGGCGCAGTACGCGGCGAGTCCGGCGTGGTTGAAGCAGCTGATGAATGCGTTCGCCGATGGCCTGAACTACTACCTCCTCAAGCACCCCGCGGTGACGCCGCGGGTGATCAGGCATTTCGAACCGTGGATGGCGCTCTCATTTACGGAGGGGAGCATTGGCGGTGACATCGAGCGGGTCAACCTCACCCAGCTGCAGGCCTTTTATGGCGGCGGTCACGCGACCGCGGCGCCAGAGCCGGCCGGCGGGGACGGCTTCCCGCCGGAGCCCGGCGGCTCGAACGGCATGGCGGTGGCGCCGTCTAACACCGTCGGGCACCACGCGCTGCTGCTGATCAATCCGCACACGTCGTTCTTTTTCCGGTCCGAGTTGCAAATGGTAAGCGACGAGGGGCTGGATGCTTACGGCGCCGCGACCTGGGGCCAGTTTTTCATCTACCAGGGGTTCAACGACCGTGCCGGATGGATGCACACATCGAGCGGCGTTGATGCGGTCGACCAGTATCTCGAGACTGTGGAGAAGAAGGGCGATCACTTCGACTACAAGCACGGGAGTGAGCAGCGGCCAGTGACGGAGGCGGTGATCACCGTGCCGTACACGACCGGTTCGACGATGGCCACGAAGCGGTTCACCGTCTATTACACGCAGCACGGGCCGATCGTTCGCAAGGTCGGCGACAAATGGGTCAGTGTCGCGCTGATGAACGAGCCGGTGAAGGCGCTGACGCAGTCGTATACTCGAACCAAGGCACGGGACTACAAGGCATTTCGGCAGACGATGGAGTTGCACACCAATTCGTCGAACAACACCATATTCGCCGACGCCGACGGCGACATCGCATACTTTCACGGCAACTTCATTCCCCAGCGCGATACCTCGCTGGACTGGACCAGGCCGGTGGATGGCAGCAATCCCGCCACCGACTGGCACGGCGTGCTCTCCGTCGAGGAGACGCCGCACCTGCTGAATCCCGCCAGCGGATGGCTGTACAACAGCAACAACTGGCCGTGGTCAGCGGCCGGGCCGAGCAGCCCGAAGCGCGAAGACTACCCCCGGTACGTCGAAACCGGCGGCGAATCCGCCCGCGGGCTGCACGCCATCCGGGTCCTCCAAGACAGGAAAGACTTCACGCTCGACGGCCTGCGTGCAGCTGCATACGACAGCTACCAGACCTGGTTCGAGAAGCCGATCCCCGCACTGATCAAGGCGTGGGACGCGCTGCCTGCAACCGATCCGATGAAGGCGAAACTGTCCGACCAGGTCGCTATGCTTCGCGCGTGGGACTTGCGCTGGTCGGCGACGTCGATCCCGACCTCGCTGGCCGTGTACTGGGGATCGAATGTCCAGCGGCGCACCGGGCGCGCTGGCGGCGAGTCGGCCGAGGATCCCCTGGGCAACAGGGTCTCGCCCGATCAGATGCTGCAGTCGCTTGCGGCGGCGTCCGACAAGCTCACGGCTGACTTCGGCACATGGCGGACGCCATGGGGCGACATCAACCGCTTCCAGCGGCTCACCGACGACATCGACCACCCATTCACCGATGCGGGCCCGAGCATTCCGGTGGCATTCACCACCGCCGCGTGGGGCTCGCTCGCCTCGTTCGCGGCGCGCAGCTACAACGGGTCGAAGAAGATCTATGGCACGAGCGGCAACAGCTTTGTCGCGGTCGTCGAGTTTGGCGACAGCGTTCGCGCAAAGGCGGTCACAGCCGGCGGCGAGAGCGGTGACCCCAGGTCGCCACACTTCAACGATCAGGCTCGACGTTACAGCACGGGCGACCTGAGGGACGTGTACTTCTACCGGTCGCAGCTAAAGGGGCATACGGAGCGCGAGTACCACCCGGGCGGCTGACGCCGCGTCCCGCCCGCGGCCCAACCTCACCGCTGGCGTCGGCGCGGTCATCATCGTATCGTCCGGCAAGGCATTTCCGCCCAATGCCTCCCACTTCGGAGCACCCATGTCCTCGCGACGCAACTTCATGCATTCGCTCGTCGGCGCCGGTGCCGCCCTCCCCATGTTCCGTTCGACCGCCATCCGCCAGGTGGTCCGGGCCACTGACCGGTTGCGCAGCGCGGACCCGGCCGCCGCCGCCGACGACGAGACATACTGGGGCGAAATCCAGCGGGCCTTCGACACCGATCGCACGATGATCAACCTCAACAATGGTGGCGTCTGTCCTTCGCCGACCCACGTGCTCGAGGCGATGATCCGCGACCTGCGCTTCACCAACGAGCTGCCCGCGCTCCACATGTGGTCGGTGCTGGAGCCGCGCATCGAGAGCGTGCGGCGCGACCTCGCCCGTGAGTTCGGCTGTGACACCGAGGAGATCGCGATCACCCGCAACGCATCCGAGGGGCTTGAGACGCTGATCCTGGGGCTGGACCTGCAGCCGGGCGATGAGGTACTGGCGACCAACCAGAACTACGGCCGCATGCTGACCACGTGGGATCAGCGGGTCCGCCGGCACGGCATCGTCCTCAAGCAGGTCAGCTTCAAGGTGCCGCCGCCATCGCCTGACTATCTGGTCGACATCTTCCGCCAGGCGATCACGCCCAGGACCCGGGTCATCGAGGTCACCCACATCACCAACCTCACCGGGCAGATCTTCCCGGTGCGCGAGATCGTGCAGATGGCGCGCGAGCGGAACATCGAGGTGTTCGTGGATGGGGCGCACGCTTTCGCACACTTTCCCTTCAAGCGCGATGACCTTGGTGCCGACTACTACGGCAGCAGCCTGCACAAGTGGTTGCTGGCACCGATCGGTACCGGACTGCTGTACGTGCGCAAGTCGAAGATCAAGGGAATGTGGCCGCTGATGGCGGCACCGACATCGATGGATGAGAACATCCGGAAATACGAGGAGATCGGCACGCACCCGGCCGCCAACCACAATGCGATTTCAGCGGCACTCGCGTTCCATCGCGCCATCGGCTCGGACCGCAAGATCGCCCGGCTGCGCTACCTCCGCGATCGCTGGGCCAAGCGGCTGCTGGCCGAGAGTGACCGCGTACGCGTGCCGACGCAAATCGATACGCCATATGCCGGCGCGATTGCCCTGGTGTCCATCGAAGGGCTCGACTGTGGCAAGCTCGGCAGTTGGCTCCTCGATCAGCATCACGTGGTGACGACGCCGATTGTCCACCCGGAGTTTTCCGGCCTCCGGATCACGCCGAACGTCTACACCACTCCCGACGAGATCGACACGTTCGCCGATCTCGTCCTCAAGGCAATCAAGCGGGGCATCGCATAGTCGATCGCCTGCGAATGCTTGCTTCATGAACCGGCCAAGAAGAGTCGGCATCCTCACGGCAGGCGGCTTGGCCCCGTGCCTGTCGTCGGCCATCGGCGGGCTGATCGAGCGCTACACCGAGGTCGCCCCCGACATCGACATCCAGTGCTATCCGGACGGCTACCGCGGGCTGCTCACCGGCGACAGCCTGCCGGTGACGCCAGCGGTGCGGGCGCGCGCCCACATCCTGCACCGCTTCGGTGGTAGTCCCATCGGCAACAGCCGTATCAAGCTCACCAACGTCGCCGACTGTCTCAAGCGCGGCCTGATCCAGCCAGGCCAGCAACCCCAGCAGGTTGCCGCCGACCGCCTGGTGAAGGATGGCATCGGCGTGCTGCACACGATCGGCGGGGACGATACCAACATCGCGGCCGCGGCACTCGCCGGGTTTCTCGCCAAACACGGCTACCACCTCACGGTCATCGGCCTCCCGAAGACCGTTGACAATGACGTTCACCCGATCCGGCAGAGCCTCGGCGCGTCGACGGCTGCGGATCACGGGGCGACGTTCTTCGAACATGTCGTCGCCGAACATGGCGCGAATCCACGCATGCTCATCGTGCACGAGGTTATGGGGCGGGGATGCGGCTGGCTCACCGCCGCAACGGCCCGTGAATACCGACAGCGCCTCGCCCAGAAGGACTTCGTGCCCGAACTCGGGCTGGCTCGCACGAAGCACGAAATCCACGGCGTGTATCTGCCTGAAATGACCATCGATCTCCAGGCCGAGGCGGTTCGGTTGCGCCACGTCATGGATCGGTTGGGTTGCGTCAACGTGTTCGTCTCCGAGGGCGCTGGTGTGGCCAGCATCGTCCGCGAAATGGAGGCCTCGGGCGAGACCATTCCGCGCGACGCCTTCGGCCACGTCAAGCTCGATCTGGTGAACCCCGGGGCATGGTTCGGAAAGCAGTTTGCCGCGATGATCGGCGCGGAGAAGACGCTCGTGCAGAAGAGCGGCTACTACGCCCGGTCGGCGCCCGCCAACGACGACGACCTGCGACTGATTCGCCGTTGCACCGACCTGGCGGTGCAATGCGCCCTCGATGGCACGCCGGGCGTGATCGGTGAAGACGAGGAGCGGGGCGGGGTGCTGCGCGCCATCGAGTTCGAACGCATCAAGGGGGGCAAGGCGTTCGACGTCGGCACGCCGTGGTTCAGGCAGCAGCTCGCCGAGATCGGCCAGGCTTGAGTCGCGCTACCTCCACCGACGCGTGCATCGCTATTGGCTTTTGGCTCAGGTCTCAGGTCTCAGGCGTCGCACCTTACCAAAGATGCTTCCCCTCCCGCACGAAGCTTTGAAATCCATCCCGATCCCCCGCCGCTTTGCGAATGAGCTCGACTGCCCGTTTCAGATCCTCCAACCCGGTCGCGATCGAGATACGCAGGTAGTGCTGTCCGGCGGAGCCAATCCGGCCGAATGAGCCGCGATCCAGTGTCGCCACGTGGTACTGCCACAGCAAGAACATCTGGAACAGCGTGGAGGGACTGGTCCGATCATGGTCTGCCACCGGGAGTTTGGCATGCGCCTCGACCGCGTCGAGCGATTCGCACACGCCGGCGATGCTGGGGAACAGGTAGAACGCGCCACCCGGCGTCCCACAGTGGATCCCAGGGATGGCATTGAGGCCCGCCACCATCATGTCGCGCCGCTCCTGGAACGCCGCGACCATTGTCGCGATCGAGATTTCGCTCTCGGGCGACTCGAGCGCAACCTTCGCGCCCATCTGGTTGTATGCCGGGATGCAGGAGAAGTAGTTGATGTTGAGGTTCTTGAAGATCACCGCCTCTGCCACCGTCGGAAACACCGCCCAACCGACGCGCCCACCCGTCCAGGCATAGGACTTGGACGCACCACTCGCGATGATGGTGCGCTCGGCCATTCCCGGGAGCGACGCGATCGACAGGTGCCGGTGATGGTCGAAGAGGATGTTCTCGTAGATCTCATCGGAATAAACCCGCGTGTTCACGGGCGCCTTGCGCTGGATCACTGCGGCGATGCTCTCGAGCTGCTCGCGGGTGGCCACGCCGCCGGTGGGATTCGAGGGAAAATTGAGTACAATCAGACGGGTACGCGGCGTGATCAGCGGCTCGATATCGGTGCCGGTAAACGAGAAATTCGCTTCCTCGCGCAGTTGCAACGGCACCGGCTTCGCGTCGAGATACGTCGTGAATGACTCGTAGATCGGGAACCCGGGAGACGGATAGATGACCTCGTCGCCCGGATTGCAGTAGGTCTGCTGGGACAGGCCGATCGACGGCTTGCCGCCCGGGAAGACCACGACGCGATCCGGCGTCACCGCGATGCCGCGCGTCCGGCTCACCTGGACTGCAATCGCCTCACGCAGCGGCAGGATTCCCTGCGGGTCGACATAGTGGGTCATGTCGAGGTCAATGCACCGCTTCACCTCCGCGACGATATGCGGTGCCAGGTGAAAATCCGGCTCGCCGAGGTTGCACTTGATCACGCGGTGGCCGGCATCCTCGATGGCACGGATGTACGGGCCGACCTTGAAGGCGTTCTCGGTCCCGATGCGGTTGGTGCGGTCGGAGAAGAAACCCGCGGGCAGGCTTGCTGGCGCGGCCGCAGGGCCGTCGGATGCGGCGTGCTTCGCGGGCACGGTCATGGCGCGGAACTCCCGGCCGGGGGTGACCATCTTAATCCAAAGCTAACCGAGCCTTGCCACTCCCGCGCTTCGTCGACTAACATCGGAGGCTGGGTTAACGACCGACGCGGGATGTCCTTCTGGATTTCAGCCTGACCGAGGAACAAGAGCTCCTCAAGCAGACCGTCCGTGATTTCGCGGAGCGCGAGATCGGGCCGCATGCGCGCGAATGGGATGAGCGGCAGGAATTCCCGCGCGACGTCTTCACCAAGGCCGGTGAGTTGGGCCTGATGGGTGCGGTATGGCCGCCGGAGTATGGCGGCGCCGGCCTCTCGACGCTTGACTACGCGATCGTGATCGAGGAGCTCGCTCGCGTGGATGCGGGAGTCGCGCTCTCCATCGCGGCGCACAATAGCCTCTGCTCGGGGCACATCTACCTCGCCGGCACCGAGGAACAGAAGCAGAAATACCTGGTGCCGCTTGCCCGGGGCGAAAAGGTCGGCGCGTGGGGCCTGACGGAGAACAGCGCGGGATCCGACGCCGGCGGCACCCGGACGACGGCCGTCCGCGACGGCGACCATTGGGTGCTGAACGGGTCCAAGCAGTTCATTACGAACGGCCGCACCGGCGACGTCGCCGTGATCATGGCGGTGACCGACCGGTCGAAGGCCAAGCGCGGCATCTCCGCCTTCATCGTCGAGAAGGGCACACCGGGATTCCGGGCCGGAAAGAAGGAAGACAAACTCGGCGTGCGCTCGTCAGAAACCGTCGAGCTGGTGTTCGAGAACTGTCGCGTGCCGGCCGAGAACCTGCTTGGCGATGAGGGCAACGGCTTCATCGATACGCTGCGGATCCTCGACCGGGGTCGCATCGGCATCGCGTCGTTCTCCCTCGGCATCGCCCAGGCGTCGTTGGAAGCTTCGATCAGGTACGCGAAGGACCGGCGCCAGTTCGGGCACGCCATTGGCGAGTTCCAGGCCATCCAGTTCAAAATCGCGGACATGGCCACCCAGGTGGCCGCTGCGCGGCTGCTCACGTGGCGGGCAGCGACCCTGCGCGACACTGGCAAGCCCCACACGCTCGAGTCCTCCATGGCCAAGCTGTTCGCCAGTGAAGTCGGTGTCGCCGCGTCGATCGATGCCGTGCAGATCCATGGTGGTTACGGCTTCCTCAAGGAGTTTACGGTGGAGCGCTACCTGCGCGATTCCAAGCTTGGCACGATCGGCGAGGGTACCAGCGAGGTCCAACGCCTGGTGATTGCGCGCGAACTGCTCGGCGTTCGCGCGATGCTCCGCTGACGCCCGGCATGCCTGACCCCGCCGGTCCCGGCGGCGAACGTCCGCTCAGCGAGGCGATGCGCCACCGGCAGCAGTACGCCGGATTGATTGGTGTCGCGTCCAAGATGCGCATCACCGATGCCAGCGTGCTCAGCACGATCTACACGCCCGGTGTCGCCCAGCCGTGTCTCGACATCCAGAAATCCCCGGTGGAGTCATTCGCGCAGACGATGCGCGGCAACACCGTCGCGATCGTCTCCGACGGCTCCGCCGCCTTCGGACTCGGCATGGTCGGCCCGGAGGCGATTCTTCCCGTCATGGAAGGGAAGAGCGTCGTGTTCAAGACCTTCGCCGGAGTCGACGCCCTTCCGATCTGCCTCAGCACGCATGACATCAGCGAAATCGTCGAGACCGTGATCGGCCTCGCCCCGACGTTCGGCGGCATCTGCCTGGAGGACAT
Source organism: Gemmatimonadota bacterium (assembly GCA_003169895.1). Classification (GTDB taxonomy): domain Bacteria; phylum Gemmatimonadota; class Gemmatimonadetes; order Gemmatimonadales; family GWC2-71-9; genus Palsa-1233. The sequence goes on from PNAE01000007.1 coordinate 1,556,127, forward strand.
CGTCGCGCCGGCGTGCCTTACGATCGGCGAGGAATTGCAGCGCGCGATGAACATTCCGGTGATCAACAATCACCGGGAAGCGGTGGCCGTCGGCGTACTCGCCGGCGTGCTCAACGCGCTCAAGATCGTGGACAAGAAGGCGGAGGCGGTCAAGGTCGTCATCAACGGCAGCGGTGCCGCCGGGATCGGGACCGCCGAGATGCTGCTCAGGATCGGGGTCCGCAACATCATCGTCTGCGACCGCCATGGCGCGCTGTCGCCATATCGACCGCAGACGATGCACTGGGCCAAGTGGGAACTCGCCAAGAAGACCAATCCCGACCGGATGCGTGGCGATCTCGCGACCGTCATCACGGGCGCGGATCTGTTCATCGGGTTTTCCGTCGGTGACGTCGTCACGCCGGAGATGATCCGCAGTATGGCGATCCGGCCGATCGTCTTCGCGTTCGCGGGACCGGTGCCCGAAATCGAGCCGGCCGCGGCCTACGCCGCCGGTGCAGCGGTCGTGGCCACTGCGCAGTCGCAGTACGCCAACCAGATGGACATCGCGTCGGTGTTCCCGGGCCTCTTCCGCGGTTTGCTCGATGTTCGCGCCCGTCGGGTGAACGACCAGATGCTCCTCGCCGCCGCCGAGGCCTTGGCAGCCCTTGTGTCCGAAGATGAACTCTCCCACAACTATATCGTGCCCAAGGTGCTCGACTTCCGGGCGGCGCCGGCGATCGCGCAGGCCGTCGCCGCGGCGGCCATCGGCACGGGCGTCGCCAAGGTCGCGACGGATCCCGAATGGATCGCGGAACGCACCCGCCATTTCATTCGCGAGGGCCGCTTCCCGGTTCCGGAGCCGTCGGTTGACGACACCGCCTCCTACGCCGAGCAATCGGTGGACCTGCACCGGCGATACCAGGGCGTGCTCGAGATCAAGAGCAAGGTGCCGATCACCGACGACCACATCCTGAGCCTGTTCTACCTGCCGCCGGGCGCAGTTGAGCCGGCGGAGCGAATCGCGCAACACCCTGACTGGGTGTACGACTACACGATCAAGCGCAATCTCGTCGCCATTGTCTCGGACGGCTCCGCGGTACTGGGCCTCGGCAACATCGGTGCCCGCGCCGCGATGCCGGTCATGGAAGGCAAGTCGGTCCTGTTCCATACCTTTGCCGGTGTCGAGGCATTCCCGATCTGCATCGCGACGCAGGATCCGGATGAAATTGTCGCGATCGTCAAGCGCCTGGAACCGACGTTCGGCGGCGTGAATCTGGAGGACATTTCCGCGCCGCGGTGTTTCCATATCGAGGAGCGCCTGAAGCGGGAGACGAGCATCCCGATCTTCCACGACGACCAGCATGGTACTGCGGTGGTGGTACTCGCCGGCGTGATGAACGCGTGCCGGGTCACTGGTCGGGCGTTGCGCGATCTCGCCATCGTGGTCAACGGCGCGGGCGCCAGCGCCATCGCGGTGAGCAAGTTGTTGATCAGCGTCGGCGTCGGCGACGTGGTTCTTTGCGACACCACGGGCACGATCTACCGGGGCCGCGCCAAGGGAATGAACCCGATCAAGGAAGAGATGGCGGCGATCACCAACCGGGGCGACGTGCGCGGCACGCTGGCCGACGCCATGCGCGGGCGCGACCTGTTCATCGGCCTGTCGGCGGCGGGTGCCGCCACGGCGGACATGGTGCGGAACATGAACCCGCACCCGATGGTGTTCGCGCTGGCCAATCCGACGCCGGAGATCTTTCCCGACGAGGCCAAGGGCGCCGGTGCTGCCATCTGTGCCACAGGGCGCAGCGACCTGCCCAATCAGGTCAACAACTCGCTCGCATTTCCGGGCATCTTCCGGGGCGCGCTCGACACGCGTGCCCGGCAAATCACCGATCCGATGAAGATCGCCGCGGCGCACGCGATCGCGGCGAGTGTCACCGAGGCCCAGCTGGGCCCGGATTTCATCATTCCCGGGGCGATGGATTTTTCGGTCGCACCACGCGTGGCGATGGCCGTCGCGCGCGTGGCAATGGAGAGCGGGGAGGCGCGGCAGACGGTGGAGCTCGCGGTCGTCGCGGCGCGCTGCCACGGCTTTGCATACGAGGGCGGACGCCGGGCAGCCGAAGGCGGCGACACGCCCGACGCGCCCGGACCGGGGGTGCGCTAACCGGTGGTGGGTCACTTTGAGCCGTGACAAAGGGGGGCGTGGCGCGGTCCGTGAGACTGGGCTTCGGCGCGACGATATGCGCGTTCGGGGTCCTTTGATGGTCATTAATGGGAGGTACCGCCCTTGACGGGGAGCGCCTCTTGGTCGAAGCTACTGGTGTGGATAGATTGTGAAAACGTTCACAAAGGGAACACCAGTGGCTGATTCAGACGTACCCGAACTTTACTGCGATGGTGCGCAGGTCGGGCTCACCCCTTTTACCGCCATACTCTCGCTGACGATGCAACCTTCGGGTCAGACGGGGCAGATGCCACCGACCAGGGTGGCGAATATCCGCATGAGCTTGGAGCACGCGAAGGTGATGGCAATCGTGCTTAAGAAGCAGATCAAGGCTTACGAAGCGCAAACTGGCGTCGATATCCAGCTTCCCGCGCAGTTGTATCAGCAGCTCGGAATCAGCAAACAGGAGGACTGGTAAAATGACACAGCTACAGAAAAACATTGAGGCGCCGGTGGAGTGGTCTCAGCCGCTCACGAATATGCCGTCGCGACACGCCAACCTAACAGAAACACTCGATGCTGTGATGCATGGGATCGCTCAGGCAGCGAGAGGCGAAGGTACGCACATCGATCCTGATACGCTGCCGACCGATGACGACCGGAGGAATACTGACCGTCGCCGCAGCTAGTGCCCGTCCCCGGCGCTCCGTTTCGCCTAAAGCTGACCCCTGACGCCGAGACGAGTTGGAATGCGTTGGCAACGAGCGATCAGGGAAAGTGGAAAAAGGTCAATAAGGCTCTAAAATACCTCAAGAACGATCCAGGTCATCGGAGCCTAGCCGCACATAAATGGGATACACTTCGAGGCCGCGCACCGGATGGCGGAGATATTTGGACCGCCTACGCCGAAAACAATACACCATCGGCGTGGCGCATCTTCTTCTTCTACGACAGCCGTGACCCCGGACTCATCTATGTCACCACGATAGAGCCGCATAGTTAGTTACCCACCAACACGCTCCCATCCATCATCGCAATCAGATCATCCGCCGTCCACAACCGATCCGCCAACTTTGACGCCATCGCTGGCGACGTGTGGACGCCGTTCGCGGCCTTGGTCAATGTCCGCTGCACCTTGCAGTAATTGTATGAGAAGAACGTCAATGCCAGCGCCGCCGCGTGGTTCTCGTGCTTACGGCTGAATCCATTGGACAGCCGGGTCATGCGACGGCAATTCATCCGGGTATTGAGGTTCACCCGCTCAACGAAGCTGGTGCTGACCTTCGCCATGTTCGGGCGGCCGATCATGCGGACCTTCTTGGCCCCGGTGCAAATCGGCGGGGAGTAGCGCCGTGACGTGACGTTCTCCTGTGCCTGGCCGTAGCTCTCTTGCAGGACCGCGAAGTCACACTTCGCAAACGCGAAGGCCGCACGCACGGCGTGAGGATATGGCTGCCATCCATCGCTCGTGAGCTGGACGCGAGTCGAGACGCGCTCGGCAATGTCCTTGACGAAAGCAAAGGTGTTCTCAGGCGTCCGTGCACCGACGAGCCAGCTAAAGAGCAGCTTGGTCTCGGCGTCGATTCCCGCGAACACCCAAACGTCCCCTTGTCCCGGCAGCTTCGCGTTGCGCTGCTTGCTGCCGATGTAGCCCCACTGCTCATCGACCTGCGCCTCTTTCACCGGCAGGTTCCGAAACCGATAGTCCGAGAACACTTCGCAGAACGTCCCAGCCTCAACTAGCAGGTTCAGGACGGTGCGCTTGGCCGCGCCCGTGACGCGGCAGGTGGCCCGGACGCCCATGCCATCCATCAGGCACCGGACGATCATGGAGCGGGTGGTAGCGGGTAGCTTGTTCATGGAATAAATATACCTACCCCCTAGGCATATTGTCAATACCTACCCCATAGGTATTGACAGCGAAGTGCCTACCCCCTAAGTTCTGGCATCACCCAAGCGGAGGGCTCATGGCGAAAGACAAGTCCAGCGGAGAATACGGGGCGGAGGGGGGACGCAAGCGGGCCGAGCGGCTCTCCAAAGATCAGCTCACGGAAATTGGCCGGAAGGGGGCACTCGCCCGTTGGGCCAAGGAGGGCAAGGAGGTAAATGAGCCAATCCCGGCCGTCTACGGATCTCCGGATAGCCCGTTGCGGCTGAACGGAGTGGAAATCCCCTGCTACGTGTTGGCTGACGGGCGCAGAGTGATCACACAGCGCGGGTTGCAGCAGGCTTTGGGGCTGTCCACTGGCGGCGGAAGTCGCGGCGCGCGGCGGATACCGGCTCTAATCGCCAACTTGCGGCGCAAAGGATTAGATGTCAAAGACTTAGCCGCGCGCAGCGACAACGACATTCGATTCTTGCCACCGAAGAAAGGCGGCAATCCGGCGCTTGCCTATGAGGCGGACATCCTCGAAGGACTTTGCACTGCGCTGATTGATGCGGACAAGGGCGGAAAGCTGGCGTCCAATCAGAAGGGCCTCGGGGAGCGCGCGCGCATCCTTCACCGTGGTTTCGCCAAGGTCGGCGTCATCGCACTGGTTGATGAGGCTACAGGCTATCAGAAGGATAGACCGAATCACGCGCTGGCTGAGATCCTCGACGCATTCATTGCGAAGGAATTGCGCCCGTGGGTGCGCCGATTCCCCTTCGAGTTCTATCAGGAAATCTTCCGACTCAAGCAGTGGGATACTTCTGACCTTACACCCAACTCACCCAAGCCTATCGAGGTCGGAAAGATCACCGTTGACCTCATCTACAGGCGGCTCGCGCCGGGTGTTCGGAACGGACTTACCAAGCTCACCCCCCGAAGCGAAAAGGGATACCTAACGACAAAGCTTCATCGGTGGCTCTCCTCTGACGTGGGAGACCCGAAGATGGAGGCGCTTATCGGCAAAGTGGTGACTGTGATGAAGCTTTCCGACGACTGGCCGGACTTCATGCGGAAGATGGAGAAGGCTGGAATACAGCGGGTCAGCGATAACCTGGAGTTGCAGTTTCCCGAGCCGCGCCGCTTATTCCCCGGCGCGACTACTGCCGCTGATCTAGCGTCCTAGAAACCCTAGCGGCGCTTGCTGGCCTTCTTAGCGCCCTTCGGCTTGGCCGGTGGGCGCTTGGGCTTCTCCCCGGTCAACCGGGCCAGCACGTCATGGGCAGCGAGGTTGGGGTCAGTGTGGCGCTTGGGCTTCGTAGGCTTTTGGGGCATCAGCGGAGGGAATCCTTGTAGGTCTGGATCTGAGTGGCGAGCAACGAGGACTAGGGCTTCTCGTAGAGCATACTGTCGGGAAAGATGGTCGCTAGGAAGAGTCGGAGCGAGGCCAGATTCTTGAGGTTGACCTTGCCCTCTTTGTAGCCCCGGCTCCCGTAGAGGCGCCAGACGAGCGAGTCAGCCCTGGCGATCGCAAACATCTGTTGCGGCGTAACCGCAAAGAGCGCCGATTCGCTTACGCTGCTATGTCCCGACGCGCTGGCCGTCGCATAGCATCCACTGGCGTCCGTTTGCGGCGGCGCCAGAGGCGAAAAGGTCGTCGGCTCGCCATTGATCAAGAGGCCGAACGCGTCGCCATCGCGCGGCATGAACATCCAAGCGGTTCCGCAATATTCGAGGTCGAAGGCAAACGTCGTGTCGCCCTGCCGACTGATGGATCGCCGCCAGGCTAGCGAAATGACGTCGGTGCACACGCCAAGCGCCGCGCCCAATCCGTTGCAATTGATCCGGGCGAGATCTCTGGGGTGGGTCACCAGCTTCGCCGTCCCGGTGAATCGGTCGACCTCGCTGACTTCGAAATCCTGCTTGGAGTGGACGTCGAGCGGGGCGAGCCGGCGTGGGGCAGCCTTTTGCGCCGAAAGCGGAACGCAGGCAAGCGCGAGGAGGATTAGGCTCCATCGCTTCAATTGATTCTCCGTTGACGGGGTCGCGCGATCATGGAATCAGCCGATTGAGCATCCGTCAAAACTAGCGCCCCCATAGCTAGGGGGGGCGGATTGTCACGGCTCAAAGTGACCCACCACCCGCTAACCGGAAAGGCTGGCGAACGTTATGCTTGTCGGTTCGCCCTACTTCACATGCCGCGGGTGGTCCCGTGCCGGGCACACCGACCGTTCTTGTCTCGGAGCTGGCTGACCGGTATACGATCGAGCGCGAACTCGGCCGCGGCGCCACCGCCGTCGTGTACCTTGCTCGTGATCGCACGGCAGATCGGCTGGTGGCGCTGAAGGTGCTCCGGCCCGAACTGGCCGAGTCGCTGAGCGCTGACCGGTTCGTGCGCGAGATTCGCGTCACCCAGCAACTGTCACATCCGCATATCGCCCCGGTGCTCGACTCTGGCGTCGCCGGCGGCCTGTTCTTCTGCGTCCTCCGATACATGGACGGCGGCACACTGCGCGCGCGCCTCGACCGCGACCGCCAGCTCCCGCTGGCGCAGGTCTCGGCGATTGCGCGGGCGGTTGGCGCGGCGCTGGATTGCGCGCACGCGCAGAAGATCATTCATCGTGACGTGAAACCCGAGAACATCCTCTTCGGCGATGGTCAGGCGTGCCTCGCGGACTTCGGCATCGCCCGGGCGCTCGAGAGTGCGGGGGACACCACCACGTCCACCGGCGTGGTTCGTGGCACCCCGGCCTACATGAGCCCCGAACAGGCGAGCGGCGAGCGGGACTACGACGGCCGCTCCGATATCTACAGCCTGGCGTGCGTGCTGTACGAGGCAATCGCGGGAATGCCCGCGTTCGTGGGGCCAAACGCGCAGGCAGTGCTGGCGCAGCGGCTCATCCACGTTCCGCGTCCGCTCGGCGTCTATCGCCCGACGGTCACGGCCGAGCTCGAAACGGTGATGGCGCGCGCACTCGCCATGGCGCCGGCGGACCGGTTTCAGACCGCGGAGGAGTTCACCAACGCGTTGTGTTCAGCGATCGAAGCACCGGTTTCCGGAGATGCCGCGTCGGCGGGACGCCTCGCGGCAGGCACTTGGGACAAGCCGGTCCGGTGGCGGCAGTGGATCTGGGGTGCGGGACTCGTGGCGACGGCCCTGGTCGCTTTGATGCTCGGACCATTTCGCGGTCGGGGGCCGTGGGTGTCGGACGCATCGCGCGCCCGGCGGGAATGGACCCGCGGGCAGCACGCTCTGGATTCCTGGCAGTTCGTTGACGCGGACACTGCCTTCACCCGCGCCATGGCGCTTGACACGGCATTCCCGCAGCCGGCCCTCGCGTTGGCATTGGTGCGGTCGTGGTCCGGCGAGCCCGTCAGTCGCTGGCGGGTGCCGCTCGATCGCGCCAGCGCGCACGCCGCACGGCTCGCGCCGCGCGACGTGGTCATCGCCGGCGCACTGGATGCACAAGGAGACAAGGCGTGGGATCGCGCGTGTCCGGCGTGGCGCACGCTGGCCACCGCGGACCATACCGACTTCACCGCATGGTACGGTCTGGCCCGTTGCCTGGGCGCGGACGACGTGGTTCTGCGCGACCCGGACTCGCCATCCGGTTGGCGGTTTCGGGCCAGCGGCCAGGAGATGGTTCAGGCGTATCGGAGAGCGTTCGAGCTGCACGCCACGATTCCGACTGCGAGTCGGATCGGCGGTTTCGAACAAGTTCGAGATCTGTTCTATACCCGCAGCGACCAGCGGCGTCGCGGCGTCTCCTCGCCAGGGGGTGCCTTGATGTTGGCTGATCCGGACTGGGTCGGTGACACACTGGCCTTCATCCCCTTTGAATATGAAGCAGCGGTGACTGGCGCGGAGGGATTCCGGTCCGCGACGATCCGCGAAGCACTCATTCAGCAACGGCGTCTGCTCCAGGAAATCGCCGCGTCGTGGGTAAGTGCTGCTCCGACGAGTCCGGGAGCGCTCGAGTCTCTCGCCTTTGCGATGAAGCTTGTCGGCGAGCCATCGGCGTTGGACACCCTTCGGCGGGCCCGGTCACTCGCGGTGACCGCTGCGGACCGAGTCCGTCTCGCTGCGGCGGAAGTCTGGTTCAAGCTCACCCTCGCGGTGCCGGATGACTCGGCGGGGCTTCGCCGCGTGCGGGTGTTGGCCGATTCGATCCTCGCCGACACCAGGGACGGTGACCCGGCGGTACTGGAAGGCGTCGCGGCTTTGCTTGGGCGGGCGGCACTTGCGGCGCAATTGAGCCGAGCTGCCAGCGCCGGCCTGCCGCCGCCCGTTCCGGTCGATGCCGCTCCATTGCTGGCCTACGCGGCGCTCGGTGGTCCGGTCGATAGCATTCGACGGCTGGAGCCAGCGGTTGCTGCGGCGATCGATGCCACGGTCCTCAAGCGGGAGCAACCGCGAGTGCGCCAGCAGTGGCTCCAGCACGCCGCGGAGATCTCGTATCCCGACGTTGAGCTCGCCGAACTCGAACGACCCAACCACGAAGGTGATCCCCTGCTTGCCGCGCAGGCGGCGTTCGCGGGTGGTCGTGCCGACGTCGCACGCCGATATTTGGCGCGGAGACCTTCCGAGGTCAGCTTCATCGCACCGGAAAACCTTTCGCTCGATGGCCTCTATCCAGAGGCCCGCCTGTTCGTGCTCCTCGGCGATAGCATCGGCGCCGCCAACTGGCTCGACCCAACACTGCACGCCATTGCCCGCATGGATCCACAGGTACTCGCGCGCCTCACGAACGCCGCCGCACTGGTACGCGCCGCAGCGCTTCGCGCCGATCTCGCCGCCGCTGCGCACGACCAGCTTACCGCCGCGCGATGGGCGCGCGTCGTCACAATCCTCTGGTCAGGCGCCGACCCGTTCCTGCAACCGCTGGTCCACCGCATGGGGCAACTCGCCCAAGCATCGAATCCCGATCCGGGGAGGCAATGATGGCGCCCGTTACGCAGTTTCGTTGGTTTTTCGCTGTTGTCGCCGGTCTTCTTGCGGTCCTGCTGATCGTGAAGCGCTGGCCCGTAGACCACGTCGTGAACTACCGCCCGGAATGTCCGGTGGACAGTGTCGTAGTGCAGGACACGGAGACTCGGGCAGTCACCTCGTTCAAGCAACTGTCAACCTCTGGCCACCAGACGCTGGTGCCGGAGTTCAATGATTGCCAGCGGTTTTCCGACTCGGCAGGCACAAGTTACGGGCCACTGGTCGGCATCTTTGCCCGGCAATCGCTCAATGAGCAGATCGCCCGGATGTATCAGTTGGCCTACAAGAACGAGGAAAAGCGGGCCGTCTCCGTCGCCGAGATTGTTGATTTCGATGGGCCCGGCTATTCCCAGCTTGGCATCAGCCGTCAGGGTTACGGCTTCAACTGCCTCTACATGTGGATATCGATCGAAGGTAGCGACACGACGCGCAATGCTTACATGCAGCCGGTGAGGGCCGAGGGCGCTTGCAACGTCGACCGGTCGCCGAACAGGCTTCCGGCAAACGCCCATCCTCTCAAGGTCTACCCGCGCACGCCCGATGCGGCATTGACTGGCAACGACTACCCTGAGGTTGCCCGGTGGGATTGGGATCGGGCGGCAGGTGTGGAATACATCAGCATTGGTTGCCTGAGTGCATGGTGCGAAATCGGAGCCGCTCCACTGACGGAGTCGCCGCGCTACACCGCCGACCCAGCGCTGCCAAAGGCCGAGCGTCGAGTGCTTGCGGTAAAGGGCTGGTACGACGAGGAAGTTCTGGCAATTGACAACGGTGGCGGAACTCTCGTCCCAAGTCACGTGACCGGAACGCTGATCCCGGACGCGAAACTCGGTGACCTGCACATCAACAACGGGGATTTCCACGCAAAGTGGCCCACGGTTGCCAGGGCTGTTCTGAGCGCATCGTTGACGAAGTACGTACACAAGCTCAATCTTCAGCCAGGTGTGGTTGCCGGAGGGCCCTATAACGTCATCGCGCTCTGTGAGGGAGATGCCGTGGCGTGCAGCGTTCCGAAAATCGACGAAACTGCCTGCACCGCGAAATCCAGCGACCCTTGGTTTGGTCACCCGTGGTACGCACGGATTATTTCCGCGACCGGTGACACCGCCTACCGCTGCGTCATCCGGCGACCGCACGACCACGTCAATATTCCTGGCATGGTTCGGTGGCGCTGGAATAACAAGGACCAGATAGGATGGATCAAGTGTGATGCGGGCTGCTGCGAGGTGACGGGATTGCATTGAGCGAGCGCGCTCCATGCAGATGCGAGTTGCGAATGTCCACGCGCCAGGGACCACACCCCCTGGCGCGTGGTGCAGCTATTTCAGCACCACCCGGTTCGGCGGCTCACAGAAATCGTAGTACCGATGTGAAACTCCGCTGTCGGACACCGTGACGATGCGGATCCCGGAATGCACGCATCACCGGTCCCTGACCCTCGGATCCGCCTTCATGGTGAAGGTCTGGGTATAGCTCTGTCCGTTGACGGTGAGCTTTGCCGCGAAATTGCCAGTCAACTGCGGCGGCGCCGTTGGAGCTCCGCCACCGCGGCCGCCGCGGCCGCCGCCACCCCGCCCGCCGGGCCCGCCACCGCTCGGGCTCCACACCACGCGGTGCATCCCGGCACTGGCCGAGAGCGGCTCCGTCGTGGTGCGCCAGAGCGGCGAAGTGTTGGGAATGCCGCCACCGCGCCGGCCACCGGGGACCGCCGCCTCCGCGGCCGGTCCTGAGGTGAAGGTGTGGACAGCGGTGCCAGTGGCATCGAGGATCTCGAGCGTCACCGGTCCGGTCGTGGCACTCTTCAGGTAATAATCGATCGCCGCACCGGCTGGCGCGTTCTGCGCCTGGGGCTCGTCCTTCTGGAGCGGAGTGCCGTTGTCGTCACCCTGAATCACGTTGATGCCGTCGGCGGGTTTGAACAGGTATGCGTCCGCGCGGAGCACGGCGTCGGTGATCTGGCGGAGCGGGCTGATGTCGTCGATGACCCAGAAGCCACGCCCGTGCGTGGCCACGATCAGGTCATTGCCATAGATCTCGAAGTCGCGCACCGAGGTCACGGGCAGATTGGCCTGCAGCGGCTGCCAGGTATCGCCGTCGTCGAACGACAGGAAGGCGCTGCGCTCGGTGCCGGCAAACAGCAGACCCCGCCGCATCGGGTCCTCCTTCACGGTATGCACGTACGCGCCCGCCGGCAGGCCCGTTGTAATCGGCAGCCAGGTCTGGCCCAGGTCACGGGTGCGGTAGATGTACGGTTCAAAATCCTGGAGCTGATGCCGGTCCACACTCGCATAAGCGACGTTTGGGTCGAAGTGTGATGCCTCGATCGTCGTCACTCGGCTCCAGGCGATGATCGCGGATGGCGTGACGTTCTGCCAGCTCTTGCCGTCATCGGTCGTGACCTGGATAGAGCCGTCGTCAGTGCCGATCCACACCATCGGCGCGCGGAGCGGCGACGGCGCGATCGTGTAGATGACGCCGCGCTTGCCGTTGTGATCGGTATCATTTGCCGCCGCTGCATCGAGCGTGGCGGGAGCGCCCGGGTCAGCGCGCGTGAGATCGGGAGAGATCTGCGCCCACGACGCCGCCGTGTCGATGCTCTTGTACAGCGACTCACCGGCGTAGTACAAGGCCCGTGGATCGGCTTTCGACAGCACCAGCGGCTGAGTCCAGTCGCTGCGCCCCGCTGGCGCCTCGGTGCCCGGGGCATTGGCGTTGAGTTCGAGGTCGAACCGGCCGCCGCGGCCACCATAGATGATGCCGGGATGCAGCGGGTCCCCGGCGGTCATGCCGCTTTCGCCGCCACTGCCGATTGGCTCCCAATCGTGCATCGAGATTTCGCCGAACTTCCCGCGCGAGCAGACCGCGACACTGCCGCTATCCTGCTGCGCTCCGGTCACCCAGTACGGAAAGCGGTAATCCACCGACACATGGTAGATCTGCGCCGTCGGCTGGTTGAGCCACGAGCTCCATGTCACCTGGGTCGGATCATCCGCCGTGGCGTTGCGCGTGATGATCGCGCCCTGGTCGCTCGCAACGATCATGGTGTTCGAATCGTCCGGCGAAACCCAGGCCTGATGGTAGTCGTCGCCGCCCGGCGAACCCCTGAGTGCCACCCACGTCCGGCCGCCGTCCATCGTCCGGCTGACTGCGACGTTCGGTACATAGACGATGTCGGCATCCTTCGGATCGACGACGACATGCTCGAAGTACCAGCCGCGCCCCGAAAGCGCGGTGTCGGACGACACTCGTGTCCATGTGGCACCGCCGTCGTCGGAGCGGAAGAATCCCCCCTGAACCGGCACCGGTGCCCCGCCGCCCCGGCCGCCGCCGCGACCGCCGCGGCCACCGGCCGAATCCGCCGCCACGCCACGCCCGGCCGGCGGCGGGCCCGCGACCTCCGGCACCAGGCAGTCGACCACCGCATAGACTCGCCGCGGGTTGCTCGGCGCGACGGCGATGCCGGTCTTGCCGATGCCCCCCGTTGGCAGCCCCACCGTGAGTTGCCGCCACGTGCTGCCACCATCGATCGACTTGAAGATCCCACCGCCGGGACCATTCGTCGGTGCGTAGGTGAACCACGGCGGCCGCCGCGTATTCCACAGGCCGGCGTAAATGACGTGCGAATTGGTCGGATCGATCACCACCTCGGCCGCGCCAACATCTGCATTCTTGTAGAGCACCTTCTGCCACGTCGTCCCGCCATCGATCGACCGGAACACGCCGCGCTCCGCGCTCGGCGCATACAAATGGCCGATGGCGGCGACGAAAACCACATTGGGATTCCTCGGGTCGACCGCGATCTTGCCGATGTGGTGGGTGTCGGCGAGGCCGATGTGCGTCCAGCTCTTGCCCGCGTCCGTCGACTTGTACATGCCATTGCCGTAGCCAACGGAGTCCCGCAGCGTCGACTCCCCGCTGCCGACGTAGACCACGTCCGGGGCCGATGGCGCCACAGCAATCGCGCCGATCGAGGCCACCGGTTGCGAATCAAAGACCGGCGTCCAGACCCGCCCGGCGTCGATCGACTTCCACACGCCACCATTGACCGCACCGAAGTAGAACTCATTCGGCCGGCCGGAAACCCCGGACACGGCGTCGACCCGCCCGCCACGGAACGGCCCCAGCATGCGCCAACGGAGCCCGGAGTACGGCGAGGCCGGTTGCTGTGGGTTGGCAGCGCGCAGCCGGTCGTCGTCGATACTGGCCGGCGTCGCGTCCGCCATCAACGCGCGGCTGACGAACGGCCCGGCGATGGACAATGCGCCGACCTGGCCGGCGAGAATCAGAAAATCACGTCGGGTTTCGTATCCAGGCGCCATAGAAGACTCCGGGTGTGCCAGCGGGGCGTTGCGGGGGAAACCTGTGCCTCAGGCGCGAGATGCACGCGGCGGCATGCAAGTAAGCGCCACCACGAGGGCTGTCAACCTTCGTCGACCTTTCGCCGGCGCTGCGCCCGGTATTCGCGATCCATACGCCGCGCATGACGGCCCAGGAAGTAACTCGCCGCCCCGGCGATCAGCGCCGCCGGCACGGAAATTCGCGCGGTTGTGGCAACCTCCCCGACGATCAGCGTCGCGGCCAGCAGGCAGAAGAACAACCCGCTCAGTGCGTCGGCGATCCGCCGGATCGGCGAGCGGACGCGCGCGGTCGACGAGAACGCGGCGATCGCCATGATGCCCGCACCCCACGCAAAGATCAACCAGCCGAACATTCGCAACGCCGAATCGGTCGCCATGCAAACCCTCCCCGGTGAAATGAACCGCCCTGGGCTACTTCTTGAGCAACAACAGCAGCGGATCGCGCAGTTGAAACCAGATGAACTGCGGCAGCGTCTCGATCTTGACCCATTGATGCGTGATGCTGGCGTCCCGCGGCCGGTGCCCGCCGGTGGAGTCGTTGTCACCGTGGATGCCGAAGGTGTTCGCCGCAATCTTCGCCACGCCGCGCATCAGCCCGCCCACGACGCTCGAATCGTTGCGCGCGATGCCCGGCAACTCGACGTGGAGGTTCCGCCACCGCGGTGTCAGCTTCCCCTTCGCGAGCCCGTTGCTCACCATCGCATCCCACTGCGCGCCCAGGAACGTGCCGCCGGTAAACCGCATTCCAACCGCGTTCGAGAGGAATGCGTTCATTGCCCTGGGATCCATGGTGCCCAGCGAGCCCTGCCAGTGCATGGCAAAGCCTCGCGCCAGGAGGGGTACGCTCCACTCCACGTGCATCGCACCGGCGCCCATCAGCAGCGCATCGCCGATCAGCCGGAACGGGGTGGCGTTCGTCATTCGCGCCGGGTCGGTGCTGAAGTTGTAACCGCGAAGCCGCATCGCGCCGAAGGTGAGAATACCGGCGGTCGACGCCGTCGAGTCGCGTTCACGATAGCTCACCATCCCGGCTGCGGTCACGGTGTCGATCTGGATCTCGATGCCCGCGTCGCGCAGCACAACTTGCGGAGTGCGCCGGATGATGTTGGGCGCGGGATCTTCCGGCTTGGACTTGTCCTTCATGACGTCGAGCATCAATCCTCGCACACCCAGCGTCCGGGCGCGCAACGCGTCCCGTCGGAGGTACGCCGGCAGGTCGATGCCGTTCACTTCAATGTGTCCCATGGCGACGCTCAGCCGCGACTTGCGATAGGGATTGCGGCGTTCGAATGCCGAGTCGTTGCCTTCGGGGGCCGCTCGCAACGAATCGGCGACGAGGCGCTGCGCGCTCGCATCCAACGTGAGATGTGCCAAGGCGATGTTCATCTTCCGGGTTCGCCGCAGGAGTCCATCGACGGTGAGCGTGATCCGACCGACGGGAAACGCCGTGCTCCAGCTGGCATCATCCGGGCCGAAGGCCAGGTGCCCAAGGTCCACGCGACGGATCGTCGTGATGATGCTGTCGGTGCGGAGCGCGGGCGCTTCAACCACCGTCACCGCGGTCAGGGCCAGCGAGTCCAGGCGGACTGGGCGGCCGATGGCGCGGATGGCCGTCTCCAGGTGCTGCGATGGTGTCACGGTTCGCAGCAGGCGCGCCGTCACGTGCGTTGGCGCCACTACGCGCAATCGCAAAGTGTCGACATTCAGTCGCGCTACAGCGACGTCGCCCGTCAACAGGAACGTCCGCCAGTCCACGCCGGCGAGCGCGACATGCTCGGCACGCAACGCGTCGAAGCCCATCGAGTCGGCCCGCCGCCCTGGCGACGGCTCGTAGACCAGGGCGTCGAGCCGACAGGAGCCGTCCTCAAGATTGGCGCGCAAGTGCTGGAGCGCGATGTGGGCCGCCTGCTTCGTACTCCCTTCGAACCGGTCGAGCCGCACGGTAATGTCCCGCGAGAACAGCGGCCGCCGCTTGGCCACCGGCTCGCGTGGGTCGATGCGCAGCGAATCAAGCTCCACTGCCAAGCTGTCGACCGCGAGTGACGTGCGCCTGCCATCGGAGCCGAGCAGGTCGAACGCGACGTGAACGTGCGGGAACGCCACAGCGTCGACGCCAACAAACGGCAGCACGCCCGGCAGGTCGAGCTTCCCCTGAAAGCGGAGAAAGTTGTTGCTGTCGGCACCTTGTGGCGCCATGGCGGGGCGGTTGATCGGCACCGCCAGCGTCCGTTCGGCGAGCGACACGCTGTCGCACCCGCCATGCGCGGCGTGCAGGCCGCGCCCGGCGGTCAATCCCGCGAGATCAATACCGGTGAGGGCACATCGGCTGAATCGCACGGTCACTGCCGGATGCGGGTGCGGCAACCGGGCGTTCGCCGCGGCATCCGTCGTGATCGTGATCGTGTCGATCACGATCCGCCGGTTGGCTTCCTCGACGCGGATTGTGCTCGATGTGAGGTGATACACACTGTCGCTCGATTCGAGCACCTGTCGCGCGGCCCATGCGCGGACGAGCGGGTCGGCGATCGTGACCGCGGTGTGGCCGAGATGCCAGCGATTCAGCCACAACACCGCTGCGACGACGATGACCACGGCAGTTGCGATCGTCGCCAATCGCCTGCGGTGCGGCAGGATGGGTTTCAGAACGCGGATCTCCCCGGGCTCAGCGCAAGTTCATCGGATGGCAATTTCGTCAGCCGGAGCGTAACCGGACCATCAACTGTGGCGCCAGCCCATCGCAACCGTTTCAGATTTTCCTGGCACTTCCTGCGACATTCCTAGAGACGATTATACAAGTCATTATTGCACAAAGACTTACAGTGGCGAATTCGGGCTGCCCCGTCCGGCCCGACGCTTGCACTTTGCCGGCTCGTCCGATCCGGGGTCGCAACGGACACCGGTGGCACACTACGGCAGACGAGGCGGCGCACGTGAGTTCTACCAGGTTAACAGCCACGGCCACCACCGACGCGCTCGCGTCGGGCATCGGTGAGTTGTTGCAGGCCGCCGGCGTCGCGGTGCGCGAGCTGCTGGAAAGCTGCCCGGTGGACGATCCGATGCACGTGAGGCTCGAGCAGGTCCATGGCACGATGGAGCGTGTTGCCGCGTTGACGGACGAGTTCAACGCCCCCGGACGGCGCAGGCCCATGCGGGCCACGTCGCTCGATCTCAATACGGTGGTTCGCCAGATGCTGCCATCGCTGCAACGATTGCTCGGCCCCTTCATTTCGCTCGAAACCGAATTGCAATCGCCCGGCCTCTGGGCCGCGGGTGATCGCGGCCAGGTCGAACAGGTTGCCCTCGGCTTGGTCATAAACGCGCGCGAGGCACTCCCGCTCGGTGGCACCATCCGCGTGCGAACCCGGCATTGGGTACTGGACCAACCCCGTAACTACCGGGTTGGCAGTGTCTCCCCCGGCGAGTGGGCGATGCTTGAAGTGACCGACAACGGGACCGGCCTCGACGAGCGGACCGTGCAACAGCTCCTGGAACCGTCACTGCGCGGACTGCCATTCGATTCGGGTCTCAGTCTGGCTGCCGTTTCCGCCATCGTGCGCAACGCCGGGGGCCACGTGGTTCTCGACACCATGCCGGGCGGCGGGACAATGCTCGCGGCATGTTTCCCCGCTGCCCAACCGCGCCGATCCCGCCGTCCAGCGACCGGGACCGCGCACGCCGTGCTCATCGTGGATGAAGACGAATGGACCCGCCTCTCGGCGGCGCGTACGCTGCGCCGCGCCGGGTACGGTGTGCTCGAGGCAGACCACGCCGACGCCGCGCTCGAGTTGCTCGACGACGTCGCAGGCTCATGCGTCAGCCTGATCCTGGTTGATGCCGGGCTGGCGTCTGCCGGCGCACGGTCACTGGGCGACCGGATTCGGCAGGAACGCCCTGACGTGGACCTGCTCATGACCGCAAGTTCGCTGGCATCACTGAGCGCGCTGGATCAAGCGCCGATTCTCGAAAAGCCCTTCACGCCCGATGCACTGCTCCGGGCGGTCCGCGCGCTCTTGCCGGCTCCTCGCTGAACGGACGCCTTGCCCTGGACGTCGCCGCGGTCGATTTTTTGGCGCGGCGATGCCAGGCTGGTCCGGCCGCTTCACGCTGCAGAGAAAGAGCCAATGAAAGCCAACGACATTCGCAAGGGTGCGGTCATCTATTACGAGGGGAAGCCGCACCTGGTGATGGACTTCACTCACCGGACTCCGGGCAACCTCAGGGCCTTCGTGCAGGTGCGCCTGCGCAACCTGAAGTCAGGCATGTCGCTCGATCACCGCTTCAGCGCGACCGAGAACGTCGAGGAGGCCCGGCTCGACAGTCGGACCATGCAGATTCTCTATGCCGACGGCAACGGTGTCCACGTGATGGACGCGAACACTTACGAGCAGTTCACCCTCGACCCCGATGTGGTGGGCGAGGACGCTCCCTGGATGCAGGCGGAAATGCGCATCGACACCACCTGGCTGGAGGGCCGTGCGATCTCCGTCCAGCTGCCCAGCTCCGTGGAGCTCGAGGTGGTCGAGACCTCGCCAGTCATGAAGACCGCGACCAAGAGTGCCAGCAGCAAGCCGGCGAAGCTCAGCAACGGTGTGACGATCCAAGTGCCGGACTTTGTCGCGCAAGGCGAACGGGTTCGTGTCAATCCGAGGGAGAGGGCCTACATCGAGCGGGTCAAGTAACGAGAGACGAGAGCAGTAAACTGGTTCGCCTCGTCTCTCGTCTCTCGTCTCTCGTTTCAGCCGCCGGGCCCGCGTCCGCCGCCACGGCCGCCGCCGCCCGGCCCATTCCCGCCGCCCGGTCCACCCCGTCCACCGCCGAACAAGTTGTTGGTGGGGTTCTTGACCGAGTCCGGCAGCACCGCCCATTGCACGTCGGTCAGGACTGCATGCACGGCGTCGCGTACTTTGATCTGCTCCTGGAACAGCGACCGCGTGAACGGCCCGAGCTTCTGCATCAGCGGCTGAATGTCGGCGGCCGAGCCGGCCAGGTTGATCTTCTGGACCTCCGGGCGGATGCTGTCCACGATGAACGTGACCCGGGCATTGCTGGAATCAACCAGCGCCTGCAGCGCGGTGACCTGTGCCTTACTGAGCACCAGCGAATCCTTGCGAGCCAATGCGGCGATGGCGACGTTCTGGCGCCGGAAGCGCGCCATCGCGCTGTCGAGCATCTGCGGACCCGTGGTGGCGCCACCGCCGATGCCGCGCGCCAACTGCTGGATCTGCAGCGTACGTGGGTCGTACCCGATGGCGTACCGCAGGTTGATCAGCACCTGAAAAGGATTGCGGATTGCCGTCGCACTGCCGCTGGTGTTGCCGAAGCGCGAGTTGACCGAATAGGTGAACTGGTTGGTGGTCGGATTGAATCCGTTCACCGTGAGCAGCGTATTGTCCGGGCGCGCGAACCCGCCCCACCCCTTGATGTTGTTGTCACCGTTGATCCATTCGTCCAGCCCTCCGAGCAGGTTCTGGGTCTGGATCTGCACCATCAGCCGGCGATCGAACAGCGCCGGGCGCCAGTTGAGCGAGAAGGCCACCGTGGGCTGCCAGGGGCCGTAGCAGGTGTTGCGGCCGGCGATCTGTCCCAACTGAGCCTGCAGGCACTTCTTGGCGTTGCCGGACGTGGAATTGAGCAGCCGCGACATGCCGGTGGCAAGCGCGGTATCCGTCGTGGTCGCC
Organism: Gemmatimonadota bacterium; assembly: GCA_003169895.1. Classification (GTDB taxonomy): domain Bacteria; phylum Gemmatimonadota; class Gemmatimonadetes; order Gemmatimonadales; family GWC2-71-9; genus Palsa-1233. Next base: position 1,575,166 of record PNAE01000007.1, read on the forward strand.
GGATTGTAAATGAATGCCCGGTCGTTGCGGCTCGAGCCGTCGCCATTGATGTCGCCCGCCACGATCGGCGTATACGGCGCACCCGATATCATGCCGAGGTTGCTGGCGAGCTCGAACGCCGGCGTGATCGGCCAGGAGATCTGTGCCTGAAAGTTGTGGCGGTGCTGGTTGCTCGATGTCGCCCACTCATAGTCGTTCGGATCACCGGCGGTCTGGTTGCCGCCGCCGAAGCCGCCACCGAAGCCGCCGCCCGAGCCGCCCTGGTCGCGCGCGAACATCAGGGTATAGGACAGGTTCAGCTGCATCTGCTTGGTCGTCGTTCCGGCGAGGTTGAAGGTGATCTGGCGGGTGTCGTTCTGCAGCGTGCTGAAGACCTCGCTCACCGCGCCGTAATTGATGTCCTTGCGTGATGCCGACAGCGGGATCGCACCCGTGGTCGGGAAGATCTGCGCCGGATCGGCGTATACTGGGCGATTGACTTCGTTGCCGAGCCGGAACGCCGGTGCCGCGTCGTTGAGATTCAGGTCCCTCGATGCGCTCTGGCCCACCCCGCGCACGTAGGACGCATCGATGTTGAATGTGATGCGTTGAGTCACGCGCCGGGTCAGGCCCAGCGACGCCCGCTTGGTCTTCGCCGCACCATAGTTCGGATCATACGCCGTGACGGACGGGGTCGCGGTGATTACCCCCGGTGTCGTCGCGTTGTTGAGGCATTCGGCCGGAATGTCCTCAGGGTGGCTGACATAGTCCGCCCAGTCGGGGATCGGCACCGCCGAACCGGTGCAGTACAACTGGGTCTGCGCCCCGATCAGGCCCGACTGCGCCTGCGCCGTGCCCGGAAGTGTGGACGGCATGGTGCCGCGGAAGATGCCCGCGCCACCACGGATCGTCAGCAGCGGCGGTGCGAACCCGCGTTGCGCTTGGCCCTGCTGCTCGGGTGCGGCGATCGAATAGCTGAATCCGGCGCGCGGTGACACGTACGTTTCGGTCGGCAGGACGCTCGTATGCACGCCAAACTCGTTGAACACCGCCGTGTTCTCCTCGGGCGCGCCCGTGTACGACGTGTGCTCGACGCGCAGGCCGTAGGTCAGCTGCAGATTGCCGCCGCCGTTGCTGCCGGGACCGCCGAACCCGCCGCGGCCGCCAAACCCGCCACCACCGCGCCCACCCATGCCACCACCACCACCAGCACCACCACCAGTGGCGCCGGCGCCAGCGTTGCCACCGCTGGTGGCGCCGCCGATGCGGGGCCGCCAGGCATCGCTCAGGTAGACCGCTTCGTTCTGCACGCTGCCGCTGCTCGTGCTCGGCACGAGCGTGCGGGTGAACGACGCCGGGGTGTTGTTCTCGAAGTCCCCGAGCGTGTTGTAGAGGAACGTTCCGAACTGGTTGGTGGTGGCGTCCTGGGTGAAATCCTGCTTGTTGCCATAGAAACCAAGCGCCCAGCGATGGGCACCGGCCGGCGAGATCAGCGACAGTTCGTTCGTGAACTCGAGGGTCTTCGTGTTGCTCGTGCGCGGCATGCCGGCATTGCCACCGAAGCCGAACGTCGTCGGAATCACGCCGCCGGTGCTATCCGGCGAGTAGTTGGTCACCCGGCCGACCGGCACGAGCAGGAACGGCGTCGACGTCGAGTTGCTGGCCGTGTACCCGCCGCGAAACGCGTTGATCATCCCGTTGTTGAAGCGCGACGTGACCTGCAGGCCGCCGCTGCCGCTATTGCCGGTGTTGTTGCCGCCAACCTGCGGCAGGTTGGTCGAGCCGACGCTCTGCGGGTCCCGCCCGTTCAAGTTGAGTTGGCCGGTGAACGTGATCACGTGAACCTGGCCGGCATCCCAGTCGAACCTGAGTACGCTCGTCAGCTGATCATTGGTGCTCGTCGCGCTGATGGCGCCGGCCTGGTCGGTCAGTCCGGTGCCGTTGACCAGGCGGATGAATTTCGCCACTGAATCGGGCGACGCGCCAAGACGGCCCAGTGTCGTGGCATCAGCGATGTCGAGCGACGGGCTCGGTTGGAGTCGGCGGTGAACCTGGAACCCACCGAACAGCGCCGTCACGTTGTGCTTGAGCGGGCCGCCAAATCCGGCGCCGAAGTTTTCCGCCGTGTTGCCGGCCTGGAAAGCGCTGCTGGTATTGCCTCCCCAGGCCAGGCTCGGGCTCTGCAAGCCGCTGCTGAGCGATCCGGTCACCCGATTGCCGCCCCCCTTGGTCGTGACCGACACCATGCCGCCCGAAAAGTTGCCGCGTGCCACGTCGTAGCTATTGGTGATCACCCGGGTGCTGCGCACCGCGTCCTGTGGCACGGTGGTGCTCGACGTCGTCTGGCCGTTCACCACGTAGGTGTTCGATGCTGCGCTCTGGCCGGCGACCGAGAATGTGGCGGCCGTGGAATCGGTGCCGGTGGTGAGGATGACGCCCGGGGCCAGCGCCGCCAGGGCCGCCAAGTCCGACGCATCGATCGGCAGGCGCATCGCCTGCTCACCGGAAATCGAGCGCGACGACTCGCCGGCGGTGACGCGGTTCTCGTTCTGGTCGGGGTTCGGGCGCCGCGCGGCGTTCGCGACCAGGTCCTGCAGCTTGGCCGGAGTCTCGCCCAGCTTCACGTTCAGTATGATGCGATCGTCGTCACTCTGCCGCGCCACGTTGTAGATCACCGGGTTCTTGCCGATCGCCTTGACGCTGACGCGGTACTGGGACTGCCCACCACCCGCGTCGATGATGATCCGGTACTGGCCCTTGTCGTTCGTCGTTCCCTTTCGCGTGACTTCAGTCTCGATGCTGAACGCTTCGACCACCGCGCCGGCGACCGGCTTGCCGGTGGCATCCGTCACCGTACCGACGATGATGTCAACGCTGTTGCCACCCTGCGCGCGGACAGGCCGGACCGCGATCGCGGCGAGTGCCAGCAGCAGAACAAGTGCACTCGCAACGCGAGCGGAAAAGCGAACCAGCATGTCGGGTCCCGGTCTCTGGGGCTGTCGTATGTGTTTCGGCGGAGTCGCCCAGTCACACCTCGGCCTTGGTACGTCGGGTCGGGGGCAAAAGTTGAGGCGGCGGACCGGCTGGAACACATCGAGATTCAGCCGCCCGGTCAGGTTGAAGTCCGGGAACGTAACTTCACGACTCGTAGCAGCTTGAGGACTCGATCGCTGCCGCTCACCCGCCGCCGCGCCACCGCCCCTGCGGCCGCCACCGCCACGACCGCTGCCGGCGCCCTGACCCGGCCCACCCATGAGGTTGTTCGAGGGGTTGCGGACGTCGTCCGGCAGCAACGCCCATTGAACGTCCGTCAGGATCTGGCGAACACGCGCGGCGACCGACCGCTGCTCCCTGGCCGCCACGGTGTTGAAGCTACGGATCCGCGTCAACAGCGGTACGACATCAGCGCTGGTCTTGGCCTTCTGCACGTTGTCCACTTCGGCGGTGAGGGAGTCGATGTGCGGCTTCATGGACGTCGCGCTCGAATCCGCCGCCACCCTGAGCCGAAGGACCTGTGTCGGCGTGAGCGCCAACGAATCGGCGCCATTCCCGCGCCGCCGCGAATGGTCAGCAGTGGGGGGGCGAAGCCGCGCTGGCTGGCGCCTTGCTGCTCGGGTCGCGGAATGCTATACGAGAACCCGATCCGCGGCGACACATAGACCTCGCTGGGCAACTGATCGGTGCGAACGCCGAATTCGTGGAACACCGAATCGTTCAGCGCCGGCGCGCCGGTGAACGATGAATGCTCCAGGCGCACACCGTAGATCAGCTGGAAGTTGGTGTTGCCGCCGCCGGTCGTGCCAAAACCGCCACCGCCGCCGCGTCCGCCTCGCCCACCGCGGCCACCACCACCACCACCGCCGCCACGACTCCCGCCGCTGCCATCGCGACCGGCTGCACCGGCGGAATCCGCGCCGCGACCGCGCCGCGTCGATCGTGGCCGCCAGGCGTCGCTGAGATACACGGCCTCATTCCACGCACCGCCAGCACGGATGGTCGGCTGGAGAGTGCGCGTGAACTGCGACGGAACGTTGTTCTCGAAGTCGGCGAGCGAGTTGTACGTGTAGGTGCCGTAGCGATTGTTGGTGACGTCCTGGTTGAAGTGCGACCCGAACGCATACAAGCCCATGGCAAAGCGGTGCGTCGCGTTGCCCGGGAGCACCGACAGCTCGCTCGTGAACTCGACGTTGCCCGCGTTGTTGTGTTGCGGCAGCCCGGCGTTGCCGCCGAAACCGAACGTGGTAACCGCGATCTGGCCCGAATCCAGCGTCGACTGATTGGTAACCCGGCCAACCGGCGCGACGAGGAATGGGTCGGAATGACTGTCGTTGATCGACCCGCCACCACGGAATTGATTCACCCAGCGGCCTACGCGCGACGCAACCTGCACGCTGAGTGACCCGTTTGTCGCGTTGGTGTTGCCGCCTACCTGCTGCAACTGCGTCGCTCCGATGCGCGTCGGATCCTGCGCGTTCACGCCGAAACTGGCGCTGACCGTGATGATGTGGGACTGCCCCATGTTCCAGTCGAAGCGGTTGAGACTGTGCAACTGATCGTTGGTGCGGTTGGGGTCGATGTTGCCCGCCAGCCCGGTGAGGCCGAGTTCGCCGACCTTCGAAGTAAACTGGCTGACCGAGTCGGGCGATGCACCCAGCCTGAGCAGTGTGGCATCGTCGGCGAGATTGAGCGACGCGAGCGGCGACAGCCGGCGATTGACCTGCAACGAGCCGAAGAGGAACGTCTTGTTCCGCTTGAGCGGCCCACCGAACCCGACGCCCACCTGCTCGTTGGTGCTGCCCGACTGAAACACGTTGCTGGTGCTCCCGCCCCAGGACAGGTCCTGATTCTGGAACCGGCTGCTCATCGAGCCGGACACCCGGTTGCTGCCGCCCTTGGAGGTGACCGACACCTGGCCTCCGGCGAATCCGCCTCGCGCCACATCGTACGTGTTGGTGATCACCCGCGCGGTCCGCACGGCGTCCTGCGGGACGGTGGTGCTCGAGGTCGTCATGCCGTTGATCTGATAGCTGTTGGCGTCAGCGCCCTGTCCCAGGACGGAAAAGGTGGCCGCCGTCGAATCGGTGCCCGCCGTGAAAATGACGCCGGGTGCCAGCGCTGCGAGTGACGCGAGATCCGATGCATCGATCGGCAAGCGCATCGCCTGGTCGCCGGTGATGAACATCGATGTCTCACCGGCGGTCGGCCGATCGTTTCCCGACAAGTCCGGGCGCCGATTGGCGTTGGCGACGAGGTCCTGCAAGCGAACTGCTTGAGCGCCCAGACTGATGTCGAGTGTAATCCGGTCATCGTCGGGCTGGCGGCTGACATTCTGGATGAATGGGCTGTGCCCGATCGCGCGGGCCGTCACGCGGTACTGACCCCCGCCATCGTTGAAGAACAGGATGTAATGACCCTTGGCGTCGGTCATCGTCTTGCGGGTCACGTCGGTCTCAATGCTGAGCGCTTCGACGGTGGCGTTCGGTACCGGCTTGCCGGCCTGATCGGTCACCGCTCCCGAGATGATGTCGACGTTGCCGCCCTGCGCCGCCGCCGGCCGCGAGGCCAATGTTGCAACGAAACACATGACGCAGACAGTGCACGCGGCTCGAACGATGCATCGCAGGAGCATGTGATCGTCCGGTGGTCGGAGTCTGATTTGCTACGGCGGGGCATGACAGAACGTTGTGGGACCGTGCACCCCTCCATCCTCACCTTATCTTCCGGGCATGACCACCCCGGCCAAGCCGAAAATCAGCCGCGACGTAGTCTGGCGCGAGGCGCGCGAGCTCATCTGGCTCCATCGCGGCCGTCTCGGGCTGGGATTCGGGCTGATGCTTGTCAACCGCGCCGCCGGTTTCGTCCTGCCGGGGTCCACGAAATACCTGCTCGACAAGGTCCTGCCCCCGCGACTGGTGCACCTGACGTCCGCCGAGTTGGCCCTTGCGGGGCATCGGCTGGGGTTGGTCGCGATGGCGGTGGGCGCGGCGGCACTGGTGCAAGCCGCAACCTCGTTCGGGCTATCACAGATCCTCGGTGTCGCTGCGCAACGCGCTATCACCGACATGCGCCGCGCGGTGCAATCGCACCTCATCCGATTGCCAATCCGGACGTTCGACGCGACCCAGACCGGCCAGCTCGTATCGCGCGTCATGAACGACGCCGAGGGGATTCGCAACCTGATTGGCACCGGTCTGGTGCAACTGGTCGGTGGTCTCGTCACCGCCGCCGTCGCCATGTGTGTACTGGTTTCACTCAACTGGCGGTTGACGGCGATGACCATGGTGTTGCTGATCCTGTTCGCGGGCGGTATGGCGTACGCGTTTACGAAGCTGCGCCCGATCTTCCGGGTTCGCGGGCAATTGAACGCGGAAGTCACGGGACGGCTCGTCGAGAGCATCTCCGGCATTCGCGTGGTCAAGGCCTACGCGGCGGAGCGCCGGGAAAGACTGGCGTTTGCGAAGGGCGCCAACAAGCTGTTTCGCAACGTGGCCGCGTCGATGACGGGCATTTCGGCGACCACGGCGTTGTCGGCGGTCGTCGTCGGCGTCATCGGCACGTTGTTGATTGTGGTCGGCGGTCACGACGTTCTTGCCGGCCGGATGACGGTCGGCGGACTGATGACGTATGTGGTCTTCACCGGCATGGTCGCCGCACCGCTCATCCAGATCGCGGCGATCGGGACGCAGATTACGGAGGCGTTCGCGGGGCTCGACCGGATCCGCGAGTTGAGGTCATGGGTGCCGGAGGATGCGGATGATGCCAATCGGGAGGTGGCCGGCGTGATTGTCGGTCATGTCAAGTTCGACGATGTGACCTTCAGTTACCAACCGGGAGTTCCGGTCCTGCGGCACATTTCGTTCGATGCACCCGCCGGCTCGACGACGGCGCTGGTGGGATCGAGCGGATCGGGCAAGAGCACGCTCGTATCGCTGGTGATGGCGTTCAATCATCCCGACAGCGGGCGCATCCTGATCGACGGACGCGACCTCGAGGGGCTTCGCCTCCGGAACTATCGCAGCCGGCTGGGTATCGTGCTGCAGGACAATTTCCTGTTCGATGGGACGGTGCTCGAGAACATCCGTTTCGCGCAGCCCGGCGCAAGCGATGCCGAAGTGCTGGAGGCCGCCCGGGTGGCACATTGCGACGAGTTCGCGTTGCGATTCGAACTTGGATATCAGACCATCGTTGGGGAGCGCGGTGTCAAGCTCAGCGGCGGGCAGCGGCAACGAGTCGCGATTGCCCGGGCCATTCTCGCGGATCCAGCCATCCTGATCCTCGACGAGGCGACGTCGTCGCTCGATTCCGAAAGTGAAGCGTTGATCCAGGAGGGGCTGGCTCGGTTACGCGCCGGCCGGACCACGTTTGTCATCGCGCACCGGCTGTCGACGATCACCTCGGCCGACCAGATCCTGGTGCTTGAGGCTGGGGAGATTGTCGAACGGGGGAACCACGAGCAGCTGCTGGGCCTGGATGGGCGCTATCGGAAGTTGTACGAACGGCAGTACCGGCAGGCGCTGGATCGCTACGTCAACCCGGGTGAGGAGCTGACCGGCGCGGCGCACCTGCGTCCGTGAACGCAGGTGCTCAGCAGCCGCCGACTTCGCGAAGGAGCTGGGCGACAGCCTGGCGACGCTGCAGCTTGTCGTCCAAACCGCCGGCCGCCGTCACGTCCTCCACCTCTTCGTCGGCCGCGGTGAACTCGTCGTCCTCGCGCCCCTCTTCGGCCCGGCGGAGCCGGTCCTCCTCGTCGAACATCGAATCGCCAAACACGGCATGACCTCCGGTCGCTATCGCGTCGTTCCGCCACGCGTCCCGCTGACACACACCGTCGGCCAGACCAGCCTGGTTGCCAGACGGTCGACGCGGCACAGCTATTACATCATACTTCGTGCCACACTCTGCTTGGACGAATGATGGTTCACGGCCGACACGCGCGCGTCGTGCGAAGGTCACTGTCTGGCAACGAGTTGGCGGCATTGGGGGGAGCGGGATGGGTCGCGTGGCTAGCGGAGTGGGCGGATACAAATGCAACAGCTACGTCCCCCGTGCGGCCGCCACCGCCCGCTTTATCCGGCCAAGGATGGCTGTCAGGCCCTGGGTCCGGGTCATCCCAAGCGTCTCAGTGAGTCGCAGCCGGTCGAGCAGGTCGTCGGGGATCTCGGCCACCTCGGCCGCTGTTGCGCCAGTGATGCGCTGTTGCAGGAGCGACACAAATCCGCGCACCGTCGGCGATTCGCGCGGGACGTCGGCATGCAGGGTCAGGCCGCCGCGCTCCAGCCCGATCCACAGGAACACTGGAGTCTGGCATTCGGTGACGCGATGCTCTTCCCGGTCGCGGGCCGCTTGCAGCTCAGGGGGCAGGTCCCGAAGTTTCCTCGCGTAGTCGAGGAGCGTCTCCAGCCGGGTATTGCGGTCAGCAGCGCGAAACCGTGCAATCAGAGGATCGAAGAGCATCTCATTGGAATCTACCGCTCCGCCGGCGCAGCCTTCGCTGGTATCACCCGCCTGGGTGGCAGCGCACTTGAGCGATGCCGACCTGGTGGTGCTGGACTGTTCGTGGTATCTGCCGCCCTCGGGCCGGAACGCCGATGCGGAATACGAGGCTGCGCACATCCCCGGCGCGGTGCGCTTCGACCTCGACGCGGCCAGCGCCACTGACACCGACCTCCCGCATATGCTCCCCAGCGCCGAGCACTTTTCGGTCACGCTGGAGCGCCTGGGAATCCGTCCGACCGATCGAGTGATCTGTTACGACAGCAGCGGCGTCAACCTGAGTGCCGCACGCGTGTGGTGGATGTTCCGGGTCTTCGGTCACCGGAGCGTTGCCGTGCTGGACGGAGGCTTCCTGGCATGGTCGGCGGTGACTCGGCCAGTGCAGCGAGGTATTGTGCGCCGTCAATCGGCCGGTTATCCCAAGCCCGAGGTTGATCCGGCGTTGGTGCGCGACCGCGCGCAAGTCGAGCGTCTGGTCGCTGGCGACGGCATCGCCCAGATCGCCGACTGCCGCCCGGCGCCCCGGTTTCGCGGCGAAGTTGACGAGCCGCGGCCTGGTGTGCGCCGGGGCCATGTTCCGGGTAGCCGGAACGTGCCGTATGCGGACCTGACCGACCCGGCGACCGGGATGATGCGCTCTCCCGCGGCGTTGCATGCACTGCTGGTGGAACAGGGGTTCGACGTTGCCCAGCCGATTGTTGCACTGTGCGGGTCGGGTACCAGTGCGTGTGCGCTGGCGCTTGCTGTCGAAGTGATCCGCGAATCGGGTGCGCGGGCGGTCGGCCCCCCGGTTGCTGTTTACGATGGGAGCTGGTCCGAGTGGGGGAGTGCCGGAAACGCGTAAGACGTGAAACGTAAGACGTGGGGTCTCCCCTATCGACGGAGGCCCCGTTTCATCTTTGACGTCTCACGCCTTCAGCCGCCCGGCTACCGTCCCAGACGCACTCCGCACCGTCGGGCCGCGGCGATCGACGCGGGCCAGCGGGGTGCCATCCGTGCCGCCGCAACGATATCGGGGCGGGCGTCAGTGCAGTTCAATCGCTGCGCCAGCGCGATGCGAATCGGATAGCTTCCGGGGTCGATCCGCGCCGCCCAGGCCAGGCGCCCGATCGATCGGCCCGTCCCGGCGACAGCGTACGCGGTCGTCTGCAATCCACTGCGCAGGGTCACCATTCCGAGTAGCACCGGTAGTACCACCGCCCATCGCGACGTCCGGCGGGGCGCCTCCGTGTCCTCCGTGAATGCACCGTCGCTTCGCTGCAGCAGCGCACCGACGCTCAATGCCACAAAGAGCAGCGGCGCTGGCAGCAACAGCACGGCATCGAAGTTTCCCTCGACAAATGCGACGGTGAGTAACGCGAGCAGCGTCGCGCCGGCCAGGACCCGGTCGCCACTGGCGCGCCCAGCGACAATGGCGCGCCAGGCGATCGCCGCGCCGAGCAGCATCGCGGCGAGGACGCCGGCGCCACCGAGCTCGCTGAAGAGCGCCATCCAGTCGCTACTCGGCCAGGGATTGATCGGCACGACATCACCGAACGCCCACGAGGGGTCAGTGGGCGGTGCGACGTCCGCATACCGGACTGGCCAGTTGCCTGGGCCGATGCCGACCAGTGGATGGCGGAGCGCGAGGTGCACGGTATTGCGATACTGCAGGACGCGCCCGTGACCGGATCCCTCATCGTGATTGGCGATGCCGATCAGGGTATCGCTGTACGGTGATGCAGAGCGCCAGGCGAGCCGGTTCGGCAGCAGGATCACGGCGGCGACCGCTGCCACGATCACCACGCCGAGCATTGTGCCGCGGCCTCGAACCAACGCCAGCGCATGCCGGCGTCTGGCGGCGACGCAAACCAGGACGAGTGCCGCGATCCCGGCGCCCGATCCGATCCATGCCGCCCGCGAGCGAGAGAGGATGATCGCGGCGACCAGCAGGCCGGAGCCCAGCATAGCAACCACCGCAACGAGCCGACGCCGAGCGCTCAGCGTCACAAGCACGAGTACCGGTAGCGCCAACCCTGAAAAGTGTGCCATGAAGTTGCGATTGCCGAATGTGCCGCCCGGTACCCGGTTGGTCGCGAACAGAGGGCTGTCGAGCCCGTACGCCTGAGCGAGGCCGGTTCCCGCGCCGACGACCCCCGCCACCCCGCACCACCCGATCAGTACCTGACCCGAGCCGGAGGCAGCGATGTGCCGGGCGGTGACCAGCGCGGCGGCGCCAGTCAGTATCAGGGACCCGGCGCGCAGTGCCAGCCAGCCATTGCTCGCCAGCAGGCTGCTCCCGATCACGACGAGAATAAGGAGCGAAAGCGCCCAGATGGCGGCGGGTCGCAGCCCGCGGGGCGTCGGACGAGCCAGCAGCACGGCGAGCCACGTTACGAGATGGACGACCGTCTCCTTGGGAAGCTGATGCCGATCGAGGTCCGTAGGTGCCGCAGGGAGCGCAACGAGGACCGCCAGCACGAGGCCCGCGCCAAGCAGGTGGGCGGCCGCCTGCGTTGGCCATCGGGTAGCGGCGGCGAAATCGAGGGCGGGCGGCGTGGGGACCGGTGGCAGTGTCACGGCAGGTCAAACATATCGACTAGTTTGCAGATGGGACGGGCAGCAGGAGTGGTATCCGGCAAGATCACACGCTTTCGAGGGGCAATGACCGCGGACGACGACACGTTCGAACCGTTCGACGACTCAGGCGACGGCGATCGTCCGGCTGCCGTTCTTGCCGCGACCGATCGGCCGGTGCCGATCGAAGTGCGCGAGATCGCCGACGACCGAGTTCCCGACGGAATGAGTTGCCTCGGCACCTTTCTCGATTCGAAGCTTGTCGCGCGATGCGTCGTTCCGCCGGGAGCGGCAGCCTACTTCGATAAGCACGCGGTGTTCGGCCAGCCCCGGCAGTTGGTGCTCGCAGCCCGCGAGGAGGACCCTGGCCTGCAATGCGAGTTGTACGCCATCGTGCCGCTGCCGCCCGAGCCCATGAGCGAAGACGAGGACAGCGAGCCGGAGCCGTGGGCCGCATCGGTGCCGTCGTCGCAGTACGAGCGAGTGGTGGCCAACGACCGCCAGCTGGACGAACGTGGCGACCGGCCGATGGCCGCGGTGCTGCTCGGCTCGATCGTGCGGTTCCAGAAGGATCGCAAGCACCCGGAAAGCCTGCCGCTCGAGACCATGGACGTGCTGGCGAAGATCGTGTCGGGCCGGGTGGTGGAAGCCGTTGACAAGGTGTTGGAGGATTTGCTGGGACCGTAACGCCCCGTGTCTGTAGCGCTCCTGGGAGATGCTGTCATGCCACCAGTACCCGTGTCACCGATCAACTCTCGCGGCTATGCGCGTCCCGACGTCCTTGTGGATTGCGACTGGGTGGCCACGCGCCTCATCGATCCCAAGGTCCGGTTGCTGGAATCGAACGAGGACCTGCTGCTGTACGACACCGGACACATCCCGGGTGCGGTGAAGATCGACTGGGTCAACGACCTCAACGACACGGTGGTGCGCGACTACATCGACCACGACCGGTTTCAGGCGCTGTTGCGTGAGTGCGGGATCGACGACGACACGACCATCGTTTTCTATGGGGACAAGAACAACTGGTGGGCCTGCTACGCGTTCTGGGTCTTCCAGCTCTTCGGCGTCCGCCGCTGCAAGCTGCTGGATGGCGGCCGGGCGCGCTGGGTCGACGAAGGCCGTGGGCTGACCACCGACGCGGCGCGGCGCCGGCGAGGGAACATCAGCGTGGGTCCGCGCGACGATGGGCCCATCCGGGCGTTCAAGGAAGATGTCCTCGCACACGTCAACGCCAAGCGGCCCCTGGTGGACGTTCGCTCACCGGAGGAATATCGCGGCGAACGCCTGCACATGCCCGATTATCCCAACGAAGGCGCGATGCGGGGCGGGCACATTCCCGGCGCGCGCAGCGTACCCTGGGCCCGCGCGGTCGATCCGGCGGCGCACACGTTCCGCACGGCGGAGGAATTGCGCCAGATTTACCAGGCGGAGCAGGGACTCGTGCCCGGCGATGATGTCGTGGTGTATTGCCGGATCGGCGAACGCTCGTCGCATACCTGGTTTGCCCTGACCTATCTGCTCGGTTGGCCGAACGTTCGCAACTACGACGGATCATGGACCGAGTGGGGGAACGCCGTCAGGGCGCCGATCGAACGGCCGTGACCCGCTATTATTGATCATGCCCACGACAGTACCCGGTGTCCCCACATTCCAGCAGCTCGAGCCTCCAGCCGACGGCGACGCGATCACCTTCGACGGCAGCACACTCACTGTCCCCGATGCGCCGATCATTCCATTCATTGAAGGCGATGGCACCGGGCCCGATATCTGGCGCGCCTCGCGGCAGGTACTCGACGGTGCGGTGCGGATCGCCTACGGCGGGGCGCGGCGGCTCGCGTGGTTCGAGGTGTATGCCGGCGAGAAATCCAAAGCCCGGTTCGATTCATGGCTGCCCGACGATACGCTGGCCGCGATCCGTCATTATCTCGTCGCCATCAAGGGGCCGCTGACGACGCCGGTGGGCGGGGGGTTCCGCTCCCTCAACGTGGCACTGCGCCAGCAACTCGATCTCTATGCCTGTGTCCGGCCGGTGCGGTGGTTCCCCGGTGTTCCCTCTCCGGTCAAGGATCCCGCCGCGGTGGACATGGTGATCTTCCGCGNNGACATCTACGCCGGCATCGAGTACGCGGCGTACAGCGATGAAGCGAAGAAGCTGGTGGCATTTCTCCAGGACGAAATGGGGGTCACGAAGATCCGGTTTCCGGCGTCCAGCGCGATTGGCATCAAGCCGGTGTCGGAGGAGGGATCGAAGCGCCTGATCCGCGCGGCGATTCAATACGCCACCGCCAACGGCCGCAGGAGCGTCACCCTGGTGCACAAGGGCAACATCATGAAGTTCACCGAAGGCGGCTTCCGCGACTGGGGCTACGAGCTGGCGCGCGAAGAGTTCGGCGCGAAGGAATTCGAAGGTGGGCCCTGGCTGGTGCTGCCGAACGGCCTCGTGATCAAGGATGTGATTGCCGACGCGATGCTGCAACAGATTCTCACACGCCCGCGCGACTACGACGTGCTCGCGACGCTGAACCTCAACGGGGACTACATCTCCGATGCGCTGGCGGCGCAGGTTGGCGGTATCGGCATCGCGCCCGGCGCCAACATCAACTACGTGTCCGGCCACGCGGTATTCGAAGCCACGCACGGCACGGCGCCAAAGTACGCTGGCAAGGACGTGGTGAATCCCGGATCGGTGATCCTGTCGGGCGAGATGATGCTGCGGTATCTCGGCTGGAACGAGGCCGCCGACCTCGTCCTTCGTTCGCTCGCCGCCACCATCGGCCAGAAGCGCGTTACCTACGACTTCGAGCGGCTCATGGAAGGCGCGACGAAGATGTCCACCAGCGGCTTCGGCCGGGCGATGGTGGAGAACATGAGTGCCCGGGCCTGAGCTTGGGAACCGGTCGCCCGCGGACGATGCTTCCCAAGGACGACCCGGGATGGGCCTCCTGCTCGCGGAGACGCTCATGCAGCTGCAGGCGACGCCCCCAATCAAGCGCGAGTCTTCCTCTGCCAGCCCGATGATGCAGCGCACCGCTGCGGGCGTTGCTGCGTGAGCGGTCGGGCTCGCGGCGCCACACTGCCGCGCACGGTCAATTCGGCGCTGCGTGAACTCGTCAACGCGCTCGGCAAGGCCGCCATGTATCCGCCGGGCCACCGGTTCGTCAGCGAGAGTGCCGCGGGGCTGGTCGAACGTCTCGGCGATGCCCTGACGGATCGCGACTCGCTCACGATCGGCATCCTGCCACGCGGCCTGCTGCTCGACGGGACTGCGGTGGAGCCGTTGCCGGCCGTGCTCCGCGAGTTCGCCGTCCGGATGCACCGCAAGAACATCGGCACGATCCATATCACGCGCGGGATCGATGCCGGCGAGGTCGCCGCGTTGATTGCTGCACTCTCTCCCAGTAACGCCGACGAGACTGTCGGCCGGGAAGGCCTGCGACTCGATCACGCGCGGATCGAGCCCATGACATATGACGTGCTCGCCTTTGCCGATGCAATCGCTGACCGCGAACTCGACGATATCTTCTGGATGGCTCTGGTCGAAGCCGCCTTTGGCCGGCGACTGATCGAGGGTGACGTCCTGCCGACCGCGGCGCAGATCGCCGAGGCGATGTCGGAACGGGCCGGCGAAAGTCACGAGTCAGCGCAGCGAGTCTACGAGGCGCTGGCCGGTTTCTCGGCGGCGCTCGCATCCAGGGGGGAACAGACGACCCGCAACGCACGCCGCCGGTTTGTCGACGTGCTCTCCTCGCTTTCGCGACCAACTACGACGCGCATTGTCGCCGCGGCGCCCTCGCCGACCTCCCGCCGCCGGTTCGTGCGCAACACCCTGGAACTCGTGCCACCGGCACTGCTGCTGCAGCTACTCGAATCGGTGGCCGAGGCGGACGGTGAGCCGATCTCGCCACAGCTGCGCTGGCTGCTTGGCAAGCTCGCCGGCGGCGGGCCGGGCGAAGGGGTGGTGGGCGATGGGTTCACCGAAGAAGTGCTCGGGCTGGTGCAGCAGTGGGATCTTGTCTTCGATGACACCGACGAGGGAACCGATCCGCGCCTTGGTCTCGAGCCAGCGCGCGTCCTCGCCGTTGGCCTCGAACTGAACCTGTCGTCCCCACGCGTGATCGACGCCGCCCGCCGGCTCGCCGAGCGAGGGCAACTGCTCGAAGTGCTGCGGCTGCTGGACGATCCGCAGAATGATCCGCGGGCCACGCGCCCCATTGCCGACGCGGTGCTCGATCCCGGGCTGCTGGAAGTGTTGCTGTCGCGGCCAGAACCCGATTTTTCGCTCATCGAGCGTGTGGCACATCACGCCGGGTCGGCCGCCGTCGGCTACCTGCTCGACGGGCTCTCCGCCGCGAACGAGCGCTCGACGCGACGGCGCTTGCTCGACATTCTGGCAAAGGTCGGGTCGGCGAGCGAAGCAACCCTGCTCGAGCGGCTGGATGGCGCGCCGTGGTACCTCGCGCGGAACATCCTGACGGTCATGGGGCAGCTACCGGCGGTCAGCAACGTCGAGCCGGTGTTTACCGCGTTCGCGCTGCCCGAGCTCCGCGTTCGTCAGGAGGCGCTCAAGGTCCTGCTCCGCCAGCCGACCGCGCGCGACCGGGCGATCGCCGAGGCGTTGGAAAGCGGCGAGGAATCGTTGACCCGCATGGCGCTGACCGCGCTGGGCACCGAATGCGCACCACGACTGGTCGGGGCGGTGCTCAGCGTGCTGGGCAACCCGGCCCGCGACCTGCAACTCCAGGCCATCCGGGCGTTGGGAGAAACGACCAACCCCCTGGTCGTGCCGCACCTGCTCACGCTGGTCCGGGCGCGGAGCGGCATCTTCCGCCGGACCCGCCTGCTGCCGAAGTCACCAGTGATGCTGGCCGCGCTCGAGTTGCTGGCCCGGCGCTGGGGCGGGCATCGCCCGACGTTGCCGATCATGCAGCTGGCCGCCAAGTCCGGCGACGCGGACGTGCGCGCCGTGGTTGGCGGGAAGCGATGAGCGAGGCAATCCGGTTCCTGCACGCGTTCGCGCAGGCGCTCTCGACCATGACCCTCTACTCGCCCGGGCATCCGGCGACCAAGCGCGGCCTGGAAAACCTCTGGCAGGCGATTCACGCGCTGCTCGCCGTCGACCCCCGCCCGGTGTTCCTCTTTCTCGGCACGGCGCCGGTGTACGACGGACGCGCACTGCACGAACTGCGCGATTGGCAGCACAGTCAACGCCTGGCCGATGCCGGCATACAGCGTCTCGAGTTCGACGAAGCGGTGACGCTGGAATCGCTCGGGCTGCTCCTGGAGCGGGTGATGGTCCGGCTTACCACGGGAGAGCCGGCGCCGGACGAGGCCGAGACGCCGCTGGTCGGCATCGCATTCGGGACCGTAGCCGTCTATGCGGACGACGCGCCACCGAGCACATCCGACGACGCCCAGCTCGACGCCGGCTCCGGCGCGCTGCTGCTGGACCTCACCGATGAGCTCGATACCATGGAATTCGTGCGCAGCGAAGGCACGCGGGGTGTGGTGGCGCGCGCCGAGGCGGACGTCGTGGCGCGAATCCTCGGCCGGCTGATCGGTGAGCCACAGGTGCCGCAAGCGTCGCACGGTGGCGACCCGGAACGGTACCACGTGGTTCACCCGGTCAACACCGCGCTGCTGGCCATGGTGGTGGCGATGACCACGGGTGTCGATAGTGCCGGCCGCCATCGAATCGGGGTAATGGCGCTGCTGCACGATATCGGGATGACGCGGCTGCCTGCCGGACTCGGCAACAAGGAGAGTCTCACGGCCAAGGAGCGGGCACTTGTGGAAACGCACACGGCCGAAGGCGCTCGGCTCCTCCTCGACGCCGGCGGTCCGGGACTCGAACTTGCCGCGGTCGTCGCGTACGAACATCACCTGCGCCCCGACGGCACCGGCTATCCGGCGCGGCGATTTCGCGCCTCCGCGCATTGGGCCAGCCGGTTGATCGGCGCCTGCGCTGCCTTCGCGTCGCTGCGCCTGGTGCGACCGTACCGCCCGGCATGGTCGGTCGATCGGGCAGCGCGCCATCTTGAGGACGGTGCCGGCACCCTCTTCGACCCCGAAGCCGCAAAGCTCGTCGCGAGCGTCGTTCGCGACACCTGAATGTCCCCACGCATTCGAATCGCGCTTGCAGCGCTGCTGTTCTCCACCGGTGGGGCGGCGATCAAGGCTGCCGATTTCAGTGCCTGGCAGATCGCCTCGTTCCGGTCGGGCGTCGCCGCGATCGCGCTGCTGCTCGTCGTGCCGAGCGCGCGGCGCGGTTTCAGCTGGAAGGCGGCCCTGGTCGGCGTCGCCTATGCGGCGACCCTGGTACTGTTCGTGCTCGCGAACCGGCTGACCACGAGTGCGAACACCATCTACCTGCAATCGACCGCGCCGCTGTACGTGCTGCTGCTCGCGCCGCTGCTGCTCAACGAACGGATCCGCCGCGGCGACGTACCGATCATCCTCGCCGTGCTTGGCGGGCTCGTGCTGGTGCTGCTCGGCGCCAGCCCTCCGAGCGCGACGGCACCCGATCCGGCGCGGGGCAACTTTTTCGCGGCGTTGAGCGGTCTGAGCTATGCGTTGCTATTGTGCGGGCTGCGTTGGCTGGGCCGCGATTCCGACCGGGATTACGGCATTGCGGCCGTGGTGCTGGGCAACATGATCGCCTGCCTGGCGGCGCTGCCCATGGCGCTGCCACTCGGACCACACCCGGCTGTTGCGTGGGGCGTTATCCTCTATCTCGGCATCTTCCAGATCGCTGGGGCCTACTTGCTGGTGACGTCGGCGCTCCGTCACGTGCCGGCCATTGAGGCGTCGCTGATGCTCCTCGTCGAGACTGCGTTCAATCCGTTCTGGGCCTGGTTGCTGCTGGGCGAGGTGCCCGCCGCGCTCGCCCTGGTGGGCGGCGGGCTGATCATTGGCGCCATCATCCTCCAGGCGATGCGCTCTCCAAACGCGGTGCCCACGCCGGACCTCGTCTGATGACGGATACGCTGATCGAAACCGTGCGGATCATCGACGGGCGGGCGCCGCTGTGGCCGTTGCATCGTTGGCGCATCATGAACAGCGCGCTCATGCTTGGCGTGCCGCTGCCGGACGTGGAAGCTCCGCATGGCGGCGCGGACCGCGTGATGCGCATCGAGATTGGCGACGGCCAAGTGGCGATCACCGAGCGCGATGTCGATGACCTCGAGTCCATCTCGCTGGCGAGTTCGCCCGCGCCGCATCGCGGCTACCCCCACAAGATCGGCGCTCGGGCGTGGCTCGAAGCCGCCCACACGACCGGCCGAGCCACCGGCGCCGATGACGCACTGATGTTCGATATCGAGGGGCGCATGATCGAGGCCACGAGGTGGGCCGTCGGCTGGTGGGACGGTGAGCGACTCTGCTTCCCACCCTTGGCGTTGGGGGGCCTCAAGAGCGTGGCGCGTGCACGGCTGGTCGAGATGGTTCGCGGCGGCCTCGAGGAGGTGGTACTGACGCGCGACGAGATGGCCAAGCGGTCGCTGCTGGTCTGCAACGCTGCCCACGGTGTGCTCTCCGTCGGCATGCTGGACGGCACGCCGGCGGTCGAGAACCCCCGGACGACTGCACTCGCGAAGCGTTTCTGGGTGCGTCCTGGCGCTTGACCCACCCGCCGCCGAGGGGGCATTTTAGGCACCGCGCGGCACCGTGGTGCCTGTAGCTCAATTGGTTAGAGCGCCGCACTGTGGCTGCGGAGGTTGCGGGTTCAATCCCCGTCAGGCACCCTTGCCACGCCGCGCGAAGGTCCGTAGCTCAATTGGTAGANNAAAACCGGGGGTTGCAGGTTCGATTCCTGCCGGGCCTGTTGGGAGAAGACCAGGGGTTGATCGCGGTGTCATCCCGAGCCACGCTATATTGCCCGCCGGTACGCGGCGCTATCGTCTAGGGGCCCAGGACACAGCCCTCTCAAGGCTGGAACACGGGTTCGAATCCCGTTAGCGCTATGCAGCCGGGAATCCGCGGGACGAGTCGGCCCCATCGTCTATCGGTTAGGACGTGACCCTTTCAAGGTCAAGAGACGGGTTCGACTCCCGTTGGGGCTATGACCAGCAGCGCCTCGATAGCTCAATTGGTAGAGCACGTGACTCTTAATCACTAGGTTGGAGGTTCGAGTCCTCCTCGGGGCATGATGTAGGACAATGACTTACGCGATTTCTGGCTCTTCGCTGGAATCCAATGTTCGGGGAGATGTTCGGGGACTCGTGTTGGACTTCTTTGTCTAGATTGACCTGCAAACGGACCTTTCGGCCCCGGCGAGCGAACGCCGGGGCCGGCTTCGTTTCGGCCGGAATGACTGGCGTAACCCCGCTCTCGGGGAGAGGTAGCGTCTTGGGATTTCACGCTGCCTCGAACATCGTACGCTCATAGGCCATCGGCGACCGGTTGCCGAGCGCGGAATGCCGCCGGTGCGGATTGTAGCGGCCTTTGATGTACTGTAACTCCATCGAGATTGTCACGATGCGGGTGCGCGACCGGAAGGCTCACTGTACTGTGACGCTCAGCGTCGAGAAGAGATGTGGCTCCGGTTGCGTCTCGAAAGTGAGGCTCTGGTCGTGTGCCTGCCACTCCAGGATCACGCGCCCTATGCGAACACCGAGACCTGCGCTGGCTACGCCCACGAAGGTCTTCTTCTGCACGTGCGGGCTGGCGCTGAACGTACTTCCGTCGAGGAATTCGTCGCGCAGGACCACCATCCCCACGACACTCGCGCGAACGAACACGCCGAATGGGTGACGACGGTCCCACCGGGGTGTCGACCAGGGCGGTGGTGGTCGCAGGCCAACAACAACATCTCCGCCAATGTCGGCGTTGGTTGTGATGTTGCCAAGCCGGATATTCCAGCGCGGCACGACGCGAATGCCGAGACCATCCGTGCCCGTAGCGAGGACTTGGCGGGCGCCTTCGTAGCCGACGACCACTCCGGGTTCGAACGGCAGCTGGGCACTCCACCCATCGAGCGTGCGAAACCCGAACAGCTCGTGCCAAGCATTCTGGGCTGCTCCGGCAAGCGAGGGCGGGCCGGTCACCCCGACGGTCACGCTGAAGGCATCCAACCGCCCGTCGTTCTCCTGCCGCGCTTCGCCGCGCAGGTAGAGCCAGCCGGCGTATGGATGATCTGCGACGCCTGGGGGCGGCACATCATACCACGGCGTATAAATGTCTTGACCGACGCCAAGGCTCAGGCGTGAGCAGCTTTCGGAACGGGGCGTTGCATCGCCGCACGCCTTGCCATGGCCCAGCCGGTGCAACATGTGCGGAGTCGACGCCGACCAGGTAAGCGCAATCTGCAGCCCCTGGGTGTAGTCCACGTCAGGCCGGGACGCGATCGGCTCCCAGAAATTGAAGAAATCGTTGTCATCGTAGATATGAACGGCAGTCTGGGCGAGCGCAGCATGCGTGCTCAGGCTCAGCAACAGCGCGACCGCACGAGACACGCGCGACAGCGCGAGCGGCGATTTGTGCTCAGCTTTCAGTTCCGGCCTCCGGCGAGAACCCGATCGCGCCGTTCCAACGCCAAATAGAGGAGGACGCCTATCAGGACGGCAAAAATTACGAGAACCTCGACGGCCAACCACCATTCTCGACTTAGGATAGTGATGGTTACCACTCCCGACCAACCGGTAAAGTATGGATCTGTCCAAAAACATTCAGGAGGGATTCCCGGCGAGGCAGGTTCGTGCAGTGGGGTCCGCCCATGCTAGATCACGGTGCGGCGCAGAAGCTGGGCATTCAACGCGACGACGACGGTGCTCAGGCTCATCAGAACGGCGCCCACTGCTGGACTCAGGATGATTCCCCGCGACGCGAGGACTCCGGCGGCCAATGGAATCGCGACGATATTGTAGCCACACGCGAGCCAGAGATTCTGCACCATCTTCCGATAGCTGGCGCGGCTGAGTCGGACGATGCGCGCGATGTCGCGTGGGTCGCTGCGGACGAGCACAATATCCCCGGCCTCGACCGCCACATCGGTCCCTGCACCGATGGCGATTCCGACATCGGCGGTGAGCAGCGCGGGGGCATCGTTGACGCCGTCACCCACCATGGCGACGTGCTTGCCGCTCTTCTTGAGTTCTTCGATCTTCGCGGCCTTCTGCTCCGGCAATACTCCTGCGAACACCCGGTCGATCTTGAGTTCGGCCGCGACGGCCTCAGCAACCACCTTGGCATCCCCGGTCATCATGACGACCTGAAGCCCCAAGTCATGGAGCCGCTTGACCGCATCGGCGGATTCCGGCCGAATGAGGTCGGCCACCACAAAGAGAGCCTGCGGTCCGGTGTCGTCGGCCAGGTAAACGACTGCTTGCCCACGTTGGTTCGCCGCGTCCACAATCGATTGAAGCGCAGCCGTCAGCGTCCAGTTGTGTTCGTGAAGCAACGCCGGGCCGCCGACTGTCCATTTCTTGCCGTCCACAACCGCTTGAACCCCTTTGCCAGGAATTGCCGTGAAGTCGGTTGCGGACAATTTCGGCGCCTTATGTTCTTGGGCGCCTTTCAGGATGCCTTGAGCGATGGGATGTTCCGAGTCGGCTTCCACAGCGGCCGCGATCGAGAGCGCTTGACCGTCGGTCAATCCCTGAACCACGTCGACCTGCACCACGCCAAATTCACCGCGGGTCAGCGTTCCGGTCTTGTCCATCACGACGATGTCGAGGTTCCGCGCCTCTTCCAGTCCCCGTCGCTTTCGGACCAGGAGTCCATTGCGGGCACCCAACGTGGTGGAGATCGCGATTACCAGGGGCATGGCAAGGCCGAGGGCATGAGGGCACGCAATGACGAGCACGGTGACCATCCGCTCAATGGCGAAGGCCACGTCTCGGCGAATAATGAGCCACGCGACTAGGGTCGTGATGCCGACGGTGATCGCCACAATCGTCAGCGCGAACGCAGCCCGGTCGGCCAGGTCCTGCGCGCTGGAGCGGGACGACTGTGCCTCTGCGACCAGGCGCATGATGCCTGCCAGCGCGGTGCGGTCGCCAATCCCGACGACTTCGACCCGTAGCGAGCCGGTGCCGTTGACCGTGCCGGCGACGACCTTGTCGCCGACGCCCTTCCTCGATGGCACTGATTCACCAGTGAGCATCGACTCATTCACGGCACTCGCGCCAGCTCGGACGACGCCATCAGCAGGAATACCTGCGCCAGGGCGGATCAGAACCAGATCGCCTACCACCAGCGCATCAATCGCCACCTCTTCTGTCGCCTCGCCACGAATCCGGATCGCATGCGACGGCAGCAGCTTGGCGAGTTCCTTGAGCGCGCCCTGCGCTTGCGAGACTGAGCGCATCTCCATCCAGTGGCCCAGCAGCATGATGCTGACCAACGTCGCGAGTTCTTCCCACAACGGCATGCCGGGAAAGCCGAGCGTGACCGCTGCGCTGAAGAGAAAGGCGACGGAAATCGCCAGCGCGATCAGCGTCATCATCCCCGGCAGGCGGTCGCGCAGTTCGCGCACCGATCCTTGGAGGAATGGGCGTCCGCCGTAGAGGAACGTGAGGGCGCCGAAAAGAGGAGGAATCCACTGTGAGCCTGGAAACTGCGGAGCGTGGAGCCCCAGCGCGGATTCGAGCATGTGGCCCCAGATCAGCGTCGGGACCGTCAGCGCAAGTGATATCCAGAACCGGTCGCGGAACATCGCGACACTGTGGCTGGCGTGCTTGTCGTGGCCGACGTGCCCCGCGTCGTGCGGGCGTCCGGTCTCGTTCAATGGGGCGTCGGGCAACGGAGCCGCATTCGGCACCGCAGCGTGCCCGAGATGGTCATGTTCCACGACGGCCTATTTCTTCTGCACCATCTTGATGATGGCAACGACCAGGAAGATGACCACGAGTATGCACAGAATCGCCCATAGACCGTACCCACCTAAGAAGCCGTTGCCACCCATGAAACCGTTGCCGTCCATGTGTCCGGTCTGCATTGCTGCCTCCCCATCTGTATAAGGAAGAGATTTGGTCCGCCGCCGTTCACCCCAAAGGACGAAGCGCTTCCCGCATATCACACCTCAACTCGCGGATGCCCGCCGCTCCCGCCACACCGAGTAGATCGCCGGAATCACCAGCAATGTGAGCATGCTGCTGGTGATCATGCCGCCCACCATAGGTGCTGCGATCCGTTTCATCACGCTGGCGCCGGCACCGGTACTCCAGAGAATGGGCAGCAGACCAGCCATGATCGCCGTCACAGTCATGATCTTGGGGCGCACACGGCTCACCGCACCCTCGATCACGGCGTCGTACAGGTCCTGCGCCGTCGGCTTGTTGGTGCGCTTCAGGATGTCGGTCCACGCATGATCGAGATAGATCAGCATGATCACGCCGGTTTCGGCGGCCACGCCCGCCAGGGCGATGAAGCCGATCGCGATCGCGACGGACCAGTTGTACTGGAGCAGCCAGGTCAGCCAGAGGCCGCCAACGAGGGCGAACGGCAGCGAGAGCATCACGATCAGCG
Organism: Gemmatimonadota bacterium; assembly: GCA_003169895.1. Classification (GTDB taxonomy): domain Bacteria; phylum Gemmatimonadota; class Gemmatimonadetes; order Gemmatimonadales; family GWC2-71-9; genus Palsa-1233. The sequence continues at coordinate 1,598,659 of PNAE01000007.1, forward strand.
CCTCGCCGGCGTTGCCAAAGTTGAAATACAGCAACAGAAAGATGATTGCGAGAGTCGCTGGGATGACCATCGCAAGTTTCTTGGACGCCTCCTGCATGTACTCGTATTGTCCGCTCCAGACGACCGTATACCCCGTTGGCAGTTTGACCTGCCGCGCGACTTCGCGCTGGGCGCGCGCTACGTATCCACCGATGTCCGCGTCGGACACGTCGACATACACCCACGCGGTCGGTACGGCACCCTCGGTTCGCACTACCATTGGGCCGTCGACTTCACGGATCGTTGCGACTTCACCCAACGGGACGTACCCGACCGGCGTCGTTGCGGCGGCGCCGCCCGGCATTCCCATCGCCGGGGTGCCGGCCGGTGCGCCTCCGAGCGAATGATTCATGGGAACGAGCACCGCGGCGAGGCGCTCAGGCGAGTCCCGCAACTCCTGCGGATAGCGCACCCGCACGCCGTAGCGCTCCCGTCCCTCGACGGTCTGCGTGACTGCCATGCCACCGACGGCTGCTGCAATCACCTGTTGCACGTCGCCGACGTTGAGTCCGTGCCGTGCCGCTTCCTTCCGGTCGATCGTGATGTCGAGGTAGTATCCGGAAACGGCTCGCTCCGCAAATGCGCTGCGCGTCCCAGGAACGGCTTGGACGGCCCGCTCAATGTCGCGCCCGATGCGCTCCAGGACCGCCAAGTCGGGTCCGAATACCTTGATCCCGACGGGTGTGCGTATCCCGGTGGCGAGCATGTCGATCCGCCCTTTGATCGGCTGCGCCCAGGCGTTGGTTACTCCCGGTATTTGCAAGGCGGAGTCCATCGCCGCGACGAGTCGGTCGTAGGTCATCCCCGGCCGCCAGTCGCGTTCAGGCTTGAGCGTGATCGTCGTCTCGGCCATGTCGAGCCCAGCCGGGTCGGTGGCGGTATTGGCGCGTCCGGCCTTACCCCAGGCGTGGTCGACTTCGGGAAAGGTCTTGATGATGCCATCCTGAATGCGCAACAGCTCCCGCGCCCGAGCGATGCTGATTCCAGGAAGCGTCGTCGGCATGAAGAGGATGGTGCCTTCTTGCAGCGGCGGCATGAACTCGCTTCCGAGGCGCTTCCACGGAATCCAGCTCAGTACGACGATGAGCGCCGACCCGATGATGACCGGACCGCGGTGGCGCAGTACCGTCGTCACGATCGGTCGATAGCACCAGATCAGGACTCGATTGACCGGATTCGCCCGCTCACGGAAAAGGCGTCCCCGCACGAACAACGACATCGCCACCGGTACCACGGTCACCGCCAGGAGGCTCGCGGCAGCCATCGCCAACGTCTTGGTGAAAGCCAGCGGGCGGAAGAGTCGACCCTCCTGACCGACGAGAGAGAATACCGGCAGAAACGACACGGTGATGACGAGGAGCGAAAAGAAGAGGGCGGGGCCAACTTCTCGGGCTGCTGAAGCCACGGCTTCGGCTCGCTCGCCGCCTGTAAGCACGGCGGGATCGAAGCGCGCGCCCGACGTCACGTTGCCACTTGCATGCTCCTTATCGGTGACCGCGCGCTCAAGGTGTTTGTGCAGGTTTTCGATCATGACGATCGCGGCGTCGATCATGGCTCCGATGGCGATGGCGATGCCGCCGAGCGACATGATGTCCGCGTTCACGCCGATCCGGCGCATTGCAATGAACGCGATCAGGATGCCGATGGGGAGTGTGATGATGGCCACGAGGGCGGACCTGGCGTGCAACAGGAACACGATGCACACAAGCGCGACGATCACGCTTTCCTCTAACAACTTGTTGCGAAGATTGGCGATCGCCCGGTCGATCAGGTCGCTGCGGTCATATACCGGACGGATTACGACGCCTGTCGGGAGGCTGAGCCTGACGGCATCGAGTTTGGTTTTGACGCGCTCAATGGTCGTACGCGCATTCTCTCCGACCCGCATGACAACGATGCCGCCAACGGCATCACCGCGTCCATCGAGTTCAGCGATGCCGCGCCGACCCGCTGGGCCGATGCTGACCCGCCCCAGCGAGCTGACCAGGACTGGTGTTCCGCCCGGCGTTGCGCTCACCACGACGTTTTCGATGTCCTCGACATTCTTGAGGTATCCGAGGCCCCGAACCATGTACTCGCGCTCATTCAATTCCAGGACCATCGCACCGACGTCGGCGTTGGCATTCTGAATTGCTGCCATCACTCGCTGAATCGAGACGCGATACGCTGCCAGCTTGGTCGGATCGAGATCGACCTGATACTGCTTCTCGAATCCACCGATGGAAGCGACCTCTGCGACGCCGGGTACGGCTGTGAGAGCCAACCGAAGATTCCAGTCCTGTATTGATCGCAATTCGGCCAGGGAGAGTCTGCCAGTGGTGTCTTCAAGGGCGTACTGATAGATCCAGCCGAGGCCGGTGGCATCGGGCCCGAGCGTCGGGGTCACTGCAGCCGGCAAGTTGGCTTTCAGGCCGTTGAGGTATTCAAGAACTCGCGAGCGTGCCCAGTAGAGGTCGGTGCCATCCTGGAAGATCACATAGACGAATGAGACGCCGAAGAACGAATAGCCACGAACGGTCCGGGCGCCTGGCACCTTCAGCATTTCCGCGGCGATCGGGTAGGTGACCTGGTCTTCCACGATCCGTGGCGCCTGCTCGCCGTAGTCGGCTTGGACGATGACCTGTACGTCACTCAGATCCGGCAGCGCTTCCAGCGGTGTGGATTTGAGCGCGATCACTCCGGCGACAACGGCGCCGACGGTGAAGAGCGCGATGATCAGCTGATGACTCAACGCCCACGTGATGATCTTCGCCATCATGGCTTCCTCTGCGACGGCGCTGCTTTCACGTCCATTCCGGGCATGTTCCCCATCCCGCCGAGCGCCTTGTCAAGGTTCGATTCGGCGTCCACGAGGAAGGTGCCGGACGCAACCACGACTTCACCCGCCTTGAGGCCGTGCAGGATCTCCATCCGTTCATCCGTTGCTTCGCCCGTCACCACATCGCGAGCGACAAAGCGGCCGTCGGTATCGCGAACGAAGACGAGGCTTCGTTCGCCCGTCGTCAGGACGGCAGACCGAGGCACGGTCAGCGTCGCTTTGCCGGTGGATACGAACCGGATCGTGGCATACATACCGGGCTTGAGCACCAATCCCGGATTTGCCAGTTCGACCCTTACGTGCGCCGTGCGCGTCTCAGCGTCGAAAGTGGGATAGATGAACGAGATTCGCCCTTGGCGCGATGTACCCGGTAGTGCTGGAAACTCTGCGGTCACCTCCTGCCCGACATGGACGGCTGCAATGTCCGCTCCGAAGACCTCACCATCCAGCCAGACGCGGTCCAGATCGGCGATGCGGTAGAGCGTCTCACCGGCCATGATCCGCTGCCCTTGCACGATGTTCTTCTCGATGACCACTCCGGCGACCTGGGCGAGCATCGGCACCGTGCGATGCGAAGCGCCATCCCGGAGGATGCCGTCGATCTCCGATTGCGGCACATCCCATTGCTGGATGCGCCGGTACGCCGCTGCGTACAGGGCGTCGGCATTGGCCCGCGTACTCGCTGTGCCGTCGGCGGCATCGGACACAAGCCGCTTGGCGAGTAGCAGTTCCTGCTGCGCGGTCACCAGCATCGGCGAATAGAGCAAGAAAAGCCGGTCCCCTTTGTGCACCGCTTCCCCGGGAGCACTTACGTCGAGTCGTTCCACCCATCCGTCGACCTTGAGCGCGATCGCGGTTACCCGCGTTTCGTCATAGACCACCTGCGCAACCGTGCGAATCTCCCGTTGCAACGGCAGAATCTGAGCCGTCGCGAACGTCACACCGATGCGCTCCTGGTCGCCGTTGGAGAGGTGCACCGAGCGGGCAACCTGCGGGCCTGTGTCCATCCGCGTCGTGTTCGGCATAGCGGCAGCGTTGCCAGCGGAGGGTCGCCGCGTGAAGTACGACACAGTGCCGACGGTCAATACCACAGCGACTATGGCTGCTCCGATCCACATGACGCGAGCGCCGGCCGTGGCCGGCCGTTGTCCGAATGGCATGGTGTTCATTGGCTGCCTCCCTTCGCGAATTGATTCACGGGCGGATTCCCAGGGATGAGCGGAGTGCCCGTCAGCATTTCCAGTTCGGCGTATGCGCCGCCAGCCTGGGCATCGAGCGATTGCAGCTTCTCCCGGTAACCGTTCACGACCATGAGGGCGTCGAGCATTGTCATGAAGTCCACGGTCCCGGTCTGATAGGCGTCACGCGCAGACTGTGCTGTCGCTTCGGCTTGGGGAAGGATTGATCCCGTGTAAAGCGATCTAAGTCGGGAAATACCGGTGATCTGCGCCACTAATTCCGCGATCTTCCCGCGAGTCTCTGCGCGTACAACGGCCAGATCGGCGTCGGCCATCTCACGCATCGCGGTGGCTTCATCCCGCATTTGGAGCTGACGACTCTTGGCCCAGATCGGCACGGTGGCACCGAGCATCAGGCTTACCATGCGATCGGTATTGCCGTCGGGCATCCCGCGTTGCCCGTATGAGATTCCGACCTCCAGGTCAGGCCAGATCTCGCGCCGCGCGAGGCGTTCGGACGCCGCTGCGGCTTGCACGTCTGCGGCCGCGGAACGGAGCATCCCGCGTGAGGCTAAGGCTCGATTGACTAGCGTATCGACGGAGGGCGGATGATCGGGTAGGTCCGGCAGCGTGGTCGCACCGACGGAGTCGGTCACGCTGCGGTCGAGCAACGCATTGAGCCGGGCCGCCATCGCTGCCCGCATCCGGGTCATTTCCTCGGCTTCCCCGGTCATCCGATTCGTCTCGAGCTGGGCGCGGAGGACGTCGGACTGTCGAGCGTTGCCGACCGCGTACATCTGCGTGACCGATGCGCTGATTTCCTGAAGGAGTCGCAGCGTTTCACCAGTGATGGCGAGTGTGGCATCAAGCCGATGCAATTCGAAGAATGCCATTGCGGCGTTTGCCCGTCGCGACCAGATGACTTCACTCACGGCCGCCTGCGCAGAGTTCGCCCGCGCTTCGGCCGCCTGACCGGCGACGCCGAGTTTGCCTGCCAGGGGAATCATCTGGGTCAATTGCAGCTGATTCATCCCCAACGGGTCGTTGAGGCCAAGCCCGGGGAGATTGCGGTTCATCAACTGGAGCTGCAATGCCGGGTCCGGGAGGCGACTCGCGCCAGGTACCCGAGCCCGGGCGGCACGGGCCGCTGCATTTGCCGACCAGATTGACGGACTCGCGCTGTCTATGGCGCGGTAGATCATGTCGAGCGTTATCAGCGGCGACGGCTGTTGCGCCGACATCGCACCGACGGGCGACGCCACCACGGCGGCGGCCGCAGCCGCCTGTAAGAACCGAATCCACATATTTCGACCTCGTCACGACGGACGAACTGTCCGCCAGCCAACGTTCAGCCCCGGCGCTTGCGCGTCAGGTCAGGAACACCATTGTGATGAGGTCAGGCGTTTGGTGGAGGTACCGGCGGTGCGGTGGGGTCGGACGTGTGCAACGAGGCGGACGTGATGGCGATAGGCGCCAGGGTGGCTCCACCCGATGCCGTCGTCCGAATGAGAGACGGGAGCGACAGTCCTGTATTCACTGCGCAAACCGGGGCGCTCTGACACTCGCACCCTGGAGCTGAGGGGTTGCCCGGCTCTTCGTGGTGTGATCTGTCGCTATGGCCCGGCGCACCGGGCGAGTGGCTGGTCATCTCGCAGGGCTCGTGAGCGGGCGCCTGCATTGCGCACGCTGCCGCTACGGCCACTGGCCGGAGCTGTACTAGCAGGAGCAATGTCGCGAGAAACCGGACCATGCTCTAACGCTACCCCGGGACATCACGCGTTGCAACGGCGTGAAGACAGGTTCACGAATTCTTCACGGTAGCGCGAAATGTTCGGGGACTTGCTCGGGGACCCCGAGGTCGCATCTTGTCCTTTTCAGGCGTCATGGTCACCGCAAACCCGCATTCTGACGCGGTCCGGCAGGTCTGGGCCGCCCTCTCAGCGCAGGCCTGGCGGCCGTATTCCTGCCTTGGGGACTTTAAGAAGAAACGCGGGACGATTCCAACGGCCATCGTACGTACACCGGAGCCATGTCGGGGAGGCTCAGTGCACTTGGCCTCAGTAGAGGTCGCGACTTAATCGCCAACTTCCCGACCCAGATCTCACCTCCCGCGACGGCGGGAGGCGAGCCGAAGCGATAAAGGGCGCGGGACGCGCTACTCGCTACGCAGGGCTTCCACCGGATTGATCTTGGTGGCCGCCCGCGCCGGTATGGCACAGGCGCCCGCGCATACAGCCAACGCGACAATCGCTGCCGTGACATACGTCGACGGGTCCGTAGGCGCAACTCCAAATAACATTCCGCTGAGGACGTGTGACAGCGCGTACGCACCGGCCACACCGACCAGCACGCCGGCGACCGCCATGTGCGCGCCCTGACGCAGGATCATCGCGACGATACGGGTCTCTCGTGCGCCCAGCGCCACACGCACGCCGATCTCACGCGTTCGTTCCATGACCGAGTACGCCACGACGCTGTACAGGCCCACGGCCGATAACAGCCCGGCGATCACGGCAAGCACACCGAGCAATCGGCCGAAAAGGCGCTCGGGGGCTATCGACCGGTTCACGCTTTGGGTGAGCGACTCCATGGGCGAAACTGGCAATGATGGGTCGAATTGGCCGAGTTCCTCACTCACGAGACGCTGGACCTGCGCCGGCGCGAGCGACGACCGCACGACGAGCGTCGTACCGAACTTATTCGATTCCGTCCAGGGCATGTAGGCCGTCACTTTGGCGCCGCCCCGCAGCGATGTCGCACGGGTGTCCGACACGACGCCGACGACGGTCAATGGGACGGTTCCGCGGTAAATCCGTCGTTCGATCCGGGCCCCGATCGGGTTGGCTGGTCCGAACAGTGTCCGTGCCGCACTCTGGCTCAGGACTACGGCGTCCGACGTCGAATCGTCGAATTCCGCCGCCGCGAAAGTGCGACCTGCCAGCACGGCGATCCCCATGGCCTTGAAGTAGTCCGGGGACACGCCGTTCGCGATAACCGTCACCGGCCAGTTCTTGCCGGTGCTGCCGAGTGTGCGGAGATCTACCAACTCGTACGAGTTGCCAAACGGGATCGCGGAGGCGGACGCGGCAGCGACTATTCCGCGCTGATGAGCCATCCAGCCAATCGCTTCGACGCGCAACGGGTGCAAGCGAGCCGCGGAATAGCCCTGCGGGTCGGTGTAGATGTTGAACGTGGTCACGCCGGCCGCATCGAAGCCGAGCGGGACGCGGTGCAGGCGTCCGACACTACGGGCGAGCAGAACCGCCCCGATCACCAGCGTTACCGACGCGCCAACCTGCAGCGCGGTGAGGGCCGATCGTACGCGCGGGGCGGCGCGGTACCCGCCGCGTCCGGCAGTGCGGAGGTGCGTCAAGCCGTCACGACGCAACGCCATGAGTCCAGGGGCAAGACTGTACATCAATCCAGTCGTTAGTGTGAGCGTCGCGGCGAACCCGATGACACGCCAGTCGAGGGGAATCCGGTCGAACTGTGGCAGGCCGTACCCCGTAATTCCTGCGAAGAGGTGCCCGAGGAGCACGCTCAGTCCGATCCCGGCACATCCGCCGAGCGCGGCGAGGAGAACACCTTCGACCAGGTGCTGCTGGAGCACGCGCCCCGCTGAGGCACCCAAGGCCCGCCGCACGGCGAATTCGCCGCGACGGCGCACCGACCGGAGGAGCAGGAGGTTGGCCGTGTTTCCACAGGCAATCAGCAGCACCAGTCCGACGATGCCGAACATCAACCGCACGTTCTCTACTTTCCTGTCATATCCGCGCGTCGGGGTGCCAAGCACGCCGTTGATGGTCGGAGGATTCTCGACGTACCCCTCACCGCCTTCCGGGATGGGAAGCGCGCCCATTGCCCGCCGCAGCGCAGCCAGTGCGGCGGCCGCGCCGTCGCGGCCCCCTACGCGCACGATAATTTCGTCCAGCAGGCGAACCTTGGGATCCGCGGCGCTGAGACCCGGACTGTGCCGGAGCACGGCGTACGCAGAGACCGGTAGCCAGACGTCAACGGGGCGGATCCGGTCGGTGCCTCGAAAGGCGGGCGAAGCCACGCCAATCACGGTGAACGTGGCCGCGTTGATCACCACGCGGCGTCCAACGATGTCGGCGGTGGCGCCGAAGTGCGATCGCCACAACGCGTCGCTAATGATGACGACGCGTGCGTCGACGTCGGATTGCGTTTCCGTGGGAGCGAAGAAGCGACCTCTCGTCGGTGTAACGCCCAAGACGCCGAAGTAATTCCCCGCAACGACGTCGCCGGACAACGACCGCGCTGGTGCGTCGGCCCGCCCGATCTGGATTGGCCAATCGGCGTGTGCGATCATGTTGCGCAGAATCGGAGCGGATCGCTGCACGGTAACGAAGTCCGGGAATGAGACCCCGAGATCCGACACGAACGGCACCAGGTCCGCCGGTGCGGTGATTCCTGGCACCGGCCGCAGGAGGAGCCAGTTCGCCCAGCTGAAAACGGCCGTCGTCGCACCGATTCCGATCGCGAGGGTCGCGATCACACCGCCAGAAAATGCCGGTCGACGACGCAGGCTGCGGATCGCAACGCGGACGTCCATTGACGTGTCGTCGAGAAATCGCAGCCCGCGTTCATCCCGCACCGATTCCTTGTGCCGCTCCACTCCGCCGAACGCGATGCGGGCTTGGCGGCGCGCCTCGTCGGCCGGCATCCCCGCATCCTCAAGTCGTTGCTGTTCCATGGCGAGATGCACGGCGAATTCGCGCTGCATCTCCCGTTCCCCATCCGAAGGCCTGACCAGGGCGCGGAACCACATTGCGGTACGAGACCCGAGTGACATGACCACCTCAGCCGTAGGCGTTGATGATCAGTTCGACCGCCGTCGCAAAGCGTCGCCAGTCATCAACTTCGGCACCGAGCGCCCGCGTGCCGGCGGCCGTCAGGGCATAGTATTTCGCTTCGCGATTGTGCTCGGTGGTGCGCCATCCGCCCTTGATGAGCCCCTTCTTTTCGAGGCGGTAGAGGGCAGGGTAGAGCGAACCCTGACCGATCTGCAGGGCGTCGGCCGAGAGCTGCCGGATCCGCTGGCTGATGCCCCAGCCGTGCATCGGTTCCAGCGAAAGGGACTTGAGAACAAGCAGGTCGAGCGTGCCTTGCAGTACGTCGGATCCCGCCATTCTCTGCTCCTGTCGAATGAAATAGGGAGTATACGGCGGTTTCTGTCGATCGGGAAGGGGAGCGACGGAGTGGCAGATGCTCAATGTGCGCGCCAACAAGAATGCGGCCCGACCTCACGCCGCAGTGACGTGGCTCGACTTCACTACCGGGCCCACCAGCGGTCCGGCGTCTGGCGATTGACTGTCTGCGTAACGGGGAGGGCTACGCCTTCTTGGCTTTTTCGGACAGCGTGATCGGCGCAAACCCGCATTCTGACGCGGTCCGGCAGGGTAGGCCCCCCCACCCGACTGACTCTTGGTCACCAGGTTGTAGGTCCGAGTCCTGGTCGGGGCATGCACACATGATCCCGACGTCACGCGAGTGGCGGTGGGATTCGTGTTATTCCGCCCGGAGCGCGCTATTCGGATCAACGCGCGCGGCCCGGAGCGCCGGGCCGGCGCTTGCCGCCGCAGCGATCATCAGCATCAGCACTGAACACCCCACCAACGTGGCCGGATCGCGCGGCGAGACACCGAATAGCAGCGGCTCGATCCACCGCGCGGCGATGAGCGCCGTCGCGATGCCGATCGCGACGGCCACGAGAACGGTCCGGAGCGCTTGGCCAAGGACCAGTCGGAGGACATCCCCTCCTCCGGCACCGAGCGCCATCCGGACGCCCATTTCGTGTCGGCGCTGGGCAACGCCATAGGCGATCACGCTGTAGAGCCCCACCGCCGCCACCAGCAACGCGAGCCCGCCGAATACGGTGAACATCGTGGCACCCAGCCGCCACGACCGCGTCTGGTGGTCGATGATGCTCGCAAACGGCGTCACCCGCACGAACGCCTCGCCGGGTGCCGTGCGCTGCAGGGCGCGACGAATCGCCTCGGCACGAAGCACCGCATCACCGCGCGTCCGGATGAACACGCCGCCATCGCTGCCAGCGAGACCGACCGGCAGGTAGTACATCAGGCCGGGGTCATGGATCAGGGAACTCGTCTTGATGTCTTCGGCGACGCCAATGACCCATGTGCACGGCACCGTGTCGGCCCGGATCCGGACGCACTGGCCGATCGGATCAGCGTGCGGCCAGAGTGCACGCGCCATCGACTGGCTCACCACCATCACTCGACTCGAGTCCGTCGACTGCGCATCGGTGATCGGCATCCCTCGCACGATCGCGGTGCCCATCGTCCGGAAGTAATCGCCCGACACATACTGCGCGTCGAACGATCCCAACTTGGTTACCGAGTCGATTCCGCTCACGAAGAGACGTTCTTCGAGACTGAGCTGGAACGGCACGCTCACGATCCGGGCCGCGGCTTCCACATCGGGGCGTTCGCGGGCCAGGGTCATCATGCGCCACATCAACTGTTGCAGGGCGCTATCGGAGAGCGCGGTTCCTCGCATCCCAACCCCCACCAAGAGCACGCGACTGGCGTCGTAGCCGAGGTGAGTCGCTTCGGCGCGCTGCAAGCTGCGCACGAAGAGGCCGGCGCCCACGAGCAGCACGAGGGTGAGCGATCCCTGCACGATCAGGAGCACCGTGCGGACGCGTGACCGCGCGTAGCCACCTTCCTGGGCGCCCGCCTTGAGTGCCGTGGTGATATCGGCTCGCGTCGTCTGGATCGCGGGAACGATTCCCGCGACCGCTCCAGCAACCAGCACAGCGAGCACGGTAAAGCTCACAACCCGGAGGTCGGTCCACGTCGATACGGCAGCGGCATCTGGAAGAAAGGAACGACGGATGATGGTGCCGCCCCAATCGGCGATCGCCAGGCCGAGGATGCCGCCGAGGGTCGCGAGCAAGAGGCTCTCGATCAGTAGCTGGCCCGCGAGTCGAGAGCGGCTGATGCCAAGCGCGAGCCGCACGGCCACTTCACGACGCCGGCTCAGTGCACGAGCGAGCAGGAGATTGCCGACATTTGCGCACGCGATGATCAGGACGATCGCGGCCACTGCAATCAGCCAGAGAGCAACCTTGGAGTCCGAACTCTGATTCGGCCCACGCTGCGCAAGGAGTGGAGCGGCGAGCGCGCGCAGGTGCTCGACGTCGGCACGTGGCGCCCCGAACTGCAAGATCTGTTGCACCGTATTGCTGCGCAGATAGGCGTTGGTCAGATCGGTTGTTGCCTGCGCCGCGGTGACACCCGGCTTGCGGCGGATCACCATCGACATCCAGATCCGGCCGTAGCCTTGGGCGTACTGATCACCGCCGCCATATTCCGCCGCTGCCGCCGCCGTGATTGGCAGAAATGCCGCCGGCGCTTCGGTGTCCATCCCCATGAAGCCGCGCGGTGCAACGCCGATGACGGTGTACGACTGCCGGCCGATGCGGAGTTGGGTTCCGATCACGCTGGTCGAGCCACCGAGGGTCGTGTGCCAGTAGTCATACCCGAGCACCGCCACGGCGGTGCCGGTGGGCGCGCGGTCTTCGTCAGGAAGGAAGAATCGGCCGAGGACCGGGCGCGCCGCAAAGAACGACCAGAACGATGCGCTTACTTCTTCGACGGGAAGCTGCTGCACCAGTTCGCCGGTGCCGAAGGCGAGGTGGTTGTCGAAGACCGCCGCGCTGTGGGCCACGGTCGCCGTCCACTTCGACAGATCCTGGTAGCGCGGATAGGCGAGCGCCGCCATCGCGCGCTCCCTGCCCTCGATAGTGCGCATCAGGTAGACGCGGTTCACTTCCGCGGGGCGGGTGAGGTAGGCCGGCGGCCGGAAGAGGAGGCGATCGACGACGCCGAACATCGTCACGTTCGCGCCGATCCCGAGACCGAGCGTGACGACCACCGCCGCAGCGAACCAGGGCCGCATCCGCAGGCCGCGAAGTGCCCAGCGGAGGTCCTGCGCGGCGTTGCCGAACCGCTCGCGCCGTTGTTCGCCGCGCTCGCGGGACCGGTCGATGGTCGTCAGCTGGTCACGCGTGCCTGTGACGTCACCAAAGCAGCGCTCCGCCTCGGCGCGTGCGGCGACGGAACTCAGGCCACGTCGCAAGAGCTCCTCCACCTTCATCTGAAAGTGGAATTGCAGTTCCTCGTCGACGCCTCGCTGCACCTCGCCGCGATCGAGGCGGAAGATCCGCCGAATGCCGGGCCAGTGGTTCATCCGGTCACCTCACGCCGTCTGCAGGACCCTGGCGATGGCGCGCGCGTAGCGCGACCACCGCTCACTCTCGCGGCGCAGCTGTCGCCGCCCAGCCGGAGTGAGCTGGTAGAACTTCGCCTTGCGATTGTTGTCGGAGAGTCCCCATCGCGAGACCAGCCAGCCGCGCTTCTCCATGCGGTGCAGGGAGGTGTAGAGGGCACCTTCCTGGATCTGGAGGTCGTCTTCGGTGGTCTCGCTCACCCAGCGCACCACGGCGTAGCCATGCTGCGGCCCCCACGTCAGCGCCTTAAGCACCAGCAGGTCAAGCGTGCCTTGCAGCAGGTCCAGGTCGGCCATCGTCGGCACTTCCCATGAAATGTTGATGGGAAGGTACGCCACCGAATCGTATCGGTCAACCCGACGGGCACGCCCGGGCCCGAGTGCGGGCGACTAAGGCGCTGCCGCTCTCAATGCGCCATCTGAATCCGCTAGGTAAACTCCTCCACCAGCTTCCCACTCCAGCCTACCGTCGTAAACGCGACACGCCCGCGTCGTCATTTCGCCCGGCGGCTCCCACCACATTGGCAGCTCGTGTGCGCCCGCCGTGAACGCGCCGCCTACAGTTGCGACGTGCAGTTGGGGCACCGCTTGGCAGCCACCGGAATCTGCGTGGCACAGAACGGGCATGCCTTGGTGGTCGGCGCGGCGACCGGGGGCGGGCTCTGCAGGCGGGCGAGCATCCGGATAAACAGGAAGATGCACGCGGCAATGATCAGGAACGTCACGACCTGACTCACGAAAAGACCATAATTCAATGTGACGGCGCCGGCTGCCTTCGCGTCAGCCAGCGACGCATACGGCCCGACCGCTTTGGCCCCTTCCTTCAGCACGACGAACTTGTTGGCGAAGTCGATCCCTCCGGTTGCGAGCCCGATCGGCGGCATGAGCACGTCATCAACGAGCGACTTGACGATCCCGCCGAACGCCGCGCCGATGATGACGCCGATGGCCAGCTCGACGACGCTGCCGCGCATGATGAACGCCTTGAAATCCTTGAGCATTGGCATCCTCTCTGGAGGGAGGACCTACACTATCCCCGAACAGGAGGACGCGCCAGCCGGGAGTGGACCAGTTTGCGAGTCCGAGCAAGGTACGCACGCCGGACCAGAGCGAGCCGACTACTCACCCACGGTGATGGAACGCCGGGCTAGTACAGGCGAGCGGTTGGACTGGTGTGCGACCGAGCGAGGCGACAGACCAGGAATGGCAGCGGAACGATTGGTGGTGAGTGAGCCGACACGCTGGCTGCGGATCGGATAACTTGATGGTCGGCCATTTCCCGGCCGCCCCAAGGTTCTCGCCAAGGAGTCGCCGTGCTGCGCCCGCTTGCTTCCCTCGCCCTGGTCATCGCGATCGTTCCCGCGCTCACCGCGCAGGAGAAGCCCACGCCGGCCGCTCAGAAGGCCATTGCCGGAACCTGGCATTTCGACCAGTCCCGCAGTGACACGCTGGGATCCGATCCGCTTTCGGGAATCGGAGACGGCCCGCGCAGCATCGGCGGGGGCGGTGGCAGGGACAGCGGCGGCGCGCCTGGCGGCGGCGGCGGCGTGCCCGGCGGAGGCGGCGGTGGGCGACGCGGTGGTGGCGGGGGAGGGGCGCGCACTCCGATCCCTCCGCCTGACAGCAGTGGCGTGCGGCCGGCGCCATCGACCGGCCGCGAGCGCGACCCGCACGTTGCGCTCGTGACTAGCGACATGAACCCGGGTGCCAAGCTGATCATCGCGGTCAACGACTCCGCCGTCAGCATGGCCGCGTCAACCGGCCAGCTGAGCAGCTTCCGGACCGACGGCCGCAAGCGACAGGCCGCCCAGATGGACGGCAGCATCATCGAGAATCAGGCGCTATGGAAGAATGGCGTCCTGCAGGTCATCACCGGAGTCGCCAACATCGCTTCATTGAAGCGCGAGTTCAGGCCGTCGAAGGATGGCAACATGCTCGAACTGAAGGAGACGCTGGACGTGGACGGGCGGAAAGTGGACAAGAAACTCGTCTTTGCGCGTGAATAGACCCGCCACGACGGCGGACATCCTGCCGCACTTCATCGGCGGCAGCCTCAGGCCGGCTTCCGCCGACGGAGCACGCGATCGCCGAAATCCATCCGATCCGGCCGACATCGTCGCGCGCGCACCGGTGGGCACTGCCGCGGACGTCGACGCCGCAGTGGCCGCGGCGACCGTGGCGTTCGGCGCCTGGCGGGCGCAGAGCGGTCCGGCGCGCGCGGACGCGCTGCATCGCTGGGGAGACGCGATCGCCGCGCGCGCCGACGAGTTGGCGCGGACAATGGCGCGCGAGGTCGGCAAGCCCATCAGCGAAGCTCGTGGCGAAGTGGTGCGTGCGACGGTGATCTGCCGGTATTACGCCGGCGAAGCGGTGCGCGAGATCGGCGAGGTGATCCCGTCCCAGGCCGCGGACGCGTTGCAGTTCACGCTGCGCGATCCGCTCGGCCCCGTCGCCCTGATCACACCGTGGAACTTTCCGCTCGCCATTCCGCTCTGGAAGGCGGCCCCCGCGCTCGCCTTCGGCAACACGATCGTGCTGAAGCCGTCCGAGCACTCGCCGCGCATGGCGCACCTGCTCGCCGAGACGGCTATCGCATCCGGGCTGCCGGCCGGCGTGTTCAATGTCATTCACGGTGACGGATCGACTGGCGCCGCGCTCGTCGCGCATGAGCAGGTACGGGCGGTATCGTTCACGGGCTCGCAGGGAGTGGGTGCGCGCGTCGCCGTCGTCGCCGCCGAGCGCAACGTCCGCGTGCAGACGGAGATGGGCGGCAAGAATGTCGTGATCGTGGCGCGTGACGCGGACCTCGATCGCGCGGCGGCGCTGACCGCGGCCGGCGCGATGCGCTACGCCGGCCAGAAGTGCACCGCGACCAGCCGCGTCATTGTCGAACGCCCGGTTGAAGCGGCGTTCCTGGCGCGCCTCGAAGCCGCCATGGCCGCGCTGCCGCTCGGCCCGGTGGACGATCCGGCGTGCGCCATCGGTCCGTTGATCACCACGGAATCGAAGGCGCGCATCGAGCACGTCCTGGGCGCAAACCAGGCGGAGACACTGTTCGGCGGCAAGCTGCCGGACGACGCCCGGTATCGCGTGGGAAACTGGTTCGCGCCGCGCGTGATCCGGTTCGGTGGCGCGGGCGAGCCGCTCGCATTGACCGAGTTGTTCGGTCCGGTGCTGGGTGTCCTGGTGGCCGACGACCTCGATCACGCATTGGCGATGGCCAACGCGACCCCGTTCGGGCTGTCGGCGTCGCTGTTCACGCGTGACCTCCGTGCCGCACTTGGTTACGTTCGGCGCATCGAGGCGGGGCTGGTGCGGGTCAACGGGGATACGACCGGCGTGGATCCGCACGCCCCGTTCGGCGGCACCAAGGGCTCGTCATCGGGCAGCCGCGAACAGGGCCGCGCGGCGCGGGACTTCTATACCGAAATCCGAACCGTCCAGATCCACCCGTAAGGGGCCCGCATGCCGTCGATGACACCCGAGCAGTGGTATGGAGTCTTTCCGGCGATTACCACGCCGTTCGCGCCGGAAGGGGACGTAGATCACGCGTTCCTCGCTGGGCACGCCCGTCGCCTGCTCGCGTCGGGGTGCCGCGGGTTGGTGCCACTCGGTTCGTTGGGCGAAGGCGCCACTCTCACGGCGGCGGAAAAGCTGGCGGTGCTGCGCACCTGCGTGCAGGCGGTCGGTGACCGGATTCCAGTCGTTGCCGGGATCTCCGCACTCTCGACGGACGAAGCGGTCGCATTGGCCCGGGCCGCCGCGGATGCCGGTTGCGCCGGCCTCATGGTCCTGCCGCCGTACGTGTATCCCGGCGACTGGCACGAAACGCGGGCTCACATAAGTGCGGTCATCGAAGCGACCCCGTTGTCGTGTCTGCTGTACAACAACCCTATTGCGTACGGCACGGACTTTCTCCCCGAGCACGTACGCTCGCTGTGCGAGTACCCGAACCTGCACGCGGTCAAGGAATCGAGCGGCGACATTCGCCGATTCACCGCGCTCCGTGCGCTGCTGCACGACCGACTGGCGATGTTCGTCGGCCTGGATGACGCATTGCTCGAAGGGATCGCCATGGGCGCCCGCGGCTGGATTGCCGGGTTGGTCAATGCGCTCCCGGATGAATCGGTGCTGCTGTTCGAGCACGCAATGGCGGGACGGACCACGGAGGCGCGCGAGCTGTACGATTGGTTCCTGCCGCTGCTTCGCCTCGATACGGTGCCGAAGTTCGTGCAGCTGATCAAGCTGGTGCAGGAGGAGGTGGGGCTGGGAAGCGAACGGGTGCGCGCTCCCCGCCATGTGCTCGCCGGGCCCGAGCGGGAAATGGCGCTGGCGGTCATCCGGGAGCGGCTCGCGTCGAAGCCGGCCAGGTCGGCGTGAACGGCGTGCCCACCATGGACGTAATCGACTCCCACACCGAAGGCGAACCGACCCGCGTCGTGCTGACTGGCTGGCCGGAACCGCCGGGACACACGATCGCGGAACGCCGCACGTTCATGGAGCGGGAGCAGGACGCGCTCCGCCGTGGCGTCGTGCGGGAGCCGCGCGGACACGATGCAGTCGTCGGTGCGCTGCTCACGCCACCCGAGCGCCCGACGGCGGCCGCCGGCGTAGTGTTCTTCAACGACGTTGGCTATCTCGGCATGTGCGGCCATGGGCTGATCGGTGTGGTTCGCACGCTGCAGCACGTGGGCCGCGTGGCGCCGGGCCACATCGAGCTGGATACGCCAGTCGGCCCGGTGAGCGCCGAACTTTCCGACGACGGGGTGGTGACGATCCGCAACGTTCCGGCGCGGGTTCACCGCACCGACGTCACGGTGACCGTGCCGGGTCTTGGCGAGGTGACCGGCGACATCGCGTGGGGGGGCAACTGGTTCTTTCTCACCGAGCTTGCCGGCGTGCCGCTCACGCTGGATCACCGTGGCGAGTTGTTGCGCCTGACGACCGCGATCCGCGACACCCTTATCCGCGCCGGCATCACCGGAAGCGCTGGAGCGCTGATCGATCACGTCGAGCTGTTCACGGCGCCCAGTCGTCCCGACGCCGACGCCCGCAACTTCGTCCTCTGCCCAGGCAGCGCGTATGATCGGTCGCCGTGCGGCACTGGTACGTCGGCGAAGATGGCGGTGTTGCATGCGAAGGGCCGCCTCCGCCTGGGACAACGCTGGCGGCAGGAGGGCATCGTCGGATCGATGTTCACCGGCTGGCTGGAGGCCGACGGTGACGCGCTAGTGCCGCACATCCAGGGTCGCGCCTTCGTGACGGCGCGCGCCACCCTCCTGTTCGATCCCCAGGATCCATTCCGGCACGGACTCGCCTGAGCGTGTCGCGCACGCCCGACGTGATCGTGATCGGCGCCGGCATGGTCGGCACGATGACGGCGCTTGGACTGGCGGAAGCGGGCGCACGCGTCACGTTGATCGAAGGCGAGTTCCCGGGTGGAGGAAGCACCGGTGCTGCGATGGGGCACATCGTGGTGATGGACGATTCGCCGGAACAACTCGCACTCTGCGCGCACTCGCGCGATCGCTGGCACCAACTGGCCGCTTCGCTGCCCGCCAGTGGCGAACACGATCGCTGTGGCACACTGTGGATTGCCGCGGATGATGCGGAGTTCGCCGCCGGTCGGCAACGGATCGCGAGCTACGCGGCACACGGTGTCGACGCCGAGCTGGTCGACCAGCGCGGGCTGTACCAGCTCGAGCCGCACCTCCGGCCCGGCTTGGCCGGCGGACTGCTCGTGCCCGGGGATGCAGTGTGCTATCCGCCCGCGATCGCGCGGGCGTTGACGGAGCGTGCGGCGTCGCAGAATGTCACCATCAAGCTTCGCACGCACGTCGACTCGCTGACGCCGCACGGCGTCCGGCTGAGCGAGGGCGGCACCATGGCCGCCGGCGGAGTCGTCGTCGCCGCCGGAGTGGCGTCACCCCGATTGGTGCCCGGTCTGCCGATCGTCCCCCGCAAGGGGCACCTGGTCATCAGTGATCGGCGACCAGGACTGGTGCGGCATCAGCTGGTGGAACTCGGTTACCTGCATAGCGCGCACACGTTCGGCGCGGCGTCGGTGGCGTTCAACCTCCAGCCGCGTCGCACCGGGCAGGTGCTGATCGGCTCGTCCCGCGAACTGGTGGGATTCGACCAAGAGATCAACCACGCATTGCTCGGCGCGATGCTCGCGCGCGCGACCGGATTCCTGCCTGCGCTGCATCAGGTGCGCGTGCTGCGCAGCTGGTTCGGTTTTCGCCCCGCCACGGCCGACAAGCTGCCGCTGATCGGGCCGTGGCCGGCGCTGGGAAACGTCTGGATCGCAGCTGGCCACGAAGGCCTGGGCATCACGTTGGCGACCGGCACCGCCGACATCATCGTCGCGGGGATTCTCGGCACCACACCGCCAGTCAATCCCGAGCCGTTCCGCCCGGACCGGCCAATGCCGGCGATGGCACGCGCCGCATGACCCCGGACGTCCGCATCGTCGTCGACGGTGTGCCGCACCATGTTCCCCCAGACATCACGCTGGCAGCGGCACTCCTGAATCTCGGCGTGACGGCGTTCCGGCGAGACGTCCGCCAGGAGGCGCGCGCACCGTTGTGCGGCATGGGCACCTGCTTCGAATGCCGCGTCACCGTCGACGGCGTGCACAACACGCGCGCGTGTCTCGAGCCGGTGCGCGAGGGCATGTCGGTGGAGTGCGGCCGATGATCGGTACGCGCGGCGCGCCGGTCGATGTACTCGTGGTGGGGGCAGGGCCCGCCGGGCTGAGCAGCGCGGTTGCGGCCGCGGACCGCGGCAAGCAAGTGCTAGTGCTCGACCTGGGGCTTCGGGCTGGCGGCCAGATCTGGCGGCATCGCGACGAAGCCGCATTGCCCCGCGTGGCGCGCCAGTGGCTGCAACGCGTCAGGGCCGCTGGGGTGACCATTGCATCGAGCGCGCGGGTGCTGGACGCACTTTCTCCGGACGAGCTGGTCGTCGATTTTGGTGGTCGCATCGATCGCCAGCGTACTCGCGCGCTGATCCTCGCGACCGGTGCCAAGGAACGCTTACTGCCGTTTCCGGGATGGACCTTGCCCGGTGTGGTCGGAATCGGCGGCCTGCAGGCCCTGATCAAGAGTGGGCTCACGCTCAATGGATCACGCGTTGTCATCGCCGGTACGGGTCCACTGCTGTTTCCAGTCGCCGCCGCGGCGGTTGCTGCGGGTGCGGACCTCGTGCGGGTTGCCGAGCAGGTGCCGTTGCGAACTGCCGCCGCGTTTGCGATGGGATTGCTCGCGAAACCATCCGCGATTCGTCAGGCCATCGGTTACCGTTGGGCGTTTCGCAACACGGCGTACCGCACCGACAGCTGGGTAACCGCCGCTGAGGGTGATGGTCGTGTGCGCCGAGTGCTCCTGCGCGACCGCGGTCGAAGCACGGCGATCGATTGCGACTGGCTCGCCGCGAGCTGCGGCCTGTGCCCCAACACCGAACTGGCAGAACTACTGGGTTGCGCCATCGACGGCGATGCGATTCGGGTGGATACATCGCAAGCGACGACGGTCGCCGGCGTCTGGGCTGCGGGCGAATGCACCGGCGTCAAGGGTGACATTGCGGCGCTGGCCGAAGGAGAGATCGCTGGCCGCGCAGCGGCAGGCGACGCACCGGGATCGCGCCGGTCCTCGCTGCAACGCCGCCGCGAATCCGGCCGGGAATTCGCACGCCGCCTGGCCATCGACTTCGCGCCGCGGACGGAGTTGCTGCACCTCGCCGGCGCTGACACGATCATCTGTCGCTGCGAGGACGTGCGCCGTGGCGACATTGACCCCCGCTGGACCCAGCGGCAGGCCAAGCTCTGGACGCGCATCGGCATGGGTGAGTGTCAGGGCGCGGTGTGCGGACCAGCGTGTGCGGCGCTGTTCGGCTGGCAAGCGAACGTTCCGCGGCCGCCGCTTGGAGCGCCGTTATGCGGGGATTGGGCGGGAGCGTTGGTCGACGAAGACGTAAGCGGTGAGAGGTAAGAGGTGAAACGGGGGCTCCACTTCGTGCAGAGCCCCCGTTTCACCTCCTACCTCTCACCTCGCACCTCGCACCTTTCACCTCTGACCCCTTCCCGCCGTCAGCGCCAGTATTGCCGCCGCCGCCAGTCGTTGAAGCCTCGCGGCATCGGTGTCTCCCAGCGCGCCGATCACGAGCTCATCCAACGAGGTCCACGCCCGCCGCACCGTGCTCTCCAGCAGTCGTGAGCGCGGCGTAGGATAGACGAGCACGACCCGTCCGTCATGCGGATCGACGCGACGTTCGATCATCCCACCGCGTTCCAGGCGTTGCACCATTCGCGTGACCGTGGGCGGCTCGACACCCAGTTGCTCCGCAAGCGCGGCCTGTCGCAAACCGGGCGCATCCCAGACCGCCAGCAACAGCAAGTCCTGCCCGGCGTGCAGGCCGTGCGGGGCGAGCAGTGCGCCGAGACGCGCGCGGTGGGCGCGCGCCAGCGCATGCAACGTTGGGCCAAGCGTATCTGGAGTCATGGGCGGTGCGGGGAAGCTAAGCCCGACCGCGGATTGCCATCAGCCTTCGCCCGGAAGCGATGAGACTACGAGCATCGTGGTGATCGCGAGCATCACCAGGCCGAGAGCGAGTTCCACCCGGATCGCGCGGCGCAACGTGCCAGGTGAGCTGACCTGGCGTCCTTCAAGAGCCGGTGTAACGACGCGCCAGTTGTACCAGCCGAGCGCCAGGACGCCCAGCATGCCAACGAGCTTGAGCAACAACAGGCGGCCCCAAGTCGATGCCGGGATGATGGTGAGCGAGCCACCGGAATAGACCAGGGCCGCCGTGGTGCCCGAGATTACCGCCAGCACCGCGCCCACTCGGGCATAGACCGAGAAGGTTCGCACCACACCCGCAAGCGTCGGCAGCCGTGATTCGGCGTGCAGCAGCGGCAGCCCCACGAGCAGCACCACGGCCAGTGTGCCGAGCCAGATTCCGACGCCCGCGAGATGCGCCAGATCGAGGAGCCGGCCGAGCGGTCCGTGCCAGTTGTCGCCGGCGGCGTGACCCATGCCGGTCTGTCCCCAGAGAATGATTGCCACGAGGATCATGGCCAGCGGGTTCAGCGTCGTCATGGTGTCACGGCGTCGGGTAACCAGGGCGAGGCCCACTGCGGTGGCGGCGATTTGCAAAGCCCAAGCGTGGCCCCAGCTTCCGCTGAGCAGGCCGCTCTGCACCAGGCGGAAGGTGATGACATCGCCAGGGTCCAGAAAGGAAACGAGCTGCAGCACCCCGCGGGCCATCATCGCAACGAGGAGTGGGGCGAGGAGCCAGCTCGAGAATCGCGTCAGCCGACGGCGCAGCAGGTCGGCGAGTTCGGCGTCATGCACCTGCCGTGCGAACAGAGCGCCCGCGGCCCGACTGCCGACGAGCAGCAGCAGCCCGACATAGATCAATCCCCGCACCACCGCGTAGAGTACGAGGAGTCCCGAGCTCATTGTGCTATGGTGATGCGGAGCAGTCGGCGCAGAGGCCGTAGAGGACGAGCTCGTGACTCTCGAGCGAGAAGCCCGGCGGGACGATCTCGCTCAGCGATCCGACGCAACCGGGAACCTCGTACACGCGATCGCACTGGCGACAGCGGAAATGGTGGTGGTGACCCTTGCCGCGCACTTCGTAGCGCGGCACCTCGCCGGGGAGCTCAACGACATCGAGCCAGCCCTCGTTGGCCAGGGTCCGAATGTTCCGGTACACTGTGGCAATTCCCAATCCCCCGACCTCGCCCCGTGCAAGTTCAAGGACTTCGCCCGTTCCGAGCGGGCGATCCGCGCGCTGGAACGCCCGACGGATCGCCCCACGCTGCCTGGTGTTACGTTCCATCCAGCGGCTCCTTGGTTCCGGCGCGACCGCTGCGCCAGAATTCTAATGTCGTCAGGGCCCCGAACCCCAACGGTGTTGCCATCCCCACGCGCCTGATCGCACTGTGCATCCTCACCTTGGCCTTGGCAGTTCGTCTGCCCGCTCAGCGACCAGCGGCGAGCCCGCCTCGACTCGTGGTTGCGATCGCCATTGACCAGTTCCGCCCGGACTACCTCGACCGCTGGCGCACCCAGTTCACTGGCGGCCTGGCTTTTCTGCTGCATGAAGGCGTCTTCTTCCCGCACGGCGAGCAGGACCACGCCATTACCGAAACCGCCCCCGGACACTCCACGATGATGTCCGGCCGGTCGCCCGCCAGCACCGGAATCGTGACCAACGACCTGGGTGTCACCGATTCCACTGCCCCCGTCATCGGTTCCTCGGCCACCGGGGCATCTCCCCGCCGTTTCATTGGTACGACGCTTTTGGACTGGATGCTCGCACGCGATCCCAATACCAAGTCGCTTTCGGTGTCCCGGAAGGATCGGGGGGCTATCCTCCAGATGGGCCGGGTAAAGGCACCGGTATTCTGGTATTCCCAGGGCCGATTCTCTACCAGCCGCTACTACGCCGACACCCTCCCGGCATGGGTGACCGAGTGGAATCGGCGCGATCCGATCGACCGGCTGAAGGGCACCGCGTGGACGCTGTCCCATGATCCAACGTTCTATCCGGAACCGGACGACCGGGCCTTCGAGGGAGGCGGCGTCGATCGCGTGTTCCCCCACGTGATTCCCGCCGATTCGGCACGGGCAGCCAGCCAGATCATCGACTTTTCCGTGATGGATTCCCTGACGCTCGATTTTGCCATCGATGGCATCGTGGCGCTCAAGCTGGGACAGCGAGACGGCGCGGATTTCGTCTCGATCTCGCTATCGACCACGGACGAAGTGGGTCACAAGTGGGGACCCGGGTCACGCGAGATGCACGACCACGTGTTGAATGTCGATCGCTGGCTGGGCCAGTTCCTCGATTCGCTGGGTCGGCTGGTCCCATTGCAGCGGGTGGTCTTCACGCTGACGTCGGATCACGGCGTCACGGAGTTTCCGGAGGCCGGCGCCGGTGGCCGGCTTGACCTGGCACCGCGGGTTCGCGCGCTCAACGCCTGGGCTCGCGCGCACGGCGACAGCGGGCTGCGGGCGGGCGCCGAGGCAGGCCTCATTTTCGGTGACTTCGCCGCGGCCGCGACGCGGTACCACCTCAACGTCGATTCGCTCGCATCTGGCGTCGCGACCGAGATCGCGGCGATACGCGGTGTGCGGCGCGTCTACACGCCCGCGATACTCGCGGCGGCGCAGGCGAGCGACCTTGACGCGATGCGGTGGCGGCGGGAGATCCCGCCGGGATTCTCGTGGCTTGTCGCGGTGTCCGTCGAGCCGCACTGGGTTCTCGCGGGCGGCCACAGTAGTACGTCGCACGGCACGACCAACCCGGACGATGTTCTCGTGCCGATGCTGTTCCGCGTGCCGGGCACGCCGTCGGCCCGGGTCGAGCGCACGGTCCGCACGGTTGATATTGCACCGACGCTCGCCGCCATCCTCGGGATCAGGCCGACGGAGCCGGTGGAAGGCGTAGTCCTTCCCGAAGTTGTCCGTCACGCACCCAAGAGGTAGTCCAGATGCGCATCGCATTCTCCCTGCTCGTCCTCATTCCGGCCGTTCTGGTCGGTCTACATCCCGGGCGAGGACTCGGCCAAGCAGTATGGCTATGCCAAGATGCAGCTGGAGCAGATCGAGATCGCGCGCCGGATGATCGCCGCGTACCCCGACGAGCTGCAGCTGTGCCTCACGGCGGATGACGTGGTGGCGGCGCGCAAGGCTGGGAAGGTCGCTTCGATTCTCGGCATGGAGGGCGGTCATGCGATCGAGAACTCCCTCGCCCTGTTGCGGATGTACTATGCGCTCGGTGCCCGGTACATGACGCTGACCCACAATGTCACGCTCGACTGGGCTGACGCGGCGCTCGATAGCCGGACGCCGCCGCACCATGGCCTGACGGACTTCGGGCGCGACGTGGTCCGCGAGATGAACCGCCTCGGGATGATCGTCGACCTGAGCCACGTGGCGCCGGCGACCATGAGCAATGCACTCGACGTGAGCGTGGCGCCGGTGATGCTCTCGCACTCTTCAGCGCGAGCGTTGATGGACACGCCGCGCGACGTGCCGGATTCGATTCTTGCCCGCCTGCCAAGGAACGGCGGTGTGGTGATGGTGACGTTCGTGAGCGGCTTCCTGCGCGACATCACTCCGACGCCGGAGTGGCGCCAGATGATGCGGGACTCACTGGGTCCGCAGCCGGACTCGGCGACTCGCGCCGCGTTCATCGTCCGGCATCCGGGCCCCAACGCCACGGTCAAGGATGTGGCCGATCACGTCGAGCACATTCGCGGAATCGCCGGCATCGACCATATCGGGCTTGGCGGCGATTACGACGGAACGTCGGAGCTGCCCGACGGGATGACCGATGTGTCTGGCTATCCGCTCCTGTTCGCCGAGCTGATCCGTCGCGGGTGGACCGACGCCGACCTGCGGAAGCTCGCGGGCGAGAACATCCTCAGGGTGCTGCGGGACGTCGAGGCCGTGCGCGACCGTCTCGCCAGAGCATCAGGCCCCCGAACGTGAGCGCGCCGAGCGCGATTCCGAACCATTGAATGGCGTAGCTGAGATGTGGCCCGTTATTGAGTTCGGGCGGCGGGACAACGGGTAGTCGCCCTGGTCCAACGGCATCACCAGCCAGCAGCAGGTAGACGTCGAGCGAACCCGGTCTCCGGCGCGCCAGAACGGTGCGATCGAGCCGCAACCACGTCGTCACGCCGTTGTGCAGCAACGGCTTTCCGGTGTCGCCCGTGACCGGCGTCGCGAAGACCAGTCCGTCGATTGTGACCTCGCCCGACGCCGGTGCGGGGATGCTGTCGGGCGGTGTCACCGCATCGGGTGAGGGCACGAACCCGCGCACCACCCAGAGCACCGCGACACCGCTGTCGAGCACGAACGGCGTGACGACCTGCAGTCCGGGAGCCTCATCCTGGGCGCGGCCGCGCAGGATCAGTTGATCCCGCGGATCAAACCGGCCGTGCGCCACCACCCGGCGACCGGAATCGATCGGCGTGCCGGCGCGCAGGTCGGCGGGAAGCTCGAGGGGAGGTCGCGCCCTCGCGGCGAGCAATACCGCGTTGCTCGCGCGCCGTGCGGCGAGCCGCCGCAGCTGCCACCGGCCCAGGGTAACCGCGGCCCCGGCAACGCAGACCACGGCACCGATGAAGAGGACTCGTCTGGCTGGGGACACCGTTGACCCTCGACAAGGACATGAGCCGTTGCAACTTGCGCCGGGCAAAGACGCTAACACATTGCCACGGCGCAACATACTGTGGTGGCACGTCACCTGCTTTGGTGGGGTTGCCGGACACTCGCGCGTCATTCAGAACAGCAGCCCGGAGGCCTGGGCCATGAGGCCTGCACATCCTGCAAGGAGTACCGCCATGCCTCGTCACTCTGCGTTCCTCGCACTGGTAACGCTCGTCGCCAGCGCCGCACCGCCGCTCCATGCCCAAGGACGCGACCGTGGCTTGGTCGAAATGCCGCCACGCGCCGTGCGAAGTGGCCTCTATTTCGTTGGGGCGCTGGGTGCGGGGAGTGAGCAGTGCAAGCTTGGGGCATCCAGTGAGTTCCCGGCATCCGAATGTGGGACGTTGAATGCCGCCGGGAACCCGCTACCTGACAATGGCAAGACTTGGCGCGATCCGATTACCTCGCCAGCGTTCGCGCTTCGCCTCGGCGGGACGCCGTCGTCCAATGTCCGCTTGGGGGCCGAACTGATGGGATGGAGCGGAGACAACGGGCCGACTACGGAGCGTACCATCGGCCTGCTCGCCACTGGGCAGTTCTATCCGTCGAAGCGAGCCGGTTTCTATCTCAAGGGCGGCTTGGGTTATGGTTGGAGTTCCGTCGATTTCAACGACGGCAGCAGATCGCCTACCGAGACCGGATTTCTGTTCAACGTTGGCGCGGGTTACGAATTCGCATTGACGCCGCACGTCGCGATCGCGCCGCTGGTGGACTTCTACCAAGGCGTGTACCCTCGCGCCGGCGATCAAACGATCACCGAGCGCATCGCCTTCTTCGGCGTCTCGCTGACGGTGCAATCTGGCGACCGCCGCTGGCGTTGACCCGACCGCGGGCGCGCGCTATACTGCCCGCGCCACGCCCTGGTGGTGAAATTGGTAGACACGCTATCTTGAGGGGGTAGTGCCGAAAGGCATCGCGGTTCGAGTCCGCGCCAGGGCATCGCGCAGCGCTTGCCACTGTAGCTCAGGGGTAGAGCACTCGATTCGTAATCGAGCGGTCGTCAGTTCAAATCTGACCAGTGGCTCTTAACTGCAGCCCAGAGGCCTGAGCCCAGTGCAAAGCCAAGAGCCAAGAGCCCAAAGCCCCAAGGCTGCGATATCGATAATCGGCGGCGTCTCGATCACGAGGCGCCGTTGTTGTTTCCAGTCGGCAGCAGGGTGTCGATCCAGCTCGAGGCGTCGACCAGCTCCGCCTCACTGATCGTGTGCGACATGCCGGAATAGCTGTGCGCTTCGAGCGTCGCGTCCGCCGCGCGCAGCGCCGCCCATCCTGCTTCCGCGGCGACGAACGGCACTGCGGGATCGGCGGTGCCGTGACCCCAGAAGATCGGCGTGCCGCGCACTCGCTCGCTGGACACGGCGACCGACGGGTGGTCGGCGAGAAAGCCGGAGAAGACCAGCACACCGCGAACCCGTCCGGGGTTCCGCATCAGGAACGCGAGCGCCGACGTACCCCCCTGCGAGAATCCTCCGAGAATCAATGGCGGGTCGGTGCGGCCAAGGCGCGCCGGCAACCCGGCGATGAACGCTGCGAGGGCATCCTGGCCCTGGAGAAACGACTCGGGCTCCGGTGTGGTCCCGCCGAGGAACCGATACCAGGCGAAGCCCGGGCCATAGCCCCAGGGTGCGGCCGGGAACGGTGCGCGCACCGACACTGTCGTTGCACCAGCGTGCAGCATCCGCCCGATGGGCAGGAGATCGCGCTCGTCGCTGCCGCGGCCGTGCAGCAGCACGAGGACTGGTCCGCGCGCGGAACCTTTGTCGATCAGCGCCTCGAGTACCGCTGGCTGGGTCACGCACGCTCCCCTTACTCGGCCCCTCGGATTCGACTATCATTGCGGCGCCGGCGGGTCACTATAACGGGACGTAGCGCAGTCCGGTAGCGCACTGCAATGGGGTTGCAGGGGTCGCGGGTTCAAATCCCGCCGTCCCGATTTACTTCTCTGTTCGCTTCTTCAGCTCCTTCATGGCGTCCGGTTGTTGCAGCGCGGCGGCCTTCTTGAGCCAGTCCATTCCCGCGTTCTCGTCCTTCGCGGTGCCGTGGCCCTTGAAATAGGCCTGCGCCGCCTGCCAGGCTGCGTCGCCGGATCCCTGATCAGCAGCCTTGCGGTACCAGTCGAGCGCTTCCGCTTCGTTCTTCGCGACGCCGTGGCCCTTGGCCAGCAGTTCGGCGAGCCTCTGCTGCGAAATCACGTCGCCGCGTTCCGCGGCGCGACGATACCATAACGCGGCCTCGGTTTCGTCCTTCTTGATGCCGCTGCCGTTCTCGAGCCGGTACGCCAAGGTCTGTTGCGCGCGCAGCCAGCCACTGGCAGCGGCTTCGCGCAGCAACACTATCGCCTCGGCGTCGCTTCGCGCGGTGCCGCGTCCAATCTCGAGCATGTGGGACAACAGGAACTTCGCTTCGATATCACTGGTTGCAGCACGCCGGTACCAGGTCACCGCCTCGGCCGGATTTTCCGGCACGCCGGCACCCTTGTCGTACATCACGCCGAGCAGTCGCTGGGCCACGGGGTTGCCACCCTCGGCTTCCTTGGTGCAGGCAGGGGCCGCAGCCGTCCAGTTGGCGGCCGACGCGAGCTTGGCGCAACCGGTGCTGGACATTCCGACGAGCGGTGGCGCCAGGGCCGCCGATGCCGGTGTCCGCGACTTGGTCGTCGGCGACGGCTTTACCGGCGTCCGCGGATTCGCCGACTTGCCGGTCGCAGGTGGCGGCGCAAGCGGAACGTTGGTAGCAGCTGGCGGCGGTTGAGCCGCTGGAGGCGGCACAGTTGCCACAACTGGCGGCGGTGTG
The DNA here is from genome assembly GCA_003169895.1 of Gemmatimonadota bacterium. Lineage (GTDB taxonomy): Bacteria > Gemmatimonadota > Gemmatimonadetes > Gemmatimonadales > GWC2-71-9 > Palsa-1233. The sequence continues at coordinate 1,626,987 of PNAE01000007.1, forward strand.
ACCTTGGCGGGAGTGGCTCGCGTCGCAAGCCACCAGGCCCCGCCGATCACCGCGACGGCTGCCGCAGCGACGATCGGGACGAGGCCCCGGCGCCGCGGCCTCGCCGTGGGCCTCGGCGCGGCCGGCACGGCGGCCGTGCCCGGCCCCTCGCTGTCGACCATCGCGGCGAATTCGAGCATGTTGGCGAAACGCTCCGCTGGTTCCTTGGACATCGCCCGCTGGATTGCGTTGGCGAGTCCGCTGGGCACCCCCGGTACGGTCGTCGCAATTGGTGGCGGCTCGGCGACGAGCTGCTGGTAGAGCATCGCGCGAGTTGATTCACCTTCGAATGGCAGCTTGCCGGCGAGCATGCGATAACCGACCACCGCGAGCGAATACTGGTCGGTACGCGCGTCAATACTCTTGTCGCCGCACGCCTGCTCGGGACTCATGTACTGCGGCGTGCCGATGATGATGCCGGTGGTGGTCAGCGTTGCACCGGGATCACCATCGGCTGCGGCGCCCACCGCCTTGGCGATGCCGAAGTCCATCACCAGGACGCGCTTGTCGCGTCCCTCGAGCATGATGTTTTCCGGCTTGATGTCGCGGTGAACCACTCCGGCTTCGTGCGCCGCCGCCAAGCCCTGGGCGGCCTCACGCAGGATGCGACACACCTCGGCTGGCGGCATGGCGCCGTCACGGTCGAGCACGGCGCGGAGGCTTTCGCCGGCAATCATCGGCATGATGATGAAGGCCAGCCCTTCGGCCTCGCCGATGTCGTACACCGGGACGATGTGCGCGTTGCGCAGCGTCGCGATGGTTTCGGCTTCGCGACGAAATCGCTGCAGCAGGTCGGGTGACAGGCCGAGATCGGGGCGAAGCACCTTGACGGCGAGATCCCGCTTGAGGCGCAGGTCCCGGGCGTGAAAGACCTCGGCGAACCCGCCCGCGCCAATCCGATCGCGCAGCTCGTAGCCGGGGCCGAGCGCGCGCTGCAACTTCCGAATGAGGTCTGCCGGGCCGATGCCGGAGCTCATCGTCGTGGTGATCGCTTCACCGGTTTCGCGGTTCAGTCCGGCCGGCGTGGCGGTGCCGCAGACGTAGCAGAACGACGCCATCCCGGGAAGGGGCGTATGACAGGTTGGACAGGCCCGGGTCGGCTGACTCATTCACCATCCGGTGGCAGGGGAAATCTCAGCATAGCCCAGCAACCGGGAGAGTCAAGGGAGCCGCTCGCATGGTGACATAACATCAGAGCAGCGGCACTTCGGTGGCTGCAGGCCCGGGTCGGGAAGGGAAAAAATCCGCGCGAGCGCTGCGACCGGGAAAGCGCGTCAGGTAGTCGTCCTTCCAGCGCGCGCGGAAGGGCTCGACGTCAGCATCGGGCACCAGCGCCCACACACTGCCGCCAAATCCGGCACCAAATGCGGACGCCGCGGCAGCACCGAGTTCCGTGGCCCGGCGCGCCAGATAAGAGGTTTCCGGGACCTGATTGCGTAGCGCGCTCTCGGCGAGGGATTGCGACCGGGCGACTGGTTCCCGGAGGCCGACCACGTCACCGGCTGCAAGCCGTCTCATCACATCGGGAATGATGACGTCACTCTCGGCGTGAAACTGCTCGATGCGTGCTCGCAGGGTCGCGGCGGCGGGAGAATTGATGTTGGCGATCATGCTGGCGAGACGTTCGGCGGCATCCGGTGCGCTCTCGAGCGCGGCAAACAACGACCGGTCCGACCGCGCGGTGTGCTGTCGCCAGGTATTGAGCAGGGTCGTGACTTGATCCGCGAGGGCATTGTACCGGGCCTGCATCGCGGCTCCCTTGGCGGCGTGAACGCCGGACATGGCGATGACGAATTGCCACCCGGCGGGGAGCGCGACGGTCGCCTCATGCGTGACCGGGACGAAGTGATACTGCAGCAACTGACCAGGGACCGAGCGGAGAATCGCCGTCTGGTCTTCGCTGCCGCCCTGGGTGCCAACACCGCGGTCCGCCGCGAGCACGCCGAAGGCGCGCCCGTTCTCCATCGCGCCCAGGTACTCGGCAAGCGCATCGCCGTCACGAATGGCGGCGGACCAGGTCGCAGTGGTGGCCAGTTCGTTGAATGCGGCCAGCGGAAGGAAGCAGGCGATCACCAGCGCGCTGGAAGACGACAGGCCCGATGCGGACGGCAGCGACGACTGGATCACAGTGTTCATGCCGCATTGTGCACCGGGGAAATCACGGGCGACGCGCCGCACCACGGTAATCGGATAGTCGGTCCAGTGTCCCGGCCGCGGCTCCACATCCGCCTTGAAGGGAATCGTTATCGACCCGCCGGTCGATGCGTCCACGATGCGAATGACGGGGTCATTGCGGCGGGAAGCGAGCACCTGGAAGCCCCGCTCCACGGCACACAGCAACGAACGGCCGCCACCATAATCGGTGTGCTTGCCAAGCACCTCGATCCGCCCGGGAACCCACCAGGCACGCGCCTGCTCGGTGGACCCGAACACGGCCGCGTAACGCGTCGTGACCTCGCTGAAGTGGCGAGTGGCGAGTGCGGCGGCGTCGCCGGAAAGCCCGATCGCACTCACCCGTTCGCTCCACGTCGTCATGGCTGGATGTCGCTGTCTCCGAGCCGCCGTGCGATACCGGCGATGTCGCCGCGATTGGAGAGGTCGAGGACACCGGCTGCCATCCTCACCGCGCGAAGGCGGACGCCGCGGCTCACGGCGAGCGCCACGGCGAGCGGTAATTCCAGTTCACCCCGTACGGACGGAGTTACCGCACGGCATGCGTCGAGAATCCGGGCGTCAAACCGCCAGAGATTCATGCTGATCCACTCGACGAGCTGCGGCCCGGTGCCGGCGGGCGGGGTAGCGCCCGCGTATCCGGCCGGCTTTTCGACAATGCCGGCGAGGGTATCATCGGGCCGCAGTTCGACGATCGCGTAGGCGCCAATCCGGGACGCATCAATGTTGCTTTCGCGGACCAGTGCCTCGCGCTCGAACGCGACCAGTCCGGGCTCGCCCAAGTTGACCAGTGCGCGGATGGCGGCGACGGGATAGAGGTTGTCGGAGTTGAGCACCAGGAAATCGTTGGAGCCGATCCACGACTCGGCGGCGAGCAGGGCGTCAGCGGTGCCCCGGGGCGATTCCTGCACGGCGAATGCGAGCTTGACGCGGCGCGGTGCCTGCAGCGTGTAGTGATCGCGAATCGGATCGTGATCCCGGCCGATTACCAGGCAGACATCGCTGATGCCGCCATCGGCCAGCGCCGACAGCACGTGGTCGAGAAACGGCCGGCCGCGGCTGTCGGGGATCATCCCCTTGAGTCCACGTCCGGCTGCCGCGGCCTGGGCGGCGTCCAGCGGCGCACTGGAATCGTCCCGGCGCATCCGGCTGCCGAGTCCTGCGGCGAGCACGACCGCCCCGGTGCATTCCTTCATCGCGCGCTTCAGGGCCCGAGGTCGGGAATGCGGCCCGGTGTCGGCGGTGCGCCGAGTTTCTCGAGCTCCCGATCGAGCGCCGGGAGCTCCACCAGCAGAATCGGCTTGAGCTTGGCGTATTCCGGCGGGAACGCCGCCGCCGCGATGTCATACTGATCAACCTCGGTCCTGGTTGGCGGCGATGTGCTGCCGCTCGGCGACGCGTTGCGAATGTGGGCCTGAACGGACACTGGCACCTGTTCGCCGCGCGCTGCGTTCACGTCGTCACCACGAGCGGTGCGCAGGAACTCCCCGAGGCGCTGGGCAATGCTGCGAGCCTGCTCCTGCAGCGCTTTCGGCGCAGAGGACATCTCGTTCAGTACGCGAATGATCGCATCGGTCTTGGTCCTGGCGGTACTCGCCGCGTCGACCGCCTGAGTGATCTGCCGCGACAATTTCGCCTGCTTCTGGCGAAACTCGATGTTCGCCTGGCGATCGGCGGGTGTCACCACTATGGTCGGATCCGGCAGCACGGCGAACGTCACCGGCGTCGCAATGGCGCTGAACACTCCCCGCTCCCGCTTGCCGAGGGTCATGGTGTAATTCCCCGGCGGGACCGGAACACATCCGGTACAGGTACTGGGCGCCGGTCCCCGTTCACCCGCCGCCGCGCCAGCACCACCACCGCGGCCTCCTCCACCACCGCCGCGCCCGCCGGCCGTCGGTGCGCCGGGACCGGCATCGCCCGGCGTTTCATTGGAACCGCGGAGATCCCAGGCGACGCTGTGAACGCCCCGCGTTGCCGGGAGGGTCATTACGCGCCAGATGACACCCTTCTCATCAGCGATCGACGCGGCCAGCCCGACCGGTTCCTCGTCGGCTTCGGCGACGAAATCCTCGGGCGTCGGATACCTGATCGGCTTTCCCTGACGTTCCGCGTCGCGCTCGGCCTGGAGTCGCTTGTCGCGCAGCGTCTGGAACATGGCGGCCTTGAGCGAATAGCTGATCGCGGTGCCGTTGGGCGGGTTGGGTGCGGTGAACAGCGCTTCACCCTGATTGCCCTTGCCATCGCCACCGCGGCGCACCAGCGAGACCGCGTCGGGGATCGCGAAGACGGCGATCGCCTGATTGAGCGCATCGGGGGCGATGCTCCGCAGCACCGAGTAGTCATCCACGACATAGATGCTCCGGCCAAACGTGCCGAGCACCACGCTGTTGGTACGTCGCTGGATGGCGATGTCGCGCACCATGATGGTCGGCAGGCCCGGGATCTTGATCCAGTGGGCTCCGCCGTCCTTCGACACGTATGCGGCGAACTCGGTGCCGCTGAAGAGCAGGCGCGGATCGACGTGGTCCTGCGCGATGGCGTACACGCCGCCGCGCCGCGGGAGATCGCCGACGATCGACGTCCAGGTCAGGCCGGCATCGGTGCTCTTGAGCAGATAGGGCGTGAAGTCGCCGTTCTGGTGATTGTCAAACGCGACGTATACCGTCCTCGCGTCCGTGGGTGAGGCGATGATCCGCTGCACGTAGGTGCTCGCGGGCACCCCGGCGAAGCTTTCGATCTTCCGCCAGTGCGTTCCGCCGTCTTCGCTCACCTGGAGCAGCCCATCGTCCGTGCCGACGTACAGCAGTCCATCCTGCTTGAACGACTCGGCGATGGCGCTGACGTTGCTATAGAACGCCGTGGACTGATGCTTGGCCACCGCGTCGGGTCCCCACACCTTTCCCATGACCGGCAGCGAATTCCGGTCGATCCGGCGAGTCAGGTCATCGCTGACCGGGCGCCAGCTGTCCCCGCGGTCGTCACTGCGGTAGAGGCGCTGAGACGCGGTATACAGCCGGGTATGCGAATGGGGGGAGATGAGGATGGGCGTGTCCCAGTTCCAGCGTGACGGATCTTCTCCTCGTCCTTCCTGCGGCTGTATCGAGACCACCTCGCCGCTCTGCGCGTTGTAGCGCACCATGCCGCCGTTCTGGCTCTCGGCGTAGATCGTGTTGGGATCCTGCGGATCGATTCGTGACACGAAGCCGTCACCGCCGGTCGTGACGAACCAGTCGGAGTTGAGGATCCCGTTGTTGCTGCGCGTCGCGCTCGGTCCGCAGACCGACGCGTTGTCCTGGGTGCCACCGCAGACATGGTAGAAGGGAATGGCATCGTCGACGTCGACGTCGTAGAACTGACCGAGCGGCAGGTTGGCGAAGAACGTCCAGGTCCCGCCGCCGTCCCAGCTCTGATACAACCCTCCGTCGTTGCCGTTCAGGTAGTGCTCAGGATTCTTCGGATCGATCCACAGCACGTGGTTGTCGCCGTGTTTGGATCGCTCGCCGAGTCCGCGCCAGGTCGCGCCACCGTCGTCGGAAACCTGCGTGGTGACGTCCATCGAATAGACGCGCTGCGGATTGAACGGGTCGGCGACCAGCGTGGCGTAGTACATCGGCTGCGCGGTGTAGCTGCTGCGGCGCTCCCAGCTCAGGCCGCCATCCATCGAACGGAAAATGCCGCCGCCCGCCGCGCCGCCGCCGGTGGTCTCGCCGGCGCTGCTTTCTGCTTCGATCGTCGCGTAAACGATATCGGGGTTAACCGGCGAGATGGCGAGCCCGATGCGGCCAAGCTGTCCCGTGGGAATGCCACTCGTGATCCGATGCCACGTCTTTCCGCCGTCGGTGGAGCGCTGCATTCCGCTCTCGGGTCCTCCGTCGATCAGCGTCCAGACGTGCCGTCGCCGCTGATAAGTGGCGGCGAGCAGGAGGTCAGGATTGCGCGGGTCGAGGACGACGTCGGTCACGCCGGTGCGCTCGCTCGTCGACAGGACCGCCGCCCACGTCTTGCCGCCATCGGTCGTCTTGTAAAGGCCGCGATCGCCGCCGTCTGACCAGAGGGGGCCCTGCGCCGCGACATATACGACGTCGCTGTTCCGCGGGTCGACGACGATCTTGCCGATGTGCTCGGATTTCTCGAGTCCCATGCGGTGCCATGTCCGCCCGGCATCGTCCGATCGGTAGACACCGTCCCCGTACCCGACGCTGCGCTGCGAATTGTTCTCGCCGGTCCCGACCCAGACCACGGACGGGCTCCTCGGATCTAGGGTCACCGCACCGATCGAGTACGAACTCTGGCGATCGAATATCGGGGTCCACGTGGCGCCCGCGTTGTCGGTCTTCCACACGCCGCCCGATGCCGCCGCGGCGTAGATCACCGCAGGGTTCCTGGGATCGACCGCGACGCTCTCGATCCGGCCGCTGATCATCGCCGGGCCGATCAGGCGCGGCCGGAGCACGGCGGCAACGGCGCCGGTGAGGCCCCGCCCAGGCGTGGAGTCTCCCATCGCCCCGGTGCTATCGGCGCGTGTGGTATCGGGCTGCATGCCGCGCGGGGTGTCGGCGCCGCGCGCGGTGTCGCCGGGCGGGCGGCGCGGATTCTGCGCGGCCAACGGCAGAGCCGCACAGACAGTGACGAGCGTTACACACAGTATGCGAGCGACGCGCACTGCGAACTCCGGACGAGGGATTGGCGGGGCAGAAATCTAGCACTGGCATGGACGCTTCGGGGGAGTTTCACATCGACGTGAGCGTCCGTGGGCACGTCACGCCTGGCGCCACAGGCGCGGCCACAATTTCAGCAGGCCCGCCGTACCAGCGACCCCCACGACGATCCAGAACAGCGCCGTACCGGTCCGGCCGTACAGCAACGCACCGGTGCCGAAAAGTGCCCCGTATACCATGAAGATGCCGCACATCCAGGCGAGAAACGCCTGGGGCAATGAGTCGGGTGATGCACCAACGCCGGCCTCGGCGCGAACCGAACGCCAGCCTGGCCCCGCCGGGCGCACCTTGCGGTAGAATGCCAGCAGCGTGGCCCGATCGGTTTGCGGTGTGAGCACGGCTGCTGCCAGCCACACTGCGGTGGTCACGGCGATGGTGATGAGCAACGCCACGTGCGCCGGAATGTCGGCGCCGCGCTTGTTCGCGATGAAGAAGCCCAAGGCGACGACGAATGACGACGCCATCGCCGCAACTTCGCACCAGGCATTGATCCGCCACCAGAACCAGCGGAGCAGGTAGATCAGCCCGGTTCCGGCACCGATCGAGAGGATCAGCTCGAACGACTGCTTGGCATTGTCCAGCCAGAACGTGAGCAGGGCCGCAAGCAGCATCAGCATGCCGGTGCACACGCGGCCCATCAGGACGTAGTGGCGCTCGCTGGCTTCGGGCTTCAGGAAACGCCGGTAGAAGTCATGCACCAGGTATGACGATCCCCAGTTGAGGTGCGTCATGATGGTCGAACGGTAGGCTGCCTCCATGCCGGCGATCATCAGGCCGAGTATGCCGTGCGGCAGGAACTTGAGCATGGCCGGATACGCCATGTCGTGACCCAGCAGATGCGGATCGACATTGGGAAACGCGGTGCGGATCGATTCGACCGTCGGGAAGATGATGATGGACGCGAGCGCGACGACAATCCACGGCCACGAGCGCAGGGCGTAGTGCGCGACATTGAACAGCAGAGTGCCGCCGAGGGCGTCTTCCTCGGATCGAGCAGCGAGCATGCGCTGCGCGATATAGCTGCCGCCTCCCGGCTCCGCACCGGGATACCAGACCGACCACCATTGCACCGTCAGTGGGATGATGAACAGCGTCAGCGTCATCCGCCAGTCGCTGAAGTCAGGCAGGAGGTTGAGCGTCCGGGCTGGCAGGTGCGCCACCAGCCCGCTGAGGCCGCCGACCTCCGGCTGGGCCAGCGCGAAGTGCGCCGCCGCAAACGCGCCGCCCATGGCGAGGCCGAACTGGATGAAGTCGATGACCAGTACGCCCCAGAGCCCCGAGATTCCAGCGAATACGGCGTTGAGCAGGGCACAGATGAGCAGCGTCTGCCACATCGGCCAGCCGAGCACGACATTGGCAATCTTGGCGGCGGCCAGGTTCACCGTCGCCATGATGAAGATGTTGAAGATCAAGCCGAGATAAATGGCGCGGAAGCCTCGCACCCAGCGGGCAGCGCGCCCGCTGTAGCGCAGCTCGTAGAACTCGAGATCGGTCAGCACGCCGCTTCGCCGCCAGAGCCGGGCGAAGAAGAACACCGTCGCCATCCCGGTGAGCAAGAACGCCCACCATTGCCAGTTGCTCGCGACGCCGCCAGTGCGGACGAAGTTGGTGACCAGATTCGGAGTGTCGGTGCTAAAGGTCGTGGCGACCATCGATACGCCGATCAGCCACCATGGTGCGGCCCGACCGGACGTGAAGAACTCGGCGGTGTTCGCGGTACCCTTGCGCAGGTAGAAGAGTGCGGGGAGCAGGCATACGACGATCGACGTGCAGACGATGGCCCAGTCGAGAAACGTCGGATTCATGCGCGCGACCGCGGTGCCTGCCATCCGCCGCGGGTGAAGTCGGGAAACTTGACGGGCATGCTGCCGTGCTTCAGCGAGGCTTCGCTCAACGGCCAGGGCGCACTCCATGCCGCGGCGTCGTAGACGTCGATGTCGGGTACCAGACCCTCCTTCAGGCATTGAGCGAGACGCCATGCCAGGATGTAGTCCATCCCGCCGTGACCGCGTCCCTCGGCGAGCTGGCCGAGACGCTGCCACAGCGGGTGCGTGTATTCGGCCTTGAAGTCGTCGATCGGCCTGAAGCTCTCGCCTCCCTGCTGGCCATCAAGGTAGAACCGGGCCGGGTAGTCCTTGAAGACCCCCTTCGTCCCGCGGATCGAATTGAGGCGATCGTACGGTGTGGGCGTCGTGACCGCGTGCTCGAGCAGAATCGTCCTGCCCCTGGCGGTCTTGATCAGCGACGAGTTGATGTCACCCTCGACATAGCTTTCGCGCCACTTGGGCGAGTCCTTCGGGACGTGGGTCTCACGCCACAGCGAGAGCCCGCGTTCCGGGGTAGACATCGAGACGAGATAGTCAAAGCGATCACCGCGATGAATATCGAGGTACCAGGCGACCGGTCCGAGTCCGTGGGTGGGATAGAAATTGCCCTGGCGATTGGTGTGCGGCAGCCGGCGCCAGAGGCCTTCGTCCCGGTCCTCGAACAGCAGCGACCGGAGGTCATGGATGTACGCCGCCTCGGCGTAGAGGAGCTCGCCGAACATGCCGCGCTTGACCATCGTGTCGACCAGCATCTCGTTGAAGTCGTAGCAGCAATTCTCCATGATCAGGCAATGCCGCCGCGTGCTTTCGGACGTGTGCACCAGCGCCCAGCATTCGTCGAGCGACGTGGCAGCGGGGACCTCGGTGCCGGCATGCTTGCCGGCCTTCATCGCGGCGATGCAGACCGGCGTGTGCCAGGGCCACGGCGTCGCGGTGTAGACGAAGTCGATGTCATCCCGGGTGACGAGGCGTTCAAAGTCATGTTCACCGGCGGTGTAGAGTGCCGGCGCCGGCTGCCCGGCGGCGGTGACCATGGCGCCAGCCCGTCGGGCCTTCTCGGGCACGATGTCACATAGCGCCGTGATGAACACGCCGTCGAGCGAGAGAAACTCGGTGAGCATTGAACTGCCGCGCAGTCCGGTGCCCACGATGGCGATCCGAACGGTGTCGTGCCGCTCAAACGGGACGCCGATCATCGATGGGGCAGTGGTGTGAACCGGCGCCGCGGCCAGCGCCGGTTCAGTGTCGCCTGGCCAGATCATCGCGGCACCGGCGACACCGGCGCTCTTGATCAGGTCGCGGCGCGACAGCCGCGGATCAAATGGTCCGGATGGCATGGTTGATTCCGGGTTGAGATGGAGGCGGGCGAACGTCCGCTTAGCTTCATTATCGCCGTGACATGACCATGCCGCCATCCCGCCGCTCCCTCGGCTTCGCAGCCGCTCTCGCCGCCGTTGTGGCCAACATCGTTGGCACCGGCGTGTTCACTACGCTCGGCCTTCAGGTGCAGGAAACCACGGATGGATTTGCGCTCCTGGCGCTGTGGGCTGTCGGCGGGTTCATCGCGCTGGCCGGCGCGCTGACGTACGGCGAGCTCTCTGCGGCGATCCACGGTTCGGGCGGAGAGTACCGCTTCCTCGGCCGCATCTATCATCCTGCCCTCGGGGCGGTGGCGGGCTGGGTGTCGATCGGCGCCGGCTTTGCCGCGCCGGTTGCCCTCGCTGCAATGGCGCTTGGCCGCTACGCGGGCCCACTGATCGGCGTGTCACCGCAGACGCTCGGTATCGTGGCGATCCTGGCCGCAACGGGGGTACACCTGCTCGCGCCAGCCATCGGCGGACGCGTGCAGGTGGTGGTGACCACGCTCAAGGTGCTGCTGATCGTGGCATTTATCGTGGTTGGCCTGGGCCACGGCCCGCGGACCACATTGTCGTTCGCGCCGCACGCGTCGTCATGGGGGGTGATCGCCAGCGGGCCATTCGCGCTGTCGTTGATCTTCGTCTCATACGCCTACTCCGGCTTCAACGCCGCGTCATACTTCCAGGCCGAGGTGGTCGATGCCGAACGCAACGTGCCGCGGGCACTGGTCACCGGCACGCTGATCGTCATTGTGCTCTATGTCGCGCTCAACTGGGTGTTCCTGCGCACCACGCCGATCGCCGATCTCGCCGGCCAGGTGGAGGTCGGCGCCATTGTTGCGGGACATGTGCTCGGCGATTCGGGTGGCAGGGTGATGAGCGGGCTCATCGCGCTCCTGCTCGTGTCGACTATCAGCGCGATGACGCTCGCCGGCCCGCGGGTGATTGAGGCCATGGCGGAGGACATCCCACCGCTTCGCGCGCTGGCGCAGCGCACGCGGACCGGGAGTCCGAGCCGCGCCGTGCTGCTGCAGGGAGCGCTCGCGCTGGCGTTCGTCCTGACTGACTCCTTTGTCGGCGTGCTCACGTATGCGGGTTTCACGCTCACGCTGTCGACGGTGCTCGCCGTTGCGGGCGTGATCGTGTTGCGCCGGCGCGAGCCCGCTCTGCCACGACCGTACCATGTGTGGGGCTATCCGTGGACACCGCTGTTCTTTGCGGGATTCTCCCTGTGGACCCTGCTCATCGTCATGCGTGACCGGCCGCTGGAGGCCATGGGCGGAGCGGTGACACTGGGCGTTGCGGCGTTGCTGACGTGGTTGGTGGGGGAAAGCGAGCGGTGATGCGAGAGCGGTACGGGGCGTGATGGATTGCTGTGGACGCTGGTGCGGTCAGGACGAAGAGTTGGTCCCCACTGTTGAGCTGTCGCTCGGAGCGATACCCGTCGAATCGTGCGTGAACAGCCGACGTACTGTCTTCCACCAGGTCGTGGCTGCCCGGCCAGTGGGAAGCGCTGCCTCAACAACTCCCTTGCGGCGGCTGGCAGCGGCGACGTACTTGCCATCGCCAACATAAACGCCAACATGCGAAATCCGTTTGCCCCGGCCGAAGAAGAGCAGATCTCCCGGGAGCATCGCTGACGGATCCTTGGCGACTTCGATCCCCGCCTTGACCTGCTCGCGCGACGTACGCGGCAGATCCAGATCGAACCTTGCCATCAGCCACTGGATCAGGCCGCTGCAGTCGAACGCCTTACCGGGCGCCTCGGCACCCCACTTGTACTTGAGGCCGACCGTCGAGCGGGCCAGATCCACCAGCGAGTCGCGCGCCGGCTGCCTCAGCAGCATTCGCGAGATCGTGGCGAACGGCTTTTCGCTGGACGAAAATGCCGGCTGCTGCCCACGCGCCGTTGCCGAATGCCCCGCGACGAGCATGGTCGCGAGCACAAACGGGCGTAGGCGGCGGAACAGGGTCACGTCGGCTCGTGGTAAGGGGTTGGGGGTTCTTTGGGGACGCCAAATTCTAGTATCGGAACGGGGATGAGGCCAGATCGGATCCAGTACCAATATGGAACGTTGACAAACAGCGGATGCCCTGCGTCCGATTTGCGCGCCGGTGGGTCAGGATCCGGCAGTCTAATGACTAGAGAATGCGTTGGCCGAATGCACTCGCCATCAGCCCCACCGCGAGCTCGGCCGTATGGTTCACTTCATCGAGCACCGGATTCACTTCGACCAGATCCATGGCGACGACGCGTCCGGTGTCCCACAGCGTTTCCATGGCAAGGTGGGCTTCACGGAAGGTCGCCCCGCCGCGGACTGGTGTGCCGACGCCTGGCGCTTCGCGCGGGTCGACGAAATCGAGATCGAGCGACACATGCAGGCCGGCGGTGCCATCACTCACCCTGTCGATCGCCTCGCCGAGCACCGCGCGCAGTCCGCGCTCATCGACGTCACGCATGGTGTAGATCGTCACGCCGAACTCGCGCGCGTTGGCACGCTCACCCTGATCGAGGTCACGGGCGCCGATGATCACGACATGTTCGGGTCGAATAGCCGGTGCTGGCTGAGCGAGGGATGCCATGTCGCGATCGCCGTGGCCGAGAAGGTGGGCGACCGGCATGCCGTGCACGTTGCCGCTACGCGTGCTTGTCGGCGTGTTCAGGTCGGCGTGCGCGTCGAGCCAGATCAGTCCCAGCCGCTGCTGTCGTTCGGCCAGCGCCGTCGCGACGCCCGCAACGGAGCCTGCAGCGAGTGAATGATCGCCGCCGAGGACGAGTGGCAGCTGCCCATTGCGAACCAGCGCCGCGGTTCGCTGGGCGATATCGCGGCAGACACCGGTGATTGTCGGCAGGAAGTCGATGCCGCGTTCCAGGCGCAGTGTTTCGCGCGTTGGCACCGGAACATCGCCAGTGTCGACGACGGTGTGGCCAAGCTGTTCCAGTCGCGACGCGAGGCGCGCCAGCCGCACGGCGGATGGGCCCATCTCGACGCCCCGGCGGGACGCGCCGAGATCGAGTGGAACGCCGAGTAACGCGATCGAAGCCATGGATGAAGATAGCGCCGGCGCGTGACCAGCCGTGTTCGTCGGGTGGCAATGGCGTTTCGACCGCTGAACAATGGGATTGGTCGGATCCGTGCTGCGAGGCGACGCGTCGCACGTCATCTATCATGCCCCCCGAACGGAGAGCGACCCCTGACATGAGACTACTCGTCGCGTTGATTGTGGCCACGCTGTTGACGGCCGTGGCGCCGGTATCGGCGCAAGTTGTGCCGGACGCGCCGCTGGCGCACGGGACGCTGGCATTCGACGGCAAGGGGACACTCGGCGGCTTCACGGGCGTGACCACGACGCTGACCGGGCAGTTGATCGGTGCCAACACGCTGAGCGGCGCGCGCGGATGGGTCGAGGTGCCCGCGAAGTCGCTGAGCACCAACAACGGTCACCGCGATAACGACATGGCGGGCTCACTTGAGCTAGCGAAGTACCCGGACATCCGATTCGACCTGGACAGTGTCGCGCCGGGCGAGCAACACGGCGACTCGACGACAGTGACGCTCTCGGGTTGGTTCACCATTCACGGGCAGAAGCGCGCCGCACGAGTACCGGGCTGGGCGTGGCTGACGGCAACGAGCGTGCGCTTTCGCGGTGCACTCCCAATGAACGTCAAGGACTATGGCGTCGGGGGTCTGAGCAAGATGTTCGGCGTGCTCAAGATGAACGAGATGATCACCGTACGCATCGATGTCGCGTTCGGAGGTGAGCGGTGAAAGGTGAGAGGTGAAACGTGAAACGTGAAACGTGAAAGGGGTGTCGCCCTGAGCGCGACAGCGCTACTCCCTCTCACGTCTCACCGCTGACTTTTTTGCCTCTCCGTAAAGGGTATTCAGGATGAATTTGAACGTCCCCTCCGGCTGGGCGCGGAAGGTCATCTCCGGCGCATAGAAGTAGGCCGTGCCGAGGCCGACCTCTGCCGAGGCCATCTCGACTCCGTGCTTCAGGTAGCTCTGACCGATCGCCCATCCTGAGCGCAGCGGTTCTGCCGCGGCGAACCAGGCGATTTTCTTCACGCCCCTGGATGCTGCGTCCGGACCGAGCCGCAACACTGGCGAGTTGTCGAAGAAGATGTCCACCACGGGGCGCGCACCCGCCGCGGCCGGTTGAGTCGTGTCGACCGCGACCCGCAGCACCGAGCCGGGGATGTAGTACTTGTCCTGTGAAATCCCGGCGACCTGATTGTCGATCGGCAAGTTCAGGTCCTGCGCGAGGTCGACGGCGGCACGACCGATGGCGATGATGCGGCCGCCCCGCTCAAGGAACGCCTTGAGCTGGGGCAGTGTCGTGTCCATGGTCGTGCGACCGACCTGCGAGCGATACTCCTCAGGAATTGTGCCCGGATCGGCGGCGCCCCGGCCGCCACCGCCGCCGCCGCGTCCGCCGGCCGTCGGGGCGGGGATCCCGCCGTAGAACAGCAGCACATCGAAGTCCTGCTTGAGGTCGCCGGCGTTCAGGCGCGGCGCGAAGACCCGTTGGAACGGCACTTCGTAGTGCTCGAGGATCCAGCGTCCCCAGCCAGCGGGTATCGACCCGCCGTACTGATCGTACAACCCGACCCGGAGTGGCTTGACCGGCATGCCATGTATCGGCGTGCGCGCCGGCGACGCCTGCAGTCCTCTATCGCGCGCGAGGTCGCCGAGGATCCGTGCGCTCGTCGGACTCGATGGAACGTAAAACTCGCCATCGGCCAACCGCTCGATGCGCTGATTCGCCTTGCCGATGCGGTTCACGGCGAGGAAGGCATCGTTCGACGCGGGCGACAGGACCCAGCCAGTGCTCCTAGCCGCGAAGGGAGCCGGATCGGGAACGATCTTCTCCTCCGTCACCGGCGCGAGGGGCGCGGTGAACGGATCGAGCAGGCGATCGAAGTTGAAGCCCATCTGAAAGGCGAGGGTGTAGCCGGCGTTGTCATACGGGCGCTTGGGCGGGCCGCCAGGGTACTGCAGGTCGAGCGGATGCCACTGCGGCTCGAACATGTCGAGCACGTGGGGCCGGAAGGCCTGATCGGCGCGGACGACGAACGACCCCTTGGGGTAATTCACGCCCTTGATGCTGAAGTCGGCTGTCGCCTTCTGAATCTCGATGCCCGCGAACGAGAGGGCCTGGAGGAAATCGAGCGCCTGGGCGAACTCGCGCTGGTTGGCCGGGATCACGAAGGCCCGCGGGTCGCGACGGGCGGGATCGCGCAGCACGCCGGCACACACCGGCAGGTTGGCGCCGGCGCAACCACCCCGGCCGCCGCGTCCGCCGCCGCTGGCCGGAGTATCGGTGCTGGGACCCTGCGGCGTGGCGGTGCCACCAATCGCCTGCTGCGCTGCCGCAACCACCGGTGGTGTGGTGGTCCAGGAATCCTTCCCGCCGCGTTCGATGGAGTTGCGCCCCATGCGCCAGAAGTTGAAGAGCAGGTCCTCGCGGTACTTCGACGCGAGGTCCAGGATCGCGCGATTGGCGGTCATCGAATAGTCGATCGACTGGCGGAAGTGCCACGGTCCCCACTGCACCGGGAAGATGCCGTCGCCGCTGGGCAATTGGCGTTCGAGCACGAGCGGAATGGTCTGCGGGGTGGGATTGCCGATCGCCTCGGTGAGGATGCCGATCATGTTGTGGAAGTAGCCGGCGGTGCGGAGGCCACCGTTCCACCAGGTCGAGTAACTCGTCGAATTCTTGTCGACGATGCCGGCCTTGCCCTCGGCGGCGAAGCGCCGCTGCATCGCCATCCCGACCCAGTCGATCGATGCCGGGATCATCGGGTCGAAGTAGTAATTGAACGGATCGCGGAACGGTGGCGTGAACATCACCGAGCCGGCGGGGCCGGTCTGGTGATGGTTGTAGATGATCTGCGGATACCAGCGGCGATACTGCACGCGTTCGCCGTTCTGCGTTTCCGGCAACGCGGCGCGGTACCAATCCCGGTTGTCGTCGTGGCCGGCATACTTCTCGTAGAGGCGTGGCAGGCCCCCGGTGCTGCGGCGCAACGAGTCGATAGTGCGCATGTACCAATCGGCGACCAGCTCCATCCCGTCGGGGTTCACCTGGACCGCAAGGATGATGTCGTCGTCGAGTATGCGCAGCGTTTCGGGGTCGTTCAGCGACACCATCTGCCAGACCAGTTCGAGCAGCTGGTTGGCGCCGAGGACTTCGTCCGCATGAAGGCCGCCGTCAATCCACACTACCGACTTGCCGGCCTGCGCCAGCCGTCGAGCCGTGGCCGAGTCGATTCGTCCACGTGCGAGTGTCTCGCTGGTCATCCGGTACTCCTCCAGCCTCGCGAGGTTGGCCGGGCTGGAGAGGATAGCCATCAGTTGCGGGCGCCCCTCCGCCGTCCGGCCTATCGTGTCGAGCTTCATGCGCGGCGACTGGGTCGCGAGCTGCTCCCACCAGCGCTGCAATTGGGTGTACGTGGGCAGGATGTAATCGGCACCGATGACGTGGCCGACGGCTTCCTGCGGCGTCGTCAGGTGTTGTTGCGCGACCAGCGGCGGTGTGAAGAGCGCGAGGACCAGCAGCGAACGGAGTGAGCGCATGTTTGAAGCCGGGTCGAGGTGGAGAAATAAGGAGAAACGAGAGACGAGAGAAGAGAGAAGTGACGTGCCCCTGACCGCGTTCGGGGCGACCAGGCAGTTCACGTCTCGCGTCCCTCGTCTCTCGTCTCTCGTGTTAGTGTAGCGGCGGCGCCGAGTCCAGCGAGCCTTCCCGTGCTCCACGCCCAGACGAAATTGTAGCCCCCGATCGGTCCGAAGGCATCCAGCAACTCGCCGGCGAGGAAGAGTCGCCGATGCAGGCGACTTTCGAGCGTCCGTGGGTCGACCTCGTCGAGGGCGACGCCCCCACCCGTGACCTCGGCCTTGCGGTACCCTTCGTCGCCGGTCCACGGGAGCGGAAAGCGCACCAGCAACTCGATGAGCCGGAGCCGCGCGGCGCGGGTGAGCTGTGCGAGCGCGGTGGCGCCGTCGACGCTGGCCATGGTAAGAAGGCGATCGGCGAGGCGGCCGGGAAGCGGCGGGCGCAGTGCCGAGACGACGGTTTGTGCCGACGGGGCCAGCCGCTCCGTCCAGGCGGTTGCGTCGAGCGACGTCCATTGGACGCGCAGACGGGCCGGCTCGCCGCCCGCGAGGCGGCTGCGCACCGCGATGTCCGAAACATCGAGTACCGCGGGTCCGCTGTAGCCGTGATGGGTGAACAGGAATCCACCGCTCGTGGTGCGGTGCGCACCCGGCATCGTCGCGGTCAGCACGACATCGAGGGAGACGCCGGCGAGGTCGGCGTACGCGGGCGGATCGAGCGTGATCGGCGTGAGAGCGGGGTAGGTGTCATGCACCGTGTGGCCGAGCTCGGCGAGACGGCGCAGTCCGAAGCCGTCCGATCCTGTCGCCGGGACCGACAGCCCACCGGTCGTGATGATCACCGCGTCCGCCGTGAACTCCCGGCCATCCACCGCGGTCAGTTGCCAGCGCCGCGCAGTGGACTCGAGGCCGACGATCTCAGTCGCCCCGATCCACTCGACGCCCCGTTGGCGCGCCAGCGCGACGAGCGCATCCCGCACCACGCGCGCGCGATTGGCGACCGGGAACAGCTTCCCGGTTTCCGGCTCGAGCACCAGTGGCAATCCAACCGTCTGCTCGAAGAACTGACGCTGCTCGCG
The DNA here is from genome assembly GCA_003169895.1 of Gemmatimonadota bacterium. Lineage (GTDB taxonomy): Bacteria > Gemmatimonadota > Gemmatimonadetes > Gemmatimonadales > GWC2-71-9 > Palsa-1233. The sequence continues at coordinate 1,644,802 of PNAE01000007.1, forward strand.
CAGTGGCCAGCTGCGGAGGATCTTGCGCATGATGTTGGGCGACGATGCGGTGACGAACCGGGCCTCGTCGAGCGTCCCGGGCAGGACGTTGCACCGCCCGCCGCCGGAGATGAGGATCTTGCGCCCGCCGTCGGTGGTTCGTTCCAGCAACACGACCCGGCGCGCGGGGCCGGCTGCGTGTATGGCAGCCATCAGGCCGGCGGCCCCGGCGCCGAGCACGGCGATGGTGGGGATCGAGGTTTCGGGGCTGGAACGCGGAATAAGCTCTTGCATGTTGGGGGGACGTGAGAGAGACGTTCCGCTTAGAATTGTAGCCGATTGGCTCGGGGCTGGAAGCTTGGGGTCAGGGGGCGCCTGAAGTCGACTGCGGCCCCAATGATGAGCGCGGTCGCAACCCCGAGTCGCCAGCACTTCTTTCGAGGTGGAATGCCCGATCAACGCAGTGCCGCACCAGTGTTCAGCGAGCCGACCGGGCGGCGCTGGCAGCGGGTGCGGGCCGGCGCGATCGTCGCAGGTGCCGGCAGCATCCTGGTGATCATCGGCTTGATCGCTGCCGCGCTGCTTCCCCCCGTGCTGCCCCAGAACCATGCGTTCGATCCGGCCGCCAAGCGCCCGACTCCGCTCGTGAGCGCCCGTGCCGCACGCCTGCACGACGCCGCACGCGGGCGGCTGTACCGCGCCTTGCGTCGCGCGGAGAAGATTCCAGCCGACGTTGCGGGGTCCGGACCCGAATCTCGCGACGGACCAGCGGCGCCCGATTCGATCACGGCCGCGTTCTTTGTCAACTGGGACGAGCATTCGTATGCGTCGTTGCGAGCGCACGTCGACCAGCTGGACTGGGTCATCGCCGAGTGGGCCTTCATCGCTCCCAAGGGCGATACGCTCAGCGTGGAGCGCGACACATTCAACATCCTCGGCCTGATCTCCAAGCTTCCCCAACGGGCGAGGCCGAAGGTGCTGCTGCTGGTCAGCAACGCCCTCAAGGACTCGCTGGGCCGGTTCGGCGGGGCCAGCACGACTCGACTGCTGGCCAGTCCCGAATTCCGCCGGCGCGCGGCGGAGCGCCTGGCCGTGGCGGTGCAGAGTCGCAAGCTGGCGGGCGTGACCGTGGACTTCGAGAACCTGCCTGATGCGGAATTGCCTCAGCTCGCGGCGTTCCTCGACGAGTTGCGCGCGGCGATGGGGCCCGGCTTGCTGCTGACGCAGACCCTGCAGGATTATCTGCCGCCGGCGTGGGTCAGCCGGTTCGCCGAAAAGTGCGACCGGGTCATCCTGATGTTCTACGACGAACATTACGACAAGAATGATCCGGGACCGGTGGCGGCACGCGGGTGGTATCGCGAGATGACCGACAGCTTCGTTCCCCTGATTCCGCGTGGCAAGGCGATCATGGGCATGGGTGCGTACGGGTACGACTGGAACGACGCCGGCAACTCCGCCAACATCGTGCAGGAAACCGTCCCCGACATCTGGCATACATCGCGGGAGAACCACGTCCTGCCGATGTTCGACACCGACGTCAGCCAGCCATATCTCGCATGGACCACGGTTGATTCCGTCGATCACTTCATCTGGTACCTCGACGCGACGACCGCCGTCGACGAAGTCCGGATCGGGCGCAAGCGCGGCGTGACGTCGATGGCATTGTGGCGGCTCGGCGCTGAGGACGCGTCGATCTGGCGCGTACTGGGGCGCCACGGCCAGATGGAACCGATCGATTCACTCAACACCATCGACCCGGGCTATAACGTCAAGTTCGACTCAACCGGCGAGCTCCTGACGGTGCGCAGCCGCCCATACCCGGGCGCACGACACGTGGCGTATGACAGTAGCGGCAAGATTACGAGCGTGATCACCGACAGCGTGCCCGGCGAATGGGTGGTCGCCCGCACCGGTCAGCAGGAACACGAGATAGCGTTGACGTTCGACGATGGCCCGGACTCACGCTGGACGCCCGCAATTCTCGACACGCTCAAGTCGCGACACGCGACCGCGACGTTCTTCCTGATCGGCCAGCAGGTGCTCGGCAATTACGGTCTGACACGGCGGATCCTGCGCGAAGGCCACGAAATTGGCAATCACACCTTCACGCACCCGGACCTTTCCCGGACGTCGCGGTGGTGGACGCGCCTCGAGTTCGACGCGACGGCCCGCCTGTTCGAGGCGATCCTCGGCCGGCGCACCATCCTGATGCGCACGCCGTACCTCGGCGACAACGATCCCAGCACGCCGGACGAGCTGATACCGGTCGCAATAGCGACTGACCTGGGGTACATCACGGCGGGCCTGAGCGTCGACGCTGAGGACTGGCAGCGCGCGATGACTGAAGACGACATCGTGACCAACGTCCTCACCGGCCGGGAAGTGGGTCGCGCTCACGAGGCCGGCAACGTGGTGCTGCTCCACGACGGCGGCGGCGACCGGGCACGCACAGTCGCGGTGTTGGGGCGACTGATCGATTCGCTGCGCGCGCGGGGCGATACCATCGTTTCGCTGGGCCAGCTCGCGCACCTCGCCCCCGACGCCGTGATGCCGCCGGTCAAGGGGCGCAGTTCGTTCGCGCGGTTCGTGGAACTGGTGATCTTCGCTGGCGTGAGCATCCTCAAGGTCGGCTTCACGGACCTGTTCTACATCGCCATCATGCTGGCGATGAGCCGGCTGATCATCGTGCTGGTGCTGGCCGCGATGCAGCGGTTTCGCCGACGGCGCCTCATCGCGGACTACGCGCCCGCGGTCAGCGTGGTCATTCCGGCGTTCCGGGAAGAAGCGGTGATCGTGCCGACGGTGAAGTCGTTGCTTGCGCAGGACTACGCCGGCAGCATCGAGGTGGTGGTCGTCGACGACGGGTCGCCCGACGACACGTACGCCACGGCCCAGCGGGCGTTCGGCAGTCATCCTCGGGTCCGCATCCTCACCAAGCCGAACGGCGGCAAGGCGAGCGCGCTCAACTTCGGCATCCGGCACGCACAGGGCGATGTCATCGTCGCCCTCGACGCCGACACTTTGTTCGACCCTGACGCGGTCCGCCACCTGGTCGCTCCGCTGGCCGATCCGCACGTTGGTGCCGTTGCCGGGAATGCCAAGGTCGGCAATCGGATCAACCTGGTGACCCGATGGCAGGCGCTGGAGTACATCACGTCGCAGAATCTCGACCGGCGGGCATTTGCGCTGCTGGACTGCATCATGGTTGTTCCCGGCGCCATCGGTGCGTGGCGCAAGTCGCTGGTGATCGAAGCCGGTGGCTTCTCGCACGACACCCTCGCCGAGGATCAGGACCTCACGCTGTCGATCGCGCGGCGCAACTACCGCGTCGCGTACGCGGACCGCGCCGTGGCGTGGACCGAAGCACCGGACACCTTGAGCGGGCTTGCCAAGCAGCGGTTCCGGTGGTCGTTCGGCACGCTGCAGTGTGCGTGGAAGCACCGTGACCTGCTGTTCCGGCGTCGCGCCGGTACCCTGGGATTCGTCGCGCTGCCGAACGTCTGGGTGTTCCAGATCGGGTTCTCGATCATCGCGCCGGTGGCCGATCTGGTGTTCCTGTTCAGCCTCGCCGGGGTGTTCCTGACCTATCGCGAGCACAACACCACCTACGCGCTGGACTCGCTCAACCACATTGTCGCCTGGTACGCCGTGTTCATCGCGGTCGATTGGCTGGCGGCGACGCTCGCGTTCCTGATGGAGCCCGGGGAAGATCGACGGCTGACCTGGCTCGTGTTCCTGCAGCGCTTCGCGTACCGCCAGGTCATGTACTTCGTCGTGCTGCGCTCACTTATCGCGGCGCTGCGCGGTGGCCTAGTCGGCTGGGGCAAGCTGGAGCGCAAGGCCACGGTGGACATCCTGGAACGGAGAGCGCGGCGGAGGCGATGGTGGCAGGTGTGGTGGCGGCGGCGCCCGGCATGAGCCCGACCGTCCCCGAACGAGCGCACCGCGCGCCCGCGCCGTTGACGGTCGCGGCGCCGATGGCGTCTTAGCCGAGGTTCCGCCTGAGGAACTCCAGGGTCAATGCCCACGACTCCGCTGCCGAGTCGGCGTGATACGACGGGCGCTGGTCGCAGAAGAATCCGTGACCGCCTTCGGACATCTCCACATTGACGTACGGTCGCTTTGCGGTCCGCAGCGCGTCGACAAGCGCCGCGCGATGCTCCGGCGTGATATGGGTATCCCGGCCGCCCCAGAAGAAGAGATGCGGCGCCTGCAGGTGCTTCGCCCGACCGAGCAGCGCCGGGGCAATGCCACCACCATAGTATGACACTGCCGCGCGGAGCGGCAGGACCGCGTTGGCGAGGAAGGCACAGCGGCCGCCCATGCAGTAGCCGATCGCGGCGATTCGCGCCGGATCCACGCCGGCGTCCCCGGTCAGAAATTCATGCGCCGCCCGTGCGTCGGCCTCAATTCCGTCCGGAGTGAGTGCCGACATGTGCGGCCGTACGCTATCGAAATCGTCATAGCCGGCCTCGAAGCCCGGGTCGGCGGTCCGGTGAAACATTTCGGGCGCGATCACCACGAAGCCTTCTCCGGCGAACCGTCCCGCCACATCGCGGATGTGGGCATTCACCCCGAAGGCTTCCTGAAAGAGGATGAGGCCCGGAGCACCACGCCGACCTTCGGCGCGCGCCACGAACGCGCGGGCACTGCTGCCATCGGAGACGCGCAAAGTGACATCGGACATCAGGGCGGACCCTCCGCGGCGGCGGCGAGCAGCTCCGCCGCCGCCTTGGCGTGTGGAATCAGGGACATCACGTTCCCCTTGAGCAGCGTGAGCCGGCCGAGGAGCGCGGCTGTAGCCGGCGAATGGCGCGCGGTAATCAGGTCCAGCCAGGTGTCTGCCGACGCTGCCAGCACATAGTCGGCGGACAACTCGTCGGACGGCAGCCCAATGCGGGCTTCCACACAGCGACCGTGTCCTACGACGACCCACGTGCTTCGACTGACACCGCTGGTGTTGTTCTCGACCAGGAGCAGCCGCCCCGTCCACGAACCTGCCGCCGCCGCGAAGGCAGGCGACCGGTTGAGGCGCTTCTGCCAAGCCGCGATACCGGAGGCGCTAAATAGATCTATGGACATGCAGAAAAGTAAGAAGTCAGAGGTCAGAAGGAGACCGCCGCCTGCCATCTCGGGGGTCTCCTTCCGACTTCCGACTTCTCTCTTGCCTACTTTCTTCGAAGCGTGATCCCCCCGTTCACCGTCTCGATATTGAGCCGCCGGCCGCCATTGCCGATGCGGCCTTCGAACGACTTTGGCCCAAAGCCCTTCTCGATGGTGATCGGGAAGACGCTGCTGATGCCGCCATTGACGGTCTCCCCGCGGATATCGGCGCTGAGGTCGGCCGGGAAAGTCAGATCGACGGAGCCATTGACGGTGCTGACGTGCAGGGTGCCCTCCCACGCGGCGCGGCTGAAGGTCCCGACGATCTTGCCGTTCACGGTTTCGAGCGACGAGGCGCCAATCCCGTCGAAGTTCACGTCGCCGTTCACGGTCTCGATCTTGGACTCGACATCCGCGCCGGTCACCGACACATCGCCGTTGACATTCGAGACGACGAGCCGGACGCCGGCCGGGACGTGCACCGTGTAGTGCATGTCGACGTCGACGTGGTCGCCATGCCGGGAATCGTTGTTGTTGTCGCCGTCGCAGGTGCGGCGGCTCGGGTCGCGGTTGAGGTACACGGTGCAGACGTGCAGGCCGTTGCTGGTTTCCTCCATGATGGCCTTCACCATGCTGCCGTCGCCGTGCTTGACGGTCTTGGCCACGGTGACCTCGGCGATGCGACCCACGGCGCGCGTGACATCAATCCGGCCGTTGATGTTCTCAACCTTGACCTGGCCGCCGGGCCCGATGTCCTTGGTGAAGTGATAGTCCTGGGCGACGAGCGGCGTCGCAAGGGCAATAATCGCGGCAGCGGCAAGCATCATGCGCATCGGAAACGTCCTTTCGTGGCGCTGAATACCGGTGATCGGTAGTGGGACACGGAACTTATCCATCTGGTTCAGCTCCCCCGGTGGAGGCGGATCGAGCCGTCGACCGTGCGGATGCTCAACTCGCGCGAGCCGCCATCGCCCATCGTGGCGCGGAACGATCGTGGCCCCCACTTGCCCGCCAAGGTCACCGGAAAGTCGGCATGCACGTCGCCGTCGACCGTCTGGCCGGTGATCGTGACGCTCATCGCGGCCGGCAGCGTTACATCGACGTCGCCGTCCACCGTTCGCAGCGTGACGTCATGGTCCCAGCGGCTGTTGGTGATGGTAGCCGTGATCTTGCCATCCACGGTGTTCAATTCGCCGGGTGCGACGCCATCGAACGTAATATCGCCGTCGACGCTGCGAATGCTGGCCGGCGCGTCGATGCCCCTCGCCTCCACGCTGCCGTCAACGGTGTGTATGCCAAGCTCGACGCCAGCCGGGATCCGGACCTCGAATCGCATTTCGACATCGAGAGGCTCCCGCCAGCCATCGTTTCCTCCGTGGCTGCGGCTGTCACAGGTGTCGTTGTCGCCGCTCTGTTTGAGGTATACGACGCATACCCGCACGCGACCGGGCGTTTCTTCCATGACCGCCTTGACCAGATCACCGTTGCCGCGGCGAACGATCTTGTGAACGATGATCTCGGCGCTGGCATCGCGGCTCTGCGTGACGGTAATGCTGCCATCGATGTTGCTCAGGTCGAGGCGCTGACCGGCATGGAGCGATGGGGTAAAGCGATAGTCGCCGGTGCTGCGGGCGGAGTCAGGGCTGGCGGACCGGTCGGTGCCGCTGCGTCGCCCGCGCTGGGCGGCGGCCGACGGGATGACTCCGACGACGAGGGCAGCCGCGAGGAGAAGGTGGGTCCGCATCATTGGTATCCTTGGCTGAACAGGTTGCTGGCGCGATCTTCCGACTGATCAGACGTCTCGCGCAGCCCGGAGGGTTGCAGCGGACCCTGCCTAACCCGGAGCCAGCATGTCCGTTGTCGTCGACCGCCGCGGCTTTGTTGCCGCCTGCGCTGCCATTGGCCTGCCGCTCGACTTCTCCCACCGGCTCTGGACAGAGGCCGCCCCGGGCAAGGCGGGTGCGAAGGCGGTGGCGTTGGATCCGATTACGACGGAACAAATCGCTGCCGCCGAGCAGGTGCTCGGTCTATCGTGGCGGGACAAGGACCGGGAAATGATGCTGGCCGACCTCCAGCGGTCACTCGGCACCTACGCCGCGCTGCACGCCATCCCGCTCCCGAACGCCGTCCCGCCGGCGTTTCATTTCGATCCGGTTCCCATCGGCAAGCTGCCGGCGCCCCAGCCAAGAAGCACCGCAAAACCGCGGCAGCCGGCGGCGGCAAAACGACCGGCGACCGAGGTGGATTGGGCGTTCGCCGGCGTCGCGACGCTGAGCGGCCTGATCCGCTCCGGCGAGGTTAGCTCGCGGCAGCTCGTCGAACGTTCGCTTGCGCGGATCGACCGGTACAACCCCGAGCTGCTTTGCGTGATCACGCCGACCAAGGAACGCGCGCTTGAGCAGGCTGATCGGATGGATGCCGAGGCGAAGCACAAGAAATTCCGCGGTCCGCTGCACGGTATCCCCTATGGTGTGAAGGACCTCTTCGCGGTGCCGAACTACCCCACCACCTGGGGTTCGCCGATTTACCGGGACCGGATGCTCGAGGTGACGGCTGCCGTGGTCGAGAAACTCGATGCGGCTGGCGCGGTACTGGTCGCCAAGACGTCGCTGGGCGAGTTCGCGCAGGACGACACCTGGTTCGGCGGGCAGACCAAGAACCCCTGGAACACGGCTCGCGGCTCGAGCGGCTCATCCGCCGGGTCGGCGAGCGGTGTGTCGGCGGGACTGTATCCGTTCGCGATCGGCACGGAGACACAGGGATCAATCGTCTCGCCGTCGAGAGTCTGCGGTGTCAGCGGGCTCCGGCCGACGTATGGGCGCGTGTCGCGATATGGTGCGATGGCGCTCTCGTGGACCATGGACAAGGTGGGCCCCATCGCGCGCAGCGCCGAAGACCTGGCGCTGGTCTTCGCCGCCATGCACGGCGCCGATCCACGCGACCCGTCGACACGCTCGTTGCCATTCGAGTTCGATCCGGGCCTCCCCCTGTCGCGATTGCGGATTGGCGTGCAGACCTCGCTGACCCAGATGAACCCCCGGCCCAACGCGACACCCGAGCAGGTCGCCAACGCGCAAGCGACCATCGCGGCCAACCAGGCCGTGATCGACGCGCTTGGCAAGCAGGGCGCCAAGCTCGTTCCCGTCACGTGGCCGACGGATCCGTCCGGCAACACGCTGCAGTTCCTGCTCAGTGTCGAAGCGGCGGCGGCGTTCGACGCAATCACCCGTGACAACACGGTCGACCAGATGGTGATCCAGGATGCGTGGCCCAATACCTTCCGCTCGGCGCATTTCGTGTCTGCGGTGGATTATGTCCAGGCGAACCGGGCGCGCACGTTGCTGATCCAGAAGCTGGACGACTTCTTCAAGGACATTGACGTCGTGATCGGCGGCGGCTCACTGGCGGCGACGAACCTGTCGGGGCATCCGCAGGTGGTCGTGCCGACATCGGTGTCGGAAACCGGGAACCTCGCGATTTCCTTCGTCGCGGCGCTCTATCGAGAGGATCTGGCGTTGCGGCTGGCGCACGCGTGGCAGGCGGCAAGCGACGTGCACCTGAAACGACCGCCGAAGTTCAGTTGAGCGCTACTCCCGGCCGCTGCGCTTGACGATGATGTTGCCGTTGAATGCATCGATGGAGACGCGCGCCGCGCCCGAACCATAGACGACGGTGAAGCTGCGTTCGCCGTCGCTGTCGTCGTGGCCGTGTCCCTTGTCCTTGCCCCTGGCCTTCGCCGCCGCTGGCGCGGCGGATGGGGCCTGCATGCCATTGGTGGTCGCGGGGATCTCGGTTGTCAGTTCGCCGTTCATCGTCGAGATCCGCATGCGCGCGCTGACATCGCCGGGCAGCCAGAAGGTGACGTCCCCGTTCTGGCTGTTGAAGTCGTAGCTGCCGGACGGGGCGAAGGTTCCCTCGAACTGCATCACTCCGTTGATGGTGCTGGCCGAGACGGCGGTGGCGTGGATGCTTCGGAGGATCACGTCACCATTGACGTTGTCCACTTCGAGGGTTCCCGTGGCATCCGTGACCGAGACATTGTCGCCCGTGGCGTCGATCGAGAGCCTGGTGCCATGAAAGCCGGTTACCACGACGCCTCCGGCCACCGTCTCGAGTTCCACGCTACCCGACCCTCCGGTGACGTGGATAAAGCCGTTCACTGTCTCGGCATGCAACTGCGCCGGCGTGCCAGTGAGAGTGAGATTGCCGCCGATCGAACTGATTTCGACGCGGGCCCAGCTGGGGACGACTACCTCGATCGGACCGGTGCTGCGGTTGCGGCGATCATCCCCGCTGATCTGCAGCGTACCCCCGTCGAGTTCGGCCTGCGCGCCGCTGATGGCGACCACGTCGCTCGTGCCAATGCGTAGCCGGACATCACGCACGCGGGTGTCGATTTCCACCGCGCCATCGTGCGGCAGCCGCACGCTGGTGTCGGCATCGGCACCGGCCAGTGTGAGCGCGAGGAGCAACAGCGGGGTGGCCATCGAATGCACTCAGCTCTGCTGCTGCGACAATTGGGACACGGTGCGCAGCAGCTGCAGCTTCTTGCGCAAGGTGCTGGTCAGGTAGCGGGCCGCGCCGGGATCGCCGGGCGCCGCGCTCTGCCGCGATGCTGCCTGTGCGATCGCCGAATCGAGCAAGGCAAGACTCTGGTTCACGCTCGCGCGTGCGTCGGGATCGAGGTGGTCGACGGACCCTCGCACCGCCTGTTCGAGGTCGTCGATCGCGTGCGCGAGTGCGGCATCGCCCGGCGCAAAGCTCGCGGTGACCAGCGCCGACTCGGTCGCGGCTCCGGTCGTGGTAGCCACGGAATCCGCGCTGCGAGCACGATGTAGCAGGATGGCGGTGCTCGCCGATGTGGCGACGGCGATGAGGAGGCCCGCCGCGAGCGCGGTAGGCCAACGGATCAGCAGCGTGCCACGCGGGCGCCGCGGGGTCAGCTGCTGCGCGATCGCGGGCCACAGGTCGTCGGCGGGCTGCGTGTCGCGCAGCCGGCGGACGGCTTCCGCCAGGCTGCGATCGAGATCCTGTTCAGTGTCCATCGAGCATCCTCCTCAGCGCGGCTCGCGCGCGCGATAATTGCGATTTCGATGTCCCGGGCACGAGCCCCATTTGCTCGGCGATCTCCTCGTGCGTCCAGCCTTCGACATCGTGAAGAACGAACACCCTCCGGGCGCCGTCGGGGAGTCGTGCGATCGCGGCGTCGAGGTCCATGCGCGTCGCCGGGTGCGCCGTTGCACGGGCCGCCATCGCCAGCGCGACCTCGTCATCGACGATCCAGGTCCGCTCGTTCCGTTCGCTGCGGTGCCGGCTGAGCACCACGTTCACGGCGAGACGGTGCAGCCAGGTGCCGAAGGCACTGTCGCCGCGAAACGTTGCCAGCTTGTCCCACGCTCGCACGAAGATGTCCTGGGTCAGGTCATCGGCGGCGTCGGGGCCAGCCATGCGGCGCGCCAGGGTATGGATCCGTGCCACATGGCGGCGGTAGAGCCGCTCGAATGCCGCCTCGTCGCCGGTCGCTGCCCGGGTGGCGTCGAGCGACTCGACGTCAACAACCGTGGCGGTCTCCCGGCCTAGGGCGGGCAGGGTCATGGAGAGGCTGGTCACATGCGATTCGACGTACCGAGGGGAGGAATGGTTGCATACGCGCAACGCGGACGTTTGATGTTGATAAGCCTGAATCTACCGTACAACGGTGAGCCATCCGGTTACGGTCGCCTGCGCGCGGGTCCGGACTCCGGGCACGGGAAGCCGGGATGCGCCCTGAAGATGGCGCTGGGGATGACACGCCCAAAGGTGTGAGTGGTCGGCAGCAAGGGGGAACCGCTACATCGCCGGCCACTGCTGCGTCAGGCAGTGGAACGCCCCCAGTCCCCAGACGAGCGCCCGGCAATCGATCGTCACGACGCGTCGCGTCGGGAACAACGTCTGCAGGATCGAGCCGGCCAGGGTATCAGTGGCTGCGTCGTATCCCGGCAGGAGTACGACCTCGTTCGCGATGTAGAAGTTGGCATAACTCGCCGGTAGCCGCTGGTCCTGGTACCAGAGCGCTGGCGGCATCGGCAACTCGATGATCCGCAGCAGTTGACCGTCCTGGTCGGTCATCTCGGCCAGCCGCCGGAGATTCTCCCGGAGTGGCTGGTAATTCTCGTCGCCTGGATCGCCTTCGACCACCGTGACGACGGTATGTTCGTCGACGAACCGCGCGAGGTCGTCGATATGGCCGTCCGTGTCGTCACCCGCGATTCCATCGCCCAGCCAGAGAATCTTCGTGACGCCGAGGTAGTTACGCAGCCGCGCCTCGATCTGCTGGCGGGACAACTGCGGATTGCGATTGCGGTTGAGCAGGCATGCTTCGGTGGTGAGTAGCGTGCCCTGCCCGTTGACGTCGATCGAGCCACCCTCGAGGATCATCCCGGGATGCTCGACCGGGATCCCCAGCTCCGCGCCGATTCGCGACGGCACCACGTCGTCGTGATCGAATGGCGGGTACTTCCCGCCCCAGGCGTTGAAGCCCCAGTCAAGGATCAGCTGCTCCCGCACGCCGCTTGCGACGTGCTGCACGAAGACCGGTCCGTGGTCGCGGCACCAGGCGTCGTCGGTCGGATGGTGATGAAAGAACACGTTGTGATCGGGGACGTGCGCGTCGGTCAGCACGAACCGGGCGTGCTGCTCCATGGCATCGCCCGCGACGTTGATGTGCACTTCCTCGCCCAGGGCGAGTTCGCGAATCATTTCCGCCACGATGCCCGGCACCGGCGCGAAGTTGCCCGGCCACGATGCTTCCTTGTGCGGCCAGGAGAGCCAGGTGCCGCGGTGCCGAGCCCATTCCGCAGGCATGCGAAACCCGCGTGCTGCGGGCGTTCGCCGGTCAGTCAAGGTAGCGTTGCGTGAGACCGTCGTAGGCGTCAATGCGGCGGTCCCGCAGGAACGGCCAGTGGGTGCGCACGCTATCGACCTGCGCCAGGTCGCAGTCGGCTGTGAGGATTGCTTCGTCGCGGCCGCCCTGCACCAGTATCTGGCCATGGGGATCGACGACGAACGATGCGCCCCAGAACTCGATGCCGGGGTGTTTCGCCTCGCTGCCGGGAAGCACCTCGTGCCCGACGCGGTTGACCGCCACGACGTAGCAGCCATTGGCGATCGCGTGGCTTCGCTGGATGGTCTCCCACGCCGCCTGCTGGCGCTCGCCATACTCGGCCTTCTCGGGCGGCAGCCAGCCGATCGCGGTGGGATAGACAAGGATTTCCGCGCCCTGCATGGCGGTGAGCCGGGCGGCTTCGGGATACCATTGATCCCAGCACACCAGCACGCCGATGCGGCCGACCTTGGTGTCCCAGACGCGAAAGCCGAGATCGCCCGGCGTGAAATAGAATTTCTCGTAGTATTGCGGGTCATCCGGAATGTGCATCTTCCGGTACTTGCCGAGATACTCGCCGTCGGCATCGATCACGGCTGCGGTGTTGTGATACAGGCCGCCGGCGCGCTTCTCGAACAGCGACGCGACGATCACGACGCCGAGTTCGCGGGCGACGTCGCGGAGCCGCGCCGTCGTCGGTCCCGGGACCGGTTCCGCGAGCTTGAAGAAGTCGTGATCTTCACGCTGGCAGAAGTAGTACCAGTTGGACAACTCCTGGAGGCACACCAACCGCGCGCCGCGCCGCGCCGCCTCGCGAATGCCGGCAACGGTGTGCTCGAGGTTGGCAGCCGGGTCGGGGCCAACTCGCTGCTGGACCAGACCGACTCGAACGACGCGCGAAGGATTCATGGCGTGACTAAGATAGTTGCCGTGAGAGCCCAGAGCCCAGAGCCAGAAGTCACCCTCGAGTCCCGCGCGGGGCGGGGCCGCCTGCTGCTGAACGCGGCGTTCCTTGCGCTGGTCCTCACGACACCGATGTCGGCACAACGCCTTGACTGGCGCACCAGTGCCGTGCTCTACGCCGATAACACCGAGTTCTTCACGCCCTATCGCGTGGGTGAGACAATTCTGGGCGGGCAAGTGACCTCCTGGCTCGCCGCGCGCATCGGGCCGCGCACCGAACTGCGCGTTGGGCTCTTTGCCGACCGGCGTTGGGGCTCGGACAATTTCACCGATTCGCTCAAGCCGGTGCTGGCATTCCGTTTTCATACGCCGCATTCGCTCGGCGTGTTTGGCACGCTCGAAACAGTGCAGCGCCATGGCCTGCTCGAACCACTGATGGTGACGACGCGCGAGCTCACGACGCCGATGGAATACGGTGGACAATGGATCGAGAATCGCGGCATATTTCACGGCGAGGCGTGGATCAACTGGCAGAAGTTGAACCTGCCAAACCAGCGCGAGCAGTTCGAGTTCGGCAACGTCTTCTGGTTGAATCCCTCCCGCTGGCTCACCGCCGAGTTGCAGCACCTCTGGTACCATCGTGGTGGGCAACTATTCAATCCGACACCCGTGACCAACAATCACACGGAAGCGCTCGGCGTGACGTTGCACGACTCGCTTGGCAGGCTCGGCCGCACGTATGCCGCGGCCTGGGGGCTCTGGAGCGCGGGGCATATCGATCCAAACTATCCGCCGGACCGGCCAGGTCAGGGTCACGGCACCTACCTGCGCGCCGGGATCACGCCGTGGAACTGGGCCGAGATCTTCGCGATTCACTGGATCGGGCGGGACTATTCCGGTGACGCCGGCGACAACAACTACAACTCGACGGGGTTCGACCCGAGCTTCTATCAGTCACATCGCGTCTACACGGAAATCGGCATCATCCGCAGGACGCCGATCGAGGGTGGGGCAACGTTCGATGCGGAGTTCCGCTTCCACAACATCGACGACCTCAAGAGCATCGCATTCTTCAATACCCACTGGGAGATTTCGTACCGCCTGGTGGTCCGTGCCCCCCTCGATATGGTCCTGCGGCGATAGCAGCTGACGCCAGCCAGCCTCGGCCGGCGCACAACTCACCCCACTGGCGCGGCGACGGTGACCGCCGCCTGGCCCGCCGATATCGGCCAGCGCAAGATGACCGCGGTTCCCTGGACCATGCGTTCGAATCCTTTCTCGCTCTTCGCCACCGTCTCGATGGCGTACTCCCACCGTTCGGCGCCCGGCGCCTCGATCGTCAGCGGGGCGGAGAACGAAAGCTCGGTGCTGAACCAGGAATCCGCGGGGAAGTGGGCGGGGTTCCAGCGCCAGGTCGCGGCGATGACGCCAGGCTCGACATGAAGCGATTTCTCGATGTCCTCGCAGCGGAAGTGCAGGTCGACCTGGGCGTCCACGACGTGCCAATCGGCCGTCATTTGCTGGCCTGCCCATGACCGCGCGACCAGCACACTCGCACGGACGAAATCGTCCCGGATGGTGTCCGGGGCCAGGATGCGATCAACGAACAGGCCACGCGGCTCGATGTCCACTGGGGGAACGTCCGCGAGCTGGGTTTCGAGATCGTGGATCGATGGTGCGCCGCCAGCATCGCCGTGAGTTTCATCGGTGCCGTGGTCAGATGTCGTCGATTGCGCCTCCCCCTGCTCCCCTCGCGGCCCGCCCTGGTCCCTGAGGCCAAGGACTTCGTGATACGACTCGCGGTGTCGAGCGAGCACGTTAAGCAGGTTCTCGCGACGTGCCAGGTCGAGCCAGACTTCCACCATGGCGCCGCGCGCGGGCGCGATCAAGATGCTCGCATTGGGCGACCGGATCCAGATTTCATCGCGGCCGTCGGCATCAACGTCCCACGACTCGACGCCGGGCGGCTTGCCGTACTGGAGCACCGATTCGGCTTCGGCGAGGTTGCTCCACACCGTGCCACGCAGAAACGGGAGGTACAATCCGCCGAACACGCCGTGCCAGTACGCATCGTTGCATTGGGCTCGCCCGATCGCCCGGCGCGCCGCCGCCGGGTCGCCTTGTTCCCGGCACTGCGCGGACAGCGCCAGCATCACCTTGTGCATCCGGTTGCTCTCGGGATACTTGACCAGGAAGTGGCGCCAGTGACCGCCGCGCAACAGGCTGCCCTCGACGCCATCGAGTCGCGCCCCATCCCATTCACGCTCGAGGCGCAGCAGCGCGCGCGCCGGCTCGAACGGCAGAGCCCATCCTTCCATTTCGCGATAGGACGCCGACGGCAGGTACGCCAGGCTCGTCGGCGCCGTTGCGGTGAGTGCGTCCTCGAACCGGGAGAGCCGCACCTCGTCGGTGTCCCGCAGCTCGCGCATCGTGCCCAGGAAGGCTTCGAGCCAACCCTCCTCGTACAGCCATTTCCGGGTGCCAGGCCAGCCGCCGAACTTTTCGCCGTCGTCGCCGAGTATGGCGAGCTCACGGCCGGCAGCGCGCAGGGTGCGGAAATAGTTGGCGAGTTCCGCCGGCGGACGGAAGGGAACGAGGTAGCGGAGCTTCTCGTCGATCGGAAATACTGCGACGCGATGTCCGCCCGCTTCGGTAACGAAGTGGGCGTGGAGCTGCTCGTTGGCGAATCCCGACACGCGAAAATGCCGGTCATCCACCAGCACGAAGCGCACGCCAGCGGGGGCAAGCTCCTCCGGCAGGGTCGGCTCCCAGACGCGTTCGGTGAGCCAGAGCCCGCGCGCATCGACACCGAAGCGCGACCGGATCCGGTCGCGATGGCGCAGCACCTGCTCCAGGCGGTCCTCGCGCGACAGCACGGCGAGAATTGGCTCATCGTGTCCGGCGGCGAGCAGCTCCAGGCGTTGGGCCGCGGCGTGCTCGCCGATTTCATCGACGAAGCGTGGTGCATGGGCATCCAGCCATTCGAGGAGCGGGCCTGAGATGTGCAGCGCCACCGGCCACAGCTCGCCGGCCATGAAGCCACGCAGCAGGGGGCGGTATACGTGTTCGAGATGCTCCTCAAATACGGAGTCGAAGTTGCCCCATGGCTGGTGGAGGTGCAGCGCGAAGCAGAAGCGGAGCGAGCGCATCGCGGTCAGTGGTGTGCCGGGAACTCAGGATGTCCGATCAAGTGCCACTCCAAACCGTTCGGCCAGCGACTCTCGCATGTGCGAGGCCGGCTGGGCAGCCAGTCGCAGGAATGCGATCGCTCGGGCGTCATCGGCCGGCTTCAGGTTGTCGAGATCGAACAGATCCAGCGCGCCTTGGAGCACGATGCCGGCGTCGTCCAGGCCGTCGCGGTCGATCAGGCGCCACGCGCCGTCGAGTGCGCGGACTCGCACCGTCGGTGGATCGAGCAGCCCGGCACGCAGCGCCGCCGTGTCGGCCGCAGCCAGTGCGGCGTCGTAGATCATCGGCGTCGCGATCTCGCGGAGTGCCTGCCGGACCGGTTCCGGGTAGTCGGCGATCCCGACGACCAGCGTGGCGCCCGCCGGGAGCGCGCGCACCTGGGTACGAATCGCCAGGACACCGATGGTGACCGGTTCGGCGCGCCAGCGGCACGTGCGGCCGGTGCGAACATGCTGTACGGTGATGTCGTCGCCGTCGACACGCCAGTGATGCGCGGGCATCACGATGTCATCAAGGGCGTCCGGCGACAGCTCGCGCAGCGCGGCAAGTCCCGCCGCAAGTCGCGCCGGTCCATCCGCGTCAGGGAGGACGTCGCGGTGCCAGATCTCCGCGCCGTTTCCCTTGGCGGGATCATTACTCCATGCGTGAGCAAGCGCGGCGACGAGCGCCGGTTCGAGGCGCGCCCGCTCGGCGGCGGGCAACAGATCGAGCGCGCGTGCGGCGTGGCGCAGGACGATGCGCGGTTCCAGCCGGCCGAGGTCGTCGAAGAACCAGGCGCACGAGGTGAACATCGCGAGCACGTTCCGTTCGACCTCGAGCAGCCGGCGCGCATCGGGGGGCAACTGCGGTGCGCCACCGAGATCGGGTCCGGCGACATCCCGCGCGATCCAGATATCGCCCGCCGCGGAGGGCCACAGGCGCTGCGCCACCTCAGTGATACTCACGGCCAGCGCCTCCAACCCATCGCGTAGCGGGGCGCGCCACGCCTGTGATGTTCCGGGCTCGACTCGGCAGCCGCATTCCCGCCGCCACCGGTCCACACCGTGTGGACAGCTCCAGGAACTCGGGCCCACGATCGTCACGTCATGTACCGGCGGGCAGGCATCGAGAGTCGCGGCGAAGTTGGTCAGCGTGGCATCGTCGCGTCGGTGGAGCCGGTCGATCAGCGCCGCGAGCGCGAGGTCGCCAAACCGATGATGATGACCGAAGGTCTCACCGTCGGTCGCCAGTGAAACGACGCTGGGAGCGCCATCGTCCGCGACGGGGAACGCCGTGAGGCTCGCTTCCCAGCGCGTCGCGTCTTCGAGCGCGTCGCCGAAGGCGACCTGATGAGCCGACGGGCCGTCGTAGGCAAAGATGGCGAGTTCACGGCTGCCGGGTCCTCGCCAGCGCCCGGGCCGGCCGAACGGCGGTACCCCGCTTACCTGATTCGGCGCCAGCACCGTCAGGCGAACGCCCTCATCGACGAGCACGGCCAGCGTTTCGTCGTCGACGGCGGTCTCCGGCAGCCACATGCCGTCGGGCTCCCGGCCAAACCGGGTGCGGAAATCCCGGATGCCCCACCGGACTTCGGTCACCTTGTCCCGCCGCGACATGAGCGGGAGAATGACGTGGTGGTATGGCATCGCCATGGCGTTGCCGGCGCCGAGGCGCACGCGGGACTCGCGATCGCCGGCGACAATTGCGTCGCATACGTCGGGCGCGTGATCGTCCAGCCAGCGAAACAGCGTCGGACCGACATCGAACGAGCACCATGCATACGCGTTGATGACCCGGAGGATGCGGCCGCGTTCATCGACGACCTGCCCGCGTGCGAGCGGCCGGTAGCATTCGGTGGTGATCCGTTCGTTCCAGTCATGGTCCGGCGTGGCACTCAACTCGCGCGGAACGAGCTCCAGCCACGAATCCTCGCGCGGCGGCTGATAACAGTGGGCGTGAATGATGACGTTACGCATGGCTCACGCGGCCAGCAGGCGCGCGAGGCACGAGCCGATCGGGTCCGGCCTGCGGCCTCGGTGGCGACGCGCCCGGATCATCTACGAAGCCGCCACGTCGGACGCCGCCGCGATTGCGCCGATCAGGTCCGGAAACGGTCCGTCGATCAGTTCAAGTTCCGCCGCGTGCGCGGCGCCCGCGGCGAGATCGGACGTCGAGCTTTCGAGAAACGGGAGCAGCGCTTCCAGGGCGTCGCAATGCTCGTTGAACCGCTTGGTCGCGTAGTCGCCGGCGGCGCCGGTGGAGATGATGAATTGCCAATCGGATGACTGCGCCAGGAGCAACTCGCGTCCGGCCTGCTCCAGCACTGGCCGGGCGTCCCACCGCCGCATCGCCGCAGGCACCGCATTCCAGAACCGATCTTCCAGCGGCCACAGGCGTCGCCATGTCCACTCGGTTTCGGGGTTGAGCCACATCGAGAAATCGCCGTCCTTGCCCCACGATCCCGCGCCGAGGCGCAGCGACAGGTCGGGCGGGGCTTCGGCAAGCGCGGCGCCGGCGGTCATGGGCCGCGTCATCCCGACAACCGCCATGTCCTGATACAGGTACTTCAGGAACGCGATGCCCTCGAACCACCAGTGGCCGAACAGTTCGGTATCGAACGGCGCGATGATCGCATGATCACCGGGATCGCCGTGGGTTTCGTCGAGCAGTGTCTGGAAGTGCGCCGCGTGGCTCATCGCGGCCTCCCGCGCCGCCGCCGGCACGTACGGCTGCTTGTCGGCGAGATCCGCGGCGGGATCGGTCACCGACCAGTACTTGAGCCCGCCGGGATGCCGGATCTTGTGGAACTCGAGATACCGCCCGTCGCCGGGATAGCCGCCATGACGACTCCACACCTGCTCCGTCGCTTTTGGGTCGCGAACCAGCGCGTAGATCGGCCGGCCGCGTGACTCGTTGCCCACGCGATAACCGCGATAGGGCGAACGCTTGCGTTGCTTCGCCAGGCGTCGTTGCGTCTTGCCGCTGTACGGATCGAACGTCGCGCCGGCGTCGACAATCTGCGCGTCGACAAAGAACCACTGAAAGCCGGCATGACGCAGGTGGTCTTCGATCCCGCTGCGGATGCGACCGTGCGCGGCGCCGGGCAGCGGCTGCCATATGCCGCGCGGCCGATAGGCGCATTCCGGGACCCAGCAACCGCGGGGCAGGTCGCCGAAGTGGCGGGCGTGTTCCGCGCGCCCGACGAGCAACTGAAAGCGGATGCTTTCGTCGCGGGCGAGCAAGGGCAGGAATCCGTGCGTCGCCGCCGACGAGATCAGTTCGATGCGGCCGGCGTCCGCGTGGCGGCGAAACGCGGCGATCAGGTCCTTCCCGATTCGCAGCCAGGTCACCTGCAACGTGCGCACATGCGCGCGCCAGAAGTCCACCAGCGGAAGGAGGTGCCCATCGCCGGTGGCCCGGAGTGACTCGGGCGCTTCGTCGAGCGTCGCCAACCGGTGCGCGAAGTAGATGTCGAGTTCGTCCCGAAACGACGGGTGCGCGAACTGCGCCACCAGGATGGGCGTGATGCCGATGGTCAGCGGCGGCGGGACATCCTCCTGCTCCAGCTCGTCGAGCATCGCGATGAGCGGCAGGTAGCTGTCGAGCGCAGCTTCGCAGATCCAGTCGGAGCCATGCGGCCAGCGACCGTGATGGAGCACCCAGGGGAGGTGACTGTGCAGGGTGAGGACAAAGCGGAGGCTCACCCTGCGCGCCTCGCTGCCAGTGCGATGGCACGCTCGTAGATCTCGACATAGCGTTCGGCGGCGCGGTCCCAGCCAAATTCGCGTGACATGCCCTCGCGCTGCATTTCGCGCCATGCCTTGGTCGACCGATGCTCGGTCATCGCCCGCCAGATGCCGCCGACGAGCGCGCGCTCGTCGAACCCCTCGAACAGGAAGCCGGTGAGGCCGTCGTCGATGGTGTCGGCGAGGCCTCCGACGCGGCGCGCGACCGGGACCGTGCCATAGCGTTGCGCGCGCATCTGGGTCAGCCCGCAGGGCTCGTACTGCGAGGGCATCAGGTAGAGATCGGCGCCGGCGATGACGACGTGCTCGAGCGGATCGGAGAACGTCGTTTCGACGCCGACGCGGTTCGGCAGGGCAGTGTGCAACGCGCGCACGGCGTCTTCGAGTCGCTTGTCGCCGCTGCCGAGGAAGACGTACTGCGCCGCAAAATGGAACAGCGCCGTGTTGTGCACGACGATGTCAAGCCCTTTCTGGGTCGCCATCCGGCCAATGAACGCGATGACGGGTACGAACGGATTGTCCGGAAGGCCGAATCGCCGTTGGATGTCCGCCTTGCAGGCGCGCTTGCCATCGAGATGATCCGCCGAGAACCGCGCGGCGATGTAGGGGTCGGTCGCAGGATTCCAGACGCTCTGGTCGATGCCGTTGAGTACGCCGGTGAACCGGTTGCCCATCAACTCGTAGACGTCGTGGAGGCCGAACCCGCCGGCCGGTGTCCGCAATTCGTGGGCATGCGTGGGACTCACCGTCGTGGCCATGTCGGTGTGCGTCAGCCCGCCCTTGAGATAGTTCGTCTTCCCGTACCATTCGAGCTTGTCAGGCGTCCACACATCCCAGGGCAGGCCGATCTCGGGGATAATCTCGCGGCCGAAGTGTCCCTGATATCCGCCGTTGTGCACCGAAAGGACGACGGGAATGCGGCGATACCAGGAATGTTCCCTCCACCAGTTGTGGAGATACACCGGTGCCAGCGCCGCGTGCCAGTCGTGCGCATGCAACAGCACCGGGCCACCGGTCACGAGCGGCAACGCGGCAACCGAAGCGGCGGCAAAGGCGGCGAAGCGCAGGTAGTTGTCGGGATAGTCGGCGCCCCGCTCGCCATAGAGGCCATCGCGGCCGAAGAAGCCGTCGTGCTCGAGAAAACAGGTCGGCGTTTCCGAGGCCGGGTCCAGTTCGCGCCAGAGCCGGAAGGTCTCCGCGCGGGGGCCGAATCGCAGTGTGAACGGATCGCCGGCGGCTTCGAGACGGCGGGTGTGCCGTCGCGCGGCGCGATACAACGGCACGATCGCCATCGTCCTGAGCCCCGAACGGTGCTGGTCGCGATGCAGGCCCCACGCCGCTTCGGCCAGGCCTCCCGTGCGCGCATACGGATAGTACTCTGCCGCGAGGTGAACGATCGTGGGTGCCTCACCCGCGATGGTCGGGAGCGTGAACCGGCGCTGCGCGTTCATGACCTCATCCGAGCGGAGGATCATCCACAAACGGATCGCCGCGGAGGATCGGCGCGTAGTAACGGTCGGCGTAATCCTGCATCATGCGGCGGGCGGTAAAGTGCCGGCCGGCGACCCGGATCGATTCCTTCATGCGCTGCACCCACCGTCGCGGAATCCCCTGGTCGTCCTGGTCGTACCAGAGCGGCACCACGTCCTTTTCGAGCAATTGATAGAGATGCTCGGCATCGGCGGCGTCGGCGTCTTCGCTCGGTTGCGCCTTGGGAATCGCCCAGCCGTTCTTGCCGTTGAATCCTTCTTCCCACCACCCATCGAGCGTGCTGAGTTGCGGCACGCCGTTGAGGGCGGCCTTCATCCCGCTGGTGCCCGATGCCTCGAATGGCACGCGTGGCACGTTGAGCCAGAGGTCGACGCCCTGAACCAGCAAGTGGGCGAGGTGCATGTCGTAATCTTCGAGAAACGCGACCCGCCCCTCGAACATGGGATCGCGCGCATAGTGATACAACGTTTGCAGGATTTCCTTGCCGGGCGTGTCCTGCGGATGCGCCTTGCCGGCGATGATCAGCTGCACCGGCCGCTGGGTATCGGTGACGATCAGGCGCAGCCGCTCGATGTCGCGAAACAGCAGGTCGGCGCGCTTGTACGTGGCGAACCGCCGGGCGAAGCCGATGGTGAACACCCTGGGATCGAGCAACGTTCCGGACGCTACGACCTGGGCGGCCTCGCTCCATTCGTCGCGCCAGCGCCGCCGCGCTTCTTCGCGCAGGTAGCGCAACAGCATCCGCTTGAGCTCGTCGTGGGTGAACCACACGGCGCGTGCGTCGAGACCGAGGACGGCATCCCAGATCTCCGGGTCGTCGAGCCGGAAGCCCCAGTCGTCGCCGAGATGGTAGTCGAGCAGCCGCATGATCGGATTGGCCATCCAGGTGGCGAGGTGTACCCCGTTCGTCACGGCGCCGATGGGAACCTGCTCGATGGGACGCTCACTCCAGAGGTCGCTCCACAACTGACGGGACACGATGCCATGCCGCTTTGCCACGCCGTTGACGTGGCCGGCGAGGCGGATCGCGAGCACCGTCATCTGGAACCCGCGGGCCTCATGTTGCGGATGCACCCCAAGGGTGACGGCGCGTTCGGCGGCCGCGCCGAAATCCTCCAGGTATGCCATCCCGGCGCACTCGGCGACCTGGCCGACGTCGAAGGCGTCGTGGCCGGCCGGCACCGGCGTGTGAGTCGTGAAGATCGATGTCCGCCGCACCTCGTTAATCGCGTCGCTCATCGCCGTGCCCGAGCCGACCAGCTCACGCAATCTCTCGAGCATCATGAACGCCGCGTGGCCTTCGTTGGCGTGCCAGACCGCCGGGTTGATCCCGAGCGCGCGCAACACCCGCACCCCCCCGGTGCCCAGGATCCATTCCTGCCGTAGCCGCATCTCGGCGCCGCCGGAGTAGAGCTTGCTCGTGAGGCCCCGATCCGCCTCGTCGTTGACATCGAGGTCGGTGTCGAGCAGGTAGAGCGGGGCGCGACCGGCCGTCAGGGTCCAGGCGCCAATGTGTACCGCGCGGCCGAATGTATTCAGCACGGTCACCCACGGCGCGTCGTCCGGTCCGAGGAGCGGGACCAGCGGCGTCTGGTCCAGGTCGATTTCGTCGTCGGAATCCTCCTGCCATCCGTCAGGCGTGATCCGCTGGTCGAAGTAGCCTTTCTTGTAGAAGAGCCCCACGCCGACGAACGGCACGGCGAGATCCGACGCCGACTTGCAGTGGTCGCCGGCCAGCACGCCCAGGCCGCCGGAGTAGATCGGCACGGATGCGTGCAACCCGAATTCGGCACAGAAGTACGCGACCGGCCGGTCGACGCCGATCTCGGAGTAGTGCTCTCGGAACCAGCCGCTGGTGGTCGAGCGTTCGCGCGAGAACCAGTCCATCACCTCGTCATAGTGCGAGCAGAAATCGGCGTCATGCGCCAGCGCTTCCAGGCGCTCTGGTGCGGCATCCCGGAGCACGACAATGGGGTTGTGATGCGAGTGACGCCAGAGCGGCTCGTCGATGCGGCGGAACAGGGCGCGGGCCTGGCGGTGCCAGCTCCAGGCAAGGTTGACTGCGAGCGCGGCCAGTCCCTCCAGACGGGATGGCAGCGCCGGAATCTTGGCGCGCGACAGCGTCATGCACGGTCTCCGACTGCTTGACGATCAACGGATCACCCGGTCGCAAGATAAGCCCGGAGGCCGCGATGCCCCTCGCCTCTCTGGTTTCTTCTCGCTGCGTTCTAGTGGGTCAGCTTCCGGTACTTGATCCGGTGCGGCTGGTCCGCGCTCACGCCCTTGCGCTGCTTCAGGTCGGCCGAGTAATCCTGGTAGTTCCCTTCGTACCAGACCACCTCGGAATCGCCCTCAAAGGCGAGGATGTGCGTGGCGATGCGGTCGAGGAACCAGCGATCGTGGGAAATCACCACTGCGCACCCCGAGAACGTCAGCAGCGCGTCCTCGAGGGCCCGCAGCGTGTCGACATCGAGGTCGTTGGTCGGCTCGTCGAGCAATAACAGGTTGCCGCCGGACTTGAGCAGTTTGGCCAGATGCAACCGGTTGCGTTCGCCCCCGGAGAGGAGGCCGACCTTCTTCTGCTGGTCGCTGCCGCGGAAGCCGAACCAGCCGCAGTATGCCCGCGAGTTGATGCTGCGCGTGCCGAACTGCAGTGTGTCGAGCCCGCCGGCAATTTCCTGGTAGGCGGTCTTGTCGGGATCGAGGGCCTCGCGCGACTGGTCGACGTACGCCGATTGCACCGTCTGGCCGACGATCAACTCGCCGCCATCGGGTTGCTCCTGGCCGATGATCATGCGGAAGAGCGTGGTCTTGCCGGCGCCGTTTGGACCGATCACGCCGACAATGCCGCTCCGTGGCAATGAAAAGCTGAGGTTGTCGAACAGGAGCTTGTCGCCGTAACCCTTCGACAGCTTGCGCGCGATCACGACCTCGTCGCCCAGCCGGGGCGCCGGCGGGATGAGGATCTCGTGCCCGCTCGCGTCCGCCTTCGCTTCTTCCCGCACCAGCGCTTCATACGCGGTCAGGCGCGCCTTGCTCTTGGCCTGTCGGGCCTTGGGGCTCATCCGCACCCATTCGAGCTCCCGCTCCAGGGTGCGCCGCCGGGCGGACGCCTGCTTCTCCTCCACCTCGAGCTTCTTCTCCTTCTGGTCGAGCCACGAGGAGTAGTTCCCCTTCCACGGAATGCCGGCGCCATGCTCGAGCTCGAGGATCCACGCTGCGGCGTTATCGAGGAAATAGCGATCGTGGGTGATCGCCACGACCGTCCCCGGGAACTCCTTGAGGTAGCGTTCCAGCCACGCGACCGATTCCGCGTCGAGGTGATTTGTCGGCTCATCGAGCAGCAGCATGTCGGGCTTGGAAAGGAGCAGGCGGCATAGCGCGACGCGACGCTTCTCCCCGCCGGAAAGCGTGACGATGGCGGCGTCGGCGGGCGGGCAGCGCAGCGCATCCATCGCGATGTCCACCGTGCGGTCGAGCTCCCAGGCGTTCGCGGCCTCGATCCGGTCCTGCAACGCGGCCTGCTTGTCAAGCAGCGTCTGCATCTCGGCATCGGTCATCGGCTCGGCGAACTTCGCGCTGATCGCCTCGAACCGCGTCAACATGTCGCGGATCGGCTGCAACGCTTCCTCCACGTTGCCGCGGACGTCCTTGGTGGCGTCGAGCACCGGTTCCTGCGGCAGGTAGCCGATTCGCACGCCGTCGGCCGGCTTGGCCTCCCCGAGGAAATCGTGGTCGACCCCCGCCATGATCCGCAGCAGGGTCGACTTGCCGGCGCCATTGCCGCCGATCACGCCGATCTTGGCGCCCGGATAGAACGAGAGATAAATCCCCTTGAGGATTTCGCGTTGCGGCGGGACGATCTTGCGCAGGTCCCGCATCGTGAAGATGTATTCGCCGGCCATGGGGCAAGAAGGTAATCGGTGCCCAGCCGCCCACGACCGTCGGATTCGGCTCCATTGACCAGCGGCAATGGACCGTCGAGCATTCCCTCATGCGCCTCCCTCTGGCTGTCGTGCTCTTCGCCGCCGGTCCGCTCACCGCGCAATCCCGCGACTGCGACGGCTATTTCACCTCGCTAGTAGCACCCGCCGGGTTTTGTGTGCGCACCTTTGCCGATTCGGTCGGTCCGGTACGGCAGGTCGTGGTGCATCCCAGCGGGCAGGTCGTTGCGGCGCTCAACGAGGCGCCGGGCCTCGTGCGCTTGCGCGACCGCGATCACAACGGGAAGGCCGACGAGGTCGTCCGGTTCGGTCCGGACGAGGGCGGCACCGGCGTCACGTGGCGCGCCGACTGGCTCTACTTTGCCGCGGAGAGCGGTGTGATCCGCTACTGGTGGCCGGCCAACGCCGAGGCGCCGGATTCGGCGGGCGAGTGGATCGCTCGCGGACTGCCAACCGGGGATCCCGGCTCGGCACATGCCGCAAAGGGCATCGCCGTGGGGCTCGACGGCACCGTCTACGTCTCGATCGGTGCCGCGACCAACAACTGCCAGGTGAAGGAGGGTGAACCGAAGTCGCTGGGCAGGTGGCCCTGCCCGGAACTCGCCCGGCGGGCGGGAGTCTGGCGCTTTACGCCGCCTGCAACCAAGGGTGCGGCCTGGACCATGCAGCGCTTCGCCACCGGGCTGCGCGACGCCAGCGCCCTGGCGCTCGACCCGGCCACCGACCGTGTGTGGACAGTCACGCGGGGGCGCGACCTGCTCGACGTGTTGTGGGGAGTCGACGCCTCGACCGCCGCAAATCAGCCGGCCGAAATGCTCGAGCAGGTCGTGCAGGGCGGCGATTACGGGTGGCCATACTGTCAGGGAATGTGGTCCCGGCGCGTCACGATGCTGGCCCGGGCGCCGGAGTATGCCAACCAGGCCAGCATCGATTGTACGGCCAAGACGCTCCCGGTGATGGGCTTTCCGGGTCACTGGTCGCCGATGGCGATCGCGGTGGTCAACTCGACCCTCGCTGCCGTGCCGCACCCCGGTCTCTTCATTGCGTTTCATGGCTCCCTTGATCGGGCAGCGCTGTCGGAGGACGGCCAATTTGTCGTGTTCGTGCCATTGGATGAGAATGGCCGGCCCGCCGGCGATTTTCGGATCATGCTGCACTCGGCGACAGCCCCGGGCTCGCTCCGGCCGACCGGTGTGGCGGTAGCGATCGATGGCAACGTCTACGTAACCGACGACGAGCATGGCCGGATTTACCGGATCGAGCCGCACCCGCCGAGAGCGCGTTGAGCTGGACGGTTCACAGGCCGATCCGGACGCCGGCGAGCTATCTTCAGATCCTGAACATTCAACGTTCGATCCCCGACGCCGACTGACTCACTATGCGCCGCATGCTGCTCCTCCTGGGTCCGCTCGCCACCGCGGCCGCCTTGCTCGCGTTTCGTCGTCCGGCCCCGTCGACCTGTGATCCCGACAACGGCGGGCTGGTGCTTCCCCAGGGCTTCTGCGCGTCGTTGTTCGCATCGGTGCCTGGTGTGCGCCACATCGCTGTGGCGCCCAACGGTGACGTCTTCGCCGCCGGCGGCCGCCGCGGCGTCACGGCGCTTCGCGATCGCAAGGGCTCGGGCCACGCCGACACGTCGGTCACCTTCGGCAGCGGCTCGGGCACCGGAATCGCGCTCGGGCTCGATGCGATCTTCTTTGCGCCGGACGATCGCGTGATCCGTTTTGCCTGGACGCCGGGCTCGCTCACACCGCGCGACGAAGGGACCATTGTGGTGAGCGGACTGCCGGCCGGCGGCCACACCGCCAAGACGCTGGCGCTGGCGAAGGATGACTGGATCTTCGTCGATCACGGGTCTGGGTCGAACTCGTGCCAGCAAGCCGATCGTGCCGGGCGGTCTCCCGGCAAGCAGCCGTGTCCGGAACTGCCGACTCGCGCCGGCACCTGGCGGTACAACACTCGCCGGGCGAATCAGACGCCGGCGGACGGCGTGCACTGGACAACGGGTGTCCGCAACGGGATGGCGATCGCAGTCGAGCCGTCGACCGGTGTACTCTGGGGCGCCACTCACGGGCGCGATCAGTTGAGCGACTGGGGCATGTCGGCTGGGGACAATGCGGAAAAGCCCGCCGAAGAATTTGGCGTGTTTGCCCAGGGCGCTGACTTTGGCTGGCCCTATTGCTACTACGATCCGATTGCGAAGAAGAAGGTGCAAGCGCCCGAATACGGGGGCGACGGCATCAAGCAAGGTGATTGCGCGCAGAAGATGCAACCGGTCATCGCGTTCCCCGGCCATTGGGCACCGATGTCGCTGACGTTCGTGCCGACAGCGCGTTTCGGGGCCGAGTACGCGGGTGGGGCGTTCCTCGCGTTCCACGGCTCGTGGAACCGTGCGCCGCTGCCGCAAGCCGGCTATCGCGTGGTATTCATCCCCTTCAAGAACGGCAGGGCGACGGGCCAGTACACCACGTTTGCCACCGGTGCCGGTGGAGCGACGTCACTTCGACCGAGCGGCGTCGCAATGGCGCCCGATGGCAGCGCACTCTTCATCGCATCCGATGCCGCCGGAAAGATCTGGCGCGTCATTCCCACGACCTCGAGGTAGTTCCCATGCGAATCACGTTGCCCGCTCTCTGTGCCGCTCTCATGCTCCCGGTCGCGCTCGCGGCGCAGCAAATGACGATGCCGATGCCGGCGAGCCCCAAGGTCGGCGACGTCGCGCCCGACTTTACTCTCGCCGCCGGAACGAGGAGCGGCGTCTCGGCCAAGCCGGTGTCGCTGTCCGGCCTCCGCGGCCAGACCGTAGTGATCGCGTTCTATCCGAAGCAGCGCAGCGGCGGCTGCACTATCCAGATGCAGCACTACCGGGATGCGTACGAGCGGATCTTCCAGGGCGGCAAGGGCGTCACGCTGCTCGCCATCAGCACGGATTCGGTGAAGGACATCGCGTCGTGGGCGGCGGATTCCAGTTTCCAGTGGACCTTCCTCAGCGACGTGAACAAGGAAGCCGGCATGAAGTACGCCACTGCGGGGAAAAGCAGGTATGAGAACCGGGTCGTGTTTGTCGTGGCGCCGAACGGAAGGATCTCGTTCGTCATGAATCCCTTCAATGAGATCGATCCGACCTCGTATGAGGTGTTGACGCGGGCGATCAACGAGGCGAAGGGAATGACGGGCCCGTAGGCGCGCTTGATCCATTCCAAGGAGAAGAACCCGATGATGCAACGATCCGCGCTGCTCCTGTTGACAGCGCTGGCGGTCACACCCGCGGCGTCCCATGCCCAGGACCGGCTCAAGGCGATGCCGGGTTACGACCAGTACACGAGGATGGCACCGATGTACCTGGGCAGCGTCAAGCTCGGTTCGGTGCTCGGCGGCGGTGGTGGGCGCGGCGGCGGCGGCCGCGGTGGCTCTGGTGCTGCAGCCGGCTCACCCGCGGTCGTTTGGGCAGCCGACGGCAAGGGCGTCGACTACTCGTGGGACGGCAAGCGTTACCACTTTGCCTTTGCCGCGAAGCGGTCGACCGAGGTCGCAGCCACCGAAGCGGCCGCGTCGGCGACAGCCGCGCCGGGTGCCGGTCGCGGCGGTCGCGGCAATTTCGCCGGCCTCGATTCGATCCGTGCGTGCGGCGGCGTGATGCTGCCGCCGCCGGTCCGCGGTCGGCAACGGCCAGTTGCTGCTTCGCCCGATGGCAAGTACCTCGCCACGTACCGCGACCGGAACCTGTCCGTGTGCGATGCGAGCGGCGGCGTCACCGGCGCGGTGACCAGCGACGGGAACGAGAAGGAGCGAACCAAGTACGGCACGGCATCCTGGGTCTATGGTGAGGAACTGGGGCAGACCACGGCGATGTGGTGGAATCCCGCCAGCACCAAGCTGGCCTATTTCCGCTTCGACGAGAGCAAGGTTCCCGATTTCTACATCACCAACGACGAAACCAAGGTGCAGACGCGGGTCGACGTCGAGGCGTATCCCAAGCCGGGCGTGGCCAACCCCGTGGTCGACCTGTTCGTGTATGACCTCGCGACCAAGCGGAGCGTGCACATTGACGCGCGCGACGGCAAGCCATTCACGAACGACGTCGTTGGCCACTACGTCTACGACGTGGCCTGGTCGCCCGACGGCAAGAGCCTGCTGATTCACCGTACCAACCGGCGCCAGAACGTCCTCGAACTGGCGATGTGTTCGCCCGAAACCGGCCAGTGCCGGACGATCATTCACGAGGAGTGGCCAACCGGCTGGGTGGAGAACCATCCGCCGATGCGGTATCTCGCTGATAGCACGCGCTTCCTCTGGGAGTCGGAGCGCAATGGCTTCAAGAACTACTATCTCTACAATCTGGGTGGCCACCTGTTGTCGACGGTGACTGCCAACCGGTTCGAGGTTGCCGGCATCAGCCGTGTCGATGAGAAGACCAACACGCTGTGGTACACCGCTCGTGACGGCGACAACTTCATGAAGGTGCAGCTGCACAAGGTCGGGCTCGATGGCAAGGGCGATCGGCGGCTCACGGACCCGGCGTTCAACCACCAGGTCGACATCTCGCCCGACGGCAAGTACTTCATCGACGTGGCGCAGACGCACGACCAGGCGCCCGTGTCGCGACTCGTCGACGTCGCCAGCGGCAAGACCATCGCCGAACTGGCCAATAGCGACCTCGCGGTCATGGAACAACGCGGTCTCCGCAAGGCAGAGTTGTATCGCTACCTCGCGGCAGATGGCAAGACGCAACTGTACGGCGAGCTCTGGTTTCCGTCCAACTTCGATCCAAGCAAGAAGTATCCGATCCTCACGGCGGAGTACGGCGGTCCGGCAGCGGGCACCGGCGTCTCGGAGACGTTCAGCTCGGGCAATTCCCAGGCTGAGTATGGTTTCCTGATCGTGGCGCTGTCGTCGCGCGCCATGCCGGGCATGGGCAAGCGGACGCTGGACGACATCTATCTCAAGCTGGGCCAGACCGAGATGGACGACATGGCCGAAGGGATCAAGGCGCTGTGGAACCGGCCCTATGTTGACCGCGACCGCGTGGGTATCTACGGGACATCGTACGGCGGGTACACCGCCCTGATGGAAATCCTGCGGCACCCCGACGTCTTCACCGTGGCATCGTCGTCATCACCGCCGACCGACTGGCGCAACTACGACACGATCTATACCGAGCGCTACATGTGGCTCCCGGATTCGACCGACAACAAGGACGGATACGACAAGGGCTCGGCCATGAACTACGCGAAAAACCTCACCGGGCGCCTGTTGCTGGACTACGGTACGGTCGACGACAACGTGCACAACACCAACATGATGCAGGTGATCAAGGCATTGCAGACCGCGGGCAAGAGCTTCGAGGTGCAGCTGCAGCCCGATTTCGGCCATTCGGGCGTCAACCCTGCGCGGATGATGGAGTTCTTCCTCGAGAATCTGATTCAGCACCCTGAGCGGATTCACGAGGGGTACGAGCAGAAGGCGACGCCTTAGAAGGCGAGAGACGAGAGACGAGGGAAACAAGTCGGGCCGCGGAAATCATCGCACGCTGGCTGGTTGCTGTCGTCTCTCGTCTCTCCTACTGAATCTCTCCGTCCAGTTCCAGGATCGCCTCGCGAATCTTCCGGCGCTGCGCCTCAAGATGCCGGAAGGCGCGCGGGCGCAGCAAACGCAGCGACAGGCCGCGCGCGGACCCGACCAGCCGGTCGAATTGTTCGACGAACAGCAACGCCGCGTAACCGGACACCGGACACGCCACGAACGCGAGCGTTGCGAGCCCTGCCCCCCAGTGCTTCCATACCAGCCACGCGATCACGAACCAGATGATCGGAAAGACCGCCGCCGCGGCAAAGATCTTGGTTGTGGCGACAACATCCCGCTGCACCTTGGCGGCGCGGGTGATCAGCGGGCCGGTGATCTTGTAAGCCGGCAGGTGGATGACGATGCCGACGACCGCCAACGGTGCCAGCAGGAGCAGCGTCACGACGGCGATCGACGCATTCCGGGTGACCATGCCGACCGTGAGTCGTGATTCCAGCATGTTCTCGGGCGCCATCCCGGCGGCCACGAGTTCGGCGTCGTACCGGGTCAGCATGTGTTCGACCGCCGCGACCCGGTCCGGGATGCGTACGCGCAGTTGCGTGTATCCTCGAAGAAATCGCTGGCGCAGCGCGAACTGTCTCGTGAGGTCGCGATCCTTCGTGCCAGGCCCTTCGACCGACGAGAAGATCCGCTCCGCTCGCGTGATGAGTCGCAGTGCCTCTTCCTGGTCCGCCTGGAGCGTGACCTTCGACAATGCTTCCTGCAGGCGCGCCGTGAGCGCGCGAACGATTTCCGGCGTCGGCTCGCCGTCGGGCCCGAGCGGCTCCGACGCGACGGTGATCGGCTCACCGAAACACAGCACCGCCGAGCTGCGGAAGGTCACCTTTGCCGTGTAGTAGAGGCCGCCTGGAACGATCCGCACCGGTAGACCGGGGTTCATGCTCGCTGCCCCGAGCGCCATCCGCGCCGAGCCGGTCTTGAACGGGCGCATCTTCGGGTCACTGTGCGACGTGCCCTCGGGAAAGAGCGCAATGGCGCCACCGCGGGCGAGCTCCTGCCATACCTTCTCGAACGTCTTGCGATTCTGCGATGTATCGGCGCCGTCCATGCGGCGATACACCGGGATCGACCCCATGGCGCGCGTGAGCCAGCCGACAACCGGGATGCGGAATAGCGGTTCCTTGGCCAGGAAGACCACGCGGCGCGGCGCCAGGCCGAGCAGAAGGAGCGGATCGACGAGTGAGTTGGGATGATTCAACAGGAGGATCACGGGGCCGGCCGGCGGCACGTGTTCGGCGCCGATGATTTCGACACGTCGAAAGAAGATGCGGACGATCAGCGCGATCAGGCGGCGCATCAGGTGCGTCTCACGCCCTTCTGCAGTCCCCCGACGGTCCAGATCACTCCACTCAGTAGAATCGCCGCAGGCAGGATCAGCATCGCATGCTGGAGCGCGGGTCCGTCTCCCATGCCGTGGGCCTTGCTTGCCGTCGAGATCGCCCCGACGAGGAAGGGCGACGGCGCGTCGCCGAGCAGGTGCATCAAGAGGATGCTGAACGCCATGGCGGTGGCACGCTGCGTGGGCGCGACGTAGTTGACGATGGCGGAGTTGATCGGACCGGTGGACGCGAACATCATCAGTTCCGCGACAATCAGTCCGGCGAAGAAGAACGTCGGCTTACGCGCGGTGAGTGCCATCACGCAGAACGGTGCCGCAATCAGCGTCGCGATCCCGGACACGAGCAGGTAGGCGTGCCTGGTGTAGCGCAACACATAGTCGCCGATCCACCCACCGACGAAGGTCCCGGTGAACCCTGTAAGCACGGCGATCAACCCGACGAGCTTGTCGGCCCTCGCCTCTTTCATGCCATGGAACGACACCAGGAAGTCCGGGAACCAGAACGCCAGCGCGCCGAGCGCGAAGGTGTACGCGGCATAGCCGAGCACGGTGGTGCGGTATTGCGTGTTGCGGAGCAATCCGGCGTACGCCGCCAGGCGGCTACCACCCGTGGGGCCGGCATAATGGGGGATGTCATCGTCGCCGCCTTCCTGCGCGCCACGCGGGACCTCCGGCAACTTGAGCAGCAACACCGCGAGCACGAGCCCCGGCGCGCCGGCGACGAAGAACGCCGAGCGCCAGCCGAAGTGTTCCGCCATCCCGCCAGCGATGACGTATCCGAGCGCCGACCCGATCGGGATGGCCGCGAAGAACACTGAAAACACCCGCCCGCGCAGCCGCCGCGGAAACGAGTCCGCCAGCAAGCTCGGCGCAATCGATCCGTATGCCGCCTCGCCGATCCCCAACGTCGCTCGCGCAACGAACAGCGTGAAGAAGCTGACGGCGAAGCCGCCGAGCACAGTGGCGACGCTCCAGATGGCCACGCCCAACGCGATCAGTCGCGGCCGATGGCGAAGGTCACCGAGTTGTCCGAACCACGGCGACGCGATCGCATACACGAGGATGAAGCCGGTGCCGAGGAGGCCGATCTGCGCCCGGTCGAGGTGTAACTCCGACTTCCCGAGGCTCACGGCGAGCCCCGGGACGATGAATCGGTCGATGTAGTTGAAGAGGTTGACGAACGTCAGCACCAGCAGGACGTTGCGCGCCGTGCCCGGCAGGATGGGTCGCGGCGCGGTTTTGTCCCTGCTCATTCAGTGCTACCCAGCCTCGAGTTCCGATCCGCCGCGGCTGCCTTCGGCATCATGCCGGATTGGCACGCTCACGGCGTCACGACAACGGAACCGGTATAGGTGAATATCCGCCCGGTAATTGCTCCGATAACGGCATAGAGCACGATCGCGCAGATAATGACCACCACGGTATAGCCGACTGCCTTGTCATTGGGCGACTTCATCAGTACCGGCAGACCCAGGTACAGGAGATAGAGCGAGTAGAGGCCCAGGATCGCCAGGATCGAGAGTGCCGGGAGCACCAGGAAAATACCGGCGACCCAGGAAGCCGTGCTGCAGTAAGCGGCAACTTTGAGGGCCTGGATCTGGTTCTTCTGTCCGCCAAAGCTCGGTGCGAGCGCGTCGATGATGAGGGCGAGGACGTAGACACCAATCAGCGCCAGGACATACCGCGCCACCGCCTGCTCGAGGCCGATGCTGATTGGCCACCGGAATGTGACGCCGAGCAGGCTGCCGCCGATCAGCGAAAACCCGACGAACCACGCGACTGCGGGAATGGCGGCGAGTGGGGCGATGTATCCCGTATACAGCGAGCCCACCGTTGTCGGCTCGGTATCGATGACACCCCACTCGGTCTTGGGGGTCAAGAGAATGCCCTTTACGCGGGAGACCAGATCCATGCGAACCTCCGTGCGACGGTGAACGACGGTGTTAGGTGGGAAGAGCCTGAAGGTATCTCTCGCGAGCAGACGCGGTAAGCCCCCGAACGCACTCGCGGTGCAGCTCCCCAGCTGGGCCTGATCGAGGACCGACGGGCACGGGCCACGGCAAGTTGGCGTTCGGGCGCAGGACGGCGAGAACGGGTTGTGGCGCGCGATGCCGGTGATCGCGTGCGTGGGGCAGGTCGTGGATCCAGCGGTACCGCTGGATCCGGCGACGGGGGGACCCCCTAGCCGTCCCCAGTCTGCGCGGTATGATAGTTCGGCCGGGGGTCACCGGCTTCCCCCTGCAACCGCTGGCTCGGAGGATCGATGAATCAGACGATCGCGAAGCTCTTTGGCTGGGTGCTGATCCTGGTTGGTGTCCTGGGCTTCCTCGGCTTCGCTGGCGGGACGATGAGCATGGGGACGCCGAGCAATCTGCTCACCCTCTTTCCGGTCAACGTCGTACACAACATCGTGCACATTCTGATCGGCCTTTGGGGACTCAACGCGGCTCGCACAGCGACCGCTGCGACGGCGTACTGCAAGCAGGCCGGCGTGCTCTTCCTGCTGCTCGCCGTGCTCGGCTTCATTCCGGCGACGGCGACCATGCTCGCCAACCTGGTACCGATCGGTGGCGCCGATGTCTACCTCCACCTCCTGCTTGCGGTGATCCTGCTCTACTTCGGGTTCATGGGCCGATCGCCCCAGGCTGCGACGGCGTAAGATCAAGCAAGGCAGTGGTGAGAGGCGAAAGGTGAGAGGTGAAAGGTGAAAGGGGGGTCGCCGACACGGCACCTCTCACCTCTTACCGCTCACCGCTAACCTCTTTCCGGGCACTTCTCACTCCAGGTCGTCGATCGATCTGGGCCAATCCTGCTTCAACAGCCGTGACATCGCCCGATCGGCGAGCAATTTGCCGCCGGTCTGGCATCGGGCGCAGTAGTTCGTCTCATTGGTCGCGTAGCGGATGCGCTGCACGGGAGCGCCGCAGTCGGGGCAGGGAAGCCGATAGCGGCCATGGACCGCCATGCCCTCGCGGAACGCAGTGACTTGTTCCGGAAAGCCGTCGCCAACTTCATGTCGCAGCCGATTGATCCAATCGAGGAGCGTTGCTCGCATCGCCTCATACAGCGCGCTGACCTGATCCGCTGCAAGCCTGGACGTCAGCAGCAACGGTGACAGCCGAGCGCGATGGAGGATCTCGTCCGAGTAGGCGTTGCCGATGCCGCTGAACAACCGTGGATCGGTCAATGCGCGCTTGAGCGTGTGATTCTCCGATTGCAGGCGGTCGCCAAACTGATCGCGGGTGATATCCAGCACCTCGAGTCCGCCGCGATCGAACTCCCGCAGCCCCTGCTCATTTCGTACCAGATGGATCGATGCCCGGCGCTGTGTACCGGCCTCGGTGAGATACAACGTCCCAGACGGAAATACGAAGCTCGCCAGCGCGAGCTTGCCGCCGAGCTTCTTCGCGGGCGGGCGCCACCGGAGCCGTCCGGCGATCATCAGATGGACGACAATGAACCGCCCGTTGTCGAGTCCGACCGCGATCCGCTTGCCGAGCCGGCGCAGCGACAGGACGGCGTGTCCAGCGCAGTCCGCCAATGGCGGATCCACCGATCGGAGCACGAACGGATTGTGCAAGTCGACCCGCTGTAACACCTGGCCGCGCAGCAGCGCGTCGAGGCGCTCGACATACACAGTGACATCGGGAAGCTCGGGCAGCAGGACTCCCGGTTGCAGTGACCTACCGTCGGTGGCTCCTGGTTCCGACCTCCCAGCCCCCAGATCTCAGCTCACGGCTTCTCCAGCGCCGCGATCAGATCGGTCACCTGTCGCCTGGTATCCGGGTACGTGAGACTCGCGACCGCCCCCTTCAGGCGTTGCAGCGCGACGGCCTTGTCGATCCGGGCCATGCTGTTCCTGAATGCGCTGACGGTCCACCGCCGGACCGCCGACCGCGTGTCGTTCAGGTGGCCCGTGATCAGGTCGAGCGCGTGGGCGTTTCCGCGGGCGCCCAGGCTCGCCAGGACGTGGGCCGCGAATTCCTGCTGGCCGATGGCGGCATCGACGAGGCCGATGACGCTGGTGTCGTTTGTCTGGATGACGGCCGTGAAAGCGGCGCCCTGGATCGCGTCGCGATACGACGGCGTCGCGATTGCGCTGCTCACCAGATCGTGGGCGTGCGCCGAATCCGCCCGCACCAGCGTCAGCAGCGCAGCCGCGCGAACCTCGTAGCTCGAATCACGCAGGAACGCCTCACGGGCGGTGCCGGCTACGGTCTCACCGTCGAACTTTGCCATCGCGGTGATCGCGGCCGTGCGCACTGCCGCGGAGGTATCCTTCACGGCGTCGGACAGCGCCCCCATCGCGGTTGCGGCGGGAAACTCCGCGAGCGCCTGGATCGCCTGCACTCGAGTGAGGTAGTAGTCGGCCCGGGTTGCCGCCTCGGTGAGCGCGAACACCGCTTCGCGGTCGGTCTTGTACTGCGCTAGCTGGCCGATCGCCCACTGACGATCCCACAGGTTGGCGTCGTGGCGGAGCTGATCGGCAAGCCACGCGGTCGGCTGATCGAAACTCAAGCTCTTC
The DNA here is from genome assembly GCA_003169895.1 of Gemmatimonadota bacterium. Classification (GTDB taxonomy): domain Bacteria; phylum Gemmatimonadota; class Gemmatimonadetes; order Gemmatimonadales; family GWC2-71-9; genus Palsa-1233. The sequence continues at coordinate 1,681,448 of PNAE01000007.1, forward strand.
AGGATCCGGTTCCCATCATCGAACACCACCATCGTCGGCTCGGCATTCACGCTGTCGATGACGATGGTCTGCTCGCGTGCATCGAGCTGGCCGTGATAGAGCCTCTCGCCGCCGTGAAACCCGATGCGGATCGTGACCGGCATCCGGAACGCGAGGGGAATGCTGAACAGGCGGCCCGTGCTGTCGACCTTGAACGAGTCGAGCTGCGTCTGCTGGACGGCGAGCGACAACGTGGCCTTTGCCGCGTCGTAACTTGCCTTCACCGTGAACTTCGGATAGCCGGCGCCGTAGACCCACTCGTTCCAGAACCAGTCGAGGTTCTCCCCCGTAGCCGCCAGCACCGCCTTGCGCAGGTCCTCGGAGGTCGCGTTGCCGAACGCGTGCTGCACCAGGTAGCTGTGCACCGAGGCCCAGAACCGCTCCGGGCCGAGATAATCCTTCAGCATCTGCAGGACCAGCGCGCCCTTGGGATAGATGTTGTTCGATCCCATCGACGCGAGCGGCATCGAGCGGCTCGCCTCGATCCGCAGGTACTGGCGGTACTCGCTGACGTAGTAGTCCTGGGCTGCATGCGCGCCGAGCGCCTCGTTCCAGTACTGCCCGGGCATGAACTCGGCGAACCCTTCGTTCAGCCAGGTGTTGGCCCAGTTGTCGGTCGTCACATAGTCGCCAAACCACTGGTGCGCCAACTCGTGCGGAATCAGGATGTACTGGTACCATGGACGATCCCGGTAGGCGCGCGCGTCGGGGAGCCAGTCGACCAGTGTCGTCGCGCTGACGTTCTCCATGCCGCCGAAGAAGTCGGCCACGGTGGTCTGTGCGTACTTGGCCCAGGGATACCGGATGCCCGTGAGCCGGGAGTACACGCCGATCATGTCGGGGGTGACGTGGAACAGGCGCCACGCCCGGGTGCTGTCCTCATGATACGTGTAGTAGTCAACGGGTATGCCGTGCCAATTGTCGTGGATCGTTGCCAGTGGGGCGACAATCAGCGACACCAGGTAGGTCGCCGACGGTGAGGCCTGACTCCATCTCATCGTGCGGTTGTTGCCCGCGACGACGTTGGACACCAGGCGACCGTTGGAGATCGCGAGATCATTTTTCGGCACCGTCGCGACCAGTTCCCAGGTCATCTTGTCGTTGGGGAAGTCATAGGTCGGAAACCAGTAGTGATTGTCGTGGTCCTCACCCTGGCTCCAGATCTGGTCGGGCCGGTGTGCCTGTCCGTCGCCGGTGATGAACGTGAGCCCGTGGCCACCGCGCACCGTGCCATGGTAGGCCACGGTGAACACCAGCGTGTCGCCGAAGCCGAGGGGCCGAGCCGGTCTGATGACGAGGGTATCGCCGGCCCGGGAGCTCGTGAGCGCCCGGTTTGCGCGATCCCGCACCCTGTCGTTGACGAGCAACGGGCCTTCGTCGAGGATGACGGCGTCGAGATCCGGTCGCCGCGCAACCACCGTGGTCGTCACGCTGCCGTCGAACGACGTTGAGTCCCAGTTGAAATGCGACAACACGATGCGCTGATGGATGAGGTCGTAGTCGTGCGAGCGAGTGTAATGATCGTTGGCCATGAGCGCCACGTTCGACTGCGCTGGAACGGCTTGGCTGTTTACGCTTGGCACAACCAGCGTGAGCGAGCCAATGACGGTGACGATGAATGCAGGCAGACGCATGACGCCTCAGCGGAAGAGCGAGGAACCTGAATGGTCGCGGCGCAGTCGGGCTGGCGCCGGAGAGCACGGACCCGTACGAGCGGGCGGTGCGGTCGTGTCAGCCACTGACCGCCGTGGGGAAAACTAGCCGGGCGCCCGGCCCCGCTGACCCGTCCGCCCCTACCCCGACCGGCTCCGGCAGCCCATCTGGCGCGCTTCCTGCACTCCACGGTCGGAATGGCATTCCTCGGTCCGTGAGGCTGGCAGGTGGCAAGAGAGTGGGGCGGTGCGCTGGCGTCGGTTTTGGTGGTTGTTGTCGGCTCTCCGCGACCGGGCTCCCCGCCCAGGTCGGTGGCGTCCGACCCGGGTCGCATCGAGGGCGTTGCCAGCATCGCCCCCGTACTCACAGGCACGCGTGCACGCATCCGGGTGTACGATGAGCCCGGTACGCCGCCGCCGAAGCGGGAGCGCGATGGGCAGGCGCTGGCCAACGTGGTGATCTACCTGAATGCCGCGCCTGCGTTGCGCGGTGTGACGCCCCCGATTGCGCATGCCGCGGCGGCGCTGCACCAGCGAGACGAGACGTTCGTGCCGCATGTCCTCCCGGTGGTGGTTGGAACGACCGTCGAGTTCACGAACGACGATCCGCTGTTTCATGATGTCTTCTCGCTTTCATCCGTGCGGGCGTTTGACCTCCAGCGATTCCCACAAGGAACCTCGCGCACGGTGGCATTTTCCAAACCGGGCGTGGTCGAGGTGTTTTGCCACATCCACGCCGACATGAGCGCCTACATCCTGGTGCTCGGGAACACATTTTTCGTGAGCCCGGACTCGTCAGGGCACTTTGCGCTCGACGGCGTTCCCCCAGGGGACTATCAGATGGTCGCCTGGTACGAGCGATCGCACCCGGTGGTCACCCGGGTGCACGTCGACGCCGGGCGGACGACGCGCCAGGACGTGCGCATTCCGATCCCGGCGTCATGACCGCCGCCCGGCGGACAACGGCGCTGCTCGCCGGCCTTCGCACCAGCTCGCTCGGCGCAAAGCTCGCGTTGCTCGGTGCGTTGCTCACGGCGTGTGTCGTGGGAAGCACGTTCTTCGCATTGCGGATCACGACCGAACGGAACATCCGCCGGGTCTTTGCGACCGAGCTGCAGGAAAGCCAGCGCTCGATCCGCCAAGCGCAGAACCGCGACCGTCAGCTGTTGCTTCGGAGTGCGATCCTGCTGTCGAGTTCACCGACGTTGCGGGCCGCACTCGATTGGCGAACCGATGTTGGCAACGCACGACTGCGCGCACAACAGACCGCTACGGTCGAGAACGAGGCGAACAGCGCATTCGCGGGACTCGGCGATGATGTGCTGCTCATCACCGATGATAGTGGGCGCGTGGTCACCACGGTCGGCAACCTGCGAGGACCGCCGGCCGGCACGTCGTTACGATCGCTGCCGGCCGTGTACGCCGCGCTCTTCGGTCAGAGTGGATCGCCCGACTCGGCGTTCGGCGTGCTCGACCGCCGCGGCGCGCCACCGGTCGAAATCGCCGCCGTACCAATCCTGGTCCACGGCTTCCCCGTCGGTGCGCTGGTTCTCGGCCGCCGGGTCGACCGCATCGTGAGGATCGCGCCGGCGAGTTCATTCCTCGGCACCCACGCCGTGGTCGCATCGGATCGAGTGCTGGCGTCGTCGCTCGAGGGGGCGCCGGCCGGTTCGGCCTGGCATCCGCAGACGCTGAGCCTGCCGCGAGGGGCGTCAGCGCTGGCCATTGCGGGTGAGGATTATGTCACGGCGATCGTGCCGCTCGGACTCGGCCAGGAAGGCCGCCCAGTCAATCTTTACCTGCTGCGCTCGCTCAACGCCGCGATCGGTCCGGTCGAGCGCGCGCTGACCTGGCAATTCCTCCTCGCCGGGATACTCGCGGTCGTCCTGGTCGGAGCCGGCGCCGCGGCGCTGTCAAGAACCACGCTGCTGCCGTTGTCGCGCTTCGTCAACTTCATGCAATCCGGGACGGCGATCGATCGCTATGCCCGATTCAATGAACCGAACGCGCCGCGCGAAATCGCCACGCTTACCGATACCTACAATCAGCTGATCGAGTCGCTGCAGCACGGCCACGAGGAGTTGCAGCTGCGCACGGTGGATCTTGCCCAGGCCAACGACCGGCTCACCGGCCAGATCAACCGCCGGGAGCGCGCCGAGCAGGCGCTCCGCGAGAGCGAGGAACAGCTCCGCCAGGCGCAGAAGCTGGAAGCGCTCGGTGCGCTCGCCGGCGGCGTGGCCCATGACTTCAATAACATTCTTTCCATCATTCTCGGTTACGCCGAGATCGTCCAGTCCGAACTTCCGGCGGGCAGTTCACCCCGCGCAGATGTGGGCAAGATCAGCGACGCGGCGGTCCGGGCCCGGACACTCGTCCGGCAGTTGCTCGCCTTTTCGCGCAAGCAGATTCTGCAACCGCAGGTCCTCGACCTCAATCAGGTCGTGGCTGGCGTGGAGCCATTGTTGCGCCCGCTGATCGGCGAGGATGTGCTGCTCGAAGTCAAGCTCGCGCCCGACTTGGCGCGAGTCACCGCAGACCCGGGGCAAATCGAGCAGGTCATCCTCAACTTGGCGGTCAACGCCCGCGATGCCATGCCTAGCGGGGGCCGGCTTTGTATCGAGACGGCCAACGTCATGCTCGAGCCGCGAGTCGAAGAGTATCCGGTCGCCGGCGGCCCCGTCGTCATGCTCGCGGTGTCGGATACCGGCATCGGGATGGACGTCGCGACGCGGCGCCGGATCTTCGAGCCGTTCTTCACCACCAAGCCGGTGGGCAAGGGCACCGGGCTCGGGCTCGCGACGGTGTACGGCATCATCCGGCAGTCCGAGGGGAACATCACGGTGTTCAGCGAGCCCGGTGCGGGAAGCGTCTTCCGATGCTACTTCCCGCGCGCCGCGACCCCCGATGGCGTGGCGCAATTCACGGCGATAACCCCGGCGCCGTCACGAGGTGCCGAGACGATTCTCATCGCGGAAGACGAAGCCGAGCTTCGCGCACTGATGCGGCGGGCACTGGAGCGGCAGGGTTACCACGTGCTCCAGGCCGGTGACGGCGCGGAGGCGCTTGACGTCGCCGCCAACCACGATGGTCCGATTCACCTGGTCGTGACGGACGTCGTGATGCCGCGGTTGTCCGGGAAGGAACTTGCCGTCCGCTTGCTGGAGCGGCGCCCCGGCATCCGTGTGCTGTTCATCTCCGGATACTCGGACGAAGCGATCGAGCGGCACGGCGTACTCACGCCGGATTCAGTCTATCTCGAAAAGCCCGTGTCGCCGGAAGCCTTGTCGCGCACGGTGCGCGAGCTGCTCGACGCCCAGCTTGCGGTCCAGGCGACCTGATCATGGGGAGCCGGTTGTCGCTCGTGATTGCATTGCTGGCCGGACTGGCCGGGCAATCCCGCGCCCAGGCCGTCGCATTCGAAACGCTCGGTGCGGTGCAGGTGGCGAAGACCGACGCCGGATCGCGCTTGCTTGCGCTGAACGACGGCAATCCAGTCCTCGACGGTCAACTCTACGGATGGTTCGCGTTCCAGCCCGCCAACGGATTGCGGCTGATGGCGGTGGGCGAAGCATACGGCGAATCCGGGAGTGACAGCGAGCTTGAGGCCGAGCTGCAGCTGCTCTCGCTGCGCTGGTGGCACACTCGCGCGGCACGGATCGAACTCGGGAAGATCCTCCTGCCAATCGGCGAGTTCGCACCTCGCCGCTTCGCCAATGTGAATCCGCTCATCGGACAGCCTGATACCTATGTCGATGAATACCCCTGGGGCATCTCGCTCACCGGAGCGGCCGGTCGGGTAGACTACACTGCCGCGGTGGTATCGCTGCCGGCGGTGAACGTGCGGTACACGCCCGGGCCCGGAAGTCGCCTGCGCCCGGTGATCGGGATGGGGATCACTGCGGGGCCGCGGTTCCACGTCGGGGCGGCAGTGACATACGGGTCGTACCTGAACGCCGATCTGGACGCCCAGCTCCCGGCCGGCACGTCATGGCAGGATTTCACGCAAACCGTCGCGACCTTGGACGTGCGGTACAGCGTCGGCCGGATGGACACGCGTGGGGAGGCAGTATGGTCATCATATCAGGTGCCCACCCTCGCGGAGGCAGTACATGGCCTGGGCTGGTACCTGGAACCGCGAGTGACAATCTCGCCGCGCCTCTTCGTGGCGGCGCGGTACGAACACAATCGCTATCCGTTCGTTCAGCCGGTCAACCCCGGGCTCTGGATCGGCGCGGCGACGACGCAAATGAACGGTGAAGTGGGGTTGGGATACCGTCTGAGCCCCGATGCGCTGGTCAAGATGTCGCTGCGCATGGATCACTGGCCAGTGCACGAGCTGCCCGGTGTGACCTTTCCCGATGGATACTCGCTCGCGGTGCAGTTCTCGCTGCATTCCGACATCATCCAGCTGCTTACGCGCAAGCCCTGAAACTGGATGCGATGGAATAGTCAGGGCGGTACCTGGTTCACGGCAGCCGTTGAAGCTCCAGGTCAAACGCCGGTACCGGCGGCTCACCCGGGTACATCTCCGCAAACGGCAGGCGCAGCTTCTGCCCGCCGCTTACGACGCCTTCGACCGCATGCACCACAGCCAGCGCCTGCAATCGCGTGACGGCGGGATTTCCTGGATCTGTCCTCAGTGTCCATCCGATCAGCAGCGGGCCACGGGCGCGAATGGCCCAGCCGGGCCCGGTGATGCGGACGCCCTCGGGCGCCACGACGGGCTCGGCCGGCATGCCCATCAGCCAGCGGCCCGCGCGCCCGCTTGGAGAATTCTCGGGCGCGAGCGTGAGTACCGCGATTGGCGCGTGCAGCGTCACCTCGATGACGGCCTGGTAGCGCGCACCGAGTCGCCGCTCGAGTTGCACGCGATCAATGGCCGTGTGAATCACCAACCGGCGCGCATCTGCGGCCACCGCGACCGGAACGGCAGCGACAGCGGCGCTGTCGCTGACAAACGGATACATGAATGCCGGGCCGGCCCGCACTCGTGCCACGTTCTTGCCGTCACCGACGATTGGACGCCACGCGCTCGGCCACGGCCCCGGTTGCGGTGCCACGAGCGATGGTGGCGCCGCGGTCAACCCGGCCTTGCCAATGGCTCCCTCGACCACCCGACGGTACAGGTCGGCGACCTCCGCGACGTGCTGGTACGCCGTCGTGACCGGCAATCCGTCCATCCATCGGGGGCCGAGGCCGACATTGTGATCGGTCGCCATGACGGCGGCGATCCGTAATGCGCGCGGCGACGTCGTGCTGAGTGCATGGATGGCCTGGCGCAGCCGCCAGCTCCAGACGGGCTCACTGGCACGCAGCAGATCCCAGTCGCCGCCCCATTCGCCGTGCCGCACGATCAATTGGCTGCCCCGGCGGGCTTCGAGATGCTGGAAGAACTCTTCGGGGGTAGCCACTACCAGGCGCGCGACATGGGCGCGGAGGTTCCAGCGCCTGGTGGCCGCAGCGAGGTGGGCGACGCAGTCGGGGCTGCTATTGTCGAGCGAATGCTGGATGATCCCGAGTGGCTGGGCGCTGGCTCGATGTGCCAGCTGAGTCGCGACGCCGAGCGTGAGCATACTGTCATCGTCGACGGCGCCGAAGTGCTGCGGGTCCAGCGCCCGGATGCAGTCGGGTGGCAGCAGCCACCGGTTCAGACCCGCTTGATATCCGGCGGGATCAATTGCTACCAGTACTCGCGCCCCAGCGGCAGATTCCCAGTAGAAGGGATCGTTCGTTACGCGCGCGGGTAGCGGCGGGGAGAACATCAGGTTCGGACCCATGAGCAAGTAATGAATGCCGGCCGCCGCGAGTGCATCGACCAGCGCTTCCGGTACCGCCGGCACGTCGTTGATGACGGCGACGGTGGGACGCCGGCCGAGTTCCCGTTCGACCCGGTCGAGGTGCAGCGTCAGCAGGTGCAGCGCTTCGGGAAAGGCGGCGGCGTAGGGGTTCAAGAGTGTCGCGCCGACGCTGATCTGCCTTCGCCGCACCAGCGCGCGCAGGCGGGCGATCTGCCCGGGATTGGACCAGTAGTGATCGAGCCACGTATCGACCGACCACCCGCCTTCCTCGAACCAGACGAACGTGCGGTCATGTTCCGCCAGATCGATCGCGCGGTCGAGAATCTGGATGCGTTGTTCGCGCACAGCGGTAATCGGTGCGGTATAGCCCAGGTCGAGGTGGCTGCCGGGGACGATGAAGACGGTGTCCTGCGCTCGCTGGGCCTGGGCCGGCAGCTGCGCGGTGAGCAGCAGCGCAGCCAGCATTGACCGCACGCGTCGGGAGTGGGCAGGGAACGTCAGGAAACTACCTCCCGCGTCGGGCCCATCCCCACTGCTTCGCGATCAATCTCTCGATAAGCTTGCGAGCGCGCAGCTCGAGTGCGGCGCCCCAGTCGCGTATCGGTTCGAGGTTCGGACTCTCGATCGGACCACATTCGGCCTCGCTCGGCTCGGTTCCGGCCAGAAAGAATTCGCTCGAGCTGCACTCCGATTGCCCGTCGCCCTCGGTGACGCTTGCCGGAGCCTCCGTGACGCCGGCAGGCACCTCGAACGGACTCCAGTCGTCGTCGGTCGTGGCCTCCGCGAGAAACTGTGCCACGATTGGCAACGCCGCGGCGGCGCCGGTCATGTGCAAGCTGCGATCGTCATCGTAGCCGACCCATACCCCGACCACCAGCGACGTCGAGTAGGCGACGAACCAGGCGTCACGCCAGTTGTTCGATGTTCCCGTCTTCCCGGCGATGCCATCCAGGTGGCCTTCGGCACCCAGTGCGCGACCGGTGCCGCGAGCAATCACACCCTGGAGTGTGGATGTCACCAGATACGCCACGGCTGGGTCGATCACGCGTGACACCGACATCGCGGCGTCGATCTGCACCGTGTCGCCGTATCGCTCGCGTCGGAGAATGGTCCGCGGCGTGGCGAGATCTCCGCCGGCGGCCAGCACGCCATATGCGCGCACCAGTTCGGTCAGCGTCAGCGCGGAGCTGCCAAGCGCCAGGCTCGGCACGGCATCGAGCGAGCTGGTAAGCCCCAAGCGTCTCGCGGTCGCCACGATCTGTTCGGGACCGACCGCAAGTCCGATGCGCGCGAACGGAACGTTCAGCGACTGTTCCATCGCCTCGCGTATCGTGACCGGACCGCGGAAAGTGCCATCGTAATCGCCCGGCTCCCACGGCCCGGTCGCCGTCTCGACTCGCAGCGGCTCGTCGTCAACGATCGAGGCGAGAGTGAACGCCGGGGGGTGATTGTCCAGCCGCTGCAGCGCGGTGAGTGCGACGATGGGCTTGAACGCGCTACCGGGCTGGCGCAGCGCCGTGGTGGCCCGATTGAATTGCGACGCACCGTAGTCGCGGCCGCCGACCATCGCGAGCACATCACCGTTGCGGGGATCGATGGCGACCAGCGCGGCCTGCACGCCGGAATCGCGCAGCCGGTCGAGGCCGTGCTCCACCGAACGCTCGGCCGCGCGCTGCAACGTCGCGTCGAGTGTCGTGTAGACCGCCACACCGCGGGCTGGGAGGTGACGGCCGATGGCAGCGAGCGCAACGTCGCGGAAGTTGCGCCCGTCCAGCGTGCCCGCCGGATGGGTGCGGGTGGGCACGTCGGCACGACTCGCCTGTTCCGCGGCTGACGGCGTGATGCGACGCTGGTCGGCCATCAACTGGAGCACCAGGTCGCGGCGCTCGCGGGCCACATCGGGATGGCGGTTCGGCGCGTTGTGATTCGGGGCACTGATCGTGGCGGCCAGCAGCGCCGATTCGGCCAGCGTGAGCCGCCGCACGTCTTTTCCAAAGAAGTACCGCGCGGCGGCGCCCACGCCGTGGATCGCGCGCGCACCGTCCTGGCCGAGATAGATCTCGTTAAGGTAGGCCTCGAGGATCGTCGCCTTGTCGTATCGCATCTCGAGGACTGACGCAATCGCGGCCTCGCGAAGCTTCCGCCACGGTGTGCGACTGGCCGAGAGGAACAGGTTCTTGGCGAGTTGCTGCGTGAGTGTGCTGCCACCCTGCGCGATGCCGCCGGCACGGACGTCTGCCACGAGCGCGCCGACGATCCGGCGGACGTCGATGCCATGATGCTGGTAGAAGCGCTGGTCCTCGACAGCGAGCACGGCCTGAATGAGGTGCTTGGGTACCTCGCCAAGCGTCACCGGAACGCGTTCCTCCATCGTTCCGTCGATGGCGCCGATCGCGACCGCTGAACGCGGTTGACGGTTCACGCCCCATGGGATTGGCCGGGTGTACAGGGCCGAAGGGATGCGCCCACGGGGATCGCCGATGTGAGCGCGGACAACGGCTTCCGTGACGATCGCGACGAAGCCGGCCGCGGCGCAGCCGAGCCCCGCGAGCAACACCGAGCGGGGAGAGATTCGGGCGCGAGCGGCGGTCCACCCAGTACGGCAACGTTCGACAATCGACTGCCAGGTCATCGGGTGGCACTCCGGATGGCGTCAAATTAGCCTGACGGGCTGGAGATGAATTGAGTTTCAAGGTGTAACGGCAACTCTTCGCGCGAGGTCGCTGGCGAAGCGAGACGGCCTCGGTGAGACTTGCCGCGCGCCGCGCCCGGCAGCAAGATGGAACTGATCGGAATGTCCGAAGCCCAACAAGGAGCAGGGGATGAGCAGCGTACGGGTTCTGGTTGGGACCCATAAGGGCGCGTTCGTATTGACGTCGGATGCCAAGCGCAAACGGTGGGACGTGGCGGGCCCCCACTTCGCCGGGTGGGAGATCTACCACGTCAAGGGCTCGCCCGTTGAGCCGAACCGGCTGTACGCGTCGCAATGCAGCGGCTGGTTCGGGCAGCTGATCCAGCGCTCCGACGATGGCGGCAAGACCTGGGACGCCGTGGGCAACCAGTTCAGCTACGATGGCGCGCTGGGCACGCACCAGTGGTACGACGGCACGCCGCATCCATGGGAGTTCAAGCGCGTCTGGCATCTCGAACCGTCGCTCACCGATCCGGACACCGTGTACGCCGGTGTGGAAGACGCCGCCCTCTTTCGCACGGTCGATGCCGGCAAGACGTGGCACGAACTCCCCGGGCTGCGGCAACACGGCTCCGGGTCGCGGTGGCAGCCTGGTGCCGGTGGCATGGGCCTGCACACGATCCTGCTCGATCCCGGCAATCCGGAGCGGATCTTCATCGCGATCTCGGCGGCGGGCGTGTTCCGGAGCGACGACGCCGGCAAGACGTGGCGTCCGACCAATCAGGGCCTGCGTTCGCAGTACATTCCCGATCCAACGGCGGACGTCGGCCACTGCGTTCACCGCATCGCGATGCATCCATCGCGTCCGGACGTGCTCTTCATGCAGAAGCACTGGGACGTGATGCGCAGCGACGACGCCGGCGAGTCGTGGCAGGAGATCAGCGGCAACCTGCCGAGCGATTTCGGCTTCCCGATCGACGTGCACGCGCACGAGCCGGATACCATCTATGTCGTCCCGATCAAGAGTGACTCCGAGCATTTCCCGCCCGACGGCAAGCTGCGTGTCTATCGCAGCCGGACCGGTGGCAACGAGTGGGAAGCGCTCACGAAGGGTCTGCCGCAGCAGGATTGTTACGTGAACGTCTTGCGCGAGGCGATGGCGGTTGACTCGCTCGATTCGTGCGGCGTGTATGTCGGCACCACGGGAGGGCAGGTGTACGGGTCCGCCGATGCGGGCGACACGTGGGCGCCGATTGTCCGCGACCTTCCGGCCGTTCTGTCGGTCGAGGTCCAGACGCTGCAATGATCCGTGTGATACTGCCGGCCCACCTGCGGACACTGGCGCGCGTCAACGGCGAGGTGGAACTGGCGGCTCCGGACCTGGTGACGGTACGCTCGGTCCTCGACGCGCTCGAGGCGAGCTACCCCGTCCTGCGCGGCACGATCCGCGACCACGTTACCCTGCAGCGCCGCGCGTTCCTGCGCTTCTTCGCGTGCGGCGAAGACCTGTCGCATGAGCCGCCCGACGCGCCGCTCCCCGATGCGGTCGCCAAGGGAGAGGAGCCATTGCTGGTGATTGGGGCGATCGCGGGGGGATAGTCAGGCTCGCCCTCAGCGGCCAGCGGGTGATGGCTCCGTTATGTCCGGGAGGTCGACGTGAGCGACACGTGCGTCGGGCGAGCGATTCAGCCTGAGGAGTTGCGGCAGGGCGACCTACGGATGACGATCCATACTCGTCTCGCGCTATCAGGCACTGCTCACCGCGCCAGATCGGGATAGAGCCACGCCGCCGCAACGATCAACCCGACGATGCCGGCACCCATCACGGCGAAATCGAGCGGCACCCCGGTGACGCTCACGGCCCCCATGACCATCAGGGTGCGCAACGCGTCCACCAGGTACGTGAGCGGATTGACCTCCGCGATCGCACGGAGCCAGTTGGGCATCATCGTGATCGGATAAATGGCATTGCTGGCGAAAAACAGCGGCATGGTGAGGAGCTGGCCGATCCCCATGAAGCGTTCCCGGGTCTTCACGACGCAGGCGACCAGCAGCGAAAACGTGGCAAACAGCGCCGACCCCATGAAGACGGCGACACCGACGCCAAGCACCGACAGGGGATCGAGGCGGACATGCACACCGAGCAGCAGGGCGATGATGAACACGATCACCCCCTGCACCAGGCCCCGCACGCCAGCAGCGATCGCCTTCCCGGTCACCAGAGAACTCCGTGACGCAGGCGCGACCAGCAGCTTGTGCACGATGCCGAGGTCACGTTCCCAGATGACCGCGATGCCATAGAAGATCGCGGCGAACAAGACACTCTGTGCGAGCACACCGGGGGCCATGAATGCGAGGTAGGACAGTGCCCCGGTGGGGATGGCGCGGGTTCGCGAAAACACCTGGCCGAACACCAGCAGCCAGAGGAGCGGTTGAACGGCACGGGTGAACAGCTCGGTGGGATCGCGCTTGAGCTTAAGCAGGTCGGCGCTGGCGATGGCCATGGCGTGCCGCGCAAAGCCGCTCAACCGGGCGAGCGGCTTACCGGATTCAGCCAAAGCGCGTGGCGGTGTTGCGGGTCCGGCCGATGTCACGGAAACTTCCTCCTTCGGTGATGGCGCCACCGGCAAAATGTGCAAATACGTCGTCGAGCGTGGCGTCCGGACCGATCTGGCTGCGCAGCTCGGCCGGGGCACCCAGTGCGGCGATGACGCCGGCATGCATGATGGCGAGCGTATCGCAGAGCACCTCGGCCTCTTCCATGTCATGCGTGGTGATCAAGATTGTCATGGCGAACTGCCGCCGCGCCTGCTGCAGTCGTTCCCAGACTGATCGGCGCGCGATCGGGTCGAGGCCGATTGTCGGCTCATCGAGGAAGAGCACCGCGGGGTGATGCAACATGGCCTGCGCCAGTTCGAGACGACGGACCATCCCGCCCGAGTAGGTCCGAACCAGGAGCCGGGCAAACTCGGTCAACCCCATGAATGCGAGGGCTTCGGCGATCCGCGGCTTCCGTTCTGCCCGCGGGATGTCATACAGGCGCGCGGACAGCATCAGATTCTCGGCGCCGGTGAGGCTGCCGTCGGCCGACAGCAGTTGCGGCACATAGCCGATCGCGCGCCGCACGCGCGCAGGCTCCGTAGTGATGTCAAACCCGGACACCCTGGCGGAGCCGCTCGTCGGTGGCAAGAGCGTCGTCAGCATCTTGATGGTGGTTGATTTTCCGGCGCCGTTTGGTCCAAGCAGCCCGAAAATGGCGCCGGGGGTCACCGACAACGTCAGGCGATCGACGGCGACGCGGTCGCCGAAGCGGCGGGTAAGCCCGTCGGTCGCGATGGCGGATTCAGGTGCCGGCATTCAGAGCCACTCGTGGTAGTGGGCGATGTACCATTGCTTGACCAGCTGCACCGTAACGGCATACGCGATCGCACAGCACACCGCATAGGCCATGAAGGTGGCCGGCAGGGCAGTCATGTGCAGCGGCCCCGCGACCGGGCTGAACGGGATCAGCATCCCGACCGCCATGACGGCGCCGGTGGTGGCGAGTACCGGCACCGCGGCACGACTCTGCACGAACGGCACACGGGACGTCCGGATCATGTGTACCACGAGTGTCTGCGTGAGTAGTCCGACGACAAACCATCCTGACTGGAATAGCGCCTGCCGTGCGGGCGCATTCGCCCCGAAGACATACCAGAGAACGCCGAACGTGAGCAGGTCGAACAGTGAAGATACCGGGCCAACGCGCAGCATGAACCGCCCGATGTCGCCGGCGTTCCATCGCCTCGGCACCGCAACATAGTCGGCGTCGACGTTGTCCCATGGAATCGACACCTGCGACATGTCGTACAACAGGTTCTGCGCCAGCAGCTGCACGGGGAGCATCGGAAGAAACGGCAGCACGACACTGGCGGTCAGCACGCTCAGCACGTTCCCGAAGTTGGAGCTCGCGGTCATCTTGAGGTACTTGAGCATGTTCGCGAAAATCCGCCGGCCCTCGGTGACCCCGGCCGCAAGTACGAGGAGATCCTTTTCCAGCAGGATGATATCGGCGGATTCCCGCGCGATATCGACCGCGGTATCCACGGAGATGCCGACATCGGACTCCCGGAGCGCGCCGGCGTCGTTGATGCCGTCGCCGAGGTAGCCCACCGTGTGCCCGCGGCGCCGGAATGATCGCACCACGCGGACCTTCTGATCCGGCGTGAGCTTGGCGAACACGGTGATGGTATCCACGCGCGCGTCGAGTCGCGTGTCGTCGAGCTGCTCCAACTCGGTCCCGAGCAGCACCTGATCCACATCGAGGTGCACGTCGTGACACACCTTGCGCGCTACCAGGTCGTTGTCGCCCGTCAGGATTCTGACCGTGATGCCGCGATCCCGGAGTGCCCGGAGCGCCGGTTCGGCGGTCTCCTTGGGCGGGTCGAGGAAACAGACGAAACCGGCCAGCACCAGATCGCACTCGTCCGCGGCGGACCAGCGCCGGGCTGCGTCCGGACACGGTTTCCATGCGACCGCCACGACGCGCATGCCGGTCTGGTTCTGTTCGCGAACCAGGTCGAGGACTTGCCGGCGCCGTGCATCGGTAAGCGGGACCACGGCACTGCCGTCGCTGACCCGGGTGCAGGCAGCCACCACCTCTTCGACGGCGCCCTTGCTGATCAGCCGGCATGGCTCATCGGCGCGGGCGACCACCACCGACATCCGGCGCCGAATCAGGTCGAACGGCACTTCGTCCAGCTTCTGGTATCCCGCATCGCCGGTGAGGTGGCCGAACTCCGACGCATACGCCAGCACCGCATCGTCGAGGAGGTTGCGCAGGCCGGTCTGGTTCGCGCTCACGAGGTAGGCGAGCTCCAGCACGCTGTGGTCCTCGCGACCGAGCGAGTCGACGTAGCGCTCGAGCACGATCCGGTCCTGCGTCAGCGTGCCGGTCTTGTCGGTGCACAGCACATCCATGGCCCCGAGGTTCTGGATGGCACCCAGGTGACGCACGATCGTCTTGCGACGCGACATCGCGACCGCACCCTTGGCCAGGTTGGCGCTCACGATCATCGGAAGCATTTCCGGGGCGAGACCCACCGCCACCGCAAGCCCGAACATGAACGCCTGCAACCAGTCGCCCTTGGTGATGCCATTCACCACGAACACCACTGGTACCATCACCACCATGAACCGGACGAGCAGCCAGCTGACGCGGCGGACACCAAGATCGAACGACGTCATCGGCTCCCTGCCCGCCAGCTGGTGCGCGATCGCACCGAACATGGTGTCGGCGCCGGTTGCCACGACCATTGCCGTCGCGGCGCCGCTCACCACGCTCGTCCCCATGAACGCCATGGTGGGGAGATCGGTCAGCGAGCCGGCCAGGGGCAGCGCACCGTTGGCGGGGATGGCGGCATGCTTTTCCACCGGTGCCGATTCACCGGTGAGGGTCGCCTGCGCCACGAAGAGATCGGTGGCGCGCAATATCCGGACATCGGCCGGGATCATGTCGCCGGCGGCAAGCTGGATGATGTCGCCGGGCACCAGCACCTCGAGCGGCACTTCTTGCGACGTCGCGTGCGCCGATTCGGTGCCACCCGGCGGGCGCACCACCGCGGTATGGGTACGCACCATGTTTCGCAACGCCGCCGCCGCGTTCCCGGAACGGAGTTCCTGCGTGAACGGCAGGAGGGTACTCAGGACGATCATCACGGCGATGACGGTCACGACTCGCACGTCGCCGGTGACCCAGGAGAGCGTGGCGATCACCAGCAGGATGTAGTTGAATGGCGAGTTCCAGGCGTGCCAGAGATGCGTGGGCCAGTGGACCGGCTTGTCCGAGGCAGCACGGTTGGGGCCATATCGCAGCGTCCGCGTCGCGACTTCGTCCGGCCCGAGGCCCTGGAGGCTGGTACCCAGGCGTCGCATCGCATCGACTTCGGACTCTGCGGCCACCTGCCGGATCAGCTGTTCGCCCGGGTTCACGTCGTGGTCACCTTGGCCTCATGAACGCCGCCGCCGCGGAACACTAGTCCTGGGCCAACAACCCGAGCTTCAGCGCGTACTGGATGTATTCCGACCGATGCGTGAGGCCGAGTTTTTCGTGGATGCGCTGCTTGTATGTCTCGACGGTCTTGGGGCTGATGGTGAGCCGGGTGCCAATCTCCGGGGCGGAGAACCCCTGGGCGACCAGGCGGAGGACGCCACGCTCGCGCGGCGTGAGACGGTCGAAGTTGGAGCGCTCGTCGGCATGCTCGGCGCGCTTGCGCATGCCGCCGGCGAGCACCCGAGCGGCGGAGGGCTGAAGATAGGTGTCGCCGTAGGCCACGGCGCGTACCGCATCCACGAGTTCGCGATCGGCCGCCGTCTTCTGCAGGAACCCCGCGACGCCCTGCTCCACCAGCGGGATGACCGCCTCGTCGGGCGTGTGCATCGTGAGGATCAGAATCCGGGTGCGCACGCCGGCGGCCACCAGTTGCTTGGTCGCTTCGATACCGTCCATTTGCGGCATCGACAGATCCATCACCAGCACGTCGGGGTCAAGGCGTCCGACGGCGGCGATTGCCTCGACACCGTTGGCGGCTTCACCGACGACCTTCATGTCCTTGGCGGTGCTCAGGACGGCCTTGAGGCCGGCGCGGACCACGGCGTGGTCATCCGCAAGCACGACGCTGATGATGTCATTGATCATGTATCGCTTCCCGCCGCCACGGTGCTCGTCGCCACGACCCGGGTGCCGGAGCCGGGGGACGATCGAATGTGCATCGCTCCGCCCGCATGCGCGAGCAGTTCCCGCGCGCGGAAGAGCCCGACGCCGGTGGATCGCCGCTCGGCGGCGGCAACGTCGAAGCCGACCCCCTCGTCGACTACCTCGATCATGACAGTTGGTGCGTCGAATCTCAGCGTGACGTTTACGGCATTCACGCTTGCATGCTGTTCGGTGTTTTCCACCGCCTCCTCCGCCACGCGCAGCAACGCGCGCATCACCGGGAGCGGAATGGTAAACGCCGAGCCTTCAACGCGCACCCGCACGTCCAGCCGGCTCCGGTCTGCGATCCGTCGCCGCAGCGCGCTTAACGCGGACAGCAACCCGAACTCCGACAGCAGGCCGGGATAGATTTCGTCCGCCGCCGATCGCACGTCGTCCATGAGACGCGCCGTAGTCGCCTGCACCGCGTCAAGTACCGCCGCCACCTTGGGATCTCGGTTGCCACGAATCGCCGCGGTCAGCTGCAGGTTGAGGGCTGCCAGGTCCTGTCCCGTGGTGTCGCGCAGCTGCCTGGCGATCGCGGCACGCTGCTCTTCGTGAACCCGCAGGGTCCGCCGGACGAGGTCGATGTTGTGGGTGCGATCGGCCTCGATGTGGGCCACGAGCTGCTCGAGAACTTCCTCGATGGGGTGTTCGCCGCTGGCTGGCGGCTTCATCGTCGTGCCAACGGCCAAGCGCCGTGCCGCCCGCTCGGCGGCGTGCAGCGGCCGCATTGCGGCCGGCGTCAGCACCAGGTCCAGTACGAGACTCGCCACCAGCAGCGCCAGGATCATCAACACGAGTCGTTCGCCGGAACTGCCCGGGAATACGACGGCGGTGAATCCCACTAACAGGGCGTCGGCGCCGAGCATCTTCCAGAACAGTGGCCGGTGCCAGGCATGCCGTCGGTGCGGCGCGTTCACGGTGCTTGACATGGGGGCAAGGTAAGTGGCGGGTGCCAGCATCGTGTATCGGGCGGACGATGGTATTACTGTCAGGGGTCGGCGGACGCTGCGCCCGGCATTTCCCCGACACTGCCAGCGGAGGGGAGCGATCGGCGATGTCAATGGGGATGATCAGGCGAGTCAACATCAGCCTTGCCGCGGGCCTCGGGTTCGTCGGCATGGTGACGGCCGTCGCGATACTGACGACGGACCACCCGCTGCGAGCCGTCCTGCTCGGCGTCCTTCTCATCATCGCGGCCGCGATGGCCTGGCTGCTGCAACGCGTGATTGTCCGTGACCTCCGCGACCGCGCGGTCGCCGAAGCGAAATTGCGAGACTCCGAAGCGCGGTTCTCGGGCATCCTCGCCATCGCCGCCGACGCCATCGTCACGACCGATCAGACGGGCCGCATCATCCAGGTCAACCGCTGGGCCGAGGCGATGTTCGGCTATGCAGCGGCAGAGATTGTCGGTCGGCCGCTCGACATCCTGCTGCCGCAGGACAAGACCGTGATCCACCGCGAGCACATGGCTCACTTCGCCCGCTCGAACGACACCTCGCGTCGCATGGGCGGGCGGCGGGAAGTGTCCGGCCGGCGGAACAACGGCGAGGAGTTTCCGGCGGAGGCGTCGATTTCGAAGCTCTCGACTGCTGACGGGATGCTGTTCACGGCGGTGGTGCGCGACACCACGGAAGCAAAGCAGCTGGCGCATCACGAACACGTACTGGCAGTGGCCGGTGTCCGCCTGGGAGCCACCCTCGATTACGAGATGACGCTGCGTCTCGTCACCGAGTTGCCGGTGCAGGCGGCGGGCGACTGGTGCCTTCTCGACGTGGTGGAAGAGACGGACCGCGGGCCCACGCCGCTGCGCCGGCTGGCAAGCCCGCACTCGGAGGCCACTCGCGACCGCGCGCTGCGATCGATCGAGGCGCGCGGGCTCGACTGGGACTCCCCGTCGGAGACGCTGGATGTCATGCGTACTGGTGAGACGCGATTTCATCCCGATATCGCCGAGGACTGGCTCGAGGCGCACGCCGTGGACGCCGGGGAACTCGACGATCTGCGCCGTCTCGGGATCAGGTCGTGTGTCACGGTCCCGCTGCGCTCCCGTGACCGAATGATCGGTGCACTGACGGTGGGGACCTCGGTGCGACGGATGCACGCGGCGGACGTCGAACTGACGCAGGCACTGGCGGAACGGGCGGCGCTCGCAATTGACAACGCCCTCCTGTATCAGCGCGCGCAGCACGCGCTCGCCGCCCGCGACGAAGTGCTCGCGGTGGTGTCGCATGACTTGCGTACCCCGGCCAGCGCGATCGCGATGTGCGCCCGGACATTGCTGGACCACCCTCCGGACGCGCCCGGCGAGCGCCGCGCGCTCTACGTCACCATCCTCGACTCATCGGAGTGGATGCATCGGCTGATACGGGACCTCCTTGACGCGGCGAGCATCGACGCCGGCAAACTGGCGATCCATCTCGAGCGGGAACCGATGGCCCCCATGCTCACGGCGGTCGCCGAGCTGTTCCGGGAACGGGCGCGCGCCGCCGATGTCGCGCTCGAAGCCGACGTGCCACCAAACCTGCCATTGGTGCTGGCCGACCGCGACCGCATCCAACAGATGCTCGGTAATCTTCTCAGCAATGCGCTGCGTTTCACGCCACGAGCTGGGACGATCACGGTCGCCGCGGTGCGAGGCGACGATGGCGTGGTTCTGTCAGTCAGCGATACCGGTGCGGGGATTTCGCCCGAGAACCTGCCCTATCTCTTCGACCGTTTCTGGCAGGCGGGACGGGCCGGAGTTGCGCAAGGCAGCGGTCTCGGGCTCGCGATTGCGAAGGGGATTGTATCTGCGCATCGCGGCCGGATCTGGGTCGAGAGTGCGATCGGGCGCGGCAGCAAGTTCTCCGTGTTCCTCCCCGGCGCGTAACGACTCACGCCACCGAGACCGTGCCGAGGTTTGCGGCGGCCACCTTCGCCGCGCGGGTAGTCGCTCAACTCGCCGCGGCCAACGGATCTGCCGGTTGGCGCACGAACCTGAGGTGGGCGGCGATCCCGCCGGCTTCTCGATCCAGCCGGTCCGCCGCCTCGCCCATCACGATCTCGAGCCTGGTGTGATGCGCGAGCGCGAACTTCACCGCCTGTTCCGCAAGCTCCGGCTCGGCATTGACGAATCGCTCCGTGAGCAGCACCTCGTGCGCCCGGCCGGCACTCGCCGCGTCGAGCACGGCGACGGCTCCCGCCACGGCGGCGCCATGCGCACCCACTGCCTCGATGAGCTGGTCGACCATCGCTTGATCGTCCGCATCGCGCAACGCGCTGGCTCCCTGTGCGGCCAGGTCACGGATCGCGGCATCAGGCGTGCGTGCGGTCAACGCGGCCAGACACAGCGTGTGCCGAGCCAGACTGGGGGACAACTCGCGCAGCAGGGCATGCGCCGCCGGCGTGGTGCCACCGAGAATGACGTAGCCCGACTCCCCCGCCAGGGCCAGAATCTGCGACGCGGCGGCATGTACCAGGCGACCGCGCGCCGTGACCCGGGCCTTTGCGGCCAAGTCGGTCGCGGGCGTGCCGCGAGTGCCTGGATGAAACCCGGCCCGAGGCAACGCTCCGAGGTGATCCGCGTGGCCGCCGCGAACATGCACGGCGACCTTGCCCGCCGGCAGCAGGCTTCCAGCCACATAACGGAACAGGCGCGCCGAGACGCCATCGGCGATTGCCACGATGACCACGCGATGCTGCTTCAGGGCACGAATGCACGGCGTGGCCCAGACGCCGCGTTGCCAACGCACCAGCGTCGGCGTCGGTGCAGGCAGGGCGCCGGCAAACCGCACTTGGTCCGACGTGATGAAGCCGACCCATCCGCACGCATGCGCCGCGGGGGAGCCATCGCTCACCACGTCGCCGAGCAGCGCGACACTCCGCTCGAACTCGTCGCGCTCGTTCCTGGACTGCTCCGCGAGGCTCGCTCGCACCGGCGCCAGCGCATTCAGGATCGTGGCTTGCCAGGCATCTCGTCCGGCTGGATCGCTGACCGGTTGCTCGAGATAGACGCTGAGCACCATGTCGCCGTCGAGGGCCTCCGCAAGGGCGACGAGTTGTGCTTCACTCAACAGATCGGATTCGTTCATACGGCAGCATGGGCGGTGACCGCCCCCTCCGGACCGGGGTGGAGATCTACGCCGTCGGCGTGGCACACGAGCAGCGCACAGTGGGTATCGTGGAGGACCCGATCGGCTACGCTGCTGCGCAGCAGGCGCGACGTCCTCCGGTCGCGAGTCGTCAATGTCACAAGGTCGGCGCGGACATCGCGGGCGATTCTTGCCACCATGGGTCCGATGGGCGCGGATGGAAATGCCACGGGCGCGAGGTCCACGACCGTCTCAACTGGCAGCCTCTCGCGCGTGCGCAACTCCGCGGCAACGGCATCGAGGTAGCGATTCGCCTCGTCGACCTGCGCTTTCGTTGCCCCCTCGTCGGTCACGAGGACGCCCGGTACCTGCGCCGCTGCAACTTCGACCGGGACCGGCGTCACGACGCGGCCCAGTATCAGGGTGG
Organism: Gemmatimonadota bacterium; assembly: GCA_003169895.1. Taxonomy (GTDB): domain Bacteria; phylum Gemmatimonadota; class Gemmatimonadetes; order Gemmatimonadales; family GWC2-71-9; genus Palsa-1233. The sequence goes on from PNAE01000007.1 coordinate 1,702,805, forward strand.
ACTTCCCCAGGCGGCCCAATGCGCGCGCTGGTTCCAATGCCGTCTCGGCCGCCTTCGAACCGTCGAGCGCGACCAGGATGCGCCGGAACGGTGACGGCGGCACAATCGACTGGTCATCAAGCCGCAGCAACAATACGGGCGTCGCAGTACGATGTACCAAGTCGTCGGCAACGCTGCCGGTCAAGGCGCGGCGCCATCCAGTGAGGCCGTGGGTCGCCATCACGATCAAGTCGCTCCCAGTCTTGGCGACGTAGTCGGCCACCGCTGCTGCCACCGGCAGGGTGCCGCTGAGTCTCACGGTAGTGACGGCAAGGCCGGCATCATCGCGGAGCGCCTTGGCAACGGGCTGCATCCGCTCGTCACGGTAGGTGCGGTGTTCACGCTCAAGCTGCTCATCCAACGTCGGATCGACCCGGCTCAGCTCGGTCACCAGCACCAGATGCAATTCGGCACCGTGGGCCCGTGCCAACACTGCCGCCGGAGAAATGGCCGCCTCGGCTGCCGCCGAACCATCCAGCGGAACCAGTATCCTGCTGAACATCGCTGCCTCCTCGCCGCCTGGGCCGGTTCACCATCGGAGGTGAACGTGTCGCAGTCTAGCAATCGCGAACGGCCGCGGCAGTCGGGCAACGGCCGACGCAATGTCGGGCGATTCGACCCGTTTCCCGGCCGCGCGCCAAGCATCGGGGAAGCGCGCCAGCCACGTCGGGGTCTGCCCTGACGGCGGGTCCGTCCTTCCGCTGACTGACGCGCGAGGGCGCCCAGTGCATCATGCATGGCACCCCATGGACGGGCTCGCGACCGAGCGTCGCGACCTGCATCAACCACGCAGCGCGATGCTGCAAGGAGAGACCGATGAAGACCGACATGCAGCTCCAGAAGGACGTGATCGACGAGTTGAAGTGGCAACCGAGGACCCGTGACGCGGAGATCGGTGTGGCTGCCAAGGGGGGCGTCGTGACACTCACCGGCGACGTGACCAGTTACGTACAGAAGTTCGAGGCCGCCCGGCTTGCCGAGCAGGTAAGCGGTGTTCAGGCGATCGCGGATGAACTGCACGTGAAGCTGCCGAACGCCTCGGTGCGGTCGGACACGGACATCGCGCACAGTGCCATCACGGCGTTCAAGTGGAACATCGAGATCCCCGACGACCGCCTCACGCTCAAGGTCCAGGATGGGTGGGTCACCGTGCATGGCAACGTCGACTGGCAATACCAGAAGAGCGCGGCGGAGAACGCGATCCGTTACCTGATCGGCGTCAAGGGCGTGACCAACCTGGCCGTGGTGCAGCAGCCGCAAGTGGCGCCGGAAGTCGTGCGCCAGCAGATTGCCGCGGCGCTGAAGCGCAGCGCCACCGTCGACTCCGCACGCGTCACCGTCGAGTCCAAGAATGGTGGCACCGTCGTCCTGCGCGGCACGGTGCGCTCGTGGACCGAGCGCGAAGATGCGGAGCGCGCCGCCTGGGCGACGCCCGGCGTGGCTCGGGTCGACGACGAACTGGCAGTAGGCGTCTGACGAGCAAGCGAGAATCGAGACCAGAGAGGTGAGGCGTGAGTGGTGCATGGTGAAAGGGGGCACGTGGGGTTCCGATGCTCGCATCGCACACCCGACGATGCCCCCATTCACCGCTCAACCGCCTCGGCTCCTGGAATGACAACGATCACACGACAAAGGACCGCCACGATGGGTCGCCTCACCTGGATTGCGCTGCTATTGCTGACCGGCTGCCGGTACCGACCGGAACCCGTGCTGCTTCGTGGTGATCCGAACGACCTGCGCGCGCTGGCCGGAAAGTGGGACGGGGTATACAGCGGCCTGGAATCTGGGCGGGCGGGCAACATCACGTTCGAGATCACCGCCAACGCCGACTCTGCATTCGGCGAGGTACTGCTCACCATTCCCGGGGATTGGGGGCCGGTGTTTCCGGTCGACCTCGGTGCGGCGCATCTCGAGCATGCCCGGTCGGCGCAGACATTGAATGTGCAGTTCGTGCGCATAGCCGGCGGCCAGGTGCGCGGAACACTCGAGCCCTATCGCGCGCCGGACTGCAGCTGTGTGGTGCATACGGTGTTCACCGGGAGCGTGGTCGGCGACCGGATCCGCGGGTCGTTCGTCACCATCCTGGAGAACGGCCGGGAACAGCACGGCACCTGGCAGCTGAAGCGCAAGAAGGAATGATCGATGGACCCTGTTTCCTCCTTGGCGTGACCGGGTCCGACCGGCACGTGAAGGGTACTATTGTGTCATCTCCGACCCGGGAATCCCGACCAATGCACCGCCCAATTGCACTCCTGCTCATCCTCACGCTCGCCGCATCAAGCGTCATCGCCCAACAATCGCCCCCCACCGGCACGCAACACACCGGGGGCATGGACCACATGGCCGGCATGCCGCACGAAGGCGCGCCCACCATGGCGACCGAGTCGGGTCAGGCCGCTTTCGCCGCGATCGCCGAAGTGGTGAAGATCCTCAAGGCCGACAGCACCACCGACTGGTCGAAGGTGAATCTCGAGGCGCTGCGGTTGCACCTCATCGACATGGATAACGTCACTCTGCGCTCGCGGGTCCGCCAGACACCGACCACGGGTGGCCTGGTGATGAACGTCACCGGGACTCCTCCGGTCGCTGCGGCGATACAGCGCATGGTCGGCATGCACGCGATGATGCTGAGCGGGAGCGATGACATGCTCGCCAAGGCCGTCATCATCCCGGGCGGCATGCGCCTCACCGTCACGGCACGCGACACCGCCGACACTCGGCTCGTCGCCCGGATTCGCGGACTCGGATTCATCGGCCTGATGACCGAGGGTGCGCATCATCAGATGCATCACCTCATGGTCGCGCGCGGCGGGATGATGGGGCACTGAAGAGAGGTCCTGATCGAGGGGGATTCCGGTTGAATCGTCGTGACCTGGTGCGCTGGCTCGGCCTCGGTGCCGTCACCCACGCGGCCCGTCGAACGCTATTCGCCCACGCCGATACGGCGCACTTCGGAGCCGCGTCGCGTAGCGCGTCCCCCTCGTTCGATCCCGACGTCGAGCTTTCGCTTTCCGCTGCCCCGGGAGAGGCATCGATTCTTCCGGGGGCCGCGACCCGCGTGTGGCGATTCACCGGCAGTGTCCTCCGGGGTCCTCCCGATTCGCTCCAGGCGGTGCCTGATTCCTATCTCGGTCCCACCATCCGGCTGAGACGGGGACAGCGGGTCCGCATCCGGTTCACCAATCAACTCCCCGGTTCGACGATCGTGCACTGGCACGGTCTTGACGTCCCGGCCCTGATGGATGGCCATCCGCGGCTGGCGATCGCCGCCGGCGACGAGTACGTGTACGAGTTTGAAGTAAGCAATCGCGCCGGCACGTACTGGTACCATCCGCATCCGGATTTGCGCACCGGTCCGCAGGTGTATCAGGGGCTGGCCGGGTTGCTGGTGGTGAGCCATGACGAGGAGTCCGCGCTGCGCCTGCCGAGCGGCGAGGCCGAGTTGGTGTGCATTCTCCAGGACCGGCAGTTCGACGCTCAAAACCAACTGATGTATCTGGGTGGCGGGATGATGGACCAGATGCAGGGCTTCCTCGGTGACCAGATGCTTGTCAATGGGAAGCTGCGCCCCACGATGTCACTCGCTACGCGGGCGTACCGGATCCGGTTGCTGAACGGATCGAATGCGAGAATCTACAAGCTGCGCTGGAGTGACGGAACGCCGATGACGGTGATCGGTGGTGACGGAGGGTTGCTCGAGCAGCCGGTGCGCCAGCGCTACCTGACGCTGGCCCCGGCGCAACGCGCTGACGTGATTCTCGACCTGAGTACCCATGCGGTCGGCGCAACGCTCGCGCTTGAGACCGCGGCATACGCGGCCTCGGAGGTGAGCATGAGCGCGGCCGGAATGGGCGGGATGATGCGACCCTCAGCAGTGCCCAATGGCACCGCGCGCTCCCTGATGACCCTTGACGTCGCGCGACGGGAGCGCGCACCCTGGGTGCTGCCAACACGCCTTTCCACGTTCGATGCAGCGTGGGATCGTCCGGCCGACGGTCCAATGCGGCGCATCACGCTCGAGTTTCGGCAAATGCAGTGGCTGCTCGGCGGACGGACCTTCGGGATGCTGGATGTGGCCGAGGAAGAGACGGTCCCGGCTGGCAGCACCCGAATCTGGGAGCTGGCGAATGTCGGCGGGATGATGGGAATGTCAATGGCGCATCCGATCCACATTCATGGCCGGCAGTTCCGGGTGCTCAGTCGTCAACGCGCCAACGGAGCCGTGCCGCCGCCGGGCTCGGTGCGCGAGGGGCTGATTGACGCGGGTTGGCGAGACACCGTGCTCGTGCTCCCCGGCGACACCGTCCGACTCCAGATGCATTTCACCGAGCACCCCGGACTGTACCTCTATCACTGCCATATTCTCGAGCACGAGGATGCCGGGATGATGCGCAACTTCAAGGTCGTTTAGTCAGAGCGCCGTGGGAAAGCTCTCGGGCACCTCATCGGTCGACCAGAGCGCGCCCCGGTCCAACGGTTCGACGGCGCGGGTCACGTCATAATGCAGCATGGCGTCGAACTGGTTGGCGAGCTGGGCGTGGTAGTAGTGACTCTGTCGCTCGGTTTCCGGATGGTAGATGACGCCGATGGCTCGTTGCAGCCGGGCAGGAGTGAGCGCGGTCGCCGGGCCGGGCTCGCCGGTGATGACGAGGAAATTCGGGATGGCGAGCTGGTGAAAGAGGAGCTCATAGCTGTTCGGTAATGCGGGCCGCACCGTCTTGCGTTCCGCTGCCTCATCCCACCCGGATGCCGCCGTCACGGTGCCGCCATAGGTGCTGAATCCCACGGCCACCGTCTGCGGGCCGTGCCGTTCCCGGAGGAGCTGTCCCAGGTTGATCTCTCCGGACCGCCCCTGCTCCGTGGCGCGCGCGTCGCCGAGATGCGAATTGTGCGCCCAGACAACGACCTTGGCGGGCGCCGATGCGGTGGACAGATGGGTCACCAGCGCGTCGAGCGTGTCGGCCATGTGTCCATCGCGCAGGTTCCACGACAGCGCGCGGCTGCCGAACATGGCGCGGTAGTAACGCTCGGCATTGGCGACGACCAGCGCATTCTGCGCGGCATAGAACAGATCATCAGGCAGATCCTGGTGATCGCGACGGAGGTATGTGGCCGCAGCCCGGCGCAGCTCGACCAGCTGTGCGACGACATCGGTTTCACACGACGGCGTCAGCCCGAGGCTCGCGGCGTATCCATACGACTGGAGGTCGCGGTCAAACCGGTCGAAGCAAGCATAGCGCGCGCGGGCTCGGCTGGAGGCGGCAGGATCCGCGGTGTCGAGGTACTGCAGAACCGCGTCGATCGAAGCATGCAGGCTGTAGAGATCCAGCCCATAGAAGCCCACTCGCCTCGCGTCCGCACGGCCGTCGTTGAATGCGCGGAGCCAGCCGACGAAGTCGAGCACATCGGCATTCCGCCACATCCACTGAGGGAATCTGACAAAACCGAGCAGGGCCTCGCTGGCATCAGCGTCATCGTTCAGGCCGCGCACGTATCGGTTGACGCGGTAAGCGTCCGGCCAGTCGGCTTCCACCGCAACGGCGCTGAAGCCGTGGTCGATGATGAGGCGCTTCGTGATCTCCGCGCGGATGCGGTAGAAGTCATGCGTGCCGTGGGACGCTTCGCCGAGCAGTACGAGGCGCGCGTCGCCGATCCGCTTGAACAGGGGATCGAAGTCTGATCGCTCGCCGCGCAGCGGATGAACTGCGGTCCGCAGCAGGTCGGCGGCGCTCCCGGTGGCATGGATCATCGTCAGGTCTCCGGTCGTTTCACTGCGTCAGGGCTCGCCACGAGGTGCCGGTAGAGGGCGCGCATCGCGCAATAGATGCCGCACCTCTTCATCACTCGTCTGGCCGAAGTCGGCGTACCACCGCCCCACGCCGTCGAACGGTTCGGGCGTCATCACCGACACGATCTCGTCGGCGATTCCGCGCACGGCGCGATAGGCGTCCGTCGAGGCCACTGGAACGGCAACGATGATACGGTGCGGGTGCTGTGCGCGGATTGCCGCGACCGCTGCGCTCATCGATGCGCCGGTTGCCAGGCCGTCGTCGACGAGGATCACGGTCTGGCCCGTGATGATCGGGGGAGGAGCCCCGCCGCGATACTGGGTATCGCGGCGGGTCAGTTCCCGCTGCTCACGTGCCGCAATCCGCTCGATCTCCGCTGCGTTCAGGCCAAGCAGCTCGATCAGGTCGGCATGAAGCACGCGGACACCGCCCGGGGCGATGGCGCCAAATGCAAGTTCTTCGTTTTGCGGGACGCCGAGCTTTCGTACGACGAATACATCGAGGGGCAACGACAGCGCACTCGCAACCTCATAGGCAACCGGCACGCCGCCGCGCGGCAAGCCGAGCACCAGCGTATTCGGCCGGGACGCATAGGCGCCGAGTAACTCGGCGAGTCGGCGCCCGGCGGCGCGACGGTTGGGAAATGGTGTAGGCATCGTATCCACTATGCACTCCTGGGAGTCGCCCGGCAGTCGGCGGAATCTCGCACGCCGTGTCAGGTGACGCCGGACGCCGGGGGCCCGGAATACCGCGGGCGCCACCCGGCACACCCAGTCCAGAGCGATCCGGCCGACATCCCGTCGGCCAATCCCGGTTTGACCTGATCGGCAGTCGGCCCTAGACTGCGGTCCAGCTACCCGCACGGATTGCCGGAATTGTCGTTATTTCAGGGCAGCAGGTTCGCTATTACAAGGCAGCAGGTTCGATCCACCCGACCTATCGGAGAAGAACGATGCCGCAATACCTGATCGAGCGAGAGGTTCCCGGAGCCGGCAAGATGACGCCCGCGGAACTCAAGGCGCTGTCGCAGCAATCGTGCAGCGTGCTCAACCGGATGGGGCCGGCGATCCAGTGGGATCACAGCTACGTCACCGGCGACAAGATCTACTGCGTGTACCGGGCGCCGAACGCCGAAATGATTCGCGAGCATGCCCGGCAGGGCGGCTTCCCGGCCAATGTGGTTTCCGAGATCGCGGCGGTGATCGAGCCGAAGACCGCGGAGTGACGTTTGACCGGGGCTGCGGCGATGCAGATGATCGAAACGGAGGGCCTGTCCAAGAATTATGACGGGCTCCTCGCCGTCGATCGGCTCAACCTCCGGATTCAGGAAGGCGAGCGCTTCGGTCTCCTCGGACCCAATGGTGCGGGAAAATCGACCACGCTGCTCATGCTCACGACGCTGCTGCGACCGACGTCGGGCACCGCCCGCGTCAACGGATTCGACGTCGTCCGCCAGCCGGCGCGGGTCCGGCGGTCGATCGGGGTGGTATTTCAGGATCCGAGCTCTGACGACACACTCACCGGTTATGAAAACCTCAAGCTTCACGGCATGTTGTACGGCATGCCGGCGGCCCTGCGAGAACAGCGAATTGGCGAGCTGCTTGAACTCGTAGAACTGACGGCGCGAAAGGACGATGTCGTCAAGCATTACTCCGGTGGGATGCGCCGCCGCCTGGAACTCGCGAGAGGGCTGCTGCACCAGCCCAAGGTGCTCTTCCTCGACGAGCCGACGCTCGGCCTCGATCCGCAATCCCGCGAGCACATCTGGCGGTATATCGAACGGCTCTCGCACGAGCAGCGGACCACAATGGTCCTGACGACCCACTACATGGAAGAGGTTGATCAGCTCTGCGATCGCCTCGCGATCATGGATGCCGGAAGAATCGTCGCGCTGGACACGCCGGCCGCGCTGAAGCAGGTGATCGGGGGCGACGTTGTGGTGTTGCAGGTGGACGACACGAACCTCGACCGTCTGCAACGGCTCGGTTACGTAACCAAGATCGACCGCCAGCAGGGCATGCTGTACCTGACGGTGACCAATGCCGGCGTCCACCTGCCCGAGATCCTCCAGACGGCCGGCGCCGTGGCATCGGTCGCCGTGCGATCGCCCACGCTCAATGATGTGTTCCTGCACTACACCGGCAAAGAGATTCATGCCGAATCCCCGGAGGGTGGATGGGCCGAACGTTCGATGCACTACAGCTCCAGAACGAGATAGGCGGCATCGCCGCCGTCTGGTACCGGGAGTGGAAGGTCTTCCTGCGGGAGCGGTCCCGGATTGTTGCGTCGATTATCAATCCGATTCTCTGGTTGCTGGTATTCGGCGGAGGACTGGGGGCCAACGTCTCGATCCCCGGCGGCAATTACCAGGCATTCATCTATCCCGGCATCCTGGCGCAAGCGGTGCTCTTTTCATCGATCTTCTTCGGTGTCTACATCGTCTGGGACCGGAAGATCGACTTCCTCAAGGAAGTCCTGGTCGCGCCGATCTCACGAACGTCGATCTTCGTCGGCAAGGTGCTCGGCGGTGCGACCGATGCGATGGTGCAATCGTGCATCCTGCTTCTGCTCGGTCTGCTGCTGGCCCGGGGGGGCGTCATCGCCGGACTGCAGCTCAATGTCCTTTCGCTGGCGACGGCACTGCTGATCCTGTTCGTCACCACCGTCTCGTTGGTGAGCGTCGGCCTGATCATCGGGTCACTGATGGAGAGTCCCGAAGGATTCCAGCTGATCTCGAGCTTTGTCCTCTTTCCGACGTTCTTCCTCTCGGGGGCGCTCTTTCCACTCGACCGACTGCCATCGTGGCTCTCAGTCTTCATCCGCTGTGATCCACTGACCTATTCGGTCGATGCGTTGCGCGCCGCGATCCTCGGACGGTCGCATTTCGCGCTCGCGTGGGACCTCGGCGTCATGACCGGCTTCGCGGTCGCGACGATCGCCGTGGGCACGTACGCGTTCGCGCGGATGAAGACCTAGATCACATTCGCCCGCCGAGATGCCGCACGAACCACTGCTCGGCAAGTCGGGCGACCTCTTCCAGGGCCCCCGGTTCCTCGAACAGATGTGTCGCCCCCGGAATCAGCACCAGTTCCTTGACGCACCGGAGCTGCATCAGCGCGGTGTAGTTCAGGGTGATCACGTCGCCATCCTCCCCGCCCACCATCAAGAGGGTTGGGGCGCGTACGTCGGCCAGCGCGGATCCGGCCAGATCGGGGCGGCCGCCGCGGGAGACGACGGCATGCACCTGTCCGGCCCGGCGGGCCGCCGCGATCAGTGCGGCGGCCGCACCGGTACTGGCGCCGAAGTACCCGAGCCTGAGCGGCCTGCCGGCGAGGCCGCCCAGCACGAGATCGGTCACCGCGACCAAGCGGTCGGCAAGGAGTGCAATGTTGAAGCGGAGCGATGCGGTTTGCCGATCGACGACTTCTTCCTCGGCGGTGAGCAGATCGAATAACAGCGTAGCGAGCCCGGCTTCCTGCAGCGACCGGGCGACCTGCCGGTTGCGGGGGCTGCGCCGCCCGCTGCCACTTCCGTGCGCAAACAGCACGATACCCGTTGCTCCTGCCGGAACCATCAGGTCGCCCGTCAAAGGGCCACCCGCAATGGGGAGACTGACCGACAGGTCAACATCAAGTGCGTTGAACCGCACCTTGTCGACGGCATCGCGCTGCAACTGGATGTCCGTTTTCATTCCATCCTCCACGAGCAGGGGCACGCGACCAAAGGTGCGGCGGAGGGGATCCGGCCGCCGTCCACCTTTTCCCGGGCAGCTGTCAGGTAACTATCCTACCGTTGCCACGCATTCCACCGACGCCGACTGGCCATCAGTCCGGACCGACCGGGCCGGCTCTGGCGACTACCATGCGGGGCTTGGAGGTGACCTGTGGTTTGCAATCGGGAACGGGAGGCGGGATCCGCCATGGTTGACGGTGGTTGGGTAGGTGGCAGATGATCCTCGCCTTGCTATTGGGCACTCTGGTCGCGCCGCAGGATACCGGTCGGTTATCGCTCCACGACGCAGTGGCGGCCGCCATCGGCTCCTATCCCGCAGTGGCCGTGGCACAGGCACAAGTCGACCAGGCAGAGGCCAACATCGGCGTGGCGCGTGCCGCACTCGCGCCCGACGTGCGACTCGATGCGTCGCTCATGCGCTATCAGGAGCCGATGATTGTCTATCCGCTGCACAGCCTCAATCTGATCAGCCCACCCGTCTTCGATCGGACCCTGGTGCAGCCGGGTGTCTCGGTCAGCTACACCCTGTACGATTTTGGCGCGCGAGCGGCGCGGATTGTGGCCGCCGGTGCGCAGCACGACGCCGCCATGACCGGCGTCGACGCCACGGTCCAGCAGGTGGTGGCGCGCACTGCCGAAGCGTACCTGCGGGTGCTCGCGTCCCGCGACCGGATGGCCGCCGGCGACCAGGATGTCGCGGCGGTCCGGGCGGAAGTCGATCGGGCCCGCAAACGTTTCGACGCGGGCAAGGCCGCACAGGTGGAAGTGTTGCGGGCCGAGGCGGAGTTGCAGCGCGCCTTGGCTGACGATCTCACCAGCGTCGACGATCTCGATCTGGCGGAGCGCCAGCTGGCACTGGTGACCGGATTGCCCGTCCACTCGGTGCATGGTGCGCGCCTCGTGGCGTTGCGGCTGACCGACGCCACGCTCGCGGCGGATACCGCCGACAGTGGGCGCGCAGCGCTGGTGGCCCGCGCGCTGAGCCACAATCCGGACGCGGTCGCGGCGGAGGACCGGGCGCGCGCGGCGCGCGCCACCGCATCGGCCGCGCGCGCCATGGCGTCGCCGAAAATCCAGGCATCGGGAGCCTATCTCAGTCCCGGTTCTATCAATGGCAACTTCCATCCCGATTGGCAGGTGGGCGTGATGATGTCGTACGCGTTGTTTACCGGCGGCGCCACCAGCAGCGCGGTGAATGCCGCGGACGCCATCGCGCGCGCCGCCACCCAGACCGTGCGGCTCGCCCAGCTCACCGCCGTCAGTGCCGTCGACCAGGCGCTCGCCACGTTGCACGACGCGCACGCCCGGGTGAGCGCGCTCGAGAGCGCCGAAGCCCGGTCCGCCGAAGTGGTGCGCATCGAGGCGCTATCGCGCGACGTGGGCGAGGGAACCCAGACCGACTACCTCACCGCTACCGCGGATCTGCTGCGGACCCGCGTCACCTTGATCGACGCGCGCCACGCCGAGGTGCTGGCGCGGATCGACCTGGCGGCCATCACTGGCGAGCTGTCACCCGAGTGGCTCGACCGTACGGTGGAGCCACAGCCATGACGCGCAAGGCAGTGGTGCTGCTCGCCGTCCTGGTCGCGATTGTGGCCGCGGCGGTCTACGTCGCCCGTGGGCATCGCGCAGCGACCGTCAGCGGGCTCATGGCGTCGGGAACGGTCGAGGCCACCGAGGCGGCGCTGGGGTTTCAGGTGCCGGGCAGGATCGCCCGCGTCGTCGTCCACGAGGGCGATCGGGTGCATGTCGGTGATACGCTGGCCGCGCTCGACCGAACCGAACTCGACGCGCGGCTCAACCAGGCCGCCGCGGCGCTGGCGTCGGCCCGGGCGATGCTCACTGAACTGGAACACGGAGCCCGTAGCGAGGAGATCAGCCAGGCGCGCGCGGCCGACAGCGCCGCCAGCGCACGGCTGCGTGACGCTGAGCGGGACCGCGACCGCGCGACGACGCTGGTGCGAGGCGGCGCTGTGTCGCAGGAGACGCTCGACAAGGCCCAGCTGGGGTTCGATGTGGCGCGGAGCGCGGCGCAACAGGCGAGCGATCAACTGCGGCTGGTTCTGGCCGGACCGCGGCCGGAGCGAATCGATGCGCAGCGCGCTGGAGTGGCCCAGGCGCAAGCCGCGGTGCAGCAGGCCCAGGCCACGCTCGACAACGCCGTAGTGCGGGCCCCGTTTGACGGTATAGTGACGGTGCGCCACCGCGAGCCCGGCGAAACCGTGGCCGCCGGCGCACCGGTGCTGACCCTGGCTAACCTGGGCGACCGCTGGGTGCGGATCTACGTCGGTGAGACCCGTCTGGGCGACGTGCGCCTGGGCCAGGGCGCAGTGATCACCACCGACACCTATGGTAATAAACAATATAGTGGCGCGGTGGCCTTCATCGCGACCGAAGCGGAATTCACGCCGCGCAACGTGCAGACCGCCGAGGAGCGCGTCAAGCTGGTGTTCGCGGTCAAGGTGCGGATCGTCGGCGATCCGGCCAACGACCTCAAGCCGGGAATGCCGGCGGACGTGGTGCTGCAGTCCGTGGCGTCGACCCGGCCGTAGCGGACCATGGGCGCTGCTCAATCAGAACTTACCGCGATCGCGGTGCGGGACCTGGGTCGCCAGTTTGGGCCGGTGACGGCGGTGGATCGGCTCCATTTCGACGTGGCACGAGGCGAGTTGTTCGGCCTGGTGGGTCCCGACGGCGCGGGCAAGACCACGACGCTTCGGATGCTGGCCGGTGTACTGCGGCCAACCGCCGGCGACGCGCTGCTGTGCGGCGTGAGTGTGCGTGATGATCCCGAAGGCGTCAAGCATCACATCGGCTACATGTCGCAGCGATTTGGTCTGTACGGCGACCTCACCGTGCGCGAGAATATCGAGTTCTATGCGGACCTCTACCGGGTGCCGGCCCGGGAGCGTGCCGCGCGGCGGGAGCGGCTGTATCAGTTTTCCAGCCTGGGGCCGTTCGAGCGGCGGCTGGCGGGTCAGCTGTCCGGCGGGATGAAGCAGAAGCTGGGCCTCTGCTGCGCGCTGATCCACGAGCCGGACATCCTGTTGCTCGACGAGCCGACCTTCGGTGTGGACCCGATTTCACGCCGCGATCTCTGGTTGATCATTCACGAAATGGTGAGTCAGGGCGTGGCGGTGCTGGTGTCGACGGCGTACCTCGACGAAGCGGAGCGCTGCGATCACGTGGCACTGCTGGATGGCGGGCGCATCGTGGCACTCGACCGGCCGCAGGCGCTGCAGCAGAGCGTCGCCGGTGTGACGCTGGAGGTCCGGACGTCCAATCCGCGCGCTGCGCTACGGGCGCTGGCGCACGCGCCCGGCGTGCGTCGCGCCGAACTGTTCGGCGATACGCTGCACGTCGTGGTGAGTTCGCGCGAGAACGACTGGCCCGCGGCGGCCGCGGCACTCGTCGCTGGGTCGGTCGACGTGCTCGACGTGCGCGAGATCGAGCCGTCGCTGGAAGACGTGTTCATCGACCGGGTCGCGTCGGCAGAGGCGGCGCGTCAGTAATGGCCACTGCGGTCGCGGTCACCAATCTCACCCGGGCGTTCGGGGACTTTATCGCGGTCGATCGCGTCACCTTCGACGTGCCGGAAGGCCAGATCTTCGGCTTTCTGGGGCCCAACGGGGCCGGCAAGACCACCGTGATCCGGATGCTCACCGGATTGCTGGCACCCACGAGTGGCAGCGGACGCGTGGCGGGCCTCGATGTCGCCACCCAGGCCGAGGCGATCAAGCGGCGCATCGGATACATGTCGCAGCTGTTCTCGATGTACGGCGATCTGACGGTCGAGGAGAACATCGCGTTGTTCGCCGGCCTGTACGGTGTCACCGGTGCGCGGTTCCGCGCTCGGCGCGACTGGGTGCTCGACATGGCGCATCTCGAATCCCATCGCGGCCAACTCACCGGCGATCTGCCGCTGGGCTGGAAGCAGCGCCTGGCACTGGGCTGCGCCATGCTGCACGAGCCGCCGATCCTGTTCCTCGACGAGCCGACCTCCGGGGTGGATCCCCTGTCACGCCGCAGCTTCTGGGAGTTGATCGACGCCGAGTCGGCGCGTGGCACCACGGTATTCGTCTCGACGCACTATATGGAGGAGGCGGAGTATTGCCAGCGGCTGGCGCTGATGAATCGTGGCAGGCTGATCGCGCTGGACCGTCCGGCGGCGCTGCGCGACCAGATGACCGACCCGATCCTCGAACTCAGCACCGAGAATGGACCGGCCGCAGTGCGTGCGCTGACTGGCGTTCCGGGCGTGATCGAAGCGTCGCTGTTCGGGCGCGAAGTACATCTGGTGGTGGAGGACGAGCCGGCGGCGCGGCGCACGCTACCGGCGTTGCTGGCCGAGCGCGGGCTGGCCTGCCGGAGACTGGCGCGGGTACGGCCCTCACTGGAAGACGTGTTCGTCGCGCTGGTGCGGCGCGAGGGCGGGGCGGTGGCGGGATGATGCCGTGCTGATAAACCTGGGCCGTCTCGCGGCGGTGACGCGCAAGGAGATCATCCAGTTGCGCCGCGATCCGCGCAGTCTCGCCATGGCGTTTCTCGTGCCGGCCGTGATGGTGGTGTTCTTCGGCTACATCATCAACTTCGATGTCAAGGACATCAGGCTCGCGATCGTCGACCAGGACCACACCATGGCGAGCCGCGAACTGGTACAGGCGTTTGTCGGCGCGGGGCGGTTCCGGGTGACCGCGCGGCTGGACCGGCCTGGTGACGTCGACCCGCTGCTGCTGCGCGGCTCGATCCGCATGGCGCTGATCATTCCTCCCGGGTTCGAGCGCGAACTCGCCTCTCTGCGTCCGGCACCGGTCGAGGGAATTGTCGACGGGGCGGACGCGAATACCGCGTCGATTTCGCTCAACTACGCCACCGCCATCGTGACCGCGTACTCCACTCGGGTGATGCTGGGCCACACCCAGGCGATGCCGATCGCGCTCCAGAGTCGCGTCTGGTACAACGAGTCGCTGGAGAGCGCCCCGATGATCGTGCCCGGATTGGTCGCCATGGTGATGATGATCATCGCGACCATGCTCACCTCGCTCACGGTGGCGCGGGAATGGGAGCGTGGCACCATGGAGCAGCTGGCTGCGACACCGGTATCGCGGCTGGAGGTCATTCTGGGCAAGCTGCTGCCATACCTGGGGATCGGCCTGATCGACGTCACCGCGGTGGTGCTGCTGGGGATGTTCGTGTTTCAGGTCCCGTTCCGCGGCAATCCGCTGCTGCTGGCCGCGATGGCGCTGCTGTTCCTGCTGGGCTCGTTGGGCCTGGGCATCTTCATCAGCGCGGCGGTCAAGTCGCAACTGCTCGCGACGCAGACGGCGATGGTGGCTACCTACCTGCCGTCCACGATTCTGTCCGGCGCGATCTTCGACATCGCATCGATGCCGCTGGCGTTGCGCGCCATTTCCGTGGTGGTGCCGGCGCGCTACTTCATCGTGGCGTTGCGCGGGGTGCTGCTCAAGGGCGTGGGACTCGACCAACTCGCCGCACAGGGGGCGGCGATGCTGGCGTATGCGGTGATCGGACTGGGCCTTGCCGTGCGCGCCTTTCGCAAGGAGATCGCGTGATGCCCGGGAGTGTGGGCCGCCTGGTCGAACTGTTGCGCAAGGAATTTCGCCAGATGTTCCGCGACCCCCGGTCCAAACGGTTGCTGTTTCTGTCACCGGTGCTTCAATTGCTGATCTTCGGCTACGCCGTCACCACGGACGTGCGGCATGCCCGATTGTTCGTGGTGGATCACGACCGGACGGAAACCTCGCGTGCGTTGATCGACGCGCTGACGGCGGGAGGATACTTTGACGTCGCTGGCCGGGGTAACCGGCCGCGAGACGTGGTGGCCGCGCTGGATCACGGCGATGCGCTGATGGCCATCGAGATTCCGGTCGGCTTTGCGGACGACATCGCCAGCGGCCGGTCCGCTTCGCTACAGCTGCTGGTCGACGGGACCACCGCCAACACCGCCAATGTCGCGCTCGGCTATGCCACGCAGATCGTGGGCCGGTTCGGCCTCCAGCGACGGGCGGATGTCATCACCCGGTCGGGCGCGACACTGCCGAGCGGTGGCGTCGATTTCCGGGTGCGGGCGTGGTTCAACGCCAACCTGGAAAGTCGCGCCTACAACGTACCTGCCGTGATGGGCAACATCCTGATGCTGATGAGCCTGCTGCTCACATCGCTGGCGATCGTCCGCGAGCGGGAGATCGGCACGCTGGAACAGCTGATGGTGAGTCCGCTCACGTCGGCCGAGCTGATCATCGGCAAGACATTGCCGGCGGCGCTGGTCGCATTCGTGGACCTGCTGCTGGTGACCGGCATGGCGCTGTTCTGGTTTGCCGTCCCATTTCGCGGCTCGTTCCTCCTCCTGGTCGTCGCCTCGCTGTGTTACATCCTCACCGGGCTCGGCGTCGGGCTGCTGATCTCGACCATCTCGGCGACGCAGCAGGAAGCCTTCATGTCGATGTTCCTGTTCTTCTTTCCGGCGATGATGCTCTCGGGGTTGATGTTTCCGGTGGAGAACATGCCGGCCGCGCTGCGCATTGTGGCGCAGGCCGATCCGATCGAGCACTTCCTGGTGATCGTGCGCGGCGTCTTCCTGCGCGGGGCGGGGTGGAGCGTGCTCTATCCGGAAGTCCTGGTGCTCGCCGCGATCGGACTGGGCGTACTGGCGTTCGCCACGACGCGGTTCCGGAAGACGGTGGCGTAGCGCGGGGCCCCGTCGCTCATCGCGCGCTGAGCGGTGCTCCCAGCGCGAACGACGGGGGTCCGGCGGCCTTTACGCGGCCGCGGGCCGGCGACCGGCGGCTGCCGCGTCGACGATCGGCTTCTCCTCCGGCACCAACCTCGGCTCCGCACCCAACCAGTACAGGCCGTTGGCCATGATGCAGTAGCCTGTGGCGGCAAACCATACCATCGCGAGTCCCACGAATCCGGTGAACGTCAGCCACCATGGGCTGTACACCAGGGAGAGCACCGAGGCGATGGAGATGTTGATGCCCACGGCGAGATAGATGCGCCGTTCGAGGTACCACCGGTCCGTCTGCATGAAGTACCACCTGGACCGCTCGGTGGCCGGCCGTCCCAGCATCGGGGTAAAGCCGAGCCGGTAGAGCACATTGCCCACGATGCAGAAGCCGGTCAGCGCCACGGTGATCGAGGCAAGTCCGGTCACGATGATCAACAACACCCAGAGCGGCTGCACCAGGGCTGCCAGGGTGGTCGCGGTGATCAAAAACAGTCCCGCGATCAGCCAGACCGTGCGCTCGATGTACCAGCGGTTGGTCGGCACGACGTAAATACCTGAGCGGAGCGCCATGATCAGCTTCCTTTCACGTATACGGTTCATGATGATGGTGCGTCGTCACGATCGGGTCACCCGCCGGCACCGGCGCGCGCGTGTCGGCGCCGCAGCAGTCCGCCGAGTCGCAGCCGTTCTTCGCGTTCGCGTTCGTCGAGCACCCGTCGCACGCGCGCAACGTCCCGTTCCAGTTGGGGCGAAACGCGCCGCTCCAATGTATGGACCTGGCGCGAGGTCTGCGCCAGCGCCTGTCCCACGCGCCGGAGCAGCATCTCCTGTGGGGCGGCGTCCAGCAAGAGCTCGGTCAGGTGCTCGAACGCCGTGGCCGCGCGGACCGTGCCGATCCCGGTCGCGGCCGGTGCGGTGCCACGGGCCCCGAGCGTGCGCGGCACCGGCGGCCGCGACACCAACCGCGAGACGACGACGCCCCACACCGAGCCCGGCGCCAGTTCGACGCGGTAGTCGCGCGCCGGCCACCCGATGGCACGGATTCCGGTCATGCCGTGCTCGGCCAGCGCCGCGATCAGTAGCGGGTAGGCCTGCTGCGCCGCGGCGGCGATTCGCGCCCGCGCGTCGGCCGCCGGTCGTGCCAGACGGAACAGCTCAGTCACCAGCGCTTCACGCTTGCGCCGCAGCAGCTGGGTGCCCTTCGCCAGTTGCTGGACCCTGCGCTGAGTCCGGAGCAGATTCAATCGCGTGGCGGCTACCGTCGCAGCACTCATGGGCGTACCACCGCCGGCTGCGATGCCGCCCCGGCCAACCGTGCCGCCCACACGGTGTCGCTGAGTCGATGCAGGTCCTCGCGCGGTAGCGTCTCCAGCAATTGCCAGCCAATCTCCAGTGTCTCGCCGATGGTGCGGCGCGCGTCGCCCTGTCCCACGAAATCGAGTTCGAACCGGTCGGCGAATGCCAGCGCCCGCCGATCCTCCGGTGCCAGGCCGGCTTCGCCGACGATGGCCGCCATCAAGCGGGCTTCGCGCCCCCGCGTGTACACGGCGTACAGCTGATTCGACCACTCGCGGTGCTCGGCGGCGGTCTTTCCCGCGCCGATACCGGATTGCATCAGCCGCGACAACGATGGCAGGACGTCCACGGGCGGGAACACTCCGCGTCGGTGCAGGTCGCGCGACAGCACCACCTGGCCTTCAGTGATGTAGCCGGTGAGGTCGGGAATCGGATGCGTGATGTCGTCGTCGGGCATGGTCAGAATCGGGAGCTGGGTGACCGATCCAGGCTTGCCGGCGAGCACTCCGGCGCGTTCATAGATGCTCGCCAGGTCGGAATACATGTATCCGGGATAGCCGCGCCGCCCGGGAATCTCCTCCCGCGCGGTGGCGATTTCGCGCAGCGCTTCGCAGTAGTGAGTGAGGTCAGCGATCACCACCAGCACGTGCATGCCGAGGTCGAACGCGAGGTGTTCTGCTTGCGCCAGTGCGACCCGCGGCGCCAGCAGGCGCTCGATCGTGGGGTCACGCGTCTGGTTGATGTAGAGGACCGAGCGTTCGCGCGCTCCCGATCGATCGAATCGCTCGAGAAATGCATCGGTTTCACGCGACGTGATCCCGATGCCGACAAAGACGACCGCAAACGCTTCATCGCGCGGCGCGCGCGCCCCTTCGACGATTCGGGCGGCGAGGTCGAGACCCGGGAGGCCCGGGCCCGAGAACACCGGCAGCTTCTGGCCGCGCACCAGGGTGTTCATGCCGTCGATGGCGGATATGCCGGTTTCGATGAAATCGCCGGGTCGCGCGCGCCGCACGGGATTCAACGGTGCGCCCCACACCGACCGGGTCGCGTCGCCGACCGGCGGCGGCAGGCCATCAATCGGCAGGCCCATGCCGTTGAAGGCCCGGCCGAGGAGTTCGCGGCCGACGACCGCGGTGGCCTCTCGCCCGGTCAGAGTGATCTCGACCGCGGCCGGCGCCAGGCCGACCGTGTCCTCGAGCACCTGAATGACGCTGATGTCGCGGCCAGCGTCGATCACCTGACCGCGCCACGGGCTCTCACCCGGGACGCGGATCTCGACCCACTCGCCGAGCGCCACTACTCGGGTGCGACGCAGGTACAGCAGCGGACCGCCGACGCCCTGCGCACCATGATGACGTCGGGCCAGCGCGCTCACCGCGCGACTCCCGCCAATGCTGCTCTGACCGCCGCGGCCCCGGCCGCAAGCTCACTGTCCGCAGCCCGGCGAAGGTCGGCGAGCAGCCGGCGCGGCACTGCCAGGTCGAGCTGATCGAACGCGGTTCCCCCGTCCAGGGCACGCTGGCCGGCAGCCAGGAGTTCGCGGCACAGCGTGGCGAGCAGCCAGGTCTTTTCGATCGACGACAGCGCATCGTTCGGGTCGTACGCGCTCTGGCCGAGTACCGTGTCGCGGACCACGCGCGCCACCTCGAGCAGCAGCCGATCGCCGTCCTGGAGCGCTTCGCTGCCCACGAGGGTCGCAATCTCGCGCAGCTCGCGGTCGCGTTGCAGCAACTCGAGCATGGCCCGGCGGAGTTGCAACCAGTCTCCGCCGGCACGTTCACTGAACCATGGCGCGGTGGCATCGGCGTACAGGCTGTAGCTGGTTTCCCAATCCACCGCGGGAAACTGCCGCTGGTGTGCGAGTTCCGGATCGAGCGCCCAGAGCGCGCCGACCACCCGCAGCGACGCCTGGGTGACCGGCTCCGAGAAATCGCCGCCGGGCGGCGAGATCGCGCTGATCACTGTCAGCGCACCATCGCGCTCGGGCGCGCCGCACGCGCGCACATGTCCGGCGCGCTCGTAGAACTTCCCCAGTCGATTCCCGAGGTAGGTCGGGTATCCCTCTTCGCCGGGCATCTCCTGCAGACGCGCGCCGATTTCTCGCAACGCTTCGGCCCAGCGCGACAAGCTGTCGGCCATGAGCGCCACGCGGTACCCCATGTCGCGATAGTACTCCGCAATGGTCACGCCCACATACACGGACGCTTCACGCGCGGCCACCGGCATGTTGGAGGTGTTGACCAGCAGCACGGTGCGGTCCATCACCGAGCGGCCGGTGCGCTGATCCACGAGGCGTGGGAATTCCTCCAGAACCTCGGCCATCTCGTTGCCACGCTCGCCGCAACCGACATAGACAATGATGTCGGCCGCGGCGTACTTGGCAAGGGACTGCTCGATCACCGTTTTGCCGGTGCCGAACCCGCCGGGCACGGCGACGCTGCCGCCCTCGGCCACCGGGAACAACAGGTCGAACACCCGTTGTCCGGTAACCAGCGGCTGATGCAGCGCCAGGTGGCTGGCGACCGGCCTCGGTTGTCGCACCGGCCACGATTGCGCCAGCGTGAGCCCGGTGCCGTCTTCGAGTCGCCCGAACGGCTGCCACACGGTATACTCGCCGGCGGCAATGGCGGCGACCTGTCCAGTGACGCGTGGTGGCACCATCACACGATGCACGAAGCCGGGTCGCTCGGTCACGGTGCCGAGCACGTCGCCGCCGCGCACGGGCGCACCGGACGCGATCACCGGCGTGAACGCCCATCGCCGGCCTGCGTCGAGCGTCGGCGCGGACGTGCCCGGAGCGATGAAGTCGCCGGTGGCATCCGCGACGCGCTGGAGCGGGCGGCCGATGCCGTCGAGCACCGAGCCGAGCAGGCCGGGGCCCAGCTCCACGGTGAGAGCGTTGCCGGTCGCGGCGAGCCGTTCGCCGACGCGCAGACCGGTGGTTTCCTCAAAGATCTGAACCGTGCCACGGTCGCCGGAGATACGCACCACTTCGCCGAGGAGACCGCGCTCGCCGACGCGCACCAATTCATACAACGCGGCATCCGCCAGGGGCTCTGCCTCGGCGAGGGCGCCGCTGATTCGCACCAGCCGTGCCGTGCTCACCGGAGTCTCACCCGGTAGCCGATCACCTGGCGCAACAATTCGACAATGTACGACTCGGCGGCACCGGTCCGGGTTTCCCACACCGGTCCCGGGAACGGGACGACCATCGGCAGCGGCTTTCGCGCCATGCGCCGGCGGAGGTCCTCCGGGAGTTGATCGTGAAACCTGTCTTCAACCAGGATGATGCCCAGCGACGGGTCGTCGAGGCAGCGGCGGAATCGGTCAATGGCCTCGGCCGGGCTTGCCGCTTCGAGTACCGGGATCCCGGCCAGTGCAAAGCCGGCGGCCACTTCCGGTCGGCAGAGCACCCGAAGTCCGACGCTCACGCGGTCGCCGCGAACGCAATGTCGAGGGATCCACGCGGCGCATTGAGCGCGACCGTCCACACAATGCGTTGCAAATCGACGACCTGGGTGCGCAGCTGCAGAGCGAACCAGAGCACCGGCAGCGGACCGAGGGGTGCGCGGCGCCGCTCCCTGGCCAACTCGCCCATGCGTTGCTGGACCAACTCGTGCTCCAGCGCCGCGACGTCGCGCCCTGCGTGCATGAAGGTGGCGCCATACGGCGTTTCCGCGAATGCGGTGGCGAGCTGCACGGCGACTGCGCCCGGCTCGCGGGCCATCACCGCTCGCTCGAACGCGGGAAACGTCAGGTGTTGACCACCGGGCAGAAATACATCCGCGGGTACGATATCGTCTCCGGCGGTCGAGAGCAGGATCGCCGACCGCGCGTTCTCGAGATCGATCGTGTCGCGCACCCAAGCGCGAAGCGTGCGGCTGCGGCTCTGACGTGCGGCGTCAGTCGCCCGCACGGCTACGGCGCGGGACAAGGCCAAATCCAGGGCAAATAGATCGGGTTGAGCGGCCGCCGCGGCAGGCAGCACCGTGGTGGCAAAGGGATGATGCCAGACGGCGAGCAACGCGGCGGCATCGGCTGGCGTGGCCGTTCGAGCCAATTCCTCCAGGGCTCGCTCGGGCAAGGCCGGCGTCGGGATGAGTCCCGCGAGTCGTTGCTCGGCAGGGACATGTTGCACCGCACCGCGGAGCACGGACCGGAGACTGCGCCGGTCCTCTTCGTCGAACACCAACGGCAGTGCAGCGGCACGCGAGCCGGCCCAGCGGGCCAGGATGCGGAGCAAGGCCGCCGCCCAGCGCCGG
This sequence comes from Gemmatimonadota bacterium, assembly GCA_003169895.1. Classification (GTDB taxonomy): domain Bacteria; phylum Gemmatimonadota; class Gemmatimonadetes; order Gemmatimonadales; family GWC2-71-9; genus Palsa-1233. The sequence continues at coordinate 1,724,674 of PNAE01000007.1, forward strand.
ATGGCGAGTTCGAGATCCTGCGGCGCGGGTGCTTCGGTCATCGCCGCGGTGAGCACACCCGCGCGGCGCAGCGCCGCAGCGAGGGACGGTGCATCGGGTTCGCGCGACAGCGCGGCCAGCTGCGCCGGCTCGAGCAGATGGGTGCCGAGGCCGCGGGCGCGCGCGTTGAGATCGTCCCAGGCGGGCGTCATGGTGCCAAGCCCAACCGGCGGAGCGCTTCGCGCGCCAGTTGCGGACGCTCAATCCTGAGGCGGGACTCGAGCGTGTCGTCCACCTCGATGACGCCGTCTACCGTTGCGAGCCGGAATCCGCTGCCCACGTTCTCGTTTGGCTCGATGCTGACATTGTCGTGGCCGGCGATGAGCGCTTGGAGCGGTTCCGCAAGTGACTGCGACGCGCGGATGACGGCACGGTCGGTTGCCTCGATGCATTCGAGTGCGGCCGATACCCGGCGCGACAGGGCGTCTCGGTAGGACGGCAGGTCGATGGCCTTCGGCAGTGCGGCGATAGCCGCATCGAACAGGCGGGCGAGCAGGCTCTCACGTGCGTCGAGAATCTCGCGGCGCGCACTGAGCCGGGCGTCAGAAAGCACCTGTTCCAGCGCCGCACGTTGCGTCCGGGTGCGCGCCTCGATCGTGCCGGCTCGGCGCCGGGCGATGTTCTCGTCGGCCGCCGTGGTCAGGCGCTCGGCTTCTGCCCGCGCATCGGCCACCAAGCGCTCGGCGGTAGAGCGGGCGGCGCGCTCCAGCGCGGCCAGCAACTGATCGAGCGGCATCAGCGGCGGCCGTCAGCCGGTCCGAACCAGGATCACCATGGCTACCACAAATCCGAGGATCACCATGGTTTCCGGAATGGCGATCATCAGGACGGCGACGGTGGAGAGCTCCGGCTTTTCGGCCATCGAGGCGGCGATCGCCGGGCCGATGCGCGATTGCGCCCAGGCCGTGGCGAGTGCGGGAATGGCGACGGCGAGCGCGGCTGCCAGTGCGTTCACGGCGGTGGGACTCATGCGACATGCCTCGTGGTGCGGGGTGTGGCGCGCGCCGGTTCCGGCACGCGCGTCCAGTGTCCCAGCGGCTGATAGCGCAAGCCGCCCGGGCTGTAGAACTTTCCGAAGAATTCGACATAGTGCAGACGCAGCGCATGAATAGTGGGGCTGAACATCGCGATCGAGAAGTTCACCAGATGGAAGAGCAGGGCGAACACCGTCCCCACCAGCACGCTACCGAGCGCGCCGACCATCCGGTTCGCGACGACGGCGAGCATCACCGATGCCACGCCCAGCGCCATGATACGGGCGTACGACAGGATATTGCCGAGCGTGGTGAGCAGCTCGATCATGGCGACCAGCCCCTCCGCGATAATCAGCAGCGGGAACGCGACCAGCAGCCCGATCACCGCCGGCGAGAAGAACCGCCGTGGTAACACATCCACCGCTGCCAGCAGAGCCAGAATCACCAGGACCACCATCAGCGCCGCGATGCCGCGTCCCATGGCCTGCCGCGGATGGCGCCGGGCGCTGACCACGCCGAGCACCATTCCGAGCAGGATGTGCACCACGCCAAGGGCGAGTGACAGCAGCAGGAAGGGCACCACAGCCTCCTCGCGGCTGAACAGCAACGGACGCAAGCCGAGCCAGCGCGTGCCCAGGTCGCCGAACAGCTCGCCGTACAGGAACCCCGCCAATATCGAAAACAGGGCGCACGGCCCGATGATCTCGGCCACGTTGCGCCAGGTGGAGCCGGGCCGCGACTTGGCGTGGAGCAGCAATCCGAGCCCGGCGAGAATGACGCCGTAGCCGATGTCGCCGACCATCAGACCGAAGAACGCTGGAAAGAACACCGCGACGAACGGCGTCGGATCGATCGAACCGTAACGCGGCAACGGCATCAGGCCGATCAGGGCTTCGAACGGGCGCAGGAGCCGCGGGTTCGACAGCACCACCGGTGCCTGATCGGATTGCCAATCTTCTCGCGCGACCTCGGTCACGACCACTTCATCGCCGCACTTCTGGCGGAGCCCTGTCTCGAGGTCGCCGCGCGTGCGGGTCGGCAACCAGCCTTCGATCACGAACGCGCGCGCCGTGGCGATCGACAGCGGTACCACGTCGAGCGCCTGCAGCCAGTCGTGCAACGCGAGCCGTGCCCGACGCAGTGCCGGGCCGTGGTCGCGCGCGAGCGCGGCGCGTTCTTGTTCGACTTTCTGGAGGTCAGTCGGGATCTCGCCGAGCCGGGCGAGCATGCGCGGGATGGCTTCGGTGAGCGAGCCGCCGCCGAATGCCTTGGGCACCGGGATTTCCTGCACCCGGGCATCGGCCAGCAGCCGCTCAACCTGGTCGGCGGCGTGCGCGGACACCACGACCAGGACCGCGGTTTCACCGGATGGCAGCGGGTGACTATACAGTTGGAACTCGTCCCCGATGACCGATGCCAGCGAACCGCGGAGCGCCGGGATGGTGGCGGCGTCACCCCGCTTCAGCAGCACGTGATACGCCGTGGCACTGGGCCATCGCGACTCAGTCTCGAGCATGGCGCGGAACGCCGAAAAGAATTGCTGGTACTTGAGGATGAGCGCCCGCTCATCCTCAAGTACAGCGACCCGCACGGCGAGACGCTCGGTCGCGCGCCGCACCTGCCAGGCCAGGCGCGCCCACCGGGCAAGGTCGGCGGTCGCGGTCGCGACGGGAGCGGCGGTCGGCGGTCCGGTGCCAGCGCCTAGTGCGTTGAGCGCCTGATCGGTGTCGGCCAGCGCGGCGCGCAAGTGCTCCCGGGCGCGCGCCTGCGTCGGCGTGAGTTGCACCGGCTCGAGCGGGGTTGGCGCCTCGGGCGCACTCAGGTGCAGCAGCCCAAGGTCCTGCAGTGCTGCCAGCACCTGGTCGAGCCGCTGGCGCGGTCCCATAATCCGGACGCGCGACATGGGGAGGATCACGCCGCGTCTCCGCCGGTGATCAGCAGCTCCACCATCGCCTGCGCGACCGCTTGGACGCGCTGGTCGTCGGCCATGTTGTACCGGGCCACCTGATCACGCGTCGCGGTGCGGATGTCGGCCAGGCGCCGGTCGCGTTCGGCGGCCAGCGCTTCCTCGTTGGCGCGCGTCGTCGTCTCGACTTCGGCGGCGAGGGCAGCTTCGCGGTGTGACGCCGCATCCCGGGCGGCATTCACCAAGGCGGTGGCCTCGTCGCGCGCGTGACGGAGCAGCTCGTCGTTGTGCTGCTCCGTTTCGATCAGGCGCTCAAGTTCCATGAGCCCGCCCCGGTGGAGCCGGCGCCGCGTTGTGTCGCCATGCACAGCCGCCGCGAGCTAGTGTGGCGTCCATCGGGGATACGCCGTAAACAGTCCATCAACCAACGCTATGTGCGTCGCCAGAAACACGCCGAAGGCGACGCTCAGCGTCCCCGACACCAGCTGCAATGACCGGTTCAGCGTGGCGAACCGCGAGACTGTGAGCGACACTGGTGCGGCAACCGCGGCAGTGATCGCCATCATGCCCACGATCGTCCCACCGCCAAACAACAAGAGGTATCCTGCGGCCCAGCGCGGATCGGGAATGGTCGCCAGTACCAACAGGGCGACGGCCGCCGATCCGGCGAGGCCGTGGACGATGCCCACCAGCACGGGGCGGATCGACGAAAGCGCCCCGGCACCCAGTCGCTGCCCGCCGAAGAGGTTGTAGCCGCCGAGACCAATCAACATGATCGCGACGGCGAACTCCATGGCGAGACCGAGGCGCGGCGGAATGATGACCTTGAGCATGATGATGGCGCCGCCCACCAGGAGGATCGTCACGGTGTGGCCGACCCCCCAGAGAGCGCCAATGCGCATGGCGTCCGCGACGCGCCGCTGCCGGGTGACAATGGTGGTCACCGCGACGACGTGGTCCGCGTCCGTGGCATGGCGCATCCCGAGGATGATGCCGAGCAGGAGCGTGGGAAGGATGTTGGCCATCACGGTCAGCAGATCCGCGGCAGCTGATCGCCAGGGAGCATGTCCACCACCCGGGTGCCGCCGATGGCGGTTCGCATGACGACCATCGCGGGATGATCCGCCACGACGCGGCCAATGCACACGGCCAGCGTCCCGAGCGGATGGGTACGGAGCACCTGAAGTGCGGCGTCAACCAGTCGTTCCGGCAGGATGGCCAGCATCACGCCTTCGTTCGCCACGTAGAGCGGATCGAATCCCAGCATTTCGCACGCGGCGGCGACCGGGCCGGGGATCGGCACGGCCTCCTCCTCGAGCATCACGCCGACGCGTGATGCGGCCGCGATCTCATTGAGGGCGCTGGCCACGCCGCCTCGGGTCGGGTCGCGCAGCACGTGCACGTCCGCACCGAACCGATCGCCCAGGCGCTCTACCAGCGGAAACAGCATGGCGGAGTCACTGACGATCTCGGTGTCGAACCCGAGACTTTCTCGCGCCGACATGATCGCCATGCCGTGGCAACCGATCGGGCCGGTGACGATGACGGCATCGCCAGGCGCCGCCCGCTCGGGAGCCGGCCTGAAGTCGCCGTGGAGCGTCCCGATCGCGGTGGTGTTGATGTACAGGTGATCGGCCTTGCCGCGCTCCACCACCTTCGTGTCGCCGGTTACCAGCGGAACGCCGGCCGCGCGGGCTGCCGCGGCCATCGCGGCGATCACCCGGTCGAGGAGGTCGAAGTCGAGCCCTTCTTCGATAATGAACCCCGCGGAGAGAAACCGGGGTACCGCCCCCATCATTGCCACGTCGTTGAGGGTGCCGTGCACCGCAAGCGAACCGATGTTCCCGCCCGGGAATTCGACCGGATTCACGACGAATGTGTCGGTGGATACCGCGATGTCCCCGCCGAGCAGCGACACCACCGCCGCATCGCCGAGCTGCGCGAGGATCGGATTGTTGAGATGCGGGAGGAAGCGCTCGCGCAGCAGGGCCGCGCTCATCTTGCCACCCGAGCCGTGACCGAGCTGCACGCGATCGGTCGTCACCGTCGGCACCGGACAAACCAACCCATCGGCGAGTCGGAGCGTATCGGTCATGTCAACCGCCCACCGATGCGGTGGCACGGAACCGCCCATAGTTGTAGTAGGCGGCGCATGCTCCCTCCGACGACACCATGGGCGCACCGAGCGGATGCTCCGGCGTGCAGTGGCGGCCGAACGCCGGACACTGGTGCGGTTTCAGCCGTCCGCGCAGCACCGCACCCGCCTGACATTCGGCCGGCTCGGCGACTTCGATGGCACCTAGGCCAAAGCGGCGCTCCGCGTCGTAGTCGGCGAACTCGTCCCGCAGGGCGAGGCCGCTCGCCGGGATCTCTCCGATGCCTCGCCATTTCCGGTCGACCAGATGGAACACCTGTTCCACCAGGTTGCGCGCCGGCAGCGTGCCTTCGCGCTTGACCGCCCGGACGTACTGGTTCTCCACCTCATACCGCCCCGCCTCCAACTGGCGCACGGCGAGGTGAATTCCTTCCAGAATGTCGAGGGGCTCGAACCCCGTGATGATGATCGGCACCTTGAAGCCCGCGGCGATCGGTTCGTATTCCGTCCATCCCATCACGGTGCAGACGTGGCCTGCGGCGAGAAATCCCTGCACCCGGTTGGTCGGATCGCTCAGCAACGCGATCATGGCCGGCGGAACCGTGACGTGCGACACCAGCACGCTGAAGTTCGTGATGCCCAGTTGCCGCGCGCGCCACACGGCCATGGCATTGGCCGGCGCCGTGGTTTCGAAGCCGACGGCAAAGAACACCACCTGCCGATCGGGGTGACGGATTGCCAGTTCCAGCGCATCGAGCGGCGAGTAGACGATGCGCACCGCGCCGCCGCGCGCGCGAACCTGCAGCAAGTCGCATTCGCTTCCCGGTACGCGCAGCATGTCGCCGAACGACGTGAAGATTACGTCGGGTCGGCTGGCGAGGTTGAGCGCCTTGTCAATCTGCTCCAGCGGTGTCACGCACACCGGGCAGCCCGGGCCGTGGATCATCTCGACGGTGTCGCCCAGCAGTTCGTCGAGACCCTGCTTGACGATGGTGTGGGTCTGCCCGCCGCACACCTCCATCAGCACCCATCGTTGCGACGCGGTGCGGCGAATCTGTGCCGCCAGCGCCCGCGCGATCGCGCCGTCGCGGTATTCGGCGAGGTACTTCATTGCGGTCCCAGACTCAGGCCGTCGAGCGACGATTGCGCCGCTTCCCGCAACCACTCGAGTTCGTCCAGTTGGCTCATCTCGCGAAGCGCCTCGAAGGTGCGGCGCGCCTGGTCTTCGTCGATCTTCGAGATCGCGAAGCCGACGTGCACCAGCGCGTAATCACCGGGCTGCACCTGGTCGGCGATATACGCCAGGCAGACTTCTCGTCGCACGCCGCCGAAGTCGACGACGCCCATGGGGAGTCCGCGGTCGTCGTGGATCTCCACTACGCGTCCCGGAATGCCTAGACACATGGTGCACCTCCGTCGATCGGATGGCCGGTATGTGCGAGACGGGCCGCCGCGACTGCGGCCTGCCCGTAGCTCACTGCCCCATCGTTCGGGCTGAGCGAGCGCGGCAGCAGCACGCGGAGGCCCTGCGCCTCGAGCGCCGCGACGAGCATGTCGCTGAGCCGCGTGTTCTGGAAGACGCCGCCGCCAAGCGCCGCGACCCCAACGCCCGTGCGCTCACGGGCGCGACACACCAGGCGCGTCGTGGTGGCGACGATGCTGTCGTGGAAGTCGGCGGCCAGATCGGCGGGGTCGGCACCGTGACGGCGGCGTTCCCCCAGTCCCACCAGTAGCGGAACGGGATCGAACGTCCAGGTTCCGTCCGGCGCCTCGACAATCGGCATGTCGAGCGCGTGGCCGGCTCGATCACCAGCCAGAGCCTCGAGTTTCATCGCAGCTTCGCCTTCATACTGCCGTCCCGAGTGCAGGCCGAGCACCGTGCTCGCCGCATCGAACAAGCGCCCCATCGACGAGGCGAATGGCGCGTTGAGCCGGCGCGCGATCTGCGCCTCGGCCAGTGCGCACTCGCGCGCCGACACATCGTCGGATAGGTGGGTAAACGCCGCCGCGGCCGTCGGCTCGAGCGAGAGATAACCCAGCGCCGCGCGCCAGGGCTCGCGTGCGGCGAGATCGCCGCCGGGCATGGGCGCGTACCGCAGGTGTGCCAGCCGGCGATACGCGGTGAGATCCGCCAGCAGCAGCTCGGCGCCCCACGTATGGCCGTCATCACCGTATCCGGTGCCATCGTACGCCACGCCGATGACCGGTCCGGTTTCCCCATGCTCGGCCAGGACAGCCGCGATGTGGGCGTGATGGTGCTGCACGGCGATGATGTCGCTCAGCCCGAGATCGTGCGCCAACCGGGTCGAGAGATAGCCGGGATGCAGATCGCAAGCGGCCACCTCGGGGACAATCTGGAACAGCGCTTTGAAGCGCTGCAGCGTGTCGCGGAAGTGGACGACCGTCTCGAAACTGTCGAGGTCGCCGATGTGCTGGCTCACAAAGGCGCGGCCGTGTTCCGCCAGCGTGAACGTGTTCTTGAGATCCGGTCCGGTGGCAATCAGCGGCCGCGGGGTGGGTATCGGCAGCGTCAGCGGCAGTGGAGCGAATCCCCGCGCGCGGCGGAGGAACACCGCCCGCCGCGCTGCGATACGCAGCACCGAGTCGTCATACCGGGCCACGATCTCGCGATCGTGGAACAGGAAGCCGTCGGCGACCGCACCGAGACGGGCACGCGCCTCGTCGTTGTCGATGGCGATCGGCTCGTCACTCAGGTTGCCACTGGTCATCACCAGTGGTCGACGAAGCGCCCCGAGCAGCAGGTGATGCAGGGGTGTGGACGGCAGCAGTATGCCCACCGAGTCGAGCCCGGGCGCGATGCCGTCGCTGAGGCCGTTCGCCACTTGCCGGTGCAGCACCACGACCGGCCGCGCTGGCGACGTGAGCAACGTTGCCACGGCGGCGCTCACATTGGCGATGTCGGCGGCCTCGGAGAGAGTGCGCACCATGACGGCGAATGGCTTGGCGTAGCGCCGCTTCCGCGTCCGCAACTGCTGCACCGCGACGTCCGACGTGGCGTCGACCGCCAGGTGGAAGCCACCCAGCCCTCGCAGCGCCAGCACGCCGCCGCGGCGAAGCAGCGCCGCCGCCGCCGCGATCGCGGCGTCTGACGTGTGCGAGCCCGCGGGTGCATAGGGCCCCTCGTACCAGAGCCGCGGACCGCATGTGGAGCAGCTGTTGGTCTCCGAGTGAAATCGACGGTTGGAAGGCGCGCGATACTCGCGGGCACACTCCGGGCATTGGGTGAAGCGGCGCATGCTGGTGCGCTCGCGATCGTATGGCAATGCCTCAATGACGGTGAAGCGCGGACCGCAGTCCGTGCAGGTGATGAACGGATACCGGTAGCGGCGATTCGCCGGATCGAGCAGCTCGGCTTCGCACGCCACACACAACGCCGCATCCGGTGAAACCGGCTGGCGCCGTCCCGCGACATCGGTGCTCTGCTCGATGACAAACCCTGTTCGCTGTGCAATCTCGAGCGGCTCGACCTGGACGGACTCGACGCGCGCCAACGGTGGTGCTTCCAGTGTCAGCGCCTGCCGGAACGCACTGATCGCCACATCCATGCCTTCCACGGCGATCTCCACTTCACCGGCTACGTTCCGCACCGACCCCGCGAGCCCATGCCGGGTCGCGAGCCGATGCACGAATGGCCGGAACCCGACGCCCTGAACCACACCGGTGATTCGAAGTCGCTGGGCCTGCAGCGCCGGGTGCGGAGCGATCACGGGGTCGCGTGCGCCCCGGTGCGCGCCTGGTCTCGCAAGAAGCCGAACCACTCGGCCATGCCTGCGCCGGTCAGCGCCGACGTGAAGAAGAACCGCAGGTCCGGATTGACGCGGCGCGCAAACATGACAGCGCGATCGACATCGAATGGGACGTATGGCAGGAGGTCGATCTTGGTGAGCACGGCCACGCGCGATTCATGGAACATCCGGGGATACTTGAGCGGCTTGTCTTCGCCTTCGGTCACCGAGAACAGCACGACCTTGGCATCCTCGCCGAGATCCCAGTTGGCCGGACACACGAGATTGCCGACGTTCTCGATGAACAACAAGTCGGTCTCGCCAAGGTCGATCGCCGCGAGAGCAGTCTGCACCTGGCGCGCGTCGAGGTGGCAGGCGCCGTTGGTGACTACGGCCTGCACCAGTCGCGGCGTGCGTTGGGCCAGCCGGTCGGCATCGTTCTGGGTCTGAACGTCACCGGTGACGATGCTGATGCGCAGCTCGTCGCCAAGGGCGTCGAGCGTCCGCTCGAGCAGCGTCGTCTTGCCGGACCCCGGCGAGGACACCAGGTTGAGCGCGGCGATGCCAGCCTCATGTAGCTGCCGACGGACGGTCGCGGCGATCTCGTCGTTCTTTGCCATGACGCGCTCGCGCACCTCAATCGTCCGAACGGCCATCATCCACCTCCAGGTAGGCGAGCCGGAGATCCGGACCGGGACGCGTGACGATCGTGGGGACGGCCCCGGCAAACGGCGGTGCGTCGAGCAGCGCCTCGAGACAGAACCGGAAGTTCTCCACCTCGACATTGGCATCGTCGCCAACCTCGACGCAGACGGCCCGCAACTGGCCGACGGCCCCCGGTTGGAGGTGCGCCTCCGCCATGCGGCATACCTCCAACGCGAGGCTCAGCTCGTGCATGCGAGCGGCGCCAGTCGGGCGCAGCGGTGCCCCCGGGTCTCCAGCCAGGCCGCCGTGCGCGCCAGCATCAACGGGATCGCGGCTTCGACCGGGGCGCTCAGCGTGGTGCTCATGGTCACGCAGGCTGGTTCGATCCCGATCGCCGCGAGCTGGCGCGGCAGCGTGTCGCGCAGCATGGCGAGCGCGAGCACTTCCCGGAGGTCGATCTGATGCGGCGAGAGCTTGTGGTCGAGCCCGCGCGGCACGGCATCGCCCACCAGCTCCGTGACCGTGCCGGGTGTGCTGCCCGAGCGAATGGCATCGAGCAACAATAGCTGATCCGCCGACTCGATAAGCGGCAGAAGATTCATGCCCCACGTGCCGCCGTCCACCAGTTCTACGTCCGGCGACACGTCCCAGCCATCGCGCAGCCGTTCCAGCGCGGCAAGTCCGACGCCGTCGTCGCCCATCAGCGGATTGCCGAGACCGATGACCAGCGTCCGGGCCGGCGGATCAGTCATCCTGGAATTTCGCATCGGCCGGCACCATGCGTCCGCCGCTTACGATCGACGAAATCGTACTGTTGTGTTCGAGCACGTCGGCACGGATGGAGAGGTAGACGTGGATGGGAAGGTAGATGGCGAATACCCACGTGATCTCGTGATGGATGAACCGCACATTCGGTATCCCGCCGAGCAGCGGCCCGATCCAGTTGAAGGCGCGGTAGAATATCCCGGCGGAGTTGTACTGGCCGTAGAGCGCGAACCCGGTCACGACCTGGGCCGCCGCGATGGCGTAGAGCATGGTGTAGCTCATCTGTTGCAGCGGATTGTGACCGAGATAGGGCGGAGCCTCTTCTGGCCGCACCAGGACGTACGCCCGGGCCTGGCGCAGCAGATTGCGCAGGTTCTTCCGGCTCACGGGGACCAGCGCGCGCCAGCGCTCGTAGCGGTTGCCGGCAAAGAGCCAGTACACGCGCACCACCGCCGTCATCACCACAACACCGGCGGCCGTAAAGTGGAGAAACCGCATCCATCCCATCAGGAAGTGTGAACTCGCCTCGCCACTGGTCATGAAGTACGGCTTGCCGATGTACAGTCCAGTGACCGCGAGCACCACGATCGAGAGCGCTGCCGCCCAGTGCATCACGCGGATCGGCACGCCCCACAGCGACACCCAGCGGTAGTTGCCGGTACGCGGCAGCGGCTTGGGTGGTGCCGCCATGATCGTGCTCATTGGACCTTGACCTCGACGATCGGTGCACCGGTGGCGTCGAGCACATGCACGCCGCACGCCATGCAGGGATCGAAGGAATGGATGGTCCGCAGAATCTCGAGCGGTTGTTCGGGGAGCGCCAGCGGATGGTTGTCGACCAGCGACGCTTCGTACGGGCCCATCTGGCCCTCGCCGTCACGCGGCGAACAATTCCACGTGCTCGGGACGACACATTGATACCGCGAAATCTTGCCGTTCGCGATCTGGACCCAGTGCCCCAGCGCGCCGCGCGGCGCGTCGAGATAGCCATATCCTTCGGCCTTCGCGGGCCAACTCGACGGTTCCCACTTGGTGCGATTGAACGTGGCGGTGTCGCCGCCCTTGATTCGGCCAACCAGCTGGTCGAACCAGACGTTCATCCGTCGCGCCAGCAGCACGGTTTCCATGCCGCGCGCCGCCGTACGGCCAAGCGTAGAAAACAGGACCTCGGGGCCCACCTTCAGGCGACCCAGCAGGTCGGTCACCATCGGCTTGACGTCGGGGTGATTGCTCGCATACGCCACGAGCATCCGCGCCAGCGGGCCCACCTGCATTGGATGGCCATCATAGCGTGGCGCCTTCATCCAGGTGTACTTGTCGAGGCCTTGCAGGTACTGGTACGGCGGCTTGGGCCCGGTGTACTTGGCCTTGGTCTCGCCTTCCCACGGGTGCAGGCCGACGCCATCGCCGCCCGGATACTCGTACCACGAGCTGGTGATGTATTCCTTGACCTTCAGGTGATCGTACGGCACCACCGTGGTCAGGTCCTTGCCCATGATGATGCCGCGCGGGAAGTACAGTTTGCTCGTGTCGCGCACATCCGCATCGGGGAACTCCCCCACCGCCATGTAGTTGGGCACGCCGCCGCCAATGGCTCCCCATTCCTTGTAATACCCGGCGATCGCGATGAGGTCGGGCCAATACACTTCCTCGACGAAACGCTGAGCCCGCTGGATCATCCCGTGGATGTCTTCGAGCCGCTCGGCATTGATCGTGGCCGCCCGATCGAGGTTGATGGCGCACGCCATGCCGCCGACCAGGAAGTTCGGGTGCGGGTTCTTACCACCGAAGATGGTATGCAGCCGGATCACGTCGCGCTGCCAGTCGAGTGCTTCGAGATAGTGCGCAACGGCGAGGAGGTTGACCTCCGGCGGCAGCTTGTAGGCCGGATGTCCCCAGTACCCGTTGGTGAAGATGCCGAGCTGGCCGCCGGCGACAAACTTCTTCACCCGATCCTGCACCTCCGTAAAGTACGTCTCCGAGTTGTTCGGCCACGGCGAAATCGAGCGGGCAATCCTGGCCGTGCCGGCGGGGTCGGCCTTGAGCGCGCTGACGACGTCCACCCAGTCGAGCGCGTGCAGGTGATAGAAGTGGATGACGTGGTCCTGAATGAACTGCATGCCGTGCACGAGATTGCGGATCAGGTTGGCGTTCGGTGGAATCTCGATGCCGAGCGCATCTTCGACGGCCCGGCACGACGCGACGGCATGCACCACGGTGCAGACGCCGCATATCCGCTGGGTAAAGGCCCACGCATCGCGGGGGTCGCGTCCTTGCATGATGATTTCGATGCCGCGGAACTGCGTGGACACCGCCCAGGCATTGCTGATCCGGCCGTTCTCGGCCTGGGCCTCGATGCGAAGATGGCCCTCAATGCGCGTAATCGGATCGACGACGATCTTGGTCGTAGCCATGGGATACTACTCCTTCACGCTGGGCGGAGACGACGGTGGTGCGGCAGACGACCCGCCGCCAGGAGCCTCCACAATGGGAAGACTTCGCCGGCGCCGCGCCTCGTGAATGCCCGTCGCCACGGCGTGCGCGGCTACGCCCGCTGTGGCGCCCACGGCCAAGGCGGCACCGATGATGTCGGCGGAGCGTTCCACTCCGAATCCGCCGATGTCGGGCAGTCGCCCGTAGAACGGCGTCATCGTGTCCCAGAAGTGCCGCTCGGTGCAGCCGAGGCAGGGATGCCCCGCGCCGATCGGCCAGCTCGTTGCGTCGTTCCACTGGAAGATCGGACACGGTGAGAAGGTTGCCGGGCCCTTGCATCCCACGTGATAGAGACACCAGCCCTGGCGGGCCGCGTCGTCGTCAAAGCTGGTGACAAACTGGCCGGCATCGAAGTTGGCACGACGGGAGCACTGGTCGTGGATGCGGGCACCGTACGCGAAGAGCGGGCGACCGTCACCGTCGGTCGCGGGCATCCGGCCAAAGGTGAGGAAGTGCACCACGGTGGCCGTGATCACGTCGGCGATTGGCGGGCAGCCGGCGATGTTGATGACCGGCTTGTCCTTGATGATGGCGGATACGCCAACCGCACCCGTCGGATTGGGGCGGGCCGCCTGCACGCTGCCCCAGTGGGCACAGGCACCTACCGCCACCACGGCGGCCGCACCGGCGGCGGCCTCTTTCAGGATGGTTTCGGCCGTGCGCCCGCCGATGGTGAGGTAGACGCCGCCGTCGGCCAGCGGAACCGACCCCGTCACCACCAGGAGGTACTTGCCGGCGTTCTGCTTCATCGCCGATTGCAGTGCGTCTTCGGCCTGGTGCCCGGCCGCAGCCATCAACGTGTGGGAGTAGTCGAGGGAGACCAGGTCGAGGATGAGATTGCCGATCGTGGGCTCCGACGTGCGAATGACGCTCTCGACGCAGCCGGTGCATTCCTGCAGTTGAATCCAGATCACGCTCGGTCGCTTGAGCGTCTGCAACGCCCGCGCCATGCGAGGTACGGCCAAATTGCCGAGTCCGAGCACCGCGCAGAGCCCACCGCAGTACTCGACGAAGTCGCGGCGCGACACGCCGCGTTGTTCAAGATGGTGGCCGAGGGTCTCGCCTTCAGTCCACGGGTGCGAGGTGGGCGAATACACTGGATTCCTCCGAGGTCCGGGAGCTACCAGGCCATCGAAAACCGGGGATGTACACTAACTAATGGCATAGCGCAATTTCCAACGGCGATGATGTACCAAAGGATACGAACAGTCCGACCGACCAGGGTGGATTTTTCGTGAAGGCAGGATGAAGGTTCGTTCATACCGGGCTGATCTTTCCCGTGCCAACGTTTACGATGCTGAGGTCGCATGCACCATGCCGGTGGGCGGCGGGTGATTGACGCGTGAGCACAGGGAAAGGGTCTATCGTGAGCGATTCGGAATCGCCGGCCGTGTCGGCCGCCGATGTGGTGGCGCGACCGCAGCAGCCGGCCGCTTTGGTGCTCGATTTCGCCGACATCACCGCGGCGGACGTCGGACGGGTCGGGGGCAAGAACGCCTCGCTCGGGGAGCTGCTTCGCGCCCTGGCCCCACGGGGTGTTGGCGTACTCGATGGTTTCGCGACCACGGCGGATGCCTATCGACTGTTGTTGCGCGTGAATGGTCTGGGCGACCGCCTCACCACGGTGTTCGGACAACTTGACGCCGAGGACCTGGGGGCGCTCGCCAGAGCGGGCGAGGCAGCGCGCGCTGCGGTGATGGCGACTCCGCTTCCGGAAGAGTTGCAGCACGCCGTGGCGGCGGCGTTCGACCGATTGGCGGCGCGGGCTGGCCGGGTGCCCGAGCTGGCCGTGCGGTCGTCGGCCACGGCCGAGGATCTGCCGGAGGCGTCGTTCGCTGGCGCGGCCGAATCGTTCCTCAACGTGCGTGGGCGGGACGGACTGTTGCACGCCGTCCAGCAGTGTTACGCGTCGCTGTTCACCGACCGGGCGATCAGCTACCGCGCCCGGATGGGGTACGATCAGCTCAAGGTCGCCCTTTCCATCGGTGTCATGCCGATGGTGCGATCCGACCTTGCCAGTTCGGGCATCATCTTCACCCTCGATCCGGAATCGGGGTTTCGCGATGCCGTGGTGATCTCCGGTGCCTATGGGCTCGGCGAGTTCGTGGTGCAGGGTGTCGTGACGCCCGACGAGTGGGTGGTATTCAAGCCCTCGCTGATGGCCGGCCACCAGGCGATCGTCGGACGGCGGCTGGGCTCGAAGGAAGTGCGCCTGGTGTATGCGAACGGAAGCCGCGGGACGCGGAGCGAGGCGGTTCCGATGGCCGAGCGTGCGCGATTCGCTCTCGCCGATCAGGATGTCACCACACTGGCGCAGTGGGCCTGTCTGATCGAGCGCCACTACTCGGAACGCGCCGGGCACCCCCAGCCGATGGACATCGAATGGGCCAAGGACGGCACGACCGGCGCGCTGGTGATCGTGCAAGCGCGACCGGAGACGGTGCATTCGGCCAAGTCGCATGCGGCGCAGACGGAGACGTATCGCCTGACTGGACCGCACGGTGCGCCGCTGATCACGGGTCAGGCGGTTGGCGAGCGGATCGCTGCCGGACGGGTCCGGGTCGTTCGCTCTGCCGCGGATCTCGGCCAGGTCCAGACCGGTGAGGTGCTGGTGGCCGAGATGACGGATCCCGACTGGGAACCGGTGATGCGCCGTGTGGCGGCTATCGTGACCGACAAGGGCGGCCGGACCGCCCACGCGGCAATCGTGTCCCGCGAATTCGGCCTGCCGTGTATCGTTGGCACCGGCACGGCCACGTCGACGCTGCGGACGGGTGAAGCGGTCACCGTTTGCTGCGCGGAGGGAGCGGAAGGCCGCGTCTATGCCGGCGCGCTGCCATTCGCCCACCAGTTGGTCGAGGCGGGCGTGTTGCCGGCCACGAAGACGCCCATCATGCTGATTGTGGGTGATCCCCGACAGGCGTTCAGCCTGGCGGCGATCCCGAACGCCGGCGTCGGACTCGCTCGGACGGAATTCATCATCAACGGCGAGATCGGCATTCATCCGATGGCACTGGCACGCTACCCCGACCTGAAGGACGCCGCGGCGGTGCAGGCGATCGCCACGCGCATCGGCGAGGAGAGCCCGCGCGATTATTTCGTGCGCCGATTCAGTGAGGGTGTCGCCCGTATTGCGGCAGCGTTCTATCCCAAGCCGGTGATCGTGCGGACCAGCGATTTCAAGACCAATGAGTACGCCGCGCTGCTCGGTGGCGCCGAGTTCGAACCGGCGGAGGAGAATCCGATGCTCGGGTTCCGGGGCGCGTCCCGGTATTACGACCCGCGCTACGCCGACGGCTTCGCGCTGGAGTGTGCGGCGCTGCGGCGCGTGCGGCTCGACTTCGGGCTCACCAATGTCAAGGTGATGATTCCGTTCTGCCGGACGGTCGACGAGGGCCGCCAGGTAATTGCGACGATGGCGGCGAACGGCCTCAAGCAGGGAGAAGCCGGCCTCGAGATCTATGTCATGTGCGAGATTCCGGCGAACGTGGTGCTCGCGGAGGAGTTCCTGTCGGTGTTCGACGGATTCTCGATCGGATCGAACGACCTCACCCAGCTGACGCTCGGCATCGACCGCGATTCCGGTACGGTGGCGCACTTGTTCGACGAACGCGACGATGCGGTGCGATGGATGCTCGCCCACGCCATCGAGGCCGGCCGCCGGGTCGGCAAACCAGTGGGAATCTGTGGCCAAGCGCCATCGGACTATCCGGAACTGGCCACGTGGCTCGTTCGACAGGGCATCAGCTCGATCTCCGTCAACCCGGACGTTGCCATCCGCACGGCCGCACGGATCGCCGAGTTCGACACCCAGCAGCCCGCCGCGGCGTAGAGCCGGCGTCCGGCACCAGGAGGAACCGATGGGACGACTGAACGGGAAGCGGGCGGTGGTCACCGGCGGTGCCCTGGGCATCGGCAAGGCCGCGTGCCTCCGGCTGGCACAGGAAGGTGCTCACGTCGCGGTCACCGACACGCGGGACCGCGAGGGCAGGGAACTCGCAGCCGGCATCACCGCGGCCGGCGGCACGGCCGGCTTCTGGCACCTCGACGTGAGTCGCGAGGCCGACGTGCGTGGCGCGCTGGAAGACATCGTCCAGGCCTTTGGCGGGCTCGACATTCTCGTCAACAACGCCGGCATCAGCGGTCCGAACAAACCGACCCACGAGATCACCGAAGCCGAGTGGGATCATCTGATGGCGGTCAACGTGAAGGGTGTGTTCTTCTGCACCAAGCACGTGGTGCCGTACATGATGCAGGCCGGCTCCGGGAGCATCATCAATCTGTCGTCGATCTATGGCATCGTTGGCGCTCCGGACGTGCCGCCGTACCATGCGTCCAAGGGGGCGGTGCGGGAAATGAGCAAGACCGATGCGATGATGTACGCCAAGTACCAGATCCGCGTGAACTCGGTGCATCCCGGCTTCATCTGGACCCCGATGGTGGAGAACTTCGCCGCATCACAGGGCGATCCCGCGACCGTGCGCGCGGCTCTCGATGCGCTCCACCCGCTGGGCCACATCGGTGAGCCCGATGACATTGCGTGGGGCATTGTCTATCTGGCCTCCGACGAGGCCAAGTTCATCACGGGTGCCGAGCTGGTAATCGACGGAGGGTATACGGCGCGGTAGGCACCGGCGATCGTCGCGCCCGGAAGCATCGGCATCTGATGCTTCCGGGTCGCGAACGCCGACGCTACTTGATCATGACGCGGGTGGCGACCGATGGCGCCAGCTTCGGCAGGCGGATGGTCAGCACGCCGTCGTTGTGCGCGGCCTCCACCTTGGCCCCCAATACCGGGGCCGGGAGGCGGAGCATCCGGCTGAACTTGCCGCACTGCTGCTCCCGCCACAGGTACGTCTCGCCCTTCTTCTCAGCGCGCTTCTCACGATGTCCCGAGATCGTGAGCACGTCGCCCGTCAATTGCACGTCGACGTTTTCCTTGGGGATGCCGGGGACATCGACGCGAACCATGAACTCGTCATCATTCTCGGTGATGTCGAGGGTGGGCACGAACGTGAAATCCGTGGCGTCGAACATGAGCGACGGCAGGTACGGCTCCATGTAGTCGCCGTTCTTGAAGAGGCGGTTGAACACCCGGTCGATTTCGCCCTGCACGCGGCCGAGCACGGGAGCTATTGCGGTTGTCATGGTATCGGTCCTCCAGGTTGAGCATTCAGGGGGTCCTGATGCACGGTCGCCGACAAACTCGCCGTACCTGCGCAATCTCGCGGTGCGGGGTGATCAGGTCTGTCGGCGAAAGTGGGGACTGCCAGCCCGGCATTCCCGGACAGCCGACACCCCCGGTTCAGGATCACCGTCAGCGAAAACCGGGACATGGGGTGGACGCCGACAGACGGTCGGGGAATCACCGGATTATCTCTCTCCCGCGCTGGGCTTAACGTTTGCCGGTGCATCGCGCGGCGCGGTCAGCGGCCGCCGGACGAGGGGAGGGACGTCCATGTTGAGGGTACGGGACATCATGACGACGGACGTGATCTCGGTCAGCCCGCAGACTTCGCTACTCAATGCGGTGCAGCTGTTTGCCGACCGGCAGGTCACCGGTGCTCCGGTCGTCGAGGGATCCAAGGTGGTCGGCGTGGTATCGATGTCGGACTTGATGGAGTTCAGCGGATCCTCGGCTGAGAGTGAAGCGCGGGCCGGTGAGGGGATCGAGCCGGAGAACTGGGCGGATGGGATGCGTCGCGAGGAGGTGGAGCGCGAGGACGAGCCGGCGGCCGCGCTCACAAACGACTTCTTCGGTGCCGTACCGATGGCGGCGTTTGTCGATGAGCTGCCCGATTCCGGTGGCGACGGCGGCGACGTCCTGGCTGGCCACGAGGTCAGCGAACTGATGACCCGCAAGATCTGTGCGGTCGGTCCCGACGAGTACGTCGCGGATGCCGCGAAGATGATGCAGCGTGCCAGAATCCACCGCGTGCTGGTCATGGAAGGCGGCCGCCTCCTGGGCATCGTGACGACAACGGACATTGCGCGCGCCGTGGCCGATGGCCGGCTGACGACGCACACCTACGTGTTCAATCGGGAGAGGGACTTCGATGACCGCTGACGTCCCGCGCTTGCCCGGTGTGGTGTTCCTGGCGTTGCTCGTTGTTCCGGCGATCGTGATGGTCATGGCGGTGGCGCTGTCCGCTCGACGTCCCGCCGACTGAGCGGGGACGGCGCCCGCCGGCCGCCGGCTCCATGATCACCGCAGCCGACGCTCCGCATTGACATCCTCGCCGAGGTCGGTTCCAATCCACACCCCGACCGATGGATGCGCCATCGGCATCAACTGGTACACCATTGCGCTGATGCGATTCACACCGGCACTGTGACGGCAGATGGCACGCGAGATTGAACGGAAGTTCCTGGTGCACCGGGACCGGTGGCATCCGGATGCGGCGGGGGGACTCCGGCTCCGGCAGGGTTATCTGTCGACCGACCCCGCTCGCGTCGTGAGGATACGCACGGCCGGCGACGGTGCGTACCTCACCGTCAAGGGCGTCACGACCGGTATCGAACGTGCCGAATTCGAGTACCCGATACCGACGGCCGATGCCGAGCAGATGCTTCACGACCTCTGCCTTCAGCCCCTGATCGACAAGCGTCGCTATCGTGTTCCGTTCGGCGGGCGGGTGTGGGAGGTCGACGAATTTGATGGCGCTAACGCCGGGTTGGTCATCGCGGAAATTGAACTTGCGTCCGCGGACGAGCGCCTGGAGCTCCCACCGTGGATTGGCGAGGAAGTGTCGGCGGACCCACGGTATTTCAACGCCAACCTGATTGCGCGCCCATACCGAACCTGGCCGCGCCATGGCTGACGCTCCGGCACCTCGCGGCGTCGCGATCTTTACGATCGGCCACTCCACGAGGACATTCGCCGAATTTGTGGGGCTCTTGCGACAGGTTGACGTCACGCTGCTGATCGACGTGCGCTCCATCCCGCGTTCGCGGACAACTCCGCAGTTCAACGGAGACATGCTGCCGGATTCCCTCGCCGCCGATGGCATCGGCTACCGGCATCTGCGCGCACTTGGCGGCCGACGTCTTCATCGCAAGGGTGCGCCGCCCTCGCCCAATATGTACTGGCGCGTCGTCGCGTTCCGGAATTACGCCGACTACGCGGAGACGGACGAATTCCGCGCCGGCCTGGACGTGTTGCGCACACTTGCGCGGGATGCCCGGTGCGCGATCATGTGCGCCGAAGCGGTGTGGTGGCGCTGTCATCGCCGGATCATCACCGATTACCTGCTATCCGGCGGGATTCGCGTCGACCACATCATGGGACCTGGTCAAGTCACGGTGGCGACGCTCACGCCCGGCGCGCGCGTGACGGCTGACGGGACGCTGCGCTATCCCGCTCCGGAGGATGCCGAGACGACCGCGAGCGAGGCGTGAGCAAACCTGGGAGCATTGCGCCGGACACCTCGCGGCCGCGAGCTTGATGTCCATGCTCTATGGTGCCAACGTGATGGTGCACGTGATCGCCGCGGTGCGACTTGCACGCGGCGGATGAGGGGCGTCGATTCCCCATGGCCACGCGCGACGTCCTCCCAACCTGGTAGCGACACATGCACTCGCTCGTCCGGCGCTATATCAAGACGGCGATCAGCTTCCTGTTCGTGGGACTGGCCATCGGCGGGTGGATGATCGTGAGGCGCGAGCTATGGCGATACTACCCCGGCTCCTACGAAACCAGCGCGCACACCCATGCCATCTTTGTGGGCTTCGTCATGATGATGATCCTCGGCGTCGCGCTGTGGCTCTTCCCTCGCCCCGACAAGACCGACCTGCGGTATCACCCGGCCCGGGCGGAAGCCGCGTACTGGCTGCTTACCGTCGGGACGGCGTGCCGGGTTCTGGGAGAATTGTTGCGACCGGAGATCGACGCTGCATGGCTGCGCTGGGTGATCATGGCGAGTGGACTCCTGCAGATCGCCGGATTGGTGCTGTTTTTCTGGACGATGTGGTCGCGCATCCGTGCTGTGGGCAGCCAGGTACGCGAAGACAAGGGGGAACGATTCTGAGCGCCGACGCTTTCCGCTCCCGGACTCTTCGGCGGTCAGCGCCCCATTTCCCGATTCCGCCACCGGCCATGATTGTTCGCGGTCGTGTTCTGGGTCCGTCCGCAAGCTCGTCCGGCACTCATCCCTCCTAGGGTGTTCCTCCAGCGATGTTCAGTTGCGCCGTCGACGCATCTCGACGCGCCGCCGCTCGTCATCCTTGCGGCATCCGCCCCGGTGTCGTTGCTTTAGCGCTTCCTTCCGCGATAGCCCAAACCCTGACGGGGCATTGCCTTGACCAGTGACACCCGCGCGTGTCCGACATGCCGCACACCGCTGCCGATCCAGGCGCATTTCTGCCTGAATTGTGGCGCCGCCACGCCAACGGAACCGGGCGTCCCGGAGCGCACCGCGCCCACCGAGGCCGTCGAGATCTCCCGGCTCACCCGGGCGCTGGCCGCGAGCTACCGGATCGAGCGCGTGCTGGGCGAGGGCGGGATGGCCACGGTGTACTTGGCCGAGGATCCCAAGCATCGTCGCCGGGTGGCGGTCAAGGTGATGCGCCCCGAGCTGGCCGAGACTCTCGGCACGGAGCGCTTCCTGCGGGAAGTTGAAATTGCGGCGCAACTGAGTCACCCGCACATCCTGCCGGTGTTCGATTCCGGCTCGGCCGAGGGTTTCCTTTACTACGTCATGCCCTATGTCGAGGGCGAGTCGTTGCCGGCACGGCTGGCGCGCGAGAAGCAGCTTCCGATTCCCGAAGCCCTCCGCCTCGCCCGCGAGGTCGCTGAGGCGCTGGCGTTCGCGCACGAACGCGGCATCGTGCATCGCGACATCAAGCCGGCCAACATCCTGTTGAGTGCGGGGCACGCGCTGGTCGCCGACTTCGGCATCGCGCGCGCCATCGCGGGTGGTGGCAGGGCGCTGACCCAGACCGGCCTCGCCATCGGAACCCCGCAGTACATGAGTCCGGAGCAGGCCATGGGGGCCAGTGACGTCGACGGTCGTGTCGATATCTATGCGCTCGGTTGCGTGCTCTACGAAATGATCGCCGGCGAGCCACCGTTCGCCGGTCCCACTGCGCAGGCCGTGATTGCGCGTTCCCTCACCGAGACGCCGCGTCCGCTCGGAGCCAGCCGGCAGGGACTCGCGCCGCGCGTGAGTGCCGTGGTGAGCCGGGCACTCGCCAAGTCGCCAGCGGATCGCTTCCAGAGCGGCGCCGAAATGGCGGACGCACTCCGTGCCGCCGAGGACCAAGTGCGCGACGGCAGCCGGGAGACCCCCGCGGCGGTCGGTACGCCGAGTGGCAAGGCGTGGCTGGTCTTCGGGGTGATTGCCCTGATCACCTTGACGGGCTTCATCGTCGCGGCGGTGCGCCGCGGGCTCCCGGCCTGGGTTCTGGCGCTCGCCGGCTTGTTGGTTGGTGGTGGTGCGCTGGCGCTCTTGCTTACCGCGCGCGCCGAGGCACGGCGCCGTGACCATGCGCCGCCGAGGCGCTTCGATGGATTGCTGACCTGGCGAAACACAGCGCTCGGTGGCGTGGGAGCGCTCGCGATCTGGGCGATGACGGCGACGATGCTCGCGGTGGCGCCGAGCGGCGGTCGGGACGGCAACGTCCTGAAGCGCGTCGCGATCCTCCCCTTTGTCAACCAGGGGACGGCCGACGACGCCTACTTCGCCGATGGCATCGTGGACGAAGTGCGCGGCAAACTCGCCAAGGTTGGCCAGCTCACGGTGATCGCCTCGACCAGCGCGAACCAGTATCGCAACTCCACCAAGACACCGACCCAGATCGCCAGTGAACTCGGCGTGGACTACCTGCTGATCGGGAAGGTGCGCTGGGCGGGCGCCGCCGGTGCCACGCGGCGAGTGCAGGTGGTGCCCGAATTGGTCGATGGGAAGACCGGTGCGACAACCTGGCAGCAATCGTTCGATGCCGACATGACCGATGTCTTCCAGATGCAGACCTCCATCGCATCGCAGGTGGCCGGCGCTCTCGGTGCCGTGCTCGGCACTGCCGACCAGGCCCAGCTCGCGGCCCGCCCGACCACAAATGCGGCCGCATACGACCTCTACCTCAAGGGTCGCGCCATCATCAACAACGCGGCGGCGTCACAGCGTGAGGCGGCCGGCTACTTCGAACAGGCGGTGGCGCTCGACTCAACCTTCACCGATGCCTGGACCCGACTCGGCTCTGCGCTGGCCTCGGTGTACAGCAATGGCACGCGGGAGCCGGCGGTGGGGCGTCGGGCGAAGGAGGCGATCGACCGGGCACTCGCCATGGCGGGAACAACCGCAGGGCCACACGTGGCGGCAGCGCGGTACCATCAAATAGTAGACCTGGATATTCCGGCGTCGGAGCGCGAGATGAATCTCGCGTTGGCGGCCGCGCCGAAGGATGCCGACGTGCTGACGCGGTCGGCCAGCATCGACATGACGGCCGGCCGCTTCGACGCTGCCCTCGAGAAGATGAGGCGGGCGCGCGAACTCGATCCGCGGTCGCAGGGGACGCTTGCGGCGCTGCTCACGGCCCTGGTGTATCTCCACCGCTTCGACGAGGCACTGGCGATCGCACCACAGGCCATCGCGTTGGCTCCGAGTGACCTGAATGCCGTCGAGTGGACGGCACTGGCGCATGTCGGGGCCGGTGACCTGGCCGGTGCCCGTGCGGTGATTCGCGACGCAATCGGGCCGACCACCGCGACAGAGGTCGTGGCGTACTTCGCAGGGTACAACGAACTGGCATGGGTGCTCGAGGACCGGGAGCGTGAGCTGCTGTTCCGGCTGACACCCGCGGCGTTCGACAACGACCGGGCGTGGTGGGGGCAAACGCTGGCAATCGCGGCGAACCAGAGCGGCGACGCGGTGCGGGCTCACGCCTACGCCGATTCATCGCTCGCGACATCGGCGGCCCAATCGGCTGCCAACCCGGCCGATCCTCAATTGCACGCGCTGTACGGGGTGATGCTGGCGATGGTTGGTCGCACCGCCGACGGCATTCGCGAGGGCGAGCGAGCGGTCGCGCTGGGCGTGCCACATCCGAATGATGTCAACAGCCTCTATGCCCGTCTCCAGCTGGTGCGCACGTACATCGCTGCCGGGATGAAGGAGAAGGCGATAGACGGGCTGGAGGGACTGTTGCGCTCGCACTACGTGATCACGCCCGCCAGGCTTCGTATCGATCCGACCTTCGTGGCACTGAAGGGGAACCCGCGATTCGAAAAGTTGCTGAGTCAACCTGCTGGGGACGCCAAACCGTGAGTGGTCCGCATCCCACGGTCGCTCGATGATGAGTTGCCGTGCGGCAGCGGTGCTCGCGTTTGTCGTGGTGGCGCGCCTGCCCGCACAACGCGCGATCTCCCCGGCAAAATGGGCGGCGTTCACGCGGACATTCGATGCGTACACGGACAGCGACCGGGTGGTGGGCGCCAGCGTGGCCGTGCTGCACGATGGGCGTGTCGTCGCGCATCATGAGCACGGGTTCGCGGATCGGGCACGCGGCCAGCGCGTCACGGAGCGGACGATCTTTCACTACGCCTCGATCACCAAGACCCTCACCGCGATCGCGATCATGCAGCTCCGCGATCGCGGGCTGCTCGCGCTCGACGACCCGATCGTGCGCTACGTTCCCGAACTGCGCCGAGTGCATGATGCGTTCGGAACGATCGACAGCGTCACCCTCCGAATGCTGCTGTCGCACGCGGCAGGGTTCCAGAACCCCACATGGCCGTACACGGAGGGCAAGCCGTGGCAGCCATTCGAGCCGACCGATTGGTCGCAACTCGTGGCGATGATGCCATATCAGGAGGTGCTCTTCAAGCCTGGGTCGCGGTTCAGCTACTCCAACCCCGGGTACATCTACCTGGCGCGCGTGATCGAGCGGCTTACCGGCGATCCATGGGAGACGTACGTCCAGAAGAACATCCTTTCGCCGCTTGGTCTCACACGAAGCTACTTCGGCGCCACCCCGTATTATCTCGCGGCCGATCGGTCGCACAACTACTACGCACGGCGGGATTCGGCGACCGGGCGCGACACGTTGATCGACAACGGCGCCGAATTCGATCCCGGAATCACGATCCCCAACGGTGGCTGGAATGCGCCGCTCGCCGACGTCGCAAGGTACCTCGCGTTCCTCACGAATTCGGCGCCGCGTGACACCGCACTGCTGACTCGATACGGCGCGGTGCTGCCACACCGCGACCTCCAGGAGATGTGGCAGCCGCGATATCCAACCGACCTGCAGGCGAGCGCGCGAGGGAGCGCGGACGAGTCGATTGGTCTCGCCTTCTTTGTGCTGCGCCGAGGCACGACCGCATTCATCGGGCATACCGGTGGCCAGGCGGGATTCACTTCGTTCATCTATCTCAACCCCACCACCTCCGACGCCGTCGTCGTGGCGTTCAACACGGAAAAGCAGGGGGGCATCGGTGCCTCACGTTCGTCGTTTCAGGTGATTCGCGACCGGGTGCTGGATCTGATTCGGTGACGATGCGGCGAGTCTTGTTCGGCCTGCGTCCAACGCCGGGGACCTCGCCATGAGCCTGTTCATCTTCCGCCACCGATTCTGGTTCTTCGCGCTCATCTTCTGGATCGGCTTCGCTCTTGCGGCCGTCGATCACGTCAACATGGCCGCCGCGATCGCCCGACTGGCAGTGCCGTCCCTTGATCTCGACACTGGCGCAGGGCGCGCCGTGCTTCGCGTCGTCTTCGGCGCCGGTGCAGGGTGCATGGTTGCGGCCGCGGCGGTGCGGACGTGGGCCGCCGCGTACCTGCAGACGGTCGTCGTGCACGACTCGGCAATCCATTCCGATGTGCTGGTGGCGGCGGGGCCGTATCGCTACACGCGCAATCCCTTGTACTTGGGGGCGAGCCTGCTCTCGGTCGGCTTTGGGATCATGGCATCCCGACTCGGGTTCTGCTTCATCGTGGCAGGCGTGACGCTGCTCCAGTTGACGCTGATTGGTGCCGAGGAGCGTCGGCTCCGTGCGGAGCACCCCGACACCTTCGCTGCATACTGCGCCCGAGTGCCGCGGTTCCTGCCGTCGCTGACACCGCGACTGCCGCCCTCAATCGCGGTGCCCAAATGGGGCCAGGCGTTTCTCGGCGAGGGGTTCTTCTGGGTGTTCGCGGCTGGCGCGGTTGGCCTGGCCGTGACGCTGCGCTGGCAATGGGCCGTCGCACTGTCCGTGGCGGGACTGCTGTTTCACATCGTGGTCGTTGGTCTCATTCGGCGACGGGCGAGGCATCCCCCAGCGTCCTGAGCCTGGACGAACGCAGAGACGTCGTTCTTGCCCGCTCTCTGCCATGCGTCGGGGCCCGGGTTTCCGCCGGGCGGCCCCGTGCCCCCTTTTCGTACAGCCGCTCGGAACATCCCAGGTCCGTCCGGGCCTTCCGCAGCACCGGAGTGCCGAGCTGGGCAAAGGCGCCGATGCTAACTGGTTGTTGAACAAGGAGTTGTGCGACAGGTACGCATCCGGCACGTCGATTGCTATTCCTCGTTCCGACGCGCAAATCGCGCGTTCGCCGAACAGGCACACCCGGAGCGATCCGGGGTCGCAAAGCCAGGGGTCTCCCAGAGACAGCCCAGCTGCCGAAGGAACGCCCGACGCGCCGTCACCCCGACGGGACCGTCGCTCCTTCTGGCAATCAACCGCTCAGGAGGCTGGTCGTGTCACGATCGCAGCGCCATACCGTTTCCACCGTCACCGTTCTCGCCGTTCTCGCAGCGTTGGCGCTGAGTGCTTGCGCCGACGCGGCTAGCACGACCAATGCGACGCCCGCGCTCGTGGTCTACGGCTCGGGTGCGCCTGCCGGCGCCTCGATTCGTATGGGTGGCGATTCCGGTGTCACGTGGGGCGGGGCCAATTCGCTCGTTATCAAGCTCTACGCACTCTATATCAGCGCCAACGCTGATTGCTCCAACCCGATCGAGGTCCAGGACCTGGGCGCCGGCGTCGACCGAGATTTCATGACCAACCCGGTGTTGTTCGAGGGTACGCCGACCGCGGGAACCTACCCGTGCGTGATGCTGAAGATGTCGGACGTGTTGCGCATGAAGCCGGCGACCAGTTTCGGCGGATGTGTGGCCGGCACCGAGTACGCCGGCGACATCTACCGCGAAGGCGAAAGCGATTGGGTCGACGTCAATCTGCACCCGGTCGTTGGCACCGGGACCGATGACGTACCGAACGACGATCATGTGACGATCTTCATGACGCGCGATACGTCAGCGGCGCTCGCGCGCGGCATCAGCACTCACCAGTTGGTTCAGCTGCAGTCGAGCCTGGTCGTGCCGGGCCAGAGCACCTTCCGCATGGATGCGTCGAACGCGGTGGCCACCGACGGCACGCGCTGCGGTATCGAGAAGCCGGTGACGTCATTTCAGTAGCGTCGCATCGAGTGACGAGTGACGAGTGACGAGAGACGCGAGACGAGAAACGAGAGCCGATGGCAGAAGACGAGACTGGCAGGCGACCGAACGACAGCTCCCCGGTGAACCGGGGAGCTGTTCCGTTTGGCGGTGATTCCTCTCGGGCCGCCGCCCGAGGGGAACGCGCTAGTCCAGGGGAATCTCGTGCTTGTGCTCCGCCAGCCATTGTTCGAACGTCTGTAATTCCGGATTCAGCGCGCGGCTGACTTGCAGGCTGCGCGCTCCACAGCACATGTCCTCAAAATCGCGATCGAACTGGAACATGTTGCCGAGATCGTCGGCGCCCGGGAAACCGAAGCTGCGATACGTTTCGGGTGAGACCTCGTTGTAGCGCACTTCGCGGCCCAACGCCCGGGTGAGACCCGCCGCCATCTGCGCGCCGGTGAAGTGCCCACCGGCGATGCCGACGTTCCGGCCGACGTACTCTCGCCCCTGCTTGAAGATGCCATAGGCACACTTGCCAATGTCTTCGGCGGCGATGCCGGCCAGCATCTTGTCGCCCATGGGGAAGGTGATCGCCAGCGTGCCGTCCGGCCCCGGCTTGGGACCGGATCCGAAATAGATGAAGTTATCCCAAAAGAACGACGTGGTCAGGAACGTGGTGGGCACCCCTGCATCGGTGAAGAAGTGATTCGCTTCGCCCTTCCCGTCGAAGTGGGGCACCTTGTACTTGCCGCCCAGTGTCGGCATGCGATTGTCGCTGAGGGGCACCCATTTGCGGGTGTCCTCGAGGGTCGACCAGATGGCGTGCTGCACGCCGGTTTTCCGGGCGGCCTGCGCCATGGCTTCTGCCTCGGCGAGTTCCCGCTCGGGCGAAAGATGGCCCCAGAAGAATGTGACGCAGAACGCTCCGTACGCACCGGTAAAGGCGCGCTCCAGACTGGCCCGATCGTCGACATCGGCGGCCACGAGTTCGGCGCCCAGCGAAGCGAGCGTTTTCGCCTTGTCGGAATTGACGTCCCGAGTCAGTGCGCGGGCCGTGAACCCTCCCGCCTTGTCCTTCAGGATGGCGCGAACCAGCCCGCCGCCTTGCGCGCCCGTTGCGCCGACCACCGCGATGATCTTCTTGTCCGCCATGTCGAAACTCTCCCAAACCTGATGGTCGATCCGCCAATGAACTTACTCGACCGACGATCGAGAGCGGTACGAACTGTCGGCGGAGGACCGCCTCGTGGCCTTTACAGTACCCGCTCCGCCGTCGCGGAGATGGTTGCGAGGATCGATTGCACGTCCTTGAACTCGGCGGGCTTGACCAAGTGGTGGTCGAACCCGGCCTGCTGCGACGCCTCGCGGTCTGCGCCCTGACCATACCCAGTCAACGCGATCAGCGTGACACCCTGCAGCAGCGGCTGCCGCCGAATTGACCTCGCTACCTCATGGCCATTCATGCCGGGCAAGCCGATGTCCAACAGCAATGCGTCCGGGCAATACTCGATGGCAGCCTGGATCGCGGTCGGGCCGTCGTACACGGTTCGAACATCATGCCCTGCCGCTCTCACGAGCATCGCCATGCTTTCAGCCATGTCCACGCTATCGTCCACGACCAGCACCTTCAGGCGACCGGTATCGTGGGGCTCGGTGGGTGTGACGGGCGGGGACCACAGCGAGGCGGTCGTCGGCGCCATGGCCAGACGCACGACAAACTCACTGCCGCGCCCCAACACGCTGGTCACCTCGACGGCTCCGCCATGCAGCTCGACGAGACGCTGCACCAGGGCCAAGCCAATACCCAGGCCGCCTTGCGAACGATCCAGCGAGCGCTCTGCCTGGGTGAACAACTCGAAGATGCGCGGGAGCAGTTCAGCGGCGATACCAACGCCGGTATCCCGCACCCGCAATACACAGTCATCGCCGTCTCGCTCAGCGACCAGCCAGATCTGACCACCGTCGTCCGTGAACTTGGCGGCGTTGGTGAGCAGGTTCACCAGCACCTGTTCCAGCCGGGCTGCGTCGGCCAGCAGCCAGATGGGTTCGGGGGGCACCGATACGGTGAAGTCATGCCGGTGCCGGTCGATCAACGGGCGCACTGTCTCCACTGCCGCCGCGATGATGCCGCTCACGGCGACGCGCTCCTGGCGAAGTCGAACCCTGCCGCTGGTAATCCGGGAGACTTCCATCAGGTCATCGACGAGATGCGTCAATTGTCCGAGCTGACGCTCGATGATGGTACGGGACTGTTGCTGGATCGGGTTTTCGGTCCCTGCCTGGAGGCGCAGCAGGTTTACCGCGTTCGTCATGGGAGCGAGCGGGTTGCGAAGCTCGTGGCTGAGCATCGCCAGGAACTCGTCCTTGCGACGATGAAGGTCCGAGAGCTCCGTCGCCTGCTGTTTCGTCTGTCGCTCGAGGCGGCTGCGCTCGCTAATGTCCCGGATATTGCACTGTGCGACGTGCCGTTGATCCACGTAGTAGACATTGCTGACGAACTCGACCTCAGTTGGCTTGCCGCGGCTCGAGGCGAGCGGCAAGTGATCGTACCGGATATAGCCGTGTTCCTGCAGGGTTCGGAAGGCCGCCTCATTCGCACTTTTGTCGCTGAACACACCGATCTCCCACAACTCCTTGCCGAGAAACTCCTGGTGTGAGTAGCCGAGCAGATTGGTCATGAACGGATTGGCGTCGATGATCATCCCGGTATTGGCGTCGAGGATGAGGACGCCGTCCCGCGCGGTCTCGAACAGCCGTCGATAGCGGACTTCGGACGCCTGCACCGCGATGTCCCGTCGCCGGATTTCGGTGACGTCCTCGATGGCGAGAAGGATCAGCTCCGGATGGCTGGTCGCCGACTCGAATCGGCTGGCGTTGAGCAGCATGACCTTTTCGCCAATCGACGGGAAGGTGTGTTCGACCTCGAAGTCCTGGAAGGAATGGTTCTCGGGGAGGACCTCTTCCAGCAGCGTGCGCAGGCGGGGAATATCCCACTGGCGCTCCGCCAGGTCGTAGATGAACCGGCCTTCCGTCTCCTCCGGGGACACGTGAAAGGTCGCGTAAAAGGCGGCATTTGCCGATTGGACGCGCAAGCTCTTGTCCAGGACAAGGAACGGGTGCCGCAAGGTCGCGATGATGTTGTCGGCGTAGGCAAGAGCGTTCTCCACCTGGTGCTCGCTGTGCCTGCGTTCCGTGATGTCCCGAAAGACCAGCACGACCCCGGCGATTTTCCCCTTGCCATTCCGGATCGGCGCGGCACTGTCGTCAATGGGCCGCTCGGCACCGTCCTTGGCGACGAGCAGCGTGTGGTTCGCCAGTCCGACAACCACGCCGTCCCGCAAGGCCCGGACGGTTGGACTCTCGACCGCCTGGCGGCTCGCTTCGTTGATGATGCGGAACACGTTTTCGAGCGGCTGACCTACCGCTTCTTCCGGGGCCCAGCCAGACAAGGACGCGGCGACCGGGTTGAGGAACGTGACCTGCCCCTTCGTGTCGGTGGTGATCACGCCATCGCCGATGCTGCCGAGGGTGACATGAAACCATTCCGGTCCGAAGAGCGACGGGTTCGGCGGGGGCTTGGAGTTCGTCGGCAAGCTCCCGGCCGCTGGCGGAGCATGTTTCTTCGTCATCGCTTCACCCTCCTGACGCATGAGCCGCTCACGACACCGGGCAGGGACAACAGTCTATTGCCGGGCTGAAAGAACTACCAGAACTCGCATGACCGCGCAGTCTGGCGATTCGGTGCTGCTGTTGCGGGCCGGCTGAGGCCGACGGCGCTCCCTGAACCTAGCGTCTACGCTCTTCACTGCAATCTCATCATTTCTTCATGCCGGCGGCCGTTCCGCTTCTCGATGCTCACCAGCCTCTATGTGGCGGCAGCGATGCCGCACGACCGAGAAGCGCAGATTCTCGACGAAGATGTCGAGCCGATCGATTTCGACGCCATTGTGGACCTGGTCGGCATCTCCTTCATGACGTTCAATGCGCCGCGCGCCTATCAGATCGCCGACGAGTTCCGGCGCCGTGCTACCTGGCGAGCGTGCGCGCGACACGTTGGAGCCGCTCCCTGGCATCTGTCGCCACGCCGCCGAGCGCAGAGGACGCTTCCAGGGCACTCGCAGCCATGAGGCTGACTGGATCGACCAAACGAACCACCGTCCCTCCATTGGCGGCGGCTTCGACCGTCACGTTACAGGGGAGGAGCAAACCGACCTGCGGATCGGCAGTCAACGCACTGTACGCCAGCGAGGGATTGCAAGCTCCGAGGATGACGTATGGGCGAAAGTCGCGGCCCAGCTTCTCCCTGAAGGCGGCCTGTATGTCGATTTCGGTGAGGATCCCAAAGCCTTCGGCCTTGAGGGCTTCGCGCGTGCGGTGCAGGGCGGCGTCGAACGGAGCGTCGAGCTGCACGACCATGCCCAACGAAACCGCCATGACATCCTCCTGGAAACACGATTCCGTGCCACCCCTTCTGG
Organism: Gemmatimonadota bacterium; assembly: GCA_003169895.1. GTDB lineage: Bacteria > Gemmatimonadota > Gemmatimonadetes > Gemmatimonadales > GWC2-71-9 > Palsa-1233. The sequence continues at coordinate 1,756,173 of PNAE01000007.1, forward strand.
GCGGGCCGCGCACCGAACCTCAATCATACTCGCGCGGCCACCCCGCGCTCACGCCTCGGCAGCAGCGGGGATTCGGCAGCGCGGTGAGTGCCAGCGGACTCCAGCTCACACCGCGATCCGTCGACCAAGTCATGAACACCCGGCCGGAGCGCGTTCGTCCCACCGCTTCGAGGCTATCGCCCGGATGAATCAGGATGCTGCTTACCACGTTCGACTGGGCATCCTCCCCCTGGTCCTCGCCGGCCTACCGGGCTGCCTCTTGCTCGACGTTACCCCGTTCCGCCATCATCAGAGGAGATCACCCTTTTGATGAGGATTGGACGATGGCCACGCCCGCGAGCCCCAAACAGCAATTCCTCGATACGTACGAGCGCGAAGACGCCATCACCATGCGCCTGTTGCGCGTCTATCCGACCGGCAAGCTCGACCTCCGGCCACATCCCAAGTGCAAGACGGCGCGCGAACTGGCCTGGGTCTTTGTCCTCGAGCGCGGCGTCGGCACCAAGGCGTACAACAAGGAATTCGCTACCGCCGCGCCATCCGGCAGCCCGCCGCCTCCGCCCCAGTCATGGAACGACCTCCTTGCGGCACTGGAGAAAGCCCACAAGGAGTTCGGCGATCTGGTCCGGTCGGCGTCCGATCAGGAGCTGTCGGAACCCGTGAAATTCTTCACAGCACCTAAAACGATGGGCGACATCTCGCGCATTCAGCTGCTCTGGCTCCGCCTCTCCGATCAGATCCACCACCGCGGTCAGTTCTCGGTCTACGCGCGGATGGCCGATGGCAAGGTGCCGTCGATTTACGGACCGAGCGCGGACGAGCCCTGGATGTAAGCCCGGGGGTCGCCATTGCCGCGGCGCAGCACTCGCCGCTCCAGCGCTGTCGCCCGGGGGATCGCTGATGCCTGCCGCCGCTGCAGCTGAGGTCCAGCCGTTCGGCATGAGTGCGCGGGAAGTGTTGGCGGCCCTCAACTCCGAGCCACGACATGGGCTCGCCGACGAGCAGCTGCCATCACTGCGCGCCAAGTACGGCTGGAATGAACTCACCAAGGCCGCGGCCGAGCCGGCGTGGAAGAAGCTGCTGCGGCAGTTCAACGAGCTAGTCATCTGGATCCTCGCCGTCGCCGCGCTGACGTCCGGCTTGCTCGGCGACCGAACCGACGCGATCGTAATCCTGGCGATCGTGCTGCTCAACGGCATGTTCGGCTTTCTCCAGGAGCGACGAGCCGAGCAAGCCTTCGCCGAGCTGGAAAAGCTCGCTGCTCCGATGGCTAAGGTCACCCGCCACGGCAAGCGGATCCTGATTCCCGCCAGAGAGCTGTTGCCCGGTGACGAACTCGAGCTGCACGAGGGCGACCTGGTTCCCGCCGATGCACGGCTCGTCGACGCCTATGGTCTGCAGACTCAGGAAGCCTCGCTGACGGGCGAGTCGGTCCCGGTTGACAAGATCGCCGATCTGCTGCTCGCCGCTGACACACCGCTCGGAGACCGCCGCAACATGGTCTACCTCGGCACCGCGGTAACCGCGGGACGGGCGACTGCCGTCGTGACCGTCATCGGGATGCGAACGGAACTGGGCCGGATCGCCGAGCTGCTCCAGCAGGCCACGTCGGAGCCAACGCCGCTGCAGCGCCGGATCAACCGGCTCGGAAGAACACTCGTCGCGATCTGCCTCGCACTGATCGCACTGACGTTCGGCGTTCAGCTGGCCCGAGGCGGCCAGATCCTCGAGGTGTTTCTCCTCGCGGTCAGCCTGGCGGTTGCGGCGATTCCCGAAGGTCTCCCGGCTGTGGTGACCGTGGCGCTGGCGATCGGCGTTCGGAAAATGGCACGGCGGAAAGCCCTGATCCGGCGGCTTCCGAGCGTCGAAACCTTGGGTTCCGTGTCGGTGATCTGCACCGACAAGACCGGTACACTGACCCGTAATCAGATGATGGTGCGGGAGATGCTTGCGGGAGCCCAGCGGTTCCGGGTGACCGGCGACGGGTATCAACCCGCCGGAGACTTCCTGGAGTCCGGGTCGTCGGGATGGCAGGCCGTGAACCCGGCCGACTCGCCGGATCTCACCATGGCCTTGCTGATCGGGGCGCGCTGCAATCACGCTCGTCTCCTCCCGCCCGCCCCTGGCGGCGACGGCCCCGGATGGCGGGTGGCCGGCGATCCGACCGAAGGGGCGCTGCTGGTCGCCGCAATGAAGGCTCGCGTGGATATCGATCCGACGGGGTACGACACCATCGACGAGACGCCGTTCGATTCTGACCGCAAGTACATGTCGATCACGCTTCGCGCGCCGGACGGGACGGTCACGATGTACCGCAAGGGCGCGATCGAGGCGGTGTTGCCCGGCTGTGCCCGGGAACGCTGGCGCGGCGCCACGCGAGCGCTCAGCGAACAACAACGCGCCGAAATTACCAGGCTCAACGCCGAATTCGCCTCGGGCGGTCTCAGAGTGCTGGCTTTGGCGTATCAGGATCTGGCGCCGGCGGAACTCGACACCACCGGCGAAGGCACACCGATATTCGCAGGCCTGGTGGCCATGATCGACCCCCCGCGTGAGGAGGTGAAACAATCGGTTGAACGATGCTGGCAGGCCGGCATCCGGCCGGTGATGATCACCGGAGACCATCCAGCCACGGCGCTGACCATCGCCCGGGAGCTGGGCATCGCACCGGAAGGCAGCGTGGTGCTCAGCGGGCGCGAGATCGATCTGCTCTCCGACGTCGCGCTAAGCGAACGGTCGGCCGATGTAGCGGTGTACGCCCGCGTCACGGCGGAGCACAAGCTCAGAATTGTCCGCGCCCTGAAGCGGCGCCAGGAGGTGGTCGCCATGACCGGCGACGGCGCCAACGACGCTCCGGCCATCAAGGAAGCCGACATCGGCATCGCGATGGGAGTGAGCGGCACGGATGTCACCAGACAGAGCGCCGATCTGGTACTCCTGGACGACAACTTCGCCACCATCGTGGCAGCCGTGGAACAGGGCCGCGGCATTCTCGACAACATCCAGAAGTTCCTGCATTACCTGCTGTCGGGCAACGCAGCGGAACTGGCGGTGATGTTCGCGGCCACGGCAATCGGCTGGCCGTTTCCGCTGCTCGCCACCCAGTTGTTGTGGATCAATCTGGTCACCGATGGGCTGCCGGCTCTGGCTCTCGGTTTTGAACCGGTTGAGGAGTCCGTCATGCGCAGACCGCCGCGCCCGCTCAACCATGCCCTCCTGGATCGCCAGCGTGCGGTGCTGATACTCTTTCATGCCCTGCTGATCGCCGCTGCGGCGCTGGTTGCGTTCGCGGTTACCTACGGCGGCCAGACGTCGCGGCTGGCAAACGCTCGCGCCGTGGTGTTCGCCACCCTGGCATTTTCGCAAATCGCGTTCGCCCTCAGTTGTCGCAGCGACATCGAACCCTGGGTCAGCCGCAGGACCGGATCCAACCCATGGTTGCTGGCCGCCGTCGCCGCGTCGGCGGTGATGCAGGTCGCGGTCATGTCCATTCCCACGTTCAAGCGCTGGTTTGATGTGAACGCGACGCTCACCACGGCCGACTGGACCCGCATCACCTTGTTCTCGCTGGCCCCGTTCGTGATAATCGAGACCGCGAAGCTGGCGCGCAAGGCGCTAATCAGCATCGACTCGGACGACTCGGCGGCGCGCAATCCCGTGATCCGGGCGCTGTTCATCACGCTGGCCGCCGTATGTCTCCTGCTGGGTATCATCGGCCTGATCGCGCCGATCATCCCGGGCACGTTGTTCCTTGCCCTCGCCGTGCTGTTGCTCGCGCGTGGATCGGAGCGGTGGCGACGGTGGCTTCACAACCGGTCGTGGTACGTGAGCCTGCGTGACAAATGGCGGGGCAGGCGCGGGTAATGCCCGGCCGCTCGTGCCGCCGATTGGCGCGAGCGCGGCTACGGATCCACGCCGAGTGCGGCGTAATAGCCGACCACCCTCTCCTGCGTGCCCGCCCTGGTATAGACATCGGGGAGCCGCGAATCGATTACGCCGGCGATCACCGCGGCGACTGCCTCGGCGCTCTGCGAATCAGGCAGCTGGCGCGAGTCCGGCCCGCCGTAGCGGGCGTTATTGCCGAAGTCGGTGCGTACCACGCCGGGCGACACCAGCGAGAACTGGATGCCGGGGTGCGTCGCCTGGACCTCCGCGCGCATCGTCGCCGTCAGCGCGTTGAGGAAATGCTTCGCTCCACAGTAGCTCGAGCGAATGACGGCGAACGGAATCCGCCCCAGTATCGATGACACGTTGATGACGTGGCCCGCGTTCCGCGACGTGAAGTGCGGCAGGACCTCCTGCATGCCGTACAGCGCCGACTTCACGTTGACCCGCATCATCTCGTCGATGTCGTCACCGGTGAGCTGCGTTGGCGGGCGGGAAATTCCCTGACCGACGTTGTTCACCCAGACGTCGATCGTGCCGTGGCGGGCGAGTGTTGCTGCGACCACCCGGCGTACCTGATCGCGCTCAGTGACATCCCCGACCACCGCCAACGCGTTGGCGCCACACCGTGCCGTGACGGCGTGCAGGGCTGCCTCGCGGCGCGCCACCAGCACCACGCGCATGTCCCGTGTGGCCAGCAATTCGGCGAGCGCGGCACCGATGCCTCCGCTCGCGCCGGTGATCACGACGACCTTGTCAGACATGGTACTTCCTGTCCGGCGGATACCGGGAAGCAGTTGATCGTCCTACGACCTGGCCCGCTGGCGTTTCGGCAGCCGCCACTCGGTCGCGCCCCTCGGCTTTGGCGCGGTAGAGCGCCCGGTCAGCGGGGCGCAGGAGGGTCGCACCATCTGCACCGTGTTCGGGAAACATGGCGATGCCCGCCGACACCGTGAGGGTCCCCAGCGACTGGCCGAGATGCCGCACATTGAGCTGTTTGATGCCGAGACGCAGCGCCTCGACTCGTTCCCGGACAATGTCCAGTGGCATTTCTGGCAGGATGAGCGTGAACTCGTCGCCCCCGTAACGGCAGGCAATGTCGCCGCCCCGGATTTGCGTATTCAGCAACGTGCCCACGTCGCGCAGGAGCAGGTCGCCCGCGTCATGCCCGTAGGTGTCGTTAAAATGCTTGAAGTGGTCGAGGTCGAGCATGACGACACCCAGCGGGCCTTGACTTCGTTCGGCGCGCCCGATTTCGCGCTCCAGCGTCTCTTCCATGTAACGTCGGTTGAACAGCCCCGTGAGCGGATCATGGATGGATTGGTTGCGCAGTGTCTCGCGCAGTTTCAAATTGATCACCGCGACCGCTGCGTGCTCCGCCAGGGCCACGGCCAACCGTTCATTCAAAGGCGCGGCGCTGTCTGCTGACTTCGCTGCAAGTCGATTCTGGCGCAGATGCATCACTCCCAACACTTCGCCCTGGGCTATCATCGGGGCACATAGATACTTGCCCGGTGGAGGGGACGGCACATGTCGGCAGGACGGATCGGTACGCGGGTTTTCGAGTCGGTACATTCGTCCGCGCCGCAACGCCCAGCAGTCGTCCGGCGCGAAGACGCGCTCGTTCGGATTCAGGGCGAGTTCGCCCCAGCTGGCCAGGCCTTCCAGATCGTTGCGGGACGGGCTGTAGACGAACAAGACTCCCATCGTACCGGGGAACAACTGTTGCCCTGTGCGAGTGATGACGCCATAGGCTTCTGCCGCGGTGTCGCACGCCTGCAGAAAATCGCTCATTTCCGCCAGCAGGCTAATCTCGCGGTTGCGTTGTTCCAGTTCGACGGTGCGTTCTTGGACGCGGAGCTCGAGTTGATCGTGCACGGCGCGCAGGGCCGTCTCGGCCTGCTCAAGTTCCTTGATGTGGCGCGCCAGCGGGCGGAACACGACGAAGAACAGCACGGGGAAGAGCAGGGCGCTCAAGACGCTCGCGTCTATGAGTGCCGCCACCCATCCATGCGGTGCAACGAGTGGGAGGGCGAGGATAAGGGCCATGATTCCGAGTTCGACGATGAATATCGAGAATAGCAGAATCAACACCAGACGCATCGGCGATTGATTCGTTGCGACTCTCCTGGGCTGACTCATCGCTCTATCCCCCCCCTTGCCTGACAGTGACCGTGAAGGGGCTAACGGCCTGCGCCGCCGCCATCCTCAAGAACAATTTCTTGGCAGCGGACGAAGAGCTCAGGGCCCGCAACAGCAAGCGCGGTGAGCGTCCGCAGCGGACTCGGCGATCGCTGCACAGGTTTGAGTTCAGGGATCGTCCGCCACCCCGGCTGGTTCGGGCAATGGCTCGTCATGCGAGTTCATTGCCTGCCGGTGATAGAGGTATGCCACGAGGAGAAGCACCACCGCAAGGATGATGAAAGATCCCACCCGGTAGAGCTGGTCAAGATTGGCGAGATCGAAGAACAGGACCTTGACTACCGCGAGGCCTGCCACGAGCAGGCCAGCGATACGCACCGGAGTCAACTTGCGGTAGAACCCGAACACCACCAGCCCGCCCGCGAACAATGCCCACCACGCGCTCACCACGAGTCCGCTGGCCAATCGGACGACCTCCGGTGTGAAACCCAGCTGACCGATCAGGCGATTGAGTTCGTTGGTCACGCCAGCGAAGAGCACTGCACCAGCGGTCACCCAGAGCACTGAAGGGACGTGCGGCGGCAACGTGCGGTTGACGATCGAGGTCTTGTGACCGGGTACCGTGGCAGGCGTTGCGAGCGCGTCATCGCCGGTGCTCGCCACTCTCCAGAGGCCCATCGCCAGCGCGGCGATCACGGCGATGATCATCCAGAAGGTGATCGCCCACAGGTCGACAAAGGCGGCGCCGCCAGGCGCCCGTACGATGTCGCCGAATCGCATCGCGGCCCCGCCGAGCGCGAGCAGCGCGTACCAGCGACCGTCAAGGCGATGCTGCAGGTGATCGATGGCGGGCCAGAGCAGCGTCAATCCCAGTAGCGTCAGCACGGCGCCAATCCCGAGCCCGGGCCAGTTGAACGCGGCCAGCCCGGCCGCCGCCGTCCCGACCAGTGCGAACGCCGGCCGCGACGCCGGCAACTGGCCGACGCGGGCGTACCCCACGACGAGGTACGGCACCGCCACCAGCAACGCGATCGCACCCGGATGCGTGGCGGTCCACTGCCCGAAGGCGGTCTCAATGGTCGCAGTAATCAGCAGCGGCACCAGGTAGAAGAAGAAGGCCTCGCTCCACGACCGCGGCTCCGTCGGCGCGACCGGGTCGCCGGCAAGCCAGATGACATTGGTGCGGAGCGCGCTCCACCAGATCGGTACGGCCAGGAGCACGCCGCCGGCGATGATCAGCCACGGTGCATCGGCTGGCGCGGTGATCGACAGCAGCAATCCCCCGGCGCCGAGGAAGCCGATCACGCCGACCTCGACCCAACGGCGCCGGAGCCAGAGCGCGGCCAATCCTCCCGTGACGACAAAGCCGAACCCGAGGATCGCGTTCGCCGCTGCCGCGGCCGGCAGCGCCAGCAGCAGCGACGTCGCCACGATCAACAACGTGGTGAGCCGCCATTGCCGGCGCACCGCGGCGACTCCCAGCGTCACCCCCACACCGCCGAGATAGAGCAGCAGCGCGTTGGCAGAGGGGTCGTTGCTGCCGATAACGATCGGTCCGAGCAGGGCGCCGAGTGCCGCGGCGAACCCCAGCGCTTCGATCTCGAGGCGATGTGCCACCGCGTAGGTCGCGATGGCGATCACGGCGAGACCGACGATCCCCAATTCGAGTGACACCAGCGAGTACCAGCGTGATGCGGCCCAGATCCCCAGATAGATGATGCCGGATCCGGCTCCGATCAACGACGCGCCGTAGGTCTCGGTACCGCGGCGATAAGCCCGCCATCCCACCGCGGCGACCGCGTGACCAACCAATATCGCGGCGATACAGCGCGCTACGGGCGAGATCCACCCACGGTCAATCGCGACTTTGAGGAAGTAGGCCCCAGCGAGGATCAACAGAAGCACACCGACACCCAGCACACCACGCTGTCCTAACCACTGCTCAGCGCTGAGATTCCCGAGTCGCCGCGGTTTCACTGGCTCTCGGGCCGACGACTGCCTGCCTCGGATCGGTGGCGGGAGGATCGGCTGCGGCGCGGGGTCGATCGGCGGGAGTTCCGGGAGCGGCAGCGCCTCGCCAGGAGCGCCAGTGGATTGCCCTGGGAGCAACCCGCGGCGCACGATCTCCTCAAGCACCATGAATCGATGCTCGAGACGCGCGAGACGATCTTCGACGCTCATGCTCTCAGCATCCCTGACACGCTGGTATGGGCTTCAGGGTGATGTTCTGGGCCGCCTTAGATGTAACCCTCACCTCGGGACTGCGGAAGGACAGCGGGACGCTGCGTGGCAAGCCGTTCAACGTCGCCGTCAGCGCATGCGCCTCTGTTACGAGGCGCGCGGGGCGGCTGATTCTCAGCGAGCGTTCGTTCAATCCCTGGCGTACGTCCCCACGAGCTCCGCCATGGCGAGCACGTGCCCGGCCATCGCGCGCTCGAGATCGGCCTTGCGCGCTTGTGCGCCGAGGTCGGCGAGCACGATGTCGAGCGCATACGCCTTGTGGAAATACCGATGGCGGCCTTTGGGCGGGCAGGGGCCATCGTAGCCCGTGTGGTCGCCGTCGTTCACCCCTTCGCGTGCGCCCGCCGGCAACCGCCGACCGCTCGCCCCCTCGGGCAGTTCGGCCGACGTCGCGGGCACGTTATAGAGCACCCAGTGCACCCACACCCGCTTGGGTGCGGCGGGATCGGGAGCATCGGGATCGTCGATGATCAGTGCGATGCTCTTCGTACCGGCGGGGAGGCCGCGCCAGCGCAGCGGCGGAGACAGGTTGGCGTCGTCGCAGGTGAAGCGCGGAGGAATCGCGCTCCCCTGCTGGAATGCCGCCGACTCGAGCACGAACATCGGGACCTCCTGGCGAGACCTCGTGAGCCCGGGAGAAAAGTGTCGGTGCGCCGCCAGCAGCAAGCGCGGTTCAGGCGCGCGACATGCTCGGTGGAAGGTACGCTAAAGCCTGAGACGCATGCCGTCCCAGCCGACTCGGGCCCGAGCCCGGCGGGGATTATGGTAGAACCAGGATCCGAGGTGGACGACGAGGAATCTTGGGGTGAATTCGGCGAAGAAGGCGATTAGCTCTGGCAGGCCGGCGTGACCGAAGCGCTTGCCGGTTGTCGCGTTCTTTCGGACCAAGCCGCCGCGGCGAAGAAAGCTTCCCGCCGTAATGACTAGATCAAGATCGTGAAGCAATCGGTGATACCCCGGTCGAATGTCAATGAGGTCACCAGTGTAGAGCAGTGACTTCCCGCCCCGATCGACCCGATAGGCGAGCGAGCGGACGTGTTCGCTATGGGTTGCCGGCATTGCGGTGATACGCCAACCATCGAGGTGCAGGACTTGGCCAGGCTTGACCAGGATGGCGTGAGAACCAGGCGGAGTCTCCGGAGCATAGACAGGGGGCAGGCCGCTCGTTGGAGCCCGCACGAAGAAGGCGTGATCTGGATGCAGGTGGGTGATGAGAATCCAACGATGGCGGTAGCGGAGGAACCTCCGCTCCCCGATGTCCAGCATGAGCTCCCGATCGAGAAGCGCACCGGAATGGCTCGCGTGACGCTTGGCTGACAGCTGGATGTTTCCACGCGTGCCGAGGACATGGAGTTCCATCATCGCCTCTCACAATGGCGCTCAAGGCAAGGCGCCTAACCACCAGCGCTTCTGCTGCCAGGCGACTTGAAGAGATTCTTCGCGCTCAACGGTTCTCCAGTCGGGGGGGCCTGCGCCACCGTCTCGCCACTTGCCGATAAAGGAGCATGTTAACCAGCAACGCCAGACTGCCCAGACCGACTTGCGCCGTGCGCGTGAGCCCGGACGGATAGAGCACGGCGGTAATGTAGTGATCGATAAAGCCGCCGACGTATCCTGCCCCGCCACCCCGTACCCGAAGCGTCTTCTCGAGCGGCGTGAGCGGGCAGATCCAGCCGGCGAACTCAATCAGGACACCCCAGCCCGCAGCGGGCAGGTGGACCCAGGCGAGTTTGGGCCACCGCAGCACGAGGAGGGCGCCGAGCACCACGAAGGCGACGAAGGCAAGGTGCCCGAGCAAGGCGACGACGGCCAGCCATCGAAAAAGCATTGAATTCAGCGGATCCCGACCACGCTACTCATTCTATCCAGCACCGCATAACGACGCTCCTCTTGTGCGGCGAGGCGTGCAGGGCGGCCGCGCAACCTCAGATCAATGACCCTTGCGCGGCCGCCCCGCACTGACGCCTCGCCAGCAGCAAGCGCGCCTCTGAAAGCGCGGCGCGCAAAGGGGTGTACGATCTCTCCGACCGTCGCGAAACGGCCCACACTGCGTACACCCGAATATCAAGCCAGCACTCCTGCCAGGACGAGAGCAGCACGAAGCTGTCTTCAGGCGCCTCTACGTGCACGACAGCACAGGAGTATTGTTCGAAGGAGGTGGCCCATTGGGGTTACCGGGCGCGTCGCGACTTACACGACGGACACCAGCGCTTGCTCCGGGCGCACCCCCCAGCCTTCGTGTTGCTGCAGCCACTCCTCGTAGCTCCAGCCGTTCTGCAACATTTAGTAGAGATAGCAGCACAGCTTTCGCGCCGCCGCGACCGTGGCTTTCGCTTTCCCCTTGGAGCGCAACAACCTCTGATACTGCATCCCAATCGGTCCCGGCGCCAGCTTCAGCGTCTGCACGATCTCGATCAGCACCCACTTGAGCCAGGGACTGCCCGCGCCATCGACGCCGCCGTGCGCCGTTTTGTCGCCCGAGCTCCGCGTGCTCGGCACCAGACCCGCATACGCTGCGAGCTGATGGCTCGACGCGAAGCGATCGATGCGGCCGATTTCGGCAAGCAGCAATGGCGCGCCAAAGGGACCAATCCCGGGGACCGTCTGCAGTCGCTCCGCCGCCGTGTCCCCCGCCACCGATCATTGCGGCGCCGAGCTCGACGAAGAACGCGACCCAGACGCGCGATCCCGAGATGCGGCAGACGAAGAAGGGCAAGATGTGGCACTTCGGGATGAAGATCCACGTGGGCAGCGACCGGCGCGGCATCGTGCACACGGTGACGACAACCGACGCGGCGCAGGCGGACATCACGCAATTCCACGACCTGCTGCACGGCGCGGAGACGGCGGTGTACGGCGACAAAGCCTATTGGTGTGCCGAGGATCAGGCCGACTGCGAAGCCCAAGGAGTGAAGTTCCGCATCAATCGGCGCGGGCAGCGCACGCCGTATTGGGACGGGATCAACCGGGCGCGCTCGCGGGTGCGCGCCCACGTGGAGCATCCCTTTCATGTGGTCAAGCGGCTGTGGGGCTTCGCGAAGGTGCGGTACCGGGGTCTAGCCAAGAACACGACGCGCATCTTCGCGCTCTTTGCCTTGGCGAATCTCTACCGGCTGCGCCACCGACTTATGCCGAGCGCCGGGTCGGCGTGAGATCAGCCCCGGCGACGCGGTCCGCTACCCTGATTCGACGTCAGGCGACGGCGCCCTTGGCCACTGCGGAGCGATCACGCCAGCACCACAACACTCGTGGGCCCGATTTTTCCACGCTGAGGAGCGTGCGAGTGACCTGTGCAGAGCTTCCCTAACGGCCTGCGCCGCTGCGCGCGGCGCGGATTGAAACGAAGCTAACGTTTCGCGTCCGGCAGCGTCTATTCCAGATATCCCGGAGAGCCCATGTCCAGCTTGCAACGCAGCGCCGGTTCCATTCTGCTCCTCGCCTTCGTCGCCGGCCCGCTCACGGCACAGACCCCGACCGATGAGGCACGCGCCCACCTTGCCAAGGCGCGCTCCCTGGCCGGCAGTGAGTTCCTCACCACCGAGGAGGTCCAGTGCAACGAACTCGGTGGCGACGACCCGTACCGCATGACGGCCAAGGACGAGCACGCTACCCCCACGCAAGTATTCGACAACGTGTACTACATCGGCAGCAAGTCGCTGGGTGCGTGGGCAGTCAGGACCTCCGAGGGGATCATTCTCATCAATGCGATGCATACCAGGTCCGTCGAGTCCACGCTGCTGCCGGGACTGCACAAGCTCGGGCTCGACCCGGCGCAGGTAAAGTACGTCATCGTGACACAGGCTCAGGGTGATGACTTCGGCGGCGCGCGATATTTCCAGGACAAATACGCCGCGCAGGTGATCATGTCATCGGCCGACTGGAACGCCCTCTCCCGAACCACCGCTACGCGTACCCCGCGCGGCGCGCCCCGCGGGGATACTCTCGGCGGCGGCAGCAGACGCGGTGGTGGTGGCGGCGGTGGTAGCGGCGGCGGTGGCCGGGGTGGATTTGGCGGCGGCCGGGGCGGGTTTGGCGGCGGCCGCGGTGGCGGCGGCTTTGGTCGTGGCGGATCAGCAGGCGGCAATCGCGGTGGCAACAGCCAATCCGAGCCGGTCGACGACATGCCGCAACACGACCAGGTGGCCGTGGACGGCCAGACGTTTGCGCTCGGAGATGAGACCGTGACGGTGCTGCTGACGCCGGGACACACCCCGGGCACGTTGTCGGTGATTGTTCCCGTTACCGATCACGGTGAGCCGCATGTTGCGGTCGTGCTTGGCGGCACCGCGATCCCTCGGTCGAGCGACATGAAGAACGCCTACATCACGTCCGCACAGCACCTGGCCGCCGCGGGCGCGACCGCCCACGTAGACGCCGAACTGAATGGATATCCCTTCGTGGATAACGGCATCGCACGGATGGACAGTCTTCGGCGTGCCCGCACGCGCGTCGCCAACCCATTCGTCATCGGCGGCGACGGCTTCCAGCGCTACATGGGTGTCATTGGCGAATGCGGCTGGGTCAGCCTGCTGGGGCCGACCCGCGATCCGGATTGAACGAGCTGGAACGGCGTCGCCGATCGGTTCGGTGCTTTTGCTGCGCGCCGCGCTGGCGCGCCGATGCTTCGCCTGCAGAACGCGCTCATGTGGCCACCGGCGAGAGCCGTTAGAGGACGGCGCCGAACAGATGTCCGACGGCGGCAGTACATCCCATGGCTACCGCACCCCAGAATGCGACGCGCAGCGCTCCTCGTGTGAGCGAGGCACCCCCAAGTCGAGCAGCTACACCCCCGAGGAGGACCAGGAGCGCCAACGTCATTCCCACGACGGTCAGCGTCAGGAACCTGGCCGGTAACAGGGCCGCAAGGAGCGCAGGGGGTGCTGCGCCGACGGTAAATGAGGCCGCCGACGCCACCGCTGCCTGGATCGGCCGAGCCCGCGTCGCCTCATGAATGCCGAGTTCGTCCCGGGCATGGGCCCCCAAGGCGTCGTGAGCCATCAATTGATCGGCGACTTGGGTCGCGAGATCACGGCTCAGGCCCCGGGTCATGTAGATCCCCGCCAACTCGGCTCGCTCAGCCGTCGGCGCGGTGGCGAGTTCGCCCCGCTCTTGGGCAAGATCGGCCCGTTCGGTGTCCGCTTGGGAGCTGACCGATACATACTCGCCCGCCGCCATGGAAAGCGCACCAGCCACTAGGCCCGCGACTGCGGCGATCAGGACCGCCGCCCGGCCCGGCTCGGCAGAAGCGACGCCCACGATCAAGCTGCTGGTGGAGATGAGGCCGTCGTTGGCGCCAAGGACGGCCGCGCGCAACCAGCCGATCCGCGCACCATGGTGCATTTCACCGGACATGATCGTCCCTTGTATTGCTGTCGATCGGATGCCACATGAGGCTCTGCGCTGCTGCTGCGAGGCGTGCGCGTTGCGCGCGCAAAACTTCCAAGTCAAACCGACCTGGTGCGGCCGCCCCAGGCCTTCCGGGAAGCAGAGCGTGTACCTAATACTAGTGCGTCGCAAGCAACTGCATCAACTCGTCGATCGCCACCGGCGTCAGAGTGCGCGGGTCGAACGCGATTCGGTGCCGCGCGCCCCTTACCGCCGCCAGCCCAAGCCAGTATTGTCATCGCAACCAGCGACCGTGTGCCCGCTTCCGCGGCGAGCGTCCACCGGACACATGGCGAGTCACCGTGACGTCGTCGGTCATCAATGCGGCGGCCGCGACATTCTCGCGCAGCGCGCCATGCGCGAGGAGGCTGTGTCCCGCATCGTCCGGCGCTACCAGAAATGGGCGGCGATCTTCGAGCGGCAACAGCCATGAAGATCAATCCCCTCGCGGGCCATCCGGCTCCGCCGGCGATGCTGCTCGATGTCGCCAAGCTGGTCACGGCTTACTACACCGAGATCCCCGACCCCGCAGTGTCCGCGCAGCGAGTTGCCTTCGGCACCTCGGGCCACCGCGGCTCGGCGTTCGACACGACCTTCAACGAGTGGCACGTGTTCGCCATCAGCGAGGCCATCTGTCGCTTCCGGCAGCGGCAGGGTATTGACGGTCCGCTCTTTCTCGGCATCGACACGCACGCGCTGTCGGCGCCTGCCTGCGCCACCGCCCTCGAGGTGCTGGCGGCAAACGGCGTTGACGTCATGCTTGCCGAGCACGACGAATACACGCCAACGCCCGCGGTGTCCCACGCCATCCTCTGCTACAACCGCGGACGTATCACGGGGCTGGCCGACGGCATTGTGGTCACGCCGTCCCACAATCCGCCGGACAACGGAGGGTTGAAGTACAACCCGCCCAATGGGGGGCCAGCGGACACCGACGTCACCAGGTGGATCGAAGCCCAGGCCAATGAATTCTTGGAGCGCGGGCTCAAGGGTGTGAAGCGCATCCCATACCAGAAGGCGTTGCGCGCCGGCACGACGCATCGGCACGACTATCTCAACGCCTATGTACGCGATCTGGGCAACGTCGTCGACATGGATGCGATCCGCGGCGGGGACATTCATCTGGGCGTGGATCCGCTCGGTGGGGCCGGCGTCCATTACTGGGCTCCCATCGCTGAGCGCTACCATCTCAACCTGACGGTCGTAAGCGACGTGGTCGATGAGACGTTCCGGTTCATGGCCGTGGATTGGGACGGCCGCATCCGGATGGATCCGTCATCGTCCTATGCGATGCAGCGGCTCATCGGCCTGAAGGACCGGTTCGACGTCGCCGTCGCGTGCGATACCGACCACGATCGTCACGGGGTCGTCACCCGGAGCACGGGGCTCTTGCCGCCCAATCACTATCTCACGGTCGCGGTCCATCACCTCTTCTCACATCGGTCGCAGTGGCGCCCGGACGCCGGGGTGGGGAAGACGGTGGTGAGCAGCAGCATGATTGATCGCGTGAGCGCCAAGCTCGGCCGACGGCTCCACGAGGTGCCGGTCGGCTTCAAGTGGTTCGTCCAGGGCCTCGGCGATGGTTCCCTCGGGTTCTGCGGCGAAGAGAGTGCTGGGGCGGCATTCCTGCGCCGCGACGGGACGGCGTGGACGACGGATAAGGATGGCATCATCCCGGGGTTGCTCGCGGCCGAGATCACGGCGCGGGCGGGCCGTGACCCGGGGGAGATCTACGCGGGGTTGACGCGTGAATTCGGTGAGCCGGTCTACGATCGGGTCGAGGCGCCCGCGACCGCCGAACAGAAGAAGCGACTGGCGGCGCTCTCGCCGCAGCACGTGCAATGCGTCGAACTGGCTGGGGAGAAGGTGCAGAGCATCATCAGTGAAGCCCCCGGTAACCACGCGCCGATCGGCGGCGTGAAGGTCGCTGCCGCGACCGGCTGGTTCGCCGCTCGGCCGTCGGGCACCGAAGATATCTATAAGATTTACGCCGAGAGTTTCCGGGGAAAGGAACACCTGGACCGAATCGTGGCGGAGGCGCAGGCGATTGTCGATAAGGCGCTCGCTTCGGAGCCGCGGGGCGCCGCACACGGATGATGAATCCGTTCGTTCACACGGAGAGCGTCAGATGGGCAAGATGAATAACCACCCGGCGCCGTCGGATGCGCTGGTGCTGTTCGGTGTAACGGGTGACCTCGCCCACAAGATGATTTTCCCCGCCCTCTACGCAATGGTCAAACGGGGTGTCCTTACCGTCCCCGTCGTCGGAGTCGCATCCACGCCATGGAGCGTGGCGCAACTTCGCGAGCGGGCGACCGACAGCATCAGGCGGTCGGGCGCCGTCGTGGAGCGGCGTACGCTCAGCCGCCTCTTGTCCCTCCTTCGATATGTGTCGGGAGACTACAACAACGCGGAGACCTTCGCGGCGCTCAAGCATGCATTGGGGAAGGCGCGACGCCCCGCGCACTACCTCGCCATCCCCCCCGCGCTCTTCGCGACGGTGATCAAGGGGCTGGCGGCCGCCGGGCTGGCGGACCAGGCGCGCGTCATCGTCGAAAAACCATTCGGACGTGATCTGGCCTCCGCGCGCCGGCTCAACAGCGTTGCGCGAGCGGTGTTCCCCGAAGACGCGATCTTCCGGATCGACCATTTCCTGGGGAAGGAGGCGATCATGAACATCCTCTACTTCCGCTTTGCCAATTCCTTCCTCGAGCCGATCTGGAACCGCAACTACGTCGCGAGCGTCCAGATCACGCTGGCCGAGAAGTTTGGAGTGAACGGCCGCGGCGCGTTCTATGAAACGGCGGGCTGCCTGCGGGACGTGGTCCAGAACCATCTGTTCCAGATCGTCGCGTTGCTGGCGATGGAACCGCCTGCGTATCGGGGCTACGGAGCCGTCCACAGCGAGAAGGCCAAGGTCTTCGAAGCCATGCGGCCGCTCACGCGGCGCGATCTGGTGCGCGGTCAATACATTGGCTATCGGAACGAACGGGACGTCGCGAGGACCTCCGACGTCGAGACATTCTGCGCGATGCGACTCTTCGTCGACTCATGGCGGTGGGATGGGGTGCCATGGTACCTGCGTTCCGGAAAGTGCCTCCCTGAAACGGCGGCCGAGGTGCTGGTCGAGCTGAAGCCGCCGCCCGCCAGGCTGTTCGCCGACTCGGCTCCGCCGGCCGGCCAGGCGAACTACCTGCGCTTCCGACTCTCACCGGACACGGCGGTCGCTCTGGCCGCCCGCGTCAAGCACCCGGGCAAGGAGTTCGTCGGAGATCAACGGGAGCTCTACATGATAGAGGAGCTTCTGGGGGCGGAAGCCCCCTACGAGCGCCTGCTGAGCGATGCCATGATCGGGGATGGGGCGCTCTTCACTCGAGAGGACGCGGTCGAGGCCGCGTGGGTCGTGGTCGACCCGGTTCTCAAGCGGCATCCCCGGGCTCTCCCGTACAAACGCGGCAGCTGGGGGCCCCGACAGGCCGACACGCTCATTGCGGCGCCCAGCGGCTGGCATAACCCCACGCAAGGTCGGACGACCGCGTGACCACGCCATCCATCCTGACGATCAACGGCGGCTCGTCGAGCATCCGGTTTGCGGTGTATGAGGCAGGCGAAACGCCGCGGCGACGGCTCGACGGGAGGATCGATCGCATCGGCTTGAGTGGCACGAATTTTATCGTCAACAATCCAGCTGGAGAATCGCAGGCTCCCCGTCACCTTGTCGCCGCCAATCACCGCACAGCGGTGGGTTTTCTGCTGGACTGGCTTGAGGCGCAACCCGTCTTTGCGTCAGTCAAGGCCGTGGGACACCGCGTGGTGCATGGCATGAAGCATTCCGAGCCGGAGCGGGTCACGCCCAAGCTCCTCGCGGAACTGCACCGCATCACGCCGTACGCCCCCGACCACCTGCCACGTGAAATCGGGTTGATCGAGGCGTTCAGGCAGCGGCATCCAAAGCTGCCCCAGGTGATGTGCTTTGACACCGCCTTTCACCGCACCATGCCCCGGGTCGCGAAATTACTGCCGATCCCGCGTCGCTTTGCGGCAAAGGGCGTCGAGCGCTACGGTTTTCACGGCCTCTCCTACACCTATTTGATGGAGGAACTTGGCCGCCTCGATCCGGCAGCCACGCAGGGCCGTGTGATCCTCGCCCACCTCGGCAACGGCGCCAGCCTGGCCGCTGTGCGCCACGGCAAGAGCATCGACACCAGCATGGGCTTCACACCCACGGCAGGATTGGTGATGAGCACCCGCACGGGAGACCTGGATCCCGGCCTGGTTTACTACCTGGCGCGCACCGAGCACACGACTGCCGCGCGATTTCAACAGATGGTGAATCATGAATCCGGGCTGCTTGGCGTTTCGGAGACCAGCTCTGACATGCGGGACCTGCTCGCGCGGGAAGCCCACGACGTGCGGGCGGCGGAAGCCATTGCACTGTTCTGCTATCAGTCGAAAAAGTGGATCGGCTCGTTCACCGCGGTGCTCGGCGGATTGGACACGCTCGTTTTCGCCGGTGGCATCGGGGAAAACGCGCCGCGTGTCCGCGCGCGTATCTGTGAGGGGCTGAGCTTCCTCGGCATTGAACTTGATCAGAAGCGTAATGCGAAGAATGCACCTCTGATTTCTCCGGACACCGGTCGCACCAGGGTACGAGTCATCCGCACCGACGAGGAGCTCATGATCGCGAGATCCGTCACCCGCGTCCTCCATCTCGGCTCACATCGGGACACGTAGACCACGACAGCCAACACGCTCATGCCGGGTCAGCAGCTCGGCGGCGATTTCAGCTGGGCGCGAATCGCTGCGATACTTGCGGCGACGCGCACCGGCGGATTCGCCAGTGCCGGTGCGATGGACACGGGGCCGTGGATCTCCTGCAGGATGCCGGGGTCCTTGAGGATGTGTCCGGTGAGGATTGCGATGACGACGTCTTTCGGCTGGATGACGCCATCGCTCCGCAGCTTTCGCGCGCCGGCCAGTGATGCGGCGCTCGCGGGTTCGCATCCCACCCCGGCGCGGTCGATCGCGACCTTTGCAGCGAGGATCTCGGCGTCTGTCACCGACAGCACCACGCCGTTGGTCGACCGGATGGCGCGAACGGCTCGCTGATATGACGCCGGCGCGCCGATCCTGATCGCGCTGGCGATTGTCGTTGCCTGCACACTGTCGAGCCGGTCAAAGTTGCGCGCGAACGCCGCCGCGAACGGTGCGGCTCCCGCCGCTTGCACGGCGGCCAGCCGTGGCCTGCGGTCGATCAGGCCCCACGCGATCGCTTCGTCGATCGCCTTGCCGAAAGCGGCGGTGTTCCCGAGGTTGCCGGCCGGCAGGACGATCCAGTCTGGCGCCTGCCACTCCAGTTGCTGGAGCAGCTCAAAGACGATGGTCTTCTGTCCTTCGAGGCGGAATGGATTGATCGAGTTCAGCAGGTGGACCCCGAGTTCCGCACTTGCCTCCTGCAGCAATCGCAAGCACGTATCGAAATCGCCGTCGACCAGCAGGGTGCGGGCACCGTAGGCCAGCGTCTGCGCCAGCTTGCCCGTGGTCACCTGACCATCGGGCACCAGCGCGAACGCCGGGATGCCCGCGTGCGCGGCGTAGGCCGCGAGCGATGCCGACGTGTTTCCGGTTGACGCACAGGCGACGGCCCGCGCGCCGATGCGCTTCGCCTGGGTCATCGCCACGGTCATGCCGCGATCCTTGAACGACCCGGTGGGATTGTGCCCCTCATGCTTGAGGCGCAGGCCATCAATGCTGGTCCAGGCGCTGAGCGCCGAGCGCGACAGGAGCGGTGTGTTCCCCTCGGGGTGCGACACCGCGACCGCAACCGCACTCGGCAGGACCAGTTCCCCGAACCGCCAGACGCCGGATGGCGAGCGGTCCTCGGCGAGTCGTGCGCGTAACGCAGTGCCGTCGCCGCGAGGTGGAGTGTGAATGACGGCGAGCATTCCGTCGCATGCGGGGCACCGCTGGGCCGGATCGAGCTCGTCGAGTTCGTGGCTGCACTCATCGCAGCGCTGCCAGCTCAGTCGCGCGGTCAGACGATCCTCGCGCCCTGGAGGTCGACGTCCGCGATTCTGGCCTCTGCCGCCACGCCCTCGGCCGCGTACGCGGTCACCATCGCGTGCGCGATGCTCGCCGCCGTCCCGTCGTCGACCGTCAGCGCGAACGCCGTTGGCCCCGCGCCGCTGATCGAACAGGCGATTGCGCCGGCGTCGAGCGCCGCGCGTTTGGCTGCGGTAAACCCGGGCAGCAGGCCGGCGCGTGCGGGTTCGGCGATGCGATCGTCGAGCGCGCGACCGAACAACGCAGCATCGTCGAGGCACGCTCCCGCAACCATCGCCGCGACATTGGCCGCCTGGGCGAGCGCGACGCCGAGCGCAACCGAGCCGGGCAGCACTCGGCGCGCATCACGGGTGTGCAATTGCTGGTTGGGGTGCACCAGGATGATGCGCAGGCCCATCGGCACCGGCAGCCGGATTGCGTCCATCGGCTCGAGCGATCGCACCAGCACCAATCCGCCGAGCAACGACGGTGCGAGGTTGTCGGCGT
Organism: Gemmatimonadota bacterium; assembly: GCA_003169895.1. Lineage (GTDB taxonomy): Bacteria > Gemmatimonadota > Gemmatimonadetes > Gemmatimonadales > GWC2-71-9 > Palsa-1233. The sequence continues at coordinate 1,776,375 of PNAE01000007.1, forward strand.
GGCGGCCGGCGACGGCGTCTTCCGCGGTGAGGGCGCATTGCAGCAATGTGGCAGCGTCCAGCCGGGCGTCGCAGAGATGATCGGCGGCAACCGCGCCCGCGACGGCCGATGCGGCGCTGCCGCCCTGGCCACCCGAGAGCGGCAGCCCCTTCTGCAGGCGCAGCGACACGCCGGACGTGAACCCGATCGTCGCGAAGACCGCCTGCGCGGCGATCGCCGCGGTGTGACGTCGCGGATTGGTGGGCAGCTCACGATGGCCGGGGTCCGCGACGACAATCCCGCCACCGTCGCCGAGCGTCAACGTGACGGTATCACCGCGGCCGGCAACCGCGAGACCGAGGATGTCCAGGCCCGGCCCGACATTGCCGATCGAGCCCGGTGCGAACGCGCTGGCTGTCTGCCGCATCGGCTCAACCTGTCGCCGGCCGATGTGAAAGTCCACCTGGCCGGGCGTTTCATCCTATCTTAATCCAAACTTCACTCGCGACAGTTCAAACCTGGGCAGGATCGCGATAGGTTGGCAGCGCCTCGGATCGCGGAGTAGACGCACGATGCACATCGGAGTGCTCAAGGAAACAGGTGCCCGGGAACGCCGGGTAGCGCTGGTGCCGGATTCAATCGCGCGGTTGGTCAAGGCGGGTGACACCGTCACCGTTGAACGCGGCGCCGGCGCCGCGGCCTGGTTCGGCGACGAGGCCTACGCGGCGGCCGGCGCGACACTCGGCGACGCTCGCGCGGCGGCCGCCGCCGAGATCGTCTGCAAGGTGCAACGTCCCACTGATGTTGAACTCGCGATCTTCCCCAGCGGTGCGATCATCGTCGCACTAGCGACGCGGGAGCCATCAGCGTCGCTCGATACGCTCGTGGCCCATCATGTCACATTGCTGGCGCTGGAACGCGTGCCACGCACGACGCGGGCGCAATCGATGGACGTGCTCTCCTCGCAGGCCACCGTCGCCGGCTACAAGGCCGCGCTGATTGGAGCGTCATCGCTGGCGCGCTTCCTTCCGATGCTCACCACCGCCGCCGGGTCGCTCGTGCCCGCGAAAGTTCTGGTGCTCGGCGCGGGCGTCGCCGGACTGCAGGCGATTGCAACCTCGCGGCGCCTGGGTGGCGTGATCACCGGCTTTGACGTCCGGCCCGCGGCGGCGGACGAGGTGCTCTCCTTGGGCGCAAAGTTTCTCGCGCCGGAGGCGGTCGCCGAGCAGGCGGCGACCGCGGGCGGCTACGCCAAGGAACTGGCGGACGACCAGCAACACCGGGTGCTCGCAGCCATTGCGGCCGCCATTGGCGCGATGGACCTGGTCATCTCCACCGCGGCGATTCCGGGCAAGCCGGCGCCGCGGCTCATCACCGCGGCGATGGTGGAGCGGATGAAGGCCGGCTCGGTCATCGTCGACGTCGCGGCCGAGACGGGCGGCAACTGCGAGCTGACCCGTCCGGGAGAAACAATCGAGCACCACGGGGTGACGATCATCGGGCCACTCAACCTGCCAAGCACGATGCCGCTACACGCGTCGCAGATGTTTTCCCGCAATGTCCAGACGTTGCTCGAGTACCTGCGCAAGGACGGCAAGCTCGTGCTGGACATGCAGGATGAGATCGTGAAGGCGATGTGTTTGAGGCTTGAGGTCTGAGGCCCTTCTCAACGACAGGAAAGCACGAATGACCGCAACCACCGTCATCCAGCTCTACGTGTTCGTCCTTGCCGCGTTCGTCGGCTTCCAGGTGATCAGCCGAGTGCCGTCGCTGCTGCACACGCCGTTGATGTCGGCGACCAATGCGATCTCGGGCATATCGCTGGTGGGATCGCTGGTGGCCGCCGGGTCCGGCGATCGTCACATCAGCAACATTCTCGGCTGCATCGCGGTCACTTGTGCCATGATCAACGTGGTCGGCGGGTTCGTCATCACCGACCGCATGCTCAAGATGTTCCGCCGTGGCAAGCCGGGCGCGTCGAAGTGACTCTGCGCGACTTGCTGATTCAGGCCGCCTATCTCGCGGCATCGGTGTTCTTCATTCTCGGACTGCGGTCGCTGTCGCACCCGGACAAGGCGCGGCGTGGCATGAACCAGGCAGCGGTCGGCATGCTGCTCGCGATCGTCGGCACGCTCGCCAACCAGGGCATCGTCACCTATCAATGGATCATCGTCGGCCTGGTCGTCGGCACGCTGATCGGTATCCCGCTCGGCACCAAGGTGCCGATGACCGCAATGCCACAACAGATCGCGATTTCGCACGGATTCGGCGCACTCGCGGCGACGCTGGTCGGCGTCAACGAGTGGGTGGTGCACGGCTTCGGGGCCGGGATCGGGCGCGGCACGATGACCGCACTCGGATTCGAGACGCTGTTCGGTGCGCTCACCGTGACCGGCTCGCTCATGGCGTTCGGCAAGCTGCAGGAGCTCCTGCCGGGCAAACCGGTGACCTGGCCGCTGCAGAACGCCACCAGCATGGGACTGCTCGCGGCGACGCTGGGACTGTTCGGCTGGCTGATCGTGAATCCGGCCAACCCGCTGGCCTTCTGGGGTATGCTCGGCTTGGCGCTCCTGATCGGCGTGCTGCTGGTGCTGCCCATCGGCGGCGCCGACATGCCGGTCGTCGTGTCGCTGCTCAACTCGTACGCCGGCCTGGCAGCTGCCGCGACCGGCTTTGCGATCGGCAACAACGTGCTGATTATCGCGGGGGCGCTGAACGGCGCGTCCGGCTTGCTCCTGTCGATCCTGATGTCGAAGGCGATGAACCGGTCATTCGGCAACGTCATTTTCGGGGCGTTCGGCGGTGAGACGGCCGCGCCGGCCGCGGCATCGGCCACCGGTCTCACGGTGCGCAGTATTTCGCCGGAGGACGCGGCGGTGCAACTGGCCTACGCATCGCGGGTGATCGTGGTCCCCGGATACGGGCTCGCGGTGGCCCAGGCGCAACACGTGGTGCAGGAGCTCGCCGAGCAGATCGAGAAGCGCGGCGGCGAGGTCAAGTACGCGATTCATCCGGTCGCGGGCCGGATGCCGGGGCACATGAACGTGCTGCTGGCCGAGGCCAACGTGCCGTACGACAAGTTGCTCGACATGGAGGAAATCAATCCACAGTTCGACCAGTGCGACGTGGCGCTGGTCGTCGGAGCCAACGACGTGGTCAACCCGGCAGCGCGAACCGATCCGGCCTCACCGATCTACGGCATGCCGATTCTCAACGTCGACCGGGCGCACAGCGTGATCGTCCTCAAGCGAAGCATGAACACGGGGTTCGCCGGTATCGAGAACGCGCTCTTCTATGAGCCGAAGACGGCGATGCTGTTCGGTGACGCCAAGGCGTCGCTGACCCGGCTGGTGAATGAGGTGAAAGCGGTCTAGGCCGAGGCCGTCGTGACCTTTTGCCCCTCTTGAACGTCCTTAAGCAAAGCAGGCCTTCCGGCGGCCCTCCGTCATGATTCCGTCAAAACGGGAACGTCGCGGGGCGCCGCCGCGTATGGATAGGAAGACTTTTGGGCGTCCGCGGTGTGTTTCACGCATACGCTGACGATGTAAACCAATGTTTCACAGGCAATTACAACTGTACTTGCATAAAGCACCAACGGACGTTATTTTGGGCGTCGCTGAGATGCGGACAATGCTCGTCAGGCGAACCGGCTCGGGGCCGATTGCCGGGGAACGAGATCGAGGGATAGGAGTTCGGACGTGACCATTCGTGCTCGCGGGAAGCGGCGGTCGCTCCGTCCGGCGCAGATCGCGCGGGCGGTTGACGAGGGTCGCGAGAGTCTCGATTTGTATCTGGACGAGATCTCGCGCGTCCCGCTGCTCAACCGTGAGGAGGAGATGGCGCTCGCACGCCGGGCCTTCCAGGGCGACATTCTGGCCCAGGAGCGGCTGGCGCGCCACAACGTGCGTTTCGTGGTCTCGGTGGCGAAGAAGTTCCAGAACCGTGGTGTGCCGCTGGTCGACCTGATTGGCGAGGGCAACCTGGGCCTGATGACCGCCGCCCGGAAATTCGATCCGGATCGTGGCGTCAAGTTCATCTCGTACGCCGTCTGGTGGATTCGCCAGGCTGTGCAGGCGGCGATCGCGCGGCACGGCCGGCCGGTCCGCGTGCCCCTCAACCGGACCGCCGATCTGTCACGACTTGGCAAGACCACGACGCTGCTCAAGGAAAAGCTCGGCCGGATGCCCACGACCGACGAACTGGCGCGTGCGACCGGCCTGACCGAGGAAGCGGTGCGTTCGCTCTCGTCATTGAATACCGAGGCCGTGCGGCTGGATCACCCGACGCGCGAAGGCGACGGCAACGAGCGGATGGAGCGTTTCGCGCTGGCCGAGCAGGAACAGACCGATGCGCACACGATGGCGAACTCGCAGAGTGCGGACATCGAGGCGGCGCTCGATTCGCTGCCGCCGCGCGACGCGAAGGTGTTGCGACTGTATTTTGGCCTTGACGACGGGCAGCCGCGTACGCTTGAGGAAATCGGCCGCATGATGGGTGTGACGCGCGAGCGGATCCGCCAGCTGCGCGACCGCGCGCTGGTGCGGCTGCGCGAAGGCGAAACGGGCGAAAAGCTCAAGGACCTGGTGGCATAATGCGACTCATGACCCGCTCGATTACCAGCGCTGCCGTGATGTATGCGATGGCGGCTTCGAACGTGCACGCGCAGGCTGCGCACGCGAATTTCACCGGCACATGGGTGCTGGATTCCAGCAAGAACGTGGTCAGCGGGCAGCTCGGGGCTCCCACCTCGGCAACCAGCACTATCGTGCAGCACGGTGACACCGTGACGCTGGACCGTGAGGCGTCCACCGCCGAGATGGGCGTCATCAAGACGCACGGAGTGTTTGGTATTGACGGCAAACCCTGGCAGAACACCATGCCCGTCAACGGCGAGGACGTTCAGGTCACGAGCGTGCTCTCATGGGACAACGGGTCACTGGTGATCCGATCGACGCTCACGTTCCAGGGCACCGACGTCGAGCAGCTCGACCGGTGGACGCTGGGCGCCGACGGGAAGACGCTCGTAACGGCTCGCTCGGTGACCGCCATGGGCCAGGAGGTTGGTTCGGGTACGCTGACCTACGTCAAGAAGCCCTGACAAACACCCTTCGCCTGGTCGGGACCGAGACCGAGGCGACCAGCCTCGCATCGTGGGACAGCGGCGCGCTGGTGGTTCACACCACGAGCAAGCCCGACGGCGGCGACCTGGTCCAGACCGACACCTGGACGCTGGCGCCCGACGGGAAAACGCTGCGAATTCGCCGTGAGGCGAGTTACAACGGGAAGGCGATGGGCGCGGCGACGCTGGTGTTTGTGAAGCGCTGACACGTGGGACGTAGAATGTAGGACGCAATAGGGGGACGCCGCTTCAGGTGGAGTCCCCCCTTTTACCTCTCATTTCTCACGTTTTGCGGTTCCATGTTGCGCAAACATCCGTAGCACGCGCTGCAAGATACCGCCGTGCGCCAGATACTCGACCTCCACGGCCGAGTTGAGCCGGACGATGGCGGCAAACTTTGTCACCTTGGCAGTCTCCGGATCCGTTGCGGTGACCGTGAGTTCGCCGCTGGGAACCACACCCCGACCAATACCGCTGATGTCGATGATCTCGCGGCCACTCAGGCCCAGCGTCTCCGCCGTCTGTCCCGCCGGGAACGCGAGCGGGAGCACGCCCATGCCGACGAGGTTCGACCGGTGAATCCGCTCGTAGCTCTCGGCGATCACCGCCTTCACGCCCAGAAGCACGGCGCCTTTGGCGGCCCAGTCGCGTGACGAGCCGGTGCCGTATTCCTTTCCGACCAGCAGCACGAGCGGTGTCCGTGTCTCCGCGTACTTCATCGCCGCGTCGTAGATGCTCGTGACCTCGCCCGACGGCAGGTGGATGGTCCAGTTGCCTTCCTTGTCGGGAACCAGGCGGTTCTTGATTCGGACGTTGCCGAAGGTGCCGCGCATCATCACTTCGTGATTGCCTCGGCGCGCGCCGAACGTGTTCCAGTCGGGCTGCTCGACGCCGTGCTCGCGCAGGTACTTCGCCGCCGGCCCATTCTTCGGGATCGCGCCGGCCGGCGAGATGTGATCCGTCGTCACCGAGTCGCCGAGCACGGCCAGCACACGCGCACCGGTGATGTCGCCGAGCGGCGATGGTTCCGGCGCAAGGCCGGCGAAGAACGGCGGGTTGCGGACGTACGTGCTGTCGGGATCCCACGCGAAGCGCGAGCCCTGTGGGACCGCGAGCGCGCGCCATTCGTCGTCACCATCGAACACCGCACCGTACTGCCGCCGGAAGAGATCGGGGCCGAGGCACGCGCTCATGGTCTCGGCGATCTCCGTGGGAGTGGGCCAGAGGTCGCGCAGGAACACCGGCTCGCCACGGTCGTCGGTGCCGAGCGGCGTCCGGTCGATGTCGGCGTCAACGCGGCCAAGGAGCGCATAGGCCACGACCAGCATGGGCGACATGAGATAGTTGGCGCGCACCTGCGGGTGCACGCGTGCCTCGAAGTTGCGGTTGCCCGAAAGGACCGCCGCAGTCACCAATGAGTGCTCGTCGATGGCCGTGGCGACCGGCGTTGGCAGCGGCCCGCTGTTGCCGATGCAGGTGGTGCAGCCGTACCCCACGGTCTGGAAGCCCAGGGCATCGAGATCCTTTTCGAGACCAGCGCGGCGGAGATAGTCGGTGACCACGCGCGAACCAGGTGCCATCGACGTCTTGACCCATGGCTTGGCCCGCAGCCCCTTTGCGGCGGCCTTGCGCGCGAGCAATCCCGCGCCCACCATGACCGATGGGTTGGACGTGTTCGTGCACGAAGTGATTGCCGCGATGACGACTGAGCCGTCGTGCAGCTGGTGCACCTGACCCTCGATTTCGAGCGGATAGTCGTCGGTGGTCCCGGGGCGCTCGGTCGGAGGTGCGCCCCCCTCGCCGTTCCAGCGCTGCAATGCCGCCTGCGCCTGCTCGCGACGCGCGGCGGGGACGGTCGCGTGCATCAGGTCGGGAAGATTCCGGGCGAAGTTGCTCCGCAGCTCGGTGAGTCGCACCAGATCCTGCGGCCGCTTGGGTCCGGCCACGCTCGGTACCACGGTCGACAGGTCGAGCTGCAAGGTGGCGTTGAACACCGGGTCGGGGGCATCGGCGGTATGGAACAGCCGCTGCGCCCGACAATACTGCTCGACCAGCGCGACCTGCTCCGGATCGCGGCCGGTCTGCTCGAGATAGCGCAGCGTCCCGGCGTCCACCGGGAAGAACCCGCAGGTCGCCCCGTACTCCGGCGACATGTTGGCGATCGTGGCCCGATCGGCGACGGGAAGGTCGGCCAGGCCCGGGCCGTAAAATTCCACGAACTTGTCGACCACGCCGAACTTGCGGAGCATCTGCGTCACGGTGAGCACGAGGTCAGTGGCGGTGCAGCCACTGGGCAACTTGCCGGTGAGCTTCATGCCGACGACCTGTGGCATCAGCATGAAGTATGGCTGGCCGAGCATCACGGCCTCGGCCTCGATCCCACCGACGCCCCAGCCCAGCACGCCCAGGCCATTGATCATGGTCGTGTGCGAATCGGTGCCGACGAGAGTGTCGGGGTACGCCGTCAGCGCGCCATACTGCTCGCGAACCTGCACGCATGGCGACAGGTATTCGAGGTTGACCTGATGCACGATGCCGGTGCCCGGCGGAACGACGCGGAAGTTTTCGAACGCGTGCTGGGCGAACTTGAGCAGTTGGTAGCGCTCGGCGTTGCGGTCGAATTCCAGCGCCACATTGAGCTTGAACGCTTCCGCGCTGCCATAGTGATCGACCTGCACCGAGTGATCGATGACCAGATCGCAGGGCACGACCGGGTTGATACGCGCGGGATCGCCGCCCATCTCGGCCATTGCGTCTCGCATCGCCGCGAGATCGACCACGCATGGCACGCCGGTGAAATCCTGCAGCACCACGCGGGCAGGCAGGAAGGGAATCTCGCCGCTGCCGGCCGCCGATGGGGTCCATCCGGCCAAGGCCCGGACATGCGCTTCCGTGACGAACCCGTGGCCCAGGTGTCGCAACACGTTCTCGAGCAGGGCCCGGATCGAGAACGGCAGCCGGTCGAGGCGAGTCGCTCCGGATTGTTCGAGTGCTTCGAGGGAGTAGATGGTGACGTCGCGGCCGCCCACTTGGAGAATGCTCCGCGCCTGGATGGCGTCGGGGTGGCTCATCTGGATCCGCTCCCGGGGTAAGATTCCGTCATGCCTTCACAAGATAAGCGTGTGCCGAGGGCGATTCGGCGCCGGTCGACCAGCATCGAAATCGACTGGGACGGCGCCGGCGATCTGGTGCATCTTCCCGCCCGAATGCTGCGCCTGGCCTGTCCGTGTGCCGCATGCGTGGACGAGATGTCGGGCCGCCGGACGCTCGATCCGTCGACCGTACCGGAGGACATCCGGGCCGAGTCGCTGGAGCTGGTCGGGGCATATGGGCTGCGGATCCGATGGAGCGACGGGCACGGGACGGGGATCTATACCTTCGCCTCGCTCAGGGACGTGCGCCCGTGACCCCCTTGGCCCCGGTCACGCCGCGCGCTACCGTTTCAGCAGTCTCCGCCGCCAAAGCAGCTTGTCCCCCATCCCAAGGTCGCTGATGATCGGCAGGCGCTATTGGATCTGGATCTGGTGGGGCATCCTGGCGCTCGGCGTTGTCGGCCTCGTTGGTGCGATTCACTGGAGCATCAAGACCCATTGGCGCAACCTGGAAGAAGTGCTGCGCGGCATCGGGACGGTCACTGTGTCCGTCGGCATGCTGCTCCTGCTGCATGGCACCGGCGGTGGTGCGGGGGAGACGCTGCTGCTCGCCGCGCTGATCGCCTTCATTCTCGCCTTTGCCGTTGGCCGTGACCGGAAGCCTGCGCCCCGCGACTCACCCGAAGACTCACCGCCACAACCGCCGCAGGACCCATGAGCGACCGGTTCCACCTACTCTGCCTCGGGATGCGCGCTTCGGGTTCCAGGCGGTTCATCGTCACCGCTCTTGCGCTCTCGCTTCTGGCGTCCGGGGTGCCGTCCGGCCTCCCTGCCCAGACCGGTGGTGCCGGCACCGGTGGCCTTGCACGCTTGGCGCAGGAGCGCCGTCTCGCCGGCAACTGGCGCCGGGTCTTGATGATCGGCGCGCACCCCGATGACGAGAACACCGAGTTGCTCACCATTCTCGCTCGCGGGCACGGGATCGAAACCGCCTACCTGTCGCTGACGCGTGGTGACGGCGGGCAGAACTTGATCGGGCCCGAGTTGGGCGAGGCGCTCGGCGTGCTGCGCACCGAGGAGCTTGCGGCCGCGCGACGCATCGATGGCGGGCGCCAGTTCTTCACCCGGGCGTTCGACTTCGGGTTTTCGAAGACGGCGGAGGAAACCTTCCGCTTCTGGAATCGCGATTCGGTGCTGAAGGACATGGTGCGGGTGATCCGGCGGTTCCGCCCGCAGGTGATTATTTCCATCTGGTCGGGCACCCCGGCCGACGGTCACGGGCACCATCAGGCGTCGGGCATCCTCGCACCCGAGGCGTATCACGCCGCCGGCGATCCAGAGCGATTTCCCGAACTGCTCACGCAGGAGCACCTCGCGGCCTGGCAACCTTCGAAGCTCTATCGCGGCGGCTACGGACAGCCCGCGCCGGGCTCGCTCCGGTTCGACGGCGGCGTGCTCGATCCGGCCACGGGACTTTCGCTGCATCAGATCGCGGTGCGCAGCAGGTCGCAGCATCGGTCGCAGAACCAGGGCAACCTCGAGGAGCTGGGATCCCAGTTCGGGGCGAGCGTGCGGCTGATCGACCGTGTTCCGGGCGTCACCGGCAGCGACGATTCGCTGTTCGCGGGGATCACGAATACCGAACCAAACCGCGACGATGCGCACGCCGTCGAAGCCGCGCTGATCGAGGCCGGTGTCGTGCTCGACGCGACGACCAACGACGACGAGGTGACGCCCGGCCAGGTGCTGCCGGTGACGCTGCGCGCATGGAACGCCGGGCGCGACACCGTTGCGGTCGGAATCGAGATGGTGGCGCACGACGGCTTCAGCTTCCGGACCGACGATTGCCCGTCGCAGCCGCGCGCGCTCCCTCCCGGTGCGATGCTCACCTGCCAGGCGACGGCGACGGTGTTACACGGCGCGCAGCCGACTGCGCCCTACTACTTGCAGCAGCCGCGGCGCGCCGGCATGTACCAGTGGAGCGGCCCGCCTGGGATATGGGGCGAGCCGTCCGCACCGCCACTGGAGGCGTTGTTCCAGGTGAGCGTGCCTCACACGAACGCGCTCCGCGAGCCGCACGTCGTAACTCGCGAAGTTGCGGGCCGGTTCCGCGATGGGGTGCTGGGCGAAGTGCGGCGGCCAGTGATGATCGTCCAGCCGATTGCCGTCGATCTTCAGCCGAGTCGGCTGTTGTGGCCGTCGGGAATGCGGCGCCGCCAGTTCCGGGTGGCCCTTGAACACCTTGCGCGCGACTCGACGGATGCCACGGTGTCTTTGACGGTGCCTCCCGGATGGGCCACGGGGCCGCCGCAGCGAGTGCAGTTCACCCACGAAGGAGAGCGCACGTTCGTCACATTTACGGTGACGGCACCGGTCAATGTCCTGCTCGATCGATACCGGATCACGGCCCGGGTCGTCGCCGGCAACGACACGTTGGACACGGGGCTCTACCGGATCCGGTACCCGCACGTTCGTGATCGCAACCTGGTCACCGCGGCACAGGCCAACGTAGTGGTGGCGGATGTGGAATTTGGGCCGGCCACTGCCATCGGGTATGTGCGAGGTGGCGGCGACATGGTCCCCGAGGCGATGGTGAACGCCGGCCTGGCGGTGACGATGCTCACCGGCGATGCGCTCGAGCGCGCACCGCTAGCCCAGTTCAAGGTGATCGTGATCGGGCCGCGAGCCTACGAGGTGGACGAATCACTCGTGCGGGCGCACCCGCGCCTGATGCGATGGCTCGAAGCCGGTGGGACACTGATCGTGCAATACCAGCAAACCCCGTACGTACGCGGCGGATTCGCGCCCCGGCCGCTCAACATCGGTGCGCCGACGCAGAACCGCGTCACCGATGAGGAGGCGCCGGTCAAGCTGCTGGTGCCCAATCATCCAGTACTGCGCTGGCCAAATCCCATTGGCGCGCGCGACTTCGACGGTTGGGTGCAGGAGCGCGGACTCGACTTCCCGGCCACATGGGATCCCGCCTGGACGCCGATTCTCGAAACGCACGACTCCGGCGACGTGGCGCGCGAGGGCGGTCTGCTGATTGCCAGGGTCGGCAAGGGCACGACGGTGTATACCGGGCTCGCATTTCATCGACAGCTGCCCGCGATCGTGCCGGGCGCGTGGCGCTTGTTCGCGAACCTGCTGGCTGTGCGGGAGGGAACGCGGACGGGGTCACCGCATTAGCGATGTCATCCTGAGCGGAGCGCGGCCATCGGCCGCGCGGAGTCGAAGGACCTCGGTTCCGCGGGCAACATGCGGCGTGGCGTACCGAACCGAGGTCCTTCGACGGCGCGACCGCTTCGTGCTCGCTCCGCTCAGGATGACATCGCTGTTCGGTGCGCTGTGCTGCCTCACCTCCTGTACCCCCGACCACCGCGAACATCTCACCCTGTATTCGCCACATGGACGAGAGCAGCTCGAACTGCTGGAGCGAACGTTCGAGGCGGCGAATCCCGACATCGACGTTCGCTGGCTCGACATGGGGAGCGAGGACATTGTCGACCGCCTGCGCTTCGAGAAGCCGAATCCGGTCGCGGACGTGTGGTTCGGCGGCCCGACGACATTGTTCGATGCCGGGATCGCCGACGGGCTGATCGAACCCTACCGGCCCAGCTGGTGGCGCAGCGTTGACTCCGGCGGGGTCGGGCCGAACGACATGTACTGGCCGGTCTATCGCACGCCGGCCGTGATCGCGTTCAACGCGAACGTGATCAAGCCGGAGGAGGCGCCACAGGACTGGGACGACATCCTGCAGCCCCGATGGCACGACCAGGTACTGATCCGCGATCCGATCGCGAGCGGCACGATGCGCGCCATCTGGGGACTGATCCTGATGCGCAGCATGCAAGCGACCGGCGACACCGCACAAGGCATGGCCTGGTTGCGCCGGCTCGATGCCCAGACCCGGACCTACGCGCTCAACCCCGCCATTCTCGCACAAAAGCTGGCGCGCGGCGAGGGCACCGTGACGCTCTGGGACCTGCCGGACATGCTGATCTGGCGCAGCGAGGGAATGCCGTTCAGCTACACGTTTCCGCGGAGTGGGACGCCGGTGATCGATGATGCCATCGCGATCGTCAAGGGCACGAAGCACCGCCGCGCCGCCGAACGCTTCATCGACTTCGTCGGCAGCGTGGACGCACAGATCCTCACCGCGCAAAAGAGCTGGCGCCTGCCCGCCCGCACGGACCTGCCGCTCGAACGCATCCCGGCGTGGGTCGCCGATGTGGATCGCCGCATGGTGACGGCGCCAATGGACTGGGGGATGGTGGCCCGCAATGGCAGCGCGTGGATGCGATACTGGGACCACCGGGTTCGCGGCACCGGGCGAGCGGCGGTGACGCGATGAGCACGGTGCGGCTTGCGGGGCTGGCGAAGCGGTTCGACACCACCGCGGTAGTGTCCGATGTCTCGCTCGAGATCGCCGAGGGCGAACTGGTCGCGCTGCTCGGGCCGAGCGGGAGCGGCAAGACGACGCTGCTGAGGCTTATCGCCGGCTTCGAGCCCGTCGACAGCGGCCGCGTCCTGCTCGACGGCGACGACGTCACCAATCGGCCGGCCCTCGAACGCCGCTGCGGCATGGTGTTTCAGCACTACGCACTGTTTCCGCACCTGTCCGTCGGCGAGAACGTAGGGTACGGGCTGGCGAACGAGCGCCTGCCGCGGCCGGCGCTCGATGCGCGGGTGGCCGAAGTGCTGGCAATGGTCGATCTCAAGGGATTCGAATCGCGGGCGGTGACCGCGCTTTCGGGGGGGCAACAGCAGCGCGTGGCGCTCGCGCGCGCCCTCGCGCCGCGCCCACGCGTCCTGCTGCTGGATGAGCCGCTGTCGAATCTCGATCCTTCCCTGCGCGAACGCACTCGCGGCGAATTGCGCGACCTGGTGCGGCGAACCGGTATCACCACGGTGCTCGTCACGCATGAGCAGGAAGAAGCCTTCGACCTCGCCGACCGGATCGCGCTGCTGCATCGGGGGCGGCTCGAACAGGTCGGCGCACCGGAGCTGCTCTACGACGAGCCGGCGACGCCCTTCGTCGCGGGATTTGTCGGCCGCACGTCGAGCCTGCGCGGCAGGGTGGTCGCCCGCGACGGCGACCTGACGCGGGTGCAGGCCGGTGGCGGAGTGTGGCCCGCACGGGCTGCGCTGGACGTCACGGGCGATGTGCTCTTGCTGATTCGGCCGGAGGCCACGCGGTTCGCGACCGACGGCTCGATCGCCGGTACGGTGCTTCGACGCCGTTTCGCCGGCGCCACGGCTTTTTTTTCTGTGCGTCTTGCCGGCGGCGCCGAGATCGAGGTTGCGGCGGCGCCCGCGGCGGCGCGCGAGGGCGATGCTGTGCGTCTGGAGCCGACGGGAGTGGGCGCGCACGCGTGGGCGGCCGATGGCATTGCCGGTGGGGCGTCATGAAAAGCGACGCTGTGCTGCGGCGGATCGTTGCGCCACTGTTGCTGCTGGTCCTCGCATGGCTGGTGGTGGAGCCGGTGGCCCTCGTGGCGCTGGACGCCGTGCGTTCCGGCGGAGAATGGACCCTCGCGGCGGTGCGCGCCTTTGTCGCCGAACCGAACGAGTGGCGCGCGGCGCTGAACTCGCTCTGGCTGGCCCTCGCCAGCGTCGTGCTGGCCGGCGTGCTGGGCGTATCGCTGGGGTTGCTGACGCGCCTGACGGATTTTCCGGGTCGCCGCATTGTCTCGGCGTTGCTCGCCCTCCCCGCGGTGCTCCCGCCGCTGGTTGGGGTGGTTGCATTCCTCTTTCTGTATGGCGAGAGCGGTATATTCGCCCGCGCCGTGATGGCCAGCACCGGCGCCGACACGCCGCCGTGGCGTTTCGAGGGCGCCGGTGCCGTCGTGCTGATTCATGCGACGACGATGTATGTCTACAGCTACCTGCTGGTTCGCGGCGCCCTGGCAACGTTCGATCCCGCCCTGCTCGAGGCGGCGACGGCGCTGGGCGCGGGACGATGGCGGGCGTTGCGCACCGTGATACTGCCATTGCTCCGGCCGGCGATCGGCAACGGGGCGCTGCTTACCGCGCTGTCGTCACTGGCGTCATTTTCGGCGCCGTATGTATTCGGCGGCGGGTTCCGGGTGCTGCCCACGGAGATCGTGAGTACTCGGCTGAACGGGGATATTTCGATCGCGATGGTCGAGACGCTGGCGCTGGTGGCACTGTCGCTGGTGGCGCTGCTGCTCGCATCGCGGCTCGGCGGCGCGGCGACGCGGGGGGCGGGGAAGGGGCTGGCACCGGCGCCGAGGCGAACGAGATCGCGGCGATCGCGGGTGGCAATCGGCGCGGCAATGTGGGGCGTCACCCTGTGGCTCCTGCTGCCGCACGTCACCCTGTTGGTCGTGTCCTTCGTGCGGCAGGGAGCGTGGACCACCACTGCTCTCCCGACGGCCTGGACCGCCGGGAATTACCTGACCCTGATCACCGACCCGGTGCGCTGGCGTCCGTTTGGCACTTCGTTGTGGATGGCATCGACTGCGGCGGCGGCAGCGGGGTTGCTGGCCTTGGCGGTAGGCGTGACCGCCCGTGATCCCGGCCGGCCGCTGTCACGCTGGCTCGAAGGCGGGCTGGCGTTGCCATGGGCCGTGCCGGGGACCGTGTACGCGATCGCCCTCGCCACCATGTTTTCAGTGCTGCAACCGGCAGCGGGGCGTTTCGTATTGATCGGCACGTTGTGGCTGCTGCCGCTCGCATACCTGATCCGCTCGCTGCCAGTGATCGGCCGTCCGGTCGTGGCAGCGATCCGGGGTCTCGACCCGGCACTGGACGAGGCCGCCGCCTCGCTTGGTGCGGGACCGTGGCGTGCCTTCGGCACGGTGACGCTGCCGCTGCTCGCGCCCGTGCTGGCGGGTGCCGTTGCACTGGCGTTCGTGATGGGGCTGGGAGATTTCATGACGTCGATCATCCTGTACACGTATGACACGCGTCCCGTGTCACTGGAGATTCTGGGTGCCATCCGGCAGGGAGAGCTTGGCGTGGCTGCGGCGTACGGCGTTGTGCTGACGGTGTTGAGCACGGGCGCGTTCCTGGCGGCAGAACGGAGTCGTCGGTTCGCATGACAGCCATCGCGGGCGGGCGCCGCACCAAGCAACAGCAGTTCAATCAGCTTGGCGTGCTGATCGGGCTCAACTTCATCGACATGCTGGGCTCACTGATGGTGATCCCGCTGTTGCCGTTCTACGCGCTGCGACTCAATGCGACGCCAGTAATGGTCGGCTGGCTGATCGCGTCGTTCTCGATCGCGCAACTGGTGGCTGCTCCGGTCTGGGGCCGCGTGTCGGACCGCTATGGGCGGCGACCGGCGCTATTGATCGGCTTGCTCGCGTCGGCGGTGGCGTTCCTGGTCTTCGGGATGGCCACGTCGCTGTGGGTGCTGTTCCTATCCCGCGTGGTGCAGGGACTGGGCGGCGGCACAACCGGCGTGGCACAGGCGTATGTCTCGGACACGGTCGAGCGTGAGCATCGCGCTCGGGCGCTGGGGTGGCTGTCGGCGGCGACGAACGCCGGCGTGAGCATCGGTCCGGCGATCGGCTCGCTGGCGGCACGCCTCGGTCGCGAAGCACCGGGGTATTTCGCCTCCGCGCTCTGCGGGCTCAATGTCATCGCCGCCTGGTTCTGGCTGCCGGAGTCGCGCCCCCCCGCGCTGCGCAGCAACGCACCCGTCACGCGCAAGCCGGTGTGGGATGCGGCGCTGACCGTGCTGGCCAACCCGGGCGGCATTGCCGAACGGTTGATCTGGATCTACGGAGTGGGAATGCTGGCGTTCTCGCTTTTGACAAGTGTTCTGGCGCTCTGGCTGCACGCGCGGTTCGCGGTCAATGAGAAGACGATCGGCTACTTCTTCGTGTACTATGGCGTACTATCGTTCGTGATGCGCTCGGTGTTCCTCGGTCCAGTGGTCGATCGGATCGGCGAAATCGGGGCGCTGCGCGTCGGGACGATCCTGCTTGCGGTCGGCATGCTCCTGTACCCGCTGGTACCGAACGTTTGGATGATGATCGTGGTGATTCCATTCGTGCCGATCGGAACCGCGCTGATGTTTCCGGCGGTGACGTCCCTGCTGTCGCACTCCGTGGATGCGGCCGAGCTGGGGACCATGATGGGCGTGGCCCAGACGTTCTCGGGCATTGCGCGGGTGGTGGCGCCGATTGGCGGCACCATCGCGTTCCAGTGGCTCGGAATCAGTGCCCCATTCGTTCTGGGAGGTTGCATCGTGATCTTGGTGAGCTGGGTGACATTCCGTTACGTCCGGGTGGTGACCGCGACGGCCGAGACGATTCTCTGACGCCCGAAGCATTATCATCTTTGGATGGCCACGATTCCGCTGCCTGAAACCAGCGCCGGCTTTGCCGACGCAACCTGGGAAACGCTCGCGCCATTCTATCGCGACCTGGAACTCGCCCCGCTCGACGCGACGACGCTCGAGGCATGGTTGGCGCGCTGGTCGCGATTGGACGAGCTGGTGACCGAGGCGGCATCGCTTGCGATGATCGCCTACACCAGCGACACGGCGGACGAGGGCAAGAAAGCGGCGCACCTTCGCTTTTCGACCGAGGTCCTGCCCCGCCTTGAGGAGGCCGAGGTCGCGTTGGCGAAGCGATTCGTCGCGGTCGGCACGGATCGCCCCGATCTGCAGACGGCGGTCCGGCGCCTCCGCACGGCGATCGAGATCTTTCGCGAAGCCAACGTGCCGCTGGTGTCCGAGGCCGAAGGCCTCGCCGCGGAGTATCAGCAGGTTACCGGCACGATGTCCGCCGACTGGGACGGTGAGCGCGTCCCACTGCCCCGGCTGGCGCCGTTCCTGAAGCGCGGCGACCGCGCGGTGCGCGAAGCGGCGTGGCGTGCGGCGACCCAGCCCTACCTCGCGGCCCGCGACGAGCTGGCCGGGCTGTTCGACCGGTTGGTGGGATTGCGGCAGGCCATGGCGCGGAACGCGGGGTTCGCCGACTTTCGCGACTATGCCTTTGCCGCGAAATGCCGGTTCGACTACACCCCGGCGGATTGCGAGCGCCTGCACGACGCGATCGAGGAGCACGTGGTGCCGGCCAGCCTTCGGGCGCTGGAGCAGCGGCGCCTGCGCCTGGGACTCGATCGCCTTCGGCCATGGGACCTGGCGATCGATCCGTGGCGGGCGACGTCACCGGTACCGTACCAGGATGTCAGCGAGCTGCAGGACATCGCCGCGCAGATCTTCACGGCAGTCGACCCGGCGCTCGGTGGACAGTTCCGCACGATGATAGCCGAGGGACTGCTCGACCTGGAGTCGAGGCCGGGCAAGGCGCCTGGCGGCTATTGCGACACGCTGCACGCCCGGGGCCGGCCGTTCGTGTTCATGAACGCGGCCGGCGTTGCCGAGGACGTCACCACGTTGCTGCACGAAGCGGGGCACTGCTTTCATGCGTTCGCATCGCACGCGAGGCCGTTCATCTGGCAGCGACATCCCGGTGCAGAGTCAGCGGAGCTGGCCTCGATGTCCATGGAGCTGCTCGCGGCGCCGCATATGGCCCGGCCGACCGGCTATTACACCGAGGCTGATGCGATGTCGACGCGGTTGGAGCACCTGGAAGACACGCTGCTGTCGCTGGCGCACATCGCGTCGGTCGACGCCTTCCAGAACTGGATCTACACCGGCCCCCAGGGCGGGGATGCGGTTGCGCGTGACCAGGCATGGCTCGCGTTGCGAGACCGCTTCGAACCAGGCATCGACTGGACCGGATTGACGGCAGAGCGAATCGCCCGGTGGTATCGCCAGCTGCACATCTTTCTTTACCCCTTCTACTACATCGAGTACGGCATCGCGCAAGTCGGCGCGCTGCAGGTATGGCGCAACGCCCGGCGGGACCCGCAGCTCGCCGTGGCGGCGTACCGACGCTTCCTGGCGCTGGGCGCCACGCGGCCACTCCCGGAGCTGTACCGGGAGGCGGGCGTCGAACNNCTGTCGTTCGACGCCCGCCTGATCGGCGAACTGGTCGTGATGGTCGAGGCCGAAATGGCGTCATTGCGGAGCGCGCTGGCTAACGCCGCGTAGCAGCGCCCCTGCGCCGCCCGTTGCGCCGGTTGCGCTGGGGCGGCAGATTGCTGCCCGTCGCGCCCGCCCTTGCGGACGCCGATATTCCCGGAATCGGAGCGTGGATGGCGAAGGAAGAAGGCATCGAAATGGAGGGCGTCGTCCAGGAGGTGCTCCCGGACCGTAACTATCGCGTCCTGCTGGACAACGGCCACACCATACTCGCGTATGCCGCCGGAAAAATGTCGAAGTTCAAGATTCGCGTCCTCGAGGGGGATCGGGTGAGCGTCGTGCTCTCGCCGTACGATCTCACGCGGGGACGAGTGGTGTACCGGCACAAGTAGGTCGCCGGTCGCGGGCCCGCCGTCCTCGGGTCGCGTTCACGAACGTTCCCTCCGGATCGAATCTCAGCCGTTCCAGCCCGCTGCTTCACGTGCCGAGTATCCGCGCCGCCAGCCGGGCCAGGTCGCTTCCCTTGCGCCGCAGGCTCTGTTGTGCGGCGTCTTCAATGGCGGCGCGGAAGTCCCCCGCGGACGACCAGCGAGCGTCGACGTTGTTGCGGAGCCCGCGCGCGATCACCGCCGATAGCACTTCGGTGACGTCGGGGCGTTCGCTGACCAGGTCGGGCAACACGTCGCCAGTCTGTTTGGCGAGGATCTGTTCCACCGTGCCGCCAGCGAACGGCGGGCGGCCGAGCAGCGCGAAAAACGCCACGGCGGCGAGCGAGTACAGGTCGGTCCGTTGATCCACGCGCTCGCCCAGCAGCTGTTCCGGCGACGCGAACTGCGGCGTGCCGCTCCGCGAGGTGGCTCCGCCGAACCGACCGGTGCCGCGCAGCGCGAGCGCCAGGCCGAAGTCGGTGATCNNTTTTCCGGCTTGATGTCGCGATGCACCAGGCCGAGCGAATGGGCGTGGCCGAGGGCTGAGAGCGCCTCCCGCAGCAACCGCAACACGCGGTCGACCGGCATTGGTCCGTCGGCGGCGACGAGTTGGCCGAGGTTCGGACCGTCGACGATCTCCATGGTATACCACAGCAGGCCTGACCGGCCCGCGATGTCGTAAATGCTCACGATGTTGGGATGGGTGAGCCGGGCGGCGAGCTGGGCTTCCTTGCGGAATCGTTCGACCGTGGCGGCGTCCCGCGTCAGGTGCGGATGGAGCACCTTGAGGGCGACTTCGCGTTCGAGGTGCAGGTCGCGCACCCGGTACACCCGCCCAAAGCCGCCCTCGCCGAGGGTTCCGAGGAGCTCGTAGTCATCGCCCAACGCCCGTCGCAGACGGGCTTCCCAATGGGGTCCTTCGCCGAGGTCGATCGGCAGCGGCGTGAGGCTGACGCCCGCCGTCTCGAACGCGCCGGCCTCGTTGGTGAAATCCTCGAGCATTTCGATCGCCGTCAGATATCGTCGGCGCGGATCGGGCTCAAGGGCGCGCAAGATGACGCGTTCAAGCGCGGCCGGCACGATCGAGCGAATGGCGCGCGGCGGCACCAGCTGGGCGGCATCCAGCGGCGGAACGGTCGCCGTGACGGTGTAGTACAGGATGGCCCCGGCGGTGTAGATGTCGCTGGTCGGATCGCCAGTGCGGCCTTCGCGCACCTCTGGAGCCAGGAACGGCGTTCCACTCGGCTTCTCGCCCGGCGGGATTTCGGGCAGCGTGAGATTGCAGAAGCGGAGGTCCGTGACGCAACCGCGTCCGGACAGCGTGAGCACCATTCCCGCCGGCACGATCCGGCGCACAATGATGCCGCGGGCGTGCGCGTGCTCAAGGGCTCCGAGCAGATCACGCGCCAGCACGTGCACCGCGGGAATCGGCCGCGGCCCCCGCTGGACCGCATCGGCCAGGCTTTCGCCCTCGATCCAGTTGCCGACGCGGTAGGCGACGTCGCCGATAACCCCGGCTTCGTACACGTGCCGGATCGCAGGATGGTCGAGTCGGCCGAGCGCCTCGGCTTCCTTGACGAACCAGCGGCGCACGCCGTCGCTGGCGTCGATGTTGACCCGGATCGACACCTCCCGCTTGAGCAACGTGTCGTGCGCCAGGAAGAGCAGCCGCTCCGCCGACGCGGCGATCGGCTGGTCGAGGCGAAAGCGCGGCCCCAGTACCGCTTCCACGCGGCGCAGGGTCGTGTCGGAAATGATCGCGGCCATGACGAAAGATAGATCAGTGGTCGGCGGCGAGCGCGGCTTCGAGACGCGTCTTCAGCGCATGCAGCTCGGTCTTCATCCCGCGCGTATGCCAGTCGGTACGCCGGTCGAGGGCGGCGAAAAGGTCGTCATAGCAGCACAACTCGGCGGCGGTCGCCGGCAGTCCATACGGCGCCAGGTACTCGCTGCCCAGCCGCTCGACGATCGCGAGCGCGGTGCCACACTGGTGGATCTCGTCGGCGCAGCAGATGTCGAGCGCACGCGGCGTCATGACCAGCAGTTGATTCAGCAGCTCGCGCTTGCGGTGGGTCCAGGTCAGCGCGTCGCCGCGGCCGTCCTCGCGCAACTCGGATGCCTCGCGAGCGAGCAGGAGCACGGCAACTCCGAACTTGTCCTCGATCATGTCGCAGGTCTCGAGTTGGCGCCGGCGCGGCGTGACTTCGAGAACGTGGTGCAGGATGCCGGCCACCAGCGTCACTTCGTCGGCGCCATGCCGGGCGAGGATGACGGCGACATTGGCGGGATGCGCCACGAACGACATGGCGCCCTCGACCGGCGCATAGGGTGCGCGGTACTTGGCCGCGAACGCGAAGGCATGATTGATGTCGTCGCTGTAGCCGTTCATGGGGAACTCACGGTATGCCGAGCAACTTCTGGGTTTGCAGCGACAAGGACCAGCGCGGATGGGCAAGACAGTAGGCGAGGGCGGCGGCGGTACTGGCGCCCCGGTCCGGGCCATCCATGGGCTGCAGTAGAAAATGGCGGAAGTCGAGGTGGATGAAGCGCTCCGGCTCGGCGTCGCGCTGCGGGTACACGAGCTTGAGCTCGTCGCCGGTGGTCTGCGCCAGCTCCGTGCCCGCCTTGGGCGAGATGCAGATCCAATCGATGTGGGCGAGCATCGGCAGCGTCCCGTTCGACTCGACCGCGACGTCAAAGTCGCGGGCGTGTAACGCGGCGATCAAGGCATCGTCAAGCTGCAGCGTCGGCTCGCCTCCGGTACACACGACGAAGCGACGAGCGCCGGAGTCATCGTGCGCCGGCCACTGGCTCGCGATCGCGTCGGCCAGGGCGCTCGCATCGCCAAACTTGCCACCGCCCACTCCGTCGGTGCCGACGAAGTCGGTATCGCAGAACTGGCACACGGCACGCTTGCGATCCTGTTCGCGCCCCGTCCACAGGTTGCAGCCGGCGAACCGGCAGAAGACCGCCGGCCGGCCCGCTTGGCGGCCCTCGCCCTGCAGGGTGAAATAGATCTCCTTGACGGCGTACGCCATGTCAGCTGGTCACGTAGGGGGCGGGATCGGCCAGCCCGGACTCCGCGAACGCCCGCAGGCGGATGAGGCAGGCGTCGCAGTGCCCGCAGGCGCGACCGGCCGCATCGGGATCGTAGCAGCTCCGGGTCATCCCGTAATCGACACCGAGCGAGCGCCCCTTGGCAATGATCTCCGCCTTGGTCATCCGCAAGAGCGGTGCGCGGATGGTCAGGTCGGCCAGCCGGGTCCCGAGCCGTGCCGCTGCCTGGAACGCCGCAACGAACGCCGGACGGCAGTCGGGATAGCCCGAGAAGTCGACCGCGTTGACGCCAATGTAGACGTCGTGTGCGTCGGTTACCTCGGCCCACGCGAGGGCGTAGCTCAGGAACACCGTATTGCGCGCGGGTACGTACGTCACCGGCACGCCCTCGCCGCCGATTTGCGCGGCGGTCCGGTCCTTGGGCACCTCGGTATCATTCGTGAGCGCGGAGCCGCCGAACGCACGAAGGTCGATGTCGACGATTCGGTGTTCTCTGGCGGCGAGCGCCCGCGCCACGGTGCGGGCGGCATCCAGCTCGACGGCATGGCGCTGGCCGTAGCGAAACGAGAGCGCATGGGTGACGAAGCCGGCCTCGCGCGCCAAGGCAAGACAGGTGGCGGAGTCCATGCCGCCGGAGAGCAGCACGATGGCGTGAGGAGCGGCGTCTGGCACGGCGGAAAGCTAGCCGCGGTCCGAGTCGGCGCATTCAGCGTCGTTGGGCGGCGCACCGGTCACGCGGCTGGATTGCTCCCGCCGCCTCAGGCCAGCAGGCTGTCCAGCGCGCCGGCGATCCCGGGATGCAACATGCGGTAGCCACTCTGCTCCAGTTGCGTCGGCATCACTCGCTGGCTCGCGAGGAGCGTCGCGTCCGCCAGTTCACCAAACGCGAGGCGGAGGGCGATCGCCGGCAGCGGGATGACGGCGGGCCGGTGCAGGGCGTGGCCGAGTGCGTGGGCAAAATCGGTGCTCCGCAGCGGGTTGGCCGTGGTGAAGTTGACGGGGCCTGCGAGGGACGCCGTGGCGATCGCGTGGCGGATGGCGCTTACGACGTCGGCGAGCACGATCCACGAGACCCACTGCTTGCCATTGCCGATTGGGCCGCCAAGGCCGAGGCGAAACGGCGGCAGCAGCTTGGCCAATGCGCCGCCGGTGGTGGACAGGATCATGCCGAACCGGGGATGCACGACGCGAATACCGGCGTGCCGCGCTGGGTCGGCGGCCGCCTCCCAATCCACTCCCAGGCGCCCCAGGAAGTCGTTGCCGAGCGAAGCGGCCTCGTCCAGCACGGTATCTCCGCGATTGCCGTAGATACCCACCGCGGAGGCGCTGATGAACACCGCCGGCGGGGGCGCGAGGTCCGCCAGGATCGCGGCGAACCAGCGCGTCGTGGCGACGCGACTATCGCGGAGTTCCCGCTTCCGCTCGGTGCTCCAGCGCGCGCCGGCGATGCTTGCGCCGGCAAGGTGGACCACCGCATCGAGGCCGTGCAGCGCGTCGACGCTGATCTCATGCCGCTCAGGGTTCCAGGCTGTGCCCCCGGGAACCGGCCGACGAGAGATCGCGACCACCTCGTGGCCGTCCGCGCCGAGGGACTGGCTCAGCGCGGTGCCGACCATCCCGGTCGCGCCCGTGATCGCGATGCGCATCAGCGACTCCTGTGCAGCGGAACGGTTCGGGGCCGTCGAACGAGCGAGATGAGCAATCTATCCGGCGGCGGTCACGGGTCGTCTGTCCTCTCGTCGCTGCGGCCATTAAGCTTGTGCGTCATGACGCCCGACCTCACCCGCAGGAGCTGCTGATGGCCGCGACCGCCCCTCCCATCGTCCCGCCACCGGCGACCGAAGCACCGCGCTGGACCATCCGCGATGCCGAGAAGCTGTATAACATGCGCGGTTGGGGACTGGGGTACTTTCGCGTGAACGACGAAGGCCACGTCACCGTCCATCCGGATGGCACGCCCGGGCGCGACATCGACCTCTACAACATCGCCATGGACCTGAGCGCGCAGGGCGTCGGGCTGCCGCTGTTGCTGCGATTCTCGGACATCCTGCAGTCGCGCATCGCGGAACTGGCGAAGCGGTTCAGCACGGCAATCGAGGAATTCGGCTACCAAGGCAGTTATACCACGGTCTATCCGGTCAAGGTGAATCAGCAGCGTCACGTGGTGCAGGAAATCGTGGAATTCGGTGCGGCGCACGGCGTGGGGCTCGAATGCGGCTCCAAGCCCGAACTCATGGCGGTGCTCGGCCTCAACGAGAACACCGGCAACCTGATCGTCTGCAACGGCTACAAGGATGAGGAGTTCATGCGCCTCGCCCTGATCGGCCAGCAGCTGGGCCATACGGTGATGATCGTGCTGGAGCAGCTCAACGAGCTGGACGTGCTCCTCAAGGTTGCCGCCGAAATGGGCGTCGAGCCGACGGTGGGCGTGCGGATCAAGCTGGCAACCGAAGGGTCGGGGCGCTGGGCCAAGAGCGGCGGTGAGAAGTCGAAATTCGGCCTGTCTGCGGTCGAGCTGGTCCGCCTGCTCGACAAGCTGACGCAGGCAGGCAAGACCCACTTGCTCAAGCTGGTGCATTTCCACCTGGGCAGCCAGGTGACCGACATCCGGTTCATCAAGACGGCGCTCGAGGAGGTCGGACGGTACTACGTCGAACTGCGCAAGATGGGATTCGACATCACCTATGTAGACGTCGGCGGCGGCCTCGGCGTCGATTACGACGGCTCGCGCACCACGCGGCCGGCGTCGATGAACTATACGATGCGCGAATACGCGAACGACGTGGTCTATACCATCGGCGGGATCTGCCGTAATGAAGAAGTACCGATGCCGGCGCTGATCTCGGAATCCGGGCGCGCGGTTACGGCGCACCATTCGCTGCTGCTGGTCAACGTCATTGACTGTGAGTCCCAGTTCGAGCCGCAGCCGGTCGCCCTCGGTGACGACGCGCAGCCGCTGCTGGTCGAGATGAAGGAGAACCTCGATGCGCTCAGCATCGACCGCATCGACGAGGCCTTCCACGACGCGGTTTTCGCGAAGGGACGGGCGCAGGAGTACTTCGCCAGCGGCGTGTATTCACTGCGGGACCGCGCCGACGCGGAGCAGCTGTACCTCACCACGCTCAACGCCCTCGCAGCGACAATGGGCGAGGACCGGGCCCTTTATCCGGAGATCAGCAGTCACCTCGAGACCGCGCTGGTCGACCGGTATTTCTGCAATTTCTCGCTGTTTCAGTCACTGCCCGACAACTGGGCCATCGACCAGCTCTTCCCGATCATGCCGATCCACCGGCTGGGAGAGCCACCGTCGCGGCGGGGGACCATCCAGGACGTCACCTGTGATTCCGACGGGGTGATCGATCGATTCGCCGGCGGCCGCAAGGGCAAGGCGTCGCTCGAGCTGCATCCGTGGCGCGAGGAGGAGCCCTACATTCTTGGCATTTTCCTCACCGGTGCCTATCAGGAGATCCTCGGCGACCTGCACAATCTGTTCGGCGACACCAACGCCGTGCATGTGCGCCTCAAGGACCAGGGATACGAGATCACCGATCTGGTGCACGGCGACACGGTGACCGAGGTGCTCACATACGTGCAGTTCCACGCGTCGGACCTGCTGGCAACGTTCCGCCGCAAGGTGGCGCGCGCGCCGGCGCTGGCGCGACAGGATGCCAATGCGTTCATCGCGGACTATGTCGCAGGACTCGAGGGGTATACGTATCTGGAAGGGGACTTGCCGGAGCGGTGATAAGCGTGCGAGGTGAGCAGTAAGACGGGGGCTCCGGTTTGCGACGGAGCCCCCGTCTTACCGATCACGTCTCACGCCCTTTTCTCGATGGGCACGTACGGCCGCTCGCCCGGCCCAGCGTAGATCTGGCGCGGCCGCGCGATTTTCTGCTCCTTGTCGCCGATCATCTCTTCCCATTGCGCCAGCCAGCCCGGCAGGCGCCCCAGCGCGAAGATCACCGTGAAGTAATCGGTCGGATATCCCATGGCCTGGTAAATCAGCCCCGAGTAGAAGTCGACGTTCGGGTAGAGCTTCCGCTTGATGAAGTACTCATCACTCAGGGCGATCCGCTCCAACTCCAGCGCGATTTCCAACTTCCGGTTGAGGCCGGTCTGCGCAAACACACCATCGGCCACCGACTTGATCAACTTGGCGCGCGGGTCGTACGACTTGTACACCCGGTGGCCGAAGCCCATCAGCCGGCCATGTCCCTGCTTCACGGTCTCGATGAACGCCGGAATCCGGTCCTTCGTGCCGATCTCGTCGAGCATGCGCAGCACCGCTTCGTTGGCGCCGCCGTGCAACGGCCCATACAGTGCCGCGATCCCGGCCGAGACGGCCGAAAAGGGATCGACGCCGGAGGACCCGACCGCGCGCACGGCGCTCGTCGAGCAATTCTGTTCGTGATCGGCGTGGAGGATGAGCAGAATTTCCAGCGCGCGCTGCAACACCGGATTCGGTTCGTGCTTGCCGCCGATGCTGAACATCATGTTGACGTAGTTGCCGATGTAGTCGAGGTCGTTGCGCGGGAACTCGTATGGCAGGCCGCGCGAGTGCCGGAACAGGAACGCCGCGAGCGTCGGCAGCTTGGCCATGAGCCGTACCCGCTGGGTATACCGGTTTTGCCGGTCCTCGATGTCCTTGGCGTCCGGATAGAAGGTCGACAGCCCGCCCACGATGCCCAGCAGCATCCCCATCGGGTGGGCGTCGTAGCGGTAGCCTTCCAGGAACTTGATCAGGTTGGTGTGCACGTAGGTGTGGAAACGGATGTCGTCGGTCCACTTGTCAAGCTGGGCGCGGTTCGGCAGCTCACCCTCGTTCAGCAGGTAGGCCACTTCGAGGAACGTCGCCTTGTCGGCGATCTGTTCGATCGGATAGCCGCGGTAGCGGAGGATGCCGCGGTCGCCATCGATGTAGGTAATGGTGCTGCGGCACGCGGCGGTGTTCATGAACGCCGGGTCGTAGGTCATCATCCCGAAGTCGTCGTCCTTCACCTTGATCTGGCGGAGGTCGAGCGCGCGGATGGTGTCGTCGGTGATCGGGACGTCGTACGACTTCCCGGTCCGGTTGTCGGTGATGGTGAGAGTGTCGCCCGCCACGGGTCCGCCCTGGGTCGAGGTGTTGCGGAGTGGTGCTCAGTTGCGGGTGGAAGATACACGAATGGAGCACGCGTGAGTCCTTATGTTCCCGGCATGCAACAGGTGGCCACCGGCATCGAGCCGATCGACCGGCGCGAGGGATTCCTGGTGGGTGCGGTCGTGGGCGCGGCCCTTGCCGCCGCGACCGCGGGCTGCCCTGATGCCGCGGCGGTACAGGCCGTCCTGGTGGACGGCGATGTGGCGCCGTTGGCTCAGATCCCCGGTCGCCGGCGTGGGTCGACCGCGCTGGCGGACGAGTTGCTCGTCGAACTCACCGGCGGCGGAGTCGACCTGCACCGGCTGGCTGGGCGATGGGTGGCATGGCACGAGCAGGACGGCCTCGAATCGGATGCGCTGCTGGCCGCCGCCCTCGATCACCTGCGGGAGTTCGATGCCCCGGTCACGACATTGCGGTCGGGCAGCGTCGCCGCCCTTGCCGCTGCACTCCCGGCCGCGTTGGCCGGCGGCTCGCCGCGCGGGATGGTTGCCGGAGCGTTTCACATCGCGCGCCTGCTCGATCCGGCCGAGACGACGGCGTTGGCAGCCGTCGCGGTGGTGATTGCTGCGGCGGCCTTCCTCGAAGGGCGCCGCGACTTCATTGCCGATGTTGTCGCCGCGCTGCGCGCCAACGACGCACCGGGCGAACTGGTCGATGCCATGCGGACGATCCCGCGCGATCCGCGCGCGCCGCCACCGCTGCCGCGCGGCGATACACCCGATCCGGTCGCCGCGGCCACCTGGCTCTTGTGGGGGGCATACCACCGACCCCGCGGGGCCGACGCCCTGCGCGAGCTGGCGCTGTGTGGCGGCATTGCGCCGACGGTTGGGGCAGTGGCGGGAGCGCTGTTCGGCGCGCGCGATGGCATCAGCGGCTGGCCGGCCGCGTGGCTCGCGGGCGAGGACGTCGTGTCGAGAAGGGCGCTGGCGATGCGACTTGGATGATTGGAAAAGCGAGAGGCGAGAGACAAGAGACGAGAGGCGAGAGACGAGAGACGAGAGACGTGAACAACCGGTCGCCGCTCAGGTCTCGCCATTCACCGCGCTTCTCTCGTCTCTCGCCTCTCGTCTCTCGTCCCTCCTGCCAACGCCTCCTCCATCCACGCGTACTCGCCCTTCGTCACCCGCTGCGCCAGCCGATACGTCGCGACGTCATCCGGTCCGAACGTGCTGCGGAACAACGCGTCGACCCGCTGCGCTGCGTGGCGACAGAACACCTCGGCCAGCTCGAGTGCGTCACGATTGCCTTCGCGAGCGAGCGCGCGCGCCCGGCTCACCGACGCGGTCATCGCCAGGAGTTCGGCACCGACGTCGACCAGCCGGAAGAGCACCGCCTGTCGCAACTCGAGTCTCGGTCCGAAGCGCACCATGGCGTAGAACAGCGTGCGGGCGAGCTTGCGCGACCGTCGTTCGACAAAGCGCACGTGCGGCGCGAGCGTCCCGAACTCCGCGTATCGCGGCCAGCGCCCCCAGCCAAGCCATTGGCGCGGATACCAACCCGCGTAGAACACGACAGAATGGAGGAGCGCCTTGAATCGCTTGCCTGCCGGTGCCTTGGCGTCGATCAGGGCACCCGCGACGATGAGGTGCGTATCGAGCGCTTCACGGGCGATGAACAAGCGCATGATTTCGCTGGAGCCCTCGAAGATCCGGTTGATGCGGAAATCGCGCGACATGCGCTCCACCGGGTCGGGCCGCTCGCCGCGGAGGCGGAGCGAGTCCGCGGTCTCGTACCCGCGGCCGCCACGAATCTGCAGGCAGTCGTCGATCACGCGGAAGCCGACCTCCGAGTTCCACAGCTTCGCAATCGCTGCTTCCAGCCGGATGTCGGTCGTGCCGCGATCGGCGAGTAGCGACGCCAGGTCCGACACGGCGTCCATGGCGAAGGTGTCGGCGGCCATCATCCCGAGCTTCTGCGCGATCGCGTCGTGCTGGCCAATCGGCTTCCCCCACTGGACGCGCTCCGCCGCCCAGCGCCGGGCGATCAACAATGCACGCCTGGCGCCCGCGGCGCACGACGCCGGCAGCGTGAGGCGGCCGGTGTTCAGCGTTGTGAGGGCGAGTTTGAGCCCCTTGCCCTCGCCCCAGATGACGTTGTCGGCGGGAACCCGGACGTCGTGAAAGCGCAGCACGCCGTTCTGCATTCCGCGCAACCCCATGAAGCTCAGCCGGTGGACTACTTCCACCCCTGGCCAGTCGGTCTCGACGATGAATGCCGTAATCCGCTTGCCGGTGCGCGCCATCACGACCAGCAGTTCGGCGATCGGACCATTGGTACACCAGAGCTTCTCGCCGTTAAGCACCCAATGGGAACCGTCGGCGGCGAGTTCCGCGTGCGTCGTAACACCGGCCGGGTCCGATCCGACCGCCGTCTCGGTGAGGGCGAAGGCCGAAATGGCGCCCTTGGCGATTCGCGGGAGATAGTGTCGCTTCTGCTCTTCGGTGCCAAACAGCTGCAGCGGTACCGACACGCCGATCGACTGGCTGGCCGACAGCAGCGCGGTGAGCGAACCGTCCCAGGACGTCACGAGTCCGATGGCGTGGGTATACATCAGCTGCGACAGGCCGAGACCACCGTACATCTCGGGGATCTTGATGCCGAACGCGCCGAGCGCGCGCAGCCCGTCGACCACGTCGGCGGGAATGTTCCCTTCCCGATCGATGCGATCGGAGTCGACCCGCTCGACGAGGAAGCGGTCGAGTGCCGCCAGGAACGGCGCCGCCTTGGCGACATCCGCGGGATCGGGCGCGGGGAAGGGGTGGATCAGGTCGAGCCGTAGCCGGCCGCCGAAGAGTTCACGGACGAAGCTGGCGCTGCTCCATTCGGTTTCGCGCGCGGCCTCCGCAACGGCCCGGGCCTCATCGGCGGAATGGGTTGGGTGGAGCGCGTCGGGCATGGGTGGAACATACGGGGAGGGAGGCGTGAGACGTGAGACGTAAAACGTGAAATGGACCATGTCGCCCTGAGCCGAAGGCGAGGGACCTCCAGGCTCAGCCGCGCAACTGACCCTGAAGGCCCCTCGCCTCGCTTAGGGCGACCCGCTTTTCCGTTTCACCTTTCACCTTTCACGTTTTACGCTTTCAGGTCAACAGCGGCGTCGGCGTCGGGCTCCGCGGGGTCGACTTACGCTTCAACAAGCGCTTGAGCGAGGGATGCCCGGCGAGTTCCGTGAGCAGCTCTCCCTCCAGCGCGCGTGCGTCTCGCAACTGTTCGGTGAGCGCGCCGGTCGGCACCGCTTCGCCCGAGAGCCCGGCGAGCTGCAACCGAAGCCTCTCGAGTGCCGTGATGCCGGCTTCCTGCCGTATCGCGAGTCGTGCCCGCAACGCCGCCGCCTCGGGCACGTCGGCGAGCGCCGGCGCTTCCAGTTGGCGGGTGAGCTCCTTCAGCTCACCGACGCGCTGCCGCAGCGAATCGGCCACTGCGGGCAGCTCCAGCAAGCCGCGGCGCATGGTGTCCGGCAACGCGCCCCACAGATCGTCGATCGCGAGGTCGAGCACGAGTTCCGTTGGCCGGTGCAGCGTGTGGGCCGGCGCCTCGTTCCGCCCGAGCCCGAAGCCCGCCAGGCGCGCCAGCCACGAGCCGAGTCGCGAGTTCCAGAAGCGTGTGCCGAGCCCCTTGCCGTGATGCAGCCGGATCGGCGAAACCCGCATCACGAAGCTCGCCCCGAACGCGGTCCAGAGGATGACCCAACCCCACCGCATCATGTCGAGGATGACCTGTGCGAACGCGAAATACTCATCGTTCGAACCGCCAACGAACCAGCGGATGTGCAGCGCGACGTAGGCGAGGACGATCATGCCGATGACCGTGAGCCAGGATACGTCGTGAATCACCCGACCAAGCAGCCCCGGCGCCTCGCCGGGCGCCTCAAGCGTATGACGTCGCAGCGCGACGCGGAGGTCTTCGATGCCGTAGCCGGAACGGACGACGCGACGCAGCTCACGGACCTCAAGCATGCCCTGCAACAGCAGCGCGGCAGCGGGAATCAGGACAACCGGCCGCAGGATACCCATCATGAGCCCAGGGTCACCCGGAAAGGGCATTGGAAAACGGTAGCCCATGACGCCGGTCGTCAGCCGGTCCAGCAGCGCGACAAACGACTCCACCGAAAGCATTGCGATCATCGGCATCGCGAATGCCCACGCCGGGCGGATCCGTTCCCACCGGGTCACCCAGCGGTGCAGTGGCGGGGCGAGCGCGGTGACCGTGCCGGGCCGTTCCAGCGTCGCGATGAACGCCTCGACGGTGTCGTGGCGCGCCGTCGGATCCTTGGCAAGGCACCGCTCGATGGCCGCAACGAGACGGGGTGACGCGCCCGGCGCGGCGCTGGCGAGCGAAGGCACCGGTGCCTGGACCTGTTGCAGGAGCACCGCTGCTGCATCGTCGCCGACGAACGGAAGCCTGCCTGCGAGCATTGCCCACGCGGTGATGCCGAGGGCGTAGACGTCGCTCTGCACGCTGGGCGGATCTCCATGGATCAACTCGGGTGCGAGATAGGCAGGCGTGCCCACCAGCGACGCTTCGCCCGCGCGGTCGATCTCGGCGGCGATGCCGAAGTCCACGAGCATCGCCCGAGCGGTGCTTCGCTCGATCAGGATGTTGTCGAGGGTCACGTCACGATGCAGGATGCCCATCGCATGGGCGTAGGCCAGGGCCCATCCCACCTCGCGGAGGATGCGCTCGCCTTCGCTCGTTGGCACCGGTCCGGCGCGCCGGACCCGTTCGCCGAGCGATTCGCCGGCGACGACGCCCATGACGAAGTAGACCCAACCGGCCGCTTCGGCCACCGCGAAGATCGGCACGATGAGCGGGTGAGACAGTCGAGCGCCGGTACGCGCCTCGGCGAGGAACCGTTCGCGCTGATCGGGACGTGCGGCCAGCTCGGGGCGGAGGACCTTGATCGCCACCGGACGATCGAGCGCGACGTCGCGGCCGAGATAGACCACGCCCATGCCCCCTTGCCCAAGTCGCGACTCAAGCGAGTAAACGCCTGCGAGCGCATCCTGCAGTCCCGCGAAGTCCAGCTCGTCTTTGCCGGTCATGCGGGTGACGGGGTGGGTGATGGAGTCAACGGCGTCCGGTGCTGCCGGCGAACGCGGTGCAGCATCCGACGGATGTCGGTGTGGGCCGCAATGTCCCGCAACAGCTTCGTCTCGAGGGTGCGGGCAAGCTCGAGCTGCTGGGTCAGGTCAGCGGTATGCTCCTTGGACGCGAGCAGGCGCAGCAGCTGAAGTCGCAGGCGTTCCAGTGCGGTCACGGTTTCCTTATGCTGACCCTCCAGTGTGGTCCGCACCGCGGCAAGCCGCGGAATCTCGGGGTCGGCCGGATCCAGTTCCGCTTCACTGTCTCTGAGGCGATCGGCCAGCTCGCGCAACTCGGCGGCGCCTCGCTGCAGCGTATGCGTCAATGCCGGCACATCACCGAGCTCCCGTCGCGCGTCATCCGGGATCGCCTTCCACAGGTCGTCAACAGCGAGGCCCAGGACCAGCTCGGTGTTCCGGTGCAACGTGGCGAAGGTGGCCAACGATCCCTGCTGTCCCAGCGCTGAAAGCTGGACGATTATTCCGGCGAACCGCGATTGCCAGAAACGCTGCTTGAGGCCCGCCAACCAGCCGGTCGGGCTGGAACGATGTCCCGGCACCAGAAATCCTACGCCGACGCCGCTGAGCGTGGCGAGGTAGACCGTGGACAGCATCGATACCAGCGCGGTCTCGGTCGCGCCGATCTCGCCGGGTACGGGTACGACCCAGCGCCAGAGGTTTGGCCAGACGACGGCAAACACGAGCAGGATCACGACCGCGCCGACCACGGTGAGGTCGAAAAGCACGCGGCCGTGCAGTGGAGCGAGCCCCTCGTCACGCCGTTGTCGCACCTGTTCGCGCTGCCAGTGCGGAAATGCCGCGCGGATGTCGTCGACGCCGAAGCCGAACCGGCGCAGCCGCCTCAGCTCGGATGCCTCGAACAGCAGGTGCACGGCCACCGGGATCGCTGTGAGTGTCAGGATCGTCGTGATGAGTGCGACCGTGAGCAGCATCCTCAGGCCGGATCGGAAATACCCGTCGATCATTAGCCAGGTCTGCAAGGCCAGCACCGGAGTTGCCAGGGCATAGATGGGCCGAATCCGATCCCACCGGGTGAACCACGTCCGCAATGGCACGGCGATGGTGACCGGCTCCGCCGCGCGCTCGAGCATCGCGAGGAGGGCGGCGGTATCAGCCGGGCGGTCGGCTGCGTCCTTGCGCAGGCAGCATTCGACTGCGTCGACCAGGCGGCGCGACGCGCCACGCGCGTATGACGCAAGCGGCGGCACCGGCTGCATCAGGTGCTTCGCCAGCAGCTGGGCCGACGTGGCGGCCTCGAACGGCGGCCGGCCGGCCAATGCAGAGAACCCGACGACGCCGAGCGCATACAGATCGCTGCGCGCATCGGCAGGTACGCCGCGAATCACCTCCGGAGCGAGAAAGCCGGGCGTACCAAACACCGGCTCGCCGTCGATGGCGTCGCGCTCACCGGCAATCCCGAAGTCTGCCAGCAGCGCGCGGCCGCTGTGGCGCTCGATCAGGATGTTCTCCAGCGTGAGATCGCGATGGACGATGCCGTGCGCATGCGCGTATCCGAGGGCCCACGCCGTCTCCCGCAGTGCGCGCTCGGCCTCATCCGGCGGCAGCGCGCCACGCCGGCGTATGCGCTGGCCGAGCGTTTCGCCGTCCACCAGGGCCATGACGAAATAGACCAGTGAACCCCGTTCTTCGACGCTGTAGATCGGCACGATGTGCGGGTGAGCGAGGCGGGCCGCGGTCCGCGCTTCCTGCACGAAGCGCCGGCGGGCCTCTGGCCGTACCGCCAACTCGGCATGCAGCACCTTGATAGCCACCGGCCGGTCGAGCCGGATTTCGCGGGCCAGGTACACCACGCCCATCCCGCCTCGACCAAGTTCTCGCTCCAGCGAATAGGCGCCGAGCAATGCCTGTTGTAGTTCGATGGCGCGGTGGTCCATGGTTGTCACCGTGGCACGTCGGTGAGGATGCGGTTCCGAGCGCCGCAACTATCGGGCGACGACGGGAGAGACGTGACTGGAACGCTCTTCACGTCTCTCGTCTCACGTCTCTCGTCTCTTCCAGTCGCACGCTGCACGTCGTCTCGAATCCGCCGCGCACATTGTACTTCGTGGTCACGGTGAGCGACTTTGCCGCGAGCAGCTTTTGCAGATCCTCAGCGATGCGGGCGGTCGCATGTTCCTGAAAGATCCCCACGCTGCGATAGCTCATGATGTAGTACTTGAGACTCTTGAGTTCGACACAGCGATCGCCCGGTATGTAGCGCACGGTGAGATCGGCGAAATCCGGCAGCCCGCTGAACGGACACACCGCGCTGAACTCACGCGTGCTCGTCACGATCTCCTGCTCGGGTCCGTCGTAGGGGAATGTCTCCAGCACCGCGGCGTCGATCGCCTCGGGTCCGGTGAACGGGACGGTCCGTCCTTCTGCAGTCGCCATGTCCTGCTCCATCGGATGTTGGTACCAAGTCTAGTCCTTCGACTTCGATTTCGGCTTGATCCGTGCGCTGTGAACCGCGTCGAACCCGAACCGGGCCCGGACGCGGTCGACCGCCGTCGTCAGATCGCGCTGGCGCGAGCGCTCGGGCGTTTCGAACAGATCGGCGACGTCGCTCGGCGCGAGCCGCACCGCCCCGAGGCCGAGCAGCCGCACGCCCTGGTGCCGAGCGCGGGCGGCGGCGAACGCCGGCGCCAGTAGTTCGCGCGCGGGAGCCAGTAGCTCGGCGTCCATCGCCGTTGGACTCGCAAGGGTCCGTCGCCGCGTCACCGTCACGAAGTCACCGTGACGGAGTTTGAGGACGATCGCACCCGCCACCAAGCCCTCGTCACGAAGCTGGCCCGCCACGCGCGCCGTGAGGAGCAGCAGGACACGATCCAGCTCCTCCGCCGAAAAGACGTCGCGATTGAATGTGGTCTCCCGGCTCACCGACTTGGGAAGATCATGGGCTCGCAGTACACTCCCACCGCGACCATCCGCCCGGCGCCGCAGCGACGCGGCTTCGTCGCGGCCGACCAGGCGTTCCAGTTCATCGGCCGGGATTGCCTGAATCTGGGCAACATCGGTGAGGCCACGTTCCATGAGCCGCTGCGCTGTCTTCGGTCCGATCCCGGGCAAGGCGGCCAGCGACAGTCCAGCGACAAAGCCGCGCTCCCATCCCGGGCGCACCTCACATATCGCCCGAGGCTTGGCGTAGTCGCTTGCGATCTTGGCGATCATCCGATTGGGTCCGATCCCGATCGAGCAGCTGAGGCCGCTCGCGGCGGCGATTTCGTTGCGCACCCGCTCGGCCTGGTCGAGCAAGGAGACCGGATGGAGCAGGTCGGTACCACTGAAGTCGAGGTACCCTTCGTCGAGTCCCGTCATGGCCGCGACCGGTGCATGGAGCTCGATCACGGCCTGCACCGCGCGCGATGCCGTGCGGTAGTGGGCGAAGTCGCCACGCACGAACGTCGCGTCGGGGCAGAGTCGCGCCGCCTGGCCGATCGGCATGCCGCTGCGTACGCCGAACCTGCGGGCGCCGTAGCTCGCCGACTGCACCACGCCGCGCGACTCGCGCCGGCCCCCCACGATCAGGAGTTCGACGTCGCGCAGGTCCGGCTGGTGCTGGCGGCAGACCTCGACAAAGAACGCGTCAAGGTCGACGTGCATGATGCGGATGGACAGGGCAGGCGCTCCGTTTGCGTGACCGGTATTGAGACGTGGGGCCTGAGGCCTCAGGTTTGACCTAGATTCTACCGCCTCACGAGGAGCGCGTCATGCGAGTGGGATTTGCAGGTCTCGGTGCCATCGGCACCCCAATGGCAACACGGTGTGCCACGGTGCACGAGCTCACGGTGTGGAATCGCACCGGCGCGCGCGCCACGGCGTTCGCCGGCGCGCATCGGGGCGTCCGGGTCGCCGCCACACCCCGCGAACTCGCCGCGAGCGCCGACGCGGTCATCACCTGTTTGCCGACCTCGGCGGACGTCGCTGCACTGCTCGATGGACCGGACGGTTTGCTGGCCGGGCTGTCGCCGGGCACGATAGTGGTCGATTGCACTTCCGGCGATCCGGCGACGTCACGCCGGATCGGCGAGCGACTCGCAACACTTGGCATCGCGTTCGTGGATGCGCCATTGAGCGGAGGGCCGCCGCTGGCGACCGAGGGCAGGCTCACAGTGATGTGCGGCGGCAGTACGGACGACGTCAGGCGTGCCGAGGCTGTCGTCGCGCCGTTTGCGGCCAAGGTGGTCCACATGGGTCCGGTGGGGGCGGGGCATGCGATGAAGGCGGTGAACAACGCGCTGCTTGCCGTGAACATTCTCGCGCTCGCGGAGGGACTGGTCACCTTGGCGAAGGCGGGGCTGGCGCCGCGCGCGATGATCGACGTGATCAACGCGTCGAGTGGGCGATCGTTCGTGAGCGAGGTCCTCGTCCCGGACCGGGTGCTGACCGGCGCTTGGCCACGCCTGTTCCGGCTGGCGCTGCTCGAGAAGGACATCGGCATCGCCCACGACCTCGCCCACGAGCTTGGCGTGCCCGATGCGGTCATCTCGACGACGCGGGAGCGCTGCCGGGCACTCCGGCGCGAGCTTGGCGAATCCGCTGATTACCTCGACCCGATTCACGCGGCCGAGCGGGCGGCGGGCGTCGAGTTGCGCGGATGAGCGACGTGATGCTTGGCGAGGCCCCGGTCCTGGTGCTCGTCGCCGTGCAGGACCTGGTCAACCTCGCGTCATGCATCCGGCTGGCGAAGAATTTCGGCATCGACACCGTGCGGCTGGTTGCCCCGGAATGCGAAGTCGATTTCTATCGCATCGAAGGCGTGGCCCACAACACCGGCGACCTGCTCGACCGGATGAGGGTGTACGATACCCTCGATCCGGCACTGGCCGATCTCAGCTGCGTTCACGCGCTGACCGGACGCGAGCGAACCGCCAAGCGGACCGTAGTGCGACCGCGCGCGGCGGCGGCCACGCTGATCGAGCGGAGCGGCTCGGGCCGGGTCGGCATCCTTGCCGGCCGGGAGGACAAGGGGCTCAGCAACGAAGAGCTCGACCGGTGCGACGCCCTGGTCACCATCAGCGCCAACCCGCGATACAACTCGCTGAACCTCGCGCAGGCGGTTGCGGTGTATTGCTACGAGACCTGGCTGGCGCGCGGCGGTGACGCGCTCCCGTTCAAGCCGCCGCGCCATATCGCCGATCCCGCGACGCACGAGCAGCTTGAATCGCTGTTCGCCAACTGGGAAGCCTCGCTGCGCGAGATCGACTTCTTCAAGACCCGGCAGCCGGACCTGATCATGCGCAGCTTCCGGGAGATCGTGTTCCGCGCGAACCCCGATGGTCGCGAGGCGGCGTTGTTGCGGGCGATCGGATTGGAGATCGGGAATTTTCTGCGGCGGAAGGGCGCCATATCCTCCTGACCAGTTGAACGGGCCATCGGCACCCGCTACCTTTTCGCGCTCTTCCAACTCCTTGGGCGGTCACGGGATATGGGCAAGCGGCTCCTGGTCGGACTTGGTGCCCTGGTGTCAGTGTTCGCAGCGACGCTCATCCTGTCGCACCAGAGTGGCGCCCAGCAGCCCGTCCCGGGAAAAACTCCAGCCGCCAAGTTCGATTCGTCCTCCATGCAGGGCCCTCGCCAGCCAATCTTCTTCCGCCACGACATCCACGTCGGCCAGATCCAGATGCAATGCCAGTATTGCCATTACTCCGTCGGTGTGTCCAACGAGCCGGGCATTCCGAGCATGCAGACCTGCATGGGCTGTCACTTCCTCTACGTCACCGGGCGGACGCCGGAGAACAAGGCGGAGATCAAGAAACTGGTGGCGGCGTGGAATGCGAAGAAGCCGGTCGAATGGCTGCGCATCCACGAACTCGCACGCCACGTGCATTTCCCGCACTCCCGCCACATCAAGGCGCTCGGACCGCAGGCCTGCGCGACCTGTCACGGCAACATTGCGCGTATGCCGCAGGTGTACAAGGTCAACAACGTGAACAACATGGGCTTCTGCATCACCTGCCATCTGGAACGCAAGGTTACCCGCGACTGCAGTACGTGTCACTACTGAGATGACCACTCGACTACCTGAAGACGGAGCCGCGATGGCGGGTCAGACCGAAGCGGACGGCGTCGATCGTCGACAGTTCCTCAAAGTTCTTGGCACCGTCGGTGGCGGCGCGGCGGTGCTCAGCGGGTGTTCGACCGACCGGGTCGCCAAGCTGGTCCCGTACATGGTGCAGTCGGAAGACCAGGTGCCGGGGATTCCGACGTGGTACGCCAGCACCTGCGCCGAGTGCAGCAGCGGCTGCGGCCTGCACGTCAAGACCCGCGAAGGACGCCCGATCAAGCTCGAGGGTAATCCGGACCATCCGATCAATGCCGGCACGTTGTGCAGCCGCGGCCAGGCGGGACTGCAGGCCCTCTACAACCCGGATCGGCTGGCCGGCCCGATGGCGAAGAACGCCGCCGGCACCTGGGACGCCATCAAGTGGGACGACGCCATCGCGCGATTCGCGGCCAGGGTCGGCGCGGCGCACGGCGAGCTTGCGGTCATCAACGGGTACGGGGCATCGACCTTCTCGTCCTTGCTGACGCGGTGGACCTCGGCGCTCGGCGGGTTCATCACGAACTTCGAGCCCTTCTCGCGTGAGGCCGAGCGCTTGGCGAACCGGAAGTCATGGGGTCGCACCGACCTCCCGGTGTACGACTTTGCCGCGGCGAAGTACATCGTGTCGTTTGGTGCCGACTACCTCGAGACCTGGGGTTCCGTCGTCGAGCACCAGCGGGGCTTCGCGGCCTCGCACGGTTTCCACGATGGGGGAATGTCCCGCGCGGTATTCGTCGGCCCGCGGCTGTCGCTCACCGCGGCGAATTCGGACGAATGGCTGAACGTGCCCCCTGGTGCCGAGGTGCTGGTTGCGCTGGCGATGGCGCAGGTCATAGCCGCCAAGCACGGCCACGCGCTCGCGGGTTCGCTGAGCCGGTATTCGCCGGGCAAGGTCGCCAGGGAAACCGGGCTGACTGCGGACCAGATCACCACGCTCGCCACCGCGTTCGCGGCGGCGTCGCCATCGCTTGCGGTGGCCGGCGGCGTCGGCGCGCAGCATCGTGGCGCGATCGACCTGTGCCAGGCCGTCAACACGCTCAACGAGGTCGCTGGCAACCTCGGCCGGACAGTGCAGTTCGGCTCGGCGCCCGCGGCGAGTGAAGGCTACGGCGCCATCCAGCCACTGTTCGACCGCATGGCGAAGGGCGAGTTCCAGGTCGTGCTGGTGCACGATGCCAATCCGCTGTACACGCTGCCGAGGAGCGGCAAGTTCGCCGAAGCATTCGCCAAGGTGACCTTCAAGGTGTCAACCGCGGCGATCCTCGACGAGACCGCGAAGGCCTGCGACCTGATCCTGCCCAACCTCCATGGACTCGAGCGCTGGGACGACCTCACGCCGCGCGCGGGCATCACCGGCATGATGCAGCCGGTGATCGAACCGGTGCGCGGCGGGTTGCACACCGGTGACGTCCTCCTCAAGGCGGCGAAGGCGGTTGGCGGTGCGGTTGCAGCATTCAGCGCGCCGTCGTTCGAGGCCTATCTGAAGGGCGAGTGGCAGAAGACCCTCAACGCTGCGGACTTCGACACCGCTTGGCGGGAAGCGCTGGGCAAAGGCGGCATGTTTTCCGCCGCGCCGGCAGCCGAACAGCCGAAGACGGCCGCCGGCAGTGAGGTGAGCTACACCACGCCGGTATTCGACGGCAACGGCGATTACATCTTCATGCCCTATCCGTCGATGCAGTACCACGATGGTCGCGGCGCCAACAAGCCATGGCTGCTCGAGAATCCCGATCCGATCACCAAGATCACCTGGCAATCCTGGGTCGAGATCCATCCCGATACCGCCGAGAAGCTCGACGTGCGCGAAGGCGAGATCGTCGAACTCGCGTCGCCGCACGGCACGCTACGCGTGCCGGTGTATGTCTACGCCGGCGTGCGTCCCGACACCTTCGCCATGCCACTCGGCCTGGGGCACACCGAGTATGGCCGGTACGCCAAGGATCGCGGCGTGAACGCGCTCGATCTACTCGGCGCCGCCGATGGCCAGGGATTCCTGCCGTATGTCGCGACCAGAGTGTCGCTCGCCCGCACGGGCGATTATCGCAAGGTCGCCCGGGTCGATGGCATGCCGCGCCAGCTCGGTCGCGGCATCATCCAGTCGATGCCGATCGCATACGCCGCGAAGGGCATGACTCCCGAGCAGTCCTACAAGGCGGCCGGCGGCAGTTTCCCCGAGTCGAACACCGAGCTCGAGCGCACTGCGCTGGAAGGGTGGCGCGAGCGGCAGCTGGAACAGACCAGGGTCGGCAACTATGCGGCCGACAACATGCCCAAGTGGGGCATGGCGGTCGATCTTTCGCGCTGCACCGGCTGCTCGGCGTGCGTCACCGCGTGCTACGCCGAGAACAACATCCCCACCGTCGGCGAGGAGCAGATCTTCCGCCGCCGCGAGATGAGCTGGATGCGGATCGAGCGCTACTGGGAAGGCGGCACCGGCGGCGAGCCGTTGCAGGCGCGGTTCTCGCCGGTGATGTGCCAACATTGTGACAACGCGCCGTGTGAACCGGTGTGCCCGGTCTACGCGGCGTATCACACGCCAGACGGGCTCAACGGGCAGGTCTACAATCGCTGCGTCGGCACGCGCTATTGCAGCAACAACTGCCCGTTCAAGGTGCGCTATTTCAACTGGCTCAAGTTCAACGACACGGCATGGCCGGAGCCGCTCAATCTGCAGCTCAATCCCGACGTGACCACGCGGGCCCGCGGCGTGATGGAGAAGTGCACGTTCTGCATCCAGCGCATCCGCGGCGTGCAGAACACCGCGCGCCTGGAAGACCGCACCGTGCGCGACGGTGAAATCGTGACTGCCTGCGCCCAGGCCTGCCCGTCGGGGGCGATCAAGTTCGGGAACGTGAAGGATCCCGCCGCCGAAGTCGTCCAGTGGAAGCGGGACCAGCGCGGCTATACCATGCTCGAGGAAGCCAACGTCAGGCCGTCGGTGACCTACCTCGCCAAGGTGCTCCACGTCGAGCCCGCGGCGTTCCACGGCTCGGAGGAGCGCTGACATGGCCGTGATCGCTCACGATCCCAGCATGCCGACGCAGACGCACGCCGAAGTCACCCGTGACGTCGTGCGCACCATCACCGACAAGCCCACGCGCGGGTACTACATCCTCGCCGGCACGATGGCGATGCTCACGTTGCTGCTGTTCATCACCTTCGGCGCGCTGCTGAAATACGGGCTGGGGCTCGCCGGCTACGCGCCGCCGATCATGTGGGCGGTGTACATCACGACGTTCGTGTTCTGGATCGGTATCGGTCACGCCGGCACGCTGATCTCGGCGATTCTGTACCTGTTCCGCTCGCGCTGGCGCACGGCGGTGTACCGCTCCACCGAAGCGATGACGGTCTTTGCCGTGATGACGGCGGCGCTGTTCCCGATTATCCACATTGGGCGCCAGTGGCTGTTCTACTGGCTGATCCCGTATCCGAATCAGCGGTACCTGTGGCCAAACTTCAAGTCGCCGCTGATGTGGGACGTGTTTGCGATCTCGACGTACCTGACGGTGTCGTCGACGTTCCTGGTGATCGGGCTGGTGCCGGACATCGCGGCGGTCCGCGATCACGTCAGTGGCTGGAAGAAGAAGCTGTACTCGGCCCTCGCCCTGGGCTGGACCGGAGCCGATTCGCAGTGGCGGCATTACACCCGGGCCTACCTCTACCTGGCCGCGCTGGCCACGCCCCTGGTGCTCTCGGTGCACTCGGTCGTGTCATGGGACTTCGCCATGTCGATCATCCCGGGCTGGCACGGGACGATCTTCGCGCCGTACTTCGTGGCCGGTGCGATCTATTCCGGCATCGGCATGGTGCTCACGCTGATCATCCCGCTTCGCAAGGTGCTGGGCCTCGAGCACATGATCACGGC
Organism: Gemmatimonadota bacterium; assembly: GCA_003169895.1. Taxonomy (GTDB): domain Bacteria; phylum Gemmatimonadota; class Gemmatimonadetes; order Gemmatimonadales; family GWC2-71-9; genus Palsa-1233. The sequence continues at coordinate 1,818,170 of PNAE01000007.1, forward strand.
GTACCACTTCGATAATCTCGCCAAGCTGACGCTGTTCACCGGGTCGATCCTCTTCTACGCGTACGGGATGGAATACTTCATCGCGTGGTACTCGGGCAACCCGTTCGAGCAGACCACGTTCTGGCGCCGAGCGTTCGGGCCCAACTGGTGGGCGGGCTGGACGATGATCATCTGCAACGCGTTCGTGTCGCAGCTGCTGTGGTTCAAGAAGATCCGGGTCAACATCCCGGCATTGTTCGTGATCTCGATCTTTATCAACATCGGAATGTGGTTCGAACGCTGGGTGATCATCGCGATGTCGCTGACCAACGACTACATCCCCTACGCGTGGGGCCAGATCAACCCGACCTGGGCTGACTGGTGCATCCTGGCTGGCTCCTTCGGCTGGTTCGGGCTCTGGTTCACGCTGTTCTACAAGAACTTCCCGATCGTGGCGATCCAGGAGATCAAGGAAATGATCCCGATGGGCCGGCGAAAGTCACCGGCGGAGGCGCACTGATGGCCACCACCGTGCCGGGCGTGCTGGCGTCGTTCGACCAAGTCGACGGCGCCGCCGACGCGATCCGCGAGCTCAAGGCCTCCGGGTACCAGGATCTCACCGTCTATTCCGCGGCGCCGAATCACGAGCTGGAACAGGCGATCGGCGATCCGGTCTCGCCGGTCCGGATGTTCACGCTGGTCGGCGGCCTCACCGGGGTCGCCGCCGGATTCGGGATGACGATCTGGATGTCCCGCGACTGGCCGTTGATCGTGGGCAGCAAGCCGGTTGCGGCGATTCCGGCCTACGTGGTCTTCGGCTTCGAGCTGATGGTGCTGGTGGGGTCACTGGCGACGGCGGCCGGGATCGTCATCCTGTCGCTGCGCAAATCGCTCAAGGGCCGGGCGTACAGTCCGCGGTACAGCGACGACCGGATCGGCATCTTCGTCCCGTGCAGTGCGGCGCAGGCATCCGCGGTGGAGCGGGTCATGACGCAGCACGGTTCGGTGGAGGTGAGTCGCGATGCGTAGGGCACTCCTCGCGGCGGTGCTGCTTGGGCTGTGCGGCTGCAATTACTGGTACAACACGGTGCCGTCGCCCGACGACCTGATGCACAACATCCCGTGGTTCGATCACATGATCCTCTCGAAGGCGGTGCATCCGTATTCGCGCGCCGACGTGCCGCGGTACACGCCCGCCGGCGCGGTGCCGGTGGGTGGCGGCGAAGCCGACTGGCGGCTGGGTGACCCGCACAGCCTGACTTATGGCTTCGATACCCTCGTGGCGCAACGGCTCGTGCGGCCGAACATCACCCGGCGGCCGGACTCGCGCAGCGGCGAGAACGTGTTCAACACCTACTGCGCCGTGTGCCACGGGTTCCAGGGTGCCGGCGACGGTCCGGTGCGGGAAATCCTGCCGCTGTCGCTGCTCACGGCGCAAGCGCGCGCCTACAACGATGGGTACCTCTACAGCATGATCCGTTACGGCCGTGGCCGCATGCCGCAATACGGTGACAAGATTGTCCGTCCGGACGAACGCTGGGCGGTGGTGGACTACGTGCGGTCGCTGCAAGCCAGGGCACCGGCGCCCGCAGCCCCCGCGACGCCGGCCAAGGGGGCGCACTGATGGCGTTCGACGCTACCGCCGTCCAGGAGCGGCTGGCCGAAAAAAGCGTCACCGCGAATTACAGTACGTTCTTCGTCGGCGGGGTGGTGCTCGCCGTGGCAGGCGCGGGCCTCTTCGGCTTGTCGCTCGTCGGTACCGGCAGTCACCGGGCGTGGCACGCCTTTCACGTCAACTGGGTGTTCTGGACCGGCGTGACGTGCGGATCGCTCGCCATCACGTCGGTGCACAAGATCGTCGGCGCCAAGTGGTCGGGCGTGATCCTCCGGCTGTCGCAGGCGACAGCATTTTTCATCCCGGTGTCGATCGTCGGGCTGATTCTCATCCTGACCGCGGGCTACCATGATATCTACGGCAACATGGTCGCGGCGCTCGCCGGCGTCTCGGCCGGGAAGGCGCGCTGGCTGTCGCATTCGTGGATGGCCATCCGGATGGTCGGCGGCCTGGGACTGCTGTACGTGATCGGCATCCAGATGATCCGGAGCGATCTGCTTCCGGACCTCGCGCTCGTCCGGACCAAGGTGTCGGGTGCGCGGCGCGCGCGATACGACCGGATGCTCACCGGGTACGACGAAGCAGCGAATCACCGCCGGCTCTACCGGACCGCGGCGATCTTTGCGCCGCTTTATGCCTTCGTGATGACGATCGTCGCGTTCGACGGCATCATGGCGCTGCAGCCGCACTGGTTCTCCAACCTGCTCGGCGGGTGGTACTTCATGGGCGCGTGGCTCGCGGCTTTGATGTTACAGGCGCTGATGATGCTCTACGCCCGCAAGGCGGCAAACCTCGAGGAATTCATCTCGCCCAAGCAGCGCCATGACCTCGGGAAACTCTGCTTCGGCTTCACGGTGTTCTGGACGTACCTCATGTGGGCCCAGTTCCTGGTGATCTGGTACGGCAACATGCCGGAAGAGACCGGGTTCGTATTCGCGCGCCTGTGGGGGCCGTGGCGACCGATCGGCGCGGCGGTCGGCACGGCGGTGTTCCTGATTCCGTTCTCCGGCCTGCTGGGCGTCGCGCCCAAGAAGGCGCCGATCACCCTGGGCGTTCTGGCCGCGATTTCGTTCGCCGGACTCTGGCTAGAGCGGTACCTTCTAGTGACGCCGTCGGTGACACTCGAGGCGGGACCGGTGTTCGGGCTGCCCGAGCTTGGGCCGATGCTGCTGTTCGTGGGATTGTTCCTCACCTGCTACGCCGTGTTTTCGCGGGTGTTCCCCATGGTGTCGCCGCGGCTGGCGATGATCGCGCTCGAGCGGGAAGCCGCGCACCACTGATCCCGATTGGCGGGAGCCACCATGTTGCGCACCGTCGTCACGCGAACGATTGCGGCGCCAATCGCGCCGGATCTGGACGCGATCACGGCCGGGTATGAGGCTGGTCAGCAGGCGTGAAAGCTCGCGCTCCCTCGTTCGAGCGGATCCGTGCCGGCGTCCTGGTCGGCGTCGCGGCGCTGGTCGTGATCGTGCTGGTGATGGGTCGCTTCACGGGCGGCCCCGGCGGTCCGCCGCGACGGCCGCCGGTGACAATTCGGGTCGGGGATGACACGGCGATCGCCATCCTGGCGGCCCAGTTTCATCAGTACCCGTTCTGGCTTCCGGCCCGGGTATGCACGCTGGGGGGTCACATCGAGGGTGCGGCCGGTCCAGACCGGGGGTTCGAAGCCGGGGTGCTCACTGATGGCGAGTTCAGGGCGTGGTCCGCGTCCCCTCAAGCGCCACGGCTGCAATCCGGCCGGGTCGCGGCGTGGGCCCCCAGCATCACGCTGGTCGGCCCGGGCAGGTACCACCTCGTCGTCAGCAACTTTTTCTCGCCCAGGTCCGTCAGAGTCGTGACGGTCAAGGCAAGTGTCGTTTGTCCGTAGATCACCAGGCGCCCGGGGTGCCGCACGGCTTCCCAAGCTAGTTTGCCGTTCGTGGTATCGTAGCAACCGCATTGGGGTGGAGAGGGGTCGCATGACGAGATCGCGTTCGCGAATGCCTGTTATCGTCTTGTTCGCCGTTGCCGTCACCGTGGGCGCACAGCATCGCGCCGGCGGACAGGTCCCCCCGGCGCCCGCGACGGCGTATCCGGGCCATTTTCCGTACACTACCGCGGACGTGCAGTTCATCTCGGGCATGATCAGCCATCACGCGCAAGCAATCGTGATGGCCGGCTGGGCACCGACGCACGGCGCCGGCAGCTCGGTGCGCACCCTATGCGAGCGGATCATCAACGCCCAGCAGGACGAAATCACGATCATGCAGAACTGGCTACGCGACCGGCATCAGGTGGTGCCGGACGCCAAGCCAGTTCCGATGAAGATGATGATGAACGGCGTCGAGCATGACATGCTGATGCCAGGAATGCTGAGCGACGAACAACTCAAGCAGCTCGACCGCGCACGCGGCCCGGAGTTCGACCGACTGTTCCTCACCTTCATGATCCAGCACCACAGAGGCGCCATCGCCATGGTGGACCAGCTGTTCGCCACGCCGGGTGCGGGCCAGGATGAGGCGGTGTTCAAGATGGCCAACGACATTCAGGCTGATCAGAGCACCGAGATCAATCGCATGTTGAAGATGATCCTAACCATGCCAGGGGAATGACCATGAAACTCCGATTGAATTCGTTCGTCGCTGGACTCCTTCCAGTTGCGGCCATCGTTCTGACTGCCTCGCCGGCTGGTGCGCAGAACGCGCCGAGCCCCGACCCTCGCGTTGGGCTCCGCGGTGGGAAGATGGACTCGACGGGAACCGTCTTTCTCGCCCGCGCGGCCGAGGCGTCCTGGAATATCCGGCTGCTCTCCAACACGCTCCCGCCGGCGCCATTTCTTGGCCAGACCAACTCCGATCTTGCGTTCACCGGGAAGTACGTCATTCAGGGGAATTATGCCGGCCCCCTGATCTGGGACATCTCGAATCCCGGCCAGCCGGTGCTCGCGAAGGCGTATCCTTGCCAGGCGTCGCAGAACGACGTCTCCATCTACAAGAATCTGTTGATTGTCTCCAATGAATCCAATTCCGGGCGCCTCGACTGCGGCAGCCAGGGCGTGCACGATACCGTCAGCACGGAACGGCTGCGGGGCATACGCATTTTTGACGTGACCGACATCACCAACCCGAAGTACGTGGCCAACGTGCAGACCTGCCGCGGTTCGCACACCCACACCGTGGTGACCGACCCGAAGGACTTCGCCAATTTCTACGTCTACATCTCGGGCCAGGCCGGCGTGCGCTCGCCGACTGAGTTAATGGGTTGCTCCAGCCTCTCGCCCGCCAAGGATTCCAACTCGTCCCGCTTCAGGATCGAGGTCATCAAAGTGCCGCTCGCCCATCCGGAGCAGGCGGCGATCGTGAGTTCACCGCGGATCTTCAACGACCTGGCGGCGCCGCCCTCACACGGCGAGGCGTCGACCGAGGTCGCGGCACTGGACTCGGCGCGCAAGGCGGGCGCGTTCATCGCGGAGTTTGGCGGTCAGCATTTCGTCCTGCCGCCGCAGTTCGTGAACCCGAAGCTCGACAGCGTGGTGAAGGCGCGGAATGGAACCGGCGCGCCCACTGCGGCCGACAGCGCGGCGTTCCGCGCGTACCTGCCGACCCTCGTGGCGATCCTGACCGGCGGAAACGCCAACAACAAGCCCACCGGGCCGGACCAGTGCCATGACATCACCGTATATCCCGCGATCGGATTGGCGGGCGGCGCGTGCGCCGGATACGGTCTGCTGCTGGATATTCGTGACCCCGCGCATCCGGTGCGGATCGGTGCGGTCTCCGACTCGAACTTCTCGTACTGGCACTCGGCCACGTTCAACAACGACGGAACGAAGATCCTCTTCACGGATGAGTGGGGCGGCGGCGGAGCACCCAAGTGCCGTGCCACCGACAAGCATGAGTGGGGCGCCGACGCGATCTTCACGATTGAAAACGGGAAAATGGTGTTCAGGAGCTACTACAAGATGCCGGCGGCGCAGACCTCGCTCGAGAACTGTGTAGCCCACAACGGCTCACTGATTCCGATTCCCGGACGCGACGTGATGGTGCAGTCGTGGTATCAGGGCGGCATCTCGGTATTCGACTGGACCGACGCCGCACACCCGAAGGAGATCGCCTTCTTCGATCGCGGCCCAGTGGACTCGACCCATATGGTCGGGGCCGGATCGTGGTCGGCGTACTGGTACAATGGCGTGATCGTTTCCTCCGAAATTGCGCGCGGTCTCGACGTGTTCGAGCTGACGCCGAGCAGCTTCATCTCGCAGAACGAGATCGACGCGGCCAGGACGGTGCGTTTCGACCAGTTGAACGTGCAGAACCAGATGAAGTTTGTCTGGCCCGCGAGCTTTGCGCTGGCGCGCGCGTACCTCGACCAGCTCGAGCGGTCGAACGGTTTTGCGTCCGGCAAGGTCACGTCCGCGCGCACTGACCTTTCCCGCGCCGAGAAGGCGTCCGGCGCGGCGCAGCGGAGTGCATTGACCCGGCTCGCAACGCGGCTGCATGCCGACGCGCCGGGCGCGGCTGACGCAGCCAAGGTGCATACACTCGCGACGGCGGTTGGGGATCTGGCCAACGTGGAGCGCTGATCGCGATGAGATACGCGGGTGGCCCCGCGCCCCGTGTCCCAGGCAGAGCACCGCAAGCAGCGCCGCTTGCGGTGCCTTCTGTTTGTCCCCGCAAGCCAGCCGGGCCGCCGTGAGACTCCACGGCGGCCCGGCTGAGGCATGGCTTCCTGCAGCTTCGCTTCTCTCGGCTCGCTTGTTTCTACCGCAACTGCACGTTGCCCATCAGCACGTTGAGCGAGTCGACCGGGAGATGTCCCACCACGGTCACGATTCGCACGGTGCGGGTGATCTGTCCATCTGGCCCGACGTAATCGGGATGGGTCCGCGACAGCATGCTCGTCGCGATCCCACTGGCCTGCAGTACCTGGTTCACCGGCGTGATGTCGTCCACCGGGCCTTCGAATACCCAGACCGGGCGGCCGTCGGCAAGTTGCTGGCGAACCATGAATACTGGCCGTCCACCGCTGGCGCTCGCCTGCATCCTGACGGTCGCCACCGGAAGACCGCTGACCCGTGCGAGCGATCCGCCGCCCGCCTTCAGCGCCTCGTCCCAGTTGCTGCTCACCCAGTCTTTCGCGATCACTGGATCAACATCGACCGCGGGGTTCATCATCCGCGGTGCCACCTCGCTCGCGCCGCGTACCGGCAATACATGCGGGGTGCCATACGCGCGCGATATCATCACCAAGTCATGGGCGCGCACGGCACCTGAGTCCGAGGTGCTCCGGTCGAATCCACCGAGGAAAGCGGGCGTCACCAGGCTCGTGGCGAGCTGTGCCGTCGGCTGGGTCCGGGTGGGCTGCAGCGAGAACCAGACGCCGAGGCCCACCACCGCAGCGGCTGCGGCGGTCAGCCCGCCCGGCAGCCGGCGGCGTGCGGCCCGCGGCGCGACCTGCGGCATGGCAGGGCGGCGAATGCTCCGCGGTGACGCGATCGCCAGCAGCATCGACGCTCGAGCCCGCACTTCGCCGACCTCTGCGTAGTGCGACCGGCAGATCAGACAGCCGAGCAGGTGCTCGGCGATCTCGATCCGTTGCGGCGGCGCCAGTTCCCCGTCGCTGTAGGCATGCAGCTCTTCTTCAGGAACGTGCGGTCGCACGCTGCGCTCCACGCTGCTCCTCCATGATGTCGTGCGCGGCGACCAATCGCTTGCGCGCGCGCGCCAAGGTTGTCCCGACGGCGCCAACAGCCAGTCTGGTCTGCTCGGCGATTTCGGGATACGACATGCCGGCGTCCCAGAGGAGCAGTACCTCACGGTCGCGCGGCGTCAGGGTCGCCAGCGCCCGCTTGACTTCGGCCTCCTGCTCGGCGTGATCCATCCCTTCCTCGACGTCCTCATGGGCGGCGGGGGAGGCAATCGGTTCATGCGTTAGGAGGACGAGATGCTTGCGCCGGCGAATGGCCGAACGGGCTTCGTCGCGCGCGATGTTCGCCGCGACCGCGAAGACCCAGGACCGGGGTTTGTCGGGTTCATGCGCGAGCGCTCGCATGAAGACTTCCTGGGCGAGATCCTCGGCGCGGTCGGCATCCCAGACCTTCCGGTACAGGAAGCGGACAACCGCGTCGTATGTTGTCCGGTACAGGCCTTCCAAGTCGAATGCCATGCCGGCTCTCCCAGGTGCAGGTATAATAATATCCGAGTAGGAGACGATGGTCGCACGGAAGGATACACATCGTCGGCCACGTCCCATTCAATCCACCCAGTTGGACCGCCCGCTGAGCGCACGGTACTGAATGAGTCTGGCGGGTGCGTTTCGTTACAACTTGAGACGGCGATTCCTGAAGGCACAGCCCGCATGCAGGCCCGAGCGCTTCTCTGGCCACTGTGAACACATGAGGGGCTTGGCCGGCCGGCCATCGGCCCGGACGCGTCCGTGCAGGTCGCAGCCGCCGTCGGTCTTGAGAAACCCGCAGGCGGAGATGATCTCGACCACGAGCTGTTCGTCATTTTCGCGCTCGGCCTTGCAGAGATACGGCGCTTTTCGATTCCGGATCAGGGCTTCCAGCATCGTCTGCTTGGTCGTGCAGCAGACGTCGACCTGAACGTCGCGACAGCACGCCGCGCCGCGCTTGTTGTCCGACGTGCGGCAGGCCGCCGTCGCACAAGGATTGGCAACGGGCGCAAGCGGCAATGAGCGCTGCGCCACCGGCGGTGGAGCGAGGCGCCGGCCGACCAGCCGTTGGCGCTCGACGATAGTGAACTGGTCATTGGCGAGCCGGCGCGGTGCGGGCGTGCGGGGCATGGCCCGGAGCCGGCGCTCGAAGCCGTGCGCCGTGCACCGGCTGGGCTGGTCGTCACCACCGCTGGCGAGGAAGCGGCACGGGATGTGGATACTCGCGTCGCACCACAGTTCACCATCGCGCTCGAACAGGGGCCCGAAATCAATCCGTTCCGTATGCCCAAGCAACCAGGTTGCATCGTGATCTTCTTCGCCATCGATGGTGGTGACGCGCAGGGTGACATCGAGGGTGCGGCAATGCCGGCCGAGACGGCGGCATGGTGGAGGCGGCAATGAGACTCCGAACCGAGAAGAGGGTGAAGCCGATTGGTGTGGGAGGAACCTAAGGAGGGCATAAGCCATGAACCATGCTCAGGCCGTGCCTGCCTCTGGGCTCCACGCCGAGTCTTCATTATGTTGTCGCTGCCCGCAGTAGGGGCGGACAACCACGGCGCTGCCAGGGGGCAGCGGCGCGACTAAACATCAAACGGATGTGAGGCTATTTCAGAATGCGTGTTCCTGCGATTGTAGTTGGTGTGGCCATGCTGGTCGCAGCCTGCGGCGGCGAAAAGAAGGCCGGCACCCCAGCCGATAACACCACTCCGGCACCAGCAGCTCCCACGGCGGCTGCAGCGACGGGCGCCACCCACGAGATCCAGATGGTGCAGCAGGGTGCGACCAGCTTCAAGTTCGTCCCTGACAACATCACCATCAAGACCGGCGACGCCGTGGTGTTCAAGAGCGTGTCGGGTACGGGGCACGACGTGGCATTCTACGCCGACAGCATTCCCCCGGGTGCCGCGGATGTCCTCAACGCGAATATCGCGGACAAGCCGGCGGACCTCGCCACTCCGCTGATCAACGAGGGGCAGTCGCTCACCGTCTCGTTCGTCGGTGCGCCGGTGGGAACGTACAAGTTCTACTGCATCCCGCACGGGGCGATGGGGATGAAGGGAACGATCACCGTAACACAGTAGCAACGCCGTACGACGTGAAAGGTGAAACGGGGGCTCCGACGCGACGCGGAGTCCCCGTCTTACCTCTCACGTTTCACGACGTCCGTCCCTCGTCTTGCGCGTCACAACTCCTGCCACCGTCGCGCCGAGCAGCACGCCCGTCGCGCTGTCGATGACGTAGTGCATCTGGCAGTACACGACGCCGACGGCGAGGAACGCGGTGGGGACCGCGAGGATCATGGCGAGCCGTCGCGACCCACGCCATGTCCCAATCACTGCCGCCACCGTCGCCGCGACGTGCGATGAGGGGAATGCGGCGCCATAGGCGCTTCCGCCGCTCAGCGCGGCATAGACCAAGCGTGCCGGCAGGTTAGCCACGAACGCGCCGCTCGGCCGGGGGAACTCGTAGTACGGTCCCGCGACTGGCAGGAACAGGTAGAAGAGATAGCAGACGAGGTAGGTGGCCAGCAGGCCATTGAGGTAGCGCTCCAAGGCGTTGCTTCTGCGCTGAAGCAGGAAGAAGATCACCGGCGTGGTCACGATGAGGTAATACGACAGGTACGCCGAATGCAGCGTCGCCGACCAGAAGGCGCTCGGATGCGCGCGCCACCAGTCTCGACTGGGCTGCATGCCGAAGACCGCATGCTCGAGCGCCTGGATCTGATGGTCCCACGTGGGGGCGGCGCCGAAGCGATTGAACACGTCGATGGCGGAGTAGAGCCCGCTGAGCAGCAGCAACGGATAGATGCCGCGCAGGATACGCGTGGTGGCAGTGAGCGGCGCGTTGGCGAGCAGCCACGCAAGTGCCGGGACGCCAAGGTGCGCCACGAGCACCAGCGCCATGCCGGGCTGATGCAGCCGCGTGGCCGCGAACACTGCCACGAGCGCGCCGTAGGCCGCCAGCATCCGGTCGACGAGGCGCCAGCCAGCGCGGGTGGCCGGTGTCCCGAGGGGCGAGCCGGAAGTGGGCGGCGTCAGATCCAGCCCGCTTGGGTGTACCACGCCGCGGTGTCGGCGAGCCCGCGCTCGAGGTCCCAGGTCGGCCGCCATCCCGTCGTTGCGATGAACGGCGATGGGTCGGCGGTCCACGCGGCCTGATAGAACTCGTGCAGCTTGTCGGGGTGGAGGATGCTCTTCTGCCCCGACACAGCCGCCCACGTCCCGGTCACTCCCAACGCCACACGCGCCGCCCAGCGGGGAATTGGCAGCGACAGCGGGGAGCGGTGCAGGGTACGCGCGACGGCGCGGACGATGGCCACGCCGGTGATGATCTCGGGATGGTTGATGTAGAAGACGCGGCCCTCGACGCCAGCGGTCGTGCCCGCGAGAACCATCGCGTTGACGAGATCAGTGACGTGAATCAGCGACACCTCCATGGATCCGTCGCCGAACATCGGCGCAACGCCGAAGTTCACCGCCTTGAACAGCGGCAGGAAGCCTTCACGGTCGCGCGGGCCATACACCACGGGTGGACGGAGGACACACCACGGCAGCGAGGACGCAGCGAGCGCGCGTTCCGCGGCGAGTTTGCTCCGGCCGTACATGGTGACCGGGGTGTCGTCGTCGCTGGCGACCCTGGGAACGCCGCGCCGTGCCGGCCCGCCGGCCGCCATGGACGAGACGAGCACCACGCGCGGACGCGCGGCCAGGCTGGCGCAGGCGCGCACGAGGTTGATCGTGCCATCACGATTGGTGGCCATCAACGCCGCCTCGGTCGGCGCGCCGAGCATGGCGGCGACATGGTGCACCACTTGCTGATCGCGGACGGCGTCGGCCAGCGCGCCGGTGTCGGCCAGATCGCCGGCCACGAGCCGCACGCCCCGCTCGGCGAGTGCCGCCGCGCGTAGCGGGGAGCGCACCAGTGCGGTCACGGTGTCGCCTTGGGCGAGCAGCCGATCGACGAGGTGACCGCCGACGAAGCCGGTCGCCCCGGTGACCAGCACCTTCATGTGGGGCGGTCGAGAATGCGGAAGGTCTGGTACGGAGTAAAGCCGGCCTTGCTGAGGCCCTGGATGATGCCAACGTTGTCTTCGAGCAGCCAGCTCGCCTCGCCCCAGCCTGCGCCGCGTTCGCCGGCCTTGGTCCACAGCCAGTGATACAGTGCGGAGTCGATCCCCTTGCCACGCCATTCGGGCAGCACGCCGAGCAGCAGCACGCGGGTCCGGGCGAGCTTCTTCATCTTGAGCTTGTACATCATTGTCAGCGATGCCGGAAACATGCGGCCATTGCGATTGTTGCGCAGCAGCTCGTTGAGGTCCGGCAGGGCGAGGGCAAACGCGATCGGCTTGCCGTCATGTTCGACAAACGGCACCAGCTCGGGAATCACCACCGGCTTGAACGCTTTGGCCAGCGCGTCAATCTCCGCATCGGTCATGGGGATGAAGCCCCAGTTGTCTTCCCAGCACGCATTGTACAGGTGTTTCACCAACTCGACCTCGGCGGCAAACTTCTTGAGGTTGAGGGGCCGGATGGTGATGCCATAGCGTTGCTTCAGGAGTTTGACCGCGCGCTCGGTACGCTCGACCGGCTTGATCGGGGCCAGGAGCGATCCGCCCTGCAGTGCGACGAGGTCCTTCGCCTTCCTGAAGCCGGCAGTCTCGAGGAGCGTGAGATAGTAGGGCGGATTGTGGGGCATCATGATCGAATTGGGCGTGTCGAACCCCTTGATCAACAAGCCACATTCGTCATTCACCGAAAACGACATCGGACCGCGCAACGTGTCCAGGCCGCGTGCCTTGATCCAGTCGCTCGCGGTATCGAGCATCGCCGCTGCTACGGCGAAGTCGTTGATTGTCTCGAAGAAGCCGAAGAACCCGACCTTGTCATGGTGGTATTCGTTGTGCAGCCGGTTGTGAATGGCCGCGATCCGCCCCACCACTTCGCCGTCGCGCTCGGCGATGAAGTAGTCGGCTTCGGCGTGCTGGAAGAACGGGTTGTGGGCGCGGTCGAGGAGTTTCTTGACTTCGGCGCGAAACGGCGGGACCCAATTGAGGTCCCGCCGATGGAGCCGATATGGCAGGTCGATGAACCGGGCCAGATCCCTGGCCGACTCGACGCGCCGGATCGCCGGCGCGGTGCTCAGATGACCCCCAGCTCCTTGCCGATGCGTCCGAAGGCCTCGAGCGCGAAATCGATCTGCTGATCGCTATGCGTGGCCATCACGCTGGTGCGCAACCGGCACTGGTTGGCCGGCACTGCCGGCGGGCAAACCGGGTTGGTGAACACGCCTTCGTCGAACAGCCTCCGCCAGAACCGGAACGTGGTCTCGAGCGGCCCAACGAGGACCGGAACGATCGGGGACTGGGTCGGCCCGATCTCGAAGCCGAGCGAACGGAAACCATTCTGCAGTCGCTTGGCGTTCACCCACAGCGCGTCACGCCGCTCCGGCTCCAGTTGCATTACTTCCAGCGCCGCGAGGACGCCGGCGGTATTGGCCGGCGGCAGCGAGGCGGTGAAAATGAACGGCCGGGAGTGGTGCTTGAGGAAGTGGATCACCGATTCATCTGCAGCAAGGAAGCCGCCGACCGATGCCAGCGACTTGGAGAACGTGCCCGCGATGATGTCGACGTCCGCCTGCATTCCGAAATGAGCGCCGGTGCCTTCGCCGCGGGGACCGAGCACGCCGAGCGCGTGCGCGTCGTCGACCGCCAGCGCCGCGCCGTACTTCCTGGCGATCCTGACCAGTTCCGGAATATCGGCGATGTCACCTTCCATCGAATAGATGCCGTCCACCACGATCATCGTGCCCTTGCCGCTCGTGTTGCGATCGAGCAGGCGGGACAGGTGAGCCATGTCGGCGTGGTTGAACCGCTGCGTCTCGCCGAACGCCAGCTTGGCGCCGTCGACGATGCAGGCGTGATCGAGCTTGTCGAGGTAGACGGTTTCGTTGCGGCCCAGCAGCCCCGAAATCAGGCCGAGGTTGGCGCCGTAGCCGGTGGAGAAGACAATGCATGCTTCCTTGCCGAGGAACTCGGCCAAGGCAGCCTCGAGCCGCTCGTGCAGGTCGAGCGAGCCATTGAGGAAGCGCGAACCGGTGCATCCGGAGCCATACCGGTGCAACGCTTTGGCGGCCGCTTCGAGTACCTTGGGGTGATGGGTGAGCCCGAGGTAGTTGTTCGAGCCCAGCATGAGGCGCTTCTTGCCTTCGATGACGACGTCGGTGTCGTCCGACTCGGAAATCGCTTTGAAATAGGGGTAAAGTCCGGCAGCTTGTACTTCGCGCGCTGCCGTGAAATTCCGGCACTTGTCGAAGAGTGCCACCTGGGACTGGAGCGTCTCGGTCGCCACGGGCCCTCGCGGAGGTCGGGTGGAACTTCGCCAACTTGCGGAGCAAGCGTGTTACGCATGCAACGGCACAAAGTTAGGACCCCGACCATAGTCACACAAGCCGAATTCCCGATCGGAACTCCTCGCCGGCGAGCTAACCCCTGCTGGCTCATGGTGTTGGCCCTACTGTGCGTGATCGTCTCATCGGCGGCGGCGCAGTATCCGCGAGCTCGGCTCGGCGAGTTCGAGGTCCGTGGCTTTGACTTTGATCCCAATGGCGCCTGGCGCCGGGCAGCAGCCCGGGTGATGGCGGTCCGCCGCAACCTGCTGCGCAGCGGCAACATGGCGCTGCTCAACAGCTCCGGGAGCAAGCCGGTGGTGCGCGGCAGCTATTTCGTCCCGGTGATCCCCATCACCTTTCGCGACGTGGCGCCGCCGTTCACCACCGACCGTTACCAGGACCTGTTCTTCTCCGCCAACCCGGTGGGCCGCGCCTGGAGCGTCAAGACGTACTACGCGGCGGCATCACGCGGCAACATCACGCTCGACGGCGACGTCTTCAACTGGGTACACGTGGACAGCAGCGCCGCATACTATCAGGACGGCTGCAACGGCGTCGGAGTCCTGGCGCCGTGTCCCAGCCACGCCAGGTCGCGCATGGGCGAACTGCTGCTCGCCGCGCTCGATTCGATCTCCAACGCTTCCGGGGCCGATACGGTATGGAACCGGTACGACAACGACGGACCCGACGGCATTCCGAACTCGGGCGATGATGACGGAGTGGTCGACGTCGTGGCGTTCATTCAGCCGGCGCTCGATGGGGCATGCGGCAGCCCCGGCATCTGGTCCCACCGCGCGACGATCGGGTTGTGGAACAACGGGCAGCCATACGTGACAAAGACGCCGCGCCGGGACGGCAGTGGCCATCCGATTCCCGGGCAGTTCATCACGATCAATTCGTATACCATCCAGTCGGGGATCGGCGGCGACCAGGCGTGTACCAGCGGGCAGATCATGCCGATCGGCACCGTCACGCACGAGACCGGACACGCGTTCGGGCTTCCCGATCTCTACGACACCGATCCCAACTCGGGCACGCAAGGCGCCGGTGAATGGAGCCTGATGTCCTCGGGGACCTACGCGCGGCCGTATTCGCCGTCGTCGTTCGATGCCTGGTCGCTGGTGCAGCTGGGCTGGGTCAATGTCGACACACTGGTCAGCGGTGTCACCCGCACGGCGGCTCCGGTGCAGCTCAGCAACACGGTCTACTACGGCGCGACCACGAGCAGCCTGTACCTGCTGCTCGAAAACCGCGGGGCGGTCGGCACGGATACCGCCCAGATGAACCCGGCATTCAGCCGCGCCAAGCAACCGGGATTGCTGGTCTGGCAGATCGACGACGCCCGCGTGCAACAAGGGGCGTTGCCAACCAACCGGGTGAACACCGGCGTGCGACAGGGTGTCGCGCTGATCCAGGCCGACGGGCTCAACCAGCTGCGCACTCCGTTCGGCGGCAATCGCGGCGACGCCGGCGACGCCTGGCCGGGCAGCACGGGTAATCACGACTTCGGTTTGATGACCGCGCCGACGGCGGTGGACTGGAGTCAGCAGCCGCTCGATATCCGGCTGGACCGCATCACGGCTGCGGCCGACGGCAGCGTGACGTTCCGTTACGTGCATCGCGAACCCAGCCTGGTCGCATCGCGGATATCGGTCGCGAGCATCCGCGCGAACGGCGTGGCGACGACATCATGGTCCGAAGTCGTCGCGCCGGGTGACGTGCTCGCGGTGGGCGCCGATTCCACGCAGATTTCCTTCGATGGGCGGACCGCGGCCCGCTTCGTGTCGTGGAGCGACGGCGGCGCGCGCAGCCACACCGTCGTCGCGCGTGCCGGCGCGCCCGATACGATCTTCGCGCAGTTCGCGGTGGCGAACCGGCTGCGAATCGCCGTGTCCGGTCCGGGTACCGTCACGGCCTCCGCACCCGGCGCCGTTGGCACGGGGACCTTTCTCGATGCCGGCACTGGCGTGCATGTGACGGCGGCGGCTCTGCCCGGTGCTGAATTCATCGGATGGCGCGGCGACACCACTGCGACCGGGAACCTCGACCTTGGCATGGCACGGCCGTACGACCTCACCGCGGTGTTCGTGGATGCCGTGACCGTGGATGCCACCGCCGCGGCACGGGCGCTGCTGGGCGGCCAGCCGCTCGACGCCGCCACGGTCGCGTATCTCGATGCGATCGGGAATCAGAACGGCAGCTTCGATGTCGGCGATTACCTGGCCTGGTTGCGCCGCACCGGTCAGCGCGTGCCGGTTGCACTCAAGCGCGTGGGAGCCGCCCGATGAAGCGACTCGTCCTCGCGGGATTGGTGCTCGTCGCCGCATGCTCCGCCGATGCCGGCAACGCGGCACAGGCCGGAACGCTCACCCTGTCGCTGACCGCCGCCGGGCCGAACGACGGGGCCATCGTCGTGGTCGTGAGCGGCGGCTCGGTGGTCTCGGTGGACGCACCAGCGGGGTACCAGATCGCCAGCAACAGCGATGGCCGGGGCACGCACGTCATGATCGTGGGCAGCGTAACCAGCGGCGTGCTGGCGACGCTGCACGTCCCGGATGTATCCCGCGCATCGGCGTACGTCGTCACGGTGGAGCAGGTGGCCGATCGAGACTCATTCGGGCTGCTCGATCCGGCCCGCTACCAGGTGATGGTCGGTCCGACGAAGTGACGCCACACCGCGTGGCGGTGATTGGCGGCGGTCTCGCCGGCCTGGCTGCAGCGGCGACGCTGCACAGGCTCGGAATCGAAGCCTGCGTCTTTGAGCGTGACGCCGAAGTTGGCGGCGTGGTCCAGAGCGAGCAGCGTGACGGCTGGCTGATCGACTCCGGGCCGTGCATGGCGGCGGAGCCCGATGCCGCGGTGCGCGCGATGCTCGACACGGCGGGCCTGGCCGAGTGCACCCTGCGCGCCGGTCCCGGGGCGAACCATCGCTACATCGTTCACGATGGGGTGCCAGTTCCGTTGCCGCAAACCACGGCCGAATTCACCGTATCGCCGCTGCTCTCCCTCGCAGGCCGGCTCCGCCTGCTCAAGGAGCGCTTCATCCCCGCCCAGCGCGATGCGACCGACGAATCGGTCGACAGTTTCGCCCGCCGGCGCTTTGGCGACGAGGTTGCCGATCGGATGTTCGACCCGCTGGTCGCCAGCACCTGCGCCGGGGACCCCAGGCAAGTCCTGGCGCGTTACGCCTTTCCCCAGCTTGTCGGCCATGAGCAGCACGGGGGATCGGGTCTGCAGGGGAACCTGCGGGATCGCATGGAGGCGCGACGGCAGGCTAAGGGAAAGCCCACCGGCGCGTGGAGCTGTTTGCAAGGAATGCACGAGTTGCCGCTACGGCTTGCGAGCCGAGTCGCCACGATTCGCACCAGCGCGCCAGTCGACGCGGCGAGCGCCCGCGACGGGAAAGTTCATGTCGGGGTAGGGGGGCGCACCAGCGAAGCGTTCGATGCCGCAATCTTCGCGGTTCCTGCCCCGGCATTGGGACGAATCGCCTTCGACCTGCCCGAGGCGGATCGCCTGATGCAGGTCGCAACCATGCCGCAGGCATCGATCGCCGCAGTGTCCCTCGGCTTTCGCCGCGACCACATCGTCCATCCGCTGGACGCAGCGCGCCTCCTGGTGCCGTCGGTGGAACGGCGATCGATCCTGTCCGTGGTATTTCCTTCGTCGGTGTTTGCCGGTCGCGCGCCGGACGATCACGTGCTGGTCACCGCCTTCGTTGGCGGCGCGCGGCGGCCGGATCTGGTCGACCTCCCGGAAGCTGACCTCATCGCGCTGGTGCAGCTCGAGCTGGGTTCGCTGCTCGGCGTGCAGGGGCCGGCGGTGATGCAGCGCGTCACCGTCTGGCGCGACGCGCTACCCCAGGCCGTGGCGGGCCACGGCGGTCGCCTCGCCGCAGCGGATGTCGTCGAAGCGACCGCCGGCGTGGTGGCGTTCACCGGCGCGTGGCGCGACGGACTCTCGGTTGCGGAGGTGTTACTCGGTGGCGTGCGCGCCGCCGAGCGGTTGGCCGTGCGCCAGGGCTGGCCAAGCCTGCCGACGTCCGGGTAAGTCGCGCCCGGGACGCGCCCGAGTTCCGGAGAACCGCCCCTAGCTCCGTGCTCGTCCCCGAGTAGTCTTGTACGTGTGACCCCCAACTTGCGTCTCCGGATTGCGCTGGCTGCGTCGACGGGACTGGTGATCCTGCTGCTGGTATTCGCGGCGAGCATTACCAGCACGGTGCAAGTGCGTCGGTCGGTCAATCAGCTTTCCGATCTTGAGCTTGCGGCCGAGACCTTCCGTTCGGTGAACAACGGGCTGCTGAGCATGGAGTCGAATCAGCGCGGCTATCTGCTGACCGGTGACTCCGCCTACCTCGCGCCGTACGATGCGGCGTTGCAGGCGCTGCAGCGGCGCATGGACACGTTGCGCATGATGCAGGCGACCATGCCCGCGGACTCCGATCGCTTCGAGGCCCTGGACTCGTTGGTCAGCACCCAGGTGTCGCAGCTGAACGCCGCCTTGGCCGCGTTCAGCGCCCAGGGGGCTGACGCTGCCGTACGCCAGCTGCTGCGCAACCGCGCGACTGGAACGGTGGACAGCCTCCGGGCGACGCTTCACGCGCTCAACCTTGCCGAGGAGGTTCAGCGCATCCGGGTGCGGGCGCTCAGCACCGGCGCCGGACGCAACCTGATCCTGGCGGAGCTGGTTGGTGGCCTCGTTGCGCTCATCCTCGTGCTCACTGCCCGTCGCCAGATTGCCGCTGAACTCGATGCGCGCGAACTGGCTGAAGCCTCACTGCGCCGCTCCGAACGGTTTCTCGACTCCATCATCGAACTGCTGCCCTTGATGGTGACCGTCAAGGACGCACGCACCCTCCGGCTTGTTCGCGTCAATCGTACGGCTGAGCAGCTCCTCGGGCTGCCGCGGGAGGCGATGCTCGGGCGCGACGATGCCGAACTGTTCCCCCGCCCGGTAGCCGAAGGTTACGCCACTGTCGATCGCGCCGTGCTCGCTGGCGATGCCGTGCGCGACATTGCGGAAGAGGTCATGGCGGCGCCGAACGGCGCGGTGCGCACGCTGCACACCCGCAAGGTGGCCATCCGCGACGACGCCGGCAATCCGGCCTATCTCCTCGGCGTCTCGGAAGACATCACCGAGCGCAAGCGCGCCGAAACCGGCATCCTGCGCGCGCGGGAATCAGCCGAGGCGGCGAACCGCGCCAAGTCAGACTTGCTGGCAAAGATGAGCCACGAATTGCGTACGCCGCTCAATTCGATCATCGGCTTCTCGCAGCTGATCGAGGAAGAGAGCTTCGGTCCGCTCAACGAGCGGCAGCGGCGCTACGTGAACAACGTCCTCGCCAGCGGACGCGAACTGCTCGACCTGATCAACGACATCCTGGATCTGTCGAAGGTCGAAGCCGGCCGCATAGAGTTGTCGCTGGTGAATGCGTCGCCACTGCCGCTGCTGCAGGAGTCACTGTCGCTCTTCGAACCGCTCGCGGCCGTGAGCGAGTTGCGTCTGGTGCTCGACGTCGACGAGGGCCTCCCGGCAATTCTGATCGACATCGCGCGCTTCCGGCAGATTCTCTACAACCTGCTTGGTAACGCCGTCAAGTTCACTGGCGCTGGGGGGACCATTACCCTGCGTGCGGCGCTGTCGTCGGCTCGATGGCGTGCCGACACGCCGATCATTCGTATCACCGTGCTCGATACCAGCGTCGGCATCCGGCCCGACGACTTGGAACGGATCTTTCGCGAGTTCGAGCAGGTGGACAGCGGCAGCGGCACCTCGCGAGGCCAGAAGGGCACGGGCCTCGGACTGACGCTGGCACGGCGGCTCACCGAACTGCAGGGTGGTCGACTCTGGGCCGAGAGTGAGTTCGGCTTCGGAAGCTCATTCCATCTGGAGCTCCCGGTCAGTCCGGACGCCGCGGTGCTCGCGGAGGGTGCCAGGACGCTGGCCGGCGGGGTCGGGCCGCAGTCGGCGACACCCGCGCCCGGGTTGCCGCCCGCGTCGTTGGTGCTGGTGGTGGAGGACGACCCTGCGTTCGCCGAGTTGTTGCGGGACTATCTCGAGCATTGCGGCTATCGGGTGGCGCACGTCGGCACCGGTGACCAGGTGCTGGAGCGGGTGTCGGAGCTCCGCCCGGACGCCATCGCCATGGACATCGTGCTGCCGGGCCGTGATGGCTTCGGCGCCATTCGCGCGCTCAAGACCGACCCGCGCACGGCGCAGATTCCCATTGTGGTGGTGTCGGTCGTCGACGACCGGGTGCGCGGCATTGCCCTCGGTGCCTTCGACTGGCTGGTCAAGCCGGTGCAGCGCGAAGCCCTCGTTGCCACGATGCAGCGCGCGCTGGCGAGCGCGACCGCGAGCTACCCGCTCGTCCTCGCCATCGACGACGATCCCGGTGAGCTGGATGTTGTCAGCGCCATCCTCGAAGGCGCGGGCTTCCGCGTTACGACGACGACGAACCCCGAGCGGGGCTTGGAAATCGCCGAGGCGCTCTCGCCGGACGCGATCATTCTCGACCTGGTGATGCCCGGCATGTCGGGATTCGACGTCGTGACGGCACTGCGTCGGATGCCACGGATGCGCGACGTGCCAATCGTGATCTTCAGCGGACGCGAGCACACTGTCGCGGAGCGCCATTCGCTCGAACAGCAGGTGCTGCGCCTCCTCGCCAAGCCGGCGACGGGCGAGCTGGTGGATGAGCTGCGCCGTCTGGGGCTGTCAGGCACGCCGTGACCGACGGGCTGCGCCGCTTCCTCGAGCTGTTGCTTACGGGGAGCGGCAGCGAGTTCTGATTCTGGCTGCTCGGAGGCAACGGATCGTCGTGAGCCGGATGAGGGCCCGGTGATGGCGTCGCGGTGCGGTAGTCATTCATATATGAAGTACGACCGGCCGGGATTACTTTCCGCCGCAGAATCGTCCGTCAAACCCGAGTTCGAGGTTCCCCGTGCGCCAAGCGCGCTTGATCACGTTGGTTGGACGCGTCTCGCCAGTCCTTGCCGCAGCAGTGAGTACTTCGTGCAGCAAGCCGACGCATTACGCACCGCCGCCGCCGGTCGTCGCGGTGATGCAGGTCCATCCGGAACGCGTGGCCGAAACCATTGAATTTGCCGGCGAGGTGGAAGCCGTTCGCCGCGTCGAAGTGCGGTCTCCGGTGGCGGGCGTGATCGTGGCGCAGCCGATTCCTGAAGGCGGCCAAGTCGCCGCCGGCGATGTGCTCTTCCGGATCGATCCCACCACCTACGCCGCGGTGCTGCGCGGTGCCGAGGCCCGGCTCGCGGAAGCGCAGGCGCGGCTCGACAATGCGACCCGTACACTGGCACGGCTCAAGCCGTTGCTCGCCGAACACGCGGTCGCGCAGAAAGATGTCGACGACGCCATGGCGGAGGAGGCCGGCGCGCGTGCCGCGGTCGATGACGCCAAGGCATCGGTCGATCGCGCCCGCAAGGATCTGAACGACGCCACCATCAAGGCGGAGATCTCCGGTCGTGTCGGCAAGGCGAACCTGGTCCTTGGGGCGCGCGTGACCGGCCCCGCCGAGTTGCTGACGACGATTGATGTGCTCGACCCGGTGCGGGTGACGTTCCGGCCCTCCACGCAGCAGGTGCTCGCGTGGCGTCGCGATCCGCGCGCCACGCAGGCGCTGCGCGCCGGCGGCTCGGCGCGGGTGGAGATCGTGATGCCGGACGGCGTGGTGTACCCCGAAGCCGGCAAGCTCGACTTCGTGGCGCCCGTGGTGGACTCGGCGACCGGTACGCAGGAGTTCCGCGCGGAGGTTGCCAATCGTCAACGGTTGCTGGTGCCGGGGCAGTTTGTTCGCGTACGACTCGAAGGGCTGGTGCGCGACAGCGCACTGCTCGTGCCGCAGCGCGCCGTGGTCCAGTCGCTGGGTCGCCAGTCGGTGTACGTCCTCGGGGCCGGTGACACGGTGCATAGCCGCGACGTCCACGCGACCGCGTGGATCGGCCAGCGCTGGCTGATCGATTCCGGCCTGGTCGCCGGTGATCGGGTCATTGTCGATGGCGTGCAGAAAGTGCGGCCGGGGAGCGTGGCGAAGCCCGCCCTCGCACCGGCAACGGCACCCGCGCCGTGACCGCACACCCGCCGGCACCGAGCGACATCAAGTACTTCTTCATCCGCCGTCCCGTGATGGCCGGCGTGATCGCCATCGTGATCACGCTCCTGGGGCTGGTGTCGCTCGAGTACCTCCCCGTCAATCGATATCCTTCGATTACACCGCCGTCGATTCGCATTACCGCCGTCTATCCTGGTGCCACCGCCGAAGACGTCGCTCGTGCGGTGGCGGCGCCGATCGAGCAGCAGTTGTCCGGATTGCGCGGCCTGCTCTACTACACGTCATCCAACTCCAGCGACGGCGTGATGACGCTGCAGGTGTTCTTCGACATTTCGCGCAGCCAGGACCTGGCCGCGGTCGACGTGCAGAACGCCGTCAAGCTCGCCGAGCCGCAGTTGCCGCAGGAAGTCACCCGCAACGGGGTGGTGATCACCAAGGCGCAGACGGACATCCTGCTGGTCGCCGCGTTGTCGTCGGACGACCCGCGCTACGACGCGAACTACCTCACCAACTATGCCACGCTGTACGTGGCCGACGAAATCAAGCGGTTGCCCGGCGTGGGCGATGCGACGGTGTTTGGCGGCGGTCAGTTCGCGATGTTGCTCAAGCTCGATCCCGAGCGGATGTCGCAGCTGGGCCTGACGGTGGATGACGTGGCCGCCGCGGTGCGCGAGCAGAACAGTCCGGCCCCCGCGGGCCGGATCGGCCGCGAGCCGGCGCCGCCAGGGACCCAGTTCACCGTGCCGGTCACCGCGCTGGGACGACTGGAGTCGGTCGATCAGTTCAAGGGCATCATCCTGCGGGCCGGCCGGGACGGCTCCGTGGTGCACTTGAGCGATGTCGCCCGGGTTGAGCTGGGTGGGCAGAACGCGGACCTTGAAGGCCGCTTCAACGGCAAGCCGACCGCGTTGTTCCTGCTCTACCTCCAGCCGGGCGCCAACGCCCTCTCCGTCAAGAAGGAACTGGTGAACCGGCTGGATCAGCTGCAGCGCTCCTTCCCGGTGGGGGTTCACTGGGCGCTGGGGTTCGATACGACGCCGTTCATCGCCGCGTCCATCACGGAGGTCAGCAAGACGCTGCTCGAAGCGATGGCACTCGTCACCCTGGTGGTGTTCCTGTTCCTGCAGAGCTGGCGTGCCACACTGATTCCCGTGCTGGCGGTTCCCGTGTCGGTGATCGGCACGTTCGTCGGGTTGCTGGCGCTGGGCTTTTCGGTGAACGTGCTCACGCTGTTCGGCCTCGTGCTCGCGATCGGTATCGTGGTCGATGATGCGATCGTGGTGATCGAGAACGTCGAACGCATCATGTCCGATGAAGGACTCGATTCGCAGCATGCGGCCGACAAGGCGATGCAGCAGGTCGCCGGGGCGCTCGTCGCCATCGTGCTGTCACTATGTGCCGTCTTCATTCCGGTCGCGTTTCTCGGCGGAATCACCGGGTCGATGTTCCGCCAGTTCGCGGTCACGATCGTGATCGCGGTGGTGTTGTCCGGCATCGTCGCGCTGACGCTGACGCCGGCGCTGTGCGCCGCATTGCTGAAGGACTCGCCGGAGCACGCCAAGCACGGCCGGTTCTTCACCTGGTTCAACCGGATGTTCGATCGCGTTCGCGGCGGTTACGTCGGCAACGTCGGACGCGTCGTCCGGCGTCCCCGTGCTTTCCTCGGGGTGTTTGCGGTGATTCTCGCCCTCATCGTGGTGCTGTACCGGCATGTGCCGACCGGCTTCCTGCCGACCGAGGACAAGGGGTTCTTCGTGGTCGCGATGCAGTTGCCGAGCGGCGCGTCGTTGCAGCGCACTCGCGCCGTAGTCGAGCGCGTGGAGGGCATCTTGCGTGCGGATAGCGGCGTCAAGACGACCGTGGCCTTGGTCGGGCTCGACATTCTGTCCCGAGCCAACCAGCCCAATTCCGCGGTGATCTTCGTCGGGCTCAAGCCTTGGGAGCAGCGCGGCAAGAGCGAGAGCGCCGACGTCATCCTCGGGCGCGTCAATGGGGCGCTGTACGGCATTCCCGACGCGCTCGCCTTCGGCTTCAACTTCCCGGAAATTCCGGGGCTCGGCACCACCTCGGGCCTGGAACTCAACCTGCAGGCCCGGGGCGGGCAGAGTGTCGAAGCGTTCAGCGGGCAGGTCAACGAGTTCATGCAGGAACTGGCCAAGCAACCCGAGGTGGTCGGCGCCGCAACATCGTTCCGCATCGACGCGCCGCAGGTCTTCCTCAACGTCGATCGGGACGCGGTCAAGGCCCACAACGTCAAGCTCGGCACGTTGTTCACGACGCTGCAGACGATGCTGTCGACGCTGTACATCAACGACTTCAACCTCTACGGCCGGACCTACCGGGTTCAGGCCGAAGCGCTGCCACAGTATCGCCAGTCGCCCGAAGACATCGGCCGGCTATTCGTGCGCAGCGACGACGGCAAGATGATCCCGGTGTCTACGCTCGCACGCCCGGAGTTCCGCACGGGTCCCAGCGTCCTGTCGCGCTTCAATGGCTTCACGTCGGCGCTGGTCACGGCGACCCCGTCGCCCGGCCACAGCTCCGGCCAGATGCTCGGCGCGGTCGAGCGGCTGATCGATCGCGACTTTGCCAGCAAGGGCGTCGGCTATGCCTACAGCGGACAGACGTACCAGGAGAAAGTGTCGAGCGGGCAGGGTGGGCTCATCTTCGGCCTCGGGATCATTCTGGTCTTCCTGGTTCTCGCCGCACAGTACGAGAGCTTCGGCATTCCCTTCGCGGTGCTCTTCGGGCTGCCGTTCGGCGCGCTCGGTGCGCTGATCGGCGTGTGGCTGCGGGGCATGCCGGACGACATCTATTTCCAGGTCGCGCTGATCACGGTCATCGGCCTGGCGGCGAAGAACGCCATCCTGATCGTCGAGTTCGCCAACACACTGCGCGAGCACGGTCAGTCGGTGATGGACGCCGCGCGCCAAGCCGCTCGCGAACGATTCCGTCCCATTCTGATGACATCGCTGGCATTCATTTGCGGTGTGTCACCGCTGCTGCTGGCCGGCGGCGCTGGGGCGCGGAGCCGCCACTCGCTCGGCACCGGCGTGTTCTTCGGCATGCTGATCGCGACCAGCGTCGGGATTTTCTTCATTCCGCTGTTCTTCACCGTCATCCGGCGGTGGTCTGAGCCGCGGGATGGCGGTCGCGTGGCCCGGGCCGAGGAGACGCGCCATGAGCCGTGAGCCCGGAGAGTCGAGCGTGCCGCATTCGCGCGCGCGTCACACCGAGTCCACCGCCCTCGGCGCATCGCTCATGGCGTTCTTCCTGGGGGCGTGCGCTGTCGGGCCACAACACACCGTACCGCAAGTCGTTCCGGCATCGGCTCGCGTCGGGGTCAGCACGTCAACGGATTCCGAGGTATTCGACTCGCTGGCCCGTGCCGCGCAACTGCCCCCACCGCTCGCGCCGGGTGCCGCGTTCGAGGCGCAGGGCATCGATGCGGTGGCGTGGCTCGATGTGCTGCACGACACGGCGCTGGTATCGCTGGTGGAGTCCGCGTTGCGTGACAATCAGGACGTCCGGGCGGCGATGGGCCGAGTCGACGAATACCGCGCGCTGGTCGGCTCGGCTCGCAGCCACCTCTTCCCCGAACTCGACGCCAATGCGTCGGCGAGCACCAATCAGATCGCCATCGGCGCGTCGCCGCCGATCGCATACAAGGCGATCCGCGCGACCGCCGACCTCCAGTGGGAGATCGATTTCTGGGGCCGGCTGCGCAAGGGCATCGCGGCCGCCGAGGCGGATCGCGATGCACGGGCCAACGACGAACGCGCGCTGGTACTCACGCTGGTGAGCGAGATCGCGGACGGGTATCTCGAGCTGCTCGAGCTGCGCGACGATCTGGCGGTCTCACAACGTACGCTGGTGTCCCGGCAGGCGACGCTCAACCTGGCGCGGCAGCGGTTTGCCCAAGGCCTGATTTCCGAGCTCGATGTCCGGCAGTTCGAGGCGGATGTCGCCGGGGCGGCGGCCAGCGTCGCGCAGTTCACGCGATTGGCGTCGCAAAAGGAACACGCCCTCGGATTGCTCGCGGGTCATGCGCCTGGCCCGCTCACAACAGCAGGACGGCTCGATTCTTCGGTTGTCGCCGTGGCGGTGCCGGATTCAATTCCGGCCGTGCTGCTGCTGCGGCGCCCGGACGTGTTGAGCGCGGAGCGCGATCTGGCGGCCGCGACCGCGCGAGTCGGAGCGACGATCGCGGCGGTGCTGCCGCGCGTCACGATCACGGGTGAATATGGCCGCCAAGCGCCGACCACGGATGCGCTGTTCGGCCAGGAGCACGAGATCTATACCCTCTCGGCCGGTGTATCGATGCCGCTCTTTGCCGGCGGGCGCGAGCGATCGGAGCTGAATGCGGCGCGGGCGCGGGTAACGCAGGCGCGGGCGCGCTATGACCAGGTCGTCCTGACGGCGCTCAGCGAGGCCGCGGATGCGATGGTCGCCGTCCGCAGCGATCGCGACCAGCTTGCCGCCCAGGCCGCGCAAGCCGGTGCCTTGCGAGACGCCTATCGTCTGGCGGAGCGGCGCTATGAGGGCGGCATCGCGAGCTACCTCGAGGTACTGGAGGCACAACGATCGCTGTTCGCGGCCGAACTCGGGCTGACTCAGGGCCGACGTTTCTATCTGGAAGCCACGGTGCAGTTGTATAAGGCATTGGGTGGCCGGTGGGGTCTTCGACGGTAAGAGGCGAGAGGTGAAAGGTGATAAGTCTTTCACCTCTTCACAATTCTCGCCGACTTCAGCATCTTTGTTCCGCCATCACCCCTCCCATGTTTTTCAACACCCGGAGTTTCGGCAATGCCATCCCACGTTTCCTCTCGCCATCGCCGCACGTCCCCGGCCGGCGCCATTGCGGTTGTCATCATTGGCACGTGCTCGCTCCTGGCGTCGCCGCTTCGCGCCCAGGAAAAGGTCGACGTCGCGACCATCGAGAAAATCAAGACCGAGGAAATGAATCACGGCCAAGTCATGGACATCATGAGCTGGCTGAGTGACGTCTACGGTCCGCGGCTCACGTGGTCACCCAATGCCACGCGCGCCAAGGTATGGGCCATGGATCAGATGAAGTCCTGGGGATTGTCGAGCGTGCACGAGGAGAAGTGGGATACGCCGGCCGGCCTCGGTTGGGAGAACGAGCGGTTCTCGTTCATGGCAATCGCGCCGATGCCATTCATCGTTCAGGCGGTGCCGCGGGCGTGGTCCGGCAGCACCAAGGGGACAGTGACCGGGCCCGCAACCATGGTTCAGGCCGGGTGCCTCGACGAGCTGAAGGCGAACTATGCCGGGAAGTTGAAGAACGCGTTCCTCATGACCGCGCCGGCAGCAAACCGCCCGGTGGGCGAGTTCATGGCGCCCGCCTCCCGCTACACCGATGAGGCCCTGGCCGCGATGGCTGCAGCCCCGCCGCCCGCCCCGGGAGATGGCGGCCGCGGCGGCCGCGGCGGTGCACCGCCAACTCGGTCGGCGGTGTGTCAGCAGGAATTCATGCGCGACTCGATAGCCGCAGCAGCGGCGGGTCGCGGCGGCCGCGGCGGCGGCCGTGGCGGGCTGAACCCCTCGGACAGCACCACGTTGCGATGGATGGAGCACCAGGGCGTCGCCGCAATCCTGCTTGGCGATGCGCGACATGTCGGTGGGGACATCGGGACGGATAACGGCGCGCCGCGGGCCAAGGGCGCGCCGCAGGTGCCGTTTGTGCACGTCGCGCAGGAATCGTATGGCCGGATCGCGCGCATGGTGGAAAAGAAGGTCCCCGTGGTGCTCGAACTGAACATGCAGAACCGGTTCTTTCCGGAGAACACTGCTTCGTTCGACATCATCGGCGAGATTCCCGGCACGGATCCCCGGCTCAAGGACGAAGTGGTGATGATCGGCGCTCATTTCGATTCGTGGCACTCCGGCACCGGTGCGACGGACAACGGCGCTGGCTCGGGTGTGATGCTCGAGGCGATCCGGCTGCTCAAGGTGCTCAACCTCCAGCCACGCCGCACGATCCGCATCGGACTGTGGACCGGTGAGGAACAGGGGTTATTGGGGTCGCGCGCATACACGGCGCAGCACTACGGCGTTCGGGACAGCACCGGCTTTCATCCCACACCGGAGCAGGGGACGTTCGCGGCCTATTTCAATGTCGACAATGGCAGCGGCAAGATCCGCGGGGTGTACCTGCAGGGGATCGAGGCCGAGCGGCCGATCTTCGACGCCTGGATGGCTCCGTTCAACGACATGGGCATGAAGACATTGACTATCAGGAACACGGGCGGAACGGACCACCTGTCCTATATCAGCGTTGGGCTGCCGGGCTTCCAGTTCATTCAGGACCCGCTCGATTACGGCAATTTCACCCATCACACCAATCAGGATGTGTACGAACGGTTGCAGCCTGATGACATGAAGTTCAACGCCGCGGTGGTGGCGAGTTTTGCATGGCAGGCCGCCCAGCGGGATGAAAAGCTGCCACGTCCACCGCAGCCCGGGCCGCTTCCGGCCGGTCGTGGGGGTCGCGGCGGGCAGTAACTGGCCGGCTATCGGCTATCGGTCATTGGCTCTTGGCTGGCGGCCGCTCCGCGCGAAACCGCGCGGTTCGCGTCGGAGCGGCCAATAGCCAATCCTCAGCCATTCCCCCTGGAACCCCATTGCACTCCTGGAGCTTCTCTTGTCCGTAATGTTTCTGAAGCAACTGCGCCTGCATCGCGACTCGCTGGAATCCCGGCTGCACCGTAACGGTGGTGCCTCGGTGGACCAGGAACTCGCGCAGACGCGACAATTCCTTACCGCGACCAAGGATGAAAAGTGGCGCCGGCAGCTGATCAAGCGGATCAAGCAGCTGGAGGAGTCGAAAAAGGGCTCCGAAGACACTGTCGAATTGCAGAAGAGATTCCGGCTGGTCGACGAACTATACCGCCAAGTCGAGAAGCACCCCGAGTACAACAAGACGCGCAAGCGGCGCAAGCAGCCGCAGTAGTAGGCCGCGCCGGCCGGGCCGTTTCATTAGGTTGTTTCTCGATTGTTGGGGGCGGTAGCTCAGCTGGGAGAGCACCTGCTTTGCAAGCAGGGGGTCACCGGTTCGATCCCGGTCCGCTCCATGTTGCGGCGTAACGACTTACGGCCCGGTCAGGCGCCGGAACTATCGGAGGGGGTAAGATTCTCGGGTAAGATTGGCGCTCATAGCGCCTTCTTGTCCCGCAATTCCACTCCGCCCAGCACGACCGCCAACATCGTCGCATCATCCGGTTGCTGATAGCAACGCAACAACGTCTCGGTCGAACTCCAGCCCCCCGCCGCAGCGGTGCTCAGTCATCCTCGGGGCTTGTGTCTTGGACTGCTTCGTTGTTTCTTGCAGGTGGCCCTCCATTCGGGCTGTGTACTCCGCCAATCCTTCGTCCGGTTTGGCGGAGTGTTGTTTTAGTGGCGACTTCAGGCCGCTGAGGGTTCTACTGGCCCGATCAGTCCCGCGGTCCCGAATCCATCACTTGTCAACGCCGGTTTGAAATGTCCCGTTTTCGCCGGGTGAAATGTCCCACTCTGGGGGACCAATCCCGGGGTGGTCAGGCCTCCGGCCGGGCGGGCCGGCGGGTGCGAGGGGTGGCGGGGTCGCGGCTGGGCTGAATCAACTGGGCCAGCTCCGCGTGCCGACGCATCCGGTAGCTGTTGCCGCGGATGTTGACGAGGTGGCTGTGATGCACCAGCCGATCGATGAGCGCCGCCGCCATGACATCATCGCCGAAGATCTCGCCCCATTCCTCGAAGCCCTTGTTGGACGTGAGCACGGTGGACGCGCGTTCGTAGCGCCGCGAGATGAGCTGGAAGAAGAGCATCGCCCCGGTGCGGGTGATCGGGAGGTAGCCGATCTCATCGACGATCAACAAACTCGGAAACACCAGCGTGTTCATCCGGTGCAGCAACCGTCCCGCCTGCTGTGCCTCTTCGAGCGACTGAATGAGGTCGGCGAGTGAGCCGTAGTAGATCCGTCGTCCACTCTGCGCCGCGGCCACCGCCAACGAGATGGCGAGATGCGTCTTGCCCACGCCGGGGGGCCCGAGCAGGATGACGTTTTCCTTGCGCTCGATGAAGCCGAGCGTGTGCAGCGAGTCGATCTGCTCGCGCTTGAGACTGGGCTGAAACGAGAAATCGAAGTCGGCGAGTGTCTTCGCCGCCGGCAACCGCGACGAGCGCATCGCGGCCTCCAGGCGGCGATTATTGCGGAGCGCGATCTGCGCCCCGAGCAGCGCCTCGATTGCGGCCGGCGATTGCAGGGTGCCGCCATCGACCGCGGTGAGGATGGCATCGAGCGCTTCCAAGGCGCCCGGCATCTTGAGATCGGCGAGCTGGGCGCGCAGCCGCTCGCGCAGCGAGGGCGTGTCGGCGCGCATCAGCTCACCCCCGCGAACTGCGCATAGACGCTGAGCGGGCGGCGCTCGACGGTGAGACGCGGCACGCGGCGCACCGGGGAGCCCACGGGACGTCGGGATACCGGCAGGACGAGCGGCTGATACGGCCGCGCGGCCAGGGGATGCAACACGGCCTGCTCCTCGCGCAGGAAGCGCACCTGCGGCACCTCATGCGTCGTGCCATGCACGCGCGGATTGGCGACGGTGGTGAGCCAGGTCTGGCGCTGCGCATCCAGATCCTCGTCGCCGAGGAACTCGCGGCCATACAGGAAGCTGCGACGCAGGTAGCTGACCGGGCGCTCGACTTTGCCTTTGGTCTGCGCGCGATAGGGACGACAGGCGCGAATGCGAAACTCCCAGTGCGCGGCGAAGCGCAGGAACTCCGGATTTTCCAGCACCCGGCCGCCGTCGGGGCGACGGTCCTCGATAATCACCGCTTTGAGCTGATCGAAGAGCAGCTCCGCCGGGACGCCACCGAAAAAGGCGAACGCCTCCTCGAGCCCGCGCATCAGCGTCAGCATCGTCTGCTGCGGATAGAAGCGCAGCCAGAGCAACCGCGAATAGCCGAGCACGACGAGCAGCGCATAGCGCTTGCCCCACGGAAAGAGGCACTCGGCGAAATCCACCTGGCCCTGGTGGCCGGGTGGCGTCTCGAACCGGATGCTCGGCTCGGGCTCCGGGCGCGGACGGACGTGATGGACGAAGTGTTTGAGCTGCGTGTAGCTCCCCGGGTAGCCGGCGGCTTGGCACTCCGCCAAGAGGCGCACGGCGGACAACTCGGGGTAGGTCGCGAGGCGCGCGTGAATGATCGGCTCGTAGGGCGCGAGTTTGGTCGGCTGGCGCACTCGCTCGCGCGGAGCATCCGCGACCTGCTCGGTCACGCCTCCGGCGATCCAGCGGTGCACGGTGCGGCGATCGACGCCGAGTCGGTCGGCGATGGCGGTCTGCGGCAGGCCGCTGTCTAGCAAGTGTTTCAAGAGCACGAGAGTATCCCATCGGTACACCAGGGCCTCCGCCACGATCGGGGAGGCAAAGTTGGAGGCTCGACGGGTCGACCGCTCCTCGGCGGCCGCCCGTCCGGGGCGACACCGAGTGGGACATTTCAACCGGCGATTATGGGGAATTTCACTCCGGCGCTAACAT
>PNAE01000003.1 GCA_003169895.1 Gemmatimonadota bacterium
TTGTTGTCGAACGGCAGCATCTTCACGTTCACCAGCCTGAGCGGGAGCAGCGCCACCGCTCCAACAAGCAATACCACGACCGCAGCGTAGAAGAGGCGTCGCGGGCGTGCGTCGCCCATGAGCCGCCGCATGATCGCCGCGTAGAAGCGCGGGAACCGGGACGGCCCGGTGCGGACCGGCCGCGTCGACTCCGCGGCAACATGGCTGCCCAGGAGCCGGCGGGCGAAATACGGCGTGATGATGAACGCCACGGCAAGCGACGCGAGCATCGCAACCGACGCCCCGACCGGAATCGGCCGCATGTAGGGTCCCATCATCCCGCTCACCATGGCCATGGGGAGGATCGCCGCGATCACGGCGAAGGTGGCGAGGATCGTCGGGTTGCCGACTTCGTCAACGCCATTCACCGTCGCCGTGTCCGGATCGAACTCCCGCGCGGCGAGATGGCGGTAGATGTTCTCCACGACCACGATGGCATCATCCACCAGGATGCCGATCGAGAAGATCAGTGCGAAGAGGGTGATGCGGTTGAGCGAGTAACCCATGGCGTAATAGGCGAACAGCGTGAGTGCCAGCGTCACCGGCACGGCGACGAGTACGACGAGCGCCTCGCGCCAGCCGAGGAATACGGCGATGAGTGCCGTCACCGAGAGCGTGGCGATGAGCAGGTGGAGGATCAGCTCGCTGGCCTTCTCGCTCGCCGTCTCGCCATAGTTGCGGGTGACGTCGACCTGGACGTCGGCCGGCAGCAGCCTCGCCCGGGCCTGGTCCATCCGCTCGATGGCCGCTCGGGCCACGACCGTGGCGTTGGCTCCGCGGCGCTTGGCGACACTGATGGTCACCGCACTCGATGCGCCGTCGACGGCGGTCGCGTGGGTCACGTAGCTGTCGCGCTCGCCGAACGACTCGGTGACGGTCGATACGTTGCGCAGGTATACCGGCGCTCCGCCACGGGATGCCACGACGATGCTGCCGAGATCGTCGGCGGTTTCCAGCGGTGCGTCGACGCGGACAAGGTACACCTGGTCACCGCTGGCGAACTCGCCGGCCTGCAGCCGGCCATTGGCACCCTGCAGTGCCTGCGCCACCTCGCCGGGCGAGACGCCGCTCGCGGCGAGTCGTGCCGGATCGAGCGTGACGCGCATCTCGCGCGCCGTGCCGCCGATCACGGCGGTCTCGGCAACGTCGGGGATGGTGCGCAGCTCGTCCTCGAGACGGATGGCGAGTCGCCGCAGTTCGTCGGAGCCGTAGCGCCTGGAATGGAGGGTGAGGGCGAGGATCGGAACGTCGTCGATCGAGTGCGGCTTCACCAGCGGCGGCGTGGCGCCCGCGGGCAGGCGGTCCATGGCCGCGAAGAGCTTGGCATGCACCTTCACGACGCTGGTTTCCAGGTCCTGCCCCACCTTGAAGCGCACGGTGACGAGTGCCGTACCCTGGCCGGCCATCGAATAGATGTGCTCCACGCCCGGGACCTCCCACATCTGCTGTTCGATCGGACGGACGAGGAGGTTCTCCGTCTCCCGCGGCGTGGCACCGGGCATCGCCACGATGACATCGATCATCGGGACCGATATCTGCGGCTCCTCCTCGCGGGGCGTGCCGAGGATCGCCAGCACTCCCGCGCCAAGCGACGCGAGCGTGACCAGCGGCGTGAGCTTCGAGCGCAGGAAGGTTCGGGCCAGTCGGCCGGCGATGCCCATGCTACTTCTCCCGCGCGACGGGACTCGTGAGTTCCACCGTTTCGCCTGCCCGCAGGCCGGAGAGCACCTCGACCCGATCCCCATCGGCGCGGGCCACCTGGAGCCAGCGCAGTGCCGCGATGCCGTTCGCACCCCGTACGTAGACACCGGTAAGGTCCCCTTCGCGCACGAGGCCGGCCACCGGGAGGAGGATGCCGCTGCGCGATGGGCGGGGCAGCAGGAGCGTCCCGGAGCCGCCGGCGAGGAAATGACCCGATGCGTTGTCGATCAATGCGTTGATGGTGTACAGCGCGTTGCCCGCGGCGGGCACTACTCCCTCGACGATGGCGCGCGCCGGCTGTGCCTCGATTCGCGCGACGAGCCGCGTTCCGCTGACGATGCCGCGGGCGTCCGATGGTGCGACGGTGACGGAAATCCGGATCCGCGATGCGTCCTCGATCCCGATCATCGGAGCTCCCGGTGCGACGAACGCGCCGGGGTCGACGTAGCGCTTGACGATCACCCCATCGAACGGTGCCCGGATCTCGGCATAGGAGCGCACCGCATCCACTTCGGCGGCGGCGCCGCGCGCGGCATGCACCCCGGCTTCCGCGCGGGCGAGGCCGGCTTCGGCGTCATCGAGCTGGGCCTTGGGCGCCGCGCTGTCGGCAAAGAGCGCGCGCAACCTGCTGGTCTGGATGCGCGCGTTCTCGTACATCGCCTCTGCCTGCGCGAGCCCTGCCGCGGCCTGCATCCCCTTCGCGTTCACGTCCCGGGCGTCGATGCGGGCCAGGACGTCTCCCTGGCGCACCCGTTGCCCCTCGTGCACCAGCACCTCGGTGACACTGCCCATGAGCCTCGTGCCAAGCGTTGCCTCACGAACCGGTGCGGCGGTTCCCGATGCCTCGAGTGCCGTGCCGATGGTCGTATCATGCACGACGAGTACGGTGCGCGTCGGAGCGACATTGGCGGCCGGTAGCGGCGCGGCCGGCGACTTCGGTTGACACGCCGCAAAGGCAAGTGCGCAGAGCGGCAGGCTGGAACGGAGCCGGATCATGACGTGGTCCTCGTGAGCGGGTGCATCAGCGATCCAGTGCGGTGATGGGTTCGAGGCCGACACCGAGCGCGCGAAGCCGGCCCGCGACGGCGGTAATCGCCTGGAAGCGCCCCTCGGCGTAGCCGAGGCGCGACTGGGTTTCTATCGCCGCGGCGTCGGAGAGCTCGACCACGGTCGCGAGCCCGCCGACGTACTTGCGGCTCACGATGCGATGGGCCTCGGCGCTCTGGTCCACTGCGCGTTCGGCGATGATCAGGCGCGCCAACGCCACCTGGAGCGCCGCGTCGGCCTGCTGCAGTTCCAGTTGGGCGCGAGCCCCGGCGGCCTCGGCGGCTGCAGCCGCGGCATCCTTGCGTCCCCTTGCGGCCTGGATCTCTCCGATCTGCGATGCGCCGGCGAACGGGACCCAGCTCACCACCACGCCGATGGTCCAGCTGTCCGCCCCGCCGAACGGTGCGGTCGGCGTGTTCCAGTCGAGGCGGCCGAACGTGTTGACCCGCGGGAGATAGAGCGACCTGGCCCGCTGGAGGTCGACTTGTGCTGCCGCATTCGCGTAGCCGGCGGCGCGGACATCGGCACGCTCGGCCGGCGCGGTGGAATCGCCGCCGACGCGCGCGGCGATCTCACGTACGGCGGTCGCGGCGGGAAGTGCGGCCGGAAGGATCCACGCCGTGTCAGCCGGCTCGCCCATCGCAAGCGCGAGGCGCCGGCGTGCGAGCCAGGCCTCCGACCTCGCGCCGATCAGCATCGCTTCGATCTCGCCGGCTCTCACGTCGGCAATAAGGGCATCCGAGCGAGTGACGGTGCCGTTGCGCAGCAGGGACTCCGCCTGGCGGACATGCTCGCGGGCGGCGGCGAGAGACGCCTCGAGCGTGGTGACTCGCTCGCTCGCCAGCAGCGCGCCGTAATACGCGCATGCCACATCATAGGCCGCCGATTCTCGCGACCAGGTCAGGGCCGACGCCCCGGCGCTGCTCGCGTCCACCGCTGCCTTGCGGCCAAGCCACGCGTCGGCATTGAAGAGCGGCAGTTCCAGGACGACGCCCGAGGCGAGGTTGCCGATGGCGTCCGGACGGTTGAGCGCGGCCGGTTCGAATGAGGCGAGCGAAACGGCCCGCTGCCGCAGCGTGAAGCCGAAGGCATTCAGCGGGTCGGTGGTGCGGAGGTAACTCCCCTCGAAACGAACGGTCGGCAGGATCCCGCGCAGCGCCGATACCGCCTGGCCGCCGGTGGCCGTTGCGTCGCCACCGGCGATCCGAACCGGGTAGGCCGACCGGCTGGCGCGGTGGATCGCGTCACCGAGGGTGAGCACCTGGGCATTGGCGCGGACGCAGAGCGCTGCCAGTGCGGCGATTGCCGCGATGCCGGATCGCGACATCGGCTACCGGGACCTGGTTCGCCGGTCGGATTGCCGGCCGGCGATCGTCGTGCTCAAGGTGGCCTCCATGTGGTGATTGGCAGCCGGCGCCGCTTCCCGCTGATGCGGCCGGCATTGCATCTATAGACAACTATATAGTAATATAGTTATGATAGCAAGCGGCCGGTGTCCGGGACTTCCCGAGGCCGCGGGCGGTGCGCGACCGGACCGTGCCGGACGATCGTTACATTTTCCTGCAGTCACGACGGAGGGCAGATGGCTTCCCGCACGTTGTCCGCGGCACAACTGGACCTGATCGCCGGCCGCTTCCGGGTGCTGGGCGAGCCGACCCGGCTCCGCATCCTGAGCGCCATCCGGAACCGGGAGCTCAACGTGACGGCCCTGGTGCGGGAGACCGGCTTCACGCAGGCGAACCTGTCGAAACACCTGCAACTCCTCCTGCACCTCGGCTTCGTCGAGCGCCGCAAGGAGGGGTTGAGCAGCTATTACCGCCTGGCGGATCGCGACGTATTCCGCCTGTGCGACATCATGTGTGGCCGGCTTGAAAAGGAGTTGAAGGCGCAGCGAAAGGTGTGGGCGTAGGTCAGCCGGCGGCTGCCGCGGCGCACCACGGGAACCCGTCCCTCGAGCACCACATATAGTAGGAATTCCAATCGAGGCCCCCGAAGTAGGGCGCGACACTTCACGCCGCGCCACGCGCCCGCGACCCCACAGCGGATGCTTGCGCCGCGTCGTGCAGAGCAACTCCGCCATCGCGTCGGGGATACGATGGGGACAGTGGTGCGGGGCGCGACTCCGGTCGGCGAGCGCCGCGCGACCGCCCTCCTCGACACGCGCCACCCACTTGTAGCCGGCCGCGCGACTAATGCCATACCGCTCGCACAGCTCGGTCATCGAGTAGAGTTTCGCACGGACGTCGGCGATGAAGCGTTCCCGCTGTTCATTTCGTGGCGGCGATGCCACAACATTCAGCGTTCGTGCATCACTGTCGATGCGATGCGGGCGTTCTGCGCGGCACGAATCCCCTCGGTCCAGCATACGACTTGGATCCATAAGGCATTGTATCACAATGCGTTGGGGGAAAAACTAGCGCTGAGGATCGACGCCTCGTTCGCGCGTCTGCACCGGGCGGCAGCACGGTATGCGAAATGCGTTGCTGAACCGATTGCGGACGAAGGACTGGTTGATTTGGAGCGTCACCCGCGCCGAAACCTGCCTATCGAGGATTTACACATGTTTTCAGCAATCAAGAAGCTCGGGATTGTCGCTGCCCTCGTCGCCGTAACCGGCACGACGGTTCAGGCGCAGGTGTTCAATACTGGTGGCGGGGTCGGCCCCACGGATCCGTTTTGGAGCCTGACATACAACATGTTCGGCCTTCAGGCAGCCGGTGGGACGTATGGCCCGACCAGCGGCGCCTTTGCGAACGCGAACGTCATTACCACGATCCCGTCGCCGCCGTGGAATCCGAACAACGGTCCCTTGTTTCGCTGGATCGGCGTTAGCGCGACCGGAACTGTCCCGATTACGTCTGGCACTCCCGCTGGCGACGGAACAATGCGCTTCGACTATGTGTTCAGCACGACGGTGCTCGGCACCGGTGATATTACCGGCGCTCTCGGCTGGGACAATCAGCTTCTTGGCTACAACTTCGGTACGATACTCACTACCGCAGAGATTGCGACCCTGAGTGGCATGAGCTTCTTCAGTCCCCCCGGGAACTTCGACCAATACGGTTTCTGCCGCGATGGGGACGGGGAGTTTCCGTCGATTGCCTTTCCCAACTGCACACAGCCGTTCGACATTGGGTCGCATACCGCGGGCGACCGGTTGAACATCTATCTCCGTGGTGACGGCCAGACGGACGGCATCATACTGAACCAAGCGACACCGCCATCATCGGTAGTGCCAGAGCCGAGCACCTACGCGCTCATGGCGACCGGCCTGGTCAGTATGATGGGCTTCGCACGCCGCCGCCGCCGCGCGGTGTAACTCGCCCCGATGTTCTGCGGGGTTGGTTAGGGAGGGTCCGCCTGAAGAGGGCGGGCCCTTTTTGCTTGCCTGACGGGACTTCCCGCGGCCCGTTTTCGAGTGGGACCCCGCGAAGGCAGCGACCAACCTGGGCAAGACCTGTGACGGAGTCTCCCAGTAAATCCCCCGTACGCCAAGTTCGCGAACGGGACGTTGACACGTGCGCCCGGAGTACGACTCCTCGAACGCTCGTCATGGTGTCACAGCCGCCCGCGACCTGCGCCACGATCGCAAGGTGGCGCTCAAGGTCCTGCGTCCGGAAATTTCCGCCGAAAATGTAGCCTTCGCGCCGAAGGGTTTCCAATCCACCAGCGTCGTCCTTGTCCTGGGCCCGCCCCGACCGTTCGGCAATGTTGGCGAACTTGCCAGTCCGCAACTCGACAAGAATTTCCGCGACGTTCCGGGCGTCGGAATCCACGGCATTCGTGCCCGGGCAGCAACCAAGCGACCGGTAGCGCCGGCACGTACCGGAACGGTTACGTCTCGCGACTGAAACGCCGGAAACCGATCGGGTGCGGAGTCCGTATGATCATATCGATCATACTACCCCCAGAGAGCCGATGACTCGCCAGACTGACGTCGACACGCTCCTGCCGCTCAAGCCGGTGGAACTCGAACTCCTGCTGGCGCTGGTCGACGAAGAGCGACACGGGTACGCCCTGGTCCAGCAGATCGCCGAACGGACCGGTGGACTGGTGCGGCTCGAGCCCGGGAACCTATACCGCGTGATCAAGCGATTGCTCGCGGATGGACTGGTGCAGGAATCGTCACGTCGGACCGTATCCGACGGCGCCGAGCGACGGCGCTATTACCGGTTGACGGCTCACGGTGCGCGGGTTGTGGACGCAGACCTGCGGCGGATGCGGGCGCTCCTCGCGTCGGCGCCGGCGCGGAGCCTGGTGCGCCGCCTCGGTCCCGCGTGAGCGTCCAGCCGGGCACGTCGTTCTCGGAACGCCTCTATGCGGCGCTGCTCTGGTGCTACCCCGGAGAGTTTCGCCGCCGCTTTGGCCCTGACATGCGCGAGCTCTTTCGCGATCGACACCACGCCGAACGAAGTCGCGCCGATGCACGCGGCATCGCCCGGCTCTGGCTCCGCGTCATTCCCGATCTCCTCAGCACCGCCTCACGCGAACGCGTGAGCGCACTGCACGAGTGGCTCACCGTGCGAACCGTACCCGAGGCGCCGCAAGCCGCGGCGCCCAGCTCCGGAGACTCGATGCTCGAGACCCTGCTGTACGACCTGCGCTACACCGGCCGAATGCTCCGGAAGAGTCCGACCTTCACCGTCGTCGCGATGCTCGTCATCGCGCTCGGCAGCGGGGCAGTGACGACCATCTTCAGTGCGGCGAGCGGGCTCCTGCTGCGGCCGATTCCCGGCGTGGTGCAGCCCGACCGGCTCGTCGACATCGGCCGCACCGACCCTCAAGGAGGGCGATCGAACCACTCGCCGTCGTATCCATTCTACACGCACGTCCGTGACGAATCGCGGACCTTCAAGGGTGTCGCCGCCTGGACATTCCTCCAGCTCACGGTCAGCACCGGCGCCCAGGGCACGACGACGTTCGCCAACCTGGTCTCGGCAAATTATTTCAGCGTGCTGGGCGTGCAGCCGGCGCGGGGCAGGTTCTTTACCGCCGACGAAGACCGGACGCCGGGTGCCCACGCGGTGATCGTGCTCAGCGACGGGTTCTGGCGTCGCCGCTTCGGCGGAGATCCCGGGATCGTCGGCCGGTCGATCCTGGTCAACAGCACGCCGTATACGGTGATCGGCGTGGCACCGCCGAAGTTCAGCGGCGTCTTTCCCGTGGTGCAGACCGACGCCTGGGTGCCGCTGATGATGGCGGGGCAACTCGGTCGTGACCGCGACGCCCTCACCAGTGCCGGGTCGGGATGGCTGACGCTCTTCGGGCGCCTCAACGATGGTGTATCGATCGCGCAGGCGCGCGCCGACCTCGCGTCGATCACCACCGGTCATCTCGCTGAAGAGCCGCAGGATTTCACGGCCTTTTCCGGGATCGCCATGTCCCGGCTCACGGGTTTTCCAGCCGATGCCAGCGGCCCCATCTTCGGGTTCGTCGCCCTGCTCCTGGTGATTTCCGCACTCGTGCTGGTGATCGCGAGCGTGAACGTCGCCGGCATGCTGCTGGCCCGCGCCACGGCGCGGCGTCGCGAGATGGCGGTGCGTATCGCACTGGGCGCCAGCCGAGGGCGCCTGGTCCGGCAACTGCTGACCGAAAGCATTGTCCTCTTTCTCGGCGGCGCCATCGGAGGCCTGCTGATCGCGCTCTGGTCGACGAGACTCTTCGGCCGGATCCAATTGCCGGCTGAGGTGCCATTGAGCGCCGACCTCTCCCCCGATTATCGCGTGCTGGCATTCTCGCTCGGGACGGCACTCCTGACCGGCCTGATCTTCGGACTCGCTCCGGCACTGCAAGCGACGCAGGGCGATCCGAGTACCGCCCTGCGCAGTGACACCGCCGGCTCCGGAGCGCGGCGGTCACGGATCAGGAACGGCTTGGTGGTCGGGCAGATGGCGATGTCGCTGCTCCTGCTGATGTCCGCCGGGCTTTTCCTGCGGGCCCTCGACCGCGGACAGCGGATCCCGATCGGTTTTGATACGAGTCATGTCGCCACCGCGCCGATCGACGTGAGCACGTCGGGATACTCCGACGCTCGCGCGCGCCTCTTCTATGACGCCCTCAAGCGACGACTGCTGACGACGCCCGGGGTGGCCGCAGTTTCATTCAGCCGATGGGCCCCGCTGACGGGCTCATCCGCCGGGACGAGGATCATCATTAACGGATACGTCCCGCAGCCCAACGAGTCGCAACGCGGCGAGATCGACGTCAATTTCGGGATCGTGGCGCCAGACTACTTCACCGTGTTGCGCATGCAGCGCCTCCGCGGCCGGGCATTCCTGCCGACCGACGATGCCACCGCACCCCACGTCGCGGTGGTCAACGAGGCATTCGCGAGGAAGTACTGGCCGGGGTCCGACCCGATCGGACGGGTCGTCCAGTACGACTCCGTTGCGACCACGATCGTGGGTGTCGCGCGCGACGCCAAGTATTCGTCGCTCAACGAACCCCTGCGCCCCTACATCTACATCCCCATCGCGCAGGACTTTCAGGCGTCAGTATTCCTCTTCGTGCGTACAACGGGCGACGCGACGGCGCTCGGACCGATCATTCGCGACGCGATCCGGTCGATCGATCCGTTGCTCCCCGCACCAGCCGTCGTCACCATGGATGCCGCGACGAGCGTGGTGCTGCTGCCGCAGCGCGTTGCCGCGGCGGTCACCGGCGTGATGGGCGTCCTGGGGCTCATTCTCGCGGTGGTGGGCTTGTATGGCGTGGTGGCGTACACCGTGAGCCAGCGCACCCGGGAAATCGGCCTGCGCATGGCGCTTGGCGCAGACCGCGGCAATGTGCTCCGGCTGATCCTGCGCGACGGCATGAGACTGGTCATCATCGGGGTGGGGATAGGGATGCTGCTGGCGTTCGGCGCCACGCGCGTCATGGCGTCATTCCTGTTCGGCGTGAGCCCGCTCGATCCGCTGGTGTTCGCGGTGATTCCGCTCGGGCTCGGAGCGGCGGCGCTGGTGGCGAGTTACCTGCCGGCCCGGAAGGCGGCGGCCACCGACCCGCTCGAGGCGTTGCGCGGGTCGTAGTTGCGACGGAGCGCTCGACATAGCGCAGTGAGGCCGGGCGGATGATGCAACAGTGGAACATCCGCCAGCTCGACACTCCCATTGCGTGATCCAGCTTGCGACATTCCCGTCATATGGGAATCCCATAGGACGGCAACATGGCGGAGAAGTCGGACGTAAAGCAGCTGACTGTCGCGATCGAGCTGTTGCGGTCTAATTCCTGGTTAGGCAGAACGGAGGTCATCCTGGGTGTCGCGCCGCTTTTCCCACGTCGCCAACAGGTCCCTCGGTTGACCGCCGGTGCTTCCTTCGCGCTGGATCCCCATTTGTCGGTGCCCTGTGATGCCTAACGTGAGCCGCAAGAAACAAGAAGAACGGAAAGAAAGAAGCATCATGAGGAAGAGCGGGTCCCAGAAAGGAAAGTCTCCATCTCGGATGATAGACGAGAGGATCAAGGAGCTGGGCGACTGGCGGGGCAAGATGCTCTCCTAGCTCCGCACATTGATCAAGCAAGCCGACCCCGAGGTGGTTCTGATTGGGCTTACAGGCGCGCCAGAGCCTTTTTCGCGATCGCCTTGAGTTCCTCGACGGCCCTGGGCCCCTTCGGCATGGTCACCCTCAGGATCAGGGTTCCCTTTTTGGCGTACAAATCTGCGGAGCCTTCGAAGTCAGGGTTGACGAACGCATCCTTCCCGAGCTCGGGCAGCGACACCGGGGCCTTGCCGCCATTCCTGCTTTTCCAGTACGTGAGTTCCCCATCGTGCAACCTGACGCTGATCCACGCGGGCCCCGTCGCCGGAGCGTATTCGCACGAGATATCACCCGCCTTGATATCGCCGGGTTTCGGATTTCCTTTGAGCGGGCCGACAATCTGTTTCAGTTCGGCCACCGTAATGAGCTGGCAGGGGTCCGGAATGGCGGGGACAGCGGCCCTGGCGACCAGCGGTGCGCCAGCGGAGAGCGTCGCGACGACGCCGCACACCAGCAGCGATGAAAACCCGTTTGACGCTTTCATATGTTTCCGTTCAAGAAGGTTTACGTCCCCGGTCAGTGTTGACACGACCGGGAGTGGCAAGGCTGCAGCGTGTCGCGATGGTGAGGCATGGGCAAACTGAGGGATGGGAATCTCAAGCTTCGTCCCTGATCATAGGGGGCACACCAGCGGCAGTCAAGGAAACCAGGGAGACGGCGCTCATTCCGCGCCGGCGTTTGCGAGGGGCAGCGGGATCTTCACCATGTGACAACCGTGCGCGTGCATTGCCAATCCTCTGCCGCATTCGCACCTTCCCGGCCACACTCACCGGAGCACATCCATGATGACCACCATTCTCCGCATCGCGTTAGCCGCCGGAGCGACCATTTCGCTTTCGGGAATTCCCATCTATCCCGGTGCTACACTCGATGCGGAGCGGATGAAAGACGTGGCCACTCAGAAACTGAACCACTCGGCCGCGGTGTACTACACGTCGGATTCGTTCGAGAAGGTTGTCGCGTTTTACAAGAGTCAGAAGGGCGCAACACTGCAGCCAACCTTTGGCAGAGAGAACAGCAAGAATAGCAAGATCGCCACGGTGTTCATCGACGACGGGATGGTGGGGATCAAGTGGCCGGTGAATGTACGTAACAAGGACGGAAAATACGTCGCCGCGACGGGGATTTCGATCGAGAAATAGCGGCTTCTTTCGGGAAGCCTGCGCGGACACCAACATGTGTCTTCTGGAACCAATATTTCGCGCCATTGGACGCGGGGATGACGAACAGAACGCCCCGCAACGGCCGAAGTCGTTGCGGGGAGTTCGGTTAGCGCCATGGGCCCGACAGGAGTCGAGCCGAAGGCGAGCGAGGCCACGAAGTGGCCGCAGCTCCACCTGCGACCTCTTGCGTCGGAGCCCGCCAGAAGGAATGTCCAATCACGCCAAGATGCCGTGGTTTCTGAGGAAAGTCCGCCCGTCTGCCGGGATGGATTTCCTCACTTTGGCCGGAAATCGTACCTGATTGGACACCGGAACGAACACCCAATGTCGATGTTGAGGTGGCAAAGGGGAACGAGTCGTGCCGTCCGTCGCTACCGACTCAGCATCCAACTGGTGATTGGCGCCGTGGTATTGTCGGAATAGGTGATCGTGCCGGTACCCGATTGATCGAGAGCGATGGTGGCGACGGTGGCGCCGGTGCTGATCCGCTTGAGGGTCCCTACGAGGTTGCGCACGCTGTTGTCGGCGACGGCGATGGCGAACACTTGATCGTGGGCGGTGTCGGTCACATTCCAGCCAGTCGGCGTGGGCGGAAAGAGGGTGAAACTCGCCGCACCACCGGCATCGGCCGTAGTTCCATACGTCGATCCCCCATTCACCACCATCGATGTTGCGGTCGGCTGGGTGAGCGTCAGCGCGCCCAGGGCGCCCGACGTAAGCAGCGACGTGCCGCTCAGCGTGAGCGTTCCGGCAGCGGTGCTGTCGAGTGCCAGCGTCGTCACGGATCCGAACGCGGCCGACTGGCCGGCAAAGTCCTGCGCGATGCCGCCCTGACAGATCCCGATGTTGTGTCCCCCGGCCGCGAGATTGCAATTGAGGCCGAGCCGCACGCTGGGCGCGCCGACGAGCGACGTGTAGGTGCCGAGACCGTTCACAGTGCCGGTGAGCCGGTTGCCAGTGCCGGAGAGCGCGATGCTGTTCGCCGACTCGTCGAACGCGATGCTGCCGAGCGCGGTGCCGGTGGGACCGGTGTACAGCGCGTTGGCAATGATATGATAGTCGCCGAGGTTGTTGTCGGCAGTGAAGGTGGTGACGGTCTCCGTCATATAGTTGCGGGTACAGGCGGCGTCGAAGTAGAAGCCGATCTGGAACGGGATCACTGTCGTGGCGGTGAGCAGCACGAGCCCACCCCCGCCTGGCAGCGCCACGCAGCCGCCGATGGTGCCGTGGGCAACCAGCGCAACCAGGGTATAGAGCTGGCTCTGCAGGACGGTCGACGCGAGCGCGATGGCCAGCCCCTGTTGCGCAAGTACCCGCTGATCGACGAGCGCCGGATCGCTGGTGACCGTAATGACTGTGGCGGCCGACGTCACCCCTTCGCTGCTCGCGGTGATCGACGACGTGCCGACGCCAACGGCAGTCACCAGCCCGGCGCTCGAGAGCGTGGCAACGGCCGTTTGCGTCGATGACCAGATTACCGACCGGCCAGCCAGCGGGTTCCCCTGAGCGTCCTTCGGTTGCGCGGAATACTGTGCGGTGTCGCCGATCAGGAAGGCAACCTTCGGGGCGGTGATGGCGATCGACGCCACGGCGACCGGAATGACCGTGATGGCGGCGGACCCGGCGATCCCTTCGCTGGTCGCGGTGATCGTCGCGGGCCCGGGAGCAATAGCCGTCACCAGGCCGGTGCCACTCACCGTCGCGACGGAGGCAGCACTCGTGGTCCAGGTCACGGTGCGCCCGGTCAGCGCAGTGCCGGACGCATCGCGCGGCGTGGCAGCAAGTTGTGCGGTGGCGCCCACGGTCATCGGCGATGTGCTGCCACTGACGGAGACCGACGCGACGGCGGCCGGCGGCGGCGGGGTAACGGTGTTGCTGGCGGGGCTGCTGCACGCCGCGAGCAGGAGCAGACCGGCTAGCGCGGTCCGGGCTGGATGGGCGTGCATTCTCATGAGAATCGATTGCTTTCCGGAAGAATGTCACCAGTGAAGCGAGGGTGTAGTGTAACCCGGGTCATCCGGCTCTGCATGCGCGGGTTCGCCGATCGGGCTCCGTGGAGGCATTGAGGGATGCGGGGGCAGCTTCGCCTGTGATTGCGCCGG
This sequence comes from Gemmatimonadota bacterium, assembly GCA_003169895.1. Taxonomy (GTDB): domain Bacteria; phylum Gemmatimonadota; class Gemmatimonadetes; order Gemmatimonadales; family GWC2-71-9; genus Palsa-1233. Next base: position 13,591 of record PNAE01000003.1, read on the forward strand.
AGCCGTCCGTCGGGCTCCGGCTTTGATGGTGAATAAGGTGCTAACTGAACCTGCAGGTCGCTGCTCCGCTTTCGTTGCCACGACGGCGTTTCTGAACGCCTGTCGTTGGGGACCTCAACATGTGGCGTCGAGTCCCTAGGGATTTCCCTGGTTCCTCCCGGATGATCTCCTGCGCATCTTGTCGAAGCTCGGGGCTGTGCTCGTCGACTAACGACGGGGTGAGACAACAATTGATCACCAATGGGGCAGGCGCGATCCATGTGAGCGACCTCTTACGCCGGAGCCTGCCCGAAGGAAAGTCCAATCACGCCAAGATGCCGTGATTCTTGAGAAAAGTCCGCCCGTCTGCCGGGATGGTTTCCCTCACTTTGGCCAGAAATCGTACCTGATTGGACACCCAACGGACACCTCGGTAGCGATGGTTGGTTGGCAAGAGGTTCGGGTGACTCTGGGGTTTTCGCGTCAGGACGGAATTGAATGGACACCCTAACGGACACCCTGGGTACTATCGCGAGTGACCTGTTGCGGTCCAATTCCTAGTTAGGTGGCGTCCTCCATTCTGGCACGGCCTGGCGAGTCTAGAACTTGAATCGCGTTGTCATCGTAGCGTAATGGCAACGCAAGCACGCCGCCATCCGCAGCCCATAGCTTGGATGAACGTCACCGAGCATGGAGGCCACGAATGGACGGCTATAACTTCACGGACCGAACCCGCCGGGCACTGCACGCTGCCGGCGACGAAGCGGCGGCGCTCCAGCACGAGTACATCGGCACTGAGCACATTCTCCTTGGCCTCCTCCGCGATTCGGACAGTGTCGCACTGGCAGTCCTGACGAATCTGCACAGCGACATCGCTGGAATCCGAGCGGAGATCAAAGCGGTCGTCAAGCCGGGGCGCTCGTCATCGCAGTCTCAGCGTTTGTTGCGGTCGCACGCTGCATCGGAATACCTCGTACCCTGGAGCCTCTATGAAGCGAGTCGCGGCACGGCTGATCGTTCTGGCAGGCATCGGGGCGGTCTTCGTTGCCTCGGTCGGTCACGCTCAATCGACTCCGCCGAAGAGGATTCTGATTGCCACGCGTCAGCAAAGCGTCCCCGAGGATCGTGCCACGCTCGCAAAGATAGCGGCGGAATATCCGTGCCTTGGGTCGCTTCCGGCGTCGTGGACGATTTCCGATACGACCTTGCGAACTGGAGCTCGGTGCAGTCTCGTGGTCGCCGCGGCGGCTGCGATTCGCCAGGGAATCGCAACAGGGGATCTACCGCCAGTGGACCTTGAGCACGTCGCGTGCGTTCGGGTGTCCTCCTTTGTATTCCGAAACATGAAGACCGGGAAGATCGACGATCCGTATTGGTCCGTTGAGTTCTATGGGGAGAAGGAACCGTGGGCTCGCGCCATCGTCCATCGGGTCGGCGGCAAGATCGACGCAATTCCGTACTATGACGAATTCTTGTTTGGCGCCGCCAAGATGTGCGGGCTGAGCAACCGCAGGAGGATCGAATGACGCGATTCCGCCCCGAGCCCGACGAATCACCGACTCTGATTCCTCCGCCCCGGTTGCCGCCCACGGCTGTGGGCCTTGCCACGTTGCCACTTGGCATTCCGCCGGGCGGCAGCCCGCAGTCGCAGCCGGCTCGCCCGGGCACTCGAATTGTATTTGCCGTTGTTGGCACCGGATTGGTCGTCGGTGGAATCGCCCTGAGCGAACTTTCTCTGTTTCTCATCCCGGCGAGCCTTCTGGCATGGTGGCTTGGGGCGGAAATGCTCGTGGCCGGAGTCGTTGGCAGACGCGGGCGCAGTTTGGCTCGCCTAGGGTAAGCGAACTTCGGAAATGGATCTATCCGTGAGTCGCCTGACACGCGTTTGCTGCGGACGGCCGCGCAGCAATGAAGTACCTTCGGTACGATGCGCGGCCGCTGCAGAAGCGCAGCGCCGTTAGGCCGCAGAAAAAACACTCTCCATCACCACCAGCAGACCTCGGAGGTTCTATGAAGCGAGTCACTGGCATTGGCGGCATCTTCTTCAAAGCCAAAGACCCAAAGGCACTGCAGGCCTGGTACAAGCGGCACCTCGGAATCGATGTCCAGGAATGGGGTGGCGCGGCTTTCACCTGGACTGACGGTGAAGGGAAGCCGTTTGCCGGAACAACCGCCTGGAATATTGCTTCGATGCAAAGTGACCAGTTTGCGCCCAGCACCGCACCGTTCATGGTCAACTACCGGGTGGAGGATCTCCACGCCCTGGTCAAAGCCTTACGCGAGGAAGGCTGCGACGTGCTCGAGAAGGTCGACGATTCCGAGTACGGGAAGTTTGGCTGGGTCATCGATCCGGAAGGGAACAAGGTAGAACTTTGGCAACCGCCTGCCGGGCAATGATCAGGGCAGTCGTATTGTCCTTCCGGCGTTAGAATACCCGGTCCCCAAAAACACGATCCGAGGCTTTCATGACCCCATTCATGTCGTTGCTGCTGCCCATCGTGGTGGCGGCGGGTGCCGTGTTCATTCTCTCAATGATCGTTCACCTGGCAATGCCGTGGCACAAGAGCGACTACGCCAACGTGCCGAATCACGATGCGGCGATCGCCGCAATTCAGTCGTTGAACCTCGCTCCCGATGACTACGCGGTCCCGAATCCGCGGCTGCCGGGCGGTGGCAAGAACCCCAATTTCATAGCGGATTTCGAGCGCGGCCCCACCTTCCACATGACGGTGATCCCCCCAGGGGGGATGCACATGGGGAAGTACATGGGCACGTGGTTCGGGTTCATGTTGCTCGTTTCGGCGATTGCGGGGTGGGTGACCGGCTCGATCGTGGCGCCCAGCGGCAACACTCGCGCGGTTTTCCACTTTTCGGCGATCATTACCGCGTGCTCATATGGATTTGGCGGCTGGACACTATCGATCTGGTATCACCGGAAGTGGTCAACGGCGTTCAAGGGAACGTTCGATGGGATCCTCTACGGCCTGGCGACCGGGGCGGTCTTCATGTGGATGTGGCCCAAGATGTAGAGTTGTCATCGCCCCGGCAGCGCGCGGCCGCCAGCGCTCCAGGAACGTGCCCACGCCTACTTCCTCTGTACGATCTTCGCGTAACTCGCTGGATTCCACTTGGGCCTCGCCGCCGCGTTGGCCACGGCGAGCGCCGTGTAGAAGTCGAGCTTGATGATCCGCGATTCCTTCTCGCCGTCGATCTTGGAGACCTCGTCGCTCACCTGGTGATAGTCCGGGTGGACGCCGGCGGTGAAGAAGAGGATCGGGATGCCCTTCTTGGCGAAGGTGATCTGGTCGGAGCGGAAGAAGAAGTTCTCCTCCGGCCAGATGTCGTCGATGGGCTTCATGTGGAGCTCGGAGTGCTCGGCGCTCACGCGATTGAGCGTGGCCCCGAGATCCGAGTGCTCCTTGCCGATCACAACGATCGAATCCGCCCAGTTCCGCCCGATCATGTCGCTGTTCACGTCCGCCACCGTCTGCGCGAGGGGTACGGCCGGATGCTCCACGTAGTAGGTGCTACCCCAGAGGCCGCGCTCCTCGCCGCTCACGGTCATGAACACGAGCGAGCGCTTGGGCCTGGGCGTGAGCTGGGTGAACGCCTGCGCCAGTTCCACCACGCCGATCGTGCCCGAGGCGTCGTCGTCGGCGCCGTTGCAGATCGAGTCCGCGCCCTTGGCCACGCAGCCCTCGCCCGAGCCCGGCGTGCCGAGGTGGTCCATGTGCCCGGTGAGCAACACGTACTCGCGCTTGAGCGTGGGGTCGCTACCCTCGAGCATGCCGATGACGTTGGGCGCCCGGAGCGGGGCCAGCGCGACGGGCTCGAGGTGGGCGGTGATCGTCACGGCATCGAGCCGGCGCACGCTGGGTGTCTCGTCCGCACGCAGGGCGGCGGGGTCGATGCCCAGCACCGACGCGGCCGTCGCATTGCGAATCTCGAGCCACGGACCCTCGACCGGCATGCCGCCCAGGGACTGGGGGGCCTCCCCGTGGAGACGCCCGAGCCGGGCTTGCCACTGCGCGTCGGAGCGATTGGTGATCACCAGCACCCCAACCGCGCCAGCCTGGAGTGCGGCGTTGATCGGCCGTCTATCCACCAAGACACCCTGCTCGGACGCGGTGAGGACCAGTGCGACCCACGCACCCTTCACGTCGGCTCCGGCCAGGAGATTGAGGGTATCGCGCTCGCCCAGCAGGAGCACGACGTGCCCAGTCGGGTCGGTGTGCGGGAGGCCCCCGTTCATGAAGTTGACGTCCGTCCCGATCTTGAACGTCGTGGTGGACGCGCCAGTGGCGATGGTCATGACGCTCTTCGTCAGGTCGATCTGCTGGCGGGCAATCGGATAGTGCTGGATGAAAGTGCCGCTGTCGCCCAGGGGCTTCAGGCCGAAGCGCTTGAACTCCCCGGCGATGTAGCGGGCTACCTGCTCGAGCTGGGGGCTCGGCGTCGCGCGGCCGAGCATGGAGTCGTCGGCGATGACGCCGATGCGGTGGACGACGTCGGCCGGGGTGATGGTGCGGATGGCGCGCTGAACGGCGGCGGTGGTCTGCGCCACCGTCGCGGCGGGGAGCAGCAGGGCACAGAGCGCAAGCCGGCATGTACGAGCACGAAGTGACACGACAACCTCGGGTTTGGCGATGGGGTTGAGTTCCCTGTCCTCATACGCGAATTCTTGCTAAAACAGTTCGATCCGCACCCTGTTGCCCGCGACGGAAATCTTTGTCCCGGGCGAGCCGACCAGGCTCAGCTCAGGGATGTCCACTCCCGACGCTCCCTTCCCCTCGAACAGCGCCGGCGCGCTGGCGACCGCAAACGTCACCGTCTTGGCTTCTCGATCGATGAGCAGCGGAATTACGGATTTCATGCGGAGTATCATGGGTTTCGCAAACGCCACGGTAATAGGTACAAGATCGTAAATCGCCGTGTGATCGTTGACAGCCGTCACGCCGAACGGCGTGTATCCCATTCCCCTTATGTCGCCGGCTCCGCCATAATTGATGGTGACGAGCGTCTGAGACGTGTTGACGATTTGGTCCACTCGCTGCTGGATGAGACGCCGGCCCTCGGCTTCGAGCGCTTGCCGGTTTACGAAGATGCTGTCGTATCCGTATTCGGCTTTGGACTGGGCAACAAGCCGGGCGCGTTGGTCGGTTGAGAGCGGAATCGCCGCGGCCAGCAAATCGGTGAGATACACGCCTGGCGCGAAGATCCGCTGCTTCCAATCGGGCGCGACCTCGTCGAGCAACAGCGCTTGCGCGGCGCCGGAACTATACAGGCGCCAACGCAGCGGACCGCCGCCGAACTTGTTGCCGAAGCGATCATCGCTGAACGATGCGACCTTCACCATATCATTCATCTGGTCTTCCAATCGGCGTGCGAGCACGCCGCCGCGATAGCCGGTAAAGCCCGGGCGGAGGTACATCTCGGGAACCGGTGTCACGCGCTCGCCCAACTGCTCGAACCGCAACTGGACGTATTTTGCCGTGCCTTCCGTGAACTCATTCAGATTCTCATACGAAACCGAGGACGTATCGAGACCGGCACGCCGCAGCGTGCGCACTGCCAGGTATTGTTCGATGCGCGCCCGCCGTTGGGCCGCATCCTTTGCCAGGACCGCATCACGCAGAATACGCGTCTCGAGCGCGACCAGTGCATTGTTGCTGGCGTCCATAACGGGATAGTGGGCAACCGCTGCCTCGTTGGCGTACTTGTCCGGCGCAAGGCGGCCCTGGTGCACGTGAAATGCTTCGTGGAGGATGACCTCCACCTCATCATAGGCCGATTGGATAAAGTCCCAGCCCTTGAGGTACTTCGCCGTGGTACCCAGTTTCACATTCGTTTCGATGTCCGCGCGCTCGCGGGAATACTCATCTGCCACGACGAGCACCTGCATGCTGTCCAGAGTCAAGCTGGTGTTCTGGCCGTCGGTATTCCTTTCCGTAGAGTCGTTGCGGGCGTAAATGATTTTATCGGGAAGCACCGTACGGCCGGTGAAGTCGGCGAAACCAGGCGGACGATGGGGCGCGTTCAGCAGCACGTCCTGCACGTTTGGCCGGTAGAGCAGGAGGGGTATTGTGTTCCATTTCCAGCCCGGGTAGATCTGCGGGCCGATCGTCTCGAGGATGTTGCGGTACTCCTTTACCGACACCAGCAGCATCGGATCGATGCGCAAATCGCGCACGGGCTCCTGGGGCCGGGCCTGTCCCTGCAGGTCCGGCTGGATCAACAAACCAATGGCTAACGGGGCGAGCCAGAAGAGGCGCTGTCGCATACGTGACTCCGCGGGGTAGGCGTTGTGCACCGATATCCAACAAGTGTTGGCAGTAGTGTCCCAACAGTCGTTGGATGCGCACGCGGTGTCAAGCGTTGCACCGTCTCCGCCGCGCCGCGTATCTTTCGGCATGGCGGACTACCATGAACTGACGAACCTCCACCTGGCGATCCTGGGCATCCTCTGGCAGCGCCGCGAAGCCACCGTCGCCGAGATCCACGAGGCGCTCGAACCTCGAATTCAGGTGTCGCGAAAGACCGTGGCGACACTGCTATCCCGCCTCGAAGAGCGCGGCCTCGTCAGACATCGCTCCGAACGGCACGGGAACGTGTTCACTACGGCGGTTCGCCGGCGTACTGTCCTCGTCGCCCGCCTGGCGGCCGTGCTGGAGGCCGTGTTCGACTCCCCGCTTCGGCCGGTCGCGCCGCACGCCGTCGCATCCCGGGAGGTACAGCCGGGCGATGTGGCGCGCCTGCGACAGCTGCTCCGGAAGGCGGAACGTGACCTCGGGAAGCGGGCATGACCGGCCTGCTATCCGCCGTGACGGACTTCCTTGTTACCTGGGTCGTGCATGCGACCATCATCAGCGCCGTCGCGCTGGCAGCCGGCCGATGGGCGATCCGGGGCCCCCGGGTCCGGGACTATGTCTGGAAGGGTGCGCTGGTAGCGCCCGTTGTCACGTCGCTCGTTGCGCTGCTGAGATTCGACGGCGCCGGCGTTGGCGTACTGCACCTGCCGTCCCTGCTGCGGACCGCGTTCCCGGTGATCCTGCCCCCCATCGCGGCCACACTGCGCGTGTCCGCGGAGGGGTCGGCGCACGTGATTGCCGCCCAGATGATCGAGCCGCTTTCGATGATCATCCGCTGCGTCGTCGGCGCCGGAATCCTGCTCCCGGCACTGCTTGCGATGACGCAGCTGCTGCGGCGTCGCCGACAATTCCGTGACCTGCTGGTAACGCGCCGGCCGATCAGCCCAGCGGTCCTTGGCGTTCAGGACGATGCCTTTCGTTCGCGCACAACGCTCCCGCTGTACCTCAGCGTCTGCGAGTCAATCGGGAGCGCGGTCGCGCTCGGCCGTCGGGAGGTGTGTGTGGCGTTACACGCCTTCGCCGCACTGGATGAAATGGAACGGCGCAGTGTCATCGCGCACGAGGTCGCGCATCTCGATCGGCGCGACCCGGCATGGATAGCCGCAGCGCAGGCGCTCTCGTCATTACTGGTCGTCACGCCGCTGGTCGCGATGGTGGCGAACCGGTTTCAGTGCGACGCGGAACTCATCTGCGACGACGCGGCGGTATTGCAGGTCGGCGCGCCGTTGGCTCATGTGCGCGCGCTGACGGCGTTTGCCTTTGCGCTCGACCCGGCCGCGCAATGCGGATCCACCTTCGCATCGATTGATTCGCGGATCATGCAACGGGCGGAGCGCGTGTTGCGGCGGGACGCCGAGAAACGTCACCGCTGGTCCGGCGCGTTGGTGGCCGCCTGTGTGTGCACGGCCGCGCTCGTCAGCTGTGTGCTGCTTCCGGGTGTGTCTGCTGCGCCCCGGCCGGTCACCGCATGGAGTGGCGTGCAGTCATCGAGCTCGAACGCATCCGCTAGCGTGATCCGCGTGACCGTCAAGCCACGCTGACTGGGCAGGGAATTCAATCGGGAACGTGGAAGTACGATGCGGCCTCCGCGTTGCCCGAGAACGTAATGCCGCCACCAAGAGCACACGCGAAACGAGCGCGAAAGGGCGTATTACTCCGTCGCCTCAATTGTCGTCGCGCTCGCGCCCGAGCCACGATGCGGCCTTATTCTGGAATGGGGCCCGACCAGGTGTGCGTTTCGGCTCCGTCGGTGCCCTGCGGGATGATCGCACTCAGCACACGATGGTCTCCCTTGGCGATGATGTACTTGGCGGCGTACCCGCTTCCCCCGGCGATCATCCATACCGGTTCCGGTGCGCTCGCACCGCTCCGTTGGAGCGATTCGCTGCGCACTATGGCGGAGATGTCATGCTCAAAACCCCCGTTTTGTGCTGGCCTGATAGGTAAACAGGTGCACAGTAACGGTGTCGCCGTCCTTGAGCTTTCGTGCGGCAAGAACGAACGGCGCGATGTACTCGGGGAGCGACCCTTCCCGGAGCGGCGCGTCGACGGACAGTGGTAATTCGTCGGAGGCTTGTGACGTGCCCTACAACCGTCCATCCGAAGCGCGGAGTGCGTAGCGTCCTTTCGCCCGTCCGTCATTCTGCCCGAAGATCTCCACCATCCTGCCGGATTCGGGTTCGAGCAGCACGGTCTAAGTGTAGGTGGACGGAGGGGCGATCCGAGTCGTGATGTGCGTGATGGCGACGGTCTTATTGCCGTCGAGGATCGTGTCCCGGACCGCCAACAGCGCATTCCACGGGTTCATCTCCATGCCCTGGAACTCGGCCGTGACGACGTAGCGGCCGCTCGCCGAAATGAACCTACCGGACTGGGCAATGAGGCGTGGCGCCGCGGCGAACACGCCAAGGAAGCACACGAGGCTAGTTGCGGACGGGCGCGTGATGGGCTCCTGACACGAGGCTAGTTGCGGACGGGCCTATGATGCGCCCTTTTGGCACCCACGATTAATGCGGCACGCCCGCCGAGGGTCGCAGGCGACGCGGCTCCCAGATCGCGGTCAGCCATCGCCGGTCTGGGCAGCCGTCAGCTGCGACCACTCGACCGTCGGTCGCCGCGAAGACCGCCCGCACCACGATCGGCAAGGCCGGTGCGATCACCATCCTCTAGTGGGGGCGGCACCGCTCCGGCCAGGCAGTCTGATAACATGTTGCCTGCTATACTTGACATATTGACTGACATAGCGTACAATCATAGCACACAGGAGGATGCTGAGTGGCCACAGAACGACTGACTAATCGACTTCGGGTCGCCCGGGCGGAACTGCGCCTGTCGCAGGAACAACTGGCCGGCATGGCCGGTGTGACGCGACAGACGATTAGCTCCATCGAAACCGAACAGTACGGACCCTCCGCGCTTCTCGCCTTCGTGCTGGCGAAGCGGCTGGGGAAGCCCGTCACCGAACTCTTCGCCCTGGAAGGAGACGCCCCATGACCGACCCCGTTGTGCAGCGGGACGAGCGGACAACGGCCGTCGAAGGCAGCGGCTACCGCTGGTCCTACCGGGTACTCTCGTTCGGATTGCTGGCGATCATCGCGGTCCGCAGCTTCGTGAACCATCAGTCCTCCTGGGACCTGTTCGGTCTCCTGGTGCTGGGCGGCGCGGTCAACGCGGCCTATCAGGGATTGCACAAGGTGCTCTACAAGCGCTGGGTCGTCATGGCCGCCGTGACGATCGTCGTGGCAGCGCTCGCTGCGGTGGTCGCCGCCGCGATTCGGCACTAGGGGTCCAGGGAGCCGGCGCATATGGAGGCAGCATGACGTCACGCGCGATCAGCACGAAGGGACTTTGCCGACAGTTCGGCGCAGTTCACGCGCTCGAGGACCTGACGCTGGAGATTCCGCGAGGGATCATCTTCGGCTTCCTCGGCCCCAATGGATCGGGAAAGACAACGACCATTCGACTCCTGCTCGGCTTGCTCGACCCGACATCGGGAAGCGCCGAGGTGCTCGGCTACGATACGCGCACGAACGCGGCAGCGATTCGCGAACGGAGCGGCGTGTTGCTTGAGCATTGCGGCCTCTACGAACGCCTCACGGCGGAGGACAATCTCGACCTCTTCGGCCGGTTCTGGCGCATTGCACCGGCAGCACGACGCGCGCGGACCCGGGAGTTGCTGACGAACCTCGAGCTCTGGGACCGACGTGACCAGATTGTTGCCGGTTGGAGCCGAGGCATGAAGCAGAAGCTCGCGATCGCGCGGGCGCTCCTGCACCGACCAGAGCTGGTCTTTCTCGATGAGCCGACCGCTGGCCTTGACCCGGTCGCCGCTGTCGCCCTTCGCGACCATCTGTCGAGGCTGTCGGCGAGCGAAGGTGTCACCATCTTTCTCACGACGCACAACCTGGCCGAGGCCGAGCGTCTATGTGCGCTGGTTGGTGTCGTGAGCAATGGGCAGCTTCTGGCCGTGGCTCCTCCGGCCCAGCTTGGGGCCAGGCGCGGCGGGACGCGGATCGAAATCACGGGCTCAGGGTTGACCGACCCGATGCTCGCAATGCTCAACGCCCTTGGCGGTGTGACCGCGGCACGCGCCGATGGTCGCTGCCTGATTGTTGACCTGCGTGCCGTCGCGGACGTCCCGTCGGTGGTTGCCGCGCTCGTCAGCGCGGGTTTTCAGATCGAGTCGGTCCAGAACGGTTCGGGATCGCTCGAGGACGTCTTCCACGCACTCGTCGAGGCGCAACCATGACCGATGCCGTCGCCGTCGCCCGAAAAGAGTGGCTCGAATTGCTCGGCACCCCCGGCTGGCAGGGGAAGCAGGGCATCATCCTCTTTGTCCTCGCATTCGGCGTCGTGTTGCCGTTGATGAACGGTCCGACCTGGATCACCTCGCCGACCATCGCGATCACCTGGTCCTGGGTACCGATGTTCCTCGTGGCCACCGTGATCTCCGACGCGTTTGCCGGCGAGCGAGAGCGCCACACCCTGGAGACGCTGCTCGCGACCCGACTCTCGGACAGCGCCATTCTCTTCGGAAAGATCGGCGCCGCAATTGCTTACTCGGGTGCGGTGACGGCGGTGAGTCTGATCTTGGGCGTCGTGACCGTGAATCTTGCACATCGACAGGACGGGCTGGTGTTGTACTCGCTCGGTGTCGTCACCCTGATCTGCCTGCTTGGGCTCCTCGGCGCTCTGCTCGTCGCGGCCATCGGCGTGCTGATTTCCCTCCGGTCCGCAACAGTTCGTCAGGCGCAGCAGACGCTCAGCGGGGCCATCGTTGTATTGGCGGCTGGACCCATCCTTCTCGTCAGGTTCCTGCCCGCGGGCTGGCAACATCGGTTGGCATCGAGTGGCTTGAGCGGCGAGCAAGTGGCACTGCTTGGCATGACGCTCCTTGTTGCCATCGACGCGGGAGCCCTCACGATGGTCAGGGCCAGGTTCCGCCGGGGGCGGTTGATCGCCGTATGAAGTCACGCGGAGGCTCGCACGGACACGATTGCCAACGTGGAGGCATTGCGCATGATGAATGAACCGCTATTCCTCAGTTCGATCGCCGCGATCGCGGCAATCATGATTGCCAGGTCCATCGGCGGGGCGATCCGCGGGCGCGAAGCGTCACGATCCGAGATAGCGCAGCTCCGGGAGCAGTTGGACCAGCACGCCGCAGCACTTGAGGACGTCGAAACCAGTTTGTCTCACCTTTCCCCGCAAGTCTCCGAGTTACAGGAACGTCTGGACTTCGCAGAACGAGTCCTGCTCCAAGGTCGGGATCGAGACGGGTTGGGGCCGGCTGACGTCGGAGAGACTGGAGGTCCCAAGTCGAACTGACCGCACCGGGGCCGCTCCGCCGACATCATCGTCGCGGAAGCTCAACTTCGTTCGAACCCGCCGGGCTAGTGCCCAAGTAACCAGCCAAACGCGCCGTATCGTTCCAGGTAGGAACGTGGTCGCCCTTCGCGAGCAGCTACACGCACAGTGGCAGTTCTCCATCAATCCGGCAGCATCCAGACGCCAACGGGTCAGCTACGTGCCTGTATTGACAGTCTTTATGACTACTGTGACAGTCGTAATGCAAAGTCTGCTTGACATTTTGCCTGTTACATCGTATCATCTGGGCGACCGGATGAGGACACCTGTGAACGCCAAACCAACCGTTGGATCAGAGCGAGGTCAGCCGATCATGAAATCGATCCACCACTTTTCCCGTTGCGCCGGCAGGGTTGTCGCGATCGTCGGCGCTGTCGTTTCGCTCCTGCCCGGGCCGCTCTCCGCCCAGGTGGGAAGCCCCGCCCACCCCTCCGCTTCAGCCTCCGCCCAGGCCGGCAAGGCCCGCCAGGAGACCAGCGTCGAGGGGATTACCGAGTACCAGCTTCCAAACGGTCTCCAGGTCCTGCTTTTTCCGGATCCCTCGAAGCCGACCGTGACCGTCAACGTCACCTACCTCGTCGGATCGCGGCACGAGGGCTACGGCGAGACCGGCATGGCGCACTTGCTTGAGCACCTGATGTTCAAGGGAACGCCGAGGCACCCGAACATTCCGCAGGAACTCACCGAACGCGGTTCCCGACCCAACGGGTCCACGTCGTACGACCGCACGAACTACTATGAGACGGTGCCGGCGAGCGCGGCGAACCTTGCCTGGGCGCTCGGGTTGGAAGCGGACCGGATGATCAACTCCTTCATTGCGCAGAAGGATCTCGCCAGCGAGTTCTCCGTGGTGCGCAATGAGCTTGAGTCGGCGGAGAACGATCCGGCTAACGTCCTCTTCCAACACGTCATGGCGGCGGCCTACGAATGGCATGGCTACGGGCGCTCCACGGCTGGATCGCGCTCCGACATCGAAGGCGTTCCCATCGATCGTCTCAAGGCCTTCTATCAGCGGTACTACCAACCCGACGATGCCGTGCTTGTCGTCGCAGGGAAGTTCGATCCGGCGGACGCGCTCCCCATGATCGAGCAGCGGTTCGGCGGCATCGCGCGACCGACCCGCACCATGAGCCGCGGCAACCTCCTCACTCCGACGTACACGGTGGAGCCCCCGCAGGACGGTGAGCGGTCGGTAATCGCCCAGCGCGTCGGCGACGCGCCGGTCGTCGTCATGGCGTACCATGTGCCGGCTGGCTCGCACCCTGACTTCGCTGCCGTCGATGTGCTCACCCGCGTACTTGGTGACAATCCATCCGGTCGCCTCTTCAAGGCACTCGTGGAAGCGAAGCTCGCTGCCAGGACGAACGCGTTCGTGTCCCAGTTGCGGGAACCCGGACTCCTCGGCAGCATGGCACAGCTCCGCACTGGCCAATCCACTGACTCGGCGAGGGCGGCGATGGCAGCGGTGATGGATCAGGTCGCAACCACGCCGGTCACCGCCGAGGAAGTGGCGCGCGCAAAGGCCGGACTCCTCAAGGAAATCGAGTTGGGGTTCAACAACTCGGAGCAGGTGGGCAACAACCTCAGCGAGTGGGCCGCCATGGGCGACTGGCGCCTCATGTTTGTGCACCGCGATCGCCTGGAGAAAGTCACCGCTGCCGATGTCCAACGGGTAGCGGCCGCCTATCTCAAGCCGTCGAACCGCACGGTCGGCGTCTTTGTGCCGACGGCAAAGCCCGATCGCGTGGACATTCCGGCGACGCCCAGCGTCGCCGCCATGGTCGCTGATTATCACGGCCGGGCCATCGTTCAGACTGGCGAGGCGTTCGACGCTACTCCACAAAACATCGACGCACGCACCAAGAGGCTGGCCCTCCCGATCGGACTTCAGCTCCAGCTATTGCCCAAGCAGACACGCGGCGATCGTGTGATTGTTCAGATCCAGTTGCGCTACGGCACCGGCGCGTCGCTCACCGGCAAGACCGCGATCGCGAGTCTCACCGCCGATATGCTATCGCGCGGCACCGCCAGGCTTACGCGTGAACAGGTAAAGGACTCGTTGAATGCACTCAAGGCCCGCGTCAGCATCATTGCCAGCCTCGATGCAATCATCGTGCGCGCGGAGACTACCCGTCCCGGTCTGCAGGCGACCCTCGCCCTGATCGCCCAGCAGCTCCGTACTCCCAGGTTTGATGCGAGTGACTTCGAGACGGTCAAGCAGGAAGGCCTGGCGCTGATCGAGAAATCCAGGACCGAACCGCAGGTCCTGGCAATGGCCGCGTTGCAGCGCAGGCTGCAACCCAGCGCAAAGGGCCATCCGCTCTACCAGCCGACGGCCAACGAGAAGGCCGCGATGTACACCGCCGCCACCATCGACGATGTGAAGGCATTTCACCGCGACTTCTACGGCGCGTCATTCGCCGATGCGGCGGTGATCGGGAGTTTCGACGCCGACAGCGTTCGGTCAACGCTGGCGCGCCTGTTCGGTGACTGGAGGAGCCAGCACCCCTTCGAGCGCCTCACCTACGCCTTCACGGCCGTCGACAGCACCACTGTCACCATTCTGACGCCTGATAAGCCAATGGCAGTGTTCATGGCTGGACAGAACCTCCAGATTACTGACAACGACCCGGCCTACCCGGCCCTGATTGTCGCCAACGAATTGCTAGGGGGTGGTTTTCTCAACTCCCGCCTCGCGACACGCATCCGTCAGAAGGAGGGACTCAGTTACGGTGTGGGCAGCGGACTCTCCGTTCAGGCCCTCGATCGATATGGCGAGCTGCTGGGCTTTGCGATCTACGCGCCGCAGAACGTGGACCGCCTTGCCGCCGCGTTTACTGAGGAGATGCAGAGGATGATTGGAACGGGCTTTACCGCTCAAGAAGTGGAAGCTGCGAAGACCGGCTACCTGCAACAGCGGCTGCAGTCGAGGTCCAATGATGACGAGCTCATTGTCGCCATGATCGCACACCGCTTTGCCGGACGCACCATTGCCTTCGACCAGGACCTTGAAACGAAGATCAGGGCGCTGACGGCGGACGACGTGAATGCCGCCGTGCGTAAGTACTTCGATGTGGCGAAGATCGTCCAGGTTCGCGCTGGGGACTTCTCGAAAGGCGGTCTCGCCATACCGAAGCCGTAGGAGAACCCTTCGACGGGCGCCCTCAGGCGCTCACCTTTGTCGCAAGTGGCGCCCGGTACGCGTCCGGCGGCGAGAGCCGAAACCGAGGCACCTCGTGAATCGGCCAGAAGATACTCTCTGCCGGAGAGGCATGGCGCGAGGCTTAGGGCGTCATGCTCATACCCTTGCGCCAAGATCTGCGTAAAAACGATCCGGGCGGATCACGCGATCTGTCAATGAGTTTGCGGTTTTTCGCGTTATTTGGCACCTCGAAGGGGCCGCTGAAGCAGTAACCGCCTCGCCACTATGGCTTCTTTGGGGGCGCCTGTTCAGGGAACTGCTTCAGCAGTACGGCTAACGGATACACACCGTACTTGACTCGTTCACTATCCGGGGTGGCGCGATCAATCGGGACCAGTTCTTCGGCTCCAGTCTCCTGGTTGATCACGCGGTTGGTGCCGTATTTCTGGGAACCTGTGGTGAAGCTCAGGTAGCGATCAATGGATGCCGCGACGAGGTAGCGAGCATCCTTGTAGCCAGCTTCATACGCACTCACGAAGAGGTAGTGAGAGATCAGGTAGTTATCGGCGCTCTTGCTGACGAGTCGCTTATCGCAAAACGTCGCTCCGGTATGTTGCAGGACAAGCGCGGCATCGAACTGGTCCTCCGGACCTTTCAGAGCTCCCCGAGCAATCAGCGGGAGCACCAGGTTGAGCCGCTCCAGATCGGTTCGCTTGACGTCTTTCCCGCTGCGAGAATCCTGGTCCTCTCTCGCCAACTCTTTTAGCAACGGAGTTTGAGCCGTTGCCGCAGTCACCGTCTTGGATGAAAAAAGAATGACTGAGAAACACGAGAGGATTCGAACTGCGTTCATACTTGTCTCCTGTTGGCGTTCCTCGCTATGACGTCCCTCGCAACCCTGAGCACACGTTGCGGTTGGTCGATCCGGCCAACCGAGGTATTTCCAGCGATCTGCCCCGCCGACACGCGGTTCACCCCATCGGGGGGTGACGACCAAGAGTCCGTTCGCCAGTATGCCTGCGCGATGCACTCATGCACTCGCTGCTGAACGAGAGGCCGCGTCATGCGTTCGATTCTGATCGGTTCGTTTCTGGTGGCGATCGCGGCCGCGCCGCTGACCGGACAAGAGCATTGGCCCGGCCGCGATCGACTCGAGGCCGAGCGATGCACGCCGCTCAAGGGCGATGCCGCTCAATGGCTTCGCCGCGCTGACTCGGCCACCGGCCTCGCTCGCCTTGGCGACCGGATACTCTCGTTCAGCGGCGACGAAGTCAGCACCGACTTCTTCGAGGCCGACCGGACCTATCCACCGTTCTTGAGCACCTCGCGGCAATACAAGTGGTGGTTCGACCCGACCACCGGTGTGGAACGCATCGCGGTCGGGACGACCACTACCGGTGCCCCGCTGCAGAATGTCGTTCGCACGGCTGCCGCCACGTTCATGGCGCGCGACACCGTATTGCAGGCCAACCCCCAGCTGCACGCCTTCTTCGCGAGCGGCCGCGCACTCAGTCCGCTTGCGGTGCTGCGCGACTGGGAGGCGGCGTCCGGCGTGGCGGTGTCCGCGCGCTGCGTCTTTCGCGAGTATCCTCGCGTGGTCCTAACGCGAGCGAATGCGAGCGACCGTCTCTACCTCGACGAGAAGACCGGCATCCCGGTCAAGTTCGAGCGAACCGAGCCGCACTACCTCTGGGGCCAGGTGCTGGCAGAGTACGTCTACGCGACCTGGTGGCAGATGGGACCTGCGATCTTGCCGCTGGTGAGCGTGCGCTACTTTGATGGTGTTGAGGAGCTGCGGCGCGCCGTGGCGCTCCCACCGCGCGCTGCATCGGTTCTCGCCACGGCCATGCCGCGTGACAGTGCTCCGTCGCTCCGGCTGCCTTCGCCGCTGCCCGATGTCGCGGCCACACCAGCAGCACCGGTCATCGTCGACACGATCCGCGTGGGGCCGAACACGGTGCTCCTGCGCAGCAAGTCATACACGCACGCCGCGACGCTCGCAGCCGATACGCTCTTCCTCTTCGATGCTACAACGAGCGAGGAGCGCAGCCGAGCCGACTTGGTACTCCTGGCGTCGTTGTTTCCGGGACGACGCCCGATTGTCCTCGTGGTCACCGACGTAGCCTGGCCGCACATCGCGGGAGTCCGATTCTGGGCGGCCCGCGGAGCGATCATCGTGACCCACGCGCTCTTGCGCCCGATTCTGGAGGCGGTCCTCGCTCGGCATTGGACGCTCGCACCGGACGCATTGGAGCGCGCGCGCGGCAAGCTGGCGCCCAGGATCCGCGCAGTCTCCGGTGCACTTGCCCTTGGCGGCGGTGCCGTCCAGCTGCACCCGATCGACGGCGTCGCGAGCGAAGGTGCACTCGTCGCCTTTCTTCCGGCCGATAGCCTCCTCTGGGCCAGCGACTACATTCAAACGGCGGCAGTGCCCTCGCTCTACGCTCGTGAAGTGGTGGCGGCGGCGGCGCGTGCCGGTTTCCGCCCTACGCGCGTCGCCGCTGAACATCTCCCGCTGACTCCATGGAACCAGATCGAAGCATTGATCCTTCCGCCGTGACAGCGCGGCGTCGCGCCCCCACCACCGTCACACTCCTGACGGTAGCGGTAGCTGTGCTCATTATCCTGTCGGCGATGCAGCTGTATGTGGCCCGTCGCGCGTCGCACGAATCGGTCACGATCTCGAGTGTGTTGCTGCTCGGCCTAGCGACCTGGGTCGGGTGGGCATTGGCGGCCCCCGTTATCCTGGCGCTAGGCCGGCGCTTCGATTTCCGTCGCGGCCACCGTTGGACTTCGGCAGCGGTGCACGCCGGGTTCTTCGTCGCCTGCTACGTCCCGATCATGGCCCTCGTCCTCTTCGCGGGCAATGCCGTGTGGGGAGACGGCCGCGGGATCCCATTCGCGGCCATCGTCCAGCAGGTGTTCGCCAGTACGCGGCTGCAACTCGGACTCCTCATCTACGTGGTAGTCTTCGGCCTCGGCCGGGCGATGTCGATCTGGGATGCGCTCCGCGAGCGCGAATTGCAAGCGTCCCGCCTTGAGGCCCAAGCGGCCGAGGCACGCCTTCAGGCACTCGCCGCACGCCTGCATCCTCACTTTCTATTCAATACCCTGCACGCGATCGGCGCGCTCGTCGACGAGGATCCTCCGCGCGCTCGCGCCATGATGGCACAGCTCGGTGAATTGCTCCGCGATGTCCTCGCGGAGCCCGCAACTCAGGACATCTCGTTGCGCGAGGAAATCGTCCTGCTCCGCCGCTACCTCGATGTTGAGCAGATTCGCTTTGCAGATCGCTTGCGGGTCGAGCAGGTGGTGCCGCTCGAGCTGCTCGCGGCGCGTGTCCCTCGTTTCCTCCTCCAGCCGCTGGCAGAGAACGCACTGCGGCACGGGATCGCACCACGCGCGCGCGGAGGGGTCCTGCGGATCACGGCGCGCCAGTCCAACGGCAGCCTGCGACTCAGCGTGTGGAACGACGGTGTGCCGCTGACCGCTGAGCGGCCCGAGCGGCTGGGCCTTGCCACAACACGCGAGCGCCTCGCGACCCGGTATGGTCAGGCGGCGAACCTGCAACTGCGGTCTGCCGACGGCGGCGTCGAGGCGGTGATTGATCTACCGCTTGAGGTAACTGCCGAGTGAGCGCGCTTCGGATTCTTGTGGTGGACGATGAACCGATTGTCCGCCGAGACCTCGTGCGCCTGTTAGCTGCGGAACCGGATACGACAGTGGTGGGTGAAGCGCGCAATGGCCTTGAGGCGCTGGACGTGATTGACCAGCTCACGCCTGACGTCGTTTTCCTCGACGTCGAAATGCCGGAGCTCGATGGTCTCGGCGTCGTGGCGGGCCTTGATCCGGAACGGGTCCCGGCAATTGTCTTTGTGACAGCGTTCGGCCATTACGCGCTGCCGGCCTTCGACGTGCACGCGGTGGACTACCTGCTGAAGCCGTTTGACGCGACCCGCTGCCGCAGGGCGCTTGAGCGGGTGCGCGAACGTCTCGCAGGCGCCCGCGCCCGCGACTTGGACCAGGTCGTCTCCGCCCTCGTCGATCGTACCGGTGCGCCAAGGTACCTCGAACGCCTCGCCGTCCGCGGGACAGACCGCACGATCATTCTCGATCTGTCCGACGTGATCTGGATCGAGGCGTCGGACAATTATGTCCGGTTGCATGCGGTGACGGGAAGACACCTGTCGCGGCGCACCATGCGCGACCTGGAACGAACACTTGATCCGGCCCGATTTGCCCGGATCCATCGCTCCGCGATCGTGAATCTGGCGTGTGTCCGCGAACTGCGCCCACGCGGGGACGGCGATTACGACGTGCGCCTGGCCGACGGAGTGCGACTCACCCTGACTCGATCATACCGAGACGCATTTGAGGCTCGGTTCGGTGGAGTGGCGTAGCCGGTGATGTCATCCGAAGCGGAGCGATCCCTCGCTTCGCTCGTAACGAAACCCCGGCGGCGCTCCCGGCCCGTGGGCATCCTAAGTCTGAAATACCAGAACCCTACTCGCCCGTCGGAGGACACCTCATGCCACCGTCACGTCTGGCGTCAGCCGTATTTGCCGCTGCCCTCTGGGCGACGCTCGCCGGGTCGATCCCGGCGCAGGCGACCCCCGCAACAAACCTCGGCAAGGCAAACGCCAAGTCGAAGTACACCCTCGGTCATCTTCTTGCCCTCCAGGAACTCCCCGACGGCCGGGTAGTGGCGAGCGATACCAAGGAGAACGCCTTTCGCCTGATCGACTTAGCGAAGGGCGATGTCAGCGTGTTGGGCAAGAGTGGCTTCGATTCCGACGCCTACCGCACGGCGCAGGTGGTCGTCCCGTAGGCTTCCCAGCGAGGACGCGATGCGGGCAGCCCAAGCAAGCAGGAGAGCGTTGGACGGGTAGTGATACATTCTTCAAGAGACTTGGAGGGAACGATGGCTGAAGGAACAGGCAATGATGAGCTAGAACGATTGGCCTTCCTCTCCAAGGTTTCGGAAGGACTGCGCCAAGCGGAAGCGGGCAAGGTGATCAGTCATGAAGAGGTGAAGCGGCGTTTTGTGGCGTCTCGCCTCGATGGCCAAGTTGACCGGACGACTCCGGGCCCGCAGCTTTGAGTATGCATTTCCGGATTGTCGGACCGATTCGCAAGCCGCAGACGTTCGCCACAGGAAGCGCGATCCGTGAAATCGCAAGACTCCGGCGCAATTACGGGCCCGGCCGCTGGCGGAAGCGGAAAGGTGAGGCAACCGTCCGTTTTCCGGACGGAACAACGCGACTGGTCGAAGTGCATTGGTACGAGGCTACCGGGACTGGTCAGCGCGAACACAAGATCAAACAGTTTCTCGACTGAGGACATTATGACGACCACAGCAAAGCAGTTGGTGTTGTGCCTGAGCAATGACGGCTATCCGGCCTCTCTGGAGCGGCGCAAGATCTATCAAGCGTTGAGTGACCGCGCGGCTCACAGGCAAGGACTCATCCGGATCATCGATGAGTCCGGCGATGACTACCTGTACCCGGAAGAGTTCTTTGCTCCGATCACGTTGCCCGCTTCGCTTCGGAAAGCAGTCCTGGCGGCCGCGTAGCCACGTCGCTTTTAGCGACATCAGCCGAGCCGTCACTTTAGTGACGAGTTCGCGGCGATTGAGGTCCTTCGACTTCGGCGCTGCGCGCCTTCGCTCAGAGCCTGCCCCGAGCTTGTCCGGGGGATGACAAAACAACAAGAGGTCGATAGCTGTCATTCTGCCGTTTGACCAACGGACACCCTGACGGACACCCCAGCGAAAAAATCACCACAAAGAATAATCCCACCTGCTTTGCCATCGCAGATGGGACAAGCACTTGGAACCAGTGGGCCCGACAGGAGTCGAACCTGCGACCTCTTGCGCCGGAGGGGGTCCATTCAAACGGCCAATCACGCTGAAATGCCGATGTTTCCTGAGAAAGTCCGCCCGATTGCCGGGAAGCGATTTCCTCAATTCGGCATGAAAACGTACCTGAATGGACACCCAAACGGACACCCTCGCCACTGGCCTTGTCGTGCCTCTGCAGCATAATTCCGAGTTATGCGCACACCAAGCACATCCGAATTGCCAGCAGTTGACGACCATGACCATCGGTGAGGCAAAGAGTCGCAAAGCATGCGGTGCATCTACTGCCTTGAAACAGGGAATCCAGCACGTGGTCGGCCACACGTGGTGCCGGAGGCCGTCGGCAAGAACGACATCGTTCTGCCTCCCGGAGCGGAATGCGATTCCTGCAATGCGTATCTAGGGCAACTGGACAACGTACTGGCAAAGCATCCTCTGGTCGCTCTTGGTGCTCAACTTCTCCGCGTTCCCGGCAAGAAAGGGCGGGTCCGGCGGGTCATTGGGACTGTCCGTCAAGCGGAGAAGGAGCGAGCCATCGCGATCCCGGTGCATGCGGAGGAGTGTGCGACTCGGGATGGCTCGACTTGGAGGGTCACGCCTCTGGTCGACTCACAATTCGATGACTTCAAGTTCAGGCGGTCGCTTCATCACGTTGGGCTAAACGTCATCGCATATCAACGAGGTATAGAGGTAGCGCTTGAGTCTCGGTTTGATCCTGTCAGAAGTTACGTCCGGGAGCCAAAGCCAAGCGAGAAGTGGGGGTTCGGACAGCTGCCGTTGTTCAATGGCATCTCCTCCGAGATCAGGCTGCTGCTGGTACCGGATCAGGGAATGGTCGCGATTGGGATGCGGTTGTTCGCTGCCGCCTTCTATGTTGACCTTCTGAATTCTGGAGCGTTGCCAGCCTGGATTGATGGGGAGAAGGCCAATTCGCCCGACCTTCGGTACTGGGGCCCGGCCGATGGCGTCCCTGTCTCACAAGTATGGGACGGGAAGCCTCGATTTGAAGTGCTCATCGACCTCGAGTTGCCGAATCCAAGCAGCGCCAAGTGAAGTGTAGCGCATAACAAGCGCTTGCTGCTGACCGGGTGTGAGCGTGTCGGCGCGGCGCGAAGTATGATTGGATTGAAGGACTGCGCCGCGCCGCCACACACCCGGCAGCAGAAGCGCAGAGTCGTTAGCAACTGTCTCGAATGTCAAGCGTGTTGAGGGTCCCATCGGCGATTCTGATGCAGCATCGCGTTGAGGATCGTGAGCAGCTTTCGCATGCACGCCGTCGCGGCGACTTTGAACGGCTTTCCGGCAGCGCGCAGGCGCTCGTAGAACACGCGCAGCACGGCATTGTGCTTGAGGCCGACGAGCGCGGCCATGTAGAGCACGGCACGGACGGGTGCGCGACCACCCCACACCATGCGCTTGCCTCGCATCGTGCCGCTGTCGCGATTCATTGGGGCCACACCGACGAGGGCGGCGATCTGATGCCGGGAGAGATGACCGAGCTCGGGTAGCGTCGCCAGTAGCGTGAGCGCGGTGACGGGGCCGACGCCGGGCACGCTGCGCAGCAGATCGGACTTCGCTTGGTATAACGGGCTCGCGGCGACGGCGTCCTGCAAGTCGCCGTCGACATCGGTGAGCCGCTTCTCGAGCCATCGGATATGCTGGCTGATGTCGCGCTTGACGGGGCCGCGCGCAAAGCCGAGACGATTCTTTTCGGCGGTGAGCATTTCCACGATCTGCCGGCGCCGCGTGAGCAGGCTCTCGAGGAGCTGCGCGGCTTCGTCGGGGAGCGGTCGGGGCTCGGGCCGCACGCGCTGCGCGAAGTCGGCGAGCATGCCGGCATCGAGCGCATCGGTCTTGGCGAGTTGCCCCATGGCCCTCGCGAAGTCACGCACCTGGCGCGGATTCACCACGGCGACCGGGAGCCCGGCCTTGGCGAGCGTGATCGCAGTGAGCATCTCGAAGCCGCCGGTGGCTTCCATGACGACGAGCATTGGTGCGAGTGCGACGAGGCGCGGCATCAGGTCCGCGAGGCCGTGCTCGTCGTTGGTGACCGTCCAGCTCTCCCCATCGGGGAGCGAGGCGATGTCGAGCGTCGCCTTCGACACATCGATGCCGATGTAGCAATCCATGAGTGGCTCCGTGCAAGAAACGATCGGCGTGGCCCAACCTTGCGTGATGCGGGGTCCAGCCCCCGGCAACTGTTCGGGCTCTCGGCGATCAACCACGGGTGGCACCCAGGCTAACGAACGGGCTCGAAGCCCTTAGGCGCAACGGGTTACCACCCTATCGAGAAACTACAGCAGAACGCAGATTCAGAGATACAAGACCGCCATGCCGACTGTACCAATGGGAGCGACCTTCGGATGAAGATCACCGCCGGCATCACCGTCGTACTTGTGTCCTCAGCGCTTAGCGCGTGCAACGGAGTCCCCCGCTCCGAATACGAAGCGAAAGCCCATGAGGTCGATAGCCTCAGGAAGGTGCTCGCAGGGATTGAGCGCGACCCGACCAAGCTCCTCGCGAGAGCAAGAACGCTCTTCGCGGAACACAGGTTCGCGGAAGCGAAGTCGGTCGCGCAGCACATAGTTGCCGCGGGCGCTGAGGGACCGGAGGCGGCCGCCGCGAAGCAAATCGCAGCGCGTGCAGACTCGTCGGTGCACGCGGACGAAGCACGAAAGCAGCGTGAACTGGATCAAGCGATGGGCGGAATGGTCAAAGAGCGCGACAGTATGCGGAACCTGACTGTATGGCGGGACCGCTCGGCGCCTGCTCACGTTAATGCACGATCGTGGATCGGCGCATACATCATTCAACCCGACGGGGCAGCCCCATTCCTTCGATTCGTGATCTATTTCACG
Organism: Gemmatimonadota bacterium; assembly: GCA_003169895.1. Classification (GTDB taxonomy): domain Bacteria; phylum Gemmatimonadota; class Gemmatimonadetes; order Gemmatimonadales; family GWC2-71-9; genus Palsa-1233. Next base: position 37,162 of record PNAE01000003.1, read on the forward strand.
TCGGACGACTGGCTTTTCATTCAAGACTACCTGCTAAAGGTCGACGACCGCCAGTTCACATTTCAACCGAAGAGTTACGGCGAAGGTGCAGTCGAACGCGATAATGGGAGTGGCGAAATTTGGGAATGGTGGGACGTTGCGGCGGAAGGTGAATCGCTTGCCGCGTTACAGGCGCTTGCAGTCGGGAAGAAAGCAACTTTGCGTTACGACGGTAGGCAGTATCGTCGTGACCGCTCTGTGGGTGGGGAAGAGATGGCGGCGGCGCGGCGAACGCTTGCTGCGTTCGACATACTTCGGTCTCGTCGATAGCGTGAGCGGTCTAACACGCACTTGCCGCTGGCCGGGTGTGAGCGCGTCGGCGCGGCGCGGAGTATGATTTATCGCGAAGGACTGCGCCGCGCCGCCACACACCCGGCAGCAGCAGCGCCGAGTCGTTAGACAGCCTCACCGCAACCTTCGTAGGAGGCCGGAATGAAGATCGTTGTCGCCATTCTGATGGGACTATTCTCGGGTTTCTTGATCTACATGATGTCGGCATTGCTAATCGCGGACCCTGCTCAGAATGCGGCACCCTCCTCTGCCCTGGTGGTCGTCACATTCTTCGGTGGTTGGATACTTTCGGCATGGCTTCTCGCTCGGCACGCTGCCTCGATATCAGCGGTATTCCGACGTGGCTTTCTTGTCGGCGCTGCCGAGTGGCTGGCGATGGCCGCGGTTGGGCTGGTGTTTAGTGGCAGGGCAGTCTCCGCCGCGTCTCACGCAGGCGCATCGGATGCGACGAACGCAGGAGCGGCGCTGGGCGGCGGCATAGTCGCGATGCTCACCGGCGGCGTGTCGGTGTTCATGGCGGTGGTGTGTCTGATTGGTTTTGCTATTGCCTATTTCACCGGTCGCGAACTGGCGGATCGAACGGCTACACCGACCAAGAAGTGTCCGGAGTGCGCAGAAATGGTGCAGCCCGACGCCAAGAAGTGTCGGTTCTGTGGCGCAGTGTTCGGGCAGGTTCCTTTCGTTAGCTAGCATAAGGGCTGTTTAACACGCGCTTGCTGCCGACGAGGCCACGGCGGCTCGGCCGCCGCGATGTGTTCTTGATCGGGGACTGCGGCGGCCTCACCTGGCCTCGCGGCAGAAGCGCCGAGTCGCTAGGCGGCGGAACTGAAAAAAAATTGGACTCCTTGCATGCAGTTCAGTCTCGGGAGTGGCGTCGAATGAAGAAGGTCAAGTCTAGGCGGGCGGCCGGCAAGAAGGGATCAAAGCGCGCGCGAAAGGAATTCGAGTTTCACCCATTCGTGCGCAAGGCGCTCGGCGTTCCACCAGATCAGACCGATGCTGAATACCTCGCCGAGTGGAAATTCAAGTCTCGAGTCGTTTGCAAGCCATGCTGGGAACTGAGGTATTGCCCGTACGGACCCTTGGTTGAGGACTTTCCCTTGCTTCCAATGACTCAAGGGGAGATGGAGGCGCACAACCAAGGGCTGAGAGAGGCCATAGCTAGCGGCCGGCGGTTTGACGGGCGAAAGCTCACGCCAAAACAGCTCGTCTTTGCGAAGCGCCAGCTAGCCTCGTACGAGCCGTCGGACCACCCAGAATCGATTCCGGAAGTGATTACGCAGATGTCCTGCACCGCGTTCGGACACATCTGCCCGGTTGTGTGGTCAGCAGAGCCTTTCACCGAGACCACTCAATCCCGGCGTTCCGGCCGGTATATTCCGTTTAAGATCAAGATGAGAGTTGTCAGGCGGGACAACTACACCTGCCAGCATTGTGGCGTACACCTGCTTGATAACGAAGTTGAGTTTGATCACCGGATCCCGCTGGCCAGGGGCGGCAGCTCGGACGAGCACAATCTGCGGCTCACTTGTCATGCGTGCAATCACGACAAGTCTGACAAGGTGACAATCTGACATGGCGCCGCATAACACGCGTTTGCTGCGGACGGCCACGCAGGTAATGTTGCGCCTTCGGCGCTAACGCCGCCGCCGCAGAAGCGCAGTCCGTTAGCCAGCGGACCGTATTCTCCTCAGGTCCTATTTACAGAGAACGCAAGCGACCTATTCCCAGCATCCCAACGGAGCTGCTTTATGAACGACAATTCTAGCGTTGACGCTCCGGACCGACGGCGCTCTGAGTGGCCCTTCCGCTTCCTTGTGCTCTTGGTCGCCGCTGGCGTGCTCTACGTGTTCCTATGGCACGGCTTGGCAGTATTCGGCGCGATCTCGGAAAATCTGCCCCTACTACTGCCATTGGCCGTGACCGTTCTTTCCATCTTTACCCGCGCAACGGACGTTCGAACGACCGAGTCCGTTCTGAAGTTCTCGAACGACATCGCGATCGGCATCATCAGCTTTGACATTTGGGCGCTGTCAGCATCGCGCAGCGATCCATCCGGGCGCATTATGGTGAATAAGAGCACAATGATCAGCGGCGATCTTGTGTTGCCGTTCCTCCTTGCGGGCCTCTTGTTAGCGGTCGGTTGCGTTGTTCTTACGAATTACAGCTTCAAGACGCCGGAAGCAAAGCTTCGTTGGCTGCTCGTGGGGTTTGTGGCTGCCGTCGTCGTGTATCTGGCACCCTTCGGAGTCAAGCGCCCAGTTACGACGGACTCGTCGGGGGTAACGCTTCTAGCAGTTCACAGGTTTGCGGTGGTGATCCCATATCAGGATCCAGACATAATAAGTCTCGCGCCTACGTTCTTGCGCAATAAGAAACTGATGCAGCTTGAGGACAGCGTGCTGGCGACGAGCGACTCCGCGGCGGCTTCGATCGGTCTTCAGAGGTTTCTGACAAGCCCAGCTTCCGACAGAGTGCGGCCCAAGCCGGGAGGAAAGGTAGAAATCAAACAAGCGGAGATTCTCGTTGTTCCTCGGTAACGTTTAGCACATGGTAACCGACTCTAGTGCTGCGCTGGCTAATCCGCGCTTGCTGCGGGCGGCCGCGCAATAGTTTCTGCGCGTTCGGCGCCGACGCGACTGCCGCAGAAGGGCAATCCGGTAGGCAACCCTAGGAGATGGCGTGTGTCAAGCTTCATTCATGTACGAAATTCGTTGCTGAGCTTGGAGTGTGATCGCATCAAGTCCATCAATGCGATCGCGCGAGAGGCACTGTTGCGGCACGACAAGGGGGTTGATGAGTGGTACGAAGAGCAGCGCATGGTCGCCGACGAGGATGAGAATGCCGAGGATAGCTCATTCCTTGAGGAACTCTACGCTGATCAGAAAGAGGACGCCGGGGAGGCCTATCCGCAGCTGTTCTTCAAATCGATCTTTGCATCAGCATACGGGTCATTCGAACAGTATCTCAACTCGATCTGCCTGCAAGACGCCAAGCAGCGAGCTGGGGTTGGCCTGAAGGACCTCCGCGGGGAAGGCATTCACCGGGCACGTCTCTATCTCACCAAAGTCGCAGGCAAGACGTTTCCGGCTACATCCGAGTGGAGAGACCTTTGCGACTACGGCTTGCTCCGCAACGCCCTATTGCACACAGATGGTGACCTGTCTTCCAACACCAAGGCTCCTTCTGTTGTTCAGCTTGCCGCGCGCGTGAAGACGTTCGCTATCGCAGCGGATCTCTCAGACGTAACATTGACCGGCGATTTCAACGATATGTTCGTCGATACAGTGGAGCGATTCGGCGAACAATTGCGGCAGGCGGTTCAGTAGGTGCAGCGTTTTGGGTTGCCTGATACTCGCTTGCTGCTGGCTGTGTGCAAGCGTTTCGGCGCGGCGCGAGGTATGATCAATAGCCAAGCAACGGACGTCGCCGCGCCACCACACGCCCGGCAGCAGAAGCGCAGAGTCGTTAGCCTGCGACGGCCTTTCACGGCTATTATCCGGTCGATGCGACACCGAGGACTCGAGCCGTTGCCAACCACCGCCACGCACGATCCAAACTTGGCTATCGTATTGCCAGCTGCGTTGGCCCCGTGAGCCTTTTCAAGTCAAGGCAGCGCGTTGCCGACCACGGGGAAGTATTCACCCCTGCATGGATGGTCGAGGCGATGCTCGACTTGGTCAAAGGCGAGTCTGAGCGCATTGACTCCCGCTTTTTGGAGCCCGCGTGCGGGAGCGGGAATTTCCTCGTCCAGATCCTGGAGCGCAAGCTCGCCGCCGTCGAGCTCAAGTTCGGGAAGTCCGACTTTGAAAAGCGGCACTTCGCGCTTCTCGCTCTTATGTGCACATACGGGATTGAGCTTTTGGCGGACAACGTCGCCGAGTGCCGAGCGAACATGCTAGAGGTGCTTGCGAACTCCCTGAATCTCGGCGAGTCGGACGACGTCTATCGCGCCGCGCTTCATGTGTTGTCCCAGAATCTCGTCCACGGTGACGCCTTAACCATGCGCACCACCGACGGCCACCCGATCACTTTTGCCGAATGGGGCTATCTGGGCAAGGGTAAGTTCCAACGGCGAGACTTCCGCCTCGACATCCTCACACAGATGTCGGCCATTGGTGAGGAGGGCACGCTCTTCGCCCATCTCGGCAAGCACGAGATTTTCACGCCGACGAGGACCTATCAGCCGATGACGGTGAGTGAAATTGCTTCCGCGCCGCTCGCCGGCGCCGCAAGCGAGGCCACATGACCGGCCAGGAAAGCTTTTCGCTGCGCGGCCGCAATCCGGATGTACTGTCGTGCATTGCGAACCTCTCTAACGACGAGGTGTTCACACCGCCCGAGTTCGCCAACAGGATGCTGGACTCGCTCACCGAGGCATGGGCGGCGGACAACCGCGGGGCGAACATCTGGACAGACAGTTCAGTGAGGTTCCTAGATCCTTGTACTAAATCGGGCGTTTTCCTTCGAGAGATCACTACCCGCTTGACCGGAGGCTTGGCAGGCAAGATTCCGGACCTAGATGATCGCATCAACCACATCCTGACCAATCAGGTGTTTGGCATCAGTATCACGTATCTCACCGGCCTGTTGGCCCGGCGAAGTGTGTATTGTTCGAAGCACGCCAGAGGTGCGCATTCCATTGCCACATCATTCGCGACGGACGAAGGCAACATCTGGTTCGAGCGCGTCGAGCATACGTGGGTTGACACCAGGTGCGAGTACTGCGGTGCGAGCAAGAAGACCCTTAACCGCGGCGAAGGGTCCGCACCGGCCAACTGTTCACCGGCACACATCACGAGACGTTTTCGATGCGCCCGGAGCAGTCCGCCGCTGTCAAGAGCACACACGCCTACTTCCACTCGATTTGGAAGGAGGATATGCACGCGGTCCCGCGCTTCCTCTGGAATGCAAAGATGCGTTTCGGCAAGACCTTTACCGCGTACCAATTGGCAAAGAAGCTCGGCGCCAAGCGGGTACTCGTGGTGACCTTCAAGCCCGCGGTCGAGGATGCGTGGCAGACAGACCTCGAATGTCACGTGGACTTCGATGGTTGGCAGTATCTCTCCCGCAACTCCGACAATGATCCCACCAAGATTGACCGCAAGAAGCCGGTGGTCTATTTCGGCTCTTTTCAGGACCTCCTGGGGCGCGACGAGGCAGGGAACATCAAACCCAAGAACGAATGGGTGCACAAGGTGAAGTGGGATCTCGTGGTGTTCGACGAATACCACTTTGGCGCGTGGCGAGAAACGGCGAAGGAGCTATTTGAAGGCGAGGACGATCCGGTCGCGAAGAAGGAGACCAACCTCGAATATGCCCCTGGTCTGGAGAAGGTGAACGAGGACCTCGGCGTGCTTTCGGAGAAGGAAACCGAGTTCCTTCCGATCACGACGAAGGCGTATCTCTACCTCTCAGGCACGCCATTCAAGGCGCTGGCGACCGGCGAGTTCATTGAGGAGCAAATCTTCAACTGGACGTACACCGATGAACAGCGCGCCAAGGAAGAGTTCGCCGCCAGGAACCACGGTCAATGGAACCCCTACGGCGCGCTGCCGCAGATGCGCCTACTCACCTACCAGATGCCGGACGAGTTGCTGGCGATCGCGAATGCTGGCGAGTTCGACGAGTTCGACCTCACTGAGTTCTTCGCGGCCTCCGGAGGGGGCAGGGGCGCGCAATTCAAGTACAAGAGCGATGTGCAAAAATGGCTGGACATCATCCGAGGCTCGTACGCACCGCAAGTGGTCGAGAACCTCAAGACCGGAACGCGACCGCCTTTCCCGTACTCTGACGTCCGGTTGTTGCCATACCTCCAGCACTCGTTCTGGTTCTTGCCGAACGTCGCCGCCTGTCACGCCATGGCGAATCTGCTGGCCGAGAGGCACAACAGGTTTTGGCGGGATTACACGGTCATCGTCGCGGCTGGTGCATCAGCGGGTGTGGGGCTCGATGCGTTGCCGCCCGTACGCACGGCCATCGCGAGCGGGTTCGAGACGAAGACTATCACGCTCTCGTGCGGCAAACTCACGACAGGTGTGACCGTTCCGCAGTGGTCCTCGATCTTGATGCTGCGCAATCTCAAGTCGCCGGAGACCTACTTTCAGGCTGCATTTCGCGTGCAGTCGCCGTGGTCGATCAAGAATCCCAACGGCGATAATCCGAACGAGGAAGAGGTCCTCAAGCCGATCTGTTTCGTGTTCGACTTTGCGCCAACCCGTGCGCTGCGGCAACTGTCCGAGTACGGAATCGGGCTCTCACCAAACGAGAGCAATCCGGAGAACGCCGTCAAGGATCTCGTTTCGTTCCTGCCTGTTCTGGCCTATGACGGCGCCAACATGACGCAGATTGACGCGGGCGGAATTCTTGATATCGCGATGGCGGGCACCTCGGCCACACTTCTGGCACGCAAGTGGGAGTCCGCCCTGCTGGTCAACGTGGACAACGACACACTCCGTCGCATCTTGGACAATCCGGAAGCGATGGCGGCCGTCGAGCGCATTGAGGGGTGGCGCGCACTTGGAGACAACATCATCGAGACGATCATCAACAAGAGCGACAAGGTCAAGGAACTCAAGAACAAAGCCAACGAGCGCGACCTGACCGCGAAGCAGAAGCAGCAGCTGACGGACGAGGAGAAGGAATACAAGTCCAAGCGCAAGCTCGTCCAGGAGAAGCTGATCAAGTTTGCCACTCGCATCCCCGCGTTTATGTACTTAACGGACTTTCGCGAGAACACACTCCAGGACGTTATCACCAAGCTCGAAACGGACTTGTTTCTGACCGTCACCGGCCTGACGGTGAAGGACTTCGACCTACTCGTGCGCCTGAAGGTGTTCAACACCCTACAGATGAACCAGGCTGTCTTCGCCTTCCGCCGCTACGAGGACGCTTCCCTGCGATACACTGGAATCGAGAGCCATGAGGGCCTGACCAACTACGGGCTTTACGACACAGTGGTAGCGAGGGACTGAAGGGTGGCGACAGTGCTCGCGGCTGAATTGCAGGTTGCTCCGCGCACCACGGTACAATCAATCTTCATATAACTAGCGCTTGTTACAGCTGGGAGCAACGCGTTGCGCCGGACTACCGTTCCTTCTCTTTGCCTTGAAGATTGCGGTCGCGCTTCCGTTTGCCGATGACGAACACCCATACCATGCCGCCAATCGGCCCGAGAATGGCGGCCATCCCTTGTGCGTCTTTTCCGGCCAGCACCAACTCTCTGCCGATATAAATGCCGAACAGGGCAATCGCGGCGCCGACGAGTTGGCCAAATCGCTCGCCGACAAGATTCCACGTAATGACCCGACGTTCAAGCGTTTGTCGATGGGCCGCCTGGTTTTCGGCCATCGTGAATATTCGGTCGGCTGCTCCAGGTAGTGCAGCCTCGTATTGCGCGATCTCGTGAGCATCGGGGAGCGGCCCGGCGCGAAGCGTCACCTGCCGGGCAAAGGCCATATCAGTACGATTCAGGGGGCCGTCGGAATTATTCGACTGGCCCCCCGACATTCTCTTCATGAGTCGTTTACTTCTCCCCATGTACCTTGCTGTAGCATTCCGTCGCGTGGGCTAGATCGTCTCCGACCGAGTACCAGTCTTCCTTCGTCGCCCGGCGGTCTGCGTCTTCTCCGCTACGGGACTCATTGTAGCTATGGTCTCCTAGAGTGCCCGAAATGTCGAGCGTCCTCGCGAGCCCCGACCACCAGGATGGGTCCGCATAGAGAAAGTCACTTCGTCCCATAGTTCCTCCTTGACGGCGCACACTCAAACGTGGGCCTAAGCTGCGCGCGGAACGACGTTTCCGCAATCCGGGAGACGCCCCATACAACCCGCGCTAGACACTTCGACAGCGGCCGACGTTTCAGCAAGATACGTACCGAAACTCCCAACTTCAAGGCACGAGCAGTCCAACGACGGATCGGCTTGCGAGCGAACAAGATGTTAGTTACAGTATGTATCTAACCTGCTCACTGAGATGAATCTGTCGCGACCCTACAAGCCTGACCCGGCCATCGCAGTTGTCTTCGGGCGTCCGCCAAGCACGGAACTCAGTGGCATTCTCGGCGACGAGGATGCGCGATTCCTGCCAAATCCGCCTGACCCAAGCGAAGGGATGACGCTGCGCAAGCGGGTCCGAGGAAAGTGGTACTGGCGGAGACTCCGCGACTCAGACGAAGTCTCACAAGCCGAAGCCGCTGCGTTTCTGAGAGTCAGCCGAATGCAGGTCAACAGATGGGTTCGCGCGCCCAAGCTCCGCGACACAAAGGTGCTTGGCACCTCTCGGATTCTTGTGCGTGAGCTGTTGCGCTTCGCGAAGGCTGAAGGAATTGCGTTACGCCCGAAAGGCACTTGGCTTGTCGGCTAGACCGTCAAACGCGGAGGACTTCATGCCAGCTATACCGAATGACAATGGGCCATCGCCTCACCGCTGGATCTTCCTGCGCGCAATCGCACGCAATGACCAGCGCGCTAGGGGATACTTCGAACTCAACGAGGGCAACCTCGTTCGCATTCCCTACGAAGTGGTCCACGCACCGTCGTTCGCCATCTACGCCACCGACGCGATGCAGCGGCGGTTGCATCGAATGCTCAACGTGCGGAGGCGACCTGATCGCAGCATACTGTTTTCCAAGGGCATTGCGTTCGGGAGCGACGGCGTTGGCCGCCCCTATGACCGCTGGATCGACACGTTGCCACCTCAACTCCAACGCCAGCTACTGAAAGCCAAACCGTCGTCGATTGCTGAATCCGGTGAATTCCGGCGGGTCGTCTTGCTCTGCCAAGACAACAAGCTAATTGGCGTTTCGGCGTTCGGGCCGTTCTTCAATATGTACATGAGGGAAGCGCGCGGCATTCAACCAGCGCCAGTGCGTCTTGCCATGTTGGTCGGTCTAATCGCGACCGCTTTCGAGGATCCGGAACGGCTGTGGTACACAGATGCTGCGCAGGGCGAGAAGCCGTATTCCAGACTCATCTCACACGCGGCCGAACTCCGTGCTCACCATAGCGAGCCAAAGATTCGCTTGGCGGAAACGGTCATCCGCCTCGCCATGCTTGCTGCGTTGCCAAACGTGCTGGACTCACTACCGGCCGATCCGGGCCCAGGCGTCGAGCGCGAGGCGTGCCGCCGATTGGCCGAGACCGTGGTCGAGGAGCTATATCCGTTCCGAGGCGACGATGACTGGGAAGGCTCGCCGGTGACCGACGGATATCATGAGGTCCTTACCCGAACTTTGCTGGCATGGCCAGGAAGTGACCGTGAGCTTCTCTTGGACCGGGCGGGCGAACCGGGACAACATCCCACACTCCACCGACTGCATGCCGTTGTGCGCGCACGATTCACGCCCGACCAGATGTGTGCGGTGATGATGCCATGGTGGGGAATCCCGCCCATGGATTCGGCCGAGGCGAAACGCTTGAAAATCCATCGCCATAGGGCGCACGTGCGTCTCGCCGCCAGCGGTGTCTAGGGGGGTCTGTAACCTTTTCGGCGTTTGAGGGGACATAAGTGAAGGGCTCGGCCACGTCGGCCGGGCCCTTTGTGCTTTCCGTGAGCGCGAACCCTTTCGACCGCAAGGAGGACATGTGCGGGTAGCAAACAACAGGGCAGGCAGCTGCCCGGATTCCCAATCGCCGGTCTCGCAACTGCTATCCGAGGCGGCAACGGACCAAATACGAAAGGCGATGCGGTTGATGCGCCATCTGCTTGAATACGGATCGCTCGGTGTCGACGACCACCACGATGTCCGCACGGCGGCCGAAGGGCTCGCCTGCGCTCTCCGTGAATTCGCGCGACAGCGCTTGCGGCTTGGCGCCGCGTATCGCAACCGGCGGACACTATGACGCGCCCACGCGAAACGTACAAACCATTGGGGGGACAAATGCGAGACACTGAACTGGACCTGGATTCGCCAGAGTCGGAAGACCTGCTTGGAGCAATCGCGGCGCTACTTGATGACCCAGACATTCCGGACAGCGAGCTACGCAAGGAACTCAGGGCGCTGTTGTTCGACGACGACGAGGAATGACCGGCGCGTAACACGGAAGTCCCAAGGGCGTGCAGCCGGGTTGCGACAACTCCCGAGCTGTATGGGCGGCATACCGGAGGATCGGTCTGCCTGGGGCGTCCCGGACCCGCCATAGGTAATCCGGGCGCCGCCCCACTAAAAGTTGTCCGGGGTGTGCCGAGGGGCGGAGCCCCTCGCGCCCTGACACAAACGCAGCGCGCGCATCACAAGACCGGCAAGATCGGCGTGCGCATGCTCAGTACCGGGCGAACCATTGGAGCCTGACCGGCGACCCGAGCCTAGAACGGCTCCTCAGCGGCAGGCAGAGTCCCTTCGACAGGGAACCGCTGTTCCATGATTCGCTCGCAAGTGCCAACGCAGAAGGCGACACACTGCGGGGGCAGACTTGAAGCCCCCGCGGTATGTCCAGGAGTGAGAGAGCAATGACCGATGCGGCACGGGAAACTACAAGGCGGAAGCGAGTTCACGCGGAATGGGCCGAATGGTTGGGGAGCCTTCCATGGGACCACTACGCAACGCTCACCTTCGACGGGAAGTCTGATCGCGCGCGAAAGGAAGCAAAGTTGAGCGGCCCCTCGAAGCGCACCCTGGACGAGAAGCCAATCCAAATCGGCCCCGATGCCGCACGTGGAATGTTCAACTACTGGGTGCGCCGCCTGACACAGGATGCAGGACTGCCGTTGTTCTGGTTTGTCGTTTTGGAAGACGGCGCTCTTCTCGGTCGCATCCACATCCACTGCCTCATCGGGAACACCCGAGAGTTGTTGATCGAAACACTATCCGCGAGATGGAAATTCGGATTCTCCCGCATCAGCCTGTACGACCCAAAGCGTGATGCGAAGCGGTACGTCACGAAATATGTCGTCAAGGCGCTGACTCAATACGACATGTCACCCAATCTCGAACGCGCGTTGGCCGCCCGCGCAATACAACAATACGCGTTCCGCAAACCAAAGCGCGATCACACCAACGGAGGAGAACATGGTTGACCACAACGAGGTTCCGAAGGGATTTGTCACGCTGTCCGATCCGGAAGCACATGCCCGTCAGTTCATCATCGTCGATGCCGACAAATGGCAGCCAGGATACATCGTCGTCTATCACGGTTCGAGGGAGTGGAAAAGTGCCACAGGTGAGCTTCATCGCGTTCATACCGTCGCGATGGAGCCGGATGATGGCGGCGCACTCTCGGCCATCTGGGGGACGGTGAAACTCGACCGCCTCTTCAAGCTGGTGTCCGTCGGTGAACGTGTGTTCCTGCGGTACGACGGCAAGGCTCCTCATCCGACGCTCCCGACCCAACATGTCCATCAATGGACGGTCGCACGGGCGACAACTGACGCGGATCCTGCCTCGGTGATGCCGGTATCCGCAGGATCGCTGCTCTAGGTCCCCGCAGGGGAGGAGCATTGGGGTGTCCCATAGGCCGATCCGGTCCGCGGCATGACCGGATCGTTACCGGAGAGAGTCCGGTTTCCGTCCGGGTTGAGCGCGGTGGCAAGTGGAGGATTGGTTGACCAAACGTAGAAGTAAGCCGCCTGCTGACCCCAAGAGGAAGCGAGCTGGGGGTCAGCGGGTTCACCAGGAGAAGATCGACAAGATGATCGCCCTACGACTCCAAGGGTTCAGCTATCCGGAAATCGCGACGCGTGTTGGGTGCAGCGTGAGGACCGTTCAGCGGTACGTCAGGCACGTACAGCCGCGACTTCACATTCCGACTGCCGGTGATCAGCTGACCGTCGATGCCGGACAGCTCCGGGCAACGCTGTTGAAGAAGTTCGTCGGTGATCTGTTCCATGATCGAGCATTGCGCCAGCTGACGCTCACCTGGAAACAGGTCAGTCGGGACTCGTACGACGCGATCTTCGGCGGACCTGTCTCCACCCGGTTCATGGTGGAGGCAGAGCGACTCTTTCAAGTCGCGTTGCGTGAGATGGGATCGGAGATGCTTCAACTGTTGGGCAACGACGCCACGACGCAACAGCGGTTCGTGTGGGACACCATTGGAGCTCCTCGCACCGACTACGAACGCTGGTTGTACATCAAGCAGAATTGGGGAAGCGGGTTCAACGAGACCGGCGAGGATTGGCGCCCGAGGCGAGAGCGCTCGGTGCAGGAATCGAAAGAGGTAGATGACCTGTGGCGTCGTCACGGGGAATTCGGCGGATGACCTTCATTCGCCTTGGATACCCGAGCCCGAACCTCCTTCCGTGACCCGCCAGGAGTTTTTCGGCAAATGGGAAACCCTCCGGGAGGACTGGTCCCGGAGGGGTTTCATCGCCCCGGCCGGTCCGCTGGTCGGTGAACTTCTCGCCGACCTTGAGGCGGTAGCGCGGGACGAGGGAATGGAACTCCTGACCCTCACGCAAGCCGCGCTGCGAAGCGGTTTCAGCCGTGATACGCTCGGCAGAATGGTGGCTTCCGGGGCACTGCAAAACATGGGTAGAAAGAACGCGCCAAGGGTCCGGGCGGTCGATCTGCCCCGAAAGGCGTTGCGTCCGGCCTCCCGCATATCCCAAGTTCAAGATGCTTCCCGGCAATCGGCGCGGGCGTCACACAAGACGCCAAGAGGAGGCGAGTAATGCCACGCGCTCGGAAGCAGGACCAGTTCACATTTTCTTGCGGAGAATGGGGTGTAAACAGGATTCGGATCTACGTTGGAAAAAGTGGAATCCTGGTGGCGGAGTACCGGCGCAGCGGTCGCAAGGTGAGAGAGAGTTTGGGGCATCGCGACCGGGAACGTGCGAAAGAGGAAGCGGAGCAACTTGCCGCTTCGCTACGAACACCTGACCGCAAGAAAACCGTTTCACTCAATCAGCTCTTTGACAACTATTTGCGTGACGTAACCCCGACCAAGTCAGTCACGACCCAGAAGCACGACAAGACCACTCTCGACCGTTTTCGTCAGATGCTTGACGGGACCCGCGAAGCTGACAGCCTCACTTATCAAGATGCGGCACGGTATGAACGTGAACGGCGCAGCGGTGGAGACCTTCGCCCGCGAGCGAAAGTCAAAGGGCAGAAGGTGGCAACACCGAAACTTCACCCGCTCAAATCCCGGTCAATCGTTTATGACTTCCGTTTGTTGCGGGCCGTGCTGAATTGGGGAGTCGGCGCGAGGCTCATAGACCGCAACACGCTGACCGGCTACAGGGTTTCAGAACTTGAGACCCCGAAACGCCCCATCTTTACCAATCCACACTATCAGGCATTGCGGGCGGTAGCGAACGAATTCCCTTGGCAGTTCGGTTGCCTGCTTGTGCTTGCTCACGAAACCGGTCATCGGCTGAGCGCGATGCTGCACCTGCAATGGCGCGATGTCGATTTGGCCAACGGACGTATCACGTGGCGAGCGGAAAACGACAAGATCGGCTACGAACATCCTACGCCGGTATCCGATGGAGCACGTGTCGCGTTTGAGGAAGCACGGCGAATCGCTCCGGGCGTTGGGACTGCGCCGGTAGTACCTGGGGTTGGTGACCGGGGGTTGCCGGTCGGTCCCCATCTGGCGAGGGATTGGCTGCAACGCGCACAGGATCGCGCGGGGCTGCCGCCAGAGAAGGGGCGAGGGTGGCATGGGTTCCGCCGCAACTTCGCCTCAGAGCTTCGGGGTGCTTCGCTGCGTGACCTGTGCGACCTTGGCGGCTGGAAAGACCCGACAACTGTGGTGAAGTGTTATCAGCGTCCGAGCGAGAGCGCGATGCGGGCGGCGCAGGCCAACCGGATCGCGCTGGAAGGGTAGGACGTTTTCTGTAGCATGCCGCAGTTGGTAGTCGGCATTTCCTCACCGCAGTCCAATTTGACACCCAATTGGACACCCCTGCACAAAGTGACGCAAAAACGAGAAGCCCCATCTGCTCTTCAAGCGCAGACGGGGCAACGTGTTAGAAATTATGGGCCCGACAGGAGTCGAACCTGCGACCTCTTGCGCCGGAGGCAAGCGCTCTATCCAGCTGAGCTACGGACCCGATGTCTTGCGGCGGAACTCTATCGCGTCGCCATACGGTGGGCAAGCCTGACGCGCGATCGCGCGGATCCAAGTCCTCGGAACCCCTCAACCACCCATCAGGGCCAAGTGCATGGGCCAGCCGGCCAAGCCTAGCAATATCCTGCCCACGATGTCAAACGCCCGAAATGGCAGCATCGCATGCGGGCGCAACCTCCTTCATGCCAATTACTTGCACGGCGCGGTTTCGCTGGTCCAGGTTGTGCATCTCCTCCAGCAAGAATGGAGGTCAGAATGGTGCGCAATCCCCCGATGTCGCGCCTGGAATTCGTCGGACGGATCAACGAGTACGCCTCGCCTGACCAGCATCCTGGGCTCAATGCGTGCGTAGTCGCGGGCACATGCGTACGGTCGATCCCCGCTTCATGACCGTCGGGATACTGCCACAATATCAACGGTACTGCTTGGCGTTTTCCCGTGCGAGCGGCGTATTGGTCGTCGCACTGGCGGTCGCAGTTCTCATCGGGTGGGATCTCGACCTTCCGGTGCTGAAGAGCGGTATCCCCGGCTTGATCGCGATGAATCCGGTTACCGCGATCGCATTCTCCCTGGCCGGCTGCGGCTTGCTCCTCCTGCTTCATGCGGATGGCGCGACCGCCTACCGACGTGCATGTCGCGCGTGCGCGGTGGCCGTCGTCGTCCTGCCGTTGCTCTGCTTGAGTCGGCTCTACCTGCCGTGGGACCTGGGTCCGGACCGGTTGCTGTTCCCCGGTCGCGTCGCCATTCCGCTTGCCGGGTTCCCCAATCGGATGGCGCCGATGACCGGAGTCGATTTCGTCCTCCTCGGTGTCACACTCCTGTTGTTCACCTTCAGCTCCGTTCTCACGCGCCGACTGGCGTCGGCACTGGCAACGGCCGCGGGCCTCATCGCGCTCATCGTCATCGTGACCTACGGCTATGAGTTGCAGTCGTTGTCGTCTGTCGGCGGTCTGATACCCGTAGCGCTCAACACCGCCATCGCCTTCCTGGTCCTCGCCGCAGGGGTGTTGAGCGCCCGCCCCGCCAACGGAGTCGTGGCGCTCTTCATCAGTGACCGGGTCGGCGGCCGGCTCGCGCGTCGTCTCCTTCCTGCC
Organism: Gemmatimonadota bacterium; assembly: GCA_003169895.1. Taxonomy (GTDB): domain Bacteria; phylum Gemmatimonadota; class Gemmatimonadetes; order Gemmatimonadales; family GWC2-71-9; genus Palsa-1233. The sequence continues at coordinate 52,599 of PNAE01000003.1, forward strand.
GCAGTGATTATTCCGCTGACGATCGGCTGGCTCGAACAACGAGGGGAAGATCGCGGCTGGTACAACGGCGCCGGCGGCGACGCGATCGTGGCGATCGCGACCACCCTGATCTTCTTGTGGGTCATCTGGCGCAGCGCGATCGTAGTTGACCGGGCAGACAATGCCCGCACGCGAGCCGAAGCCAAGCTGCGAGACCTGAACCAGCACCTCGAGATTCATGTACTGGAACGGACACACGAACTCGAGCGAGCGAACCAGGACTTGCACGCGGAGGTGCGTGCCCGCTGCCGCGCCGAGGAGGATCTGCGGCGAACCGCGGATGAATTGCGCGGCTGGTTCGACACGTCACCGCTCGCCATCTGCAGCATGACGCCCGACAATCGCGTGCGCAGCTGGAACCGGGCGGCGGAGATACTCTTCGGCTGGGCTGCCGGTGAGGTGCTCGGGCAACAGCTGCCGATCGTCGCGGGCGGAATGGGTGCCGAAGCCGATGACTTCAACGATCAGGTTCTCGCGGGTGTGCCGGTCATGAACGTCGAGACCCAGCGGCTACACAAGGACGGGAATCCGGTGGACGTGAGCATCTCGGCGGCGGCGCTGCACGATGCCGACGGCAAGACGTGTGGGGTTGTCGCCGTGTATGCCAGCATCGGCGAGCGCAAGCTGCTCGAGCTGCAACTGCGGCAGGCACAGAAAATGGAGGCGATCGGTCGGCTCGCCGGCGGTGTGGCGCACGATTTCAACAACATTCTCACCGTGATACAGGCCGCCGCGGAGTTCCTCCGTGGCGACCTCGAGCCCGACGATCACCGCCGGGCCGAGGCGGTGGAGATCGTGAATGCGGCGCACCGCGCCAGCAAGTTGACGCGTCAGCTGCTCGCATTCAGCCGCCAACAGCTTCTGGAGCTGCAGGTGCTGGATATCAACACAGTAGTTCGCCCGCTCGAGCCAATGCTCCGGAGGCTGCTCGAAACGAACATCGAACTCCTGTTCCGACTCGGAGCCGATCTCGATCCGGTCAAGGCGGATCCGAACCAGCTCGACCAGGTCATCCTGAACCTGGTGGTGAACGCTCGCGATGCGATGACCGACGGCGGCACCGTCCTGATCGAGACGTCGAAGGTGGTCCTCGACGCGGAATACGCGCACGGGCACATCAGTGCCCGACCGGGTCCGCATGTCGTGTTGTCGATCACGGATTCCGGCGTCGGCATGAATGCGGAGACGCAAGCGCGGATCTTCGAGCCGTTCTTCACGACCAAGACGATCGGGAAGGGAACCGGACTCGGCCTGGCAATGGTCTACGGCATCGTGAAGCAACTCGGCGGCCACATCTGGGTATACAGTGAGCCCGGGCATGGGACGACGTTCAAGATCTACCTTCCGAGCTACACCGGTTCCGACCCAGTGCGCGGACCAGCAACGTCGCAGCAGGTCGGCGCAATCACGTTCGGTGCCCGAATCCTGCTCGTGGAGGACGACGCCGCAGTGCGCAGCGCGGTGAAACGGATGCTCGAGCGCCATCAGTATGTCGTCACCGCGGTGGCCAGCGGCGACGAGGCGCTCGCACGCTTCGGGAAGGTCTCCGACTCCGTCGACCTGGTGCTGTCCGACATGATGATGCCGGGAATCAGCGGGCTGGAACTCCGCCACCGCCTTCGCGACCTGGGTGCCACGGTGCCGATGTTGCTGATGTCCGGCTACTCCGAAGCGGCCATCGGTCGCTCGGGTAACGGCGATGAACTCGCACCGCACATCGAGAAGCCGTTCACAGTCGACCAGCTCGTGTCGAAAGTCGAGCAGCTGTTGCGCGCCCCCCGGGGCGTCGCTTGACCCGCAGGGCGGTGTCGCTATGATCGGCACATGTCCGCTTCGATTCCCACGGAGTCCGCCGTGGCCGCCGCACCCCACCTCGACATCGATCGGTATCGCTGGCTGATTCTGCTGGGCCTGATCACCGCCGCCGTGATGGAAGTCCTCGACACGACCATCATCAACGTCGCGCTGCCGCAGATGGCGGGCAATCTTGGCGCCACGCGGGAAGAAATCGCCTGGGTCGCCACGTCGTACATTCTCGCCAACGTCGTCGTGCTGCCGATGACGGCGTACTTCACCGCCGTGTTCGGCCGCAAGCGGTACCTCACGTTCTCCATCATCCTGTTCGTGGTCGCCTCGTTCCTGTGCGGTACATCGGCGAGTCTCGGGGAGATCGTGCTGTGGCGCCTGCTACAGGGCGCCGGCGGTGCCGCGCTGCTGTCGACCGCCCAGGCCACCATCCGCCAGGTGTTCCCCCGCGAGCAACAGGGCCTGGTACAGGCGGTCTTCCTCCTCGGTGTCATTGTCGCACCAACGCTCGGCCCGACCCTCGGTGGCTGGATCACGGACAACTACACCTGGAACTGGTGCTTCTTCATCAACGTCCCGATCGGCATCGTGTCGGCGTTCCTGGTATCGACCTTCCTGCACGACCCGCCAGCCCACCAGCGACGTACGGGGCCCGTCGACTGGTTGGGCATCGGCCTGCTCATTTCCGGTGTGGGTGCCCTGCAGTACGTCCTCGAAGAAGGCAACCGGAAGGACTGGTTCGCGGACACATTCATCGTGGAACTGTCACTGATCTCGGCAGCTTCGCTCGTGAGCCTGGTATGGTGGCAGTTGTCACGGCGCAACCAGCACCCGGTCATCGAATTTCGCGTGCTCAAGAATCGCGATCTCTCGGCGTCGATCTTCCTTTTTGTCGTGCTCGGATTCGGCTTGTACGGCGGGACGTTCCTCTTCCCGTTGTTCACTCAGAGCATTCTTGGTTTCACACCCACCGAAACTGGCCTGACGATGATGCCGGGCGGGCTCGCCACCGCCGCAATGGCCCTCGTGTGCGGTCTGCTCCTCAATGGCCGGCGGCCACTGGCGGATACGCGAGTGCTGATCTTGTTGGGCATGGGCCTCATGCTGCTCGCGATGCACACGCTCGGCCAGCTGACCACCGCGGCGGGCGAAGCCGACGCACGGGTGGCGCTGATCATCCGCGGTGCGGCACTCGGCCTGCTCTTCGTGCCGATCAACAACGCGGCCTTCGGCGCGCTCAAGCCCGGCGAGGCCCAGCAGGCTTCGGGACTGATCAACCTGTCTCGCCAGCTCGGCGGCTCCTTCGGGATCGCGGTGCTCGGCGCCTTTCTCACCCGCCACATCGCGATTCACCGCGCCGACCTGGTCACCAACCTCTACCCCGGTAACCCCGCGTTCGATCAACGATACCAGGGCCTGGTCGCGGGATTGATGTCGCATGGTGCGTCGACCCTGGAGGCACAGCAACGGGCCCTGACGGTGATCGACGGGATGGTGATGCGTCAGTCATCGATGCTCGCGTACAACGACGCATGGTGGCTGATCCTGGTGTGTTTCGCCTGCGTCGCCCCGGCGGTGTTTCTCCTGCACAAGCCGAGCTCCCGGCCGGTCGTTGCCGATACGCACTGACAACCGCGGACGCGCATTTGGCGCCGCGGCGCCGGCTCGCTCGGTAACTTGCTGGGGCGCAACCCCGTCTGGAGGCGCGATGCGCAACGCCTGTCTCTGGTCAGCGTCCCTTGCTCTTGCCGGCGCATTCAACGCGCCGGCGCATGCCCAACGGCTGATGCGGGTCGACACCGCACGGCTGCAGCGACTGCTCGTCGCCGAGGACGCCCGCGGCACCGGTGTCGACGGAATCAACCCGCTGCTCATGGAGCTGCGGGGGACCGATTCGTTGCTCCGTCGCGTCGCTCTCCGTGGTCTCGGCCGCCTGCAGCGACCGGGGCTGGTCCCGCTGCTGCTGCCCACCCTCGCCGATCCCATTCCAGCGATCCGGGCGGAGGCCGCCAACGCCATCGCTCAGTCGTTGAGTCGCGTGCGCCGTGGCCCGCAGGCAATGGATTCCACCCAATCCACCGTACGGTCGGTTGCGGACGCCATGACCCGGTTGCTGGCACTCGAACGCGATCCATCTGTCGTCGACGCCCTTGCCGACGCACTCGGCCGCCTGCCATTCGGCGACAGCATCCACGTGCGACTCGCGGAGGGCATGATCGTTGATCGCGCCGGAGCTAGCTCGGGCTTCGGGAGTGTCCGCGGATTGTACTGGCTGGGACTGAATCGTCGCACCAACGGCGGATTGCTGCCTCGCGCGCTCGCCTTCCTGCGCGACGCGGCTCACCCCCCCCGCGACGCCACCACCCGCCGCATGGCAGTACTCGCGCTCAGTCAGCAAGGTGCGCTCGACAGCATCACGCTGCTCGGCGCGGTCGCCGATCCCGATGAACAAGTCCGGCGACTTGCACTCGCGGGCGCCGGGACGCTTGCGCCGGCCACCCGGGCGAACGTGGTGCGCACGGCGCTCGCCGACCAGAGTCCGATCGTGCGCATCGCCGCTATCGCGGGCGCCAGGGCGGGGGCTGCTGCGCCCGATTGCATGCCGATCACCGCCGCCGCCAGTGACCGGTCCGATTACGTGGCGCTCGCGGCGATCGACGCACTCGGCCTGCCGTGCGCCGAACGCAGCGTGGCCGCATCGGTGCTCATGGATGTCATCGACGGGCCGGTGGCGACGGGGGTGCCCGATCATCGCTGGCAGCGGGCCGCGCATGCGCTGGTCGCGCTCGCGCGCATCGATTCGGCGCTCGTGGCGCCGTTCCTGGCCCGATTCGCTGCGGCACCGCGGTGGGGAGAACGAATGTTCGCGGCCGAGGCCGCCGGGATTGCCCGTGACAGGAGCTTGCTGACGCGGCTTGTTCATGATGCCGATAACAATGTCCGCGCGGCCGCGCTCGATGGTCTGGCGCGTAGCGCCGGGCACGACGCCGATACCCTCTACATCGCCGCGCTCACGTCACCTGGCAACCAGGTGGTCCTTGCTGCGGCACAAGGATTGGCGGGGTCGATGCACGCGGCGGCACTGCCGGCACTGCTTGACGCCTTCGACAGCATCGGTGCCAGGCGGAGCGAAAACGTCCGGGACCCGCGACTCGAGCTGCTGAAACGCATCGGTGAGATGGGTAGTGCACCCAGCGAATCGCGCCTCAAGCCATATCTGGCCGACTTTGATACCACGGTTGCGGCCACGGTCGCCGCGATCCTCTCGAAGTGGTCTGGAGCCGTGGTTCGGGCGGCGCCGCGGCCATTGCCGATTCGTCCCGAACCGCTCGCGACCCTGTTTCTTGCGCGCGACCTCCGGTTGCGAGTCACGATGGCGGAGTCGAGCGGCGGCGGCTCGTTCACGGTCAGGCTGTTTCCGGACGAGGCACCGGCGACCGTCGCGCGCATCATCAGGCTCGCGCGCGCCCACTACTATGACGGACACATCCTGCAGCGGGTGGAACCGAACTTCGTGATTCAGGGTGGCGGACCCGATGCGTCCGAATACGTCGGCGACGCCACGTTCATGCGCGACGAACTCACGCCGCGTTCGCACTTCCGCGGCACCCTCGGCATCTCATCCCGCGGGCGTGACACCGGCGACGCGCAATGGTTCATCAACCTGGTCGACAACCCGCGGCTCGATCACGACTACACGGTGTTCGGCGAGGTGGCGTCCGGACGAGGCATCGTCGACCAGATTCTCGAGGGTGACGTCATCGCCCACGTCGAGGTGATCGGAGCGCCCTGACGGGCGCGCGGCCACGACTGCAACATGGTGCGGCCGGTCCGGTTGCCTCCGGGCGTCGCCGGGCCGTCCGCGCAGGCGATACCGCCGACATCTCGTCCGCTATTCCCCCGACTGACGTGCCTCGGTGGCACCGCTAGACTGCCGTAATATCAAGGCGCCGGGCTCGCATCCGGCGATCACCGCGGTGGAGGATATCGAGATGTTCGAGCGAATCATGGTGCCGCTCAATGGGCTCGCGTCGGCCGAGGCGGCTGTGGCGCCGGCTGCGGCCATGGCCCGAACGCACGGCGCCGAGCTGCACCTGGTGCTCGTCGACGGGCCCTCCCGGCTGGATCCGATGTCCGACGAGTTTTTCCGGGTCGACTGCGCGGCGTATCGCGACGGGCAGATGCAACCGCTCGCCGACAACCTGCGGCATGACCTCGGTATCGCAGTGACAACGGCGATGCTGGCGGGCCCGGTGGTTGCCACGTTGGCTCACTATGCGTCGGCGGTCCACGCCGACCTGATCGTCATGGCGACCCACGGCCGGGTCGGGTGGCGGCGTGCGTGGGTGGGCAGCGTCGCCGACGACCTGATGCACGAGGTCACCATCCCGTTGTTGCTGCTGCGCATTGAGAGCGAAGGTGCGGCAGTACCGGGGTCGTTCCGTCGGATTCTGGTTCCCTTGGACGGGTCGGATGCGGCGGCGGCTGCCCTCGACCAGGCGTGCACCGTCGCTCGTGCGGGCAAGTCGGCTCTCATCCTGGTCCGGGTGGTGACGCCGATTCCGGCGGAGGTCAACCTGGCGGCGACGGCCGGGGTTGTGCTCACGGACACCGAGGCCACCCAAAGGCTGGTGGACGAGGCACAGCAATACGTCGACGGCCTCGCCGATGCGTTGCGGTCACGAGAGCCGATGCGGGTCGAGACTCTGGTGGAGCTGGTGCCGGTCATTGCACCGTTGTCGCCGGTGGCATCGATCATTGCGACGCTTGCACGCGAGCTGCGCGCCGACTTGGTCGCGCTGACGACGCATGGCCGTGGTGCATCCCGCCTTCTGGTCGGCAGCGTGGGTGACAAGGTCCTGCACGACACGCATTGCGCGCTCCTCATCTGTCATGGTCGGGTGTCCGCCACGAGCCCAATGGCGAAAGACGCTCGTCCGGCGCAAGCCACGATCCCGAATCCGGTTTGAGAGGACCACGAAGCCGTCTTCGCGGTAACGGGCCAGCTGCTCAGCGGTGGGCACGGGCCGTACGCTGAAAGCGCCGGACGGGAGCGGCAACGGTAAGGAGGCGATCCCAACCCCAGTGCCGGGTGACCGGGGTGAAGCCGCGGCCGAGATAGAGCGCCGCGCCTGCGTCGCCCGTGATGGCGAAGCCACCGAGAGCCATCTTGTTCCGGTCGTGGGCCAGGCGCACCCCGGCCCGCAGCATTGCAGCACCGACGCCACGCCGCCGATGCGCCGGCGCCACGACCAAGTTCTTGAATTGCATAATCGGGCCGACCTCGGCCATCCCCATGGCGCCGCAGACCTCACCGTGGTGGCGGGCGAGGTACAGGGTGAAGTACCCGGCGGCCTGCTTGAATCGCTCGAACGCCACCCACCGGACGGGGTTGTTTGTGTGGCCGTCCGGGCCCGGCTCATTGTCGGGGTGGAGCGCCTGCTTGAGATGCCAGTCTTCTTCGTCCCTGATGGGGGTGAGCGTCACGTCGCTCTGCAGCGGTGCGGCTGGATGGAGCAGACCGACCTCTTCACGGCACCGGTAGCCGATGTGGGTCAGCGCCCATTCCAGCTCGGGGGCGGGCACGTCGAGGTAGAGCTGGGCCCGCTGCACGCCCAGAGCTGCGAGGCGCTTCTCCAGCGCGACGAGCCAGGTCAACGGGTCCGGGGCGAGGCCTCCCGGGTCGATCCGGTGCACCACCGCCCCCGCCGCCAGATCCTCGAAGCCCGCGAGGTGTGCCAGGACGGCGCCAGGGAGCGGCGTGAGACGGGCGCCGCACTCGAAGTAGGTGCGGTCGCTCTCGAGCAGATACCGATCGACGGTCATGCGGGCGGTAGGCGCAACTTCCGGACCCGCGGGCCACGTGGCGGAGACTTTCTACCTTCGCCGCGACGCGGATGCACCGTGTCGCCCGGCGGCAACGAAAACGCCGCCCCAGCGACCCGGGGCGGCGTTGACGCAAGCCTCTCGACTACCGATCAGAGCAACCGGTCAGGGCCGCGGCCGCGACCGCGCCCGACCGTAGTCCGCGTCGGTCGGCATTTTCTTGGAGTTGAATCGCTTATCCGTGCGGGCCCATTCCTGGTCCCGGGGGGGCAGGAAATACCCGGATTGCGAACGGTAGACTTGCACCTGGCGCCCGCCGCGCACGTTATTCGGGTAGTACTGACCGTTGACTTCATAAACGACGGTCGGTGTCCATTGCCGGTAGCCGGCGTGCCAGTCACCGTACTGATCGGCCGAATAACCGTAGAGGTCGATCCCGGGACCGAGTTGGGCAGTCACCGCCACGCCCGTCCCGGCGTATCCCGGGCCGCAGGCGGACAACAGCATGAGGCTGCCGAGCACTGGAAACACAATCCCTCTTGCAACGCGCATCTTCATCATCTCCGTCTAAGTGTCCGCCGTGGGAGACGATGCCCCCCGCCGCGGGAGCACAGGCCGGCGGACGCCCGGCGTCATCAACCAAACTTGACGGCGATCGGGTTCTCGAGGCGGCATGTGCGTCCCTCGCCGTCTCGCCAGTCATGTAGTGACCATGGCGAGTACCGCTCTTACACCGGAACTTCTCGGGCAACCTGCCCGGCACGTGGCGCGAGCATTCGCGCGGGATCGGCTGCGCAAGACGCTGGAGGAAGCGGCCCGCCTGGAGATTTCGCCCCGCGGCGCCGACGCGGTCGAGCCGGTCGGCGGGGCGGTGCTGCCTGATGATGATCCGGAGGCGGTTCATGACTTCCGGGTCGCGCTGCGTCGGTTGCGGACCTGGTTGCGAGCCTTCCGCCCGCTGCTTGACGATGCCGTTACTCGAGACACTCGCCGGCGGCTGCGTCGACTGTGGCGCCTGGCCGGAGATGCGCGGGACCTTCAGGTTCAGCACGCATGGTTGACCGATGCCACGTCGGGCCTGAACTCGGCGGCGATGGCGCAAGCTCGATCGCTCGCAGCGGAGTTCGCGCCGAGCGTGGCGCGCGCGCAGCGGAAGTTGACGCGAAGGGTTGTCAAGGACCTGCCGCGCGCCTCAGCCGAGCTTGCGGGTCGGCTCGAGCGGGAACGTCGGGATGTCGGCGCGTTGTCGGGCGCCGGGACGGCGATGTCCGCGGCGATGGCACGATTGCTCCGTACGCAACTGGAAGAACTGCAGGCGAATATGATCCGACTTCGGCGCCGGCGACGACTTGAACTCGCGCACCCGGTCCGCATCGCTGCCAAGCGCTTGCGATACCTGCTCGACGCGTTCGAGCGGTCGTCGCGACTGGCGACGGCAGCGACACGCCGCCTGGCCGCATTGCAGGACGTGTTCGGAGACCTGCACGACGCCCAGGTGCTGGCACGGCGCATTGGCGCAACCAGTGGGCAACGAAACCGGAGGGCGTCGTCACTGGAGGTTGCGGTGCGCCGACGCGTCGACACGACGTTTCGGCGCGTCCGTCAACTGAGCCGGTCCGGTGAACTCACGGCGGTTCACGCAGCGACCGACCGCTTGATTCGCCAACTGGAACGCCGAGCATCGGGCGCGCGTCTCCGTTCGCTGCGACCGAAGGCGCCTGGCAGCTCGAGGCATTAGGCTTGGTGGCACCACGCTCCAGGCGCGGCTGGGCACCCGGCTCGGTATCGCCTGGACGCTGATCGTGCCGGCGAAGGGCTGGTGGAGGTCCCGTGGGTGCATCGATTCATGACATCTTCGGCGATGCGACTGGAGCGCAGCCGGCGACGCCCGGCACCTACGGCGAACCGCCGCGCGGCTACCGCCTCCCTGAGGCGATGCGCCTCGGCCGGGTGCGCCTGCAGGTCGCCGACCTTGAACGCTCGGTCGCGTTCTACGAGGGGACGCTGGGGCTGCGCGTGCTGCGCCACGATGCGGCAGGCGCGGTGTTGGGTCCGCACGGTAGCGACACGACGCTCGTAGAACTCCGCGAGCGTGCCGGCGCACGTGCGGCCCCGCGCCGCGGTCGCCTCGGACTCTACCACTTCGCCATCGTCCTGCCCGACCGAACGTCGCTCGGACGGTTCGTGCGACATCTGGGAGAGATTGGCATCCATGCCGGCGCGGGTGACCATCTGGTGAGCGAGGCGTTCTACCTCCAGGATCCGGACAATCTCGGCATCGAGGTCTACGCCGACCGGCCGCGAAACACATGGCAACGGCTCGGCCGTGAACTGATGATGGCCACCGATCCGGTGGATGTGCCCGGACTGGTGCAGGCAGCCGGCAGTGCGCCGTGGACGGGAATGCCGGCAGCCACCGTCATGGGCCACGTGCACCTCCACGTGGGTGACATCCCCACCGCGTCGGCGTTTTTTTCCGAAGCACTCGGATTCGATCGCACGGTGTGGCAATACCCGGGCGCGCTCTTCCTCGCGGCGGGCGGCTACCATCACCACCTCGGCACCAATACCTGGGCCGGCAGCGGCGCCATGCCGCCCACGGCCGAGGATGCGCAGTTGCTCGAGTGGACGATCGAGCTGCCCGACACAGTGAGTCTCACCGCCGCAGCGGAAAGTCTCGCACGCGCGGGACATCCGACCGAATGGGATCGCAGGAGCGAAGCCGGACTCGCGCTCGTGACGCGCGATCCATGGGGAACGTCGATCCGGTTGCAGGTTGCTGCGACGCCTGTGTGTCCCCATACTTGATAAACGTCTCTTCATTATTATTTCACCCCGACTTTATCAACCGCGTCATACATATCGTGCCGATTCTCTGACCCAGGGCCGCCCGATGGGCGACCCGATAGGGAGTGCAGCCGTGATGAACGGGGTACCCGAGCAGGTGTCGGTGGTTACCGAAGAACCGCAACCCAGCCGGCGTCGCTTCCTGCGCTGGGTCAGCGGAATCGGCGCCGCGATCAGCGGCGTGCTCGTGGGCATTCCGGTGATCGGGTCGTTCGTGTCACCGGCGCTGGCCAAGGCGCAGCCGGCCACCTGGATAAAGGTGGCCGAAGACATCGCGTTGCTCGACCTCGGCGTGCCGATCCGGGTTGACTTCGTGCAGAACCAGAACGACGCATGGGTCGAGAGCCGGACCCAGAATGCCGTGTGGCTCTACACTGAGGACGGCGCCAAGTTCAAGGCCTACAATGGGCACTGCACCCACCTCGGCTGCAGCTATTACTACGACAAGGACTTGAAGACGTTCGCGTGTCCCTGCCATCGGGGTCAGTTCGACGTCAAGACCGGTGCCGTGCTGGCCGGTCCGCCGCCACGCCCGCTCGACGAACTTCCGGTGGAGATTCGTGACAGCGCGGTGTTCGTCAACTACCGCGACTTCCGGCTCGGCGTGTCCGAGCGGGTCGGCGTGTAGCATGGGCGCCATCCGGCGGTGGATCGACGAACGGATCGACATCGCGTCGATTCGTGCAACATTGATCGACCGCAAGATGCCCGGCGGTCTCACCTGGTTGCATACGCTCGGCAGCGCCACGCTGGCCGTATTCACCGTGCAGATGGTGACCGGGATCGTGCTCGGCATGTACTACGCCCCATCTCCCGACCACGCCTACGACAGCATCCGCTATCTCGAACACAACGTGATGAGCGGCGCCCTGCTTCGCGGCGTGCACCACTGGGGCGCGTCGGCGATGGTGGTGCTGGTCTGCGCCCACATGATCCGCGTCTTCAGCATGGGCGCGTACAAGTACCCGCGTGAGCTCAACTGGGTGCTCGGCGTCGTGTTGCTGTTTATCGTGCTGGGGTTCAGTTTCACCGGCTATCTCCTGCCGTGGGACCAGAAGGCCTACTGGGCCACGCAGGTCGGCACCAACATCGCGGGCACGACCCCGCTGGTCGGCGGCGCGCTCGTCAAATTGTTGCGCGGGGGCACTCAGCTCGGCGCGGCGACCCTGACCCGTTTCTACGCGTTGCACGTGCTGCTCTTTCCGGTTTTGCTCGGATTCTTTGCGCTGTTGCATCTGACGCAGGTTATCCGGCAGGGGATTGCGCCGCGGAGCGCGGTGCTGGATGCCGATCCGCCGCCGCGCACCGACGATCCGGCGTACGCCAGTTACTACCGTGATCGCTACGCGCGCTCCAAGGGCGCCGGCGTCCGCTTCTGGCCCGACATCATTGCCAAGGACCTGGTGGTCGCCACGCTGGTGATCGTGGTACTGGTGTTGCTGGCGCATTTCTCGGGCGCGGGTCTCGAGGCGCCCGCCGACCCGACCGACACCACCTACGTGCCGCGGCCCGAGTGGTATTTCCTGCCGTTTTTCCAGCTGCTCAAGCTGGTACCGGGCTCGCTGGAGAGCACGGTGGCGGTCGGCGTGCCCGCGGCCCTGGTGCTGGTGTTGCTGGCGCTGCCGTTCTTTGACCGGCGCAGCATACGTTCGCTGCGTCACCGCCCGGCTGCGGCGGTCAGCATGGGCGTCATTCTGGCCGGCCTCGCGTTGCTCTTGGTGGCCGCTTACCAAACCGAGCCGCTGACCGCGGTGGCCAAGGAGGTCGGTCGCCCGCTCAGCTCGATCGAGCGCGCCGGGCGCGCGTTGTTCAAGGCGCGCAACTGCAGCGCCTGCCACGCACTGGGCGACGAGAAACCTGACACCAGCGCCGACACGCCCAAGGCGCCGGAGCTGACCGAGGTCGGCCTGCGTCACTCGGCGGCGTGGATGCACAGCTTCATGGAGGACCCCGCTCGGTTTCATCCCGATTCCAAGATGCCGAGCTTCGGTCCGCCCAAGTTGACGCACGAAGAGATCGAGGAGATCACCCGGTACCTGGCGTCGCTGCGAGGGCCCAACTGGGCGACGGTCAAGCCAGAGTTCCACGACACGTTCCCAGAACCAGTCAAACGAACGGAGAAGCCCTGAGTATGCGCAGTATCGCGATCGGTTTTGTCCTGCTCACCGCCGGAATGGCACACCAGGCGGCGGCGCAGGCGCCAGACGGCAAGACGCTCTACGAGGCGACTTGCAAGAAATGCCACGGCGTACTGGGGACACCGCCCAAGACCATGAAACAACAATTCCCGAAGATCGCCACGTTCGACGCCGCGTTCATCGCCAAGCACACCGAAGACTCGATCGTCACGATCTTGACCAAGGGGAAGGGCGAGGACATGAAGCCCTTCAAGGGGAAGCTGACGCCCGTCGAAATGGCGGCCGTTGCCAAGTACGTGCACGAACTCGCCACCAGGCCGCGTCCGTAACAGCGGCCGCACCAGTCGGCCGCCGACAGCGGCGACCGCGGGAGGATGGGTGATGTCTGTGCTGAAGTCGCAGCGATGGCTTGCGCTGGTGCTGGCGCTGGGAGTGGCGCCGCACCTGGCGCGAGCGCAATCGCAACCGGCGCCGCTCCTGGCGCAATCGCAACTCCAATCGCTATCGCAATTGCCCGACGGGTATGCCGGCAGCGCCGCGTGCCTCGACTGCCACAAGAAGCAGTTGACGCATTTTGGCGAGACGACGCATTCGAAGGTCTTCTTCAAGAATCCCCGGACCGCCCTCGAGCGCCTGGGATGCGAGGCGTGCCATGGCCCGGGCAAGGCACACACGGAGTCCGGTGGCGAGGATCGCGGTGGGCTCATTGTCTTCAACTTCATCAAGAGCAAGCCGTCGGCGGTGGACGCGCGCAACGGCGTCTGCCTCCAGTGCCATGAGAAGACGGCGCGCATGCTCTGGGAGGGGAGCACCCACGAGACCCGCAATGTCGCGTGCACCAACTGCCACACGCTGATGCAGAACAACTCGGACCGGGCCAACCTGAAGCAGGCCACCGTTCGCGAGACCTGCGGCTCGTGCCATGCCAAGCAGAAGAACGCGGCGATGAAGGCCAGCCACATGCCGCTGGGCGAGAACAAGCTCGAGTGCACCAGCTGCCACAATCCGCATGGCTCGGCCAATCCCAAGATGCTGTATGCCACGACGATCAACGAGGCCTGCTACAGCTGTCACGCGGAAAAGCGCGGGCCGTTCCTGTGGGAGCACGCACCGGTGGTCGAGAACTGCGCGAACTGCCACGATCCCCACGGCAGCAATCACGAGAAGATGCTCAAGGTCTCCCGGCCGCGCCTGTGCCAGCAATGCCACCAGTCGACGGGGCACCCGCAGCAGCCCCGCTTGTTTGTCACCAATTCGCTCGGCAACCTCGTGCCGCGAGCGAGCGATGTCCAGTTCCTGATGAACCGTCAGTGCTCCAACTGCCACTTCAACATTCACGGCTCGAATCACCCGTCGGGCCAGGCGTTCACTCGATGACCGCGACCCATCAAGGGAAATCGACGATGCGCGCCGTTGCCGCAGTGGTCGCAGCCGGAGTGGTGCTGGCCGTGCCGGTCGCCGCCCGTGCTCAGGGAACCACGGCGACGGCGGCCGGCGAAATCGGCATTCGAGCCTTCGGCGAAAGGCCGCCGGACAGCGCGCTCGCGAAGTTCATCCAGTACCGCGACATGCCATCCGGCCTCATCTTCCCGTCGCTCTACTTCGGGATTGCCCGCGACAGCTTGTCGACTCTGCAGCTGTTCGGGCGGAACATCGGCCAGAAGGACCAGGACCTCGCACTTCGGGGCAACCTCCCCGGGACCGGCGACATCCAGCTGCGCTGGGACCGGATTACCCATGTCTTCTCGACCAACTCGCGCTTCCTCGGCACCGAGACATCACCCGGGGTCTACACGCTCCCCGTCCCGCGCCCCGACACCGCCACGCTCAATCACTCGGCGTACGTCGCGCCGGTTCGGACGCAGTGGGACCCAGTGAATGCCACCATCACGCTGATGCCGTCGCCGCTCTGGGATTTCAAGGCGGAGTACCAGCACGTCGGCAAGGACGGCTATCGTCCGATGGGGATGGTCTTCGGCGGCTCGAACAACAACGCCCGCGAGATCAACGAGCCGATCGACCAGAGCATGAATGACATCCGGATCTCGCAGGCCTTTTCGCAGAAGCGCTTCCAGGAAGTCGTGACGTACGCATACTCACAGTTCACCAACGCCCTGCAGTCGGTGACCTCCGACAATCCGCTCGTCACCGTGGATTCGCTGAAGCTGGGCACCTCGCGCGGCCGCACCGCGCTCGCGCCGAATAACTCGGCGCAGACCCTCACGGCCGTGGCGGCGGGAAGCCTGCCGCTTCACACACGGGTCACCGGGACCGTGTCCTTCGGGTGGCGGAGCCAGAACCAGGCATTCATCGCGCCGACGATCAACACGCAGAACGCGGACAGCCTCACCAGGGCCGGGTACGTCTTTCCCACCAGCCTCGATGGCAGCATTCACACGACGCTCACGAACTTCACGCTGACCAGCCGGCCGGTCCGCCTCGTCACCGTCTCCGCGCGGTACCGGTCATATGACTTCAAGGACCTGTCACAGCGGGACAGCATTCCGATCCTGGTGATCAGCGACCGAACCTTCGCCGCCGGGGCGTTGTCGGAAGGGTATCCGTACTCGCGCGACAACGCCGACGCCAGCGTCAGTATCCGTCCACTCCTGCCGGTCAACGTGACGGCGGGATACAACTGGGACCAGATGAACCGCGACTCGACCGTGCGCAACGTCATGCAGGTCACCGAGAAGACCGGCCGCGTCAGCTTCGACTACGCCGGATCGCGGTGGGGGAGCGCCCGCGTCAGTTACACGTACGGTGAACGGCGCGGCAACGCGTACAATCAGCTCACCACCGCCGAGAATCCTGACACCCGTCGTTTCGACGAGGCCGATCGCAATCACAAGGCGCTGATGGTGATGCTCTCCGCCACGCCGGTCGACCAGGTCTCACTCACCGGTACCTATCAGGTCGGGCGCGACAGCTTTCCGAATTCGGCCTACGGCGTGCAACACGACAACAGCAATTCGATCGGCTTCGATGTGGATATCACGCCGACTCCACGGGTTTCGATCAGTGGCGGATACCTGCACGAGTGGTATGACAACCAGATGCGTTCGCTGTACCGGACCGGCAGCACCAGCGCCACGCTGGCCAACCCGACCTGGAACTGGATCGCGACCAACATCGACAGCAGCACGATCGGCTATGCGAGCTTCACGGCGACGCTGATTCCCAACCGGCTCGAAGTCAGCGGCATGTGGCAGATCTCGAAGTCCGTATTCCAGATGAAGGCCAGCAACCCGGTGACCCCGGCAGGGGGAACGGTCGCGCAGGACAGCGCGGCCACCGCGATGACCTTTCCGGCCGCCACGCAGGAACTGCAGCCGCTCTCGATCCAGATGCGCTACAAGATTTCGTCGAACTGGTCGGTGGTGGCGCGGTTCGAGACGGAACACTACGCCAACTATGACATCCGGACGACCAACCTCGCGCCGGCGACTGGCAACTTCATCTTCCAGGGAAACAGCCTGCTGCCATACGACGCGAAGTACTTCACGTTTCTGGTGGCGTTCAGGCCTGGCCTGATCCGGGTGCCAAGATCGGCGATGTAGCCGCACAACGAGAGATGTGAGACGAGAGCGGTGAGAAGGGCGAGGCAGGTCTGCACTTGGTAGCAAGAACGCCGCCCGGGCGAGCCCGAGCGGCGTTCTGTTCTCTCGTCTCTTTTCCTTCGTCAGTATCGGTTCACGACGCGGCGCGATCCGTATTGACATCGGACACGACGTCGCTGCTTGGCGGAAGTCCCAGTTCCCGCCGTGTCGCCGAGGCGCCCCACGCAAGGCGCACTGCAGCGTCGCATGTCAGGCACGGATCGGATGTGTGCGCATTCGGTCCGGATTCCAGGAGCATGCGGTAGGCGAGGCTGTTGGAATCGGTAGTGGCATTCGCGATGACTTCGTTGCGGATCTGCGCGAGTTGTCTTGTCGAAATCGACCTGCCGGTGATGGCACAGCGGTATCGCGCCCCCTCGCGCACAATCAGGGTCGCGACGTAGCGATCGAACTCATCGAGCAGGTGGGGCGTCCAGGACTGCGTGTCTGTCTGCATTCGACCTCGGGTGCCGGATGGCGCGAACGCCGGCCGCATTGGGACTGCGATTCGAGCTGGTGACGATGCCCGCGCTGATAGGTGCACGCGAACGGATCGCCGTCGCCAGGATTTCCGGGTTCTGAGATGAGACCGCCGCCCGCACTGGCCCGATCTGGCTGAACCCGCTCGGCGACCATCGCTACCGCCGCTATCGGTGGCGGGTGGGCGGGGCGTGACCACACATTGTGAAACCTGACCTCCTGCCATAGCGTCGTACCGTCTGGTTTCTACTCCATTCGAGGTTGCGATGTCCCGTTTACGTCGTGCGATCGCCGCCACGCTGGTGCTGGCGTTCCTTCCCGCGCTCTCCCTGGCGGCGCAGATCGATGCCGGCATGCTCCGCCAGCCCGATGTGTCCGCGACGCAGCTCGCCTTCGTCTACGCGGGCGATATCTGGATCGCGTCCAGGAGCGGTGGCGTCGCGCAGCGGCTCTCCTCACCGGCGGGTGAGGAATCGTTTCCACGCTTTTCGCCGGATGGGCATGAGATCGCCTTTACCGGCGACTACGACGGCAACCAGGATATCTACGTCATGCCGGCTGCGGGCGGCGTCGCCGACGATCCCAGCCAGATCGTGAAAGGTGTCGATCCGCAACTGGAAGCAGCGATTCAGGAAGTAACCAGGGAACTTCAGCAACATCCGTACACGGCGCCCAAAGCGGCCGCCGTACCAGAATCGCACGCCGCAGGGGAAGCCATAGCCGCGGCGTGTGCTGCGGCTGCCGCACAACCGTCGAGTCATTAGGGTAGCATATCAGGAGCTCCATGCGCGTACTCAGTGTGACGTTCGCTCTGCTTGGCCTCGTCGTCGTTGCGACGCAACACCCGCGTCCTTCGCCGACGGACCAGGAGATTGGTACCGTCCGCTTCGTGACGTCCTGCAGTGCGACCGTTCAGCCAAGCTTCAACCGCGCAGTCGCGTTGCTCCACTCCTTCGCCTTCTCCCAGGCCACCGAGGGATTCAATGCCGTCCTGCGCGCCGATCCACGCTGCGCCGTGGCGTGGTGGGGCCTCGCGCTGAGCGCCTGGGGCAACCCCTTTGCAGCGGGTATCAAGCCTGCCGCCCAGATTCAGCGCGGGCTCGATGCGGTCACACGAGGCAGATCGACGGGGGCGCCGAGCGCTCGCGAGTCCCGCTACATCGAGGCAGTAGCTCGGCTCTACGAACACGCGGACTCGGTGGACCAGCGCGCCCGGCTGCTTTCCTACCGCGACGCGATGGCCGAGCTGGCCGCAAGAGAGCCGGCCGACACCGAGGCCATGATCTTTCATGCGCTCGCGCTGGCGGTCTCGGCCGATCCAGCCGACAAGAGCTACGCGAGTCAGCTCGCGGCGGGAGCCACTCTCGAACGGCTCTTTGCCAGGCTGCCGAACCATCCCGGTCTCGCCCACTACATCATCCACAGTTACGACGTGCCTCCTCTCGCGGGCCGCGCGCTCGATGCGGCGCGGCGCTATTCGCGTATCGCCCCGGCGATATCGCATGCCCTGCACATGCCCTCGCACACGTACACCCGCCTCGGCTACTGGCAGCAGTCCATCAGCGCCAACGTTGCGTCGGCGGAAGCCGCGCGTCGAGAGGGCGCAACCGCTGAAGAGCTGCACGCCAACGACTACCGCACGTACGCGTACCTTCAACTGGGGCAGGACCGCGCCGTCCGACAGATACTCGCGGCGCTTCCCGCCATCGCGGCGCGCCTGGATCCCGATGCGATCGGGGCTGCCGCACCCCCCGCCGCCGGCTATTTCGCGATCGCAGCGATTCCCGCGCGCTACGCATTGGAGCGGGGCGCCTGGGTGGAGGCGGCCCAGCTCGAGCTGCGCCCGAGTCCGATCCCCTTCGCGGATGCAGTGACCTGGTTCGCCCGGGGGCTCGGCGCGGCGCGTATCGGAGACACGACGGCGGCCCAGACCGCCATCGCCGGGCTGCTGGGCATCCGCGAGCGGCTGGTGCATGCACGCGACACCTATTGGAGCGAGGAGGTCGGGATCCAGCAGCGCGTCGTGGTGGCATGGCTCGCCTTCGCCGCAGGAAGGAAGGCGGAGGCACTGGCGGACATGCGCGCGGCAGCGGAGCGTGAGGATGCGACCGAGAAGAATGCCATCACGCCCGGTCCGCTCGCCCCCGCTCGGGAGCTGCTCGGGGAAATGCTCCTGGCAGCGCACGAGCCCGCACCGGCGCTTGCTGCCTTTGAAGCCACTCTGCGGCATGAGCCGAACCGCTTCCGTGCTCTCGCTGGAGCCGCTAAAGCGGCGAGGGCAGTCGGCGACCGAGCGACGGCCGCCAGGTACTCCGCGGAGTTGCTGAAGCTCGGCGCCCATGCGGACCGCCCCCGACGGGCGGAGCTGATTGAGGCGGCGAGAGGAACGGGCTCGTCGAGGTAGTGCGGCTGGACCGAGTCGCACCGCAAATCCGGGCGAAAAGCATGTTTGGTGGGGTAGGGATCTACTCGCGCGACCTTATTCTTTGCCCTCATCGCGGACGACGAGCTCTACCTGAAGGTGGACGCGTCGAACCGGCCCGATTTCGAAGCCCGGGGGATTGGCCCGCTTCGCCCCTACGGCCCCGACGGCGAAGCGATGCAGTACTACCCACTCCCCGGCGATGTTCTCGATGACAGCGACGCCCTGCGGGTGTGGGTCGAGAAGGCCATCGAGGTCGCGCGCCGCAAGAAAGGGAAGCGCCGCTCCCCGGCCGGCGCGTGACCTGCGCTTGCTGCTGCCGAGACGTGAGAGAGCGGACGTGCCGCCGCTATCCGTGTTGCGCCACCTCACCCAATGCCTGGTCCACTACCGTCAGGAAGTTGCTGAGTCCTTCCGGCGTGTGGTCCCCCATGTGGCCGACCCGGACGGTGCGCTCTCGCAGCGATCCATAGCCTTCGCCGAGGGTATACCCCTTGGTGGATACCGCCGCGACAACCTCAGGGCCCTTGAGGTATTCCGGCAAGCGGACGGCCGTGACGGTTTCGGAACGACAGTGCTCTCCCGCGAGAATCCCGAGTTCATGGCCACAGCGAGCCTTGGCACGAGTCACCCACTCCGTCATGACTGCGGCCATGGCAGCATGGCGAGCCCATCGCGCTGTCATCCCTTCCGCCCGGATGGTCGCGAGCTGAGCTTCGAGAGCATACATGAGCGAGAGTGCTGGGGTCGCCGGCGTCTGGTTGCGCCGTGCAAAGCCCTGCAACTCGGCGATATCCAGATACCGGCCCCGCGACGGATTCGTGGCCGCGTGCCGCAGATAGCGCTCGGAGGCCACGGCGAACGCCAGCCCCGGTGGCAAGGCCAGCGCCTTCTGCGACCCGGTGAGCACGAAGTCCAGATCCCACGCGTCAAACATCAGCGGGATGCCACCGATGCCCGACACGCTGTCCACCAGGCAGAGAGCGCCATGGCGGCGAGCCAGGTCGGTCACGGCGCGGATATCGCTCCTGGCACCGGTGGAGGTCTCCGAGTGAACCACCAGCACTGCCGCGAACGGTCGCGTGACCAGTGCGGCCTCGATCTGCTCTAGCGGTACAACCTCACCGAGCGGTGCTTCGAGGATCTCCGTTTCACGGGCGCACGCCGCTGAGATATCGCCGAAGCGAGAAGAGAAGGCACCGTTCACAAGCGCTAGCACCGCTCCCGGCGGAGCACACCGTACCGCTGCCTCCATCATCCCCGTGGCCGAAGACGTGCTCACGATCACGGTTCCGGCGGTGCCGAATACCTCCCGCAGTCCCTCTTGCAGCCTGCCGAAGAGTGACTCGAACGCCTTGCTCCGGTGCGGTATCATCGGGCCTGTCATCGCGTCGAGAATCTCACGGCGGACTTCGGTTGGCCCCGGAACGAAGAAGCGTCCCGCAACGGTATTACTCATGGCAGCACCAGATCAAGGAGGTCAGTGAAGGAGCCGCACTCGTGTTGCGCGAGTGCGAGCACCGATTGGCGACGAACGAAACCCGTGAACACAGCAAACCCCTCGGTCACTTTGCGCAACGCGGCATCAGAAATCCCGTCCCCGACGGCCAGGCGCGGTTCGGGCAGCCCAAGCGCCGTGACAACCTCACACTTCCCAGCCGCTCTCCAGAGAGGCGAGGCCCGATCGAAATCAATGTAGTGGCCGGACGAGTCCAGGATAACCGGGACGGCATGGACCTCCGTCTCGAGGAAACCCAGGTCACGGCTGAGCGGCAGGATGGCCTGGCGCAGCCCGCCGCTCACGAGATGGATCGTCACACCGGCAGTACGCAGGCTCCGCACCGCCTCGGCGGCTCCGGTTGCAATCGCTTCCCGGTAGGCCTCAGCGAGCGCGCCGAGGTCCTCGGCGTCTGGCCTGATCCGATCCAAACGTTCGGCATAGATGCTTTCCAGAGGGATCTCGCCGGCCATCGCCAAGGCCGTGAGACCGGCAGACTGCGCGGCCGTCGCGTCGTCTCGGCGCGCAGCCAGCCAGTCGACACCTTCAACGCCGCACAACGTCGAATCGACGTCGAGGATGACCGAGGCGTATCGTGGGGGTCTCACGACAGGAGATTGCCCGGTGCGAGCAAGCCCGATGGATCGAGTTCACGCTTGAGCGCCCACATTGCCCTCATCTGCAGCGGCGTCACCTGCAGCGGTACCCAGTGGCGCTTGAGCTTGCCGACGCCATGCTCCGCAGCCACCGTGCCTCCCATCGCGAGCACCAGCTTGAGTGTCTCGGTAATGGCGCTGCTGACGGCTTCGAGTTCCGCGGAGCTTCTGGCAATGAAATTCTCGTGCGGGTGGCCATTTCCGGCATGGCCGTAGATGGTCGGCATCTCGATCCCGTGACGCACGGCGGCATTCCGTGCGGCGCTGACGGCTTCCTCCAGTCTGGCGTACGGCACAGCCCAATCGGTTGAGACTCGCCGTCCGCCTGCGGCACGATAGCGGCCACCGCGTTCATGCATCGTGGCCGGCACGGCATGCCGGAGCCGACGGGCCGTGCGGATTGCCGCATCACCGTCGAAGACCTGAACGTCGCTGTCAGCTGCGTGATGTGCCTCGACGAGTGCGAGCCATGCGTCGTAGTCGGGCTCCGTTCCGCCGGCGGTCTCCTCCTCGATGTAGACGAAGGCAGCGCCTCGCCAGGACGCGCCGCCCTCCTCCGAGCGGACAATCTCCAGTGCTTGTGCATCAAGGAATTCCAGGCAGCGCGGCCGCAGCGTGCCCTGGTCCATCCCGTCGCGAGCGGCTTTGACGAATGCGAGCGCGTCGTGTTCGTTGTCGAACGAGATGCCCAGTCCGGTTACGCGCTCCGGCAACGGCAGGAGCGCAAGTTCGGCTGCCACCACGACGCCGAGCGTTCCCTCACTGCCAATGAACCAGTCGACGGGATCCTGCATCGGAAAGTAGCCCACGGTGTTCTTCTCCAGTCGGGGGCGACGCAACTGGAGTGGTTCACCGTTGGCACGGACCACGTCGAGACCGACGACATGTCGCCGAATGGCGCCGTAGCGCAGCGAACGAGCTCCGGAGGCGTTGCACGCGATCGCCCCGCCGATGGTCGCTTCTTCCTCACTGGTGGGATCGCACGCGAAGAGGAAGCCGTGCGCCGCGGCGGCCGCCTTCAGGTGCGCGATGCCCACGCCCGCCTCCACCCGGACGGTCCCTTCTGCCGCGTTCAGGTCGAGGATCCGGTCGAGACCCTTCAGTGAGAGCAGGATGCCTCGATCCGTGATCGAAGCGGCGGTCGTGCTGCTCTGTCCGCCGGCTGGTGTCACTGGTGTCGCCGTTGCCGTGGCCGATTCCAGCAGTGCGACGACTTCTGCTGCTGAAGTGGGCCGGGCAACGGCATCCGGGATCAACTCGATGCCGGAGGCATCTCCAGCATATGCTTGCCGAACC
Source organism: Gemmatimonadota bacterium (assembly GCA_003169895.1). Classification (GTDB taxonomy): domain Bacteria; phylum Gemmatimonadota; class Gemmatimonadetes; order Gemmatimonadales; family GWC2-71-9; genus Palsa-1233. The sequence continues at coordinate 75,206 of PNAE01000003.1, forward strand.
GCGGGATCATGGGATATCGTCGACGCAACGGATGTCACGAACGACGAAAATCCACTGCCGTGGCGGAGAGCACATCGGGGAGCTCGAGGAGTGCCCGGCGAAGGCTCTCATCAACGGTGCCGTCCACCGCAATCGCAGCGAGCGCGTCACCACCCTGGGTGAGGCGAGCCTGATGGTACTCCGCGATGTTGACGTTGGCCGCGCCGAGCAGGGTGCCGACGTGGCCGATGACGCCGGGTACGTCCCGGTTGGTGAGGATCACCAGCGTTTGGCGTGGCGCGACGTTGACCAAGAACGCGCCGATCTGGGTGAGCCGTGGAGTTTCGCCGAGCGGAGCGATACCACCGACCGTGATCGTCTCCATCCCGCCGCCCACGACCACTTCAACGGCGTACGGATGGCCCTCGGTCAGCGGATCGGCCATGGCGAGTTCGATACCCCGAGCTTCAGCCAGTGCCCGTGCGCTGATCAGATTGAGGCGCTCGCCCTCGACCACATTCTCCAGCACGCCAAGCGCCGCGGATGACAACAGGGCCCCGCTTGCGCCGGCAAGTTCCGACCCCACGCGGACTGTAATCCTCCTGGCGATCTGGACGCCGCGGTCTCCCAACAGCGCGCGACCGATGGCGGCCGCCCGGCGGGCCAGCAGGAGCGCCGGCTGCAGCGCATCCCACGACCGGCGGTCAACCGCGGCAAGGTTGATCGAGCGCGACAGCTCGCCATGGAGGAGAAGGTCTCGCACCGCCACGCAGACGTCGACGGCGACGTTGCGCTGGGCTTCCGCCGTCGAAGCCCCGATGTGCGGTGTCAGGACCACGTTCGACATGCTGCGCAGGCGTGCATCGGGCGGCAGCGGTTCCACCGCAAACACATCCAGCAATGCACCGCGCAGCCCGCCGGCGACGAGGGCCTCCTCCAGCGACTCGTCCTGCACGATCCCACCGCGGGCAAGGTTTGCCACGATCGCACCGGCGGGGAGGAGTGCCAGCTCGCGCCGTCCGATCATGTCGCGCGTTTCCGCGGTCAGCGGCACATGCAGCGTCAGGATGTTCGCACTGCGGAGGAGTTCGTCGAGTGAGTCGGCACGGGTGACTTGCAGGGCCTGGAACCGCTCTGCCGGCACGTATGGATCGTAGGCGAGCACCGTCATGCCGAAGGCCTTGGCACGGTGGGCCACTTCGCCGCCGATTCGCCCGAGGCCGACGATGCCGAGCGTGCGCCCGAAGAGCTCGCTGCCGAGGAATTGACTCCGCTCCCATCGCCCGCCCTGCATCGATATCGCGGCGCCAGAAATGTGGCGTAGCAGCGAAATGAGGCTGCCGAAGAAGAGTTCCGCCACCGCGATTGTATTGCCGGCGGGCGCGTTGACGACTGCCACGCCAAGGCGCGTGGCCTCGGGGAGCGCAATGTTGTCGACACCGACGCCTGCCCGGCCGACTACCCGGAGCTTGCGTCCACGCGTGAGCAGTTCCGATGTAATGCGCGTGGCGCTGCGTCCCACCAATGCATCGTAATCCCCAATCCGCGCAAGCAGCTCGGCCGGCGGGAGCGTTGGCACTACCTCGACCGTGAGGCTCGGCTCAGCGGCAAGCACGGCCACCCCTTCCGGATCGATATCATCCGTCATGAGGATCCGGAGGGTGTCGCCGGGGGGCTGTGCCAAAGTGGTTGGGGAAGACGGGGCGAATGCGGTCATGGCCGGGCCGACGGTTGAAAGGGGAGGCGCGACACCAATCATACATGACCGACGGACCACGGAGGGGAGCGGGGACCTACCTCGCTCGCTTTGGCAGTTGTGAGGTAAGAGAGGGCGCAGCAGTTGAAGGTGTAGCGATCATCCAATTCCCGGCGCTCGAAGCAGCGAAGGGTACTAGCTTGCCCGATATGCTGAATCGCCTGCAGGCCTCCCTGGCCGATCGCTACCGGATTGAGCGTGAGCTGGGGCACGGCGGTATGGCCACGGTGTTCCTGGCCCACGATCTCAAGCATGATCGACCGGTGGCGCTCAAAGTCCTCCGTCCTGACCTGGCTCAGGTGCTGGGCGCGGAGCGGTTCCTCCGCGAGATCCGGCTTTGCGGCCGTTTGCAACACCCGCACATCGTGGTCGTGCACGACTCCGGCGACGCCGACGGGCAGCTCTGGTTCACCATGCCGTACATCGAGGGCGAGACGCTGCGGAGTCGGCTGTTGCGGGAGAAGCAACTCCCGGTCGGTGAGGCGCTGCGCATCACCCGCGAAGTGGCCGACGCTCTTCAGTATGCACACCAGCAGGGAGTGATTCACCGCGACATCAAGCCGGAGAACATCCTGCTCAGCGGTTCCCACGCCCTGGTTGCGGACTTCGGGATCGCCCGGGCGCTTCCGAATGAATCGGACGAGCGGCTGACCGAGAGCGGCTTCTCCCTGGGCACTCCCCAGTACATGAGTCCCGAGCAGGGCGCGGCCCAGAAGGACATCGATCCGCGTTCCGATGTCTACTCCCTTGGCTGCGTGCTCTACGAGATGCTCGCCGGCGAGCCGCCGTACACCGGACCAAATCCCCAGGCGGTACTGGCCAAACGGCTGAGCGAGCCGATCCCGCACCTGCGCACCAGCCGCGACGTGCCGGCCGCTCTTGAGCGCGCGGTGACCAGGGCGCTGGCCCGTTCGCCTGCCGATCGGTTCGCCACGGCGGCTGACTTCGCCGGCGCGCTGCAGCTGGACCGGTTGGAGGATGGCGTCGGCAGCACGGACGCGGTGGCCCGACCGCGCCCCCGCCGGCCAATTGCCCGACCGGTCGCGGTTGGTCTCGTGCTACTGCTTGTGGTGCTCGGCGGATATGCCGTGCTGCGGTTGGTCAGACATCCGGGCGTGGCGCCGTTGGCCTCTGCCGCGGTCCTTCCTTTTGTGGACCTGAGTCCGCAGAAGGATCAGGAGTATTTCAGCGACGGGCTCACCGAAGAGTTGATCACGGCGCTGAGTCAGGTGCCGGGACTCCGGGTCGCGGCCCGAACCTCCTCCTTTCAGTTCAAGGGACAGACTCCCGATGTGCATGAGGTCGGCCGAAGGCTCGATGTTGGCGCCGTGCTGGAGGGGAGTGTGCGGAAGAGCGGGAACCGGCTTCGGGTCAGCACCCAGCTCATCAGCGTGAAGGATGGGTATCAGATCTGGTCGGAGTCGTACGATCGTGACCTCGCCGACATCTTCGCGGTGCAGGAAGACGTCGCGCGATCCATCGTCGCAGCCCTTCGGGTACGGCTCGCACCCGCTCGTGATTCGGCGCTGGCCGCCCGCCCCACCGGCGACCTGCAGGCCTATGACCTATACCTCAAGGGACGCTTCGCCTGGAATCAGCGGACCGGTCCGTCCCTCCTGGAAGCGGTGCACTACCTGGAACAGGCGGTGGCACGGGACTCGAACTTCGCCCGTGCGTGGGCGGCGCTTGCCGTCGCCTACATCCTCGTCGTTCCGTATTCCGGCGTTGGCTCGACCGTCGACGCCTGGCGGAAGGCACAGGCCGCCGCCAGCAAAGCGCTGGCGCTGGACCGCAAATCGGCGGAGGCGTACACGGCCCTCGGGTATGGCAACATGATCTACACTTGGAACTGGCCGGCGGCGGAAGAGAACTTCAAGCGAGCCATCGCCGCCGATCCCAACTACGCCACCGGTCACCAATGGTACGCCGACTTCCTGGCCGGGCGCGGCAGGCTGTCCGAAAGCCTGGCAGAGATAAGTCAGGCCCACCAGCTCGATCCCATGTCGCTGCAGATTGGAACCGAAGTGGGATGGGTGTCCTACCTCCTGCACCGGAACGATGAGGCCGAAACGCACATCCGCCAAATGCTCGTGCTTGATCCGAACTACGCGCAGGCGCATTACCGCCTCGGCCTGGTCCAGATCCAGCAGCGCCGCTATCCCGAGGCGATTGCTTCACTCAAGCGCGCGATCGACCTGGGCGCGTTCTATCCCCAGGTCGATGCGGCACTCGCGTTCGCCTACGCTCAGTCGGGTGCTCGGGAAGAGGCGATGAAAATCGTGAACGATCTGCAGCGGCGCTCGGCCCGGGAGCTCGTCCCGCCGGTTAACATTGCGACAGCGTACGCTGGTCTGGGCGATGTGTCTCGGGGGCTCGAATGGTTGAACCGGGCCATCGACGAACACGACATGTATATCCCGGAGAATTTCTTCGAGCCGTTCCTGGATCCACTACGCAAGGACCCGAGGTTTGAACAGGTGCTGACGCGGATGGGTCTCAAGCGACCGACGGCAATTCGTTAGCCGCACACCCACATTCTCCCCGGCCATTGACCCAGGAGTCCCGACATGAACACCCGTCGCCAATTCCTGATTCAGGCACCAATCACTCTCCTCGCCGTCGCGGGCGCGTGTCGCGACCACCAGAATCCGGCGACGCCGACCGCAGGCTCCGGAACTCCCGCGCCCGGCGCGCCACCGACATTCGGCACCGCCGCGGGCTCCGGTCCGCCGGTGACGTCCGCGACATTCGCCGAAGCGGAAAAGCTGGTTCAGGTGACGATGACGCCGGCGCAACGGCAGCAAGCCAGCGATTCGTGGCGAGGCTCGATGACGCCGTACCTCGAGCGCCGCACCGGACCGCGGAAAGTGGCGCTGGCACCGACCGACACTCCCGCGACGCTCTGGAATCCGATGCTCCCGGGTGTTGCCGCCGGGCCGGCGCGCGATCGGTTCGTGCGCAGCAAGGGCGACATGGTACCGCTGCCATCGACCGACGACGCGATTGCATTTGCGCCCGTGACGCAGCTCTCGCGCTGGATCGAGTCGAAGCACCTCACCTCGACGCGGCTGACGAACATCTATCTGAGCCGCATCGAGCGGTTGAACGCGAAGATCAACGCCATCATCACGCTCACCAAGGATCACGCGCTCGCCCGGGCGGCCCAGGCCGACCGCGAGATCAGCGCTGGGAAGTATCGCGGACCGCTGCACGGTATTCCGTATGGCGTGAAAGACCTGCTCGACACCGCCGGCATCGCCACCACTCATGGCGCCGAACCGTTCCGGAACCGGATCCCGGTGGCGGATTCGGCGGTCGTGCGCCGGCTCGACGATGCAGGGGCGGTGCTCATCGCGAAACTCTCGCTCGGTGCGCTCGCCCTGAACGACATCTGGTTCGGTGGCCAGACGATGAATCCGTGGCTTCTCGAGGAAGGCGCGTCGGGCTCGAGTGCCGGTCCAGGTGCCGCAACCGCCGCCGCACTGGTCGCGTTTGCCATCGGCAGCGAGACTGACGGCAGCATCGTGAGCCCATCGATGCGTTGCGGTGTGACCGGCCTCCGACCGACATTCGGCCGAGTGCCGCGCACCGGTGCGATGACCCTCTGCTGGTCGCTCGACAAGCTCGGGCCGATGACCCGATCGGTGGAAGACACGATGCTGGTGCTCCACGCCATCTCCGGCCTCGATGCGGGTGACCCGTCGAGCACGGCGAGCCGGCTGGACTTCGACGCCAGTGAGCCGGTCGCCGGACTCAAGGTCGGCTATATCGCGCAATGGATGAAGGAAAGTCCCGCTACCGACGTCGACCGCGCCGCGCTCGAAACGATCAAGTCGTTGAAGATGGTGCCGACGGAGGTGTCGCTCCCCGATTGGCCGTACTCGTCGCTGATGCCGATTCTCTTTGCCGAAGGTGCGGCGTCGTTCGAAGAGCTGACGCTCAACAACCAGATGGAGACGCTCAAGGTGCAGGTGAAGGACGCGTGGCCCAACCTCTTCCGTCAGGCGCGCTTCCTCTCCGCGGTCGATATGGTCCAGGCGGACCGGCTGCGACGTCGCGTGGCGCTGGAGATGGCGCGCATCTTCACCCAAGTCGATCTCCTGATCGTGCCATCGCTCCGTGACGAGCAGTTGACAATCACGAACTTCACCGGTCACCCTTCGCTCACCATGCGCGCGGGATTCGTGCAGGTATCGGAAGCGCGTAGCGACTGGGCGCCGGACCCGGCGCATCCCCTTCCCAAGTACTCGCCACCGCGGCGCGTGCCGCACGGCATCACCCTGCTCGGACGCCTCTTCGAGGAAGGAACGATCGCGCGCGCGGGCCTCGCGCTGGAACGGGCGTTCGGGGTATCCGGGGAGCGGCCACCGGGATTCTAGGGGGCCGTGTTCTACCGCTGCAGTCCTGAGCGGGAGTATGCGCGATGCGCATGGGTGTGCGTGCTATCGCTACCGCCGCTACCGGCGAGCGGGGGACGGTTGCGTCGCCGAGGCAATCCACCGAATTCGAAGTCATGGTTTCGGTTGCGAAGGAGGCCGTTGAGCCCTGATCGGCCCGAATGTCGCTTCTTAACGAGCCGCTCCCTCGGGGCGGGTCCCGACAGCTCCACCGACGCCCTTGGCCGCCAAGGTCGCCGACGCCGATCCGATGACGAGGCTTCCAATGACCCCGGTAAAGCAGCTTCCTGACTCAGAAGTAGCCCCGAGCGAGATGCTGGATCACGACGGCCAGCTCTTCGCCGTCAACGGGCTTACGCGGCGGGAGGTCGTGGTCCTCCTCTCCAGCGTGGCGATGGGGCTGGCGGGTTGTAGCAGCGGGACCACAACCGGCCCGCCACCACCGCCATCCGGCCTGACGACGGTCAATGGGACCGTCAGCCTCCCGAGCGGATCGGGACTCTCCCTCAACACTCTGTCGCTCAAGGTGATGGGACAGACGGTGGCGCTGGGCTCGGCAGCCTTTGCGGTCGGCATCTCGCCCAATGCCCCCACCATGGCGCTGGTGACCGATTCCAACGGCAACGGAATCATGGCCGGGTTTCTGGATCCGACCATCTCGGGTTCCCAGCCGATCACCCCGCGCAGCACTGGCGTGGTGCTGACCTGGTTCGCCGTGGGCGGGCCCTTTCTCCCGGCAAATGTGAAGTCACAGATATTGGCGCTCCTCACTGCCGATCCGACGATGGATACGCTGGGAGCCGTGGTCGCTCAGCGGATCACCACAAACCCGCTGGCGATCGTCAACGGCGATGCGCAGGTCGCGGCGGCATTGAGCACTGCCCTTGATACACTGACTGCCGGAACAACTGGCTCGATCTTTCACGGCACGAGTTCGCGCCTGGTTGATCCGCCGAGCCTCGCGGTCACACCGACCACCGACCAGAGCGGTGTCAGCGTGCGACCGGACCCCACGATCGTTGGCGTGAAGATCTCGAACTCCTATCGCCGGCCGGTCAAGGCGTACGTGTATGAAACGCAAACCCAGACGGCGGGGACGGCAACGGATGTTTCGCCGGCCAAACTGGTGGCCGGACCGATCGACATCGGCCTGCCCACGGCATTCGCGACCGTCCAGCAGCTCAAGGCATACCTCCTGGATCCGGCACCATTCAAGGCCAATACCCTCGATCCGATCGCCTTGGGTCTCGACGGAGCCTCCGACCAGACGACCTATGAGGTCGTCGTCCTCGGTCCGAGTTCGAAGGGCGTGATTCCGGCCTTCTTCGGCGCGGCGCGTTACGCCACCCAGGTCGGTAGGTGGAACGACACGCTCAGTGCGATGTTCAATCGGACGTTCTTCTGCGATCTCTGCTACGCCGCGCTGCTCGAAATGACGGGCTTCGGCTCGATCCTGCAAACGTCGCCCAACTTCGACGCCGCCAGCGCGGCCACCAAGCTCTTCGCGGGGACGCCGTTCCCGGGCACCCCTGCCCTCCCCTTCACGAGTTCCACGGTTCTCTCCAAGTACAACGGGACGATGGCGGCATTGCTCAATGACCCGGCGCTCGGCGACAATTTCCGTAGCATCGCGCCCACGATCATGGACAATGTTTCGGCGCAAGCGCTGCAGCAGATGAGCACCACGGACTGGCGCACGGGTGTGAATACCGCGGGAAATTTTGTGCTGAAACTCTCGGGTTCCTTGCTCGGCCTCAAGAGTGGCAATGTCGGCAAGCTGTTCGACGATCTGAACAACGCGGACCGCGGCGTGCTGTGGACCGCGCTCTTGTCCAAGTCCCTGGTGACGATCACGCCGCCGGATCCGTCGTTCCTGCCGGGCGATGAGGTCGCGCTGACGGTCGTCCTCTCGGCAGATCTGACCAGCACATATGAGTACGACTGGACCAGCGACTCGGCGACCGCGACGTTTTCCGCGGTGGGAGAAGTCAATACCGGCAAGGCCATCAACACGCAGCAGGCCACCGTCAACCTGATCACCACGACCGACGACAAGAACCCGATCGGGGTGCAGGTCCTGGTGTTCGATGTCGCCGGCGGCCACAAGGCCCAGGTCGGCAAGGCCGGTGTGACGGTGACCGTGCTGGCGAAAACAACGATCACTCCGGTGTTGAAGGGGCTGGCGATTGGCGCGCAGCAGACTTTCACCGTGACGGTCGATGCGTCGCTGCCCGCTGGCGTGCAGTACATCTGGACGCTGACGGGGACCGCCGGCTCCATCGGCGCCACGAACCTCGTCACCACGACGGTTCCGACGCTGGTCTATACGGCGATACGGAAGGGGACCGACACGCTCAACGTCCAGGTAGCCGACGCAAACAACAAACTGCTTGGCAAGGCGTCGGCGCAGATCAACGTCGATCCCGACGAGGTGATCGACTTCGTGATTTCCGGGACGTGGGACCCCACGAAGACGGCGCCGGATGGCAGCTATTCGTTCCCTGGGCTGCCCGGTGGACGGGCAACATCCCCGTTCGGCGTCGCACTCGACGGCGTGTTCGTGAGCTACGATATCGGTGCTGACCAGACGATCGGCGTCTTGCTCGGCCTGTTCGTACAGGCCGGCGCGCCAATCAGCACCAGCCAGATGTTCACCAAGTCGGCCGTGGATCAGCCGCCTCTCGCCGGCCAGTTCAATATGAACTTCGCGTCCGACCTCTACAATCCTCATTTCCAGTTCACGCCGGCGGGGACGGGAAGCTTGACGATTGATTCGCTGACAGAGGCAGAGGACGGCCGGTTGATTGCGCAATATTCCTTCACCATCGACAACCAGGGCGGCGGCAGGATTGTCGGCTCCGGTGTCGCTACCTGGAAGTAGGTCGGCACGGATGATCCACTCGGATGAGCTTGGCGAGGCGCAGTCGGGCCCGCTGGAACGTAAGGATCACGACGGCCAGCTCTTCGCCGCCAACGGGCTTACGCGGCGGGAGGTCGTGGTCCTCCTCTCCAGCGTGGCGATGGGGCTGGCGGGATGCAGCAGCGGGACCACAACCGGCCCGCCACCGCCCCCGCCGCCGACCGGGCTGAGTCCGGTTACCGGGACCGTCTCCCTGCCAGTCGGATCCGGACTCTCGCTGAACTCGTTGTCGCTGAAGACGATGGGACAGACGGTGGCGCTTGGCTCGGCGGCCACGTTCAGTGCAGGCGTATCGCCCAATGCTCCGACCCTGGCCTTGGTGACGGATGCCAATGGCAACGGGATCATGGCCGGGTTTCTCGATCCCACCATCCCGGGCTCGCAGCCGATCACGCCGCGCAGCACCGGAGTGGTGCTGACCTGGTTCGCGATCGGCGGGCCGTTCCTGCCGGCCACGGTGAAGTCACAGATATTGGCGCTGCTCAATGCCGATCCCGCCATGGATACGCTCGGGGGAGTAGTCGCGCAGCGCATCGCGTCCTCGCCGCTCGCCATTGTCAACGGTGATGCGCAAGTCGCGTCGGCCTTGAACACCGCCCTGGATGCGCTCATCGCCGGGGCGGCGAGGACGGTTTCTGGCGCCGCCCATCTGGAGGACCCACCGACGCTCACCGTCACTCCGGTCACCGACCAGAGCGGCGTCAGCGTGCGACCGGACCCCACGATCGTCGGCGTGAAGATCTCGAACTCCTATCGCCGGCCGGTCAAGGCCTACGTGTATGAAACGCAAACCCAGACGGCGGGCACCACGACGGATATCTCGCCGGCCAGGCTCGTCGCGGGGCCTATCAGCCTCGGCGAGCCCACGACGTTCACGACCATCACCGAGCTGAAATCGTTCCTCCTGGAGCCGGTGCCCTTCAAGGCCTTTACCATCGATCCGATCCCGCTGGCGCTCGACGGGGCCTCCGACCAGACCACGTTTGAGGTCGTCATCCTCGGTCCGAGTTCGAAGGGCGTGGTTCCCAGCTTTTTCAGCGCGACACGGTATGCGAATCAGGTGCCGGTATGGAACGGCGCGATCGACGCGATGTTCGCCCGGACCTACTTCTGCGACCTCGTCTACGCGACGCTGCTCGAAATGACCGGCTTCGGTTCGATCCTGCAGACGTCGCCCAACCTCGACGTTGCTGGCCTCGCCACCAAGTCGTTCGCGGGAAATCCTTTCCCGGGAACGCCGGCGTTGCCACCTGCGAAAACGGTGTTCCTCTCTCAGTTCAACGCCACCATGGCGAGCATGCTCAACGACGCGGGGCTCGCCGACCAGTACCATGGAATCGCCCCGACCATCATGGATTCTGTCGGCGCGCAAGCGCTGCAGCAGATGAGCACCACGGACTGGCGCACGGGTGTGAATACCGCGGGAAATTTTGTGCTGAAACTCTCGGGTTCCTTGCTCGGCCTCAAGAGTGGCAATGTCGGCAAGCTGTTCGACGATCTGAACAACGCGGACCGCGGCGTGCTGTGGACCGCGCTCTTGTCCAAGTCCCTGGTGACGATCACGCCGCCGGATCCGTCGTTCCTGCCGGGCGATGAGGTCGCGCTGACGGTCGTCCTCTCGCCGGACCTGACCAGCACGTACGAATTCGACTGGAGCAGCGACTCCCAGGACGCGACCTTCTCCGCGGTGGGAGAAGTCAATACCGGCAAGGCCATCAACACGCGGCAGGCCACCGTCAACCTGATCACCACGTCCGACGACAAGAACCCGATCGGGGTCCAGGTCCTGGTGTTCGACGTCGCCGGCGGCCACAAGGCCCAGGTCGCCAAGACCGGTGTGACGGTGTCGGTTCTGCCGAAGACAACGATCACTCCGGTGGTGAAGGGGCTGGCGATTGGCAAGCAGCAGACTTTCACCGTGACGGTCGATGCGTCGCTGCCCGCTGGCGTGCAGTACATCTGGACGCTGACGGGGACCGCTGGCTCCATCGGCGTCACGAACCTGGTGACCACGACCGTCCCGACGCTGGTCTACACGGCGATACGGAAGGGGACCGACACGCTTAACGTCCAGGTAGCCGACGCAAACAACAAACTGCTTGGCAAGGCGTCGGCGCAGATCAACGTCGATCCCGACGAGTTCATACAATTCTCCATCACGGGCCCGTGGGATCCCCTCTCCACGCCGCCCGACGGCAACTACCCTAAGTACACGGATTTTCTGGGGGGAAGGGTACCGAACGCGGGAGGACCGGGGCTGGATGTCCTTGCTGCGCAATTCGACCACACGCCAACCATTCCCGGGGTCCTGCTTTCCATCGATGTCCAGCCCGGAGCGTTTCTCAGTCAGGGTCAGACGTTCTCCAAGGTGCCGAGCGGCAGCTTCCCGGTTCCGGGCCAGTGGAACCTGCTGCTGAGCACCGATCTCGATCACCCGGATGACCCGAACAGCAGCCAGAGGAATCCCGTGGGTACCGGGATCCTGACGATTGATTCGGTGGAGCCGTTGTCCGACGGCAATTATCTCGTGGGTTACTCGTTCGAGATCGACAACGGAGGTGGCGGGATCATCAGCGGCTCGGGCGCGGCAACGTGGAAATAGGGCGTCGGCCGGGTCCAGCCGCCTTCAGCGCCGCCGCAAATTCGTTCGCGTCGGTCGAGTTCCCCTCGACCCGCGCTCGGTTGAGCAACCAGGTCGGTGTGCCATTACGCCGCGGCCGCGAGGCTGGGCAACGCGATCACCGCTCGCGACGGCAGTTTGAATTCGCCGGTCGGCTCTTCCCACCAGGCTCTCCGAAGCGCCGACCGCTACTCGATAGCGATTCCAGCGCCCAGGCAGATGCCGCCATAGAGGCCATGGCTTTGGCTCAGCTGCTGGTCGCCGGTACTGACGAGACTCATCGGGCCAGCATACGGGCTCTGAAATGGAAAGAGGTGGTGCCGGATGAACGTCGCCTGGGCACCAACGATGCGCGGCGTGCGGGACTGACATGCCGGTGCCTGCGCACGCACTACGCCTGGCGCGCACGCCAACCCCGTGATCGTTGAAATTCGCCGGATCACAGCCAGGTCCCGAAGCGGCGGATGTACCACCGCTTCATCACCTGTACGAGCGCGATATAGCAGACCATGATCGCAACCAGCCAGAGGAAATAGCTCCCCGGCAGTGCTTCCAATCCCAGTTTGCGCCCCAGCGGCAGGAAGGGAAACGCAATGCCGCAGGTAATGATGACGGCCGTGAGCGCCAGCACTGGCCAGGTCGCGCGGCTTTGCAAGAACGGAATCTTCGCGGTGCGGATCATGTGAACAATCAGTGTCTGCGTGAACAACGATTCGATGAACCAGCCTGACTGGAAGAGTGACTGGTGCGCGGGAGTTGTCGCGCCGAAAGCGAACCACATGATGGCGAACGTCGCGATGTCAAATACTGAACTCGTCGGCCCGATGAAGAGCATGAACCGGCCGATGTCGTCCGCGCGCCACTTTCTTGGCACAGTGAGGTATTCGGGGTCCATGTCGTCCCACGGGATCGACGTCTGCGAGAGATCGTAAAGCAGGTTGATCGTCAGCAACTGGATCGGCAGCATCGGCAGGAAGGGCAGGAAGGCGCTCGCGAGCAGCACGCTGAACACGTTTCCGAAATTCGAACTGGCGGTCATCTTGATGTACTTGATCGTGTTGCCGAACGTCTTGCGGCCTTCAAGGACGCCTTCTTCCAGGACCATCAGGCTCTTTTCGAGCAGAATGATGTCGGCGGACTCCTTGGCAATGTCGACCGCGGAATCGACGGAAATGCCAACATCCGCCTCCCGCAGCGCACCGGCGTCATTGATCCCGTCGCCCATGAAGCCGACCGTGTGTCCTCGGGCACGTAGGGCTCGGACCAGGCGCACCTTGTCGTCGGGCGTCAGCTTGGCGAACACGACACCGCGATCGGCGACCTCACCAAGCTGAGTATTGTCGAGGCCAACCAGTTCACTGCCGAGTACGATGTGGTCGACGGTCAACCCGACATCGCGACAGACCTTACGCGAGACGAGGTCGTTATCGCCGGTCAGAATCTTGACCGTGACTCCGTGCGACGCGAGCGCCTTGAGCGCCGGTGCGGCACTGTCCTTCGGCGGGTCGAGGAAGGAGACAAACCCGGCGAGTACGAGATCCGACTCGTCGCCCACCGTGTACGCCCCATGACCTGGATCGAAGTCCCGGTACGCGACGGCGACGACGCGAAAGCCATCCTCGTTGAGTTCGGCAACGACGTCGTTCGCCACCTTGATGCGCCCGGCAGTCAGCGGCGTGATGCGGTCCTCGTCTCGCACGGATTGGCATACGGCGAGTACCTCCTCAACTGCCCCCTTACAAATGAGTTCATGCTGCTCATGCCGACGGTCGACCACGACCGACATCCGGCGTCGCGTGAAATCGAAGGGGATTTCATCCACTTTGGCATAGGCCTTGTCGACGGCGAGTTCCGCCTTGACCTCGCCGTGCTCCAGCACCGCCACATCCAGCAGATTCTTTAGTCCCGTCTGGTAATAGCTGTTGAGGTACGCGAGCGAGAGCACCGCGTCATCGAGTTCGCCGACGACGTTGATGTATCGCTCCAGCACGATCTTGTCTTGCGTGAGGGTACCGGTCTTGTCGGTGCAGAGCACGTCCATAGCGCCGAAGTTCTGGATCGCGCTGAGTCGCTTCACGATGGTCTTGTGCCGCGCCATCGTCACGGCGCCCTTGGCGAGGTTCGTCGTGACGATCATCGGCAGCATTTCGGGCGTGAGGCCGACCGCGACGGCGAGACCGAATAGAAGGGCCTCCAACCAGTTGTGCTTGGTCAGACCGTTGAGCAGGAACACAATCGGCACCATGACGACGATAAACCGGATGAAGAGCCAACTGACCTTGCTCACCCCGACATCGAAGGCCGTCGTCACGCGCTGGCCCACCAGCCCCTTCGCCATCGAGCCGAACGAGGTATTGCCTCCGGTCGCCACGACCACAGCCGTGGCGGTGCCGCTCACGACGTTCGTGCCCATGAAACAGATCGTCGGCAGTTCGGTCAGCCCCATCGGGGCGGACGGTTCGGCAGCTCGATCCATTTTCTCTACCGGGAGCGCCTCGCCGGTCAGCGACGACTGGCTGACGAAAAGGTCTTTTGCCGTGAGCAAACGAACGTCGGCCGGGACCATGTCGCCGGCCGACAGGTAAACGATGTCGCCGGGCACCAACTCATCCATCGGGATCTCGCGCCGACGCATCGGCGGGAGGTTGCCCACGAACTCGTCGCCATCCCGCTCAACGGCAGTGCTCGTGCTGACCAAAGCGCGAAGCGCCTGCGCCGCGGTCTGGGACCGGAATTCCTGCGTGAACCGCACGACGGTGCTCAGCAGCACCATCAGGCCGATGACGATGACCGCTTCGGTGTCACCGGTCAGACCGGAGACGGTCGCCAGGGTGGCGAGCAGGATGTTGAACGGGTTCGCGAACGCGTGCGCGAGTTGCATGTACCACGCGGGCGGCTTTTCGTGCGCGACCTCATTGCGGCCAAACTGCTCCCGGCGACGCTCAACCTCCTCGTCGAGCAGCCCTGCAAGCTTGGTGTCGAGCGAACTGAGCGCCGCGTCGGCATCCAGCCACGCGATGCGCTGTAAGGCGTCGCCCACCGCTTGTGTTCCGCTGTTTGCGGGGCGGCGATTCTGCGCCGGGGCGGCGGCGCCGCTGGAGGGCTGGGTCATGGTGCGCTCGCTCGTATGAGTTTTGGCACCGCGCACCGTGAGAAACGGCGTACCGTCTCAGCCACGTTGGGCAAACCCTTGACGGGAGTGCCTGTTCTACCGCGGATCGACCTCTTTCGATGTCGCCGGGCAGTGGCCTGTGTGCTGCGCGGGAGCCTCGCCTACCGAGAATCCGCTGTTGCCGCGCTTGACCGTCGGGCGCTGCGAACGGGCGCAGTCTAGGGGCTAGCCGGACACCATGTCAAGGCGTTCGCCCTTGCTTTGGATACCAACGGGGGTATTGTATCGGATACCATGCCGGGTATGCTATCGACAATCATGAACCAGGGCCTCGCGTCGGTCGGGGTTCCATTGGTTTCGGCGCGGGTTCTCCTGCTCACGGCGGGGGCTACGATCACGACATTTGGAGTCGCCAGCTACCGGGCGAACCGAAGCGCCGTCGCCGCGATGCGCGCCCGACGATGCCTTGCAATGGCGACGGAAGCAGCGCGGCTTATGCTGGTCAGTATCGAGGATCTCGCGCCGCTCCTGGGCCTCGCACGCCCCGAACTGACCCGGTGGCTCGTCGACGGCGTACCCCACCGTCACCAGCAAGCCGTCGCCGATGTCCTTCGTGCCACCGTCGCATTGCGCCGACGATTCCCCGCGCGAGTGGCCCGGCGACTGCTCGCAGTCCGGGTCGAGCGTGGCGCCGCCTTGAAGGACGCTCACCGACACTTGGCCGACTTGTCGCGCGAGTCCCGTCACGGTCACATTTCCGTAACATTGCGCTGACGGACCGAACGGCCCGTCATGCATCGGGCCGTTTTCAGGTGATCCGGCAATCGGTGCCCGTCGGCCGCCTGATGCCTCCGATCCCATACCCAACTTCCCGAGGAACCGTGGCGCACACTGTCCGAGACAAAGGAAAACTGGTCCGACGTACCCAACGCCTCGTCGGTCAAGTGCAGGCCGTCCAGCGCGCGCTTGAGGACGAGAAGGATTGTTCCGATATCATGAGCCTCATATCGGCAGCGCGGGGTGCCATGGACAGCCTCATGGCCGAGGTCGTTGAGGGCCACATCCGCTACCACATGGTGGACCCGGACCGTCGGCCCACCTCCGCCGAGGCGCGGGCGGCGCAGGAACTCATGGATGTGGTGAAGGCGTACATTCGCTAGCGTCCGGGCCGTTCGAGGTTTGCGTCGGACCTTCGCGCGGTCCCGGGCGTCACGATGCTAAGCGTTGGGGTCTCCACGAAACCGGGCCAACTCCAGAGTAGGTCCGTAGGCTTCTCGTCGCCGTCGCTCGGTCTCAGCCATTTGACTCGATGATGCCTTCCGGAACTCGCGGTCACTCCTTTTCCCACGTATCTATTAGGGCATCCCGCCCACTCACCTGAGAAAGTCCCGTGCGCCGCACAAGCCGCATTCTGCTCGCCGTCGTACTGTCCATTGCGACCTTCGTGGCGGTCAAGCGAGTCTACCAGCGGCAGGCGGGCGGATATGAGCGCCGCAAGCTCACCATCCCGGTGCGCGACGGCACCCGCTTCTTCGCCATCGCACTGATCCCGAAAGGTGCCACACGGCCCCTCCCGATCCTGCTCATCCGCACACCGTTCAATGCTGCGGTGGAGTTCCCGACGGCAGCCGTACCGACCGCCTACAAGGAACTCGCGGAGGATGGCTACATGTTCGTGACCGAGGACATCCGCGGGCGGTACGGCTCCGGGGGAACGTTTGTCACGAACCGGGCGCAGGCTGATCCGCACAATCCGACCGGGACGGACGAGTCCACCGACGCGTACGACACCATCGACTGGCTCGTGAAGAACCTGCCGGACAACAATGGCAAGGTCGGGGTGCTGGGAATCTCATATCGCGGCTGGCTCGCCGGCTTGGCCGGCGTCAACGCGCACCCCGCGCTCAAGGCGATCTCACCCCAGGCACCGACGACCGATACGTGGCTGGGAGACGACTTCTTCCACCAGGGAGCGTTCCGGGAGACGCAAGGGGTGGCATACACGGCGTACGTCGAAGGCGGGAAGGACCCGTCGATCCCCGATCACGATCAATTCGATTTCTACCTCCGATCCGCAACACTGGCCTCGATTGCAACGGCGACGGGCGTCGCACAATTACCATCGTGGGTCGGTTTCCGCACCCACCCGTCCTGGGATGACTACTGGCAGTCAAGGGCGATGCAGCGCGTGCTCATCAGGCCGGAGGTGCCGATGCTATTCGTCGGCGGCTGGTGGGACCAGGAGGACATCCTCGGACCGCAGCTCGCGTATCACACCGTCGAACGGGCGGACAAAGACAGTGTGAACCGGATCGTCCTCGGTCCGTGGTTTCATGGCGGGTGGGCGCAGCGAGGTGGCGATTCGCTCGGGCCGATCCGGTTCGGGAGCAACACGGCGGACTATTTCCGCGAGCAGATCCAGCGGCCCTGGTTCGCCTACTATCTGCATGGCAAGGGCGACGGGCGCTTCCCGGAGGCGTGGGCGTTCGAGACGGGCGAGAACCGGTGGCACAAGTTCGACGCGTGGCCGCCACGGAATGCCGAGCCGCGCAACATCTATCTGCGCGAGAGCGGGACACTTTCCTTCGACCCGCCGGCATCCACCGCGCTCGGCAAGGGGGCGCCGGGGCCCGGCCAGGTCCGAACATCGGAATTCGACGCCTACACCTCCGATCCGGCGAACCCGATTCCCTACTTGCCTCGTCCGGACGACGGGACAGGCTGGCGCACATGGCTGGAGCGGGACCAGCGTTTCGTTCGCGGCCGCTCCGACATGCGGACCTGGGAGTCGGCGCCGCTGACGGAGGACCTGACGATCGCTGGCGACGTCGTCGCCCATCTCTTCGCTTCCACCACTGGCACCGATGCCGATTGGGTCGTCAAGCTCATCGACGTCTACCCCGATAGCGTTCCCGATCGACCGGGCCTCGGCGGCTATCAGCTGATCGTCAACGCGGACATCATGCGCGGCCGCTATTGGAAGGGCTTCAGCCAGGCGACTCCGATCCCCGCCAATACCGTCACCCCCTTCAACGTCGACCTCCATGAGCAGCTTTATCGTTTTCTGAACGGCCATCGGCTGATGGTGCAGGTACAGAGTACCTGGTTCCCGCTCTACGACCGCAACCCGCAGACGTTTCTGCCCAATATCTTCGACGCGACGCCGTCCGACTTCCGGGCGCAGGAGCACCGCGTCTGGCACACGGCGCGGTACCCATCGCACGTCTCAGTGCTGGTGCTGCCATAGACACGGGCGACATCGCTTGCAGGACAACGGCGTTGCCGATGTCGACCTGATTCTGCATCAAGCGGTCGAGGTCCAGCTTGGCATCCGGCTGGCCGCCAACGGCGCTGATGATATACAGACGCGTCCACATCACGTGATCTTCCCACAGCTTCCGCATCGCATCGTGAAATGCGGCAGTTGTCATCGGACTTCGGACGATGGCCGGCCGACGGCTTGGTGTTGCAATCGCGATCGATGCCCCTGGGCCAGCGATCATTGCGGCAACGATCAGGCAACTGGTGAAGATGTTCGGCATAGCTGAGCTCTGGGTTCGGGTACGAATCTGCGGGCAGCGTGCCGGGAGAATTCCGGATCTCCGCCGATGCGATACTGGTGATAGTGACGACGGTCGGCCCGCGGAACCCACGTTCCGGCTTTGACACGGTGCGATCCTCTGGGGGAGGGGAGCGCGTGAATCAGGCAACGAGGCTGGGTGATGTGCACGCGGGCTTCCTGCGGGGGTCTCCGTGGCATGCGAACCGCCGGAAGGCCAACGTGTCGCATCGTCAACCAGGTGTGAGCCAATGAATCCCAACGACGAGAACGGAAAGCTGCCGCTCGAAGACCGGCCCTTCCGAGTGCTTCTTCTTGCCGGATCGAACCGGCGTCAGTACGACTGTCCCGGCATCGATTCGAAGGCGCGCGCGCTGATGTTTCGCATGGCCGATCGATTGCCAGCGGAATGGGAGGTCGACGTCGAGGACCTTGGCAACGTGTGGAACCGGAAGAAGATCCAGACCTGTAATGGATGCATCTCGACGTCGATGGCGCTCTGCGTCTGGCCGTGCAACTGCTATGCGAAGAACAGCCGCGGTCAGCCCGACCTGATGTGGGATCTCGATCTGTACGCCCGCCTCGATCTGGCCGACGCGTGGGCGATCATAGGGCCGGTGAACTGGTACAGCGCGAGCAGCAACCTCAAGGCGATGTTCGATCGGCTGGTATGCATGAACGGCGGAAACCCCCGCGAGGATCTCATTGCCCACAAGGACCAGGAACTCGCCATCCGCCTCGAACATGCACCCGAATGGGAGGCGCTGAGCCAGAACCACCTCGAGGGCCGGTCGGCAGGCTTCTTTTGCTACGGTGATGGTGGCGGCGATGAGCTCGACAGTGCGGGCCGGCCCAGGATTCTGCGACATCCGGATTACTTCGATCCCGACGACGAACCATTCCAGAACATGCGTGATACCTACGCACCATTGGTTTGGCAGTGCCGGTATAGTGGCATTGAAGTGCCGGACGCCCTTTGGCGGTACGTCGAGTTTGGCAATGGCGAGAAGTACAGCGACAATCAAGCGGAGCACATGGAACGCGATCCGTTGGTGATGGAAGCCTTCGATGCCTGGACTGATGCCTTCGCCGCACATGTTGCGGTCAAGGGAAGGGTGCGGTCCAATCAGTATCGCGCGTACGGCTACCAGCCGCCGTCTCATCTTCTGGCCGATATCAAGACCAAGTGGCGCGGGCTGCGGATGGCGCTCGGCCGGCCGGTGCCAGGAAGCTCGCCGGCGATTCAGCAGGAGCGCGGGCTCAATCGCGACGCGAGAGTCAACTACAAGGCGGGCGAGGCAAAGTCTCGGCGAAGACGGACGTGACCACTTGCACTGTCGAAATTGCAACCGACACCAAACGGAGCAAGTTCCGGAATGCAAAACCCCCACCGGCGCACCAAACGCAGGCGGGGCGAGCATATCTGATTCATCGGGGCGCCGGGTATCGTGCGATGATCTCGTTGATCGTCATGGTGGGATCGAGTTGTGTCAGATGCGGCATGTGACCTCTCATTGGTGATGGAACATCCGGCGTGCAGCCGGGTGGAATGTTCGTAATGTGGCGGCGGGGTCCGTTGGTTCGCCGTGATGCATGTCATACGCAGGGCCGGGTCGAGGTGGCTGACCGATAGATTGTCGCCAGTTGGCGGGAGGAAGAGATGAGCGAACGACTGAACTATGCCGATGCTGCGCCCGGCGCCTATCAGGCGATGCTCGGTATCGAGACGTACGTGCGTGGGTGCGGGCTCGAACGATCGCTGCTC
Organism: Gemmatimonadota bacterium; assembly: GCA_003169895.1. GTDB lineage: Bacteria > Gemmatimonadota > Gemmatimonadetes > Gemmatimonadales > GWC2-71-9 > Palsa-1233. The sequence goes on from PNAE01000003.1 coordinate 95,314, forward strand.
GAGCTGATGAAGGTGCGCGCGTCACAGCTGAACGGCTGCGCCTATTGTCTCGACATGCACTGCAAGGACGCGCGCGCCGCCGGCGAATCAGAGCAGCGGCTCGACCTGCTCGCGGCATGGCGCGAGGCGCCCTGCTATTCGGCCCGTGAACGTGCGGCGCTCGCGTGGACGGAAGCGCTGACGCCGCTCGGCCCGCGCGGCGTGCCGGACGATGTGTACGAGGAAGCGAGCGGCCTCTTCACCGCGCCTGAACTCGGGAACCTCGCCATGGTGGTCATCGCGATCAATGGCTGGAACCGGCTCGCGATCGCGTTTCGCTCGCCGGAGCCGGGGAGTTACGTGGCCAGACAAAGGGTTGGCCCAGCGCCCGTCGGGGGCGTACCGCCAGGTACTTGATCGATGCCAGCGGCAACGTGCTGGTTGGTCGTACGGTGACGTGGCAGTCGTCGACCACCACGGTGGCCACGGTGAGTGCCACCGGCGTCCTCACCACGGTGGCGGTGGGGACCAGCACGATCACCGCGACCAGCGAAGGCCAGAGCGGCGGGGCGCTACTCACGGTGACCCCAGTACCCGTCGCCACGGTCACCGTGACGCTCGCCGCCAGCTCCATCATCCTCGGGACGGTCGGCGACCAGGCCACGGCGGTGCTGAAGGATGCCAGCGGCAATGTGCTCCTCGGTCGCACCGTGACGTGGCAATCATCGAACTTGACGGTGGCCGCAGTCAGCGGCACCGGCGTCATCACCACGGCGGCGGTGGGGACCAGCACGATTACCGCGACCAGCGAAGGGCAAAGCGGCGGGGCGCTGCTCACCGTGACGCCGGTACCTGCGCAAACCATCTACTGGTCGTTGTTCGACGGTCAGGCAGCGACTCCCCAGATCGCGCTGGCGACCCTGCCGCTGACGGCCGGTTCGACGGTGACGAATGTGCCACTGAGCACCACGCTGCGACAGACGGCCGGGATGACCTTCGACGCCACCGGAAGGCTGTGGGTCATCAGCTCTCCGCAGGCAGGCGGAATCGTGGCCGCCGTCTTCATTCCGCCAGTGACTCCTGCCAGCACGCCGGCTCTGCTGTTCAACCTGCCGGCTTCGGGGATCGACTTTTTCTCCTTCGACCACGCCGGCAATCTGTGGGCATCGGACTATGCCAACCACCTCGAGTACATGTTCACCCCGCCGTTTACGGCAAGTAGAGCCCTGGTGCCGTCGGTGACGCTGTCGCTCCCCGGCTTCAGCCATCCTACGGGGAACGCCGTCGATGCCGCCGGCAACGTATATGTCCCGAATCTCGGCAGCACCGGCACGAACTCGATCGCGGTCTTCACAGCGCCGGTCACTTCCGCGTCGGTCCCCGCGTTCTACCTCAACGGCCTCACCGGTCCCGGCGGGCTGATCTTCGATGCGCAAGGGAATCTGTATGCGTCGAACCACCCCAACGGCGGTCAGACGTCGATCGTCCGGTTCAACAGCAACAATCTCGTCAGCGGCGCATTGCCGAACATCGTTGACCCAACCGGACTTGGCACGCAGAACTATGAAGCGGCGTTTGCGTTCGATGCTGCGGGGAACCTCTTCGTCGCAGATTGCGGAGCGCCGAGCAACGGCGCCGGCATCAGATCGTATCCAACCGCAACGACCCCGTTCAGCTCGACGCTCGCCCCTTCGGCGACCTACACCAATTCAACCATCAACACCATCGGATGTGTCTGGGGAATTGCGATCCACTGACGGTAGTGATGCGGCGGATCGCGCTGTGATGCGTTCGGCACGTGGCGAAAATGCCGCCCCTTCTTCGGGGCCGCGTTTTCCCTCACGACTCATGACCAACAACAGCAGCCCTTGGCCGTGTCGCTACCGAATAACCGTGGTGGTGCTTCCCTTTCTTCGGCCTGCCATGACGGCCAGCACGATGATCAGCAGCACGACCAGGCCACCGATCGCGAGCGCCGCGGGACTGGTGTACCAGGTCGTGTTGGTCTCGTCGGTATGGACATTCACCTTGATCGACGGATCCTGCAGCGCCATGGCCATGGCGTTCACGGTCGTCAGGAGCATCAGGCCCAGCGAAGCGAGTAGCGTCTTGATGAAGCGCATGCGTCCTCCCAATTGAGTTTCCATCAACGGGTGACGCCTACTGGATCATGGCTCGCACAGTGTCTCGGATTCGGGCTCCGCCGTCTCCCTGAACGGAAGTCCACCACCATGACGGGAGACCGACCAATGACCGACGCGAAAAAATACACCAAGACCACCGAAGTGAAGACCGAGACCAAGCAAGACTCCGATGGGGCCCTTAACAGCGAATACAAGGAAGAGACGACCGTCAAGACTGAGCGCACGGTCGAGAAGGAGAAGGAGCCGATCATCATCATCGAGGAGCACTAGTATCGCCCGGGCCGATGTCGTCGAGTACCGGGTGGCACAACATGCGACGAAGCTGGTGGATGCAATCGCGGCGCGTGACGCGCGATTGAGGAGGCTGGTTGGAGCTGACGGCACGCCCAATACGGAGCCTATCGCTACCCGGTAGCGAAAACGCCGCCCCATCTCCGGGGCGGCGTTTTCACTCACGACTCATGACCAACGATCGGGGCGCCGGGATTTGGAGCCAAAGGCGAGCGAGGCCGCGGAGCGGCCGCAGCTCCACCCGGGACCTCCTGCTCCCGAAGCCCGCCTCCGCACAGTCTGGACCGTGCGGGGGCGGACTTTGCTGCGTGGGGGCGTGCGTGATGTGCGTGGCTGTGCGTTCTATCGCTACCGCCGCTACCGGCGGCGGGTAGTTGGTCAGTCTGCGTCGTGATGAAGCGGCGCAGGGTCCGAGGTGCGGGCGGTCCTCAGGGCTCCATCGACCTTAAGCCGAGGCCTCGACGAGGGGCACTTCTCCGTCGCCTGGTGCGGAGGGATGGAGTTCATGATCCAGAACCTGGTCGTCAAGCCGATATACGGGCTGGTCTACTAGTCCTTGCCTGACGATGAACAGGACGAAGTTCGGCGCCGGGTGGCACCGCCCGCCGTTGTCGTGTCGTTCCTACGGGAAGGTGCGCTCCGAAGCCGTGATTTGGTAGACAAGACTGTCTCGCCCTCCCCCGTCGAGTCGTGATCCCACGCGAACGGCGCCGATTCTTTCGATGGCCTTCTGCGAGCGGAGATTCTGGGGACCAATGAGAAAGACGACGCTGTTCACGAATTTGAAGGCGTGCCGCAGCATGAGCCGCTTCATTTCCCGGTTGTAGGCGCCGCCCCAATGCGACCGGGCCAGGAACGTCCAGCCGATTTCGATCTCGCTGTTGTCCTCGTTGTATCCGTGGAACCGTGACGATCCGATGACGCGGCCATCCTTGGCATTCGTCGCGATCAACGCTCCACCGGCTTTCAGGGATTCACGAAAGAACTGGCTGAAGGCCTCTTCCTCGTAGCGATCGCTTGCAGGATGCTGCTCCCAGAGGAGCGGATCTGATGCCACCGCGAAGAGGTCGTGAAAGTCGTCCGGTCGAAGCGGCCGGAGTCGGAGAAGTTCGCCGTTCAAGATGGGTTGGAGATCAAAGGACATGCTTGAAGTTACTCTGGCTTCACGCTGCCGCGAGAGGCCGTCGTCCTATTGACAATCTAGAGGGCGAGCCGTATCGTGCACCTATTGTCTATCTAGGGGAATCTCCTTGGCGAAGCGGAAGACCGATCTCTTGCAGGGAACGCTGGACCTCATCGTGCTCCGGCTCCTCCAGTCGGGACCGGCGAATGGCTGGGAGCTCACGCAGTCCATCCAGGCCGTATCGCGGGGAGTGCTCGACGTCAACTATGGCTCGATGTATCCAGCCCTCCGCCGACTCGAAGCCCAGGGATGGGTCAAGGCACGCTGGTCGGTTTCCGCGAATAACCGGCGCGCGCGCTATTACGAGCTGACTCGTTCCGGGCACGAGCAGCTCGAAGCCGAACGCGCATCGTGGGATCGGTTCGCGCGGGCGCTAGGACGCATCCTCAAGTTCACCTAGTCGGGAGACTCCAGCCGTGTTTGCCTCCTTCATGGTTCGGCTTCGCGCCCTTGTGCATCGCGAGGCTGCGGAGCAGGACCTGACCGACGAGTTGCGGTTTCACCTTGAGCAGGACACTGAGCGCCACATCGCACGTGGAATGGCGCCAGAGGACGCGGCGCACGTCGCGCGCCGCGCGTTCGGCAATGTCGCCATCGCCCGCGAGCGGGCGCGGGATGCATGGACGTGGCACTGGTTTGAACGCCTGCGGCAGGATCTTCGCTATGCCCTGCGCGCGTTGCGACACAGTCCGTTCTTCACGATTGGCGTCGTGGTCACCTTCGCGCTTGGCATTGGCATCAATGCCACGATGTTCGGCGTCGTTGACACGCTCTTTCTGCGCTCCCCGGCTGGAGTGACGGACCCGGGTCGGATCGCGCGAGTGTACGTCCGGCGAGACTTTGGCGCGCAGGGAATCTTTACCGGTGCCGGCGCCACATTTCCGACCTACCTCGACCTGCGGGATCATGTTCCGGCATTTGCTCAGGTGGCGGCGGTGGTCAGGGTGATCTCGGTCGAATTGGGACGAGGCGCTGACGCCAGGGACGTGAATGTCGCGGCCGTATCGTATCAGTATTTCCCGATGTTGGGGATCCAGCCCGCACTGGGTCGCTTGTTCACGGATACGGAGGACCGCACGGGCGGCGATCGAGTCGCCGTACTGACCTACCGTTTTTGGCAGCAACACTACGGAAGTGATTCGACGGTCATCGGCCGCGCGCTGCCGATCGGCAAGGGCGTTTACACCGTCATCGGGATTGGACCGAAGGGGTTCAATGGAATCGACATTGCCGGAGTCGACCTGTTTCTCCCGATTCACCCGGCCGCTGAAGCCGATTTTGCGCCACCAGAGGCGATCGGCAGCCGAAATGTCTCCTGGATCTCGACGATCGCCCGGTTGCGGCCCGACGTTGCGGTCGAAACTGCGGCGGCGCAGGCGACCGTCGCGTACCGCCGCGGCGTGCTGTCCGAAGGCCCGAGTCGCGATTCCACCGCGCAGGTGCGGCTGGGACCGATTCAAGAGGCGCGCCGCCCGGGCGAGATGTCGAGTGATGCGAAGGTGGCGCTCTGGATCGGAGTGGTCGCTGCCGTCGTGCTGCTCATCGGGTGCGCCAACGTCGCAAACCTGATGCTGGTTCGTGCCGTACGCCGGCGCCGCGAGCTCGCGGTGCGGGCGAGCCTGGGTGCTGGGCGCGGGGGCCTGGTCCGCCTCCTTCTGCTGGAGGCGTTCGTGCTGGCGACGGCTGGTGGCATCAGCGCGGTCATCCTGGCGCTCTGGGCCGGGAAGGTCGCCAGAAGTTTCCTTCTGCCAACACTGCCGGCGGACGCTCCGATGGTCGAGGGCCGGGTCCTGCTCTTTACCGTGGCCGGGGTGCTTCTCACTACGGCGTTGACCGGGGTCGCGCCGGCGGTTCAGGCGGGCCGCGCTGATCTGGTGGGAGCGCTCAAGGGCGGAGGTCACGGCACAACCGGGCAGGGCGGGGGCACCCGCACGGCGTTGCTCGTGATCCAGGTCGCGTTGACGCTGGTGTTGCTCGTCGGCGCCGGTCTGTTCGTGGGGTCACTGCGCAAGGCGCAGGGAATTGATCTCGGATTCGATGCTGACCGGGTGCTGAGTGTCTCGATGAACCTGCGTGCTGCGGGGATGACCAGAAGCCAGGGAAACGACCAGTATCTTCGTCTGCTTGACCGGTTCCAGCGGTTGCCGGGTGTCGAACGCGCCGCGGTGTCGCAGGGGACGCCGTTCGGCGTCTCGTTCTTTCAGACGGTGCGCGCCGAGGGGCGTGATTCGATGCCTGACCTCGAGTCGGGTGGACCGTACTACCAGGTTGTCACGCCCGGATACATCGCGACCATGGGGATCCGGATGCTTCGCGGCCGCGATTTCACGGCAGGCGACGTGGTGGGCAGCGGCCAGGTGGCGATCGTCGGAGCGACCTTTGCCAAACTGGTCTGGCCGGGCAACGAGGCAATCGGCCGGTGTCTATACCTCGGAGAAGACAGCACGACGGCGTGTACTCGCGTGGTGGGCATTGCAGCCGATGCCAAACGGGGATCGGTGACCGATGCTGCGAGCCTGCTGTACTATCTCCCGTTTGCTCAGATCTCGACACCAGCAATCCAGGCCATCTTCGTCCGCGCACGGGCGGCCACGTCTGGCCTCTCTGGAGCCCTGAGGCGCGAAGTTCAATCGGTGGGCAACCTGCCGTACGCTACCATCGAGCCGATTTCGGCACAGGTGGCGCCGCAACTGCGATCCTGGCGGCTCGGCGCCTCCACGTTCACGGCATTCGGCCTGTTGGCACTGCTCATCGCCGCGACCGGGATCTTCGCGGTGCTCTCTTACTCCGTGTCGCAGCGCACCAAGGAGATCGGTGTGAGGGTGGCCCTTGGCGCGCAGCGCGCCGACATCGTTCGCATGGTGGTGGGAGAGGGAATCCGCGCCGCCCTGATCGGCACTGTCCTGGGTGGAGCAGGGGCGATCGTACTCGGCCGCGCCATTGCCTCGCTGCTGTACCAGGTACCCGCGACCGACCCCGTGGTCCTTGGGGGCGTCGTGGTGACACTCTTGATTGTCGTGCTCGCGGCCGCGTGGTTTCCGGCACATCGCGCTTCGCGCATCGCGCCGACCATTGCGTTAAGGGCCGAGTAGCGGTCGGTGCTTGCTACGTGGGGCCTGCTTCGCCGCGACTTTTCCTCAGAGCTTCGGCCTGTGGAATTGCACGCTCTCTACCACGTGAGCGCATGGACATATCCCATGACCGTAGCGAAGTGTTACCGGCGCCCAAGCGAGGATGCGATGCGCGCGGTGCAAGCGGCACAGCGAATGTTCAAAGGTTGACGAACGGACACCGCGTTTTTCGTTGCGGACACCTGAACGGACACCTGCGGCGCGTAAGCCCGAAAAGCGAAAACCCCACCGGTCAGCGAGACCCAAGCGGGGCATTCAGTTCTGATTCATCGGAGCGCCGGGATTTGGAGCCAAAGGCGAGCGAGGCCGCGGAGCGGCCGCAGCTCCACCCGGGACCTCCTGCTCCCGAAGCCCAGCCCGGCACAGACAGGACCGTGCCGGGCTGAGTTTTGCTGGTCGGGAGCGTGCGTGATGTGCGTGGATGTGCGTGGATGTGCGTGCTATCGCTACCGCCGCTACCGGAGCTGACGCCTGCCGGCAAGCGGGTTCTAGCGGGGTATCGTTCGTGACAACTCGCCGAAATTGCTTTGTTCTGTACCAGTGTTGTGACTACCTGCCTGGGGCCTCGCGACAACGTCCGTTGCCGTCTTGTGGAATGTCGGCGCGGGAAGTAGTGTCGGACATGACTCGATATCTCACTCTTGCATCCGCGCTCGTCTCCCTCGTCTCTCCGCTAATGGCTCAGCAGGGGGACCAACCGACCTTCACCGTTGGTACCGCCGTCGCGCGCCGAGGGACGATGGCCACCGGCCAGATTGTCGTCCCGGCAGGTTCTGACTCCGGGATGTCGATCGCCGTCGCGGTGATCCATGGGACGCGTCCCGGCCCGGTTGTCGCCCTCATCTCCGGCCAGCATGGCACGGAATACACCACCATCATCGCGATGCAGCGGCTGATTCCCAGAATCGATCCGGCCAAGCTAGCCGGCACGGTGATCATCGTCCCGCTCGTCAACACGCCGTCGTTCGTCTCGATGACGCCACAACGCAATCCGACCGACAACAAGTCGATGGTCGGCGTCTGGCCGGGCGACACCAACGGCACGCAGAGTCTCCGCGCAGCAGCGCTGCTCACCAAGGACGTCGTCGAGCAGTCCAACGTGATCCTCGACTTTCACGGTGGTGACCTGGATGAGGATGTCGGCGCGCCGTTCACGGCGGCGGTGCGCGGCGGCCGGGCCAAGCAGGACTCCGAGTCCGTCCGACTGGCTGTGGCCTTCGGTGTTGAGCACATCCAGATCATCGATCGCAACGTGGCGAGCCCGACGGTCGGCCGCCGGGTGGACGGCCAGGCGCTGCTTCACGGCGCAGCGTCCCTCCTGGTCGGGATCGGTCGCGTCGGCACGGTGACGGACGCCGATGTCAAGATCGCCATCGACGGCTGCCTCAATGTCCTCGGCGCGCTCAAGATGATTGATCGTCCTGCGACACCGGAGTACAAGCCGATCTGGCTCGACGGAGCGGCTCCGCGGATCAGCGCGCAAGGACCCGGCGCCTTCTTCGCGACGGTCGCCGCCAACAAGATGGTGAAGAAGGGTGATGTGCTCGGCTACACGACCGATTTCCTCGGCAATAAGACCGGCGACATCGCTTCGCCCATCGACGGACTGGTCGTGTATGTGCACGGTGTCCCGTCGATGCGTCGTGGCGTGGCGCTCGCCGAAGTGCTGCCGGTGCTTCCCGGCGTGCCGGAGTGGAAGGCGCCGTGATCGGCGGCGTGCGGTGAAACACGGTGAGGTGACCGACGGTACCGTAGTGTCAGTCGCCAGCTACAGTGCACAAGCACGTCGCCACAGCATCCCGCCGCGCTAGATTGCGCTCGGATCACTCTTCGGAGGTTGCCGATGCGTCGCCAGATTGCCGCCATCGTCACGCTACTCCTTCTTGCCGCTTGTAGTCGCACGAGTGCGCCGTCTCCGGCCGACAGCACGGCAGGAGCGAAGCACCTGGACGACTCGATCATTGCGCTCCGTACCCGCCAGGCGCCGGCATTTGCCGACACGGCGCGCAGCACCCTGGCGGTCCTGCTCAAGCATCCGGAAAGCGCCATATTTGACTCCCTTGTCGTGGTGCAGCCGCCGAAGGAGGGCGGGAGCTGGCCGACACCCTGGGTGTGCGGGCGCATCGGCGGCAAACCCGGCATCGGCGGTCGGAGCACGCTGACGCCGTTCATCTACCAGAATCGGATCAACGTCTTTGTCCTCGATCAGAACAATGGCCCGGCATTCGCCGCGCTTCGAGCGAAGGGGTGCGCCAATCCGGCGGCACGCGTGCTGCTCAAGTAGTGGACATGGTACGCATTTGCTGCGCCGTCGTGAAGGTTGGGCAACTACCGGACCGAAGTTGTGTTCCTTGAACGGGATAGATGCCCTCGCACAGAGAACCCCCAGGATGTGGGCGACGATTCAGCGTCACCATGTATCCAGTCCGATGTTGGCGTGGTCATGGCCCAGGCGGGAAGCGTCACGCCGGCCGCGCATGTGACTCGCGCCGCTGCGCGAGGTCGCGCTCCGTTCTGCACTGCGCGTTTGGCACTACCTCACGACGCGAAAAACCCCGCAACGCCATTCGACGTTGCGGGGGTTCGACTTACAACATCGGGGCGCCGGGATTTGAACCCGGGACCTCCTGCTCCCGAAGCGGTCCACTCTGACGTTCAATCCCGTTGAAATGCCGGAGTTTCCTGAGAAAGCCCGCCTGTCTGCCGGGAAGCGGTTTGCTCACTTTGGCATCGGGACGTACCTGAACGGACACCTGAATCGGTCTGCCTACGTGGCAAGAGGTCTTGGGGTTCGCACCGCAGCACCAGGCACGCCCAACGCGTTCGTCGAGGCTCAAGCGGACGGACAGGTAAACCAAGTCGTTCCGACGCACAGCACCACGAATACCCCGCCGGTGTTCGTTGCGCCGGAAGTCTGGCTCTTGCGAGTGGTCGAGTGCCCGCAAGAGCTTCTGACTGCCGTTACACCGACGCCGAGGCGTTGGCAAGTACGGGATGGCTGGCGGAATTCAGGTGGGTAACGGCGTACTGCGATCGCGGGTCCGTCCATCGCGATTGGACGGTCTCCACGAGACGGGGCCAACTCGGGACAACATTCACGCCCGGATCAGGTCGTAGCTCCGGGCGTGAATGCTGGTTCAGCGGTTGGATCGGCCAATTACAACGCCAGTCGTTCTACCACCTTGGTTAGGGTGCTATCCAGCAAGTAGCCAGTGTGGAACTCACCGCCGAGGAGTGCGGGATCCAAGGCGAGGTAATACGACCCCTCAGTCAACATGTAGATGTGTCGGGACGTGGAGTCGGGCTTGTGCATGTCCCGATTGATCGTAAGCGCAGCGAGGCGGCAAAGGGAGTCGTCTTGGACTGGCTGGATCCGGTTCGTGTCAGCGCGGGTGAATCCCACCCTCGACCAATAGGCAGACGACGAATAGAATTTTGGGTTCCTGCGCTGATGGCCCATGAGCCACGTCATAGAATCATCGTTCGAGTGGCAAGCCGGGGGATCGCGCACGACGGCCGATGATTGGACCTCGGCTGACAACGCCGCGAACATTCCAACGAATCCGAGAGCAAGGAGCTTGATCATCATCGTATCCTCGAATCTAGTGAAGTATTGTGGCACACGCGGTCGGCGACGACGGGCGCATGTATGGGTCGCTTGTTATCTGGGTGTGCGTTGCGTCAAACGAGCCGCTGCCGGTTCGGTGGACAGAGAGCTAAGCGACCTGTGCCTGCAGTTCGAAGTTGACCCAGCTTTGCTAGCCCGGGGTGGAGTAGCTCGGAATCGGGTTGTAGAAGCGTTCGATGTAATCGAAGATATCCACTCAGGGTTGCTACAGACGGGATTGAGATGGGTCGCGGAGCGCTACATTCGATCGATTACCGCGGGATCGGTTAGTCGCACGCCGCGCCGAACAACGAAAGTGAGCTGCATGACGGCCGCCGTAAGTGTGGCCTCGCGAACCGGCGCAAGGGTCGCGACCTACTGCAGCGGCGTCAACTGCGATGAGTCAGAGCGAGCAAAGATGGTACGGATGGGTTCGCGATTCTGAACGAAGCGCAAGGCACACTTACTGCGCTTCCGAATATGTATGCCGGCGCGACGGATGAGGCCATTCGACGGCAGCCATGGGCTAAACAGTGCCCGCCGAACTTGTGTTCCAAGCCCAGCGGCTCGCAGGAGCCGGGTAGCCTCGGTGCCCCCTGTGTCGAGGCAACGCCGGAGCGAAACCAAGGCTAAATACGCAACAAGCTGCGCCTGAATGGAAGCGCAGCTCCTGCTGTAACAAGCGCCGTGGCGCGGCACCGAAAAAGTGAAGCTAACTACGGACAGATCCGCGGTGGCGGCGGGCCGTTTTGGAAACTTGGCTTCGGTGCCGAGCCAATAGTAGGACGCGTCGTACCCCCCGGTTG
>PNAE01000005.1 GCA_003169895.1 Gemmatimonadota bacterium
TTCGTCCGGGCCAGCTCCGCCAGTTTCCGCGCATCGATCGGATCGGTCTTGCAGCGCGCCTGCCAGATCAACTTCACCTGGTACGGATGCGCCGCCACCGCCGCATACCCGGCCGTCGTCAATCGCTCGTGCAGCCACGCCCAGTACAACGTCGCTTCCATCGCGACCGTCTCCGGTCCGGGCAGCGCGGCCAGCCACCCGATCAGCGTCACATCATCCGCCGGCAGCCGGCGGTGCTCGGCCACGATCACGCCCGCGTCACTCATCGCACACGCCGTGATGTACCGCTTGTGCAGATCCAAGCCTGCCCACGTCATCGGAGTCTCCTGAAGGCGACCATCAATGGTCACGCCCGCAGCGGAACTCCGCTACTTATACCGGAGCCGCCGCCGGGCAGCTCCGCGCTTTCATATAGCCGGGTTAGGCCGTCTTCAAGGTCGCGAACAGTTCAATGCGGCTGCCGACCGAACCTCAGCTGTCGAATCAACAACGAAAGAGAACGCGGCGATCCCGCCGCGAGGAACCTGCCCCGGCGAGCTTGGGTTCTTCGACCCTGGGCCGATGAGCGTGCCAATCCAACGCACGCGATAGCAGTATGACGAAGCTCGCCCACCGACGGGATCCGGCCACGGAGGACGCTGTGCTCGGCCCGCGGCGCTCCAGATTACCTCTGCATGGCGACTGGCGATATTGCCGCCCCAGATGAGTGGCTGACCAGAGGAGTCCGGGTCAGGAAAGAACCGGTTCTCTTCAAAGCCGACGGAGAAGAAGCCGCTCAACTCCAGCCGACGTTCAGCGAACGCAGGAAGCTCGCACTTGGCACTAGCCACTGGAACGACAATAGTCGTGTCGAGCGGCGAGTGAAGATCCATGATGATGGTGTCGAGGGTCTCGCCCCAGACATCCCTCGGCCTCGGGCAGGTGATCAACAGATTCTGGCGTCCGCGTACTAACGGCGAGAGCATGAATCGACCGAGGCTGTCCGCGACCGTCCATCCTCTCGCCTCGACAAGAAAGGCGACATGCGCACCTGCGACTGCGCGCCCAGTGTGCCGATCGAGAACTGTGCCGTGTACCACCACAGAGTCTCGTTGCGCATGGAGCGTCGATGCGGCGAGGGTGGCTGCCAAGAGCGAACGCAATGCCACATTCACAACTGCACCTCGTAGATCGGCCTAACTTGCAATTATACCGCACAGGCGACGGCATCGACGGCGCTCCCCCGCGCCCAGTTCGCACTAGTGGTCTCGATTGACATCTTCAAGCGCGAAACCCCGCAGCGCGCTACGCATTGCTGGGCCTCGACTTACTCTAAGCGGGCGACGGGGTTCGAACCCGCGACCCTCAGCTTGGGAACCTGCCCCGCGAGCGCCCACGAGCGCCAGCGAGCGCTGTTTGGGGTGTTCAGCGCTCGTGGGCGCTCACCAGCGCTCGTGGGCGATGCACTACTTTCTGCACTACTTGCCGCCACTGCGTCATGAGCGTCGACCAGCTCGTGGCGGTCCGCACCGTCTCCCGTCCGTGTGTTACCGATCTCTCCGGCCGCTCATCCGATGCGATGACTACCTGTCAAGCTGGTGACGCTACGCGCGAGGCAGCCGAACGATCTTGACATGATGCTCCCCATCCGGTGGTTCCGGCATGATGCCGAGCACGTAGTCCTTGCCGATCTCATGGACGTTCCAATCGGCGGGAAGCTCGGCCTGCGCCATCTCACGTCCACTGGGGGAGAAGATCATCCGGTGCGACGTCTCACCCGCAATTTCCTGCACTCACGTGGATCAGGTGGTGCGGCCGAGGAGTCCGCCGCTGGCGATATCGGGATACCGAACGGGATGCGCGTTGCCACCCGGGGCATGAGCCCCGGACAGCGCCCTTGTCGCTATCTTGAGGAACAGTTCTCCATCCCTGATCTGGAGTCATCGATATGTCCGGCGCGTTCACGCCTCGCGTCCGTCACTTCGCCGCCGCGATTGCAACCCTCGTCATCGCGCTCTTTCCCGGCTGCAAGCCGGGGTCGACTGTCACTCCGGCGCCTGAGACAGTGGCCAGCGTCACCGTCACACCGGGAAGCCAGTCGGTTGTGGTCGGCGGCACCGTGCCTTTCGCCGCCGTGGCCATGAGCGCGTCCGGTGGATCCCTGAGCGGCCGGACCGTCACCTGGAGCTCCTCGGCCCCGACCATCGCGAGCGTGAATCCCACCTCCGGTGTCGTCACAGGCGTGGCGGTCGGCGGACCAGTGACCATCACCGCGACCTGTGAAGGGATCCCCGGCACCGCCTCGGTGACCGTCACTCCGGTGCCCGTGGCGAGCGTCACCATCAATCCCGCATCACCCATCATGGTGGTGGGCACGACGTTGACACTGGTGGCCACAACGCGCGATGCCAGCAGTAACATCGTGACCGGGCGCACCGTGGCCTGGCTGTCGGCCACACCGTCAGTCGCCTCGATCTCGTCTACCACCGGGCTGGTCACCGCCAACGCGCCGGGTGGACCAGTGACCATCACCGCGACCAGCGAGGGAGTCATCGGCACCACCACCATCACCGTCAATCCGGTCCCGGTCGCGGCGATAGAGGTGGCGGCCAATAGCGGGGAAGTCGGCACCGCCGGCGGAACGCTCCAGCTGGTCGTCACCACCAAGGACGCCAGCGGCAACATCCTCACCGGGCGCACCATCGGCTATCAGCCGAGTCTTGCCTCCACGGCAACCGTCTCCTCCACCGGACTGGTCACTGGCCTCAATCCTGGCAACGTCACCATCACCATCCAGAGCGAAGCGGTGAATATCCAAGTACCGCTTACCGTCTACTTTGGATTGAGCGATATCGCGGTGGGGAACCTATTCGCCTGTGGCCTCAATGCGGGACAGGCCTACTGCTGGGGGCTCAATGACCAAGGGGAGCTCGGCGACGGGACCCAGATCGACCGCACTCGTCCCACCTTGGTGTCGCAGGGGGGTCTGGTCTTCACATCGATCACCGTGGGCAACACCTTCTCGTGTGGGCTGACAGCGGCCGGGGCGGCGTATTGCTGGGGTGAGAACGACTTGGGACAACTGGGCGACAATACCTTTATCGGGCGACTCACGCCGACACCCGTCTCGGGCGGTATCGTGTTCGTCGAGTTGCAGGCCGGTGGCGACCGGGCCTGTGGACGAAATGCCGCTGGTGCGATGTTCTGCTGGGGATTCAATGCCTTCGGCGAAATTGGCGATGGGACTACGCTTATTCGCAACGCACCGACCGCGGTCACAGGCGGGCTGTTCTTCGCGCAGACCATCCCCGGCGAAAGTCGCACGACCTGCGGGAGAACCGCCGCCGGTATCGCCTGGTGCTGGGGAGAAAACACCTCCGGCCAAGTGGGCGATGGCAGCAACATCGCTCGCAGCGCACCGGTTCTGGTGAGTGGCGGTTTGATCTTTACGACGCTCGGCGCAGGGAGTTCGAATGGGTGCGGGATCATCGCGGGCGGTGCGGCACACTGCTGGGGTAACAACGGCCAGGGAGAACTCGGCGATGGCGGTGTGGTGTCGCGCAATGTGCCGGGGCCGGTCACGGGAGGTAACCTCTTCACGTCCATCTATGGCGGCGTGTTCCATTCGTGTGGGATCACTACCTCGAGCAGGGCGATGTGCTGGGGTTCCAACGTCGGCGGAAACGTCGGAGATGGTACCAGCATTCAGCGGAACTCACCCACGCCAGTAACCGGAAACCTCCTCTTCCAGAAGCTGGATCTCGGCGGTATCACTTCCTGCGGTGTGACCCTGAATCGGGTCGCCTACTGTTGGGGTGGAACGGCCCTCGGAAACGGCGCGGCCGGTGGGTCCTTAGTACCAGTGCGGGTGATTGGGCCCTGAGGACGCGGGTTCCCTTGGCGCCAGTTCCTCAAGCGCTCACTGCACTACGAGCACATCACACTCCGCATCGGCGACCAGGGTCTCGGCGACCGTGCCGAGGATGGTGCGGGGCAGCCCTGAGAGGCCGTGGATTCCAACCACGGCGAGATCTGGCTTGCGCCGCTTCACTTCGTCGAGCACTACGAAGCGTGGGTTCCCCATATCGAGGAGAGATCTCTAGAACACCGCCTTGGCGGGCAGCTGCGGCTCAGCCACGTACTTCACCGGAATCTCGCCGGAGAGCGCGCGCAGCCAGACATGAATGTCGTGCACTTGCGTTCCGGTAAGGGCCACGCCCAACTGGTAGCGGGCCATCATCACGATCGCCGAATCGAGCGAGCCCACCGATCCGTCGCTGAAATAGGGACCGGTCTTCTCGACGTTGCGCAGCGCGGGCACCTTGAACACGTACCGATCGCCGGGCGCCTTGGTTACCGCGATCCGTCCGCTGTCGGCGGTAGCCGGCCATGGGTGCACCAGGCCCGCCTTCTGGAACAGTTGGCCGCCCACGTACGTGCCCGCGTGGCACGCCGGGCACCCCGCGGCGATGAACGTCCTGGCGCCGCGCTTCTCCCCCACCGTGAGCGCCGCAGTATCGCCCTTGAGGTACGCGTCCCAGCGACTCGGCGTCACCAGGCCGCGCTCGAACGCCCCGATGGCGCGCCCCACGTTGTCGTAGCTGATCGGATTGGACTCGCCCGGGAACGCGGCCGCGAAGGCGGCACGATACTTCGCGGACGTCTTGAGGTGTTCCAGCACCGCGGCCGTGTCCGGCATTCCCATCTCGGCCGGATTGAGGATCGGCCCCTTGGCCTGCTCCTCGACGTTGGCGGCGCGCCCATCCCAGAACTGCGCCACCTGTCCCGCCGCATTGTACACGGTGTTCGCGTTGCGCGAGCCTTCCTGTCCCTTGTGGCCGAAGCTCACACGACGTCCGTCGGCGCCGTAACCATTGAGCGCGTGGCAGGAATTGCACGACACGTCGTGCCCCTCGGACAACAGCGTCTCGTAGTATAGCGTCCGGCCGAGCGCGATTTCGGCGTCGCTCGGCGTGTGGCCGGGCGCGTCCATCCGCGCCGGCAGCGGCGCGAACATCGCCAATTCGGTGGGCATGAGTTGCGCGTCCTGTACCGCGGGAATCAGGCGGCCTTCAGTCGCCGCCTTGCCCGCCGGTCCGGGTTCCTGGCGGGTTCCGCAGGCCGTCGCCACGAGGAGTGTGGCGCCGAGAGCGGTAAGTTGTATCGTACGCATACCAGCCTCCCTGAGCTGTGATCATGCCGTCGATGGCACATGATAGACGGACCCGGACCGGCGCACAGTCGGGCGAATCACTACACCGGTGTCAGGGGCACGCCGCCCGTGGCGGGTGTCTCCTGAATAAGAGAGGACCGTCGTCGCGAGATTCAGACAATCACGAGAACGGTTTCGTCGCATCGTAGCGATGGATGGGCCGAACGGCTAACTCAAAAACCAGAGGCAAAAACGCCGGGAGCAGCTGATCGCGAATAAAAACGGCCGCCTTGCTTCTGCTCTGTCCAACTGACCCAATCCATCGCGTCGCTCTCACGATCGCGGCCACTCTCTTTCGTCTCGCCGGCCCGAAAAGCTGGAAAGCCCGCTCAACCTCGCCGGTCTTTTGCAGCGCCAGAGAAAGAACCAACGAATCTTCAAGCGCAAGGCAGCAGCCTTGTCCAACGTTCGGGGTAAGCGGATGAGCGGCATCGCCGATGATCGTTACACGATGTTTGAACCACGGTCCCCGAAGACCAAGATCGGCTGCGCCGTTCTTCAAGATGTCGCGCGGTGGAGTCGCCCGGATGATCTCCGGGATTGGACTCGGCCACCCAGTGAAGAGGTTCAGGAGTTCGAGCTTGCGGTTGTCAGCTGAATCCTCCTGAGTTTTGCCCCTCGTGTCGGTTGCATACCAACAGAGGGCATTCTTTCCGATCGGAAGAATTCCGAAACGCCGACCGCTTCCCCAGATTTCCTGAATTCTGTTTGACGAGTCGTCACCGGGATCACACACAACGACCCCGCACCATATCGAATACCCACGATAGACGGGCTCTTGCGTCACGCCGGTGACGTAAGATCTTACCAGCGATTTTGCGCCGTCCGCCCCAATGACCGCGTCAAAAGTTCTGGCGTCTTGCGCCGCAAATTCAACGGCAACTTTCGCTCCTGCCGTCGTTATCCCGGTACAATTGTGAGCTACGCAAATCGACTTTTCCGAAACTTGGGCATGCAACATCGCCAGGAGTTCGGGCCGTCGCATGCAGATCACCGGTGTCTATTCCTGGTCGATTCGGATTTGAAGCAAACTCTTGCGCTGAAGATTCACCAATTCAAGAGAGGACAGCGGCAGGCTCTTTACGAGACACGTTTGCAGCGGACCCATTTGCGCCAGAACTCGCGTGGCATTGGGCCAGAGACTCACGCCGGCGCCGCTTTCACGGATCTCCGACGCCCGTTCAAAAACCTCGACCTCTATTCCTATTCTGGAGAGACAAATCGCCGCAGAGAGACCGCCGATCCCACCGCCAAGAATACCGATTCTCATGAGGTGCGCCTCGATGCAAACCGCGGTCGACAGCGAGACGCAACGGGACCGCGGCAATATCGCGTAGTGACGGAAACGTGCGCAGAGCTTCTTTAGCGCACTGCTTCGCCGACGGCTTCGTCCGCCACATCGGCATCCGCGACGGCCTTGGTCGCGTGAATCCGCCCGTCGATGTGGTTCGGCGGCGCGTAGATGGTATAGATCTTGAGCGAATCAGATCCAGTGTTGATGAAATTGTGTTTGACGCCCGGTGTGACAACGACCACATCACCTGGGCCGACGGCTGTTTCCGCTCCATTCAAGATCGCTTTACCAGTGCCGGAGTGGAAAAACAGTGTCTGTTCGACATGCGCGTGGGTTTCTTCGCCCACTTCTCCACCGGGCGGAATATCCATGACCACAAGCTGGCTTCTGGCGCCGGTGAACAGGACGGTGCGAAAATTACCGTTCTTCGTCGTCTTCGTGATGATGTTGCATTGGTATGGCATAGGGAATACAAAGTACTCGTTTCCTCAACGGATGTGCAAGCGGTCCCGTCACCTCTTTGGGAACATCGCGCCGATCCATCCGCCGATCAACGAAAAGATCGCCAGCAGATCGAAGACGCCGAACACCGAGGGGCCGACGGTCGCCAGTGCGGTCACGCCGGGGCGACGACTGGCGTACTCACCGAGCGACTCCTCGCGCTCGCAGCCAGGTCTGGAGCAGCGTTGACCATGCGCCGAGGACGGGATCGTCGGCAGCGTCGGTCGCCCCGCGTGCCCCGGCGCACTGGTCGGGGCCGCGCGGCGTGCCCGCTCGTCCGGCATCGAGCCCCCGCCAGGCGACGCCGCCCCGTTGCGGGGCCGACCGGACGACCCGCATCGCGGGCAAACGGGAGAAAGACCCACCCAGACTGCACGCGGGCGCGTGGCGCGGCGTGAAGTGTCGCGCGATACTTCGGGGGCCTCGATTGGAATTCCTATCACGACCAGTGGCCGCGAACTGATACGGCTCGCCACCACACGGCGCTTCCCCGCGGGTGTGGTGATCAGCCCGGACGATCGTTACGCCTTCGTCAGCGTTGTGGGCACCGGTTCCGACCCCGGCACCGTCGAGATCATCGACCTCATCGTCCGGGCGACGGTCGCGACCGTGGAAGTTGGTCGTGGCGCGCGGGGGATCGATTTCTGGAAGATGCAGGTGAAGCAGGGCGCGAACTAGTTCGCCGACGTCGCAGCTTTCGGCAGCTTCGCCGCGTATTCGGCGGCCTTAGCCGGCTTGCCCCACGCGGTGTAGAGTGCCACAAGACGACGGGTGTTGACCTGGGTTCGCGTGTTCGATTCACCCAGGGTGCGAACGAACAGCTCCTGCGCGCGGAGCAAGGTCTGCGCGGCTTTGGGGTAATCCTTGAGCAACGCATAGTGCTCGCCAAGGACGCTTTCGGAACTCGCCACCAACCAACTCTCCGGCCCCGCGTACTTCCGGCGTAACGTGAGACTTTCGAGCAGCGCCTGTTCGCCGGCCTTGGTGTCGCCCAGCTTGTCGAGGCTGCGCCCAAGAGTCTGCAGCGCCGCCGCAACGGATGGGTGGCTTTCGGGAAGTGTCTTGCCCCGGAGCGCCAGGATCTGGCGCGAATAGTCTGCCGCCTCCCGATACCGCTTCTGGTCGAAGATGAAGCCGGAATAGTTGAACAGCGTCAGCACGTAGTCGGGATGATCCGCGCCGAGCAATCGCTTGCGAAGCGCGAGGGTCTGCAGGTAGGTGCTGTCGGCCGCCGCGGACTTCCCTTCGAAATCGAGCACGCTGGCCAGGTCGCTGAGCACGCCAGCCACTCGCTCGTTGGGCGCCGGATTATTGGCCTGCACGATCCTCAACGCTTCCCGGTGCAGCGATTCCGCCTCGGCGAAGCGGCCCTGTTCGCCCGCCGCCACGCCGACGTCGTTGATCGACAGCGCCGCCAGGTCACTGCGGGCGCCGACGATGCGGCGCTGAATCTCGAGTGCCTGCCGATGAAAGCGTTCCGCATCTACTGCGTGGCCCTGGCTGTGCGCCAGACTACCGAGATTGCTGAGCAACGAGGCGTAGAGGCTATCCGATGTCCGCCCGCGATCCTGTTGGAGTGCCAGGGCGCGACGGAACACCTGCTCCGCGCTGTCCAGTGCGCCCTGCGCCAGGTACAACTGGCCGAGACTGCTGAGGCCGATGACGGCCGACGCACTCTGCGGCCCGGCTGATTGCTGGCGAAGGAGCAATCCGGTCTTCAGGTGGCGTTCGGCCTCGCCGTACCGGCCCAGCCCCTGATAACTCTGACCGATGACGGTTTCAAGATCGGCGCGCACGTCGGGGCTGGCCGCGAGTTCGCGTGCGATGCGCCGCGCCGCCGAATCGAGCACCTGCGACACCAACGCATCGCGTCGGCCAGTCTCGGGCTGCACCGAGGCCAGCAACCCCCGCAGGAAAACGTTCGCCTGTTCCGCCTTGACCTGCTCGGCGCGTGCCCGGCGCGCGGCGCTGGTGGTAATGATGACGCCAGCCAGCAGCGCGATCAGCGTCAGCGCGGACGTCACTGTGGCGACCTTGTTGCGCTGCACGAACTTGCGGGCACGATAGCCCGCCCAGTCACGCTGGGCCCGGACTGGCAAACCGTCGAGGTAACGACGCAGGTCGTCGCTGAACGCTTCCACTGACGGGTAGCGTCGGCCCGGCTCAAGATGGAGTGCCGTCAACGTGATGCTATCGAGTTCGCCCTGGATTCGCTGGCGCAGCCGCGCCGCGCTCTGGCCTGTGATAAACTGGCCCATCTGATCGGTGAGCACCGAACTCGGGCGTGGCGTCGGCGTGTCCAGTACGGCGCGCTCGATGTCAACGAGGGCGCGGCTCTTCGCCTGGTGTGGCCGGCGCCCGGTGAGGAGTTCGAACAGCACCACACCCAGCGAATAGAGATCCGACGCGGTCGTCAGCGTCTCGCCACGAAGCTGCTCGGGAGAGGCATACTCCGGCGTGAAGGCACGCGCGCCGCCGCGGGTGAGCGGCATGCCGCGGTCGGGTCCATCGGCGTCGTCGCTGCTCAGCAACTTGGCGATACCGAAATCGAGCAATTTCACCGTGCCGTCATCGGCCACGAGAATGTTGCCAGGTTTCAGGTCGCGATGAATCACCAGGTTCTTGTGGGCGTGATGTATCGCCGCGCACACCTGGCGGAAGAGGGCTATCCGCTCGTGCAGCGGCAGTGCGCGGGCATTGCACCACGCCGTGATCGGTGCACCGTCCACGAATTCCATCACCAGGAACGGGCGGCCGTCGGGCATCACGCCGCCGTCGTGCAACGTCGCAATGTTCGGGTGTTCGAGCGAGGCGAGGATCTGGCGCTCGCGCCGGAACCGCGCCAGTGTGACCTCGGAATCGATGTCGCGCTGCACGATCTTGACCGCGACGCGTTTCTGGTACTGATCGTCGGCGCGGGTCGCTTCGTAGACCGCTCCCATCCCGCCCATGCCGATGAGCCGCACCACCGTGTAGGGGCCGATGCGTTCGCCCACCAGTGAGGTCGCGGTCGTGGCGGTCTCGTCCGGAATCGCCACCACCGGTGACTCCAGCGCCGAGGCGGTCCGTTCGGACCCGACGATCACCGCTTCCACCTCGCGTCGCAACGCGACGTCGCCGTCCGAGAGGCGCTCAAGCGCGGGCCCGCGTTCGGCGGGTGGCAGATCGATCACCGCATTAAACACCGCGCGCATCCGCTGCAACCGCTTCACATCGCTGGTCACGGCGCTGATCTCAGGTCTGCACCGATCTCATGCGCAAGCCATCCTCGCGCGAACTGCCAGTCCCGTTTCACCGTGGCCGGGGAGGTGTTCAGTGCCATGGCTACCTCGGGAATGCTGAGCCCGCCGAAGAAGCGCAGCTCCACGACCTCGGCGCACCGCGGATCGGCTGCTGCCAAGCGGGTGAGTGCCTCATCGAGCGCCAGCACGTCGAGCGCCTTGCTCTGAGCGCCAACCAGCGCCTCGTCGAGGGTGACCTGGAGGCCTTCCCGCTTTGCCGCGTGTCGCTTGCGGCCATAGTC
The DNA here is from genome assembly GCA_003169895.1 of Gemmatimonadota bacterium. Lineage (GTDB taxonomy): Bacteria > Gemmatimonadota > Gemmatimonadetes > Gemmatimonadales > GWC2-71-9 > Palsa-1233. The sequence goes on from PNAE01000005.1 coordinate 10,510, forward strand.
CACCAACACCCGCCGCATCGCCCGCGACGCCGCCCTGAGAAAGTGGGTCCGGTCGTTGAACGCGGCCGGAGTCCCGCCGACGAGCCGGAGGAACGCCTCGTTCACCAGTGCCGTCGGCTGCAGGGTGTGATCCGGACGTTCGCCGGACATATGCCGTTCGGCGATGTTGTGCAATTCGGCGTACACGAGCGGAAGAAGTTGCTCGAGGGCCTGCGGGTCGCCCTGGCGCACCTCATCAAGGAGGCGGGTGACGGTTTGAGGCGCGGGCGGCTCGGCCGGCATGGCTGCGAAAAGCTCGATGGTGTTGGGGTGGGCCGGAAAGTTACCTTGGCCGAGCCGGGTATGAGCCGATTCGGTCCGGTTGCCCGCTTTAGGGGTACTTCAACCGGATCGCCCTCATGCGCCGTTTCGTCGCCGCTTGCCCGCTTGCTGCGCTCACCGCCGGTATCGCCGCCCTTGCCATGGCCGCTTGCTCGGCGTCGACCACGACGACTCCACCGCCAGTGGCAGTCACCGATTTCGCCACCATTGGCCCGGCCGGCGGGACGATGAACGCCGCCAGCGGCAACGTGACGTTGACCTTCCCCGCGGGTGCGCTGGCGACAGCCACGCAAATCTCCGTGACGCCGATCGCAAATCCGGTGACGTCCGGGTTGCTGTATACCGGTACCGCATACGAACTCGGTCCAACGGGCACCCAGTTCGCCGTGCCAGTGACGCTGAGTATCCCATACACGTCGCTCCCTGCCGGCGTCGACCCTGCGCTGTTACGGCTCTATACCCTGAGCGGCACCACCTGGCAAAAGGCACTGATCAGCTGGGTCGACACGTCGGCCCGAACTGTGGTCGCGTCGATCGATCACTTCAGCGGATGGATTGCGTGCGAATATCCCTGCTATGCGACCCAGCCCTCGATCGAAGCAGATATTCCGGGGGACCACCAGATGTCGGCGGGAGCCACGGTTCACCTGGGTGGCAACATTCATGAGTTCAACACCAGCGGATTCGTCACGCCGAGCGTGGAAGGGCTGCCGGGCGGCATGACGGGCAGCACGTCCGGTGGTGGCGAGAACGGCACAGACTTTGGTTTGACGCTGACTGCGGCCAGCACGATGCCGGGCGGCATATATCAGATCAACATCAGGGCGAGGGGCCCCGGGGCCCCCGATGTGGTATCGGCATTCCACATGCAGGTCATCGGTCAAGCGTACACTTTCAGCGCCAGTCCCCTCGCGCTGAACATTGCGCAGGGGGCGTGGGGTACCTCCGCACTGACGTTCACTCGCGTCGGTGCGTTCAGCGGCAACCTGGCGTTGACGGCGGAGAACCTGCCGACCGGCGTGACGGCGTCGTTCGCGCCCGCCTCGGTGAGTGGGACCAGTTCGACGGTCACCTTCACGGTGGGCGCGAACGCGCAGCTTGGCGACGCCACGATCACGCTCCGGGCGAAGACACCAGGCTTGGCCGATGCAACCGTGTCGCTCGACCTCTTCGTGAACCCATCGAATGCCAGCGGCTTCACCATCGCGGGCACGCCGGCGTCGGTGAACGTTGCGCCCGGCGGCTCAGCCACCACCGGCGTCCAGGCGACGCGGACCGGCGGGTTCAGCGGTGCCATCGTTTATGCCGTCTCCGGCCTACCCACCGGCCTGACCGCCGCGATCGCAGTTACGGGCGTTGCCGACAGTGTCTCGTTGACGGTGACCGCTGCCGCTTCCCTGACCTTGGGCAGCTATCCCGTGACCGTGACGGCCACGTCCGGAAGCACCGTGCGACAAGCGACCATTTCGGTCGGCGTGGCAGCGCAAGGGCATATCGACATCCATCTCGACTATTCGGCTTGCGCCGCATCGGCGCAGCCGCTCTGGGTCGCGTTTCAGGACGGCACCAGCGCGTTCACGCGGGTGACGGGCTCTGGCAATACCTACACCTTCACGCTCACGTCGGCCAAGGGCGCCATCGCGGTGGTGACGTCCAATGCCAACAGATTCAAGACCGCGGTCACGTATGGCACCCAGGCGGAACTCGCCGCGTTCAGCGGGGCCGGTGCGCTGGCCAACTGCAGCACCGTGGTCGGGAAGACGATCAATGCATCAATCCTCGGCGCGACTCAGACCGTGGGACTCGGAATGGGTGGCGCGATGACCACGGTCGCGTATCCGGGTGATCAGGGGAAAGGCGTGCTCTCGAACGTCGCGTTTGGTCCGCAGGACGTCACCGCCATGATGTTCGGTCCTTCGCCAAAGATGATCTTCCGGCGGGATCTGGATATCGCAAACGCCGGGTCGCTGGCACCCTTCGATCTTGGTGGTAGCGAAGCATTTACACCGGCGAGCGCACAGATCAGTGGCGTCACACCGGGTTTCGAATTCTTCGAGTATTCAAACGGGGCGCCGGGATGTCATTTCACTCCGATATACAGTGGCGGCTTCGGCACGACCATCTATGGCATTCCCGCGTCGCTGCAACGCGCCGCCGATATGTACCTGCTCGTCGTGGCCGCTGCCGGCGGAGTGACGGCCGTCAACTACTTCCATACCCTGGCCGATCAGTTGCTCACGGTCGGTGCAGCGCTGTCGGCGTCTGCCGTGAGCCTCGTCAACGGATCGCCGTACAAGCAACTCAGCGCCTCCGCCACCTTCGCCGGTGATTACCAGTCGCTCGGGTTGTCATACCAGGCCGGCGATCTGCTCCTGCCTGGCAATGCGTTCACCGTGGCGGCCACGACGGCTTACTCCGGCGGGACGACCGTCAGCGTGGTGGCGCCGAACCTTGCTGGCGTGAGCGGGTATCAAGTCAGCTGGGCGCCGGCCGGCATGGTGAGCTACACGCTGGTTGCCAGCTCCCTGAATTCCGTTTCGCTATCACCGGTCTGTAGCGACGGATTCAAGTACAAGCAGGCACAACTAAACGGGACGATGTAGCGGCCACATGGCGTCGGGAGGCCGGGCCTGAAACTCCTTCGCCCAACCCGGAGGTTGCGGTCGGCTCGTACCGGTGCATGGCGACCGCGCGCGCAACACGACTGCCACGCCATCGCCCGCCGGCTCAACCACCGCCCCCGCAAACGCCTCGGCTATCGGACCCCGGAGGAATGCTATGAACGATGAACCTCAGTGTTGCACTACAAACTTGATATCAGGGGTGTTCATCGCTCGTGGGCGCTCGTCAGCGCTCGTGGGAGTTGCACTACTTTCTGCACTACTTGTTGCCGCGGGCTGATGGTCGTCAGCCGGTTTACGATTGTATCTGCGCCCTCGTGCAAACCGACCCCGTCACCGGCACGTGGTCACGGTGCCGAAAGGCTACCGGTCGACTGGCCGGGGTACCGGCTGTCGCCGGAGGGCGAGATTGACCATTCCGCCGAGGACTCCAAACGCGAGGGCGATCCAGATCAGCTTGGACGTCCAGGCCCACTGAAAGCCAAAGGCGGCGTCAAGCGAGAGCCGGCCTGGTCCGGTCAGCGCGAACCGGATCGCAGCGATCGAGTACAAGAGTGGCAACTCGATGCCGTTGGTGGTCGCGAACAGGCCGTTCCGCCAGTGGACGCTGATGGCAGCCACGACCATCACCGCGAGCAGGATAGCCGGGCCAACCGGCCCGAAGAGTCCGAGGGCAATGAGCAAGCCGCTCGTGAACTCGCCCAGCGCCGCCGCCGTGGCAAAGAGCCGGGCGGGCTGGAAACCAAGCTGCCCGAAGAACTCACCGGTTGCCTTGAGTCCGTGGCCGCCAAACCAGCCGAAGAGCTTCTGGGCGCCGTGCGCCGCCATGAGAAGCCCGATCATGACGCGAGCGATCAGGAAGGCAAGATCGAGAAACGGGGTGCTGGTAAGATCTTGGGTCTGCATGGGATTCCTCTGGTTGAAATCCAAGCGTGGAACCCAACGGGGGGAGCTGGGAGTGGCCGCCACCGAACAATGCTGCGCTTCTGCGGCGGCCGGGCACCGTAGCGAAGCTACTCCATTGCTGCGCGGCCGCCCGCAGCAAGCGCGGTTAGATAGCGGACGGGCCGAAGTTGGCGGCGGACACGCGAGTCGCAATCAGGTCAGCGGCACCAGCGCAACGGCGAGATGTTGAGTCTCGATGTTCGGACACCCACATCTTGGCGTGGTGCCCAACACCTGGACGGTACGATGGACCGTTTGGAATCCATGTTAGCGCCGGAGTGAAATTC
>PNAE01000013.1 GCA_003169895.1 Gemmatimonadota bacterium
CTGGCGGAGCTGGCCCGGACGAACTTGTTGCCGACGGTGTGGGTTCCCAATGCGGAGGTGCTCGCCCGCCGCAAGCTGCTGCGGGGCCGCGCCTGATCCCGGAACAGAGCGTAGATTCATCATGCGGTGAGTCAGGACCAGAACGTGTCGTGCTCCACTGACAGAACGCCTTGGGTTCGCCCGATCCAACGGGGGCCGTGATGGTTTTCGCCCGTCCAACGCACCGTGCCGCCGGCGGAGATTCGGCTCGCGCAATTCGTCACGCGCGAAATGCCGTTCTGGTCCCCGCACTGCTCGGGCTCGCCACCTGCCAGAGCCACGATGCTACCGCGCCGGGGTCGGCGCGGGTCGCCACCATCGCGCTCACCACGACGGCCGTCATCGTGGCACCGCAGGAAACGCTGACGGTGACGGCCACGCCCCGAGACAGCGCGGGAAACGCGCTCACCGGCCGGCACGTTACGTGGACTTCTTCACAACCATCAGTCGCCACCGTCGACAGCAACGGCGCGGTCAGAGCGATCGCAGGCGGGACGACGACATTGACTGCGACCATCGATGGCATGACCGCGTCGGTGACGATCAACGTCAGCTTTCCCCCGCCGCCGCCACCGCCTCTGCCGCCGCCGCCGCCGCCACAGCCGCCACCAACTACTGTCGACACGGTCGCATTACTCGGCTCGTGGACACTGATGCTCGACCGGCCGATCACGTCGAAATACGAGGGGATGTCGTTTCCCGACGCGATGCATGGCTGGGTGATCTCAGATCGCGGCGACATCCTCGCCACCGCTGACAGCGGCGTGACCTGGACGCAGCAGGCCAGCGGGCTCGGTACGTTACGAAGCGTGGACTTCATCGATAATACCCGCGGCTTCGCTGGCACGGTGAGTGGCAAGCTTTACCGCACCACCAACGCCGGCGCGACCTGGTCCGACATTACCGTGACTCTTCCCAGGGCCACGATCGGCTTCTGCGGTATTACGCACTTCGGCAACCACGTGTACCTGGTCGGACGCTACATCGGGGCAACGGACTACTTCTCGTCGCCAGATGGCGGGGTGACGTGGCAGTATACCAGCCTGGAGGGAGCCATGTCCGGGCTGGTCGATGTCGCCTTCGTCGATCAGTCAACCGGATTCATCGGCGGGAGTGGGGTGGCCAGCACTGGACAGGGGCCGGCCACCATCCTGAAGACGACCGATGGCGGTATGTCCTGGCGCACCGTGTTCACCAACGACGCCGGCCCGGGCTGGGCCTGGAAGATCTTCCCGATCACTCCGAGCGTCATCTACGTCGCGATCGAATCGCTGGATGGGACGTACCGCGTGGTCAAGTCGGTGGATGGCGGCGAGACGTGGGCGATCCAGATCGTCGCCACCGGGCAACCAGTCGGTGGTGCCGGTGGCTTGCAGGGGATCGGGTTCCTCGACATCAACGTCGGGTGGGTCGGCGGCTTCTTCACCGGAATGTACGCTACGACGAACGGCGGACTCAACTGGAGTCGGGTTTCGGTAACCAGTGCGAACATCAACCGGTACCGGCGGGCGGGCAGCACGCTCTTCACCGCGGGAACGAAAGGGATCCTGCGATACGACGCTCACCACTAGTCGTCAGGCGCGCCACTCACGCATTCGAAAGGAGGAGCAAGGGCCGAGAACAAGACGAAGGCCACCAAAGCGAACGTGTTGACTGACCTGATCAACCATCAACTTTGCGCGGCGACCGCGCCACACCTGTCGTCGAACGGCCACATTTTGCGCGCCTGTCACTGCTCGTAGCAGGCGTCGCAGCGCCATCTGTGCGATCCGAGAACTGGTGCGATCCTTGCACCGAGGGCGATCCCCACTGCGCAGCTCGAGACGAGGAATTGATGCACAAGCATTTTCGCGTGGTTCTGATGATGGGCGGTTTGTCGCTGGCGATCATCGGCAGCGCACCGCGGCCGGCATGGGCGCAGTCGGTGACGGTGGGTACCGTGGATCGCTTGAACTGCCTTCCCTTTAACTGTCCTTCCGCATTCAGCGGTTTGACTGGCTATCAGCAGGTGTTCGCGGGCTCGATCTTCGGCGGACCGGTCCAGTTCAATCAGCTCGGATTCTTCTCAGCGGGCATTGAAGAGTTCGGGCCGCCCGTATATAGCGCCGCGACGTACACATTTTCTTTCGGCTACACTAACACGAATGTTGGCGATCTCTCGCCAGCGCTCGGCGCCAATTTCAGCTCGCCTTCGACCCTGTTCGCCTCGATGAACCTGTCTGGATTGGTTCCCGACAAGCTGATCGTCTCAGGAACTCCGTTCGTCTACGATCCCAGCTTGGGAAACCTGTTGCTGGATATCGGGATTACCAACGCCACTGAGAGCGGCACGCCCTCGTTCGAAGCGGGCGAAGGAACAACCTGTTCACGAGCATATAGTTTCAGTGCCGGGTCCGTATCCCCAAGCGGTGCCGATCCAGTGTGCCTCGTGACTGAAATCGACTACAGCAGTGTCACTGGCGCCAGCGTGGTGCCGGAGCCCGCGACCTTGTCGTTGCTGGCAACTGGGCTGGTGGGCGTGGCCGGTGCGGGGTTGCGACGGCGCAAGAAAGCGTAACTCATCGTCGATCCGGCAAGCGCGACGTCGAAAAGGCCCGTGCATGATGCACGAGCCTTTTCGTATGCCCACCGCGACCTGCGCGCACGGTAACGAGGACGTGCCGGCTACTCGTCGAGAAAAGTCGCCGATGTCATCGCCCGCTTCGGGAACGCCTTGAGTACCGCTCGGTCGGTCGTGACGTAGTCCACCGTACGGCGCATGCCCTTGATCCACATGACCCCGTCGCCCGCATAAAGTCAGAGAGTCACACGGGGCCGTGGTGACGAAAGAGGCCAGCGCATCGCGCTGACCTCTTTACTCGTGCGTGGCGCTGCACCTGGCGTTACGCCTTCCTCCGCCGCCGCAGCCCCGCGCCGACAATCCCCACCAGGCCGGTGGCGAGCAGCGTCATCGACGTGGGCTCGGGGACGACGGTGTCAGTGTTGAGCCGGACGATCGGGTCATACTCGTCAGTGAAGTCGGTGAAGGAGCCCGAAGGCTCAAACTGAAAGTCGCCCCATTCGCCAGTAGGAGCTTGGAAAACGTCGTTCGTACCGAGATAGAAGCCACCAATGGGGCCGACGTTGAGCCAGTCGATGAAGTACGTCGTGCCGGCGGTGAGGGAGACACCGCCGAAACTGCCGCCGACCCAGTCTGCTGGAGAGGACGACGAGGCGAAGGATGTCGAGCCGAGCACGATTCCGTTCGGTGCGGTGCGTATTTCCGCCGTGACTGTTCGCGCGCCGTAGGGGGTCGCAATATTCCGCCCGCCGAATCGTGTCTCAATGGAGCTCAGGACGAAGCCGACCAGGGGGGTGTAGGTCCACCCCACGCCGTCGACATTCCACGCACCGCCTGCAGGCGCAGCCGCGCCGTTGTGGGTCGGCTCGAACTGCGCACGGACAGGCCGGGCCATGAAGGACACCAAGGCGACACCAATAAGCAAACCAAGTCGAATGCGCCTCATAAACTCTCCAAGCAGTTTGAATACAGCGAGGCTGGCGAAGGCCGGAAGGATAAGAGAATTGCAAGAACCAGTCCGACCGTTATCACTCCGATTATGGCTCTCCAGCGGGTATCGATCCCTGGCGGTGCGAAGAGAAGTGTAGTGTTGGCCCTTCAGGTGAGGCGTGGGCACCCCGGATCCTTGGGGATGGCAGTTCGTGAGGACGTGGCGGATTGGTGCAGTGATCGACATTGTAGTGGCGCACGACTGGGAATGAGGCGATGGTGCGACATTACTGTGGCCGCCACGCGATGCTCGGCACGATTTTCTCCGCTGGCACCGCGGGCAATAACGCAAGACGCCACAAGGTTTTCCACCGTATTCACGCTGAGTTAACCGTCGGGCACATGTTATGCCGCGAGGTATGGCACGCACTGTCCGACGTGTCAATGTCGATTGGAATTGGGACACTCCTGCCAACGCGTTTTGCAAAGATTGTCGTTCGGTCGTGTTCGCATCGTTCTGTACCGCGAACCGTCGAGGTTGGGTCTTTTCACCGCAATCACGGAGTAGTGAACATATGGGAGAAATGAGAGAGCTTACCAGGACGGCTGTCGCTATCGCCGTCATGAGTGCGGTACTGATGGGAGGCGGAGCCGCTGACCTGCGTGCGCAGAATTTGGTCCAGAACGGCGGCTTCGAGACCGGTAACCGGGGCACCGCTACCGTCGCCGACTGGACCGTGAATCTCAACAACTGCACGGGCACCGTTGGCGACCCCGCCGTAGCGCCAAGCCTCGGTCGCACCTATGTCTTTCCCGGACCGTTAACTGCGGATAACCCTTACTACGATGTTCAGCCCGTGCCACACACCGGCTACTCCGACATGTGGTTCGGTGCCCCAGACACCTGCATGCCGAGCGTCTCCCAGACTCTGGCGACCGTCGCGGGCCAATCGTACCTCCTGGATTACTGGCTCAACCTGAACTCATCCTGGGGTACCGAAAGCACAGACAATTCCCTTATCGTGAATGCCGGTGGCAGCAACCTGTTCTCCGGCGCGATCACCAACTACAGCTGGACGGAGAGTCAGTACGTCTTCACCGCGACCGGGAGCAGCACCCTCTTGGAGTTCTTTGGCACCAACCCTCCCGGCGGAACGGAACTCGACGACGTCAGCGTAACGGCGGTGCCTGAACCAGCGAGCTTGGTCCTCCTGGCGACAGGACTCGTTGGAATGGCTGGTGTGACGCGGCGCCGGAAGATGCACGGGTAAAGCACCTTCCTCAGGCGCTCAAGAACGGCGACGGTAACACGTCGCCGTTCTTTTTTGTGGTTCTTCAGGGGCAGAAGTACCGGCATTTGCAGGAGAAGGCGAGCAGGTACTCGTGGGCACAATCGTCACACCGGATGCGCGCGAAGCCGTGCTCGAGGATGCCGCAGGTGGGCGATCATGCGTGGACATAGTGCTGTCCGCTCGAAGTTGAAAATTGTTCGTTGGGGGGTGACGAGGTCCCCAGGCGCAACGGGTTACCACCCTATCGAGAAACTACAGCAGAATGCAGATTCAGAGATATACAAGGCCGCACCGTAGTCTGTTGAGCCCCGGGAGGGACCGATGTTTCTAACGCTACTGCTTGCCACCTTCAGCTTGGCGCTCCTGGTAAGCGTCCTGGTTGCTCTCCTGTTTCGTCGGCCACTTCAGCGCATCCTCGATCGACTGGTCGCCGAAGACCTCGGTTCCGCCTGGCTCCGATACTTGCTTTTTGCGGTTGTGGTCGTCGGCGTTGGCGGCGGCGTGCGCATTGGCTCGCTCAGACGGTATATCGAACCATCTGCGCAGAATCAACCGCCGCTGATCCTTGATGCCAATCGTTGGACGTTGGAGTTCTACGAGACCGTGATCGGCACGTTACAGAGCATCACCTGGATGCTGCTGGTATTCTTCGTGTTCGCGCTGATTGGGTACGTCATTGTACGTGGTTTGGAGTTGCGCGCTGCTGGGCGGCCGCCGGGCACGCCAGGACACGGCGCGGCCTAACCCAACTATGAGCGCGCGGCTCTGCCGGGAGGCGGCGCCGGCGTGATTCGCAGAGTGCCGAAGCAGGATGGGCCGCCGGAGTGGCCGTGCGGCCCTGGAACGGGGCAGTGCGTTATCGGGTCGACGGGCAACGAAGTAGTGCAGACAATAGTGCAAACACCCACGAGCCAGTTTCCCACGCTGAGGGTCGCGGGTTCGAGCCGAAGATGGACGAAGATACTGCGCTCAAAGCCGGTGATGGCGCGGCAATCGCGAAGGGAGCTGCCCCGCGGATCGTCACGGCATTTGCACGATACCCGGAATCGGGAGCGACGGATTCCGCGGGGTCGCGGCTCCGAGGGACATCTCGAGTCCGCCGTTCGCGATCGCAAAGTTCACGTTCGCGCACGTCGTTGTTGGCGGATACGGATAGACGGCGGCCGTCGGCAGTGGCGTCCACGTGCCGCCGACCAGTGCCTGGGCGGAGGCAAGTCGGACGCCCCGGAGCTGGTTAGCCACGCAGTTCGACGCGTTCTGGATGAAGTCCTCGACGAAGGCGGCGAAAGACGTCTGCGCGGGCGTACCGGCCTGTCGCAGCCGTCCGATGTGCCGGCGTACGCCGGTCGAGAGTGTCGTGACCCACGCGTCGATGAGGGTTCCACCGCTGCTGTCCGTGAACTGCGTCTCGAATCGATACGTCGTGCCGACTTGCCAGGGGAACGACATGGCGCATGCGGTGCCCGTCCCCTCGCCGCCGAATTGCAAGCACGTGAGGTGGCTGCTCGCCGAGTCGACGATGGTCGCGTCGCCCGATGCATTGTTCCACGCGGAGAACTGAAGCTGTCGATCGAACAGGTTCCCACCCCGTTGTATGCCGACATAGCCTGAGTTCCATCCGATCGCGGAGTAATACGTGCCGGTGGGCTCACTCAATGGTGTCACGTCGATTCGGAAGCCTGCCGCCGACCCTCCGCCCGGCACGTCGAAGTATGCGTTCATCGCGTTGTACGAGGTCGTCGGCTGCACCGAAACGGCGTAGGTCGCCGATGCGACGCCCGCGATGCCTGGCCCGCTCACCGTGGCGGCGACGACCGCTGGGATGGTACCGGCAATCCACGACGCGCTCGCCGAACCGTCCGCCGCCGTCGCGGTCGCAGCAGGGAACAGCCATCCTCCTGCGGCGGGCACCTGCCATGTTACGTTCGCCTGCGGTGGCCCGTGCCCAGCATATCGCGTGCTTCTGACCTTTGGCGGACTCATCCGCTTCTGGTCCGAGGACGCGAGCGGTGCGCCGACCGCCTCCGATTCGGTGGCGCCGCGGCTATTCATGAACGCGGAGAATGACTCGATGGTCGCCGCGGTCCTGGCGTTGCCGGATAACATTCAGGGCTCATCCATGTGCGGTCGGTCGGTCACCGATGCCCCATATGCACGGTTGACACTGTTCACGAACCACGGGACCAAGCGAATCGTCGACTATCAGGGCTGCCTCGGCGCACCCCCCGTGCTTCGTCGCTTTGAGCTATTGGTCGATTCCGTCACTCGCGTCGACCGATGGACACACAAGCCATAGGGCGAACCGCCGCCCGCGGTTGTCGCCGTTCTGCAATGCCGTCGGAGCGACGGCCCGGATCGCTCGGCCAGCGCCATTCGACTGACGCCCTTCGACACCGCAAACTCCAGCAATGCGCGCGCAAAGTTCGCCGCGACCGTACATTCAGGCATCGCTTCGAGTCTCCTTGCATACCTGGTCGGCGCGGCCACCCATTTCGTCTTCCCGGCCTACTACGGGGCCGTGTTTTGGGGCGCGGCGCCGCTGTACGGCCTGGGGGAGATCGGGATCGTGGGCTGGCTGTTGATCAAGGGCGCTTGAGAGGATGCTGCCTGACCAGCGCTTGACGCTGCCGGCGCGCCTAGATTAGCGAACCGATCTTTCACCGCACGCCGCAGCCTAAGCGCGATCCGTTAGGCCGCCTCGCCCGGCGGATCGAGCGAATCGTCTTACCACCTTGGAGACATCTGGGACCATGAGTGAACCCGTTTTCTTGCTTGCTCTCGCGATCGCCGCCACCACGGCGATACTGGTGGCAAGGGCAATAGCTGGGGCAATCGGCGGACGCGGAGCCTCGCGATCCGAGATGGCCCAGCTCAGCGAGCAATTGGAGCAACACGCCGCAGCGCTGGAAGATGCCGAGACTGGCTTGGCTAGTCAGTTGACTCAACTCGCAGAGATTCAGGAGCGGCTCGACTTTGCGGAGCGACTATTGGCACAAGGCCGGGATCGAACCGCGTTGGGGCCCGGGGAAGAGCGCGGATAAGGATCTTGCGAACCCGGCAGCCCTTCAAGGCATGTCACAGCCCCAGTTCAAGGCTCATGCCGAAGCCTTGGCTCCTCTGATCGTACCTGGCTCGCAGCGCTGGAAGGTCTTCCGCCTGGTCGAGTAGTTGTGGTTTCTATTCGGCCGGGGTCCAGTGCGAGCGCACCAGAGACCCGCTTCCTTCCCAGGCGATCAAATGCGCCTCGGTAGATTCGTCACCGCCACCATCGACGCCTCGATGCCGGCTCGTCATTCACCTGGCTGTCTTTCAGTGACGAAGAAGAGGCTGTACTATTGGCGGAACGCGCTCATCGCCATGGTGCGCACGCTGCCTAGCCCGCTTGCCGCTGCCGACGCGTGAGCGCAGCAGAACCGCGCCAGCTGGACTGCGCCAAAGAGTGAACGGGAGGTACGAAGCATGGATAATCGAAGCCTTTTCTCTGGCCTCCAGTATCGCGGTCGCGTGCGATCTGTCCGTCGAGACTATCACGTTCTCGAAGGGGCACACCACTACGTCGTACTCTCGCCGAAAGACGATGCCGGAGGCTATTACGCCATCGTCCACAGAGCGGCACTCAGCTACATCGCAAAGCGACTCGGCGGAAAAAAGTCGATCACGACAGCTGAAGCCTTCGAGGCGTGCAAGCGTTCGAAATACCTGACGAACCGGTTCTCCGTCCTCAACGCGTTGTACGCGTTGGTCGGCACAAAGGACGCCCGCATTTCAAAGGTCGTCGGCCACAAACTCTTCTTTGGCATCCGGAAGCGCATCGTCTAACCAGGTGGTTATTGCAGCGGACTTCCGCTGGATAGTCTCGGCCACCTTCGGGAGCGTGCCGTCGAACGGCCCACTCGCCTCTCACCTCGCTTGAGGTCACAGCGCCTAACCATTGTCCTGAATGGCACATAGCACCATATTGGGCCATGGACTTCTGGCCGCGCAGTGTGATGTGATCAAGGTGACTGATGTGCAGCCGGGGTCGATCGGGGACGCAATCGGGCTCGTCCCGGACGCCGATCTCCTGACGGTCGACGGGTATGAGCTCGATGACTTTCTCGACTGGGAGTTCCTGACGGCCGAGGAGGAGTTCAACCTCGTTTACCGGAAACCCGGGACCGCCGACGAATACGAGGTGCACGTCGAGCGCCCCATCGACGATGCCCTCGGTGTGGCGGTGGAGCCGCCGCGAATCCGTCGGTGCGCCAACCGGTGCGACTTCTGTTTTGTGGACGGGAATCCGGAAGGCGTCCGCGACGTGCTTTACATCCGGGACGATGACTATCGCCTCTCGTTCCGATACGGCAACTTCGCGACGCTGACCAACCTCAAGCAGCACGACATCGACCGCATCATTCGGTATCGCCTGTCCCCGCTGTACGTGTCCGTGCACGCCACCGACCCGCAGGTGCGTCGTTGGGTGCTTCGGAACCCACAGGCTCCCGACATCCTGCCGCAATTGCGGCACTTCGCCGATCACGGCATCGAATTTCACACGCAGGTCGTCATGTCGCCCGAGGTCAACGACGGCGCTGTCCTGCAACAGACGCTGGACGATCTCTGGAACTTCGGGCCTGCCGTGCTATCGGTCTCGGTGGTTCCCGTCGGTCTCACCGAATTCAGCAAGCATCACCTGGTGCGCGAACCCACCGAAGCCGAGTGCCGCGCCGCGATCGCGCTGGTGGAACGAGCGGCCGCGCGGGCGTACGCCGCGCGCGGCGAGCCCTGGGCGCAAGGCGCCGACGAGCTCTACCTGCGCGCGGGCGCCCCATTGCCGCCGCCGTCGGCGTACGGCAGCTTCGACCAGGTCGAGAATGGCGTGGGGTCGGTTCGCTGGCTGCAGGAACAGGTTCGCGAAGGGGCCGGCGCGCTCCGCGGGTGGGCCGGACGTCGGATCGCGATCGTGACGGGCACATCGATGGGCCACCTGATGCCGATGGTGATCGCACCACTGCAGGCTGCGACCGGCGCCTCCTTCGATCTCATTCCAATCGAGAACGACCTGTTCGGACCGCGGGTGACGACAGCCGGCCTGTTGTCGGGCGCGGCGATCGCTGCGGCGCTGCGCGACCTGCGCGCGGTTGACCTCGCGTTACTGCCTGGCGAAGCCGTCAACGACGACGGACTGTTCATCGATTCGATCAGCCTGGCTTCGGTCGCAGCCGGCGCATCCATGACGGTCCGGGCATCGAAGACATTCGTCGACGCGCTCTCCGAACCGCTGGCCGCATGAACAAGCCGACCGTTGCGATCGTGGGGCGCCCGAATGTCGGTAAGTCGACGTTGTTCAACCGACTCGTTGGCGGCCGCGAGGCGATCGTGTCCGATCGCGCGGGCACGACGCGGGACCGGCACTTCGGCGATGCTGTCTGGAATGGGCGCGAATTCTGGGTGGTCGACACCGGTGGTCTGGTGCCCGATTCCGCCGAAACGATGGACCGCGCGATCCGCACGCAGGTTGAACACGCGGTGGCCGAGGCGGACGTCGTGCTCCTCCTGGTGGATGGGGCGGACGGGCTCAATCCGATCGACGAGGACATTGCGCTTCGCTTGCGTCGCTCGGGTCGCACGGTGATGCTGGCCGTCAACAAGCTCGACGACTTGACCAAGCACGAGGCGCGATTCGGATTCTACTGCCTCGGACTCGGTGAGCCCTGGCCGGTTTCTGCCACCGTCGGGCAGGGGAGCGGCGACCTGCTCGACGCCATCGTCCGGGCGCTTCCCGAAGCCGCTGCTGATGAGGGCACTGAGGGCATTCGCGTCGCGATCGTTGGGCGGCCCAACGTGGGCAAGTCCTCGCTGGCCAACAAGCTGCTCGGTGAAGACCGGCACGTCGTCACCCCGATCGCCGGGACGACGCGCGATGCCATCGATTCGTCGTTGGCGTATCACGGGAAGACCATCACCTTCGTCGACACGGCGGGCCTCCGGCGCAAGGCCAAGGTCGAGGACGACGTTGAGTTCTATTCCAACATTCGCACCGAGCGCGCGCTCGGCCGCGCCGACGTCTGCCTCCTGGTGGTCGACGCGGCGATCGGATTGGAAAACCAGGATCTCCGCATCGCGAATGCGGCATGGGATAGAGGCTGCGGATTGATCGTGGCCGTGAACAAGTGGGACCTGATTGAAGAAAAGGATACTAACACGGCCAAGCGTGGGCAGGCCGTTCTGGTCGAAAAGGCCCCGTTCCTCGAGAGCGTGCCGTTCATCTACATATCGTCGCTTACCGGCCAGCGGGTCCAAAAGCTGCTCGACCTCGTGCTCGAGGTTGCGGAAGCACGGACGCATCGGGTTCCCACCGCCGAGGTCAACCGCGTGCTACAGGATCTGCTCGCGCGCGCAGCGCCACCGCAGAAGGAAGGCGCGGAAGTCAAGCTGCTGTACGCGACCCAGGTCGGCACCAGCCCGCCGGCGATCGCGATCGTCAGCAACCGCCCGGAGGCCGTACCGGAGTCCTACCAGCGCTACCTGATTCGCGGGTTTCGTGAAGCATGGGGCTTCACCGGGGCGCCGCTGCGCCTGAGCATTAATCGCCGAGGCAGCAAGCGGTGACGGCGGTGCTGGCCGTCGCCGCGGTCGGGTGCTACTTGCTCGGCTCCATTCCGACCTCCTATCTCGTGGTCAAGGCGGTCACGGGTGCGGACCTGCGAACTCTCGGCAGCGGCAACCTGGGGGCCACCAACCTCTACCGTGTCCTCGGGTGGAAGTTCGCCGTCCCGGTCGGCATGTTCGACACGGTGAAGGGCGCGGTCCCGGTCGCCGTCATCGGGCCGTGGGCAGGTACTGGCCTGGTTGGCGCGTTGCTGTTCGGCGTGCTCGCCGTGATCGGACATGTCTTCCCGGTGTTCATGAGGTTCAAGGGCGGCAAGGGCGTGGCCACCGCCGCGGGCGTCGTGCTGGGCCTGGCGCCCGGAGCGTTCGCCGCATCGCTGGCCGTGTGGGGGCTCGTCTTGACGCTATCAGGCTATGTCTCCCTCGCGAGCATCGTGGCAGCGGTGGTGCTGCCCGGGGCGACCTGGTTGCTGCAGCCGACCCGACGCGGCATGGTACTGTGGTTCGCCGCCCTCGCCGTCGCGATCATCTGGCTGCATCGCGCCAACATCGCGCGCCTGCTGCACGGTACGGAGCTCCGTTTTGGCCGTCACACAACGACCGCGCCACGAGAAACGCCGTGACGGATGTCGCCGTTCTTGGTGCCGGGAGCTGGGGCACGGTGCTCGCAAACCTGCTCGCGAACAAAGGCGTCAACGTCCGTCTTTGGGCCTACGAGGCGGATGTTGCAGACTCGATCACCGATCGGCACGAAAATCCGCTGTTTCTCCCCGGCGTGAAACTCGCGACGACATTGCGAGCGAGCAACGATATCACGACCGTGGTACGTGGCGCCCCGGTGATCTGTGCGGTGGTTCCCAGCCATGTCTTCCGCGCGGTGCTCACCGCCATCGCCCCGCACGTGAGCGCAGGCACGCGCCTGGTCTGCGCCACCAAGGGGATCGAGACCGAGACGCTGAAGCTCATGGGCGGCGTGGCGGCGGAAGCGTTGCCTCAAGCAGTGTTTGTCGCGCTTTCCGGACCGAGCTTTGCTGAGGAAGTCCAGACCGGACAGCCGACGGCGGTCGTCGCCGCGTCCTCCGATGCCGCGGCGGCCAGCGCAACCCAGCGCCTGTTCTCGACGCCGAGTTTCCGCGTCTACACCAGCGACGATTGCATCGGCGTCACGCTTGGCGGGTCACTGAAAAACACCATTGCCATCGCCGCCGGGATCCTCGAGGGCCTCGGGCTGGGCAACAACCCGCGCGCCGCGCTGCTGACGAGGGGTCTCGCCGAGATCGCCCGGCTGGGCGAAGCCCTCGGGGCTCGGGCGGCGACGTTCGCCGGACTGGCGGGAATGGGCGACTTGATCCTGACCTGCACGGGCACGCTCTCGCGCAACCGGCAGCTTGGCGTAGCGTTGGCGGGTGGGACCACCCTCACCGAATATCAGGCGACTCACCGCACGGTGGTCGAAGGTGTCAACACCGCCCTGGCGGCATCGCGCCTCGCCGCTCGCCACGGGGTCGACATGCCGATCACACGACACGTGGCGGCCGTGCTGTTTGACGGCGCATCACCCCGTGAGTCGATTCAGGCACTCATGGAACGCACCCTCAAGGCGGAACAATGGGGATGACGGTACCGAACCCGATTCAGCAATTCTTCTCGATCGGCGAGGTCTGCACGCTCACCGACCTCAAGCCGCACGTGCTCCGGTACTGGGAGAGCCAGTTCCGTTTTCTGAATCCGGCCAAGAACCGATCGGGCAACCGGGTCTACAAGGCGCGTGAGGTCGAGCTGATCATGCTCGTCAAGCACCTGCTGTATACGGACAAGTTCACCATCGACGGTGCGCGACAACGCCTCGATCAGTACCGGCGAACCGGCGAACTCAAGACGGCGGCGAAGCAGGCGATGCGCTATGAGACTGTGCGAGACGTGCTACGATCGCTGGCGGATGTACTGACGGTGTTGAATGGCGGAGAGCTGGCGGCGCCAGCCATGCGGGATGAGGGCCAACCCAGGCCGAAGGGGTCGAAGGCTGGCCCGGGCGGCGAGCAGCTGACACTGGCCTGAGATCGTTCCGACCGCGCGCCGCTATGTCGGGCTCCGTCCCGCTGGCTCCCCTCCAGCCAGCAGCAACGCTGACAATCCGATCGCCATCCAGGCCAGCTCGCGAACGCGGCTGAGCAGCGCTGCGGATGTTCCCAGCTTGGGATCGAGTCCGAGCCAGGCAAACACCACGAAGGCACCCCCTTCCTTGGACCCCATCTCGAAGGGCAGAAAGAACAGCAGGTTCGTGAACAACGACGAGATGTTGGCGACGACGAACGCCTTCGGAAAGTCAAACCCGAGGCCGAGTGCATAGAAGATGATGGTGTATTCGAGGGTCGAGAGCATCCGGCCGCCCAGTTCGGTGGCGAGGGCCCACTTGAACTTGCCCGGCGCCGCATGGATGGCAGTCAACTCGTCGTCGAGTTCCTTTAGTCGTCCGCGATTCTCCTCCAGGCGCCGCGCCAGCCGGCGCAGCGGCCTGAGCCTCCCCAGCAACGCAACGCCGCGCTCGAAGATGCCATCCCGGTGCTGCGACAGGAGGAAGGCGGCCGCGCCGGCGAAAGCCAGTGCCGAGACGCCGAGAATGATGAAAATCGGGAGCGTGTGAGGCAGCAGGATCGCGGCTGGAATGACCGCGCTCAGAAAGACGATGATATGCGAGATCGCGTGCAGAAACCGAAACCCCACGACCGATCCCACCGCGCGATGCTTGCCGAGCAAGGGAGTCGCACCGCTCACCTTGAGGGGTTCGCCACCGAGCGAGAACACCGGCGTCGCATAGTTCATTGCGAAGGAGCTGATCGACAGGAGGTACGCGCGCCAGAACGTGAAGCGGGCCGGGCGTCGCGGGATCAGCAACTGCCATGCGCGCGCGTTGCAGGCATACACCAGGGCCCAGAGGGCGATGAGCGGTCCGACGACCCACAGCGAATCACGCAGCGTGTGCCACAGCATGGCCGGACCGCTGTGGACAATCAGGATCGCCAGCACCGTCGCGCCAAGCACGAACGCGCCGATGCGGACGAACCTGTTCATCCCAGCCGGACCCGGCAGCCTTCAGCCGCGGAGTGGTAGGCCGCTTCCAGCAGCGTAGCGACTTGCTCGATCTCGACCAAGCCGGCCTCGCCGTCGGCCTGGTCGATCGCATCCGCGAATTGGCCGAGAAGGCGGCTCATCCATCCAGCATACTCCCGTTTGTCCAGTTGCGCACTAAAATCGACCGCATCGACCGTCCCATCTCGCCTGGTCAAGCGGAGAACGCCGCCCACCCATTCGACCATGCCCTGGTCGCCGATGAAGCGGATCCGGTTCTCCCGCTGCTGCCCGGCCCAGGTCAGCGTCAGCGTCGCGGCGCGGTCGCCGTAATCGAGCAGGAGGTGGGCGGTATCCTCAACGTCATAGCTGCTGTGCCCGAGGCGGGAGAGGTGTGCCTGGATGGAGACCGGCATCCCGCCGACGTCGAGCAACAAGTACAGCAGGTGCGTGCCATGATCGAGCAGTACCCCGCCGAGGCTGTCGGCCTTGCGGGCGCGCCATGGCAGTCCATCGAGCGCCGCGCCGCGATCGGCCTCAGGCCGGTATACGTGGAATTCCGCCAGGTGCCAGCGGCCGATGGCGCCGGTGTCGAGCCAGCGACGCATCGCCATCCACGCGGGATTCTGGCGGTACTGATGGCAAGGAAACAGGACCCGGCCCGCCGCACGCGCGGCGCCCGCAAGATCGCGCGCTTCGGCCGCCGTGACCGCCACCGGTTTCTCGCAGAATACGTGCAGGCCGCGCGCAAGCGAATCGAGCACTAGCCGGCGATGCGTGGCAGTAGGAGTGCAGATATCGACGAACTCGATCGTGCGGCCCGTGCCGGCCGCGTCAAGGGACGGGAATACCGGAACATCGCCGAGATCGGGCGGGGGAATGCGTGAATCGACGGCAGCGACGATGCGCAATCTGGCGGCGAGGTGGTCGTCGTGCAGATAAGCCGGCAGATGGGCCAAGCGCGCAACGCCGCCTGCACCCACCAGCACACCGGCGCGCGCTGCCACTACGCCGCCTCAGCCAGCCGCGGCGATCCTTGATCGAGAAGTGCGGCGGCGTGCCGTTCGTGAACCAGCAGTATCATGCCGAGAACCATCGACATCGGTACCAGCGTGATCCAGAAGTACGCGATGGGATGACCCGAGATGACCGTGACGCCGATAAGGGCCCAGCGAATGTTCTGTCCGATCCAGGCGCACTGGCGCACTACCGTCCGCTGGGAACCTGTCCAGGCTTCGCGAACGCTGCCGACCTGGTTGGTTGCGCGGAGCCGGCGCACCAGTTCGAGGGAACGTGGTACCATCGTACCGTTGCTGGTCAGGTAGTTGCGATAAAAGCGGACGAGGCGTGCCTGAAAGGCGCTGTGTGTCGGGATGGTCCCCATAT
Source organism: Gemmatimonadota bacterium (assembly GCA_003169895.1). Classification (GTDB taxonomy): domain Bacteria; phylum Gemmatimonadota; class Gemmatimonadetes; order Gemmatimonadales; family GWC2-71-9; genus Palsa-1233. The sequence goes on from PNAE01000013.1 coordinate 15,868, forward strand.
CCTCCGCCAGCGCGAATTCGCCGGTACCCTCGGCGAGGTAGAGATACAGCTGGCGGATGTAGTCCACGCCGCCGGCCTGCTTGGCGTGGGCGATGCCGGCCGCGAACCCGAGCGGGATGACAAACCACCACGCGGCGCCGCCGACGATCAGGCGGGCCATGAGGTGAAACGAGAGGTTGCCGAACCGGGCTGCGTCGGCGATGCCGTCGAGCGTCTTGCCGATCCGCGTCGACGTGCCGCGCATCCGCGCGAGCTGCCCGTCGGCGCTGTCGAAAATGTCCGAGACGACCAACAGTGCCACGCCGAGCGCATTGAGCGGGACGTTGTTGTAGAAGCAGAGGTGCCCGCCGACCAGGCCGACGACCAACGCCATGATGGTCACATGGTCGGCCGTCATCGTCGTCCGGTAGCAGGCGCGTGCAATGCGCAGGCCGATCGGACGGAAGATCCAGGTGTCGGTCCACTCCTCTACTGCGGCACCCTTGTCAAACGATGCGTTCGCTGGCATCCCGAAGAACCCCTTCCATGATGGCGAGCGCTTCCAGTGCGTCGGCTTCTTCGATCACCAGCGGCGGATTGATGCGCACTTCCGGGCTGTAGAGCATCGAGAGCACACCGCGTGCGAGCAGTGCGTCGAATATCTGCCGCGTGACCGACTTGTCGAGGAGCTTGCCGGTCGCCGGGTGCACCAGGTCCATTCCGATCATCAGGCCGCGACCACGCACATCCCGGACGATCGGGATGTCGCCTTCCCACGACCGCATGACGGTGAGCATCCGTTCGCCGATACGGTGGGCGCGTGCCGGCAGATCCTCCTCGAGCGTGATCCGGATCGCGGCAAGCGCCGCGGCAGCCGCGAGGGGATTGCCGCCATAGCTCGATGAACTCCCGCTGGGATTCGCCCACGGCGTCGAGAACGCGACCCGGTCCGTGGCGATGACGCCGCTCATCGGAAACCCGCCGCCGAACGCCTTGCCGACCGTCATGATGTCGGGTACGACGCCGTCATGTTCGACGCCGAACATTCTTCCCGTCCGGCCAAAGCCGGTGATCATCTCGTCGGCGATCAGCACCGCTCCCAGTTCATCGGCAAGCTGGCGCAGCTCACGCAGGAAACCGGGGACGGGAACGATGTTCCCGGCCGTGCCCTGGATCGGCTCGACGATGATGGCGGCGACGTCGTTGGTGGTCTCCAACTGGATCTTCCGGCGCAGGAAACGCATGGCCTTCTGGAGGCATTCGTCGGGTGAAGCCGATGCGAACTCGTCGCGCGACGGACTGGCGTACGGCGAGAGATAGCAGCCCGGCATCAAGGGGCCGAGCTCGTGCTTGAACGTTCCGCCGAGCAGCGGTAGCACGCCGCCCGTCTTGCCATGATAGCCGCCCCAGAAGCCGACCACCTCGGTCTTTTTGGTGAACGACTTGGCCAGGCGGAGCGCGGCTTCGACCGCTTCCGCGCCACTGGAATAGAACTGGGTCCGGTTGCAGTCGCCCGGCGTGATGCTGGCAATCAGCTGCACCAGTTCCGCGCGGTGCGCCGTGGCGAAACTGCCGACGTGCAGTCGCGCCACCTGCCGCTGCAATGCGTCGACGTACTTGGGATGCCCGTATCCGAGGCTGGCGACGCAGATGCCCGCCATCAGGTCGATGTACCGGTTGCCGTCACGGTCCCAGAGGATGGCACCTTCGCCACGGTCGAGCGCCAGCCGGCTGAACAACGCCACACCCTGGGTTCCCGGCGCGGCGAACTGCGACTCCAGTGAGAAGGTCTCCAACGATCGGGGACCGGGCACGGTCGCGACCGGCGCGGTTGCGGTGGTCATCGAACACTCCGTTGCATGATGGACGCTGTCGCAAGTTGGGCGATCGCCGTTGCCGCCTGCGTGCGCACCGGCGCAAAGCTGGGCCAGTCGTTGAGATCGACCAGAACCGGCGCGGTCCGTGACGCAACGACGGCATCCCCACCGAAGACGCGCAGCCCGACGACGCGGGCGGCCGCGAAGGCCAACCGGCGCAGCGCGTTCACATCAACCGTGTCACCGTCGACCGGCCGCCCATCCTCGCGGAACGCGTGGAACAGCGAGCCGTCACCGACGCCGTAGAACTTGAGCACCGGCCCCGCCACATGGGCCTGCACCGCAACCTGCCGGACGCCGCGGTCGCGGAACAGGGCGAGGGCGGCCGGCAGCTCCTGCCGCGGGGTGCGAACCACATCGGCCGCCCGCTGCGCGTGCACGTCTCCACGCTTGACCCACAGGTCGCCATCGGGCAGGTCGGTGTCCGCGATCGGCGCATCGGTGGTCGGCAGGATCACCGTGGCGGGAAACCGGAGTCCCGACGCTGCGAGGGTACGCACCAGGTGGTGCCGGTGGCACCCGAGCACACTCGACGGGAGGTTGAGGAGCGGCGCACCGGAGCGTTCGAGGTCGAGCAGGCGGGCGGATGCGCCAGGGCCCTGACACATGTTGAGATACAGATCGGCGTCGGGAATGATGCCCGCCTCGACGTCACCTTCACCCAGTCGCTCCACCGACCAGCCGCGTTCCGCGAGGAATGACGTCGTGGCGTCCATGATCGCCGCGTCGTTGCTCCGGTGGCGGCCGGGTGAGTATGTCGCGCTCCGATAGATGGCCACAACACGCACCGTCATGCCAGTCCTCCTTCGATCAGGGCTCGCGCGACGACGAGGTCGGCGCTGGTGTCCACATCCACGATCCGCGGCACTTCAACCGCCCGAATCCGGTGATGAGTCTCGATCAACCGCGCCAGGAAGCCGCGCAACCGCATCACACCCGACTGCACGGCCTCAGTTGCCGCCGCGCGTGCCCGCGCATTGAACCAGTACACCCCACCGGTGACAACTCTGCGCTTGGCGCCGGGAGTGAATCCGGCGACAATTCCATCCGCGTCCACGTCCGCCCAGAGCGGTGACTCGTCGTCGACGAACGGCGTCACCGCGACGACCGCATCCGCATCGCGCATCGCGCGCACCGCCGCAGTGTGTGCCGCGTCCCAGTCGCCGTCCGGCATCACCGTGTCAACCAGGCTGCAGAGCACGTCTCCCGGGGCGATGCTCCGCAACCCGGCTTCGAGCGTGTGCAACGAGGTCGCGGTCCTCAACGGCACGATCGCCACTCCGGCGTCGGCGAGCGCTGCCGTCACTGCCGCCGCAAGATCGTCGCGCACGGCGCACGTCACGGTCTCGCAGCCAACCCGCCGGCACGCGGCCACCAGCCGCCGCACCTGCGGTTGACCGGCGACGGGCATCAGCGCCTTTGGCACCGTGATCCCGCTCGCCAGCAGCCGCGATCCTTCACCACCCGCCAGGATCAAGCCGTGCATCAGGCGGCCAGCACGTGCGGCAGCTGGTCAAACCGCGCGACGCGTGCCGTGGGCGTGATGCCGACCGCGACGCGCGCCGCCGGCGCCAACCAGCAGGTGCGCATGCCGAGCGCCGCGGCGGGAGCGATGTCATTGGGCGGACTGTCTCCGACCATCCAGCACGCCTCCGCTACGCTTCCCAGTGCCGCGAGCGTCGCCTCGAAAATCCGCCGGCCCGGCTTCCGTGCGCCGACCACTTCCGAATCCGCCACGACGTCGAACACGTCGCCCAGGCCGAGCTCATCAAGGCATGGCTGCAGGTTACCCTGGTAGTTCGACACCACCGCCAGTCGGTAGTCAGCCGACAAGGCCAGCAGCACGCTCCGGTTCCGTGCGGCCGCGGCCTGGGCCGCTGCGACGAACGAGGCGCGGAGCGGCCCGGACCGCAGCCGAGCTCCGTCGGGCAGCAATGCGGCCAGCAGATCGACTTGGGCTGTGACCGTGGTCGAATAGTCGAACGTTGTGATGCCCGGCAGCTGCGCCAGTTGTACGTCAGACCGCGCGAAGGCGGTGCCGAATTCCGGCCGGTCCGCCGCGCCGCCAACCTCGCGATACCCCCGGAAGAAACGCTCGACCCAGGGGTCGCCGTCCGCGTCGAGCGTTCCGCCAAAGTCGACCAGAAGCGCGCCAGAGCTCACATGACTCCACCCGCTAACGGGACATTGCGAGGACTATAATTCCCAGCCATGCACATCCTAGTTGCAAATGATGACGGAATCCTGTCACCGGGGCTGCAGGTGCTAGTGGACGCGTGCGAGGGAATCGGCCTGGTCACCGTAGTCGCCCCGGACCGGGAGCAAAGCGCCCAGTCGCATGCACTTACGATGAGTCGGCCCCTCCGTCCCGTGCGCCGATCAGACCGGTCCTGGCAGGTCGACGGTACCCCGACCGATTGCGTCCTGCTGGCCTTGGAAGCGCTGATGCCGGAACGCCCGGCCCTGGTGCTCAGCGGGATCAACCACGGGCCGAATCTCGGCGAGGATGTGCTCTATTCCGGCACGGTGTCGGCCGCGATGGAAGCCGTGGTCCTGGGCATTCCGGGCGTGGCAATATCGTTCGCCGGACGGGATGAGCATCTCCTCTCGGGCTATCGCGACCTGGTTGCCGCCCTGGTCCGGCGTATCGCCGCCCTGCTGGATTTCCCGCGCAACACGCTGCTGAACATCAACCTGCCACCGATTCCGGCGCCTGAAGTCCTCGGCGTTCGCGTGGTGCGCCTCGGCTCGCGCTTCTTTTCCGAGTCCGTGGCACGGCAGCAGGATCCCTGGGGCCGGGAAGTGCTCTGGATCGGCGGAGGCAAGATTACCTGGGCCGGTGGCGACGATACCGACCAGGCCGCGATCGCCGCCGGCTATGTCAGCATCACACCGCTGCAACTCGACCTTACCAACCACCAACTCCTCGAGACGGTGCGGGACTGGGATCTTGGCGGCCTGGCATGACGGACGGCTTTGCCGGATACCGGTCGCAACTGGTGGAGACCCTGCAGGGCAAGGGCGTGCGCGACATGGCGGTGCTGCGGGCCATCGGCACGATCCCGCGGCACCTGTTCGTGCCCGAATCGTTGCGGCATCGCGCCTATGCGGACGCGGCGCTGCCGATTGGCAACGGCCAGACCATTTCGCAGCCGTTTGTCCAGGCACGCTCCTGCGAGCTGCTGCGGCTTACCGGACGCGAACGCGTGCTGGAAGTCGGGACGGGATCGGGGTATCAGACAGCACTGCTGTCCATGCTGGCGGAGACGGTGTTCTCAGTCGAGCGCATCGCCGAACTCGCTCGCGCCGCCCATGAAGTTCTCCGCGGCCTCGGACTAAACAACGTCAGCGTCATTCATGGTGACGGGTCAATGGGCTGGCGCCCGAACGCTCCGTACGATGGAATCGTCGTGGCGGCAGCCAGTCCGGTGATTCCAGAGCCACTCGTCGCGCAGTTGACTCCGGGCGGAAGGTTGGTGATACCGGTGGGGAGCACCAACGCGCAGGTACTCACGCTGGTGACCCGCCACCAGAACGACGCCGGGCACGATGAATTGCCGGTTCACGATGTCCGCTTCGTCCCGCTGCGCGGCGAGCATGGCTTCGATGGGTCGCCGGCGTGACGTCCCTGCATGCATTCATGGACTTCGTCCTGCATCTCGACCGCCATCTCGCCGGCATCATTCACGACTACGGCAGCTGGACCTACGGCATTCTCTGCCTGATCGTGTTCTGTGAGACCGGATTGGTGGTGCTCCCGCTGCTGCCCGGCGACTCGCTGTTGTTCGCCGCGGGAGGCTTTGCCGCCCTGGGTTCACTCGACCCGTGGCTGCTCTTCGGACTGCTTGCCGCAGCAGCGATCGGCGGCGACAACGTCAACTACTGGGTTGGCCGTCACGTCGGACCACGGGCGTTCTCGGGGCAGGTCCGCTTTCTCAAGGTCAGCCACCTGGAGCGAACCCGGGCGTTTTTTGCCAGGCATGGCACCCGCACGATCATCCTGGCGCGCTTCGTCCCGATCGTCCGGACCTTCACCCCGTTCGTAGCGGGAATCGGGGAGATGCCCTACTTGCGATTCCTCAGCTACGACATCGGGGGCGGGATCCTGTGGGTGGGGCTGTTCACGTGGGCGGGCTACTTCTTCGGGAACCTGCCGACCGTGCGCCGGAATTTCTCGCTGGTCGTAATGGCGATCATCGTCGTGTCCGTACTGCCGATCGCAATCGAGGTCATAAAGACCTGGCGGGCCCGGACGGCGGCGGAGACCGCAGAAAATGGTTGAGGCCGTTCTCAAGCGCCATAAGTTACGGCAACTTCGTGACTTACCATGTTGGGATAAGGTGACAAGTGAAGTGCCATCGGGACCGGTGGTCGTGGATTCTCAATCGTGCGACACTGTCGGGCACCAGGTCCGAGTAGGTATTCTGTCGGCATCGCTGTTGGCCCCTGTAGCTCAACTGGATAGAGCAGAGGCATCCTAAGCCTAAGGTTGCAGGTTCGATTCCTGTCGGGGGCATCACGAGCGGCCGTCCCCCAAAGCCCGCCAGTCTAGGCTTTGCGTGCGGCCGTGATGGATTGGGTGTCCGTCCCGGTCTGGCGTTGGCAGCCCGGGTCGTCCATTTTTGCTGGCTTGGCCTCAGGATCACTTTTTTCAAGCGGATGGCATGGCAACGACCGGTGAATCTTCGACCGTTCCGGCGACCGCGAGCCCGGATGCAAGTGAGCAGCCGTTTCTCACACCACAGCGTATCCGCCTCCTCGGCATTGGCGGCGCCGTGCTGCTCGTGGTCGCGTTGGCCGTGTGGTTCACCATCACGGCCGGGCGCCGGAAGGAATCGTACGCAGCTGCCGCGCTGGAGCAGGCTCGCGACGCCGCGGCGCAGGGCAATTTTGGCGTGGCGGTGCAGGGGTACACGCGGGTGGCCACGGCGTACAGCGGGACGGCTGCGGCTTACGAGGCAACGCTCGGTATCGCCCAGACGCGCCTGGTCGCCGATCAGAACGAGTTGGCGATTGCGACACTGACCGACTTTCTGCGCACCAATCCGCCGCCGCTCTACGCGGCGCCGGCCAACAACCTCCTCGGCACTGCATACGAAAACACCGGCAAGTTCGCCGAGGCCGAGGCGGCTTATCGCAAGGCGTCGACGCTTGCCGGCGTTGACTACCTCAAGGCGAGCAGCTTGCTGGACGCCGGCCGTGCTGCCCAGCTCGCCAGGAAGACCGACGAAGCGAAGGCGATCTACAACGAGATCATTACCAAATACGCGAAGACCGGTGCGGTCACCGAGGCCCAGGTGCGCCTGGCAGAGTTGACCGCCGGCAGTTCCTGAGAGCGATCGGAGCGCGACCACCGCAACGGGCCGATCGACTTGATCGGCCCGCTGTCATTTGGACTCGGCGAGTCACCGAACCAGTGGCTTGCCGGCGGGAGACGGTCGGACGTGGCGGAGGCACTGGCGCCGCTGGCACTTACCTCATGGCCGTCACTGGCGACTCAAGGAAGCCTCCAGCCGTCCACCTAAGCCACGTGGTGCCAGCAGGTTAGCGGTGCCTGGTCAGGACGAACCCTGGCTCGGTACTGATGACGTATAATGTATATTATGTTAAGTTACCCAGTGGAAAACTGTGGGAAACCCGGACTTATCCACCGGCAGCCCTATATCGCCTACATGATCTGGAGTTTGGGCGTCTGAGCCTGCCCGGGCGCCCGACAGGCCTCTTACCGGGGTCAGGGCGACTCGCCGGAAATCTCCTCGAGCCACACACCGCGCGCCACGACGCGTCCCTCCCCGCTGAGCCACACATCGCGGCCGGTCATGCCGTCCAACCGGGCGGTCACCGACAAGGCCTTCCCGCTCGCCGAGCGGACCGGGAGCGGCAGTTGAGCCAGGCCGGCGGCGGCGAGCGCGAGCGCGCCGACCACGGTCCCCGTCCCGCACGCAAGGGTTTCGGCCTCGATGCCCCGCTCGTAGGTGCGGATCACCCAGACCGGCGTCGTCGGATCACTTGACGTTCCAGTGGAACTGGAGCTCCGGCTCAGGAAGTTGACATTGGCCCCGCCGGGTCCGCATGCCGGGTGGAACCGCAGCGCCCGGCCGCGCCGGTCGACCTCGACGGACGCCACGTCATCTACCAGGACGATGACATGCGGCACGCCGACCGTCCCAAGCCGGATCCATTGTTCCCCGGGTTCCAGCTCGACCTCGATGACTGCCGGAACCGTTGCGTCGGGCAGGTGAAGCTCGGCCATGTGTCCCGGGCCCACGCACCGCGTCGAGAACGTGGCTGCGTCAGTGACCAGGGTCATGCCTGCGGGATCGGCCATCTCGAGCCGGCACGCCAGCCGGGTGGAACAGAGCGCCGCGTTGCCGCACATTGGCGCGGGCGAACCGTCGCTGTTGAAGTACGTCATCCGCACCGCATCCTGCCCGGCAGGCGCAACGAAGACCAGCCCATCTCCGCCCACGCCGTTGCGCCGGTCGCAGATGCGCGCGATCGCGTCCCGGCTCCACTCCGCCGGGTCGGATGTCCGGCCGTCGATCATGACAAAGTCGTTGCCCGACCCCGTCATCTTGTGAAAGACGATGGTCAGTCGAGCCTCCCGAGCAACGCCTGGAGGCGGAGCCACCAGACCATCCAGATCGCCTCCCGCACAATGCTGCCGTCCATCTTGCTTCGCCCCTCCATCCGGTCGGTGAAGATGATCGGGAGTTCCTTGAGCCGGAATCCCTTTTTCCACGCCCGGATGCTCATTTCGATCTGGAAAGCATATCCGTTCGACCGGACCTTCGCGAACGGCATCGCGGCGAGTACTTCCCTGCGGAAGCACTTGAAGCCGCCTGTCGCATCGGTGAGCGGCAGTCCGGTGATCCAGCGCGCGTACTTGTTGGCGAACCACGAGAGCAGGAGGCGGCTCATTGGCCAGTTGATAACGTTCACGCCACTGGCGTAGCGCGACCCGACGACGAGATCCGCGTCCGCCGCGGCGTCGAGGAACCGTGGCAGGTTCTTCGGGTCGTGCGAGAAATCCGCGTCCATCTCGAAGACGAACGCGTAGTCCCGCTCGAGCGCCCACGCGAAGCCGGCGAGGTACGCGCGACCGAGCCCCTGCTTGGTCGCCCGGTGCAGCACGTGCACCCGGGGATCCTGCGCCGCGAACCCGTCGGCGAGCTCACCTGTTCCGTCCGGCGAGCCGTCATCGACGATCAGGATGTCGAGTCGTGGATCCTGCGCCAGGATCGCCGGGACGACCTGCGGCAGGTTCTCGCACTCGTTGTACGTCGGCACGACGACCAGTGCCCGCTCAGGCATTCACAGTCCGAGGGCGCACGCGGTCGGCGAGCACCAGCAGCGCGGTGAGCAAAAGCGCGAGGAGCGTGATCCACATACCCTGGTGGTAGGTAGCGATGTCGTACTTCAGTTCAACACCCTTGGCTCCCGGCGGCAGCTCCACCGCGATCATCGCCCCATCGCCGCGCAGCACCGGCGCTGGCTGACCGTCGACGGTGGCGTGCCAATCGGGGTACCAGTTCTCTGCCACCAGCAGCCAGGTCGACCGCGTGTCGGTGCCATCAAGCTTGACGGACATGGCGCCGGGCGTCCAGGCTGACAGCGAGGCCTTCACCGTCGCCGGTGCCGGCGTCGTCATGCCCTTCGACGGCGTGGCGGCGCCGTGCACCGTGGCCGTGTCGGGGAACAGCACGTAGCCGTTCACCGGGAAGCCCGGATTGGTAATCGTGGGCGCAATCTGGTCCTCGGGGAGCTTGACCGCGGCCGGCACCACGCGCACCCAGCGGATGGCGGAATCCCGTTCGAACAGGACTCCCTGTGGCGCGACGCCACCTGGATCGCCGAGTTCGATGGGCCCGCGGATCTTGTGGTAGCCAGGAAGTTGCGGCGGCTCCTGGGTGAGCGCGACGTACTTCACCGCGTAGAGATCCCAGATATTGCTGGAGAACTGATACTGCCAGATGTTCTTGCCGCCGAGCAGCGCATCGAACGACTGGCTCTCCATCCCGTGATAGCCGAGGAGCGACGGGACGCCACGGGCCATCAGGCTTGCCGCGGGGTAGACGTTCAGCGCGTTGGTTTGTGCGTCGGGAACGTCGGGAGACGCCGGGCTGTAAGCGCGGAACGGCAGCGGCGTCTGCTTCATCGCGGTGGTGAACACATCATCGGCGAACGTCACGGACGCCGGCGGCAGCCACTTCGGAAACTGGCGGAGGATCGACCAGTTGTCGCCACCGACGATGACGAGTAACGCGACCGCCGCCGCGACACTGGTGAGCAGCTTTCTCTGGATCAGGAACAATGCTGCTCCACCCGCCAGCACGACGATCAACAGCCGGAGACCACCGGCCTGCAGCGCGGCCGCATTGCCCTGCGCTTGCCCCAGCATTTGCGGCAGCGCGAGCGATTCGGTGATGCCTTGCAGCATCCCGGCCGTGGCAAGCACGGCAATTGCGCCGATGACGCCGAGAACCGTGAGCAGCAGCCCGCGCGTTGCTCGTCCCTCGAGCAGGTGATCGATGCCCAGACCGGCGAGGACACACCCCACCAGTGCGACCATGTAGAATGCCAGCCCGGGAGCCCGGAACTGGCCCATCTTGGGCAGCAGGTACCAGAGGTGGTAGAAGGGTGTGTGCCCGCCCCACGCCACCAGGAGAAAGAGCAAGCCCAACCCGCCGAGCGGTAGCAACAGGCCGCGCTTGCGAGCGGCTGGCACGCCGAGGATCAGCAGCGTCACGACGATGGCGCCGAGGTACTCGGTATGGTCCTTGAAGAAGTTCTGACCCCAGTAGTGCTCGGGCAGCACGCCGTTGAACTGGGGAAGAATCACGGTCATCAGCTCTTCCGGCGGCATCGCGTAGCTGGTGGCATAATCGTATCCTAGGCTGGCGCCACCCGCGCCGCGAGCGGTATAGGCCACCATGTGCTGCACCGGCAGCAGTTCGATTGCCGCGATGCCGAGCCCAAGTACCACCGCGAGCGCGGTCATTACGATCGGCACGATCGGTGATCGATCCCGCGGGCGCTCCGGATCGAGGAACACCAGCCAGAGCGCGAACAAACCCGATGCGATGAGCAGGTAATACACCGCCAGATAGTGCGGCGTCAGCATGTCGAGCCCGATCACGAGCGCGAACCAGCCGAAGCTGCTGGTCCTGCCGTGGCGGATAGCGCGCAGCAGGGCGACGAATGCGAACGGCGCGAGCGCGGCTGCGAACAACTTGCCGTCGTGGCCCGGACTCACCTGCGAGGCGAGGATCCCGGTGAGCTCGTAGGCGAGACCGCCGGTGACCGCCGCGGTCCAGCTGGCGCGCAACGTCCGCAGCAACGCGTACATGGCGACGCCGGCGACAACGAGGTGAATGAAGAATCCGAGTGTGAGCACGCGGTCGGCCGAAAGGAACCAGCGCAGCCACGCGGTGGGATAAAAGACGTCGAAATGCCCCGGCACGGCCCAGAGCGGCATGCCACCGAAGATGAACGGATTCCATTGGGGGATATGCCCGTTGTGCTGCATTCCGTGCGCGGCGAACGCGCGCAGCGCGTAGCCGACGTTGATCTGGTCGGATCCGCCAAGGATGTGGCCCGATAGCATTGGTGCCATGAGCGCTAGGGCCGCGATGACATACACCGCCGCCGCGAAGACGGCGGGAAAACGCGGCTGGAAGGGGGCGCCAGACTCAGCGGGAGAGGTCAAGCGGCTTGCTCCGGAAGAGGAGGAACGGCAGCGCCGCCCCGACCTGGTTGATGGTCAACACCACGCGCGATACGGCGGCGAGCGCGGCTGCCCGGTCCGCACCGATCGTGGGCGCCAGGATCGCGATCATGACAAATTCGCGCACACCGAAACCGGCCGGCAATAATACGAAGACATATCCCGTGACGTACGATGCAGCGAACGCCCCGGTTGCAGTGGACCACGACAGGTCGACGTCGTGCAGCGTCCCGAGCGCGAGGAGCTGCAGCGCGATCCCGTAACCGGCCCAGGCGATCAGGTTGGCGAAGATCGCGCCCGCCAGTGCACCGGGTTCCACCGGCCGAATGGCATCCGGTCGGCGAAGGAGGAACCCGATTCGCCGTGTCAACGACGGCGACGTCAGCGTCACCGCGCCGAGCAGTGTGACGGCAGCGAGGACCATGGCGGCGATCGACCCCCATCCGCCGAGGAAGCGGTCGAGGTACGCGGTTCCGACCAGCGCCAGCGCGATCATCGCTCCCGTCGCGATCGAAATAAGCTGCATGATGACCGCCGAGCCCGTGGCCGCCGTCCCCGACACACCGCGTTGTTGCGCCATCAATGCCATGCCGGCGATCGACCAGACCTTGCCGGGGATGTATCCACCGAGGCTCGAGATGGTCCAGATTCGTGCCGCGTCGATGATGCGGAGCGATTCGCGCCACCCCTCGAGCACCGTGCGCCAGCCCCAGATCAGCACGCCGTACATCGCCCAGGTGAAGATCAGCGACGCGGCGATGAACTCCCAGTGGATGTCCCACTGAATCCTCGGCTGGTCCTGAACCTTGTGCCAATTCTCGAGGAACTTCCGCACCAGGAAGAAGAGGATCGTGGCCCCGACGATCGCCTGCCCAATGCGCCAACTGGTCTTACGCATTCAACGCCCGCCGGTACCATGTGAGGCACCGCTCGGCCACATATTCCGGCGACAACCGGCGCCGCCACCGGTCACCTTCGGAGCGGGCGGCCCGCCGCGCGGCGGGGTCCTCCAGCACGTCCAGCATCGCCGCAGCGATCGCGTCCGCGGTTGGCGCCACGATCCGCCCCGCCCCGGCGCCCGGGACAATATCGCGAAGGCCGCCGCCATCCTCGCATGCCACCACCGGTACTCCCTGCATCAACGCCTCCGCTGCCGCGAGTCCGAACCCTTCATTCCGCGCCGGCATCAGGCAGCATGCCGCGGTCATGAACACCGCCGGCACGGCAGCCGGAGCAACTTCACCGACAAAGCGTACCGCGTCGCCGAGTTCCAGGTGTGCTGCCCGCTGCTCGAGTGCGGGCCGCATTGGACCGTCTCCCACGATGATGAGGTGCCGGGTCAGGCCACGACCAACCGCAATCTTCATCGCGTCGAGCGCGAGTTCCACGCGCTTTTGCCGGGTGAGCCGGCCGACGATCACCACACCGCCCGACCCGTCGCTCGATGGGCGATCGATCTCGGCGACTGGCATCGGCTGAACCTCGTTCTCTCCGACCACGACGCCCACGCGCCGTTGGATCACGGCGGCGAGCGACTGCGAGACCGTGGTCACTACCGCCGCACGGCGGAACGTTGGCCGCGCGAATATCGCCGCGAGCGGGAACCGGTCGAGCAACCGCACGTCGGTGCCGTGACACGTGAGCACCAGGGGTGCCGACTTCGGTGCGGCGAGTCCCCCGGGCACCCACCAGTGGGCATGCACCAGTGCCCCGCCGCCGGCATCGTCGAGCTCGTCCTGCGCCCCCGCGCGCAACGCGGCCCGCAGTCGGCCGAACGTGAAAAGCGCCCGCGGCGACCTGACCGCTTCCGCCATCGTGCCCTGGTACGCCAATCGCTCTTCGGCGGCCGTGCCATAGCGCACCCGGTTGACTGGCACGCCATCCAATTCATCGTGCCCGCCGCGGCCGCCGTCGCTCGGCGCGATGACGCGGATGTCGACACCCTGTCCGCGCAGCGCCACCGCGAGCGGGTGAAGGAACGCTCCGGCCACGTCTCCCGGATGTCGCGGGTAGTTGTGCGTGATCCACACCACGCGCATCAGGTCAATCTTGCCGGTCCGCCTGTATCCGCCGCAGCAGCTCGCGCTGCTCTTCGCGGATACCGGCAAGCATCTCACCAATGAAGCCGAAGCCGAACAGGACGAACCCGCTGACGACCATCATCTCGACCAGCGTCAACAGCGGCCGGAACCCGGTCTGGAGGCTGGCGAAGCCGAGCAGGTAGCCGAATCGCAGCACCAGTGCGACGAGGCCGGCGACGAACCCGATCAGGAAGAGGGTGGCGCCCGCGATGCCGAAGAACAACATCGGCTTGCGTCCGAAGCGTAGCTGGAACCAGACGGAAAGCAGGTCGAGCACCCCGACCGGAATTCGCCGCCAGGTGAACTTCGACATGCCGGCAGTCCGGGGATAGAGCGGCACCGGCGTCGACGTCAGGCGGTAGCCCTCTGCCGCGGCGATAACCACCATGAACCGATGGAAATCCGGTCGGAGCGGCTGGGAACGCATCACGTCGCGGGTAAACGCCTTGACCGAATTGAGGTCGGTAACCCGGATGCCGAACAGCCAGCGGCACAGCCCATTGTACACCGACGAAACGAAGGCCTTGTCATACTTGCCCTGCTTGGTCCCGGTGACGATGTCTGCCTGGTCGGCCAGGATGGGCGCCACGAGGCGGGACACGTCGTCGGGACGATATTGCAGGTCGGCCGGATAGAAGACCAAGATGTCGCCGGTGGCGGCATCGGCGGCGCTGCGAAGGGCGTCGGCAATCCCGCGCTGGCGCAAGTGAGTTACGACGCGCAGGAAGGGGTAGAGATCCTGGAGGTCCTGGAGCACCGCCGGCGTCAGGTCGCGCGAGCCGTCATCCACGACCACGACCTCGAATGGTACGCCGATCGCCGGCAGCGCGGCGGCACACTGCCGGAGGAATTCCGGCAGATTCTCCGCTTCGTCCTTCGCCGGCACGAGCAGGGAGATACGGACCGGGGTCGTCATACCCGCTTGCGCATCCGGGCCGGGAGAATGCCGAGCTGGTCGCGGTACTTGGCGACCGTGCGCCGGGCGATCTGGATGCCCTGCTCCTCGAACAGGTGCACGATCTGTTGATCGGTCAGCGGCTTCGCCGGCTTCTCTTCCGCGACCATCTTCTCGAGCTTCGCGCGGATCGACCGGGCCGAGGCGTCCTCACCCGACGCGGTCGACAATGCGCTCGAGAAGAAGAACTTCAGCGGCAGCACACCGCGCGGAGTCTGCACGTACTTCTCGTTGGTCACGCGGCTCACTGTCGACTCGTGCATCGAGATCACTTCCGCCACTTCGCGCAGAGTGAGCGGTCGCAAGTACTCGATGCCTTTCTCGAAAAACTCCCGCTGCCGGTCCACGATGAAGTTCATCACCTTGAGCATGGTCTGGCGCCGTTGCTCGATGGCCTGCACCATCCACGTGGCGCTGTTCATCCGTGATGCGATGAAGTCCCGATTCTCCGCGGTCATCTTGGCGCGATCGCGGGCGATCTCCTGGTACGCGCGAGACAGGCGCAACCGCGGCACGCCGGTGTCGTTCAGGAAGACATGATAGCGGTTGTCGATCTTGTCGACGATAAGATCGGGAACGACGTAGGCGTCGCCCTGGTCCGAGTACTTGAGTCCCGGCTTCGGGTCGAATCGTGACAACGCGTCCGCAGCGGTTTGCGCCTCGCGCGGCTCGACGCCGAACTTGCGCGCCAGGTCGTTCCAGCGATGGGCGATCAGGTCGGCAAAGGCCTCGTCGACAAAGCGATACGTGAGGGACGTGGAGTCCGCTGCGTCCCGAAGCTGCAGCAGCAGGCATTCGCGCAGGTCGCGCGCACCGACACCGGCCGGATCAAGACCCTGGATGAGCGTCAGCGCGACCGCGAACTCCGGCGTGGCGAACGGCAAGACGCCGGGCGGAAGCACAGATCCGTTGCCACCGGCGACGGCCGCGCCCTCATCGTCGGCGGCCTCGTCGAACGCGTCGTCGTCGTCCGGTTCCGGTCGGCCCGGGTTGTTCGACAGCAGCCATTGATTCGCCGATTCGAGAATCTGGTCGGGCGTCGCGCTCAAGTAGCCGTCTTCGCTGATGTTGCCGATGATCTCCTCGCAGAGCAGCCGTTGGCGTGGTGCGATCTCCAGCATCTGCAGTTGATCGCGGAGGTGGTCGGCGAGATCGCGCGTCTCGACCGAGACCGGCTCGACGTACTGGAGTGACTCGAACTGCTCCCGCTGCCCGCCAACGTCGAATCCGTTGATCAGGATTTCCTCCCAGTCGACTTCGTCGTCCTTCTTGGTCTCCTCCTGCTCCTGCTCGGTCGTCTTCTCGGGAACCGGCTCGTCTTCGGGCTCCTCGAGCTCGAGGAACGGGTTGTTGAGCAGCTCCTGCTGCAGGTGCTGTTGCAGGTCGAGCATCGGCATGTAGAGCATGTCCATCGCCTGGTACAAGCGAGGGTTGATGCGCAGCTCCTGGCGCATGCCGATCTGCTGATGCAGGCCTGTCTTCATGCCGGTTGCTCCATCCGGCCGCGGAGCCGGGTGGTGAGCGTGGGCCCGAGATAGAGGTCGGCGACCCGGTCGTTCCAGACCAGCTCGCCGACCGAACCCGCGGCCTGCACGGTCCCCTCGTGCATGATGTAGGCGCGGTCAACGATCTCCAGCGTCTGCTCCACGTTGTGGTCGGTGATCAGCACGCCGATGCCACGATCGCGGAGCGAGGCGACGATCGTCTGGATGTCGTGCACCGCGATCGGATCGACCCCGGCAAACGGCTCGTCGAGCAGCATGAACTTCGGGCTGGTTGCCAGCGCCCGCGTGATCTCGAGCCGGCGGCGTTCCCCGCCGCTGAGCGTGTATGCCTGCGCGTGTCGCAGCGGCGTCAGGCCCAGCTCCGCAAGCATCGCCTCGAGCCGCCGCCGCCGTTCGACGCGGGTGAGGTTGAGTACTTCAAGAATCGCGAGGACATTCTGCTCCACGGTCATGCGACGAAAGATCGAGGGTTCCTGGGGCAGGTAGCCCAGCCCGCGACGCACTCGCTTGTACATCGGCAGCCCGGTGATGTCGGTCTCATCGATGTGGATCGTGCCGCGATCCGGCCGGATCAACCCGGTGATCAGGTAGAAGGTCGTGGTCTTCCCCGCTCCGTTGGGTCCAAGCAGGCCCACGATTTCGCCCTGCGCGAGGTCGACGGCGACGTCGTTCACCACTGCCCGGCGCTGGTAGGTCTTCCGGAGGCCGGCCGCATGCAGCACGCTCACGGACGAACCCCAGGTACGGTCACCGCTTTGCTGGTGTCGCTCCGCTGCTTCTTGAGCGATGCGGTTTCCAGCTGCACGCCGCTGACGTGTCCGTGCGCGGACACCGCGGCGACGCCGGTCGAATCCGCGGCCTTCATGATGACGAATATCGTGTCGGCCGTCGTGTAATTGATCGACGGCGTGACCTTGCCGTTCTTGGCCACCGAGCGGGAAAAGTATGACGCTGCCCGGCCAAACGCCTCCAGTTGACGCAGCCGCGTGATGGCGGTACCGGCCGAGTCGGCCTGCTCGAAGTGAGCCAGCAGGCGGTCACCCGCGAGCCAGTTGCGCGTGGTATCCGGCGGCGTGCTGTCGCCAGGGAGGCGCACGGGCTTGAGCGCCATGCTGTCCCTCGGGTTCTGCATCCTGCCTTTCGTGACCCGAAGCTCGCGCAACAGTTCGCCGGGCGAATCCACGGCGAGCGAGTCGCCACGCACGTCGTATCCGCCGCTATGGAGTGTCGCACCGGTCGTCTTTCCCCATGCCAACGTGAGCGACACTTTTTCGCCGGCGAACTCGAGCACGACCGTGTCTCCCGTGACGACGGAAGCGCCGCGGATGACCCGCGCGTCGACAAACGCGTGCAGGTCGCGCAGCTGGTCGTCGGCCAGTCCGAGGCGGATGTCCCGGCCGAACACGGCGAACGAATCGCTACCGGTGCGGCGCAATGTGGCCGGGGCTCCGATCAATTGACCGATGCCGGCCGCGCCACGCGCAAAGGCGAGCGAGTCGCCGGTGCCGTGCAGCGAATCCCGATCGATCGTCACGGCACCGCCTCCCCACAGGCGCGACTGTCCAAACCCCTGCAGCCGCTGACCGCTCAGGATGTAAGGATGCTGGCGTCCGGTGTCGTTTGGCGCCGACCGCGCGTAGTAGCGCACCGTTGGCCGCGACACCGCGACCACCTTGGCGCTGTCGTTGATGCCCTTCACCTGCCGCCAATAGTCGACGTAGGGTCCGACCAGGGTTGATCCCGTCGTCCGGTCGAGCACGTTCACATGACCCCGAGCTTCGATCTTTTCGATGCGGGTGATATACACCATGGTGTCGGCGGCAAAGCGATAGCCGCTGTCCTGGTACACCGCGTGCCCGAACAGCCGTGCGTACTCGCCGCTGAGCATGCTGATCGAGTCGGTTCGCAACGTCACCTTCTGCTTGTCGCAGTGCATTCGCACGTCGCCGGCGGCGTCATAGTTCGTGTTACCGGGAAGGAATTCGCTCCGGATACCCTCCCGACCGACGTGGTCGATGACCAGTACGCATGTCTTGCGTTGCTGGCCGCTGACCGGCGATGCCGCGAGACAGGCGCATGCGATCGTGAAAGCCAGGCTCCTCATCGCACCCCGCCGGGAGTCTGTCCGGGAATCACGAAACCCTGTTTGCCGCGGCCTTTCGGCTGGGTCACCCTCACGTTCTTGAAACCTGGATCGGCCTCGAACGATACGCCCGACAGGTTCGCCTTGGGCGACGTCGACGTGAACGCGGTATCCGAGCTGATCCGGTTGCGGCTGCGGTCGTAGACGAGGTGCTCCGTCTTGAGTACCCTGCCCTCCGCGCCGTGCGCGACAACGTGTCCACGAGCATCGAGACTCTGCTCGCGCATGCCGTAGATGCCCTTGTCCGCCGTGATGGTCGAGATCGTAGCACCGGTCGAGTCATAGGAGGTCACGGTCATGTTCTTGAGGTTGGCCACCTGCCGCGCCTGATACACCCAGGCGGATTCCGCCTGCACCCGCGAGGACTTGATACCATCACGCGTGATGTCGAAGGTCATCGAGTCATAGACCTGGTCGGCGCTGTCGGCTGACACGACCCGGTGCGGTTCGACACCGCGATCCTGGCACGCGGCGAGCAGCAGGATCGCCAGCAGTGCGAACCTCATCCGGCGCCCGCCCGGAGCAAGTCATGCAGGTGCAGGACGCCGACGATGCGCTCCGCGGCATCGAGCACCGGTGCCGCCATGATGTTCGCCCGCTCGATCTGTCCCAGCGCGTGCGCGGCGAAATCGTCCGCATGCACGACCCGCGGCGTCCGGGTCATTACACTCTCGACCGGCAGCCCGAGGTAATCCGGCGTCCGCTCGACGACGCGGGTGAGGTCCCCGGCGGTGATCACGCCCAGGAGCCGTCCGTCGGTCGCGATGACCGCGATGCCGCGCCCGTGTGCCAGCGCCACCACGACCTGTTGCATCGTGGTCGCCGGCGTCAGGAGCCGATCGAGCGGGATCATCACGTCCCGGACCCGGAGCAGCAGCTTGCGGCCGATGCGCCCGCCCGGATGCAGCGCCGCGAAGTCCTCGCGGCGGAACCCCTTGCGTTCCAGCACCGCCATTGCGAGGGCGTCCCCCAGCGCGAGTGCCACCGCCGTGCTGGTTGTCGGGGCGAGGTCGTGCGGGCACGCCTCCTCGCGCACGCTCCCATCGAGCACGAAGCGCGCCGCCTTGCCCAGCGTCGACCCGGCGCAGCCGGTGATCGCGATGACCGGAACCTCCAACCGGATCAACGCGCCGAGCAGCCCGAACAGCTCCTCCGTTTCGCCGCTCTTGCTGAGCAGGATCGCCACGGAGTGGCGGTCGACCAGGCCAAGGTCACCGTGCAGCGACTCGATGGGATGCACGTAGCTCGCCGCCGTGCCGGTGGAGGTCAGTGTGGCGGCGATCTTCTGCGCGATGACGCCGGACTTGCCGATTCCGCTTACGATCACGCGACCACTGCTCGCCAGCAGGTCGACGGCGCCCACGAACCCGTCGTCGACGCGCTCCGCCGCGGCGAGAATCGCCTCGCCTTCCAGGCGGAGCGTCCGCCGCGCCGTGGCGATCGCGTCGGTCACGCGCGTTGCCGTTCGCCCGCAAAGAACCGCGCGACCGCGGCATCGAACTCGCCGCGCGATCGGAGCAGTCGATCGATCACTTCCCGCACCGCGCCGTGCCCGCCGCGGGCTTCCGTGACATAGCGGCAGGCCGTCTTGACCTCCGGGCGGGCGTTCGCAACGGCGATCGGCAGCGCCACTCGCTGCAAAACGGGCAGGTCGGGAATATCGTCGCCGACAAAGGCGACTTCGTCCCACGCGATCTGCTTCTCCGTGAGTACCGCCTCGAATGCCGGCACCTTGCGGTCCGGTGCAACTGTGATGACGGTCGTCACGTTGAGCTCCTCGGCGCGCAGCGACGTGGACGACGACGCCCGCCCCGTCACCCACGCGACCTCGATTCCGGCGCCGCGCAGTAACCGAATGCCAAATCCATCCTGGATGTCGAAGCGCTTGAGTTCGGTCTTCGCGCCATCGATCTCACCGAGCCAGGCGTCGTTCGCGGTGAGCACCCCGTCAACATCGAGCCCGAGGAGTCGGATTCGGCGCGAAATCGTCGCATCAAACACCGGCATGCTCCCGGGCCGCGTGCCACACTTGGACAGCGCGTTCCACCAGCGCGTCAAGCCGGTCCAATGGCCATTGCGTTGCGGCATCGGAGAGCGCACGCTCGGGGTCCGGATGCGTCTCGACGAAGAAACCGTCGGCCCCGGCTGCTGCCGCCGCCGCGAGCAATGCCGGAATGTGCTCCCGATCTCCACCGCTCGCCCCGCCGGGCGCCTGTCCCGGCTGCTGCACGCTGTGCGTCGCGTCGTACACAGTCGGACAGCCGGTGGCCTCCCGGAGGCGCGCAAAATTGCGGTGATCGACCACGAGATCGCCGTAGCCGAAGAACGTACCGCGCTCGGTCACCGCGACCTCTTGCGACCCGCTCTCCTTGACCTTTGCGACAGCGCCTGCCATCGCCTCTGCCTGCATCCACTGGCCCTTCTTGATGTTGACTGGCTTGCCGGTCCGTCCGGCGGCGACGAGCAGATCGGTTTGCCGGCACAGGAATGCCGGGATCTGCAGCACGTCGACGACCTCGGCGACGCGATCGACTTGCGCGGACTCGTGCACGTCGGTCAGCACGGGGAGTCCGGTCGCGCGGCGAACCTGTTCGAGCGCCCGGAGCCCGGCGTCGAGGCCCGGGCCGCGCGGCGCATCACCGCGGGCGCGATTTGCCTTGTCAAACGAGGCCTTGAAGCAGACCGGGAGGTCGTAGCGTGCGCCGATCTCGGCAAGCCGCTCCGCAATGCGCAGCATGATCGCATCGGTTTCGACGACGCACGGACCGGCGATCAGGAACGGGCCGGGGCCGAACCGCCAGCTCGTCACGATACCGTGCCCGCCACCGCCGAGGATCGCACCGGCTCGGCGATGTCGCCGGACCGATGCGCCTGGGCCGCGCCGATGAACGCTGCAAACAGCGGATGCGGTCGGGTCGGCCGCGATTTGAGCTCGGGATGGAACTGGCACCCGAGGAACCAGGGGTGGTTCGGGAGTTCGATCATCTCGACCAGCCCACCGTCCGGCGACTGGCCGGAAAGCTTCATCCCGTGCTCGGCGAGGACGTCGCGATAGGCGTTGTTCACCTCCCAACGATGCCGGTGACGCTCGGAGATCTCGCTGGCGCCATACGCCTGTGCCGCCTTGCTCCCAGCCCGCAAACGCGCCGTATACGCACCCAGGCGCATGGTCCCGCCGAGATCCTGCACTTCGCGCTGCGACGCCATGAGGGCGATCACCGGATCGGGACAGTCGGGCGCGAACTCGGTCGATGACGTTTTCTCCATGCCGCAGACGTGGCGGGCGAACTCGATGATCGCGACTTGAAGTCCAAGGCAGATGCCGAAGAACGGCAACTGGCTTTCCCGCGCGTACTGGATGGCCCGGATCATTCCCTCGATGCCGCGCTCACCGAAGCCGCCGGGTACCAGCAAGCCGTCGTAGCCGGCCAGCAGCTCCTCGGCCGAACCCTGCTCGAACTCGTCGCTCGGCATCCAGGTGATATCCACGCCGACGTCGTGTGAGATACCGCCGTGCAGCAGCGCCTCGCCGACCGACTTGTAGGCGTCGGACAGCTCGGTGTACTTGCCGACGACGGCGATCTTGACCCGCGAGTGCGGATGCAGGATGCGCTCGACCATCGCCGACCATCTGGACAGGTCCGGCTCTCGCGTCTCGAGGCGCAACCGGGCGCAGATCTCCCGGTCGAACCCTTGCTCGGAAAAGCGCAGCGGCAACTCGTAGATGCTCTTGACGTCGGGGCTCTCGATCACGCCGGTGAAATCCACATTGCAGAACAACGCAATCTTGCGCTTGATGTCCGCGCCAAGCGGACGTTCGCTCCGGCAGATCAGCATGTCGGGCTGGATTCCCACCTGCATCAGGTCCCGGACCGAATGCTGTGTCGGCTTGGTCTTGAGCTCGCCGGCCGCGGCAATCCACGGGACGAGGGTGAGGTGGATGAATACGGCGTTGTCGCGCCCGACATCCTGGCGGAACTGGCGGATCGCCTCGAGGAACGGCAACGACTCGATATCACCGACCGTGCCGCCGATCTCCGCGATCACGACGTCGTGTCCCGGCGCAGACCGGCGCAGTGCGGACTTGATTTCGTCGGTGATGTGCGGGATGACCTGCACCGTGCCACCGTTGTACTCCCCGCGGCGCTCCTTGCTGATCACGTTCTGGTAGACGCGGCCCGTGGTCACGTTGTTCTGCTGCGCCAGCGATCGATCGATGAACCGCTCGTAGTGGCCGAGATCAAGATCGGTTTCGGCGCCATCATCGGTGACGTACACCTCGCCATGCTGGAACGGCGACATGGTGCCCGGATCGACGTTGATGTACGGATCGAATTTCATCATCGTGACCGACAGGCCGCGCTCGACCAGCAGTCGGCCCAGGGACGCCGCCGCGATGCCCTTGCCGAGCGACGACACCACGCCGCCGGTTACGAAGATGAACTTGGTGGTGCGGGCCGGAGTGGTCATGAGGGTACCTCAGAGAGGTCGCGCCACCGCGCTTCGGCAGCGGCAAGGTCATCCGGGGTGTCGATACCGGTGGGCACCGCAGCGTCCAGGAGCGCCACCCCGATCGTATAGCCAGCCGCCAATGCTCGGAGCTGTTCCAGTTGTTCGGCCCGCTCCAGTTCGCCCACCCGCGAGTCGGTGAGCCGGAGCAGCACGTCACGCCGATAGGCGTACACGCCCAGGTGCTGCCACCATCGCACCCCTGGCAGGTCGGCCGGATCCCGCACGTGCGGAATGGCGGCTCGCGAGAAATACAACGCGCGTCCCCGGGCGTCACAGACCACCTTGACCCGCGCAGGATCGTGTCGCTCGGCGGCGTCGAGCGGCGCCGCGGCCGTCCCGATCGCGTCACCGCCCAGCACCCGCTGGATCGCGCCAGTGACCGCTTCAGGGGGCATGAACGGCTCGTCACCCTGGAAATTCACGATCACATCGTAGCCGGCGAATCCGGGCAACCGGGCGACTTCTGCGACCCGATCGGTGCCACTTGCGTGGTGCGACGCGGTCAGGATCGTCTCGACGTGCCAATCGGCGACCGCTGCTGCGATGACCGCGGCGTCGGTCGCGAGCACCAGACGATCGACCCCGGGAACCTCTCGCGCACGCTCGATGACGCGGGCCACTAGTGGCGCCCCACCGAGCGGCTGGAGCGGTTTGTTCGGGAGTCGCGTGGAGCCGACGCGGGCGGGTACCACGAGCAGAACGGGCACGATACAAACTATCTGGTGGACGGCCGCCTGTCAAAATGCGTGCCGGACCCGATCCGAGTGACCTAACCCCTTGACAAGTAACTGATTAGAGAGGCATGAACGGTGAAAGGAGGCACCCCCTTTCACCGTTCACGCATTTTCAGCAGCGCCGCTTTCCATCCCCGCCAACTCCAGGAAGTTGATCAAGAGCTGCTTCCCCGCCGCCGTCCCGACCGACTCCGGGTGGAACTGAACCCCCCACACCGGGTACTGGTTGTGGCGCAGCGCCATGATTTCCTCGCCGCGCGCACGATCGCCGGACCACGCGGTCACCGAGAGCTCGGCCGGCAGGGCCTCGGGCGCGACGATGAGGGAGTGATACCGCGTGGCCCGCAGTGGCGAAGGAATGCCGGCAAAGAGCGGATCGCCGGCGTGAACCACGTCCGTCATCTTCCCGTGCATCTGGCGGTCGGCCCGGACCACGCGCCCGCCGAACGCTTCGGCGATGGCCTGGTGCCCGAGGCAGACGCCCAGGACCGGGGTGCCGTCCGTCGCCGCCGCCCGGATCAGGTCGATCGAGATGCCGGCCTTGCCCGGAGTGCCTGGACCGGGCGAGACGATGATTGCCTTCGGCCGGAGCGCGATCGCGTCGGCGACCGTGATGCGATCGTTGCGCACCACCTCCGGCTCGGTACCGAGCTCGCCGAGGTATTGCACCAGGTTGAATGTGAACGAATCGTAGTTGTCGAGAACCAGGAGCATCGTCAGTCAGGCGCGGGGGTGAAAACGGTGATGCACGGTTCGAAGGTAGTCCCGATCGACGTGGGTGTAGATCTGTGTCGTGGACAGGTCGGCGTGCCCGAGCATCTCCTGAACGGCCCGCAGGTCGGCGCCGCCCTCGAGCAGATGCGTGGCGAACGAGTGCCGCAGGGTATGGGGCGTCACGCGCTTGTCGATCCCGGCCTGGCGTGAACGCTTCTTGACGATCCCCCACGCCCCGACGCGAGACAACGGGTCACCGCGCGCGTTGAGCAGGAGCTTGCCCCTGGACGCGCCGCGGTCAAGCACCGGACGGATCGTGTGCAGGTAGACCGACACTGCGGACACCACCGTCCGGCCGATCGGGACCAGTCGTTCCTTCTTGCCCTTGCCGAAGGCACGAACCAGCCCGTCGCCGATCAGCAGGTCGGCGAGCCCAAGGTCGCAGAGCTCCGACACGCGGAGGCCTGCGCCGTACGCCAGCTCCAGGAGCGCCCGGTCGCGCCAAGCGAGCGCTTCTTCCACGCGAGGCGCTTCGAGCAGGCGATTCATTTCCTCCACCGATAATACGTCGGGCAGCGTCCGCCAGCGCTTGGGTGTCTCGAGCCGATCACTGGGATCGCGCTCCACGAGTCCTTCCGCCATGAGGAAGCTGAACCAGGTTCGCACGGCCGAAATATTGCGCCGAATGGTCGCGCCGCTAAGGCCAAGATCCTTGAGGAGGAAGACGAACTCGCGAAGCAGCGGTGTGGTGATCAGGCGCGGATCGCGCACGCCCTTGCTGGCCGCGAACTCCGAAAGCCGCTGCAAGTCGCGCTCGTAGGCCATGATGGTGTTGTCGCTGTGCCCCGCTTCGAGCGACAAGTAGTCCCGGAAGGCCGGAAGGTGAAACGCGGCGGCGAGGTCCGCTGTCATTCCTTGCCTACGGTTGGGACGGTGACAGTCCCTCGGTCACGGGTTCCTCTTCGACTCCCGGCACCAAGGTGACGACGGCAAACACGGCGATTCCCTCCGCCCTGCCAATGAACCCCATCCCTTCGTTGGTCTTCGCCTTGATCGATACCGCGTTGGCAGCGACGTCGAGGGCCTGCGCCAGCCGCACCCGCATCGCGTCGATGTGCGGGGCGAGCTTCGGCGCCTCCGCGATGACGGTGACGTCGGCCTGGTGCAGCGTCCATCCTTCGCCATGGACGCGCTGGTGTATGTCAGCCAGTAATGCCATGGAGTCCGCGTTCTTGTAGGCGGGATCAGTGTTCGGGAACAGGCGGCCGATATCGCCGAGGTTCACCGCACCAAGCATCGCGTCGCCGACCGCATGCGCAATGGCGTCGGCGTCGGAGTGGCCGGCCAGCCCGCGCGGATACGGTACGTGCACGCCGCCGAGGACGAGGGGACGGCCGCTCGCGAACCGGTGCGAGTCGAAGCCGATCCCCACGCGGATCATGCGACCGCCGCCAGCGGTTCGTCGACCATCGAGTAGTCCTGCCGGCGCCGCCGAGGCCGGTAACCGGCGTCGCGAATGGCGCGCTCCATTTCCCCGATGGTCGCACGATGTGTGGTGCCGGCGGCGGATACCACGTTCTCTTCCATCATCAGTGAGCCGAAGTCATTGGCGCCGAATCGCAGCGCCACCTGGCCCACCTTGAGGCCCATGGTAACCCAGCTCGATTGCAGGTTGGGCACGTTGGTGCAGATGATGCGTGCCATCGCCAGCGTGCGGAGGTAGGTCACCGAGTCGGTCTTGACCCGGTCGCTCATCCCGGGCGTGCCTTCCGGCTGCAGCGGCCAGCAGATGAACGCAGTGAACCCACCGGTGCGTGCCTGCAGTTCGCGCACCCGGAACAGGTGTTCGATCCGGTCCGCCTGGCTCTCGCCCAGCCCATACATCATCGTCACCGATGTCTTCATCCCCTGGCGATGGGCTTCTTCCTGCACGCCAAGCCATTCCTCGGTCTGTGCCTTCTTCCTGGCCACGCGCTGGCGCACGGCGTCGACCAGGATTTCGCCACCACCGCCGGGAATCGAGTCGAGCCCTGCCTCGCGCAGTTGGCGCACAACGTCGGACACCGGCAGCCGGAACCGCTCCGAAAAGAACACCACCTCGGAGGGCGAAAATCCGTGGATGTGAATCGGATGATGCCGCTTGATGTAGCGCATCAACTCCAGGTACCAGTCGAACGGAATGTACGGATTGTGGCCGCCCTGCAGCAGGATCTGCATGCCGCCAAGGGCCTTGCATTCGTCGATCTTGGCGCCGATCTGCTCGAACGAAAGGACGTACCCGCTGGCGTCCTTCGGTCGCCGGTAGAACGCGCAGAACTGGCAATCCGCAACACATACGTTGGTGTAGTTGATGTTCCGATCGATGATGTAGGTGACCATCTCGTCGGGGTGCTGACGATAGCGCTCCCGTTCGGCCAGCGCGCCAAGTTCCAGGAGGGGGGCGTTGTCATACATCTCGAGGTAATCGCGGAATTCCGCGCTGTCGCGGTCGACACTCATCATCAAGCCGCCGTGAGGAAGGTGAGCGACCCATCCGGCACCAGCCCGTCCGTGGCGAGTCGCCCGAGGAACTCCGTCAGTCCCGCCAGGTGCCGGTAGGACAGCTCGTAGTCGAGGTCGCCGAGATACGCGCGGCAGGTGGCCCGGGGGATGCCGGTCCGGCTGGCCGCTTCATCGGCAATCAGGTCGAGGTGCGCGACACCCCAGGCGCGTGACTGCAGCAGCCGGTCATGCAACCGCAACGCCTCCCCGCGATCCGCGTCGCGCCGCGCCGCCCACACCGCGAACACAAACGGCAATCCGGTCCACCGTTTCCAGGCCGCGCCCAGATCCTCGAAGACCGGATAAATGCCGCTGGCGCGCAGGTGAAGTGCCGCGTCACCGATCACGAGGACCGCATCGTGCGGCAGGCCTTCCAGCGCCACCAGGTCGCTCGCCTCGGCGCGGGCCGTGACATAGCTCGGGCTCACCCGCCACACGTGTCGACAGAGCAGTTCCAGCAACAGATGCGACGTGCGCGACGACGCGGTGCGCAGGACCGTTGCACCGTCCAGTTCGGTGACGGGCCGCTTGCTGAACAACGCGACGCTGTGCACGGCGCCATCGCAGGAAATGGCCAGGTGCGGCAGCAAGTGGTACAAGGCGGCGTCTCGGGCATACTCGACGGCAGAGACGACACTCAAATCAAGCTCGCCGGCGGCGAGGAGGTCGTTGAGTTCAGCCGCAGTCGCCGATACCACGGATTCCGGCGGCTGGATGATGCCGCGATCCATCGCGGCGTTCACCGGCGCGGCGTTGATCCACGGGATCCGCCCCAGCCTCATGCGGCGTGCACCACCGGGAGCGACGGACGACTGTCGCCGCCCTGCAGCAGGTCCAGATGGGAGAAATCGCTGCGGATGGCCTGGTACAGCGAGTCCCGCTCCACCGGCGTCTTGCCAGCATCACGGATCAGCGCGACAAGCCCCTCGTACGGCATGTGCATGTCGGTGCGCGCGCCGGCTTCGTGGTACACGCGTTCAAACACCACGGTGCCTTCCACGTCATCGCATCCGAACGCGAGCGCGATCTGCGAGAGGAACGGCGTCACCATCGGCCAGTGCGTCTTGACATGCGGAATCGAGTCAAGAAAGAGGCGACCGATCGCGATGTTCTTCAGGTCCTCGTATCCGGTCGTCGCGGTGCCGACCCGGCCCAGCTGCTCCCCGAGCTCATTGTGTTCGGTGTGATACGCCAGCGGGATGTAGGTTAGGAAGCCACCGGTTTCGTCCTGCAGGTCGCGCAGCATCGCAAGGTGTTCGATGCGATCCTCGGCAGTCTCGACATGCCCGTACAACATGGTGCAATTGGTCGGAATACCGAGCGCGTGCGCCTCACGGTGAACGGCGATCCACTCGGTCCCGGTGAGTTTTCTCTCCGCAATCGTGGCGCGCACCGCGGTGGAGAATACCTCGGCTCCACCGCCCGGTAGCGAGGTCAGCCCAGCCTCCTTGAGGGCCAGGAGGGTCTCGCGGACGGTGGACTTCTCGATCCGCGCCAGATGCGCGATTTCCACCGCCGTCAGCGCCTTGATGTGCACGTCCGGATGGCGCTGCCTGAGGCCGCGGATCATGTCGGTGTAATAGCTGAGCCGCAGCTTGGGATGCAATCCGCCGACGATGTGAAACTCGCGAGTCGGCGAACCGGTCGCCTGCGCCGCTTCGTGATACACCTCCTCCAGCGTCCGCGTGTAATGCCCTTCCTCCTTTGGCATCCTGGCGAAGGAGCAGAAGGTGCAGGTATTGCGGAGGATGCAGACGTTGGTCGGGTTGATGTGCTGATTGGCGGAGAAGAACACCCGGTCGCCGTTCCGGCGCCGGTTGGCGAAATCGGCAAGCGTGCCGAGCCCGATCAGGTCACTGGTGGCGTACAGGGAGCGGGCATCGGCCGCATCGAGCCGGCGGCCTTCGGCCACGCGCTCACCGATCGGTCGGAGGGCCGGGTCGCGGATCCGGTCGACCGCCAACGGAGCAGTCGAAGAGACGGACGGTTCAGGTGCCATGACGGAAATCTACTGGCGAGCGGCGGCGGAAGGTACGGTCCGACGATCCCGTTGACCGCCGGACATCGCGAAACGGGCGCACGCAAGCTGGCCTTGGGCGAGGTTTATCCCCATTATAGGCACATTGATGCCGACGCCGTCACTTATCCCGCTGCCACCCCTCACCGGCGATCCGGTGTCGGTCGGCGATCGCGCCGAGATCTCGATCGGGCCGGAACCGGCGGGCCAGACCGGACTCAACCCGCCCGGCATCGACGTGCACCGCGCCGAGTTGCAGCGCCGCGACACCGGATGGTGGATTCTCCCGGGACATGCCTCGGTCAAACTCAACGGCAAGCCAGTCGGGGAACCGCTTCGGTTGCGCGACCGCGATCAGATCGAGGTGGCGCCCGGCCACGCATACGAGTTCGCCAGCGGCGAAAAGCGCACCCGCCGGATGGAATCGATGGCCGACATGGTCGTCCATCCGCGGAAGCGCCGCAACCGGCGGCTCCCCGGACCGGCTCGGAACGTCTCCGTGGCCGCGCTGGCCACCGTAGTCATCGCAGTGTTGCTGGTGGCAGGCGCCGCCGCGGTCGTCTGGTACGGGACCTTTCGCGCCACCAAATCCATCGTCGTCCTCAACGACCGCCAGGCGACGGAACTCGACAGCCTGCTCATCGTCGCCTACGACCACGTGGAGCGCGGCGGTACCCTGCTCGAGTTGGGCCTCGGTGACGGCGCCCTGGACGAGTTCGCCCGCGCGGTGAACACCCTCGCGCTGAGCGACCTGCGCAATCACCCCCAGGTCAAGCCGCGCATCGAAGCACTCGAAGCGTCGGTCGCGAGCATCTACCGCGAACGCAGCCTGAAGGTCCCGGAGAACTACGCCAACGCCACCTCGCCGCTCACCGCCGACCAGTTGAAGACTGCTTCACTCTCGGTGACGCAGTTCGCGGCGCAGTTCGCGCTGATGGCCGCGGCCTTCCAGTCCCGGTTCGGTCATGAAATCGTCGTCTCCGGCCGCGACCATGCCGAGCATGTGGCATTGTACGGGAAGGGTGGCGCGATGGACCTGAGCATCAAGACGATGAAGTCCAATGAGGTTGGCTTCATCATCGACCAAGGGCACGCTCGCCATATCCGGGTGAAGGACTTTTCGCAGGACAGCGTCCTGCGGCGGGAGGTGCAGGCGGCGGTCAAGGCCGGCCTGCTGTTCGAGGCGGGCACCGGATTGCACCTGCACATCGATCGCTTCGCCAACCGGCGCGACCGTTGGACGACGCTGCGCACTGCGCCATCAGGCGAAACAGCGCGCCAACTCGTCGAGCGTGGGCCGCTGCCGGGGATCACTGCTGAGCGCCGCCGCCAGGCATTCTGACGGGTTCGGGCGGGGACCGCGCTTCGTCCCGCTCGGCGCAGCGGCGGCGCCAGCGATGATCGGAGGATCCCCACGCGCGCTCGAGAGCAGCGCCTGGATGACTGCGGCCGCGCCGTAGACGTCCACCGACGGGTCCACGCGATCGGTCGCGTTGTGTCGCAGCTCCGGCGCCGACCATGGCGGCGTGCCGATTTCATCCTCTTCCCACCCCTGCGGAACCGCCCTCGGCGGATCGCCCCACGCTGCCACACCAAAATCGGCCAGCACGACTGAACCATGGACAAATAGCAGATTTGATGGCTTGATATCGCGGTGGATCACCCCACGCGCATGACAGGCGGCGACCGCCGCGAGCAGGGCCCTCGCGATGTCGAGCCGCTCATCCTCACGCAACGAGCCGTCGGCCAATCGCTGATCGAGCGAGCCTCCGTCCGCAAACTCCAGCGCGAGGCTCAGCGGGTGCTGATGCACTTCGAGCAGGCGGATCACGCCCGTGGTGCCGGCAAGGACGGTCAGGACCTGTTGTTCGTTCCGAAGCCGCAGGGCCAGGTCTTCGCGATGCGAGTCTTCCGGCCGCAGCCGCTTGAAGACGCATGCCTCGCCGCGCGCCGTCCGCCCGCGAGTGATGAGCGAGGACGAAGCCCGGCTCACATCATCAGGAACTTGACTCGCGCCATCCCCGCGAGCGAGAACTCCGCGCCGTCCTCGAGCGCGCGGTGTTCGCCCCGTTCAAGCAACTCCTCATCCATGTAGGTGCCATTGAGGGAGGAGTCGATCAGGAAGAACCTGCCATTCTTGCGGACAATGGCACAGTGATATCGTGAGATGAATGCCGTCGAATCACTGAGGATCAGGTCGTTCCTTTCCTCGGGCCGATCCGATTCGGCGGAGCCGATGCGGAAGATGGGACCGTCGATAGTATAGATCTTCCCCCGCCCGATGCCGTCGACAATCTCGAGCACCGCCTTCTGGTGCGACGCGTCCGCCTTGCGGCTGAGCAACAGCCGCCGGTGCCGCGCTGCGAGCTGCTTCGATCCCGCGCCGAGCACCAGCGCCAGCAGCAGCACACTGCCGGCAACGATGAACAGCGCGGTGCGCACCTGCTGGGCCTTGGTGAGTCCGCCGATCCTGTCGCGAAAGGCGAGCGCGCGCTGATTGTCCGGTTGTGCGGCCAGGATGGCGGTCACCACGCGCCGCGCGGTGACAAGGTCGCGCGCTTGAATGGCACGCTGCACGGCAGCAAGCTTCTGATCAATCGCATCGCCGGCCTTGCGTACGGAATCGGACTTGACCGCGGCATCGTAATCGGCGACGGCCGCGTGATAGCCCGCGTCGACGACCGAGTCACCCATTCCCTCGAGCTGCATCCGCTTCCAGCAGTCGGTGCGATCGCGGATGTTCTGCAGGGTCCGTTCGGCCGATTGGTCCATCTGCTGGCAGAAGTTGAGCAGCGTCGCCTTCTCCTGATCACGCTGGGCGGTCGCAGCGGCCGGCCTCGGCTGCTGCGCGGACAGTGTGATCGGAAGCAAGAGGAGCGACAGGGCCGTTCGGTTCAGCATGAGCTCAAATCTGACGGCAGCCGGTCCCGGGGTCCAGCGTTCACCGATGCATCGCAGTCCGCCGCGCCGTCTGGTGGGTGATGTCCTCGGGCTTGCGGGGCGCGATTGATTCGCCGGGCGGCGGTGCCGCTCCGATGGTAGTCGTCGCGCTCGGTTCCCGGGCGACCGCCACGCTCGTCGGCTCGGCCCACCCAAGACGTGGGACGAGGACCCACACTGATGCGAGGAGCAGCGCGATGAGCAGCGCAATGGCCGGGCGGTTGCCTCCCGCGTTCGACCCGGTCAGCAACGCGTCGCGGACCGCCGAAGGGAGCGCCGTCGAATCGGCCACTCCCCGGAATGTTGGCAGGGCCATCAACGGCGGCCGCCACGAAACCGGTCTTGCGATCGCAGTCTGATCGTCCACCCGAAGCGTCGCGATACCCGCAAGCGCGGTGCGGGCCAGGCCGGCCGGTCCCGGACCGACGACACCGACAGTAAGGTCTCGCGACGCACGAAACTCCCGGGAGATGCCAACGAGCGCCACGACCAGGGCGTTCGGATCGAGCGGTACCGCAACAGCCGATCCCTCCGGCCCGGCAAGCGTGCGAAGTTCGTCACTCGCCCGATCGGGTGCGAGGCTGATGATCCAGATACGCTGACCGCTCTGTGCGACGGCGCGCGCGGCTTGGGAGAGGCCGTCGGGCCCGGCAAGCAAGCCGGCAGCCGCCGCCCCCCGGCCGCGGCCGACCTCGTTCGCGCCCGCGGTAACAAGCAGTACCCCACCTTGCGCCTCGGGCGACGCAGTCACTGCGTCGCGCACACGCTGCGCGGCCAGTGTCATCGCACTATAGAGCGGAGACTGGGCCTTGGGTTCGGGGCCCGGGGCCGCGTCTACGACCTGCATCGCGCGCGCGGGAGAGTCAAAAACCGCGTCAGCAATCCGTTGCGAGAGGTCCCGAGCATCAAGACTCGCAACCGCGACCTTGACCGCGGTACTGTCCAGCGATTTCAGCCACGCCTTCAACGCGATGCGGGTGAAGGCAATGCCCTTGCCGGCCATCCCGTTACCGCCATCGAGCAGGATCAGCAGCCGGGCCGGGATCATCGATGGGTCGGGAACCCGCGCGCCAAGCCCCAAGAGGCGCGCACCGTCCAGGCGAACCGTCCACGCCCCACCCTCTTGGGCGGAGTCGAGCCGCCCGGCCGCTGCCCGCTCGCCCTGCCCGAGTTCGAGCCGGGTACGCAAGCAGGGTGCATCCGATTCCACTGCACACCGGACGAGCTGCAATCGGTCTCGAATACCGGGGCTCTGTCCTGCAGCGGCAGTCACCAGCGTGACCGCACATAGCGTGAGCAGCGCCCTGATCATACGCGTGGCCGAAGGAGGTTGATACGGTAGCGACTCCGGCCCACCGCAACCGTTGCGCTGGCGGTCAGCCAGCGCGCTTCCCGAATGTGTCGACCATCCGCGATGACGCCGCCGGCCGGCGGATAGAGCGCGATGCGTCCATCCCGGCACGCGAGCTTGGCTTCACCGAGCACCAGCGTGCGCTGATCGTACAGCGGCCATTCCCGCAACGAGAGCAGGCTCGCCTCGCGCCCGCGGTGCGGCAACGCCTCGACAACAGCAGCGGCATGCCACAACTCGGGGCCCCCGAGCGCGAAGCCGACGGACCCGCCCCACCACAGCAAGGCGACCGCCTGCCACACGTCCGAGGCGCCGGGCAGCGTATAGATCACACCGCTGATTGCGCCGCCAACGGCCGCGAGCAGGACGCTTTCGCGGAGCCGGCCGCGCGCCGGTCGCGGATCCAGGCATACATTCAGGCAGAGAACCGACGCGGCCGCGGCCAGCGCCCATGCGGCAGTGCGTTCCAACAAGAACACCCGCGGGCTGGCCGCGGCATGGATGAACAGGAACGGAGATGCCCCGGCCAGCGCCCCGACACCGCCAAGCAGCGAGCCGGCGATTGCGCTGAACGTCACGTCACCGCGTTGCCGGAATTCCCGAGCGCCGAGAATCGCCGCGCCGACAGCGGCGCCCACGGTCAGGGCTGCGAGCTGGTCCAGCCGGGTGTAACTGGTGGTGAGTCGCGGCCAGACGCCGAGCAGCAGCCAGCCGCACGCCGCGCCGGCGGTGCCGAAGACCGTCGAAGTAAGGACGCCTCGGGGCAGCATCCGTGCGGTATTCGTCATTGGGCCAAGTCATGCACTCTGGCCGCCGCGTCCTTATGGCCCTGTGCCGCCGCCTTGCGGTACCAGACGAGTGCCTTGGCCTTGTCCTTCGCCATGCCGAGGTGCCCCTTTTCGTAAACCTGTCCGAGCGCGTACTCGGCGTTCGCGAGCCCTGTGTTGGCCGAGCGGGTGTACCAGTCGAGCGCCACGGCTTGATCCTTCTTGACGCCACGGCCCCGTTCGTAATACAACGCGAGCTGGTACATCGACTCGCCGTCGCCCGCGCGAGCAGCTTCACCAAACCAGTGCGCGGCGCTGTCATCACTGCGTCCGACGCCAGTGCCCCGCTGGAACAGCAGGCCGACATCCCGCGCAGCTCCAGCACTTCCGGCACGGGCGGCGCGAGCGCATGATGCGTACGCGCCGCCCCACGCACCGGCTGTCATGGTCTGCTGACAACTCGCTTCGTCAGGATTGCCGCGTTTCAGTGCGGGCTCCGATGGTGACCGCTGGGTGGCGGCGCCCGGTTTCGATGCCACTGCTTGCTGCTGCTGAAGTGGCGCCAGCCTCGGCGACCACGTGTAATTCTCGCCTGGCTTCAACTGGACCGTGTCGGTGCGTGGGATGCGGCCCGGCAACTCGGCCCCCAGAACGTGGCGCCCGGGTGCGATGGCCGTGTGACGGCGTGAGACCGGTATACCGTCAATGCGCACCGAGGCCGCGCGTGGTAACCCGACCACGGCGATCGATGCGGTCGCGGCGGCGGTCGGTGCCGTCGGCCGGGTCGACGGAGGTCCGGCGCGCGCCGGCGGTGCGGGCGGAGGCGGTGGAGCGGGCGGAGTTGCGGGCGCGATGGTCGGGGCGACCGGCGGCGGCTGTGCCGCCGGTTGCGAAGGTAGCGGTACCCCGCGCCGCGGCTCGGAACCGGGTACGATCTCTCCGGTTGGCAGCGTCAGCAGGACGACGGCGAGCGCAACGAGGCCGAGGCCCGCACCTCCGGCGACGATCCAGTTGCGCGCAGGAAACTGTGGATCAGGTGGAGGTGGCGGTGGATCCACATGCGGCGCGGGCGGCAAGTCGGGCACGGATTCTCCGGAAGAATGTCAACGAGTCCACACGCAACGGAGCCGTTACAGCGCCCGCACCGCCAGTGTCGCGTTGTGGCCGCCGAAGCCGAACGAGTTGGACAGCGCTACCCGCACGTTGCGCCGGCGCATCACGTTCGGCACGCAATGAAGGTCGCACTCCGAGTCGGGATCATCCTGGTTGATCGTCGGGGGAATCTCGCCGCGCGATGTCACGAGGAGCGAGATCACCGCCTCGATAGCGCCCGCGGCGCCGAGGGTATGCCCGGTCATCGATTTGGTGGACGCGAACATCAAGTCCCGTGCGTGCTGGCCAAAGACGGCCTTCACCGCGTTGGTCTCGGCGCCGCGCCGGAGGACGCAGAGGCCGATCAGGCCCGTGGTGGCATGGAGGGCGAGTGCATCGGCGGCATCGAGGCGGCGGCCTTGGGCCACGCGCTCGGCGATCGGACGGAGGACCCTGTCGCGAATCCGGTCCATCGCCAACGGGGGACTCGACGACTCAAGTGGAGGCGCCATGGCGGGAATTTACCGGTACCGGGGCCTTGAGGGTACCGGCCGAGCCCGCCCGAGGCACCTGCT
The DNA here is from genome assembly GCA_003169895.1 of Gemmatimonadota bacterium. Lineage (GTDB taxonomy): Bacteria > Gemmatimonadota > Gemmatimonadetes > Gemmatimonadales > GWC2-71-9 > Palsa-1233. The sequence goes on from PNAE01000013.1 coordinate 51,378, forward strand.
CAGCGGAGTTGGTGCAACTGGTCCAGGCCGGGACGGCGCCCGGATCCTCGTTGAGCGCCGCTGCGATCCATTCGGACACCACCCTGTCGCGGACCGAGCCAGGCCAGGACCCGCTCCGTTGCATTCAACGTTCCAGCGTCGAGGCAGTCGTCGAGTGAGCCACCGTCAGCCCATTCCAGCATCAGGGCCAGTGGCCGAAGGCGCACGCCCAGCAACACCACTCTGTCATGGAGCGTGGGAAGCGACGGATCAGGTGGTGGCGGTGGTGGATCCCGCCCTGCCGGGCCACTTTCGCCACGCATCCTCCCGGAGTCCGCGGTTCAGTGGCGAAGAGTGAAGAACAGGGACAGTATAGAACAATGTCCGAACCCACCTTGACGCCACTCCCTCCCACCCCCGGTCGCACCGTCACGCTTGGCGCACGCTCGCCAGCGTGGATCGGGAGCGGCGTCGACGGCGTCATACAGATCTTCCTTCCGGGCGTGGCCGACCGCCATGTGGCGCTGGTGGAGCGCGAGGACGGCTGGTGGGTCAGCGAAGGGCGCGGGCAGGCTCGGCTCAACGACTCCGCCTTGCACGGAAGTGTCCGGCTGCAGGACGGCGACACGCTGGAAGTCACGCCTGGATGTCGATATCAGTTCAGCACAGGGGTGGTGCAACCAGAGGTGGTGCCGTCTCCGGTGCCAGTGCCGGTCAAGAAACGCCGCCGCCGATCGGCGGGGCCACCCCGGACGGAACGCCCATGGGCGATGATCGCGGTCGTCGTTACGATCGCGCTGGTTGTCACGGTGACGGTCGTGGGGGTGTGGCGAGCATCACAGGCCGCGCGCAAGTCAGCGCCGTTGACCGACGCCCAAGCGGACGAGTTCGACAGCCTGCTGGCCGTGGCATACGATCATGTCGAACGCGGTAATACGCTGCTCGAGCTGGGACTGTCGGACGTGGCGGCCCAGGAATTTGCCCGCGGCGTCAATGCGCTGGCCGTAAGCGATCTGCGGTCGTTGCCACAGGTGAAGCCGCGGATCGAAGCGCTCGAGGCTTCGGTTGCCGCGATCTACCGGGACCGGCGCATCGCCGTGCCCCGCGCATATGCTGGCGCCAAGACGTCGTTGTCGCCGGAGAAGCTTCGAGCCGCCTCGTTGTCGGTCGAGCAGTTTGCGGCCGCCTTTTCACAGATCGAGGCCGCCTACCAGGCGAGATTTCGCGAGCCAATCTTCGTAAGCGGCCGCGATCACGCGGAACACCTGTCGTTATACGGCGCGGGAGGCGCAATCGACCTGCGTACCAAAACGATGACACCGCCCGAAGTGCAGTTCGTGATCAACGAGTGCAAGTCGCGCGCGATCCGGGTGAAGGACTTCTCGCAGGATTCGATTCTGCGCCGGCAGGTGGACGCGGCCGTGGCCGCTGGTCTGCTGGATCGCGCGGGCACTGGGCTGCACCTGCACATCGACCGCTTTGCCAATAAGCGCGATCGCTGGACGGTTTCGCTCAGATCAACAGGAACTTGAAGCGGGCCACGTCGGCCAGGATGAACTCTGCGCCGTCGGCCAGTCGTTCATGCTCGCCGCGCGACAAGAGCTCGCCATCCAATCGGGTACCGTTCAGGCTGGAATCGATCAGGTAGAACGCCCCGTCCCGTCGGATGATCGAGCAGTGATACCGCGAAATCGCCGCTGCCGAGTCGCTGAGGATGAGTTCATTTCTTTCCTCGGGCTTGTCGGAGCTAGCGGCGCCGATGCGAAAGACGTCCGTTTCGATGGTGTACTGCTTCCCGCGCCCGATGCCATCGACAATCTTGAGGATCCCTTTCCGCTGGGCGGCCACGATCTTCTGCTCCTGAACCTTCGACTTGTGCCTGCCACCGAGCTTCTTGGCAAGCACGCCCAGTCCCGCGACGAGGACCAGGACAGCAACCCCTACGGCAACGAGCGTAATCTTGAGCTGTCGGGCCCGTTTAAGCGCCAGAATGCGATCCCGGAAGGCCAGCGCGCGCTGATTCTGCGGCTGGACCGCCAGCACGTCGTTCACCGAACTTTCGGCATCGTCGAGATTTCTTGTCTGGATCGCGCGTTGAACAGCGAGCATCTTCTGGTTCACTGCGGTGGTGCTCGAATCGGACGACTTCCGGGCGGAGTCGGCGGCGACTGCACGATCGTAATCCGCCACGGCGGCCTGGTACTTGGCGTCGACGACCGCATCGCCCATACCCTCGAGTTGCATCCGCTTCCAGCAATCGGTGCGATCCTTCGCTCCCTGCACGGTCGCCGGCGCACCCAGGTCGGTCTGCTGACAGAAGCGGAGCAACGAGGCTTTCTCCTGCTCTCGCTGCACCGGGTCCTGCCCACGCATTGCGACCGATGGCAGGGCGACCATGATGACGACCCAGCCGGTGCGGAGCGGGCGCATCAGGCCGACGCGGGTGCTGGTGGCGGCGGTTCCGGCCGGGCGGCCTGCTCTGCGCGGAGTTTGACGGTCTCCTGACGTACTTCGTCGGGCGCGCCAACCAGAATACTGATTTCCTCACCCTCGGGCGTGAGCTGCACGAGGAAGCCCGGTCGCACCTCGCCGGCGATGATCAAGCGTGACAGATCGGAGAGCACCATCCGGTCGATCGTCCGCTCGACCGGCCGGGCCCCATATGCCGGGTCGTACGCCAACTCCGCGAGCAACGCGACGGCAGGATCATCCGCCTCGAGCACCGCGTGATGCTGCTCCGCCACCTGCGCCGCGATGCCACGGAGATGGATTCGCACGATCCGCCGCAGCGTTGCGACATCGAGCGCGTTGAACGGAATCACGCCGCTCAGGCGATTGAACAATTCGGGGCGCAGCGTGTTCTGCACTACCTGCATGATGATGTCCTTGCGCTTGGCCAGGTCGTCCGTCGCCGCCATTGCCTCCTTGACACCAAGGTTCGACGTCAACAGAACGATCGTGTTCGTGAAGTCGCAGAAGCGCCCCTTCGCGTCGGTCAAGCGCCCTTCATCGAGCACTCCGAGGAGGATGTCGATAACCTCCGGGTGCGCCTTCTCGATTTCATCGAACAGCACGATCGAGTTCGGCGCGCGGCGCACTTGCTCCGTGAGAAAGCCACCCTGCTCCGACCCGACGAGCCCCGGCCGCGAACCGATCAGACCGGACACGGAACCGGAGTCCTTGTACTCCGCCATGTCGATCCGGATCAGCGCGGCATCGTCGTCGAACAGTGCGCCAGCGAGGGCCTTGGCGAGTTCCGTCTTGCCCACCCCGGTCGGCCCGACAAAGAGAAACGACGCCGGTTTCCGTTTTTTGCGCAGGTCCGCCCGCATCCGGCGCGCAGCCTCCGCCAACGTGTTAACCGCTTCCTGCTGTCCGATCACGCGTTCCGCCAGGCGCTCTTCGAGCTTGAGCAGGCGTTCCCGTTCGCTCTCCATCATTCGCGCGACAGGAATGCGGGCGCGACGAGCGACCACGTCGGCGATGTCGTCGGGGCCGACCTCCTGGGGAATCAGCAAGCCATTCTTCTTGAGCTCGTCCAGCCGCGCAGACAGCAGCGCCTCATGGCGATGCAATCCTTCGATTTCCACGTGCCGCAATCCAGCAACCTTGGCCACGTCACCGGCGGCCTCCGCCGCCGCAAGCTCGGTGTCCTTGCCGGCGAGCGCGGTGCGCGTCTGCTGCAATCCGACCGAGACTTCCTTCTCGGCGGCCCAGCGCCCCAACAAGCCGTCGAGTTCAGTTCGCATGGCGGTGATGTCCTTGTCGACCGCCGTGATATCCGCCGCCTTGCGACCGGCCGTTTCGAACGCCTGCCGCCGCCCTTCAAGCTGCACCACGGCGCGTTCCAGTTCGTCGATGCGGTTCGGCTTCGACTCGTGCTGCATGCGGAGGCGCGCGGCCGCCTCATCCAGAACATCGAACGCCTTGTCCGGGAAGAAGCGATCGCGCAAGTGCCGTCGCGCCAATTTGACCGTTGCCTGCAATGCGTCCTCGGTGATGTGAACGCCGTGGTGCGACTCGAACTTCGCCTTCACGCCGCGCAACATCGCGAGCACGGTTTCGTCATCTGGCTCATCAATGACGATCTTTTCGAAACGGCGCGCGAGTGCGCCGTCCTTCTCGATCGATTCGCGGTATTCCTCGTGCGTCGTGGCGCCTACGCAGCGAAGCTCGCCGCGGGCGAGCGGCGGCTTGAGAATGTTCGCTGCGTCCATGCCGCCCGCATTGCCGCCCGCACCGACGAGCGTGTGCAGCTCGTCGAGAAAGAGGATGACGTCCTCAGCCGCACGAACCTCATCCACTACCGCCTTGATTCGCTCCTCGAACTCGCCACGGTACTTGGCGCCGGCGATCAGGCCCGTCAAGTCGAGCGCCAACACTCGGCAGTGCTTCAGCGATTCCGGGACGTCGCCGGCGACGATGCGCTGAGCCAGTGCCTCGACGACCGCGGTCTTGCCGGTGCCAGGGTCGCCGACCAGGACGGGATTGTTCTTCGAGCGGCGAAGCAACGTTTGCAGTACGCTGCGGAGTTCCGCGTCGCGTCCGATGACCGGCGAGAGCTTCCCCTCGCGCGCGGCTTGCGTGAGATCCTTGCAAAAGCGCGCGAGCTGGCTTCCCGACGCTTCCGCCGTCGTGGCAGTCTCCTTCTCCGCTGCAGGTTGATTCACCTCCGGGCTCTCAACCGCACGACCGAGCCGCTCAGGCGACCATCCGGCGTCGAGTAACGCGCGTCCCACTGGCAGCCCGGGGGACTCCGTCGCCGCGATCGCCACGTCGAGCGGGGCGACGATATGGGCACCGCGCTTGTCTACTACCGCGATGGCGCGATCAAGCAGGTCGCGCAGTGCGCGGCTGGCGATCGGCTGCTGGCCCGGTGTGACGCGCCCCTCGTTTTCGGCGTCGGTGACGCCGTCGATGTACCGCCGCGCCATGGCCGCATCGAGGCCCAGTGGCCCGGCAATGCGCGACAGGGCCCCGTCGGGGTTGAGGAGCGCGAGCAGGAGATGCCGTGGCCGGATATATCCGGCACCCATGCGCGAAGCGATGTTGCGAGCTTCTTCAATCGCGGCGCTCAGGTCCATGGAGAGTCGGTTCAGGTCCATGCGGACGTCTCCGGGTCTCGTGAAGTCATCACGAAGGTTTGCGGACGGTAATCTTCGGGACGGCCGATGGTGCACCCTGAGGTGACACTGGGCCTCGCGGCGGCGGACTGGTTGGCGGCATGGCATCCGGCATCGCGCCCGCTACGAGACCAAGCCGCCGCTGAAACAGAATGGCACCGCGAACCCGATGCGCCGGCTGGACCTGCGCGCTGAGCCCGGCGATGGTCGCGACGTCCGCCGGTGTTTCGAAGTTCACGCCGAAGTTGCGCTGCCCCGGAATCTCGCACGCCGCGACCCGCGAGATCGGCCGACCCGGAGCGCCCTCGGCGTTGATGCGCAGATCCACCTGAAGCTCGTCGCCCACCTGCCACCCCGAGACACCCTGCGGATCGCCGAGGAGCACCAGGCGGTACTCGTGCCGGCCGGCAAGGGACAGTTGATTGAACACGAAGGTGATCAGATCGCCGTCGCGCTGTGGATGGCCGGGTGTCGCGACCGCGATATAGAACTGGTCCCCCTGACGATCCAGGAGAAACTTGACCGCATCGACGGAACGATTGATCCGGTAGTCGATGTACTTCCCTTCGAGCGCCTCGACCACCCGGCGGATGCGGCGCAGGGTGTCGTCGGCGCGCGCGAGCGACTGGCGCAAGTCCTCCCGGACGGCGAGCTCCCGCCGGGAAGCCAGCACGCCCCGCTCCTCTTCCAGCAGGTCGTTGTATGTTGCATCTGCGCCGGAAAGGGTCTGGAAGTACGACTGCGTCGAACTGCTCAGGTCGAGCGCCAGCGCCACCCGGCGACCGAGGCGATCGACTTGCCCAAAAAACCGATCCGGGTCGACGGTGGGGTCGCCGGTTTCGGATGCGCACTGATCGAGCGCCAGCACAGCGCGCTCCGTAAACGCGAGCACATCGAGATCGGGTCGGTTGTCCACGCCGCGCCGGCCAACTTGCTCGGCGTATCGCGCCACGGCGCGATGCAGTTCTCCGAAACTTCCGGCCAGAAGACTGATATCGGACTGCAGGCGCGACCAGCCGGCATACAGTTCGCTGTGCGCCATCATGGCCGCGCATGCGGGGATGAAGCGGCTATCGCGCTCGAATGCCAGCGATTCGCTGGCACGGCGGATGCGGCCGATCACCAACGCGTGGGCGAGCAGGTCGGCCGGGACACCAAAACGAACGTCATATTGTGGGCGGCGGAATGCGGCCATGGATGGGTTGGCCGGGTCACTCCCAGCGGTGGTGGGGTCTTCGACCAGCTGTCCGGTGCGCACCACATACACGAACAGTTCCTTGGCGCCGGCCAGGTCGGCCTTGGATGATTCGCCACGCGCAGGCGCAGCCGGCGCAATGTCCACCGGCTCGCCGGCGCCGGTGACGCCGCGGGCGTGTTGCACGGCGACACTGACGGTCCGGCCGTCGTCGTGCACGTCAAAGTGCGGATCGTGCGCGCTCAGCCCGCGTTGGTCCGGATCCATCCGCACGCCGGCGCCGACCAGGCCGGTGGCGGGAATGCAATTGCGGAGCAGCCAGCTGAACAGGTTGTCCACGTGGCGGTCCTGCGCGCCGAAATGCTCGGGCGTGAGCAGCATGCCTGAGATCCAGTTGACCGACTTGAGGCCGTCTTCGTCATCCGTCATGCTGCCCTCCTCACCGGCGGTGTCGCAAGATACGCATTGACGCCGAGCAGCGCGGGGCGTTCGGTGCGACCGAGCACGGTCCCCGCCCCGGGTTCGCCGACCCGCCAACGTTCCGTCACCGACACGGAGAGGTGCGCGGGCAAAATCAACGGATACAGCGCACGCCGCTGTCGCGCCGATTCGGCGGTCCCATGCTGACGCCATTCATCCAGCGTCAACGGGCCAAACGTGATCGCGACGCGCGCGTTGCCGATGACACCGCCGCCAAGTACTGCGTCGAACGCCAGGCGGCCATGCTGCCGCCCAAGACGCACCACGTCCGTTTCAGGCACCCGGACGACGTCCTGGGTGACTCGGACGTCGGCGACCGGGAGAGCAAACATTGCCGCCATCGCCACGCGCACCGCTGACTCCGTGCCGCCCAGCGCGTGCAGGCGGGGAACGAGTCGCGCCAGCGCGTGCCAACGTTCCGCGGGCCAGCGTTCCGCCGCGATCGCGAAGAGATCTTCGAGCCAGCGACGCGCGGTGATCGGTTCATCGGCGTGGAGCGCGAGATAGCCTCCGCCGTGCCGCAGATAGAAGCCCAGCTTCAGCGCGGGGTTGTCGAAGATGGCAAAGAACCGATCACCGCGAAGTTCGGTGTCGCCCTCATCACGCAGCGGGAACGGCATCAGGTCCATCGCGCCACTGCCGCCGACGCGGAGCACGATGCGCGACACCGGCGTGAGCTCGGTGCCGGGCGCCGGGTCCTGAGAAATAACGGCACCCGTCGACTCTCCTGGTCCAGCGCTCTCCAGTACGACGTGCGCGAAGTCGACTCCCTGGCGCAGCAGGGTAAGCAGTGCCGAATCGACTCGATGCCGCACGCTGCGCCGGATGCCGACCAGATCGGGCATGATCACCGGGCGATCAGCCATCGGCGACGACCGTGACCGCGACGTCGAAGCCCAGCACGGCACGTTCCTGCAAGTGCCGCTGTAACTGGGCCTCGAGCCTCGGCAACTCGGCTGCTGCGTCGGCAAAGTCGGCGGCGCTGACGGAGGCGGTAATCGCCTGCCCTTGGCGCGATCGTCCACCGCTGATGGTGGTCACCGGCGTTACCTCGACACCACGGACCCGCGGCTCGAATGCACGCACCGCGATCTCCGCATCGGCCGCGGTGACGACGCGTTCGCGCGTCCGCACCAATTCGGCGAACCGCAGCTTGGCTGGAGCGTACGCTGGCGGTGCCGCGCCGCCGCGCGACGGAACGAGATTCGCCACCTTGGCGGTGACGTTGGCCAGCGGCGCACCGATCTGGTTCACCGTGCCCGGGTCGATGCCGTTGGCGCTCTCGCCATCACAGTAGAGCAATCGCACCATGGCATAGGTGTCAAAGCGACCAGTGGGATCCTTGGCGGGGCGCATGTCCAACTGGCGATCGCGGTAGCGCCAGCGTCCGGCTTCAAGCGGCACGTCGAGGATTGCATCAGCCGCGTATGGGGTCCCGCGCTCGCCGGTGATACCGAGGACGCCCATCAGGAATCGACCCTTCCGTCCCTCCGGTTCGAGCGTCACCACACTGCCCATCCGGTCAAACGGCACCTGCTCGGCGACAATCTCCATGTTCGATGCGGTGACCGCGTTGACAGCGATTCGCTGCACCGCGCTCGCCACGCCGGCCAGGCCCGGCGCCAGCGGGACATGTAGCCAGACGAGCGGCTGGGTCAGGCCTTTCACCTGCTCGGGCGGCAGCAGCGCCGCCAGGCTGGTTCCGATGGCGGCCGGCACACCGCTTCGCCAACGCCGGTCGATCGGGACCGGCGGAAAGACAAACACCTGTTCCCCGTACAGGCCTCCCGCCAGATCGGCGAGCTTCGCCAGCGCCTCGGCAGCGGCGCCGGGCGCCGACTCATCCAGCCAGCCGAGGCATCGCACGCCGCCGCGCCCCCGGCGAACGCGCAACGTACCCAGCTCGGTTGCCAGACCTCGAGCGTCGAGGAGATGCCACGGGCTCTGCTCCAGCGCCCGAGCGATGGGTCCGCCGAGGGGCAACGTATCGAGCATCAAGCCGAGCCCGCTCAGGTGCAACTCATCGGGATCGAACGCGAGATACAGTGCCGGCGGCGATTCGCCCAACGCGAGCGCGGCCGTGGACGGCATCAGCAGGGTCCCGCCGCGAACCGGGCGCGCACCGGCGACCGTAGTGAGTCGTCCGGATTCGTACACGGCCGCGAACCGGAGTTCCGTGGGCGCGAGCTCGATGGATTCGTCCGGCACGAAGTCGAACCGTTCACCCGATCGCGCGGTGCCGATGACTTCGGTTTCGAGCGAGAGCCGTTCGCGCCGGGCAATACCGGTGAACGCGACGATGGTTTGCGCCGGTTGCGCCAGACGCGGCGGCATGCCGAGGCCGGCGAGCAGGTCGTCGAGCACGCCGAGCGGAAAGGCCTGTTCTGCCTCGCGGTACAGCCGGCCGATCTGGGTCGCGAAGGCATGAAACAGCGTCGCCAGCACGGGGTCCGGCTGCGCCTGCGTGCCGTACCGCTGGAGCAGCGCGACGTCGAACTCGCGTCGCAGTTCGGCCGCGATGTCACCGGCGTCGCGCACGGCAGAACCCAGGACCGAAGACGTAGTCGCCATCACGTCGCCGGCGGCGGCGGGTCTTGATCCGAGTCGAACGGCGGCGTCGCCGCCGGCACGTTGCGCTTGGCCCAAGTGGTGGCCAGCTCACTGGGGAGTTGCGGCGGCGGGAACACCAGCGGAAGCGCCGGAGGCGTCACCGGCGGATTGAGCTGCACCATGGCGCCGGTGACGACCGCCATCGCGCCGCCATCGAAGACGCCCATTTGGCCGCTGAGCCGCGCCGCCTCGACGGTGAGCGAGAGTTTGGAGCCGCCGCCGGTCAGGACGGTAGCGAAGGAACTGTCGTGCGTAATGGGCCCGTTCGCCGAATGGTCCATGCTGCCGGTCACGATGACTTTCTCGTCGCCGCCGATCTCACGCCGCACGCCGCCGCTGATCGCTTCGTGGAGCGACGCGGCGCGCAGCTGGATCTGCCCCTTGGCCTCCAGCACGAGATCGCCTTCGGAATGCAGCGTCACACGCGGCGTGCCATCGGCCTTGCTCGACATCTGCAGCATGCATTTGCCCTCCGGCGTGTACAGCTCGATCCAGCCGTCGTCGTGCAGGGCAAGGACATTCCCGCTCTTGGTGACGATCTGCTTGGGCTCCTGGCCGGCGCAGCCGTCCTTGCCGTTCCACAAACTGCCGAGACAGAGCGGGTGCTCCGGATCACCTTGCGCGAAGTAGATCAGCACCTCGTCGCCCGGCTCGGGGACGAAGATGATGCCGCGCTGATTTCCGGCGAAGGGCGTCACCATGCGGGCGAACAGGAAGTGGTCCGCACTGGGGTCCATATGGGCCATGCGGACCTTGATGACGCCCAGGGCGACGAGCGCCGGCTCGGTCTCCAGCGCCTCCGCCAGGAATGGGCCTGACGGCACTCGCAGCGGCGGCCGCTCGACGTTGCTGAAGTTTTTCCACGGGCTGCCGACGAAGCGATTGCGGTACTCGCTCGAGTCCCAGACGTGGGTGAGCTCGACGAGGCCGAACACCCCCGTGGAACCAGTGAGCGGGAAGTTCGGCGCGTCATCCACCTGCACCGTCTCGCTCAGCCGAAGCCGAAAATCCCGCGATTCTCCCTCGATCACGACGGCCGTGCCGAGCATGCGTTCGCTTTCCCGCTGCAGCGCGTCGCGGAACACGTCGCGGAACGGCGCGCGGGAATCCGACATCAGCAGATTAGGCTCCGTCTTGTCGGCGTACTGGGGGGCGATCTGCTTCACGGCTTCGGTCAGTTTGAGGGCCCCCGTGACGACGGGATCCTTCCGCTGGCCGCGAAACCGGTAGTCTGCCTTCGCGCCCTGCTCGTACACCCCTCCCCGCCAGGTGTGATTGGCGAGGGCGCTGCGCGCGCGCAGCGCGAGAAGCTCCCGGCCCCACGTCAGCACGCGCCGGTCGGCGTCGTCGAACTCCGAGCGGAGCTGCACGGCGCCATCCCGCTCGACGAGATAGAAACCCGCATCATCGGCCATGCGCCGCGCGAATTCCAGGCGGGATTCACCGAACATGCGGTAGCCGCCATCGGGGACCTTATACCGCTTCTGGCCCTTGATCTGGAGACCGAGCTGCTGCGCCGCGTTGTCCCACGAGGTCGGGGCGAACGTCGCGGATCGGTGCCGTTCCATGTTGAGCAGCAGCGGGCTTGACGCCGTGATCTCGAAGCGCGAGCCACCGCCCGCGAGCTGGTGGTCCTGCGTGCCGCCGGTCATCACCCCTTCGAACAGAACGGCCTTCGCGCTGTCATCCTCGAGGGCGATATCGACCGAGAGCTGGCCGTGAAAATCCTGCAAGCAGTCGTTGTGGTTGGTATCGAGATCAAAGCGGACCAGACAGCGGTGCGGTTCGCCCAGTCGGGAGACGACCTCAACGTGCTCGATCTCCCGATTGCGGAGCACGAGGTGGTCGTTCCCGAGAGCGACCGTGATCAGCACGCTCATCGCCCACGCCTCCCGCTCGCCTGGTGGGCCGTCAGGTGGTCACCGCAGCGGATACCGGTCGGCTATCGTCACCGACCAGCAGCGTGACGTCGAACCGGCGCTCACCATACGCCGCGCCGCGAACACTGCGCACCTGCTGCACCCGGGCCCAGGTCACGCCCAGATGGCGAAGCGCCTGGTTCAGCGCATCGGCCAGCGACGCCTGGTCCTCCACGTCGGCGTTGACGCCGAGAAAACGCTCGTGCAGTCCAAACCAGGTCGCGTGCGGCCAGTTGCCGCTGGTGGTCGCCACCATCGCCTGGATCAGGCGAAGCAGCGACTCCGACCCCTCAGCTCGCGCGAGCTGGCCGTCGGATGTGATGCGGAGCGGCAGGGCCAGCGCGCGCACTTCCTCCATGCGGCGCTACTTGGTGAACTTGTGCTTCGAGACGTTGGTCTCGTCGAGCACGGTGGCCAGTTCCAGGTAAAGCAGATTGGTGAAGCTGCTCGACGCCGTGGCGTTCGCGGCGATCTCCCCCATGCCGCCACCACCCATCGGCGGCATCGACACCTTCGGGTTGCTGAACTGGAACACCGAGATCCAACCCATGAACTCAATGTTAGCCAGCACCTTGTCGCTGTCATCGAGATAGTAGGTAATCGACACTTTGTGCAGCGGATCCTTGCTCTCCGTTGCCATCTTCCACAGTTCGATCTGGCTCGCCTGCGAAAGGTTGTCGATGTGCGCCGCATCCACCCAGACGTACGCCCGCCCGGCCAGTGACTCGCCGACACGCCGGCCGACGTTGTTCGCCGCACGGCTGAGGGCGTACTTGACCTCCATCGGGAAACACTTGATGCTGTCGATCTCGAGCATCACCCGCTTGTACGTTGCGCCTGCCATGCCGCCTCCTCGAACAGTAGAGAATGAGTGCTGCCAACCCTGCCCTGACCGCTAACGACCGAACAACCGTCCCAGCCGATGCATCAACCCGGGTGCCGGCGGCGCCGTTTCAGGCGTCGCGGCGACAGGAGGCGCGGCGGGCTCGTCGGCGGCCGCCCCTTCGCGCTCGACAAATACCGGATCGCGTTCCCCGGCGTCGGCGGGCCGCCCGCGGGCGCTGATATTGATCCGCGACATTCTCGTCTTGTCGCCGCGGGCAAGATGGCCGTCTGCGGCAAGGTTCCGATCCACGCTGATCTGGTTGCGTTCGTGGCTCGTAAAGCGAAGATCCGCCGGCTTCGCTTCGTCGTCCGCCCCGGACTCGGGCATCAACCCTCTTTCTTCGCCGCCGAAGGGAACCTCGGCGTATCGATCGTCAGGTTGAACGTTTCGGCCGGCCCGACCGGAAGCACTTCAAGGCCAATGTCGAGCACGCCCATGGCGAACTTGTCCTCGTCCATGTCGATGTCGAGCGTGTAATTGTAGATGGTGCCCTTCTTCTTCTCATCCTCGAGGAAGTCCTCGATCGGCCCGCGGACCTGCTCCTTGACAAGATCACGGGTGAGCCGCTGCTCCGCGACCCGCCGGAGATACACGGCCATGCGGCGCTCCAGGTACCGCAACACCCGATACGAGGTGAAGAACTTGAGTACGCCCTTGGGGTCTTCGGCCTGCGAGCGACTGCCCACGAAGCACAGGTCGTTGTCTTCGTTGCGAATGATGGTGACAATCTGCCGTTCCATCGACAGGTGCTCCATCTGGGAAATGCGCGGTTCGACGCGAGACTTCTCGACGCCGCGAATCTTGCCGAAGATCATGCCGACCGGTCCCTGGGCGATGCCGCCGCCGGTACTCCGATCGGTGCGGGCCAGCGAACCCGCGAACAACATCGACGCGGGCCCATACAGATCGGCGCTCTCGGAGTCGTCATCCGCCCGCTCGAACCAGTGCTTGTCGCGCAACTTCACGTAGCCCGCGACGACGACGTCGGCAGCCGCCTTGTCCTCGGGCCGCTTAAGGAACTCGTATGCACCGCCATCGGTGCGGAACTGGTCGCTCAGCGAGCGGAAACTCTGTTCGTCCTTGAGGTCGCCGATTAACAGCATGCCCCACTTATTGGCAATGTCCTCGAGCCGCTTGCGCACGTTGTCCGGGATGTAGCCCGGGACCACCAGATTGCAGATGAACTGGCGGAAATTGAACGAATCATTGCGACTCTGGATGAATTCATCGAGCGCAACGATGGTGGAACTGTCGACGTCCTTCGTGACCGCCTTGGTGTCGGCGTTGAAAATGAAGAATTCCACGGGCGGCCGCTGCACCGAATCCCGCACTTCCGCATTCTCGAAGAAGAGTTGCAGCTGGCGATAGGAGCGCTCCAAGGGACGGATCTTCTGATAGAGCTGCGCCAGCACGTCGTCGCGCGTTTTCTCGGCGGTCGCGATCGCCGCGTCAAGCTTCTTGAGCGCATGCGCGTAGTCGTCGCTGCCAGACAACAGCGCAGAAAAGTTGGCGATGCGGTCGAAGAATTGCGAGGCGGACTGCGCGGTGAAGATGTCCTTGAGGGCGGTCTTCGTCGGCGCCGGATGAATGACGTTGAAGATCTCCTCGATCGCCTTGGCGGCCGATCGGCTCCCAATGATGTCCTGGGCGGACTTGACCATCACCTTATCCGCCACCTTATCTGTGCTCATGCCTCACCTCCGGCAATCCGCTTGAGTTGTGCCTGCAGGTCGCCGAGGGCGCCGATGATTTCCTGGCGCTGCGCTTCGTTCTCCCAGGCTTTCTTGACCGTCAGCAGCGTGAACCGCTCCCGCATCCGGTGCAACAGGTCGATCTGGCTCTGGAGATCGGCGATGTCATTCCGCTTGCCGGGCTCGCGTGAACGGATCTGCTTCGGATCGAAATCCTTTAAGCTCTTGAAGTCGAGTTCGGCCACGAATTCGGTGCCTTCCTCGCCAACGTTGGTTTTGAAGTCGAACTTCGGCGCGAACGTGCTGAACGCCTCCGCCAGACTCGAGACCTTGGTCGGCGCCTCATCCTCAGCGCACTCCTCACCGATCCGATCCATGCTCATCGGCATGATCGTGGTGGTGGTCTCGGTCGGGACTTCCCGGGGTGCAGCACGGACACCGGCACGGGTGACCTTTACGACGGGCATGTCGAGATCTCCTGGCGTGACTTGAGGGGTCGGCCGCCTATGGCCGATGCGTGGCTGGGGCGACAGCCCAGTCTACGCGCGAAAGCCTTGGCGGTCAACGGCTTGCCGTTGTCGCATGTTGACGGGTCGCGCTCCCGGGGTAGCTTGCAGGGACACCAACCCCACGACACCCGACACTCCGACCTCGAGCCGGCCGCATGGCGAAAACGCACGATGTGGTGCAGGGCGAGTATCTGTCGCTCATCGCCCTCGTTCATGGCTTCCATGATTCGCGAGTGATCTGGGAACACCCGGACAACGCCGAGCTGCGGGCCAAACGCCGGAATCCCAACGTGCTCCTGCCCGGGGACCGGCTGGTCATCCCCGACCGGGAAATCGGGACGGTCGCTGCCGCCACCGGCCGGGTGAACCCGTTCGTGGCGGGTGACGACGGCGCCCGCCTCAACGTCCACTTCGAGAACGCCAGCGCCAAGCCGTTGGCCAATCGCGATGGCCCGCTCACGATGGGCGGCAAGGATGCGGCCGGCGCGTTCGTACGCGCCCGACCACTCAACACCACCACCGACGGGAGCGGGCTGCTGCAGCAGGCCTTCGTCGGGCCGTTTGCCGATCGTGCCGCCGCCACCGAAGCCGACTTTCAGATGCTCGCCCAGCCCACCGAGGCGGCGGCTCATTTCCGGCTCCTGATCGGCAACCTGGATCCGGTGGACGAGGCGTCCGGTCAACGCGCACGACTCGACAACCTGGGGTATTTCGCCGGCTACACGGAAAGCGACCGCGATCAGCTGGAATGGGCCACCGAAGAGTTTCAATGCGACGAGAAGCTGAAGGATCGCGGGCTGTTCACGGATCGCAAGAAGAACCTCCCCACCTTGAACCACCTCGGCAAGCGTCACGGTGACCTGCTCCCGGGCGAGGAGGTCAGCTAGCGGTGTCGGAGATCTTCATTCCCGAACTGATCGAGGAAACATCGGTCGGCATCTTCGCGCGGCATCCACAGCGATTCGAGCTGCCAGTGCTGGTGGCGCCGACGACCGCTGATCGCCCCGATGCCTCAAACCGTGTCCGGCAGTCTCTCGTCACGGTCGCCTGCGCCAACCTGAAGGATTTCGCATTCGCGTTCGATTCGTCGTTCCTCGCGGCGGCGAGCGCCGACGGCTTCAACAGCCTGGCGAAGCTGCTCGCGCTCTATCCAGGTTTTCCGATCTCATTGTTCGGTCATGCCGATCCGGTGGGCAACGAGGTCTACAACAAGTTTCTCAGTGAGCGGCGGGCCCGGTCCGTTTTCGGCCTGCTGCTCCGGCGGACCGACGTGTGGGAACACCTGTTCTCCGACCAGGATCAGGCGCGGGGGGACGTCTGGGGTGTGCGGGCGATCCAAACGATGATCGGGACGCTCGGGTTTTCTCCGGGTGAGGACGGCAAGTTTGACGCGACGACCCAACAGGCGTTCACGGATGCCCTCGTCTCGCTCGGCGGCGCGGTGCCCGGGCGGCAGGCGCAGAACACGGCGGCGACTCGAAAAGTGTTGTTCGCGGCGTACATGGACTTCCTGATGCCGATCGATCCACGAGACGCGACGCGAAAGTTCCGACTCGACCCGGCGGACTTCCTCGATGGCGCCAAGTCACCTCTCGGCGCACCCGGCGACCTGCAGGGATGCAGTGAGTTCAACCCGCAGATGATCTTCGCCCGCGACGAACGACTCGACTTCAAGCAGCGCGGCAAGGCTGGCGAGCAGGACCGAAATGCCGGCAACGAGCCCAACCGGCGCGTGGTGATTTACGTCTTTGACAAGAGGACGACGAAGCCGGCCAACTGGCCCTGCCCCGCCGCGAAGGCGGGCATCAAGGGTTGCAAGGATCGGTTTTGGTCCGACGGCGAAAAGCGAGTCTCCGTCGAATTTGTGGCGCACCGACGGCGCTTCGGCCGAGAGGTGTCAGAATCGTTGCGCACCCTCGACCCGCCGGACGCTGCCAACGCCGCGCGATTCGGACGGGCCGAGACGACCTTTGGATGCCGTTTCTACCATGGGTTTGCGCTCCACTCGCCGTGCGAACGCGACCTCAAGATGTGGGTGCTGCGGGTGTGGGCCACCGGTCCGACGTCGCCGATCGGCGGGGCACGGTACGCCGCATTCGTTGGCAACGATCCAAGTTCGCCCGTGGTGCGCGGCGTCACGACCGCCAACGGAACGCTGGGGTTACCGGTGTTCGACACCACGGTGACAATGACACTCAAGCTGGACGTGGGGCCTGCCGCGTTGGCGCCGTTGCACCCATCGGAAGAACTTGTGATCGACGATAGCACGCCGGCGCCGGGCGTGGACCGTCCCGATCCGCGCGGCCCGCCACTGCCGGTGGTTCCGCCCACGGTCACGCCCGCCGCCGGCACCATCGACTCGCAAGCGTGGCCAGGAGAAGATCATTTTCACATCATCACGCTTGACGGCGGGACACTGGCGCGGGTCTCGTCGGTCCCCAGTCCGGCGCCGGATGACGCATCGCTACCCAGTCCATTCGATGTGGTGGTGACTGCGCCGGTGACCGCTGCGGAAAATCGCCAGGGCACGGCGCAACGCTTGCGCAACCTCGCGTTCGGCGATGCGACACTGCTGACCGATCCCGCGGCGTTCACCCAGGCGGTACGCCGGTTCCAGCTGACCTTCCGCGCCACGAATCAGGCCGACGGCAATCCCGATGCGGACACGATGAACCGCCTCGTCGTGCGGTACGGCGAACAGATCAAGACCGAATCTCCGCCCACATGACTGGCCCCCCCGTCCACATCGTGGGCAGCACCACTCGCGATCAGCCATTCCAGCGCATCAATATTCCGGCCGCTCGCCTGGTCAAGGAGTTCCGGATAGTTCCAGGCAAGGACTTCTTCAGAACGCCGATCAACGGACGCGGCTACGACTGTGGCTGCCGTTCCACCAAGGACTACGATGGAAAGATCGGCAAGGATATCGGTGACAAGGCCGCGGCACTGCTCGAGAAGATTGTCCCGATCTTCGCGGCAGCGAAGCTGGCGAAGGATGGTCTCGCGAAACTGCTGAAGGGCCTTCCGCTCATCGGCCCGTCGTTGTCGAATCTGATCGACAACTTCGATCCACTGAAATCGCTGCTGGAGTTCCTCGGCGAAAAGATCGACGCACTTCTGGTCGACAGCCTGGTTCGAAGCATTCCCGCCTGGGTTCCGGTGTTTCGCATATTGCCCAGAGCGAACCAGTTGATCGAGGCGGAGGTCGAGGGCGTCCTGGTTCGAAGCCATCAACGCCACGACGGCATCCCGTACAGCCAATGGCACCTGTGGTATGACTGGACGTTCCTGGTATCACCGGTAGGGAACACGGCGGGCCTGATGGGCGAAGGCAACCGACGCCGCGACAAGGACGACGCGGATCTCAAAGACGATCAGGCCAAGAGCAGGGCGCTGGATGCGCGCCGCTACGAGCGCGGGTGGATGCCGCTCGGCGCCGTGCTCAATCAGACAATTCAATGCGAATGGGACCTCGGCGCCA
Source organism: Gemmatimonadota bacterium (assembly GCA_003169895.1). GTDB lineage: Bacteria > Gemmatimonadota > Gemmatimonadetes > Gemmatimonadales > GWC2-71-9 > Palsa-1233. Next base: position 69,251 of record PNAE01000013.1, read on the forward strand.
TTGGACTAACTCCCCCGGGGCCGTTCCTGAACTCAGGAGCGATGGCAATCGACTGGGGCTGGCCGATGGCCGGGCAGTTCTTCTGGGCCAGCGGACGCAACGTGTACGACTGCTCGCACGCCACGAGCGATGACAAGACCGGCTCGAACGCGGGGCTTCACCTCAACCAATTGCACCCGATCAAGGCGCTCGCGACCCATCGCTGGGAAGGGTTTCTGTTCAAGGAGAACCGGCAGGCGGTGCCGGCCGCGCAGTTCATGCTGTTCGCCAGCAAGGCCAAGGCGTCAGGCGGCCCGTTCAAATTCGACAGCATCAGCGATCTTGACTACGAGTTCGTCGTCCAATTGCCCCCGGGCGGCGGGGTTGCCAGCGACGATCCGTACAGTATCGGCTCCACCGATCGCGATAAGCTCAACACCGTGGATATCGGCCGCCGGCTGCTGATGGACTTTTCGATGAAACCGTTCACCGATGCCAAACTGCACAATCCCGTCAAGGAGTTCGTTTTCACACCGGTTGTTACGCCACTGCTCGTCAAGGACGGTGACGGTACGCCGACGCACGTCCGCATCCGCTTTCCACTCACGACCGCTTTGTCGGCGGCCATCGACAACTTTGGCTTGATCGTGTCACTCGGATGGCACGACCCTTCCGGCGTACTGGCGAAGAAGGTGCACCGCGTCACGGTGACGTTCACGCGCGTCGACATTTTCGATGCAAAGGACAATACCAAAGCGCAATGGAGGTTCAACTTCGGGGCGAACGGGCGGTGGTTTCAGCGAGAATTCCAAGTTGCCATCAAGACAGGCGTTGAGAAGTTCGTCGACGCGACGGTTGTCATGTTCCTGTCGGAGGACGACGTGATTCAGGTGGCGTCGCACGGGCTGGAGGAGGACGGCACGGGCGCGGAATACCGCCTCCCCGACAACAACCCCGACCCGACGGTACCGGACAAGGATGAGCCCAAGTCAAATTTCGACGCATTCATGCAGCGATTCATCAACTCTCGCAAGTTGCGCTTCAGCAAGAATGTCGAGGTTCCGACCGGCGTGGCGAAGGACGGCAGCGTCACGACCGAGAAGCTTGACCTCCCGTTTGTCGGTGATCCGGTGGACTGGAACGCCGACATGGATCAGCCATTGAATCAGCGAGACTCCGAGCCGGTGCGGGCGCGCGCTTCTGAAGTCGCCCGGGCGCTGTTCCTCCGCAACGCGCGCATCGCGTTCGACGCCAATGATGTTCTCGGGCTCGTCGACCCGAACATCTTCGACCCCAAGAAAGCGAAACTCGGACGAAAGAATGACAGCCAGGACTCGGCCAACCCGCTAACGGTGGCCGATCTGATCAAGGAAGTCGGACTCGGCGGCACCAAGAGTTGCCAGCAAACAGCGTACGGGATGACCCAGCTCGGACGGTTCGGTATGCTCGGATACGATGAGGCCCCGTTGAATGCTCCGGACACTGCAACGGTTTTTCACGGTGCCGCGCCGGACTATACGCTGCACTACGACGTCAAGATCGAGCTGCAGCCGCCGGCACCTCCGCTGCCGCCGGGGCCGACGTAGTCACGACCGGGCCGTCCATCACCCCATCCCGTTGAATTTGATGGCGTGCTGCACGAAGAGCGCGGGAATGAACTGGTGGACCGTCTTGTACAGCTCATTCGGGTTGGTGCTCACCGCCTGTGACCTGAGTGGCTCGTTGAGTCCATTCCAGAACACCGATGGCGCGAACAGGATCGTGTTCTGCGCCGATGACATCTCCAGGGCGCCGTCGCGGCCTGGGACGAACGTGGCGCCCGGGAACACGTCCCTCAGCCGGTCGAACCAGATCCGCCCTTGGGTATACACGCGAAGGGCCCGCCCATTCTGCCCGCCGCGAAACCAGGCGCGCATTGCGGCGCAGCACGCGTCGGTGGACGGAACGTCCAGCACTTCCTTGTTGTTGGCATCTCTGGTCACGAAGATCCCGTCAAAGCTGTACACCTCGCGCAGGACGTCGTCGTTGAACACCGTCACCCGGTCCTGACCCAGTACGCCGAGGACCTGGCGAATTCCGGCGCTGAAGCCGGACACCGCGAGATGGGCCACCGGCTTCGGCTGCGACGGCACCGCGACCCCCACCATGCGCTGGATCCAGTAATTGAGCTCCTGCAGCAGCTTCAACACATTGCGCTGGGTCGCCAGCGTCCCGAACCCGGTCCCTTTCGCGCCGACCGGGAACACCAGGATGCATCGTTTCTTGGACGCCTCGTGCTGGTACATCAGCTCCTTGCCAATCGCCCAATGCTGCTCGGCACGCAGGTAGCGTGCGATCAAGTCGATGTAGCTATAGCTGAACGGATACGGATTGGTGAAGTGGTCCGGGATGGATGGATGAAAGAACAGGTGGTAGGCGCGAGGCACCGGCGCGTTCGTCTTGGTCGAGAACTGCTTGAGAAATCCGAGACCATCGGGTACATACACGGCCAGCAGCTGAGGGGTCGAAGTCCGCTCGACGAAAAAGAGCTTGCCGGCCAGCTTCGCGGTCACCTGCTTGTGCTGCCCGGCAGCCGGATTCGTCGGGGTGCTGAGGATGATCGCTGCCAGATCCACGACGTTCTGGATCCGGCCGGGATCCAGGATTGGCGCCGGAATCGCGGGACGTCGTTGACCACTCGGATTCGGCGCCGGAAAGAGGGGTGGAGTCTGGGCCAGGATGGGCGGGATTGAGCTGCTCGCATCGCGCAGTTCACCGGGCACAACGTAGATATCGAAGTTAACATCGCCCGAGTCACGCGAGTGACGGTCAATGTTCCGGACATTGATGTCCTGCGCACCGTCGAACGTGAGCGCCGCCGGCCGCGCCGTGGTGGTCAGCAGCAGGTCCTGTTGGACCGGAAACAAGCCGGGCTTGGTCACGCGAACTGTGCAGCGTGTGGTCGTACCGGGTAGCGCGTTTACTGCCGTTTCATGGCCGACCGCGCCATCGACGCTGCTCGGCGCGAGCGTCACGAACGCACCGCTGCCGAGCTTGAACTGCACCTGGGCGCCGTTGAGTTGCGCGTAGGCGGTGTCGAGGACACGAACGACCACGAAGATCGCCATTATCCAACCCTCATACGATCGCCGTGGTGATTGGGAACCGGGTGACGGTCGCGTCGTCGACCGCGACGAAATCGACCGGGTCGTTCGGCCCAGTGAATGGCTGAAAATTGGCTGGCGGCGGCGGCGGCAAGGAAACGAGCCCGGCCGGTTGCGACTGCTGGAGCAGGTTCAGCGCGTCGGCGGGATTGAGCACGCGGCTCAAGTCGGTAAAGCTGAATAGCTCGAACGTCAGCCCGCCGTCCGTCACCTCGCCACGGTAGCGAATGCCGGTGCGGACACGGGTGAAGATGAAGACGCGATGCGTGCCGGCGAGGAATCCGTCGGCCTCCTTGAAGGTGCGGGCCTGCTTGCCATCTTCGCTGACGATGCGGACGGTGGCCGTTTCGGAGAAGGGTGCGCCCTTGCCGAGCGGCAACCCGTATTGGAAAATATTCCGGCGTGTCAGGCGCGGGCCCGGCGCGCTATCGGCTATGCGTTCGTAGAACCGGCATGCAAAGGTGTCGCCGTTGACATCGTGCGTGCGGCGCTGCGCCTGGAATGAACGGCGGACCCGGGCATCGGCGAAGAAACGTCGCTGGCACGCCTCGGTGCCCTCGGTGGCTCGCGGGCACGGCCACCGGGCCGGATCAATCCGGGTACCCGGCCGGAACAGCAACCCGACGACGCGCCGGTTTGGGGCGTTGTCGCGGTCCCGCGCATCCTTGTCGCCGCTTCGGTCGAACGCCGCCTTCTCATCCGCGGAGAACATCAGCTCGGGATTGAACTCGCTGCAGCCCTGGAAGTCTCCCTTCCCCCCGGCGTCCTTCCCACCGGCGAGGAAATCCGCCGTTGCATCGAGTTGGTAGGTTGTTCCCTTCAAATCACGACAGAGCTCGTCCATGTAGGCGCGGAACAGTTGCGCCCGCTCTCCGGGCGATGCCGGCAACGGCGGCGGGTCGCCGTCGCCGGCGACGACCGACCGCATGAGCGTGATCGCCCGATCACCCCACTTGTCGTTGCCGATTGGTTTCGAGAACAGCTGCTCCCACAGATCTACCCGCCGAGTGAGTAGCGCGAACACGGCGATGACGCGCCGCCCGCTCAGTCGCTTGTTGTAGTCGTCATCGCCGGTCGGGTCGGCATGGCCGAAGAGCGACAGCGGCGTCTTAGGGTGCTCGGCGCGCAGTACGGCAAGAAACGCAAATTCCTCCTCCGCATCTGGCAGAATCAGCGAGGAGTCGAACTCGAAGCGAATGTCGTCCAGTTGCCACGCGGCGGCCGCAGCGAGTTGCTCGCGAATCGTGTTGAACTCGCTCCCAGTAGCTGGGGCAACGAGCACCGGCAACGTGAGCGGCTTATCGGTTGTATCCTCGTCAAGCGGCACGCCGCTAGCTCCCATGCACGCTCCGGAGCTTCGCCTGCGTCGCTGGGCCACACGCGCCGTCGACCGTCAGCTTCTCATCACACTGGAACTCCTCAACCGCCGAGCGGAACACTGGCGTTGATACGTCTCCGCCGATCCCCGCGCGATAGCCGAGGTTGTTGAGGCGGGCCTCCTGCCCGCTCACGGTCGTGACCGGATCGAGGTGCCCGATGTGCAGGGGAATTACAATGCCGTGCAGCGTGCTCCCCTCGCCGGCGAGGCGCAGCTCCGCCGCCTCGGTGGCGCCAATGAGTATCACCTCGAACAGGCCCTTGCCATCGGTGGTGATCTTGGAGTCGCTTGTCGCGGTGTGCAGCGTCCCGGCGGCGTTGGTAAGTGCTTTGCCGCCCAGCGTCTGCAATACCACGCGAAGTCGCACCACCGATACCTTCACCTTGGCCTTGTAGCGGTGTTCAGTCGCGCCACTCAGCGTGCGATCCGCGCGGTCGGGCACAAACAGGCCATCACCGGGTGCGAGGGTGATGGGCGTGCGTCCGGCGTCCTTGAGGGCCTGATTCTCCGGCAGGTTCCAGATCACGTCAGGATCGGTGAAGCCGTAGCCCTGGGCAATCCGCGCCAGATACTCACCTTGCCGGATGGTGTGCGTAGTCATCAGCCTGGTTCCCACGATGACTTGTCGAGATCCGCAAGCGTAATCTTGCATTCGCCCTTGGCCATGCCATCGACGCGGGCAATGCCCTTGCTGTCGCTGAACGCGATGCGCGCGGTGCCACCGCCGTCGATGACGCGCACCTTCTGATACGGCAATGGCTTGCCCTCGTTGTCAACGACTTCGAGTTCCACCCACGCCGTCCCGGTGGCGGGCGGCGGTGGCGGCACCTGTCGCGCTACGGCCTCGGCTGCTTTCGGATTGCACTCGGTCCGCGTGAAAGCCGAGCCGCCGGCCTTGGCAGCGCTCATCGTCGCGGCTTGCGAGCTGCCACCACCGCCGGAGTCACCGATCATCACCGTCGGGAATCCGATGAGGACATTGCCGCCATGCAGCATCATATCGCTGATGCGAACGATCGGTCGCCCCATGGCGAGAACTGTGAACGAACCCATGATGAACGGATCGGGGAAGCCTCCGCCGGTGCAAATCGCGCAGTCACCGACCGCTACGATCGGGATGCCGCCCGCCATCACTGTGGGTACACCTGGCGTGATGATCGGCCCGCCGACGTGCGGGATCGGCACCACGGCAGGCGTCTGCATCATGCACATGTGAATATCACAGATGCGGGCGACCGGAGCGAACATTGACACCTCAGCAGGGACGGGCGCTTCCCACATCAATTTCGTCGCATTCGTTGATTCCGTCCAGCCTCTTGCGCCGGCGTCCTGCCGCACCGGATATTCCCTCATGCCCGAATCGATCACCAGCGCGGCGACTTCGGTGGCCGAGCTCCGGCAATTGGCCGCTCGTGGTGCGCTCTGCGCTATTCTCGATGCCTGCGACGAGCCCCGGGTGCCGATCAGGGTGGCGGAGCTTGGTCAGAACGCGGCTTCACTCTACCAGGGTAAGGCGCAAGAGGAGTTGCTGGCGATCGCGCCGTATCTGGTGCGGGTCGATCCCGCGATGCTGGCCTGGATCGCGGAGTCCCTCTGGACTGACCCGTGGGGAGTGTTCGCGGTAAGCGACGCACCGCTGGATGCGCTGCGAACTCACTTCCGCAGGTTCCTGCTCGTCGACGCGCCGGATGGCGAGAAGTGGTACTTCCGATTTTATGATCCGCGGGTCCTCCCCAGATTTCTCTCGACCAGCGACGCCGCGCAGCTCGCCGACTTCTTCGGACCCGTGACGACGTTCGGATGGGTCGACCTGGAAAGCTACGGTGTGACTCTGGTCCGGCGCACGTGGTTCGACGCGGCCCAGCCGGTCACGCCGCGCATCTCATATCGCAAGGCCGCCAAATGAAGATACCTGCGAATCAGGCCGACGCCCTTGGCGGGTGCCAGGAATGCCAGCCGGCCACTACCCCCAAGGTCTCGGGCAAATCAGAGCCGCTGTCGGCCGTGCTGACGGTCGATCCGAACAAACGTGACTGGATCGGCATCGAGCTGAAGACGCCCGAGGGAAACCCCGTGCCCAAGGAAGCGTTCTTGTTGGAGTTGCCCGACGGCAAGAAGGTGAGCGGCCGGCTGGACAATCTTGGGAAAGTACGCGTGGAAGGGGTTGATCCGGGGAAATGCATGGTCACGTTTCCCGATCGGGATCGCCGGGAGTGGAAGAAACGCTGAAGTTACTGCGCGGACGCTAGCGTCTCTTGGGGGCGGCGACTCGCCGGACCGACTGCAAGGTCACATCCGACGGCTTTCGAGGCGCAACCTCCTCAACGTCCCGTCGCAATCCGCTGCCGTCAGGCTGCACCTCCACCTCGGCCTTGGCCGGCTGCTTCGGCCCGGGCACGTCAGGAAGATCGGCGACCGGAGCAGTCACGTCGGCCGTGCGCATCCACACCAACCGCGGAATCAGCAGCCACGCCGCTCCGCCCGAAAGCGCCAGGAACAACGCCATCACCCAGCGCACGCCGGCGCCGCCACTCCCGGCGCCGAGCGCGTCACGCAGCGCCGGTGTCAGCGCACTAGCCGCCGCCACGCCGCGATACGCGGGCATGGCGAAAAGCGGCGGCTGCCACGAGAGTGCCCGCGCGGTGACTTGTTGATCGCCAACCCACGCCGCCGCGATTCCCCGCCACGCCGTGCGCGCCAGCGTCGCCTCGGTTCCGGCCGGCATGGCGAAGATCAGCTCACGCGACCGGCGCAGCTCCCGGGATACGGCAGCGAGCCGCATCGCCATCACGTTGGGGTCGAGGCTCGCCAAGGTCACACTGCCGTTGGAGCCCACTAGCATCCGCAGCGTGTCCGCGGCGATGTCTTTGCCAACGCCCATGATCCAGACTCGTTGCCCGCCGCCACTAAGCGCTGATGCCGCAGCCCTGAGCCCGTTGGCGCCGGCCAGGAGACCGGCATCGTCGCGCGGATGCCCCACGTCGTTGCGACCGTCGGTAACCAGCAGGATGGCGCCCTGAGTCCCGGGCGCCGCACGGATTTCGGCCGCGACGCGTGCACCACCCGCGATCAACGCGCTATACAGCGCAGTATTTGCCCGCGGATCCGGCGTTGGCAGTCGCGCCAGTTGCTCGGCCGCCTGCGCCGGCGAAACGAACTGCGTCTCGGTGATCAGCCGGTTGACATCGTGACTCTCGAAGCCGGTGATCGCCACGCGCACGCTGCCGCTATCGAGACCCTGGATGAAGCTCCGCAGCGTGATCCGCGTGTATGCGATGCCGTCGCCGATCATGCTTCCGCTGCGATCGAGCAGTATCAGCAATCGCAGCGGCGGCGTCACGTCGTGCGGCGTGGTCACCGCGGGACCAATCAGCATGCGTCCCGCGAGATCGCCGGTCCAGGCATGGGCTTCGCCGGCCGAGTCGAGCTGGCTCAGCAGGGCGAGACCGCGACCATCGAGCGGAACCCGCGCTTGGAGGCAGGGGACATCAATCCTCGGCGCGCACCGGACAAGGGTGAGCGGCGTAATCGAGTCCGGCGCCTGCGCTGCCAATCCCGACGCCGGGGAAACCAACGCCAGCGTCATCCCCAACGCGGCCTTCATGGTGCCGCCCGCACCATGCGGACGCGGTAGCGCGTGCCGCGCACGACCAGCTCGCCATTGGCCTCGAGAAATACCGGCTCGCTGAAGCGCCGCCCCTGAAACAGGGTGCCTTCCGGGGCCGGATAGAGCGCGACGCGTTGGTCCTGGCAGCCGATCTTCGCGGCACCGAACTCGACCGTTGACCCATCGTACACTGGCCATTCGCGCAGCGTCAGAATCTCCGGCACCAAGCCGCGGATGGGCGCGAGCTCTACGATCGCCGCCGCACGCCAGAGCGCCGGGCCAGCCACCGCCACGCCCGTGGTCACACCGAACGCCACGAACGCGAGGCCTTGCCAGAGATCCGAGGGCCCCGGGAGCGCGAAGATCACGCCGCAGGCGGCACCACCGAGCAGGCCAACCAACAGGCTCTCCGCCAGCCGTCGCGGGTCCAGGTAGCGGCTGTAGCATGCCAGCAGCACCGCTGCGATACCGGCCGATAATGCCCACCCGGCGACGCGAGCGACGACAAAACCGCGAACCGATGACGAACCGGGAATCAACAACGAAGCGGACGCGCCGATGAGCGATCCGAGTCCGCCCAGCACAATGCCGGACACGATCGCGAGCAGCACCACTCCCCGTCCGCGCAGGGCCACCCCCGCCAGCACGCACGCTCCTGCGGTGGCACCGAGCAGCACCATCGTGATCTGGTCGAGGCGGTTGTAGTCGGTGGTGAAGTGCGACGGCAGCGATACGAGTGCGGCGACAAGCCAGGCGACGACGCCACCGGCATAGCCGAGCATCGCGGACGCGAGCACGCCGCGCGGCAGCCCGTCGTCCGCAGCGACCGCAGCCACGGACGCTTCGCGCATCCGCAACTCGATCGGCCGCGCCGGAGAGATGTCCAGCTCGACCGGACGTTTCGAGACATCCAGTTCGCGGCCCATCCAGTACACGCCCAGCACCTCGCTGTGTCCGCCCCGGAGCACGACGCCGCGTTGCCGCAGCTCCTCGAGTACCTGAGTGACCTGCGGGCCGAGCGGGCGATCGTGATCGACCGTGAACGGATAGCGTTCGGTGTCCGTCGCGGTGGTGACTTCAAAGAGATAGGAGGGCATGATGCGAGTCGCGCGCTACTTCGACAGATCATGCACCTTGTTGGCCGCGGCCTTGTTGCCCTGCGCGGCTGCCATGCGGTACCACTCGAGTGCTTTCGCCTTGTTCTTGGGAAGTCCGAGCCTGCCCTTCTCGTAGGCCCCGCCAATTGCGTACTGCGCCAGCGGATGACCAGCATCGGCCGCTCGGGCGTACCATTGCGCCGCGGCGGTCTGATCCTTGGTGATCCCGTGCCCTTGCTCGTACGCAATCGCGAGCTGATACATCGACTCACGATCGCCGGCAGCCGCCGCACTGCCATACCACCGCGTGGCATTCTCGTCACTCCGCGCCACGCCGTGACCGCGGGCGTACAATTCGGCCAGGTTGCGCTTGGCCGTAGCACTGCCGCCGAGTGCTTCGCGCATGCACGTCTCGAACGCGTCGCTCCATTTCTGCGCGGCGACGTCCGGCTGGCAGGCCGGCCCACCCGCGGCGCCGCCCTTGGGCGATTGCTCCGCGGCAGTACGCGGCGGCGCTTCGTGGGGTGGCGCCGACTTTAGTGGTGGTGCCTTGCTCGCCTCGGCGATGAGCACCGGCGACCACGCCGCCCTTTCTCCCGGGCGCAAGTGCATCGTGTCGGTATGCGGCAGGTAGCCCGATACCGCCACCGATATGGTGTGGATTCCCGGCGCCGCCGTCAGAATGCGCCCGGCTCGCAGGCGACCGTCAACGCGGACATCGGCCCCGGCGGGTAGTCCGCTTACGATGATGGTGGCGTCCTTTGGCCGCTCGCTTATCGGCGCTGGCGCTGCGGCGGGCGTGCTCACCACCGGCGCAGCTGGCGGCCCGGGCGGTGGCGAGACAGGCGCCGGCGGCGGCTTGGCCGGCAGTGAGGCTGGCGGTGGCGCTGCCGCAGCCGTAAGCGTGGAGTCCCGACCCGGCGCCCGCAATGCCGGCGGGCTGGGCGCCTGCTGCTTCGGTAACGTCGCCACCACGATGGCGAGGACCAGGACCACCGCCGCGATCCCGGCCATCGCTAGCTTGGTTCGGCGGGTCATTGTCCGCCGCACCGGCGCCGGCGGTGGCGGCACCGCTGGTGGCCGGGGCGTCGCGGCCGGGAGGGGTGGTGGAGACGCCATCGGGACCGAGGGTGAGTGTGGCGATACCAGCGCCCCTAGCAACTGGGTCGCGACCGGCTTGACCCCCAGCGAAGCAGCAAGCGGCTTGAGCGCCGACGTCAGCCCGACCGAGAACTCGTCACCCACGCCCTCCCGCTGGAGTCGGAGCGCGACGATCCTGTTGGTCTGGCGGTCGCGCGCGAAGTACACGGCGCCGCCGCCTTCACTTCGCGACATTTCGCCCAGCACCTCGTAATCCGTGGCGACCGCTTCCTTCACGGCCTCGAGCATTTCGGCACTGCCCGCAGTGTCGCCGTCGCTGGCCGCCGCGCCCGACAGGTCGGCGCCACAATAGCCACAGAACCGGGCCCAGCCGCGAATCGCCTTGCCGCACTTGAAGCATTTGCTCTCGGGCGCAGGCATCGAATTATCAAGGTGGCGAGCGACCTCCAGTGTGAACTCGTCGGTCAGCTGGCCTTCACGCTGCAGGCGCAGCGCCACCAACCGGCTGGTCGCCACCTCGCGCGCCAGATAGATGATGACACCATCGGTGCCGCGACCGATTTCGCCGAGGACGATGAAGTCGTCCGCGGCCGCACCCTGAACCGCTTTGAGAAATGCGTCTTCCTGCGGCGCGGCCGGGTTCGGCACCACGCTGACTCGAGCGGTTCCACTGTCACGCAGCATGGAGCACTCCGGGGGGTGGGTCACACAGCGAAGGCCGCCAGCCAATTGCCCGCACGTTTCGAGCAACTGGGATCAAGTTAACCCGCCCGCTCGGGTCGGTCCACAACGGGCGACACTTTCCGGCAGGCACCTGACCAGTTCAAAGACCGACCGCAACGAGCTGTTCCGCGTAAGTGGTTGTCCCTTCGCTGCACGCCGAGGTCTGTGTGGTTGTCCAGCAGCACGCCACCCCGCAGTATCGATTCCGTGAGCAGCGCTTGCAAGACCCCGGAAGCCGTACGATACTTTCGCGCGGCAGGCCCATCGGGGCTTCTTGAACGGAGATACATGAAATATTCAGTCCGCTGGTCATCACTGTTGGCGTGCGGCATTATGGCGACGTTCATCGCGGGCACACCGCTGGTCGCGAAGGCCGCTGCCCGGGCCATTCCAGACCCCTGCAAGCTCATTACTATCGCCGAATAGGAACAGATTGTTGGCCCACTCAAGCGAAATCCAAAACCCGGCAATATCAAGTCTGGCGATATCTCCTGCGAATACACTCCGGCGACGGGGCCGGCGTGGATTAGCGTCAGATTGCATGATGGGGAGCTTGCATACTGGAAGAGCAGGAACGGGGGCAAAACTCCGGTGCCGCTACCCGAACTCGGGAAGGATGCGTTCGTCAACACTGACTTCGAAGGCTCTGTAGACCTGTGTGCCAAGAAGGGCGCCCTGATCCTGAGGGTGACCATGCCGAAGGGGCCCAAGGCGGTCGACGAGCTGAAAGCGATCGCGAAGAAGGCGTTGGCGCGTTTGTAAGACTGCGACCGCGACACGACCGCCTCCTTCCTTGCGAAATCCCGAGCTCCACCTCAGCTTGAGGGTGACCTTCCAGGCCGTCCATGCGGCAGAGCCACCTTCACTCGCCGACTTCGTGCCCGACGCAACGACGACACTCGCATGCCGCAGCTGCCACGCTGCGCTCCAGCCTGACGAACGGTTCTGCCCTACCTGCGGAATCAGCTGCGATCCGGCCGGCGGGGACTCGGCCTCGCCGTGGAGCCAGGTGCTTGCACAGCTCCAGGCCGCAACCATCGGTGAATTCGAGCTCTCCCGCGAACTCGGCCGGGGCGGCATGGCCGCCGTCTATCTCGCCCGCGAAGTCGCGCTCAACCGGATGGTCGCCATCAAGGTCATGTCCCCTGGCCTCTTCCTCGGCCCCGGAATGGTGGACCGTTTCCGGCAGGAGGCGGTGACGGTAGCGAATCTGAGCCATCCCAACATCATCACCATTCACGCCGTGCGGCAGATTGAGGACCTGCATTTCCTGGTCATGAAGTGCATCGAGGGCCGGTCGTTCGAAGCGGTGCTGCACGCCAACGGGCCGCTCTCGCCGGCCGTGGTACGCGCAGTGATGTTTCAAGTGGGGAGCGCCCTTGCCTACGCACACCGCCGTGGGGTCATTCACCGTGACGTCAAGCCCGGCAACGTGCTGCTTGACGCCGAGGGCAATGCGATCGTAACCGATTTCGGCATCGCGAAGCTGGCGGAACAGGACGGCGGGCATACCCAGACCGGAACCATGGTTGGCACACCGGCCTACATGAGTCCCGAGCAATGCTACGGCGGCCAACTTACCTGGTCCTCCGACCTCTACTCGCTCGGAATCGTTGCGTACGAATTGCTCACCGGAACCGTGCCGTTTTCCGGGACGCCGTTCAACGTGATGCAGGCGCACACCGTCACGCCGCCCCCGTCGTTACGTGAGCGGCGGTCCGATTGCCCGCCCGAGCTCGATGCCGCGGTGCTTCAGATGCTGGCCAAGTTGCCGGCGGACCGGTATGCGACCATGGCCGAAGCGCTTACGGCTCTTGGCGCGACGCCGCTTACCGAGGGCGATCCGTTGCGGGCTCAGCTGGAAGCGCTTGCGCTGCCCGACCCCTCGCTGGGCGGCAGGGCACCCATCCGACCGGTGCTCAGCCCGGCGCCACTCGCTGGACCGCGGGTCGGACAGCTCACTTTGGGCGGCGCTCCAGACATCGTGGTCGCCGGGGATCGGTTTGAATTGCGAACCGCGGTCCGCAGCGATGCCGGAGCGACCCTGTCTGGACGGGCCGTGTCGTGGAGTTCCACCGACGACACGGTTGCCGCGGTCACGGCAAACGGCTTGGTGACGGCGCGAGCCCCTGGACGCGTCAACATCACCGCGACCTGTGAAGGCGTGCTCGCGTCACTACCGATTACCGTTCTGCCATCCAGCACTCGGCGGCGTGACCGGCGCTCCCCCGCGCTGATCGCGGTCGGCCTGGGCGGGGCAATCCTGCTCGCTTCCGGCGTCTATTTGTCGCTGCACCACCGCACGACGCCAACCAGCGTCGACCGTGCGGTGGTCGGCGGACCCGGCCGGCCGGCCGACAGCGGGCTGCCTGCGTCGCGGCCCGAGACACGAGCCGTCACGCCAAGTCAGGGTACCGCTGAGGCACCATCACGCACCAATGGCGACACCCAGCGGCGCGCTCGCCCAATTGCGAGTGGCACGAGCGCCAAAGCGATCGATACTTCACCACCGCCCACCGCCGCCCCGGCTCCTCCCCCCGTGGCGCCTGCGCCACCACCGCCAGCAGCGATTCCCAGCGTAGCGGCTGCCAGCCAGCCGGTGGTCTCTCCAGCCGAAATCTCCCGGGGTGCTACCACCGCGGCGCAGGCTTACATCGAAGCGATCCGAGCGAGGAGCACGGATCAGATGCGGAAGGTCTATCCCGGACTTCCAGCCGCCCTCGCCGCCGAGTGGCAGAGCCAGTTCAATCTGGTTGGCCACGAGGGGATCGACCAGCTGGACGTCGCGCTGGTTGGCGACATCAAGGTGATTCCGGCCGCGTCCAACGACCGTGCCACGACACAGTTCATGCTGCGGCTCACACTCAGGCAGCGCCGCGGCGACAGCCAGACGAGCTCGATCAACGTCCTCGGCACACTCCATCGCGACGGCACGAGTTGGCGGTTCGAAACGGTGGACCAGCGCGCTGCGCGGTAGTAGCGAACCACCTTCAGAACGGCCACGGCATCCAGCGCGCCTAGAACGTGTATTCCAGGCCGAGCGTCAGCGCGATGTTGGGTTGCAGCCCGCCACGCAACATCGGCACGATCGCGTTAGTCACGACCGTCATGCCCGACGCCGTCGAGAACTTGAACCCCATCGTTCCAAGGACCTGGTTGTCACGTTGCACCGGAATGTTGCTCGGATAGATCGTTCGGTCGCTGACAAAGGTCGCACCGATCGGCGTCAGCAATACCACCGGATCGGGCTGGACCAACTTGCTTGCGCCAACTTGCCATTGCGAAATGATGTCAGCGGCAAAAGTCACGCGGCCGCCTAGCAGCTGGTCGAATCCACCTGTGGCCAGAAAGGCATCGCTTTCGGTGGCGCTCGACCGGAGCCAATATCCCACGTTCAGGTGCGGCGAGAAATTTCCGTATCGCCCCGAGGCGATCGCCTGGCCGCGGAACGACGTCTTGCCTGATCCCAGGAAGTTGTCGACGTTCCCGGTGGCCAGGCGGGCGTCCCCCAAAATCGCGAGGGAGACCCTGCCCTGATCAGGCAGCATCACCTTGAGACGTAGTGCGACGTCGCCGATGCCACTTGCGGAGCCTTGCGTGCCGGCGGTCGCGGTGAGCGACGGGTTGCTCGCGGTACCGAAATAGTGAGGCGTCGGGTTGGTGAACGGCATGATGGTCGCCACGCTGTTGCCATCGATCGAGGTATGGACAAACGGTACGGCCACGCTCACATCGATGTTCCGCGCCACACCGTACGTGGCGAACGCTGTTGCCGCTGCCAGGTTCACCGCGACATCGGTTCGCACCGCGATGATGTCGTTCTCATAGTCCGCGTTCTGGCCGAGCGGCAACGGCCCGACCAGCTGGTGAGTGAAGTTGAATTCGAGGCCGTTAAGCGGCACCCCGCGCAACGATTGGAAGCTGTAACTGGAGAAATTGGCGCCGAAGAGTACCCGGCGCTTGCCGATAGTCTGCGCTCGCTCGGCAAAGACCGGTCCAGCCGAGGTCTGCGTCCGGACGAAAAGGCCCGAGGACGACGTCGCGAAGACCGCGCCGCTGGACGCCGCGCTGATCGGGATGTTCGACGCGCTTCCCGCAATCGCGTCAGACATGAAGTCGATCAGATTGGCTTGGCCCGCCTGTGCCGCCGGATTGTAGTGCTCCTTGTGTGCCGACCCGACACTCAGACAGACGGGATCGTCACAGCCTGACCCAAACTTGAACAACCCGATTACCCGCTCGCGCATGGTCTGCGCATGAATTGGCATCGCAGCGATTGTCAGCAGCAGTAGTCCGGCGCGCAACCTGGACATCATCGAGACTCCTGGAGTCGAGTAGCCGCGGTTAATTGTTCGGCGCTCCTTGCTTGATATAGGCGCGAATGATGCCGACCACGTTGGCGGGCCATGCCGGAGACCCCGAAGGCAGCGGCATGACCGGGGCACCAGACGTCAACCGGTAGAGCAGCACGTTGGTCGTCGAGTTCACCGTGACTGAATCACCGGGGGACCAGTATTTCGCGTTGCCGGACAGGCTTGCGCGGGACAGACCTGACGCGAGGATTGGAAGATTCCCGCCACTGGCGTGACAGCCCGAGGCACTACACGCCGTGGAGGTCCCGGCCGTGTTGTCCCAGAGAGGCTGGAGGTCCGAGGTGTACGAAACAGCCACGGTAGCCGCAAAGGCAACCGGGCTTCCGGCCAGGCCCGCGACCGTCGCGCGTACCAGGTTGTTGACGTCGATGAGCGTGCTATAGTTGGTCGCTACGGGCACCGCGACCAGCGCCCAGGACGACAGCGCGGCGACACCTGCTGCGTTCGTCACGACCGGTAGCGAGGCACCGGATGTCGTGCTGGTGTTACCGATGATGCTGAGCCCCTTTGCGACTGCAAACGTAACGGTCACGCCGGCCACACCGTTGCCGAAGGCATCCCGAATCACCACGGCTGGCAGCGTCGCCACGGCCTGGCCGAATCTCGCGCCGCTCCCGATGAAGCTGCCGGACTGCGCGATCGTGCTGGCCGCCGCGGGCGTCACCGTGACCGTCGCCTGCTGAGCCACCGTCGTGCTGCCATTGACCGTGGCGCTAACCAGATAGGTCCCGGCGGTCGTCGCAGTAACCACCCCGGTCGCGACACCGCTGGCGTTTGTCGGTCCACTCGGTTGGGTGATCGTCATCGCCGCCGGCCCGGTCGCCGTGAGCGTCACCGTATTCCCCAGGAGGGGGGTGCCACTTGCGTCCTTTACCGTCACGGTTACAGTAGTCCCCGCGCTGCCAGCAGCGAATGTCGGAGACAATGCGACAACCGTCGACTGAGATGCGCTCGATGCGCCGTTGAATGTCGCCGTGACCGATCGTGCGCCGGTCATGGCAAGCACGCAGGCGAGCCCGCTGCAACCCCCTCCCCAGCCGGCAAAACTCGATCCGGCCACCGGAGTCGCGGTTACCGACACCGCCGTCGCATCGGCGAATGCCACTACGCAACTCCCGGAGCCGACCCCCGCCGCGATCGAACAATTGACCCCAGCCGGAACACTGGTGACAGTTCCAGCCCCGACACCGCCGCCAAGGACGGTCAGGGTCCGCGGCGCGAGCAGCGTGACTTGCACCGATACGTCGTTGGTCAGTGCGCCGACGACACAGCTGGCTGAGTTCGATGCGCAGCCGCCACTCCACGCCCCGAAGAACTGCTGTGTTCCTGGCGTCGCCGTGAGTGTCACGCTGCTACCGTCAGCGAAAGGCGCGCTGCATGTTCCGGTTGCCACGCCCGCGTTCACCGTACAGTTGATCCCGGGTGGCAGGCTGGCCACCGTGCCCGTTCCCGACCCGTTGGCGGTGATCGTTACGGTCCTCGGCGCCAGGAACGCCGCCTGTACCGAGAGCGACGAGCCGACCGTGGTGCTGCACGTCGTCGTGGTGCCCGTGCAGTCGCCACTCCAGGATCCGAAGAACTGCTGTGCCGCTGGCGTGGCCGTTAGCAGCAGCGCGGACCCCTCGCTGAACGACGCGGAGCAAGTTCCCGTCGTGGATCCGCCGGATCGGGTACAGGACAGCCCAGCGGGCACACTGACAACAATTCCACCGCCGCTCCCGACGAGGGTGACGGTGACTTGGCGCGGTATGCCAGCAAAGTTGGCCTGGACATTGGTCGTGAGGTTCAGCGTGATCGTGCAGGTCGTCGCAGTACCACTGCAGCCGCCGCTCCAGCCGGCGAAGGTACTGTTCGCTGCCGGTGCGGCGGTGAGGATGACCGTCGCTCCCTTGTCATACTGCGCGATACATGTGCCCGACGCGTTCGCCCCCGCCATCTGACAGGACAGGCCGCCGCTGTTGGCAGTCACGACGCCGAAACCGCTCCCGGCCGCAGCCACGTTGAGCGTCGCCAGGCCAGCGGTGGTTGTCGTTCCCGATGTGCAGTTGTTCACTGCAAGTCCAGCGATCACGCTGGCGACGATCACGCCAGCGCGGTGAGCAAATGACGCCATTGACGCCTTGGGCGAAGTACCCATGAGTGAACCGGTAGTCGATCGGATGATGGTACCCGCTGGGACGAGCTATTGTATCCCTACACCGCCCGCACCGCCAGTGTCGCGTTGTGACCGCCGAAGCCGAACGAGTTGGACAGCGCTACCCGCACGTTGCGCCGGCGCATTACGTTCGGCACGCAATCAAGGTCGCACTCCGGGTCGGGATCATCCTGGTTGATCGTCGGGGGAATCTCGCCGCGCGATGTCACGAGGAGCGAGATCACCGCCTCGATAGCGCCCGCGGCGCCGAGGGTATGCCCGGTCATCGATTTGGTGGACGCGAACATCAAGTCCCGTGCGTGCTGGCCAAAGACGGCCTTCACCGCGTTGGTCTCGGCGACGTCACCCTGCGGCGTTGACGTGCCGTGCGCGTTGATGTAATCCACTTCGTCGAGGGCGATGCTGCCGCTTTCGAGGCAAGCCCGCATCGCGTGAATTGCTCCGTGCCCGTCCTGCGGCGGCGACGTGATATGGAACGCGTCACCGCTGGCGCCGTAGCCGATCAATTCGCCAAGAATCTCGGCGCCGCGCGCGCGCGCGTGCTCGTATTCCTCGAGCACCACCATTCCCGCACCGTCGGCCATCACGAAGCCATCCCGGCCCTTGTCGAACGGGCGCGAGGCGCGTTCCGGTGCGTCGTTGCGGGTCGACAGTGCCTTCATGTTGGCGAACGCCGCGATGGCGACGCCGGTGATCGCACCTTCACAACCGCCGGTGAGCATCACGTCGGCCACGCCAGCGCGGATCAGCTGCCACGATGTCCCCAGGGCGTGTGCGCTCGATGCACAGGCCGAGACGGTCGCGAAATTGGGACCTTGGAGGTTGTACCGGATGGACACCAGACCCGACGCGATATCCGGAATGAACATCGGCACGAAGAACGGCGAGACGCGGTCGGGGCCCTTGGTCAGGAAAATCTCGCAGTTCTCCTGGAAGGTCATCATGCCGCCGATCCCCGAGCCGACGATGGCGCCCGAGCGCGGCGGGTCGGCAACGCCATGGTCCAATCCCGCCTGCGTCATTGCCTGGTGCGCCGCTGCAATGCCCAACTGCGCAAACAGGTCGTAGCGGCGAGCTTCCTTGCGATCCATGTAGAGCAGCGGGTCGAATGCCTTCACCTCGCACGCGAACCGGACCGCCCAAGTGCTGGGATCGTACTTGGTAATCGGCGCCGCGCCGGACTTGCCCGCCAGCAGGTTGTTCCAGGTCTCCTCCACCGTAAGCCCCACCGGGGTCACGAGGCCGAGACCTGTCACGACGACACGGCGCATCCGATCACTTCCCGAGCTTCTCGTGGAGATACTTGAGCGCATCGCCGACGGTGCGAAGCTTCTCGGCTTCTTCGTCGGGGATGTCGATGTCGAACTCTTTCTCGAAGGCCATCACCAACTCGACAGTGTCGAGCGAATCCGCGCCGAGATCCTCCATGAATGACGCTTCGGGGGTGAGCTTCTCGCGCTCGACCCCGAGTTCCTCGACAATGATGTCCTTGACCTTCTCCTCCACGTCGCTCATGTGTCGCCTCGATTGCAGTGTTGAAGTGTGGTGCCGACTCAGCCGACCATGCCCCCGTCAACGATCAACGTCTGGCCGGTAACATACGCCGCCAGATCGGAGGCGAGAAACAGGACCGCCGCCGCCACGTCCGCGGGGGCGCCGAGGCGACCCAGTGGAATCGCCTCCAATAACGCGGTCCGCGCGGCCTCCGGCAAGGCGGCCGTCATGTCGGTATCGATGAACCCCGGCGCCACGCAGTTCGCCAGTATCCCGCGTGCCGCGTATTCCTTCGCGACGGACTTGGTGAACCCGATCAGGCCGGCCTTGCTCGCGGCGTAGTTCGCCTGCCCCTTGTTCCCGGTAATCCCGACGACACTGGTGACGTTGATGATGCGTCCGGACCGGCGTTTCATCATGCCCTTGATCACCGCCTGGGTCGCAATAAATGCGCCCTTGAGATTCGCCGCGAGGACCTCGTCCCACTCCTCCGCGGTCATTCGAATGAGCAGGTTGTCGCGAGTAACGCCGGCGTTGTTCACCAGGATGTCGATTGGCCCTAGGGTTGCCTCGCAATCGGTGATCGCGCGCCGCAGCGATCCGGCATCGGTGACGTCGCATCCGAACCCGCGCGCCCCTTCGCCGATAGCGGCGGCAACCGCAGCGGCCGTCTCCGCGGAACGGCCCAGGATCGCGACGTGGCCGCCCGCGGCGTGCAGCGTCTCGGCGATGCTGCGGCCGATGCCGCGCGTGCTACCGGTCACGAGCGCGGTACGCCCGCTCAGGTCGATGCAAACACTCATGCCAGCATCCAGGCTTCGAGCTGCTCCGCGGTCCCCAGTGCGGTGCATCGCGCATCGGGCACGATGCGCTTGAGCAAGCCGGTCAGCGCGCTGCCAGGGCCGAGCTCGAGCCAGCGCGCACCGGGATGCCGCTCGGCAAGGCGGAGCATCGACTCGACCCAGCGCACCGGGGCGGTCAGTTGCGCGGCGAGCGATGCCACTGCCTCGGGAGCGGACGCGACAAATTCGGCCGTCGCATTGGCAATCACGGGAAAGGCCGGCTGGCCGAACCGGGCCTCGGTGAGCGCTGCACGCAATCCGGCCACGGCGGGCTGCATCAACGGGGAGTGAAACGCGCCACTCACGTGAAGCTGAACGACCCGCTTCGCGCCGGCCGATCGGCACAGCTCGCTGGCGCGATGCACCGCGGCCGGGTCGCCCGAAATCACCGTCTGATCCGGTGCGTTGAGGTTGGCCGCAACCACCGTGGCGTCGCTATCGATACTCGCCTGGGCACAGGCATTTTCCACGTCAGCGGTCCCGAGTCCGAGCACCGCCGCCATCGCCCCAGGACGGGCCTGGCCTGCCTGGTACATCAGCTCCCCCCGGCGTCGCACGAGTCTCGCCGCCGCCGCCGCGTCGAGGGCACCACTGGCGACCCACGCCGAGTATTCGCCAAGCGAATGACCGGCAGCGCCGACGACGGTACCGAGCCGTTCGAGCGCCACCGAGAGTACTGCGGTCGAATGCGCGAGAATCGCCGGTTGCGCGTTGTGCGTCAGCGTGAGCTCGGGTTCGGGGCCGTTCCACATGAGCTCGCTCAGCGGCATCTCGAGCGCCGCGTCGATGCGCTGCAGTGTCTCGAGCGCTTGTGGAAAGCGCTCGGCAAGATCCTTGGCCATCCCCACCTTCTGCACCCCTTGCCCGGGAAACAGCAGGATGGTCACCACCGAACGACCACGCTCGCCCAGGTGAACCCGGCTCCGAACGAAACCAGCATCGCCACCATGCCCGGCTTCAGTCGCCCTTCAGCTTCGGCCTGCTGTAACGCGAGCGGGATACTGGCGGAACTCGTGTTGCCGTACCGATCAAGATTCACCATGACCTTGTCCATCGAGATACCGGCGTGCTTGGCGGTGGCCTCGATGATGCGCAGGTTCGCCTGGTGCGGAATCAGCAGGTCGATCGCCTCGGGCGGCAGCCCCGCGCGGCCAATGGCTTCGTCGGTGGCACGACTCATGGCGAGCACGGCGGCCTTGAACACTTCGCGGCCCGCCATTTTCACCAGGTGCTTCTTGTCGCGCAGCACCTGGTCCGTCAAGGGTTCCGCCGAGCCCGCACCGGGGATATACAGCAGCGGCGCCAGCGTGCCGTCCGAGCCCATGTAGCTGGCGAGCATGCCGCGGCCGTCGCCTTTGGCGCGCGTCAGTATCGCGGCACCGGCACCATCGCCGAACAGGATGGCGGTGGAGCGGTCCTCGTAGTCCGTGATCGACGAGAGTTTTTCCGCACCGATCACCAGAATCGTGTCGCCGAGGCCCGCGCGCATCAGCCCCTCGGCGATGCTCAGGCCGAATAACCATCCGGGGCACGCCGCGACGACATCGAACGCCCAGGCGCGCGTTGCACCGAGCTGGGCCTGGAGATCGCACGCTGCCGAGGGCAGGCGGCGATCGGGCGTGACCGTTGCGAAGACGATCCCGTCGAGGTCTGCGGCGGTGACCCCGGCGCGCTCCATGGCCAGTCTCGCGGCCACCAGCGTAAAGCTGAGGAGCGTTTCGGTCGGACCGGCGATGTGTCGTTCCCGGATGCCCGTGCGCTCAACGATCCATTGATCGGACGTGTCGAGCGTGCGCTCGAAGTCCGCGTTGGTCATGATTCCGGCGGGGACCGCCGCGCCGATGCCGGCAATCATGGCGACCGGAGACGCTTTCAAACGGTTGCCGGCGCTTCGTAAAGCGCCATTTCCGCAGCCGTGTGCGCGCTCAGTCCGTTCCGGACGGAATCCACCGCGCGCTGAATTGCGTTCTGGATCGCAATCGATGTCGACGCTCCATGGCAGATGATCGCGACGCCCCGCACGCCCAGCAATGGGCCACCGCCGTATGTCGACGGATCGAGAAAGTGACGGAGCGGTTGCAGTTCGCGCGATTCAAGCAAGGCGGGACTCTCTCGCCGGATGAGCTCGGTGACCAATCCACCCATCGACTCGTAGAACTTCAGCACGACATTCCCCACGAAGCCGTCACACACCACGACATCAACCTGCCCATGGCTGGGATGCGGCACCACGATGTCGCGGCCCTCGATGTTGCCGACGTAGCGGATGCGCGGTTGGCGCTTGAGCAGCATGTGGGTCTCGCGAATCACCGTCCCGCCCTTTTCGTCCTCTTCGCCGATGTTGAGCAGCCCCACCTTGGGCTCCGCTACTCCCATGAGATCGCGCATGTAAACGGTGCCAAGCCGCGCGAAGTTCACCAGCTCCTTCGAGGTGCAATCGACATTCGCGCCGGCATCGACCACCAGCACCGTGCCCTTGACCGCAGGAAATGGCGAGGCGACGGCCGCGCGGTCCACGCCGTCGTGCAGGCCTAGCAGGATGGTCGCACCCGCAAGCGTGGCGCCGGTGTTCCCCGCCGAGATGAAGGCGTCGACCTCACCGGTGCGGTGCAGGTTCAGGCCGACCACCAGGGAGGAATTGGGTTTCTTGCGCACGGCGGCGAGCGGACGCTCCGCCATGCCGATTACGTCCGGCGCGGGGACGATCCGCAGCCGGGACCGATCGACGTCGCGGTGGCGCAGTAAGCGTGCTTCAATGTCGGGCTCCCGCCCGACCAGAATAAGCTCGAAGTCGCTCGGGAGCTCGCGCAGCGCCAGCACCGCGCCGTCCACCTCGGGGGCCGGCGCGCCGTCGCCTCCCATCGCGTCGAGCGCGATGCGGATCACGGCCTAGTTGTCCTCGACCTCGAGCCGCTTCTTGCCCGCGTAGTAGCCGCAGGACGGACAGATCCGGTGCGGCAGGCGGGGCGCGCTGCAACGCGGGCAGGCCTGCGTCGGAATCCCCTTCGCGGTGTGGTGGCCGCGGCGCAGTCGCTTGCGGGACTTCGAAAGTTTTCGTTTCGGGACAGCCATCGGTGCCTCAGTTGGTCGAGCCGACTGCCACGCAACTGCATGGCCCGGCGTTCAAATCGGCGCCGCACTTGGCGCACAGCCCCTTGCAGTCCGGCCGGCACAAGGGGAATGCCGACACCCGGAGGACGAGCTCCTCCCGCACCGCCGGGGTCACATCGATGACGTCCGCGCCGGCCTCGAGCGGATAGACACTCGGATCCTCGACCAGGTCCGGATCGGCCGAGAACAGCGCGTCGACATCGTCGTCGAGGTCCAGCGTCACGTCCGTCACGCAGCGGCGGCACTCGCCCTCGAAACGGGCACGAACGTGACCTCGCCACAGGAAATCGCCGTCCCCGGCCCGCTGCAGCACTCCATCCACCTGCACCGGTCCAAGCAATCGAAGACCCAAGCCCTCGAATGCCGGATCCTCCGGCTGAAGCGTCCCCTGCGTGCTGGTCGGATCGTCCCGCAACTGATTGATATGCAGCCGCAGCATAGCCATCAAAGTTAGCCGCCACGCCCGCTTTTGGTCAACCCGGAGAGCCTCCGCCGGCAGCGTACTCATTTGATTGTAACACTTGACGTTGCACCGATTTGGCAGCGCGTCGGGTCCATCATAATCGGCCGGTCGTTCATGCTCCAAGTCCGGTCGGTCAGACCCGGCCTGAATGGCAGGCCAAGGAGAAACGTGGCTAATTGTCAAAATCACTTAAGGGGAGGGGGGAACCCTGGCGGACGCTGACGCCGTTTCACTGGTGACCCGGATCTTATGCCCGCAGCGGATGGCCCAGTGAATACGACGGCACACTTGACCTCATTGTTCTTGGAGTACACACGCATCGGCCAGCGCTCCGGCGAGGCGTGGCGGCACCCCAACCGAGAGATGGATGCTGACGAGTACCTTTCGCTCTTGCGCCGCGTGCCAGACGGGGCGGGAAGGCGAGGCTATCTCGCCCTGCTCGCCGCAGACGAACCGGTAAGCCCGGTTCCTACGTAACAGTTCAAACGGGATCACTACCGCCTCCGCCGAGGAGCGCTAACTCACGCTCTGGAAAGAAGAAAGCGATTTCGCGCCGGGCATTGTCATCGCTGTCCGACCCGTGCACGGCATTGCGGCCTTTCGACTCGGCGAAGAGCTTGCGGATGGTTCCGTCGGCCGCCTCCGCGGGGTCGGTCGCCCCGATGGTGGCCCGCCACGCGGCGACGGCATCGGGATGGTCGAGGACCAGAGCAAGGGCTCGCCCGGAACTCATGAATCCCACCAACTCCTCGTAGAATGGACGCCCGCGGTGCACCTCGTAAAACGCCTCCGCCTCAACGCGGCTGAGCCGGACGAGGCGCATGGCCCGGACGACGTAGCCGGCCTGTTCCACGTGGGCCAGAATCCGGCCGGCCTTGCCGGCCTCGAAGGCATCGGGCTTGATCATTGCAAAGGTGACACGACCGGGCCTCACGTCATCCTCGTCCGCAACAGGGCCACGACGTCCACCGGCCGCTTCATGATCCCGATCCCCGCCGCCTCGAACGCGGCAAACTTCTCCTCTGCCGTGCCGGCTGACCCGGAAATGATCGCGCCCGCGTGTCCCATGCGTCGACCCTTGGGTGCGGTCTGGCCGGCGACAAATCCGACCACCGGCTTCTTGACATGCTGCGTGATGTATTCCGCCGCTTCCTGCTCCGCCGTGCCGCCAATTTCGCCGATCATCACGATCGCTTCGGTCGCAGGATCTGCATTGAACGCGGCAAGCACGTCGATGAAGTCCGTGCCGACGATCGGGTCGCCGCCGATGCCGACACAGGTGCTCTGGCCAAACCCGTTGCCCGTGAGTTGATGCACCACCTCGTACGTCAGCGTGCCCGACCGCGATACCAGTCCGACCGGGCCCGGCTGGCATATCGATCCGGGAATGATGCCCACCTTCGCCTGACCGGGCGTGATCAGGCCGGGGCAGTTCGGACCGATCAATCGGACGCCGCGCTCGGCGATGTAGGGCATCACCAGCGTCATGTCGAGCACGGGTACACCCTCGGTGATGCACACAACCAGCGGGATCCCGGCGTCGGCAGCCTCCTCAATCGCGCCGGCGGCCATCGCCGGCGGTACGTAGATCACCGAGCAGTTCGCACCGGTCGCCGCGACGGCTTCGGCGACGGTGTTGAACACCGGAACGCTGCCTTCGAACTGGTGCCCGCCCTTCCCGGGCGTCACCCCGGCCACCACGTTGGTGCCGTATTCAATCATCTGCCGCGTATGGAAGGATCCCTCCCGGCCGGTAATGCCCTGCACCACGAGCCGCGTTTCCGATCCGATCCAGACGCTCACGCGGCCGCCTTCGCCAGCGCCACGGCCTTCGACACGGCCGCATCCATGTCGCTCATTGCGGCCATGCCAACGCTCTCGAGGATCCGGAACGCAGCCGCTTCGTTGGTCCCCGTGAGTCGAATCACGATCGGCACGTTGACGGTGAATTGCCTGGTCGCGGTCACGATGCCGTTGGCCACGTCGTCCGTCCGGGTGATGCCGCCGAAAATGTTGAACAGAATCACCTTCACCCGCGGATCGGCAGTGATGATCTTGAGTGCGTTGACGACCTTGTCCGGATTGGATGAACCGCCGATGTCGAGGAAATTGGCCGGGTCGCCGCCGTAGTACTTCACGAGGTCCATCGTCGCCATCGCCAGACCCGCGCCGTTGACGACGCAGCCGACGTTGCCGTCGAGCTTGATGAACGTCAGGTTGGCACGCCGCGCGGCCACCTCGCTCGGCTCTTCTGCGGACTCGTCCCGGAGGACGGCAAGATCGGGCCGGCGGTCGAGCTCGTTGTCGTCGATCACGATCTTGGCGTCGAGTGCCAGCACGCTGCCGTCCGGCGTGGTCACCAGCGGGTTGATCTCGGCCAGGGAACAGCCGTTGGCCATGAACACCTGGTAGAGTTGCCGCATGATCTTGATCGCAGCGCGTGCCTGGGCCCAATCGCGATAGAGCGCCAGCGCAAGCTGGAGCGCCTGATGGGGCAGCAAGCCGTACCGCGGATCGACGGCGAGACGGGTGATTTTCTCCGGTGTCTTTGCGGCGACTTCCTCGATGTCGATGCCACCGGCGTCCGAAACCATGAATACCGGCTTTTGAGTTGCGCGGTCAAGGATCAGGCCGACGTAGCTTTCGGTCGCGATTTCGGCGGCCGGCACAACGAGCACTTTGTTGACGACCAGTCCCTTGATCGTCATGCCGAGAATCTGCGAGGCGTGCTCGGCGGCCTCCGCCGGAGTGCCCGCGAGCTTGACGCCGCCCGCCTTGCCACGACCGCCGGCGTGGACCTGCGCCTTCACCACCACCGTTCCACCCACGCGGCGCGCGATCGCTTCGGCTTCTGCGGGAGTGGCCGCGACGTCGCCGTCGGACAACGGAATGCCGGCGGCCTTGAGCAGGTCGCGCGCCTGGTATTCATGCAGATTCACGCTTACCTCAGCAAGTGGATCAGGACGGGGGCAAGGTAGCGGCGGAACAACGAGGGCGCCACACGCAAGAAACCGGTCGTCACGGTCGCTCGCCCAACGCCTTCCGCAACTCCTCATACGCCCGTCCGAACGCGGTCATGTCGCCGCGCCGGAACGCCGCATCAGCTTGCTGTAGCCACTGGCGGGCGGCAGCCAACGCGGTCGCCGCGTCGGGAGCATACTCGGCGACGGCACTGCCCGGGGCCATCGCCGCGGCCCACGCTTCGGCCGGCGAATGCCCACCACCGACGCGGTCGCCCACCGCCGTCGTGATCCAGAGCAGCACTGGCCCATCCTGTCGCGGGAAGGCAAACGTGGGCCGCCACGCAGTGATGGCACCACGCCCGACGGACCACCGGATGCTGCGCAACGCGATCGAGTCGCCTGCGGCAGCAATCGAGTCCTGTAGATGCGTCATGATCGGCGTGCGACTCCACAGCTGCCGCAGCTGGGCGCGATTCTCGCCGGCGGTGCCGTCGGATTCGCGGCGATCGAGGCGTAATTGCGGCATTCCGTCAACGCGGTACGCAGTCGCCAGTGTCACGGCCTCACCACGCGTATCTTCGAAGACCATTTGCCGACCTGGCACATGCCCGGTGACCCAGAGTGGCGCCGGCGCAAGCGGCGCGCCGAACTGGGTCGGCAGCCGCCCGGCATGCCACGTCGGCCCTTCGAGTACGGCGAGCTGCGACTCGAACCACGCCTCCGGATAGGTCACGCTGCTGCGCACCATCGGCGACAATACACCGCGCTCGGCGATCACCGGACCAAGGAGGCGCGCCCACGCGCTTCCGAGTGAGTCAGCGGCGGGGTCAACGTAGAAATGCGTTTCACCGCTGGCGACGTCGACGGTGCACAACAGCACGGGAACGGCGCCGGCGACCTGCTTGCCTGCCCATGGTGCGCGGGTCGCCAGCGGGAATTGATCGACCGTGAGCAGGCCCTGCACCAGCCATGTGGGGCGGGTATTCACCATGATGAGATCGGCGGGCGTCCACGCGAGCATCGGCACCACCGCGGCCGCCCGTTCGGTCGGGTCGAGATGCCAGTCGAAGCCGCCTTCTGGCGGATCGCGCAACATTCCGGGCGCTTGTCGCGCCCACGCGAACAGCCAGCGCCGCAGCGGCCCGCCGGACGGAACACCGCCGCTGGCGGCGCGCCATCGCGGCGGTCCGGGACGCGCGCGCGGATCGGCGATCGTGCGCCAGACCGGGCGCGCCGATCGCGCCTCCTCGTTCGATCGAATCAGCATTGGCGCACCGGAACTCCCGGTCACCCCGTCGGCGATCGCCAGCACGTCGAGTCGCGCCGGGTCGGCCGCGGCGAGCGTCCCGACGAACCAGACCGGGAGCGATTGCCCGGCCACCACCACGGTGCCTGGGGTCGCCCCGGCCATCACACTGCCGGCGCGCTCGGCCATCCGACCGAGCATGTCCGGGTCCCAGAGCGCGGTGACTTGCGGTGCGCTATCGGATTGCGTGGGTACTCCGGGCTGACGGATCCCCCATGCGATCGCATCAAAGCGACGAGCTGTCGCCACGGCGCTTGGCGAAGGCGCGAGGTCATCGTTCAGCGCGGGGATCAGGAAACGCTCCCCCAACGCTCCCACTCCCAGCACGATCCAGGTCGCCACGAGCAGCCCATTTCGCCCCCGCAGCGCCCAGACCATGCTCAGCAGCCCGGTCGCCAATGCCACGCCGGCCATGATCTGCGTGGACCGAAGGCGGATGGCCGCGTTGACGCGGAGGGCCGTCGGCGCAGACGCGGCGAGATGGTAGGGGGCAAGCAAGTACCCCGCCCCGATCACCAGCGCAACGAACGCGAGCAGCACACCAAGGTGCTGGCGCGCATCGGGGTGGATAACCACCGCGCCGTGCTCCCGCTGCACGGCGCCAATAGCGACGTAGAGCGCGGCGCAAAACGCGAGCCCGAGGAGTGCGAGAATCTCCACGAAGCGGTGTCCCAGATCCCAAACGGGCAACTGCGCGACGAAAACACCGAGGTCCCGGTTCAGCAGCGGATCCTTCACGCCGTACGTCACACCTTGCCATGCCAGCGCGATCGGCTCACGCCATGCGTGTGCGCCGGCACCAGCGATCAGTCCCAGCAGGATGCCGGCGGACGCCGCCCCGGCGAGGAGCAGACGAGTCGGGATCGCTTCACGGAGCTGGAGATCACCGAGCCGGCGAGTGACCTGAACTGACGCGATTACCCGCGCGACAAGCAGGGCCTGAATTGCGAACCACAGCGATGCCGCGACGATCGCGCCCGCCTCGAGCGCGACCCCAAGCAGCTGCCAGCGGCTCACGAACGCAGCGGCCGACGGCGAAATGGTGGCGGCCCACGATCGTTCCGCAACGAATGACGCCGTCCAGCGTCCCGCGAGCAGGAGCGCGATCAGCACGGCGACGGCGCCCGCCAAGCGGCGCACCCGGGGTGTCATCGTATCAGCCCCGAATGCCTCGTGCCGCCAGCCACTGCATCAGCTCCGCCCGGTGCGCGTCGCGCGCCTCCGGCGAGGTCGCCTCGAATCGCAGCACCAGCACCGGCTGCGTGTTCGAAGCTCGTAACAGGCCCCATCCGTCGGGATAGGTGATGCGAACGCCGTCGATCGTAAGCACGGGGTACCGGGCTCCGAAGTGCGCGATCGCTTCCGCGACGATGCCGAACTTGAGCGCATCGTCACAGTCGACCCGGAGCTCGGGCGTGGTGAACGTCACCGGAACGTCGGCGAGCAGTCGCGAAAGACCGGGACCAGAGGCGGCGACGATCTCGAGCAACCGCGCGGCGGCAAAGAGTGCGTCATCAAAGCCCAGCCAGTCACCCCCGAAGAAGATGTGACCGCTCATCTCGCCAGCCAGCGGTGCGTGCTCCACTTTCATTTTCGCTTCGATCAGCGAATGTCCGGTCTTCCAGATGACCGGACGCGCCCCTGCCCTGGTGAGTGCCTGTGCCAGCGTGTCGGAGCATTTCACGTCGAAAATGACCGCGATACCGCGGCCGAACCGGCGCACCGCATCGCGACCGAACAGCACCAGCAGCTGGTCACCCCAGACGGGCCGGGCGTTTTCATCCACTGCGCCAATCCGATCACCGTCACCGTCGAACGCAATGCCGAGTTCGGCGCCCTGCTCGCGGACGACGCGTTGCAGATCGGCGAGGTTCTCGAGCACGGTCGGATCCGGATGGTGATTGGGAAAGGTGCCATCGCTCTCGGCGAACAACGGGATCACCTCCGCGCCGAGCTCGCGCAGTGTCTCAATCGCAACCAGCGACATGACACCGTTGCCGCAATCGGCGACCACCTTGACGCGCCGGGCCAGCCGATGACGGGCCACGATCGCCTCCCGATAGCGCACCAGGACCCCATCGTCACGCTCGTCAATGCCCGCACCGACGACGTAGCGCTCCGATTCGATGCGCTCGCCGAGCGCGGTGATCGCCGGGCCGTGCAGCGATTCGCCCGCCAGCACGAACTTGAACCCGTTGAACTCGGGAGGGTTGTGGGACCCGGTGACCTGAACTCCGCCGTCGGCGCCGAGGGATTGCACGGCGAAATACAGCGCGGGCGTGGGGACCGTGCCAATCTCGACCACGGTGACGCCGGTCGCCGCAAGTCCCCGCCGCAGGCCGGCCGAGAGTCCGTCGCTGGACGGTCGATTGTCGCGACCGACCGCGATGCGCGGTGCCGGCCCGAGTTGCTCGACCGCAGTGCTCCCGAACGCGCGCCCCAGATGTTCGGCGAACTCCGGGGTCAACTGCGCGCCGATGACGCCGCGCACGTCGTATTCGCGAAAAACGGACTGGGGGACCTTCACGCGGGCCTCGAAATCAGCGCGGACCGATCGGCAGTTCGCTCTGGCGCAGTTGGACTGCCGTCTGGGTCGCGAAGTTCAGCACGGTATTCGGCCAAACACCCAGCAGCAGGATCGCGAAGACGCAGATCCCCACCGCGATGCGCGCGGGCCGTGGAAACCGGATGGTCTGGTGGGCCTGGCGCGTACGGGCTGGCTTGAGCGTCATCGCGAGCACGACCGGGAGGTAGTAGCCAATGGAAATCGCGCTGCCGACCATGGCGATGACGGGCAGTGTCGTCTGCCCTGCTCGCAAGGCCGCGGACAGCAGGTACCACTTCCCGATGAACCCGAACGTACCGGGAAAGCCCAGCAGCGACAGCATGCAGATACTGAGCCCAATCGACGCGAACGGGCGTACCGAAAACAGCCCCTCGAGATCGGTTAGCCGGACGGTGCGCGCGCCGGCGCGTTCGATTGACGCGAGGATGCCGAACGCCGCGACGATGGTGACGCTGTAGGCGAGCAGGTAGATCAGCACCGCGGCCGTCCCCTCGTCCGAATGGGCCCAGACGGCGAGCAGCAGGTAGCCGGCGTGTGCGATGGCGCTGTACGCCAGCATGCGCTTCATCGATGTCTGCGACAGCGCGGTCAGGTTGCCAACCAGGATCGTGATCGCCGCGAGCCCGAAGATCACCGGACGCCAGAGATCCACCAGCGCCGGGAACACCTCGGCAAGGACGCGAACCAGCGCCAGGAACGCCGCCGCCTTCACCCCGCTGGCCATGAACGCGGTGATCGGCGTCGGGGCGCCCTCGTAGACGTCGGGCGCCCACGCATGGAACGGCACGGCCGCAATCTTGAAGGCGAACCCAACCAGGATCAGACCCATGCCGAGTTTCGCCATCAAGGTCGGCGGTGTCGCGGCGAATTGCGCGCCGATCAGGTCGAAGTTGAACTGGCCGGTTGCGCCGTAGGTCAGGGCGATCCCATAGAGCAGGAATCCGGAGGCGAACGCGCCGATGAGGAAGTATTTCAACGCCGCCTCGGCCGATGCCCGTCGGGTGCGGTCGAATCCCGCGAGGACGTAGACCGAGATCGACATGACCTCGAGACCGAGGAACAGCGTGATCAGGTCGGCCGCGCCAGCAAGGAGCATCATGCCGACGGTCGCCAGCATCAGCATCGGATAATATTCCGGCGCGAGAATACCCTGGCGAATGAGCCATCGCACCGACAGGATCGCCACGGCGGCCGCGATCCACAGCAGCAGCGCATCGCTCGCGAATCGGAAGCCATCCAGCGCAATCATGAACGACAGGCCCTCGGGGCGCGCGCCACGCCATGCGAGCCAAGCCGTCGCCGCGGCGGCGAAGATGTACCCCACGATCGAGAGCCCGCCGGCCGTCCGCATATCGTGGCCGTCGCGGTGGTGCCATGCGACGTACATCAGCACGACGAGCGCCCAGAACGTCAGGACCAGTTCGGGCAGCAGGGCGAGGGTCGCGCCGCCCGGCGAAGACAGGTCGATCGGCATCAGGGCTGCGCTCCGGGATCAGGCAAGGCGGCCGGTGGAAGCGCCGGCGTGACCATCTCCACGTAGTGGCGTGCGGCGCCCTCGGTCCGCCTGAGCAACGGCGCGGGATAGAGGCCGACCCAGATCATCGCCGCAATCAGCGGTCCGATCACCGCCAGCTCGCGAAGGTTGAGGTCGCCGATGCCTTCGTTCAGCGGGTTGGTCAGTCGATTGAAGAACACGCGCTGCGTCGACCACAGCATGTAGGCCGCGGAGAACACCACGACAGTCGCGGCGATGGCGACCAGCCACGGATAGCGGCCGAACGAGCCCAGCAGCACCAGGAACTCGCCGACGAAGCCGTTGAGCCCGGGCAGCCCGATCGAGGAGAACGCGGTGATCACGAACGCGGTCGCGAGGAGCGGCGTAACGCGGGCGAGTCCGCCGTAGTCGGCGATCTTCCGGGTGTGACGTCGCTCGTACAGCATGCCGATCATGAAGAACAACGCGCCCGTCGACAGACCGTGTGACACCATCACCATGATGGCGCCCTGGACACTCTCCACCGTACTTCCCCAGATCCCGAGCATCACGAACCCGAGATGGCTGACCGACGAATACGCGATCAACCGCTTGAGGTCGGGCTGCACCATCGCCACGAGCGCAGCGTAGACGATGCCGATTACCGACAGTGTCGCGATCACCATGCCGGTCGTCTTCGACAACGCGAACATCGGGAAGAACGGAATCGCGAAGCGCAGGAATCCGTAGGTGCCCATCTTCAGCAGGATCACCGCGAGGTCGACGGACCCGGCCGTGGGTGCCTCGGTGTGCGCGTCCGGCAGCCAGGTATGGAACGGGAAGAGCGGCACCTTCACGGCGAACGCCAGCGCGAACGCCGTGAACAGCCACCCACCCCATGGCCTGAGCAGGTTGGCGTGGTCGAGCAGGTTGTCGTACGCGAAGGAGTACTGGCCGGTCGCCTTGCCGACCACCGCCACCATCCAGATGATCGCGACCAGCATCATGAACGAGCCGACGAACGTATAGATCACGAACTTGGTGGCGGCGTAGATGCGGTTGGCGCTGCCCCAGATGCCGATCATGAAATACATCGGGATCAGCAGCATCTCCCAGAACATGTAGAACAGGAACAAGTCGGTGGCGACGAACACCCCGAGCATGCCGGTGTTCAGCGCCATGATCAACGCGTAGAAGCCGCGTTGCTTCTGGTCGATGCCTCGCCAGCTTCCCCAGACCACGAGCGGGAGCATGATCACCGACAGCAGCACCAGGAGCAGCGACAGGCCGTCGATCCCGACCCGATACCCGATCCCGAACCTGGACATCCAGGTCACGTCAGTGACGAACTGCATGCCGGACCGCGTGGGATCGAACGCCCACCACAGTCCGATGCCGAGCACCATTTCCATCAGCGCGACAACGAACGCGATGTAGCGCGCCGCACGTGCGGGCGCGAACAGGATGACCGGCATCGCCAGGATCGGCAGCGCGAGCAGGACGTGAATGATCCAGTGCTCGTAGCCAATGGCAGCGAGGAGGGCGGCCATCGGCTACCTCACCAGGGTGCGAAGGATCAACACGGCGCCGACCGCGAACATCGTGACGTAGAAGGCGACCTGCCCGTTCTGCAGCCGGGAGCCCAGCCAGCCGAGACCCTCTGCCAGGCGGGCCGTACCGCCGACACCAAGGCGATCCACCAGGAACGCATCGACCGTCTGCCAGAGTACCCTGCGTGAGAGCCAGACCGTGGGGTTGACGAACACCTTCTGGTACAACTCGTCGACGTAGTACTTGTGGTACACTGCCCGCCAGAAGCCGTGCTCTTCCGGCGACTGGGCGGGCGTGAGGATCGTGGCCCGGGAGGTTACCCACCACCCGCCGATCAGGCCCACTGCCGCGGCCGCGACGGCGAGCGAAATCAGGAGCAGCGCGCTGGCCCCCTCGACCTCGGGGAGGGGCGTCATCGTCATGCGCGCCGTCTCGGTGACGGGCGCAAGCCATCGCTCGAGCCAGCCCGTACCCCCGACGAAATGCGGCAGGTTGATGACACCACCCAGCACGCTCAGCAGGCCGAGCACGACGAGCGGCCCGGTCATGGTCCACGGCGCGTCGTGCAGGTACTCTGCCGCCTTGTCACCGCCGCGGAACCGCCCGAGGAAGGTCATCGCCAGCAGCCGGGCCATGTAGAACGCCGTCATCAGCGCCGCGCCGAGAGCCAGCGCCCAGCAGACCAGGTAGATCGGGTGCTGGGTACCGCGAGCGAATGCGGCGCCGAGGATCTCATCCTTGGAGAAGAAGCCGGAGAACGGCGGCACGCCGGAGATCGCCAGCGTCGCGACCAGCATGAGCGAGAAGGTCCAGGGCATCCATCGCCGCAGGCCGCCCATGTTGCGCATGTCTTGCGCGTCCGCGTCGGAGTGCGCGTGATGGAACGCATGATGCAGCGCGTGAATCACGCTGCCGGCGCCCAGGAACAGGAGCGCCTTGAAAAACGCGTGGGTGATCAGGTGGAAAATGCCAGACGCGAAGGCGCCGGTGCCCACGCCGAGGAACATGTATCCCAGTTGCGACACGGTGGAATAGGCCAGCACCTTCTTGATGTCGTACTGGCGCAGGCCGATGCTGGCGGCGACAAATGCGGTCAATGCCCCGACGACCGCGACAACCTCGAGCGAGACCGGCGCCAGGGCGAACACCGACGCGGTCCGGACCACCAGAAACACGCCGGCCGTGACCATGGTGGCGGCATGGATCAGGGCCGATACGGGCGTCGGACCGGCCATCGCGTCGGGCAGCCAGACGTACAGGGGAATCTGTGCCGACTTGCCCGTGCATCCCAGGAACAGCGCCAGCGCGATCAGCAGCGCGGCGCTGCTTCCAATCGGGAAGACCGCCCCGGCGCGCATCGTGATGCCGACGAAATCCAGTGTACCGAGATGCCACCAGAGCAGGAACATCGCGACCAGCACGCCGAAATCGCCGATCCGGTTGGCAAGGAATGCCTTCTTGCCGGCGTCGGAGTTCGCATCGATCTCGTACCAGAAGCCGATCAGCAGGTAGGAGCAGAGCCCGACGCCTTCCCAACCGATGAATGACACTGGCAACGACGCGCCCAGCACCAGCACCAGCATGAATACGATGAACAGGTTGAGGTACGCGAAGTAACGCGCGTATCCCGGGTCGCTCCGCATGTAGCCGACCGAAAACAGGTGAATCAGTCCACCAACCCCGGTGATGACAAGCAGCATGATTGCCGAGAGATGATCGACCCGGAATGCGAAGTCGATCGACAGCCGCTCGCTCACCGGCATCCAATGCCAGAGCACCACGGGCACGGATGGCCGAGGGTCGTGCACGAGCGCGTTGAAGACGCCGACGGCCACGACAAACGCGCCCGCCAGCACCCCGACACCGATGATGGAGACGGCGGTCTTGGCGGCGGGCCGCCGAATCGCCAGCAGTGCGTTGGCAACGGCGCCGAACAGCGGGAAGGCGACGGCGAGCCAAACCAGTTGGACCACGCGTCAACCCCTGAGCAGGTTGATGTGCGTGAGATCGACCGACTGGGTATGCCGGAAGATCGCCAGGATGATCGCCAATCCGACCGCAGCCTCGGCCGCGGCCACGGTCATGACGAAGAACACCATGATCTGGCCGCTCACGCCGTGCAGTTGCGCCAGGGCAATGAAGGTGAGGTTGACGGCGTTGAGCATGAGCTCGACGCACATGAAGACCACGATGGCGTTGCGCCGGATGAGCACCCCTGCCACACCCAGCACGAACAGCACCGCGGAGAGCGCGAGCGACGGTCCGAGGAGCATCAGAGCTTCTTCTTGGCGAGGACGACGGCGCCGACCACTGCCGCCAGCAGGAGAACCGAAGTCACTTCAAACGGAATCAGGTAGCCCTGGAACAATGGCTGGGCCACGCTGCCCACGGCGCCTTGCGTCGCGGTGGCCACGGCCAGCGCGTTGCCTTCCGGGAAAACCAGCCGAGGATCGACCGGGCTCGGCATGGTCGACACCTCGCGCGCGAGGCGCGCCGGGGTGTAGCTGTGCAGCGTCACCAGCGTCGTGCCGAGCACCGCGGCGAGACCGACACCCACCACCCATGCCGGCCAGCGCTTCCAATCGTGCGGCACGTCTTCGAGGTTCAGGAGCATGATCACGAAGAGGAACAACACCATGACCGCGCCCGCGTACACCAGCACCTGGATCGCGGCGATGAACTGCGCCTGCAGGATCACGAAGATCGCGGCCAGCGCGAACATGGTCGAAACCAGCCACAGGGCCGAGGCAAGCGCGTTGCTCCGGGTGATGCACAGCAGCGCCGATCCGACGGCCCAGACCGCGAACACGTAGAAGATGACCGTGGTCACCGTCACGTTACTCGCCACGCGGGTCGGAGGGGTCCCACAGGGTCGACACGGGATGGGTCTGCGCGGACAGCCGCTCGAGGTCGTAGACGAAGCGATCGCGGGAATACTCGGAATTCTCGTAGTGCACGCCGACGTGGATCGCTTCCTCCGGGCAGACCTCCTGGCAGTATCCGCAGAAGACGCACCGGAACTCGTCGATCTCGTAGATCAACGGGTACCGATTGCCGGCTTCGTCCTCGCCCGGCACCAGCTTGATGCAGTTGGCCGGACAGATCTGCGGACAGAGGCCGCAGGCAACGCACTTGGAACGCCCCTGCTCGTCGGTCAACATCCGATGCGTCCCGCGCCACCGGGTGGCGATGCGCCAGTCGTCGGTGCTCTTCGCTTCGGGATACTGCATCGTCACGCGAGCCTGCAACATGTGCTTGAACGTCAGCGCCATGCCCTTGAGCGTCGCCCGGACGTACGACACCTCCCGCTCCGGTCGCGCCATCACCTTCACGCCGATCGCCATCAGGCGGCCCCTTCTCGCGGTGACATCGATGACGCGGCACGCGTTCGTGGGGCCACGCCCCGTACGACGCGGCCACGATCCAGCAGGAAGAACATCGCCCAGCCGAGCAGCAGGTTGAGCGCGAACAGGGCGAACCCCTGTGCCTTCGGGTCGGTCCACCCGAGGCTGGCCTGGATGATCTCGATGGCCACGGCGACGACCATGATGTACGCCAGCGAGAGCGGCAGCAGAATCTTCCAGCCAAGTGCCATCAGCTGGTCGTACCGGAAGCGCGGCAGCGTCCAGCGGATCCATATCACGAAGAAGATCCAGAAGAACGTCTTGGCGAAGAAGCACGCCCCGGTCACCACCGTCTGGAGCAGCCCCCCCCGCTCGTCCCAATGGGTGAATGGCATGTCCCAGCCGCCGAAAAACAGGGTTGCCACCATCGCGGCCACCGTGACGATATGCGCGTACTCGGCGATCATGAACAGCGAGAATTTCATCGCGCTGTACTCGGAATGGTACCCAGCCACGAGTTCCGATTCGGCCTCGGGTAGGTCGAACGGCAGTCGGTTCGTCTCGGCGAACCCGGAAATCAGGAAGATGAAGAACGACAGGAACAGGGGCATGATGAACCAGAGGCCCTGTTGCTGGCGCGCGATGATCGCGCTGAACGATGCGTTTCCCGATACCAGCAGCACGGGGATCAGCGACAGCCCCATGGCGACTTCGTAGGAAATCAACTGCGCGGCAGCGCGCAGCCCGCCGATCAGTGAGTACTTGCTGTTGGACGACCATCCGGCCAGCGCGATGCCGTAGACGCCGAGCGAAGAGAATGCGAGGATGAAGATGAACCCGATCGGCAGATCCGCCACCGACATCGGCATCATGCCATGAAAGGTGGTCAGCCCAAGCAGCGGGAGGTCGGCAGCGAAGTCCACCGGCAGTGGCGCGGCGAGCGGGATGACGCCGATCAGGATGACGGCCGGGATGAACGACAGCGCCGGGGCAAGGAGGAACAGGAACTCGTTGGCCGACGCGGGCCGGGTCTCTTCCTTGATGAAGTTCTTGATGCCATCAGCGACGGGTTGCAGGATGCCGAAGGGACCCACGCGGTTCGGTCCCGGCCGGTTCTGCATCCAACCCGCCACCTTGCGCTCGACCAGCGTGAGCAGGGCCACGCCTGCCAGCATCACGGAGAACACCACCAGCAGCTTGATGACGGCGAACAGCAGGAATCCCTTCTGGTCCGGCGTCATGCCACAGCTCCGGCAACCGCCACATCGATCGCGCGTCCGGTGAGGCCGAGATCACGATAGTCGAGCCCGGCGAACGGTGCCAGCGCCCCGAAGGCCTCGGAGGCGGTGCTCGGCGCGCTGCGGTTGTCCCCGCCGCGCGCCCACCCCTGTGACGCAACCCACCACGCCGAGCGCGCCATCCCCGGGGCCGACCGGGCCGGCAGGAACCGCTGGGCCCGCCGATCGCAGTTGACGTACACGCCCTGCTCCTCGGCCATCGTGGCGACCGGGAGTACCAGCTGCACCGTCTGCAGCCGCGGTTCCGGCACGGTCGCGAAGTGGACCACCTGCGCGACCTGGTTCAGCGCGTTCACATCCCCGTCATCGAGTTCTACATCGAGCACGATGGCAAGCGCCGCGCCGCGAAGGGCCGCCACCGCGTCGGTCCACGAGGCCGTCATTCCGAGCACCCGCGCTCCCTCGACGTTCGCTGCGCGCTCGGCGCGGAGTGCGAGATTCGGGATGTTGCCGATGGCTGCCTCGGCGCCGAGCGGCACTTTCATGGCCGCGGCACGCCGCGTGTCGCCCGCCAGCTTGAGCGTCCAGCCAATCGACTCGCACGACGCCCGGCCGCCGGCGAGCACTACGATCGATCCCTCGGCGGCGAGCACGAGCGCTGCCAGCCGCGCGAGCGCCGTATCCCACTCGCAGGCATGGAGCCGTCCGCCCTCGAGCCGCAATGGCGCCTCCACGCGATCACCGCGGTTCATCCAGCGGTAATCGGCGCGGCCGGTGTCGCACATGAAGTGACGGTTGACGTCGAGGTTCGGCCGCGGGCGCAGCCGGACAACAACGCTGTCGCGCGTGTCGATCGTCATGTTGCACCCCTGGGTGCAGCCCGGACAGATCGATGCCGTCTTGTCGAGGTCCCAGGCGCGTGCCTTGTGTAGGAAGTCCTTGGACAGCAGTGAACCCACCGGGCACAGGTCGACGACGTTGCCCGACCACGGATGATCGAGCAGTTGCTCGGTGTCGATGCCGATGTAGGCGCGATCGCCCCGTTCGTACACCTCCAGCACCGGGTCGCCGACCACGCTGTCCATGAACCGGACACAGCGCGTGCAGAGGATACACCGGTTCGGCACATACAGGATATCGCGGCCGAAATCCTCCACCGGGGCGTACCGTTTCGGATAGTCGCCGTATCGGCTGCCCGAGCGGCCTTCCTGGAACACGAAGTCCTGCAGTTCGCACTCGCCCGACTGGTCGCAGATCGGGCAATCGAGCGGGTGATTGATGAGCAGGAACTCCAGCACCGCCTTGCGGGCTTCTTTCGCCACGGGCGAGTCGACGTGCACGACCTGCCCCTCGGCGACGGCCGTCACGCACGCGGGTGCGAGCTTGGGTGCCTTCTCCACTTCCACCAGGCACATCCGGCAGACGGCCGGCGACGGCAGCGACGGGTGGTAGCAATAGTGCGGGATCAGCACGCCCGCGTGTTTGGCGGCCTCGATGATCGTGGTCCCCTTCGGGACCTGCACCAGCACGCCGTCGATCGTCACCGAGACCAGTTCGTTGCTCACGGCATCAGACTCCCGCCATCACGGCCGGGCGCACCCGACTCAGGCAGGCGTCGAAGTCCGCGCGGAACTTGTGAATGCCGCTCACCACCGGCGCCGCGCAGGAATCGCTGAGCACGCAGATCGTCTTCCCCGTCATCTGGTCCGAAAGGTCGAGCAGCAGGTCGAGGTCGGACTGCTTCCCCTCCCCGGCCAGCATCCGCTCGAGTATCCGGGTGGTCCACGCCGTGCCTTCGCGACAGTTGGTGCATTGCGCGCAACTTTCGTGAGCGTAGAACCGGGCGAGGCGCATGATCTGATAGACGAGGTCGGTCGAATCGTCCATCACAATCATGCCGCCCGAGCCGAGCATGGATCCGTGGGCGACGATGCCCTCATAGTCCGTCGGGCATGCCTCGACTTCGTCCGGCGTCATGATCGGGACGGACGAGCCGCCGGGAATCACCGCCTTGAGCGTGCGTCCCGGGCGCATGCCGCCGCACAGGTCGTAGATCAGGTCCTTCATCGGGAAGCCGAGGGTGATCTCGTAGGTGCCCGGCCGCTGCACGTGGCCGCACACCGAGATCAACTTGGTGCCGGTACTCTTGGGACTCGACAGCGAGAGACCCGCGTACCAGGCGGCGCCCCGGTTGATGATCGCCGGCACGGCCGCGAGCGTCTCGACGTTGTTGATCGTCGTCGGCTGGCCGAACAGGCCAGCGACGGCCGGGAACGGCGGCTTGATCCGGGGGTTGCCGCGGCGGCCCTCGATCGAGTTCATCATCGCGGTCTCTTCGCCGCAGATGTACGCACCGGCACCCCGATGGATCACCATGTCGATGCGCTTGCCCGACCCGAGGGCGTTGGCACCGAGGACGCCCTCGGCGTACGCCTCGGCGAGCGCGCGCTGCATCACATGATACGGCTCGGTGAACTCGCCGCGGATGTAGATGTACGTCACGTCGGCGCGGATCGCGAGTTGCGCGATCGCGCAGCCCTCGATCAGGGCGTGGGGTGTCCAGCGCATCACCTCCCGGTCCTTGAACGTGCCCGGCTCGGATTCGTCGGCGTTGCAGCAGAGGTAATGCGGCTTGCCGTCGTCCTTCGGCATGAACGACCATTTCAGCCCGGTCGGGAACCCGGCTCCGCCCCGGCCCCGCAGTCCGGACGCCTTCACCTCGGCGATGATGTCGTCCGGCGCCATCCCGATCGCCTTCCGCAGCGCCTGATACCCACCGCGCTCGACCCAGCCCGTGTAGGTGCGCGCTGCCGCCTGCCCGAAGTGCTGCGACAGGACCGGGGTTTCCCTGGGATGGATCGGATGCGGATAGCCCATCAGGGATACCGCGCGAGCAGTTCAGGCACGCGTTCCGGCGTGACCGACTCGATGAAGTCGTCATCGATCAGAATCGGCGTCGGAAATCCGCAGGCACCCAGACATTCCACCTCGATGACGGTGAACCGTCCGTCCGGACTGGTCGCCCCCAGGTCACCGCAACCGCTGTGCTCCACCAGCGTTCGGGCGACGTCCTCGGCACCGCACATCCCGCAGGGTGATGTGGTGCACACCTGGATGAAATGCCGACCCACCGGATGCTTGTGATACATCGTGTAGAACGTCAGCACGCCGCGGACATAGGACGGCGTGAGATCGAGCCGCTCGGCGACCTCGCGCACGGCATCATCGGACACCCAGCCGCGGGCCTCCTGCACCAGCCAGAGCGCGGGCAGGAGCACCGATCGCTTGTCGGGATATTTCGGATAGAGCGCTTCCAGCTTCGCGAGCACGTCGCCGGCGAATATCGGCTGATGCGGCGTGGTCCCGTGGGCCGTCACCGGTCGATCTCCCCCATCACGATGTCGATGCTGGCGTTGATCGCTATCACGTCGGACAGAAGCGCCCCTTCGCACAGTTTCGGCAACGCGGCGAGGTTCAGGAAGGATGGCGGCCGGATCCGCCACCGCACTGGTTTCGCGGTGCCGTCCGACACGAGGTAGGTGCCGAGTTCGCCCTTGGGATTCTCGACCCCGAGGTAGACCTCCCCGGCTGGAGGCTTGATCCCTTCCATCACCTGCTTGAAGTGGTAGATCATCGCTTCCATGTCGCTCATTGCGCGCGACTTCGGCGGCAGCGTGACGCGCGGATCGTCGACGTCGACCGGCCCGGGTCGCAGCGTGTCGAGCGCCTGCTCGATGATCCGCACCGACTGGAACATCTCCTCCAGGCGCACGCGATAGCGATCGTAGACGTCGCCGTGCACCCCGATCGGCACGTCGAAGTCGAACTCCTCATACCCGAGATAGGGACGGTCCTTCCGCACGTCGTAATCGACACCGCTGGCACGGAGCATGGGCCCCGACAAGGAGTAGTTGATGGCATCTTCCGCACTCATCGCGCCGATTCCCTGAGTCCGTCCGCACCAGATGGCGTTGCGGGTGAACATCGTGTCCACCTCCCGCAACGTGGTGGGGAAGGTGCGCGCGAAGTCGCGCAGCCCACGTTCCCAGCCCTCGGGAATATCGGCCATCATGCCGCCGACGCGTGCGACCGACGTCGTGAGCCGCGCGCCGGTCCATGATTCCTGCAGGTTGTAGATCCGCTCCCGCTGGTCGAAGGTCCAGAGGAACGGGGTATACGCCCCGAGATCGATGCCCGTCGTACCCACCCACACCAGGTGCGAAATGATCCGGCTCATCTCGCACGCGATCACGCGCAGCAACCGGCAGCGCTCGGTGATCACGATACCCATCAGCTTTTCGACGGCGAGCGCAAACGCGATGTTGTTCGCCATTGGAGACAGGTAGTCGGTGCGGTCGGTCAGCGGGATGATCTGGTTGTAGAAGCGGTACTCGCCGAGTTTCTCGAACCCGGAGTGCAAGTAGCCGATGTGCGGGATCACCCGCTTCACTGCCTCGCCCTCCAGTTCGACCACCAGTCGCAGCACGCCGTGCGTCGCCGGGTGCTGCGGACCGATGTTGACCAGCATGCGCTCGGCGCCGAAATCATCGTTCACCGATTCACTGGGTCGACGCGACACACCCAACGGGAAGTTGCGGACGTTCCCGCGCGCGTCGAGCCCCGGGGTCGACAGCTCCACCTCGATCGTGCGTGAGGTCACGGGAGCACCTTGCCGGCCTTGGCCAGTCGGTCCCGCACGTCGGCCGGCAATTCACCGTACGCTTCGGCGATCGACAGCTCCTCGAGCGAGTAGTAGGCTTCGGGATTGGCGTCGAGGGCCTGGCGGGTCTGCTCTGCCCGCGACCAGTGACCGCGCAACGGAAACGACTTGCGCAGCGGGAAGCCCTCCGCGTAGCCCTCCCACATCAGGATCCGCCGCAGGTCGGGGTGGTCCTTGAACCGGACACCGAACATGTCCCATGCCTCGCGCTCGAGCCAGTTCGCGCCGCTCCAGAGGTCGGTCACCGATTGCACGTCGAGCGGGCCCTGCGGATCAAGCGGGATCTTCACTCGCACGTCCGCCTTGCGGCTCAGCGATCGCAACTGGTAGACCACCTCGAGCGGACGCTCGGGATCGCGATACTCGACGCACGTCAGGTCCGTCAGGTAGTCGAACCGCTGCGCCGGGTCCTGCTGGAGCCACTCGAGGATGGCGTGGGCGCTCGCCTTGGTGACATGCACGACCGTTTGCCCCGACATCACCACCGCGCGCACGAAGCCGTCCGGAAACCGCGCCCGGAGTGCGGTCACGGTATCGGCGCCGTCAGTCGCTCCGTCCCCCGCGCCGGCCCCGCCCGGGACGAGGTCGGGGTGAGCCTCGCTCACGCCGACCTCGTCTGATGCACCGAGTTGCCGAACGGCTCGGATATCTCGTCAATGTCGGCGGGGCGACGAAACAAACCGTCGGGACCGACGAGCTGTTCGACCCGCAACGATGGATCGACCATCGTCTCACCCATGATCTTCTTCTGCAGGAGCATGATGCCGTACAGCAGGCCTTCCGGTCGGGGCGGGCATCCGGGCACATATACGTCGACCGGTATGATGGTGTCGATGCCCTGCACCATGGCGTAGTTGTCGAAAATGCCCCCGCTCGACGCGCAGGCTCCCATCGAAATACACCACTTCGGTTGGGGCATCTGATCCCAGATCCGCCGGATGACCGGTGCCAGCTTGAACGGCAATCGCCCCGCGCAGATCAGCACGTCGGCCTGGCGTGGCGAGAAACTCTGGCGCTCCATGCCAAACCGGGCGAGGTCGTAGCGGGAAGCGGCCGTCGCCATGTATTCGATCGCGCAACAGGCGGTGCCGAACGGCATCGGCCACAGCGAGTTGGAGCGGCCCCAGTTCGCGATGAAATCCAGCCGGGTGGTGATCCAGTTGGGGGAAATGGTTTCGTGGGTCGCCGGTACCGCAGTTGAAAGCGGACTCAATCC
Source organism: Gemmatimonadota bacterium (assembly GCA_003169895.1). GTDB lineage: Bacteria > Gemmatimonadota > Gemmatimonadetes > Gemmatimonadales > GWC2-71-9 > Palsa-1233. Next base: position 113,095 of record PNAE01000013.1, read on the forward strand.
CATTGCAGTGCCCCCCGCTTCCAGATATAGACATAGCCCACGCCGAGGATCACGACGAAGGTGAGCATTTCCAGCAGCAGCACCCCGGCCATCGACTTGAGTTGCGCGAACGCGACGGCCCACGGGATCATGAATACCGTCTCGATGTCGAAGACGATGAACAGCATAGCCACGAGGTAGAACTTGACGGAAAAGCGCTCGCGAGCGTCACCGAGAACCGGCATCCCGGATTCGTAGGCGGACCGCTTGACCGCGGTGGGACGATAGTTGGACAGCAGCGTCGAGGCGCCGATGATCAGCACCGCGTTGGCGACGACAAAGATCAGGAGCAGCAGGATCGGAAGGTAGGGCTGCAACATCGCGTCGACCGCCTCGTGAAATATTTCACAACCGGCGGGAAAAGTATTGGAACTGGGGGGTGAATTCAACGAGGTGTGAAGCCCGAGGCCTGAGGTTTGAGAAATGGCGCCTCAACCCGCAGCGACGGTCCGATCGGCGGAACCGCACGCGCGAGTTCCTGTCCCGGTTCATCCCTCAGGCCTCACGGCTCATGCCTCAGGCCTATATTCGGTCCCCATGTCCATCAAATCCGACCGCTGGATCCGCCGGATGGCCCGCGAGCACAACATGATCGAGCCGTTTATCGACGGCCAGGTGCGATCCGGCGCCATTTCCTATGGCGTGTCGTCCTACGGCTACGACATGCGCGTGGCCGACGACTTCCGGATCTTCACCAACGCGCTCTCCGCCATTGTCGACCCGAAGCACTTCGACGCCCGCAGCTTCGTCGAATTCACGGGCGACATCTGCGTCGTGCCGCCCAACTCGTTCGCCCTGGCCCGCTCGGTCGAGTACTTCCGGATCCCCCGCAACGTACTGACCATCTGCGTCGGCAAGTCGACCTATGCCCGCTGCGGGATCCTCACGAACGTCACGCCGTTCGAACCGGAGTGGGAGGGCCACGTCACTCTCGAGATCAGCAACACGACGCCGCTTCCCGCCCGGATCTACGCCAACGAAGGCATTTGCCAGGTCCTGTTCTTCGAGGCGGACGACGACGACATCTGTGAGACGAGCTACGCCGACAAGAAGGGGAAGTACCAGGCGCAACGCGGTGTGACGCTACCGCGGTTGTAGCACCGCGCGTGTTGCCGCAACCACCGTCGCCGCCGCGGCGCGGATCCGCGCCGCGAGGTCTCGTGCCTCGCGCCTGGCGCGCTCGACATCGTTGTCCCTCAGCGCTTCCGAGATCCCGGGCAGTGCGATGTTGGCGTACCCGTTGTCGCGGTCCGAGGCGAAGACCAGGTTCTTCATGAACGGTCGCCCCCGCAGCCCCTCGGGCCGCGTCAGTCTCTGTTCGACCTGGCGCAACTCGTGGTTCACTTGCGACAACGTTGCCGCGCCGATGGGGCCGACGCTGAGCGCCGAATCCCTGACCGTGTTGAAGCGTTGCCCCGCCGCGCGCAACTCGGTGCCTGCCTGTACGACGTCGTTCAGTTCTCTGGCGATCCGCGCCAGGTTCGGTTCGGTGATCCGGGCGCCCGGCACAATCGGATTCGCGAGTTGCGCCAGATACGCACCCAGCGCCGCATTGTCATACGGAATCACGTCGGCGTCGGCGAGCCGCGCGACGATGACCGCGGCGAGCCGTCCTTCGGCGGCGTGGCTCAGATAGCCCGGATCGCCGAAGCGCTCCATCGCGGTGTAGGTGTCGTACGCGGAGTGATACCAACCGGCCCGCCCGCCAAAGCCGGTTTCGATGGATGGAATGCCGAGATAGTTGTAGAACCCGGAAAAATCGGATCCGCCGCCCAGATCGCCGAGGGCTGGCTCGATGCCAGCGCGCGAGACAGCGCCGCGGCGGCGCCCGGCCCGGCCCCCGCGGCCAGCTTGCGCTTGCGACCAGCGGGCGTAGATCGACGCCGTGTCCCCGGGCATCTGCACCGTCTTCGTAACGTCGCGCACGAGGCCCTGCAGGGAGGCGGTGCCACCCGCACTAAAGTTCCTGCCGGCGGCCGACTCGTCCTGGTTGAAGTAGGCGACCGCCCCAACCCTGAGGGAATCGCGCATCAACTGCACCCACTCGGTCGAGCCGACCAGGCCCCATTCCTCGGCGTCCCAGGTCGCAAACACGATCGTGCGCTTCGGACGAAATCCCTCGTGGGCGACGGCAGCCCACGCGCGGGCCGCTTCCATGACGCTCACGGTGCCGGAGACGTTGTCGTCGGCACCGGGACCCCAGGCATCGCGATGCCCGCCGATGATGACCATCTCGTCCGGGAAGTCACTGCCGCGCAGCCTGCCGAACGTGTCATAGATGGTCTTGTACGCGCGCTGTCCGCGCTCCGGCCAGACCGCCACGCGGACTTGCACGCTGCTATCGCCCAGGTGGTAGTCGAACCTCATGCCACCCTGCCAACGCGTCGGCACGACCGCGCCCCGCATTTCCTTCATCAGGATCTCCGCGTTGCCGTACCCGATGGGTACCACAGGGATATGGGATACGTCGAGCGAATCCTCATGCACGCGCCGGGCGTTGACGGTGGACGGCCAGTCGGGCGTGGTGGGATCGCCATCGCCGTTGTAGATCGAGCCGCGCTGTACTTCCTGCGGGTTGCGCATCGGACCTTCCGGATACACCGGTCCGACCACGAATCCATCGTCCTTCGGATCGGAGTAGAGCAGCAACCCGATCGCGCCGTGTGCTTCTGCCTCGCGAGCCTTGATGCCGCGAAACGAGTCGCCATAGCGAGCGATCGCGATCTTGCCGTGCACCGAGATCCCGAGTGAGTCGAGCAGGAGATAGTCCGCCGGGAGCCCCTGATTGACGTACACCAGCGACGCGGTGACGTCGCCCTTGCCCGAGCCCCCGTTCATCGCGGGCCACGGCTTCAGGATCGTGGTCGGATCGCCGGGTACCGGCGGCTCCTCGAGGGTGAGTCGCGCGCGGGTCGGCGTCATCTGTTCGACGATCGTGGAATCATGGTACGGCAGGTAGACGCGGAACGCGACGCGTTGCGTGTCGAGGCCCCAGGACGCCATCTGTCGCAGCACGTAATCGGCCGTCTCCTTTTGCGCCGGCGTTCCCGCCACATGCGGCTTTGCAGCGAGGACGCGCGTGAAGATCTGGGCCGAGAGCGTGTCGGGCACCGCTTGCAGGCGCCGTTCCAGCTGCAGTTCACGCGTTGCGGCGGTCGGGGCGAAACCGGGAATGCTCTGCCCAGTCAGTGGAGCGGACGATGTCAGGGTCACCAGCAGGCCCAACGGCAGCATACAGAGGCGCACGGGGTTACTCGGATAAGGGATGGCCAACCACGCCGACGAGAGGCCGGCGCGCGTGCTCAACGATAGGGTGATCCCGCCTCGTTCGGGAGCGTCACCGTCTCGGCCGGATCATTCTACGGCACGACGCCCGTGATGTCGAAGATGTCCATCTGTTGCTGGCCCGGGTCGCGCGCCGCAAAAACGTAGGTATGACCGTTGATCACCGCGACTTCGCCGGTGTGCAGGCCGACGCTGACAAGGTACGATCCCGCCAGGGTGGGTTTCAGCGGGTTGGCGCGGTTGTACACGTAGAGGCCGTTGCCCGCTCCGCCTTCCGTTGTCACGACCAGCGCCTTCCCGTCGGGCGTCACGGCAACGTCGCTTACGGTCGTGATGTTCGGAATGATGATCGAATCGGCGAGGGTCGGCACGCCGTTCGCATCAAGCGCCCAGACCTTGACCGCGTTGCCGCGCACGGAGCGAGTGCCCCATGTCCCGCTGTAGGCGACCTGGCCGCTGACCCACTGATCCGAGCCATAGCGCTCGGGCACGTTGTTGCCGCCGCCCTTGGTCGCGAGCGTATTGGGGTCGAGGGCCCAGAAGCCGCTCTTCATGTCGGTAGCATACAGCGTCCCATTGTACAGCATTACGCCCCATACGTACGTGTTCCCCGCGCCTCCCGGGTGCACTTGCATGACGATGCGGCTCGACATATCGCCGCTCAGTGTCCCCGACACATCGATTTTCACGACGCCCGCGTTGTAATACGCGGCATACAACGTCTGGTTCGCTTCGTCCATCCAGAAATTGTGCGTGCCGGCACCGGCAATATGGATGAACCCGACCTCGACGGGGTTGGTCAGGTCCGAGACGTCGACGATGTGAATGTCACCGCTCGAGCTCGACCCCACACTACCCGGCCCTTCCTGCCCGACAAACAGGTACTTGTTCTGCCCGGTGACCGGATTATGGAACCACCAGGCGTTGTGCACCGACGGGCTGGATAGACCGTTGGCGCTGGTGATGATCTGGGAGACCAATACCGGGGTCGCTGGCGAGCCGCCCTTCATCCCATTGCCGACATCGTAGATTCGCACGCCGACGTTCCACATGCACGCGAACGCCAGCCCGTCCCGCACGAACGTGTCATGGTCGTATGTCGCGCCTGTCGGTGTCGGGACGCTCGTGATCAGCCGGGGACCGATCGGCGCGACGGTCGTGGCCGTGGCGGCAAAGGTTGCGGTGTCGGTCCCGTTGGTCACCACCACCGCCCGAACCGATTGCGCACCCACAGTGGCGCCGAGGGTGAAAACGGTGGACGCGTGTCCGCTGGCATCGGTGGTGGACGTGGCGGGAAGGACCGTGCCACCTCCGCTCACGACGGTCCACGTGACCTGGATTTCGGATGCGGGAACACCTGACGCGCCGGTGACCACGACCGTGAGCGGGGTGACCAACGTAGCGCTGGCGCTCGCCGTCTGGCCGCTACCGTTGAACACGGCGATGGCGTATGGGCCCGTAGTGCCGGACGTCATGGTGGTGGGGGAACTGCATGCCGCGCCGGCCAGCATGGCTGCCGCAAGCGCGACGTGATGAATTCGCATCAATCGACTCCTGAGTCGGAGACCAACATTCGAGCTCCGTCTCGTGGTAACGTCGAGCTTGACGGGGCCGTTCCCCGCTCGGTGTCCGGCCCGGAACCACCTACATTCGCATGCCGTCCATCGCGTCCATCGTCCCCGCGAGGGTGCCGTATCGCCCCATCCGATGGCCCCGCATGCCCCAACCTACCAGCATGCCAACGCTGAGTGCCCGCACTTGATCGGTTCCGTACAGGCTCACCGGATCGAAGATACCGGCGCCCACCTCTGCAACGCGCCCAAGCGTGACTTCCACGAACGGCTGAATCTCCACCTTGCGCCGCAGCGGCACAGCATCGTACGCCACATGCAGCGTGTGCAGCGACCACCGACTGATCCCGAGGATGCTGTTATCCGGACTCGGGCGCTGCGTGCGGAATGGATCAACCAGGCGCACTTCCTCGGGCCGCTCGGTTCGCTCGAACCGATACGACACTTGCCACTGCCGCCGGCTGAGCATCCCCTCGGCAAGGAAGGTGTGGTAAACAAAGACGCCCCGAAGCTCGGAGGTCCGGGCGTATTCCACCATGGCATAACGCTCGCCCGACGGCTGGCTGTCGTTCCAGCGCGCCGAGACGGAAAGCTTGTCGGCATCCGGGCCCCCGCCGGGTCGACTCTCCGGTGAGCGCACGTGCGCCAGTGAGCCCTGCAGCTCCAGCCCGGTCACGGGGCGCACGGTGGCGCGCCCGCTCCACGAATCGCCAAAGCGCCACGTGTGCTGGTCGGTGCGTAGCAGCGGCCAGTCGGACGGCCCGGTCGGTTCGTCGCCGTCGAAGATCGAGCCTTCCAGCGTGACCCGACCGACGTCGTATTGCACGATCCCGACGGCGCGCTCGAGGATCTGCGACAGGTGATGGTTAACCGGAAACCGCAGGAATGGGCGCGACATCGGATCGTCGCTGCCGAACGGCACGAATCCCTTGCCCAGCGCGAAGCTCAACCGGCCGGATCCGTCCAGCCGGCCCAGCACGTCGTTGACGCTCACGATCATTTCGTGGAAGTATGTGTGCGGATGCCGGCGATCGACGAAACCTTCGCCCCAATCCCCCGGGGCGAGCTCGCCGTTCTTGATGGTGAGGCCCTCGAAGTCGAGGGCGGCAGTGAACCCCAGTTTGTTGCCGAAGCCATGCCCGACTGCCATCAGGACGGGCTGCACGAGGTTCGCCTCGGTCAGTGAACCGCCACCGGGAATCGGATCGGAGTGGTCGACCGTGAAAATCGCCTGTGCCATCGGCGTCACGCCGAACCGCGACTGAGCGGACACCGCTGCTGCATCCCCGCACAACCCCACTACCATGGCGACCGCGCACACAACGCAACGTGTCACGCGAGGGCCTCAGCCTCCCTGTCCCCACGATCGCGCAGTGTTGCGCGCATGAGGTCCCGGTTCATCCGCATGATGTTCTCGATCGTGATTTCCTTGGGACAGGCGGCTTCACACTCGCCGAACAGGGTGCACCCGCCGAACGCCTCGGCGTCCATCTGGTGTACCATCGCGAGGACGCGGCGGGACCGCTCCGGCTGGCCCTGCGGCAACAGGGCGAGATGCACGACCTTCGCGGCCGTGAACAGCATCGCTGAACCGTTCGGGCAGGCGGCCACGCACGCGCCGCACCCGATGCATGCGGCCGCATCCATCGCCAGATCGGACTGATCCTTGGGCACCAGGATCGCGTTGGCGTCCTGAGCGGAGCCGGTCGGTGCGGTGACAAATCCCCCGGCGCTGATGATCCGGTCGAAGCTTGAGCGATCCACCACGAGATCACGCAGCACGGGAAACGCCCGGGCGCGCCACGGTTCAATGGTGATGGTATCGCCGTCGTGGAACGACCGCATGTGCAGCTGACAGGTCGTGGTCGCGTGCTTGGGACCGTGCGGCATGCCGTTGATCATCAGCGCGCAGGTGCCGCAGATCCCTTCACGGCAGTCATGATCGAATGCGATCGGTTCCTCGGCCGTGGCGAGCAGGTCTTCGTTGACGACGTCGAGCATCTCGAGAAACGACATATGCTCGCTGACGTCGTGGGCCTGGTAGGTGCGAAACCCGCCACGATCTGCGGGGCCGGCCTGGCGCCAGACCTTGAGGGTTAACCGCATCGGACGATCCGTCGCTCCACTCGGAATGGCACGGCGCCCACGCCACAACCACCGCATGGCGGGTGGAGGCGTCGTGTCACTTGTAGCTCCGCGTCGCCAGCTTCACGAATTCGAAGTCGAGGGGCTCGACGTGCCGCACGGGTGCCTGGTCCGTCCCCTGATACTCCCAGACCGCCACGTGGGCGAAATGCGCGTCGTCGCGCAGGGCTTCGCCGTCGGCGGTCTGGAATTCGGTGCGGAAGTGCCCACCGCAGGACTCCTCACGCTGCAGCGCATCGAGGCAGACCAGTTCACCGAACTCGAGAAAGTCCGCCACCCGCCCCGCTTTCTCCAGGGACTGGTTGAGAGTCGCCGCCGCACCCGGCACTTTCACATTCTCCCAGAATTCCGACCGGATTTCCGGGATCCGCCTCAACGCGCGCTGCAGCCCTTCGCGATTCCGCGTCATGCCGCATTCGTTCCACATGACGTGCCCGAGCTCCTTGTAAAAGGAATCGACGGACCGGGCCCCATCGATCGCCAGCAGCCGATCCAGTCGCGCTGTTGCACGCTGCTCCGCGGCACGGAACGACGCGTGGGAGGCGTCGACGGCTTCCAGCCTCGCGCCGGCGAGATAGTCCCCGATCGTGTAGGGGAGGATGAAATACCCGTCCGCCAATCCTTGCATCAGCGCCGAAGCCCCCAGGCGATTCGCACCATGGTCCGAAAAATTCGCTTCCCCCACCACGTGGAGTCCCGGGAGCGTGCTCATCAGGTTGTAGTCGACCCACAGGCCACCCATGGTGTAGTGGGCGGCCGGGTAGATCCGCATCGGGGTCCGGTAGGGATTCTCGCCGGTGATCCGCTCGTACATCTCGAACAGATTCCCGTAGCGGTCGCGGATTGTGGGTTCACCGAGTCGCTGGATCGCACTTGCAAAGTCGAGATACACGCCGCGACCGCCGGGTCCCACGCCACGCCCATCGTCACACGCTTCCTTCGCGGCGCGCGACGCGATGTCGCGCGGCGCCAGGTTCCCGAACGCCGGATACTTGCGCTCCAGGTAGTAGTCGCGCTCCGGCTCGGGGATGTTCTGCGACGCGCGCGCGTCGCCGGGCGCCTTGGGCACCCATACCCGCCCGTCGTTGCGCAGGGACTCCGACATCAGCGTCAGCTTGGACTGGTATTCGCCACTGACTGGAATGCAGGTCGGATGGATCTGCGTAAAGCACGGGTTGGCGAAGCCGGCCCCCTGCTTGTAGGCCCGGTAGGCCGCCGTGACGTTGCAGCCCTTTGCGTTCGTGGAGAGGAAAAACACGTTGCCGTAGCCGCCCGTTGCCAGAACGACGGCGTCACCGACAAAGGACTCCATCTCGCCGGAGACGAGATCGCGGGCGACGATGCCGCGCGCCCGCCCGTTGACGATCACCAGTTCGAGCATCTCGTGCCGCGGGTACATCGTGATCGACCCACGCCCTACCATCCGCTCCAGCGCCTGATACGCGCCGAGGAGTAGTTGCTGTCCGGTCTGCCCGCGTGCGTAGAAGGTGCGCGACACCTGTGCCCCGCCGAACGACCGGTTCGCCAGCATGCCGCCATACTCCCGCGCGAACGGCACCCCCTGCGCGACGCACTGGTCGATGATGTTCGCCGATACCTGGGCCAGGCGGTAGACGTTCGCCTCACGGGAGCGAAAGTCGCCACCCTTGATCGTGTCGAAGAACAGGCGCCAGGCCGAGTCGCCGTCATTCTGGTAATTCTTGGCGGCGTTGATGCCGCCTTGCGCCGCGATCGAATGGGCGCGGCGCGGCGAGTCCTGGAAGCAGAAGCACGACACCCGATAGCCGAGCTCCGCCAGCGAGGCGGCGGCCGACGCCCCGGCCAGTCCCGATCCGACCACGATCACGTGGAACTTCCGCTTGTTCGCCGGCGAGACCAGCCTGAGGTCGGCCAGATGCCGGTCCCACTTTGCATCCAGCGGCCCACCGGGAATATTGGCGTCGAAGTTCATGCGGTGAACGTCACTTGAGATACCCCAGGATGGCCGCCGCGGGAATGGTGGCGAATCCGCCCGCTACCAGGATCGCCACGCCCCACGCCAGCAACCGCCGCCACTGGTTGTAGGCGGGGTTATGGAACCCGAGTGTTCCGAAACTGGCCCAGATGCCGTGACTGAAGTGCAGCCCCAGCGCCAGCATCGACACTAGGTAGAAGATCGCCACCGGCGTGACCTGCATCCCCTCGATCACGTTGCGCCCCGCCTCGCCCGGGTGAAAATCGGGGTGCAGCGTCCCGGTCGTGAAGTGCAGCAGGTGGAACACGATGAACACCAGCAGGAGCACCCCGCCCCAGCGCATGGTCCGCGCGGCGTACGTCGTGACCTGTTTCTCATGGCGATCGTACGCGATCGGACGCGCCCGACGCGCCCGCATCGTCAGCTGGTAGGCAGCGACGATGTGAACGACGACTGCACCGAGGAGTCCGACGCGCGCGATCCACAGCGCCGGCCCGAGCGAGCGCAGCCAGGCGGCGTAGCTGTCCAGATGCGCGGGGTTCTTGAAGATCAGCACATTGGAGATCATGTGCGAGACCAGGAACAGGATCATGACGATGCCCGTGACGGCCATCGCGACCTTCTTCCCGACCGTGGTCGCCCACAGCGCGAAGAGGCGTTTCATTGCCGCGTCAGACGATCGCTTGGACCGCGCGCACCGCCTCGGCCGACTTGTGCAGCGCGGCGCGCTCGTCCGCGCTCAGCGGAATATCGATGATCCGTTCCAGGCCGCCGCGACCGAGCAGACACGGCACGCCGCAATACACGTCCTTCAGTCCGAACTCGCCCTGCAGCCACGCTGAGCACGGGAGTACCCGTTTCTTGTCGAGGACGATCGCCTCCGCCATCTGTACCGCGGCCGCGCTCGGGGCGTAGTAGGCCGAGCCGGTCTTCAAGTGCGCGACGATCTCCGCACCCCCGTTGCGCGCCCGGTCCACGATCTTGTCCAGGGTTGCCTGATCGAGGAACTGCGTGATCGGAATGCCCGACACGGTCGTGCAGGAGACGAGAGGCACCATGGTGTCGCCGTGCCCGCCCAGGACCATCGCCTGGATATCCTCAACGGAGACGTTCGTCGCCTCGGAGAGGAACATGCGAAAGCGCGCGGTATCGAGAACGCCAGCCATGCCGAAGACGCGTTCGCGCGGAAAACCGGTGGCTTGGCGCATGACGTAACACATGACGTCCAGCGGATTGGAGACCACGATGACGATCGCGTTGGGCGCGGCCTGCTTGATCTCAGCACCGACCGACTTGACGATGCCGGCGTTGGTCTTGACGAGATCGTCCCGGCTCATTCCCGGCTTGCGGGCGATGCCGGCAGTGACGATGAACAACTCGCTCCCGGCGGCAAGCGCGTAGTCGTTCGCGCCGACGACGCGGGTGTCGTATCCCTCGATTGGCCCCGACTGCCACTGGTCGAGCGCCTTGCCCTGCGGAATCCCCTCCGCCACGTCGACCATCAGCACCGTACGCGCCAGACTCTTCTCGGCAACGCGCTGGGCTGCCGTCGCGCCGACGTTGCCCGCCCCGACTACTGTGATCTTCTCGAACATGGCCATCCCGGTCGTTGCTGAGTGACGGCCGCAAGCTAATCGCGACGCCAATCTCGCCCAAGGCGAGGGCTCATGGCAGCGGGACGGTACTCACCGACCGAGCGGCGCCTACCGCCTTGGTCGCCGGCTCTTCCGCGGCGCCGGTTCCGACGCACCGGGCGTTCGCTGCGCAGCGAACTTGAGCGTCAATTCGACGGCCATCGCCGTGTCGCCCTGCTTGCGCTTGGCCGCACGCGGCAACCCGAACACGCGCTCGGGATACTTCTCGCGAATCTTGTCGGGCAGGCCGAGGTCCTCGGTGCCGAACACGAGCACGCTGTTCGGCTTGAACGGGGCGTCGACCGGGTCACGGTCCGAATCGGCCGCAAAGTAGAGGCAGCGCTCGCGGCTCATTGCGTCGCGGAAGTCGCGCCACATCGGGTGAACCCACCAGTCCAGTGTATCCCAGTCCGCCGGGCCGGCATTGCGGAACACCGGATCCTCCGTCGAGAACAGGGGACTCACCAGGTGCAGCGACGCATCGACCGCGGCACAGCGCTTCGCGAGATCGCCGGTGACGCTCGGCGTCCGTGGCTCGAGCAAGGCGACATGCAAAGGCATCGGAACGGCCCGGGATGCGAGAAAGGATCCGCGCGCAACGGCGATTACCGGTGCGCGCGGAAGTATACGGCCACGCAGTCACTGCTGACAGTTGCCAAATGGACTCGACGGCTTCTGCTGATCCACGACCACCCGGTGGTCGAGCCCAGCAACCTTGACGGCGATGTCGAACACCAGTCGGTCGACCTTCGCCATGTGCTGGTACTGGATGTACTGCGGCTCGTCGGTCAGCTGGTGATAGTCGGCGTGGCCGCCCGTGGTGAAGAACACCACTGGAATGCCGTAACGCGCGTAGTTGGCGTGATCGCTGCGGCAGTAGATGTTCTGCGGATGGCCATTGGCATCCATGGCGTAGTCGAAGGTGAAGCCGTATCCCTTGTCGCGGTTCACCTGCTCGACGATATCGCCCAGCTCGGTCGACAGGCGACGCGAGCCGACCAGCTGCAGGTAGTTATCCGCACCATGCAGGAACGTGCTATCCGCCGCACGGCCCGTCACGTCGGTCGACGCACCGCGGCCGACCATGTCGAGGTTGAGGTCGGCGATGATCGAGTCGCGCGGCATCGTTGTCGGATGGTTGGTGAACCATTGCGAACCCCAGAGTCCCTTCTCCTCGCCGACCTGCCAGATGAAGATCAATGAACGCTTCGGCTTGACCGGACCGGTGGCGAACGCCTCGGCGATTTCGAGCACCGACACCGAGCCCGAACCGTCGTCGTCGGCGCCGTTGTTGATCGAATCCGCCCGTTCCGGGTAGATCCGGCGCAGCGAGTCCTTGATCGCGTTGATCGTGGTCCACTGCGCCTCGGTCGGCACCGGCCGGGGGCGGGTGTCGGCCCCTTCGACCAGCACGACCATGTTGTACGCCTTCAGCGAATCGCTCTCCACCGGGCGCTGCGCCGGACCATTGTGATCGCTGTGGGCGCCGATCACGATATACTCGCCCCGGAGCTTGGGATCGCTCCCGGGCAGGATCGCGATCACGTTGCGCGTCGGCGCGTCGACTTGCTTGAACCGGACGTCGATCGACGCCGGCTTGCCGATGTCGCCCTTGACGGCCTGCTCGAACGACTTGCCGAGCATGGCCGCCGCGACCCGCGTCGTAACCGTCACGTTGACCCCACCCCCGCCGAACCCACCGCGGCCACTGGCGGCCGTGGGGTTCGCCGCCGCAAATGCAGCCCTGCCAGCGGCCTGGACGGTGTCGACGAAGGTCGCGCCACCGCGGCCGCCGCCGAAGCCGCCCCGGCCACCGGCATGCAACTGGTCACCGGCCACGGTCACCACGGCTGCGGCGGCCGCCACCATCTGCTGGTAGGCCTGCTGCGCCAGTGAAGCGGGCCCGCGGCCTCGGCCGCCAAAACCACCCCGACCGCCCTGACCACCGGCTGCCGCCATCACGACGAGGATCTTGCCGCGGACGAGGTCTGCCGGAAGCACGCCTGTGGTATCATTGGCCGCTCCACCGAAAATGACGCTGGCCTCAACCGTGCGATCGATCCCGCCGGCGACCGAGAAATCGGTTCCGCCACGAAAGACCTCGCCGGCCACCGTGATCGTCGATGTCGAGTCGAAGCTTCGGTTGAACACGGGCAGGTACTGGAAGAACGTCCCATTGTCCCCACCCGGCTTCAGCCCGAACTTGCGCACCTGGCCCTCGATGTACGCCGTTGCCCGGATGTTGTTCGGCGTGCCGGCTTCGCGGCCCATCATCGAATCATCGGCGTAGATATACAGCCGCGCCATGAGGTCGCAGGGCGTAATTGCCGGCACTGTGGCGCCGCCTTGATACTTGAGCGGCATATTGCCGCGTTGCACGGCCGGGCAGTTCTGCTGCGCTGCCAGCGCGGTCGCGCCGCACGACATGGCGGTCGCAGCTGACAGCGCGACCCGCACGAATGAGCGTTGTGTCACCATGATCCCGGGTTAGCGTCAAGCAGGGGGGCGCAGACAGGGTCTCGCCGCGTCATACGCAGGGCACGCGACGGACGTTGGATAGCTTCAGCCGGGTGCGGGCTATACTTCGAGCATGAGCCGTACTCACCCTCCACCTTGTCGAGGCGAATCATGCCGCGCTATCTCGACACCACGCTCATGGTGATCGCCGTGTCCGCGTCGTCGCTAGCAGCACAGGTACCGGGAGCCTTTACGCTTGCGAGCCCCGATGTACACGCCGGCCAGCCGATGGCGGCTGCGCAGGTGTTCAATGGCATGGGGTGTACCGGTGCAAACATCTCACCGGCCCTGCAATGGCGGGGCGCACCGGCGAACACCAAGAGCTTCGCCGTCACGCTCTACGATCCCGACGCTCCCACCGGGAGCGGATGGTGGCACTGGGTGAGCTACAACATCCCGGCGGGTACGACGCAGCTCGCGGCAGGCGCGGGGGACCAGAAGAAGGGGCTCATGCCGCCAGGCAGCGCGCAGGGCAATACCGACTTCGGGACACCGGGTTACGGCGGGCCGTGTCCGCCCCCGGGCGACAAACCGCACCGCTACATCTTCACCGTTTACGCGCTCGACGTGGCCAAGCTGGATCTGCCCGCCACCGCAACGGCGGCGTATGTCGGCTTCAATCTGCATGCCCACACAGTGGGGAAGGCGACACTGACGGCGCTCTACGGGCGGTAGAAAAGAGCGCCGAGAGGCGAGAGACGAGAAANNTTTCTCGTCTCTCGCCTCTCGGCCTACTGCTGACACGCTCCGTGCGGGTCAGTCATCTTCTTGCCGTCAACGACGAGACGATGATCGAGGTCCGCCACTCGCACTGCGAGATCGAAGATCATGCGGTCGAGGTTCGCCATGTGATCGTAGCGGATGTATTGTGGCTCGTCGGTAACCTGGTGGTAGTCGGCGTGGCCGCCCGTCGTGAAGAACACCACGGGAATCCCCCACGCGGCATACATCGCGTGGTCGCTGCGACAATAGATGTTCTGCGGGTGACCGTTGGCATCCAGCGCGTAGTCGAACTTGAAGCCGTAGCTCTTTCCCTTGTTGACCTCCGCAGCCAGATCGCCGAGCTCGGTGGACAGGCGGCGAGACCCAACCAACTGTACGTACTTGTCGGCGCCATGCAGCACCCCGCCCTCCTTCTCGCGTCCTGTCACGTCCGTAGCTGCGCCACGACCGACCATGTCGATGTTGATCTCGGCGACGATCGAGTCGCGCGAAACAGTGGGATGATCGGTGAAGTACCCCGAGCCCCACATTCCGTGCTCCTCGCCGGCGTGCCAGATGAACAGGATCGAACGCTTCGGCTTGACCGGTCCCTTCGCGAACGCCTCCGCCATCTCCAGCACCGAGACCGTTCCGGACCCATCGTCATCCGCCCCGTTGTAGATGGAATCGGGACGCGACGGGTAGATCTTCCTGAGCGAGTCGATCCCGGCGTTGATCGAGGTCCACTCGTCGGCCGTGATCGGCGCCGGGTGACCGCCCTCGGCGCCCGCTGGGCGTCCGATCGTATTGAATACCTTGAGCGAGTCGTGCTCGGCGACGAGCTGCTTGGAGAATCCGACGTGATCGCTGTGCGCACCGATCGCGATGTACTCGCCACGGAGCTTCGGATCGGAGCCGGGCAGGATCGCAATCACGTTGCGGCCGGGAAGCCCCGGAGCGCGGGTGTAGCGCAGGTCGGTGGTGACCGGCTTGCCGACCTGGCCCTTGGTCAGGCCCGACACCGGCCCACCAAAGATCGCCTCGACCACTGGTGTGGTAACGAGCAGGATCGGCGCGCGCTGCGGACCCTCGGTCGCAGGCGGCTTCATCGTGGACGACGGCGACGTGTAGAACTTGACCAGCGGTGGCGACAGGGAATCGCCCTGCAGGTTCAGCGTGCCCGCCGCACCGGCCAGGGCGCGGCGGAAGGCCTTGTAGGCCTCCGACTGGGTCACAGCCTGCTGCGCCTCGGCGGACAGCCGCGGCCCGTTCTGCAACAACAGCAGCTTGCCGGCGACCGCGGCAGAATCGAGCGACGTCAGCGTGTCGGTGACCATCCCGCCGTATATGACCGGAATGTTGGTGATGTGCTTCGCCGTCTCGTCGCCGATCGCGATGAACCGATTGCCGATCGGGAACACCGCATCGCCCGCGGTGAGCGTCGATGCGGGATCGATCGACGTCTGCCAGATGGGGAAGTCCTGATAGTAGCCGTCGGTTCCGCCGGGCTTGAGCCCAAGGCGCCGGACCTCGCTTTCCACGTACGCCACGGCCTTGAGGTGGTATGGCGTACCGACATCCCGCCCCATCATCGAATCATCGGAGTACTTGTATAACCGCGTCATCAGATCGCCAGACGTGATACCCGGTACGGTTGCCGGGCCGACGTACTTGATCGGCAGCGGTTTACCGGCGCCCTGGGCGCCGAGCGAACTGGCGAGGGCGGCCGTCAGCGCGAGCCCACCCAGACCGCAAGTGACATTCACGCGAGACTGCAGCATCGAGTCGATCCGGACGTTGAAGGGATGAACGAATTGCGCGATTGTTGGGTAAGACACACAATGGACGGGAAAGGTCGCAAGGAGGTTTCGATCCGGCTGACCCGGGGCTTACCCGCCCCGGACATGCATTTCGCGTCGAGGATCGGCGCGCAGCCCCTCCAGGGGCACCAAAATGCCCCGGTCACCCATTGCCACGCGTGCCTCGGCGCCACGATCGGTGCGCGCCTCCCACGTCCGGGTGACCAACCCGGCCAGCTCGGCGTCGGTGGCACCTTGCCGCAAGGGTTCACGGAGGTCAACACCGTGCTCGGCGTACAGACAGACGAACAACGTCCCATCCGCCGTGACTCGCGCGCGGTCACAGTCGCGGCAAAATGGCGCCGTCGTGGAGGCGATTACCCCGGCCACGAGGCCGTCTCCGAACCGCACTCGCTCCGCCGGGGCGTGCCGATCGCCGATGCGCGACACCGACTCCGCTGGACCGAACGCACGTTCGAGCACGGCAATCACCTCACCGCGCGAAAACACTTCCTCGCTCCGCCACCGTGTCGCACCGCCAACGTCCATGTACTCGATGAATCGTGGCTCGATCCCGCGTGATCGAGCGAACCGCGCAATCGGCACGATCTCGTCGTCGTTGTAGCCTCGCACCACCACCGTATTCAGCTTGATGCCGGTGAATCCAGCGGCGAGGGCGGCGTCGATACCGGCGACAACATCGGCGTGGCGGCTGCTCTTGGCGAACGCGGTCATCCGTTCGGCATGCAGTGTGTCGAGACTGATCGTGATGCGATCGAGCCCCGCGGCCTTCAATGCTGCGGCCAGCGGTGCCAGCAGCAGTCCATTCGTCGTCAGCGCGACCTCTCGCACTCCGGTGAGGACTTTGACCATTGCAATGAGGCGATCGAGGTCGCGCCGCAGCAGCGGCTCTCCGCCGGTGAGGCGGATCTTGCCCGCACCGAGCTGCGCGAAGACCCCGGTGAGCCGGGTGACTTCCTCGAACGACAGCAGCGACGCACGCGGCAGCCAGGCATAGTCATCTTCCGGCATGCAATAGCGACAGCGGAGATTGCAGCGATCGGTTACCGAAATCCGCACCGCCCCGAGCGGCCGTTGCAGGCGATCGAGCACCGGTTTCATGGCGGATTCGCGATCAGTCCGCCGGGCGCCGTCGGATCGACCCAGGCTTCCGTCCCATCGGCGTATTGCTCGCGCTTCCAGATCGGAACGTGGCGCTTGAGGTCATCGATCACCCACCGACAGGCGTCGAATGCTGCGTCGCGATGACTGGCGCCGACGGCGACAGCGACGGCGACCTCGCCCACGCTCAATTCGCCCAGACGGTGCCGTACCGCCACCTGGACCGCCCAACGGCGCTCGGCATCGGCGACGATGCCGGCACAGATCTGCTCCGCCATCGGGCCGTAGGCGCTGTAGTGGAGGGAAACGACCCGCCGGCCCGCGTGACGATCGCGCACCAGGCCGGTGAACGTCACGACGGCGCCGCGATCCGGCGCCACAACCGAGGCGACAAGTGCCGCCGCGTCAATCGCTTGGGATGTGAGATAGGACATCATGTCAACCACCCGCCAACGGCGGCAGCAGGGCCAGCTCGTCGCCGGGATGCAGCGCCGTCCCGGGCTCGCCCTGCGCCATGTTGACCGCAACAAATGGCTGCGCCGGAAGTGACGCGCCCCCCGGAAGACCCCGGAGGGCGACGATCAAGTCCGCGACGCATGCACCGGACGGCAACATCACCTCAACCTGGTCCGATCCAAACAGTTCGGCGTAGCGCGCGAACAGCCGAACCACATACCGTGTCACTCGTCGTCGTCCATCTCCGACTCATCCGGCTCGTATTCCTCGTGCGCCACCAGAGCCCGTAACTCCTTGCTGGGCTTGAAGACCGGCACGGGGCGCGCCGCGACTTCGACGGGATCACCGGTCCGTGGATTGCGGGCCATGCGAGTCTTGCGCCGGCGGATCTTGAACGTGCCGAATCCGCGAACCTCAATGTTGTGCTGATCGTGCATCGCCAGCTTGACCGCGTCGAGAAATGCATCGACCACGCGGGCGCAATCCTTCTTCGAGATCATCGGGCCAGAGGTCCGGGCGATCGCGGCAGTCACTTGCTCAACGAGATCGGCTTTCGTCATCGCTCCCTCGGCAGCGGGCGGGGTGAGGCGAGCCGGAAGCCTCACTTCAGGGCCGATATGTACGACGCTTAAGCGTTGTCTGTCAAGAGGTTGCGGCGTTTTCGCCCAATCTCGTCCGCACGGCGGCCAGGAACTGGGCAAAGTGGGGATACGCGTCGTGGGGCCCCGGAGCCGCTTCCGGATGGTATTGGACCGCGAATACCGGCAGGTACCGGTGGCGCAGCCCCTCCACGGTCCCGTCGTTGAGGTTGAGGTGGGTGACCTCCAGATCCGGTGCGCCACTGACCCCATCGGGCCCGCCTACGACGGCAAAACCATGGTTCTGGGTAGTGATCAGCACCCGGCCGGTGGCCAGGTCCTGAACCGGATGGTTCCCGCCGCGGTGCCCGTATGACATCTTGGTGGTACTGCCGCCGAACGCGAGACCCAGCAGCTGATGCCCAAGGCAGATACCAAAGATCGGCAGGCCGGTCTCCGCCAGAGTGCGAATCGTCCGTTGGGCGTAATCGACAGCGCCCGGATCACCCGGACCGTTGGAGAGGAACACGCCAGCCGGATGACGCTCCAGCACCTGTTCTGCAGTCGTTTCGGCCGGAACGACCTCGACGCGAAAGCCGGTGCGCTCGAGCATCCGGACGATGTTGCGCTTGAGGCCATAGTCGAACGCGACGACGAGCGGACCCTCGCCCTGCGTGTAGGCGACCCGGGTCGTGGCCCGAGACGCGAGATCGAGACCTTCCATCGACGGTGATGCCAGGAGTTGGGCGCGGAGCGCGTCGGTCGGCTCGCTGCCTTCGGCGATCACACCGCGCATTGCGCCGCGGTCGCGGATATGACGCGTCAGGCGGCGCGTGTCGACCTCGGTCACGATCGGCACACCGGCGGCGGCGAGCCAATCCGCCAGCGAGCGCTTGCCCTGCCAGTTGGAATAGTGCCGCGCCAGTTCGCGAACCACGACGCCGCTCACCTGCGGCCTCGCGGATTCGTCATCGGTCAACGTGATGCCGTAGTTGCCGATCATCGGCGCGGTCATCACAACGATCTGGCCCAGGTAACTGGGATCGGTGAACGTTTCCTGGTAGCCGGTGAGGTTTGTGGTGAAGACGACTTCACCGAATCCCGGTGCTCCGCGACCGACCAGGCGCCCGGCAAACCAGGCGCCGTCCTCCAACAAGACGAAGGCGGGACGACCAGTCCCGCCTGCGTGGTGTTGCATCAGGGCTTCCGCCCAGCCGGTGGCGCGGGAGGCGGCGCCGTCGGGGCGGGTACCGCAGTGCCCGGAGGTGCCGCGCCGGGTGGCGGCGGCGGCGTCAGGCCCGGAATGCCGGTCGCCGGGGCGGTCTGTTGCGGCGGCGGTCCCTGCCGGAGGCGCTTCTGCACCTCGGACGCGCCGGTGGCGCTCCGGTTGGATGATACGAGCGACAGGATCAAGGCGAGACCCATGAAGATGCCGCCAGTCCACCACGTCATCCTTGTCAACAGGTTGGTCGCCTGCCGTCCGCCGAGCACCTGCGAAGTCGTGCCACCGCCGAGCGAAGCCAACCCGCCGCCCTGACCGGCCTGGAGCAAGACCACGGCCGATAGCAACAGGCCATCGAGGATCATTATTACAAGCAAGAAGCCGAACATCCTGTGTCCCTTGGAGTTAGCCTGATCAACCTAATCGCGTGTCGGGTTGGCCTCAATCCCGGAACACACGCGCGCCGGCAGGACTGCCTACGGGCCTACCGCACAGATCCGCGCCCAGCCGTCCGGATCAAGTGAGGCGCCACCGACGAGGACACCGTCTACTTCGGGCTCGGCGACCAGCTGCGCGACGTTGCCCACGTTGACCGACCCGCCATAGAGCACCCGCGTGTCCCGTGCGAATCCGAGGTCGACCAGCACCATGCGAATCGCTGTGTGCACGACCACCGCGTCCGACGGAGTGGCAGTGCGACCGGTGCCGATCGCCCAGACGGGTTCGTACGCAATCACCAGGTCCGCACCAGCCGTCACGTTTGCGAGTCCGGTTCGCAGCTGTCGCGTCACAGTCGCCTCGGTCTCCCCGCGCTCGCGCTCGGCCAGCTGCTCACCCACGCACAACATCGCCTGCAGGCCGCCATCGAGCACTGCGCGCACCTTGCGGTTGGTTTCCGTATCGGTCTCCCCGAACACGTGGCGCCGCTCACTGTGGCCCACGAGTGCCGCCGACGCACCGGCACCGCGTGCGAGCGCCACCGACGTGGCGCCGGTGAAAGCGCCCTTCGCTTCCCAGTAAACATCCTGGACGCCAACGAGGTCGTGCTCGTGCCCGCGCAGCCGCTCCGCGGTCGCTTCCAATGACACCGCCGGCGGAAAGAACATCACGGTCCTGCCGTGACGAGGCGTGTCAATGGCGAGAAACCGGTCGAGGAAGGTCCGTGCCTCGCCCGGGCCGAGGTGCATCTTCCAGTTGGCGGCGAACAGGAGAGGTCGCGACATCACGCGTCGTCGAGCGCGGCGACGCCGGGCAGTGGTTTGCCTTCCAGAAACTCGAGCGACGCACCGCCGCCCGTGGATACATGAGTGACCTGATCTTCGAGCCCAGCGGCGGCGATCGCCGCCGCTGAATCGCCACCACCGACGATCGTCACCGCGCCCGCGCGGGTGGCCGCGGCGAGCGCACGCGCCACACCCAACGTGCCGCGATCGAACGGCGGCGTCTCGAATACCCCCATCGGACCGTTCCAGATCACCGTCTTCGCAGCGGCGATGCAGTCCGCAAAGAGTTGCAGCGAGGCATCATCGATGTCGTACACGCCCCAGCCCGAGGGAACCTGATCGCGCGACACCTCGCGCGTCGGAGCGGAGCCATCCAGGCGCTGCGCGATTACGGCGCCGCTCGGCAACACCAGCTTGTCGCCTGCCTGCTGCAGCAGCGACTTCGCCATGTCAACGCGGTCGGGTTCGACCAGGGAGGTGCCCGTTTCGAGTCCCATCGCCTTGAAGAAGGTGCACGCCATCGCGCCGCCGATCAGGATGCGGTCGACCTTCGGCAGGAGCGATTCGACGAGATCGATCTTCCCGGAAATCTTTGCGCCACCGAGAATCGCGACGAACGGCCGGGCCGGATGATCCACCGCCTCCCCCAGGAAACGCAGTTCCTTTTCCATCAGCAGCCCGGCCACCGCCGGCTTCAATCGGTGCGCGATCGCTTCAGTGCTCGCGTGCGCTCGATGCGCCGATCCGAATGCGTCATTGACATACATATCGCCGAGCGCCGCGAACCGGTCGGCCAGGGCCGGGTCGTTCTTCTCCTCGCCGGGATAGAAGCGCGTGTTTTCCCCGAGCGCCACGCCGCCCCGGGGCAGGTGCCGGACCTCGGACACCGCATCGCTGCTGGTCGGATCGGCGAGGAATGCGACCGGAAATCCGAGCAGCTTTTCCAGTACGCGCACCAATGGCCTGAGCGAATACCGGGGGTCGGGCACGCCCGCGGGGCGGCCGAGGTGCGACAGCAGCACCACGCGCGCGCCCCGGTCATGCAGCAACTGGATCGTCGGGAGGCTGGCGCGGATCCGGGTATCATCGGTCACCGTGCCGCCGCTCATCGGCACGTTCAGGTCGACTCGCACGACGACGCGCTGGCCGTCGAGCTGCGTCCCGTCGAGCTGCGCCAGCGTCCGCTTGCTCACTGATGCGCGCCGATGTACCTGATCATGTCGACACAGCGTGCGGAGTAGCCCATCTCGTTGTCGTACCACGACGAGATGTGCACCAGCGTCCCGTCAACAACGTTGGTGGAGAGCGCATCCACCGTGCTCGAGGCCAGGTTCCCGATGTAGTCCACGGAAACCAGCGGTTCATCACTCACGCACAGCACGCCCTTGAGCGGTCCAAGCGCGGCGGCCCGGAACGCCGCATTGACCGCCTCGGCGTCCGTCGGGCGTTCCACCGTGCAGATGAGCTCGACGATCGACACGTCCGCGGTCGGGACCCGCAGTGCAATCCCGTCGAGCTTGCCCTTCACCTCGGGAATGACCAGTGCCGTCGCCTTGGCCGCGCCGGTCGATGTCGGGATGATCGACAATGCGGCGGCGCGAGCGCGG
This sequence comes from Gemmatimonadota bacterium, assembly GCA_003169895.1. Classification (GTDB taxonomy): domain Bacteria; phylum Gemmatimonadota; class Gemmatimonadetes; order Gemmatimonadales; family GWC2-71-9; genus Palsa-1233. Next base: position 134,949 of record PNAE01000013.1, read on the forward strand.
CGCAGGTCCTTGTGCGGCAGGTCGAGAATGTGCTGATCATTGGTATAGCTGTGCACCGTGGTCATGAACCCGCGCACGAATCCAAACGATTCCCGAATCACCTTCACAACCGGGACGAGGCAATTCGTGGTGCATGAGGCGTTGGAAATGACGTGATGCCTGGCCGGGTCGTACTCCAGGTGATTGACGCCGTAGACGAACGTCTTGTCCTCTCCCTTGGCCGGTGCGGTGATCATCACCTTCTTCGCGCCGGCGTCGATGTGCTTGGCGGCGGATTCACGATCGGTGAAGCGCCCGGTGGATTCGATCACGAGGTCGACGCCGAGGTTCCCCCACGGCAGTTTGGCCGGGTCCTTTTCCGAGAGCACCTTGATGCGGTCGCCATCAACGTCTAGCCCATCCCCCGATACGCTCAATGCGCAGGGGAAATGTCCGTGCACGGAATCGTACTTGAGAAGGTGCGCCAGCGTCGCGGTGCTGGCCAGGTCGTTGACGGCAACGAAGTCGATATCGTCGTCGCCCCGCACCTTCGCGGCGCGCAGGATGTTCCGCCCGATCCGGCCGAACCCGTTGATACCCACCCGTATGGTCATGATTACCGTCTCAGCGAAAAAGGAATGGGCCACCGCCAGCCACGAGCGGCGACAGTGCCGGATGCAGCCGCGCCTGCCAATGGGAGCGGCGCACGAGCGAACGTCACTGCACGGACGCGGTCTGCGCCGCGATCGAGCAACTCCGCAGCTGCCGAACATAATGTGGCCCCGGTCGTGAACACATCGTCGACGAGGATGGCCGTTCTGGTATTGTGCTCCGCCGTGAAGGCTTCCGCCAGATTCGCGCGCCGGCTTTCCGGCGTGAGCCGGGTCTGGGTCGGCGTTTCCCGGACGCGCCGCAGGCGGTCCGGCCGTACCGGCAGACCGGTCATGGCGCCCAGGGCCGCAGCGAGCCGTTCGGCCTGATTGTACCCCCGCTGGCGTCGACGCCGGCGCGCAAGCGGCACCGGGACGAGATCCGCATCCCCGGCATCCGCTACCAGCGGCACCATGCGCCACGCGAAGCTTTCCGCCAGCCGCCACCATCCCTGATACTTGAACCGGTGCACCAGCCGGCGCACGACGGGATCGAGCAGTACCGCGCTCCGGACCGGACCGAAGTCCGGTGGCCACTCGGGGCAGAGCCTGCATTGGAGCCCGAGCGGTGCCGGCTCGCCGCACGTGGGACACATTGGCGGATCGATGCGGCGCCATCGGGAACGGCACACGTCGCACACCAACGGGTCGCGCCGGTCGCGCACTGGACCGAAGCACTCGCAGCACTCCGCCGGCAGCAGCCAGCGTTCGACATGCGTCGCGAGGTCAGTCCAGGCGACCATTGAGAACCGCGCGCATGACCTCGATTGGCGGTGCGATACCGGGGAACCACAATCGCCATGATGCCGCGCCCTGCGCGAGCAGCACCTCTCGCCCGTCGAGCGCCGCAATCCCGCGCTCGGTGCAGGCGCGCACCCACGCAGTCGCGCCAACCTCGCCGTAGACCAGGTCCAGCACGGCGACGCCGGCCGGCAGGCTGGCCGGGTCGAGCGGGTGAGGGTCGGCGGGCGACAATCCGAGTGGCGTCGCGTTGATCACGACGCGACAGTCGCCGACCTCCGCCGGACCGGCGCCGATCGAAGCGGCCCACGCGCCGAACGTCGCCGCACGGATCGCGTCGCGGGAGCGCACGGCGAGGCGGGCACCACGTTCCGCCGCCGCGCCGGCGACCGCACGCGCGCTCCCTCCGGTCCCGAGCACGCACCAGTCGCCAGCGTCTACCTCGAGTCGGTCGAGCGCGGCGAGCACGCCATCGACGTCGGTATTTCCCACGTGCAAGCCACCGCCGGCACCGCCGAAGACATTCGCGCTGCCAAGAAGTTCGACGCGCGGGTCACGCGCCGCCGGCACTTCGCCGGCGAGCTGTTTGAACGGAAGGGTGATGTTGCCGCCACCACCGCCCCGTACCAGGGTCGCCATCTGCGCTGCAACACTCTCGGCCGCCGGCTGCAGGGCGACGTACACCGCGTCCAATCCGGCCGCGAGAAAGGCGGCGTTCTGCATCCTGGGCGACAGTGAGTGCGCGACCGGATCACCGAGCACCGCAAACACGCGGGTATGCGCGCTGACTTTCACCGGCGGCGCTCGGCGCGCATGCGAGCGATTGCCGCCGTCAGCAGCTCATCGAGCAGTGTCGCGGTCTCACGATACCCCGCGACATCGCCACCCATTGGATCCGGAATGTCCCGGTCCTCACGTGGCTGCCCCGCATACTCGGCGAGCAGGTACACCTTCTGTTCGCCACCCAGCTCCGCGACACGACGGGCATGGGCGTCGCCCATCGTCAGGATCAGGTCGGCGTCACGCACCTGATCGGCAGTGAGCATGCGGGCCCGATGGCTGGACAGGTCGAGCCCTCGCTCCAGCGCGACCAGGTAGGATCCCTCCGATGCCGGCGTGCCGTCCCACGCCGCGACCCCGGCCGACTGCACCGTGGCGTCCGCGAATTCCGGCAATCGCGCGAGCTTGTCCGACAGGATCGCCGCGGCCAACGGCGAACGGCAGGTATTCCCGCTGCAAACGAGGAGAATGTTCATCGCGACCTGCCCCAGGTGGTCATGGTGCGCTCGAGCCCGCGCGATGCCGCAGCTCGTGGCGCGGAATGGCGCCTTCGCGCACCAGTCTCGGCGCCGACCCGGTGCAATCGACGAGGGTCGACGGCGGCACGTTGCCGAGCACTCCGCCGTCAAGCAACAGGAGATCGCCGGCGTCGACCGCGTCGGGGAAGAACTGTGCGATCGCTTCGGGACCCGGTGCGGCCTGCCGTCCGGGAAGATTCGCTGAGGTGGACGTGAGCGGCTGGCCAAGGTGACGCAACAACCGCGCGACGCCGCGATGTGACGTCCACCGAACGGCGATGCCGCCTTCGGGACCCCGCAGCCGGTCCGGGAGCTTCCCCTCGCCACCGCGCAGCACGAGCGTGAGCGGGCCGGGCCAGAACTCGTGCGCGAGAACCCGCGCATACGAGCTGAGTGACAAGCCAGCGGCATCCAGCATGGCGATGCCATCGATCAACAACAGGAACGGCTTTCCCGCTGGTCGTCCCTTGAGTTGAGCGAGACGATCGAGCGCCGTTGCGTCGGCGAACGAACCGAGGCCGTAGACGGTCTCGGTGGGATAGGCGAGCAGTCGTCCCGCGGCAAGCTGGGCCGCGATACGCGGCGCAGCCGCGTCGACATCGGCGTCGGTGTGAAACGGCAGTATCACGGTCGTTCCGCATACCACGCGGCGAGGGCCAGATCGTGCGGCGTGGTGATCTTGAGGTTGCGCGGCGAGCCGGGCAGGATATCGACCGGCTCGCCCAATCGCTCCACCAGCGTGGAGTCGTCGGTCGCGACCAGCCGCTCGGCGCGCGCCGCAGCGTGCGCGCGCTCAAGCACCGCCCGCGGAAATGCCTGCGGCGTTTGCGCACACCAGAGCCCGCGCCGGTCCACCGTGGAGAGGACGCGCCCGAACTCATCCGCCCGCTTGATGGTGTCGGGGATCGGCAGCGCGGGGACGGCACCGCGCCCGCGCCGCGCCGCCGCAATACCGCCATCGATCATGGCGCGCGATGGGAACGGACGGGCGCCGTCGTGCACCAGAACGACCGTGCATACCGGCGGCAACGCGGCGAGTCCGGCGATGACCGAGTCCTGGCGCTCCGCGCCGCCGGCCGCCACGGCCAAACGCCCACCGCACAACTCACTCAACCACTCCGGCGGCGCAGCGGCGTCGACCGGCGGTAGCACGACCACGATGTGCGCCACGTCCGGATGGGATGCAAACGGTCGCACGGCATGGAGCAGCACGGGCGAGTCGGCGAGCATCTGGTATTGCTTGGCGAGGCCCGTACCGAACCGCGTTCCGCGTCCGGCGGCAACGACGATCACTCCGGTGTCAAGCGGCAAGGGCGCGCACCAACTCTTCGACATGCCCAAGGCCGCGGTGCTGCATGCCGGCGACGCGAACGGTGGCGAGGGCGGACCCATACGCCTGCACGAACCCGAGCCGTGCCGCCTCGTTCAAGCGACGTTCGAGGCCCCCGATCGGGCGGACTTCACCGCCGAGCCCGAGTTCACCGATGAACAGCGCGTTTGCGGGGGTGGCGCGGTCGTGCATCGAGGAGAGGAGCGCGGCGGCGACGGCGAGATCGGCGCCCGGCTCGTTCAATCGCACGCCAGCGGTGACCTGGATGAACACGTCCCGGGTCGCGAAGGACGCGCCGGCTCGCCGTTCGAGTACCGCGAGGATGACGGCGAGCCGTTTCGGGTCAAGGCCGGTGGCCACGCGTTGCGGCGTGCCGTAGCCGGATGGCGCTGCAAGCGCCTGCACCTCGACCAGCACCGGCCGGGTGCCTTCCATCAACGCCGTCACCGCGCTTCCCGCGGTCCCCGCTGCTCGCGCCGCGAGGAACACCGCCGACGGATTGGACACGGCGACGAGGCCGTTCTCGGTCATCTGGAAGACGCCGAGTTCGTCCACGGAGCCGAACCGATTCTTGGTGGCGCGCAACAATCGATAGTCGAGCGCGGCTTCTCCTTCGAAGTAGAGCACCGTGTCGACGATGTGTTCCAGCGTCTTCGGTCCGGCAATGCTGCCGCCCTTGGTCACATGCCCGACGACGATCACCGCCACGCCGGTGTCCTTGGCGAAGCGCATCAGGCGCCCGGCGCACTCCCGGACCTGGCCGACGTTGCCGGCCGCGCTCTCCAGTGCGTCGGTATACACCGTCTGGATCGAGTCGAGCACCAGCACGGAGGCATCCATCGCCCGTGCGGCCTGCAGGACCGATTCGAGCCGCGTTTCACCGATGACGCGGACGTCGCCGGCGACGTCGCCGAGACGATCCGCGCGCAGCCGCAGCTGTTCCGCTGACTCCTCGCCGCTGGCGTAGAGCACGGCGCGACCCCCCGCTTCCAGGCGCGCCGCGGCCTGCAGCAGCAAGGTGGACTTGCCGATGCCCGGTTCGCCCCCGATCAGCGTCATGGATCCCGGAACGATCCCGCCGCCGAGTACAAAGTCGAGTTCCGCCAACCCGGTGCTCCAACGCTCGAGCCGTGCAGCGGTCACGTCACGCAGGCGGATGATCGGTGCACCGGACGCGACGGCCCCACCAGTCCGGACCGGGGTGACGGCGAGCGGCTCCTCCGCCACGCTGTTCCATTCGCCGCAGGCCTCGCAGCGACCGACCCACTTCGGGTGGTCGTGGCCACACTCGGTGCACCGCCACACCGACCGAACGCGAGCCATCATTCCTTCCGCTGCGTGTGGTCGGAGAATCGGGTGTACTGCTTGTGAAAGTGCAGCTTGACCAATCCGGTTGGGCCGTTGCGGTTCTTCGCCAGGATCACGTCGGCGTCCCCTTCGATCGACTCGTTTTTCTCGGCGGCTCCGTCGCGCAGATCCTTGTACATCTCCTTCCGGCTGATGAAAATCACGAGATCGGCGTCCTGCTCGATCGCGCCGGAATCGCGAAGATCGGAGAGCATCGGTGTTCGCTCGCCACCGCGCTGTTCCGACGCACGCGACAGCTGTGACAGAGCGATCACCGGTATGTTGAGCTCGCGCGCCAGCCCCTTGAGCGATCGGGAGATGTCGGAGATTTCCTGCACGCGGTTCTCGGAATACTCCGGGCTGCGCATCAGTTGCAGATAGTCGACGATGACCAGTTGGACATCGTTCTCCGCACGCAGCCTGCGGGCTTTCGAACGCATCTCGAGGAGCGTCAGCGCGGGGGTGTCGTCGATCCATATGGGGCAGTTGGCGAGAATGCCGGCCGCGGCGCCGAGTTTGGGATAGTCGTTGTCCTTGACCCGGCCCTGGCGCACTGCCTGCGAATCCACTCGCGCTTCCGCGCACACCATGCGCTGGACCAGCGCGTCGATTGACATTTCGAGGGAAAAGATCGCGACGCCATGCTCATTGTAGGCGGCGTGCGTCGCGATATTGAGACAGAACGCCGTCTTGCCCATCGACGGGCGCGCCGCGACGATGATCAGCTCCGATGGCTGGAATCCGGCGGTCAGGTTGTCGAGATCGATGAACCCGCTGGGCACTCCGGTGATCGCCGCACCTTTCTTTTGGAGCGCTTCGATGTGCTCCATTGTCGACCAGAGCTTCTCCTTGATGCGGGTGAATCCCCCCTCCCGCCGCTGCTGGCCGATGGTGAAGATCTTCCCCTCGGCACTGTCCAGCAGTTCCGTGGCAGTCGACTTTCCGTCGTATGTGGCCGTGATGATCTGGGTCGCGGCTTCGATCAGGTGTCGCTGGATCGCCTTGTCGCGGAGGATGCGCGCGTGGAACTCGAGGTTCGCCGCGGTGGGCACCGAGTTGACCAGTTCGTCGAGGTACGCCACGCCGCCTGCGGCTTCAAGATCGCCGCGACGCAGCAGTTCATCACGCAGCGTGACGTAGTCGATCACCATGCGCTGTTCGAGCAGGCCCCACAGCGCGCGAAACAACCGCCGGTGCCCCTCACGATAGAACATCGTGTCATCGAGCAACTCGGCGCCGCGAAGGGCGGCGTCGCCATCGATGATCATGGCGCCGAGCACCGCCTGTTCGGCCTCCTGGCTCCAGGGGACGCCGCGTCCCTGGAACGCGTCAGGCGTCGCGGTCAAGGAGCTGTCTGACAATACGGACGTCATCCCAGGCCGGCCGTTTCCAATTCGGGTTGCGAAGCAATGCCGCAGGATGATACGTGACGATCAGCGGAATGCCATTCCATTGGTGCACCTTCAAGCGCAGTTGTCCAAGCGACGTCTTCACCCCAAGCAGCGTCTCGGCCGCGGTGCCCCCGAGCGCGAGCAGTACCCGGGGCTGTACCAGCGCAATCTGTCGCCAGAGGTAGGGGATGCAAGCCTCGCGCTCGTCCGGCAGCGGGACGCGATTTCTCGGTGGCCGGCATTTGACCACATTGGCGATGTACGTGTCGGCCCGGGGGATTCCGATCGCGGCGAGCATCTTGTCGAGCAATTCCCCGGCGCGTCCCACGAACGGCCGGCCGGACCGGTCTTCACTCTCGCCGGGGCCCTCGCCGACGATCATCAGCCCTGCGCGCGGATTCCCTTCTCCCGGTACGGCGTGGGTGCGCGTCCGGCAGAGCGGACACTTCGGGCATGTGCGCACAACCGCGGCGATCTCATCCAGCGACTGCCACTGCGTGGCTTCGTCCAGCAACCGCGCCGCGTCCGTCACGACCGTGAGTCCGGATCCCGGAATCGGCGGCGCACCAATGCGCCAATCCGACTTGTCGCCCGCGACCAGGGCCGGGGTCCCGACTGCTTGGTCACCTCCCCTGCCTGCGACGCCGGTCGCGGGTCGCGGCGCACTCGGCTCCGCTGCGGCGTTCAGCGGCGCGGTTGGTAACGATGGCTGCCCGGCGCGCAAGACCGCGCCCAAGTCGACCGGGACGTCGAAGATCACCTCGTCGCCCCCGAAGTCCTGCTGGAGCAACAGCCATCGCCGCCGGGCGTCATGCACGGAACTGCTCGATGGCGTCGAGAATCGCTTCGGCAACCGCCGCCTTGCTGCGCAGCGACACCGGCGTCACGGCGCCGTGCCGGTCCAGAATCGTCACGGCATTGGTGTCGACGTCGAACCCGGCACCAGGGTCGAGCGCGTCGTTCACGACGATCATGTCGAGCTGCTTGCGATGCAACTTGGCGCGGCCTTTCTCGATCGCGTTACCGGTCTCCAGTGCGAATCCGACGGCAGTGAGATCAGGCGGTCGATCGCGGGCGGTCGCGAGCAGAATGTCGTCGGTCGGGACCAGCTCGAGAGCGAATCCGCCTTCGCTCCGGGGCAGCTTGGCATCTCGCGGGCTTGCGGGTCGGTAGTCCGCCGGCGCCGCCGCCATGATGAGGACGTCACCGCCGGCGATGCGCTCGCGGACGGCGGCCGCCATCTGCGCAGTAGTATCCACTCGTGTCAGTGCCACACCGGTTGGCTCGCGTTCGCTCGACGGACCGCTGATCAGCGTCACCACGGCGCCGCGTTGCCAGGCGCCGGCGGCCAGGCGGTAACCCATCTTGCCGCTCGAGCGATTGGTGAGCACGCGCACCGGATCGATTGGCTCACGGGTCGGACCGGCGGTCACGATCACGCGACGTCCCGCGAGCGGACCCGGCACGCGCACCGCGCGCGCCGCGTGCGCGAGAATCTCGTCCGGCTCCGCCATCCGACCGGCGCGGTCCGACGGACCCTCCGCGAGCGCTCCGACGCCCGGACCGACCACGCGCCAGCCGCGAGACAGCAATGTGGCGAGGTTCGCCTGGGTCGCGGGATTGGCGAACATCTCGTCGTTCATCGCCGGTGCGAGGAGGACCGGCGCGGTGCTCGCCAGCAGCATCGATGTCAGCAGATCGTCGGCGAGACCGGCAGCGGCGCGCGCCATGAGATGCGCGGTCGCCGGGGCCACGACGACGAGATCGGCGCGCTGGCCGAGCGCGACGTGATCGAGCGCCCCGTCGCGCTCCCACAGCGAGGAGCGAACGGGGCGACGGGTCACGGCCTCGAACGTCACTGGGCCCACGAACTCGGCGGCGCCGCGAGAGAGCACTACATCGACTTCCGCTCCCTGGCGCGTCAGCTCGCGCGCCAGGAGCACGCACTTGTAGGCCGCGATCCCCCCGGTGACACCGAGGACGACCCGCCGGCCCTGCCACATGTCAGGCCTCGGTGCGACGCCGGCGCAGCTCGCGGAACGTCAGTTCGCCGCTAGTGAGCTTTTGCAACGCCAGCGTGGTGAGCTTCTTCACGCCTTCGGCCTGCTGCCAGCCGGCGACTGCGTCACGGGGAAATTCGTTGAGGTAGCGCGCAAACTTGGCGGCGACCAGCACGCCGCGATACTTGGACCCGGTCTCGCTCGCCACTTCCTGCGGGGTAAAGATTTCCATGCCTGTCTCCCTGAGTCAGTGAGCCGTGACCGCGCGAACCAGTTCCGTCGCGACCTCGGCCCGTAGCCGGTCCAGCATGATGGCAAAATCGCGCTGGCGGCTGGTTCGCCGTGATTCCGCATCCAGGATGGCGTTCACCGCCCGCAACGCCGACCCCACTTCGTCGTTCACCACGACGAAATCGTACTCCGCCGCGGCCGCGAGCTCGTCGATCGCTCGCTGCAGGCGTCCCGCGATGACGTCGTCACCCTCGGTCGCGCGGGCGCGCAACCGCTGCGCCAGAACCGCACCGCTCGGTGGGACCACGAAGATCAGCAGCGCCGCGGGAAAGCGTTCCCGCACCTGCCGCGCCCCGACCACCTCGATGTCCAGCACCACATGCTGGCCGCCGTGCGTCACTCGAACCAGCTCGCTCGCCAGTGTGCCGTAGCGATGCCCGTCGTATTCTGCGTGCTCGACGAAGTCACCGGCTTGCACCCGGCGCTCGAACTCGGTCGCCGTGAGGAACCGATATGCGACGCCATCAACCTCGCCCGGTCGCGGCGGTCGTGTCGTCACCGACACCGAGTAACCGCAATCGGTGCGCTCAGCCACGAGGCCCTGCGTAATGGTCGACTTGCCGCCACCCGAGGGCGACGACAGCACCACGATCATTGGCGTCACTCGAGATTCTCCAGTTGCTCGCGCACCTTCTCGAGCTCCGCTTTCATCAACACCACTTCGTGCGCGATCAGCGCGTCGTTCGCCTTGGAGCCGAGCGTATTGACCTCGCGACCGAGCTCCTGGGCGAGAAATCCGAGCTGCTTCCCCACCGCTTGCTCCTGCGTCAGGGCGTCGCGGGCCGCCGCGACATGGGCCCGGAATCGCACCAACTCCTCGGTGATGTCGAGCCGGTCGGCCGCGATAGCGATCTCCTCGGCGATGCGCCTCTCGTCGGCGGGGCGATCGCCGAGCAGCTGCCGCACGTTCGCCGCGAGGCGATCCCGTTCGCGCACCAGCCGTTCCGGCGCCTGTGCCGCGATCCGCGCCGCAGCTCGCTCGAGCTCCTGCAACCGCGCCGCCACCTCCAGACCGAGCATCGCGCCCTCCCGCCGGCGCGCCACACGACATTCTGCAGCGGCGCTCGCGACGACCGGTGCCAGCGATTCCCACGCTACCACGGGGCCCTCGTCGCCACGCCGTAGGGCGAAGATGTCGGCCTGACGCGCCACGAGATCGACGGTCACCGCGCCATCGAGCCCGAACCGCTGCTGCAACTCGCGCAGCGCCGCCACCACTCCCGCCGCGCGCTCGATGTCGATCGACGCCGCGCCGGCTGGTTCGTCAATCCAGCGGACCTGCACATTGACGTGGCCGCGCTCAAAGTGGCGTCGCAACGCGTCCCGCAACTCGGGCTCAATGGCCGCGAGCTCCGCGGGGACCCGCAGGGCCAGGTTGAACCAGCGATGGTTGACCGTCCGGATCTCCACCCGGGCCCGCCGGCCGGCAACATCGCCCTCGGCAGCCCCGTAGCCGGTCATGCTGAGCGCCAAGCGGGGCTCCGGTCACGAGAAAGCCGGGAAAGATAGCCGCTCAGAGCCTAGTTGGAGAACTCCCAACGGATGCCGAAGGTGCTGCCAAGAGGCTGGATGAGATATCCGGGTACCGAGCCGGTTTTCACCGCTTGGAGGTTGACCCGGTCGTAATAGGCGAAGAACGGCCCGATCTGCAGCTCGATGATGCTCCGGAAGAACGTCGCGCCGGGCAGCGCGATCGCGGTGCCGTCGGCGGCCCGCCCGCCAATGCCGGGACTCCAGGTCTCCACGACGCCTTGCAGCTTCAGACCGAAGATGCCGCTCGGAAAGTTTCGCAGGAAGCGCGACCGCACCGTGGCGGTGGAGAGGGCGTGTTGCGGAGGCGTGCCGTCCGGCAGGCCGGCCCGCGGTTCCTCATACACCGTCTCCAGCGTGAACCACCCGACCGGTGCGAGCCGCGCATGAAGCGTTATCCAATCGGTCCGGGGCAGTGGCGTGTAGCCCGTGATGGCGACAAACTCCGGGAACGCCTTGGGCCGCCAGCCGTCATCGCGCGCGTAGCCGGCATCAATCGTCAGCAGTCGTGAGTCGAACCCCGCCGTGACCTGTCCGTCGGTGAACCGTTGTGGCAGGTCATCGCTGAGCGACGGACTCTGCACCCGGTGGCCGTCACTGATGGCGCCGCCGATCCGAAATCCGTAGGGGAGCTTGACTCCCATTCTGCCGGTCACCCACTGACCGCGCCGGTCACCGTCGTGCCGTTGCGCCACCAACTGCACCGACCCGCTGACCCAATCCGTCGGCGCCCAACCCAGATCGAGCCGGCTGTCGAGCGACGTCCAGCGCGTGTAGTGCCAGCCGCTGAGCTGGGCCGACCAGGTCGCCCGCCGCAATGCCGCGATACCACCGTACTCGCCGATGCCTTCGTGACCCGGTGCGGAATCGCTGGACCACGCGGTGTGCGCAGCGAACATGTCCACGCTGGCTCCCAATCCATCCGGTCGCGCGCGCCACGACCCGCGCAACTGGGCATCCGTGCGCCCGCCGCGAACCTGCCGGCTGAGGGTGTCGTGCGTGACATCCGCCAACAGGAGATTCTGCGTGATGTCCCGGGTAATGATCTGGCCCTGCACTCCGAAACGCGGCGATGGCACGTAGTTCAGTTGCAACCATCCGCTGGGCATGGTGCTGCCGCCGGTCCCGCCCGAGCTCGGGTTCAAGCCGAAGTAGTCGGCTGCAACAGCGACCCCGATGCCGCTCGGGTACCGGCGCTCGAACTCGGCGAAATAGCGAGCCAGGCCACGGTCACCCTGCCCTGCGCCGATCTTGGTCCGCGGCGCTTGACGATCGTGTCGTCGGGTGAAGAGGAAGACTCGCATCATCCCCGGTGACGTCTCGACCTCGACACGATCGAGGAACCCGAGCGGGAATGTCGATGGATCGAACGCGAGCGAGTCCGGACCGATGGCCAGCATCGGCTGGCCATCGAGCACGTATTCCACCGACCCGGCACCGTGCCCGAGATAGTTCGGCAACACCGGGCTGCCGATCCACCCGCCGCGCTCGAGATACACGCCGGGCACCCGTGCCAGAAGTTCGCCGACGTCCTGCGCGGCAGCCCACTCGATCGAATCTCGATCGAGGACAATGCGGGTGCCGGCCGGCTGTATTGTCGACCCGCCGGGGAGCGGCATTGGTTGCAGCTGGATGCGCTGGTCCTTCTGCACCTGCAGCAGGCGGTCGGTCGCGGACACCGTGTCGCGCCGTCGCCGCAGGCTGTCCACCTTGGTGGTGTCCGGGGGCCGGTTGACCACCGGCTCCTGGGCCGGCGAACGCGTGGCGACACCGATGGCGAGTGCGCCGATCAACCGGAACAGGATCGGCGCACGCATTGTGATGGTCAGGTTCGGGCGAGCAGGAACTCGGCGAACAGCCGCACCATCACGCCGGTGGGACCCTTCACCTGGGTGGGCGTCTCGCGGTCGGCATACGCCGTGCCCGCGATGTCGACGTGCGCCCATGGATACCCTTCCGCAAATTCCTTGAGGAACCAGCCCGCAGTGATGCTGCCGGCGGCACGCCCGCCGGAGTTCTTCATGTCCGCGATGTCCGACTTGATCAGCTCCCGGTAGTCATCCCATAAGGGCAGCTCCCAGACCCGCTCATCAGCCGCCTCACCTGCGGCGAGCACGGCGCGCACCAAGGCCTGGTCAGTGCCCATCAATCCGCTCGCCGTGTGGCCGAGCCCGACCACGATGGCGCCGGTCAGGGTGGCGCAGTCGATCACGGCCGCTGGCGTGTACTGGCGGGCCCATGAGAGCGCATCGGCCAGGATCAGCCGACCCTCGGCATCGGTGTTCACGACTTCGATGGTCTTGCCGAGGTGTGACCCCACCACGTCGCCAGGCTTGTAGGCGGTCCCGGACGGCATGTTCTCGCACAGCGGAATCAGGCCGATCACATGCTGGTTCGGCTTGAGCGCGCCGAGCGCCTCGAAGGTGCCCAGCACGGCCGCGGCCCCGGACATGTCGAACTTCATGTCCTCCATGCTCTGCGCTGGCTTGATCGAGATGCCACCGGTGTCGAAGGTGACACCCTTCCCGACGAGAACGACCGGCGCCGCCGTGCTGCCACGATACTCGAGAATGACAAAGCGGGGTTCCAGCGCGCTTCCCTGCGCAACCGCCAGCAACGCCCGCATACCGGCCTTCGCGATCGCCGCCCGATCGAGCACCGTCACGGTGAACCCATGGCGCGCGGCGATCTCCCGCGCGCGCGCGGCCACGAACTCCGGGGTGCAGGTGTTGCTCGGCAAGACCTGCAAGCCACGGGTCAGGGCCTGCCCCGCACCGATGGCGTTGCCGCGCGTCACCCCGGCGCCAAATTCAGCATCAGCAGCATCGATGATCAGCTCGCACCGCTCGAAGGCCGGCTTCGGCGACTCCGGCGGGCGCTTGAGATCGGGAAAATGCCACGCTCCGAACGGCACGCCCTCGGCGAGCGATTGCGCTGCGCGGCCGGTCGGCACGCGCGGTGCGACGTCTCGGAGATAGGCCACAGCGGCAGCGGGTGCCCCCAGCGACCGCGCCTTCTTGCCGCCGATCGCTGCCGCGCGGCGCAACGTCGCCGCGCTGGCCTGATCGGCGTCACCGATGCCGACCAGGAGCACGCGCTCGGGGCCGTTCCCACCCGGATACAGCAGTGCGGTTTCGTCCTTCACGCCGGTGAAGTCGCCCGCAGCCCAGCAACGCCCGAGCGCACCTTCGCTGATCCGATCGAGGGCCGCGAGGCTCGGAGGCAGCGCCCCCTTGGCAACCGGGATGATCAGTAGCGGCGTCTTGACGGCGGCAACATCGGCGACGCGATGCGTTACAACGAGCGGCATGATGCTCCCAGGTAGGTTATCGACGGTGCGGCACTCGTGGCGCGTTGGTGTCGCCGCGCGGGAAAATAAACGTGACTGCGCTCAGGAGCAGGCGGCGATGCTATTTGGCAGCCGCCGTCGCTGCCCAGCGGTCATCTTCTCCCCTGCGATCAGGCGCACGCGGTAGCATTAAGCAGTGTGAGCCCGATGCGACGGGTCGCGGCGGTGTTGCGCCGGCTGGGATGAACTGACGCCGTATCGGCTCCCGTGGTTGGTGTCACGAGAAGCCAGGCGCCGTCCGATCGAGTGGCGGTCAACCGGGGATTCGAATGCGGGGGTTCGTGCGAGTGCGGCAATGCCCAAGGAGGGACTCGAACCCTCAATCCGTTGCCGGAAGCGGATTTTGAGTCCGCCGCGTATACCGTTCCGCCACTCGGGCCTTGGCGAACGAAGGCTGGCGACGCCGCTTGCGTCAAGGCTCCTGGTCGACCAGCGGTCGAAACCCGGCGCCGGTGCGCTGTTGCTGCAGTTCCCGCACCTTCTGCAGTAGCTGGTCACGGGCGACCTGGAACTGCCCGCGTTGCACTGGATTCAGGATCGGAGCCAGCTCGCGCATCTCGTCCCGGAAGCTTTCGGCGTACGCGACGCGATTCGCGTTGAGCGCGTCCACGAATCGAGACACACTGTCCGGATTGGCGGCAACCCCGGGGGTCAGTTCCCGGTTGAGTGACTGCCGGAGCTGGCGCTCCTCCGTCTCCAGGCTCTCCCGCCTTTGGGCCCAGGCCAGCACTGCTCGCTGGAAGCGCGGCTGCTGTTCGGGCGTGAGCGCCATCACCCGGGTTACCCGAGTGAGAAATATCTGTTCGATGTCCCGAACGAGCGCGGCGCGCGCGGGGCGCGGATTCCCTGGCCGCTGCGCCGCGAGCGGCGCCACGGCGAACAACGACACGATCATCGCTGCTTGGACTCGACCGATGTTCATTGCCCCCCCTCGGAGCGGAGCAGTTGCTCCAGTTCGCTATCCGTCAGATCCCCCAGATGCGGCAGCACGCCGGGAGTGGCATCGGCCGGACTCGGACCCAGCGACTGCAGCACCGATCGGAGTTGCGACTCATCGAGCCCCTGCAGCTCCGGCAGCATCGCCGCCGCGATCGTGGAGTCCCCGGTCGGTCTGCGCCCCGCACGGTCGGGTAGTGGCACCCAAAACATCAATGCAACGCATGCCGCTGCGGCGATCAGCCCGATCACGACGCCCCGCCAGGGGATCCGGCCGACGACGCCCGGGGGCGGTCCCGCGTTGCGGAGCCGGTCGGTCACCGACCGGGCGACACGGTCAGTCACGACCACCGTTCCAGCCTCGAGCGCGATTCCCGCGCGGACGATCCGCCACTCCAGCGCGCAATCCGCGCACGCGTCGAGATGGCTCGCCTCCGGATCGGTCCATCGCGCTCTGGCGTGCGCCACATCGGGCATCCGGTCGCGCATCGCCTCACAGTCAATCATGCCAGCAACTCCTTCAAGCGCCTGACCGCGTGATGATAGTGCACCCGTGCTGCGCCCGGCGTGCTGCCAAGCGACGCCGCAATCTCGCTGTAGTCAAGACCCTGCTGGACGCGGAGCAGGAACACCTCGCGCTGCAGCCGCGGCAGTCGCCGCAGGCCCGCCTGAAGCTGTCGCCCCATCTCGTCCGCCGCGAGTTCACCGGCCGGATCGGCCGCGTCGACAATGTCGTGCTCCTCGATCTCGAGAAAGACGCGGCCCTTGTTCTGGCGAAACCGGTCCTTCAGCACATTGCCGGCAATGCGATAGAGCCAGCCCCGGAACGACCCATCACCGCGCCAGCCATGCAGCCCACGAAACGCCTTGAAAAATGTGTCCTGAACGAGATCTTCCACCTCGGCGCTCGCCGCACCCGAGGCGGCCAGGTAGCGCCCGAGCGCCGCCGCATAACGGTGCACCAGTTGGGTCGCCGCCGACTCGTCGCCGCCGCGCCAAGCAGCGACCAGTTCAGGATCCGTCACGGGCTGGCCACCCACCCATAGGAGCGCTTCCTGACACGACGGCCCCACACGCGGTTCGTTAGGAAGGTGTCGATCCGAAGCAGCACCCTCACCATCCACCCGGTCCGGCGGATGGGAGTGCCCGTCCTTGTGCACAAAGCGCACATCACATTGTAAACATTGTTGATATGATATGGCACACAAGGTAGTTTCAACGCCGTCAACACCGGATCAACATGGATTCCAGACAGTTTCCCACAGCGGGTCGGCCCTTCGTCATCGGACACCGCGGGGCATCCGCGCATGCGCCAGAGAATTCCCTCGCTGCGTTTCGAATGGCCGCGACACCGGATCACGCCGGCTCCTGCGACGGCGTGGAGCTCGACCTCCAGACGACTGCTGACGGTGAATTCGTGGTGCATCACGATCCGGCCCTGCGCTCGGGAGAAGTGATCGGCGCAGTACCTCTTGGCATGGTCCGCGCCACCCGGCTCGAAGATGGCTCACGAGTACCGACGCTGGCGGAGGCACTGGAGAGCCTGCGGGGCGTTGAGGTGTTCATCGAGGCGAAGCGCCTGCCGCGCGGTGCAACCAGCGGCCTGGTGAGCCAGCTTCGCGCGTGCCGGGACGTTCGCTGCCACGTTCACGCCGTCGACCATCGCATCATCGCCCGCCTTCGTCACCTCGACGCCAACCTGCCGCTGGGGGTATTGTCGTGTTCGTATCCGATCGATCCGATCCGGCAGGTACGGGACGCCGGCGCCACGACCCTCTGGGAGGAGGCGTACCTGATTGACGAGGCGCTGGTCGTCACCTGCCGGCGCGCAGGGATCGCGCTGGTCGCGTGGACGGTGAACGATCGCGCCGAGGCAGAGCGTTTGACCAGGCTGGGAGTGGACGGGTTGTGCGGAGATTGGCCCGAGCGGTTGCGGCAGGACAGCCGTGAGCCGGGAGCCGAGTGGTAGCTGGCGCGTGCGATTCGGCTCGGGTCGCGCAGGCTAGCTCAACTCACGGGCTCATGGCTCATGGCTGCCCCAACAAGAAAGGCGCCCCAGCCTGGAGCGCCCCATGGCGCGTTGATCTATCGCGACGAGTCAGCTCGTCGCCGTCGCCACCGGATACACCGAGATCTTCAGGCGGTCGCGATCCTTGCGCTCAAACTTGACCACGCCGTCGATGTAGCTGTGCAGTGAATCGTCCTTGGCCTTGAACACGTTGTTGCCAACGTGGAACCGCGTACCGCGCTGCTTGACGAGGATACTACCTGCCGTTACACGTTCGCCGCCGAAATGCTTGACGCCGAGGTATTGCGGATTTGAGTTGCGGCCGTTGCGGCTGGAGCCGACGCCCTTTTTATGTGCCATCTGTCACCTCACCCGAGCACGACGTCGGTGATGCGAACCTCGGTGAACTTCTGCCGATGTCCCGTCTTACGGCGGTACCCCTTCCGGCGCTTGAACTTGAACACGTAGATCTTGTCTTCCTTGCCGTGGCCGATCACTTCGGCGGATACTGACGCACCGGCGATGGTCGGCGTGCCGGTCGTAATCGAGTCGCCAGAAGCACCCAGCAACACTTCATTGAAGACCAGCTTGTCGCCCGGCGACTTTTCTTCCATCAAAGGAAGCTTGATAGTCGCGCCGGTCTCAGCGCGCCACTGTTTACCCAGAGCTTTGAAAATGGCGTACATGGCCCACTGAATCCCGTCGTAAGTAGCCGGAAATGATAATCTTAGGAGCATGGGCAGGGCAAGTCTCGTGAGAGATGCACTAGGCGTGAGCCGGCGGCGTAACCTCGCCGCGTGACCCCGGGTGCCTCGCCGAGTCGACCGTTTGGAGGCTCATGCCTCAGGGCGCTATCCTATGCCACCGAGTAGAGCTCGGTCACATCCCTGCCCGCGGGCCGCGACATCAGCCGGAATTCGTCAAGCCGCAGCATGGGATCGTCCCGCACCTCGAGGTCCAGGCCACCCTGTTTGCCCAGGCTGGTGACCAGCTTCGGCTCTTCTTCCAAGAGATACAGCGCCACATCGGGATGGAGCCGGATCGCCAACTTGCGTTCCTTGCGGTCGGTTCCGGCCCGCTTCAGCGCCCGCTCCAATCGGCGCGTGACGACCTCGGGTGAGAACACCCGGCCCGTGCCATGGCAAATGGCGCACTCGCGGGTCATCGATGCCCACAGCGATGGTCGCACGCGCTGCCGGGTCATCTCGATCAGGCCCAGTTCCGACACTGCATAGGCGCGAGTGCGGGCGCGGTCGCGACCGAGATGGGTGCGGAGTTCCTGCACGACCCGGTCGCGGTTGGCTTTCGTCTCCATGTCGATGAAGTCGGCGACGATGATGCCGCCGACATCCCGCAGACGGATCTGCCGGGCGATCTCCCGAGCCGCTTCAATATTGGTCCGCAGAATGGTCTTCTCGGGATCGCGCTTCCCGGTATACCGGCCGGTGTTCACGTCGATCGAGACCAGGGCCTCGGTGGGCTGGATGATGAGATAGCCACCGCTCGGCAGTTCGACGCGCGGCTGGAACAGATCGCGAATCTCGGTTTCGAGCTTGAACCGGTCGAACAACGGCGCGGGTTCGTCGTAGTAGTGCACCCGCTCGATCAGTTCCGGGTCGATGAGCTCGAGGTACTGGCTGATTTCGTGGTGCAGTTCGCGCGAGTCGACCCAGAGTGCATCAACCTTGGCAGAAAACACATCGCGCACCAGGCTGCGCGTCAGCGACGCTTCGCGGTGCAGTAGCGCCGGTCCGCGGCGGGCGTACAACTGCTTCCGCTTGATCTTCTTCCAGGTGTTGATGAGCGACAGGATTTCGCGCCGAAAGTGATCCTCGGTGACGCCTTCCGCGACCGTGCGCACGATCACGCCGCCAACGTCGTGCGGCATCAGCTTGGACACCATCTCGCGGAGCTTGGCGCGCTGCTCGCGGTTCTCGATCTTGCGCGACACGCCAACTTTGGTAGCGTAGGGCATGTACACGAGGAAGCGGCCCGCCAGGGAAATCTGCGCGGTGACACGGCAGCCCTTGGTCGAGATGGGTTCCTTGGTGACCTGGACCGGCAGCATCTCGCCCTTCTTGAGGCGCTCGGCGATATCGGGAATCGCGCGGCGGCCGCCGATCTCGCGCCGGCCGCCGTCGCCGCGCCGCTTCCCGGACACCAGTGCGGCTTCAGGCGGTCCGGAGGACTCGGCGTCCGGTTCGCCGTCCGGGTCGACGGCGGCGTCAGCGTTTTCGTCCGCTTGGTCCTCGGGGTCGTCGTCCTCTTCGGGTTCGAGCAGATCCGATGCGTGGAGGTAAGCGCTCTTTTCCAGGCCGATGTCGACGAACGCAGCCTGGATGCCGCCGAGCACGGCGTCTACCCGGCCGTAGTAGATGTCGCCGACGGTGCGTCGCTGGTCAGGGCGATCGACCAGCAGCTCGACGAGTCGGTCGTCCTCGAGGATGGCAACACGGGTTTCGCGAGGGGTGCCGGAAATCAGGATTTCGCGCTTCACGGAGGTCTCTGGGAGGACTCGAGCGCGCAAGCGCTCGTCTCACCAATTGAAGGGACGGAGGCCGCCGACTCACATCCTGGCGCATCCCGAACGAGAGTCCCGGCCGTTTGGGACTGCGCCTGGTGGCACGGGACGCGGTCGACAAGATCGTGTCGAACGCGCCCGATGCCGGGCCGGTGCAGGCCGTGGGTCGGAGCTGTCGTGTTTTCCCGGGGCGATACGCCGCAACGGACGTGCGGAACCGGCGGAGGATACTAAGCCGTTCATATGCAGCTCGGCGGAAGAGCTGTGCTCTGCCGAACCAGGACGAAACCAGGCTGCCGTCGAACGCGAGCTGCATGGCTAAAGTTATGTAAGGCCGCGACTTAGGACAAGGTGGTGCAGTATCAGGCGCCGCCGCGGGCTCGCCCTGTTGGGACAGGGGCCGGTTTGCATCGCGTGATCGAGTTCGTCTCGCCGTTCACTTGGTACCCATGGCCCGTGCCTTGCGACGATACTGCTCACATGAGCCCTGAAAAAACCGCCGTGCAGAGCCACATCCTGATCCTGGTCACGGCGCTTTTGATCGCCGGGTCCGGTTGCCGCAACAACGATGTCGTGGCGGGAGCCCCCGCAGCAATCAGCATCGTCGCCGGAGCCAACCAGCAGGCGCCAGTCGGCAGCAGCGTCACCACGGCGCCGGCAGTGCGAGTCCAGGACGACGGCGGCAGCGCGGTCTCCGGTGCGCGGGTCCGGTTCACGATCGCAAGCGGCGGCGGAACCGTGATCGGAGATTCGGCGGTCACCGACGTCAATGGCCGCGCGACCGTGGGCGAGTGGATCTTGGGAACCACGCCAGGCGCCAACACGCTTCGGGCCACGGTATCGGGCACGTCAGTATCGATCACCGTTACGGCCACCGGAGTGGCCGGCACCGGTGTCTCGCTCCGCTCCGCGGGACAACAGGGATTCCTCGCACTGGTCGGCCAGGCCGTCGCGCCGCCGCCCAGCGTGCAAGTACTCGACAGCTTCGGCAATCCGGTTCCGGGAGTCGGCGTCACGTTCGCCGTGGCCCAGGGCGGCGGGAGCGTCGCCGGAGCGGCCGCGACCACAAATGCGAACGGTGTCGCCCAGGTCGGTTCGTGGACGCTGGGCAGTGCGCCGGGCCTCAACCTGCTCACGGCGAGCATCGCCGGCGGCCCCGCCGTCAGCTTTACCGCGCAGGCGTTGACCTCGGCACCATCGCTCAGTGCGATGTCTGCGGTCATCCAGTCCGGCTATCTCTCCTTCCCCGTGACGGCGGTGCCGCGGGTGCTGGTCACCGATGCCGCCGGGCAGCCGTTGGCCGGCGTGCCGGTCACATTCACCGTGAGCAGTGGCGACGCCACGGTGTCGGGCGGCACGGCGACTGCGGATGCCAGCGGCATTGCGTCACCCGCCGACTGGCGTCTGGGCGCCACGAGCAGCAGCACGCTGACCGCGACGACCGGGCTTGGAGCCGCGCCACTGACGTTCAGTGCGACCGGTGTGACCGCATCGTTTCTGATCGACGTTCGCTTCCTCACCAGCATGACGGCCGATGAACGTGATGCCTTCGTGGCAGCGGCCCGGCGCTGGATGCGAATCATCACGGCGCATCTCACGCCGGTCACCGTGAATTTGCCGGCAAGCGCCTGCGTCCCGCTGCAACCGGCGGTGAGCGAATCCATCACCGACGTCGTGATCTTCGCCGAGGTCACACCGATCGATGGCGTGGGGCAGATCCTTGGTTCGGCGGGCCCATGCGCGCAGCGATCGACGTCTGACCTCACGGCCGTCGGCACAATGCAGTTCGATTCCGCCGACCTGGCGGCGCTAGAACGCGGCGGCCAGCTCGTCGCGACTATCACCCACGAGATGGCCCATGTGCTCGGCTTTGGCACCAGCTGGTCCGACCTCGGACTCACCAGCGGAACCGGAACCAACGACCCGATCTTCACCGGCGCCGCGGCCCTGGCGCAGTGGCCACCCTTTGCAACTGCACTGGGGTACATCGGCCGCCCGGTCCCGCTGGAGAACGGCGGCGGCGCGGGTACCCGCGACGTCCATTGGCGTGAGTCGGTTTTCCACGCTGAACTGATGACGGGTTACATCGAAGCGCCGGGCGTACCGATGCCGCTGTCGAAAATGACCGTCGCGAGCCTCAAGGATCTCGGGTATCAGGTCGACTACAGCCAGGCGGATCTCTTCGCTGGCAATCTCGTCGCCGCAGGAACCAGCGCGAGCCCGCCAACCATGATCAACGAGCGGCTGGCGCGGGCGACCTGGGAAGTCGGGCCGGATGGCGTGACGCACAAGATTCGGTAACAAGCTCAGCGTCTCGGCGAGCATCGATCGCAGCCGTTGCAACGCTGGATCTCCTCGCCAAACCAACTCAACAATGTCCGTCGGCGGCAGCGGCCTGTCCGCGCGTATGCGGACATCGCATCGACACGACGGCTGGCCTCGCGGCGGCGGCGGCGCACGCCCGCCCAGTCAACCGGGCCCCGATCGGGGCGCAGCTCGGCGCCGAGCCGGTCGGCCGCGGCAACCACGCTGGCCGGATAACGCGCGCGCAGCGACGGCTCGCGCCAGAGCTGCTCGAGTAGCCGCTCGGGAGGAAACGTGGTCGCCAACTGGCGTCGCGGCAGCACGACGTCACCCGGGTGATGAAACAGTACGCAACGCGCGGGCGCTCGATCGCGGCCCGCCCGTCCAGCTTCCTGATAGTACGATTCCGGCGTAGCCGGAATCGTCCAATGGGCGACGAGACGAACCGCCGCCTTGTCGATGCCCATACCGAAAGCGCAGGTCGCCACGACGACGCGCACCTCGTCACCGAGAAACCTCTGGAGAACGCTGCTGCGCTCGGATGCGGTCATACCGGCGTGGTATGGTGCGGCGGCGGTGCCATTTTCGACCAGAACCCTCGTGATACCTTCGACCAAGCCGCGGGTTGGTGCGTACACGATCGCGGCACCGCGTGTAGCGCGAACCAGGGCGCCGAGGCGAGCGAGCCGCTCATCGCGACCGGTGACCCGCACCACCTCGAACCGAAGATTCGGTCGGTCGAACGAACCGACGACCTCCCGCGCGTCGTTGCGGAACGCCAACGAGCGCTGGATTTCCCGGCGAACCTCCGGCGTGGCGGTGCCGGTGAGTGCGATGCACGGCGGATTGCCGAGCACCACGCGCGAACGTTGCAACGCGCGGTAGCTCGGCCGGAAGTCGTGGCCCCATTCCACGATGCAGTGCGCTTCATCGACGGCGAGCCGGCCTACGCTCCCGCCGCGGGCAAGCAATTCGTCGGCGAACCGCGGTAACCGTTCGGGCGACACGTAGAGCAGCCTCAACCGGCCGGCAGCGGCATCGGCCGTGATCGCAGCCTGGGTTGCGGCGTCGTGAGTGCTGTTGATCGCCGCAGCCGCGACACCTCGCCCAATCAGCCCGCCGACCTGATCCTGCATCAGCGCAATGAGCGGCGACACGACCACCGTCAGGCGCTCGACGGCGAGTGCGGGAATCTGAAAGCAGAGCGACTTGCCACCGCCGGTGGGTAGCACCGCGAGCACGTCGCGGCCGCAGAGAACGTGATGGATGATCCGGGACTGCAACGGGCGGAAGTCGCTGTGCCCGAATGAGCTCTGGAGCAGATTGCGGGCGCGGGCGAGCGGGGAGGCCATGGGCCGTGAAGATCGATGAGATTGCAGTCGCGGCGGCGATCCCGGCGGTGCGATGGCGTGCGGAAATTACGCGGCTTATG
This sequence comes from Gemmatimonadota bacterium, assembly GCA_003169895.1. Taxonomy (GTDB): domain Bacteria; phylum Gemmatimonadota; class Gemmatimonadetes; order Gemmatimonadales; family GWC2-71-9; genus Palsa-1233. The sequence continues at coordinate 158,056 of PNAE01000013.1, forward strand.
GCTCCAGGTGATGCTTCTCCCGCCGCCGTGCTGCCACCCGCAGCCCGAGGGTCACCGCGAGCACGATCATCGCGACCCATGCGATCCGCCTGTCATCCCGCGCGATCGCCGTGATCGCGAGGAACATGCCGATGAAGCCCGTCGCCAACGTGAACCGCATCATGGACGGAGGAACTCGGTGACGGCGCGCCGGAAGTCTTCGGTCGTCCGCGAAAGCGCGTTGACCCGCGCACCCAACAGGACCCCGTCAGTGAAGCTGCGTTGTTCGAGTTCGGTGAACAGCTGCTTGGTGAGTGCGAATGCCGTGGGGCTCAGGCCCGCAAGCCGTGCAAGCAGCTTGTCGACGTCATCGGCAAAGGTCGCATCGGGTATCACCCGGCTGACCAGTCCCACGGCAAGCGCTTCCTCGGCGGCAATCTGGCGGCCGGTGGCGACCAGCTCGAAGGCGCGCTTTTCACCCGCCGATCGGCGCAGCATGGTCATCACCATCGCGGGCACGAACCCGCGCTCGATCTCGGGATAACCGAATCGTGCCGACGCCGATGCGATGACGATGTCGCACGCCTGAGCCAGCCCCGCCCCGCCAGCGAGTGCCCGACCATGGACGATCGCCACGCTTGGCTTCGGAAGGCGCCGTAACACGAGGAAGATCTCGCCGAGCGCCAGCGCTGCCTGTTCATTCTCCCCCGCGGACCGATCGACCGACGCGAGCAGCTCCGTCAGGTCGGCACCGGCGCAGAAGTCCTTGCCCGCTCCCCGGAGTGCAACAACGCGGACGTCCCGGTCCAGGTCGGCCCGCGCCAAGCCCTGGGCAAGGCCGTCGAGCGTCGCTGTGTCGAGTGCGTTGCGCTTGGCCGGCCGGTTGAGCGTCAGCGTCAGTACGCCATTGGTCAGCGTGGTCAGGATGGGCTCAGTCATCGCCTGCACGCCATCGCCTCGCCAGCTTGCGAGGCACCGTGATTTCCATTCGCAGCAAGGCCGTGGAGAAGACCTTGCCTTGCGCGTCGGTCTTGAGCGACAACGTGCCGCCACCGTCGAGTGCACCGTGCAACAGGAAGTTGAGCGCGTTGAGGTTCGGCAGCTCGAACCGCTCGACTCCGCTCACCATTCCCTTGAAATGCTTTGCGACACGCCTGGCCGTGACCTGCTCGGCGAGAACGTCGTACAACGCGGGTGCGAGTGCGATGAGCCCGACGTTGGCGGTATCACCCTTGTCGCCCGACCGCGCGTGGGCGAGGTAGCGCAGCTGTATGGTGGTGGCCGACATCAGAGGAGCTCCACCCGTATCGACGGCTCGATCAGTTCGCGCGCTACGAGTGCGGGCCAGTATGCAACGATCTCTTCCACCTGCGGGCGACCGCCGGCGAACCCGGTGACACTGGGAGGCCCCGTCAGCACCAGCGGCGCGATCTCGCGGGTGAAGCGTTCGACCGGGGCGCGGTCGCGTGCCCGGACGCCGACCCGCAGCGTGACCTCGGCGATGTCCGGGTCCGCCGGGCCGGCGAGCCGGCCATGGGTCGCGTCGACACCGACGAGCTCGGTGAGGATCTGTTCGAACTCGAGACCGAGCGCGCGGAGCCGCTTGCGCAGGATGGCGTCTGCCGCCTTCGCCTTCGCCACCGCATCGGGCCAGGCATAAACCAAAGTGCCGACCGCCTTGTATCCATAGAACCACGCGATCGAGACCTTGAGCATCGGCGTGCGCGCCCGTCCGCGAATTCCGGAGACTCGGACCCGATCCTTCCCGGATTGCCGCAGCCTGATCGTGGTGAAATCGGCCACGCCATCGGGCGTGATGTACGCCGTCGGGTCGCCCATTTCGTACACCAGCTGCTCAGTGACCGAGGCGATGTTGACGACCCCGCCGGTGCCGCGATGCTTGGTGACGACGAACGTGCCGTCGGCTTCCGCCTCGACGATGGGGAAACCGACGTCCTCGAGCCGCTTCACGGCGCGCCAGTCCTTGAGCAGGTTGCCGCCGGAACTCTGCGCGCCACATTCCAGAATGTGACCGGCGATGGTGCCCGATGCGATGCGGTCCCAATCACCGGTGCCCCAGCCGAACTCATGCACCAGCGGTCCGAGCGTGAGGCCGGTGTCGGTGACGCGTCCGGTGATCACTACATTGGCGCCGCGCTGCAACGCCTCGACTACCGGCGCCATGCCGAGGTACGCATTGGCGGCGCGCACATGCTGGCGCACGTCACTGAGGGGGCGGCCGGTCTCCATATTCGCAAACGGCTCACCGCCTGCCACCAGCTGATCCAGGCGATCCATCAGGTCATCGCCGGTGACGAGGCCGATACGAATCTGCGCACCCAGGCCGAGGCGGTTCGCCACTGCCCGCAATGCGGTGGCGCAGGCGCGCGGGTTCACGCCGCCAGCATTCGAGACGACGCGAATTCCCTTGCTGGCGATTTCGGGCAGGATGCGCTCCATCTGGCTTACGAAGTCGCGCGCGAAGCCGGCTTCCGGATCGCGACTGCGTTGCTTCTGGAGGATCGACATCGTCACTTCGGCCAGATAGTCGAGGATCAGGTAATCGATCGGACCGCCGCGCACCTGGCGCACAGGCGCCTCGAGCCAGTCGCCCCAGAATCCCTGCCCCGCCGCGATGCGAACGATGCCGGTGCGTGTGGTCACGGCGTCTTCGCAGGTCGGGCGATCGTAAGCTCGCGAGTCCAGATGTGCTCCGTCCCCTCGAGGGCCACCACCGTGACGATCGGCAAGAACTCCGGTGGTAGCGCAATCGGCAGGGTTGCCGCGGCAAACCCTTCTGCCCGCAACGCCCCCGCCGCCACCGGCTTGTATGGTGAACCGCCGGCATCCAGTGAGTACGGCGTCGCGACGTAGAATCGGACGCTGACGTCGAGTGACCAGGGGCCGTGATCGGCCGGGTCGGCGAAACCGGGTGAGAGCACGAGCACGATGGTGTCGCCGACCACACTATCGGGGAGATCCGGCGTGACGCGGCTGAACGCATAGTTGATCGGCGTGCTTTCGAGCTCGCGCCCTCGGCGGTCGAGAAAGGAGAGCCCCAAGTCGGTGAACCGTGACCATGCTTCGCGCGGCATGCGCGTGTCCACAGTCAGGTGCGCGGCCCAGGCGGGCACCGGCACCGCGATCTGCACCGGATCGTCTCCCATCCTTTGAATGTTGATGCGCCGCTCGGCGCCGATCAACCCAGCGCGGAGCCGGACCGAAAGCGGTACCGCGACGAGGCTCCGCGCGGTCACGTGCAGTGTATCGCGCAGCAGCAGGGCCCCCAGACGCAGTGGCGCTGGATGGACCATCAGCCGGGCGGAAATTGAAGCGAGCGGCCCCGCCATGACGTCGACCTCGTACCAGCCGCCGGCGACGTCGTTACCACCAATGTCGAAGAGGCCCGCCCCGTCGCCAAACCCCGCGGTGATGCTGGCGCCGTCACGAAACGGCATGCCACCCGGTTCGTGAAGCGCGGCCGTGACGTGGTCGGCGGCGCGGAAGGTCTCGACCTCGATCTGCAGTCCGCGTCCGGTATCGGCGTGAACGAAGACGCGCCGAGTGGTGCCCGCCGGTTGCGCCACGACGATCGGTGACTTCGTGCCCGCATCCGGGACGGCCGAGCGCAGGATCACCGGGATCACCGCAACCGGACCGGCGGTTTCGTCCGGGCCTTCAACCCGTATCGCCGCGCTGATCGCGCCCGACGCGGCGAGCGGCGACGGCTGCAGCCGGGCGGTGAATTCACCACGACCATTGGTCAGCGCGACCGTTTCCGGCAGCTGCACCCAGTTCGAGTCGGACCGGAGCCGCAGCGTGAGCGGTTCGGCATTGTCCAGGCGGCGCAGCACGATGCGTGCGCCCAGGCCCGGGGACGCCGCGCCGGCTGGCGCGCTGGCGTATACCGCACCACGGCCCGATACGCCGCCGACGTCGACCGCGATCTCCGGGAGGTCGTGTGAAATGGCGAGCCAGGCCCACGCAGCACCAATGTCGGGCAGCCCCGCGCCCTGATCCGCGATGCCGCCGGATCGAAGCGATTTTGATCCCAATCGTAGCGCCTGGCGTACCATTCGCGCCGCAAGACGGTGGTTGCTGGCCGGCAGTGCGGAAAGCAATCGCGCCGCGAGACCAGCCGCGTATGGCGCGGCCATGCTCGTCCCGGTTTCCTGCTCCTGTCCCGCCGCATAGTTGGGCACCGTCGAATAGGCGGCGCCGGGCACGACGATGTCCGGTCCGGCGACCTCGCCGCCCCGACTGGAGAATGAGGCGATCGGATCAGCGGTCGTGTCGCTCACGGTTCCACCGCTAAAGACGAGCGGAAGCGTTGCACCGACGGAAATCACCCGTGCCGCACTGGCCGGAAAACCGATGGTGCTCAGGCCGGGGCCGTCATTGCCGGCCGCCACCGTCATGACTACGTCCGGGTGGACGGCCAGGATCGAGTCGATCAGCGCGTCGATGCGTGCCGTACCCTCGACCTCGTTGCCGACGCCGAACGAGAGATTGACGACGAGCGCCATCGCCCGATCGTGAGCGAACCGGATGGCGTAGTCCAGGGCGCGAACCATCGACCCCGTCACGCTGACGTCGCCGTGTGCGTCGTCGGCGATCTTGAGTCCGATGAGTTTCGCTCCGGGCGCGACACCGTCGAACCCGGTAACTCCATAGATGTCGTGCCCCGCAGCGATGCCCGCCACGTGCGTGCCGTGACTGCTGGTGTCGAAGAACAGGTCAAGCAGTGGCGCCCCCGCCGAATCCGCGAAGTTGGCCGCGACATCAACCGGCGGTGCCACCGCCTGCGCGGACGACCGGTCCTGCTGGTGCCAACCAAAAAACTCGTGGGCCAGCGCGAAGTCATGCACCGGATGTTCGCCGACAAGAGTTCCGGTTCCCTTCGTGTCCGCGAACAGCGCCCATCCGGCCGGCGTCCTGCCGACCACGACGAGCAAGGTGTCGCCAACCCGGCCATTGCCGTTGATGTCTGCGGCCGGCGCCTTGCCGAGGACAGTCTCGATGAGGGTGCCGCCCCAGAGGGGCGCGTCGCGAACAACCCTCGCGGCAACCTGCGCGCCGCCCAGTAAGCGCCGATCGCCGATGAATAGCGTGTCACCCCGCACCGTGATCGGCCGGAGGGCGATGCGTCCTTCATGTGAAAAATCTCGCAAGTCGAGAATCTTCGGCGTGCCATCGCTGGTCGTCGCCAGGCCGGGAACACCGGGGTCGATACCGCTGTCGAGAATCGCGATCAGGACGCCGCGCCCATCCCAGGCCGGGTGGTCCGCAGCGAAGCGGTCGACGCCGGCGGAATGCAGCGCCATCAGGCCGTGCGCGAACGCCGCGGCAGCCGCATCGTGTCTGGTGGTCACGGACGGCTGCTGCGCCGGAAGCCTGAATGCCAGAACCAGCGCGACGACCGAAACCAGCAGACTGCGGTAGCCGGAGTGGTGCGCCTGTCTTGGCGTCGCCATCACCGAACTCCCTCCAGCACGAACGGACCCAGGTGCGGACCCGGGTTGTTTGCGACGACGCGCAACAGAAACGCGAGGAGATCCCGCGTTTCCTCGGGCGGTACGATGGCGTCGACGAATCCGCGCGCGGCCGCGTAGCGGGCGTCGAGCTGATGCTCATAATCGACGCGCATCGAGTCGATCGACCGCTGGGTGTCGGCATCCACATCACGCCGCTCCATGCGAGCCTTCTCGATGGCGGTGCCGTGCGCCGCCATGATCGCCGATTCGCCTTCCATCACCGCCATGCGTCCCGTCGGCCACGACAGGATAAAGTCCGGATCGAAGCCCTGCCCCGCCATGGCGTAGTAGCCAGCGCCGGAGGCGTGGTTGACCGTGAGCACCAGTTTGGGCACCAGCGCGGTGGCCATGGCTTCGACGAACCGGGCCCCGGCCCGAATGATCCCTTCGTGCTCGGCCTCCGGCCCCACCATGAACCCGCTGACATCCTGCACGAACAGAATCGGCATCCGCTCTCGATTGGCGGTTTCGATGAAGTAGGCTGCTTTCTCCGCGCTTTCCGCGTAAACGATCCCGCCGAAGCGCGGCTTCTCGCCCGCGCGCCCCTTGATCAGTCCGCGCTGGTTGGCGATGACCGCAACGGGAATGCCCGTGATGCGGCCGTGGCCGCACAGCATCTCCCCGGCGAGATCCGGTTGAAACTCATCGAGCGCACCGGCATCCAGGAGGCAGTCGAGGACCTGTCGCATGTCATACGACAAGCGGTGATCGTGCGGCAGCAGCGGGTACAGAGCCGTGCCGTCGGTCTTCGGCGCCTGACCAGCGGTCGGGACCGCCAGTCGGGCGGCAGCCACGGGCAACCGGGCGACGTATTCGCGAATCCGCTGGAGACAGTCACCGTCGCTGGTCGCACGGTAGTGCGCCACGCCACTCAACTCGGTATGCGCACGAGCGCCGCCGAGTGCTTCGGCGTCGACGACCTGCCCGGTGGCACCCTTGACGAGGTTCGGGCCGCCGAGCCCCATGAACGACGTTCCATCAACCATGAAGATGACGTCCGACAGCGCCGGCAAATACGCGCCGCCGGCGATGCAGCTACCCATTACCGCGGCGATCTGCGGCACGTGCAGGTAGCGGCGCATCAGCGAGTTGTAGTAGAAGATTCGCGCCGCGCCATACTGACCCGGGAACACGCCCTCCTGATAGGGGAGATTGACGCCGGCCGAATCCACCAGATAAATGATCGGGACGTGCTGGCGCATGGCGGCTTCCTGCGCCCGGAGGATCTTGGTGATCGTCTCCGGCCACCACGACCCGGCCTTCACCGTCGCATCGTTGGCGACCACGACGACTTCGCGTCCGGAGACCAGGCCAACACCGGTGATGACTCCCGCAGCCGGGGCATCGCCGCCGTAGCGATCGTAGGCCACGAGCAGGCCAATCTCCAGCCAGGGCGCGCCCGGATCGAGGAGCTGGCTTACCCGTTCGCGGGGTGACAGCTGGCCCTTGGCGTGCATCTTCTCGACTCGCTTCGCTCCACCGCCGAGCCGCAGCCTTGCCGCGAGCTCGAGATAGTCGTCCGTAAGCGCCCGCAGGCGGGACGCCCGCTGCGTATCAGCCGGTCCGGTCATGACGATCAGTGGCGCAGGTTGGCGCGCGCCCAATCCTGGACGTACGCGATGAGATCGCTGGTGGGCGTGCCCGGGCCAAACAGTCGCCCGACACCCTGCAGCTGAAGCGCGGTCATGTCTTCCTGCGGAATGATGCCGCCGCCGGTGAGCAGGATGTCGGGGCGTCCCTGATCGACGAGGAGTCGGCGAACGCGCGGGAAGAGGGTCATATGGGCACCGGACAGGATTGAAAGGCCGACAACGTCGACATCCTCCTGCACGGCCGCCGACGCGATCATTTCGGGCGTCTGGTGCAACCCGGTGTAGATCACTTCCATGCCAGCATCACGAAGCGCGGCGGCGACGACCTTGGCGCCGCGGTCGTGACCGTCGAGACCGGGTTTTGCCACCAGCACCCGGATGGGCCGCGCCAGCGGCGGGGCGTCAGCGGCGGCCACCATCATCGAGTCTCTCCCCCAGGATTCACTTGAAACGCAATAGTCCAGCGAGGCCATCGACCGCGGCCGCCGGCTCGGGATCATAGATCACGTCGAGCGCGACGCGCTGACGCAGCGCTTCCTCGATGGCATCGTCGATCACGTCAGCCGTCGGCATGACCTGGCCGTCCTCGCGCAAGTCGCGAGCGAGCGTCGACAGCCGGCCGGTCTTCAGCGACCGGAAGCCGGCGAGGACGGCCTCACCGCGAACCAGCATCAGCCGGACCTGGCCGTGCGACAACGCGTTGAGCGTTTCGCGGACACCGTTGACCGCCCAGCCGGTGCCGAGTCCTTCGGCCAACTCCTCGATGTGATGCGCCTCGGCGCCTCGGGCGAATTCGGCCTTGACGTCCATGGTGACCTGGAGCACGGCGGCGGGCCGGGCGTCCTTGAGTGCGAGCCGCGCGAAGCCGATCAGACGATCCGCAACATAGTTGTGCAGGAACGGTTCCAGCGCGGCGGCTTCATTGCCAGGCCCGGCGATGACGATCTGGTGGCCCGGCGACTTGCGATCGAGGTCGAACAGCGCGCGCGCGACGGCCTCGAGATGACGCCGCTTCTCGTCACGAATGCGATTGTGAAACGTGTGCTCGCCGGTCGAGTCACCCCGCGCTCCGGCGGCGTGATAGCGCATGCCTCGCGTCACGTCGGAGACGACCTTCTGGAGCATCCTCGCGTGGTTGGCGGTGACCTCCCAGATCAGCGCGGTCGTTCGATCCAGCGTCACGGTGAAGATCCGGCCGAATTCGGCCTCGCTCGCCGCGAGTTCCCGCACCAGCGGCGTCCGTTCCACCGCGAGCCTGGAGCGATGCACCCTCGGCAGCGGGCGAACCTCGAACAGGCCCAGCGGCTCGCTGGCGAAGATGGCGACGCCCTGTGCGTCGGGCAGCCGGGCGTCATCCGCGAGGTATGCGATGACCCGGGCCATGTCGGCACGAATCGCTTCCTGGCCGTGCTTGTCCCAGCCCATGGACGGCAGGGCGTACGCCAGTTGCTTGACCCGGTTCTTCGCCTTGGTCAGGTACTTCTTCCTGGCACGGTCGCGCGGCTCCAGCTTGAGGTAGCAGCTCACGACCGGATGGATTCCGGGTTTCATGCGCAGAATGTCTAGTGTGTCCACCGAGTGCCGACGGCTGGCCATCGAATGCTCCTTCCCGATCTCTAGAAGAACACCGGCTCCCGATACGCACCCCAGACTTCCTCGAGCACGTGACGAATTTCGAACAAGGTACAGTAGGCCCGCGCGCAATCGAGCATCGCGGGGATGACGTTGCGGTCCTCGCGCGCCGCGGCGCCGAGCGCGGCGAGGCGTGCGTCGACTGCAGGCTGGTCGCGCGCCGCACGCATCGCGGCCATGCGGCGGCGCTGCTCGATCTCGGCGCCTTCGTCCACCTTGAGGATTTCGATCGGCGGCTCGTCGGCCTCGACGAACGCATTCAGGCCGACGATAGTGCGCCGCCCCGCTTCGACTTCCATCTGGAACCGGGTGGCGGACCGTGCGATCTCCCGCTGGAACCAGCCGGCGACAATCGCCGCGACCGTGCCGCCCATCGAGTCGACCTGCTCGAAGATGCGCTCGGCCTCCGCTTCCAGCTGTTCGGTCAGCGCCTCGACGAGGTACGATCCGCCCAGTGGATCCGCGACGTTGGCGACGCCGGTTTCGTACGCGAGAATCTGCTGCGTGCGCAGAGCGACCCGCACTGACTGTTCGGTCGGCAGCGCGAGGGTCTCGTCGAGAGCGTTGGTATGCAGCGATTGCGTGCCACCGAGCACCGCAGCGAGCGCCTGGTAGGCCACCCGGGCCACGTTGTTCATCGGCTGTTGCGCCGTGAGGGACACACCGGCGGTCTGGCAGTGGAACCGCATCTTCAACGATCGTGCGTCGCGGGCGCCATAGCGTTCGCGCAGGTGGCGGGCCCAGATCCGGCGCGCCGCCCGCAACTTGGCGACCTCTTCGAAGAAGTCGTTGTGGACGTCCCAGAAGAACGACAGGCGCGGCGCGAAGGCGTCGATGTCCAGACCGCGGGCGATGCCGCGCTCGACATAGGTGAAGCCGTTTGCGAGCGTGAATGCCAGCTCCTGGCCCGCCGTGGCGCCGGCTTCACGGATGTGGTAGCCGGAGATGGAAATCGAGTTCCACTGCGGCGTGTGCGTACTGGTCCACTCGAACAGATCAACAATGATCTTGAGTGACGGCTCGACCGGATAGATCCAGGCGTGCTGCGCGACGAACTCCTTGAGAATGTCGTTCTGGATGGTCCCCTGCAGCTTGGCGATCGGCACACCCTGGCGCTCCGCGGCGGCGACGAAGAAGCAGAAGAGAATCGCCGCCGGGCCGTTGATGGTCATCGACACCGAGACCTGGTCGAGCGGAATGCCGTCGAACAGCGTCTCCATGTCGGCGAGCGACGAGATCGCGACGCCGCACTTGCCGACCTCACCCTCGGAGCGCGGATGGTCGGAGTCGTATCCCATCAATGTCGGAAAATCGAACGCAACCGAGAGTCCCGTCTGGCCCCGCTCCAGCAAGTACTTGTAGCGGCGGTTGGTGTCTTCGGCGGTGCCGAAGCCCGCGAACTGGCGCATGGTCCAGAGCCGACCACGGTACATGGTCGGATGGATCCCCCGGGTGTAGGGATAGTCGCCCGGCAGGGGTTCGATGTTCGCCACGTCCAATGGCGTGTAGACGGCATCGAGCTCGCGGCCTGAGATGGTCGAAAAGTCGCTGTCGCTGCGATGGGGCAGCGCGGCGACCTTGGCCTTCCACGCCGCGAGTTCCTGGCGCAGGCGCGCCAATTCGTCCTCTTGCAGCGCAAGGCGCTCGAGCAGCGTGTCGTGCGAAGCCACAGTCGTCATACCCGGGCACCCTCCTTCAATGAAGCGACGACCTCGGCAGCGACGTCGTACGGACTGGTCTTGCCGGCGGACACGTCGTCGAGCCGAGCCAGGATCATTTCGTCGGCGTGCGATTCCTGCCAGACCCAGCGGTGCATCGCCCGTTCGACGACGTCACGCGTTCGCTGCGCAAGCCGGCTGCGCCGCCGCCGCTCGAGGGTGCCGCTCTCGGCGAGCCAGGTCCAGTGCTGCTCGATCGCGGCGACCATGGTGTCGATGCCCTCCCCCGTCGCTGCCGTCGTCAACAGCACGGGTGGCCGCCATGGCGTGTCGCCCGACGCGGTCGCCGCTTGCGGCGCTGGACCGGAACGGAGCGCACCGTGATGCGCCGAGCCGTGGCGCGACATCCTTCCGGCGCGCAGGTCGAGCGACATCTCCAGCTCGCGCCGCAGTTTCTCCGCACCTGGGCGGTCGGCCTTGTTCACCACGAGAAGATCAGCGGCCTCGATGACGCCGGATTTCAACGTCTGGATGCCATCCCCCGATTCCGGAACCAGGATCAGTACGGTTGAATCGGCCATCCTGGCGACATCGAGTTCGGACTGGCCGACACCGACGGTCTCGACGATGATGCGGTCGAAACCCGCCGCATCGAGCACATCACAGACCTCTTGCGTCGCGGTGGCGAGACCGCCGAGTGAACCGCGGGTCGCCATGGACCGGATGTAGACGCCGGGGTCGAGCGCGACTGCTTCCATCCGGATCCGATCGCCGAGCAACGCACCACCCGTAAACGGGGAGGTCGGATCCACGGCAACGACTGCGACGCGATGTCCCGCGATCCGGAACGTGGCGACCAGGCGCTCGGTCATCGTCGACTTGCCCGCCCCCGGCGGTCCCGTGAGGCCGATGCGCCGCGCGCGACCGAGGCGCGGATGCAACGTCGCGAGCAGTTCCTCGAACCCGGCGCGCCCGTTCTCGACAATCGAGACCGCACGCGCCAACGCGGCGACGTTTCCCTCCAGCAATGCGGCGGTCAACGCATCATCGCGCATGCCGCAAGCTAGCATCCCGTCGCGACTCCCGGCAAAGGACGGGCGACAGCGCCGCGGCGCGCCATGCCGCAACACCGCTCGCCATCATTGCGACTGGTCCGAGGACCTCACGCCTGGGCGCGGTCAAGGCTGACCTGACCGGAGACATCGCGCCGGATAAGAACCCGCTCGACCCTGGTCGGCGACGCGCGCACCACGTCGACATCGAGACCGCGCAGCGAGAAGCGCTCGCCGGCCTGCGGAATACGGCCGGCCAGTTCAGCCAGCAGACCGGCGAACGAAGCCGCGTTCGTCGGCGGCAGGTCGACGCCAAAATGCTCCGCGACGATCGATGGTGCCGCGGCACCGTCGAGTTCGAGCAGGTCACCCGACGGCGTTGGTTGCGCCGGTGCAGCCACGTCTTCGTCGGCGATTTCACCAACCAGTGCCTCGAGCAGGTCCTCCAGCGTGACGATGCCGGCCGTGCCGCCGAACTCGTCGACGACGACGGCGAAATGCTGTCGCTCGCGCTGCATGTCGACGAGGACGTCCCCGGCCGGGCGCAGTGCCGGCGCAAACGAAACCGGGCGTAACGGCAGCGGGTCACCCGGCTGGTGCTTGAACAGGTCGAACGCATGCACCATTCCGACGATCTCGTCCAGCGTCGCGCCGTACACCGGAAGCCGGGTGTAGCCGCTCTCGGCAAACACGACCTCGACGTCGCTGTAGGCGGCGTCCTGTGGAATCGCTACCACCTCCGTGCGGGGGGTCATCACCTCGCGCACCGGGCGCCCGGCGAAGGTCATCACTCCGCCGACCATCACCAGTTCTTCGCCGCCAACACCGGATGCCGACCCTTCGCGCGCCAGCGCGCGCACGTCGTCGCTCGGGTCAGCGCTGCGGGCAGGCAGCACGACGCCGAGCATTGCGGTCCAGCCGGCGAGCAGCGGTTGCAGGCGTTCCACCACGCGTTCGGCTCGCGGCAGGGTCAGCCAGCGGGGCAACAGGTAGCCGCCAAGCAATGTCACCGGCACGCCGACCAGGAACACCAACAAGCCCAGTTCGAACAGACTCGCCCGGCTGAAGAGTCCGGGAATCGCCGCGCCAACCAGCCCGACGCCAAACGACGCCCCAGCTGTCGCGGCAGCGACCTGGCGCTCCGTGGTGGCGAGCCACGCGAGCGACTCCCGCGTGCCGCGCAACCGGCGCGAGATCGCCTCGGCAAGGGCACCCCGTGCGGTGGTCACCAGCGCGGCTGCACTTGCCGACCCGACGAACGCGAGCGCGAGCCCCGCGAGCAGGAGGAGCCACTTCACGACCGGCCCTCGTGATCCGGAGTGGGGGGAGGCCAGACCGTGATGCGACCGACGCGGCGGCGCGCCACGGCCTCGACGACGAACCGCCATCCGTCGATCAGGCGCTCTTCGCCCGCCCGCGGGACGTGGCCGAACTCCGCCAGCACGAGCCCGCCAACGGTGGCGACCTGTTCCTGCCCAAAGTCGTGCTGCAGTTCCGCTTCGAGATCGGCAAGCGGCACGCCACCTTGCACGGTGTAGTGCCGGTCGGCGTGGCGGAGCAACGGCTGGACCTCGTCGACATCGTGCTCGTCCTGGATCTCGCCAACGATCTGCTCGAGAATGTCCTCCAGCGTCACCAGGCCCGCGGTGCCGCCAAACTCATCAACCACGATCGCCAGGTGACCGCTGCCGCGCTGAAAGTCCCGCAGCTGCCGGTCGAGCCGCTTCGCCTCGGGCACAAAGCCGGCTGGGCGAATCAGGTGCTGCCATGGCTCGTGCGCGGTTGCACCGTCGTGCAGCCGCGGCAGCATGTCCTTGGCGTGCAGCATGCCGACGACCGCGTCGGCATGTCCGTCCAGCACGACCAGGCGGGCGTGTTCGCTCCGCCGCAACGTGGCGATCACCTCGGCTTCGGGCTCGGCCACGTCAACGGCGATGATATCGATACGGGGCGTCATCACCTCCGACACGGTCATCGCGGACAGGGAGAACACGCCCAGTGCCATGTCGTGCGGGGTCGGGGCACCGTCGCGCCCCGCCGCTGACGTTCCCGGCGGGCTGTGTCCGGGATCGACCCGCGCCGCGAGCAGCAGCAACGGGTGAAATACCGGCACGGCGCGCACCGCGACGAGCTTCGCGTATGGGACGAGCTCCGGCGCCAGTACGGCGAGCAATCGGGGAGCCAGGTCTCCGACCGCCCACACGAGCAACGTCACCAGGATCACCCGGATCAACGCCATGATCGGCGGATATGTCCACCAGGCCACCGCGGTCGCGGCTATCGCGGCAGCCACGGTGAGAAGGGCGATATGCATGATGTGCAGTGACCGCGCGAGCGGGACGCGATCGTGCCCTGGCTCGCGAGCCAGGGCACGGGCACCCAGCTCCGCCTCGCCTTCACCAGCGAGCGCGACGAGCGCGGCGCCGAGCATCACCAGGCCGGCTAGCGCCGGCAGGCCACGAAAGAGTTCGGTCACACGCAGCCAGCCAGGTAACGTTCCTGGCGCCGCCACATCGCCGACCGGTTGCGCGAGGCTCCGGCGGGGTGATCCCACCCCAGAACGTGCAGCGTGCCATGCACGACCAGGCGCAGCAGTTCCTCACGCACCGGCGCCCGGTGCAGCCGGGCGTTGCGCGCCGCCATGTAACGACAGACGTAGATGTCTCCGGCCAACGAGCCGTCCGGCTGCAGTAATGGAAAGGACAGCACATCGGTCGGCCGGTCGTGGCGCAGGTACTCGGCGTTCAGGAGGCGCATCTGTCGCTTGCCGACGAACGTCACCGCGATCCGCGCCTGGCGCCGCTCCCGCCGCAACACCTGCCGCACCGCAACGCGAACCGTCCGGTCCGGCACTCCAGTCGCGATGCCGCTCACGACCACCTCCGACTCACCAGCGGCCGGCATCAACCTGCCTGGTCGTCGGCGTACGCGCGAATGATGTCCTTCACCAGTCGGTGCCGAACGACGTCGGCCTCGGTGAGGTAGTGGAACGCGATGCCGTCGATTCCCGGAAGGATGCGCTCGACTTGCAGCAACCCCGAATCCTCGCGCGTCACCAGATCGATCTGGGTCTTGTCCCCGGTCACCACGACCTGGCTGTTCACCCCCAGGCGGGTGAGAAACATCTTCATCTGGGCGCCAGTCGCGTTCTGCGCTTCATCGAGGATGATGAACGCGTCGTTGAGCGTGCGCCCGCGCATGTATGCCAGCGGTGCGATTTCGATGGCGCCGGTCTCAATCGCCTTCTGCACCCGCTCATGCGGCATCATGTCCTCGAGCGCATCGTAGAGCGGTCGGAGATACGGATCGACCTTTTGCTGCAGGTCGCCGGGCAGGAAGCCGAGCGACTCACCCGCCTCCACCGCCGGTCGTGCCAGAACGATCCGCTTGACGCGCTTGCGTGCCAGCGCCTCGACCGCCTTGGCTACCGCCAAATACGTCTTTCCCGTACCGGCAGGGCCAATACCTATCACGATATCGTTCCCTTGAATCAGCCCGAGGTATGCGCGCTGTCCGGGTGTCTTGGGCATGATCGCGCGGCGGAGCCCCGGCAGCACGATCTTCCCCGCGTCACCCGAAGGTCCGAGTTCGCCGACGTGGCCCTCGGTGGCGATCCGGAACACGTCCTCGGCGGCGACCGACTGCCCGCTGCGCGCGAGTTCGATCAGCCCCTGCATGACCGGCGTGGCACGAACCAACTGGTCCGCGCTGCCGCGCATCATGACCGCATCGCCACGCTGGGACACGCGTACGCCCAATGCCCGCTGCAGCTCCGCAAAGTTCGCATCGTTCACGCCGGCGAGGAGCAACGGATCGGCACCCTCGGCACCCAGGTTGACGCGGGCATCGTCGTCGTTCATGAACTGCGGTCGGCGATGGACTGCAGGTGCAGCGCGGCGAGGTCGGCGGCGCTCACCAGGGTTGGCGCCCCCTCGAGGAGGGCGCGCGCCGCTGCCGTCTTGGGGAATGCGATGACATCGCGCAGCGACGGCGCCCCCGCGAGCAGCATCACGATCCGGTCGAAGCCGAGGGCGAAGCCGCCGTGCGGCGGTGCACCCGACGCGAGGGCATCGAGCAGAAAGCCGAAGCGGCGCCGCTGCTCCTCCGGCGACAGGCCGAGAAACCGGAACACGGCGGATTGCAGCGCCGGGTCGGTGATGCGGATCGAGCCGCTACCGAGCTCGTTGCCGTTGTACACCGCGTCGTAGTGCAACGCCCGGCAGCGCCAGGGCTCGCTCTCCAGGAATGCCGTGTCATCGGGATGAGGTGACGTGAAAGGATGGTGGGTGAACACCCATTCGTTGGTCGCCGGCTCCCGTTCGAACAGGGGAAAGTCCACAACCCAGGCGAACGCGTGTGCCGACCGCGGCGTAACGCCGGGTCGGCGCATGAGCAGGCTGCGGACCGCGTGCAGCGCCGGCGACGTGATCGCATCGGCGTCAGCCACGGCCAGCAGGAGCGTTCCTACCGCGGCGGCGACTCTTTCGGGCGCGGTCGCCAGCGCCGGAAGCGCCTTGATGCCCTGGCCTTCCCAGCCTTGGTCCGTGCGCTTCGCCCAGATAAGGCCGCCGGCCCCGGCCGACTTGGCGGCCTCAACCAGTGCGTCGATTTCTCGCCGCGACAGGCTACCTCCGTCGGGCATGAGGATCGCCCGCACCCGCCCGCCGGCGTCGACGGCCAGGTTCACCCATCCCGCACCCGGCATGACGCGATCGGTGATGTCTTCGATCTCAAAGCCAAAGCGCAGATCCGGCTTGTCGATACCATAGCGCTCCATCGCCTCGCGGTATGGCAACCGCCGAAACGGCGTGGCCACCGCGTGCCCCGCTTCGGCCCAGAGGTCGACCAGCACGCGCTCGACCAGCGGCAGCACGTCCTCCTGCCCGACGAATGACGCCTCGAGATCGATCTGGGTGAACTCCGGCTGGCGATCGGCGCGCAGATCCTCGTCCCGGAAGCACCGCGCCAGCTGGAAGTACCGGTCGAAGCCGGCGACCATCAATAACTGTTTGTAGATCTGCGGCGATTGGGGCAGCGCGTAGAACTCGCCCGCGTGGATCCGGCTTGGCACCAAGTAATCCCGTGCGCCTTCGGGCGTCGGTTTGGTGAGAATCGGCGTCTCGATTTCGAGAAACCCGAGCTCAGTGAGCGTATGCCGCGCCCGCTGCAGGAGTCGATGGCGCAGCATCAGGTTCGCTTGCAGCTCCGGACGGCGCAGGTCCAGGACGCGGTGCTGCAACCGGAGTTCCTCGGTCGCCGGTTCCTCGCCCTCCCGACGCGCCACCGGAATTGCCGGCGTCGTCGCAGGTCCGACCACCTCGAGCCGCTGCACCTGCACCTCGATTTCACGCGTTGCCATGCCGACGTCAGGCGCCGGCTCCCGGCGCACGGCCACCACGCCTGCAACCAGGACCACGGTTTCCGGCGATGCGGCAGCGGCCGCCGCCATCATGTCCGGGGTAGTCCACTGCGGGTCGCAAGAGAGTTGCACCAATCCGTCGCGGTCGCGGAGGTCCAGGAAGACGATTCCCCCGAGATCGCGGCGCCGGTGGATCCAGCCGCCCAGACGCACGGTTTGGCCGACATCGTCCCGGGTCAAGGAGCCACAGCGGTGGGTTCGAAGCGAGGTACTGGCGAGCGACGGCGGGCGATCGGTCAGGAGCGGCTCTTGGTGAACAGGAATCGCCAAAGCTAACCGGCGCCAGCGGTCAGCCAAACAAATCGCGGTCGGCAGTGTGCTGAGATAATACTTCAGATGATTATCGCTAACACTTTTCATGGCAGTCAGATACAGCATCTTGACCGGGAGCTGACCCGAGACCGGCGAGAGTTGCTCCCTGCGGGCGTCGGCGGTTCGCTGGCGCGGCCGCCGCAAGTCTTGCGCGCCCGTCCCTATCCCAACACAGCGGCCGCTGGCGAACCGAGGCCGCCCTACCGGAGCATCTCTCGCCGATCTCGGGTCAGTGGACCGCGTTTGCTTAGTATTCGCGATCATGCCTACCGAAGCGACCATTCTCGATCTCACGCCCGCCGACGCGGCCAAGCGCCTGACCGACTGGGTCGCCGCGCAGGGTCTGCCGCGCTACCGCACTGCGCAGCTGCTGCGCCGGCTGTGGGTGGCGCCGATTGCCAGCTGGCAAGACGCCACGGAGCTGCCGCGCGAGCTGCGCGATCGCCTCGATGACGCGCTGCCGTTGCCGCGCCTGGTGCCCGAAGTCGTGCAACAATCGCAGGACGGTACTCGCAAATTTCTGTGGGCCTTGGCCGACGGAGAGAAGGTCGAATCGGTGCTGATCCCCACCGCGACCAGGCGAACGCTCTGCATCTCGTCGCAGGCCGGCTGCGCGCTCGGCTGCGTCTTCTGCGCCACCGGTCGCATGGGATTCCGGCGGAATCTCGCGACCTGGGAAATTGCCGCGCAGGCACGGGAAATCGTCATCCGGCATCCGGCGGACAAGCCGACCAATATCGTCTTCATGGGCATGGGTGAACCACTGCTCAACTGGGACGCGGTCGACGCCGCGCTCACGATCCTCAACAGTCCCGAAGGGCTCGGCATCGGCGCCCGCCATATCACGGTGTCTACGGTGGGCATCGTGCCGGGCATGCTCGCACTCGCCAAGCGCCCGGAGCAGTTCCGCCTGGCGATATCACTGCATTCGCCACACGCGCGGGATCGACTCGCGCTCATGCCGATCGAAAAGAAATACCCGCTGAAGGATGTGCTCGAAGCGGCCACTGCGTTTCACCGCCGGATCACGTTCGAGTACGTCCTCATGGCGGGCAAGAACGACCGCGAGCGCGATGCGGTGGCGCTCGCATCACTCGCCCGCCGGCTTGGCGCGAACGTCAACCTGCTGCCGCTGCACCCGGGCGGCAATCCCGATCTCTCCGCGACGACTGCGACCCGGATTCGCCAGTTCCGCGAGGAGCTCACGGCACGAGGTATCGACGCCGTCGTGCGGAGAAGCCGAGGGCTGGACATTGATGCGGCGTGTGGGCAACTGCGGGTCAAGATGGAGCCGAAGCTGCGCCGTGATCAGGGATCACTCGTCGGTCGCGCCTCGTGATGCGGGGCCGATCGCCCACGGCCCGGCTTGACGAAGCCCTTGGAGCCCGGTAGCGTACCAGCAGAAGACGGTGGGTGATGGAGTTCACCCGAACTGCCGCACCAGGCGGCTGATGACTCCTGCCAGGCCCGGATCGGCCGGCGGGAGTTTTTGCGTTCCATGCACTCCTCCGGGACGACCGGCATTCACACCGGCCTATTGCGGCCTGCGGAGTGCGCTCCATGACTTCAAACATCTGGCTGGTCGCGGCGGCATGGATGGGACTCGCGCTTCTGGCGAGCCTGATTTCGATCCGGCTCGGCATCTCCGTGGCGCTGATCGAGATTCTCATCGGCGTGCTCGCCGGCAACTTCCTCGGCATCCACACGGCACCGTGGATCGATTTTCTCGCCACATTCGGCTCGGGCTTGCTGACGTTCCTGGCGGGCGCCGAAATCGATCCGGTGTCGCTCAGGAAACACCTGCGACCCGCTCTCGCCATCGGGTTCGTCTCCTTCCTCCTGCCGTTCCTCGGCGCGCTCGCCTTCGCCCGCTGGGTCGGACATTGGGAACCGCGAGCCGCGTGCATCGCGGGGGTCGCACTGTCGACGACTTCGGTCGCGGTGGTCTATGCGCTCATGCTCGAGACGGGACTCAATCGCACCGAGCTCGGCAAGCTGATCCTCGCGGCGTGCTTCGTCACCGACCTCGGAACCGTACTGGCGCTCGGGCTGATCTTTGCCGCATTCAATGCGTGGATGGTGCTGTTCGTCGGCGTAACCGCCGTGGTACTCTGGCAGCTGCCGCGCATGACGCGGCTGGTCATCAGTCGTCTGGGACACCGAATCAGCGAGCCCGAGGTCAAGTTCATCTTTCTGGTATTGTTCGCACTGGGCGGGCTGGCCAACCTCGCGCAGAGCGAAGCGGTGCTGCCGGCGTATCTCGTAGGTCTTGTGATCGCGGGTGTCTTCATGCGCGATCGCATCCTGATGGACCGGATGCGGGCCATCGCGTTCACCATGCTGACACCATTCTATTTCATCAAGGCCGGCCTGTTCGTGTCGTTGCCGGCGGTGCGCAGCGGCGCACTTCTGATCGCGGCGTTCTTGGCGGTGAAGATGATTGCCAAGGTGATCGGCATCTGGCCGCTCACGCGCCAGTTCGGGTTTGCACCGCGCGATGGTGCGTTCACGACGCTCCTGATGGCGACGGGCCTGACGTTCGGCACGATCTCGTCGCTGTTCGGCCTCACCAACCATATCATCAGCCAGGACCAGTACACCGTCCTGGTCACGACGGTGATTGCGAGCGCGATCATCCCCACGCTGGTGGCGCAGCGGTTCTTCCTGCCCAGCGCGGCGCGACAGGTGCCGGCGCACACACCGTTGTCGGAGGAGGCAGGAGAACTCGGATGATGTTCCCACTGAACGAGCAGCAGCGGCGCCATCTGGCCGTCGTGCTGGACCAGGTAGACGGCGCGCTCCTCGAGGTGATTGCCAGTGCCTCCGGTGGCGCCCGGGGTGACGCGGCGCCGCGCTTCCTGCGGCCGCAACAGCGAGACATTCCCGCGGCGGTGGCGCTGCAGCTCCTGGCGGCGGCGCAGGCACTCCGGACGCGTCTGGGCAACGACCTCGGCCGCCTCGGCATGCCTCGCAACTCCGAGTCGCTGCGCCGACGCGCTGCCGCATACTTGACGTCGGCGCTAGTCCGGCT
Organism: Gemmatimonadota bacterium; assembly: GCA_003169895.1. GTDB lineage: Bacteria > Gemmatimonadota > Gemmatimonadetes > Gemmatimonadales > GWC2-71-9 > Palsa-1233. Next base: position 178,265 of record PNAE01000013.1, read on the forward strand.
CGAGGATTGTCACGCAGCGGCGATGGCCGCGTATGGCGATGTTGATCCGCGCCTGCCGACCGTGCTCGATCCGTGGCTGGTCCACCTGGAGGCCGAAGTGAACGCATTGCGAGTGCTTGTCGGCACCGAGACGGGTGATGGCGCGTCCCGCTGACCGGATGGTCGAATGGGCGCCCAGCGCGGTGCTGGTCGTCCGCTGAGCACGGTGCCTTCCCCAATGACCCGCCGGTGGCTGACGCGAAACGTCATCGCCATTGGCGCGCTCAGCCTGTTCTCCGACATGGGCCATGAGCTGACCACCGCGGTGCTGCCGCTGTTTCTTGCCACGTTCGGCGGCGGCGCCATCGCCCTCGGCACAATCGAAGGCGTCTCTGACGCAGCGTCGAGCCTGCTCAAGCTGTGGATGTCGGTGTACAGCGATCGAATCGGCCGGCGCAAACCGATCCTCGCGGTCAGCTACGTTGTGACCGCGATGATGGGCAGCTTCGCGTTTGTGACGGCGTGGTGGCAAATGGTGGTGATTCGAACGGTGGCGTGGATGGGGCGCGGCGCCCGCGGCCCGGTGCGGGATGCGCTGCTGTCGGAAAGCGTGCCGGCCGAAGCCCACGGACGGGCGTTCGGGTTCGAAGGCGCCATGGACACCCTCGGGGCAGTGCTTGGCCCGGCGATCGCATTCTCGCTGGTCGGCGTCATCGCGCTACGCCACATCTTCCTGATCGCGTTCATCCCCGGCGCGATTACGGTTGGGTTCGCGCTGTTCGTCATCCAGGACATTCCACGCGCACCGCAGCCGGGCCTTCGGTTAAGGGCTGCGCTTCGTGATTTGCCGCGGCCGTTCTGGCGATACGTCGCAGCCGTGGGTGTGTTCGGGATGGGGAACTTCGCGCATACACTGCTCGTGTTCCGAGCGGTCGTGCTGCTCACGCCGGCCCGCGGTGCTGTCGCGGCAGGCCGAACCGCCATCGCACTCTACATCTTTCACAATGTCGTGTATGCGGCAGCGTCGTATCCTCTTGGCGCGCTCGGTGATCGCATCAACAAGCGGTTGCTGCTCGCCGTCGGCTACGCGTGCTTCGCGGCGATGTGTCTCGGCTTTCTGGCGGTTCCGCCGACGGTTGTCGCGCTCGGTGCGCTGTTCGGGCTCGCCGGCCTCTACATCGCTATCGTCGGCACCATGGAACGGGCACTGGCGGCGGACCTGCTGCCGTTGGCGAACCGCGGAGCCGGCTATGGCGCGCTCGCCACCGTGAACTCCTTCGGCGACCTGCTGTCCAGTATCGTCGTCGGGTTGCTGTGGACGCGGGTGTCGATTGCCGCGGGCTTCGGCTATGCCGCCGTCTTCACGTTCGCGGGGTCGGCAGCGTTGGTCTTCGCGCCGACCGGCAGGACGCCGCAGGGTCCATCCACCGATGAGCAAGGCATCCCGGACTCCAGCACGCGGGCGGTCAGCCAATAACGTCGTGCCGGAGGATGCGACAGCCGTATGGTTGTGGCCTTTGGCGTTGAGGAGAGCGATGGCACGTCCGCTCGATGTCGTGGCGTCGGTTGCCCTCGGAAGTGCTGTGGGCGGCGTTGCCAGGTACCTGCTGACGGGTGCGGTGTCGCAACGCATGGGCACCGCCTTCCCGATGGGCACCTTGCTTGTGAACGTGGCCGGATGTCTTGCCATCGGCTTCCTGATGCGAGTCATCCTCGACACTGGCGAGTTCTCCCCGGCTGCGCGTGCGCTGCTCACCACCGGGTTCTGCGGCGGCTTCACTACGTTCTCCACCTTCGCCTGGGAAACGATAGCGGCGTTCGAGGAAGGAGCCGTTCGCCGAGCCGGCCTATATGTCGGCACCAGCGTAGTCTTCGGCTTCCTGGCAGTCTGGATCGGATCATCGGTAGCGCAGGCGCTGCTCGTGGCGTTGCGCGGCAAGTCGGCGTAGGATCAGCGGCGTGGTCGGCCGCGCGGCGGGGGGGGAAGCGATGGAAGCGGAGACCGGCGAACGAGTACTCATGCGGATTCATCTCGGCGAACGCGACCGATGGCAGGGGAAACCACTGTACCAGGCCATCGTCGAGCTGCTTCGCGGCCACCACTATGCGGGCGCCACGGTGTATCGCGGTATCATGGGCTTCGGCGCCAGTGCCCGGCTCCGGACCGACCGGCTCGAAATCCTGTCGCTCGATCTCCCAATCGTGGTTGAATGCGTCGATACCGAGGACCGCATCGAGGCCATTTTCCCCGAACTCGACCGGATGATCGGCGGCGGCCTGATTACCCTGGAAAAGGTCAGAGTGCGGCTCTATCGCCCGCACGCGGATGACCGAAGCGTCGGGAGCCCCCCAGCATCGGTGTGAGCGGGCCGCTCTGGCAGCCGTGGCGATGGAGTTCGCCCTGAACCGCCGCCGGACGTAGCTGCTGACTCCGGCGGACCAAGAGATCCCTCCGCTTTCACTTCCTGCTGTCGACCGCCCGCACCCATGCGGCGATGTCCGTGATCACTTGCGGATCGACGTGTCCGGCCGTGGCATAGTCGGCCGGGGACGGTGTGCCGGTCCCAGCGATGAACAGATGACTGAGGGACGGATACCGCTTCACGGTGATGTCGGTGCGCGGACCGACGACTCGGAGCCAGTCGTCGAGCTGATCCGGCGCAACCTGGAAGTCGCGCATGCCCTGCAGCACGAGCGCCGGGATATGGAGATCACGCATCGTCGCTGCAGGGTCGTAGCTGGCCAGGTCCAGCCAGTACTTCGTCCCCGTGCCGCCGAGTCCCGGCAGTGGCGTCGCATCGCTTGAATCCGATGGCTTGAGCGCCCTCACGTGCGCGATGAGCGGCGCCAGTCCCGCCAGCTGTGCCGTCAGCGCCAGTGAATCCGGCCCGCCGAGGGACAGTAGATACTTGAGTTGCCGTTCGATCTGATCCATCACCTGCACGCGCGTCGCACCCGCCATAATGATGATGCCGGCCACCTTCCCGTCGGCCTTCCCGATGCGCGGCGCGAGCATGGCGCCGAGGGACAGACCAAGCTGGAAGGTCCGTCGGGCGTCGACCTCAGGCTCATGGCGCAAGACGGTGAGCGCGCTGAGCGCGTCCTCGATCGTTTCGTCGTAGACCGTGAAATTCTTCCCGGCGTACCAGGCGCCCTGAACCTTCGCGCGCTTGTCGAAGCGCAGTACCACGATGCCTTGCTGCGCGAGTCCCCAGGCGAGGTCGCGAAACGGCTTGTTGGGGCCAATGGTTTCGTCGCGATCTCCGGGCCCCGATCCATGCACCAGGATGAGTCCGGGAAAGGGGCCCTTCCCCACCGGCAGCGTCAAGGTGCCCGGAAGCGGCACCGGACCCGGCACCGTGATCTCGCGCTCGACAACGCCCTCGGGCAGCGTCTGGGCGTGAAGTTGGCATGGCGGCAGCGGCAAGACGGCGACAGCGACAGCGACAGTGATCGAGCCAATGAGCATGCGATAATTCATGCATCCCTCCCCAAAGCGTCCGGATCGCGCTTCCACGCGAAGTAACTCCACCCCACCGAAAACATCGCGACAGCGAACATACCAATGCCGAGCGTCTGATACACGACGCTCGGATGCACCAGGGCGGTCAGCAGGACGAGCAGGCCGACCAGCACGAACCCGTAGCCGCCGACCCGATGCGTTTCGCGCCATGCCCGGTCGCTCGACAATGTCCACGGGGTGCGAATGCCGAAGATCCAGTTTGGACGCACGCGGCTGAGCAGGTTTCCCAGGACGATGAATAGCACGCCCACCCCGATCCCGACCACGGTGGCGAGATTCATCGGCCAGCCGAGGTTGTACCCGATCGTCGCGACGTGAATCAGCGCGAGGAACCCGAGGATCGCATTGGTGACCACCCAATACGCGCCGGCGTGCAGGGGAAAGTTGCGCCGCTTGGGATCGAGGCGTGGCGCGATCGACAGCACGCCAGCCATGACGAGTGCGATGGCAGGCAGCAGGACCACGGACACCGTCCGCGACGACCATCCGTTCACCTGCCCGTGCAGGCCCCAATGGGTTGCGACGCGCTCGGGCAATTGACTCCACATGGCCCACCCGAACATGGCAGCCGCCAGGTTGAGCAGGATGCCTGGCCAGAGTTTCCGAATCATGTGTCCCCTCGCGAGCGAGCGTTCCCCCGGCGGCGTGTCGCGCTGCCGCCAATATCCAGCAAGTGCTGCAGGGCGTCCTGGAAAACCGTGGTGTTGAGCGAGTAGATGATGTGCTGACCGTCGCGCCGCGATTGCACCAGTTCCGCGTCGCGTAGCACCTGCAGGTGGTGCGACACCGACGCGAAGGCCATCTCGAAATTGCCGGCAATCTCGCCCGCGGCGAGGTCCCTGGTCTTGAGCAACTGGAGGATCCGCCGGCGAGTCGGATCAGCCAATGCGCGGAACGTCTGGTCTATCATAGATACTTATATAATCATCTAATCACAGGACCGCCAGGCCTCCGGTCGTCGGGCGTCGCCGGGCCTACACCACGCGATCCGGCACCGTCCGCCCGTCGAAGAACGCCGCCAGGTTTTCGATCGCGCGAAATCCCATTGCCTCGCGGGTTTCCCTTGTGGCCGACCCCAGGTGCGGTAGCAACACCGCATTCTCGAGGCCGAGGTAACGGCGGTCGATATTGGGCTCGCCGCGAAAGACATCGAGGCCGGCGCCGGCGAGATGCCCGGACTTCAGTGCAGCGATCACGGCATCGTCAACGACGACATCGCCGCGCGCCGTGTTGATCAGGAACGCTCCGGGCTTCATCTGCGCCAGCCGCGCGGCGTTCATCATGCCGCGGGTCGCAGGCGTGCTGGGACAGTGCAGCGACACGACGTCCGACTCCGCCAGCAGCGCCGCCAGCGTCGCCCTCGGCTCGGCGCCCACAGCGGCGAGTTCCACCGGCGACGGCGGCGACGGATCGAAGCAGAGCACCCGCATGCCAAAGCCGTGATGAGCGCGCCGGGCGAGCGCGCGGGCAATGCGTCCCATGCCGACCAGGCCGAGGACCTTGCCGGCGACGCGGGCTCCCATCAGGTGGGTCGGGCGCCAGCCCAGCCAGCGTCCGGAGCGCAATTCACGCTCGCCCTCTCCGGCTCGACGCATCGTCATCAGGATCAGTGTCATCGCCAAGTCCGCCGTGCAGTCGGTCAGCACGTCGGGTGTGTTGGTGACGACGATCTCGTGTGCCTGCGCGGCGGGGAGGTCGATGTTTTCGTAGCCGACACCGAAGTTGGCGATGATGCGGGTTCGGATCGGATACGCCGCGAGCACCTCCGCCGTCAGCCTGTCAGTGACGGTTGACAGGAGGCCATCCGCCTGGCCCAGCACGCGCTGCAGGCCCTCGGCATTGGTCGGCTCATCGCGCCGGGAAAGTTCGACGTCGAACCGCTCGCGCAATGCCGCTTCCACCGAAGCGGGCAGGCGGCGCGTCACGATCACCTTCGGCGCCGCGCTCACGCGAACGCCTCGCGCAACCGTGTGGACGGTACCGCAGTAATCCGATATCCGCGCGGCGCCCTGAACCGCCTTGCGGTCACTCCATGTGCAACACAACCCATGGCTCGTCCCTTCTGCATCAGCACCGAACCCGAATGCTGCGGACCGTAGTGTAATCAAAATCGACGCCGCGGCGGTATTATTGACGCCGATGCTCGTGGAGCCACCGTGAGTGCAATCGAAGGCGCGACCGAGCTGCTACACCGCTGTTACCGCGCGGCGGTGGCTGCGGTCCAGCCGGCTACGGCGCTGTGGGCGCCCTTGCGCGCCGCTCCCGCGAGCCCGGAGCCCTGCTGGCTGATCAGCGTTGGCAAAGCGGCATACGGCATGACGACGGCCATCACGGACTGGCTGTATGAAACGCAGCGACACCCCGCCGGCGGCGTCGTGGTCTCGCCCGGTCCGGACCCAGGTGCAAGACTGGAGCGCGCGAGGGTGATGGATCGGCGCCCGGGCGGTACCGCGAGCGATCCGGCGCGCACCTCACTCCGTTTCATCAACGGTGACCATCCGATTCCACGCGACAATTCGGCGCGCGCCGCCGCCGCAATCGCCGAAGTCGTGCGTAAGATACCGCGCCATGCCGAAGTCCACGTCGCCATTTCCGGCGGTGCGAGTGCGCTGATCGCGGGCCCGCTCGTGGGCCTGACCATGGCCGACGTCACGTCGACGTTCGAGTTGCTGCTGACCTCCGGCCTCGACATTCATGCGATGAATGCCGTCCGCAAGCGGATTACCCGGTGGAGCGCCGGCCGACTGGCCTTGGCGCTCGCGGAGCGGCGAGTTCACGTCTGGGTGGTGTCCGACGTGCCTGGCGACGATCTCAGCAGCATCGCATCCGGTCCGTGCAGCGGTGATCCGTGGACCACGGACGCCGTGCGGCGACTGCTGACGGACTCCGGACTCATTGACCGCCTGTCGCCCTCGGTGCGGACCGCCGTGACGCACGAAACTCCGAAGCCGGGGGACCCCGGACTGGCGGCGATCAATCCGCAGATCGTGGCGAACAACCGGATCGCACTGACGGCCGCTGCCGACAGCGCACGGCAGTCCGGCGTCACGGCCCGGGTGATGCGCGACCCGCTGACAGGCGACGCGGCCGCGATGGGGCGGCGGATCGCCAACGCGATGCGAGCCGCTTCGGGATCGCCGCCGCAGGTGTTGCTGTGGGGCGGCGAGACAACGGTGACGATCGCCGGTACGTCCGGAATGGGCGGTCGCTCGCAGGAACTCGCGCTGGCGGCGGCGCAGGTACTGCACGAGACGCAGACGGGTGGGGTGCTCCTTGCGGCCGGAACCGATGGCCGGGACGGGCCCACCGATGCTGCCGGGGCGTTGGTCCGCAGCGATACGTGGCAACGCATGACGGACGCCGGTCGCGATCCCGCGGCTGACCTGTCTCATCACGACGCATATCCGGCCCTCGATGCCGCCCAAGCGCTGGTGCGAACCGGGACGACTGGGACCAACGTGATGGACATCGCAGTCGCGGTTACTGGAGTGCGCTGAGCAGCGCCTTCATGAAGACACCATGGGCGACGGCCACATCTGGAGACCGCTGGACGAACTCGAAGTAGCGCTGCTGGAAATCACTCCCCGACTCATCGGGGCGCAGCAGATCGCGCGCGGTTGCCAGCAACGCCGGCAGCTTCAGTTGACCCTCGGGCACCTGGTCGAGCATCGCCTCATCCAGCGCGGCGATGAGCGCCGTCATCGGGCGCAGCCAGAGGAACCAGGGGTCGTGGATCGCCAGCTGCAGGAACTCGGCGTTGCCGGCGATGCGGCCGTTCATCGCCTCCCAGGCGATGCGCTCGGCGGCAAGCAGAGCGCGATGGAGCCCGAGCACGGCATTGCGCGTTGGCTCCAGGCGGGCGGCGATGTTGCTTGTCATGAAGCGACCTCGGTAATCAGGACGTTCTGCATGTCGGTGCCATCACTCGGACGGCGACCGCCGCGAAGCCCGAGCGTGCACCGGCGCGCGACAACGACGTCATTCTCTGCGGCGCCGCGAATTCCCGCGGTCACACCCGACGGAGGAGTCATGCCAGCCAAGCGATCCAGCGGTTCAATCCATCGGCGCTACGGCAAAGCGGCCGCGAAGAGTGTCGAGAGCGCGATGCACCGGGAGAAGGCCGGTACGCTCCGAAGCGGCAAGGGCGGGCGCGGCGGCAAGGTGACCAGCCGCAAGCAAGCGATCGCAATCGGACTTTCCGAAGCGCGGAAGAAGGGCGCCAAAGTGCCGCGCAAGCCGTCTTCGAGCTCCTAGGGTGAAGTTCCGGAGCCGGGCACGAACTCCCGGCCGAGCAGGACGGTCAGGTCGACCAACCGCGCGGCATCCGGAACCTCGATGACCTCGGCGTCACCGAGCGCTTCGATCACCCGGCCAACGCCGGTGGTGTCGCGGCGCCGGACCAGTACCTGGTTGCGCGCACGCCCGGCCAGCGCGGAATCGGCGTTGCCGAAGTACACGACGTCGAGCCTGGCACGTCGCAGCAACAACATGCCGACGCGTGCCGCGCCGACCTTCCCGCCGGAATTGAGCACCTCGACGGTAACCCGATGCGGGAGGTCGGGCGCCGCTGCCTGCTCGGCGCGATGCACCGGGACCCGGGCTCGGCGCCAGACCCAGACGGCCAGCGCCACGAGTCCCAGCACGGCGACGACCCCAATCGCCTGGAGCGTCCGCTTGCGACTCGTCAACCGCATATCGCCCTGCGGAAGGCGACGCTTTCGGGCGGCAGGGACCATCCCTGAGCTTCGGCATAGGTGAGCCGGCACGCCACGACGTCACGGAGAACGCCGTCCGGATCGTCAGGAAAGGCGGTCGCGAGGGCAGCGCGCGCCGGCCGATCGAAGCTCCGGCCCGGCTCGAGAAAGTCAGCGCAATAGAGCGCGCGACCGGTCCACCCCCACCCTTCCCATCCGACCGAATGCCATCGCGCGGCGCTCAGCACGTCGGCATTCCGTTCACCTTCGAGTTCGGCGCGCGCGGCGGCGGCGGGGCCGTGACGCAACTCGACGGGACCATCGACATGGGGCGCCCAACGGCGCATTTCGGCCTCGGGTGCATCGCGCAGCGCGTCGTGCAACCATCCCGCACGCGACCACCGGCGCGCTTCGTCCTCTGCCAGCTTGAGCGTCACCGCCCAGCTTCGCAGCAGCGCAACCACACGTCCGACGTGGGCCCGCCGCGCTGACGATACGATGGCCCAGGACGGTAGCCCGTCCTGAGCTGGCGCATCGAAGGCTTCCGTCGCACTGCTAGGCGTATGCCTCTCCGAGAATCACATTGTCGATCAGGCGGGTCCTGCCGACGAGCGCCGCCACCGCCACGATGATACCCGCCACGGCTCGCGTAACCGGAGCAAGCCGCTCCGGCTCGACGATTACAACGTAGTCGACAACGACACCGGGCTCGGCGTGAAGTATCTCTTCCATGCGCGCGCGTAGGACACCGGCATCGGTCTCCCCATCCCGCCATTCCGCCGCGACGGCGCGTAACGCTCGGGACAACGCGAGGGCCGACGCGCGTTCGGTGGGCGACAAATACGTGTTTCGCGAGCTCAGGGCCAATCCATCGGGCTCGCGCTGGATCGGAACGACGGTCAGCCGCACTGCGAAGTCGAGTTCGCGAATCATTCTGCGAACCAGGATCACCTGCTGAATATCCTTCTGGCCGAAAAATGCAATGTCGGGCGCGATGATGTTGAACAGTTTGGCCACCACCGTGAGCACGCCGTCAAAGTGACCGGGTCGCACCGCGCCCTCGAGCCGTGATCCGACCTCGCCGGCGACCACGCGCACATCGGAGCCCGCGCCGTACATCTCCGCGGCAGAAGGAGTGAACAGCACGTCGACGCCGCGCGCGGCGGCGAGATCCCGGTCGCGGACGGGGTCGCGCGGATACCGGGCGAAGTCCTCGTGCGGGCCGAACTGCAGGGGGTTGACGAACGCACTGAGGATGACGCAGTCGCTCGACTGCCGCGCCGCATCGACCAGGCTGAGGTGGCCGGCGTGCAGGGATCCCATCGTCGCCACCAAGCCGATGGTCCGGCCGGTCGCACGCTCCTTTGCCAGCCGCGCACGCAGCGAGGCGATCGTGCTGAATTCTTCCATGGCTCAGTCGAACGAGTGAATGTCGTCGGGATACGCGCCGCTGCGTACCTCGGTGGCATACTGCGTGACCGCCTGACGCACCACCTCGGCCAGCTCCGCATAGCGCTTGAGAAACCGCGGCGAGAACTCATCATTGAGCCCGAGCATGTCGTGCAGCACCAGGACCTGGCCATCGCAGCCGTTGCCCGCGCCGATGCCGATGGTCGGAATCGCCAGCATCCCGGAAATCTCCGCCGCCAGCCCCTTGGGCACCAGTTCCAGCACCACGGCGCATGCCCCGGCGGCCTCGAGCGCGGCAGCGTCCTCGCGCAGACGTGCGGCAGTCGCGCTGTCGCGCCCCTGCACTCGCGGCCCGAGGAGGTTGATCGACTGCGGCGTGAACCCGAGGTGGCCGATCACCGGAATGCCGCGGTCGACCAGCGCGCGGATGGTCGGCGCCATCGCGGTGCCGCCCTCCAGCTTCACCGCGTGACAGTCGGTGTCCGCCAGCACGCGACCGGCGTTGCGCACCGCTTCTTCGATGCTGACCTGATAGGACAGGAACGGCAGGTCGACGATGACCGGCGTGTGGGCCGCACCGCGGCGCACGCTCGCCGCGTGATAGATCATCTGGTCGAGGGTCGCGCTCAACGTCGACGGGCGGCCACCGAGCACCTGGTTGAGCGAGTCGCCCACCAGCAGCAGATCAACGCCTGCCGATTCGAGGAGGCGGGCGAACAAGGCGTCGTAGCAGGTCAGCATGACCAGCTTCCGGCCTTCGCGCTTGCACTCAGCCAGGTCCGGCAGCTTCACGTGACGGTCAGCCATGCGCCTCCAGTGCGGCGATCTGCCGCGACCAGAAGGCTCGGTCGCGAAGCCCGGCATGCGGCAAGCTCAATCCGGGCAGATCGCAAAGCAGGTCACCGTACCGCACGAGGTCAAGGTCCAGGGTTCGCGAACTCCATTTTGACGGACGTTGGCGTCCGGCAGCGTGCTCAATTTCATGGCAGCGATGCAACAGGATTTGCGGCGCGATCACCGTGTCGACCATGAGCATCTGGTTGAGATACATCGGTTGGTCCAGCCCACCGAGCGGTGCGGTTTCGTCAACGGCGCTGGCCGCGACAGCGAATACGCCCGACGTATCGCCAAGACTGCGACGCGCCATTGCGAGGAACGCGGCCCGATCACCGAGATTGCTTCCTGCCGCGATCCAGGCGACGGTCGATGGCTCAGCCGGCATCCAATGCCGCCCGGATCGCCGAGAGAAAGCGGCCCGCCGCGGCCACGCCATCGCGACCGAGCACGTCGACCAGCGCGCTGCCAATCACGACCCCGTCGGCCAGCGCCGCAATCGCGCGCGCCTGCGCCGGTGTCGACACGCCGAAGCCGACGGCGATCGGGAGCGTGGTCGCGCGGCGAACGCGCGCGACCGACGCTTCGAGATCCGTCGCGAGCGATGTGGACGCGCCGGTTACGCCGAGCCGCGCGATGAGGTAGACAAACCCCTCGGCGCCGGCCAGTGCGCATTCCAGGCGAGCCGGCGGCGTCGTGGGTGCGACCAGGCGGATGAGGTCGAGCGAGGAGCCTTGCACCGCGCGTTCCACCGCCGGATCAGCACCCGACGGCAAGTCGGTCAGGAGCAAGCCGGCCACGCCGATGTCCGCCGCATCGCGCAACAGCCGGTCGACGCCGTACTGCAGCACCGGATTGAAGTACGTGAACAGCACGACCGGGGTGGTAAGCCTCGCGTCCGCGATCAGTTGCAGGGTACCGGGCAGCGTCATGCCATTGGCGAGCGCGCGAAACGTGGCGGCCTGGATCGTGGGGCCGTCGGCCAGCGGATCGCTGAACGGCACGCCGACTTCGAGCACGTCAGCCTGCTCGTCGGCGGCACGGAGGGCGTCCTGCGACTCGGCGAGTGTCGGAAACCCGGCCGTCAGGTACGGAACGAGACCCGCGCGCCGCCGCTGCCGCAGCGCCCCCCAGACGTCGGTCAACTGCGAATCAGATGAAGTAGTCGCCAACGACGAGTCCGTACCGTTCGGCGGAAGTGACCTTCACGATAGTCCGCCGGAATGCACCGTCCGCGGCGGGAATGGATAGATCGACCAGCTCGCCCGGGGGCGCGATTCTCGCGCCCGATCCATCCACCACCAGCCGGACAAGCGGCCGGTCGAGCTGTTCCGGGTCGGGACTCGGGCCGGCGACGATCGCCACCTCGAAGGTGTCGAGGATGACGCAGGTTCCGACCGGGTAGATCCCGAGAAGATTGATCAGCGCCTTGACCAGGGTGGGATCGTACCCTCGGCCGGGGTTAAACCACATGTCCCGGAGTACCGCGTCCGCCTCCCACGGCACGTTCTGGTACACCCGCCGCGTGGTGGCCGCATCGTAGCCATCGGCTACGGAGATCAGGCGCGTAAAGATCCCGAGCCGGCGCGGGCGCACCGGACGGGGGTATCCGCTCAGATCGACCTTCATGTGATGCTCGTGGGCCGCCAGGATTGCACGATACGGCAACTCCTCGCCCTCGCGCATCTTGAACAGCGTCAGCGTCCCCATCCACGGATGCGACTGCATCGTCCGCCATTCATGCTCGTCGAGCGCGCTGTTCTTGTTGAGCAGCGCCTGGTCGAGTCGTGCCTTGCCGATGTCGTGCAGCAGCGCCGCCAGTCCGAGATCGTACAGCTGGAGCCGGTCGAAGCCGAGGCGCTTGCCCAGCGCGACCGCGAAGATGCAGACATTCACCGAATGGGTGAACGTGTACTCGTCGTACTCGCGCAGCGTGGTCAGGCCGGTGATGGACAGTTCGTTCTCCATGACCTGGTCGACGATGGTCTGGATCGCGCGCTTCAGCCGGCGGGTGCTCGGCATTCGTCCCATGCGGACACCGTGAACCACGTCGCGGGCGACCGCCACGCCGTGGGCATAGGTCCGCTTGGCGCGTTCGAGCCCTTCGTCGCCCTCCGCGGCCGCGTCGCCCGATATTTCACCCGCCGGGGCGACAGCGAGCCGGACGATATCCGCCTGCTGCATCCGCTGCTGCAGCAGTTCGAGCCGCTCCTCGGGGTCAAGGTCCGTCGGCAACCCGCCAAGGATCGACAGGAACGTCTGGCACTCGCTTCGGGTGATGCCGTCTTCGATGCGGAGCAATCCGACGCCGCAGCTCTTCATCAGCGACACGAACCCGCTGAACGCGGCGAAGTTGTCGAGACCGAGCCGCAGTCGGGTCTGGTTGATGAAGATGAAATCGCCGGCCAGCCCGATCTCAATCACTCCCTCGAGCCGGCAGAGCGATACGGCGGTGCCGAGCATTTCGTCGAGGGCGCGCTGCACGGCCACGTTTTCCATCGGGTACAGCTTGAGCGCTCGCTGCGCCCCGTGAATCGAGACCAGCAGCGCGCGCCCGGACTGGCGGATCACCGCATCGTCGCGAACGGCGATCTCGCTCACGGCAGCCAGTCTCGCAGGACGGTGTTGGCCGCGCTGCGCACCACCGGTTCCTTGTCGGCGGCGAAGCGGTCCACGACGAGACGCGCGTCGAAGGTGCGGACCTTGGCGAGGGCGAACAGCGCGCAGGCGCGAATTTCCGGCGGTTCGCGCCGGCGAAAAAGGCCGCGCGGCTTGAGCAGTTCCGTCAGCCGGGCGATCGCGGGCTCGCCGGCGAGCGTGCCGTAGGCCTCGAACATCGCACGCCGCTCGCTCCGCTCCCAACCACGGTCGGTACCGTCGAACAGCAATGACTCGAGACGCCGGATCAGGCCGCCAGACCCCCCGCGTTCGAGCAACAGTGCCAGAGCGAGCTGCCGCACTGAACGCTCGGAATCTTCCAGGGCCGACTCGAGCGCCGCGATCGCGGTTGGCGTACCGAACTCACCGAGTGACCGGACCGCGGCGAGCCGAACGGCCTCTTCGGGATGGGTGACGTGGCGAATGATCACCGGCACGAACTGCGTGAGTCCGAGCCGGGTGGCGAGCGAGATTGCCGGCGCCAGGGCGTCCGGCGGGTCGCCCTCAAGCAACGCGCCGAGCGCCTGCGGCTGACCGCGAGCGATCGACTCGACACTCGACTCGAGCACGCGGCGCACGCTGGCGTCGGCAATCCGGCCCAACTGCGTGAGCACTGCCGGCAGCGCCGTCGGCTTGAGCTCGTGCAACACTTCACCGACGTCCTCGTCGCTGGGCCGGGTCGCCGTGTCGGCGAGCACGCGGAACAGCTGCTCGAGTATCTCGGGCGTCGAAAGGCGTTCCTCGAATGACAGCACCGCCTGGTGCAGGTCCTGATCGAGTCCGTGCGCCCGCGCCGAAATAACGCGGAGTTCCCGTAGGATGCGGGCCACTGCGCGGAAGCCGCCGGTGGAGAGCTGCGTGGGCAGGATCTCATCCAGCAGCGCGATCGCTTCCCGGCGCACGCCGGGCTCGAGTTGCGCCTCGAGAATATCCAGGAGCGCGTCGATTGCCGACTGCCGCATGTCGCGGCGGTACTCGTCTTCCAGTTCGCTCCGGATCAGGCGGATCTCGGCATCGTCCAGGAAGTACGGCGTGGCGTCGAAGTCAGCGAGGTCAACCACGCCGTGCCCGCCGCCGGGCGCGTCTTCCGAGCCGGGTTCTGCCGCGCGCGCCTCAGCCATCTCGGCCCGGGGATCACCAATCGCGCCCGGCGGCCCGCGCGAGACACTGTCCTGCAAGAACTCGAGCCCCTCGCCCACAACCTCGATGAAGACGTACGAGATGAGCATGAACTCCTGCTCCCACAACAGCGTCAGCAGATCGTCGCTGGCGTCCGCCGGGAGCAGCTTCGCGCGATTCACCACGTGCAGGAACCGGGCGATCTCCTCGATCTCGACCCCGGGCAGCAAGGTGAGCCGGCGCAAGCCGTCCTTATACAATTGCCATGCGAGTCCCTCGGCCTTGGCGGGCTGAAGGTAGACGACCGCGTCCTCCCAGGTGATCCGGTCTTCGGCGATGTCGAGCACCAATCGTCCCGTTATCGACCAGACCGGCACGAAGGCGTCCGCCACCTGCTCCATCGCGCGCTGGTAGACCGGATTGTTCGGCAAGTACATTTGCATCGCGCGCTGGCTCTTGCCGAGCATGCGCAGCAACTCCTCGACGACGCGCACGGATGCATCCGACGGCGTATCGACCGGTCGCGCCGTCATGCGAGCTTCCCGACCGCGGCCGCCACGTGCGCGACATCCTTGTCGCCGCGGCCACTGAGACAGAGCAGCACCGTCTGCTCCCTGGTCCAAGGAGGATGCGGGCGGGTCATCCAGGCGATCGCATGAGCAGTCTCAAGCGCCGGAATGATGCCTTCGAGTCGGGCCATCAGCTGGAATGCATCGAGGGCTTCACGATCATCGACCGCGTGGTACGTCACCCGCCCCGCGTCGTGCAACCAGCTGTGCTCGGGTCCCACGCCCGGATAGTCCAGACCGGCGGAAACCGAGTGCGCGGGCCGGATCTGGCCGTCGGCGTCCTGCAGCAGGTACGACATCGAGCCGTGCAATACGCCGGGCCTTCCCGCCGACAGCGTCGCGCTGTGGTGTCCGGTGGCAATGCCCTCTCCCGCCGCTTCCACGCCGACCAGGGCGACGGCGTCGTCCTGAAGAAAACCGGCAAACATCCCGATGGCGTTCGAACCGCCGCCAACGCACGCCACCACCGTCGCCGGCAACGCGCCGGTGCGCTCGAGTACCTGCGCTCGTGCCTCGACGCCGATCACCGATTGAAAGTCCCGCACCATGCGCGGAAATGGATCGGGCCCGACCACCGACCCGATGATGTAGTGAGTCGTCGGAACGTTGGTGACCCAGTCGCGCAACGCCTCGTTGGTGGCATCCTTGAGCGTCCGCGTGCCGGATGTTACGGGAACGACTGTCGCGCCAAGCAGCTGCATGCGATAGACGTTGAGGGCCTGGCGCGCGACGTCCTCCTCACCCATGTACACGACGCACTCGAGCCCAAAGCGGGCGCAGATGGTCGCCGTGGCGACCCCGTGCTGACCCGCACCGGTCTCGGCGATGATGCGCCGTTTCCCCATGCGCCGTGCGAGCAGCGCTTGCCCGATGGCGTTGTTGATCTTGTGCGCGCCGGTGTGGTTGAGGTCCTCGCGCTTGAGCAGCACGCGCGCGCCGACCCGATCGCTCAGGCGCGGCGCCTCCGACAGGCACGATGGCCGGCCAACGACGTCGCGCAACAGGTCGTGATATTCCGTCCAGAACGCCGGGTCGGATCGCGCCGCGTCGTACAGCTCGATGAGGTCGTCGAGGGCCGCGACCAGCGTTTCGGGCACGTAACGACCGCCGTACGGGCCGAAGCGGCCGCCGATCGCTGTTTCAGGCGGCAGAACGTGCGGCAAAGACATTCTCCAGAAAGCGCGCCAGGAGCGCGCGGTCCTTGATGCCGGGTGATGTTTCGATGCCGGAACTTACATCGACGGCGTCAGGCTCGACGATGCGTATCGCCGTTGCGACCGACTCTGCCGTCAGCCCTCCGGCCAGAACGAATCGGATTGGCGGCGCGGCCATCCGCGCCGACCGCGCCAGATCGAGGGGAATCGCGATGCCCTTCCCGCCACTTCCGCCGGGCGCCCCGGCCTCGATCAGCAGTGCGTCGGCATCAGCGGCGACCGCCGCCAATGCGCGGTGCAAGGGCAGGTCGGCCGCCACCCCGGCCACCCGCCACACTTCCAGTCCGCGGCGGCGAAGGGATGCGGCGACGGGCGCGACATCGTCACCGTACAGCTGCGCCCCAGCGAGCCCAGCGGCTTCAATCGTTTCGAGCATCGCCTCGGGCGACCCGGGGCCGAACACACCCAGCACCGGGACCCCGGCGGCGGCACTCACGATGTCGCGGGCCTGCGCGACGGTGACCAGGCGTGGCCCGCCGGCGAAGATGACCCCCAGGCGCCACGCTCCGTGAGCCGCCGCGTATGCCGCGTCGTCCGGCCGCGTAAGACCGCAAATCTTGGCTTCAACGGCCACGCCGACGGACTCCGCTGAGTTCCCTTGCCCGGGCCGCGGGATCGCCGGCACTGGACAGCGCTGACCCGATCAATACGGCGTCCGCCCCGGCGGCGGCGGCTAGCGCCACGTCGTCCCGCGTCGCCATGCCGCTCTCGGCGACGCCGATGCAGCCCGCCGGGATCCCCGCCAGCAGTTCCCAGGCAGCCGCCGCATCGACGGAAAAGGTGTCGAGATCACGTGCGTTCACGCCAATGACCCGGGCGCCAGCATCCACCGCGCGACTGATCTCGACGCGTGTATGCGTCTCGACCAGCGCGGCGAGACCCACGGCCGCGGCAAACTCCAACAGTCGTTGCAAGGTCCGCTGCGGCAGCACCCGCACGATGAGCAGCGCCGCAGACGCTCCAGCGGCGCGCGCCTCGAGCAACTGCGTTTCGTCGATGATGAAGTCCTTGCGCAGCACAGGACGATCGACCGCGGCGACGACGGCTTCGAGATCCGCGATGCAGCCGCCAAAAAAGCGCTCGTCCGTCAACACGGACACCGCCGCCGCACCACCGGCGGCATAGGCGTGCGCCAAGATGGCCGGGTCCAGCTTTTCGTTTATGGCGCCAGCTGATGGCGACCGGCGCTTGACCTCGGCCACCAACGCGACCGACGGCCCACCCAGGGCAGTGGCGAAGTCCGCCGACGCCACCCGGCTGGCTACGGCGCGCTCGAGCTCGGCTCGCCGGACCCGGAGCGCCGGCAGCGCGCCCCGCGTGGAGTTAAGCATCGCGTCAAGGCCTGGCATCTTGCAGTTCGGTTTCCCTTCGGGTAGCTTCATTTTCGGGTTCTCTTCGCCAACCTGATTGGAGCTTGCCGTGCCCCTTACGCGAAAGCAACACGAGATTCTCGACTACGTCTCCGTCGCCATCAACCGGAATGGTTACGCGCCGAGCTTCGAGGAAATCGCGGAGCACTTCGGCTACCAGTCGTTGGCGACGGTGCATGAGCATCTGAGCAACCTGGAACGTAAGGGTTACATCCGGCGCGGCTACAACGAGAGCCGGGCAATCGAGGTGCTGCCGCAGCGTGGCAGCACGGGCGCGACCGAGGTGCCGCTGCTGGGCACTGTCGCCGCCGGATTCCCAATCGAATCAATGATGAGTGGCGAGGTCGTACCAGTGCCGGACGCCATGCTGCCGCGCCGGGGACCGAATTATGCCCTCCGCGTCAAGGGCGAATCGATGATCGACGAGCAGATTCGCGACGGTGACGTCGTGGTGGTCCACGGTCGCGATGCCGCGGACAATGGCGAGATGGTCATCGCGCTGGTGAACGGCGCCGAGGCAACGGTCAAGCGCTTCTACCGCGAGCCGGGCGGCTGGATCCGCTTGCAGCCGGCGAACACCGCGCTGCGACCGCTTCGCTATCAGGAACGTGATGTCCTGATTCAGGGGATCGTGGTGGGCGTCATTCGGAAGTACTAGCGTCATCCGAGTTGATGGCTGGGAGCCGCCCGCCGCAGCGCTTCCAGCCGCTCCCGCGCACGACCCGATTCCAGTGACGCCAGCGCGATTTCGACCGCGGCATGAAGCGACGGCGCGAGCCCGCCAACGTAGACCGCTGCCGCGGCATTGAGCACGACCGCCGAGCGCAGCGCAGCGGGCGCTGATGCCGGCCGCTCGAGCAGATCGAGGAGCTGGGCCGCGTTCTGATGGGGCGCGCCGCCTTCCAGCCCCGCCAGCGACGGTGTGCTCATCGACACCGTGCGCGGATCGAAGCGCCATTCGCGCACGCTTCCCTGGTGCACCTCCCACACCGCTGTCTCACCGGTCGGTGCGATTTCATCCATCCCGATTTGGGCATGGACGACGAGCGCGTGCACCACGCCGAGCCGCGACAGCGCGCCCGCCATTGCCAGGGCGCGGGCGGGATCGGCGACCCCGACGACTTGCCGGCCCACGCTGGCCGGATTGACCAGCGGCCCGACCAGGTTCATCACCGTCGGCACGGCGAGTTCGCGCCGGACCGCTGCGACGTGCCGCATCGCCGGATGGTACGCCGGCGCGAACAGGAAGACGATCCGCGCTTCCGCCAGCACCCGGCCGGCGTGTTCCGGCTCGAGTTCGATGGCGATGCCGAGGGCTTCGAGTACGTCCGCTGAGCCGGACCGTGAGGTGTAACTGCGGTTGCCATGTTTTGCGATGCTGACGCCCGCGCCTGCGGCCACGAATGCAGCGGCGGTCGACAGATTGACCGTGGTCACCGCGCCGCCGCCCGTGCCGCAGGTATCGACCAGCGAGTCGGGCCGATCGTGTGCCACGCGTCGCATCGCCGCACGGAGCGCCCGCACCGCACCCGCGATCTCCTCGGCCGATTCCCCCTTGGCGCGCAGCGCCAGCAGGAGCCCAGCAATCATCGGCGCTGGCGCGGTGCCGAGGACGATCTCGCCGAATGCGGCCTCGGAACTGGCCTCATCGAGCGCGAAACCGGCCGCCAACCGGTCGAGTGCCGATTGCAGCGCGGAAACGGCCGACTCGCGGGATGGGCCTGGGATGGTCATCGGTCCGGCAAAGCGTAGGAGCGGTGCAGCGCTTTTGTCAATATTGACAAGGGTTTACGCGGGTTGCCGCGACCCCGTTGCCGGACTATTTTTCGCGACTTCATGGAGCGCGCCTTGTTGCTGTTCCTGGAGTTCGACGGTACCGACTTCTGCGGCTGGCAGCGACAGGCGCGCGGGCGCTCGGTCCAGCTGGTGCTCGAAGGCGCGCTTTCCGAGCTCGCCGGCAGTGCCCGCCAGGCTGTCGCAGCGGGGCGGACCGACGCCGGCGTGCATGCACTCGCCATGCCAGTCAGCGTCACCATGCCCGAGCGGTGGACGTGCAGCGAGCTGCTTCGCGCGCTCAACGCGGTCCTGCCCCGAGAGATGGCCGTGCGAGAAGTACGAGCGGTACGCCCCGGAACCGACGCCAGACGGTCCGCACTCGAGCGGCGCTACCGCTACGAGATCGGGATCGACACCGCCGCCCGGTCGCCATTCCGGTCACGAACCGCATGGGCGATCGCGAAACCCCTGTCACAGGATGCCATGCAGCGCGCCGCCGACCTGCTCGCCGGAGAACATGACTTCCGCGCGTTCGCCGCGGTCGGCGAGCCCAAGCCGCACTATGACTGCACCATTTCGGAGGCCCGTTGGCAGCAGCCGGATGCAACCCGGATCCGCTTCATCGTCGCCGCCGATCGTTTCCTGCACCACATGGTGCGCATGCTGGTCGGCACGATGGTCGATATCGGGCTGGGGCGGCGGGCCGAGGGCGACATGGCTCGCCTCCTTGAGCGGCGCGATAACCGCGACACCAGTCCGCCCGCCCCGGCCGCCGGATTGAGCTTCCTCTCGGCGCGATACCCTGAGAGCTGTTTTCTACCCGAACGAGCCGCCTGGTGACACGACACATTAGTGCACTAATCCTGGGATTGGCGCTGGCCGCGTGCCGCGGGCAGGGCACCATCAACGCGCAGCAGACCGCCCCGCCGCCGCGGGTCGCTGCCTCCCGCGGCGCTGACGGCCAGCGCCGGACCGCCATCGTCGAAGCGAGCGCCAGGGTGGCGCCGGCGGTGGTCTCGATTCACGTGATTCTTCCGGCGCCGCGGCCATCCCAGTTCGACCTATTCTTCGGGCAATCACCCGAAACGCCACAGGGATTCGGGACCGGGTTCATCCTGCGTTCGGACGGGATTGTCGTCACCAATCAACATGTGGTAGCCAACGCGCAACAGATCACGGTGACGCTCGCCGATGGGACGGACGCGCCAGGACGCGTGCTGGGTGAAGACCCGGTGACCGACATCGCCGTAATCAAGATCGACAACCGCGGCCTGCCCGTGGTGACGGTGGGCAAGTCGAGCGACCTCATGATCGGCGAGTGGGCGATCGCACTCGGCAACCCCTACACCTACATGCTGGGCAACTCGGAGCCGACCGTAACGGCCGGCGTGATCAGCGCGACCGGCCGCAACATTCTGTCGGGCGGGAACATGCAGGGCATTTATGTCGACATGATCCAGACCGACGCGGCGATCAACCCCGGCAACTCTGGCGGACCGCTGGTCAACGCCCTGGGCGAGGTCATCGGGATCAACTCGTCGATCTTCTCCAACACCGGTGAATCCGTGGGACTCGGCTTCGCGATCCCGATCGAGCGCGCCGTACGGGTTGCCAACGAGATCATCGCGAACGGCTTGGTGCGACGTGCCTGGTCCGGCCTTGATGTCGCGGCGGCGCAAGATCCGACCGACTGGAAGCGCACCGGGGGCATTCCGGTGAAATCGGTCGCCCCAGACGGTCCGGCGGCACGCGCCGGGGTGAAGGCGGGCGACATGCTGCTCAAGGCGAACGGCCGCCGGCTGCGCACCTTCCTCGACTGGGAAGCGGTCAAGCTCGACCTCAAGGTCGGCGACCCGATCGCCGTGACCTTGCGTTCCGGGGCCGCGACCAGCGAGCATCACATCGTGACCGGCGATCTTCCCACCGTCACCGCCGGGAAGGTCCGCGTACTGCAGGGGCTCGACCTGATCACGGTCACGCCGGCGGTGCGCGCCGAGCGTAACATCGTGACCACGGCCGGGGCGCTCGTCTACCACATCCAGCCCGACATTTCGGAGCAGACCGGGATCCAGGCCGGCGACGTGATCACCGGGATCAACCAGCAGCCGCTGCGGACGGCGGACGATGTCGCCAAGGCACTCGGCGCGGTACGCGCAGGCCAGATGTTCATTCTCTGGCTCGAACGTGGCGGGCAGACCGGCAACGTCCAGTTGCGGATGAATCAGTGAACGACGCACACTGGCAGTCGCCGCTCTCCACCCGTTATGCATCGCCGGCGATGCAGCGTTTGTGGGGCGAGCCGCACCGGATCGGTCAGTGGCGTCGGGTCTGGCTCGCGCTGGCGGAGGCCGAGCAGGAACTCGGGGTGGCCATCCCCAGTGCGGCTCTCGACGCGATGCGCGCGCATCTCGACGACGCCGACCTCGACACCGCCGCCGCATTCGAGAAGCGATTCCGCCATGACGTCATGGCGCACGTCCATGCGTTCGGTGAACAGGCTGCCGCGGCGCGGCCATACCTGCACCTGGGTGCCACCAGCGCGTTCGTCACCGACAACGCGGATGTTCTCGTCATGCGTGACGCGCTGGCCCTGGTGCTGCGTCGCACGCTCGATCTGATCGCCGCGCTGCGTTCGTTCGCCGAACGCCAGGCGCGCGTGCCCTGCCTCGCCTATACCCATTTCCAGCCGGCACAGCTCACGACCGTCGGGAAACGCGCCACGTTGTGGCTGCAGGATTTTGCGCTGGACGTCGAGGCCATCGACCATCGGTTGACAACGCTCCGGCTGCGTGGCTGCAAGGGCACCACCGGGACCCAAGCCTCGTTTCTGGAGCTGTTCGGCGGGGACCATCACAAGGTGCGCGAACTCGAGCGCCGGATCGCCGCGAAACTCGGCGTCACCCGCGTGTTTGCGGTGACCGGGCAAACGTATCCGCGCAAGGCTGACGCGCAGATACTCGACGTACTGAGCGGCGTGGCGCAATCCGCGGCCAAGTTCGGCGTAGACCTGCGGCTATTGCAGCACGAGGGTGAACTGCTGGAGCCATTCGAATCCGAGCAGATCGGCTCGAGTGCGATGGCGTACAAGCGCAATCCAATGCGGGCCGAGCGGATAGGCGCGCTGTCGCGGCACGTGATATCGCTCCAGGCGAACGGGGCGCACACCGCCGCAGCCCAGTGGCTCGAGCGGTCGCTCGATGACTCCGCCAACCGTCGGTTGACCCTGCCCGAGGCCTTTCTCGCGGTCGATGCGATCCTGCTTCTCGCCGGCAACATTGCGAGCGGCCTCGAGGTGCGCGCGGGCGTGGTTGCACGGCACGTCACCGAGCAGATGCCGTTCATGGTCACCGAGCGGTGGCTCATGCTCGCGGTGCAAGCAGGCGGCGACCGACAGACGCTGCACGAGGTGATCCGCCGGCACTCGCTGGCCGCCGCGGACGCCGTGGCGCGCGGCGAGCCCAACGACCTGTTGGACCGCCTGATTCATGACGGCGCCTTCGACGGCGTGCGGCAGGCTCGTCTCGAAGCCCAGCTCGACCCCGTCGGGTACGTCGGCCGGGCACCGGAGCAGATCGGCGAATTCCTGTCTGAATACCTCGATCCGCTGGTCGCCGCGGTGGGCGCGAGCCATCCGTTGCCCGAACCTGGCGAGATCGCCGAGCTGCAAGTATGACCATTCCGCTGGTCGAGAGCGCGCTCCCGCTGCCGCTCTGGCGCCGCGGCAAGGTCCGCGAGGTATACGAAGTGGAAAACGACCGCCTGCTGATCATCGCCAGCGACCGGGTGAGCGCGTTCGACGTGGTGATGGCCGAGGCGGTCCCCGACAAGGGCCGGGTGCTGACGCAGCTTTCGGCGCACTGGTTCCGGTTGCTGGAATCGGTCACGCCGTCACACTTCATCACCGCGGACACGGCCGAGATCCTCGACACGCTGCCGTCGCTCGCGGACCACGGGAAACAGATCGGCGGCCGCGCCATGCTGGTAGAACGCACGCGGCCGGTGGCGTTCGAGTGCGTGGTCCGCGGCTACTTGGCCGGGTCGGCATGGCGCGAATACCAGGAGCGCGGCACTCTGGCGGGTGAACTGCTGCCGCACGGCCTGCGCGAATCTGATCCATTCACGCCGCCGGTGTTCTCGCCGGCCACCAAGGCCGAGAGCGGGCACGACGAAAACGTGCCGTACGCACGGATGCAGGACGAGCTGGGCGACTCCCTCACCGCGCAGCTGCGCGACGCGTCGATCGCGCTGTACACGGCCGGCCGCGACATTGCGGCACAACGTGGCATCCTCATCGCCGACACGAAGTTTGAATTCGGGCTGGACGACGACGACCGCCCGGTGCTGATCGACGAACTGCTCACGCCCGACTCTTCCCGGTTCTGGCCGGCGGACGGATACGCACCTGGGCGCACCCAGCCGAGCTTCGACAAGCAACCGTTGCGCGACTGGCTCGGCCGCGAGCGTAATGCCGGCCGGTGGAACGGCGAGGCCCCGCC
Source organism: Gemmatimonadota bacterium (assembly GCA_003169895.1). Taxonomy (GTDB): domain Bacteria; phylum Gemmatimonadota; class Gemmatimonadetes; order Gemmatimonadales; family GWC2-71-9; genus Palsa-1233. The sequence continues at coordinate 201,907 of PNAE01000013.1, forward strand.
TCCGGCACTGCCGGCCGCGGTGGTCGCCGCGACCAGCGCGCGGTATCGCGAGGCCTACCGTCGGCTGGTCGGCCGGGAACTCGGAGAGGAACCGTGATGCGCATTGCGCGTGAGGGGTGGCCGTGGATTGCGCTGGCCTGGGCCATCGAGCTGGCCTTGATCGCCTTTTTCTGGCCGGCGGCGATCGTGTGGCTCCTGGTGGCATGCTGGGTGATCGCCTTCTTCCGCGATCCACTGCGAGACGGGCCGCGCGGCGATCAGCTCATCATCTCGCCAGCCGATGGCAGGGTCGTCAGCGTGATCAGCATCGACGAGCCCAAGGTGCTGGGCGGCCCGGCCAAGCGGGTGTCGATCTTCATGAATGTGTTCAACGTGCATGTCAACCGGTACCCGGTGAGTGGCACGATCGTGTTCCGCGATTATCAGCGTGGCGTGTTCGGCCATGCGGGGCGTGAAAAGGCGGCACTGGAGAACGAACACAGCGACGTCGGCATCGAGTCGCACCGGCGCAAGCTGCTCACCCGCCAGATCGCCGGCAGCGTGGCACGGCGCATCGTCACCGATCACCAGGTCGGCGCGGTAGTCGCGCAGGGAGACCGGATGGGGCTGATCCGCTTTGGCTCCCGCGTCGATGTCTTCCTCCCTGAAACAGCCAACATTCTCGTCAAGGAAGGAGACGTGACGGCGGGCGGCGTCACGGTCATCGCTGAATGGACATGAAGCCATCAGGTGCGCCCAAGCGAACCGGTATGCGTCGAGTCGTCGTCGTCATGCCGAGCGCGTTCACGCTGGGCAATCTCTTTTTCGGATTCTGGGCGATCGTTTCGGCGTACAACGGCGGCTATCTGTGGGCCGGGTGGTTCATCATGTTTGCCGGCGTCCTGGACGGCCTCGACGGCCGGGTGGCGCGTGCCTCGAACACCGGAACCCGTTTCGGTGCCGAGCTCGATTCGCTCGTCGACGTGATTTCGTTCGGCATCGCGCCGGCACTCCTGATCTACTTCGAGGAGCTGTCGACGGCCGGCCGGTTCGCCTGGGTGCTTTGCTTCTTCTATGTGGTCGCCGCCGCGCTGCGCCTGGCCCGCTACAATGTCAATGCCGCCCAGGGCGGGCGACCCTCCGCCTGGTTTACCGGCCTCCCGTCGCCAGGCGCCGGTGCGACGCTGGCAGTGTTCTATGCGTTTGCACAGACGCCGTTGTATCGCAACACGATCGCCCAGTACAACACCCAGCACACCGTCACCGTCAGCCTGATACTGCTGCTTGGCGCGTTGATGATCAGCAACGTCAAGTATCCCCGATTCCCCGCCGCCGGCTTTCGCACCCCGGCACAGTTGGGCGGCCTGACGATCTATCTGGTGATGCTCGCGGGCGGACTCACCTTCCCGCACTACTTCCTCTTTCTCCTCGGCATCAGCTACGTCGTGTTCGGCATCGCTCGGGCGGTGGTGATGAACCTGTCGGAGCGGAGCGACGACCGCGGGGACGACGAGCACCGGCCCATGGCGCTGGTGCCGCCGGCCCATCGCGCGCGTCGCGGCCGGCGCAATTGGAAGCACGGCGAATGATGGTCCACGTTCATGTGCGCATCGTCCCGCGTAGCGGCCTCCTGGACCCTCAGGGCCAGGCGATCGAGCACGCGCTTTCGGCACTGGGGTTCTCGGGGATTGGCGATGTCCGCGTCGGCAAGGCGATCGAGCTGCGCCTCGACGCGGCATCACCGGCGGCCGCGGCAGCCACGGCCCGCGCCATGTGCGACCGCCTGCTTGCCAATCCGGTGACGGAAGACTTCCGCATCGAAGTGGAGCCCGAGTGACATGCGTCGCGGTGATCCGGTTCCCGGGCAGCAACTGCGAGGCGGAAACGCTGGCGGCTGTTGTACGTGCGGGCGGCGACGCGCTGCTGGTCGATTACCGCGACACGCACCTCCACCATGCTGACGCGGTGATCCTCCCCGGCGGGTTCGCCTATGGCGATTACCTGCGCTCCGGCGCGATCGCCCGTTTTGCGCCGGTGATGCAGGCGGTCAAGGCGCTCGCGGACGCGGGCGGCGCGGTGGTCGGCATCTGCAACGGCTTTCAGGTCCTGTGTGAAGCCCGGCTGCTGCCGGGCGCACTGCAGCGTAACGCGCAGCAGCGCTTCGTCTCCCGGCCAGTGGATGTGCGCATCGAGCGGAACGACACCGTCTGCACCGCCGACTACGACGTCGGTGAGGTCATCCGCATCCCGGTGGCCCACGGCGAAGGGCGCTATGTCGCCGATCCGGCCACACTGACCGCGCTGGAGGCGGAGCATCGCGTGCTGCTCCGGTACGTACCTGTGGCCGGTTCCGACCTGCCCCACAATCCCAACGGCTCACTGCACGACATTGCCGGTATCTGCAACGCCGCCGGCACCGTCGTCGGGTTCATGCCGCACCCCGAGCGCCTGGCTGACCGGGTGCTCGGGTCGGACGCGGGGCAGCGGTTCTTCAGTTCGCTGGTGCGCTCTGCCCGGGTGGAGGTCGCCGCGTGACGACCGTGGCCGTCGCCGAACCGTTCCCGGGCGAGCGGGAGGTCACCGACCAGGTCGTGCGGGAGCACAAGCTCAACGCGACCGAGTACCGTGCCATCATTGCCCTGCTGGAGCGGGCCCCGACCTTGACCGAGCTGGGCATCTTTTCCGCCCTGTGGTCGGAGCACTGCTCCTACAAGCACACCAAGCCGGTGCTGCGGCGATTTCCGGTTGACGGCCCGCAGGTGGTCCAGGGTCCCGGTGAGAACGCCGGCGTACTTCGGCTGCCGGAAGGATGGGCGGTGGCGTTCAAGATCGAGTCGCACAATCACCCGAGTGCCGTCGAACCATATCAGGGCGCCGCCACCGGCGTGGGCGGGATCCTGCGGGACGTCTTCACCATGGGCGCCCGCCCGGTGGCGGTGCTCAACTCGTTGCGCCTCGGGCCCCTCGATGACCCACGTAACCGCTACCTGTTCGCCGGCATCGTCAAGGGCGTGGGTGACTACGGCAACTGCGTCGGCATTCCGACCCTCGCTGGCGAAGTCTGCTTTGCGCCATGCTACACCGGCAATCCGCTGGTCAATGCGATGGCGGTCGGGTTGCTGCGGGAAGCCGATCTTGCGACGGCGCGGGCGCACGGCGTCGGCAACATTCTCCTCGCCGTGGGCGCGAAAACCGGTCGCGACGGCATTCATGGGGCGTCATTCGCGTCCGAGGATCTCACGGCCGAGAGCGAGAAGCGCCGCCCGCAGGTGCAGGTCGGCGATCCGTTCACCGAAAAGCTGTTGCTGGAAGCGTCCCTCGCACTGATTACCGGCGGCTACATCATCGCGATCCAGGATATGGGGGCCGCCGGCTTGACCTCTTCCTCGGCGGAGATGGCTGCGCGCGGGGGGGTCGGTGTCGAGGTCGACACCAGCAAGGTGCCGACGCGCGAGCCCGGCATGACACCGTACGAGATCATGCTTTCCGAGTCGCAGGAGCGGATGCTCGTCGTTGCGGCACCGCACCGACTCGACGCAATTCGTGCCGTGTGTCGGCAGTGGGATCTCGACGCAACGCCCATCGGCCACGTCACCGATGACGGCATCTTCCGCGTCGTGCACGACGGTCGCGTGGTCGCGGCGATCCCCGGCAAGGAACTGGTGGATGGCTGTCCGATGTATTCTCCCCCGGCGGTCGAATCGGACGCCGCCAAGAACCGGCGCGCGTTCGCGCCGATGGTGAGCGGCCCCGGTTGCAGCGTCACGCTGGAGCGGCTGCTTGATGCGCCGACGATCGCGAGCAAGCGGTGGGTCTTCGAGCAGTACGACGGCACGGTGCGCGGGGGCAGTGTGATGCCGCCGGGTGGTGACGCCGGCGTCCTGCGTGTCGCCGACACCGGATTTGGCATCGCGATGACCGTCGACTGCAACGCACGCCATGTGCTGCTCGACCCCTACGAGGGCGGCAAGGGTGCGGTCGCGGAGGCGGCACGGAACATCGCCTGCACCGGCGCGCAGCCGCTCGGCATCACCGACTGCCTCAATTTTGGTAACCCGGAGAAGCCGGAGATCTACTTCCAGTTTGTCGAAGCATGCCGCGGCATCGGCGAGGCGTGTCGCACCTTCGGGACGCCAGTCACCGGCGGGAATGTGTCGCTGTACAACCAGAACCCCGTGGGTGCCATCGATCCGACGCCGACGATCGGGATGGTCGGCCTGCTCGCCGACGTCACCAAGGCGGTCCCGAGTCACTTCCGGATGCCTGGCGATGCGATCCTCCTGCTCGGCGAGACCCGCGGACACCTGGGCGGCAGCGCCTACTGGGCCGAGGTGCTCGATACAGTTGGCGGCGCGCCGCCACCCGTGAACCTGACGGCCGAACATGGATTGCAGCGCCTCCTGGTGGCAGCGGCGGATCGGCGCCTGCTGCGATCGGCGCATGACCTGTCCGATGGTGGCCTCGCGGTGGCGCTCGCCGAATGCTGCATCGGCGGGCCCTGGGCAACGGTGCAGTTCGGTGCCGACGTCGACCTGGGCCGGCATGCCGATGCCGCCAGCGACGAGGGATGGCTGTTCGGCGAAGACGGCGCGCGCGCGCTGGTGTCCTGCGACCCGGCGCACGTCGCCGAGTTGCAGCGGCTGGCACACGATCACGGCCTGCCCTGCCATTACCTCGGGTTGACCGGTGGGAGCGACCTGATCGTCCGGCGTGACGCGCGCAGCTGGCGCTGGTCGGTCGCGCGGTTGCGCGCGATCTACGTCGACGCGATCCCACGGCGGATGGCAACGGTTACCGCTCGCAACGGAGCGCCCTGACCGATGTGTGGCGTGATCGGAGTTTCCGGCATCGCGGATGCAGCCCGGGTGACCTACCTTGGCCTCTACGCCCTGCAGCATCGCGGCCAGGAGAGTGCCGGCATCGTTGCCGTCGATGCCGGCGGGACGGCACGCCTCCATCGCGCCATGGGCCTGGTCTCGGATGCGTTCTCCGACGCGACGATTCGCGACTTGCCGGGCGACATCGCCGTGGGGCATACCCGGTATTCGACGGCCGGGAGCACCGTGCTTGCGAATGCCCAACCGTATCTCGTCAACTATCATGCTGGCCCGCTTTCGGTCGCGCACAACGGCAACCTGACCAACGCGGACGGGGTTCGGGACGCCCTGGTTCGCGAGGGAGCACTGTTTGCGTCGACCAGTGACACCGAGGTACTGGTTCACCTCATCGCCCGGTCCGCCGCGCCAACCGTCGAAGGCCAGATCCGGGATGCGCTGGAACGCGTGGAGGGCGCCTACTCCCTCGTGATCAGTGTGGGACGCACGCTGTACGCGGCCGTGGACTCGCGTGGCTTCCGGCCGCTGCTCATCGGCCGGGTTGGCGGCGGCGTGGTGGTCGCATCGGAAACCTGTGCCCTCGACCTGGTCGGAGCCACCACGGTACGCGAGCTGCTGCCCGGCGAGTTCGTCCGCATCGATGACGGTGAGGTCGTCGACCTGCCGCCGCTCGCACCGCGGCGCGTGTCACGCTGCATTTTCGAGCTGGTCTACTTCTCCCGGCCCGATTCCACGATCTTCGGCGAATCCGTCGATCGCGTCCGCCGCGAACTCGGCCGCCAACTGGCGCGCTTTCACCCCGCGCCGGGAGCCGAGGTCGTCTTCTCGGTTCCCGATAGTTCCAATGTCATGGCGCTGGGTTACAGCGAAGTGTCCGGCGTCAAGCTGGAGTACGGGCTGATCCGCAACCATTACGTCGGGCGGACCTTCATCAACCCGACGCAAGCGCTCCGGGTGGAGAAGGTGCGGATCAAATTCAACCCGGTGCGCGAAGTGATCGAGGGCAGGTCGGTCGTGGTCATAGACGATTCGCTGGTCCGCGGCACGACGAGCAAGGGACTGGTACGGATGATCCGCGACGCTGGGGCAAGAGAGGTGCATTTGCGCGTCGCCTCGCCACCGATCACCGGCCCTTGCCACTACGGCATCGATACACCAACGCGCGACGAGCTGATCGCGGCCAACCACTCGCAGGCGGAGATTCGAGCGCATTTGGGCGTGGATACGCTGGCATACCTCACGCTCGATGAAATGATCGACGCGGCCGGTCGCCGCAACAGCTGGTGTCATGCCTGTTTCTCGGGCGACTATCCGACATCGGTGCAGCTCACCCTGGGTCACTTGCGCCATGCCGCGCCACCGGTGAGCGCCCCGGCATGACCGAACCCTTCCTGCCACAGCCGCTGGTCTACTTCTTCGGACAGGGCCGCGCGGACGGCACGTCCGCGATGAAGGAGATCCTCGGCGGCAAGGGCGCGGGTCTGGCGGAGATGACAAACCTCGGCATCGCGGTGCCACCCGGCTTCACCATTTCGGCCACCGTGTGCCGCACCTATCTCGAGACCAAGGGCTTTCCCCCGCGCATGCGCACCCAGGTCGAACGCGCGCTCGAGCGGCTGGAGGCCGCCACCGGCAAGGAATTCGGCGGCGAACGGATGCCACTACTGGTGTCCGTGCGCAGCGGCGCGGCGGTGTCGATGCCGGGGATGATGGAGACGATTCTTAACCTCGGGCTCAACGACCGCACGGTGGAAGGGCTCGCTGCCTTGAGCGGCAATCCCGTGTTCGCCTGGGACTGCTACCGGCGCTTCCTGCAGATGTACGCCGTCGTGGTGTTCGACCTGCCGCGCGCCCCCTTCGAAGCGATGCTCGAACAGGCGCGGCACGCTCATGGGGCGGCGCGAGCGATTGACCTGCCGGTTCCTAGCCTCAAGGCCCTGGTGGCGCACTTCAAGGCGCACGTCACCGAGCGAATCAACCGGCCCTTTCCCGAAGAGCCGATGGAACAGCTCTGGGGCGCCATCGCCGCGGTGTTCGAGAGCTGGAACACCCGGCGCGCGATCGACTACCGCCGCCTGCATGACATTCCCGACGAAATGGGCACCGCCGTGAGCATCGTGACAATGGTGTACGGGAACTTGGGCGAAACCTCGGGCACCGGCGTCGCGTTCTCGCGCAACCCGTCCACCGGCGAGCGTCTGTTGTTCGGGGAATTCCTCTCGAACGCCCAGGGCGAGGATGTCGTCTCGGGCGCGCGCACGCCGGAACCGCTCACGGCGCTGCGCGACAAGATGCCGCGCGTGTACCAGGAGATGGACCGGATGGCGCGCACGCTGGAGCGTCATTTCCGCGACGTGCAGGACATGGAGTTTACCATCGAGGATGGCCGACTCTACATGTTGCAGACACGCCGCGCCCAGCGTACCGGGCAGGCCGCCTTCCGGATCGCGTGCGACATGGTGGACGAAGAAGCGATCAGTCAGGAAGAGGCGGTGGCGCGTATCCCACCCACTGCGCTGGAACAGCTGCTGCACCCCACCATCGACCCCGGCGAGGCACTGGATCGCCTCACGGTGGGCCTCCCCGCCTCGCCCGGCGCGGCGTCGGGCGTGGTGGTGTTCACCGCCGACGACGCCGAAGCGGCATCGCGCCGGGGCGAGGCGGTGATCCTGGTGCGCCGCGAGACATCGCCCGAGGACTTTCACGGGATGGTCGCCGCCCGCGCCATCCTCACCGCCAGGGGTGGCATGACGTCGCATGCGGCCGTCGTGGCCCGCGGCATGGGCAAGCCATGCGTCGCCGGCGCGCAGGAACTGGACGTCGACGAAGTCACGGGGATGATCTGCGCCAATGGCCGCGAAGTGAAGGCTGGCGAGTGGATCACGCTCGACGGGTCGACCGGCGCGGTCTATCTCGGCCAGGCCAAGCTGCTGCCACCGGAGATGACCGAGCCGTACACCCGCCTCATGGGCTGGGCCGACAAGATCCGCCCAATGAAAGTGCGCGTGAACGCCGACACGCCGGCCGATGCGCATCGGGGACGCGACTTCGGCGCCGAAGGCATCGGCCTCTGCCGTACGGAACACATGTTCTTCGAAGGTGACCGGCTGCTGGCGATGCGCGAGATGATCGTGGCCGAGAACGTGGAGGAACGGCAACGGGCGCTGGCGCGGCTGCTCCCCATGCAGCGGGGGGATTTCGAATCGATGTTCCGCGCCATGGAAGGCTTCCCGGTCACGATCCGCCTGCTCGACCCGCCGTTGCACGAGTTCCTGCCCAAGGATGACGGCGAACTCGAAGCGCTGGCGACGGATCTACACAAGCCGCTGGAGCATGTGCGTCGCGTCGTCGATTCGCTGCATGAAGCGAACCCCATGCTCGGACTGCGCGGCTGCCGACTCGGTATCATGTATCCCGAGATCACGGCGATGCAAGCCCGCGCGATCTTCGAGGCGGCGTGTACCGTGGCGGCGCGCAAGGGGCGGGTGATGCCCGAGGTGATGATCCCGCTGGTCGCGACGATGGTGGAATTCCGCCGCCAGGCGCTGCTGGTGCGCCAGATCGCCGAAGCCGTGTTCCAGGAGCGCCAGCTCACGGTGCCTTACCTGATCGGCACCATGATCGAGCTGCCGAGGGCGGCGTTGACGGCCGATGAAATCGCGCGTGAAGCGCAGTTCTTCTCCTTCGGCACCAACGACCTGACCCAGACCACCTGGGGAATCTCGCGCGACGATGCCGGCAAGTTCCTGCCGCACTACATCGAGTCGGGCATCGTCGAGGCCGATCCGTTCCAAGTGCTCGACCAGGTCGGTGTCGGCAAGCTGATCCGCATGGCCTCCGAACTGGGCCGCGCCACGCGCGCCGATCTCAAGCTGGGCATCTGCGGCGAGCACGGCGGCGATCCCAGTTCGATCGCGTTCTGTGAGACGCTGAAGATGAATTACGTCTCGTGTTCCCCCTTCCGGGTGCCGATCGCGCGGCTGTCCGCCGCCCAGGCGGCGCTCGCCGCACGCGGCACCGTGGATCGCACTAAGGCGACGGTATGACCACGCCGCTCGTCGGCGTGGTGATGGGCAGCGATTCGGACTGGTCGGTCATGCAGCACGCCGCTGCCCGACTGGTCGAATTCGGGGTGCCATACGAGACCCGCATCGTGTCGGCACACCGCACGCCCGACTTGCTGTACAGCTACGCGACGGAGGCGGAAGGCCGGGGCCTCCGCTGCATCATCGCCGGTGCCGGTGGCGCCGCGCACCTGCCCGGAATGCTGGCCGCCAAGACCGTGGTACCCGTGCTCGGGGTTCCCATCCCGAGCAAGCATCTCAAGGGACTCGATTCCCTGCTCTCCATTGTGCAGATGCCCACCGGAATCCCGGTCGCAACGTTTGCGATCGGCGAGGCCGGCGCCCACAACGCGGCGCTGTTCGCCATCGCGATGCTGGCGCGGACCGACGGTCACCTCGCCACCCGGCTGAACCAGTTTCGTGACACGCTCGACGCGAAGGTTCGCGCCCTGTCCCTGCCCGACCCCGCGTGATCCTGCCCGGTGCCACGCTCGGCGTCCTCGGTGGAGGGCAGTTGGGCCGGATGTTCACTGCCGAGGCGCAACGAATGGGGTATCGCGTGCTGGTGCTCGATCCGGATCTGCATGCGCCGGCCGCCCAGCTCGCTGATTTCCATATCGCGCGGCCATGGACGGATATGGAAGCGCTCACCGAAGTGGCCGAGAAATGCGCCGCGGTCACCATCGAGTTCGAGAACATTCCGGCCGACGTTCTGCGCGCCCTTGCCGCCCACGTGGAGGTGCGCCCCTGCGGTGACGCGGTGGCGGCCACGCAGGACCGGCTCGATGAGAAAGCCTTTCTCAACGGGATCGGGATCGCGACGACCGAATGGGCGCCCATCCGCAGCAGCGATCACCTCCGGGATGCGTGGCTGGCCATCGGCGAGGTGGCTGGCGTGCTCAAGACCGCCCGGATGGGATACGACGGCAAGGGCCAGGCGATGGTTACGTCCGCCGTGCGGCTCGCGACGGCGTACGACCGGCTCGGCAATGTTCCCTGTGTGCTCGAACGGCGGGTCGCGCTGGAGCGCGAGGTCTCGGTCATGGTCGCACGGGCAGCGGACGGGACGATGGCGACGTGGCCCGTCGCCGAAAACGTGCACCGCAACGGCATCCTCCACACCAGTGTAGTACCGGCTATGGTATCTGATACTATAGCTGCCGAGGCGCGCTTGATGGCCGAACGGATCGTGGCGGCGCTCGACTACGTGGGGGTGATGGGTGTGGAATGCTTCGTCGCCGACGGCGGCAGGCTGCTGGTGAACGAGCTGGCACCGCGGCCGCACAACAGCGGTCATTGGACACTGGACGCCTGTGTCACCAGCCAGTTCGAGCAGCAGGTCAGGATCGTCGCGGGCTTGCCATTGGGTGACACCCGGGCGCTGTCGCCGATTGCGATGATCAACCTGCTCGGGGAACTGTGGCGGGACGGTGAGCCGCGCTGGGACCGCGCGCTGCGCATACCTGGTGTTCGCCTGCACCTGTATGGCAAGCAGGAGGCGCGATCAGGACGCAAGATGGGTCACCTGACCGCGGTGGCGGACAGTGCGACCGACGCGCTGGAGCGGGCCTTGGAGGGGTGGGAGGCGGTCGGGACCGAATGACGGCGGCGGCCGGCCGTCACTGCCCCGCAGCGGGGCCACCAGGCCTCGATGTCTGGAACCGCCGCCGCTCCAGCGGATCCCGGCAAATAGGGCACGGCCCCATTTGCGGGTCACGACCGAGCACCACGGACGCCGGCCCCAACGTCGTGACCTTGTCTTCGATCGTGTCGGTGACGGAAACCGTGAACGTCAGTCGCGAACCCTCGACGCGCCCGGTGAACTGCGCCGGCATTGTTGGGCCGACCGCGATGGGATACGCGCGCAACTGGTAACTCCCCGCCAGCGTGAACCGACCGTCCGCATCCAGCATCACCCGACCAGGAATGTCCCCAAACGTGCACCCGATGTGCACGTGCGCCATCGAGTCGATGACAATCACCCCGGCGTTGTCACCGCCCCACGTTCCGATGGCGAGCTTGCCGTCGACTGATCCTGCATTGCTGGCCGCACACGCCAATGCCAAGACAATGCCGGCAGCCCAGCAGGCCTTCGCGCCCCATACCACAGCACATCGCTTCATCTGGGATCTCTCATCCGATCCACCTCGAGGACCCCGGCGGGGCGCCGGGGGTCACATCGCATGCGCTCGAAGCGCACCATGGCCAAAACGGCGCTCGGTAGGCGATGCCGCCGCTGTATTACCTTAACGTCATCGTGCATGCACGGTTCCGCCCGGTTGCTGCCCCGGCGTGGCGGCGCTCGGCGGTCGTGCCGAGCGGGCTCCTGTGGATATGCGTTGCTACTCTTCTGGAGCACCGCGTGGTCTCAAATCCGCGCCGTCGGTAGTCCGGTGCGAGAAACCAGGGGCGAGCGAGTCTGATGGCCATCACCCGAATCGGCATCATCGGCGCCGGCACGATGGGCCGCGGGATCGCTGCACTGTGCGCATCCGCCGGCCTCCCGGTGGTCCTGCTCGACATTCCCGGGTCGGATGATCCGACCGGCGCCGATCGTTCGGCCCCGGCACGGAACGGTTTGCAGCACGCCCTCAAGGCCACCCCGTCCGCCTTCCTCGACCCTGACCGGGCGGCGCTCGTCACCGTCGGCAACACCACCGATCATCTGTCCCTTCTCGCCGGCTGCGATTGGATCTGCGAGGCCATCATCGAGCAGGTGGCGCCGAAGCAGGCGCTGTTCGCCCAGCTGGAACTGATCGCCCCCAACGCCATCGTGACGTCGAACACTTCGGGCATTCCCATGTCGGTGCTGCTCGCGGGGCGCTCCGCTAGCTTCCGCGAGCGATTCTGCGGCACGCACTACTCCAATCCGCCCCGGTTCATGCACCTGCTCGAGCTGATCCCCGGGCCCGAGACCTCGAGCGCGACCATTACCGCCATGGAGCATCTACACCAACGCCAACTCGGCAAGGGCATCGTGGTCGCCAAGGATGTCCCCGGCTTCATTGCCAATCGGATCGGTCTAGCCGGGTGGGTGACCACGGTGCGTCTGATGACTGAGTGTGATCTGACCATCGACGAGGTGGACGGTCTCACCGGTCCGCTCATTGCGCGTTCCCCCAGCGCCACGTTCCGCACCGGCGATCTGATCGGCCTCGATACCCTTGCCCATGTCACTGCGGAACTCGCCAGCGCCACTGGCGAGCGCTTCGCACTGCCGCGCTGGATTCAGCAATTGATTCAGCAGAGCCGACTCGGGAACAAGACGGGCGCCGGGTTCTATCAGCGTTCCGATGCTGGGATCCGTACGCTGGACTGGAAGACCCTGGAGTATCGCCCGCGGCAGAAACTCTCCACGCCGACGATCGAGGAGCTGCTGCTGCTCCCGCCGGCGGATTGCATCCGGCGTGTGCGCGCGCTAAGAGGCCGCTATGGTGATTTCGTGCGTCGGCTTCTGATCGAATCGTCGCACTATTGTGCGGCGACCGCACCCACGCTTGCCTACGATATCGCCGCCGTCGACCGGGCGATGGAATGGGGCTATGGCTGGAGCCTGGGCCCATTCGCGGCCATGGACGCGCTGGGACTATCCTGGCTGCGTACGCAGTTTGCTGCGACCGGAATGCCCATGCCGCCATTGCTCGCAACCGCGGGACGCGCGTTCTATCGCACCACCGCACGCGGCGTCACCATGTTGCCGCTCTCAGGCGCAGCGGGCGCCCGCCGGATTCCACTCCCGGCGGCGCCTGGAGTCATCGTACTTTCCTCGCTGCACCGCGCCGGGAAGGTCCTCGACCAGGATGCCGACGCCCGCTGCGTTGACCTGGGCGATGGCGTCCTTTGCCTCGAGTTCTGTGGCAGCATGAATCGTCTGGGCCGCGGCGCGATCGAGTTGCTCGCGCGCACGACCGATCGCATCATCACCGGCGACTACACGGGCCTCGTCATTGGCAACGACCATCCGGACACGTTCAGCGCCGGCAGCAACCTGGCGGAGATCGCGACCGCGGCAGAAGCGGGCGAGTGGCGCGCCATCGAACACGACCTGCAGCGTGCGCAGCGGGCGCTGATGGGCATGCGCGCCGCACCGTTTCCTGTTGTCGCGGCACCATTCGGCCTCACGTCTGGAGCGGGTTGCGAGCTGGCCCTCCACGCCGACCGGGTGCAGGCGCATGCCGAGCTGCACATCGGCTTCCCCGAGGTGATGGCCGGCCTGCTCCCCGCCAGCGGCGGCATGATGGCACTCCTGTTCCGCTTCACGGCCGCCCTGCAGCCGTACGAGGATGCCGATCCTTTCGACGCCGCGCATCGCGCGTTCAAGCTCATCGTGTCCGCGCGAGCAAGCGCCAGCGCGATGGACGCACGCAAGCTGGGGTTGCTCCGTCCGGTTGCCGACCGCATATCGATGAATCGCGATTACCTCCTCGCCGACGCCAAAGCGCGGGTGCTCGATCTCGCACCTGATTACATCGCACCCACGATGCAGTCGGTTCGGGCTCTCGGTCGCGAAGCGCTGGGTAACTTCAGGACGGTACTCTGGACGCTGCGGGAGGCAGGTCAGGCCACCGAGTACGACGTGCGCGTCGGTACGGAGATCGCGTACGTGCTCTCCGGCGGTGACGGCCCGCCGCGCGATGTCACCGAGCAGGACATTCTCGACCTCGAGCGGGACGCATTCCTCCGGCTCGTCGGTTCACCCGAAACGCAAGTGCGCGTCAGGTCCGCGATCGAAAGCAACGCGCCGTTGCGACACTGAGATCCGACCATCACTCGACGATGTTGGAGACCTCGCGCGATCCCGACTCGCAGTAGGGAACGAACGTGTCGTACCACGCCGCCGTCTCATTTGCTCTGGTCATAAGTCGTTGGAATGGCCGGAAAGTCGGCGGTCTGACAATCAGCGACGTGCATTGGAGATGACATGACATTCGATCCTGCCACCGAGATCCAGAACTTCCTTGCGTTCGGTGAGTTCGGGGACGTGAACCCATCGATCTGCGACTCTTCGACGTACACATTCATGAGCGTCGCGAAGATGGAAGAGGTCTTCGAGCACGAAATCGAAGGATGCTTCCTCTACTCACGCCACTGGAATCCAACCAATCGGGCTCTTGCGACTGTCCTTGCCAGGATGGAGGCCGGCGAGTCGGCCCAGGTGATGGCCTCAGGAATGGCGGCGATCAGTTCCAGCCTTTTGCAGCTCTGCTCTTCGGGCGATGAGATCGTGTCGGGCCGTACGGTATACGGTGGTACCTACGCGTTGCTGGCGAATCTTCTCCCGCGGTTCGGGATCACCACACGATTCGTTGACCTCGGCGATGAGCAGGTTGTGAGGGCAGCCATGGGACCGAGAACGCGCGTCCTGTATTGCGAAAGCATGAGCAATCCGCTGCTCGAGGTGGCGGACATTCCCATGTTATCCCGTGTGGCGCTGGAGCACGGCGCCCGACTCATCGTGGACAACACGTTCAGTCCGCTCCTGATCTCCCCGCTTCGGCTCGGAGCCGACGTCGTCGTCCACAGCATGACAAAATTCATCAACGGCACGAGCGACTGTGTTGCAGGGTGTGTTGTCTCGTCGAACCAATTCATCGCCGGTCTGAACGACATCAATAGCGGGCCGAGCATGCTGCTCGGTCCAGTGCTGGACAGCATTCGCGCGGCAGGCATCCTGAAGAATATCCACGGTCTCCACGTGCGGATGACACGACACAGTGCGAACGCGGACTATCTCGCGCGACGCTTTCAGGAAGCGGGACTCACCGTTCATTACCCGGGCGTGGAGAGCCACCCACAGCACGAATTGATGTCGCGGCTCATGAACCCCGGCTTCGGGTTCGGCGGCATCCTCGCGGTCGACGTGGGCAACAAGGTGACCGCCGACAGACTGATGCTGCGAATGCAGGAGGAGAAGGTCGGATACTTGGCCGTGAGTCTTGGCTACTTCAAGACGCTGTTCAGCGCCCCAAGTCGCAGCACCTCATCCGAAATCCCGCCAGAGGAGCGACAAAGGATGGGAATGGGTGATGGTCTGATTCGCTTCTCGGTCGGACTCGACAACGACATGGAGCGGACCTGGAGCATTGTGAATGGCTGCCTCCAGGAACTCGGTATCGGTGGTGGCCACTTGGGACATACCCATGAGGGCGGATCTCCCGTTCGGGGAGAGTTGTGAATATGGAGGTTCGAATGGGAGCGATACGTTCCTTGGGCCTGGCGTCGTTGTTTCTCCTCGCGATCGGACGGATGGGGTGCGGACAAGCGACAGCCGCCTGAGTAATAGCCATGGGACCGCACCACTACTACACCGACGGCGTGCGTCGCGTGCTCACCGAAACGCGCGCGAGGCGTCCGCTCTCTCGTCCGCGCGATCGCGGGCGCCCGCAGTGCCACGCCACCGCAAGCGAGTTGGCGGGCCCGGTGCGGTACCCGTCCCGGACCCAGGAGCCTGCCCGCTGCCACTGAGCGCGTTGCGCCCGGCGGGGGCCCCTGCCATTCTCCAGTGGCCACGATTGAAATTCCTCTCCCTCAGGCGCGCATCAAATCCGCGATCGAGACTAACCAGCCATTGCGACACTGAGATACGACCATGCAAACCCGAGACGTAGTGATCGTGAGCGCCGTGCGAAGCGCTGTCGCCCGCGGCAGGAAGGACGGCGCGCTGGCCGCCGAGCACCCGGTTGACGTCTCGGCCACGGTGATGCGGGCCGCGGTCGAGCGGGCGAAGCTGGATCCCGCCGCCATCGAAGATGTGCTCTGGGGATGCGCCAAACCGGAGGCGGCGCAGGGACTTAACACCGCACGGCTCTCCCTGCTGCGTGCCGGATTCCCCGTCGACGTGAGCGGGGCCACGGTCAACCGGTTCTGTTCGTCGGGCCTGCAGACGGTCGCGATGGCCGCCCAGGCGATCATGACGGGCATGAACGACGTGGTCGTCGCCGGCGGTGTGGAGATGATGAGCCAGGTGCCGATGCCCGGCCACCATCCACGCCGTCACCCCCTGCTGGCCGAGTCCTATATCGGCATGGGATTCACCGCTGAGCGGGTGGCAACGCGCTGGGGGATCACGCGCGAAATGCAGGATCGTTTTGCGCTGGAGAGCCAAACGAAGGCGGCGGCGGCGTGGGCCCGTGGTGAGTTTCAAGCGGAAATCGTGCCGATTCCAGTGCTGCATGCGTCATGGAGCGGTGCCGCCAAGACCGTGACGGACGTGAGCTTCGATCGGGACGAGCTGGTACGTGCCAACACCACGCTGGACGGGCTGGCGAAACTACCGCCGGCGTTCAAGCGCGGCGGAACCGTGACGGCCGGAAACGCCAGTCCCTTCTCCGACGGGGCGGCCGCGGTGGTGCTCACCAGCGCCGAGCGGGCGCAGGCGCTGGGCCTCAGACCATTGGCGCGGTTCATCACCTTCGCCACTGCAGGCGTGGATCCCGACGTGATGGGCATCGGCCCGGTGAAAGCGGTACCCAAGGCACTGGTCCGGGCGGGATTGTCATTGGGCGACATCGCCATGATCGAACTCAATGAAGCCTTCGCCGCGCAGGCCATCGCCGTCATGCGCGATCTCGACATGGATCCTGCCCGCGTCAACGTGCATGGCGGCGCCATCGCCCTTGGCCACCCGCTCGGCGCCACGGGCGCCAAGCTCACCGTGCAACTGGTGCACGCGCTCGGCCGCCGCGGCGGCGGAATCGGCATGGTCACCATGTGCGTCGGTGGCGGGATGGGTGCAGCCGGGATCTTCGAAGTGTATCCTGCCTCACGACCTCAATAGCCCGGGAATAATGGACATGACGGACCCGGCGAGCCCCACCGACATCCTGATGCAGGAACACCGCCTCATCGAGCACGTTCTTGATGCGCTGGAAACGGCAGCCGATCAGATGGAGCGGCGGCAGGCCGTCCGCCCCGGCTTCTTCCTCGACGCTGCGGATTTCATCGCTGGCTTCGCCGACGGATGCCACCACCGGAAGGAGGAGGGCGTTCTCTTCGGCGCGTTGCGAGACAGCGGCATGCCGGTGGCTGGCGGCCCGATCGAACTGATGCTCGATGAACACGAACAGGGGCGCCGGCTTGCCCGGGGGATGCGCGACGCCGCGCGCCGGCTGGAGGGGAGCGACGCCGCGCGTCAGCCGGAGGGGAGCGACGACGACGCAGACCGCCGGTCGCTGATCACCAACGCCCGAGGCTACGTCGCGTTACTGCGCGAGCACATCATCAAGGAAGACGAGATGCTGTTCCCGATGGCGGACGAACTGCTGTCGGCTGAGCGTCAAGACCAGGTGAGACAAGGATTCGAGCGAGTCGAACGCGACGACATGGGCGCGGGAGCGGCCGAGAAGTTCCAGGCGCTGGCGGACAAGCTCGGACGGGAGGCGAATGCACTGCGGCCGACCTGAATAGGGAGCACACACCAAAGGGGTCGCGGGCTTCCGCGACCCCCTTGGTCGTGGCGGTTGCCAGGTGACATCTGCGCCGTATCCAAGATCGGGCTGACGCTCGTCCCGAAGTCGCGTGGCGACGAGCACAAACTCTCCGACGTGCTGCACCGATTCGTCGCCGAGGACCCGTGCTTCCATCAGGTAATCACTGGCGTGCAGCTCCTCCGCAGTGGAGCCCTCGCGTCGGGCCGCTGCAATCGACGCGATGTTGGCGTTGATCGATGCCTGCCAGTCGCCCACCCGGGTAAACGTGTGCGATGGCATGTGCAGCGCGTGCGGCCTCGACGGCGCAATCGTCGCGTAGCGGCGCGCGGAGCGAGCGCTGGGACGTCGTAACTATGAACGATGTAGTGCGCGAGTCCTGGATGGTCGGGGTGACTCGCCTCGAGCTTCTCGAGGATCGCCCCCGCTCTCAGCTGGTTCGCATACGTCTTGTCGGCCGGGTCGGGGGAGAACACCAGCGCGAGCGCGTAGAAGATCGACGCCTCGCTATCGTCAGGATAGCGTGCCGACAATCGGGCCATCGCGTCGCGATACGCTAGCACTCGCGTCCGCTGGTCAACGGCGTGGACGTTCTCGAATAGCTGAGACACAGCCACGAGATACTCGCGCTCCTGATCCGTCCTCGCGTCAATTGCTCGCCCAAGCCGGGTGGCGTCGAGCCCCCGCTGGAGCTGCGCGTCCGGCTTGATCCCCGCGGCGAACGGGTTGCCCCATGCGCTCAATGCCAGGCCCCAGTAAGCGATCACGCATTTCGGATCGGCCTTCAGTGCCGCGTTGAATCCATCGACCGCCTGGGGAAATACGAACGAGTGCAGAAGCGCCACCGCTCGAGTGAAACTGGACCGAGCGGCTGCGCTACACGAGGTGGCGAGACGAACCGTGCCGAGTATTTGAGCCGGCGGATGGGTGTGCTCCTGCGCCGCAACGGCGCGTGTCGGAATCGCGAAGCTGAGGAAGACGGGCATCCGGCGCACGATAGCCTCCTTCTTTAGCGCCCGGTATGCGGCTTGACGATCGAAGCATGGCCGGACCACCGCGGACGGTCTAACTCGCAATGATACAGCGAAGGTAGAGCCGCGGCCGTTGATCTAGGCATTCGTCAGAACCAAGACATGATCTTTGGCCCGGATGGGGCACGGCGTTCTGACTCGCGATGCTACCGAGGGACTAGCACCGCCCGCTTGAGCAGCCGCCCGTGGTGGGCCGCCTCGACCACTGCATTGATCTCGTCGAGTGGGTGCCGCTCCACGAACGGACGCACCGCGATCCGCCCGTCGCCGATCCACTGCAGCAGTTCCGGATAGATCGTCGGATCGGCGCCCCAGTTGCCCTGTACTACCGCATCGTACGCCATCAGGTTCGACAGGCAAATCTCGATCTTGTCCATCGTGTAACCGACCACTGCGAGCGTGGCGCCGAAACCAAGCAGCGCGTACGCCGTTTCCTGCCCGGCGCGCGTCCCCGACGTCTCGAAGATCTTCCACAGGTGCGGCGGAGCACCCACGCTCTCCGCCAGCGCCTTCACCTGCTTGCGCACCTCCTTGATGGGCAGGTCGGTCAGATTGAGCGTCGCCTGCGCACCCGCCACGCGCGCCTGCTCCAGCTTCGCATCGCTGATGTCGAGGGCGATCACCTTGGCGCCGGTTGCCGCTGCGATCTGCACGCCGTACAGGCCGATCCCACCCACGCCGATGCAAACGGCCAGGTCGGTGGCCGCAAGCCCCGAGCGCTTGACCGCCTGGAACGGCGTCGACACGGCGTCCGCGACGACACTCAGTTCCCACAACTCGTGCCCGCGCAGCACCACGTCGGACACCGGACAAAGAAAGCGCGCCGGCACAACCACGTGCGACGCGAAGCCGCCATCGCGATCATTTCCCGGCATCACCTGGCCACGGCAGATCGAGCGCCGCCCGGCGAGACACAACGCACACTCACCACATGGCAGCACCGCTGGCACGACGACCGGCCGCTGCAGAAACGCGGAGTCGACGCCGGCGCCGATCTCCCGCACCACCCCGCTGATTTCGTGACCCAGGACCAACGGCGGAGCCTGCCGCGTACGCACACCGTGGTACAGGAACGAGAGATCGGTATGGCAGAGGCCGCAGCCAGCCACCTCGACCACCGCCTCGCCCGGCCCCGGTGCCTCCGGCGGCCGGGTCCGGCGCTCCAGCGCCGCGCCAGGCGCCGTCATCACCCATGCGTGCCACATACCGTCCGCCACGGTCATGATGGTGCGCCCTGCACCGCCCCGTCCGGTGCGATTGGCTCGTCTTCGAACAGCAGACTGCCGCACTCATGGCAACGATCCAGCGTACGATCCAACCCGGCGATGCAGCCTCGCTCGTCCACTGTCATCCGCATCACCTTGCGCAGGAAACGGCAGTCACAGTCCACACCCGGCTCGTAGATCGCCTCGAGCGATGCCTCGGCGTTTCGCAGCACATCGCGCACCCGCACCTTGAGTGACGGCGTCAGCTCGTTCGCCTCGATCGACAGTTCCTTGGCGATCACCGCGAATGCCTCGATGCGTTCGTACTTCACGGAATGTTCTTGATTGAACCGCAGGATCGTCTCCCGGAATGAGTCCTTGACCACGCGGTCCGCGGTGGCCCGGTCATCGCCGAACTGCTCGGCGATCCGGAAGTAGTCCGGGAAGATCAGCGCCGCAAGGAAGTTCCGGCCATCGCCCACGACGATCACGTGGCGCATGTAACTGTTCATCCCGGCCAGTCGGTTCTCTATGCCGGTCGGGACGACCTTCTCCCCGTTGAGCAGCTTGAAGACGCGGTCCTTGCGCGCGATGAGCCGGAGCCCTCCGCCAGCGAACTCGCCGAGGTCGCCGGTGTGGAACCAGCCATCACCGGGCAGCGCTGCGGCGGTGGCCTCCGGTTCGTTGCGGTAGCCCAGCATGACATTGGGACCCTGCACCAGGATTTCGCCGTCATTGGCGATCTTGATCCGCACCCCGGGAATGGGATACCCGACCATTCCCGGAACGGTGCGTGGCTCCGTCAGGTCGGTCACGGTGCAGCACGGCGACGTCTCGGTCAGCCCCCACCCCTCGACGACGGGAATGTCCTTGCTGGCGAAGTACGCCGAGATATTCGCCGGAAGCGGCGCAGCCGCGGTGAACACGAAGCGCAATCCGGGATGGAAGATCCGCGCCTCGGCGTCGGGATGCGTCTGGGCGTGCACCACCAACTGCTGGTGAATTCGCGGCGCGCTGAAATAGACCGTGGGACGCACCGCCATCCAGTTGCGCAGCAGCAAGTCGAAGTCCTTGCCCAGTGAGTCATCGACAAACAGCGTCGCCCCGTTGTAGAGCGCGGTGTACTTCTCGAAGATGCCGCCGAAGCTGTGATGCCACGGCAGGTACGACAGGAACCGGTCCTCCGGCGTGATCGTCCAGATCGCCGCGAGCGCGCGTTGCTGCGACAGGATGTTGTCGTGGGTCAGGATCACGCCCTTGAGCCGCCCGCCCGTGCCCGACGTGTACATGATGAGGCAGGGCGTGCCCGGGTCGACTTGCACCGCCGTGCGCATGAATGCCGGCGTGGCTGCCGCGGGATCGGCGTCGCCGGCAGTCCGTCGCAGCGCATCGGCAAACGTGGTAACGACGAGGTGCGGCCGACAGAGCGGTGCCGTCAGCGCGGCGAGCCCCTCCGGCAGCGGCTCGACGGTGACCAGCGCGCGCAGGCCAGACGGAAGAGTACTCTTCTCCAGTTGCCGCCGGCCGCCCAGGACCAGCACCGTGGGATCGGCATGCTCAATGAGATCGCCGGTCTGTTGTGCCGAATAGCCGCTGAAGATCGGAACGTAGATCGCCCCCAGACACATCGTGGCGAACTCCGCCACCAGCGCCTCGGCGCAATTGGGCATCAGGAGCGCGACGCGCGCGCCGGGGCCCACACCGAGCCCCGAGAGAAACCGGCCGAACGCCGCCACGTTTCCCAGAAAAGTCTGCCACGTGATTGGCTCGAACTGTCCGTCACGCCGGATGCAGTACATCGGTTGCACACCAAAGCGAGCAGCGTTGCGGGCCAGCAACGCTCCCACACTTTCGGGTTTGCCCACCGGCTGCAGCGACGACGAGATGACGTTTCCCTCGCGCCGTGTCGTACTGGCGCGACTCATCGGGTGCGCCTGGCGGGCTCCTCGGGCATCATTCGGCACCCGGTCCTCCGTCCTCTACGGCGGCCGGCTCGTCCGCCATCTCGTCGCTCATCAGCGACGCGGGGGCGTCGCGCGCAGCGAGCGCCGCACCGAACGCGCCGATTTCCTGCGGATGTGGCGGTACGACGACCTCGCCCCGACAAGCCTGAGCTAGCAACGTGACCATCGTCGGATGGAAGGCGACCACGCCGCCCGTCGCCACGACGCGCCCCGTAAAGACATCCATCGCGATGACGCGCTTGATGAGCGAACGGTACGCCGCCATCGCCAGATCGGCCGGGCGCTTGCCGGTTCGAATCAACGTGAGCAGTTCGGTGCCGGCGAACACGGTGCAGAAGCTTGACAGCTCCAACTCTTCGGTGGCGCCACGACTGAGCGCGTCGAGATCCTGGATGTCGACGCCGAGCCGGAGCGCGATCTCGTCGAGGAAGCTGCCGGTACCCGCAGCGCACTTGCGATTCATCCGGTGCGACAGGCGCCGGCCTTCGGCATCGAGCCGGATCACCTTGGCGTCCTGCCCACCGATATCGACGATCACCAGCGGCCCCGTCAGGTAGAACGCCACTCCGCGGCCGTGGCAGTCGAGTTCGGTACGGGATCCGTCGGCGAATGGAACGGTGTCCCGCCCGAAACCCGTGGCCCAGACTGCGGCGACCTCGTCGTGGGTGCGGCCGCTCTTCGCCAGCGCGCCGGCGTACGTCAGTTCGGCGGCGGCGGCGAGATCCGCGCCCGAGCGCGCCACGGCCGCGCCGAGCACGCGGCCGTCGACGTCGATCACGACGGCCTTGGTGTTCCACGACCCGCTGTCGATGCCGGCGTAGCAGATCATCGACGCGACCTCTCGCGGCCGGCGGCGCGCGCATCGGTGAGCTGTTCGACGAACCCTTCGATGTTGGTGCGCGACTGGTCGTCGGAGAAACAGCGGAGGTCGTTCACATCGCCGTCCAGCACCAACGTCGGTATGCCCGCCCGCTCGGCCAGGCGCTGTGGCATCCCGTAGCGGGCGTTCGAATTGCTGGAGCAGGTGCGGCAGTCGTGAAAGACCACGCCGTCCGCGCCGTAGAACGCCACCATGCGCTCGATGTACCGCTCTTTCGGCTGCTCCGACCGCGCAATGAACAGCTCGAGCGATGCGCGCGCCATGGAGCGAAACGAATCAGCAGGATCGAGCTCGGCGTAAATCCAGCTGTTGCAATAAGTCGACGCCACAACCGTCGTCTTGAAGTCGGCGAATGTGGTGGCGAGCGCTCGCAGGCGGCCCCAGATCGGCATGCCGTCCCAGTACAAGCGCAGTCGCTCGCCGGGCACGGCCGCGACGCCCTGCTGCACGCGTTGCTCGAGTTCGGCAAACAGAATGGCGTAGTAGGCGGCCGCTTCCGGGGTGCCGCGCAGCACCACGGCGGGCCCCATGTGGATGGTGCCGTCGAAGAACGTGAACGGCGCTGGGCGCTGCGCCGCCGTTTCGAGGCACGCCGCCCACAAGCGGGAGCCGTCCCGTGACGCCGACATTGCGGCCGCCAGCCGGGAGCCGTCCAGCCGGGTGGCCGCTACGTCCTCCAGCGGCCGCACCAGCGACTCGATTTGTCGCGCAACGCCCTCGACATCGGCGTCCGTCACCTCGTCGACCGCTCGGGGCGAGCTGATGCCGATCACCGGCACGCTCCACTTGCGGCCGTACCATTCAAACCAGTCGCGGACATCCCGACACTGGTTGGTGTTGAACACCAGCACATCGGGCTGCGGGACACCGTGCAGCCCGAACGCCGACAGCGGCGATTCACCGGCGAGGTTCGCGCCGATGTCACTGGCAAGGTACGAACACACGTCCGGGGAATATCCCTGCGCGTGCGCCAGCGGCAGGTACCGGTTCGCCGTACGCGAGGCGCCGAGCATGGCGGCGTGGTTCTCAGGAAAGTGCACGGCAAATCCGAAAGCCCGCAGAAGTTCCACCGGTCCGGCGCTGCTGCACCACGCCACTGGTGCTGCCCCGCGCTCTGCCGCGTCGCCCAGCGACCGATAGTAGGCGTCCATCGTTTGCCGCAGCGCGCCCGTGCTGGCAAGTTCGACGCGTGGCGATGTAGCGTGCCCGCGTCCGCTGCTGGTCCCGCTCGGGGCCCTCCCGGCTTCACTCATGTTGCTGCCCCACTGGTGGCGCTCCCTTCAGACACCCGCGGTTCCCGGAACATCAGGAGCGCGGCGCCGCGCGCACCAGCATAGATGGGATCGGGCACTGGCGTCACTGTCAGGCCCGACAGCGACTCCAGCGCCCGCAGCACACCCGGAAAATACTCGGCCACGCCCCCGGAAATCATGACGGGGGCCTCGAATCCGCCGATCTCGAACACCCGCGCCGCGATGGAGAACATGCAGCCCAGCGCCACGTCCTCGCGCGTCGCACCTTCCCGAAGACGCTCCAGGACCTCAGTCCCCGAGAACACCGAACAATAGCTGCTCACGACGGCCGCCTGGCTTCCGGCGGTCGAGGCCAATTCATCCAGGCGGGTGGGGCTCACGTCGAGATGGCGGGCGGCGAACATCATGAAGCTGCCGATTCCCACCGCGCAGCCGCGCACCCCGTGCGCGCCGATCCGCCGTCCCGCGTCGTCCACCTTGATGACGTGCGGATCGCGGCCACCGATGTTCACCAGCGTCATGGCGTGGCCGACGTCGTGGAACGCGCCCAGGGCGTGACAGCTCGACTCCGTGGCCGTCCGGGTCGCCTGCGGCACGCACTGCATGCCAAAGCCGGTCGCCCCGACCCCGACGAGATCCCCGGCGTGCAACTGCGCCTCGTCGAGAGCAGCCATGAACGCTTCATGGGCACAGGCCTGGAAGTAGCCTCGGGTCGGCAGAACGGCGCGGCCAAGCGTACGGCCCGCTTCGTTCAGCACAATCGCCTTGACGCACTCCGTGCCAACGTCCACTCCGGCAGCGATTCCGGTCGGGTGCCCTGACATGCGCCTGGCTCCTCCTTCTAGCGCGTGATGCAGCGCTCCGCCTGTTGCTCCATGAACTCTGCCAGCTGCCCCTGCAGGCGGTCCGACGAGAACAGGCGCTCGTCGTGCGAGTCGCTTTCGATCACGAATGCCGGAACCCCCGTCTGCCGCTCGGCGCGCACGGCGAGCCCGTGCCGCACGTGACTCGATTCGGGCGCCGTGCGGCTGTCATGGTACACCGCCGCGTCGACACCGAACTGCGAGAATTGCTCCGCGAGGTACGCACTCTTGAATTGCTCCGACCGGTTTCCGAATACCGTGGCGTACGTTCGCGCCGTGCTTTCGATCGGCTCCCGCGCGTCCAGCCCCGGCAAGGTGAAGCTGCCGCAGAACGGGGACGCGACGATCGCCACCCGGTAATCCGCGAACAGGGTCGCGAGCGGCCGCAGCGCGCACCAGATGGGGGGGCCGTCCCAGTAGAAGCGGTGGGTCTCGCCGGGTACCGCCGCGATGCCCTGCGCCACACGGTCCTCGATCTCGAACTTCAGCATCCGATAGTAATCCACCGCCTCGGGCGTTCCGCGCAGCAGCAGCATCGGCGCCAGATGATTCAGGGCCTCGAAAAACGTGAACGGCGCCGGCACCGCGCGCGCCAGGTCCAGGATGTCCGCCCAGAGTTCCGCCGCCCGCGCCGTGTGTTCCACCACCTCACCGAGCCGGTCCATGTCGAGCGTGCTGCCCGTGGCCCGCTCAAGCTGGCCGGTCAGGCGGAGCAGCTGATGGACCGAGGCATCCAGGTCACTGCGGTCGAGATCGTGCAGCGCCGGTGGTGGATGCAGCCCCATGACCGGGACCCCGTAGTGCGCGCCATAGAACTCGAACCAGCGCAACAACTCGTGTCCGGTATTGGTGGAATAGACCACGATATCGGGGCGAGGTGGGCCCGGAATCCCGTGCGCGGTGACCAGCGGGCTG
Organism: Gemmatimonadota bacterium; assembly: GCA_003169895.1. Taxonomy (GTDB): domain Bacteria; phylum Gemmatimonadota; class Gemmatimonadetes; order Gemmatimonadales; family GWC2-71-9; genus Palsa-1233. The sequence goes on from PNAE01000013.1 coordinate 227,322, forward strand.
CTCCCGGCCAGCAGCGCGCCGATGTCCGCACGCATTGCCGAGCTGGCAAATTGGGAGAACCCCTCCGACGAGCTGCGGGCGATGTAGTGCGCCGCCTGGTGCATTGCGCTGATCAGTACTGCGTGGTGCTCAGGAAAGTACGGCGTCAAGCCGAGGGCGCGGACGATCTCCACGGGGGCCAATCCGGAACATGCCGCGACCATGCGGTCGGGTGCGGCCGAAGCCGCGTTCAGGTCCAGATAGTAGGTATGGATGAGTTCCTTGAGCCGCCGGGTGCTTTCGAGCGGCGGCCCGGGCGGGGGAGGCCGGCCCCCGTCTCCTGCCGGCATCGCACCCACCGGACCCTGCGATCGGTGGCCCGTCCGGCGCGGCTGGTCCAACCCCAGCTCGCTCGCGATCCGCTGCCGATTGAGGAACTTCTGTCGCTCACGTGAGTGGATGAACCGCACCAGCGCCTGGTTGTGCGGCACAGACAAGCCGCGTCGGTGTGCCTCGGTCACGACGGCTCCGTTGAGGGCGTCCACCTCGGTCCGGATGCCGCGGATCAAGTCCTGCCACATGGTCGGGCGATTGCTCCCCAGCGCCTGGAGCGACGTGATGAGCGGGCGAAAGGGGTCGGCTTCGTCGACGATCGGAACGCCGCGGCTTCGCATCACCGCGACGATCTCTGCGCATAGATCCCGCATGAACGCCAGCAGGTCCTCGTCCCCCAGGATTTCCCGGCAGTTGAGCCCGGTGATCGCCGACACCGGATTGATTACGGCATTGTGGAGCAGTTTCTGCCACACGACGTGATCGATGTTCGCCACGATGCTGGTGTCGAGTCCGGCGGCGCGGAACAGCTCGCCGATCGCCGCGATGGCCGGCGTCATCCTCCCGTCGAACGGCGCGATCTGGATCGGCTTGATGCCGGCGCGGAACTGCAGGCGACCCGGACCCACGTGCTGCACACTGTGATACGTGATGCCGCACACGACGCGCTCGGGGCCCACCAAACGGGCAATCGTCTCGGTATTGCCGATGCCGTTTTGCATCGAGAGAAACAGCGTACCCGGGTGCGTGGCTGGGACCACGACCTTGACGGCCGCTTCGGTCTGGTAGGTCTTGACTGCGATGAACACCAGGTCGAATGGGGCGAGCCCCTGTACTGACGTCACCACACATAGCGGCACCGAGATCGTCTCGTCGCGGCCGACCTGGGAGATCTCCAGGCCGTTGGCGCCGAGCAACCGGGCCCGGGCGGGGTTGACCTCGAGCAGCGTCACGTCGGCACCGGCCCGCGTCAGGTACGCTCCGACCAGGCCGCCCAGCGCTCCGGCACCGACGATCAGGATCCGCATCGTAACCCGCCCCACCGCCGCGCGGTCACGGGCTCACCGGTTCTGCCACACCGGCCGGCGCTTCTCTTGGAACGCCGCGACTCCCTCGCGCACATCCTCGATTGTCATCAACTCATCAAGGAAGACTCGCTCGGCTGCGAGACGCGCCTCGTCGAACGGCCGCCCCTGCAGTTGTCGCGTCAGCCGGACGTTCATCCGCATCACCAGCGGACTGGCGCGCCGCAAGTCCGCCAGCACGCTCTCCAGTGTCGCAGGCAGTTCCTCCGGTGCGACCACGCGCGATACCAGTCCCAGTGCGAGCATCTCGGCTGCCGTGAACGTCCGGCCGGTGCATGTGACTTCGAGCGCCCGGGCAACCCCGATCCGCGCTGGCAGAGCCGTGACACCCACCGGTGCAAAGAACCCCAACCGAATCTCCGGCTGGCCAAAGGTCGCCCGCTCGCTGGCGAGCAGCACATCAGCCATTGTCACCAATTCGAATCCCGCGCCGAGCGCGGCGCCGTCCACCGCCATCACCAGCGGTACGTCGCTAGCACCGAGGGTGGCGAACAGGCGGCTGAATGCGGCGATCATCATGGGCGCCTGCGCCGGCTGGTGCTCGCCAATGTCGGCTCCGGCCGAAAAGGCCCGCCCCGCCGACGTGATCACCACCGCCTTGAGCGACCGGTCCGCCTGTGCCCGCTCCAGCGCCGCCGTCAGATCGCTCATCACGGCCGCCGTCAGGATGTTGAGTGGCGGCGCGTCCAGTGTCAGATACGCCACGGCATCACGCTCCTCGTACCGCACTGGCGCCCCGGCGTCCGTCATGGTGCACCCGTCATGCGCACTGTCCTCCATCGACTCGGATCACTTCACCCGTGATATGCCGCGCGGCCTCGGAGCAGAGAAACAGCACCACGCGCGCTACGTCCTCGGGCTCGGCGAGCCGACCGACCGCCGTTTCGGCGATGGCCCGCGCGACGACCTCCGGCGGCAACGTTGCGGTCATCTCGGACCGAACCATCCCGGGTGCGACACAGTTCACATTGATCCCTTTGGGTCCCAGCTCGCGCGCCAGGGATCGTGTCAGCGCGATGACTCCCGCCTTCGACGCAGCGTAATTCGACTGCCCCACCTTGCCGCGCAGCCCGTTGATCGACGCGATGTTCACAATGCGGCCCCTCTGCTGCGCACGAAATCGCGGCGCCACGGCGTGGCAGAACGTGAAGCACCCCTTGAGGTTGACATCGATCACCTCATCCCACGCCGCCTCCGACATCTTCCAGATCATCGCGTCGCGGGTGATCCCGGCGTTGCACACCAGGTGATCGAGTCGGCCGAACGCCTCGATGGCCGCCGCAGTGGCAGCCTCAGCCGCGACGACCTCCGACACATCGGCGCGAAGCGCCACCGCGCGCCGCCCCGACCCGCGGATGTCAGCGGCCACCGCTTCCGCCTCGTCGAACGCTCCCAGGTCCACTAGCGCCACGTCGCAGCCCGCGCGCGCGAATTCCCGGGCGATCGCCGCGCCGATCCCTCGCCCGGCACCAGTGACGAGGACCACCTGCTCCGCCAGCTCGAGGGTCATCCGCGCTCCTGGTCCGCTAGCCGAGTCCGGCGCCACAGCACCCGCAAAACGTGAACGTCTCCGGGATGCCCTTTGCGCCGCACTTCGGGCACTCCTTGGCGTACGGGCCCCACAGGAATTCACTGCTTCTGCCGTCAATCGCGCGAGCGCGCAGCCCCAGGAAATCGACTTTGCGCTTCTCCACAAAGGCCTGCATCCCCTCATAGGGTTCGAGCGTGGCGAAATGCGTCGACAGCCAATCGCGCGCGTGGCCGACCGTTGCGCACCACGACTGTTCCTTCCAGAAGTTAACCTGCTGCTTGGTGTACCGCGTGCATTCCGGGAATTTCTCGAGCACCTGTTTGGCGAGCGCGCTGACTTCCTCGTCGAGCTTGGCGCGGGGGACCACGCGATTGACCAATCCCCACTCGAGCGCCTTGGCTGCCGGGATGCGCGGATTGAGGAAGAGCATCTCCCGCGCCCGCCGGTCACCCACGTGCAGCGACAGCCACTGCGTCGCGCCACCACATGCCACGCTGCCCACGCTGGTACCCACCTGGCCGAGCCAGGTGTCGTCGGCCATCACGGCGAGGTCGCACGCGAGTTGCGTCTCGTTACCGCCGCCCACCGCGATTCCGTTCAGGCGGGCGATCGTCACCTTGCCGCTGCGGAGGATGCTCTCGATGTACTTGCTGAACAGCCCCATGTACTTGAAGTAGTCATGGGGCCGTTTCGTGTACACGCCGGCGTACTCCTTCACGTCGCCACCGGTGCAGAACGCCTTGTCTCCAGCGCCCGTCAGGACGATCACGCCGACGGCATCATCGGTCGACGCGTCATCGATCGCCGTGATCAGTTCTCGCAGGGTATTCGTTGTGTAGCAGTTGAAGGACTCCGGCCGGTTGATCGTGATCCGCGCGATCCAATCCGCCTTGTGGTACAGGATGTCCTTGAAGCCGAACGTCGCCGGCTCCTGGGAACTGAAGTATTCCGTGACTGGCATGTCCATGGTCTCCACCGCTGTTCAGCGCAGGTCGACACGTACGACGACCGCGGCGGCGCTGTCGCCCGCGGCACAACCGGTGAATAGCCCGTAGCCGCCGCCCAGGAGCGCCAAGTCCTCGATCAATTCCATGATCGATCGCAGTCCGGTGGGCCCTTGCGGATGCCCCCAGACCAAGGAACAGCCGTGGCGGTTCATGGCTTCGGGGTCGATCGAGAGTTCTCGCGCGATGTACACGTCATTCAGCGCGAACGGCGTATGCGTCGTCACGCTGGCCAGCGCATCCACGCCGATGCCGGCACGCTCCAGTGCGAGGCGTGCCGCGGGCACCGTGGCCATCGGCATGAACCCCTTCTTGACCCGCGCCTGGCCGTAGGAGAGGAGCTGTACGTCCACGGAACCAGCCGGGGAAAGGGCCCGGGCGCGATCACGGCTCGCAGTGAGGAGCATCGCCGCGCTGCCGTCGGCCGGATGGGTCTGCGTGCCGAAGGTCACCGTACCGCCGTCGAGCACCGGCTTGAGCGCCGCAAGGCCCTGCGCCGTCGTCGGGTGCACGCCCTGATCGCCCGCCACGGTCGCGAGAACCTTCTTGCCGCGCGCGTCCTTCACCTCCACCGGCCAGAGCATGAACCGCTTGAGGAATGCGCTGTCGTCCGCTAGCGCCGCGCTGTACTGTCGGAACCGCAACAGCGTCAGCTCCTCCTGCGCCTCACGCGTGACGCCAGCTTCACGCGCCACGTTTTCGGCGGTCTGCAACATCGAGTTCTTCGCGAACGGATCGTACCCGAAGCTGTCGAGCACGATGTTCTCGGCGTCGCCGGTTCCGCCGGGCCCGGCGGGATTGGGATAGAACACGTGCGGCCCGTTGCTGGTCCGGTCGGCCGTCGCCGCCAGGAAGGTGGTCGCACTCTTCGACTCCAGCTCCTGGGCTCCGTGCACCAGGACGCGCACGGACGTGGCACAGGCCTGATGGATGGTCGGCCCGGCGAGCTGGCCGAGCCCGGCGAGCCCGGCGAACCACGGCGCACCGTAAAAGGAATGCTTGCTCGCCACCGTCGTTCCCAGACACATGCCGTCGATGTCGGCTGCCGCAATCCCACGCTCGGCCAATGCGCGAGCCGCCATTTCCGCCGCGAAGGGAATCGGTGGCAGCGTCGCGAACGCCCCCTGCCATGCGCAGAACGGTGTCGACCAATAGCCGCCATAGGGAATCCAGACATCACGAAACTGCACGGGCATCACCTCCGTTGGTACGCGTCGTCGAGGCGCGGGTGCGCCTCCCGTCCTCCGGCATGGCGTCTCCGGTGCTCCAGGCCATGCAGGATCAGGTCGCACATCTCCACACCGATCTGCTCCACGGGTCCGTGGCGCGTCCGGTCGTACCACATGAAGATCCAGTTGAGCATGCCGAACACGAACAACGTGGCATGCCGATCCTGCCGCGTCGCCCGCGCGGCACCCGTCGGTCCCCTGATTACCTGGGTGATCACGGACGTCAGCATCCGGTAGTAGCGCCGGCGGATCTCCTCGATGACCCGGTAGTGCGCGCCACCGAGCGATTCCAGCTCGAACGTGCACGCCTTCAGTTCGTGTGTGTGGCGCGCGAAGAATTGCAAATGTCCCGTCAGCAGCCGGCCGAGCTGTTCCTCCGGCGTTCCCGGTTGCGCGGCGATCGTCTCCTGCTGCCCCAGCAGCGCACTGAAGGTGCGGTACTGCAGCTGGAACAGCAGATCTTCCTTGTTCGCGAAGTAGTGGTACAATCCCGCGAGGCTCATGTCGAGCGCCGCCCCCAGATCGCGCATCGTCATCGCCGCGAAGCCTTTGTCGGCGATCAGTGCGGCCGCCTTCATCAGCAACCGGTCGAGCTTCTTCCGCGTGGAGGGACGCGCATGCCGCTCCCGCGGCGTCAACGTAGCGCTGGCGATACTCGCGACGGTCATGGCGTAGCCACCTCGGCCGCGTGAGGCCGGGGGGCCCGCAACATGGGGCGGCCGTGCGCGAGGCCGTTGAGGATCTTCTCCGGGGTGATCGGCAGCTCGGTTACCCGCACGCCGCAGGCATCGTAGACCGCGTTGGCGATCGCACCGAGCACCGGGAGCAGCGAGCCTTCGCCGATCTCCTTCGCACCCAACGGACCGTTGGGTTCAAAACTCTCGACCGCAACCGTCCGGATGTCGGGAGTCTCGCCGATGGTCGGGATGAGGTAGTCGTGCAGGTTGGGATTCAGCAGCCGTCCGCTCGCGTCGAACAGCGTGTCTTCGAGCAGCGTCTCACCGAGTCCCATGATGATCGAGCCCTCCACCTGGCCGTGGAATGTCACCGGATTGATCACGGTGCCAGCGTCGCTGAAGTCGGTGACCCGGTCCACCGTCACGTACCCGGTCTCGAGATCCACCGACACTTCGGCCACCGCGGTCGAAAAGCTGTAGGCCGGCGATGTGCCCACGGCGCCACCCTTGAAGTCTCCGCCCAGACCCTTGGGCGGTTGGTACGATCCCTTGCCGAGCAGGGGCCCCTGGCGAGCGAACGCGATCCGGGCCGCCTGGGCCCAGTCGATTCCCGTGGCCGGCGCGTCCGCAACGAAGATCCGGCCCCCGCGCGCCCGGAGTGCTGCGCGCTCGCATGACAGCTCGCCGGCCGCCACCGCGAACAGTTGCGCCATCACGTCGGCTGCGGCCCGCTCGACAGCGTGTCCGGCCATCAGTGTGACGCGGCTCGAGTACGACCCGAGGTCCAGCGGACTGACCACCGTGTCACAATCCGCGAGCCAGACCCGGTCATACGGAACGCCCAGCGTTTCGGCGGCGATCTGCACCAGAACCGTGTCCGATCCCTGGCCGATCTCTGCTGCGGCAATGTGCAGGGTCGCTCCGGTGCCGTCCTCGTGCACCCGGATCATCGCGTTCGAGTGCGGAAAATCGGATCGGTAGATGGGATACCCCGCACCAGACACAAAGCCGCCGCATCCCACACCGATGCCGCGACCCGGTGGCAACTTGCCCTTCTTCTCGCTCCACCCCGACGTCTCGCGCGCACGCAGCAGTGTCTCGCGGAACTCGCATGACGACACATCGAGCGCGTTGACGGTGCGGGTGTTGGGCGACATCGCGTTGATCAGGCGCAGTTCGATCGGATCGAGACCCAGATCCTCGGCGATCATGTCGAGCAGCGACTCGAACGCAAAGCGTGGCTGTGGCACGCCGTGACCCCGGAAGGCGCCCGATGCCGGCAGGTTGGTGTAGACACGAAGGCCCGAATACCGGTAATGCGGCATGCGATAGAGCGTGGGCAGCATCGAACCGGCGTAGTAGGCGGTAATCACACCGAACGATGTGTACGCCCCGCCGTCGAGCACGACGCGCTGCTCGACGGCGGTGATCGTGCCGTCGCGCTTGACGCCGATCTTGAGGTCGATGTGTTGCTTGTGCCGCCCGCGAAAGTGACGGAACATCTCCTCACGCGTGTACTCCATGAGCACTGGCCGGCCGGTCATCCTGGCCAGAATAGCGGCGCAGAAGTCGAGCGGTGTGGCCTCGGCCTTGGCGCCAAAGCCGCCCCCGACCGCCGGCCGGATGACGCGGATGTTGCCCATCGGGATGCCCAGCATCCGCGACAGCGAGCGATGCAGATAGTGCGGTGTCTGCGTCGACGACCAGAGGGTGAGCCGATCGCTGTGGTGCTCCCAGCGCGCGACCGTGGCGTGCGGCTCCATCGGCGTCTGGTAGGGGCGGTTGCCGATGAAATGCTGCTCGCGCACGTGGTCGGCTTCGGCGAACCCCTGCTCCACGTCGCCGAAGTGCCAGTCCACCCGGGTGTTGATGTTGCCGGCGTAGCGGGGGTGCTCGGGGTGGATCGTCGGTGCGGCCGGCGCCATGGCTGCGGCGGCGTCGAACACCGCGGGCAGTTCCTCGAACTCCACCTCGATCAGGGCGAGCGCCCGCTCGGCGGTAGCCTCATCCACCGCCGCCACCGCGGCGATCTCGTCGCCGACGTAGCGCACGCGGTCGGTCGCCAGGATCTGCTCGTCCTCACGCGCCGGACTGACCCCGTACCAACCCTGGGGCACGTCGGCGCCGGTCAGCACGGCGAGCACACCCGGCAGCGCCCGCGCGCGCGACACGTCGATGCGCGTGATCAGACCATGCGCGATCGGGCTTCCCAGCAGCCGGCCAACGATCATGCCGGGCAGCCGCAAATCGGCGGTGTACTTGGCCCGACCAGTCACCTTGTCGGCCGCATCGACCCGTGGCACGCCCACTCCCACGACGTCGTGATCGCGCCGCTGATCCCGTTCGCCCGTGTCCGTTGGCCGGGCGTCGGATGCCACGGCGGCGAACTGCCGCCATCCCGCCACCGCCCGGATCATTCGCGGGTACGTGCCGCAGCGGCAGAGATTGCCGGAGAGCGCTTCCTTGATCTCGACCGTGGCCGGCTCGGGATTGGCATCAATCAACGCCTTGGCCGACATCAGCGCGCCGGACGTACAGTAGCCGCACTGCAGCGCGCCGTGGTGGATGAACGCCTGCTGCAGCGGGTGCAGCTCGCCGTGCGCCAGCCCTTCCACCGTCGTGATGCGCTTGCCGTCGGCCGCAGCGGCCAGCATGAGGCAGGCGTTCACCGCGTCTCCATCCACCAGCACGGTGCATGCGCCGCAATCGCCGGTGCCGCAGCCACGTTTCGTGCCCGTCAGCCCGAGATCGTGACGCAGCGTGGTGAGCAGCGTGGCCTGCGGCTCGACGGCGACCGCATGCTCGATTCCGTTCACGCTCAGGTGCACCAGCAGCTCGGCGCTCATGGGGACGACCGCTGCGCCCGGTCGGTCGCCTCGGTCAGGGCGCGCTGCGCGAGCACCCGCACCAGATCGCGCCGGAACGCGATGGAGCCGCGGACATCGTCGATCGGGGAAGCGGACTCGGCGCAGACAGCAGCCGCCCGCGCGAACGCGACCTCCGACGGTGCATCGCCCTCCAGCAGTGCCGCCGCGTCGACCGCGAGCCGCGGAGTCGGTGAAACCGCGCCGAGCGCAATCCGCGCCCCGGTGATCCTGCCGCGCACCAATGTGATGCGCACCGCGACCGCAGCCACTGCCAGCGACGATCCGTTCCGCCGGGCGAACCGCTGGTAGCTCGCGCCCGAGTGGGCTGGCTGTACCGGCAGCCGCAGCTCGACCATCACTTCCCCGGCCCGGAGTGCCGTTTCCCGTGCGCCGACAAAGAAACGATCCGCGGCGAGCGTGCGGTCGCCGTCCGGCCCCATCAGTCGCACTCGTCCGTCGCCCACGAGCACCGCAGGCGGAGTGTCGGCGCAGGGCACCGCGCGGCAGAAGTTGCCGCCAATCGTCGCCACGCTCCGAACCTGTCGGCTGCCGACCGAATGCGCGGCCTCCGCCAGCAGTGGAAACCAGCCGTGCACCAACGGCGAGCTGGCGACCTCGGCGAGGGTCGACAGCGCGCCGATTCGCAGTACATCGCCGTCGATCGCAATGCCGTGCAGTTCCGGGATCGCGGCGAGCGCAATCAGATGGTGCGCCGTCTCGCGTTTCCGCTGGTAGTCCGGGATCAGGTCAGTGCCTCCGGCCAGAAATGCTGCATCCGGTTGGAGCCGCTGGCCGAGCGCGCAGGCCTCCGACAGACTGGCGGGTCGGTGATAGGCGAAGTCGACGAGCGCCATGGGGGCGTCTCGAGGCTCGCGATTCATGCCGGCGCGGTCGCCCAGGCCACACTACCCTGGCCGAACTTCTTGTAGCGGAACAAGCCGCACAGAGCTGCTCCGATCGCACCGGTGAAGATCGCCGAAGGGTGAGTCACAACCTCCCGCGGCGCGGCCCCGGCCGCCGCCTTCTTGTTGAGCGCGTCCCGCAGGGCCGCGAGCATTCCGACATCCGATGCCAGCCCGCCGCTCACGAACACCGGACCCTCGAACTGCAATGAGTGCAACAGGCGGGCAAACCGATCCGCCATGCTCTCGTGCACGCCGCGCAGGATGTCCGACGTCGTGATCCCCCGCGACACCATGTTGATCACGTCGGTCTCCGCCAGCACGGCGCAGATCGAACTTACCTTTTCCGGCTGTGTCGCCCGCATGGACAGCGCCCCGATCTCTTCCTGCGAGACGCCGAGGTAGCGCGCGATGTTTTCGAGGAACTGCCCGGACCCCGACGCACATTGGCTCGTCATCTTGTAGTCCAGCACGCGTCCCCGCGGATCCATCGCCACCGCCCGCGTGTGCAGCGCGCCGACGTCGAGCACCGCCCCGGCACGCGGCTCGAGGTACAGCGCCCCGCGGGCGTGGGTGGTCATGCCGTAGAAGTGTCCCGTCGCCGACGGAAAGTCCTCACCCTCGCCCGTCGTCGCGACATAGTGGATCTCGTCGACGCCCGACGCATCCACCGCCGCCTGGAAGACTTCCGCCGCCACCTTGGCGATCTCCCGGCGGCGGATGCGTGCCGAGAGCTGGGCAAGCGGTGCCTCGTGCCCCGAGTCGTCGTCCTGCATCACGACGACCTTGACCGCGCCGCTGCCGACGTCGATTCCCGCGCTGATCGCCATCAGGCCGCCATTCTGTGGGCAAAGAGGGCCGCGCCGAGGGCACCGGTGTAGATGCTCTCGGGCGAGATGTTGAGCGTGCGCTGTCCGTAATTTTCCTGGACGAGGTCACGAATGGCGTGCACCGCGGCGGCGTTCTTGGCGACGCCACCGGTGAAGGTGAACTCGTCCGATACACCGCCGGACCGGGCCAGCAAGCTCATCGAGCGAATCACGATCGCGCGGTGCAGCCCGGCGAGGATGTCCTCGCGCTTCTCTCCCAGCGAGAGCCGCTCCCGCAGTTCCGCGCCAGCGAATACCGTACATGTCGAGTTGATCTTCACGCAGCGCTTCGACTGTTCCGCCAGCGGGCCCAGCTCGTGGAGGCCGAGATTCATCTCATCCGCGATGTAGCCGAGGTACCGTCCACATCCCGCCGCACACCGGTCATTCATCTGGAAATTCGTGACGATCCCCTCGGAATCGACCTGGATGGCCTTGGTGTCCTGCCCGCCGATATCGAGCACCGTGCGCGTTCCCGGAAACATCGCGTGGGCGCCGAGGCCGTGACACAGGATCTCCGAGCGAATCTGTTCCTTCGGAAACGGCAGCCGGGCGCGGCCGTACCCCGTACCCACCGTGGCCCTCGGGTCGAGGTCCTTGACCACCGCATACTCCACCGCATCCACCAGTCCCGGCGGATTCCCCACCCGCCGCAGCGCCGTCCCGATGTGATCCCGGAAGTCGAGAGCGAGGGGCTCGTTCTCGACCCGGATGATGCACTTGTCGTACATGCCGACGAGGCGATCGAAGCTGACCCCATTCGGGTCGCCGATCTGTTCGGCGATGCGCATGAACGCCGATCCCACCGCGTCACGGAAGAAGTCCGAGCGCAGCATCGGCGGCTGTTTGAAGCGCTGCTCTTCTTCGGCCGTGATCTGCCGGCAAATCTCCGTCAGCGCCACGTGGAACGCCGCGGTCAACTCCCGCGGCGCTGATGCATCCACTTCCGCAAGCATCAGCTGCTCCAGGTGCCGGAGCTGGTGCAGCAGCTGTTCCATCACGAACGCGCGCCGCAGGCGCCCCACCACGCCCGCCGCATCCGTCCCGGCGGCCTGCTGCTCGACCAGGCTGAACCGCGCATTGATGAAGGCTTCCGTCTTCGCCACCGCGGCCGCGAGATCGTAGTTGGATCGGGAATTGGTGATGCCGCGCCCGAGCACCTCGCCGCGCTCGTCGAGGATCAGCGCCTTCGTGGTCGTCGACCCGAGGTCAATGCCGACGACGCAGCTCATGCGGTCTTCCCCAGCCGCCGTGCGTCGATCATCTGGAAATAACTCTCGAGGCGGTTCTTGATGTTAGCAGCCGAGAAATAGCGTGGATCCACCAGATCGGACTCGATGAACGCCCCCGGAATGCCGGTGCGCTTCTCCACCTCGCGCAGGATCATCAACTGGCCCGCGGAGAAGGAATTGCACGACTTCACCGAGTTGATCAGGAAGCCGTCGGCTTGATATTCGTGGATATAGCGGACCAGCATGTCGATCCGCGACGGCAGATTGAGGTTGGTGTAGCAGCCGCTGCAGTAGTCGGCCAGCGTCCCGAGCGGATCGGCCGGATCGTGCCGGAAGCCGAAGTCGTACGTGCCGCCGACCTTGGTATACGTCGAGGCCACCACCACCGCTCGCTCGTCGGAGAACATCTTCCAGAAGTCCCGGAAACTCGTCCAGTTCGGCGGACCCTCGACCACCAGCCGGTACTTCTGGTCGTTGAGCGGCCCATCGGGCGTCACTGGTCCGAGCCCTAGGGCCGCACGCTCATCGACCTCCTCGCGCAGCGCCCGGTAGTATTCGACCCCTTCCTCGGTCCCACGAAACGCACTGAAGATCGGGCCCACGTAGTACACCGTGCCGAAGTAGCCGTCGATCGGGCTCGGCCGAAGCTTCCCCGCCTGCAGCACCGCAACCAGGTCGTCCTCGGCCCGGGCCGAACGGACCAGATGTTCCCGCAAGCGGTCTTCGTCGTAACGGCGCCCGGTGACCTTCTCCAGCGCCGGAATCACCTGCTCCCGCAACTGCCGCAGCATGTAGCGGCGGTGTTCCGGCTCGAGCACGCCGTCGCCCTGGTACGGCACGTGGAACATCACCGTCGGGCACTGGTACTCTTCGCGCAACAGCTCGAACCATTTCATGAACGTGTAGCACCCGGTGTACGACAGCAGCAGCAAATCCGGCTTCGGCAGCTTGGTCCCCCCCGGGCCGATGTTGCCGGACCGCATCATCCCGATGTCACACTTCACGTAGGTGCAGACGTCTTCGGAATGACCCGCGCGCTCCGCCTCGGCGATGTAGTCGCCGGATTGCTTGCGCATGCCCGACTGGAGCGCGTTGATTTCCGGCAGCATAGGCAACGCACCGAACGAACGGATCAGCTCGGTAAGATTGCCGGGCACGAAGGTGTAGACCACCTTCTCCCCGGTTTCGGGCGCTTGTTCCAGACGCGCGAAGTGATTCGCGATCATTTCCTTCTGGAGCAGCATCGACCGGTCCTTCTGCACCGTGGCCATCAGGCGGCCCCCCAGAGCTTGATCGAATCGGAGAACGTCCCCGCCTGCTCGCGGAACTGCTGGAACTGGCCGCTATTCTCGGCATACTTGAATGCGATGCACGGAATGCCGGCGTCCTCGGCACCGGCGCGCAGCATTGGCTGGTCGAGGAGCGCGGGATCGCAGAAGCTTGGCGTCGCGAAGATCACCCCGTGAGCATGTGCGGCCGCGACCCGGTCGCGCATCAAGCGGCGCTTGCCGAGCGGATCGATCTCATACAGCACCGACGTGTGTTGATCGTTCCGCACGAAGGCAGCGGCCAGGGCGCGCAGCGGATCGCCATCGAGCGGCACGTCGTGCGTGAGGAACCGATTCCCGAGCAGGAAGTCGTCGTCGACGATGTAGCAGCCGGCGCGCTCGATGCTCTTGATGAGTCCGAGCGGCGGCTGTTCGCAGAACGCACCCACGATGACCACTCGGCTGTTATCGCGCGGGCGCCGCGGTTCGGCCTCCACGGCGGCGAGATAGCCGCGCGCCAGGGCAATGAACTCTTCCGGCGGCAGGCTTTCTCCGGCTCGCAGCAGCAGGTACAACTCCTCGGTGGGAACGTCCCAAGGACGTTCCTGCCGCACCGCGTACAGCGTGCGAACCATGGCGCGCACGTCGTTGTACAGCGCGATGGACTGGCGCAGTTCATCATCGCCCGGTTCGTGGCCTGATACGTCGCCCAGGTCACGCGCCAGCCGCTCCAATTCGCCGGCCCAGAAGTCGACTGCAGCGCCGGGATCGGGGGTCTGTGGCACGTCGATGTAACGGACGTAGACGTCGGGATAGAGCAGCTTCCACATCCCCGACAGATTCCGGATGACGTCGCATGTCGAGGGGAACAGGACGGCCGAAAGCATGTCGAGCCGACCCGACTGGGCCAGCTCGATGACGGATCGTGGCAGATGACAGATGTACGACTGATAGAACGCGTCGCCGCGAATGATCTCGAGCCGGTCGCCGCCACCGTGGATGCCGACCGGGAGGAAGCCGCACGCGTGCAGGACTTCGCGCGGGGCATAGACCGGGAGGTAGCCACCGGCCTTGCCACCCGGATGCTCGGCGAGCCACTGCCGCACGACGCCGAAATCGAGATCATCGTAGATCTCGCGGGCCCGGTCAACCACCGCCGCACGCGTCAACGCCTGCCGTCCGGCATCCTCGCCCCGGGTCGCCATTATCGTTCCGCACCCTCCGAGTATGCGCCCGCCGGAGCTTGGGAGGGGCCGCCGACCCGCCCCGGTCGCCGGGGCGCCCGAACTGGTGCCCGGGCCCCCTCCAATTTCGAACGGACGTTCGATATACTTCACTATCGCGCCGGGGGGACCCGGTGTCAAGGGCACATCAGCCGACCAACCAGAGGAATCGCCTGTGAGCTACCGGTTCAAGGACCTCACCATCGATCGGATCGGCGTCGTCGGGTCGGGCCAGATCGGACCCGATATCGCGCTGCACTTCGCCCAGGCGCTGCAGCCGTTCCAGGTGCCGGTGACGGTGGTGGACATCGCGGCGCCAGCGCTCGAGCGCGGGCGCACCCGTATCAGCGAGAAGCTCGCCAAGGGGAAGGAGCGCGGCGACTGGTCGGGCGAGATGGCCGAGGCGATCGACGGTCTGCTGCACTTTACCGACGACTACGAGGAACTACGGGGCGCTAGCCTGATCATCGAGGCTGCGACGGAGAACCTCGCGATCAAGCGCGCGATCTTCACCAAGCTGGCGGCGCTCTGCGGACCGCAAAGCGTTTTCGCCTCCAACTCTTCCCATATCGCTCCCGACGACATCTTCGCCGAACTCGCCCCGCCGATGCGGGCTCGCGCCCTGGTGGCACACTACTTCTTTCCTGCCGACCGGAACCCGGTGGTGGAACTGGTCTCCGGACGCGACACGTCACCCGGCCTCATTGACGCACTCGTGGCGTTTTACGAGGCGATCGGCAAGCTCCCGGTCCGCGTCGGCGGACGCTACGGCTTTGCGGTGAATCCCATCTTCGAGGGACTGGTACTCGCGGCCATCCTGGCGGTCGAGGAAGGACTCGGATCGACCAAGGAAGTCGACGCGGTCACGCGCAAGAGCCTGAACATGGGTGTGGGTCCGTTCACCGCGATGAACCTGACCGGCGGCAATCCGATTACCCATCATGCCCTGGACGAAATGACCACGAAGCTTGGCCCGTGGTTCCGGACGCCGCAACTGCTGAAGGACGCGGTGACGCACGGTACGCCGTGGGAAGTGCCCAAGCGCGACGAGCGGATCGAAGTCCCGGCGGAACGGGAGCGGGCCATCAGCGACGCGATGCGCGGCGCCTATTTCGGACTCGCTGGCCAGATTCTCGACATCAGAATCATCACGCTCGCCGACCTTGAGGTCTCCGTCGAGGCCGGCCTCGCCGTGCGGGCGCCATTCCAGTTCATGAACGACATCGGCGTGCCCGCTGCGCAGGCGCTCATCGAGCGCTATGCCGCGACGCATCCCGGCTTCGGGGTACCAGCGTGTGTGAAGGCACAGGCTTCAAGCAGCCTGCCGTTCCGGATCGACCATGTGCTCCGCCACGATCACGGCGACATCGCCGTGCTGACCATCCGGCGGCCGCGGGTGCTCAACGCACTCAACGAAGCGGTCTATCAGCAGCTGCACGAACACGCGCTGGCGCTCCAAGCCGACCCGAAGATTGCCGGCGTGGTGCTGACCGGTTTCGGCACCCGCTCCTTCGTGTCCGGTGCGGATGTGAACTTCCTCGCAAAGATCACGACTCCGGCGCAGGGCACGGCGACATCCGAGCGATCGAAGCGGGCCGGAAATCTCATCGAGCAGCTCGGCAAGCCTGTCGTATGTGCGCTCAACGGTCCGGCATTGGGCGGCGGAAGCGAGCTGGCGATGTGTTGCACCGCGCGCCTCGTGCGCCGGGGACTCGCCCTCGCCATCTCGCAACCCGAGGTCGACCTCGGGATCATTCCGGGCGCCGGCGCCACGCAGCGCCTGCCACGCCTGGTGGGTGTTGCAAAGGCTGCCGAGATGCTGCGGACTGGCCGGGGCATCTCGGGACGTGAAGCGGTCGAATGTGGCCTCGTCCGCGAAGAAGTCGAAGGCGATCTGATCGACGCTGCAGTGACGCTGGTGCGCGCCGCGGCGCGAGGCGAGACGCGCCTCCCGGCAATCGATCGCCGGCCACTTGACACGGCGGCAGAGCTCCCGGCGGTGGATCTCGGTCACCACAGCCGCGCGGTGGACCGACTGATCTGCCGGGCGATCATCGAGGGATGCCGCAGGCCGCTCGACGACGGTCTGCACTTCGAGTCGGAACTATTCGGGGAGTGCTGCGCCACCGAGGATATGCGGATCGGTGTGCAGAACTTCCTCAAGAACGGGCCACGGTCGAAGGCGGAATTCGTCCATCGCTGAGCGAACGGCACAGCTCGCCCGTTCACTCCTGTGATTCTGATCGGTCAGTCGAGCGTTCCCTCGACGCCCACCGCTGCGAGGACAAACGCATAGTCCCCCGCGATCTCGCGCAACCGGTCATAGCGTCCCGACGCACCACCATGCCCTGCCCCCATGTTCGTCAGCAAGAGCAGCGGATGCTGGTCGGTCGTGAGCAGGCGCAGCTTGGCGACGTATTTCGCCGGCTCCCAGTACATCACCTGTGAGTCGTTGAGCGACGTCCGCACCAGCATGGCCGGGTATCTGCCGCCACGCAGGTTCGTGTACGGACAATATGCCCGCAGCCACCGGAACTGCTCTTCGACCTGCGGATTCCCCCACTCCTCGTACTCCGCCACTGTGAGCGGAAGCGTCGCGTCGAGCATCGTATTGAGCACATCCACAAACGGCACCTGGCTCACCACTGCCCGAAACAGGTCCGGTCGCAGGTTCGTGACCGCCCCCATCAGCAGACCGCCGGCGCTGCCGCCTTCGATGGCCAGCCTCCCGCGCGCCACGAGCCCGTGATCGATCAGCAGCTCCGCCGACGCGATGAAGTCGGTGAACGTGTTCAACTTGTGCGCCATGCGTCCGGCGTCGTGCCAATACTTCCCGAGTTCACCACCACCGCGAACGTGCGCGATTGCCACCACCATGCCGCGTTCGAGCAGCGACAGCCGGTTCGACGAGAACGTCACCGGGTACGGATAGCCATATGCCCCATAGCCCGTGAGGAGGCACGGTGCGGTGCCGTCCGCGGGCACATCCCGGCGCCGCACCAGGGAGACGGGAATCGCAGTGCCGTCGCCGGCGCGCGCTTCGTGTCGCTCCGAAATGAATCGCGACGGGTCGTAGCCGCCGACCACTTCCTGCTGCTTGAGCAGAGTGCGCTCGGTCGTGTCCAGGTCGTAGTCATACACCGATGCCGGGGTCACGAGCGACTGGTAGCCGATGCGGATCGTGGTGACATCCCATTCCGGATTGACGTGCAGGTACGCTTCGTAGGCTGGCTCCGGGAATGCGATCCGGTAGCTCCGGTGCCCATCGATCCGGGAAACCGACAGCTGCGGCACACCGCCTTCCCGTTCGCTCACGATCAAGTGCTTCGCGAAGCAATCGATCCCCTCGAGCATCACGTTGGGGCGATGCGCGACCATCTCCACGAGTCTTTCTCGCCGGACGTCAGCCGCAGGCGCAAACACGAGGCGAAAGTTCCGCCCGGTGTCGTTGATCCGGATAATGAAACGGTCGCCCGCCGCCGGGTGGTGCTCGATGTCATACTCGATGTCGGCTACCCGCGGGAGCAACAGGCGCCACTCTCCACCGCCTGAGGCCGCCGGCAGTACCCGACACTCGCTGGTCGTGTGGCTGCCGCACTGGAGCACGAGCCAGCCACGGCTGCGGGTCCGACTTACGTGCACCGAAAACGCCTCGTCCGCCTCTTCAAATACAAGTCGGTCCCCGGTGCCTCCCAAGGTGTGGCGCCAGAGCTGATACGACCGTTTGGTCGTGTCGTCTTCAACCGTATAGAACAAGTCAAGGCCATCAACCGTCCACGCCACCGACGTGACCCGCTCGCGCCGGAAGTCGAGCAACGCCCCCACGCTCAAATCCTTGATCACCAGCGTGTACTGGCGGAAGCCGGTGTCATCGGTGCTGTATGCCAGCAGCCGCGTGTCGTCACTCACGGCAAAGTCACCGAGCGCCATGAACGGCTTGCCCTGAGCCAGCAGGTTCACGTCGATCAGGACCTCTTCACGGTCCTCCGCTGCACCATCCGCGCGACGACAATGAATGGCGTACTGCTTCCCTTCCTCGGTGCGCGTGTAGTACCAGTAACCGCCGCGCTGCACGGGGACGGAGAGATCGGTCTCCTTGATGCGGCCGAGCATTTCGCGATAGAGGTGCTCCTGCAGTTCACGCGTCGGCGCCATCACCGCCTCGGTGTAAGCGTTTTCCGATTCGAGATACGCGATCGTGTCGGGATTCTCCTTGTCCCGCAGCCAGGCGAAGTCGTCGGTGAATGATTCGCCGTGGCGGATCGTGGCAATCGGATGGCGTGGGGCGGAGGGGGGAATAAGCATCATCGAAAATAGAAGGGACCGGCGAGAGATGAGAGACGAGAGAAACCGGCCTTGGTCTCTCTCGTCTCTCGTTTTCAGTGGAGGCGCAGGGAATCGAATTCCGGCTACCCTCAGCCAGAAACGTAGCACTGCGTTGTATCCCGTTGCTATCCCTCACCGTAGCGCACAACTCGTCCCTGCGTCATTCGCCTCGCAGACACAGTGCGACGCAGTGTGCGGCCACAATGTGGCCACAATCGGACACCGGCTGACCGGGTCGGTCCCCTACTCTGGCGCGCTCTCGCCGAGATGGTGACCGGATGCCACATCCGACCGTGCGAGCACGCCGTGACCGGCGCCTGGGCTCAGGGCCGGGCATCGTGCGTGCCGCCGCGGGGGGGGTGCCAAACAGATGGCCACGCGAAAAGCGCGACCGGCCCCGCCGCGTCTAGGTTCCCCTGCGAGTTATGCGGCAATCTAGGACAAAAGGGGGACCGTGCAGCAAAACCCCGCAATGTTAGCATTTGTTAGGGGCAACGCCCCCGGAATGGTGGCGGGGCATCCTCGCGACGGACGCCACCTCTGCAGCCGAATTCGGGAATGCTGCGGAGTGAGCTGCCTAACCCGGCCGTAAACGGTGGAATCGCTGCGGACGCGGGTGGATCGAGGACCACGGTCCGTCCCCGCTCGCCGCCCGGCGGGAGCCGTGCGCAGTATGTTCTGATTAGGCAGCGGGGGGTACGGACCGGGGACATAGGTA
>PNAE01000009.1:0-31442 GCA_003169895.1 Gemmatimonadota bacterium
TTGTCGAACAGGGCGTCGACCGCTTCCTGCAGCATCCGCTTCTCGTTGCGCAGGATGACTTCCGGCGCGCGGTGCTGGATGAGCTTCTGCAGGCGGTTGTTCCGGTTGATCACCCGCCGATAGAGGTCGTTCAGGTCCGACGTCGCGAACCGCCCGCCGTCGAGCGGCACGAGCGGGCGCAGGTCGGGCGGGATCACCGGCACGACATCCATGATCATCCACGCCGGGTCGTTCGCCGTCTCGCCGTTGTCGCCCGAGCACAGGAACGCGTCGACGATCTTGAGGCGCTTGAGCATCTGCTTCTTGCGATGCTGCGACGTCTCCACCGCAACCGACGCGCGCAGTTGCTCAGCCAGCTGCTTGATGTCGATGCGCTTCAGCAGCTCGCGTACCGCCGGTGCCCCGATTTCGGCCCGGAACGCGGTGTCTCCCTGGTCACGCGCCTTGATGCGCAGGGCCAGGTATTCGTCCTCGTCGAGCAGCTGCTTCTCTTCGACTTCCTGCTCCCCGGCATCGAGCACGATGTAGCTCGAGTAATAGACGACCCGCTCCAGCTCCTTGAGCGTGATGTCCAGCAGGTTGCCCATGGGCGACGGCAGCGTCTTGAAGAACCAGATGTGCGCCACCGGCACCGACAGCTCGATGTGGCCCATGCGCTCGCGACGCACCTTGCTGAGCGTGACCTCCACGCCGCAACGATCGCAGATCACGCCGCGGTACCGGATCCGCTTGTACTTGCCGCAATGGCACTCCCAGTCCTTGACCGGACCGAAGATGCGCTCGCAGAACAGGCCGTCCTTTTCCGGCTTGAACGACCGGTAGTTGATCGTTTCGGGCTTGGTCACCTCGCCCCACGACCACCAGTACCGCTGGCCCTGCAACTCCAGGCGCTCGCGCTCCTTGGGGTCGCGGGGGCCGCGGATCTCCTCGGGTGCCGCGATCCGGATGCTGATGAAATCGAAGCTCGCGCTCTTGGGCTCGCGCCCGCTGCGGAAATCAATCATGGCCTATTCCTCCCCTTCTACCGTGGTCCCGAGATTGACCTTCAGCCCCAGGGCCTGGAGTTCCTTGACGAGCACGTTGAACGACTCGGGAATTCCCGGATCCGGCAGGTTCTGTCCCTTGACGATCGCTTCATACACCCGGCTGCGTCCGTTGACGTCGTCGGACTTGACGGTCAGCATCTCCTGGAGCACGTGCGCGGCGCCGTAGGCTTCCAGCGCCCACACTTCCATTTCGCCGAAGCGCTGGCCGCCGAACTGTGCCTTGCCGCCGAGCGGCTGCTGGGTGACCAGCGAGTACGGCCCGATCGACCGCGCGTGGATCTTGTCGTCCACGAGGTGGCTCAGCTTGAGCATGTAGATCGTGCCGACGGTCACGTCGCCCTTGAACTCCTGGCCGCCGCGACCGTCGCGCAGGCGAGCCTTGCCGGCGGGCGTGAGGCCGGCGTGCCGGATCAGCTGGTCGGCGGCCTTGCCGACTTCCGCCGGCGTCCCCTTGCCGCCGCTGACCACCGCGAGGTGGTTGAGTCCGATGTCCCGGAGCAGGTCGGCATCGGCCGACTTGAGGCGCTCGGCGATCGACTTGCGTGCCGCCAGCAATCCGGTCTTGAGCTTGCCTTCTGCGCCAACGAGCAGGGCGTCCTGCACCGCCAGTTCGGTGGTGCGCTGCGCGCGCTCGCGCGCGACCAGTTCGGCCGCAGCGGCGGCGAGGAACTGCTCGACGCCCCGGGCCAGCGCGGTCGTGGTCTTCGATGCGCCCTTGACCCACAGCGCTTCAATCCCGGTGCCGTCGAGCGTGGCACCTTCGAGCTTGGCGCCCTTGAGATCCTGAACCAGCGCTTCGACCCCTGCCGCATCCGGCGTTGGCGCCGCCGCCGACAGACGCATCGACTGCGCCGCCCAGTTCAGGCCGGCGAGGCGCAGCAATACGCCGATCTCGCTCTCCTCCGCACCGCGGAACACCGGCGTCTTCGCCTTGAAGCCGAGGATCCGGCCGCACCAGCCGAGGTGCGTCTCGAGGATCTGGCCCACGTTCATCCGGCTCGGAACGCCCAGCGGGTTGAGCACGATGTCGACCGGCGAGCCGTCCGGAAGGAACGGCATGTCCTCTTCCGGTACGATGCGCGCCACGATGCCCTTGTTGCCGTGCCGGCCGGCCATCTTGTCGCCCACCGAGATCTTCCGCTTCTCGGCGATGTAGACCTTGACCAGCTGGATCACTCCCGGCGGGAGTTCATCAGGCTGGAGGATCTTGTCGATCTGGTCTTCCGCCTTCTCCTCGACCTTGGCGCGCTCCGCCGTGGCCGAATCGAGCGTGGCGCGAAGCCGCTCATTCGACGCCTTGTCGCCGACCCGCAGCGTCTTGAGGTCGACCTCGCCCAGGTCGATCTCCTTGAGCGCCGCCCGGGAGAGCTTGAAGCCCTGCGGCCGGAGCTCTTCGACCGTGCCGGCGCGCAGCATCAACCCGACGTCCTGGCCCTCGAGCAGCTCGGCGACCTCTTCGAGCATCGCCTGCGTGATGCGCGCCTTCTCCTCGCTTTCGTGACGACGCACATCGCCGATGCGCTCACCGCGATCCTTGTCGACCACGGGGCCTTCGACCCGTGAGAAGATCTTGACGTCGATCACGGTGCCCTTCATGCCCGGCGACACCTTGAGCGACGAGTCCTTCACATCCTTGGCTTTCTCGCCGAAGATTGCCGTCAGCAGCTTCTCTTCGGGCGACAGCTCGGTCTCGCCCTTCGGCGTGATCTTGCCGACCAGGATGTCGCCGGGCTTGACGTGCGCACCGATGCGGATGATGCCGCGCTCGTCGAGGTCGACGAGGGCCTCGTCGGACACGTTCGGGATTTCCCGGGTGATCTCTTCCTGCCCGCGCTTGGTGTCGCGCACGTGCAGCTCGAGCTCCTGGATGTGGATCGACGAATAGACGTCGTCCTTCACCAGCCGCTCGGAGAGCACGATGGCGTCCTCGAAGTTGTGGCCGTACCACGGCATGAACGCCACCAGCACGTTGGCACCGAGCGCCAGCTCGCCCGCCTCGGTCGCGGCGCCGTCCGCCACGATCTGCCCGGCGGCGACCTTTTCACCCTGCGCGACCAGCGGGCGCTGGTTGATGGCGGTGTCCTGGTTGGTGCGCCAGAACTTCTTGACCCGGTAGCGATCGATCCGCGCCAGGCGCCCCAGCGGCTGCGACTTGTTGTGCCCGGCCGTGCCGGCATCGATGATGATTTCGTCGGCCGTCACGCTGGTGACCGTACCGGCGCGACGCGCGATGATCACGGCGCCGGAATCGGTGGCAACCTTCGACTCCAGCCCGGTACCCACCAACGGCGCCTGCGGAAACAGGAGCGGCACCGACTGGCGCTGCATGTTCGAGCCCATCAGCGCGCGATTCGCGTCGTCATGCTCGAGGAACGGGATGAGCGCCGCCGCGATCGACACCAGCTGTTCGGGCGCGACATCCATGTAGTCGATCCGGTTCGGGGCGAGCAGCGGATAGTCGTCGCCACGACGGCAGAGCACCAGCGCGTCGACGAAGGTCTTGTCCTCCTTGAGCGGCGCGTTGGCCTGCGCCACGGCGAAGTCTTCCTCTTCGCTCGCCGAGAGCCAGTGCAGCTCACCGGTGACCTTGCCGTTCTTCACCACGCGGTACGGCGTTTCGATGAAGCCCAGGTCGTTGATGCGCGCGTACGTCGATAGCGACGTGATCAGGCCGATGTTCGGTCCTTCCGGCGTCTCGATCGGGCACATCCGCCCGTACTGCGAATAGTGCACGTCGCGCACTTCGAAGCCCGCGCGCTCGCGGGTCAGGCCGCCCGGCCCGAGCGCCGACAGGCGCCGCTTGTTGGTCAGCTCGGCCAGCGGGTTGNNTCTGGTCCATGAACTGCGACAACTGCGAGCTCCCGAAGAACGCCTGGATCACGGCGCTGACGGTTCGCGCGTTGACCAGGTCGTCGAGGGAGATCTTCTCGGGATCGGAGTTGATGCTCATCCGCTCCTTGACCAGGCGCGCCATCCGCGACAGGCCGACGGAGAACTGGTTGGCGATCAGCTCGCCCACCGACCGGATCCGCCGGTTGCCGAGATGGTCGATGTCGTCCGTGTTGCCGCGCCCATCGTGCAAATCGATCAGGTACTTCACGATCGCGATGAAGTCTTCCTCGGTCAGTACCGTGTGGTTCGGGTCGACCTTGAGGCGCAGCCGCTGGTTGATCTTGTACCGACCGACCCGTCCCAGGTCGTAGCGCTTCGGATTGAAGAAGAGCTTCTGGATCTGCTGACGCGCGGTCTCCAGGTTCGGCGCATCGCCCGGGCGCAGCAGCGCGTAGATCTGCTCCAGCGCTTCCTGCTCCGAATGCGTCGGGTCCTTGGACAACGTGTTGCGGATGAGCGGCGACTCGCCCTTACCGGCCGCGAGCATCACCTCGACCTTGTGGACGCCGGCCTTCTCCAGCTTGTCGCGCAGCTTGTCCGTCAATTCCTTGCCGGCCTCGGCCAGCACCTCGCCGGTGTCCGGATCGGCGACGGCGAACGCGAGGACGTGGTTGGTCCGCTCGCGATTGGACGTCGGCACCTCGTCGTCCCTGAGGTCGATCACCGAATAGCCCGCGAACACCCGGACGTTCTTGACCCCCACGTGCCGCATGGCCTGCAACCGCTCCGGCGTCAGTTCGTCGCCGAGCTTGCCAAGGGGATCGCCCTTGGGATCTTCCGGGTTGGTGACATCGCCGGCCAACATCGCGCCGACGATCTCCCGGCGCTCCTGCCGCGAGTCGGCACGCCCGGTGATGTCGAGATCCTTCTCGGCGAAGAACAAGCGCAGGATGTCGGCGTTGTGCCCGTAGCCGAACGCCCGCAGCAGCGCCGTCGCCGGAAACTTCTTCTTCTTGTCGATGTGGACGTAGATCACATCGTGGATGTCGATGGTGAACTCGACCCAGGACCCGCGGAACGGGATGATCCTGGCGCTGAACAGCCGCTGCCCGTTGGGATGGGTGTCTTCTTCAAACACCACGCCCGGTGAGCGGTGCAGCTGCGACACGACCACCCGCTCGGCGCCGTTGATGACGAAGGTGCCCAGCGGGGTCATGATCGGCAGTTCGCCGAGATAGACTTCCTTTTCGATGGCGTTGTTGAGCCGGCGCTGCCCATCGACCTCCTCGAACACGTCGAGCCGCAGCTTGGTGCGCAGCGGCGCGGCGTAGGTCATGTCGCGCTCGATGCACTCCTCCACCGTGTACTTCGGCTCGCCCAGCCCGTAGCCCACGAACTCCAGCGAGTACTTCCCGTTGACGTCGCCGATCGGGAAGAGATCGCGGAACACGCGCTCAAGCGACACGTCCTGCCGGTCACCCTCCACATCGTCGGGGACCAGCAGCGACGCGAACGCCTTGGTCTGTATGTCGAGCAGGTGCGGCATGTCCATCCCGCCCTGCATCGAGGAAAACGAAATTACTGGCAGTGTCTCAGGCATGGGCGCATCCCGGGCAAATGGGGACGGCAGTGCCGCGCCCCCCGCTGAGCGCGGGGGACGGCACCATCGTCATCCGGATTTCGAGGTCGGTCGTGGCTGTCATTCCGTCTCGCTGATAGTGGTCCGAATCAGGCCGATCCCTCGCCCCGCGCATTCGCACGAGACTCGGGATGACCCCTCCGGGGTCACTTCAGCTCAACGGTCGCTCCCTGATCCTCGAGTTTCTTCTTCATCTCCTCCGCCTCGGCCTTGGACACGCCCTCCTTCACCGTGCTCGGCGAGCCATCGACCAGGTCCTTCGCTTCCTTCAACCCGAGCGAGGTGAGTTCGCGCACCACCTTGATCACGTTGATCTTCTTGTCGCCAGTGGCCTTGAGGATGACGGCAAACTCCGTCTGCTCTTCGACCGCCGCGGCGGCACCGCCGGCGCCCGCGCCCGCGGGCCCGGCCATCGCGACCGCGGTCACGTTGAACTTGGTCTTGAAGGCGTCGATCAGGTCGGCCAGCTCCAGCACCGTCTTGTGGCCGATCGCGTCGATGATCTCGTCGTTGCTCATTGTCGCTGCCATGATAGTCTCCGTGTCCTTACTCGGCCTGACCGGCCTGCTGACGCTGTTCGCGGAGCGCTTCGAGCACCCCGGCCAGCTGGTAGAGAATCCCGTTGAAGCTCCCCAGGAGCTGTGAAAGCAGAACGTCGCGCGAGGGGATTTCCCCCAGCCGCTTGATATAGGCCGGTGCTACGGCCTTGCCATCGATCCACCCGGCGCGCACGGTCGGCTTTTCGTGTTCCTTCGCGAATTCGCCGATCACCTTTGCCGCGGCCATGGGATCGTTTCCGGCGAACACGATGCCGGTGTTGCCGGCGAAGTGATCGTCGAGGTCCGCGATCTTGTTGGCCGCCAGCGCGCGAGTCGCGAGCGTGTTCTTGACCACGATGTACTTGGCGCCGGTCGCCCGCAGGCGCCGGCGGAATTCCGTCATCTTCAGCACGTTGAGACCGGTGAAATCGGTCACGAACAGCACCGGGGACGCCTTGATCTGCGCCGTCAGCGTGTCGACCGTGCTCTGGCGTTCAGGCTTGCTCATCGGTACCCCGCGGTATCGAGCTTGATGCCGGGCCCCATCGTGCCGGACACGGTGACCGAACGGATGTACGTGCCCTTGGCCGCTGACGGTTTCGCCTTGAGGATGGTCTCCATGAACGTGTGGAGGTTCCCGGCGAGCTGGTCCGCGGAAAACGACACCTTGCCGATCGGCGCGTGCAGGTTGCCCGTCTTGTCGACCCGAAACTCGATCTTGCCCGCCTTGATTTCCTTGACCGCGCGGGTCACGTCCATCGTGACCGTGCCGGCCTTCGGATTGGGCATCAGTCCGCGCGGACCGAGAATCCGTCCTAGCGCGCCCAGCTGGCCCATGACGTCCGGCGTCGCGACGATGACGTCACACTCGAGCCAGCCGTCCTTAAGCTTCTGCAGGTACTCGATCCCGACGAAATCGGCGCCCGCCGCTTCGGCTTCCTTGGCGCGATCGCCCTGCGCGATGACCAGCACCCGGATGGTCTTGCCGGTGCCGTGCGGGAGGATCACGGTGCCGCGAACCGCCTGATCGGCATGCCGCGGATCGACGCCGAGGCGCACGGCGACGTCGACCGTGCCGTCGAACTTGGCGTAGCTGGTCTCCTTGACCAGCGACACCGCCTGTTCGACGCTGTAGGTGTGACCGGGCTCGACCTTCGCGAGCGCGGCACGATACTTCTTGCCGGCAACTGGCATCAGTCGATGACCTCCAGCCCCATCGAACGCGCCGTGCCAGCGATCATCTTCATCGCCGACTCGAGGTCCGAGGCATTGAGGTCCGCCATCTTGATCTCGGCGATCTTTTTCAACGCCGCCCGGGACACCTTGCCGACCTTGGTGCGATTCGGCGACGCGCTGCCCTTCTCGATGCCGGCTTCCTTGAGCAGGAGGTTCGGCGCCGGCGGCGTCTTGGTGATGAAGGTGAAGGTCCGATCGCTGAAGATCGTGACCACCACCGGGATCACCATGCCCGACTGACTCTGGGTGCGGGCGTTGAACTGCTTGCAGAACTCCATGATGTTGACCCCATGGGGGCCCAAAGCGGTGCCAACCGGCGGGGCGGGATTCGCCGCTCCGGCAGGGCATTGCAGCTTCACCATGGCTGTGATCTTCTTCGCCATGTCGCTCCTTTCACGGCGCTCGGTTGGCGCCGAATAACGGAACGGCGATTGTCGCCGAACCTGCCGCCGTTGCTCCGAGGCGGTCGTCGGTCTTGGCTAACAGCCCCAAGGCGCATTGGCTGGTGGCGAGTGGCTGCGTCTACGTGTAACGCGCTGCTCACGTCGGAGCAGCCACCAGCTACCAGCCAATACGTCTTTCGCGTCTAGTGTCCCCGCAACTGCAAGTAATCCAGTTCGACCGTCGTCGGCCGCCCGAACAGCGAGACCGACACCTTCACCTTCCCCTTGTCCGCCAGCACCTCTTCGACCACCCCGTTGAAGTCCGAGAACGGACCCTCGGTGATTTCGACGGCCTGGCCCGGGAGGAACGGGATCTCCTCCTTCGGCGCCGACTCCGCTTCCGGCTCCGCGATGCCCAGCAGCCGATTCACCTCATCATCGCGTAACGGCAGCGGCGCCTTGCCGGTTCCCACGAACTTGATCACGCCCTGGATGGAGTTGACCATGTGCTGCGCTTCCTGGCTCATCCCCATCTGCACGATCACGTAACCCGGAAACAGCTTCCGCTCGACCGTGACCTTCTTGCCGTTCTTGATTTCGACCACTTCCTGGGTCGGGACCAGCGCCTGCGCGACCAGCTTCTGCCCCTCCGGGCGCGGATCGTCCTTGATCCGCATGCCGAGCAGCGACCGGACCTTGTTCTCATGGCCCGCCGTCGTCTGAATCGCGTACCAGCGATACTCCACCGCGACCTCCGTCACCGCGCCAACAGCGCGAGGCCGTCGATGAGAATCTTCTGCAACAGGAAGTCCACCAGGCCGATCACCACGCCGAGCGACAGCGCGAACAGGAGGACGGCCTTGGTCGCCTTGGTGAGTTCGTCCTTGGGCGGCCAGCTGACCTTGTCCATCTCCGCACGTGTATCGACCAGGAAGTCGCGCACGGCGACCAGCTTGTTCGGACCCGCGGCTGCTGCTTGTGGTACGAGGTCAGCCATGCTTCCCCACTTCCATGTTGAACAGCTACTTCAAAATCTTCGTCACCACCCCAGCGCCCACTGTCCGCCCGCCTTCGCGGATGGCGAAGCGCAATCCTTCGTCCATGGCCACCGGGGTGATCAACTCGATCGTCACCTGGATGTTGTCGCCCGGCATCACCATCTCGACGCCGGCGGGCAACTCCACCGCTCCCGTCACGTCCGTGGTGCGAAAGTAGAACTGCGGACGGTAGCCCTTGAAGAACGGCGTGTGCCGACCGCCCTCATCCTTGCCGAGCACGTAGACCTCGGCCTCGAACCGGGTGTGCGGGGTCACGCTGCCGGGCTTGGCGAGCACCATGCCGCGTTCAATGTCGATCTTTTCCACGCCGCGCAGCAGCAGGCCGACGTTGTCGCCCGCTACGCCCTCGTCGAGCAGCTTGCGGAACATCTCGATGCCGGTGACCGTGGTCTTCTTCTCCGCGCCAAAGCCGACCAGCTGCACTTCCTCACCCACCTTGACCCGGCCGCGCTCGATGCGCCCGGTCGCCACCGTGCCGCGGCCGGTGATGGAGAACACGTCCTCCACGGGCATGAGGAACGGCTTGTCGGTCTCGCGCACCGGCTGCGGGATGTAGCTGTCGAGGACATCGTAGAGTTCCTCGATCTTCGCCACATAGGCCGCGTCGCCCTCGATCGCCTTGATCGCCGAGCCGCGGATGACCGGGGTGTCATCACCAGGGTACTTGTACTGGCTCAGCAGCTCGCGGACTTCGAGCTCGACCAGGTCGAGCAGTTCCGCGTCGTCCACTAGATCGCACTTGTTGAGGAACACCACGATCGACGGCACGTTCACCTGGCGCGCCAGCAGGATGTGCTCGCGCGTCTGGGGCATCGGGCCGTCAACCGCGCTCACCACGAGGATGGCGCCATCCATCTGCGCCGCGCCNNGTGATCATGTTCTTGACGTAATCGGCGTGTCCCGGGCAGTCGACATGGGCATAGTGGCGCTTGGGCGTCTCGTACTCGACGTGACTGGTCGCGATGGTCAGGATCTTGGTCGCGTCGCGACGACCCTGCGACGCCGACGCCTTCGCGACTTCGTCGTAGGAAATGTATTTCGTCCCGTAACCCTTGTCGGCCGAAACCTTCGTCAACGCCGCGGTCAATGTCGTCTTGCCGTGATCGACATGGCCAATGGTGCCGACGTTCACATGCGGCTTGTTTCGCAAGAACTTGGCTTTCGACATTCCCGGATTCCTCCGCTCGTGTTCGATCGTGCGTGATTCCAAGAGCGCCATTGGCCGCGACTTTCGCGCTTCGACAAACGTGCCGGGCTCGGCGTCCTGCCCGTGGCCCGGCGAATGTCATCCCACCAGAGAGCTCGCGAGCGGGATTGAACCGCTGACCTCATCCTTACCAAGGATGCGCTCTACCGACTGAGCTACGCGAGCCGGATCGCCGTTCCGCACCGCGCAACGGCAAGCGGGCGACGGGACTCGAACCCGCGACCCTCAGCTTGGAAGGCTGATGCTCTACCAACTGAGCTACACCCGCAGTCCCTCGCCCCGCTCACGAACAGCCACATCCGCGTCCCGCATGCCGACCCATCCCTGCATGGTGGGGGTAGGATTCGAACCTACGTAGGGCATAGCCCGGCAGATTTACAGTCTGCTGCCATTAGCCACTCGGCCACCCCACCGAGTTCTGCCCGAACCGGACCCCTCGGCGCTTCCACTGGAGCTGACGGTGGGACTTGAACCCGCAACCGCCCGATTACAAATCGGGTGCTCTACCAATTGAGCTACGTCAGCAAAACGCCCATTCCGCGCACAGACTTCAAGAATAAGAGTTGCGCAAGCGCCGGTCAACCCGAGAGATAGCCGCAGACTCCAATAGTCTGTGTCATTATGAAACGTAACCACGCACGAGTCCAAAATTGCGTAGTTCCTTGCCATTCCCTGACGCCCTTCCGGTGTCCGGGGGTGCCGCAGCGCCTCGGGTCGCACGCATCATTCCGGCAACCCAGGAGGGACGATGCGAATCCGACTCGCCGGCGTTCTGATCGCGATGGCGGTCGCCCCGGCCGCTGCACAGTGGCCGCCGACCCGGCTCCAGAACGTCAAGGTGCTCTCGCCGGACATTTCCGTGCGAGCCCTCGTCGACACCATGAAGGGGTTCACGCGGGCGCTCGGCGTGCGATGCACCTACTGCCACGTCGGCCGGGACGGTGCGCCGCTCGACAGCTTCGACTTCGCATCGGATGATCGGCTGCCGAAACAAAAGGCCCGAATCATGTTGCGCATGGTGATGGCAATCAACGAGCAGCATTTGAGCACGCTTCCCCAGCGCCGCGACCCCGCGATCGTGGTGAGCTGCATGACTTGTCACCACGGCTTGGCGCAGCCCCGGCCGATCCAGCAGGTGATTCTCACGGCCTACCAAGCCGCCGGCGCTGACAGCGCCGAGGCGACATACCGCGCGCTGCGCACCCGCTACTATGGCAGTGCGGCATACGACTTCGGCGAGGTGCCGCTGACGGACGTCGCGGCGGCGGCGCAGGACCAGGGAAAGGCGCAGGACGCGATCCGATTTTACAAGCTCAACGTGGAGTTGCTGCCCGCGTCAGGCTTTGCGTATCGCCAGCTGGGGTTCGGCTACCTCGAGCTGCACGATTCGGCGTCGGCCCTCGCGGCGTTCACAAAGCAGACGCAGTTGCAACCCAACAATCCCGAGCCGAAACAGATGGTCGACGCGCTGACGAAAAAGCCGCATCGGTAGCGTATCAGTGTTTGGTACGGCGCGGCTGGCGGGGCGCGGATGGCCCAGAGGAGGATCCGCTAGGGAGCGCGCCCGCTGCCGGCGCCCAGCGCCGGCGGCGATTCGTGAAGCAGCCCGCGACGCAGCTCGCGTCGCGGGTGCAAGCGAATCGCTGGCGCGCCGAATCGGATCCGACGGTTGGGCCATCCGCGCCCAGTCAGCCGCGAGACTACTTCCGCTGCACCATCGCCGTCCCGTCGCGATTGTCACGGACTTCCCAGCCGTGCCGGTCGAGCAACGAGCGGATCCGGTCCGACTCCGCGAAATCGCGTGCCTGCCTGGCCGCGAGCCGCTGCGCGGCCCACCAGTTGGCCCAGGCGAACTGCGCGGTTGGGTCGTCCGGCGACTGTTCCGTCCACGTGCTCTCGCCCGCAGCCTCGACCGCCACCGCGAACCGCCCACTGTTGGGCAGCACCTGCAGGACCGTGGTCGCGCGGGTCCACGCCGATCGAAACGCCGCCGTCGGTCCGTCACCGGCGTCGAGCGCGCGATTGCCGGCGCGCGCTGCTTCGAACAGCGCGGCCAGCGCCTGCGACGTGTTGAGGTCATCGTCCATGGCGGCGGTGAACTCGTCGTCGAGCACCAGCGCAAGCGGATCGAATGCTCCAGTCGTCGCCTCCGTCGCCTGGCTCATTCGGGCATCGAATTCTCCCAGCCGACGCGTCCCTTCCCGCGCTGAGGCCAGCGCCTCATCGGTGAAATCCAGCTTCTGGCGATAATGCGTCGTGGCGAACAGCATCCGCACCGCGCTTGCCTCCACGTGTTCCTCACGCAGATCCCGCGCCGTCAGGATGTTGCCGAACCGCTTCGACATCTTGGTGCCGGCCATGGTCAGGAATTCCCCGTGCATCCATACGCGGGCGAAGTCCGGCTCGCCGGTATGCGCGCAGCTCTGCGCGATCTCGTCCTCGTGGTGCGGGAAGATCAGGTCGACGCCGCCGGCGTGGATGTCGAGCACGTCGCGCCCGTAGCGCGTGCCGACCAGGTCGAGCGCCATGGCCGAACATTCGAGGTGCCACCCGGGCCGGCCGCGGCCGAATGGCGCATCCCACGCCGCGCCGACCCGTTCGTCGTCTTCGCGCGCTGCCTTCCACAAGACGAAATCGCGCGCGTCTTCCTTGGCGTATTCGTCGGTGCTCACCCGGCCGCCCGCCCCGGCCTTGAGTTCGCGCGTGTCCAGGCGTGACAGCCGGCCGTACGCGGGGAATCGTCCGATCGCGAAATACACCGACCCGTCGTCGCCGCGATAGGCGATTCCCTTGCCCAGGAGGTCTTCGACCAGCGCGATCATCGGTGCGATGAAATCAGTCGCGCGCGGGTAGGCGTGCGCGTCGAGGAGGCGCAGGTACCGGCGGTCCTCGTGGAACGCATCGATGAACGGCTGCACGTGATCGCGCAGCTGTGCCCCGGTCGCCAGCGCGCCCTTGATCGTCTTGTCGTCCACGTCCGTCAGGTTCATGACATGGAAAACCTCGTAGCCACTGGCCTCGAGCCAGCGCCGCAACACGTCCTCGAACAGGAACGTGCGGAAGTTGCCGATGTGGGCATAGTTGTAGACCGTCGGTCCGCAGGTGTAGAGCGACACCCGTCCGGGATCGAGCGTCGTGAACGGTTCGACCTGCCGCGTCATCGTGTTGTAGAGTCGCAGCGTCATGTCGCACCCGGAATCGGCGAGGCATTGGGGTCGGGCGCCCTGGGCGGCGGGTTTGCCGCGTTGCCCGCCACAGCGGGTTCGCCGGTGACCACTTCCACGCTGGGTCGGGACGCGTCGTGTGCCGGGTGGATGTTGATCGTCTGCTGGGAGCGCGCTCCCTTGATGCCCTCGCGCTCGAGCCGGATGACGACCCGCCGCCGGAACTCGCGCGCCACCTCGCCCTGCATGCCGGGCTTGGTGCGCAGCAGCACCCGGATGGTCACGCCGGTGTCACCGAAGGATTCGACGCCCAGCACGTCCGGTGTGCTGTCGAACTTCCCCGACCACGCCGCATCCTTCCCAAACGCGTCGGCCTCCTGGCGCAGCACCGCGATCACCGCGTCGATGTCGTTGTCGTAGCCGACGCCAACGTCGATCACCGCGCGCGACCAGCCCCGGGTCTTGTTGCTGAGGGTGGTGATCTGGCCGTTGGGAATGATGTGCACCGTGCCCTCGATGTCGCGAAGGGTGACCGCGCGCAGCGTGAGGTGCTCCACCACACCCGACTGGCCCGCAGCCTCGATCGAATCGCCAACCACGAACTGGTTCTCCAGCAGGATGAAGAAGCCGGCGAAGTAGTCCTTCACCAGGCTCTGCGCGCCGAACGACACTGCGAGGCCGAGCACGGCGGTCGCACCGAGCACGGGACCGATATCGATGAATTGCTTGAGCGTCAGGATGATGGTGAGGATCATGAGTACTCCCCATCCGGCGCTTCGCAACAGCTGGGCGATGGTGGCGGCGCGCTTTTCCCGGAACGACGCGGTGTCGGCGTGATGGTCGTCGGCCACGGCGACGACGCGCCGCGCCACCAGCTTGACCAGCTGCCAGCCAATCCACGCGAGCAGCCAGGTGACGACCAGCTTCAACGCCACTTGCCGCATCACCGCCGGCTTCAGGTCGAACATGGCGAGGATGCGATCGAGGATGGCCTGCAGATCGAGCATGATCGGGCGAGTCAGCGACGGCATGCCAGCAAGTTGCCGGGGTGCGGCGGGAGGGTCAACGGGAGCCAGCAGCCGGGCGAACGGGCACCGCAGGAAGCCGCTTGCATCAGATCGCGCCACGCCGCGTCAGCCGGCCCTGCCCGTCGGCGACGGCGGAGCGATCGTGCGGCATGCGCCACCGCCTCCTGCTGCTCGATCTCGATCCGCTTGCACCGCCACTCGTTCCGCGCGTCACACCGCTCGTCGTGCTCCCGCTTCCCGGTGGGCGCGCCGCGGTGCCCCTGAACGATGAGAGCGCCGAAGAGGTCCTCGCTACTCTGCTGGCCGGTGGGCTGGCGATCCGGTCGTCACGAGTGATCGAGGCGTGAAGCCAACCCGTCGGCCTCGTCCCTCGCCCGTGTTACGACCCTGGGTTGGGCACGACGCGCGTCAGCCGACCGCTCCGCTCGTCGCGACCCACGATCTGAATCAGCGGCATCGGCAGCGGGGAAGATGGCGTCACCATCACTGGGCGCCCGCCGCGGCCTTGCATGTAGATCGGCATGGGCCGGCTGATGACTCGCGTCGCTCTGATGATCGGCGCCCAGATCGACCAGTCGGCTGGCACCCAGAATCCGGCCGAGAGCTGGGCAAACCGCATGGCACCGCCGGCGGCGCCCTCGGGGATGCCCTCGGGCAGGTATCGATGCGCATAGGTCAGCCGCTGGAGGGTGAGCGTGGAACGGTCGAGCACCAGCTGGCCACTGACATCGACATGCTTCGACTTCCCCGCCGGGTCGAACCGGATGACCACGGTGTCGCCCCGGGTCAACTTCTTGTCGAGCGTGAAGCAATGTGATTCGAGAAACCAGTCGGAAAAGAGCACCTCGAGATCCGGACCGTAGAAGAACTCCCCACCACCCTCGGCCGGCGTCCCGTTGCGCGCGAAGCCGACCAGTTGCAGCGAGTCCGCTGACAGGCTGCGCACGGGCCACTGATGCACGGACGCGCTATTGGTGTCCGCGCTCATGCTGCTGTCGCGCGCCCGCCTAGTCGTGATCGTGTGGATCAGCTGAACTTCGAACGCCACTTGGCTCGATTGCAGGGTCGCGTGCATGACCTGCAGTGCCGTCTGCGCGCCGTCGAGCAGGCCACCGAACGTCTCCGGCGTAATCTCCGACTTGCCACAGGCGCGTTTCCCGGCCATGGCGTGCAGTTCCGGGAGTGACACCGCGATCGGCGTCAACACGATGTCGGAAACGCTGACCGTCTCCGTCGCGGCAGGCACATCGATCATGGTGTGTCTGGCGTAGCCGATCGCGGCGACGCGGACCTGATACCGCCGTGACGGCGTGACGGCGAAGACGAACCCGCC
This sequence comes from Gemmatimonadota bacterium, assembly GCA_003169895.1. GTDB lineage: Bacteria > Gemmatimonadota > Gemmatimonadetes > Gemmatimonadales > GWC2-71-9 > Palsa-1233. The sequence continues at coordinate 15,466 of PNAE01000009.1, forward strand.
GGATGCCGAGGTGAACATCTGCAGTACGACACCGTCCGCATCGTGAAGTTCCACGAGTGCCCCGGCGATCGGCGTGTGCTGTATCCCATCGACCACCCGCCCACGAACCGCCTGCGCACGAAGTGGCATGGCAGCCAGCAGACAGAGCAGCAGCGTCGCGGCGACTGCCGCGCGGTTTTGCATGCTCACTCCAGGCTCAGGGGTGGGTTACTTCTTCTCCAGCACCAGAACGTGCTGCTCCCGCTCGGCATGCCGGCCGCCGGCATCGACCGACACGATCAGCCGATAGATCCCGAACTTCAACTGCGCCAGGCCGAGGGACTTGCGCACCGTCGTTACCGGACCGGTGGCACGATCGGTCGACTCGAGGTGGACCACATCCTTCGCGGCCGTTGCGGTCGGTTCGAGCGGGCGCACCTCGACCATCGCGTGGTAGGGTTCGTCGGCGTGCAAACCGTTGACCTCATAGTAGACCTCCGCCGAACCGCCAGCGGGCCACGCACCCAGCACGTTGAGCGGAAAGGTGCCGCCGTCGGGTGCCGGCCAGTCGAGACCGGCTGCGCTCCCGGTGACAAGATCACTGAGTGACAGCGTCGTTCCCGCGTCGACCCTCACGTGCGACGCGAGGGCATACGCGCCGGTCGAATCGAGCCCCTGATTCATCCGGATCGCGACCTGCCAATCGCCGGTGTCGAGGGCGAATTCAAACCAGCCGGACAGGTGCGCCTGCCCTCCGGCCTGCTTCGGTGCCGCGATCTCCCGCACGGAATCGATGGTGAACATCCGGCCCGATGCGCGGTCGTATCCCACGATTCGCGCCACCACCTGGTACACCAGTTGTCCGTTCGGCGCCCGCGTGGCGTGAAGGGAGTCGATCGGAATCGCGAAGGTCACCAGCCCTTCGCCGCTCTGGTCGACGCCGCTTCCCAGCGCGAAGGCCTGGATTACCGCACCCCACGGCCGGAGGATCAAAGGCGTATGACTGTCGGTGCGCACCGCGACGTCGGCATCCGCGCGACTCAAGGCGACGGCGGCCTGCGGTCCGGTCTGGCAGGTAATCGGCACCACCTGCTGGAACTTGGAGATGTAGGCCGCGATCTGCAGCGCCGCCTCGTGGTATTCGGGAAGCAGGTCGGCGCGCGCCAACCAATCGCCGGCCGTGGCTGCCGAAATCGGCAGGTAACTCGTGAGTGTGGTGGCCGCATACCGCCCCAACGCGCAGCTGCCGCGGAAGTTCAGCACCCGCCACTGGCCGCCGATCCAGTACTTCCACGCCTCGTTCGGGCCCATGGGCAACAGGGTGTCTTTCACGATGTGCGCACATTCGAGAGCGGGATCACTCGGCGGCGGGATGGTGTCTACTGGCAGGTCCGACGAAAGCGTGAGGGTCGGCGTCGCGTTGGAGGTATCGGTGGCGAACGGGTGGCCGGGACCGTAGACGACCTGAAACGGCTCGCCGTGATGCAGGTAGATCAGGCCGCGGTTGTCGAGCAGCGGCTCCCGGTGGCGGACGTCGCCCGGGTGCGCCGGCTGTTCCCGCGCCAGCAGGTCGTACAGTTCGGAGTCGCTGCCGATGCACCGGTCGAGTCCCTCGAACCCGTACTCGATTCGTGCGAACTGCGTATGCCGCCAGGGCGATGCCACGCGGTAATGTCCAAAGGCGTACGTCCAGCGACGGAAGTGTTCCTGCAACCGCTCCCCCGGCCGGTTGGCCGCCTCGGCATCGCGCTGGGCCCAGAAGCGGTACAGCCAGTCCGACACGGAATCGTCGGGCATCCGGTCGAACAGCGCGAGCGAGTCGGGCGCCATGATCCAGGCAAGATCGTGCCGGTACATCTCGCGTCCCACCGACGTCAGGTGCGCGACGCCGTCCCAGTAGGCGAGTCGGGCCTGGAGCGTGTCACCGAGCGCGTGCAGGGTGCGCGCGCGCTCAAGTTGCAGCCGGCCGATGTCGCCGTGCGCTGCGACCGCGCGGTCGAGCATGACGAGTGCGCTGTCGTACCGACGATGCGTGCGAAAATCGCGAGCTTGGACCAGCAGCGCATCAGGTTCCGGATCAGGCCGCCGCAGGAGCAGATGCAGCACCGCGCGCTCGTCGCCACGCAGCTCCCGGTCGCCTTCCGCCACCAGAATGCGAAGCGCAAGCGCCCGCGCAGGCGCGAAGCTCGAATCGGTCGCGATCGCCTGGTGGAGATGTCGCCATGCCGCCTCGACGTGCGACTCGCCTTCGACGATCCCCGCCGACAGGGTCACCGGCACGTTCTGCTCGCTCAACGAAAAGAACGTGCGCGCGATGAGAAAATCGGGCCACGGCCAGTTGCGATGGGTCGCACCGACCGCGTCCAGACGGATCAGCGCAAGTTCGACGAGCCCACGGTCGCCGCTCAGTTCCGCCTTGCGCACTTGAAAGAGGGCGAGGCGAACGTCGGCAGCCGCACCAGTGCCACGATGGGCGCGAGTGGCGTATTCCGTGAGCGCGGTTGCGCTGGTTACGTGAGCGACTGAGTCGCCCCACGCCGCCAGCCCAGCGCGATCCACCACCGACTGTGCCGACGATGTTCGAGGACAGCAGAGGATGACTACGGCAACCACGACGCGGATGACGGAACGGATCGCTTGCTCCAGGTCGGGGGCGTATCAGCCTATCATAACCGTTGGCGACGAACGCGGTTGGAATCGAACTGCGCCGCACACCCGATCGACCGCACGCGAGGTCACGCGAGGAGTGGCCTAATGTGGTGCCGTGCTGTCCGCAGCCGTCGGCGGCGGCGTCAATCCGAACTCGGCATGACGAATCTTGCCGCCCTGCCATCCTGCCCAGCCCGCCAGCGCCGCTGACACCACCAGCAAACCAAGCACGCCGGTCGCCACCGGCCGCCGGACAGGGCGCCCACCTCGCGCGAGCACGAGCGTGCCAAGCGCGGCAACACCGGTGATGATGGCCAGGATATTGGCTCGATCGCCCGCATCCTCGTGCGCGGTGATCACGTCCTTCTCGGCCCACGCCAGATGCCGAATGTCATCCTTGGCGCCATCGCCGGTGAAATCGGTCAGCCAGGTCCCGGCGGCGATCAGCACGGTGCCGAGCAAGGCGGCGCGCAGCACGGCGTCTTGTCCTCGTGCCAACCCCCAAAGGAGTAACAATGCGATGAGCGGCAGCCCGATGATCGGGATATGGTTGACGAGGATGTGGACGTGCGCCGGTGTGATGGTAGGCATCGGAGCCTCGAATGGGTGAAAGTTGTTCAGGACAACGCCGCCGCGCGCGACCTTCGCTTCGCGTCCTCTGCCGCCACGATCGCGTCCACCAGTGGGGACGGATCGAACCGCACCGGGTCGGTCGCCGGCAATCCGGTCTCCTGCGCGGCAACCGCACACGCCGCGCGCGCTGCACGCTCGTCCAGATCGAACGTATTGAGGGCAATGCCGATCACCCGGGTCGGATATACCGCGCTGCCGATGGACTCGTACAGTCGGATGTATTCTGCCAGCGGCGGGATCTTCACCCACGACGCCGTCCGGTAATCGCCGAGAAACTCACGCGTCGGTTGGTGGCAGAGGATCATCGCGTCGGGGCAGGCCCCGTGCAGCAGGCCGACGGTCACGCCGCTGTAGCCGGGGTGATTGATGCTGCCCTGACCCTCCACCAACATGACATCCGCACCCGCAGCACCACGGAGCACCAGCTGCTCCGTTGCACCGGCGATGAAGTCCGCGACCACCGCGTCAACCGCGATTCCCCAGCCTTCGATCATGATGCCAGTCTGCCCCGTGGCGACAAAGCGCGTGCGCAGGCCACGGGCATTGAGCTGCTGCACGAGCTGCAGCTGCGCGGTCATCTTGCCGACGTTGCAGTCGGTTCCGACCGTGAGCACCACCAGCGCGTCGACATCCTTCGCCAGTCCGGAGGCCACCGGCAGATCGGCGGGCGGGCGCCGCGCGTCGAGGATCGTGCGACCATGCTGGCGCGCGGTGGCGGCGAGCAGCGGATCATCGTTGAGGAAGGAATGGAGGCCGCTCACGATGTCACAACCGCCCTGCAGCGCCTCGACGAGCCAGCCGCGCCATTCGTCGGGAAGTTGTCCGCCCTGTGGCGCGATACCGATCAACACCGAGTTGGCGCCAAGCGCCAGTCCCTCGCGGACCGAGCCGACGACGGGAATGTCCCCGCCAAAGCCGAGCACCTCCTGCGATGTCTGCCCCGCGAGCTGCCGGTCGAGCACCGCTACCACTCGGGATGGCTGGTAGCGGATCACCGCGTTGGCGGTCTTTGAGGTCATGATCCCGAAGTCATGATCCGCCAGGATGAGATACCGCGGATCGATCACGACTTGCCGGACCCCTCCACCGGGGCGCCGCCCGCTTCACCCGATTCCGTTGCACCACCCTGGCCGATCTGCTTCGGGGTCTCCTTGGCACCGCCGAGCAGGCCCATCTTCGCCTTCAGCTCGAGCAATTGCTGATCCGACGAACCATGGTACTCCAGTTGCTCGAACTGCCTGGCGAGGCTGTCGCCGCTCATCTCCTGCTGGAGCTCGGCCGACGCGATCGCCTTGCGCTCGCTGGCCTCGATCTTCTCCTGCATCCGTTCGAATGATTCGAAGGCGCTCTTGTCGCCCATGCCGGACAGGGTGTCCTGGATCCGCTGCTGCGCCTCGGCACGACGCGCCCGGGCAATCAGAATGTTCTTCTTGCGCTTGGCCTCTTCGATCTTGTCGTTGAGCTGCCGCAGCGACGCCTTGAGCGCGTCGGTCTCGGTCTTGCTCTTGACCCAGGTCTCGTGCAGTTGTTGCGCACCCTGCAGCGCCTCGTTGTAGCGCATCAACGCCTGCTTGGCGAGATCGTCGCGGCCCTCCTGCACCGCCAGCATGGCGCGCCGCTCCCAGTCCTCCGCCTGCTTCTTCTGCGCCAGCGAGTCCGCCTCGAGCTTCTTCTCGTCGGCGATCGACTGCGCCACCTGCTGGCGGGCCTTGTCCAGCTGGCTGCGCATGTCCACGATCAGCTGGTTCAGCATCTTCTCGGGGTTTTCCGCGCGCGAAATGAGGTCGTTGAGATTCGACCGCACCATGGTCGCGAACCGGTCAAACATTCCCATGATTACTTCTCCCCGAACGGCGTGAGCGCGTTCAAGTGGGATGCGAGCGCGAGCGAGAGCGAGTCGACGCTCGCCTCGAACTCGCTGAAGTCGAGGTCCGTGAGCTCCAGCGCGTCGGTCAGCACCACGTGATCCCCTTCGATGCCGTACGACCCGTGCACCAGGTCGCGCGCGTTGAACTCGAGCAGCATCCGGGTCAGCTCGCTGGCCTTGACGGCGTCGCCGGGCAGCTGCATCACCCTGACCCGGAGCACCAGCACCGGCGGGGCGTAGTGCACCACCAGTTCGGCCCCCTCAGTGGTGCGGGCAACCCACATGTCTTCCGCCACAGACTCGACCGGCAGGTCGAGCCGGTCCAGGAACGAGCGGACGTCTTCTCGTGTCGTCATCAAGAACTCCTTAGGCCGTTGAGAAACCACCTGTGCAATCAAAGGCGTAAAAGGTGAAACGCAAAACGTGACCCGGGATTCCGATCGACGGGGAGTGCCGTTTCACCTTTCACGTTTCACGCTTCACGCCCTTCCGCGGGGAGCGCACCGCTGCCTTTCTGCTGGGCCAGCAACCGCTCCGAAAAATCCACCCGCTCTTCCAGTTCACCCACACGCGCGCGTAGCTCGTCCAGCTCGGCGTAGAGCTCCTGCGGCACCTCGGGCGGCGCATCCTGGCCGTCGCGGCTGATCCGGCGCCCCAGCGCCTGGCCGATGGGCCCGCGAAAGATCATCATTCCGCCCCAGGAGGCGATGGCCCAGATCGGGATCGACGCCGCGCCGATTGATCGGGTGACCATCGCCAGCGCACCGAACACCGGGATGGCCGCGATCGCCATCGCCAGGAAGATCAGGCCGACGTTGTGATCGGGGCCAGCATTGTCGCGTGCCATCACATCTCCGGCTTTTTGAGTGCACCGATCGGCTCGCGCTGCGCCAGCAGCCGCTCGGTGAAGTCAAGGCGTTCTTCCAGTTCGGGGATCCGCAGTTGGTCCGCGCCGAGTTCGGCGAGTCGATCTTCCAGTTGTTCCATTCGCGCGATGACGTGATCGTCCGGCGCGCCCTGTCCTTCCAGCATCTTGCCGATCGCCCGACCCACCGGGCCACGCCACAGCGCAAAGAAGACTATGGCCGCAGCGACCCCCGCGATGGCCGGCGTCGGATTGTTGATGTTGCGCGACTCCTCCATCACCGCGAACAGGAAGAACAATCCCATCGCGGTCAGGCCGAGGGTCGCGGCGATGCCCCAGAACTTTGAACCCTGACCGCTCATGACGAGCTCCGATCCGGAGGTATGCGCGCCGGCTCGGGCCGTTGTGCCAGCATCCGCTCGGCGAAGTCGACACGCTCTTCCAGCTCCTGCAAGCGGGTGCCCGACCCTTCCAGTTCGGCCACGCGCTCCCGCAAGTCGTCCAACTCACGGGAAAGATCGGCGGGGACGGAGGTGCCGCCGAGGCGCCGCGACCAGGCGACCACGAGCGGTCGCAGCAGCATGCCGATGATCGCCATGAAGAAAACGCCCATGATTGCGCTGTTCTTGTCCATCAGACGGGCGTCCTGTGCAACGGCAACCGCTCCGCCTCGTCGCGCTTCGCCAGCATCCGCTCCGCGAAATCGACGCGTTCCTCGAGCTCCTGCAGCCGGGTACCCGACCCTTCGAGCTCCGCCATGCGCTCGCGCAGCTCGGCGACTTCATCCGCCAGAGCCGGATTGGCCGCATCGCCACCGATCCGGCGCGCCCAGGCACGCATGACCGGGCGCAGCAGCACGGCGGACGCCACGACGACCAGCACGGCAATGAGCGAGATGTTGTCGGAGCTCATGGCGTGAGCCGCTCACGCGAGGGCTCGTGTCCGCTTGCCAGCAGCCGCTCCGCAAAATCCAGCCGTTCCTGCAGCTCAGTGACATCGGTGCGCAGCCGGTCGAGTTCGTCATATATGGCGGGATCAGCGTTCAGCGCCTGCACCGGCAACTTCCCGTGGCGCAATCGGTCCGCCACCGCCTTGCCCAGCGGTGAGAACGCCAAGGCGATTGCCGTCCCTCCGCCAAAGATCAGGACTATGGCCAGAATGTCCTCCACGGCACCTCCTCGACCCAGGCCCAACGCGCCGACTTACGACTTGCCACGCAGGAACTGCTGCCTCGTGGTTCCAAGCCCTACGACCACCGAATCGGGATGTTTCAACAGGAAACAGCCTTGGCTATCTCCCTTTCCTGGGCTTCAACGGAACCAGCTGATTCCAATGATATCGACGAGCGAAACCATGAATCAGATCATTTCGGCTGAGACGATCGCGGCGATCGAGACGACAATCTCGGTGTCGGGGTCGCCGGGCGGGCGGAGAAACACTTCAAATGCCGTTGGATGCGTGTCGACGTTCGACGGCATGCCGATCACTTCGGTGCCATCGCGGAGAATGAGGCGCACAGTGCACTCGTTGCCGTTGGCGTAGCTCAGCAGCTCGACGATGGCGTCGGTGTTCATCGGGGTCGTAATCTAGCCCAGAGGCCTGAGCCAACAGCCCCAAGCCCGATCTCATGCATCAGGCCTCGGGCCTCGGACCTCGTGGCGTTGGATTCTGGGCTCCTGGCGCAGCGCCCACCACTCTCTTGAGGAACTGTCCGGTAAACGACTCCGCCACCCTCGCCACGTCCTCCGGCGTCCCCTGCGCGATCACGGCACCGCCGCGCACGCCGCCTTCCGGCCCGAGATCGACGATCCAGTCGGCGGTCTTGATCACGTCGAGGTTATGCTCGATCACCACGACCGAGTTGCCCTTGTCGACCAGGCGATGCAGCACGTCGAGGAGTAGCCGGACGTCTTCGAAGTGCAGGCCGGTGGTCGGCTCGTCGAGGATGTAGAGCGTGCGTCCCGTGTCGCGCTTCGCCAGCTCCGTCGCCAGCTTGACGCGTTGCGCCTCACCGCCCGACAGGGTGGTGGCCGCCTGGCCGAGGTGCAGGTATCCGAGTCCGACGTCGTTGAGCAGGTCGAGCTTTTCCGCAATGCGCCGCTGTGCCGAGAAGAAATCCAGTGCGTCTGCGACCGTGAGTTCCAGGACATCGGCGATGTTGCGGCCCTTGTACCGGACTTCGAGCGTTTCGCGATTGTACCGCTTGCCCTTGCAGACGTCGCACGGAACGTAGACGTCGGGCAGGAAGTGCATCTCGATCTTGACCAGCCCGTCGCCCTGGCACGCTTCGCAGCGACCACCCTTGACGTTGAACGAGAACCGGCCCGGTCCGTACCCACGCATCTTCGCTTCCGGCAACTGGGTGAAGAGCTCGCGAATCGGCGTGAACAGGCCCGTATACGTCGCCGGGTTCGATCGCGGGGTGCGTCCGATCGGCGACTGGTCGATATCGATCACCTTGTCGAGGTGGTCAAGTCCTTCGATCCGGTCGTGGGCACCGGGAATGAGCTTGGCGCGGAAGAAATGCCGAGCCAGCGAACGGTAGACGATGTCGGTCACCAGCGTGGACTTGCCGGAGCCCGACACGCCGGTCACAGCCACGAACATTCCCAGCGGGAACTCGACGGTGAGATCGCGAAGGTTGTTCTCGCGCGCACCCACGATCCGCAGCCGCTTCGCCGATTCGGCGGGGCGCCTCCGCTGGGGCACCGGGATACGGAGTTCGCCTCGCAAGTAACGGGCGGTGAGCGAATCCGGATGCCGGATCACCTCGTCCACGGTGCCCTCCACCACCACCTCGCCGCCAAACCGGCCCGCGCGCGGCCCGAGATCGACGACGTGATCGGCGGCCCGGATGGTGTCTTCGTCGTGCTCGACAACAATGACTGTGTTGCCGAGGTCGCGCAGACCGCGCAGCGTGTCGAGCAGCAACGCGTTGTCACGCTGATGCAGGCCGATGCTGGGCTCGTCGAGGATGTAGAGCACACCCACCAGCCGGGATCCGATCTGCGTGGCGAGCCGGATGCGCTGCGCCTCACCACCCGACAGCGTGCCGGCCGAGCGGCCGAGCGTGAGGTAATCCAGCCCGACGTCGCGCAGGAACGCGAGCCGCTCGATGACTTCCTTGAGGATCGGCCCACCGATGTCCGGGTCGATCGCACCGGCCCTGCCTCGCTCGATCGGGATCTGCCGAAAGAATGCCACCGCATCGTCGATCGCGAGGTCGACGATATCTCCGATGCTGCGTCCGGCCACCATGACGGCGAGTGACTCGCGCCGCAGCCGCTTGCCATGACACACGGGACACGGCCGTTCGACCATGTAGCCGGCTAGGTCCTGGCGGACGGCATCGCTGCTCGACTCGCGGTAGCGTCGGGACAGGTTGGCGAGGATGCCCTCCCAGTCCCCTTCAACTTCGCGACCCCGGCCTCCGTCCGCGGTGTACTTGAGCTTCTTGCCAGGCGCGCCGTACAGCAGCAGTTTGTGCGCCGACGCCGACAGATCTCGCCATGGCGCGGCGACATCGAATCGAAACGTGCGCGCCAGGGTGGGAAGAACCACCTTGCGGAGATACCCGCTCGGCTCCCCCCAGGGCAGTACGACGCCTTCGAGAATCGAGATCTGGGGATCGCCAAGCACGAGTTCAGGAGTCGGCACCCGCGCAGTGCCCACGCCGTGACATTCCGGACAGGCGCCAAACGGCGAGTTGAACGAGAATTGCCGCGGCTCGAGCTCCGGCAACGACAGTCCGCACACCGCGCAAGCGAAGCGTTCCGAGAAGATCGTCGCCTCGCCGCCGGGATGGCGCACCACTTCGGCAATTCCTTCGGCGGTGCGCAGCGCGGTCTCGATCGAGTCGGTAAGCCGGGCGCGATCCGCGGCCTTGACCACGAGCCGATCCACCACGACCGCGATGTCGTGATTCTGCCGCCGGTTCAGCGTGGGAACATCGCCGAGATCGTAGGTGGTGCCATCGACGCGGACGCGTACGTAGCCCTGCTTGCCCAGGTCGTCGAACAACTCCTTGAACTCCCCCTTGCGGCCCCGGACCATCGGGCCGAGCACCTCGATCCGCGTGCCCTCGGGCCAGCCCAGCACCGTGTCGGCGATCTGCGCCGCGCTGGAGCGCGTGATCGGCGTGCCGTCGTTCGGGCAAAGCGGCACACCCGCACGCGCCCACAACAACCGCATGTAGTCGTAAATCTCGGTGACCGTACCGACAGTCGAGCGCGGATTCTGTCCGGTGGTCTTCTGCTGAATCGAGATTGCCGGAGACAGGCCCTCAATGGAGTCGACGTCCGGCTTCTCCATGAGCCCGAGGAACTGGCGCGCGTACGCGGAAAGCGACTCGACGTAACGTCGCTGTCCCTCGGCATAGATCGTGTCGAACGCCAGCGAAGACTTCCCCGACCCGGAAAGGCCGGTGATGACGGTCAGCGCGTTGCGCGGAATCCGGACGGTGACGTTCTTGAGATTGTGCTCGCGCGCACCGCGAACGGTCAGGTACTCTTCGGCCATAGCCATCAAGGATAAGGGAGCCGCCGCTGGCCCCCGGGTCCGGACTATCAGCTACCCCACCCTGGCCCCCGGCCCGGGGATTGCTTTAGCGAGGCGGACAATGCTCCACGTTACCCGCCCTTCCCTTCGCGCCGCAGGCGCAGTCGGCGTGTTGGTCGCCTGGATGGTATGCCTCGGCTGGCTTGGCCTCCGGCAACTGGATCGAACCGAGGCAACGACGCTTTCCACCGAAGCGGCGCTGCGCCTTGCCCCGGGCACGGTCTGGTACGCCCTGTACGCCGGTACGACACAGGTCGGCAACGCGGGAAACCGGCTCGACACACTGTCGCCGGGGTACCGGGTCAGCGAAGCCGTCATGCTGGAGACTCCCATCGGGAACGGTCTGGTGCGCGTGACGCGCCGAACTGAGGCATGGTTGGGCGCTACCCTCAACCTCGAACGGCTGCATTCCCGGTACAGTCGGGAAGGGCGTTATACCGAGTGGACTGCCGCGGTATTCAGCGATACGGTCCGGGCGTGGTTTACCGCGAGATCGCTCCAGACTCATGGGTCGGCCAATTTCGCCGAGACGCCCACCACCATGGCGGCGCTGCCCTATCGCCTAGGGCTCGGGGGCGACCTCGTGTCCGGCCGGAGTCGGACCGTGACACTGCTCGACGGCTGGCCGCCGGGCGGTCGTCCGACCATGGTCGCGGTAGGCCGCCAGACGGTGCTGAGGTTTGCCGACAGTTCGAGAGCTGGGCCCGGCGAGCACCTGGTCCCGGTTCATATCGACTCAGCCCGAGTGTTTTCGGTGGTAGTTGCCGGCCCCGGCGGGCCGTGTCGGCTGTGGGTCGATCGTCGGGGCGCCGTCTCCGGCGTGGAAACTCCGCTCGGCGTGCACTGGGTTCGCACCGATTTCGACCTGAGTGAAACCGAGTTTCGCAAGACGTTGAGCGGGCGCATCGCTGCGATCCGGGCCGCGCTGCCGCCGCTGGCTCAATTCGCCGCATCCGACGCGGCCCGCGACACGCTGACCGCGCCGCGACGCTTCCTGGTGCAACATCGCGACGGCTCACCGGTGGACACAGCATTGCTTGCCATGTTCACTGGTGGCCGCCAGGTCGTGCGTGGCGACACGTTGACGGTCAACGGAGGCCCCGAAACCGCACCCGGAGAGAGCGCGGGGGATACGGTACTCGATCCGATGATCCAGCATGCCGGGGCAATCGCCACCCAGCAGCGGCGCATGGTGACCGAGCGGCTCGATCGCGAACGACTCCCCGGGTTCATGGCGGCGTTCCACAGACTCGTCCGGGTCGATACGTCAGCCGCGGCTTCGGACGATGCGTTGGGAACGCTCGGAGGGCATGCCGGGCGCCCGGACGGCGTTACGCGGCTCTTTGTCGCGCTGTTGCGGGCATCGGGTGTCCCTGCGCGTTACGTCATCGGCATCTATGCGCACGACAGTACTATGCTTACGCACGCATGGGCCGAGATCTGGAGTTCGCAGGCCGGCGGCTGGTACGCCGTCGACCCGGTGTCGGGCAGGCTCGCGGCCAACACGGGTTTGATCCGCCTGGCATTCGCGGGATCGAGCCATCCGGATGAAATGCTGGCGCTGGTTGCCAATGCCCGCCTGATCGAACTCGGTCGGAAGGAGAAGCCGTGATCCGGCTGCAGCAGGTGTTCAAGCGGTACGGACGGTTCGAGGCGGTGCGCGGGCTCGATCTGCACATTCGCGGCGGCGAGTTGTTCGGACTGCTCGGCCCGAACGGCGCCGGCAAGACGACGACCCTGCGCATGATCGCGGGGATTCTCGCGCCGACCGCCGGCACGATCGAGATCGCCGGCATCGACGTGATGCGTCGCCCTATGCTCGCCAAAGCCAATCTCGGCTTCATCCCCGACCGCCCGTTCGTCTATGACAAGCTGACCGGCGCCGAGTTCCTGCGGTTTACGGCGGCGCTGTTCGGGCAGGATGGCGCGGCGGTGGAGCGCCGCCTCGATGAGTTGCTCGAGTTGTTCGAGTTGACGCGCTGGAAGCATGAGCTCACCGAATCGTACAGTCATGGCATGCGCCAGAAACTGATCATCGCGAGCGCACTGGTGCATCGCCCGAAGGTCATCGTCGTTGATGAACCGATGATCGGCCTCGATCCCAAGAGCGTCCGACTCCTCAAGCAGATCTTCCGGAGCTTTGTCAAACGAGGCGGGACGGTGCTGATGAGCACCCATACGCTCGAGATCGTCGAGGAACTGTGCGACCGTGTCGGCATCATCCGGCAGGGCGAGCTCGCGGCGTGCGGCACGATCGACGACCTCCGTCGTGGCGATGACAACCGCGACGCCGGACTCGAGGAGCTCTTCCTCCGGCTCACTGGCGGTCACGTCCAGCACGATCTCGACGCCGTCCTTGGATGACGCCGTGGCGCGACCGAGGCAGCCGTCGCTGCTCGAGCTGACCTCACCCAAGTGGCGTAGCGCATGGACGAGATTCCGCCGGCCGGTGGACCCGGTTCGAGGCCGCACGATTCTCCTCGGCGTCGCCGGTGGGGTGTTCTTCCTGATCGCGTTCGGGATCGCCTGGCGCACGGTGAGTTATTTCAAGGGCGTGCCGGAAATCGGTCCGCTGCTCGCCAGCAAGATGCTCGGCATGGCACTGCTGGCGTTCATGGCCATACTGCTGCTGTCGAACCTGATCGGCTCCCTGTCCACCTTCTTCCTGGCGCGAGACCTCGACATGCTGGTCGCGGCCCCGCTGGACTGGGGCCACTTCTACCTGGCCAAGCTCGCGGAAACCGTGGTCCACGCATCGTGGATGGTGGCGTTGCTGGCGATTCCCCTGCTCACCGCCTACGGCATCGCGTGGCACGGGGGACCGTTGTTCGTGCTGGTCGCCGCCGCGGCACTGGTCCCCTTGTTCATCATTCCGGGCGTCATCGGTTCGGCGATCACGCTGATCCTGGTCAATGTCTTTCCCGCACGCCGCACGCGCGACATCCTGGGACTGATCACCGTCGTCGCGGTAGGCGGCCTGGCCATGTTCGTCCGGCTGGCCGGACCGGAGCAGCTGGCGCGTCCGGAAGGATTCCAGAACCTGGTGGACTTCGTCGCGGTGTTGCGCGCGCCGGAGCACCCATTGCTGCCGAGCGAATGGGCGCGGCAGACGATCATGAACTGGTTGACACGGGTCGCGGATCCGCTGCCGATCGCGCTGCTGTGGACGACCGCCGGGGCCTTCGTGATCATCGGCGCGACGCTGCACCGGCGCTGGTATGTCCAGGGATTCGCGCGGGCACAGGAAGGGGCCGACCAGTTCGTGCGCGGCGCCGGCTGGAATGGAGCTGCCCGCCGCCTGCTGCTGGGCATGCCAGTCACCCGGCGCGAGTTCATCCTCAAGGACCTGCGGGTGTTTTTCCGCGACAGCACGCAATGGAGCCAGCTCATCCTGCTGGCGGTGCTGGTCCCGGTGATGCTCCTCAATGTGCAGATGCTGCCGTTGTTCAGCGGGGAAAAGGTTCCGGTGTTCCTGGTCACGGTGATCCTGTTCGTGACGCAGGGGTTATCGGGGTTCGTGATCGCCGGGACCGCCGAACGCCTGGTGTTCCCATCGGTATCGCTGGAGGGGCGTCAGCTCTGGCTCCTGCGCTCCTCGCCACTCGATCCCCGCGCGATGCTGCGCAGCAAGTACCTCGTGGGCGTCCTGCCGCTGCTGATCCTCGCCCTCGCACTCACCATCACGACTAATCACCTGCTGCACGCCAGCGATTTCATGATGCTGGTCAGCGTCGGGACGGTCGTCACCTACACCCTTGCCGTCGGCGGCCTCGCACTCGGGATGGGGACGTTGTTCCCGCAGTTCGAGACCGAGAATGCCGCGCAGATCGCGACTTCGTTCGGCGGATTGGTGTTCATGCTGCTGGCCGTGGCCCTGCTCGGCGCGGTGATCGTCCTCGAGGCGCTCCCAGTCACCGAAGAGCTGCGAGCGCGCCAGGCGGGTGCCCAGATGATGACGGTGTCGCCGGACGGGTGGGTCGCGTTCGGGCTCGTGATCGCCCTCTGCCTGCTGGCCGGCCTGCTCCCGCTTCGTCTGGCACGGGAGCGGCTCGCGTCGCTCGAGGCCTGACGCGCGAACCCGTGCCCGCGCGCGCGCGCGCGGCCCCCGACGACATCTCGTTCCTCCCCACTCTGCGACCGCGATCCGGCACATCGGCCGGGTCACGGTCGCCGTTTCCTTTCCGGGAGGTGTTCGATGTCGCGCCGCATGCTACTGCTCGTCGTCCTCGCGTTCGCCGCAGCCGGCTGCTCCGATCGCGCCGTACCTACTGCATCAACCGCCGCTGCGGGTACCACCACGGCGCGAGCCGCCCGCGAGCGCCTGGCCCAGTCACTCGCGGTGGCGCTGTCGGACCCCGCGACCCGCGGTGCCGTCAAACGCCGGCTCGATGCGTCGAACGCTCCTGAGGGGAAGTTGCAATTCCAGGCGCTGGTACAAGCCGACCAGGGCGCGTTACTGGTCTTGCTCGCCCGGGCGAGCGCAACGAGCAGCGCCGACCTGCTCGCCGATCTCGACGCGGCTCGCGGACTCGAGCTGTACCTGCCGGTGCGGACGCACCGGCATGCGTGGACCGGCGACGCGAATTTCCTGGTAGGAACCATCGGCGCCGATGGCGAGCAGCCGGTGGGATTCGATGCGAGCGGAGCGCGGTACCAACTCGATCCCCGGGCTCCGCCGGAGATACCGGTGCTGTCCCTGGTACCCCAGGAGACCGATTTCACCGGGGGCCACCCCGACTGGATCGTGAACTGCGTCGACATGTGCGGCGGCAGCAGCGGTGGTGGAGGTGGCGTTCGCACGCAGACCGCCGCCAGCGCGCCGGGCCTCTATCTGGTGAAGAGCCACTTCAACGACACCTATGAAAGCTGGCTGAAGGGCCAACCGGAGTTCGAGTATCACGTGTACGGCCTGGGCGACGACGGTCAGTCGGTCGAACTCTCGTGCACCGGTGAACACGCCGGCGGCGTCTACAACTGGGATCAGAACACCCTGGACTGGACCGGCGCGGTGATGCTGCTGTCGGACGTCGATTACAACACCTACCGGGCGAAGCATCCCGAGGCACCGATTCGGATCGTGGCGTGGGAGGATGACGATGAACCGTGCGTCGATCACGTCAACGTGCCGGGAGTGTCGGCGCTGATCACCGCGGTGGACAACGCCTACAAGGCAGTCACCAGCGGCAAGGTCGATCCATGGTATCTCCGCGGGATCAGGTCCGCGACATCGGTGTTCAACCTGGTCACCGCGTTGCACAGCATCATCCTCACCAACGACGACTTCATCGGGAACGCGGTCGAAGGCACCGTTACCGGCGACGCACCCAACGGCTCGAACTGGGTGCTGAAGACGAATGGAACCGTGACGGCAGGATGGTTCACGACTGCGCGGATACCGACACCGAAGTAAGCAGTCAGCAGGAAGAA
>PNAE01000009.1:31465-91103 GCA_003169895.1 Gemmatimonadota bacterium
TTCTTCCTGCTGACTGCTTACTTGGTGCGGAGGAACGGCACGCCGCAGCCGGGACAGAACACGGCGTCCGCCGGCGCGGTGAACCCGCACGCGACGCACGCCCCGGCCGCGGTC
The DNA here is from genome assembly GCA_003169895.1 of Gemmatimonadota bacterium. GTDB lineage: Bacteria > Gemmatimonadota > Gemmatimonadetes > Gemmatimonadales > GWC2-71-9 > Palsa-1233. The sequence goes on from PNAE01000009.1 coordinate 31,580, forward strand.
AGCAGTCCGGCGCCGCATTCGGTGCAGAAACGGGCATCGGTGTCGGGCCGCGCGCCGTGTTGCCGGCAGAACCCGCCGGAAGACGGCGGCTCGAGCGCGGCGATGGCGACGGCGGTGTAATGGGCGTTGAGCGCGGCGTAATCCGTGTCGGACAGCTTGCCGGTAGCGCGATCGAACTCGATCTCCTTCAGGGCGAGCAGCGCGACGCCCCGAGGTGTTTCCTCCGGATCAAGCGGGTCAACGTCCGCCGTCGGTGGCGCGAAGGGCGAGAGAATCGGCTGCAATACGAGCCACAACAGGGCTGCTCCCACCACGCCGGCCGCAATCGCCTGGATCAGCATTACGACTCGACATCATCCATGGCACGGCGGAGCCGTTCCAGTTGCTCGGCATCTGCCGGCGGCGCGGGCGGGGCACCATGGCCGGTCCCCGGGGTCTGTAGCGCAGGGCCTCTGCTGCGCCGCGCCAGCCACGCCACGAGCGCAAGGCCGAACCCCGCCACTGTCAGTCCCGGTACCAGGTACCCCGCGAGGTTGAACCCGCGGGCGGCGGGTGCCATGAGAACGGTTTCGCCGTAACGAGCGACAAATTCCTGAACGATCTGTTCGGCCGTCGCGCCCTGTTGCACCCGTGCCACCACGTCGTGGTGCATGGCCGGCGAGTAGGTGCAGGAGAAATCGGTGGTGCGGCAGGTATATACGTCGAGCGTGCAACCGCAGGTGCAGCGCAACCGGCGCTCGATCGCCACGACCCCGGGATCGTTGTCGAGCGGGCCAACCGGCGCGCTGGCGCGCCCCATGGTGGCTGGGAGCGTGTCGGCCGACATGGCCGCCGAGTCGGGACGCGGCCTGGCACGCAGCGGAGTACTATCCTGCACGCCGCGCCGCAACAGCGCCACCGGGACGAGCGCGAACGTCGCGCGTCGCAGGAAGTCGCGACGCGAGTGCATTACTCCGCCACCCCCGCCAGCGGCACGCCGTATCCGGATTGTACGGCGAGGCGTCGACGCGGCGTGCGCAATTGTGGCCCGCCCGGCCACATGGTGATCAATCCGCCCATCGTCAGCACGGCGGCGCCGATCCAGAACCAGCTGACGAGCGGGTTGATCATCACCGTGAAGCGGGCGCGTTCGGTGCCGTCGGGCGAACCGGCGTACACGACGTACAGGTCCTCGCGCAGGTCGCTGTGGATGCCGACCTCGGTGGACGGCTCGAAGGTCGGGTTGCCGAACGAGTCGAGATACTGCCGTTTCTCGGAGGTGATCGTGGTGATGCGCTTGCCGTCGCGCCGGACCTCGAGCGTGGCCGCCGAGACCTGGCGGTTGAGTCGCTCGTACTGCGATACCCCCATGTGGGTGAGCTCGTACGTGTGACCAAACGGCGACCGGATCGAGTCGGTCGCGCCCGGTTGCAGGTCGATCTCCTTCTTCACCTTGAACGCCAGGCCGGTGAACGCAACGAAGTAGATCACGATCCCCACGTGCACGATGTAGCCGCCGTATCGGCGGCGGTTCCGCGCCACCAGGTGCGCCAGTGCGACGGCGGCGTTTTCGCCGTGCAGCGAACGCCGCGCGCGCACGCCACGATAGAACTCCTGCGCAACGGTGCCGAGTACGAACCCGGCGAGCGACAGCGCCGTCAGCGCATAGAAATCACGCAGGCCGGCGACCAGGAGCACCGCCGCCGCGATCGCACCCGACGCCACGGGCACGATGAACTGTCGCCGCAGGTTGGCAGCGGACGCTTTCCGCCAGGCGATCAGCGGACCAACGCCGGTCAACAGCAGCAGGAACAGCCCGAGCGGCACATTGACCCGATTGAAGAACGGCGGGCCGACCGTGATCTTCGTCCCGCGCACCGCTTCCGAGATGATCGGGAACAGCGTGCCCCACAGGACTGAAAACGCGATGCCCACCAGCGCCAGGTTGTTGAACAGGAATGCCGATTCGCGGCTGACCAGCGACTCCAGTTGCACCTCCGCCTCGAGCATCGGCCAGCGGGTGTAGAGCAACGTGAACGACAGCACCGCCGACACCAGCAACAGGGCGAGGAAGAAGTAGCCGATATCCGATTGCGTGAACGAATGTACCGAAGCGATCGCGCCGGATCGCGTGATGAACGTCCCGAAGATCGACAGCAGGAAGGTGCCGATCATCAGCGACACGTTCCACCGCTTGAGCATCCCGCGCTTTTCCTGGATCATCACGGAGTGGAGGAACGCCGTCAGCGTAAGCCACGACAGGAGTGGCGCATTTTCGACCGGATCCCAGGCCCAAACGCCACCCCAGCCCAGTTCGACGTAAGCCCACCACATGCCGAGGGTGATGCCGATCGAGAGAAACAGCCACGACGCCAGCGCCCACTTCCGCATCGCGATGATCCACCCCGTATCGAGACGGCGTGCAAGCAGCGCGGCGATGGCAAACGCAAACGGAATGGTGATGCTGATGTAGCCGAGATAGAGCATCGGCGGATGCATCACCATGCCGGGGTTCTGCAATTGGGGATTGAGGCCGCGGCCGTCGGGCGGCGTGAAACCGAGGCGCTCGAACGGATTGGCGCCCCCGAACAGCATCACCGATACGAAGAATGCGATGACCAGGTTGGTGACGCCGGCGACGTATGGCAGCAGCAGCTTGTGCCGCGCGGAGGTCAGCGCCTGGGCCAGCGCACCAAAGATCGACAGGATCACCGCCCAGAACAGCAGCGAGCCCTTCTGGCCGGCCCAGAATGCGGAAACGAGATAATAGGTGGGCAGGTTGCGCGAGGTGTACGAGGCGACGTATTCAATGTTGAAGTCGTGGGCGAAGATCCCCTTCCACAACGCCACCGTCGCGACCAGCAGCGCCGCGCACACCGCGTAGGAGCCGCGCGTCACGGCGACGGCCAGCGCGGGGCGGCGTTGCCAAGGGCCGAACAGCGCAAGGGCCGCGCTCCAGCAGCCGAGCAGCAGGGCCGCCCAGAGCGCGAACGTACCGAGCAGGGTCATGGGCGGATCAAGTCTTCTTGCCGGACTGCTGCCACACCGCATTGTAGCGTGAGCCGCACTTGGCGATCACGTCGGTGGCGTGGAAGGTCCCGTCGCGCCCCAGCTTGCCCTCGACCACGACGTCGATATCGTTGGCGTCGGTGAACGTGTCGGGAACGAGGCCGACATACGTCACGGGGAACGACTTGGTGCCGTCACTGATGGCAAAGTCGACGCGCTGGTGCATGGCGTCGCGCTTGATCGACCCCGGCACCACCTTGGCACTGACCTTGAGGCCGATGTTGAAGAAGTGCGGGTCCTGTTCCGTGCGCGCGACCAACTGGGTCGGCGTGAGGAAGTAGGTGCCGGTCTGCTTGATTCCCTGGACAATCATCAACGACACGCTGCCAACGATGAGCACCGCGCCGAGCGCGAATCGGGTTCCTGGCTTCATGCCGGAAATATAGGCGTGGCGGGGCAGGCGCGAACGTGAAGCAGGCATGAAGAGTCGTTCACCCGTCCGCCCAGGCCAGCGCAGCACCCACCGACCGGCGCCATTCGGCGCGCCGGGCCAGGCGCCAATCGTCATCCCGCCGCGGTTCGAACACCGTCTGGCCGCCCAGCGTGGTGGCCGCCGGGAGCTCGCGGCCGATTCCGATCGCGGCCAGGCGGGCGGCGCCGTAGGCGGTGAGCTCGACCACCGCGGGCCGTTCGACGGGAAGGCCCAGGAGATCCGCCTGGAACTGCATCAGCCAGTCGTTCTGTGCCGCTCCGCCGTCGACGCGAAGGTCCGTCACGCCGCCCATCGATTCGACCAGGTCGCAGGTGCTATGCGCGATGGCCTCCAGCGTCGCGCGCACGAGGTGCGCGCGCGTCGTGCCGCGGGTCAGGCCGGTGATCGTCCCGCGCGCTTCCGCGTTCCAGTAGGGCGCCCCAAGGCCGGTGAACGCCGGCACGACCATCACCCCACCCGTGTCGTCGACGCTGCCGGCAAGCGCGGCCGTCTCGCGGGCATCGTGGATCAGGCCCAATCCGTCGCGCAGCCACTGGACCGCGGCACCAGCGATGAATACGCTGCCTTCCAGGGCCCAGGCGAGTTGACCGCGCGATCCCGCGGCGATGGTGGCCAATATGCCGTCTGATGCTGCCGGCGGCGCGCTGTCGCCGGTGAATCGCAGCAGGAACGCACCGGTTCCATAGGTAATCTTGGCGGCACCCGGGGTGACGCACCCGTGCCCGAACAATGCCGCCTGCTGATCGCCCGCCATGCCGGCGATCGGGATCGGGCGACCGAACCATTCTGCCGCTGCCATGCCGACGGTTCCGGCGCTTGGCACGACGCGCGGCAGCAGCTGGCGCGGAATTCCAAACAACGCCAGCAGTTCGTCGTCCCATTGGCCGGTGCGCAGGTCGGCCAGCAGCGTACGGCACGTGTTTGTCACGTCACTGACGTGCGCAGCACCGTTGGTGAGGCGGCACACCAGCCAACTCTCCACCGTGCCGGCGCAGAGTGACCCGGCGGTTGCCCGGGCGCGAAGCACGGGATCGGTCAGCAACCATTCGAGCTTGGTGGCGGAGAAATACGGATCGAGCAGCAGGCCGGTCCTGGCGCGCAGCATCGATTCGTGACCGGCGGCGCGCAACGCGGCACAGCGCGGCGCCGTGCGCCGGTCCTGCCAGACGATGGCCGGCCCCACCGGCGTCAGATTGGCCCGATCCCACACCACCACGGTTTCGCGCTGGTTAGTGATCCCGATGGCATCGACCTCGACGCCGGCCGCGGCCAGCGCATCGCGTCCGGCATCGATCGCGGTGCGGAACAATGTCTCGGGATCGTGCTCGACCTGGCCCGGTGCCGGAAACGACTGCGGAACCTCGCGATATCCGCGACCGGTCACGCGGCCGTCGGACGCGACGACCAGCGCCGTGGTGCCGGTGGTCCCCTGATCGAGCGCGAGAATGGCGCCTGCGCTCACGCCGCGAACGCTTCCCATCGCTCTCGGCGCGGTCGACCGTGCGCCTGAACGTCGCGATCAGCGATCTGCGGCAGGCAGGCGAGCGGCTCGGCGGGGTGCTCCACGCCGGGAAATGTAGCCCGCGATTGGCGCACATCGGGACGCCGCTTCCGCTATATTTCTGGGTGCTCTTTTCGACCCTCCTCTTCGACGTCGATTCCGACGGCATTGGCCTGATCACGGTCAATCGGCCCGACAAGCTCAACGCGCTCAACTCGACGGTGATCGCGGAACTCGACAGCCTGATTCACGCGGCGGAGGACGATGCCGCGGTGGGTGGCCTGATCCTCACCGGGGCAGGCCCGAAAGCGTTCGTGGCCGGCGCCGACATCACGGAGTTGGCGGACATTGACCGCGAGCACGGCATCGAAATGGCCAAGCGCGGTGCGCGCGTCTTCCGGCAAATCGAGCAGCTGAACAAGCCGGTCATCGCGGCGGTGAACGGTTTTGCGCTGGGTGGTGGCTGTGAGCTGGCGATGGCGTGCCACATCCGCCTTGCCTCGCCGACCGCCCGGTTTGCCCAACCCGAGGTGAAGCTCGGATTGATCCCGGGATTTGGCGGGACCGTGCGCCTGCCCCGGCTGGTGGGCCGCGGGCGGGCGCTCGAGTTGCTGCTCACGGGCAACATGATCGACGCGGAGGAAGCGGCGCGAATCGGATTGGTGAATCGCGTTGTCCCGGCGGCGACGTTGCTCGACGAGGCCCGCGCGTTGTTGCGTGTCATGCTCGCCCAGGGGCCGGTCGCGCGGCGCCTCTGCCTGCGAGCCGTCGACGGCGCGCTCGACCTGACCATGGACGACGCCCTGGCGCTCGAGGCCACGTATTTCGGGGACGCCTGCGCCAGCGAGGACAAGGCCGAAGGCACGCGCGCGTTTCTCGACAAGCGCCCATCGGTATTCCACGGTCGCTGATCCGATGCGGGCAATCGACTTGGTGATTCGGAGCTTTCGCAACCTGGCGGATGCCACGCTCGACCTGCCGGAATCCGGCGTCGCACTGGTCGGTCCAAACGGGCACGGGAAGACCAATCTGCTCGAGGCGTTGGCGTACCCGGTGCTGTTCCGGTCGGTTCGCGGCAGCGCCGACCGCGAAGTGGGGCGGTTCGGCGGACCCGGGTTCCACGTGGCAGTCAGGTATGCCGCCGGCTCGACCGTCGCAGCAACGTATTTCGCCGCGGAACGCCGGAAGCGCATCACGCTGGACGGCGAGGAACAGGCCACCGTTTCCGCCGCGATCGGACGCTGGCTCGCCGTGGGATTCTTCCCCACGGATCTCGCGCTGGTGCAGGGCGGCGCCGCGGAACGGCGGCGGTGGCTCGACCGGATGCTGTCACTCGCGGACCGGACCTATCTTGATGCGCTGTTGCGCTATCGGGGGGCACTAGCGCAACGCAATGCTGCGCTACGCGCCGCGGATCTGGCCGCAGCCGATGCATTCAACCCGGCGCTCGCGCGCGCCGGCAGCACCCTGGCCAGCCGACGTCGCGACTGGGTCGCCTCGGCCATCCAACTCTGGCAAGCGGAGCTGGCGGGACTCGGCGAATTGGCCGCCGTGACGCTGCGTTACAAGGGCGACGACGCGCTCATTGACGCCGACGCATGGGACGAGCGGTTGCGGGCATCGCATCAGCGCGATCTGGCCCGCGGCCAGACGCATGTGGGACCGCACCGTGACGACCTGGTACTGAGCCTCAGCGGGCACACGCTGCGCCACTATGGCTCGACCGGACAGCAGCGCTCGGCCGCGGTCGCGCTGCGGCTGCTCGAGCTGGAGACGCTGGCCACGGCGCGGGGGGTCCGCCCGGCGCTCCTGGTCGATGATGTATTCGCCGAGCTGGACCACGACCGGCAGCGACGACTCGCGACGCGGCTGGTGTCGCGACCGGGGCAGCGGATCGTAACGGCGCCACGCGGAGAGGACATCCCGCGGGAACTCGATCTGCCGCGGTGGCAAGTCCAGGATGGCATGATCCGGCACGTGCTGTCGGAGGCCGCATGACCGGCGTCAAGCGCCCATCCCCACTGGGGGACGCGCTCCATACGTGGATCACGCGCCACGGCATGGCGAAGCGATTCGATCTCGCCGCGGCCGTTGCGACCTGGCCGGACGCCGTCGGTCCGCAGATCGCGGCAGTCACCCGGGCGCTTGCGGTCACTCCGGACGGCACGCTGACCGTCCGCGTCACAACGCACGCGTGGGCGACCGAGCTCGGCCTGATGGCACCGCGGATCCTGACGCGCCTCAACGGCGCAAAGCGCGGGCGGGTGCAGCACATACGCTGGCTGGTGGGACCGCTCGACCAGCCCTGATTGGTCTCTATAGTGAGGTCGCATGGCAAAGGAAAACAGCACGTCGCACAGCTCGAGTGACTACGGTGCGCAAAGCATCACGGTGCTCAAGGGTCTCGAGGCCGTGCGCAAGCGGCCCGCGATGTACATCGGGTCCACCGGCGAGAACGGGCTGCACCACCTCGTGTACGAGGTCGTCGACAACTCGATCGATGAGGCGCTGGCCGGTTTCTGCGACCAGATCGACGTCACGCTCCACAAGGACAACGCGGTCACGGTTGCCGATAACGGCCGGGGCATTCCGGTCGACATCCACCCGACCGAGAAGATCCCCGGCGTCGAGCTGGCGCTCACGGTACTCCATGCCGGCGGCAAGTTCGACCGCAACGCCTACAAGGTGTCGGGTGGCCTGCACGGCGTCGGGGTATCGGTCGTGAACGCGCTCTCCGAGAAGCTCACCGTCACGGTCGATCGCGCCGGAGCTCGGCACCAGATGTCGTTCGTCCGGGGTCAGACCACGCAGAAGCTCGCCGTCATCGGGCTGGCGGCCGGCACCGGCACCACGGTGTCGTTCAAGCCCGATCCGCAGATCTTCACGGTCCTGGAATTCACGTGGAGCACGCTCGCCGACCGCTTGCGCCAGCTGGCCTTCCTCAATGGCGGCCTGCGCATCAGCCTGACCGACGAGCGCGGTGAGGAGCCCCGCACCGAGACGTTCTACTACAAGGGAGGCCTGGTCGAATTCGTCTCCTGGCTCAACCGGAACAAGAAGGTGGTACACCCGAAGCCGGTGCATTTCACCGCCACGCGCGACGACGTGGAGGTCGACATCGCCCTGCAGTACGAAGAGGGGTACAACGAGAACACGTTCACCTTCGTGAACAACATCAATACCCACGAGGGCGGCACCCACCTCACCGGGTTCCGCGCCGCACTGACGCGCACCATCAACGAGGTCGCCAAGAAGACCAACGCGCTCAAGAAGGCCGACTTCACCCTCAGCGGCGACGACGCCAGAGAGGGCCTCACCTGCGTGCTCCATGTGAAGTTGCGCGAGCCGCAATTCGAAGGTCAGACCAAGACCAAGCTCGGCAACAGCGAGGTCGAGGGCATCGTTCGCGCCGTGGTGAACGAGCACCTGGGCAACTACCTCGACGAGAACCCGGGCGTCGGGCGCGCGATCATCGAAAAGGCCGTCAGTGCCGCGCGGGCGCGCGAGGCCGCCCGCAAGGCACGCGACCTGGTGCGCAAGAAGTCAGGCCTGGAGAACGCCGTGCTGCCGGGCAAACTGGCCGATTGCTCGCTCGACGATCCTGCCCTGTGCGAGATGTACCTGGTGGAGGGCGACTCGGCCGGCGGCTCGGCCAAGCAGGGCCGCGACCGCAGCTTCCAGGCGATCCTGCCGCTGCGAGGCAAGATCCTCAATGTCGAGCGCGCGCGGATCGACAAGATCCTCGGCAACGAGGAAATCCGCGCCATCATCACCGCGATCGGGGCCGGCGTGCGCGAGGACTTCAACCTGGCCGAGGCTCGCTACCACAAGATCATCCTGATGACCGACGCCGACGTCGACGGCGCGCATATCGCTTCGTTGCTGATCACCTTCTTCTACCGGCAGATGCCCAAGCTGATCGACGACGGCAAACTCTATCTGGCGGTGCCGCCGCTGTTCCGCCTGCAACACGGCGGCAAGATCGTCTATGCGCGCGACGACAAGCACAAAGAGCAGTTGTTGAAGAAGGAATTCAACGCCAATGCCAAGGTGGAGGTTTCCCGCTTCAAGGGCCTGGGCGAAATGATGGCGGCGCAATTGAAGGAAACCACCATGGACCCGTCCAAGCGCACGCTGCTACGCGTGGTGCTGGCGGACAAGGAGCGCAAGCCGACCGCCAAGGCGGTGGAGCGGCTGATGGGCAACAAGGCCGAAGCGCGCTTCGACTTCATCCAGGAGAACGCCGAGTTCGCCAGCGCGGATTTGCTGGACGTCTAACGCCGCCCCGCCCTACTCGCACTTGTTCAACACCGGCGTCTTGCTGCCGTGCGCGAGCGCGATGCCGTCCTGGACGCGCACCGCCCCGCCGTCCGGTTGGTTGAACAAAGTGCGCCGCGTGCCCTCGCGGACACGGAACACCAGCTTCTGGCGTTCCTCGGCCTCGGTGCCGGGCTGGAAGATCACCGCCACCGCCAACTGCTCGGCGGAAAGGCGCTCCGCCGACACCATGCTGTAATGGTTGATCGTGTAATTGGGACCGAGATCGTGGCTCTCCGATACCAGCCCCGGGCTCGGCGTCGTGATGCTGACATGCGGATTGGCCGGCGAGGCCGGCTGCTGGCAATCGGCCGCCCAGATGCCGAACAGGCCGAACTGCTCGAATAACACGTCGACCGGTGCGGTTTGGGCGGCGGCGGGCATAGCGGTTGCGGCCGCAAGCACCATGACCGCCGCGATCCGCATGACTTCGCCGCTCCATCGACTCAGGGAAAAAAGCCGATGCAACAATAGCAGCGTGCCGCGCCACGGCAATCGCCTCACTACGCAGGCGTTGTGACGCTTTTATTGCGGAAAGGTCAGCTTCGCCGCCTTCACCACGTCGGCGTAAGTCTTGATGTCGGCATCGATACGCGTTTTGAACGCGTCGCCGGTCGGCCCGCCCGGCTTGACCGCCATTTTCTTCAAGCCCGCCTGCACGCCCGGGTCGGCGAGCGCGCGGGCAAGTTCCTTGGTCAGCTTGTCGACGATCGGCGCCGGAGTTCCGGCCGGCACGAAGAAGCCGCTCCACAATTGGGTATCGACCTCCGGATAACCGGCCTCNNCGACGCCGACGTCGACGGCGCCCACATCCGGACGCTGCTGCTGACGTTCTTCTTCCGGCAGATGCCCGAGCTCATCGAGGCTGGCTATATCTACATCGCGCAGCCGCCGCTGTATCGCGTGGCGCGCGGCAAGGAAGAGTACTACGCCTACACCGAGGAGGAGCGCAGCGAGTTTGTCAAGCGACTCAGCGAAGGCGGCAAGGGCAGCGTCGGCACCCAGCGCTACAAGGGCCTCGGCGAGATGAATCCGGACCAGTTGTGGAAGACGACCATGGATCCCAACACCCGGACGATCCTCCGGGTGACGCTCGAAGACGCCGTTGAGGCGTCCAAGCTGTTCGACGAGCTGATGGGAGACGACGTCGAGCCGAGACGCCTGTTCATCGAGGCGAACGCGAAGTACGTCAGCGTGCTGGACGTCTGAACTGACGTAAGACATGAGAGGTGAGAGGGTGGGGCTGCAACTGATCCGAAGCCCCCGTCTCACGTTTTACGTTGCACGCCTTTGCAAGAGTGGCCCCGCTTACGGGAGCACGCCCGGCATCGGGGAATGTCCGCTCCCGGGGCCCCAATCGTCGTCGTCGTCATCAACGGCATCGGCGGCGGCTTTCGCGGTCGGATCATCCTTGATCTCCCGTTCGGCCTCCGCCAGCAGGTCATGGTCCACGGGCGTGTCGACGTCGTCTTCCGGCGCAATCGGCGTGCGCTTGCCGACGCCCAGCAGCCATACCAGCAGGGCGGCGATCACGATGATACCGATCCAGGTGCTCAGCATCAGGAACCTCCATATGGTGTGGCGCCGGCAGTGGTGACGCGCCAGGCGATCAGCGGCAGCACGTCGGGCGCGGTGTCACCGACCGTTATTGCCGCGCGCACGGCGGTCACGGCCGCGCCGGCTTGCGCCGCATTCCGGGCGTGAACCACGGCGAGGATGTCGCCGCGCTGCACGCGCTGGCCGGGTTTCGCCGGAACCTCGAGCCCCACATCGGGCAGCACGACGTCCGTGACCTCGTGGCGGCCGCCGCCCAGGTCGATGATCGCCCGCCCCAGCGCACGCGGCTCGACCCGGGTGACGATCCCGTCCGCCTCGGCCGGCACGTCGCGCTGGACGGGAGCGCGCGGCAGCCGCTCGGGATGCTCGATGGTCGCGGCGTCGCCGCCCTGCGCCGCCACCATCCGGGCGAACGCGGCGAGCGCGCTCCCGTCGCGCACGGTCTGTTCCAGGCGGCGCCGCGCCGCCGGGCCATCCGGATCGACGCCGGCGAGCAGCAGCATCTCGATGCCCAGCGCGTAGGTCACCGTCATCAGGTCGGCGGGCCCCGCACCATGCAGGCCGGCGATTGCTTCGGCGACTTCCAGGGCATTGCCGCACGCGATGCCGAGCGGGCGGTCCATCGCGGTGATCAGCGCGACCGTGGGGCAGCCGCGCGCGGCGCCGAGGTCGATCATCGTCTTCGCCAGCTCCAATGCACGTTCGGGCTCCGGCAGGAACGCGCCGGAACCGAACTTCACGTCGAGGACCAGCCCGGTGAGCCCCTCCGCCAGTTTCTTCGACATGATGCTCGCGCTGATGAGCGGGATCGATTCCACCGTCGCGGTGACGTCGCGGAGCGCGTACAGTTTGCGGTCCGCGGGCGCGATTTCCGCCGTCTGACCGATCATCGCAAGACCGAGGGCCCGCACTTGCGCCTCGGTATCGCGGAGCGACAATCCGGTCGTGAAGCCCGGAATCGCCTCCAGCTTGTCGAGGGTGCCGCCCGTGTGGCCGAGTCCGCGACCCGACATCATGGGAACGAGCACGCCACAGGCTGCGAGCATCGGCGCCAGCAGCAGCGACGTCTTGTCGCCAACGCCGCCGGTCGAGTGCTTGTCAATGCGCGGCCGGCGTTCGCCCGCAAAGCGCAGGCGGTCGCCGGAACCAAGCATGGCATCGGTGAGCGCCGAGAGTTCCGCGGGTTCGAGGCCGCGAAAGAAGACCGCCATCGCCATCGCGGCCATCTGATACTCGGGAACTTCATTGGTCGCGTACGCTCGAATCAGCGCGCGCCATTCGTCACCCGACAGCGCGGCGCCGTCTCGCTTGCGTTCGATCAGGCGCGGAACAACCATTCATCCTCAGGCCTCGTGGCCCATCGTGACATCAGGGAAGGATCTCGGATCGTGGCGCACCTGCGACTGTCATTCATGCTGGCGGCCGGCTCCGCGATGCTTCCGGCGCGGATGGTCGCCCAAGGTGACGAGCTGGCCGCCGGGATTCAAGCCGCCGCCGTCCACGACTTCGCCGCCGCGCGACGTCACTTCGAGATCGTGCTGCGACGCGACCCGTCCGCGTATGAAGCCAACTGGCGGCTTGCCCTGCTGCTCATCGATACCGCGAAGCAGATTTCCGACAGCGTCAGGAGTCCGATTCGTGATTCCCTCTACCTGCGTGCCGAAAGCTACGCCCGTCGCGCCGTGGCCGCGAAACCCGATGGCGCGGACGGCCACGTCGTCCTGGCGACTGCGATCGGCCGGGGATTGCTGAGCATGGGGGTCAGGGAACGGGTGAAACGCGCCACCGAAGTGCGGGCGGAAGCGCTGCGCGCCATTGAGCTGGATCCGCGCAACGACGGCGCATGGCACATCCTGGGGCGTTGGAATGCCGAGGTCGAGCGGCTGTCCACGTTGCAGAAGTTCTTCGCGAAGGCGTTTCTCGGTGCCTCGGTGTTCAGTACCGCATCGTGGGACGAGGCCGAACACGACCTCCGCCTCGCCGTCCAGTACGCACCCACCAGGATCGTGCACCGCTTCGACCTCGCCGAAATCCTTGTTTCCCGCAAGAAATGGGCGGACGCAAAGCAGCAACTGGACGCGGTGGCCGCGTTGCCCAGCGTGGATCTGTCCGACCCGTACTTCAAGCGCCAGGCGCGGGCGCTCGGACTCAAGGTACAGGAGCGGCTGGCGAAGTGATTCCGGCGCTGATCCGCGACGAGGTCGCCGCGCTGCACGAGCAGATCGGGCGCGCCAATCGCGCGTACTACGAATTCGATGCGCCCGAACTGAGCGACGCGGAATACGACCTCCTGTTCCGGCGGCTGCAGGCGCTGGAGGCCAAGTATCCGGAGCTGCAGGCGGCCGACTCGCCGACGCGGCGGGTGGGAGGCGTGCCCGCTACGCACCTGCCGAAGCACGTGCACCTGCGGCCAATGCTGTCGCTCGCCAACGCGTTTTCCGACGAAGATCTCGTCGCGTGGGAGCAGCGCAACGCCAAGCTCGCTCCCGCGGCACGGACCGCGGGTTACACGCTTGAGGTGAAGATCGACGGCACCGCGGTATGCCTGACCTATGCCCGCGGTGCACTGGTGACCGGTGCCACGCGCGGCAACGGCGCGGTCGGCGAGAATGTCACCGCCAACCTCCGCACGATCGACGACATCCCGCTCGAGCTCCGGGGCACTGGGTGGCCGGCGCTGATGGAGGTCCGCGGCGAGGTGTATTTCGCCATCGAAGCGTTTCGCAAGCTCAACCTGCGACGGGTCCGGGAGGGCGAGCCGCCATTCGCCAATCCGCGCAATGCGGCCGCCGGCGCGTTGCGGCAGCTCGATCCCGCCGCGACCCGGAGCCGGCGGCTGCGGTGCTTCGCCTTCCAGGTCGTCCCGATCGACGGAACGCTCGCCGCGACAACGCATCACGAAGTGCTCGCCACGCTGGGGCAATGGGGATTTCAGGTCGAGCCCCACCACGCGCGTTGCCCCGACATGGGTGCCGCGATCCAGCGCATCGCCGAACTCGAGGCCGAGCTGCCGTCGCTGCCGTTCGGCGCCGATGGCGTGGTGGTCAAGGTGGACCCGCGCAACCTGCAGGAAGCACTGGGCAACATCGGCGACCGCGAACCGCGCTGGGCGATTGCACGCAAGTTTGCGCCTGACGTCGCGGTAACGCGCCTGCTCGACATCGGCGTGAACGTCGGTCGCACCGGCGCCCTCGCGCCGTATGCCGTCCTCGAACCGGTCGAACTTGGCGGCGTCACGATCACCAGCGCCACGCTGCATAACGAAGAAGTGGTGGCCCAGAAGGACGTTCGCGTCGGAGACTGGGTCGAAGTGATCCGCGCCGGCGAAGTGATCCCCAAGGTGGTCGGTCCGCTCCGCGAGCGCCGCGACGGCTCGGAAGCGCCGTGGATCCCGCCCGATCGCTGCCCGGCGTGCGGCACGCCTGCGGTGCGGTATCCCGACGAAGTGATGCGCTATTGCCCCAATCCGCTCTGCCCGGGACGGACGCTGGAAGGCATCGTCCATTTTGCCTCGCGCGACGCGATGGACATCCGCGGGCTCGGCGAGGAACGCCTCCGGCAGCTGCTCGAAGCGGGCCTGATTCACAGCATGGCGGACCTGTACCAGCTCACGGTCGATCAGCTGGTGAAACTCGACCGCTTTGCCAGCCAGTCGGCCTCGCAACTGGTTGCGGCGATTGCCGCGTCGCGGAGCCGGCCGCTGTCCGTGCTGCTCTACGGGCTTGGCATCCGGCATGTCGGCAAGACGGTCGCCCAGGCACTCGCGCGGCACTTCGGGTCGCTCGACCGCCTGCGCCACGCCGATGCGGACGCGATCGCGGCGATCAACGGCGTGGGGCCGACCATCGCCGCGGCGGTGCGGGCATGGTTCGACGAGCCGCGCAGCGCGATGCTGATAGATACGCTGATTTCGCATGGCCTGACCACGGTTGAACCGGGTGAGCGCGCCGAACCGGGCGCACTGTCGGGCAAGACGTTCGTACTCACCGGCACGCTGCCGACGCTCAGCCGGAGTGACGCGGCCGTTCGCATCGAACGGGCCGGCGGCAGCGTAAGCTCCAGCGTATCCCGACGGACCAGCACGGTGGTTGCCGGAGAGGCGGCCGGCACCAAGCTCGACAAGGCGCGGCAGCTCGGCGTCGAGATCATCGATGAGGCCGAGCTCTTGCGACGCCTCGGTCCTCCGGCCTAGGTTCGCTTCCCCAGTCCCGCCGGCAACCATGATCAGCTTCTCCATCGCGCCAACATCCCTGCACCGCCTGCGCCGCCGGCTGCTCGCCGCCGGACCGGGTGTGGCAGCGGACATCCTGCAGAGTGCAGGCTTCGCCACCGGAGAGGAGCTGTTCACCGAATGGCGCGCGCGCGTGAGTGCGCGAACCGGCATCGACGACGCAGGGCGGCTCGACGTCACCTGGTTCGGGCCACTGCTGGCTGAGGTGTGGAGCAGCCTGGGATGGGGCACGCTCGCGGTGGCCGCCGTCGCGGACCGGGCGCTGCTGCTCAGCTCGCCGGACGCGGCGGAAGCGGAACCCCGCAGCAGCCAGCACCCGGGCTGCTACTTCACCTGCGGATGCCTCGCCGCATTTCTCACCGCCCAGGCGGGCACCCCGCTGGCCGTGCTGGAAGTCGAGTGCCGATCGAGCGGCAGCGATCGATGTCGCTTCCTCGCCGGCTCGGGCGAGACGCTCGCCGCGGTCTACGACCTGATTGCCGCCGGTGGCAGCTGGCGCGAAGCGTTCCTGCCAGGAGAACTGACCGACTGAAAGGTGAGAGGTCAGAGGTGAGAGGGAGGGGCCACTGCTTCCCTTTCACTTTTCACCTTTCACCTCCCACCCCCTCCCGTCGGACCAACTCGCCATTCAGCACGACTTCCCGATCCCATGGCAGCACGATCGCCTTCTCGGTCACGAAGGCATGGAAATCCGGCGACCATTTGCCGGTCTGGAACGACACCGCGGTGCGCACGTCCTTGGGACGAACCGCCTTGACAGCGTGAATTGCGAGCTTGAGCGTGTCGCCGCTGTCGCACGTCTCATCCACCAGCAGCACGCGGCGGCCGCGCAGCGATTCGGGTGGGCCGGCGATCAACACCGGATCGGCCCCATCGCGCGGGCGGCCGATCACGATGGTGGCCAGTTCGCGCTGCAGCAGGCTGGCAATGATCGCCGCGGGGATCACGCCGGCCTTGGCGATCCCGACGATCACCTCAGGGTCGTAGGCGCGCGCCACGTGCAGCGCGAGCGCCCGGCAGAGCTCCCCGAAGAACGGCCAATCCACTTCGAGAATGTCGCGGGTGACTTCAGGGCGGGACCGGGGCATCGGACCTCCGGACGGCTATTGGCTATTGGCTATTGGCTGGGCGCGAGCCGTGGTCAATTGGTAACGCGCGGCGATCACCGGGTTATCACAAGCTACCCGCCAAGAGCCGGCAACCGCCAAGCTCCGCCCGGGCGTCGCCGAGACGCCCTTCCTTGGTATCAGCGCCGCGTTGGCGTCGGCTGATCCAGAAACCCGCGACGGCGGTATATACTAGCGCGCCGCCGAATGGGCGCCAGAAGTCGCGTGGGTTACGGCCCCACGCAAGCCAGACGACCGTGCCACAGCCGACGGCAACCACCAGAACGAATACCAGGGACCGCTTGACCATCCGCGAAACCTAGCGCCTCACCCGATCCACGTCAGCAGCGTGAAGGCCATAGACGCAGCCTGTCCACGAAACCGAGTGACCTCCATTGCAAATGCCAAGAAGTACGCAACTTACTACGGCTGTACTGGCGTTCGTATCGCTTGCCGCTTGTTCGATGCAAGGACAATTCGCGCGCGGGCAGGTTGTTGATGGGACGGGGCGCGCGATCGCTGGCGCCACGATCGAGCTATGGCGCGGCGGCGCGGTGATTACCCGGCAACTGACGAACGATAGAGGCTTTTTCACGCTGTCTTCGGATAGCATCTCCGAGACCTCGACCGTTTTGGCACGCGCAATTGGGTTCATGCCTCGTTCTGTAAGGATTGCGAGCTCGTCGAGTCTGACGATCACGCTAGAACGGGCGGCGACTTCGTTGCCCGACCTCGTTCTGCGCACGAGGCGTCAGCCATGCGATGGTCACGATGACGCCACAGCGCGTCGGCTCTGGGAAGCCGCACGCCTGCGGTACTCGCTCATACCGCTCGATCGTCGGTACATCTCCCATTTCCGCGAAAACCATGACGACGTGGACCGTCTTGACGTGATGTTCGGTAAAACGGACGAGTTGCCATTCGTTGGTGGAAACGATCTGGCGGCGGACACTCGTGGGCTGGCGAACCAGTGGATTGCGGATTCTGGCTACGCCTTCCGAAAAACGCTACCGCCGACATCTTGGCTTCTGGCCTATCCACAATATGTCAATTGGTGGTATCCTCGGCTGGACCGGTGGGACTCGGATCATTTCATCCGCCCAATATTCGGCAAGCTCAACCACTTCGCGTTGGAACAGTCTGGCTCCGGAGGTTGGACGCTGTCATTCTGCTCAGACACCAAGCTGCGCGCACGGATCGCGGGGACAATGAGCATTGCGCCCGACACGTCCATTTCTTCGGCGCAATGGCACTTCCTTACCGGGAGGCCCTTTGAGGATGCCGGTGGTGCGGCGGTTTTTCGCGCGCCGGTTGCTGGAGGATCCCTGCTTCCGGTCCGGTCACTTTTTTGGAGAAGGTTGCAAGGCGTCCGTGGCTGGTACTACCGCGAGGAAGCCGCCACATCGCATGTGAACGAGCCGTGACCAGAGTCGACTCAAGCCTGGACCATTGGGTGACTATAGCTTCATTGAACGAAGACGACGTCACGCGGCAGACGAGTGGACCTACTCGGCCCGCATCACCTCGGCCGGATTGACGCGAAGGGCCCGGCGAGCCGGTAGCAGTGTTGCGAGGACTACGGGGACCAGCAGCACAAGCGGAACCACTATGAACGTGAGCGGATCGTGCGGTGTGACGCCGTACATGAGGCTCTCCGCGACGCGTGCCAAGGCCCATGCTCCGGCGAGGCCCGCGGCGAGGCCAATGGCGGTGACCCAGGCCATTTCTCTGGATACCAGTGACAGGAGATCGAATCCTGTCGCGCCCAGCGCCGAGCGGATGCCGAATTCACGGGAGCGTTGCGCGACGCTGTGCGCGACCACTGCGTATACGCCGAGCGACGCGAGCAAGAGCGCCAATCCGGCGAAGAGTGAGATGAGCAATGTGTTCGTCCGACGCGGTGCCACCGACGTACTCAACACCGCATCCATCGTTCGGACATGATAGACGGCCTGCGAGGGATCGACCGCGTGGACCGCGGCTTGCATGGCTGTGAGCAGCGCCTGCGACGGCAACGCACCACGGGCGACCAGCGCGACGTTCATCGGCGTCTCAGCGTAAATGGAGAAGTACATCTGCGGCCTCGGGTCACGATCGAGCGTGATCTCACGGACGTCAGCGACGATTCCGATGACCGTCACTGGTGGACCGAAGACGCGGAAGGTTCTGCCCAGGGCATTGCCACCGGGCCAGTAGGCCTTGGCCATGCCGGCACTAATGATCGCCACCGGCGGCGCGAGGGTATCATCAGCCGACCTGAACGAGCGACCCGCAAGCAGTGGAATACTCATCGTCTTGAAGTAGTTGCCCGACGCCATCAACAGGCGCGCGCCGGGGCGGTCGTCGCCCTTCGGTTCGGGGCCACCGTCGACCGTGATGGTCACGGAGATGCCACCGCCGCTGCCGAGGGGAAGATCGTTCACGACTCCCGCAGCCGCGACTCCAGGCGTCGCCTGGAGCCGTTCCAGGACCGGTTCGATCAGCCTGAGCGTTGCCGCGCGACCGCCCGCAGCTCCCCGAAACGACATCTCGAGCGTGCCGACGTGCTCGGTGTTCATCCCGCGGTCCAATCCCATCAACTGCTGAAAACTCCGCAGCATCAACCCGGCTCCCACGAGGAGCACGAGTGTCAGCGCCAGTTCGGTGGCGACCAGTCCCCGTCGGATGTGGTTGGCGCCACCGGAGGTGGTGCCATGCCCACTACCGGCCTTGATCGTCTCACTCAGGGCGCCGCCCGAGGTTCGGAGTGCCGGCCAGAGTCCGAAGGCCGTGCCCGTGGCCAGTCCGAGCAACGCGGCGAAGATGAGGACGCGTAGGTCCAGTTGCGCCGGTGCCACCCCCGCGAGTGCAGCCGGCAGGAGCGTCCGCAGTAACCCGAGCGATGCCGGGGCGAGTATCAAGCCAAGCAGCGCGCCGGTGAGCGCGAGCAACGCGCTCTCGGCCAACAGTTGGCGTATCATCCGCGCACGCGTGGCACCAAGGACCTCGCGAACCGCGATTTCCCGCCGCCGTACGATCGCTTGCGATAGCAGCATGTTGGTGACGTTGGCGCAGGCGATCAGCAGCAACAAGCCGGTGGCACCGAGCAGCATCATCAATGCAGTACGCCGATCACCGAGCAGGCTCTGCTGCAGCGGAATCGCCGCGCCCACGCGACGAAGATCGTTGACGATGCCCGGCAGATCTGATGCGTTCGCCGCCGTGGGGTCCCTGCTGATGCCGCGCTGCCATTCTGCGATTAGTTGCTTCGAAGCGAGGTCGACTGTCGTCCCCGGTGCCAGGCGCGCGAGCACCTGCGACGGCAGGAAGCCGCGGAACGCATCGAACGTTTCAAACGTCGTCGGCAGCGACATCGGAATCCAGATGTCGCTCTGCTTCGGAAACGAGAAACCGCGCGGCATGATACCGACGACCAGGTACGGCTTGTTATTGAGCAGGACGGTGTGCTGCAGCATCTCCTTGCCGCCGAACTGCCGCTGCCAGAGCCCCTCCGATAACACCACCACCTTGGGCCCGCCGGGTCTTCCCTCGTCCGCGACGAACGCGCGCCCGATGGCGGCAGGAACACCGAGCGTAGTAAAGAAGTCGGCGGTGACCACCCCGACGTTCAGCCGCCTGGGATGCTCGGGATCCGAGAGGGTGAGACCGCCCGATGCCCACGCCGCGACATGCGAGAATTGCGCGCGCATGGCGACGACGTCGTAAACGTCGAGCTGGTGGTTGGGTGATTTTGGGAATTGTTGCCCCGGCCCGGGACGACGCAACTGGAGTGGTTCACCGTTGGTACCCGGGTCGAACGGCACGTCCACCTGTGGGAGCGTGACCAGCTCTTGGGGTCGTGGAAACGGCAACGGACGCAGCATCGCGGCATCGACCGCGCTGAACATCGCGGTCGTGGCGCCGATGCCGAGCGCGAGGACACCGATGACCGCAATGGCGAATCCTGGGCGGTGACGCAGGCGTCGCGCGGCATATCGTATATCCTGGCCGAGATCGTCGAGCGATCCGAGTCCCCACATGTCGCGACTCCCTTCCTCATGATTGAGCGGATTCCCAAAGCGCCGGCGCGCCTCGGCCGCCGCGTCGGTCGCGGTTGCACCGCCATCCCGAAGCAATTCGGCCCGCATCTCGCGATGCAGTCGCATCTCTGCTTCGAGTTCGGCGGTCGCGCGATCGCGCCCGAGCAAGAGACCGAGGCGCCGCAGGGCTTCACGGACGTGCATTGATCAGTCCGTTCGCATCACGTCAGCGGGATTGACGCGCAGCACGCGCAGTGCAGGAATCACCGTCGCGGCCGCCGTCGCGACGAGGAGGACGAACGGGACCACGATGAACGTCGCCGGGTCGTGCATGGTGACGCCATAAAGCAACGACTCGACTACTCGGGCCAAAGCCCAGGCGCCGGCAAGTCCGGCTCCAAGTCCTGCGACCACTACCCACAATGTCTCCCGTGCGATCAACGCGACGAGATCCCGTCCGGACGCGCCAAGTGCGGTGCGAATGGCACACTCGCGCGCGCGCTGCTCCACGCTGAAAGCCACGATCGAATAGACACCGAACACCGAGAGCATCAGCGCGAGCGCGGCAAAGATGGCAATGAGTACGGTACTGGTGCGCCGGGGTGCAACCACGCCGCTGACGACCTCGCGCATCGTGCGCAGATCGGAGATCGCTTGCGCCGGATCGACCGCGCGGACGGCATCGCCCAGCGCGGTGAGGAGGGAGGCGGCCGGCAGGGACCCCCGGGCCACGATCGCCACAGTGGACGGCGTCGCCTGACGCATCGGGACGTACACTTGAGGGAGCGGATCACGGTCGAGCGCTTCGTCACGCACATCCGCGACCACGCCAACGACGGTCATTGGGTCCGGATCGCGTTCGAGCCGGAACGTTCTCCCGATCGGGTCGGTCCCCGGCCAACCCTTCCGAGCCAGCGATGCGCTGACGATGGCCACGTGAGGGGCGAGGGAATCATCCGCCGCAGTAAAGAGACGGCCGCGACGGAGCGCAATCCCGAGCGCCGGGAAGTACCCGTCAGACGCAACGAGGTAATGGGCGGACGGACTGTCATGATGCTGATCCGCGGCGGCACCGTCGATAGAGAGCCCGAACAGGAGGCCATTATCAGCTAGCGGGAGATCGTTCACCGCGCCAGCCGCCGCGATTCCCGGAATTGCAATGATCCGGGCGAGGATCTCCTCGATCCGCTGCTCGCGGAGCGCGATGCTCATTGCCGACTGGGGGAAGGTCACCCGCAGCGTTCCCGCATCCTCGGTCTCCATGCCGAGTTCCTTTCCCGTGAGCGTGCGCAGGCTCTTGAGCATCAATCCGGCTCCAACCAACAACATCAGCGCCAAGGCCAGCTCCGCCGCGACGAGCACGCGGCGCGCCGTGCCGGCGGCCCGGCCGTGAGTCAGGCCGTGGCCGCCGGCACTCTTGATGATCTCGCCGGGGGGGCTGCGCGTCGCGGCGAACGCCGGCCAGAGACCGAATCCAATGCCGGTCAGCACCGCTAGCGTCACCGTGAAGCACCAGACGCGAAGATCGATGCGTGCCGGCGCAATTCCCGCGAGTTGCGCCGGCATCAGCGCGCCGAGCAGCTGGAGTGCCAGGTGGGCGATGGCGAGACCACACGCTGGGCCGACGATCGCAAGCGCGGTGCTCTCCGTCAACAATTGGCGTACGAGTCGGCCACGTGACGCACCCAACGCCTCCCGAACCGCCAACTCGCGGCGCCGTGAAGTGGCTTGCACCAGCAGCAGATTCGCGACGTTCGCGCTCACAATCAGCATCACCAGCCCCGTGGCGCCCAGTAGGATGATCAGCGCTGACCGGCGGTCACCGCCCAGCTCCTGTTGCAACGGTACCGCCGCGCCCCGTTGGCGAATGTCGTCGATTCTGAAGTCAAGGGACGTGCGGTGATCGGGCTGGCGGATCTGGGCGGCGGACGCTTGGTCCCATCGGAGTTGCAGCTGTCGAGCTGCCGCCCCGACACTCGACCCAGGGGCCAGGCGGGCGATGATGTGTTCCGGCAGGAACGAGCGAAAGGCGACAAACGTGCGGCCCGTGATCGGAACGCTCATCGGAATCCACAGGTCGCTTTCGTCCGGAAATGAAAATCCTTGTGGCATCACGCCAACGACCGCATAGGGTCTGCTGTTGAGGAGAATGGTCCGGTTCCCCATATCTCGGCCACCAAACTGTCGTTGCCACAATCCGTAGGAGAGGATCACTGCCGCCGGCCCGTTTGGAGCGACCTCGTCGGCGCTGAACGTGTGTCCGCGCATGGGCATAACACCGAGCGTGGCAAAGAAGTCGCCAGTCACGACCCCGGTCTTGACGCGCTCCGGCGTTTCGGGGTCTGCAAGGTTGAGCCCGCCCGAGGCGTAGGCGGCGACGTGAGAGAACACATTGGACATCGCCAAGGCATCACGAATGTTGGGAATACGCGCTGGACCGCCACCGGTCTCCAGTCTAGCGTTATCGGTGGGTATCCGAATGTCGCGCAAGGCAACTAGTTCCTGCGGCTGCGGGAACGGCAACGGCCGGAACATTGCCGCATCGACGGCGCTAAACATCGCGGTTGTGGCGCCGACGCCAACCGCAAGAATGCTGACCACCGCGAAAGCAAAGCCCGGACGCTGGCGCAGCCGCCGTACCGCGTAGCGAACATCCTGTCGCAGGTTGTCAATCGATCCGAGTCCCCACGCGTCGCGGCTCGCTTCCTGAATCAGCAACGAGTTTCCGAATCGACGACGAGCGGCGGTCGCCGCTTCCGGTTCACTGATTCCACGTGTCCGCATCGACTGCGCGCGTAGTTCGCGATGCAGGCGCATCTCTGCTTCGAGTTCGGCGGTCGCGCGATCGCGTCGTAGGAGCAACCACAACCGGCGCCAATACTCCGCGATGCGCATCGCTCAGACCGGCCGCAGGATGGCGCCGATGGCGTGTGCCACGCGGTGGTATGACTCGACCTCGTGCGCCAGCTGCTTCCGTCCGGCAGCGGTGATTGTGTAGTAGCGCGCCCGGCGGTTTTCGGCGGTGCGGCCCCATTCGCCCACCAGCCACCCCTTGATCAGGAGCCGCTGCAGCGCGGGATAGAGCGACCCCTCCTCGACCTGCAACACGTCGGTTGACGCGCGCTGGATCGCCTCAGCGATTTCGAAGCCATGGGATTCGCCACGGCGGGTCACCGTCTGGAGAATCAGCATGTCCAGGGTGCCGGGCGGGATTTCGTCGCGATCCTGATGGCTTGGCATGACATAGAGAGTCTATGTCACGGCGGATCCGCGGGCAAGGCCGCCGCTATCGACGATAGTGGGCCAGTTTGAAGCCGAGCGGTCGAGGAGCACCACCGGCGACGAACACCGAGTTACCGACGCGCCAGCTCGCCGACGGCGTCGACCCTTGCGCTCCAGCGAAGCCTGTCCCACATGATCACCAACGAACGAGTGGTACCAGGCCGCTCGATCATTGTCTCATATTGAGCATAGCCGCGGGACTTCTTCGCATTGATCTCGATCCCCACGGTGTCAGGCCCGAACCGCTGGGTCGCGAAGGCGATGGTGAGTTGTTCGACCGCCGACGCCAAGGTATCCACTGTCATCTCGACCGAACCCAAATCAGCGGTCTTGTCGTATGAATTCGCGTCGAGGCCGATTCGCCGACTGACGATGAGCGTGGCCGCACCGGGAGCCACGTTCAACCACAACGCATACGTGCCGGGTGGTACCCGCAGCTTTCCCACCATTAACGGACGTACAGTGGTGAGCGTGGCGACATCTCCCGCGCCGATGGGCCATGCCACCGACTCCGGAATGATGCCGCCCAGCACCGCGCGACCGAGAAGTCTCGGCCGCACGTACGAGATGGCCACCTGGGCGCTCTCGTCCCGGCCCACGATGATCGTCGAAACGGTATCGCGGGTCGCGGCGACCTGAGCCGCGGCGGCATATGGCGCCCCGATCCCGAGAGTCACGCCGAGCGCGACCCGGACCGTCCGGAAGGCTAGCTCGTTCGCATCCAGCCTCAGCTTCGCGAGTTGCTTCGCCATGCCCGAAAGCTAGACGCGTCACCAGTCCGGCAACCCGGACCGATTTCAAACTGGCCCACTATGCCATTGTCACGGCTCAAGTGACCCACTACTCCCTGGCCGGGTCGCGTTGCCCGGAGCTTCCCCGCGGCCTAACTTTCTGCCAATGCTCTACATCCGCGATTGGCGCCCGGCGTGAGTTGGTGGCAGCGCATCCTCACCGGCGAGGACGGGACGGTCAAGCCCCGGCGGCTCGACTACCTCAACGAAGGACTCGCCCTGGAACGGCAGGGCGACTACGACGGCGCGCTCACCTCGTACCAGCTCGCGCTACGCGACGAGCCGAGCAACGTCAAGATCCTGCAATACATTGCGATCGCGCTCTCGCGGACCGGGCGCCGGGAGGAGGCCATCCGCCATTATCGCCGCGCGCTCGACCTCGCGCCTGATCTCGCGGGCGCCCACTACGGGCTGGCGTTCCTGCTCATCAAGCGCGGCGACGCCGACTCCGCCGCTCAACACCTCCGGCTCTTCCTTGCCAAGCCCCCGCGCGATCCCGAGATGGCGCGCTGGATCGACTTCGCGCGTGAGACGCTGGGACGGCTTGACGGCGCGGACGCGCCGGTGACGGCGAGCAACCGGGAGCCGGCATGAGGCACGCGATGGCGCTGCTGACCGTCGCCGCCGCCGCCGCGTGCAGCGCGTTGCCCGACGCCGGCAGCGGTGTCGTCCAGCTGCAGGTGTTCAAGCCCGACTCCCTGTTTCTGTACCCTGGCTCATCGCTGACACTGCGGGCGATCGCCCTCAACCTCAACGGCGATTCGGTGGCGGCGACCGTCCTCTGGCGCACGCCGGATACGGCACTCGTCACGGTCGATGCCACCAGCGGTCTGGTTACGTCAAGGAGCGACACGGGCGGCACCGCGCGAGTGCAGGCCAGCGTCGGCACCCTGCTGTCGGACATCATCTCGATCAGGTTGCGGCGCGATACCACGACGGTGGCCGGGCTCCGCGGCAGGCCGTGACCCCAGCACCGATAACGCTCAACGAGATCTTCTTTGGCGCCGAACCGCGCTATGCGGAACGGCCAGCCGTGATGCGCCGCAAGCAGGACGGTCGCTGGCAGGACGTGACGTTCGCCACGTTGCTCGCCCGGGTATGCCGCACCTGTGCCGGTCTCAAGGAACTCGATCTCCAGCCCGGTGACCGGATGGCGATTCTCTCCGAGAACCGGCCGGAATGGGCCATCGCGGACTATGCCTGCCTTGCCGCGCGACTCGTCGACGTGCCGATCTATCCCACGCTCACGGCGTCGCAGACAGCGTACATCCTGCGCGATGCCGGGGCGAAAGGCATCTTTGTTTCGTCGGCGAATCACCTCGCGAAGGTCCTCGGCATCCGCGATCAGTTGCCCGACCTGCGACACATCATACTGTTCGACGGGACGCCCGGCACGGACCGCGCCACGACGCTCGCCACGCTGGAGGCGCGCGGCGCTGCCGCCGTCGCGCGGCACGACGATTGGCGCGCGGAAGCACTCGCGGTGGCGCCGGACGACGTCGCGACGCTGATCTATACCTCAGGCACCACCGGCGAGCCCAAGGGCGTGATGCTGTCGCACGGCAACATCACCAGCAATGTCGTGGCGTCGCTGCAGACGCTGCCCTTGAACGAGCATGACGAGTTTCTCTCATTCCTGCCCCTCTGCCACATCTTCGAGCGAATGGTCGGCCATTACACCATGCTCCAGGCCGGCGCAGTCATCAGCTACGCGACCAGCTTCGACACGGTCATGACCGAATTGCCCGAAGTGCGCCCCACGGTCGTGGCATCGGTGCCGCGGCTGTACGAGAAGATTTATTCGCGCGTGGTGGAGTCGGCGATCAAGAGTGGTGGAATCAAGCGCGCCATCTTCGAGTGGGCCAGCGCCACTGCGGAAAAGCGCCTCGATTACCTGCTCGTGCGCCGCTCGGTGCCGCCCTGGCTGGCACTCGCCAATCGGGCCGGCGATGCGCTGGTGTTCTCGACGCTGCGGCGACGCCTGGGGGGTCGCGTGCGGCTGCTCCTGTCCGGCGGCGCCCCGCTCAACCCGGGGATCTGCCGTTTCTTCAACGCCGCCGGGCTGCCGCTCCTCGAAGGATACGGGCTGACGGAAACCTCACCGGTGATCGCCTTCAACACCCTGGCCATGCTCAAGCCGGGGACGGTGGGACCGCCGATTACCGGGGTCCACGTCATGATCGCTCCCGACGGCGAGATCCTGACCCGCGGTCCCAACGTGATGAAGGGCTACTATCACAAACCCGACGCAACCGCCGAGGCCATCGATCGCGACGGCTGGTTCCACACCGGCGACATCGGCGAAATCGACAACGACGGCTGCCTGCGAATCACCGACCGGAAAAAGGACCTGATCAAGACATCCGGGGGCAAGTATGTCGCGCCGCAGCCAATCGAGGGCATGCTCAAGCTCAACAAGTTCTTCGCCAACGCCGTGATGCTCGGCGACCGGCGCAATTTCCCGATCATGCTCCTCGTCCCGAATTTCACGGCGTTGTCGGAATGGCTGGCGCGGGAGGGCTCCGGACCCCGGACCAACGAGGAACTCGTCGCCGCACCCGAAGTCCGCGACAAGCTCGAGCGTGAGGCGCGCAAAAGCCTTCGTGACCTGGCGCAGTTCGAGGCGCCCAAGAAATTCCTGCTGATTTCGCACGATTTCACGATCGAGTCCGGGGAGCTGACGCCGACGATGAAGGTGAAGCGGAAAGTCGTCGAGGAGCACTACCGGGACCAGATCGAGGCGCTGTACGCGAAGTTGTAGGACATCGGCGACGCCAATCCGCAACAGCATCACCAGCCGGTCCCACCGGAACCGGACCCGCCCAAGAGCCCCAAGTACTTGACCCCAATGGTGTTACATCACCGATCCGCGGCAGTGACTGGACCGTGGCATGGTGAGTGCACTGTTCGCCGGGAACAGTTGGGACATAGCCGGCGGCCGCCGCAGCGATTCATCGCTCGACGGTCGTTCGTGCATCAGTACCCAAGAGAGAGCCTCTTCTCGTCTCTCGTTACCCCCGCCCCGCCACCACCCACACTCCGCCGGCGTTGCCGAGCAGCTGTATGTGTTCTCCGGCGGGGGGTTCGCCGCTGCCGATGGTTCGCAGTCCCGGAAGCGTGGTGGCCACCGCAGCAGCGCGCCACTGGGAGGCGTCGTCGCCGAGGATGACGCCCCGCATCGAATGCGCCTTGAATGGCCACGCACCGCTCAGCAACACGCTGACGTTGCTCGTTGGCGAGACGGTGGCGGGCGGGTTCACCGCAACGAAGCCGACGCCGGGCAGCAACGCCGTGATCGCGGTGACCAGTGCGGCCGCGTTGCCTACCAGCGCGATCCATCCTCCAGGCCCGTCGATGCCCAGCATCGCATGCGCCGCGATGGCGTCGAACGCCGGCGCGCCCTCGGCCCGCCACCCCTCACCGAAATCGGGGACACCGTCGGTCCAGGTGGTGCTCCAGCCGCATATGGGACACCCGAGGTGACCGGCGATCACCCGCCGCTGGTCCATCCGGTCCGGCAATAGCACCAGGAATGCTTCCGGGTGCTCGCGCGGGCAGCGAAGGTGATCGGTCAGCTCGATGTGCACGAGCTACGGACGGAACTCGACCCAGCTCATCGCACCGGGCCGTACCACTACCGTTCGCTGGATTCGCTTCCCGCCGATCACCACGAACAGGTGCTGCACGCCCGCGGGCACGTCGGAAATCGCGAAGTGCTCGCCGAAGACCGGGTGCGGATGATTCCTGGGACCGTACGTTTCCGCGAAGGCGAACGGTGTCTCCCGTGGGACCGGCTTCGCGATGCCGTAGACTCGCGCCTGGGGGATCGGCACACCGGCACTGTCCACCACCGTGCCCGCGATCACGCCCGTGCCGGGCAGCGGCGTGATCCAGAGTTCCGGGTTGGTCGTGTAGGACGGATAGCGGTTGAGCGAGTCGATGATCGGCTTGACCGAATCGGTCGGCGCCGCGTGCACCTCGAGATGCATGTGGTCATTGGTCGCGCGACCGGTGTGGCCCACCCGCGAGATGATGTCGCCGCGCTTCACGCGGTCGCCGACGTGAGCAATCAGCGCGCTGTTGTGGTAGTAGACCGAGAACACGAAATACTTCCTGCCGCCCACGGTCAACATCGTATCGTGCCTGATCCCGACCGTCAGGGCGCCGCGCTCGGCGCGCCCGGCATAGACCACGAGGCCGTCACCGATGGCGTGCACCGGCGTGCCATCGGGGTTGTTGAACTCGACGCCCTGGTGGGGTTGAAAGACGCCGCCCATGGTCGAGCCCCAGCGATAGGTCTGGTCGATGTGATCGTTGTCCTCCGCCGCAATCGGCCGGGCGAACCAGGGCGACCACCGCATGGCGCTGCCAATTACCGGGCCCTTTGCCGGCACGATGCCAACCGGCTCCGGATGCCTTGGCGCCGGAGTGTCGGCCAGCACACACGGCGCGTGTGCGTCGCCGCCGGCCCGACGCAGACAACCGGCGAGGTTGAGCTGCGTCGTCCCGCGCAGGTGGTGGATGGTCCAGCCGCTGGGGCCGCTGGCCAGGCCTTGCACGTATTCGCTCGGCAGGACCTCCACGGCAGTGTCCGCAGGCCCCTTCGCTGCCGGCCCAACGGTGTCACCGAACGCGACCCAGTGCGCGCCGTCATCGGTGGTCACCTGGAGGCCGTCGGCGGTCCCGATCACCACGGTATCGCCGCGGGTCACGATGCCATCGGGCACGACGTACTGCCATTCGGGGCCGAGGGCCGAGAAGGTCCAGTTCCGCCACGTCTTGCCGGCGTCGGCGGAGAGCCCCCAGCCGTTGCCGATGGTCCCGTACCAGATCTCCCTCCTCGGACCGAACGCGATCGCATGGACGAAGTCGAGCGAGATCGAGTTCGTGTCCCCAGCGCTGTGCGTGATGTGCCGCCACGTTCCCGGGAGCCCGCCGGCGCGCGGCCGAACGAACATGCCCCGGCCGTAGGTGCCCAGCCAGACATCACCGTTGGACCGCGTGACCTGGGCCAGGATCCTGGTCGGCGCGCCGCCGGAATCCGGGAGGGTCAGGCGCGGCGCGGCGTGCTGCGCGGCGGCGGGCCCGACGACCAGCACCACCATCGAGACAACCATGCATCCATGTGTGACGCGCATCAGGCTGGTCCCAGGCGAATGGATTCGACGTGTACGTGTGGTGCAGCGGTGAGGGCGTAAATCACCGCATCGGCGACATCCGCCGGTCGCAACATTTCGGCCCGCGGTGTGAAGCCGTCGTGGTGATCCGGATCGACCGGGTCCCAAGCCGCGGTATTGGTCGGTCCCGGTGAAATGAGGCAACAGCGCACGCCGCTGCCGCGAAATTCCTCACACAGGACCTCGTGCAGGCCTCGCACGCCGTATTTCGACGCCGCGTACGCTGCGTTGCCAGCAAACGGCCTGGCGTCGGCGACGCTCCCGATGATGATGTGAGTCCCCCGGCCACGTGCTCGCATTGGCGGCAGGAAATGCCGCGCGACGGCAAAGACCGCTTCCAGGTTGATCGCCAGCTGTTCGCGCAGCAACGCGTCGGTGGTGTCTTCGAGCGATGCCAGGATGAACCCGCCGGCGCTGTTGATCACCACGTCGGGAACACCGTGGTTCGCGGTGACGTGCCGCAGTACGGCGTCGCGCTCGCGCGAATCGGCGAGGTCGGCGCGGCGATCGATGGCGCCCGGCAACGGTGGCATGTCCGAGCGCGCGATGCGAATCACGCTGGCACCGAGCTCCGCGACCCTGGTCGCCACCGCGGCGCCGATCCCACGAGACGCTCCGGTCACCAGCACGGTGACACCGGCGAGTCGCGGGGTCACGTCATGCACCGCGGTACTCCACGTAGTTGCTTGGTGTCTCCCACAAGCGAACGCATTGCAGCCGACCAGCGGGTATGCGCGTCACCAGCTGGTCCCAGATGAAGATGGCGATGTTCTCGGTCGACGGCAGCCGGGTGGCGAACCAGGGCACGTCGAGGTTGAGGTTGCGATGGTCGAGGTGGACATGCACGTGCTCTTGGAACAGTGCCTTCACGATGCCGACGTCGACGACGTAGCCCGTGTCGGCATGGATATCACCCTCGACGCAGAGCTCGACTTCGTAGTTGTGGCCGTGATAGTTGGGATTGTTGCACGGTCCGAAAGTGGCGCGATTCCATTCCGCGCTGCGATCGGGGTTGTGCAGCCGATGGGCGGCATTGAAATGGACCCGGCGAACGACGACGGCGGAAGGCATGCCTAATACTACAGAGACGAGAGAAGAGAGACGAGAGACGAGAGACGAGAGACGAGAGACGAGAGACGTGAGACGTGAGACGTGAGACGTGAAACCCTCGGAGTTGTCATCCCGAGCGAAGCGAGGGATCGGCCGGCGATACAGCGATACCTCACCAGCCATATGGCTGACACGTCTCTCGTCTCTCGTTAATGCGGCACAGCCGCACGATGGCGAGGAGGGTTATTTGAAGCCCGGATGAATGTTCGGCGCCCTCTCCACATCTTCCGTCTTCCCCGGGTGGGGCATGACGTGGGACACGGAATACGGGCCCTTCAATCGGACCTGTTGGCTCAATAACGTGGTTCCCCGCCATCGTCCGGCCGTAGCTATAATACGACGCCCGGCGACGAGCGTCAAATTGTCCATCGTCCATGGTCGATCATCGACTCTCTGCCACCATCTGAGGCGTTTCCATGCTTGAATTCGTCGCAGGCCTGCTGTTGCTCGTGATCTGGGTTGTTCTCCAGTTTGTCGTCCAGGCGACGACCGGCCTCATTCACATCGCACTGGCGGCCGGCGTGATCCTGGTGATTCGTGGGATCGTCGTATCGAAGTGGGGTACGCCGGACTCGCACTGAAATGATCCATTGGCCGCGAAATCGATAATCGGTGTGCTGCCGGGTAGCGCCAGGTTGCGCAGATGCCCGCCACTTGCCACGCTGCCGCCGCCGAGACGATACTATGTCCATGCCCGCGACCCTCTATTACAGCGCCGAGATGGTGCGCAATCTCCCCGACGACGGCAACCGGTACGAGACCGTGCACGGGGAATTGCTCGTGACGCCGTCGCCGCGGATGTCGCACCAGGAGGTCTTGCTCGAGCTGATCCTGATGCTCGGGAATTACCTCAAGAGCGAAGGGGTCAGGGGTCTACTCTGCTCGCCTGCGGACATTTCCTGGGGGCCGGACACACTCGTGCAGCCCGACCTGTTCGTGGTTGACGCTGAGGAGATGAAGAGCAAGGCATGGGCCGACGTTCAGACCCTCCATCTGGTCATCGAGATCCTGAGTCCATCGAGCACGCGGGCCGATCGCTTTACCAAGCGCCGGCTGTACCAGGAACAGCACGTCGCCACGTACTGGATCGTCGACGTCGATCACCAGCAGGTGGAGATCTGGACGCCAGAGGCGCGCTTCCCGGTGGTCGAACGGGAACGCCTCACCTGGCGGCATCCGGCGGCGGCGGCGGAATGCGTTGTGGAGCTCGCCACGCTGTTCAGCGGGTGACGTTCAGTGACTTCCCCGCCGCGATTGCCGCCATCGTCCGATCGGTCGCCACCGACGTCTGCTCCTGAGCGACGATGTCGTACCCTGATCTGGCGAATTCGTCGGCGTGCTTGATCAGCAGCCACTGCGGCTTAGCCGGACTGCCGCGCTTGATCCGCACCAACACCCATGATCCCTGCAGGCGCTTCCCCTTCAACACGAACTTGAAATCACCCTTGGCGTAGCCTTCGCGCAGGCGGGCCACCGGATCGGGATCACGTTGCCAGAAAGTGTACGTGCCGCGATCCCAGAGCATCACGGTGCCGCCACCGTACTCGCCGGCAGGAATGATCCCCTCGAACGCGTTGTATTCGATCGGATGATCCTCGACCTGCATGGCGAGACGCTTGACAGCGGGGTCGAGGCTGGGGCCCTTGGGAACCGCCCAGCTTTTCATCGCGCCGTCGAGTTCGAGGCGAAGGTCGAAGTGCAGGCTGCTCGCGGCATGCTTCTGAATCACGAAGCGCAGCGCCTTGACGCCGCGGGTGGTAGCACCGCCCTCGGGCTCGGACGTTTTCGAGAAATCGCGTTTGCGGCGATACTCGGCCAGCTCCGGCGGCGTGCGCTTGGCGGCCTTGCGAGTAGTTGATTTCCGGGCGCCGGCTTTCTTCGGCGATTTCTTGATAGATGCCGCTTTTTTCGTGGCCATCCGGCCCCCCACAGGTCTTCTGTCAGAGTGACGAGCGGCACGATGGCTCGCACACCGCGTTGCGGTGATCCACAAACCCACTTGCCACCCTGCCCCCGCCGAGCAGATACTATGTCCATGCCCGCGACCCTGTACCATAGCGCCGAGCTGGTGCGCCACCTCCCCGACGACGGCAATCGCTACGAAACTGTCCACGGCGAGTTACTGGTGACGCCGGCGCCGCGGAAGGCGCACCAAGAGGTTCTCGGCGATCTAAGCTTCCTGCTTCAAGTGTATCTCAAGGGCGCCAGCATCCGGGGACTGCTCTGTTCACCCGCCGACATTTCGTGGGGACCGGACACGCTGGTCCAGCCGGACCTGTTTGTCGCTGACGCGGAGGAGATGCGTGGGAAGGACTGGTCTGACATCCAGACGCTCCATCTCGTGGTCGAGATTCTCAGTCCGGCCAGCGTGCGCGCTGATCGCTTCACCAAGCGCCGCCTGTACCAGGAGCAGCGGGTGGCAACCTACTGGATTGTCGACATCGACAACCAGCAGGTCGAGACGTGGACGCCCGCCGCGCCCTTTCCCGCGATCGAGCGGGAGCGACTCAACTGGCGGCATCCAGCGGCGACCACGGACTGCGTGATCGAGCTGAAGGAGTTGTTCGGCCTGTAGCCCCTTCCCTTACGCGCGCGCCCAACGCATCCTCCCGGCATGCCCCCACTCTTCTCAGCTGCCGAGGCCGCTCCTCGACTGAAGGCGCTTGCCGCGGCGTGGGATGGCAATACCGCCAACGAAAAAGCCGTCTTCCAGATGTGGTGGATCGCCTTCTGTGAGGCGCTGGGCGTGCCGGGCCCTGCCACGCCTCCCACCGACCTCGATCGGTTCGAACTTTCGATCCCCACGATTGAGCGCGACGGCCGCGAGTCCACCAACTACATCGACTATTGGAAGGCCGGCCACGCCGCAGTTGAAGCGAAGGCATCGGAGCCGGGACGCAGCAACGAACAACTGCTGATCAAGGCGTTTGGCCAGGTCCGCAACTATGCCGCGTATATCGGCGCCCAGCCGCCGTATCTGATCGTGGTCGATGTGCCGAAGACGCTCATTGTGTGGGATCGGTGGAGCGGGAACTTCGGCGGTTTCGCGGCCGGAAAGCGCGTGGCACTCGCCACCCTGCACGAGCGGCTCGACGACATCGCGCTGCTGCAGGACATCCTCACCCGCCCCGACGTGCGCGATCCGCGCGGGAGGGCGCAGGCGGTGACCAAGGAGATCGCAGCGGGACTCGCAACGCTCGCCGCAGCGCTTGAGCGGCGGGGCTTTGATCAGGAACGGGTCGCCCGCTTCCTGATGCGCTGTGTCTTCTGCTGCTTCGCGGAGGATGTGGCGCTGCTGCCGAAGGATCTCTTCAAGCGGACGCTCGAAACGGCGCGCAACTCGGGCGCCGCCGATCGCGTCGCCGCCGTACTCACCTCGCTCTGGGAGACGATGGACCAGGGCGGCATGTTCGGCGCCGAGCTGCTGCATCGCTTCAACGGGCATTTCTTCAAGACGGTGGAAGCGTTGCCGCTCGAGGCAGAAGACGTCGATCTCCTGATTCAGGCGACTTCGTTCGACTGGTCGCATGTCGAGCCGTCGATCTTCGGCACGCTTCTCGTCCGCGCCCTCGACCCGGTCGAACGCCACCGCCTCGGCGCCGAGTATACGCCGCGCGAGTACATCGAGCGACTGGTCGAACCGACGGTGGTCGAGCCGATTCGAGAGCGGTGGACGGCGGTGCAGGCGGCGGTGATCCAGCTCGAGGAATCGGGCAAGAAGAAGGACCGCGACAGCGCCATCAAGCAGTTGCGGGACTTCCATGCGTGGCTGCGGGGTTTGCAGTTCCTCGACCCGGCGTGCGGCAGCGGCAACTTTCTCTATGTCACAATGGCGGCGGTCAAGCGCATCGAGCTGGAGGTGATCAGCGCCACCGAGCGCGTGGGTGGGAAGGAGCAGAAGGAAGCGATCCTCGACGAGGTGCATCCGCGCCAGTTTCATGGCATCGAGATCAAGCCGTGGGCGCGCGAGATCGCGGAACTCACTCTGTGGATTGGGTATCACCAGTTCTGGCGCGAGGCACATGGTGGGCGGACGCCGCCCGATCCGATCCTGGAGGACACTGGAACGATCGAGTGTCGGGATGCGGTGCTGGCGTATGACAGCATTGTGCACAGGCCGGAGAAGGATCGGCCCGATCCGACGCCGCGGATCATCTCTCCGGTTACGGGGGAGTTGATTCCCGATCCGACTGCCAAGCTCAAGTACATGGAGTACGTGAATCCGCGTCCGGCGGAGTGGCCGAAGGCGGATTTCATTGTTGGGAATCCGCCGTACATAGGCACTTCCCGGCAACGGGACGCTCTCGGTGACGGATACGTCGATTCTGTACGGGCAGCCTATCCCGAGATTCCCGACACCGCTGATTTCGTGATGTACTGGTGGGCGCGGGCTGCAGCTGCGGTTGGTTCCGGCATCACACTGCGCGCCGGGTTGATCACAACGAACTCCATAACCCAAGCGCAGAACCGTGCTGTAGTTCGCCACGCGATGGAAACGGGCGTCCGAGTCATCTGGGCAATTGCGAACCACCCGTGGCGCGACGACGTCAACGACGCAGACGTACGCGTAGCGATGACTGTCACCGGCCGCGATGTGACGATAGCAGCGCGGCTGATTGACGTGAACGAACTCGGCCAAGTTGAAGCAATCAAGTCTTCACACATCATTGAAGAGGACCTGACGACGAGTGGGGTCGCTCGCGCCGCGAACACTCCGCTTGACGCAAACGAGGGTATGGCGCATCGTGGTTTCCAATTGATTGGCTCGGGATTCCTGCTTACGGGCATCGAGGCCGAGTCGGTGATCGCTGCGGACAGCAGATCCGGGGAAGTGATCCGTCCATACCTGCACGGACGTGATTTCGCCGGACGTCCGCGTGGCCTGCGGGTAATTGACTTTGCGTTGAGCACCATCGAGGAGGCGCGCACGTACCCTGTTGCGTTCCAGCGTGTAATAGATCGCGTCAAGCCTGAGCGGGACGCTAACGCCAGGGAGGCGTACCGACGGAATTGGTGGCGTTTCGGTGAACCACGTCCTGAACTTCGCGCTGCAGTTCTCCACCTTCGTCGCTTCATCGTGACAGCGGAGACCATGCGGCACCGATTGTTCGGGTTCTTGGATGTCCGGAACGCCCCAGATAACAAACTGGTATGCATCGCGACGGACAACGCGACGCATCTAGGCTATTTAAGCTCGGCTCATCACGGTGCATGGGCTGTCGCGGCTGGTAGCCGCCTCGGTGTGGGCGACGATCCCGTCTATGCGAAGCGTCTGGCGTTCGATCCATTCCCCTTCCCCGACCCCTCGCCCGACCTTCGCATTCGGATCGGCGTCCTCGCCGAGCGGCTCGATGCGCATCGCAAGGACGCGATCGCGCGCGACGAGCGCGTCACGATGACGGGCATGTACAATGTGGTCGAGAAGCTGCGGTCGGGCGAAGCGCTTACGTCCAAGGAGCGGGTAGTACATGAGATCGCCGCGTGCGGCGTGTTGCGCGACCTGCACGATGAACTGGACGGGCTGGTCGCCGAGGCCTACGGCTGGCCGTGGCCGATGCAGAAGGAAGAGATCCTCGAGCGGCTGGTGAAGCTCCACGACGAGCGAGTGGAGGAAGAGAAGCGCGGCCAGATCCGCTGGCTCCGGCCCGACTACCAGATCCCGCGCTTTGCGCCGGCGGGCACGCCTGCAACACTCGGTATTCCCGATGCCCCAGCGGCAGCGGCCGAGCCGGTGGCATTGCGCCCGTGGCCCGCGACGGCGGTGGAGCAGCTGGCGGCGATCGGTGCGCTGGTGGGTCAGGAGCCGCGTTTGGCCGATGACATTGGTGCGGCGTTCGCGGGCGCCAAGCGCGAGCTGGTCGCTAGGCACCTGGAGACGCTGGCGCTGATGGGGGAAATCGCGATGGATGGCGAGGGACGGTATTCGGTGGTGAGGAAGGCGGCGTAGGGCGGTACGCTGATCGGTGGGGTTGGTAATCATACCGCGGTGCGAGATAAAACCTAGTCACACAGTCCACGAGGGTCACAGAATGTCAGTTCCGCCTTTCCAAGAGATCACCCTTCCCCTTCTGTCGATCGCGCGGGATCGAGCGGTTCATTCTCTAGCCGATGTTCGCGAGCAGCTCGCCAATGGATTCCAGCTGACTGAAATTGAGCGCAATGAACTTCTGCCGAGCGGGCGCCAGACGCGATTCGCAAATCGCGTGGCCTGGGCCAAGGTCTACTTAGAGCAGGCGGCCCTTCTTTCGTCGCCGAAACGAGGACAACTGGTGATTACGCCACGAGGCCTCAGTGTTCTCGACAATCCGCCTGACCGCATCACGATTCGATTCCTCGAACAATTTCCGGAGTTCGCCACGTTTCGCGCGAGGCGACAGTCGCCAGTAACGGCGGTCCCGCCAGACACTGAGGAGGCAGAAACGCCCGAAGAGTTGCTGGAGGCAGGTTACCAGCGCAGTCGGGCTGGATTGGCGGCCGACCTGCTGCAGCGAATCAAAGGCATGCCACCGAGTTTTTTCGAGCGATTGGTTGTAGACCTACTTCTAAAGATGGGATACGGAGGAACACGGGCTGATGCCGGTGACGCAATCGGCAAGGCGGGAGACGAGGGCATCGATGGCGTGATCGCTGAGGACAGGCTCGGCCTTGACCTTGTATACCTTCAGGCCAAGCGCTGGGAGGGCACAGTCGGCCGGCCCGAGATTCAGAAGTTTGTTGGAGCACTTCATGGCAAGCGCGCCCGCAAAGGAGTGTTCCTCACGACCGGCGACTTTTCTGACGAAGCGCTGGCCTACGTGCAGAATATCGACCCGAGGGTAGTGCTGATCGACGGGGAGCAACTCGCGGACTTCATGATTGACTTCGATGTAGGTGTTGCCGTCGAGCGCACCTATGCACTGAAGCGGGTCGATTCAGATTTCTTCGAGCCGGGAACTGTCTGACACACGCTTGCTGCGGGCGGCCGCGGATATATGTCTCTACTGCAGGATCCCACCTTGGCGCTCAGGCAGATTGCCTGGTACATGGACTCCCGGGAGAGTGAGTTTTTTCCGGGAGCCTTCCTCTTGGCGGCTGGAAACCTCGCACGCCAAGTCTTGGAGCAGGTGGCGTTCATACTGGCCTTCTACGGCGGTCTTCCTCAACAGTCCTATCTGCGCCCGAACGGTCAGCCGCGGACGCTCGATGCCATCCTTCGTGCGCTTGCGCAACGCGATTCAAGCACGGGTAAGACATATCTCGCCCTCGCCAGACTGAAAGGGCCCCGCATCCGCAAGCTCGCGCGCAGCACACGGTCCCTGCATAGATGGCGGCGTTTGCTCAATGAGCCATCCCATTTTGCTAATCCAGCCGCTGGTCGGAAGCTTCTGGAACGTGACCTCCGCGCATTTGTTGAACACTTTGTGACGATCCTGGAGCCCCTCGACGCGTACTTGATCACAGCTGCTGTGAATGAGATCAAGTCTGGCGGCTTCATTAAGGCGATCCTAACCGTGGATCCATCCAATAAACCTGGTGTGCTGTACACGATTCGCGCATCGCCACAGATGATCCACTTCAAAGGCGGTAAGTTCTCGCTGCGCGCGCCGGTCCCCATAGTCGTCGTCAACAAGAACCAAGAACTTCCTTATCGCTGGCGGCGCAAGGTCGTTGTCGTCCAAGACAGCCGAGGTATGGTGCTTCAGTCGCAGGTAGTTACTTCCTCTGGGAACCCGATCAATATGAGCAGCTTTGCCCACGTGCTGTCCGGTTTTGCCTCTGACCCGATTGACGCACCGGCGCTCATGGCTCGACTGAGGTGCTTCGGCTTTCATCTCTCGATGCGCGATGGAGTGGTAACTGGTCGTCACGATGGCAAGGTGCGCCGCCTAACATCCGCATGAAGCTGTCCGGGGTATAGAGATAAGTAGGCCAACTTGAGCGCAGACCAATGTTTTCGCCGCTCCGAGCTAGTTCATAGCTGCACTATCGCTCGCCGCACGGTCGCCTCAACCGTCTCACCGCGCAGTGTGAATTGCGGGTATGCTTGAAAGTTGCCGGCTGCGCGGCCGCCGCGGAAGCGCAGAGTCGCCGCGGGCTATATACTGACGCTTGGGTCGGCGACCTCGGAGGAGCCATGAACACAGCGCACAGGTTGCGGCAGAGCCGCCGGTTGGCCGGTACCGCCCTTATGGCCGCTGTGATCTGCGTCGCGACTGGGTGTCAATCGCACGACTCGACGACGCCGCCAGCTAGTCCATTTGTGATTTCCCCAGCAGCCGCATTCGCCGGTTCGACCGTGACGATTCACGGATCAGACTTTCGCGCGCTTGGCACCGGTGCCGCGGCCCTGACGATAGGCGACACGGATGTGACGCTCTCGCGGTTGGACGACACAACGATGTCGGCCCTGGTGCCCGCGACTGCTGGCGGCGTGCTCACCCCCGTGCTCAAGCTGAATCAACGCCAGGTGCAACTGGCGCCGATTACCGTGTTTGGCTTTGCCGATTTGCACACGTACGACACCTTCCCCATCGAACCCGTTGTATGGCCGCGAACCGGTCACGCCGTGATCATGGGCTTCGCATTCTTCACGGATCTCGAATTCATTGACCTCGATACCAAGACCATCACAAACTACCCCGCGATCAATTGCTGCCTGAACAGTCCGGGCGCAACCTATCAGGACAGTGTATTCGTGTTCCGTTCGCGTGACGATTCGCTCGAGGCCTGGCGCGTGCTTCCGGTACCCACCCGAATCGCCTCAGCTGCCGGATTCGGCGGTGGCTCTGGTTGGGAGGCACTGCAGCTGGGCCCCGATCGATGGCTCAGGGCGTCCAAGTACCAAATATCGACGCCGACGGGGCTGACGTCGATCGTGCAACCGCAGGGCAGCTACATGTCGCCGCGCCACGACCGGGCGATGTTTGGCGCACTCGCCGCGTCAGGAGGACCCAGCCTCGGTACTCCCTTGGCCACCGTTCCAGTCTTCGCCGTTCCTTCCGGCACGGTGGCATACCTGAGCCCGCTCGCGGCCGTCATCGGAGTGGACTTCAGCCCCGACGGTGAACTGCTCGCGATGGTTGGCGGGAGTGTCTACATCGGTGCCATCAAGCGGATTGTGCTGCTCCGCGCGGCGACCGGCGAGGTTCTCGGCGACACCACCATCGATCGTAATGTCTACGCTGTCGCTATCGATCCTGTGCGCCCGCTGCTTTACGTCAGCACGATGACGGCAATGCGGCCGACGGTATTGGTGCTGGACCGCAGTACGTTCCGCGTGCTCGGCGAGATGCAGGCCCCTGCTTTTGCGTTCGCACAGGCCGACCTGGGCTCATTCATCCAAGGGGGCGTAATCGCACTCAACTCCCAGAACGGGCTGTACCTCTTCTGGAAGCAAACCGCGTGGCGATTCACGCTGCCCGAACCGTAATTATTAGAAGCGCGACCGCACGGAACAGCAGTCTTCCTTGCCGCCAGCATCACCGACCGCTTGCGCTTCCGGAGAGCAGTTCCAATGCCTCCCAATGCCGATGCGGCACCGTGCGCCCCCCAGGGGAGCCCAGTTGTGCACCCCTGAGCCTCCCACGACCGGGAAAAATACCGGCGAAAAGACCGGCGAAAAGTCCGGTGAATTTGCCAGTGCAAATGCCAGTGCAATTGCCAGCGAAATTGCCAGACCGTCGCCCAGGGCCCGCCCCGCGGCGCCGCACGGCTGGCGATCAGCTGGCGCGCTGTGTTCCGCGAGCCCGGAGCAGTTGCGCGATGGTGTCCCAATGCCGCGGATGCGGCACACTGAGTACCCGCCGGATCCTGCTACGTGATGCGTTGGTGAGCCCGACCGCCGCGCGAGTCCGAATTAGTTGGGAGGTAACAACATGAGGAAGCGTCTGATTGCGTTGGCACTTGCTGGACTGATGACCACCGCAGAAGCGCAGCCGGTTCCGGCGCAACGAGCCATCGGGCCACGGGCTGGATTGACGCAAACGACGAGCACTCGAAAGGCGGCGTGGGAGCGGTCAGTCCCAACGGATTCACTCGCGCCGAACGAGTGGAAAAGGGGTGTTGCCATTGGTGCCGGGATCGGCGCGGCGCTCGGTTTGTTTTTTTACTCCTTGGAAAGCAGGCTCAGTGACAATGGTACCCACCCCGAGGTAATCCTTGGGACAGCTTTGGTACTTGGCCTGATAGGCGGGATGATCGGTTCGAGCATTCATAAGAAATAGGTGACATTCGTCGCCGATGAACGAACGGTCCCTCCCGAGGAGTGACCTTCCCCCCGAAAAGTCCGGCAGTGGAATAGTAGAGTAGAATCGGCTTTGAGCTGCATCCAAACGGGACCAACGTCAGTTGTATAGTTGCCTGGGTTGTCCACGTGATTATCCGCGAGGAGACGGAACGAAACGCCACCGACTAGCGCACCGATTAGCACGCCGAGCAACGGGGCGTCCGAATTCTTCACGTCCCGCCCGGCGGCCGAGTTGATCAGCGGGAAATTCGAATTGAGAGACAAGCGAGCCGGCTCTCGCGTCGAGCGACCGACATCAACCGGGACCGGGGCAATGTTTGTCAGCCCCACGCGAAGTCCTGGCGCGGCCTGTGCGTTGAGACCATGGGCCGGCGCCATTGAGATGAGCAGCAGAATCGTCGATCTAGTCATTGCGATCCTCCCACGGGGCCCTTGTGCAACTCGTCATGTCGCCAATCCATCAAACGCGTGTATCCAGGAGTACAAGAGGATGAGCGGCACAAAGAACACGAACCAGCCGATGGTCTCGGGGCGCCCGACACGAGCACCCGAAATCTCAGTTGTCGCGTAACGGACCCGGCAGGAATCACAGCTGGTGTGGGTGAGCCAGGGAATCCCGCTCACTGAATCGCGCTCGAATCGTACAGCGTGCAGGCGCACGGTTGTGTCGCGGACCCTGAACTCCAGCACCGTTCGCTCCGCTAGGGGCTTTGGTTGCGGCAAGGTGACGGGCTGCCAGTTTGGACCGCAAGCAGCAAGCGTGAGAACGACGAGCAGCGATGCCATCCGAACAATTCGAGCGAGCATGGGCCCTCGACACTGCGGTCTCACGACTCCGCCAACTCCGCGCTGCCGCGGTGGCCCCGGCGGCCCCGGCGGCCCCGGCGGCCCCGGCGGCCGCGCACCGTACCGAAGGTACTCTTGCCCCGCGGGACCTGCCGCCGCCGGGCAGCGCCGCGCGGGCAGAGAGTCCGGTGAGGTGGCAGATCGTGCGGCTCAGGCCGCCGCAGATCCCGCCCGATCCGCCGCCGGGCAGCGACCCGCAGGCAGATCGTCGGGGTACGCTCCTCCCGTGCTGCCGGTGATGTCAGCGCACCTAGTGTGATGTCCCGGTAATTGCTTTCGCAAATCGGGTGAGCTTCGCGAGGATGGATTCGGCGGTGGCTGTCCAGACAAACGGCGTGGACGTCCGGTTGTACCTGGTGACGA
Source organism: Gemmatimonadota bacterium (assembly GCA_003169895.1). Classification (GTDB taxonomy): domain Bacteria; phylum Gemmatimonadota; class Gemmatimonadetes; order Gemmatimonadales; family GWC2-71-9; genus Palsa-1233. The sequence goes on from PNAE01000009.1 coordinate 73,586, forward strand.
ACGTGTCGGATTTCGGATCCGTGGGTGGCAATGGCCGCTCAGGTGCAGATCAATTGTCGGCAGCGTTTGACTCGCGAATCACGAATGGCTAACTTCGGCTTTGAATCGCGCGGAAGCCGCCATGAGATCCGGTGACAATGACCTCCAAACGCCTGGCACTGGCCGCTTTCCTCCTCTTCTCGCTGGCTGTCCCGCGCCTGCGCGCACAGGGTCCACCATTTCAGATCGACGACCCGGTGCCGGTGGATCTGCATCATTACGAGTTTTACGTTTTTGCCTCCGCGAGCGGAACCCCGGTCGAAAGGGACGTGACTGGACCCGCCTTCGAGTTCAATTGGGGCGCGATTCCCCGGGTTCAGATTCACGCGATCCTGCCTTGGGGCGTGGTCGCTCCCTCGAACAACGCGGCCTATTTTCCAAGCGGAAGCGGCCCCACCGAATTCGGCCTGACGGACGCCGAACTCGGCGCCAAAATCGCGTTTTACAAAGAGAGCAAGTACATCCCGCAGATCGGCTCGTTCACCATGCTCGAACTGCCCACAGGCAACTCTGACCAAGGCCTGGGCGTAGGCAAAGCTCGGTTCAAGGTTCCCGTCTGGCTGCAGAAGAATATCGGCAAATGGCTGCTTGACGCCGGCGGCGGGTATACCATCGTTCCGCAAACCGGCTATCGCAATTTTTCGTACGGCGGATTTCTTGTGAAATACACCGTCAGCGACCGGCTGGAATTGGGCGGTGAAGTGTTTTCCCATGGCGCCGAAGGCGCCGCCACGCCGCAGATACGCGCCTCGACGATGATCGATTTCGGCGGCTATTATCATTTTCACAATCCCAACCAACAACTTCTATTCTGTTACGGTCGCAATGTGGCAGGCCTCACCGAAAACTACGCGTACGTCGGCTTGTATTGGACGTGGGGCAAAGACAATAGCCCAGCAAGACCCCAAGTCGAGACAAAGAACCAAGGATCGTTGCATAAACAGGAGGGGCTCGATCAAAGGAAGGAGCGGTAACCGAGACGCGCCGGAGTCAACGAGATACTTGGCGACCGCCAGCCACCGTCGCAACACGGCAGTCGACGCATGGACGAGGCGAAAGTCCTGTAGCTCGAACCCCTGCCGTGATAAGGAATTGGGCATCGCCAGCAGCGACACACCGTTGGCGGAATCGCCGCGAATGCCAAAGTCCAGGAGCGGCCACTTGACCGAAGCTGGCGGAGCCCAGGAGGTTTGGGCCGCCAGAGCGTGCCAACACATGAGGATCGTTACGGCAGCGAGGAGGAACAGTCGCATAGCCCGAAACTCCCAGAAAGTCACGGCTGACGGCTGGCGCTTCCGTGGCGATGCGTGGAGGCGGCTGCCGTGATGTCGAGATTCCGCCCCGCACAACCCCGATGGCCGCCGTCGCTGCCAGGGCCCGGATGCTCGTGCTCGTCGGCGACGCCACGCATGCGGAACTCGCAGATAACTTCATCCGGACGACGCCGAAGATCCTGAAATTCCTGGCGAAGCGCCGAGGGCCGATGATCGCGAAGGTCTACCGCCCGAGCCCCGCCGGACCGGCCGCCGGGCCCGCGGTCGCCGGGCGGATCGAGCTCTGGTATCCAAAGCAGCGCAGGCCCTGACCGCCGCCATCGAGTCACGAAGGCGTGTTCGGCGCATGGAGGGCTCTGGTTCGAGTCCCCCTCATAAGTGACGTTGGGGGTGGCGGGAGCTTATCGGTTACTCGCGAGCTCCCGCCCCCCGAGTCAATTCGTCCCGAACACGCCACTCGACCGGTAGCTCCCGCCGTCCACGCACGCCGCAGCCGTGTTGATCATGGAGTAACCGGACAGAATCCAGTTCACCGTGGTGTTCGTGGGCGTTGGGAACCACGCGGCGTTGTATCCTGCGACTCCAGAAAGGTCCGGCATCGCCAGCGCGGTCTGTCCAGCGCCGAAGTACCCGGTCGCAGCTTCCAGAAGAGCGCCATTGGCGCCAACACCGTAGCCGAACCAGGTATATGCGTAGTCGCTCGGCAGGTTGAACAGCGCCTGGAGTCTCCGGTACGGTCCGCCCGCGCCGAGCGTACTCACGTTCGGCGTCGGCATGCCCGAACCGAGGTTGAGGCTCACGGTGGCCTGCGTCACTGTGTGGAAGTAGTTCGCCGTGAAGCGCGTGTTGGTGCCTGCGGTGATCACGTGCAGGTCCGCCGGGCGCTGCTGAGCCGCAGGCACGCCGTAGAATGTGTTCGTGTTGCCGAGGGGCGCGCCGACACCGTTGTAGATCCCGTACGGCACGCCGACGCAACCCAGGGCCGTGATGTAGGTGAAGCGCAACGTTGCCTGCTCGCTGCCGGCGTTCACCGAGTAGTTCCCGGCAACCGGCGCGAACGACTCGGGACCGGTGAAGTCGATGGTCGGTACCGTGCTGCCGGTGGGGAAGTTCTGATCGCGCCGGATCGCCCAGCGGATGTCGGTGCCCGGTATCGAGTTGTGGTAACGATACGCGATCAGGTCCTGCAGCCCGCTCGCGACGCCCCCCAGCTGTGTGGAGTCGACGGGAATGGTCGGACCCTCGAACGAAACCCCACCCACACTGCCGCCGATGCCGATGTCCGCGAAGTCGTTGGGTAGCAGGCCGGTCGCAGCGACAGTCAGGTTCTTGCCGGTGGGGGCGCCGACGCTGTTGCAATCCCAGGGAAGCGCCGGGAGTTCCGCGGGCGTCCCATAGTGTACGTCGGTCTCGAAACCGCCGCCGCTCACGTTCGGAATCACAGCCGCAATTATGCCTCGGGCCGAAGTGAAGGTGATGGGGAAGACGTTTCCGCTGCCGCCGGCTTGCGTGAACGGACCGTTGCCGTCCTGATAGACAACCCATACCGGGCGCTGGCCCGGATTGCAATTGGAGAAGTCCGCCTGCACGATGGTGATACCCGGTGAAGCGACCACCAGCGAAATCGTGGTGTTTCGCACCGTGGTCCCGGAGGTTCCCGTCACGATGATCGGGTAGGTGCCTGGCGTTACTCCACTCGTCGCCGTGAAGGTGAGCTTGTTGCTATCGGCAACCGTTGTTGACGTGACCGCGGCGGTCACGCCGGTGGGAAGGCCGGCGAAGGTGTACGCGATCGAGTTGCCGAAATTGGTTCGGGTCGCCTGCAGACCGGTGGACCCGCTGCCTCCTTGCGCAACCGTCGCGAACGCTGGTGTCCCGGCGATGGTGAAGCCGGAGCCTGGGGTCACGGTCAGACCGACCGTGGTGGTCACGTCAGCGGTGCTCGGGGAGGTCCCGCGAATGGTGACGGTATAGTCTCCCGGGGTCGTACTGGCCCCCACGTTGAACGTGATGTTGGAAGCATTGCCTGTCGTCGATGCCGGGTTGAACACGGCCGTCGTTCCAGTCGGGAGATTCTGGGCAGCCAGCGAGACGGCTGCGGACCAGAACGTCCTGGCCAGCGTGAGCGGCGTACTGGCGTTCCCGCCCTGCGCCACGGACAACCCGCCGGATCCGGGCGTGATCGTGTAGGAGCGCGCCGTCACGATCAATGGCAACCGCGACGCCCCGCCGCCGACGAGGGGATCGCCGGAGGTGACGATGATGTCAAACGAATACGCGCCGGCCACGGCGTTCGCCGCGGCCGACATTGTCACCGAGTACGTGGCGGGGCCGGTCGCGCTGATCCTCCCACTGACGCCGGCTGGCAGCGACCCGAGGGACAACGTGAATGCCGCCGCAGGGGCGCTGAAAAGGCCCGACACGATCAACCCGGTCCCGATCGACGTGCCGCTCACCGGCACCTCGATGCCGGACAGGCAGGGCTTCACGGCACCATCCTCGGTGCAGGTCTGATCGTGAGTCACGTTCAACGCCCCCGGGCCTGGGGGCGCGCAGCCATGAATGCACGGACTGTAGATGCTGAAATGCGAAAGCGTCGCCGTCACGACATGAGCGGCAGTATCGACGGTGCTTCCGGCCACGACGCTCCAGTGGGTGCCAGCGACGGTGTAGAGCTGGATCAGCTCCGGCAGCGTGCCGGCGGGGAGCGTGGCCGGGTCGTATCTCACTCGCACCGTGACCGGCTGGGCGAATTGCGTTCCCGTTGGCCCGAAGTCATACGGCGACCCGATCAGGTTATTGGATGCTGGGAAGGTGACCGCCGGGCGAATGCTGACCGGCGTGGTGGTCGAAACCGCCTGCGCAGGAAACGCAAAGCTGACGCTCCCGTCACCATTCGCCACCGTCCCGCCGCTCACAGTCACCATCGCGCCAGCTGTCACAGTCACGTTCGCCGTGGCACTCTTGCCGCCCGTCGTCGCCGTCACGGTGGCGGTTCCGGTCGCGACGCCGGTGACCGCGCCGACGTCATTGACCGTCGCGATCGTGGTCGGGCTCGTGCTCCAGATTATCGTCTGACCGGAGACCGTCGTGCCCGAGGCGTCCTTGGGGGTCGCGGTCAATTGAGCGGTCTGGCCGGGCACCAGGGTGTCCGTGGCCGGCGTGAGCGATACTGACGCCACCGTGGTGGTGGGGGGCGGCGTGGTGGCCCCGCCCGAACCGCAGCCCTGCGCCAGGGCAATGAGAATGGCAGTCGCAACGAGTCGCGGTACCACGGGACGGCGGATCATGGCAGCCTCTGGATCGAGTCCCCCTCAAAGGCGACGGATCCCTCCCCGATGGCTCATCCAACTTGACCGCCGTGGCCTGCCATACACGACCAACCAAGCCTAACCCAGGAAAGCGTCAGGGCGGCGTCACGCGGCGGTGCCCGCCCGCTGCCGGCAATGGTCAGGCAGACTTGCTCACCGCGTACTCCAGGCGGACAATCCCGCTTTCATGAACTCGATGACTGGTGAGTTGCAACTTCTTTCGGGCGGCCGGTGCGGGCAGCAGCGGGATCCCGCCGCCCAACAGGACCGGCTCAACCACGACCTCCACGGTGTCGACCAGCCCGGACTGCAGCAGCCGGCGGAACAGCTCGCCGCCGCCGAAGAGCCACACGTCCTTTGTCGATTCGCTGCGCAGACTGGCCACGGCCCGCTCGGCATCCTCGCCGATCACCGTGACCTCTGGATGGTCCTCTTGTCGCAAGGTCGTCGACAGAACGACGGTCTTGATGCCGGGCATGGTTGTGCGGCCGGCGCGCACCATCGTTTCAAAGGTCCGCCGCCCGACCAAGATGGTATCGAACTGCGCCACCAGCGCACCAAAGTCCATACCGGGATCTGTGATGATCCAGTCAGCCTCGCCGTTCGGCCCGGCGATGTATCCGTCAAGGCTCATTGCAACCGAGTACCGAATACGGTTCATCTGCGCCTCTTTCAGTTGTCGAATCCGGCCGCCCTAGCTAGGCCCCTGGCTCGCGGGAAATGCGGATAGCCACCGTCCCACCCGCTTGGCATATCTGTCATAGGAATCGCCGAAGCGCCGACGGAGCGTCGGCTCCTCATATCCGAGCGTGAAGAGATTCGCCGCGACGCGCCGCCTCGATTGCCACGATGTCGATCTTCTTCATCTGCATCATCGCATCGAACGCACGCTTCGCGGCAGCGGGATCGGGATCGGTTATCGCTTTGATGAGAGCAATCGGCGTAATCTGCCACGACAATCCCCATTTGTCCTTGCACCAGCCGCACTCGCTTTCCTCACCCCCGTTGCCGACGATCGCGTTCCAGTAGCGGTCCGTTTCGGGCTGGGTCTCGGTGGCGACCTGAAACGAAAACGCTTCGTTGTGCTTGAATGCAGGTCCGCCGTTGAGACCAAGGCACGGAATGCCGATCACGGTAAACTCGACGGTCAACACGTCCCCTTTCTTCCCCGACGGAAAATCTCCCGGTGCGCGGTACACCGCGCCGACGGACGAATCGGGAAAGGTCTTGGCATAGAACCGTGCCGCGTCCTCGGCGCCGCCATCGTACCAAAGGCAGATCGTGTTCCTTGCTGGATTCATCATGTCACGTCTCCATCGTGAAGAGCCACCCGACACCGCAGCAAAGCGATTCGAAGGAGTTAGCTCGGTCGACTTCCGCAGCAAAAGGCTGAAATAGCCGTTCTCTGTGAGACGATACGGATGCCTGGAGCAATCACACCACCATTCCGTCGGAATGTCGAGCGACTCCTCCCGCCTGAGGATCCAGAAGTGTGTTTCAAAGAAGAAAGAACTACTGCTTCAGCAACCGGTCATACCGCGGATTCCCCTTGAGCTCTGCAAAGGTGGGATCGATCCTGAGCCATCCCGGCGACAGGTAGTACGGCATGCTGAGCAGAGGCTGCAGCATGTCGAGCGCTTTTTCCGGCTCACCCGTCATCAGGTAGATACGGGCCATCAATTGCTGATAGTACGGCGCATTCACCCGGTCCTTGCTGATCGGGTCCAATGCGAGGCCCTGCAGCCCGAGCGCAATCGCTTCATCCTTTCTTCCTAGGTAGGCGAGCTGCAACGCCGCGATCATCTGCTCTTGGGGATCGCCGGGTGCCGCGCGCAGCTGGGCCTGCGTCTCGTGCAACGCGCTATCGGCGTACGCGCGGGCCCGCGAGTGATCACCCCGCAGCCAGTAGATATCCATCAACACGGTTCCCCACGAGCTCCTGTCGTTGTCAAACGACGCCGGCGTGAGCCGGAGCGCCAGCTGCTGCTGCGATTCGTCGAGCGCCCAGTACAGGTCCCAGTAGGTGCCAAAGTAGGCGACCAGTTCGGGCCCGGTGACGTCGGGCGAGACCTCACGCATGACAGCCCTGGCGCCAGCGAGGTCGCCCTGCGCGAGGTAAATCATGGCCTTGGTCTCGATCATGGAGAGGTTGCCAGGCGCTAACGCGAGAGCCGCTTCGCTGGCACCAAGGGCCTCGGGATACCGCCGAAGCCAGAGGTAGATGTTCTGCAGGCGGCTGGCTTTACTTGCCGACCGAGGGTCCAACCGAATGGCCTGCTGCGTATGCGCCAGGGCTTCTTCCCAGCGTCCTGTCGTTTGCTCGACGCGTGCAGCGAGGATCAGGTAATCGGGGTTCTCCGGCGAAAGCCGAAGCGCTTCGTCGAGTTCGCGTTTCGCTTCCACGAAGTTTTTCGTAACGCTGGCATGATAGCCGGCCATGGCTGCGTGACCCTTGGCGCCGTTGGGGTCGAGACGAAGGACCTGCTCCGCCGCGGCGAGCGATCGGCGCGCGACGACCGGATCGGGAATGCTGTTGGCGTAGAGCGCCGCCAGGCCCCGACTCAGCCCGCTCCAGGCGTCGGTGAATGACGAGTCGAGCGCAACCGCCTGTTCGTAGTATGTGACCGCGCGACGGAGGGTAGCTGGGTCGGTACCGGTTGCGGCTCGCCCCTTGAGATAAAGGTCGTACGCCGCAACGTTGGTCGTCGGCCGCTTGCTCAGCTTGGTCTCTTCCCGGCTTCCCAGCGCCACGCCGAGCGCGCCGGCGACCCGACTCGCGATCTGGGTCTGAACCTGGAAGACATCGGTCAGGTTGGCATCGTACGATTGCTGCCAGGTGATGTCGCCGCTCCGCACATCGATCAGTTCCGGCACCACCTGCACTCGACTGGTCCCGTCGGCCGCCTTTGCCCAGCGGACGGTCGCGGTCAACAAGTAGTCCACGCCGAGTTCGGCGCCGATCTGCTTCGGCGCCTTCTTGCTCTCACGATACTGGTCGGAACTGCTCCGCGCGATGAGCTGCATCGTGCCGAGTCCGGCCAGCTTGCCGCGCAGTTCGTCGGCGATACCGTCGGCGAAGTAGGCGTCTTCCGCGGCGCCACGATTGGTGAACGGAAGGACGGCGAGGCGCGATTCCTTGACAGCGCCATGCGGCCGCTTCACGATGACAAAGGCCGTCGCGAGGACCGCGATGACGCCGACCAGGACCAGCGCCGGGACGCGAAGCCGCGCACGACGAGACGACGCAACGATCGGCCGTGACCCGCTGCGGCTGACATCGAGCGCCTGATCGAGCGCAGTCGCCAGCGCCTTGGCTGTTTGGTACCGGTCGGCGGGACTCTTCGACAGCGCCTTCATCGCTACCTGGTCCACGTCCGGCACCAGGTTGGTGCGGGAGTTGGTGAGCGAGCGGGGATTTTCCGTCATGCTCCGGGCCACGATTGCTTGCGCCGTGGGTCCCGTGAAGGGTGGCTCGCCGGCGATCATCTCGTAGAGCAAGGCGCCCACGGCATAAATGTCGGCCCGGGCATCCACTTCGCGGTCCCCCATCGCCTGCTCGGGCGCCATGTAGTGCGGCGTCCCCACCGCAAGTCCCGTCCGGGTCAACGACTCCGTCGCGGTGTTGCTGACCGCGCGCGCAATGCCGAAATCGGCCACCATCGCGTGGCCCCCGCCCAGCAGGATGTTGGCGGGCTTGATGTCGCGATGGATGACGCCATGCTCGTGCGCATAGGCCAGCGCTTCCGAGACTTCCCGCGCGATCTTGAGCGCGTCCTCCACCGGAAGCTGCGTCTCGCGATGGATCCGGTCCCGCAGCGTTTCACCTTCCACATAAGGCATCACGTAGTAGAGCAGCCCATCGGCCTCGCCCGATTCGTACATCGAAAGAATGTGGGGATGAGTGAGCCGGGCGGCGATCTCCACTTCGCGGAGGAAACGATCGGCCCCCAGCGTCGAGGCGAGTTCCGGCCGCATCACCTTTATCGCCACGCTCCGATGGTACTTGAGGTCGAGGGCGAGATAGACGGTCGCCATCCCCCCTTCTCCCAGCACCCGCTCGACCTTGTACCGGCCGGCCAGAGCGTGCTTGACCTTGGTGACCTCGAGCACTCCAGTCGCGGCAGTCCGCGGCGGCACGCCGGGATCGGTCGGCGTGGCCAGGCCGCAGCGGAGGCAGAATTGCGCCTCTTCGGGCAACGGTGTCTTGCAGGCAGGACACTCGCGCGCGTGGCTCATGACGATCGTCGTCATTGGGCACCTCCACGGTCCCTGGCAGGATCGACTCGGGTCGGCTGGGCGGAACGCTCGGCCTCCGGTGGCAGCATCGCTTCGAGCATCGCGAGCTCTGCCTCCAGTGCCTCCGATCGCGGCGCCGGAACGGGCTTGGGGACGGCGACGGGTTTCGGCGAATCGGGTTTCTGCGGTGCCATTGGGTCCTCGATCGTGAGCTGGAAACGCCGGACAGCCTCTACCGACATTGCCACGATACGAGGCGACGCTCAATCCCGCGCCCTCTATGCTTGCAGCCAGGGGACGGTATTTAGCGGAGCGGCCCTAACGAATTGTCTTGGTGGAAGTTACGAGCTTTTCTTGGGGGCGAGAAAGTCGCTCGGGGTGGCTTCGAACCGCTCCCGAAAGGCACGCCGGAAGTAGGAGAGGGACTCGAATCCGACCGCGTATGCGATCTCTGTGACGCTGCCGGCTCCCTGCTTGAGGAGCGTGGCGGCGCATTCCGCCCGGACTGTTCGGATGTAGCGGCTGGGCGTGGTGCCGAGCTCATCGCGGAGCGAACGGTAGAGCTGGTGATAGGAGAGGGAGGCGACCTCAGCCAGCACCCCGGGCCCGAACTTCGGATCCACCAGGTGAGCCTCAACCAACGGGCGAAGCCGAAGATCGAGTCCCGATGAAGCCTTCGGCGCGGAGGCGGGCCTGACCGCTTCGCCCAGCCGAAAACGCTCCCGCAGTCGTCGGCGCTGATTGAGCAGGTTCGCCACGCACGCGGTCAGGACGGCCGGGTCGAATGGCTTCACCAGATACGCGTCGGCCCCGGCCTCGAGGCCGGCGACCTGGTCAGCCGACTCGGCGCGCGCCGTGAGCAGGATGACCGGGATGGCATCTGTCATCGAGTCGGACTTGAGCTCGCGGCCGAGTGCGAGACCGTCGAGTTCCGGCATCATGACATCGGCCACGATCAGATCGGGAAGCGCCTCGCGGGCCAGGGCCAGGCCGGCTTTCCCGTCCGCTGCTTCGAGGATGTGGAACTGGGGCGCCAGCACCGAGCGGACATACGCCCGAACATCGGGATTGTCGTCCACCAGGAGCACCGTGGTCCGGTCCACGGCGCTCTCCTCCTCCGTCATTCCCCCGCTCCAATCGCGGGAGAGGTTGCCGGGGGAGGTGGTCTCGAGAACGTAGAGCTCGCTGAGTTCCGCGGAGGGTGTGGCGGATGATGCGACGGCGGTGTCGTCACTGCCGGCGACGTTCAACGGAAGTCGCACCGTGAACGTGGTGCCCTGGCCCGGAGTGCTCGTGACGCCGATCTCGCCACCGTGCAACTCGACCAGCTCCTTCACCAGCGCCAGGCCGATCCCGGTCCCTTCGTAGCGCCGCGTGTTGGTGCTATCGGCCTGATAGAAACGATCGAAGATGTGGGGCAGGTCCTCCGCCGCGATGCCAACGCCGGAATCGCGCACGACGATCGATGCAAACCCGCCGTCCTGGCCCAACGACACGTCAATGATCCCGCCATTGCCGGTGAACTTCACTGCATTGGACAGAAGGTTGAGCAGCACCTTCTCGATCTGTTCCGGATCGGCTCGGAGCGTCAGGCTCGGAAGCGCGCTCCGGAAGACGAGTGCGATCCGGCTGCGCTCGGCCAGCGGGGTGAAGGCCTGGGTGACGGACCGGACAAAGCCGACCAGCTCGACCGGCTGCTGATGAACCGTCACGCTCCCGGCCTGGAGCCGAGTCAGGTCGAGAATCTGGTTGATCAGCCGGAGCAGGCGCTGGGTGTTGCGGAGCATCAGGTCGCCCTGTTCGCGCGCCTCACGGCTCAGTACCCCGAAACGTCCGTCGAGCAGGCTCTTGAGCGGCCCGAGGATCAACGTGAGCGGCGTGCGGAACTCGTGGCTCAGGTTGGCGAACAGTCGGGTCCGGAGCTGGTTCAGCTGCGCCAGCTTGACATTCTGCGTCGCGAGTTGCTGTTCGTTCCGCTGCAGCTCGGCCGTGCGAATCTCGATCAGGCCGGTCAGCTCTACTGCGCGTTGCCGCAGGCTCCGGACTCGCCACTGATAGACAAGCACGCCCATCAGCGCGATGGCGAGGACGAGCAGGACCTTGGCCGTCCCGGTCTCCCGGAACAACGGGGCGAGGCTGAGCTGCACCGTCGCTTCAGCAGGAGTCCAGCGATCTCCTCCCTGGCTGGCGGCCACCTTGAAGGTGTAGTGGCCCGGTGGTACCCGAGTATAGAACGCGGTGCGTCGGCTGCCGGCGTCCACCCAGTCCGGATCGTAGGGATCGAGGCGGTACCGGAAGCGAACGTTGCCGGGTTCGACAAAGGTGAGCGCGGTATACGTGATCTCCAGGTCACGCTCGGTGGGCCTCAACGCGAGCATGCTGGTATCCGCAGAGAGTACTCGCCCGCGGCTGGTGACCTGCTCGACCGTCACGGGAGGAGGCTCACGTCCCTGGGTCACCCGGGAGGGGTCCACGCCGACAATACCATCCTGGGTGGGAAACCAGAGCCGCCCGTCTCTGGTCTTGGCGCCGGCCGGCTGGAAACCCCCGTTGCCTTCCCGGTTACGGAGGCCGTCGCGTTCGGTGTAGGCCGTCGAGTGAATCCGCGGAATGCGATGTTCGGCAAAGGCATTCAGCTCGTCGCGCCGCACCCAGAAGATGCCGCGATTGCTGTTCATCCAGAGCCGGCCCTCGTCGTCTTCGAGAATCTCATGCACGACCGGATCGTACAGGCCATCGGTGGTCGCATATCGCGTGATCGCCGGGACGTATCGATCGTCCTCCGCAGGCCAGTGGCGCGGGTCAAGGCGCGCCAGCCCCCGCCCCTCGGTGCCGATCCAGAGCCAGCCGTCTCCATCCACATGCAGGGAGCGGATGAGATCGGCGGGAAGGCCTTCGCGAGTGGTGAGTGTGCGGCAGTGCCCGGCGAGACAGCGCACCACTCCGCCGCCATTGGTGCCGACCCACAGGGCGCCATCGGGGGTCTCGGCAAAGGCGCGGGCCGGCGCCCGCCCCGGCCATTCGGACATCGGAGTCCATTGGGCACCGCGCCGCTCCAGGACCTGGGTCTTGGTACCCGCCAGCAGGCGGCCGTCTTTCGCCTGATAGAGCGCATACGCCCCGGGCCAGTCGAAATACAGGGAGGCCACCTTGGTGCAGCCCATCTCCGGCAGGCTGCATGTCTGCAGTCCGTATGGAGTAGCGAGCAGGATCCGGTCTCCGTCCGGCAGAATGGAGGTGACCTGGGTCGCGTAACCCTGGGCCGGAGTAAAATTCTGGATGGTGCGACGGTCCGGCGAAATCCGGCTCGTCCCCTCGAGCAGGCTGCCGACCCAGAGCGCATCCGTCGAGTCCCGTGCTATGACGTAGGCATTGCGGGCCGTGAGCCCCTCGGGTGCGCTATAGGAAGTGAACAGACTGCGCCGGAGCCGGTGAAGACCCATGCCATCGGTGGCGAGCCAGATGCCACCTTCGCGATCGAAGAGCAGATCGGTGATTCGCCCCGTCGGACGATTTGATTCCGGATTCAGCGTGTAGACCTTGCGACCATTGAGCATCAGGTCGCGGTCGATCGCGTGCCAGGCGCTGTCTTTGCCCAGCACCTTGAGTGGCACCGCCAGAGTGAACTGGTGCAAGCGATCGTCGACCGTGACGACGCGATGGTCGGGGTCAAATCGGAAAACGCCACCCATGCCATAGCCCAGGACCGCCCCGGTGGCTGGGACGTAGACGAACCGCTGAATTGCCCGCGGGCGCCAATCCATTGTGGGGATACCCGCGAGCGCGCCTTTGGGGACCTGCCATACCCCTGTCGCGGCCCCGATCCACAGTCGTTCCTCGGGATCCTCGAACAGTGAGAACAATGAGTCCCGTTCAAGCGCGGGAGCGACACTCACGCGCTCCGCGCGGTCGTCGGCGATTCGGAAGATTCCATCGACCTCCGTGGCGACCCAGAGGCTGCCGTCGCGCCGGCGTACGATACTCACCACCTTCCCCCGGATCACTTCCGGGGCCACCGGCACCAATCGGTCCTTCTCCATTCGGCCGAGCCCTTGCTCGCTGCCGATGAAGAGCTGCCCCGCAGGGTCCTCGTAGATGGACCACGGCCCGCCCACCAGACCCCGGCTCTCATCGATGTGGGTGAAGCGCCCCCGCGCGAATTTCACCAGGTAACGCTGCTCGGTGTTCAACCAGAGCGCGCTATCCCGCGTCTCCATCACCGACATGATCCGATCGCTGGGGAGTCCGGGCGAATTGGCGGAGTTGTAGACGGTGAAGCGTACGCCATCGAACCGGACCAGGCCGTCGAACGTGGCGGCCCAGATGTAGCCGGTCCGGCTCTGGATGAGCCCATTGATGGAATTGACCGGGAGGCCGTCGGCGATGGACCATGACTCGCGAACCCATCCAGCGGCGAGCGCCGATGAATCGCCGGTTTGCGCGTGCAGCGCGGCCGCCGCGATGGCCAGCATTGCGACGGTGCCACTGAGTCCCCGCGCCAGACGCCGCACGAGTCACTCCTGTCCAGTCGATCGGGGAATTGCTAGGGGAGGAAGGCCAGAATGTGACCTGATCCGGGGTTCTGGGCAACTCCGCCGCGGATTGCTGCCGAACCTTAGTGGTTTACGATAAAGAAGGGTGAGATGACCGCACCTTGGCCGCGCTTTGATAGCTTCATGCGCTGGTTAGGCGCCGACGCAGCCTTGCGACAACCAATCGCCCGCAGAACGCCACCGCCGCGCACGAATGAATCAGCTTCGCCGCGGTGCGCGGTCGCCGCAGAAGCGCAGTCCGTCCGCCGTCTGAAAGGAAGTTCCGTGGTCACACTCTCTACTGAACGACTCACGCTGCGGCCACCGGATTCGACCGACGCCGCGTTCTTCGTGCGACTGATGAACGACCGGGACTGGCTTCGTTTCATCGGAGATCGTGGGGTTCGGACTCCGGCCGACGCCAAAGCGTACGTAGAAGACAAGCTTTTGGCCTCGTTCCACCAGCACGGCTTCGGGTTGTGGGTTGTGGAGTTGCGCGAGAACGGTAAGGCGGTGGGAATCTGCGGCCTACTCAAGCGCGACACGCTTGAGGACGTGGATGTTGGTTTCGCATTCCTCCCGGAAGCCCGTGGGCTCGGGTACGGGTTGGAGGCCGGACGGCGGTCGCTCGAGTACGCGGCGTCTGAGCTTGGGCTGTCGCGGGTAGTTGCGATTACGGTGCCAGCAAATGAAGCGTCGGCGCGGCTGTTGGAACGGCTTGGACTCTCGTATGACCACACGATGGTGAACGAGTCAGGGGAGGAACTCCTGGTCTTCGCGATCCGCCTCTCAGCGGCGGCAACGTCGACCTGGACCGGGTGAAGGAGCTGGTCTAGCCGCTGGTTACTGCACCTGCACGCTGGCCTGCGTGCTGCGTACACCATCGCTGCACGACACCGATAGTCGCGTGCCCATCGACGCTGCGATACGCGCGGACGCACCACCGGCTGTTCCGAGCATTGCCCCGGACACGGCATCGCGAACCAGAATCCCGGCGGCAGCACGATCGACGCATGTCACCGTGGCGCCATCGCCCCCGCTGACGGCCGTGGGCCAGCCACATTCTTGACACTCTCCCAGGCCGCCAGCAGCACCGGGCCCTGCTACTTGAGCCCGATCCGCGTCACCAAATCGGCGAACCGTGGATCGCCGCGCAACGGCGCGTACGCCGGATCCACGTTCAGGTAGATGAGCCCGCCCGAGCGGGTCTGGTACGCACGCTCGAGGGACTCGAACGCATGGTCGAAATCGCCGAGCGCCGCGTATCCCGTCGCCATGATCTCCGACCGGATGTAGTGCTGCTTCGATTCCTCCTCGAGCCGGGCAAGGATCTCCTCTCCCTCTTCGCGCCGGTCGAGCCTGGCAAGCGCGCGGACGATGCAGGCGTCGTACGAGCGAACGCTTTCCTCGAGCGCCTGGCCCTTCCGGTACCACTCGAGCGCGCGTTCGGCATCGCCCAGTGCCAGGTATGCCGAGCCGATGTCGAGGTACACGAGGAAGAATTCTTCTCCGAGCTCGATCGTCTTGTCACCCTGCGCTATGGCGTCGGAGTTGGCGCCGGCAAAGACGAGAAAGCGCACGAGCCACCGGCTGAACCCGGGGTCGAGGGGGTCGAGCGCCAGCGCCTTCCGGAATTCGGAGATCGCCTCGCCCAGGAGCCCTACGGCCGGCAACACGCTGCCGAACGCGAAATGCGCTTCGGCGTAGTTCGGCCCCAACGTCACCGCGCGACGCAGCTGCTGCTCGGCGTCGGCGAATCGCCACTCGTACCAGCCGAGCACCTTGCCGAGCGAGGTGTACGCATCGGCGAGCTGCGGGTCGTGCTCGAGCGCGCGCGTCGCGGCCGTCTTCGCGCGCGGATACGCATCGTCCGGCGCCATCCAGTCATCCGCCAGCCGGCACCAGCAGTCGGCCATCCCAGCGTATGCGCGCGCATAGCTCGGCTCGAGTCGCAACACGCGTTCGTACGCCTCAAGACTCTTCCGCAGGCTCGCTTCGGTAAACCGGTGGTAGAAGAAGCGCGCCTTGAGGTAGAGGTTGTAGGCCTCGATATTCTTCGTGGGCACCACCAGCTGGTCGCTGTCGCTCGCCAGCCGTAGCTTAAGGGCGTCGACGATCGCGCGCGACAGCTCCTCCTGGATCTCGAACACATCCTCGAGCTGCCGGTTGTATGTCTCCGACCAGAGGTGGTAGCCGTTCTCGACGTTGATGAGCTGCGCCGTGATACGGATCTTGTTGCCGATCTTGCGCACGCTGCCCTCGAGCACGGAGCCGACGCCGAGCTTCTCGCCCACCTCGCGGACGTCCACCTGCTTGCCCTTGAACGCGAAGCACGAGCTGCGCGACGCCACCTGCAGCCCGGGCACCTTGGCGAGCGCGTTGATGATCTCCTCGGTCATTCCGTCGCTGAAGTACTCGTTCTCCGGATCCGCGCTCATGTTGGCCAGGGGAAGCACGGCAATCGCCTTGGGGGGCGGCGCACCCTTCGGTGCCTCGGGCGGCGTCGGGTGCGACGTCGACGAGTCAGCGTCTCGAAACACGTGCCCGAGCGCCTCGCCGAAATCGCCGAGTGACGCGAAGCGATCGGCCGGCGCACGCGCGAGTGACCTGGTCACGACGCGCTCGAGTTCGTCGGGCACGTCGCGCGACACGCTCACCTTGGGCACCGGGGTCATGAACCGCTTGGCGATGATCGCCTGGGCGGTCGGTCCGGTGAACGGCGGCTCGCCGGTCAGCATCTCGTAGAGCACACAGCCGAGGCTGTACTGGTCGCTGCGCCCGTCGAGCTCACTGTCGGCGCTCGCCTGCTCCGGACTCATGTAGGCCGGCGTGCCGACCGCCATGCCGGTACGCGTAATGGACCCGCTTCCACTCAGGGCCTTACCGATTCCAAAATCCGCCACCATCGCGTTGGACTCGTGCAGCAGGATGTTCTCCGGCTTGATGTCGCGATGGAGGACGTTTTGCCGGTGCGCATAGTCGAGCGCTGCGGCCACCTCACGCGTGATGCGCACGGCCTGGTCGAGGGGGAGCTGCCGCTCACGTTCGAGGCGCTCGCGCAGCGAGCGGCCTTCCATGTTCGGCATCACGTAGAACAGCAAGCCGTTCGCCTCGCCGGAGTCGTACACCGGCAGGATGTGCGGATGCGTGAGTCCGGCGGCCATCTTGATCTCGCGGAGGAAACGCTCGGCGCCGACGTCCGCCGAGATCTCGGGCCGCAGCACCTTGAGCGCGACACCGCGGTCATGCCGCAGGTCTCGCGCGAGGAACACCACGGCCATCCCGCCCTCGCCGAGGGGTCGCACAATCTCGTATCGGCCGTGCAGGCCGTCAGCGAGTTGGGTTTCGAGGGACGCCATTTGCTCCAGAGATTGCGGGGCCGGGGAGAATGTGCGGCTGGACAGGCATTTCAATCGCGATGGGGAGAGTATAGCGCCGCTCCGAGCCAACGGCGAGAGGGGTCCGCGATGGCGCTGCTGGAGGCGTCACAGCGGGAGCGAGGCCGGCGAGACGCGTTCGCCCCCTGTAACGCGATTTGGGTCGGCCTAACCCCAACTATACCTCCGCGCGCGTCCCGTCGATCGCGGGGCTTCGCAGCCGAATCTGGAATTGCTGCAACCGATCGTGTCCGCCCCGTGGTCACTCTGCTATCTGCCCTATGCCGCATGCGTAACTGATCCGCCCTGACGGGAGGACGGGGGAGGACACTTGGCCTTCCTTCTCTACTAACCCGTGATACATGTCGCGGGTTAGTAGATAAGGAACGCGTCGTGTCATCCCCCCCTCGATCGGGTGGAGATCGTTGCGCTTGCGGCAAGGGAAAGTCCGTCGGCTAGGCTCAAGGGGGGGGCGCAAGTGTGAGTCGGTTAGTCCTGAGGTGGTACGGACCGGGGACATAGGTAACACTTTAGACCGGAGATATAGGTAACACTTTTTCCGTACCGTGGGCACCGAGGAGGTGCCCCATGCCGTGGAAAGTGCAGACCCCTATGTCTGGACGCCGCCAGTTCGTGGATGAATACGTTCGCCGCACCGTGTCGATGACCGCCCTGTGCGCCTGCTACGGCATCAGCCGCCGGGTCGGCTATAAGTGGGTCGCCCGCTTCCTGGTCGAGGGCGATCGCCA
>PNAE01000004.1 GCA_003169895.1 Gemmatimonadota bacterium
TCACGAAATGGGGTACAGAGCAGTTTCCGGTTGAATTGGCGCGCTCACTTACTTATCAAACCTGCGGATCTTGTCAGTCCGCTTGATCGGTTTTTCGCCGGGTGGGACTTCTCCGGCAACGCTCTCAGCAACGAACTTTGGCTTGACAACGGGTGCCACAGGCGCAGCAGTCGAGATGCGCGGTGAAACAATGGGAGCGGTAGACATGGAGAGATGATCCTATGAATAAAGGTGTGTAGTGTGCATGAGATAGGGTCGATCAGCGGAGAAGTTGTTTAGCTGGGCTGGTTAGTTGACCGATACGCCACTGCCCATTTGGTACTTCCGGCCGAGCGACGGAACACAACTGTAGACAGCGCGGCGGTCTGTGCTGGTCGAGCGGGAATGATTGCCAGAACGCTGCCATCAGCGTGAAGCACCGTGACCGCGCAATCACCTGCGGCAGTAAGGCGCAGGAGACGGTGTGCTTGTGTTGCATCGAACTCCGGAAGTGTGACCCCAAAGACGGCCGAAGGAATGATGATCGACGTATCGTCTGGCTCAATGGTGGTCAGGTCGTTTCGCATGATACGACTGGACAAGGCGTAGCTCCTTCTGAGAGGGGTGAGATTGAAAGAAGGGGTGGCGCCAGCACCGCCCGATCAGCCGAGGAGAGGCGGCGGGGTGGGGTCGAACGACACTGGCACCCGGTTGTCTTGTGTTCTTACCAGTCGTTGTTGCCGTCAACGCGCGACCGAGCGGCCGCTACACGGAAGGCTTTGCGAGCTTGGGCGGGAGTGACCAGCGGTCGCTTGGACAGGCCAAGGACGTTGTGGTGCAGTTCGATGGCGTACTCAATGAATCCGGTAATACTCATGCCGGTGTTTTCAAGCACCGCGTCAAGTTGGCCGAAGGTCTGCGGAGCCAGCCGGACAGTAATTGCTTTGAAGTCCCGCGCGACTTGGAGCTTGCCGCGTGGGCGTCTGTTACGTTGTGCCATATGAGTGTGAGGTTCTGTTAGGGTTGTGAGATAATTGCGGTTACGAGAGGATCTTCGGAGCTGGGACGTTGTTGATTTCTTCCCAGGTCATTTTGTATCCTGTGGAGACGGAGGTTCCAGAATCTCTCTCGCGCCTTGATGCACATGCCCAGCATGTCCGACCATTGCCCGCCTCAATCAATCGTGCGAAGCGGTGACCACATCTGGAGCACAACGGGGACATGCGGTTGACGGGATTGCTGTGGCTACTGTCGCGGTCAGACATTAGTCGGTGTCACTCTTGAACTGCACTGCGCTGCCAGATCGCACATTGCCGCCAGCATCTTGCGCGCTCGTCTCTTCAGTTAGAGCTATCCGGGCAGCTACGAAATGTCTGTAGCGATCTCCGTACGGGGTTGCAGCTCTGTATGCTGGCGAGTTGATGAGCCGTGACTGTTCTGCTGGGGTGCGGAATGCTCTGGGAGCCGGAAGCGGTACAGGCGGACCATCCTGGTGGATGGGTGCAGCATACCGCGAGGCTTCCGTATCATCGAGCTGCTGCTCAAGATCATGGAGTTCAGCGGTCAGCACTCGAATTTTCCCTGCATCCTCAAAGTCTCTCTCACCAAACATTATTCTGGCACCGAGAAATGGCGTATGATCCGCGATACCTTCGGCGGACACGGAAGCCCTGCCACCCACCAGCCTGTGACCAGTGTTCGATGGCGCCGGGGTGAGGTCCAATGCGAACTTTGCCTCGACCGTGCTGCGATAGAATGGGTCTGTCTTGTAGGCCGGGTTGGCGATGGCATCGGCGGACTCAGTCCCCCGGAACGGGGTTGTTGGGTCTAGCCCTTTGTACGGTTCGGTTGACATGCTAAGTGGTACTCCTGTGCTGTGGGTGGGGTAAGGATTGGCAGACAACAGCGTGGATGGGAACGGTGGTGAAGCAACCAGAAGGCCAATCGCCCTAGAGCACTCAAGAGGTCTGCGGTTCCGTCAAGAGTAACTGGTCGAGCGACTGACTAAGCGCGTGTAACGAGCGGACACAAGTCGCCAAGAAGAGGGTGAGACCGTGGTTCGCTAGGGACCGTGTTCTCCTCGAGTTGTCTTACTGGTCGAGTCGCCTCAGCGATGATCGACGGTCGGGCTCAGGGCGCGGTCGTTCTGGTTCTGGAACAACGGACACCGACTACGGTGGTCCTGACGGCAAGTTTGAGGGTGGAGAACTATTATGGAGCCGAGAAGACAGGAACGCTTCGAGGGTCAATAAGACAGCTTACGCAGCGCCCTGCTTCTCTATACGATTCGATTCATTGGTGAAGCCGTGGTCTGCGGCAGTCCATTTGCGTTCTGGTGGTAGGTAGAAGACACCAGCCACGATCCGAGCTTCCCCTGCGCTGGCGTGCTGCTGACCGTGAGCTAGTCTCTCCCGGCGAGCCCGTGACCCGTTCTTGAAGCTGGGGGACACCAAAGTCTGCTGATGGGAAGTCGCGGCTGCCCAGGCCGCCCGTTCTTGTTGGGCCGTAGTGAACACCTCACCGCAGATAGCGCAGCGGAGGACGCCAGGGCACGCCGGGTGAGGGCTGAAGAGGCGCTGAAGAGCTTGAGTCATCGGGATCTCCTCTTCTTAGGATAGGGGGNNGGGGGGGGGGGGGGGGGGGGGGTATATGCCATTATGGCAGTGGAGTGAAGGAGTCTTGCCATCTGGACCGAGCCGATGCCGGTGCCAGCCACGTTGCATCGGCCTATACTCCTATTTTGGGCCACAGCCACAGGGCTTTGTGGTCCTTGGGGTATTAGAATGGGCGCTGCTGCTGGACTTTTGTACCCTTCGGTGTTTGTTCACCCTGTCCCTACCCTATACTACCGGACTCTTCTGGTACACTACTACTCACCACTCCTTACCTCAGTTGACCACTACTGTGACTACGGGTTTGGGAGCTTTGGATTCCTGCTGGACGATTGTCTGGCTGTTGACCTGCCTGTCCCTACATCAAGGGGGGAGTTGTTGCCAATCCCCATGCATCCCGCCTAGCACTTACACCGCAAGCGCATCATCGGGGGAGCCCTTCGCCTATTTATCGGTTTCCAGCGCCGGCTAGGCTACTGGCCCAGAGTCTTCCACCTGGGAGCCTCTGTCACACGCTGCTCGAGCTCGACCCTTATGGGATGACTACCCCAGGATCTCCAATCGAGCCCCTGCACTGGACTACCGGGCATCAAGGCAAGGAGCGCCAAGGTCCGGGTTTGCCAGCGTCAGGGGTGTGGGAAGGCTGCTTCTACTACTTGATACGGCTACCATTACCTAGAGGAAGGCATTAGAAACTTGCCGTTGTATGGTTCATAAAGAAACGTACATATCAGGAGAAGAAGTAGGTGCTCCCGATGACCTGGCTTACGTCGAGGGTGCCAGGCTGCGGCGGGACAAGCGACGGGTCTACAGCCCCCCCCTGGGTCTCGAAATTAGCACCCAGGCTAGCGAGCGGATCGTGCTGGATATAGAGCTTCGCAAAGGCCCGGCGCGCTGCCTGTGCTACGACCTCGCAGTCAGCAGCCAAAGTGCCGTAAGAGTCATGCACCATGGCGAAGCATTCGACTCCGTCGCTCGATGCTATTTGGACGGTCAGCATGAGTGCGGCAGCATCAAGCGAGTGAATCACGTTGGCGGCAACCGACTGGATCTGCTTCTTGACATTGACCTGATCGGTTTCCTTGTACGCCCTTGGTCTGTACTCCTTGCCCGCGAGCATCGTGCGGATCTGATCTGAGGTCAGCGCGAAGGCTCTCTGTGTTATGCGAAATCCCGTCGCCGGGACAGTCCAGCTAGCACACTTGTTTTCCTCGGCAAGTGCTTTGACCTCCGCTTGTAGCCAATCCATGCACGCGAACGCTGACTTGACATGCTCCTCCAACGAGTCCCGGATGATCCGTGCCATGAAGGCACACGCATCGTTGAGATCCGCGTTGTCTGGATCTCCGGTGAAATGCTCCTTGATAGTGGCGTAGTTGTCCAAGCCAACCAGGAACTCCCTTATCTGCTGTGTGAAGCCGTACTGCTTCGACCCGTACCCAAAGGTCATCGTTGGGCGTTTGGTCAGCTTCCGCGAGATGATGCCAGTCTTCGCATGTAGGCCGAGCCACAGACCAGCCAGCTTACTCCCGGCGTCCGCTTCGAGGGTGATTCGATCCAGCACGGTAGAAGCCACCAGCCGATAAATGTCGGCCGGTCTGTCTTGAGGAACCACGTTGACCGCTCGTCCGATTCCCTCGTCGCGGAGAAGTGCTGCAAAATGCTGCAAACCGTTACAACTACCGTCCTGGCTGACCACAAGGGAGCCGACATATTCTTTGTCTTGGTCGTTGGCACGGATCAACCCCGCCCACTCGAAACAGAACGCGAGGAACATCAGAGGTTTGTCAGCATCCATCCACCAGCGATGTTTGAAGGGGTCATCAGCCACTGCGATGATCGCTGTGGAGGCACCGTGAATGCACGCGATACGCTCATCGAGCGTCATCTGGGAAATCTTCTTGCCGTCCAGTGTCTCGCCCAGGCAGTTCGCCCCATGCACCGCCAAGTAGCGAGCGCCAGCTTCATCCACCGGCTTACCGACTGCGAAGGTCAGCAGCGCACGCGATAGGTCGTCTCCCTGCGGTGTGAGATAGGATGAAAGCGGATAGACTCTTCCCCTGAAATCGAACGAATGCGGGAAGTAGAACGCGGTCTCGTGTTGAAACTTCTCGGCCACCCCGAGTGTGTTGAAAAATGCCCGGCGCACCTGCTTCCGTTTCAGGTTCTCCACTACAACCGCGTGCTTGAGTCCACGCCACTGTTTGCGGCTTGCCTCATTGACTGCAATGTCGTCCGGCCTCGCCGGGTACACCTTGAGTTCAAGCTGTGGAATGCCAGCCATTCCGCCACCGCGCGCCTTCAGCTCAACGACTACGTCAAGTACCTGCCGGTTTATTTTCCAAGAAGACTCTTGAAGTTTGTTCACCGTGTCATACGCGATGCGTGGGGCCGATTGCGGCTGTTTGTCCCGGCGCACCATTGGAAAAGAATCCCGCTGCTGAAAGCGAAACCCGCCACGGACAGGAGGATTGACAACGGCTCCATCAGTTCCAAGGTTCGCAGGCTCCCACCGTAGTGGAGGAGCTACCATTGGTAACACGACCGGATGGAGGCCTTCGAGGGTGGCATTCGCCTCTTCAATCCACTCCTCAGTGTCATCCGTGGCAACGAGGTGCATGGTGCGCTTCAGTTTACGTCCTGATCGCTTGACGGTCTCTACCACCTCGACCATGCCTGTTGTCTCCCGCAGCATATCAATGAGCTTGATGCCGACAAGCAAACGGTGTTCATCGGACATGGTCAGGTCTGAACAGTCGATCCCCGCGTACCTCATGCTCGCATCCATGCTGTCGGACATATGGCGGTAGTTGTTCGTGTGGAAGGACCGCACCTTGTAGTCGAACAGGTGTCGTGCGTCCTTCTTGAAGCGCCGGTAACGGAGTTCATCAAGGAGCATGCCGGAGAGGGCACGTGCTATATCGTTGAGTTTGCGTTCGGTCCCAAGTTGGTCGAGAACCACCTTGAGCGTGAGATACGTCACTACCTCCGCGCCAACCAACTTGCACCATTTTGCTGCCGTGTGCCGCTTGCCACCTCCTTGCCCGGAGGGCTTAGCAACCATTGCGTCTATGGCCTTCTCCAAGCACTCACGCTTGATCGCCAGACGGAGCAACGCGTGCTCTGCACCTGTTGAGGCCGCAGCGCCTTTCTCACGTGCAGCGTCAAGCCGCCTCCGAAAGCGTGCTACTCCGTCAGCGTGTGCTACGTCCTCAAGCTCCTTCTGGCGCTTGAGAAGTTCTGTCCACGCAGCCTCCTCTGGACGGATCATCGTGCCGTCACCCGCTGCTTCACGGTGTGCTTCGTTGCCGATCGCTTCGCCGGTTTGCCCTTGGGCCAGGCATAGGTCAGCGAAGATTCGCCACCGTGTTTCCAATGGAATGTCATCTGTCCGTCTGTGGCGTCTACCACAATGCCGGAGAACAGTTGACGTAACAACGCGTTGACCACAGCCCGGTCTATCTCTGGCTGACTCAGCGCCTCCTCCAGCTCCTCGCATTTCTTGGCGACGAGCGCGCCAGAAGTCTCCGTCTGTTGCCTGCGGAGATTCGCCAGGCGCTGACGCATTGGCGCATCCTGACTCTCAAGCTCGACTAGTCGCTCTTCTAGCGCCACGCTCGACGTGCCGCGCTGCTGTCCGCGCGCAATAGCGGTTACGACGTTCTCTATCCACTCTGGCAGTTCAAGGAGGATCGTTTCGAGGTTGTCGATTTCCCGGTCGATCTTGACAGCATCGGCACTCTTGCCGGAGGGAACGGTATTGAGTAACGCTGTCGCTTCGCGGAGGAAGGCGGTCTCAAGCGGGCCATATCGTTGTACTCGATACTTGCACCCGGCTCCTTCTCGGGCCTTGGAGCAAACCAGATACGTGCCGCCCTTCGGAGGTTCGCCCTTGTTGACTCTCACCAGTGATCCGGCGCACAGTGGACACCGGCCAAGTCCGCCGAACAGATTACGCACGACTCCAGAGGCCGCGTGCTTGCCTCGCAGTGGCGTAGCTGTCTGCTGTAGCGACTCGACACGCGCAAAGTCGTCGGCGTCGATAACGGCCGGGTAATAGTCTGGGATCGCAGCGAGCGGCTTGCGTTGTTTCTTGCCCGCCTTCGTATACGTGAAGGTGTGCGGCGTCAGCGTGCCGACGACGGTTGACGACTTGAGAATCTTGTCGATGTAGGAGCGATGCCACCGCTCGCCACGCCCGAATACCGGCACTTTCTCCTCATTCAAGGATCGGGCGATCGCGTGCTTTCCGATGCCTCGCAGCGTGTCCTTGAAGATGCGCCGGACAATAGCGGCACGTTCCCGATGCACTTTGATCTTGCCGGTTGCCTTGTCGAGCCAAAGCCACCCCGGAACTTTCGCCGTCAATTTTTCGCCAGCTTCGATCCGTCCCCGTTTGCCTACCCATGCCGCACTGAGTCGTGACGCCTTCATCTTCGACTCTTCAGCCCCCCGCATGTGAATTACAAACGCCATCAGGAAGCTCATGGGATCGTCGTCTAGACGCTCTTCAGTGTAGACCTGGTTATCGGACAGCGTTACGACGGTGATTCCTGCCTCGCACAGATTCTCCATGACTCGCACCGCCTTGCGAGCCGTCCGTCTGCTGATACGGTCCAGCGATTCCACCAGGAGATAACTTCCGCGCTCCACCAGGCCTGTATTGACAGCAGCGAGGAACGCGCCGAGCTGTCCAGTCTCTAGGTTGCGGCCTTGGTAGGCGCTTACTCCTAGATCCTTGAACGTCAGGCGGTTATCCAGGCCGAGACCGTGGCGGCTCGCGTAGGCTTCCGCTAGCTGCGTTTGTCGGCGCTGGCTATCGCCCTTCGACTGCTCCGGTGTGGAGAAGCGAAGGTAGCTGTACGCCTTGGGCCTAGCCGTGGTCACTCGGGCGTTACCTGGCCGACCGCTTGGCTGGCTTCGCCGCTCGTTCACCAGTTAGCCCTTGCTTCTTTCCGGCCTGGCGTATGAGCCAATCCACATACCACGCGAGAGAGATAGGCGCGCCAAGCTCATCCTCTTTCTGAGCCTTGAGCACCTTCAATAGCTCGCTGGATTCGGGCGAGATAAGTGTAGATAGCTGCACCTTATTCCTGCTGACTGCCATGCCAGGCCTCCCTTGAGGTGACGCCACAAGCATAGTGGGGGTACAGTGCAAGCGCAAGCGATGGGCAGGCGCTTCGCTAGTAGCCTCCCGCTCTCGCTGGCTTCCCTGTGGCTCCTGCCCGGTCGGAGGGGCTTCGGGATACTCTCCTGTCCACCGGAGGGCTTGCGGATGGTGCTTGAGCCTACTGCATAGGCGCGTGATGCTATCTCGCCTGCCCGCTCCCTTGCGCCAGTCAAAGGGGCGACTCCCAGGACAGCCGGAACGCCGCACCTTTGCCTTCGCAGGTGGCAAATAATCGGGGTGGTGTTCTGGGAGTAGATACGCCGGCATGGAGTCGCCGTAGCTAGGCCGGTCGAAGTCTGTAGCGGCATCGGAGAACAGCTCCACCGTGGCATAGCTAGGCATTTTAGCTCTCCCCTTCCTCAGTCATCCGCATGAGAAGTGGGGCGTCAGGATAGACCTTGCGAGCGGCGACCAGCCACACGTCGGACCAGTGACCAAACGTCAGCAGTCCGGAGGCACAGTACCAGTAGCCATCGACAAGAGCGTAGCCGTGGGCATCCATTACTCGGCCCGTCCTTCTAGCCGGTCCACTAGCTCCTGATACCCTTCCTCTTGCATGACGTTGTAGACCGCAGCGTAGGCAGCCTGGACCTCTATCGTCGTCGGCTTCTCTCCCAGCTCGTCGGCGTAGGCATCTTCATTCTGGCAGCCCAGCACGTACACCAGCGCGGACAGGGTGTAGATAAAGGCGCTGTCCGCATCCTGTTCCAGCCGCTCCCGTAGCTCGTCCGCGTCGGTAATCTCCACAGCGTCTACGGCATCCCGCAGGTAGCCAAGTAGGGCCTGCTCCGTCTCGTAGGCCTGCCGGCAGGCGAGCTGATAGGCTACATGGTCCTTCCATGACATCGAGCTACCGGCGTGGTCGTACCGGGCATCCCGCTCGATTACGGACCATGCCGTTGTCCGCTCCTCGGAGGTGGGGCGGGTAGGCGTCGTTTGGCTGCTGAGGCTGGGAGTCACTCGGCACCGTCCTTCCATTCGTCGCCCTCTTCCGGCAAGGCATAATCCTCGATATTGAACGGGACAGGCTCGCCCAGCAGCTCCCGCTCCAGTAGCTCCCGCAGGAAAGCCAGCTCTAGCAAGCGGTGGGCAAGGCTCAACGTTCCTGCCCGCTTCTTGTAACTGGCGAGAATCATTTCGATTTCCTCGCGGGTATGGTCGCGGACAGTCTGCATGTAGAGGCGGGCTAGAAAGCGTTCATTGATCTCTTGCATGGTGTCTCTCCAGTAAGCAAAGGTGAATCGCTAGTGGTCCACTGGAGACGATGCGATACGCGAGAGACGTGCCACGGTGCGAGAGTTTCAGTAAGAGGTTGAGATATAAGAGGATGACACGATGAGCACCGCAGGAACACTAGCGATACACTGGCGCATTGTGCGAGGATACCGCAGCGTATGCGCCACTAATCGAAAAGGGACAGATGCCAGCATGTACGTAAACGAACGTCCGGCAATTGATCGGCGGGGAAGGACGGCTAGGCAGCGACTACCAGGCGGATCGAGGGCAAGAAATCAGAGGTGCAAGAGGCTCGAAACAGGACCAGTGAAACCGGTGGCGGCTAACTGACGGTATGACAACGAGTTACAGAGGGGTCCTATCGTCCATAACGTCCTGCTCATCGGCCCACCCGGCGCCGGCAAGACCATGCTGGCTCGGCGCCTGCCCAGTATCCTGCCATCGCTCACGCTGGCGGAGGCGCTGGACGTCACGCGGATCCACAGCGTGGCTGGACTGTTGCCGGCAGGGCAGGCGCTGGTGTCGCGGCGTCCGTTCCGGGCGCCGCATCATACGGTGAGCTACGCCGGACTCATCGGTGGCGGCGCGATTCCGCGGCCGGGTGAGGTGTCACTGGCGCACCATGGGGTGCTGTTTCTCGACGAAGTCGCGGAGCTGCCGAGCAACGTGCTCGAGGTGCTCCGGCAACCCCTCGAGGATGGACACGTCACGATCTCGCGTGCCGCGATGACGCTGGGATATCCGGCGCGGTTCCTGCTGATCGCGAGCATGAACCCCTGTCCCTGCGGGTTCCTGGGCGACACCGCGCGACGGTGCTGTTGCCCGCCGATGGCGGTGCAGCGCTACCGCGCCAGGATCTCGGGCCCGCTGCTCGATCGGGTAGACATCCACCTCAACGTGCCGCCGGTGGCATACGACGATCTCGCGGCCCGAGCGCCGGCGGAGTCGAGCGCGGTCGTGCGGGCGCGGGTGGAGGCGGCGCGCGATCGTCAGCTGCACCGGTTCAGGCAGGTGCCGGGGATGTACGCCAATGCGCACATGGGGCCGCGCGAGCTTGGGCGGTACGTGCGCGTCGATGCGGCGACGGAGGCGGTGCTCAAGTCGGCGATAGTGAAACTGGGATTGTCAGCGCGAGCGTATCATCGGGTGCTCAAGCTGGCGCGGACGCTGGCCGATCTCGAAGGCGTCGAGGACGTGGGGCCGGGGCATGTGGCGGAGGCGATTCAGTACCGGGTGCTGGATCGGGGGACGGCGGTGGCGTGAGCGCATGCCAAGACGCCATCTCTCAGCGAACGCGGGTCAACGCGAGGCGGCGCCGAGTTCTCGGTCGACGCGGTAGCGGTCGGACAGGGCTGCCGAGAAGCATGCGACGGAGTCGGTCATGCCTCGCCGCGGTGCGAGTCGTTGAAGCCGATCCTGCACAGGGTTACTTCCCCTCGCCGGCCACCAATTCGGCCATCCGCCGCTTCACCGTCGCCACCGCCGGCTGCAAATCGGCGTCAGCGCCATTCCACAGGTCAACAAAGGCGCCGTAGTGCGCCAGCGCCTTGGTCTTGTCCTTCCGGGAGTCATACAACTCGCCGAGCCGCTTCTCCACGGCGGCGAGTGCCAGCGCGTCGGATGAGTTCGGGCCGATGCCTCGCTCGGCGGGCTTGGTCGCGAGATACCGCTCCAGATAAGCCATCGTGGAATCCGCCTGTCCGGCGCGGTCGAACGCGCGTGCCAGCGCAAACCAGACACAGGAAAGACACGGTACCGGTGCTCCGTCCACGCCGACGCTCGCCGCATGGAACTGACGCACCGCCTCGTCCGCCTTCCCCTCGGCGAGTGCGATTTCGCCGAGCAGCAAGGCGATGCCCGGGCGTGCATCGGGTGCCTTGGCATACACGTCGCTCGACTGGTAGGCGGCCAGCAGGGAACGCGCCCGATCGGGCTTGCCAGCACGCGCATAGAGCTCGATCACGTCCGCGTACGGCCGGTCGCTGGGCGAGGCCGCCGCCCATTCGCGGCTGTTCACGATGGCCTCGAGCCGTTGCACGCCCTCCGTGTTCCGACCGCGGAAGAGAATCTCGTGTCTCGCCCGCCAGACGTCGAAGAACGGGGCGAAATCGCCGGAGGCCTGCAGAACACGGAGCGCGCTGTCGGCAGTAGAGGCTCGGGCCAATCGCCCGTTCAGCGTGGACTGGCCTCGCAGGACCATGAGGCCGGCCTGGCGAATCGACGTGCGGGGGGACTCGCTCATGCGTTCGGCGAGCAGTGCCACCGAATCGTGCTGACCGCGCGCGGCCAGGAGGTTGGCATGCGCGGCGTAGATCATCAGGGATGATCCCGCATCGGGGGTCACCTTCAGCGTCGAATCGAGCAGGGCCTTCGCGGCGTCGACCTGGCCGTTCCTGGCCAGCTCGAGAATCACCCGTGCGGCGGTCGTCGGGTCGGGGATGATCTCGCGTTGCCGCCGAAAATAGCGGATCGCGCTATCCACTTGATGGCGGTATTCGAACATCAGCCCGAGCTGATTGGTGGCCGTGGTATTGCCGCTGTCGGCCAGATAGGCGTTCTGGTACGCAGCAATCGCCTTCGCCTGGTCCGCCGACGCCGAACCGTTCTCATAGTAGTAGCCCAGGAGCAGGTACTTCTCACGGTCCGGCAGCCGGTCAGCATACATGGCGGCCTTGGCAATGGCCGAATCCTGCGACGCCACCGACGCCCGGGAATTGAAGAGCGCCACCGCCAGCTTGCGCCAGGCGAGGGCGAAAGTGGAGTCGAGCGCCACCGCCTCACGCGCCGAACGTATGGCACGTTCGTAGTCCTGGTCGATGTCATTGGCGACCACGGCATCGCTGTACTTGCGGAGCGCCTCGAGCGAGGAGGTCGTCGCGCGCTCGAGCGGGACCGATCGTTGCACCTGCTTGAGCGACTCACCCACCTTGCCGCGAAGCTTCCGGGTCAGTCCGTCCACCACATTGAGCAGGTCGCTCTGTCCCGCCGTGGCCTGGTACGACGCCAGCACGGCACCACCCTGTGACGAAACGAGTTCCAGGCTCACCGCGTAGCCGCTCCCGGCACGAGCAAGACGGCCACCAAGCACCGCCTTCGCATTGGTGCGCGCGGCCACCTGGAGCACCAGTGCCGGATCGTTGAGGCGAGTGTCCTTCGGCTTCTTCATCTGCTCGAGCGCGTCGGCGATGTCGGTCTGCGGCACGAGGTGTACCGCGCGCGACTGCGACATCGCAGCGCGCACCGCCTCGATCACGATCGGTGCCAGCGCCGAATCGTCGGGCGACGCCTTGAGGTCCGCGAGCACGATGCGATCGTCGGCGCCCAGCTTGCCGGCCGCGACGAGCGAGCCCCACGGTCCGATGCCGAGTGCGCGGAATGTCATGAATGCGACCACGGCGACCACGAACGCGCCCATCACGAGCATTCCACCACGCGTGGTACGTCGCCACGACATGTGCGGGCTCGCCTTGAGTGCGATCGTCGCGATCGTTCCCGATGGCAGCTTCGGCATCATCGACCCGCCCGGCGTGAGCGTCGGCGTTGCCGTCATCGCGCGCCGCGCCACGCGCTTCACGTACGCGGTGATCAGCAGTGCCGGGAGGCCGAGCAGCATCAGGGCGACTGCACCGGGGAACACCCAGTCGGGGAGCCCGATGCCAACCACCGCGGCTTTCGCCACGATCGCGACGGCCACGGTCGCCACGACATAGAGGCCGAGCACCTTCGGCAGCATCCCCGGTGCGCCCAGGGCCAGCGTCGGCGTCGACGTCGTGCTCAGGGTATCGAGCGCGCGGAGCACGTCGTTGGCCGACGCCGGACGATCCGCCGGATCCTTCCGGAGCAACTCCGTCACCAGCGCGGCGAGCGCCGGTGGGCAATCCGGGCGCAACATTCTCACCGGCGCCGCGGCTTCACTCAGGTGGGCGGCGAGCATCTTCTGCGCAGTACGATCTGCGAACGGCGCCTTGCCGGTCAGCAGCTCCTGCGCCATGCAGCCGAGTGCGTAGAGATCGACGCGGTGGTCGAGGTTTGGGTCGCCGGCGATCTGCTCCGGCGCCATGTAGGCGGGGGTGCCGATCGACGTGCCGATCGACGTGAGCGTCGCGCCCGCTCCGGCGGTGCGCGATGCGCTCAGCGCCTTCGCAATGCCGAAATCGGTGACGACCGCCGTGCCGCCGGAGAGAAGGACGTTGTCGGGCTTGATGTCGCGATGGACGACGTTGCGGGCGTGGGCGTAAGCCAGCGCCTTGGTGACGTCACGCAGGATCGCCACCACGTCCTGGATCGGCAGGCCGCTGCCGCCGAGCCGGGTGCGCAGCGATTCACCCTCGACAAACGGCATCGTGAAGTACGGCAATCCGTCAATGTCGCCAGCCGCCAGTACGGGAACGATGTTCGCCTGCTGGAGTGACGCAGCGAGGAGGATCTCGCGCTCGAAGCGCTCGGCGTTGAGTCCCTGGGCCAGTTCAGGGCTCAGGACCTTGACCACCACCTTGCGGGAAAGGCGCACTTCATTGGCGACGAAGACCCGCGACATGCCGCCGCCGCCAAGTTCGCGCTCAAGGATGAAGGCGTTACCAAGATGGGCTTGCAGCTGGGCGCGCAGGTCCAAGAGCGTCCTCGGGCAGCAGGGCGGATATGAACGGAAATTTCCGCAAAGTTAAGGTGAAGGCTGGGTGGGCGCCAGCATCGCGGCGAACTCCGATGGCAGTTTCCTGGTGTATTACTCATTCAGCATCGACAACGGTGCAGGAGGTACGATCCGGGGCGAGGGCATCGGCACGTGGAAGTAGGCTGTTCGCGGGAGCGGCGGGGATGGGAGGCGCTGTGACGTCGGCGGCGGCTTCCCATGGAAGCCGGGTTCCGTCCGGCTGAAGCTGATGTTCGCGCCATTCCCCCGAACGGGTTAGTGGGCGTTCTGGAACTGGTCGAGCATGGCGCGGTGATCGATGTATTCCTGCCGGTCGGTCTTCTTCACCTCGGCGTCGAAATGCGCGCGGAACGCGGCGCGCGACGATTGCGCCCGAGCGGAATCGCCCTGCGCCTTCGCGATGGTGGCGCGGAGGTAGAACCCGAAGAGATTGTCCGGTGACTCGCGCATGATGGTATCAGCGAGCGCCAGCGCCTCGGGGTACTCCGCGACGAGGTAATGCAGCCACGCCATGTGGAATCGCGTGTCAACATCCCGGTCGCCGGGCGGAAGATTCTGATAGGCGGCTGCCGCCATCGGCCAGAACGTGACCGTGGTGGCGCTGTCTCCCTGTTCAGCCGCGCGCGTCACGCGGTCGTTGAGCCGGTCGAACTGTTCCTTGAGCGTTAGCTGGGAGAGATCCGGCGGCGTGCCTGCTGCAAGTACGGTCTCGGGCGCTGAGGGCTTCCCACGGGCGCCAGCGGCATACACGACGGCGGCGATGGCGATCACCGTGACGATGCCGGTCAGCAGCCACGGCGCTCGCGTCGCAAGCAGCGCCGGCGGCGCAGCGGGATGCGTCTGCCGAGGGGCCGTTGACGCGCCGCATTGCGAACAGAATCTCGCGCCGGGCGAAAGCTGCGTGCCGCAGGCACCGCACGGCCGGTCGCCCAGCGGCAAGCCGCACTGCGAGCAGTACGGACCGTGCGCAGGCGCACCGCAGCGCGGACATGGCATCGATGGATTCGCCGTCATGCGGACTCCGACCTGATCGTGCGAGCCTCCGTGGCCCGACGCCGGCGAATATAGCCACCGCGCCAGCACCCCATCGCCATCCGGGATCTCGAGCACGGCTCGCGCCAGCGAAACCATGCGCGACCCGGCGACGTTACTTTGCAGGCGTAGTCCATAACTTCGAGGATGGTCATGTCGAGACGCTTTCCCAGCTGGCGGCGATGGATACCAGTCGCCGTCGTAATCATCGCACTCCCCTTGGCTTTCGGCGCTTTCCGCCGCTCGCGCGGCCCATCGAGCGGCGCGACGGTCCTCGGGCAGGTGTTGCAAATCGTCACGCAGCGAGCCGTCGATTCCATCCCGGAGGACTCGATCTATATCCGGGCCGCTCGCGGCCTGGTCAATTCGATCGACGATCCGTATGCGTCGCTGTATAACCGGAAGGAAATCGACGACTTCATGCGGAACACCATCGGCAACACATACGGTGGCCTCGGCATGGGGATCAACCAGGAAGACTCCACCGTTGTCGTCAGCGACGTATTCCCTCAGTCTCCGGCCGAGCGGGGCGGCGTCGAGCGCGGCGACCTGATTCTGGCGATCGACAGCGTCCGCGCGATCGGCTGGGGGGCGGACAAGGTCTCCCAGCACCTCATCGGGCAGGTTGGCACGCCAGTGGTGGTGACCTTCGCCCGGGCGGGCATGACTGCCGCGATTACCACGAAGTTTACCCGCGCTACCGTGCACGCCGCAGCGGTCCCTTACACGCTGCTCCTCGACGACCACATCGGCTACATCCCCCTGCAGCGGTTCAACGGGACCGCCGGCAAGGAGATCGCCGACGCGGTCAAGGCGCTCGAGGCGCGCGGCGCCACCCGGTTCCTCGTCGACCTGCGCGGCAACGGCGGTGGGGACGTCGACCAGGCGGTCAAAGTCAGCAATGTGTTTCTCGCCCGCGGCAAGCCGGTGGCAACGCAGCGCGAGCGCAACGTACCGCCGAAGTTCTGGGTCGCCGCCGAAGACCCGATCGTGCCGACTGCGCCGGTCGCTGTCCTGGTCGACGGCGGCACGGCCTCTGCCTCGGAGATTGTCGCCGGTGCGCTGCAGGATCACGATCGCGCATTGATCCTTGGCAGCACCACCTTCGGCAAGGGGCTGGTGCAGGGCGTGTACAACCTGGATGGCGGGTTCGCGCTCAAGATCACCACCGGCAAGTGGTACACACCGAGTGGACGCTCGATTCACCGCGATCGCAAGCTCGTCAATGGACGGCTCGTACTGGCCGACACTGGCCGCGACACGACCACGGCGCAGATCATGCATTCGGACGCCGGCCGCAGTTTGATCGCCCGGGGTGGGATCACGCCCGACCTGACCATGCCAGCCGACACCCTTACGACACCGGAGCAGGCGCTCGTGCGAGTCGTGCTGCCGCGTGCCGCCGAATTCCGCGCGGCGATTTTCGACATCGCCCGCGCGCAACATGGCCGCGTCACCGCAGCCTTCGCCGTGACGCCCGAGATCCGCGCCCAGCTGCGTCAGCGCCTGGCGCAGGGCGGCATCACATTCGAGGACACGGTATTCGAAGGGGGCTCGTCCTATGTCGATCGGCTCGTGACGCAAGAGACGCTCCGCATGGCGTTTGGTGACTCGACTGCGGTGCGCCGGACGTTCGCCAAGGATGCGGCGGTCCAGCGCGCGCTGAGCCTGCTGCGCAAGGCGGATACGCAGCCGGAACTGCTGAAGGAGATCGCGGGGTAGCCCTAAACCCTTTCCCCGCGCTTGGCATCTGATCTGGTGTCACACACAGCGGTACCACTCCAGCTCCGGATGCCTGCCGGTGAGACCCTGATCGACGCCACGATAGCGGCGGCACAACGCGGCGACGAGGTGGCGTTCGCCTCCATTTATGATGCCCAGGCCGGGCGCGTGTTCGCGCTTTGCCTCCGCCTCAGCGCCGATCGCGCCCAAGCGGAAGAACTGGTGCAGGATGTGTTCGTCCGGGTCTGGGAGCGGCTGGCGTCCTATCGCGGCGAGAGCGCCTTCGCGACGTGGCTCCACCGCGTGGCCGTGAACACCGTGCTGGAGCGGGCCCGGAGCGGCGGGCGCCGCCGGTTGCGAGTACAGATTGCTGCCGACTTTGCCAACATTGAAACCGTTCCTGATGGCGCCGTCGAGCGGGTCGACCTGCACCAGCAGATCGACCTCGAGACGGCGGTCGCGATGCTGCCCGCCGGCGCCCGCGCCGTCTTCACCCTCCATGACGTCGAGGGGTATGGTCACGCAGAAATCGGCGTCCTCCTTGGCATCGCCGAGGGAACGTCGAAGGCCCATCTCTTTCGTGCGCGCCGCTTGTTGCGCCAGAGGCTCGAGCAATGACCTGCGCTGAATTCGCCGAGCGTTTCGACGCCTGGCTCGCCGGCACACTCACGGATGCCGATGCCCGCGCGGTCGAACAGCACGCTGCCGAGTGTGCCGCATGCGGCGCACGACTCAGCGCCGTGAGCCAGGTCGGGGCGATCTCACGCGAAATCCCGCCGCCACCGGCCCTGCGCGAGATCACGCTGCGAGCCGTGGCCCAGCGCCGCGCGATCGCGCGGTGGCGTCGCATGGCCGCCGGAATCACCGCCGTCGCGGCGATCGCGCTGCTCTTCCTGATCAGCCGACCCACGAGTAAGCCGGCGAGCGACTTTCCGGGAACGAGTACCGAGCTGATCGCCATGGCGCACGCCCGTCCCGAGTTGGCCGACCTGGACGCGGCCGAGCGCGATGTGGAGCACGCCCTGCACGATCAACCCGCGGACAGCGCCCTCACTGGTGCACTGACGCGAATTCGCCGGCAGCGCGAAGCACTCCGACGGCTCGTGACCCAGGCGAAGTTGTGATGCGCCGATTCGGCCCCGCCTTCCTCTTCCTCCTACCCATGCCACTCGCGGCGCAGCTCGCGTTGCCGCACACGTTTGCCGTGGCGAGCGATGTGTCGATGCGTATCTGGGTTCCAGCGGGGACGGTGCGCGTGGAGACGTGGGACCGCGATTCGATCCGCGTCACGGGAAGCCTTGGCCGCAATTCACACTTCTTCGGCGGCAGCGGGGGGCATGGCGCGAAGCTCGGCGTCGAGAACAACGACTCGACCGACATCGGGATGCCTCACGGGGACCTGGTCGTGACGGTGCCGCGCAAGGCACATGTCTGGATCAAGATGACCGACGGCGAGGTGATTGCCATGCACACCGCCGGTGAGCTGGATGTGATCACCGTGACGGGCACGATCATCGCCCAGGACGCCGAAGGCGTGGTTTCCGTGGAAACGATCGACGCCGCGGTGACGCTCGCCGGGATCAACGGTGAGGTGCGCGCGCGCAGCGGCGGCGGCCGCCTTTCCCTCGCGCAGCTTCACGGGACGCTTACCGCTGCGACGGTGAGCGGTGCGATTGACCTCACTGGTACGGCGATGGCGGACGCCCGCCTCGAGACGATCGGCGGTCCCATAGTCGTTCGGGGCACGGTAGCTCATGACGCGCTGCTCGATCTCGAAACCCACAACGGGCCGATCACCTTGTTCCTCGATCGCGCCGCATTGCCGGCATTGGCACTGTCGTCGCGCGCGGGAGTAGTCAAGAATCCGCTGGGCCCAGGGAACGTGAAGGCAGGGCGAATTGAGGCGCGATCATTCAAGGGGGACATCAACGTTGTCGCCGCGAGCGGCATCGAAGGGAAGAAGGCAACCACACCACCCTGATCCGGAGTTGCTCCCATGTTGATTCGCCTCGCCGTCGTCGCCTCCTGCACGGCGCTCTTGCTTGGCCCGCCGAATATCAAGGTTGAAGCGGTCACCAACCCAGCAACCGCCCCGGTCAAGGGCGCCGTGTTCATGATCACGGGCCGACACCATGTCAGCGCCGAGGCAATCACGGTCACCGGGCGCGCCGAAGGGATCGTGGCCGGAAAACGTCTCACACGAAACCTTACGCTCACGCCGGCCGGGAGTGCGGGGGTCTACGGGGTCACCCGACAGTGGGACGCCGGGCAACCGTGGGTTCTCGTCTTCACCGTCACGGCCCTGGCGCATGGCTCGGACGGCGTTGCCGAGGCGGCCGTTCGTATCGCGGCCGACGGGCATGTGCAGGGAATCGACTATCCCATGGGAACGCTTGCCAGCGGATACCCGTGGCCGCGCCGGTTGGCCGAGAATGAGATCGATGCCGCGCTGACGGCGATGCTGGCGATGCGACAATAGTACTTGCGGTCCAGCGCGCGCTGAGCCTGCTGCGGAAGGCGGATACCCAGCCGGAACTGCTGAAGGAAATCGCCGGCTAGCGCCCTCTTACCTTGCACCACCCACGACCTTATTGTTGCCGGTGACCCGACTGCCGGCAACTTTGGCGTTCCCAGTTGACCCATGATGGAGGCAGGATGTCCCGAATGATCGGGTCGCTGCGTCGTAGCGCCGTCGGCTTGGCTGCGGTGGCCGGCGCAGCCTGCGCGCCGCTTGTTGCGCAGACCGCGGCGCCCAGGGCGGCCGCACCGCGTCCGCAGCCAATCGACGCGGAGTACACGGCGAAGATCAAGCAGTATCTCTCCGATCCGCGCATCTCGACCGAGCTGGTCGATCATCTTCCCGCGTCCGCCACGGTGCCGACCCCGCTCAAGTTCCTGGGTCGCATCGTCGGCACTCCGGGCGAGTTGACGCACGCCGTCGACATCCACCGTTACATGGCCGCGATCGCCAAGGCATCACCGCGGGCGAAATACTGGTCGATGGGAAAGACCGAAGAAGGTCGGGACATGATCGTGCTGGCGATCGCCGATGCGAAGACGATCGCCCGGCTCGAGCAGTACAAAGGCTACCTCCACGAACTGACCGATCCACGGAAGACCACCGAGGCGCGCGCGCAGCAGATCCTCCATACCGCGAAGCCGATCTACTGGATCACCAGCGGCATGCACTCGCCGGAGGCGGGCGGCCCGGAAATGCTCATGGAGCTGGCATATCGGCTGGTGGTGGAGGAGACGCCCTTCATCCAGGACATCCGCAACAACGTCATCGTGTTCATCACGCCGGTCGTGGAAGTCGATGGCCGCGAGAAGATGGTCGACACCTACTACTACAACAAGAAATACGGCCAGAACGGCCGGCTGCCGCTGATGTACTGGGGCAAGTACGTCCAGCACGACAACAATCGCGACGAAATGGGCCAGTACCTCAAGCTGACGCAGAACATCACCCGGACGTTCCTCGAGTGGACGCCGCAGTTCGTGCACGACCTGCACGAGGCGCAGACTTACCTCTACACGTCAACCGGGTCCGGGCCATACAACGAGCAACTCGACCCCATCACTATCGATGAGTGGTGGTCGCTTGCCGAGACCGACGTGATGGAGATGACCAAGCGCGGCGTGCCGGGCGTATGGACATACGGGTTCTACGACGGCTGGGTGCCGAATTACATGTTCTTTGTCGCCCACGCCCACAACGCGACCGGCCGGTTCTATGAGGTGCAGAGCTACGGGCCGGATACGACGACGGTGCGTCCCGGAGCCACGACGACCAGTCGGGAATGGTTCCGGCCCAATCCGCCGCTACCGACCATCAAGTGGAGCCCGCGCGCGAACACCAACATCCAGGAATCGGCGCTGCTGTTCACCCTCCAGCGGATCGCCAAGGATCGCCAGCTGTTCCTGGAGAACTACTGGATCAAGAACAAGAACTCCGTCAACAAGGGGCGGAACGGCCCCGTCTACGGCTGGGTGCTACCCGCGGCGCAACACGCCAGGGCGAACACCGCCGAGGCGGTGAACGAGCTGCTGCATCAAGGGCTCGAGTTCCACGTGGCGACCGCCGCATTCAAGGCCGGCAACGTTGACGTCAAGGCCGGCGACTACATCGTGCGGGCCGATCAGCCGTACCGGACCCTCGCCGACATGTATTTCTCGCTGCAGAATTTCTCGCCCGCCAATCCCTCGCCGTACGACGACACGGGATGGACGTTCCCGCTGATGCGGAACATCACGGTGACGGCGCTCACCGATTCCGCCGTGCTGAAGCAGCCGATGACGCCGGTGACGGCCGACGTGCGCGCCCCCGGCGGGATCACCGGCACCGGCGCCATGGTCGTGGTCGACAACGCCAGCGACAACAACCTCATGGCATTCCGGTTCAAGCTGCCCAACGTCAAGATGCGGGCCGCCGAAGACACGTTTGATGCCGCCGGCCACCACTTTGGGGCGGGATCGTTCATCATTGCCAACGCCGATGCCTCGCTACTCACACCCGTGCTGCGGGACCTCGGACTCGAAGCCTGGGCGATGTCGTCCGCGTCGCCGGTGAGGGCTCACGATCTCACCGTGCCACGGATCGGGTACGTCCACAGCTGGCAACGGACCCAGGATGAGGGATGGGTCCGTGCCGCGCTCGACTACTACGGCGTGCCGTACCACTATTTCGGTGAGCCACTCCTCAAGGCGGGCGACCTGCGCGCCAAGTACGACGTGATCATCTATCCGCACGGTGGCAGTGGCATCGCGACGGGTGGCGTCGGTGGCCGCGGCGGACCTGGGGGTGGAGTACCGGCGGTGGCCGACAGCGCCGGCGCTGGGCGCGGGGGCCGGAGCGGCGGCGCGCCGAAACCGATTCCCTACCGGCGTACCGCGGAGTTCCCGTCGCTCGGGTTTCCGGATTCAACCGACGACATCACCGGTGGCGCCGGTCCGGAAGGGATGAAGGCACTATATGCATTCGTGCAGCAAGGCGGCACGCTGATCACCGAGGGCAACACGGCGGGCATCTTCCCGACCCTTGGCCTCACGCCCGGTCTCAAGGTGGAGCAGCCGCAGGGACTGTTCGCTGCCGGCACGATCGTTCGGGGGCTGATCACCGACCGGACGAGCCCGCTCGTCTACGGATACGAGTACGGCGAGGTCCCCGTGTACTTCAACACGGCTCCCGTATTCAATTCGGGCCAGCCGATCGCGCCGGCGATCGAGGTACCGGCGGCCGCCGGCGGGCGCGGCCGGGGTTACAGCCAGAACATCACGCCGATGGCAACACCGAACCGGATGCAGCTGTCGCCGTGGGACCCGGCCCACACCGGGATGGCGTACGGTGCGATGCCGGCCGACACGGCGTCGGCAGCAGCTGCCCGTGGTGCTCGCGGCGCGGAAGGAGGCCCGGGACTTGGCGGGGGAGCCGGCGGCCGGGGCGGCGCCGGCGCTGTTCAGCCGCAGGCGCTCGCCGGCGTGACCGCCGATCCTGGTGCCCGGATGCGCGTCGTGATGTCGTTCCCCGACAAACCCGCCGACATGCTCCTCTCCGGGACCCTGGTGGGCGGCGAAGCGTTGGCGGGGCGCGCGCAGCTGGTGGATGAAAGCATCGGCGAGGGCCATATCGTGATGTTCGCGTTCCGTCCCTACTGGCGGTGGCAGACCCAGGGAACGTTCGCGATTGGGTTCAATGCCATCGTGAACTGGAATCACCTCGACGCGAAGTAGGAGTGCCTATCTGACGGAATCGGGCGGATTCATCAGCATCCAGACCTTCACCGGCTTGCCGACCTGTCCCGGACTCCGATCGTCGCAGGTGCCTTCGAAGCTTCGCCCATCGCGGCGGCTGAGGCGGCAGTAGAGAAAGGACCCGAGGCCCATGGCCCAGTCGAACGTGAGCACGTCGTCCTTCAACTTTACCCCGGACATATCGTAGGTCACACCGCTGCGACCGGACAGCGTAATCAGGATGTGCCTGCCGCTATGCTGCACGGCGAACGAGACGCGGATGCTGTCCTCATCCAGCTGCTGCAACCAGCCGCGCCATACGCCGTCCGCCATGCCCTGGGACACGACAGGTCGGGGGTGCGCTAGCGCGCTGGCAACGACAATCGCAGCGGAAAGCAATGCTCTGGGCATCATTCCTCCGTTGGCGGGCGTCGTTCGCGCTTGAGCGCGCCGCGCTTGCGCTTCGATTCGAGTCGTGCGCGCTTGGATGCGGCCGGGGGCCGAGTGCGCTTCCGCTTCCGGGGGACGACCAGCCCACGAGCCACCAGCTGAATGAAGCGCTCGATGACGGCCTCGCGATTGCGGAGCTGGCTCCGCTCGTCCTGCGCCACGAGGCGGAGCTTGCCTTGCGAGTCCAGCTTTGTCGCGAGCCGCGTCAGCAGGTGCGCGCGCTGTGCCTGGTCCAGCGACGGCGACGCGGCCACGTCCCACACCAATTCGATTCGCGTCGACGATGTGTTGACATGCTGGCCGCCCGGTCCCCCGCTGCGGCTGGCCTTGAGCACCAATTCGTCGCGCGGTATCGTCAACGCTCCCGAAACCCGGATCGCAGTGTGCTCGGCCATGCGATGACGGTAATGGAAGGCGCGAGCCGAGAGAAGAGGACCGCGGGTGCGCACGGTTACGTTTGATCCATGCGTTGCCTGGGTCGCCTGTTCCTGGTGTTCGTTCTCGTGGTCGCTGCCGCTGCCGCTTGGCTGTACCGTGAGGACCTGCGCCGGCTGGTCGACCGGACGCTTCATCCGGCCGCGGCCGCGGCGCGGATCGGGCACCCATCGACTGGAGCATTCACGTCCGCGACGGCGAAACTGAGCTTGCTGCAGCGAGTCCGACAGGATTCGGTGGTCCTCTCACCGGACGAGATGGTGGCGCTTCTTGCCCGGAACGCCGACTTCCTGCCCGGCGTTACCTTTGATTCGATCAGCATCGAGCTGGGCGATCGCACGGTGAGGATTCGCACGGTCGTCGACAGCGCGCATCTTCCGGCGCGATTGCGTGAACTAATACCTGGCCATCGCCCGTACGAGGAGCTCATCGTCGAGGGCACACTCACTCCCATCCACGCCGGCCTCGCCGAATTCGAGCCACAGCACGTCCGCCTGCGTGGCGTGCCATTGCCAAGCGGCCTCGTCGCACGGCTGGCCGCACAGCTCAGCGGGCGGGGCAGTGAAGGTCGGCTCGAGATCGTCCTCCCTCAGGCCGTCGCTGGTTTCCGCGTGCGGCCCGAAGGAGTCACGGTCTACCGGCAAGGAGTGCGGCAATGAAAGGCCGCATCCTCGTGGTCGACGACGAGCGCTCGATTCGCGACGTGCTCGCCCAGGTGCTTGGCTACGAAGGGTACGAGGTCGCGACGGCGGCGTCGGGCGGCGAGGCGTTGGCGAGCCACCGGGCGCATCCGTTTGACCTGATCATCCTCGACGTCAAGATGCAGGGCATCGACGGCATCGACACGCTGCAGCAACTGCGGCAGCAGGACCCCGATGCGCGCGTGGTGATGATTTCAGGACATGGGACCATCATGACTGCCGTGCAATCGGTCAAGCAGGGCGCCTTCGACTTTCTCGAGAAGCCGCTCGACTCCGACCGGCTGCTGGTGACCGTGCA
Source organism: Gemmatimonadota bacterium (assembly GCA_003169895.1). Lineage (GTDB taxonomy): Bacteria > Gemmatimonadota > Gemmatimonadetes > Gemmatimonadales > GWC2-71-9 > Palsa-1233. Next base: position 24,017 of record PNAE01000004.1, read on the forward strand.
GCGGGCCCTGGAACACCGGCGCCTCGAGGGCGAAAACGCGCGCCTGCGCGAGGGATTGGCGCGCGCCACCGACGCGCGCTTCGCCATGGTCGGCAGCAGTGAGGGCCTGCAGAAGATCCGGGAACTGGTGGCCCGGGTAGCGCCGACCAACGCCAGGGTGCTGATCAACGGCGAAAACGGCAGCGGCAAGGAGCTGGTCGCGCGCGCCATCCACGAGGCATCGGCCCGAAGGCGAGGACCGTTCGTCGAGGTGAACTGTGCCGCCATTCCGAGTGAACTGCTCGAAAGCGAACTCTTCGGGCACGTGAAGGGGTCCTTCACCGGCGCGAGCAGCGATCAGGTCGGCAAGTTCGAGGTCGCCGACGGCGGCACGCTCTTCCTGGACGAAATTGGCGACCTGGCGTTCAATGCCCAGGCGAAGATTCTCCGGGCGCTGCAGGAAGGCGTCATTGTCCGCGTCGGGGACTCGAAGCCGATTCCTATCGACGTTCGGGTAATCGCGGCCACCAACCGGGACCTGACCGACGAGATTGCCGCGGGGCGCTTTCGCGAAGATCTCTATCACCGCCTCAACGTGATGCCGATCCAGGTGCCCCCACTCCGCCAGCGGTCCGAAGACGTCCCGGCGCTCGTCTCGCATTTTGTCGCGGTGCTCGGCGCCGGACCCGGCATGGCGCCGAAGCCGTTCAGCGGCGGCGCGCTGCGCCGGCTGCAGCGGCGCCGCTGGCCCGGCAACGTGCGCGAGCTGCGCAACGCCGTCGAGCGGCTGCTGATCCTGGCGCCGGGGCCGGAGGTGGTGGAGGAGGACGTCGACCTCGTGCTGCCGCCGGAGACCGGTCCGGCGATCGAACCGGACAAGATGGCGGCTGACGCCGGGGATCGCACCTTCCACGAGTTCCGCGAAGATGCGGAACGCGCCTTCCTGGTCGCCCGGTTGAACGAGCACCACTGGAACGTTGCCGAGACCGCCCGCGCGCTCGGGATGCCGCGGTCCAACCTGTACAACAAGATCGAGAAGTACGGAATCGAAAGGCAGCAGCGATGACCGAACCGCGCGATTGGGACAAGGAGATGGCGGAGATAGACAAGGTGATCGCCAAGGCCGGTCCGCCCGCGGCGCAGAGCCCGGCGGCAAGCCCGGCGCGGGAAGCACAGCCGCGGCTGTCCGCGCCCGCGGTCCGATCGCCCGGGGTCACGGTGACGCGTCGGCGCGACACCGCAGGGGTGTGGTTCCGGGCCTTGCTCGGCGCAGCCGGTGCCGTGGCGCTGCCGTTCTGGCCGTACGGCAAGACCTGCGGCACGATGCTGTTTGTCTACATGATCGGGACCGCCGCCGTCATCGCCGCCGGCATCTGGGCCATGCGCGGTGCCTGGATCCATCGGCGCGGCGGCGCGCACATCGCCGGGCTGCTGGTGCTGATCGCCGGCGTCGGGCTGGCCGCGATCGAGATCGTTCACCGCACCGCCTGGGCGGCGGGGCAACTCCACTGGATCTGTCCCTGACCTGAGTTCCACACATCATGGCGAAGACGTTCAAGAACTTCATCGGTGGGAAGTGGATCGCCCCGAGTACGGGTCGGTATTTCGTGAATCGCAACCCGGCAGACACGCATGACGTAATCGGCCGGTTCCCCGACTCGGGCCCGGCCGACATCGCTGCCGCGGTGCGCGCGGCACAGGCAGGGTTCGAGCAATGGTCACGCACACCTGCGCCCCTGCGCGGCGAGGTGCTGCGCCGCGTCGGAGACCTGCTCGCGGCCCGCAGGGACGAGATCGCCGACGCAATGACGCGGGAGATGGGCAAGGTCCTGGCCGAGACGCGTGGTGACGTGCAGGAAGGGATCGATACGGCGTACTACGCCGCGACCGAAGGACGGCGACTCTTCGGTCGTACGGTTCCCTCCGAGCTGCGACGCAAGTGGGCGATGAGCATCCGCCGTCCGATCGGCGTGTGCGGGTTGATCACGCCGTTCAACTTCCCGATGGCGATTCCCACCTGGAAGGCGTTCCCGGCGCTGCTCTGCGGCAACAGCGTCATTCTCAAGCCGTCCGAGGACGTGCCACACACCGCGCACCTCCTGGTCGAGATCCTGCTCGACGCGGGTCTCCCGGAGCAGGTGATTCAGCTGGTGCATGGCGCCGACACGGCCGGTCGCGCGCTCGTGGAGCATCCCGGCGTGCCGGTGATCTCGTTCACCGGATCCACCGCCACCGGCTCGGCCATCGGACAAGTCTGCGGCCGCATGCACAAGCGCTTGTCGCTCGAGATGGGCGGCAAGAACGCGATGATCGTCATGGAAGACGCCGATCTCGCGCTCGCGCTCGACGGGGTGCTGTGGGGTGCGTTCGGCACGACGGGCCAGCGCTGCACGGCAACCTCCCGGTTGATCATTCATCGCAAGGTGCACGACCGCTTCGTCGCCCGCCTGGTCGATGCCGCCAACAAGCTGGTGCTCGGCGATGGCCGCGATCCGCGCACGCAGGTCGGTCCCCTGATCCACGCGGCAGCGCGTGAGAAGGTGGAGCAATATCTCGATCCTGTGGTGCTGCGGGACGCCGAAGTCGCTTGCGGGGGTACCCGGCCGCGCGGCGCCCGGACGGCGAACGGGTTCTTCTACCGGCCCACGGTGATCGTCGACGTCAAACCGGGGTCCCGTCTCGCGACGGAGGAGATTTTCGGCCCAGTACTGAGCGTGATCCGCGTGAGTTCCTACGAGCAGGCGGCAAAGGTGAATAACGAGGTCAAGTACGGGCTGTCGAGCTCGATCTACACCAGCAACGTCAACCTGGCGTTCCGGGCGATGGAGGACCTGCAGAACGGCATCACCTACGTGAACGCGCCCACCATCGGCGCGGAAGCGCACTTGCCATTTGGTGGCGTCAAGCAGACCGGCAACGGTCACCGGGAAGGCGGCTGGGAGGTATTCGACTTCTACTCCGAGACCAAGGTTTGTTATGTCGATTACTCCGGGTCGCTGCAGCGGGCACAGATCGACACATACGACGTCTAACGAGCAGCACGAAGTGAGCACTGAGAAGTCAAGAGGAACCCCCTTCTATCTGCTTACTTCTCACTTCTTACGTTATTAGGTTCCAGCCATGCAACCACTGCGAGTTGGCGGGGGTAGCGCCGGCGGGTCCGACGAGGGCTCGCTCGACGTCTATCTCCGTGACATCGCGCGGTATCCCCTGATCTCGCGCGCGGAAGAGGCGGTGCTGGCCCAGCGCATCCGGCGCGGCGACCAGGAAGCGCTCGACACGCTCATTCGCAGCAACCTCCGCTTCGTGGTCTCGGTCGCGAAGAAGTACCAGCACCAGGGCGTGTCGCTTGCCGACCTGATCAACGAAGGCAACCTCGGGCTGATCCGCGCGGCCCACAAGTTTGACGAGACCAGGGAGATCAAGTTCATCTCGTACGCCGTCTGGTGGATCCGGCAGTCGATCCTTCAGGCGCTGGCCGATCAGTCGCGCATCGTCCGGGTGCCGCTGAACCGCGCGGGCGAGATGCACCGGATCGGACGCCGCACGTCAGCCCTGCAACAGGAGCTGGGGCGCGATCCGACTGCGGTCGAGATCGCCGAGGGCATGGACCTCGACGTGGTCGAGGTGGAGCGGACGCTGGCTATTTCGCGCGCCCACCTTTCGCTCGATGCCCCGACATCCACGGGCGATGACGCCCGCCTGCTCGACCACATCGCTGATGCCCGCGGCCGTGGTGCAGACGCAGACGCCATCGACCATGCGCGCACCGAATGCATCGAGGCCGTGCTCGGCAGCCTGCGCGAGCGCGAAGCCCGGATCGTCCGGCTCTACTTCGGCCTCGACTCCGTGGAGGCGTACACCCTGGAACAGATCGGCGAGATGATGGGCATCACGCGTGAGCGGGTGCGCCAGATCAAGGACAAGGCGTTGATGCGCCTGCGCCTGGCGAGCGAGGGGCACGCGCTGGACTCGTTTCTGGGATAGCGCCCGGCCCCGCCTTAGATTTCCGCCATGGCATCAAGCTCCTCGTTTGATATCTCCACGGGCGCCGATCTCCAGGAAGTCGACAACGCCGTGAACCAGGCGATCAAGGAGATTACCGGCCGCTACGACTTCAAGGGCACGCATTGCACCATCGAGTTCGACCGTGAAAAAGCGGTCATCTCGCTGCTTGCGGACGATGAGTTTCGCATGGAGGCGCTGCTCGATGTGGTGCGCGGACGGCTGATCAAGCGGGCGGTGCCCGTGAAGAACCTCAAAGTCGGCGATCCCATCGCCGCCACCGGGAGTTCGGTCCGCCGAGTGTTGACGCTCACGCAGGGCATCGCGCCCGAAACCGCCAAGAAGATCCAGCGATCCATCAAGGACGGCGGGTTCAAGAAAGTGCAGGCGACCATTCAGGGTGACGAACTGCGGGTCACATCGCCGTCGCGAGATGAGTTGCAGGGCGTGATTGCCTTCCTGCGCGGCCAGGATTTTGACGTCGAGCTCAACTTCGGCAACTATCGCGGGTGAGCCCCCAGGCCCGACTTCACGCCGGCTCGGTCGGATGCCTCGGGCTGCTGCTCGCGATCGGATCCTGTGCCCCGCCGGAGCCCGCGGCCGTTCCGGTTCCCGAAAGCCGGGACCCCGACCTTCGCGTCGGCGTGCTGGTGAATGTCCGCCGTGCTACGATCGGTGGTGGCGGCGGGCTTCGCATCGAGGACCCGGCGGAAGGTGATCTTCAGAGCATCCCCGCCGGCGCCAACTTCGATGCCGTAATTCGTGGTGCCAACGTGACGCTGCTCGACACGCGGGGTCCGGTTTCCCGTCCGGTGCTGGTAATCGAGGCGGCCGATACTGGCGCGACGCTGCAGCTCAACGGCCACGATTATCGCGGTGCCCTCGAACTGCGACGCAGCGACGGCGGTCTCACCGTCATCAACCGCGTTCCGCTGGAAGCGTACGTCGCTGGTGTCGTCGGCGCCGAGATGGGCCGGCGCGTGCATGGCGAGGAAGAGGCGCTCAAGGCGCAGGCCGTCGCGTCGCGTACTTACGCGGTCCGCAACCAGGGGCGTTGGCAGGCCCGTGGGTTCGACTTCGTTGGCACGGCGAACGACCAGGTGTATACCGGTGAAGCGAACGAGAATGACATGGCGACCGCGGCAGGCGCGGCGACTCGTGGGCAGATCCTCACCTGGAACAACCAGCCGATCGACGCCTTCTATTTCTCGACCTGCGGTGGCCGCACTGAAAATGGCGTTGCGGCGTTCGCCGGCGCCGACCGGCCGTACCTGCAGTCGGTTGACGACGTCGATCCGTCCGGTACACCGTGGTGCGTCACGTCCCCGCGCTTCCACTGGACCGCCGGATGGACTGCGCCCGAGCTTGCCGCCACGCTGCGTCGCACTTTGGCGGCGGAGAACCTCCCGATCGGCCGGGCAAGCGACCTCACGGACATCCGCGTTATCGATCGCACGCGGACGGGACGCATCGCCACGCTCGCGCTCGCTGGGCGCGATGGACGCACGGTGGTGTCGGGGCAGGCGATCCGTCGCGTACTCTCGCCAGCCGACGGTGGCCTGTTGCGCAGTGACGATTTCACCATCCGGATTTCACGCACTGGGGCCCGGATCGAACGAGTGGATATCGAAGGACGCGGCAACGGCCATGGCGTCGGGATGTGCCAGTGGGGGGCGATCGGACGTGCCCGTGCGGGCCAGGATTACCGGACCATCCTGACGAGCTACTTTCCGGGCACGGAAATCCAGCGACTTTACTGAGGCAGGAAGGGACACCCCATGGCGGAGCGATTGCGGCTCGGCATCGTCGGGGCAGGGGCCATCACGCAGGTCGGTCATCTGCCCGCGCTGAAGCGCATCAAGGACATCGAGATCGTCGGCATCTGCGACAGCGATCTGCCGAAGGCCCGCGCCCTGGCGGATCGCTTCGGCGTGCCCGATGCCTACTCCGACATCGAGGAGTTGGTTGAGTACGAACAGGATCTCGATGCCCTGCTGATCTGCACGCCGAGCCACCTGCACGAATCGCACATCCAGGCCAGTCTGGCGTCGGGCCTCCATGTGTTTGTCGAGCGGCCGCTCGCGCTCACGTCGACGGGCGCGCAGAAACTGGTGAAATCCGCGCAGCGCCACGAGCGGGTCCTCATGGTCGGCGCGAATCATCGCTACCGGCCGGACGTGCAGCAAATCCGCTCGTTCGTCCAGAGCGGCGAGCTCGGCGACCTCGAGTCAATCCGGGCGTGGTGGTTCATGGCGCGCGCCGGTCGGGTCGGGCTGGGTTGGCGGCAGAAGCGGGAACTCGCCGGCGGGGGCGCGATGCTGGATCTCGGACTGGGCATGCTCGATCTCGCACTCTGGCTCGCCGGCTTCCCTGCGGTCGACCGAGTGATGGCCGTATTTGCGGATCGCGAGCGCGAGAAGGGGGTCGAGCCATCCGGTACCGCGATGCTCGTGCTCGAGGGTGGCGTGTCGGTTCACCTGGATGTGTCGTGGCGATTCGTGGGACCGGGCGAGCGCTTCGGCCTGGCAATGCGGGCCGCACGCGGCTCGGCGCACATCAATCCGCTGGCGATCTGGAAGGACTTTCATGGCGTGGCGCGGGACGTCGCATCGTCGGGGGCGCATTCGCGCGAGACGCCGTTTGCACTCGGATTGCGCGCCCAGTGGACCCACTTCGTCGCGGCGGTCCGGGGTGAATCCAGTGCACCGGCACCGCAGGAGCAGGTGACGCTGCTCAAGGTGATGGAGGCGATCTACGCGTCGGCGGACAGCGGCCGGGAGATGACACCGTGATGCATACTCCCGAGCGGCTGATTCGCGTGCTCGGGGCAATCGCGATGCTGGTCGGCACGCCGTCGCCCCCGGCACACGGCCAGGCGCCACCGGGAAGCAATCTTCAGGTCTTCCTGATGACCATGGGACCCGGCGCCGACATCTACGAACGCTTTGGCCACAACGCGATCTGGATTCGCGACACGCTGGCACACACCGACCTGATCTACAACTACGGCATGTTCGAGTTCCCGGCCGGTCTTGGTGAGAAGCTGGCGTTCTACTGGCGCTTCGCGATGGGCCGCCCCCGATACTGGCTCGGCGTCGACAGCAGTCTCCAGCACATGCTCGACGTGTACCGCTATTACGAGCGCGACGTCAGCGCCCAGGCGCTCAACCTCACGCCGGCACAGCGTGCCGGGCTGGCGTCGCGCCTTGCCGTCAACGCGCTGCCGCAGAACCGGGTGTACACTTACGACTACTTTCGCGACAACTGCTCGACGCGCGTGCGGGACATGCTCGACGTTGTGCTCGGCGGCGCGCTGAAGCGCGCGACGCGCGACCGGCCCGGCGCGGGGTCGCTCCGTTTTCACACCCTCCGGTCGATCACCAACGACAAGTTGATGTTCCTCGGCATCGACGCGGCATTTGGACCGCGCGTCGACCATAGAATCGACCGATGGGACGAAATGTTTCTCCCGGAAAAAGTGCAGCAGCGCGTCGGCGAACTCCACGTGCCGGACGGGGGAGGGGCACAGCAGCCACTGGTCAAGGCTGCGTTTCCGCTACTGACCATCGGTCGGTATCACATCGACCCCGCGCCGCCTCACTGGCTCGGCATGCTGACCCTGATCGCCGCGCTGGTCGCGGGGATCATGCTCCTCGCACTGCTCAGCGGGCCGGCCGGCGTCGTGGGTCGCGTCGTCATGACCGCCTGGTTCCTCCTCCTCGGCCTCGGCGGGTTGCTGGTGCTCTTCTTCTGGCTCTGCACCGATCAGGTTTCCACATACGCCAATCACAACCTGCTGTTCTTCTCACCGCTGGCCCTTGGTGTGGTGCCATTGGTGTGGGCCCGCGACGCGGCATCCGCGTCGCGGTGGAATTCGCGGCTGGTCGGGCTGCTGGCGGCTGGTGTCGTCCTGGGGTTCGGCCTCACTGCCGTACCGATTGTGACGCCGCAGGACAACCTCCGCATCGCCGTGCTGGCTGGCGTGCCAACGCTTGCAGGCGCGTGGGTACTTGCTCGCAAGCTCAGAACGTCGAACCTGATGGCCGGGTGGGGTGGGGGGTGATGGCCCACCACCGATGGGGTAGTGGGCCACTTTGAGTTGTGACAATCCAGCCCAGTAGCTAGCGGGTTGCTAGCTTTCTGCTATGAACCTCCGACGCCTTATCGTCTTTGTCGGCTCGTTTGCCGCCTGTAGCGCCTTCGGCGTCTATCTACTGCACGCGCAACCTGGTTCCTTCTGGTTCGGAGTACTGGCCGCCGTCGCTGGCGGGGTGACTGCCGGACTGATCACCTATGCGCTGGAACGGCGCTGGCCGACCGGCTCTCGGCGCTGACGATATGCCGAAGAAACCCGCCATTCCCAAACGCCACACCGCCCCCAACCTCGCCGCCGGCTTTGGGCTCCTACCGCCCCTGATTATGTTTCATGGCTATCATGGTTCCGCTCCGGGACCATGGCTCAACAAACTGTGAGGCATCCAGTGAAGCCCAATGTGCATCCTGTCTATCAGACCATCACTGCGCATTGTCAGTGCGGCAATACGTTCGAGACCCGCAGTACCGCCAAGGCGATCAGCGTCGAAGTCTGCGCCCAGTGCCATCCCTACTTCACGGGCAAGCAGCGCCTCGTCGACACCGCTGGCCGTGTGGACCGGTTCCGGCGCAAGTACGCCGCGGCGCCCCCAACGGAACCCGCCGCCAAGTCCTGATCGCCAATCCTGAGCGAGCAACGGATGGACTCCCGACTCCGCCAGGCGCTCGCGCGGGCGGAGGACGTCGCGCGCGAGCTGTCCGAACCAGCCACCGCGGCTGACCCCGCCAAACTGAAATTGCTCGGCCGCGAGCATGCCAGGCTTGTCCCGGTCGTGCGAGCGGTCGAAAGTCTGTCACGTCTGGAAACTGAAATTGAAGGCGCGCAGGAGATGTCGACGTCGGCTGACGCCGACATGGCGGCGATGGCGCGCGATGAGGTCGAGCGGCTCGCCGGAGAGATCGCGGAGCTTCGCCTCGAGGTGCAGGAACTGCTGGTGCCACCGGATCCGCACGACGATCGCGACGTCATCATCGAGATCCGCGCGGGCACCGGCGGTGACGAGGCGGGCTTGTTCGCCGGTGAGTTGCTGCGCATGTATACCCGCTTCGCCGAACGCCGCGGCCTCCGGGTCGAGCCAATCGAAGTCCAACGGGGCACCATGGGCGGCGTTCGCGAAGCGGTCGTCGCCATTCGCGGGGCGGGTGCCTACGGGCTCTTGCGCCGTGAGTCCGGCGTACATCGGGTCCAGCGCGTGCCTGCCACCGAGACGCAGGGCAGGATCCACACCTCGGCGGCGACAGTCGCTGCGTTGCCCGAGGCCGAGGAGATCGACGTCCGCATCGATCCCAACGATCTCAAGATCGATGTCTTCCGCTCCTCCGGTCCGGGTGGGCAGAGCGTCAATACCACGGATTCCGCGGTCCGGATCACCCACCTGCCGAGCGGCATCGTGGTGCAGCAGCAGGACCAGAAGTCGCAATTGCAGAACAAGCTCAAGGCCATGGAGGTGCTCCGCGCGCGCCTGCTCGACCGCGTCATTTCCGAGCAGGAATCGGCCCGGGCAGCGGAGCGCCGCGGCATGGTCGGTACCGGCGACCGGTCCGCCAAGATCCGAACCTACAACTTTCCGCAGAGCCGAATCACCGATCATCGCATCAATCTCTCACTGCACAACCTCGATGACGTGATGGATGGCAAGCTGGATGACCTGGTCAATGCGTTGCGTCTTGCCGCGCGCCAGGAGGATACCAATGGTTGAAGCATTGCAGACCATCGGCGACGTGCTGCACGCCGCCACGCGCGCGCTGGGCGACGCCGGCATCGCCGAACCCCGGCGCGACGCGCTCCGGATCTGGTCCGACCTGGAGCGATGCAGCACCGCGGACCTGGTGGCGCGCCCTGACGAACGGGTCGACGCGGATCGCGCCCGCCGGTTTGCCGATGCCGTGCGTCGCCGCGCCGCCGGTGAACCGCTCGCTCATGTGACCGGCTGGGCCGGCTTCCGTCACCTCACGTTGCGGTGCGATCGTCGGGCGCTGATTCCACGCCCGGAAACCGAGGGACTGGTCGACGCCGCGCTCGCCCGCGTGCGAACCGGCGTCGCGGCCGATGTCGGGACCGGCACCGGCGCCATTGCGCTGGCGCTCAGCGACGAAGGCTCATTCGATCAGGTATTCGGCCTGGATGTGTCGCCGGACGCGCTCGCCCTGGCCGCCGAAAATGCCACGGCGACCGGCATGGCGGTGAGCCTGCTGCCGGGGGACCTGGTGGCGCCGCTGCTGGGCCGGCCGGTGAATCTGCTGGTATCCAACCCGCCGTACCTGACGCGGGTCGAATATGACAGTCTGGACCGGTCGGTGCGAGATTACGAGCCGGAGGTTGCGCTCGTGGCGGGCGAAGACGGACTGCTGCTGACCCGCCGCTTGTTCGACGAGGGCAGGGCGGTCGTGGCTGCGGCCGGCTGGATCGCGGTGGAAGTCGATTGCCGCCGCGCCGCCGAGACGGCTCGCATCGCGAGCGCATTGGCGTGGCAGGATGTGACGGTGCTGGACGACCTGTTTGGCCGCGCGCGCTACGTGCTCGCCCGGCGAGGGAGTACCCCGTGATTGATGACAAGGCACTCGAGCTGGGCCGCCTGATCGGCCAAGCACCGGAATATCAGGCGCTCCGGCGGGCGGAGCAGGCGTTGCGGGACGATGGCGAGGCGCAGCGTCGGCTCGAGACCATTTCGCGCCTCACGCGCGAGTTCGATCAGATGATGGGGCAGGGGCAATCCCCGGACGAGGCGAAGGCGCATGAATACGAGACCACGCTGCACGAGTTCGAGTTGTCGCCGGCAGGGCAGGGCTACCTCGTTGCGCGGGCGAACGTCGACAAGCTGATGACCAAGGTCAACCAGATGATCGCCGACGGGATGGAGCGCGGTGCCGTCAGCGGAATCATCAGCCTCTGATGACCGCCGGCTTCTTCCTCGTGGTGGAAGGGCCGGAGGCAGCGGGCAAGTCCACGCTGGTGCGGGCGCTGGCGCAGCGGATGCACGACGACGGCACCGAGGTAGTGATGGTTCGCGAGCCGGGCGGCACGCCGGTCGCCGAAGCGTTACGGCACGAGTTGCTCGATGCCGCGCGCCACTGGACTCCGCCGATGGAACTCCTGTACCTCGTCACCGCCAGAGCGGACCTGGTCACTCGGGTGATCCGGCCGGCGCTCCTCGCGGGTCGCACCGTGCTGTCGGATCGCTACGATCTGTCGACGACGGCGTATCAGGGCGGGGGGCGTGAACTCCCGCTGGAGCAAGTACGTTGGGTCAATACCGCCGCCACCGGCGGGCTGGCGCCGGACCTGACCGTGGTGCTCGACCTGGACCCGGGCATGGCGCGCGCGCGACAGCAGCGTGCCGGGAAAGGCCTCGACCGCCTGGAGCGGGAACCGCACGAATTTCATGCTCGCGTCGCCGCCGCATATTCCGCCGCCGCCGGGCCAGGGGTGCATCACGTCGCGGCGGACGCGTCTCCGGACGAGGTGCTGGCGGCTGCGTGGCGGCTGGTCGTCACCGCCCGTCCCGGACAGTTCCGATCGCGCGATGAATAGTTCGTCTTGTCATCTGGAGGTTCGATGAAGCAGCGCTGGGGAATTGTCGTCCTGATCGCGGTCGTCGCGTTTTTCAGTGGTGGTTGGCTGTTGCGCGGGGTGCGTCAGCACGCTGCGCCACACGGCCCCGAGTTGCTGAACACCGTGCTCGGCTACATGAATCGCTTCTACGTCGACTCGCTCCCGCCCGATAGTCTCTACGACCTCGCGGCCGCCGGCGCGGTGAAGGAACTCAACGATCCCTATTCTTCGCTCGAAGAGGTCGAGGACTTCCGCGCGCTGAACGAAGTCACCAGCGGCAACTACGGCGGGCTCGGCATGCAGATCGACGTGCGCGGCGGTTGGATCACCGTGGTTGCGCCACTGCCGCAAACTCCCGCGGAACGGGCGGGCATTGAGTCCGGTGATCAGATCGAAGAGGTGAACGGGCAATCGATGCAGGGCCTGAGTCAGGACAAGGCGGTGAAGACGCTGCGCGGCGAACCGGGCACCAGAGTCGACCTCAAGATCCGGCGGCCGGGCATTGCGCAGCGGATGCCATTTTCGCTGGTCCGCGAAGTCATTCACAGCCGGTCGACGCAGCCCGGCACCATGCTCGACACCAACGTCGGCTACGTCTCACTCAGCACGGTGAGCGACAGTTCCGCGAGTGAGCTCCGCGCCGAGATCAACGGGTTGCTCAAGAAGGGCATGAAAGGACTCATCGTCGACCTTCGGGCGAACCCGGGCGGGTTGCTGACCCAAGGCGTGTCGGTGGCAGACCTGTTTCTTGATCCGGGTCGCAAGATCGTCGAAACCCGCGGACGCATGGCCGATATGAATCATCAGTTCACCGACCAGACACCGCAGGTGTGGCCCACCCTGCCCGTGATCGTGCTCGTCGACGAGTACACCGCCAGCGCCGCCGAAATCATCGCGGGCGCGCTGCAGGACAACGATCGCGCCGTCATCGTGGGAACCGCGACGTTCGGCAAGGGCCTGGTGCAGACGCTCTGGCCGTTCGGTGCCGGGAAGGGCCTCAAGCTCACCACCGGTCGGTGGTACACCCCAAGTGGCCGAACCATCCAGCGTACCGCCAAGAGCCAGGATGACCAGCAGCGGCTCGCCATTGCGGAGGCGAGTCACGACGACCTCCGCTGGCTGGACTCATTGCCGTCGTTCAAGACAGCGAGCGGGCGGATCGTGAAGGGCGGCGGCGGAATCGTGCCCGACCGGATCGTGCGCGCCGATACGCTCAGCCCGGCCGAGCGGGATTTCGTCAAGGGGATCGGTGCAAACGTGGCAATCTTCCGCGACGCGCTGGTGGCGGAGGCGCTCGAACTGAAGGAAAAGCACGCCGTCAGCACGCCGGACTTCCAGGTCACCGACGCGATGCGGCAAGGCGTCCTTAACCGGATGGCGGCGCGGAAGGTGACGCTCACGCCCGAGCAGGTCACCGGCGGCAGCCGACTCCTGGACCAGCAGCTGTCGTACGAAACGGAGCGGTATGTCTTTGGCCGGGCAGCAGAGCTGCGGCGCCGCACCCAGGATGATGCACAGGTGCGCACGGCGCTCGGTTTCTTTCGCAACGGCACGACCCCGTCCGCCCTGATGGCACAGGTCGCTGGCGGGCCGTCCGGCAAGTGAGCATTGACAATGTCGCCGTGATCGGCGCGGGGCGCGTCGGGCTTACGCTCGCACGCGCCCTCGTTCGTTCCGGGCGGGCGGTAGCGGTGCTTGGGCGGCACGTGGATGCGCTGCCGGAACCGCTCGAGCCCGCGACGCCGGTCTGGGAACCGGCCATTGCCGCGTCGGATCTCGTGCTGATCGCTGTTCCTGATGATGCGATCGGTGACGTCGCACGGACCCTTGCTCGCGGCGGCGTGATCGGCGCGCCACAGGTGGTGCTCCACACGTCGGGGCTGCACGATCGTTCCGCGCTCGCGGCGCTCTACTCCTCGGGCGCCGGTCTGGGGTCATGGCATCCACTGCAGACGTTCCCTCGGCGTGGTGGCGAGCCGGATGCCCTCGCCGGATCACCGGCGGTGATCGAGGGTGACGAGCGGGCGCTGGCAGCGGGCCGCGAACTAGCCGAGCTGCTCCAGCTGCGACCGGTAGTGGAGATCGCCGCAGACCGGAAGGCCTCGTACCATGCCGCGGCGGTGTTCGCATCGAACTACCTGGTCGTGCTGGCCGACGTGGCGGCACGATTGACTCGCGATGCGGGCGGGGACCAGGTACCCAACGCTCTCTTCCTGCCGCTGATGCGGCACACGTTGGCGCACCTCAATGACGGGCCCGCGGCCGCTCTCACCGGGCCGGTCAGCCGCGGTGATGCCGGCACGATCGCCCGTCATCTAGCGGCACTGGAAGGCCCGGAGCGTGAGCTATATCGCGCGCTTGCCAAGGAAGCGCTTCGGCTGGCGCGTCAGAATGGTCTGGATGAGAACGCGGCACAAGCCGTGCTCGCCGTGCTGGCCTGATTTATCGAGTCGAGACCTACTGGTCGATGATTCTGGTTCCGGCCGGCGGCTTGCATACGAACGTGCTGGGCGGTATCGAACGGTTGATCTGCAGTTGCGAGAGTTGCAGCGTGCGCTTGTGATCGCGTGATTCCTCGATCTCCAGCCGGCGGGGCAGGCTGTTCTCCCGATCGAACCAGATCGTGGCGCGGCGGAACGGCATGTCGTTGGCGATCGGCTCCATCACCACCGCGTCGGTCATGTGGCTGTCGATCTCTTCCGAACGCAGGTAGGTAATGCGATAGCGCTCAACTGCATTGTCGAGGAACGTGCCGAGCAGGTTGGTGCCGTAGGTCGGGTGGTTCTGCAACGGGTAGCGCATCACCTGGCCAGGCGTCTCGCTCGGCGTGTACACCCACAGCTTGCTGCCGTCGGCGATGATGGCGTCCTGGGGCGGGTCAGCGAACCGCATCGCGAAATGGTTCTTGCCCTCCTGGTAGAGCGTGCCCCGTGAGTCCGGTTGGTCGATCATCTTGTCGTCGAAGTGTTGCCGGAACGTGGCCTGGAAACTCGTGAGCGCCTCATAGGCGCGGCTGCCGCGCGCCACGATCGGGATCCCGGGATCGCCGCCCGACTGGGCGTGCAGGGCTGGGCAGACTCCGCCGACCGCGAGCGCTGCGACCAACCACAGGCGGTGCTGCATCAGACGACGCTGCCGGCGGTTGCCAGCGAGCGACCGATCACCTCGGCGATCGCTCCAGCCTCACGCATCAGCTTCTCGAACTGGTCCGGATAGAGACTCTGCGCACCGTCGGACATCGCGCGTTCCGGATTCGGATGCACTTCCACGAGCAGGCCATCCGCGCCGGCCGCGACGGCGGCCCGCGCCATCGCCGTGACCATTTCCCGCCGGCCGGTGCCGTGACTCGGATCGGCCATGATCGGCAGGTGCGACAAGCCATGGACTACTGCGATCGCGGCGACGTCGAACAGGTTGCGTGTCGTGGTATCGAACGACCGGATGCCGCGCTCGCAGAGAATCACATTGGGATTGCCTTCGGCGAGGATGTACTCCGCCGACAGCAGCAGTTCGGTGACCGTCGCCGCGAGGCCGCGCTTGAGCAGGATGGGCTTGCGCAACCGGCCGCACTCCTTGAGCAGCGGATAATTCTGCATGCTGCGTGCACCGATCTGCACGATATCGGCGGTCTCCGCCACGAGCTCCAGCCCTTCGACATCCATCGCTTCCGTCACGATGAGCAGGCCGGTTTCCTGGCGCGCCATGGCGAGCAATTCGAGTCCGTAGCGGCCGAGGCCCTGGAACGAATAGGGCGATGACCGGGGCTTGAACGCTCCGGCACGCAGAACCGTCGCTCCGGCATGCTTGACAGCCCGGGCCGCCGCGAGGATCTGCTCGGCGCTCTCCACCGAGCAGGGTCCGGCCATCACGACGACCTCGGAGCCGCCAACGAAGGTTCCATCCGGCAGCGGAACGCGGGTTGGCTCCGGCTTCCATTCCCGGGAGACCTGCTTGTATGGCTTGGAAACGTGAATGATCTCGGCGACGCCGGCCATGCCCTCAATGGTCGAGGCGTCGACGCGGCCGTCGTTGCCCACCAGGCCAACGGTGGTGCGCTGGCGGCCGGGCATCGGCCGGGCCTCATAACCCATGGCGGCGATTGTCGTTACCACTCCGGCGATTTCATCCGGAGTGGCGTCCTGTTTCATGACGATCAGCATGGGGGAAGGATAAAGAGAGACGAGAGAAGAGAGAAGAGAGACGAGACGCTGGTATTCGCCCGTCTCGGCGTCCTCTTCTCTCGTCTCTCGTCGCTTGTTGTCCTGTTACGCCGCCGCCGTGTGATCTGCGATCCGCACGCCCACGATCGTCGACACGCCCAGCTCCTGCATCGTCACGCCGTACACGGTATCGGCTGCCTGCATGGTGCGCGGGTTGTGGGTGATCACCAGGAATTGCGTCTGGTTCTTGAACTCGTCGAGCAGCAGCAGGAAACGGCCGACGTTGGCGTCGTCGAGCGGGGCGTCAACTTCGTCCATGAGGCAGAACGGACTCGGCTTGGTCAGGTAGATCGAGAACAGCAACGACACCGCGACCAGCGTGCGCTCACCCGACGACAGCAAGTGGATCCGCTGCGTCCGCTTCCCGCGCGGTGCGGCGTGGATCTCGATCTCGGACTCCAACGGATCGTCGGGATCGCTCAGCCGCAGCTCGCACTCGCCACCGCCGAACAGGGTCTGGAATACCTGCACGAAGTTGGCGCTGACAGCGGTGAAGGTCTCCAGGAACAGCGCACGAGCAGTACCGTCGATCTCCTTGATCGCCTGCAGCAGCGACTGCCGCGCGGCGACCAGGTCGTCCCGCTGCGCCTGCAGGAAGGCCAGCCGCTTGCTTTCCTCGGCGTGCTCCTCGACCGCCAGCGCATTGACCGGCCCGATGGCCTCCAGCGCGTTGGCGATGCGCGCGGCCTCCAGTTCCAAGCTGTCAAGGTCGAGGTCCAGCGTGGGTGCTGCCTCGAGCAGTGCCTCGAACGGCCGCTTCCATTCGGCTTCCACTCGTTCGACAATCCGGCTGCGTTGCGACGTCGTCTCGGCAACGTCGAGCTGCAGGCGATGGTGTTCCTCGCTCATCGCCTCGGTGAGGCGGCGTGCCTCGGCCAGCTCAGCCTCCTGCGACGCCAAGCCGACTTCAGCGAACTGCAACGCCGCCTCCGCCTCGGCGGTGGCGGTGGCGAGCGCGGTGAGCTGTTGCTGCTGCACGTCAAGACCGGACTGCCACGCCGTGCGTTGATGCTCCATCAGGGCGCTGTCGGCATCGAGCCGGGCAATCTCTTCAATCCGTGCGCGAGCGGAGGATGCGGCCTCGGCAATGATCTGATCGGTGCGGTCGATCGCCGCGCGGGAGGTGCGCAGGCGCGCACTGATGTGCGCTTCCTGTACCTGCCATTGCGCCCGCGCGTCGCGGGCCTGTTCCTGCTCGCTCTCGAGCGCGGCGAGTGACGTGCGCGCCGTCCGGAGCTGCTCGTCAAGCTGGTCGCGCGTGGTACCGCCGCCCGCGAGCGCTGCCTCGACCTCCGTGCGCCGCTGATCGGCCCGGGTGAGCCGGTCGCCCAGCCGCTCCAGTCGGGTCGCCGCTTCGGCAAGCTCGCGGTCGAGGTTCTCGAGGCGCCGAGCGGCGTCTTCGCGCGCGGCGATTGCCTGCCGCTCGGTTTCGCGTGCCCGGTCGGCGCCTTGTTCCGCCTCACCCGCGGCCGATTCGAACGCAACGAGTTCGGCCGCGGTATGGCCGCGACGCTGCTCTGCCCGGGCCAGCGCCGCCATAGCCACCTCGATCTCGGCACCGAGTGACTTGAGTTCGGCGCGGCGCCGGATCGGTCCTGCGGCGGTGGATGGACCGGTCAGGTATATGGCGCCGTTGGAACGCCTGAGCGCCCTGCCACTCTGTTCGAGCACTTCCGACCCGCCGACCAGCGCCGCGATCCAGTCCGCGGCCACCGGATCGACGCGCAAGCGGGCATCGATCGCGCCGCCGCGCACCGTCGGACCCGGTGCGATCGGCAGGAGGATCAGCGCACCCGGATGCTCCGCGGCGTGCCACGTTTGCACGGCGTCGACGGTGGCCGTATCCCGCACCAGCACGGCGTGGGCAAAGTCGCCGAGTAATTGTTCAGCAAGCTCGGCCTGATCGCCGTCCGTGGAAATGAAATCGGCGAGCGGGCCAAGGACCCGGCCGCCGAAGCGCTCGCGCTGGGCCAGAAGTGCGGCGGCGGCAGGTGCCAGCCCGACGCGATCGCGTTCCAGCGCCTCCAGCGCCGTACGCCGAGCGCTCAGGACGGCCACGTCCTCCTCCAGGGCTCGGCGTTCGGCCACCTCACGGGCCTCGCGGTCGCGTGTCTCCCGCAACCTCAACCGGGCTTGCTCCGCCGCCGCGGCCTTGTGCCGGGTGTCGCCGCCCTGACGCTCCGCGATCGCGCTCGTGTCGGCGAGGCGTTCACCAGCGGCGCGACGTTCGTCGGCGAGATGGGCCCGGTGTGCCGATTCTTCGCCGATTCGCTCGCGCAGCGACGCCAGCTCCCCGTCAAGCGCCGTGCGCTCGCCCTCGAGCGAGCGCAGCTGCTCGGCTGCCTGCTGCAGGTCGTACTCGAGTCGACGGACGTCATCGCGCTGGGCCGCGAGGCGGCGGCGGACGTCTTCCTCCGTTTCGGTCCGACCGGCAAGTTCCTGCTGGACTCGGGCGTGATCGGCCTCGGCGCTGTGGTGCTCCTCGCCGGCGGCGTCCCGTTCCCGGGTGGCCTGCTGGACTCGCACTTCGGAATCACCGCGTTCCTCGGCCGCGCGCCGCCGCCGCTCGGCTGCGTTGGCGAGCCGTTCCGCCGCGACGGCGAGGTCACCTTCCAGCTTGCCGAGGGCCACGCGCACCCGGCCCAGCTCGTCGGCAACGGCGGCGCGATGCCGCTCCGCGGTGTTGCGCTGCTGGCCCGCCGCTTCGCGCACCGCGGCGATGGCGATGAGCTGCTCACGGTGTTGCGGCAGGACTTCCGTCAGTTCCCGATGGCGGCGCGCAAAAGCCTCGGCTTCATGCGTCAGCTGCTCGAGTCGCCGGCGCGCGAGGGTGAGCGTGACGGCAAACTTTTCCTCGGTCAGCGCGGCATGCCGCTCCGTCTTTCCCTTCTGCCGCGCCAGCGAGCGTATCTGCGACTGCACCTCGGCGATGAGGTCTTCGAGCCGCTGCAGATCGACTGCGGTTTCATCGAGTCGCCGCGCGGTGGTGTGCCGGCGATCCCGGTAGAGCCCGACGCCGGCGGCCTCTTCGAACAGCGAGCGGCGTTCATCGGCGCGGTCCGACAACAGCACGTCGATCATCTTCGCTTCGATGACCACACCGGCGTCGCTGCCGAGGCCGGTGCCCCGCAACAAATCCTGGATGTCCCGCAATCGCGCCGGCGTGTTGTTGAGCAGGTAGTCACTCTGGCCCGACCGCGACAGGCGCCGAGTGATCGCGACTTCGGTGTACGGGGTGGGCAGCATGCCATCGCTGTTGTCGAGATACAGCGACACCTCGGTGACGTTGACCGGGCGGCGGGTCGCCGCGCCCTGGAAGATCACGTCCTCCATCTTGCCGCCCCGCAGCAATCGCGCCGATTGCTCCCCAAGTACCCAGCGGACGGCGTCGGAGATGTTCGACTTGCCGCACCCGTTCGGGCCGACGATCGCCGTGACTCCTTCCTCGAAGGAGAGCGTGACTGTGTCCGCGAATGACTTGAAGCCGGTGAGCTCCAGCCTGGTAAGCTTCATTGCCTGCTTGGTGAGGGGTTCAGGATCGGGCCAAATTCGACTTGGAACGGCCGCTGCAACGCGCAAAGATAGCAGGGCGGTTCAGATACCGCCGACCCCTGGCATCACGATGAAATAGGACCGTCCAAGCCGCTTGCCAACCGACTCTGCCGCCTCTCGACTCGGGTACGGGCCGACCATCACGCGGTAGCCCTCGTCGCTGGTCTTCGGCGCCAGGACCTTGGCCGGGAACCCGCCGTCCTTGAGCTGGCGAGCGAAGGCTTGCGCCCATTCCTGGTTCTGAGAGGACGACACCTGCAGATAGATGTCCCCCCCTCGCACCCCGGAATCTGGCGGCGTACTTGGCGGCGGCGGCGGGGCGGCGGGCGCCGGCGGTTCGGTATCTGCCGCGGTGGCGCGCGGCGGATTCGAACCCGCTGCCACGGTTACGGTCGGCGCCACGAGCGGCAGCCACGGGAGCATGAGGAACAGGTCCGCTCCGCCGCCGACCAGGACGCCTCGCTGCTCGACGGTCGGCCCGTCCATGTCGATCGCGACGACGTCGCCGTGGTTGCGGACCAGCAGCGTTTGGCCGGCCACGACCGCCGGCAGGTCATCCGCCCAGGGCGCCGTGCGAGTCGTGTACACGACGGTCCAGCGCGACAGGTCGATGACCCACAGCGAATCGCTCGACGCCCCGTGTGCCAGGAGCCAGCGCCCACTGCGATCGGCGCGCAGGCCATCGGCGACCCCGGGCAGCGGCAGTTCGCGAAGCTCGGTGCGGCTGAATCGGTCGAGCATCACCAGCCCGCCCTTCTTGCGGGCGACGTAGAGCCGGTGCCCCGACGGAGAGAACGTCGCTACGGTCGGTGTTCCACGGATCCTGACTGAGACGGCGGCTGGCGTGCCACGGCCGCGGGTCGATCGCGCGGCCGGCTTGACCGTGGGATCGACCAGGGTCACGCCGGAATCGGTGACCACCGCCACCAGATCGCCGGCCCATGTGGTGGCGATGTGGCCGCTCGGCACGGCGAGCCGGCGCACTTCGGTGTTCTCGCTCAGTACCTGCAACGTTGCCGGCTTGCCGCTGAACGCCAGGATCTGATCGCCGGGGCCGCGGAACAGCATCGTGCCACGGTCGATGGGTGTCTTGAAGGTAGTGACCACTCGGTTGGCGAATCGTACCGGATGGCGCGCCGAATCCTCGCCGATGATGGTGCCGTCGGGCGCACCGCTGAACTGGCGGGCCGAGGTCGGAATCAGCCGGGATTTTCGCGCCACCAGGTCGATTGCCAGCAGCCGGCCGGTGTTATCCACCGCATACACGGTCTTGTCCTCGTTGCTGGCGCCGAGGAGCCGCGCAATCGGCGGCAAGCCGCTGCTGATGAGTCTTTCCTGCAGTGCGAGGGTATTCGCGTGGAGCAATTCGACCGTGCCGGCGGACCGGGAAACTCGCAGCAGCGATGCATCGCTCGGTGCTGTCGCGACCGCTGCCGGCAGGTGGCGGGAGGTGACCGGAACGCGTTGGCCGCCGCACCCGATGAGTACGGCGGCCAGGAGGAGAAGTCCTGCATGACGACGGTGCATCCTGCTCAATATGCTGGGCCGAACGAAATCGTCCAATACGGGCTGACGCCGGGCCGATTGAGCGGCTTGGCATAATCGAATCGCAGGACCATGAAGCCCAGCGCATTGATCTTGATCGACAATCCCACCGACTTGAGCGGTGTACGCACGTCGACCGGCGATACGCCGTCGGGGCGGTTCCACTGGAACTGACTGCTTCCGTTCCACGCCACGCCGGCGTCGAAGAACAACGCCCCCTCAATCGGCGGGAACAGGTTCGGCAACCAGTGCATGTATTGCTGCGACAGGATCGGGAAGCGCAACTCCGCGTTGAATACGCCGATCGACGTGCCCAGCAGCTGATCGAGCTGGGCACAGCCGGTCTGGGAAGTCGGGTCCACCACGGTTTGGGTCAGGCACTCGTTCCGATCGAACGACCCCGCCGTCCAGCCGCGAATCAGGTCGGGATAGCCGAGGTACATCTGGAACCGGTCGGCGTCGCGCCCGGTCCGCCCGAAGTACAACGCGCGCGTGGCCAGGGAGAATGGCCCGACCAGGTGATCATAGCGGCGGAAATCGACCGTGCCCTGGAGGTAGCGCCATCCCCCGATCGTGGGTGCGAGTTCGATGCGCGACCGTCGGCCGAGGAACGGGCCGGTATAGCCGGCGATGGAATTATCGTACACCCAGGCGAGCGATGGCTGCACGAAGCCCGTCTCGCTGTTGATCGTCTTGTTCGTGAACGGGTTTTCAGTTGCCAGGCCGGTGGTGGGATCGAACGGCTGGGTGTAATCCAGCACGGCGTCTTCGACGTTCGTGATATGCAACCCGCCTTCGAGCCGCTGGAAACGTGACAGCGGATAGTAGCCCGTTGCGAACGCGGACCGGAGCACGATCCGCCGGACCTCGGTCACGTAGTTCAGTTCCTGGTCGCTCGGCCCCGGTGTGTAGAACGATCCGTCGTAGAAGAAGTACGGATCCTGTTGCAGGCCGACGGCCCAGTTCACGCGGCGCGAGAGGTTCACATACGCGGCCAGCACCTGTGCCTCATCGATGCGACCGTTGACATAGCCGGTGAACAGCAGCTGGTGATCACCGAGCATATCGGACATCTGTACCGTCGTGCCGCCGAAGAGGCCGGAGCCGAAATTGCTGCGCGCATATCCGATGCTGGGCCGCGCGACGTAGTCGGGTGTGAAGACGGTCTTGTACCGCCGTTCCGAGAACGTGTTCGTGTCCGGCAGCGGCAGCTTGGTGGAATCGATCAGGTGCGCGATCGACAGTTCCGTCGGCGACCGCAGCGAGTCGGGCTGCCGGGTCAGCGAGTCGGCGGGGCGAAGTCCGGTGGCGGAACGGTAGAGCGACGTGCCGCCGGTGGTGACCACCCGAGTCGTGTCGCCGGCGGGCGCCACCGCCACCGCCGCCGCCGCGGGCCGCGCGGCGAGCACCTCAACCGGATGCCACGGTGCTTTCTTGCGGCTCTCCGGGTTGGACATCACGTAGATGTCGTAGTCGCCCTTCTCGTAGTACACGTACGCCAGCTTGTCCGATTGACGCGCCCAGGAGAGATCGGGCGACAGCGGCGTGATTCCCTGCGCACCAGTGAAGAAGTTGGTGAGCTGGTACGAGTCGCCGCCGGCGACGTCGTACAGGAAGATGTTGCTGACGCCGGTGCGATCGGAGATGTACGCAAGCGACTTGCCGTCGGGCGACCATTGCGGATCGACGTTCTTGCCCCAGTCCATTCCCTTGAGCAGCTCGATCTGGCCCGAATCGAGGTGGTACAGGGCGAGGCGGTAGTTGCCGAAGCGCAGCGTGTTGAAGTCCGTGCCGGGACCGCGGTCGGTGGTGAACGCGATGGTCTTGCCGTCGGGCGACCACGCCGGATGGAGATCGGCGTACTTGTCGTTCGTCAACCGCTTGAGGTGGCTGCCGTCGCGGTCGACGACGAACAGGTCCGAGAGCCCCCCGTCATAGCCGGTGAACACGAGCTGCGAGCCGTCGGGACTCCATGCCGGCGTGGTCACTCCGCTCAGGCCCGAGCGGACCGTCGCGACCTGCTTGTTGCTGGCCACGTCGATCACGATGATGTCGTCATGCGCGCCATTCTTGCCGGCGAACGCCAGGTACTTCCCGTCCGGCGACCAGCTCGCCGATGAGTTGATGAACCGGAAGGTCTCGTAATTGGAACTGAAGGTGGACTTGAACAGCCGGCGCTCCGCCTTGCCCGTGACGACGTTGCCGAGCCAGAGGTCGACGAAATAGAAGTCCTTCTCCGAGAAGTACGCGATCTGGGTACCGTCGGGGGACAGTGCCGGTGCCAGGTGCAGCGTGCCCTGGCTGCGTTCCTTGGTGAGCACCGCGTCAGAGATCGCGGTCGCCTTGTCCGCGGTATTGAGCTCCGGCAGGTACTCCTTGACGACCGCGTCGCGCCACTGATCGCCCAGCTGCTTGAAGTCGAGCCCGATGACACGCCGGAATGCCCCTTCGAGCGATCCCGAGCGTGACGCGGATAGAATCGCGCCGATCGCCTCGTCGCCCCACCGCTGTCCGATGTACGTCAGCAGCGCCTGGCCGAAGCGGTACGGGAAGATCCGCGGATCGGTCTCGAGCTGATGAATCGTCGGGACCTTCCCTTCCTGTGCGGCGTCACGCAGCCACATCGCCGTGTTGGGATCGACGCCGCCGAGCGACATGTACTCCGCCATGCCCTCGACGAACCAGAGCGGCGGATTCACGGCGATGATCGTCTGCACGCCGGCGCCCGCGCGTCCGCCCGACCAGACATCGTACTGGAACTGGTGGGTCATTTCGTGCTGCAGGACGTGCTGGACGTCGGCATACGACCCCGTGAGCGGGATCACGATCCGGTGCTTCAGGAAGTCGGTAAAGCCGCCGGTGCCTTCGGACACTTCGTCGGGCGAGGTGTTGGTCTGCTGGAAGTCCGAAAGCGAGGCGTACAGGATGATCGGCTTGCGCTCGCGGAACTGATGCCGCAACACGGTCGACAGCTCCAGGTACGAGCGCTCCGCCATGCGCGCCACGTCCAACGCGGCGGCGTGTTCGATCTCGTAGTAATAGAGATCGAAATGCTCGGTCTCGAGCACCTTGAAGTGGAACCGGGAATACTGGACCTTGTTCTGACCGAAGTACTGCGCGCGCAGCGCGACCGGCATGAGCGACACAGCTGCGAGGAGCAACCAGGTAAATCGACGCATCGTCGGGACCCTTCGTCCGGTGCGGACGGTCACGATTCGGAGAGCAGGGATGGAGCGTCCTGCCACAGGCGCTCCAGTTGGTAAAAAGCTCGCGTCTCCGGGTGAAACAAATGAACCACGATATCCACGAAATCCAGGAGCACCCAGCGGCCCGCCGTCACGCCCTCGACGTGGTGCGGCGTCTGCCCGGCCCGGTGCATTGCCTCGACGACGCCATCGGCGAGACCACGCACGTGCGCATCAGACGTGCCGGACGCAACGATGAAATAATCGGCGGCATCACAGAGACCGCGAAGATCGAGAACTTGCACGCGGACTCCCTTGCGATCCTCGATGGAGCGAACGGCGGCGCGTACGACTGCCGGCAGGCGCGGACCGCGGCGGTCAGCCAAGTCGGTCAACCCCGGCCGGTGACCGGGGGCACGCGAAGATGCCTGTCGCTCGAAGATACCGGATGTTCCTCCGCCAGCCGATGAAACCGCGAGGGGATGAACCAGATCCTGACACGAGTGTCCACGGAACTGGACAGCCAGCAGCCCCGGTTACTGCTGCTCAATGGCAACGTTCACCCGCACCTCGGCCTGCACATCGTGGTGCAGGCGAACCGGTATCGAGTGAAAACCCAGTTGCTTGAGCGGATGTTCCAGCTCGATCTTGCGGCGGTCGACCGTGACACCGGCAGCTTCCAGCCGGTGCGCGATGTCGGCTGACGTGATCGAGCCGAACAGCCGGCCGTCCTCGCCGGCCTTGGCCCTGAACTCGAGCGTGACAGCACCGATCCGGGTAGCGAGTTCCTGTGCCTCGGCGCGATCGCTGTTCGCGCGCACGTCGCGAGCCTTCGCTTCCGCCTCGACCCGCTTGCGGTTCCCGTCGGTGGCCTCGAAGGCCAAGCCACGGGGCAGGAGAAAGTTGCGAGCGTAACCCGGCTTGACCCGGACCATTTGGCCCGCCTTGCCGAGCGATGGGACGTCTTCACGCAGAATCAAGTCGATCATGACGGAACTCCTGAGGGCGGCGCCATGCGCCGCCGAAAGTCGAGCCAGGTGTCGGCGACCCCGAGCAGGGTGAAGCCGACCAGGACGAAGGCCAGCATCGGGAACATTATCAAGATCAGGATGCCGATGACGAGGGGCGAGGCTCGCCGCAGGGCAGTCCGGATCACGGCGAGGCCTCGCACCCAGTACATGGCAAGGACCAGCAGTAGCACGTTGGCGGTCACCAGGCGGACGGAGTGCGGCGCGCCGACCAGCGTCAGCCCAAGGCCCAGAACCAGGATCCAGACCAGGTGATCGTTGAACCGAAACTCGGCGAGTGGCGTCGGCGGTGCGGTAAGCGGCGTCCGGGCAATGCGATGGTACCAGGTCGAGGCGAGCCAGGTCCCCAGCATCGCCACCAAGGCAAGCAGCGCCGGACAGAGGGTCGCCATGCCGGTCACCACGATGGCGACCTGGCGGGCGAAATCCGCTGGCGCAGCTTCCACCAGCACGTCGGTGGTGGGCGCCGGGGGCGTCGCCGGAAGATTGGCCCACACCTGTCGCCACGCCTCCCACGCCTGTGTGATGATGTCCTGCTGCAGGTCGGCGAAGCGGATCTGAAAAGCCGTGAACCAGCCGATGGTCGCGATTGCCGCGAGGATCGCCGCCACTGTCGCGCGGGTGAACAGCGACGGGATCCCGGCAAGCGTGAGCGCCACGAAACTGCCGACGAAGAAAACCGCGGCCGCTCGCACGGTCTGCTCGCCGAGGGAATCGGGGAGCCCGAACCAGGCCACCAGCGCGCCGGCGCTCACCGCAATCCAGAACCATTCACGGGCCGTCCGCGGCCGCGACACGAGCAGCAGCATCGCGAGCGGACCCAGAAAAAAGACCGGAAAGATCGGCACCGCGACGATCAGGAACGCCGCGGTCAGCAAGAGATGGAGTGCCTGCGACCGGCGCCCGTTCATCGCGGGCGCCGTCCTGGGACTGGTCAGCCGGCGAACCCCTTGATGTAGGGGATCAACGCGATCTGGCGGGCCCGCTTGATGGCGGTGCTGAGCTGGCGTTGATGACGCGCGCAGGTCCCCGACAACCGACTTGGCAGGATCTTGCCGCGTTCAGTGAGAAAGCGGGCCAACAGGCGCTCATCCTTGAAATCGACGACCCGGACGCCGGACTCGCAGATCGCGCAGCTTTTTTGTGGGCGGGCCATTATTCCTCCTCCTCCCCGTCCTTGGCACTCGGTGTCGGCGCCATCTGGGCGCCTTCATCCAGCACGACGAGATGCCGCAGCAACCCTTCATCCAACTTGAGGGCGCGTTCGAACTCCGGCAGCATCTCCGAGGAGGCTTCGAACTTGGTGACCACGTAATACCCGGTTTCCCGTCCAGCGACCGGATACGCGAGGGTCCGCTTGCCCCAATGGGTCACATCGACGACGGCCTCACCGGGCTGCGGGATGAGCGCGTGAAACCGGGTGAGTTTTTCCGTGACGGCGGGCTCTTCAAGGGTGGATTCGAAGATGTAAACTGCCTCATAGCGACGAGCCACAAGCACCTTCCTTCGGTCTGGAGTCGCCCCGGCGCGGTGCGGCGCCGAGGAGGATGGATGTGAACAACGCGGGACCAATGTAAGCGGGTTGGCGCCCAAAGCCCACAGGCCCAGAACTCACGGGCGCTTCAGCACCAGCCAGCGCAACTCCTGCTGCATGTTGGCGCCCGGGCGCTGGACCAGGAGTGAGTCGCCATCGAACAGGAGGACACGGCTCCGGCGCGGCAACGTGAAGCGCCCCTCGGGTTGTCCCGTGGTGCTCAGCGAGTAGAAATCGATCGAGTCGCGTGCGGGTACCTGGGCGCCGACGACGAGAACCCCGCCACCGGCGGCGATGAGCAACCCGGTAATGGCTGAGTGGAACTTGCCGGTTGCCGCAGCGCTTGAGTCGAACCGCGCCTTGGCGGCCGGATCACGCTCGGATGCCGCTTGGGTCCGGGCTTGGGCAATCTCGTCGGCAGTGACCGCGGGGCCGGGCACATCGCTGGTCAAGTTCCAGCGCAATGTCCCGTTCGGGGACTGCCGGCGCACGGCGAACACATCCCCCACGCTCCACACAATATCGCTGTCGCCGGCGATGGCGTAGGCTGGCAGCATCGGGAAGAGCGGCAGTGTCGCCGTCGGCCGGCCATCGTGAACGCGCAGCCAGGCCAGGGGAAGCCTGAGCACCGTTCGGCCGAGCGTGTCACCCGGGCCATCGAGTTCGCGGACTTCAAAGACGGCCGGGGAATCGGGGGCGGTCGGTCGGATCAGTTGCAGGATGGGCACGTCCCCGGCGAATCCCGCGGCGTGCGCGATGCTGCTCGGTAACGTTGGCACGCCGCTCTGGAACCTGCCGGTGCCATCGTAGCGGAGCACGCGGTTGCTTGCGGCGTCGATGACGACGAATCCGTCGCCGCTCGCCGCGACCGACACGACAAGCCGGTACTGCCCGTCGCCCGACCCGACTTCACCGACCGTTTGCGGATTGAGCCGATTGGGACTCCAGATCTGCACCTGCCGGTTTGTTTCCCACGTGGCGAACCGCCCGGCGTGGAGCCAGTTGGCCGTGGCGAAGCTGATCGGACATGGCGATTGTCCGTCCGCAAGGCAGACGAGATGCCCGTCGCTCACGGCCAGCGAGGGCAGGGAATCGAGCGTTCCTGCGGTAATCGAACGCTGCGCGGGCAGTTCAGCGGCGTTCCGCGCAGGAGCGGCGTCGTGGCAGGCGGCCAGCAACGCCATCCCGAGCAGTCGGGGCATCCAATGCCGAAGCGGGATCCATGTCATCTCAGCACCGGTCCTTCAGGTATTGAACCGAAACAACATCACGTCGCCGTCCTGGACGACGTACTCTTTGCCTTCGGCCCGGGCAAGACCCTGCTCGCGCGCTGGCTTCCAGCCGCCCAGGCGCACGAAGTCATCGTAGCTCACGGTCTCCGCCCGGATGAACCCCTTCTCGAAGTCGCTGTGAATGACGCCGGCGGCCTCGGGAGCCCGGGCTCCGCGGTGCACCGTCCAGGCCCGCACTTCCTTTTCGCCGGCCGTGAAATAGCTCTGCAAGCCGAGCAGATGGTAGGCAGCGCGGGCGAGTCGGTCCAGTCCGGATTCATGCACGCCGAGCGCGTCGAGGAAAGCGGCGCGGTCGTCGACGGCAAGTTCCGCAAGCTCGGCCTCGACCTTGGCCGAGAAGATCACGATCTCGGCCGGTTCGCCGTCTGCGGCCAGCGCCGCGCGGAGGCGTTCTACGTGGGCATTGCCGGTCGACAGGTCGTCTTCGTGAACATTCGCCGCGTACAGCGTCGGCTTTGCGGTCAGCAGGCCGAAGCTCCGAAATAGCGGCAACTCGTCATCGCTCGGCACTACGGTGCGCGCCATGATGCCATCGCTCAGGGCCGCCACGATCCGCTCGAGCAGGGCCTTCTCCAGCTTTGCCTGCGGCTCGCCGGTGCGCGCGGCCCGCTGGGCCTTGTCAAGTCGCTTCTCCATCGACGCCAGGTCGGCGAGCGCGAGTTCGGTATTGATGACGTTCCGGTCGCGCACCGGGTCGACGCTGCCCATGACGTGCTGGATGTCATCGTCGTCGAAGCAGCGCACGACTTGAACGATGGCGTCCACCTCACGAATGTTGGCGAGGAACTGATTGCCGAGGCCCTCGCCCTCGGATGCGCCCTTGACGAGACCGGCGATATCGACGAACTGCACGGTGGCTGGCAGGATGCGCTGTGGATGGACGAAGGACGCGATGGCGGCGAGACGGGAATCGGGGACTTCGACCACGCCGGTGTTGGGTTCGATTGTCGCAAAGGGGTAGTTCGCCACGAGCGCACCGGCGGACGTGAGTGCATTGAACAGCGTCGACTTGCCGACGTTTGGCAATCCCACGATACCGAGAGACAGCATCAGAGTCGTGCTATCGGGCGAGGCGGGCGAACCACGGCGCGAAGACGAGCGCCACCACGCAGGTCACCTTGATCAGGATGCTGATCGCCGGGCCCGACGTGTCCTTGAACGGATCCCCGACCGTGTCGCCCACGACGGCGGCCTTGTGCATCGGCGATCCCTTCCCGCCGTGCGCGCCGGCCTCGATGTACTTCTTGGCATTGTCCCAGGCGCCGCCGGCGTTGGCCATGAACAGCGCCAGCAACGCGCCGCTCAAGGTGGTCCCGGCGAGGAGACCGCCCAGGGCCTTGACGCCGAGCAGTGCACCGACGGCAACGGGCATCGACACGGCGAGCAAGCCGGGAAGCACCATCTCGCGCAACGCCGAGCGGGTGGCGATGTCGACGCAGCGGGCGGAATCGGCCTGCGCAGTGCCTTCCATCAGGCCGGCGATCTCGTGGAACTGCCGGCGCACTTCGACCACCACGCCCTGCGCCGCGCGCCCGACGGCTGTCATTGTCATTGCGGCGACCAGGAACGGCGTCGTGCCGCCGAGGAAGAGTCCGATCACCACCATGTGATCGGTCAGGTCGAGCAGGAGGCGGCTGCCGCTGATGGCCTCGACCGCCGACGCGTAGGCGGAGAACAGTGCCAATGCAGTCAGCACGGCCGATCCGATCGCAAACCCCTTGCCGATGGCAGCGGTGGTATTGCCGAGCGAATCGAGCTTGTCGGTGATCTTGCGCACCTCGGGGCCAAGGTGGCTCATCTCCGAAATGCCGCCAGCGTTGTCGGCAATCGGACCATAGGCATCCACGGTCATGGTGATGCCAACGGTGCCGAGCATGCCGACGGCAGCGAGCCCGATGCCGTAGAGCCCCGAGACGTAGTGCGCCACCCACACCGCGGCGCAGATGACCATGACCGGCGCGGCGGTCGAACGCATGCCGACGGCGAGCCCGGCGATGATGTTGGTCGCCGGGCCCGTGGATGCGGCGGCGGCGATCTCGCGAACCGGGTGATCGGACGTGAAGTACTCGGTGACCAGCCCGATCGCCACGCCGGCGATGGTGCCAGCGGCAATGGCGAAGAACGGGCCGTTGGCGGTGATGCCGTCGCTAAGCGACATCGGCAGCATGCCGACGAGCCACCAGGCGATGCCGAGGAACAGGATCGCGCCAAGGACCTGCACCGCGCGCAGCGCAGTGGCGGGTGACCCGCTCTTGAACAGGCGCATGGCGAAGATGCTGATGGTCGACGCGACGAGGCCGGCGGCGGCGAGTCCCAGCGGCAGGCTGATCGCGTTGATTCGGGCAGGCACCGGGATGAACGTGCTCGTCGCCGCGATCGCGACGGCCGCAACCACGGCGTCGACGTAGCTCTCGTAGATGTCGGCGCCCATGCCGGCGACGTCGCCCACATTGTCGCCGACGTTGTCGGCGATCGTGGCGGGGTTGCGCGGATCGTCCTCGGGAATGCCAGCTTCGATCTTGCCGACCAGGTCGGCGCCGACGTCGGCTGCCTTGGTGTAGATGCCGCCGCCGACGCGCGCAAACAGCGCGATCGAAGACGCACCCATGGCAAACCCGCTCATGGTCTCGGCGAACGCGGTGAACTGCTGTGGCGTGATCCCGACTGTCGTGCCGAGATCCAGCATGCGATTGAGCACGACACCGAGTCCGAGGAGTCCGAGGGACGCAACCGCGAGGCCCATCACGGCGCCGCCGTCAAAGGCGATTTCCAGCGCGCGGGCCTGGCCATGCGTGCGGGCGGCTTCGGTCGTGCGCACGTTGCACTTGGTCGCGGACTTCATGCCGATGAACCCGGCGACGACCGAGCAGACACCGCCAAAGACGAACGCCACGGCGATCCCCGGTCCGACCGCCAGGCTCAGCGCGATCGCCACGACCACCACCACGGGCGCGAGCACCATGTACTCGCGGCGCAGGAATGTCATGGCACCCTGTTCGATCAGCCTGGAGATATCCCGCATGCGCGGCGTACCGACCGGCTGGCGCTTCAGGTACACGTACATCGTCAGCGCGCCGAGGAGTCCTAGCGCGCCGAGGTACGGGGCAAAACGGGCGTATTGCTCTAGATGCACAGCAGGCTCCTCAGGCAGTCGCGCGTCCAGCGCGCCTCAACGGTTGAAGCGGTTCATGGCGCGTTCGATCCCGTCCGCTACCCAGCACTCCACCGCCTCGGCCATCGTGTCGGCAGCGCGGTTAAACGCCTCTCGCTCGTCCGGTCGCATCCGTCCCAGCACCCAGTCGGCCAGGTCGTCGTATTCCGTCGGCTTGGCGCCGATACCGATGCGCAGCCGAGCGAAGTCCTGCCGCCGCAACGCGGCTTCGATGCTCTTGAGGCCATTGTGACCACCGGCGGAACCGGCGCCCTTGAGCCGGAACGTGCCGGGTTCAAAGGCCACGTCATCCACCAGCACGAGCAGGTCGTTTGCCGGGTCGAAGGTCGGCGAACGCAGCGCTCGCAGCGCGTCGCCGCTGGCGTTCATGAACGTCGCCGGCTTCAATACGCGAACGGGGACGCCACTCAGCGTCCCCACAGCGGCCACGGCTTCCTCGGCACGGCGGAAGGGCCCGAGCCCCCAACGCGCCGCCAGGTGGTCCGCGAGCAGATAGCCGGCGTTGTGACGCGTCCGCTCGTATTCGGGGCCCGGATTGCCCAGTCCGACGATGGCCTTGGGCACCTACTTGCCGGCGGGTTTGGCCTCGCCCTCTTCGCCTTCGCCTGCGCCTTCGCCCTCTTCGCCCTTGCCCTTCTTGATCAGCTCCGGCTCGCCCTCGACCGCGACGGTCGTCTCGGCGGCCACCTCGGCGCGCGTCACCACGACCGACACGATCGAAACGTCGCCGTCGTTCATGATTTCGCCGTTGGGCACCGTGACGTCGCGGACGTGGATGGCGTGGCCGACGGTCAAGTCGGTCACGTCCACCTCAATGTGATCCGGAATGTCGGCCGGGAGGACCTTGAGGGTAATGCGGTGCAGGTGATGATCCAGCACGCCACCCTGATTGCGCACGCCTTCGGCCGTCCCGATGATATGGACCGGCACGTCGACTTCGATGGGCTCGTCGGCGACGACGGCGTACAGATCGAGGTGGATCACGTCGGTGCGGCGCACGGGATTGCGCTGCACCTCACGCACGAGCGCCTTGATCGGGGCGGCACCGTCGATCGACACGTCGAGCAACGCCGCTTCGCCGCCGATCAGCTCCAGCAGCTTGCCCAGTGCGCGGTGCTCCACCGCGAGCGCGCGCGCGACGAAGGCATGCCCGTAGATCACCGCCGGCACCTTGCCCTGACGGCGAAGCGACCGTGCGGCGCCTTTTCCCGTGTTCTCCCGCGATTCCGCGGCGAGGCTTACATGCTGCATTGCTGTCTCCGTCTCTCGGTCAGTCGAACAGCGACGATACCGACTGGTCGCTGTGGGTGTATCCGATCACCTTCGCCAGGAGTCCCGCGATCGAGAGCACCTTGAGCGCCGGAAACATTCGTTCCGGTGGAATCGCGATCGTGTTGGTGACCGCCACCTCGGTCACCGGCGCCTCCGACAGCCGCTGCACCGCGGGTCCGGACAGCAGCGCATGCGTGGCACAGATGTAAATGTCCTTGGCGCCGAGTGCCTTGAGGGCGTGCGCCGCTTCGGACATGGTGCCCCCGGTGTCGATCATGTCGTCCGGGATAATGCAATTCTTGCCCTCGACCTCGCCGACGACGTTGACGGCGTCCACCACGTTGGCGGTGGTGCGGCGCTTGTCGATGATCGCGAGCGAACCGTTCAGACGCTTGGCAAATCCGCGCGCCATCTTGGCCGAACCTACGTCTGCCGCCACGACGGCAATGTCCTTCAGACCCTTCTGCCGGTAGTACTGCGTGAACACCGGTGCCGCGTACAGGTGATCGACCGGCAGGTCGAAAAAACCCTGCAGCTGATGCTGATGGAAGTCGATGGCGAGGACGCGGTCCGCACCGGCCATCGACACCATGTTCGCCATCAGCTTGGCCGAGATCGCCACGCGGCCCTGATCTTTCCGATCCTGTCGCGCGTAGCCGAAGTACGGAATCACCGCCGTAATTCGCGCCGCGCTGGCCCGCTTGGCCGCATCCATCAATAACAGCAGCTCGATAAGGTTCTCGGCCGGCGGGTTGGTCGGCTGGATGATGTAGACATCCCGCCCCCGCACGTTCTCATCGATCTTGACGAACACCTCTCCGTCGGCAAACCGCCGAGTGGCCACGTTGCACAGCTTGAGGTCAAGCTGCTCCGCGATCTCCTCGGCGAGCGGCCGATTGGCTGACCCGCAGAGGAGCAACATGTTCTTCGGCGTCAGCGGCAATTTGGCCATAACGATAGCCCGCAAAGATAGTTACTGGGCCCGGGGTGGGTCAAATCGGCGCCCCGGGCCTGGAAGCCCCTAGCTTCCTCCCCATGCATGACGTTCGCTGGTTTGCGCCGAACGCATTCTGTGCCCTTCCGGTCCCGCGCCTGCGCGATGCCGGGCTGCGCATCGCCATCGATGGCGACGCGCCGGCGCGACTCACGTTCCTCTCCGATGCGACGTCGCTGCGGGAGGCGTTCAGCTACGCGGCGCGACACCGTTCCTCGCTCATCATGAACCTCTGGGACGTCCAGCCCTGGCAGGTGACTGGTGGACGTCCCGATCATGTCTTGAGTGTGGGTGGCCGACTGATGGTGTGGCCGCGCCTGACGAAGGCATACCCCGGCCGGCGTCGTTACTACAGCCGGGTGCGCTACGTCGCGCGTCGGGCGCGGGCAGTGTGGGCGCCCTCCTGCAACAGCCAGAATGACATCCGGCGTTGGTTCGGTGTGCAGTCCGAACGCGTCCCCTTCTGTTTCGACAGCGATCGATTCAATCGCGCTGCCGGATGGCGGAAGCCGGCGGGTCCGCCGGTTGTACTGTCCGTGTCGCGCCTCGTTCCTCACAAGAATCATGCAGCGGTGATTCGCGCAGTGGCGTTGCTGTCGGCGAAACCTCTCGTGCGTATCGTCGGCAAAGGGCCGGAGGCGGCGCACCTGCAATCGCTGGCGAGCCAGCTCGGCGTCGACCTGCAGCTCGACGAAGGCTGGCTCACTGACGAGCAGATCGTCGAGGCATATCGCACGGCGAGCGTGCTCGTCTGCCCAAGCCGGTTCGAAGGACTGGGGGTGACCCCACTGCAGGGCGTTGCGATCGGGATGCCAACGGTCGCATCCGACATCCCGACCCACCGTGAGTTTGTCATGGGGCAGGCGGCGCTGGTACCACTCGACGATGACGCCGCGATGGCTGCCGCGATCGACGTTGCGCTGCGATCCGAGGGCACGGTGCAACCCGGCCCGACACATGCGGTCCCCGAGCTGACGATCGAGGCGTGCGCCGCGCGATTCCTGCCGCGATTGGAGGAGTTGCTGCGGGGAGCGGGCTAGCGGCTACTCGTTGCCGCTGCGGAGTGCCACCAGCGGATCCAGCCTGGAAGCGTGGCGCGCCGGGCCGTACGCGGCGATCAAGCCGATTCCGAGAATGATGGCAGCTACGGCGGCAACCAGCGCAGCCGGATGCTGCGGTCCGAGCAGCAGGTTGCCATTGGGCTGCTGACGGTTGGCGCTGCCAAAAACAATGGCGCCGCCGATGCGCGAGAGCACGAGCGTGCCAAGCACGCCGCAAGTGACACCGGCGGCGATCCAGCGGAGGGCCTCGGCGCAAATCAACCGGACAATGCCGGGGCTCGTCGCGCCGAGCGCCATGCGCACGCCGAGCTCCCTGGTACGGCTCCGGACCGATTCAGCGACGACACCGGTGATCCCGAGCATCGCGAGCAGGACCGCGATTGCGGTGACGGTCAAGGCAACGCTCGCATGCAGCCGCACCAGAGAAGCCATTCCGAGACCATACCCACCAGCATCAATTGCAGGCATTGGCTGCGGTGCGGGAATCTCGAGATCCGGCATGATGCGGTGCAGCGCCAATTGCAGGGTCCGCGCTATCGCACCAGGATCGCGGGTTACGTGCACGCCGACGAACAACGGATTGTTGGCGATGCCCTTGCCTGCGAGTGTTGCCTGAGTGACCGGTTCGAAGATCAATGGTCGCAGGGTCGACTGCCGAATGGCGCGACGGAAGCGTCCGAGCGGATTGAGCGGCGCCGTGGTCGCCACGACGCCGACCACCGTCAGCCACGGTCCTGGCGCGCTATCGCCCCCAATACGAATCCGCTTGCCAACGGCACTGGTACCTGGCCACCATGCCGTCGCTGCCTGTTCGTTGATGATCGCTACCGGCACGCTGCCGGCCCGATCGGATGACCCGAACCAGCGGCCTGCCTTGAGTGGAATGCCGATCGTCGCGAACAGGTCGGGGTTGACGGGATGAATGTCATAGGCGCACACCGCAATGGTGCATCCGTCGCTCGCCATGCGGATTGGACTCCCCTCCGCAGTCATCATCAACTCGCCGGCCCGCTTCGGCATGGGGAATCCGCTCGTCGCCCAGATCGCCGGCTTGCCGAGGCCCGGGACGCTAGCCAACTCGCGTTCAATCCGGTCGACCAAGGCGTGTGCCCCGGCGTCGGTGCCGTAGTCGGTATTCCAGATCTCCAGTGGCGTGACGAGCAAGTGTTCCGCGTCATAGCCGACATCCACGTGGGCGAGGTAGTGACTCGAACGGACCAGCGCGGCGGCTGCCACGCTGGCGAGCAGCGCGATGGAGACCTGCAGTCCGACGAGCACCCTGCGCCATCGTGATTGCCGTCCGCCGGTACTCGACCCGGCACCGCCGCCGCGCAGGTGCTCGAGCACGTTGAGCCGCGCGGTGATGCTGTGCGGACCGAGTGCCAGCGTCGCTCCCGCGACCACACCGATGATGAGAGCGAACATCACGACCGGCGCGCCAATGGACAGCGCGTCGGCGCGGCCCGTGAGGCGATCGCTGATGAATGTCTGCAACGCCATGCGCGCCCATGCCGCCCCCAGCAATCCGACGCCCGCTGCGACCAGGCCGAGCAACGCACCTTCGAGCATGATGTCGGCGCGCAGGCGGGCGCGAGTAGCGCCGAGAGCAGTGCTGATTGCGGTCTGCTTGAGGCGGCCGAGGATACGCACGAGGAACAACGTCCCCAGGTTAGCGATCG
The DNA here is from genome assembly GCA_003169895.1 of Gemmatimonadota bacterium. GTDB lineage: Bacteria > Gemmatimonadota > Gemmatimonadetes > Gemmatimonadales > GWC2-71-9 > Palsa-1233. The sequence continues at coordinate 60,180 of PNAE01000004.1, forward strand.
CGACGGCGAGCAACAGTCCGGCGGCGGCGACGAACAGGGTGAGCGTCTGGTTCACGCCGCGGAGCGAGTGCGCCAAGAATGCCACCAGAGCGCCGCGTCGACCGGCGCCCGGCTTGTCATCCAGCGCATGCGGGACAAGGGCGCTCAACTGCGCCTGGACCGCCGCCATGGTGACGCCGGGCTTGAGGCGACCGATGCCCGTGTACACGCCGTCATGCTGCAGGTAGCGGCCGGGGGCGGAAACCCACGCCTCGCCGCCGATCAGGTCCACGCCAGGCGGCATGACGCCGACGATGACGTACGTTGTCGTGTTGAGGCGCCAGGTGCGACCGATGACCCCGGGTTCCGCCGCCCACGCCGAGTGCCAGAGCTGGTCGCTCAGCACCAGCACCGGTGGCGCGCCGGGCACGTCGTCCTCGGCGGTGATTGGTCGGCCCAGCATTGCGTTGACGCCGAGCGTGGAAAAGAACTGGCCATCCACCTCCAGACCGCTGAGGGTGCGGGTGATTCCAGTGTGCGGGGTCAGGGCGACGTCGTGATAGGCCGTGAAGCTCGCGAGCCGCGACTGGGCCGCCTGCCACGCCGCCAGCGTCTCGGCGTCGAACAGGTCCTGCGATTGCCAGCCACCGCGAACGTCGTCGGCGCCCCAGACCTGGACGAGGGCATCGCTGTCGCGAAAGGGCAGTGGCCGGAGCTTGATCGCATAGAACGCGCTGAACATCAGCGTGGCAGCGCCGACCGACAGGCCGAGGATCGTGATGACGGTGAGAGAGAAGAGCGGGGCCCGTTGGAGACGGCGGACGGTGAGGCGCAGTTGCGTCATGGTCGGCAGCATCGGCATTGCCCCTCTTGGAATCGAACCAAGATTCACGGCTCCAAAGGCCGCTGTCCTGCCGTTAGACGAAGGGGCAGCATTGGAAATCTAGCACGCGGGCCAGCAGCGCAGCCGCAGGCGGTCAACCGGTGGTGGTGGCCAGCAGGCGGCCAGCGCTTGAGCCCAATTGCCCGGCCGCATCATCCCGATCGCGCTCATTGCGGTAGACGGCAAAGAGCGCCGACCCCGAGCCGCTCATCCGACAGAGTAGCGGATGCGTTCGCGCCAGTGCCTCGAACGCGGCGCGGATCGCGGGGAAGCGCCCGAACACTGCGGCCTCAAAATCATTCCCGGCCAGTCGGGCGATGTCACTCCAACTGCGCAGGACGTCGAGATCGAGCGCCACGCTACCGCGCGGGCCGGCCGAGTGTCGCATCTCGTCGATCCAGCCATACGCCTGTTGCGTCGGGATGGGCGTGCCGGGGAGCAGCAGCAATACCGGCATTGCCGGGAGCGCGGGAAGGCGCAACATCCGCTGGCCATGTCCCCAGGCGAGGGCGCAACCCGCTTCGGTGATGAAAAACGGCACGTCCGCACCCAGCCGGGCCGCCATATGCAACAACTCGGCCCGGGGTACTGCGTTGTGCGCCAATTGGTTGACCGCCAGCAACGCAGCCGCCGCGTCGCTCGATCCGCCGCCGAGTCCGGCGCCGGCGGGAACCTGTTTGACCAGGCGGAGCGCCACACCGAATTTGCGTCCGGTTGCCTGCAGCACGGCATCGGCAGCCCGCCAGGCGAGGTTGTCCTCCACGGCACCGAGCGCGGCGCCTTCCACCCCGAGCACAATACCGGCATCGGTGCGCTGCACTTCAAGCGTATCGGCGAGTACCACGCGGCAGAAGAGCGTTTCGATGCCGTGATACCCGTCGGTTTCGCGCGCCAGCACGCGGAGGAAGAGGTTCACCTTGGCGGGGCACGCGCGGGTGATCGAATCCGTCATGGCGCGGCCGTCGAGGTGCGCAAGCGCGTGCCGGTGCGGATCGCAGACAACGCACCGAGCGTGGTGATCGGGATGAACGTGGTGAGGTGATAGGTGACCGCATAGGCAAGGGCCGGGGCTGCGGCGATACCGTACAGCGCCAGCGCCGCGACGATCGCGGCCTCAAAGGGCCCGGCGTAGCCAGGTGTCGAAGGCACGGCGATGCCGATCATCAGGCCGCCCTGCAGGATGAGCGCGCCGGTAAAGGGCACCGGAAAGTTGAACGCCTTGAACGCGAGGAAGAACGCCGCCGCGTTGACGGTCCAGATAATGAACGACCAACCGATCACCGGCAGGGCCCGCCGCGGGTCGCGCAGCGCGCCGAGTCCGCTCAGGACCCGATCGACGAATCGCACGATAGCTGCACCGATGCGTCCCGACGGCAGCAGGCGCTCGAACAGCTGCAAGGCGAGATCGCGTCGCCACGCGGCCGCGATCGCCACCAGCAGGGCGGCTAGGCAGACAATGCCCGTGCGTTGGGCAACCACCGTGACCGGGGTGGTCCCACCGAGACTGACCGTGCTGGGCAGGTGTGCAGCGACGAGGCCGACACTCAGCAGCGCAACGACGGTGAGCGCGTCGATGACGCGTTCTACTGCCACGCTTGACAATGCGGCGGCAAAGGACACGCGTGCCAGGCGGCTCACCGCGCCGACGCGGAGCACTTCGCCCGCCCGCAGCGGTAGCACGTTGTTCGCCGCAAAGCCGATAGCAATGGCGTGCCACAATGGACCGCTCGGAAGCGGACGATCGTCGTCGTGGCGCAGCAGCAGGCGCCAGCGTGGTACTCGCAAGGCGAATGGGATTGTCGCAACGGCGACGGCGAGCAGCATTGGCAGGATGCGCACGGTGCGGATAGTTGACCACACCTCAGCGAAGCTCACGTTGCGAAACGCCCACAGGACCAGAGCGGCTGTAATAGCCAACCCAAGGACGAGTTGCAGCGCGCGGGCGCCGCGCCTCTCAGGCGGCGTCACGCGCCAGCGGCAGCAGGTCGAGCAATTCGTGGATGGGCGGACGCAGCCGTTCGAGTGACACCGCTGGCTCCGCGAGGAGCAGCAAGATCTCCGCGCGCAACTCGTCGGCACGTGAGCGCGCGGTGTGTCCGCGGTACAGCAGCGACGCGATCGGTACGATCTCTGCCCCGATCAGTCCGCTCAGCGTCGGTCCGTCGCTGTCAGCGGCACGCTGCAGGCTGCGTCGACGCACGAACGCGAGTTCGAGCCGGGATGGTTGGCCCGGGGCCTCCGCCGGGATCGGGAGCGCCGGCGGGTGGGCCGCCGGGGCGAGGGATTCAATTGGCACGATATCGTCGGGATCGGGCGCCAGCGACGCGATGTCGACGACGTCGTCTTGATCGTCGGGCGTGAGCGACGCAATATCGACGACATCACCCTGATCCTCGGGCGCCAGCAACGCGATGTCGACGACGTCGTCTTGATCGTCGGGCGCGAGCGATGCAATGTCGACGACATCCGTCGCCGGGACCGGCGCGGGCACACCGGTGTGCCCGCCGCTCGGCAGGCTTCGACCGGTGTCACTCGGGAGGAAATCCGGCGTGGGCGCGGGCGTCGGCTTCAGTTCGAACGCACCGGCCGGCGCACCGAGTCCGACCATGACCAGCGACGTTGCGATGGCGTCGCGCCGATTGGCAAGCGCGAGTCGGTCGTTCATGCCGGCGGCATCCACCAGGAAACGCCCGCAGCCGCGCAGCATCGCCACGAAAGCCTCGGGACGCTCGGTCGCGACGTTGTGTCCGATGGCGGTGGTGATCGCGTTCGCGAGCGGGGTGAGAAATCGTCCGGTGGCGCTGCCGGACGGCATCGCGGCGATGGTGCGATGCAGCACGAACAGCTTGAGGTCCCGCGCGGCGGGTGAGGTGGGCCGCGCGAGGGCGTCGGCGACCAGCAAGAGGTGGTCGCCGACGCTGACGAGTTCGACCGGCACCGGATCCCCGTCCGGCAGCGCCAACGGTGGCGTGCCGTGCCTGACGATCGAGTCCACGCCGGCCGGCGCGAGCGTGGTGATCGGCACCACGTCGTTCTCGGTCGCGTAGCTCTCCAGCAGCCGGCGGGCAATCGAGCCCAGTTCCGGCGGCGGGGCGATCCGTCCGGCGTCCGCCATCGCTCGCGCCATGGCGGCGAGGGCGTGCGCCGCATCGGCGAAGACAGCAGCAACGTTCGGCGGAGCGGGTACATCGGCGAGCAATGTTCGCGTGGCAACCTCCATCGCGTCAAGCAACTCGGGCAGCGGCGAGAGCTCGGCGGACGCGCCCAGTCCGCGCAGGGACTGCATGCGCTCGAGCACCGCGGTGAGGGCTGCGGCCGGCGGCACCGGGGCAAGCGCCCGCGATGCCTGCTCGAACGACCCGGCGATCAACGCCGATTCCCGGGCAATGAACGCGCGAACTCCCGGCGTCAGTGGGGCGGGCTGTGGCGTGGTGGCGCGCAGCGGACGTCCGGTCATCACGTGCTCGAACCGCTCCGCGAGCAAGAGCGCCAGCCGGTCGTCGGCGGCTTCCCAGACGCCGGCGCGCGAGACGAGACTGCGCAGCGTGCTCAGTCCCTCGATCCAGGCCTCACGCGCCGCGGACTCCCACGGCAGGGCGTGATCGCGAACCTGCCGTGCAATTGCCTCCAGTCCGGCGGCGGCGCGCGCGAACGTGCCCAACCCCGCCATCAAGGCGGCGCCACGGAGGGCGCGAGCGCCACGCACCAGGCGCTCGGCGTCGGGCCGGTCGTTCGCGCTCGCCAGCGGCTCGAGGTCCGCCAGGTACTCATTGGCTTCCAGCGCGAAAAAGTCAGCGCGACGCGAAGTACTGCTCACGTTCGCGCCTCGGTCAACAGCTGCTTCATCTCACGCACCGCCGTCGCGATACCGGTGAAAAGTGCGCGACTGACGATGCTGTGTCCGATATTGAGCTCCTCGATCGCCTCGATCCGGGCGACCGGCTGCACGTTGTGATATGTCAGGCCGTGCCCCGCGTGCACGGCGAGGCCCATCGCCGCCGCATGATCGGCGGCTCGCCGCAGTTCGTCCAGCGCTGCATTGCCATCTCGCCAATGATGGGAGTATCGGCCGGTGTGCAACTCGATCGCCGGCACCCCGAGGTCCTTGGCTGCGTCGATGGTGGCGAGATCGGGGTCGATGAACAGCGAGAGGTGGATACCCGCCTCGTCGAGGCGCCGGATCGCGGTGCGGAGCCGGGCGTCACGTTGCGACAGGTCGAGGCCACCTTCGGTGGTGATCTCCTCACGTCGTTCCGGGACAATGGTGACCTGGTACGGCTTGAGCTGGCAGGCGATGGACACGATTTCGTCACGGATGGCCAGCTCGAGGTTGCACACCGTCCTGACGCCGGCGGCGATCGCCTCGACGTCCCGGTCCTGTATGTGCCGGCGATCCTCGCGCAAGTGCACCGTGATGCCATCCGCGCCCGCAGCCTCGGCTTCCCGCGCCGCGGCGAACGGATCGGGCTCGTCCGTCTTGCGCGCCTGGCGCAGGGTGGCCACGTGGTCAACATTGACGTAGAGACGCAGTGGTCGCATTCAGGTTCCGGAGTATTACGTTTCGCTTCTCACGCCTCGTCTGGAGACGCTTCATGCCGACATTCGCGCCGCGCGGTCTTGCGGTGTTCCTGCTGCTCGGTGCGCCGGTAGCGCTGACCGCCCAGGCCACTCGGGCCGCGAAGACACCCTCCCAGGCGGTGGAGGAGTTTATGCGCGCGCTGGCGGACAGCAACCTCACCCGCATGGCCGAGCTATGGGGCAACGCCAAGGGACCAGTATCGAAAACCCGTCCGAAAGATTACGAAAAGCGAATCATGATCATGCAGATGTTTCTGCATGGCGTCCAAGCCCGCACGCTTGGCGACGTTCCGTCGAGCAAGTCCGGCCTGCGCAGCGTTACCACGGAGCTCGCGCACAATGGCTGCAAGGTCACGATTTCAATTGACGTGGTAAAGGCCAAGGACGGCTGGCTGGTCGAGAACTTCGACCTCGCCGAGGCAGGCCATGTCAACCAGCCATGTGACACCGGCAAGCCGGGGAACAGTATGGAGTAACCTGGTGTTATGCACGGCAGCGGGGGCTATTCGGTCAGCTCGATCAGCGTGCCGTGGGTCGACTTTGGATGTAGAAAGGCGATTCGGCAGCCGCTGGCACCCGCGCGAGGAGCGTCGTCGATCAACGTGTAGCCGAGTTCGCGACAGGCGGCGAGGGCCGCATCGAGATCCGGCACGCGGTAGCAGACATGATGCAGGCCGGGACCGCGCTTGGCGAGGAACCGACCGATCGGCGAGTCGGACGTGGCGGGCTCGAGCAGTTCCACTTCCGACTCGCCGAAGTCGAGATGAACGATGCGGGCCCCGTCGACGTATTCCGGGCCGCGGCACGCGACGCCCAGCACGTTGGTGTAGAATGCCAAGGCAGCATCCAGGTCGGTGACGGCGATGCCGAGATGGGCGATGGTCGGCTTCATGCAGGTGAACCTAATGCGAGATCACAACGAGCGGCGGGGAAAATGAGCCACAGTACGGTAGCAGTGACCGACATGACATTCGACGGCGAGGTCAGCAACGCCAAGGGCCTCGTGCTGGTGGACTTCTGGGCGACGTGGTGCGGACCGTGCCGCATGATCGCTCCGACGCTCGAGGCGCTGGCCAAGGAGTATGCCGGCAAGGTCAAGATCACCAAGCTCGATGTCGACACCAATCAGGCGACGGCGATGAAATACAACGTCCGTTCGATTCCGACGCTGGTCTTCTTCAAGGATGGGAAGCACGTGGATACGCTGATCGGGGCGCACCCGCGGCCGTCGCTCGAAGCGAAGATCAAGCAGCACCTGGCGGTGTAGGCCCCACCGCTCCAGGCTCGGAGCGTGCCACTTCCTGCGGGCGTCTGCGGTTCGCTGGCGCGGCCGCCGCAGGTTTTGCGCACCCTCGGCCTTGGCAGCACGGCGGCCGCGGGCTCACCGAGGCCGTCCTGCGGAAGCGTCTCGCTCCGGCGTCTTGGCGGACCACCCTTCTTTCGGTTTTCTTTCACCCATGCCCACCGGCACCCTCTACGTCGTCGCCACTCCGCTGGGGAACCTCGGCGATCTGTCGCCGCGTGCGGCCGAGACGTTGCGGAGCGTCCATACCGTCGCAGCCGAGGATACCCGGCGCACGCTCGGGCTGCTCGCTTCCATCGACGCGCATCCGCGACTCGTTTCCTATCACGCGCATTCAACCGAAAAGCGGGCGGCGGCACTGTTGCAACTCCTCGCGGAAGGCCGCGACGTGGCGCTGGTGACCGACGCCGGTACGCCGGCGATCAGCGATCCCGGGACGGAGATCGTTGCGGCGGCGCGGGCGGCGGAAATCCGCGTGATTCCCATCCCAGGACCGTCGGCAGTGGCGGCGGCGCTGTCCGCTTCGGGGCTCGTTGGCGATCGATACCTGTTTGTCGGCTTCGTTCCGCGCAAAGGCGCCGCGAGGCGCCGCTGGCTGGAACGCGCGGCGGGCGAGCCCATGACCGTCGTCTTTTTCGAGGCCCCGGGCCGGCTCGGCGAGTTGCTGGAGGATCTCATCGCGCTGTGCGGCCGCGAGCGGCACGCGGTCGTGGCCCGTGAACTCACGAAGCTGCATGAAGACATTCGCAGTGGCACGTTGTCGGCGCTGCGCACGTTCTACGAAATGACGGAACCGCTGGGTGAAGTGACGGTGCTGCTTGCCGGCCAGTCCGCTGACGACGCCACCGGGATCATCGTTGACCCGGCCGAGGTGGCCGCCGCGATTGCCGAGCGCCTCGATGCTGGAGATTCCCGCAAGGATGTGATGCGAATGGTGACGGCCCGCTTTGGACTGGCGCGTAACGAGGCGTATCGCCTGGTGACGGCGCAGCGATGATGTTTGGTCGATTCCTGGTGAGCCTGCTCGTCATCGCCTTGCCTCGCCTCGGGGCGCAGGCAACGGGTCGCACTCCGCCGCTCACGATCGGGCGGCTCCATTACGATGGCGGCGGCGACTGGTATGCCAATCCGTCCAGTCTTCCCAACCTGCTCGCGGCAATTCACGATCGCACCACGATTCCGGTGGCCCCGCGCGAAGTTGCGGTACGGCTCACCGATCCGGAACTTTGGGATGTCGCCTTCCTGCACGTGACGGGGCACGGCAACATCCACTGGAGCGACGAGGACCTGAAAATCCTGCGGCGCTGGCTTCTGCAGGGCGGATTCCTGCACGTCGACGACAATTACGGCCTGGACGCCTCATTCCGCCGTGAGATCAAGGCATTGTTTCCGGATCGTCCGCTGGTGGAAGTGCCGCTCGACCATCCCATTTACCACTTGATCTATGACTTTCCGGCCGGCGTACCGAAGATCCACGAGCACGACGGCAAGCCGGCGCAGGGTTTCGGAATTTTCGTCAACGGACGGCTGGTCGTGTACTACACGTATCAGTGTGACCTCGGTGATGGCTGGGAGGATGAAGCCGTGCACCACGATCCGCCGGCGAAGCACGAAGCGGCGCTTCGCATGGGCGTGAACCTGTTTGCCTACGCCGTGGGCTACGGCGGCGGTTGATGGTGGCGAATTCACTCGACCAGGCGCTCGACATCGTGGCACGTCCGCTCCGCGGCGCGTCCGGACTCGCGCGCCTGCTCGCCGGTGTGGCCGTTGCCGTAGCTGTATTCACGACAGCCGCGTGGATGGCACGAGGTGGATGGCTCGTCGCCCCGGCGTGGGTGCTGGCTGCGTGGGTGTCGGTCACGATCATTCTCGGCGTGAGTCTGGTCATTGCTGGCAGGGCCGTTCACCGGTTTGACGCCCGCCGCGTCGGGCACGGCCTCGAACAAGCGGGCGCGTGGCGACACGGAGCGCTCACGACGGTGCTTGACCGGCCAGCCGCCGGGACCAGCGGCTCACTGCACGCGGCTGCGACGGCGCTGCGCGCCGCAGAGGTCCGTTCGCGCGCGCCGGAAATGCTCGCCCCCGCGCTCGGTCGCCAGCGCTATCTGACGCGCTGCGCGGCAGCGGGATTCGCCCTGGCGCTGGTCGGCCTGACCGCGGCGCGTCCCGCCACGGGTGCGCCGGCCACGTTGTGGCACCCGATCCGCGCGTGGCGTGCCGTGGTAGCTCCCGTGCGACTCCGGGCCCGCAGCACGACCGTGGCGCGCGGCGAGCGAGCGGTGCTCGACATGACCGCGATCGGCCATCGTCGTGCGATGCTGTACACGCGGGCTCCCGGTGAGGCGTGGCGGGTGACGGCGGTGCCGCTCGACGGTGACGGCAACGCCACGTTCACCACGCCGCCGCTGGCGGCGGACCTCGTGGCGCGGATGGAGGCGGGCGGACGCAAGTCGCCGGAGGTGCGCATCGGCGTACGGCTGGCGGCGTTTCTCGGCGCGTTCACGGTGACCGCACACTATCCTGGCTATCTCGGTCTCGAGGATGAAGCGCTACCGACCGCCGGCGACACGCTGGTCTTGCCCGAAGGCACGCGCCTGTCCGTGGCGGGACGCTCGACGACCGCTCTTGCTACCGCTCGGCTGCGTGGCCCCGCGGACGACGATCTGCTTCGTGTCAGCGGTTCGAGCTTCAGCGGCGAACTCATCCCCGGGCGATCCGGGCTGTGGCGCCTCAGCGTTGTGCCCGCCAACGGCGCCGCGCTCGAGGGCGAGTTGCCGTCGCTGCCGATCCGCATAGTGGTCGACAGTGCGCCGGTCGTCGAGATCCCGGTCCCGGGCGCCGACACCGTAGCGACGCCGTCAATGTCGCTGGCACTTGTCGTCGGCATTCGCGACGACCACGGCATCACGGCGGCCGCATTGGAGACTCGACGTGGCAACACCGCGAAGATCACGCGCACTGTGCTGTCGGTGCCGCCGAACAGTGGTGACCGGGCGCTGATCACGACTGCGGTCGACCTGGCCGCGCTTGGGCTCGGGCCGGGCGACACGCTGCGATATGTCGCCACCGCGAAGGACAACGCACCGGCGCGCCATGTGGGACGGTCGCGCGAATTTGTCGTGCGCATACCGACCGAAGCGGAGCAACGTGCGGCCCGGCTGCGGGTCACCGCCGCGACCGCGACTGCATTCGATTCGATGAGCCGGCAGGCGGTGCGCGTGCAGCGCACCGAGGAGGATCTGGCGCGCGAGCGCCAGCGCGTCGATCCCGTGACCGCGAGTGCCAGGGCCGGTCAGGATGGCCGGAAGGATCCGCTCAGCAGCGACGCCGCTCGCAAGGCGCAGGCAGCGGCGAACGCCCAGCAGCAACTCCTGGCTGACGCCACCAAGCTGCAGAAGGCGATCGAGCAGCTGCGCGACGCGGCCGAGCGCCAGGGCGTGTCCGATTCGGCGCTGGCGCGTGAGCTCGGCGAGATCAACCGACTGCTGGACAAGGCGCTCTCGCCGGAACTGCGTGCCAAGCTCGCCTCGCTGCAGCAGGCTTTGAAGGACCTGGACGCCGATCGGACTCGCGAGGCGTTGCAGGATCTCGCCAGGCAGCAGGCGATGCTGAAGGAAGCCCTGGACCAGGCGCGCGACCTGTTCAGGCGGGCCGCGCTGGAGACCGATCTGGCGAACCTGGCGCAGGACGCCAAGCAACTGGCCGGCGAACAGCACGAAGTGACGGACCGGCTCGCGCACAATGACAGCGGCAAGACGGCCAAGGCCGAGACCGCCCTCGCCACGCGGGCGGATTCGCTGGGTAACGGGCTTGACCGTGCGGCGCAGCAGTCGCCGTCACAGCGGGCGCGCGCAGGACTGCAGCAGGCGGGACAGCAGGCGCGTGATGCCGCCGCGAAGATGCGCGCGGCAGCGCAGTCAAGCCAGACCGGCCAGACCGGGGCGGCGCAGGCGGAGGGCAAGCAGGCGGAGGACGAACTCAATCCACTCTCGAAGCAGATCGACGACAATCGCCAGGGCATGCAGGCGGAGATGCGTGCCGAAGTGAAGCAGGCGCTGGAGCGAGCCCTCGAGGAAACGGTGCGCCTGGCAGAACGTCAGCTCGCGGTCGCGCAGGCATTCCAGCAGGGTGCGTTGCTGCCGCAGGCGCGGATTGACGAGGGAATCGTCGAGGAGGGCGCGGGCAAGGTAATGCAGCAGGTCGCCGCCGCCGCGGCAATGAACGCGCTGGTGTCACCGCAGGCGGGCGTCGCGCTCGCCGAAGCGCGTCGACTCATGCGCGAGGCGATCGACGCGGTTGCGGCGGCGAGTCCCAGCGTGCGCGACGCCGACGAGAAGTCCGGTGATGCCGTCGATGCACTCGCGGTGGCGGCCTTCTCGCTCATGCAATCCAAGGACAGGATCAACGGATCGCAGTCGGGAAGCGGCGTGCCGGAAGCGATGGAGCAGATGAAGCAGATGGCCGGCAACCAGGGCCGGCTGGCACAGCAGGGCGCCGGCATGATGCAGCTTGGTCAGATAGACGCCCAGCAGCTGATGCAGATGGCATTGCAGCAACGTGCCCTGGCACAGCAGCTCGAACGGATGCGCGCCGGCGGGCAGTTGCCGGGCGCCGGACAGCTGGCGCGCGAGGCCAAGGACCTGTCGAAGACCCTCGCAGGCGGTCGCCTCAACCAGGATGTCGTCGACCGGCAGCAGAAGCTGTTCAAGCGCATGCTCGACGCTGGGCGGACGCTGCAGGGCGAGGAGGACGACGAGAACAAGGAGCGGCAGAGTACCACCGCCAGGGACGCGCCGCCGACGATCCCTCCGGCGCTTGATCCGCGGTTGCGCAACGGGGTCGGCGAGATCCGGTTCCCAAGCTGGGAATCGCTGCAGCACCTGTCGCCCGATGAGCGGCGCCGCGTCGTCGACTACTTCCAGCGACTGACGCAGGGACAGAAGCCGTGACCGCCCGCCGCGGACCCTGGCGGGGACCATTCTCGTTGCGCTGGGTGGCGTTCGTTCTCCTCGTTTGGCCGGCGCTCGCCGCAGCCCAGGTACAGACCAACAGCACGACCACTCCGCTGGGCCGGGCGCTGATGGCCGAACGCAACGGCGCCTATGCCGACGCGGCGATGCAATACGCCGCGATTCTCAAGCTGCAGCCGGCCAGCGTCGGCGCGTTGCTGGGGATGGAGCACGTGTTGCCGAGACTGGACCGCCGGGCCGAGCTGATGCCATTGGTCGAACGGGCGCTCGCGGCGGATTCGACCAGCGTCGGCATCCTCGGCGTCGCGGTGCGGGCCTTCGCCACCGCCGGCCAGTCGGATTCGGCCCGCAAGTACGTTGAGCGCTGGTCGGCCGGGGCGCCGAAGGACGACGATCCGTACCGCGAATGGCTGGAAGCAGCCACTCAGTCGCGTGACCTGCTGCAGGCCAGGCTAGCGTTGGATCTCGGTCGCCAGCGCCTGGGCGCCGGCGCGTTGACGATCGAACGCGCCGAGCTGCTGCAACGCGCGGGCGATGTGGCGGGTGCGACGGAGGCGTGGGTCGTCGTGGTACGGGCAACGCCGCCGTTCCGCGACGGCGCGGTTGGCGCGCTTGCGCAGCTGCCGGCCGCGCAGCGCGGGCTCTCCCGCGAAACGTTGCAGAAGGACGGTTCGCGCGAGGCGCGCCAGATGCTCGGCCTGCTGCTGGGACGCTGGGGCGAGCCGGCGGAAGGGTTGGCGATGCTCCGCGCCGCGCTGCCGCCGGATCCGGAGGGCGCGACGGCGTTGCTGCGGTCGTTGTTCGACGAGTTGCACGGCCGCGTCGACCGGGCGTCGCGCCTCGCCGGTGCCGCCACGCTGGAGGCCATCGGCCAACGCGAGTCGGGTCCGGCAATGGCGCAGACGATGATGGCGGCCGCGCGCGCGTTTGCCGACGCAGGTGACGAGCGCAACGCGCGACGGGTGCTTGCCGTCATCGCAGCGAGTCCGGCGGTTCCCGGCGGGATGGCGACGGCGGCATCGACAACGCTGCTGGAGGTGCTGATCGCGGAAGGGAAGCCGGCGGAGGCGGAGCGCGCCCTCGGCGAGCTGGGCAGTAAGGTGGATGTGGACGAGCATGATCGATTGGCGCGCCGCGTGGCGCTGGCGTGGGTGCGCAGCGGCGACCTGTCGCGTGCCGAACAACTCATCGTCCGCGATTCGAGCGTCCAGGGTTTCGACCTCCGGGGGCGGCTGCGGTTGTTTCGCGGGGATCTCGCCGGTGCCAACGATCTGCTCAAGCAGGCGGGACCGTATGACGAGGAGCGCGAACAGGCGCTGGCGCGCGTGACGCTGCTCACCCTGATCCAGGCGATTGGCGTGGACTCGGTTCCTGCGCTGGGTAACGCGCTAAGTGCCCTCGAGCGCGGCGATTCGGCTCGCGCGATCAGCGGACTTGCGGCGCTCGCGACGACGCTCAAGCCGGGTGGCGCGGCGGAGACGCGCCTGCTCGCGGCGCGGATCGCATTGGCGACGCGAGATACCGCCGGCGCACTGCGGCTTCTGCACGCAGCCGACGCCAAGGAGGCGCCGGCCGCCAGAGCTGCGGCTCGACTGGACATCGCGCGGCTCAGCATCGCCGCCGGCCGGCCGGCGGAGGCTCGGAGTGAGCTCGAGCAGCTGATCCTCGACGATCCGGAGAGCGCCGTCGTGCCCGAAGCGCGGCGACTTCGCGATGCCCTCCGTGGCACGATCCCGTGAGGCAGGCCATGCGCCGGCGTGACTTCGTCCGCACCGGCATCGCCGCGAGCGCGGGGCTGTTCCTGCCGCGCCGGTCCTGGATCCTCGGTTCGGCCGCGCGGGCGACATCGTACGTGATCCCCATGGACGATGCCCAGGACGAGCACCTGAAGGCGTACGGACTGGCGTTCCGCGCGCTGGAGCGCGGCGAGCGGGGCGAGTGGCTGCTCAACTATCGCAACGGGGCGTTCCTGCTGCCGGCATCGGACGCCCTGCAGCGGGACGCCGCGCTGGCCGGCGTCACGATGGAACCGGTGGATGACGCGACTGTCGTCGCGATCAAGGGTGAAATCCAGGCGAGCAACATGGACGCGATTCCCCTCGAGAAGGTCCCGAAGGTCGCCGTATATGCACCGCCCGATGCGGCGCCGTGGGACGATGCCGTCACGATGGTGTTGAACTATGCCGGCATCCACTTTCAGCGTGTGTGGGATCCCGAGGTGATCGCGAACGGGCTCGACAAGTTCGACTGGCTGCACCTGCACCATGAGGACTTCACCGGACAGTATTCCAAGTTCGCGATCACGTCGGCCGGCGCGCCCTGGCTGCAGGCGATGATGCAGCTGCACCAGAGCACCGCGGCGCGCCTGGGCTTCGCCAACGTCCCCGATCTCAAGCGCGCGGTTGCCCAGCGAATTGCCGCATTCGTCGAGCGCGGCGGATTCCTCTTCGCGATGTGCACCGCAACGGAAACGCTTGATCTGGCGCTGGCGAGCGAGGGCCTCGACATCGCCGCGGCATATGCCGACGGGACGCCAATGGATCCGCTGGCGTCGAGCAAGATGCATTGGGACAAGGCGCTTGCGTTTCGCGATGCACAGCTGGAACTGTCGCCGTCACTGGCCGCGTTCAGCGACATCGACGGCCATCAGGTCAACACCAGCGAACGCCAGCCGCTCGGTGCGTTCGACCTGTTCAACTTCTCGGCGAAGATCGATCCGGTGGCAACCATGCTGGTCCAGAACCAGCGTCAGGTGATCCCGGATTTCTACGGCCTCACGACCTCGTTCCGGCGCAGCCGGCTCAAGGCCGACGTCGTGGTGCTGGCGGACGAGCCCGGTGCGCCGTGGGTCAAGTACATCCACGGCGAGCGCGGCAAGGGGACGTGGACCTTCTTCGGGGGACACGATCCCGAAGACCCGCAGCATGCGATTGGCAACGCGCCGACCGACCTGTCGTTGCATCCGCATTCACCCGGCTACCGGTTGCTCCTCAACAACGTCCTGTTCCCGGCGGCGAAGAAGCGGGAACTCAAGACGTGACGGATCGCCTCTCTCCCGCCGCGCGGGAGGTGCTCCGGCGTGAAATCCGCGCCGCGTCGGGCAACGAGGTGTCCTTTGTCGCCACGGTAAGCGACGCCGGTGTGCTGACGTCGGCGCGAGCGGTGGCGCGCGGGACCGCCGACTGCGTCCTCGCGCTCGCCGGCACCGCGCGTCGCGGCGAGATGCTGCTCCACAATCATCCCACGGGGCGGCTCGAGCCGTCGATGGCCGACCTGTCGATTGCCGCGCGCGCACACGACGGTGGCATCGGGTTCGGCATTGTCAGCAATGACGGTGAGCATCTGTACGTCGTCGTCGAGGTGCCGAAGGCCACGCCGGTCATCCGCATCGATCCGTTCGATGTCATCGCGCAACTGGGCGAGCACGGCCCGATCGCGCGCGAACTGGGAAGCTACGAGAACCGACAGAGCCAGCGTGACCTGTCGGCTCACCTGGCCGACGCCTACAACGATGGTGGAGTGTTGCTGCTCGAGGCGGGCACCGGTGTCGGCAAGTCGTTCGCCTACCTCGTGCCGGCGCTGGCATGGGCGCGCGCGAACCACGAACGCACCGTGGTGTCGACCAACACCATCAACCTGCAGGAACAGCTGGTTGGCAAGGACTTGCCGCTGCTGCGGCGCGCCCTCGGAGACGACGAGTACGAACCGACGTTCGCGCTGCTCAAGGGATGGCGCAACTATCTCTGCCGCATGCGCCTGGAAACGGCGTCCGCAAACCAGCATTCGCTGCTCGAGGGCGACAAGCTCGACGAACTCGTCAACCTGACTGCGTGGGCGGCGCATACCGAGGACGGCACACTGGCCGACCTGCCGGTCGCGCCGTCGAGCGAGGTCTGGGACGAGGTGGCCGCGGAGGCCGACCTGTGCCCGCGGCTCCACTGCCGGCACTTCGACCGGTGCTTCGTGTTCCAGGCGAGACGGCGCGCGGCGCAAGCCGATGTCGTGGTGGTCAATCATCATCTGCTCGCCGCGGACCTCGCGGTGCGGCAGGCATCGGACAACTGGCAAGAAGCCGCGGTGCTCCCGCCCTACAATCGATTGATCCTCGATGAGGCACATCACCTCGAAGACGTCGCCGCCGGCCACCTCGGTGTCCAGGTGTCGAGTCGCGGTGCGCAGCGGCTGCTCAACCGGCTCGAGCGGAAGGGGAAGGGCCTGTTGCCCGCGTTGCAATACGACCTCACTACCGCGGACGACCTGTTGAACCGCGCCTCGCTCGACTTGCTGCGAGAGCGGCTGCTGCCGGCGGTGGCGCAGGCGCGTACCAGTGCGGAAGCCGTCTTCCTGCGGCTGTTCGAACATGTCGGCGCCGGTCCAGCCGGCCAGCTACGGCTCGACGAGGACTTCAGCCGCCACGCAATCTGGGACGCAGGCCTGACGCGTGAGCTGGACCATACGGTGGCCGGCTTCCGGACGGTGGCGGAGCTGGTCGAAACCGTGGCCGATCGCATGGCGCAGGCCGAGACGACCGAGCGCAGACAGCAACTGATCAACGAATGCCGCGGCGTCGTGCGCCGCTTGGAAGCGTTGATCGACGGGCTCAACGCGACGCTGCGCCCGGCCGCCGGGCGCCCGCCGGAGGTGCGCTGGATGGAACGCACCGGCACCAAGTCGCAGGCGCTACAGTTGTCGGCAGTGCCACTGGACCTCGCACCGATGCTGCGCGAGCTGTTGTTCGACCGCCTGGAAACGGTCGCCCTCACCAGCGCCACGCTCGCCGCCGGCGGCGAGTTCAGCTTTCTCGCGTCGCGCATCGGACTCGCCGGCGAAGGCTCGCCGGTGACCGTGCAGGAGATCTTCCCGTCGCCGTTCCCGTACGAAGACCACTGCCTCCTCGGCTTGCCCGATGACATTCCTGACCCGCGCGAAGATGAGGCGGCGCACGACGCGGCAATCGCCCAGGTCGTTCACGATCTCGCGTGGGCCAGCGACGGCGGCATCTTTGTCCTGTTCACGTCGCACGCCGCACTGCGTCGCGCGGCGATCGCGGTCCGCCAGCAGCTGGGCCACCGCTTCCCGATCCTGGTGCAGGGCGAGGGACAGCGCGACCACTTGATTCGCCGCTTCCGCGAGGCCGGCAACGCCATCCTGCTCGGCACCGACTCGTTCTGGGAAGGCGTTGACGTTCCAGGTCGAGCCCTGCGTGGGCTGGTGCTCGCCAAGCTACCTTTCAAGGTGCCGTCCGAGCCGCTCACTGCGGCGCGGCTGGAGCGCCTCGCCGAGCAGGGAGAGGACGGCTTTTTCGGCTACCTGCTGCCGCACGCGGCGCTCAAGCTGAAGCAGGGGTTCGGGCGGCTGATTCGCGGGGCCGAGGACGTGGGGGTGGTGTTGCTGCTTGACCGGCGAGTGATCACCCGGCGTTATGGGCCGATGCTGCTGGAAGGATTGCCCCCGGCCGAACGCGTGATTGGGTCGTGGGCACACGTGCGAACCAAGTGTGAGGACTTCTTCGCCAGGCACGGAATCGGAGCCGCGACATGATAGTGGTGCAACCGAGCAAGATCGTCTGCGTCGGCCGCAACTACGCGGCGCATGCGCGCGAGCTCGGCAACGTCGTCCCGAAGCAGCCGCTGCTGTTCTTCAAGCCGCCCTCGTCACTGATTGGCACGGGCGACGCGATCGTGATGCCGGCCGAGTCCCGCCAGGTGGAATACGAGGCCGAGATCGGCGTCGTGATGGGGAAGCGCGCGCGGCGGGTCGCGAAGGATGACGCGATGGCCCATGTGCGTGGGTTCACCTGCGCCAACGATGTTACTTGTCGCGATCTTCAGAAGACCGACGGACAGTGGGGCCGCGCCAAGGGGTTCGATACGTTTTGTGCGGTCGGACCGGTGGTCGGCGAAGGGCTCGATTGGCGCAAGCTGGAAGTCATCGGCCGCTTGAACGGCGAGGAGCGTCAGCGGGCACCCGCCAGCGACATGATCTTCGGCATTCCCGAGCTGATCGCGTACATCAGCCACATCATGACGCTGGAAGCAGGCGACCTGATTCTCACCGGCACGCCCGATGGTGTGGGGACGATCGCCGCTGGTGACGTCGTGGAGGTGGAGATCCCGGGTGTCGGAATATTGCGGAATCCGGTTCGCGGAGATGAGACAGGATGATCAAGCTCAGTGAGCGGGTAGCGCGGCTGCCGGATTACACGCTGGCGAACATTCCGACGATCAAGCGGCGCCTGATCGCCGCTGGAATGGATGTAATCGATCTCGGCGCAGGCGACATGGACGGCCCGCCGCCGGCCGCGACGATTGATGCGCTGCGTGAAGCCCTCAATGTGACTGCGATGCACAAGTATGGGTTCCAGCAGGGACTTCCGGCGTTTCGCGAGGCGGCGGTAGGATGGATCGAGCGGCGGTTCGGGCAACGATTTGATGCGGTGAAGGAGATGCTCCCGTTGATCGGGTCGAAGGAAGGGTTGTCCCATCTTCCGTTAACTGTGTGCAACGCGGGTGATGCCGTGATCGTGCCCGAGCCTGGGTATCAGGGCTACATCGGTGGGGCGGTGCTCTCGGGTTCGGAGCCGGTCATCGTTCCGCTCCGGCCGGAAAACCGGTTTCTCGTGGAGCTCGATCAGTTGCCGGTGGACACGCTTCGTCGCGCCAAGGTCGCCTATGTCAACTATCCAAACAATCCAACGGCGGCGATCGCGCCGCGCGACTACCTGGAGCGCCTGGTCGCGGCCTGCCGCAAGCACGGCATCGTACTGGCATACGACAATGCGTACTGCGACATCACCTTCGACGGGTACGTCGCACCGAGCATCTTCGAGATCGAGGGTGCGCGGGATGTGGCGGTGGAATTCTTCTCCATGTCGAAGTCGTTCCAGATGACGGGGTGGCGGGTCGGCTTTGCGATCGGAAATGCCACGCTCATCGGCGCACTCACGAAGGTGAAGAGCTACATCGACACCGGGCCGTTCCTGGCGCTGCAACAGGCGTCGGCCTGGACGCTGGATCACGCCGAAGAACTCAACCGTCCGATTGTGGAGGAACTGACCCGCCGTCGCGACGTCGCCGTCGCCGCGTTGACCGAAGGCGGATTCGCGGTGGAAACGCCCAAGGCAGCGATGTATCTCTGGGTGCCGCTGCCGGCAGGATTGCCCTCGGCCGAATTCAGCTCGCGCGCGTTGGAGGAGGAGGGAGTCGTCACGTTGCCGGGCAGCGGGTTTGGCCCGGGAGGCGAGGGCTTTGTCCGCATCGCCCTGACCGTGCCGCCCGCGAGGCTGCGGGAAGCGGTGACGCGCCTTGGCCGTACGCTGGCAGCGTGCGAAGGAGCGATTGGTGCCGGCACGACCTGACCGGGAATTCCACCTGCCGCGCCGGTCCCGTATCCCGTGGTGGCTCTGGGTCATCGCAGCCGCGGTGCACATACCCCTCGTGTACCTGTTGATCTGGTCGCCGAACCCGCGCGTCCCCACGACCCTCTCCGTGCGCACCATTGCACTGGGCGATTCGGTGCGCGCCGTGACGCTGCCGGACGCGCGTGATCGGCGCCGTGCGGCGACGGTGAGGCCAACGGCGCATCCCGCGCCAGCGGCGGGACCCGCGCTGGCGGCACCGCTGGTCACGCCGCGCATGACGCCGGCAGCGACGCTCGCGCAGGCCATGCTACCGGCGCCGGTCGACACACCGCCGCGCGGCGGGCCACCCGGCATCCGACCGCGCTTCGGCGATGGGCGCCTGTGGGTGCAGCCCCTGCCCGAGTCGCCGCGTCAGATCGCCAGCGCACTCACGGGCCAGTCGCCGGCGGAACTGGCCGACAGCGCGGTGGCGAAGATCATCCAGTCGTATCTCGAGGAGATGGCGAAGGAACGCGCCGAGTCGCCGACAGCGCTGCCGAGCTGGACCACCAAGATCGGCGGCAAGACCGTCGGGCTCGATCAGAAGTGGATCTACCTCGGCCCGCTCAAGATCCCGACCGCGCTGCTTGCGTTGCTGCCGATCAAGCTGCAGGGGAACATGTCGAATTACCAATTCAACCAGCAGCTGCAGCAGATGCGCGCCGACCTGTTCGAGGCCGCGCGCCGGTCAGAGAATTATGATGAGTTCAAGGAGGCCGTGAAGGACCTGCACCAGCAGAAGGAACATGAGCGCGAATTCAAGCGGAACCAGCGAACACCTCCGGACACGAGCAAGCACGGATGAAGCTGATCGACAACGCCGAAACGGTCGTGCTGGTCATCTCGGCCGACGTTGGTCCGACGTCGGACGATTGTTTCGCCGCGCACCTGCTCAAGGACGCTGTCGACGGCCGTGGCGCGGGTCATCCCTACCGCCGGGCGGTGATCGTCAGTGACGTGGCGTGGTTCGACACGCCAATGTTTCATGAGAGCCCCACGATCACCATCGGCGGGCCCGGCGTGAACGGCGTCGCCGGGCGGTTCGGCAGCGACCTCCCCACCGTCTGGTCCGATCACGACCGTTCGGTGATTCAGGCGGACTTCGGCGACGGCCCCAAGCGTGCGGCGCTCTGGGGGAACGACGCGGCCGCGACCGGTGCGGCAGTGGATGCGTTCATTGCGCGCGGCTGGCTGGACGAATTCCTCGATCGGTGCTGGCGGTTCCGTGCCGGCGCCTTTGCCTGACGTCGCCCGCCAAGCGCCGCGAACGCCGCCTGCCGTGAGGAATGCCGTGGTTCGCTGCAACCGGATCATCCGTTCAGCCAGCGTGTTACTCTGCGTGCCGGTGTTCGCATGGGCGCAATCGTCGCAGCCGCCGCTGGCTCCGAACACGGCGTATGCGCCGATCACCGGTCCGATCGCACGAATCCTCTCGGGGGACCGCGCGTTTGCGACCACGAACTACGTCCAGCAGTTCTACCGTGACCCGGGCAGTCGGGGGTTCGACGCGGCGATCGACAGCGTGACCCACCTGCTGGCGGCAGCGGGGTATGTACCTCAGGGCGTCGGGTACATCCCGGAGCAGCCGCCCGGCGCGCCGGGGCGGCTGACCTATCGGATCGAGTCGCGCCCGTTGCGCGGCCTGGTGTGGTCGCCGCTGGATGCGTCGATCACACTGGCGGGCCACGTGGCGCCGCTCGAGCAGTGGTCGAGCAACCACAACATGCTGCCCAGCAACTCGTGGTCCACGCCACCGGGAGGCGTCGACGCGGAAGTGGTCGATGTCGGTGCCGGCACCGA
Organism: Gemmatimonadota bacterium; assembly: GCA_003169895.1. Taxonomy (GTDB): domain Bacteria; phylum Gemmatimonadota; class Gemmatimonadetes; order Gemmatimonadales; family GWC2-71-9; genus Palsa-1233. Next base: position 81,092 of record PNAE01000004.1, read on the forward strand.
CGCCGAGCTCGACCGGGCGAGCGTGCGCGGCAAGATTGCCTATAGCGAGTCACCGGGCGGCGTGCCGCGCGGGAGCAGAGCCAATGGCGCCGCGTTGGGATTCGTGCAGCGGGCAGCCACCCGCGGTGCGGTCGGCGTGTTCATCGGTCAGCGGCTGCCGGCGTACAACCAGCAGGAAAAGAATCGCACGGCGATCACCTTCAGCGCGATTCCCTTCGACACCGCCGCGCGGGTGTTTGCGGTGTATGTGTCACTCGCCGCTCGCGATTCGTTGAACGCCGCGCTGGCGGCGGGTCCCGTGCGCGCTCACGTCGTGACGAGCACCGTGTTCGAGCAGCGGCCGGAGCGCACGCTGATCGCGGAGATTCGCGGCGCGGTCGCGCCGGATGAACGGTTCGTCTACTCCGCGCACGTCCAGGAGCCGGGTGCCAACGACAATGCCACCGGCGTGGGGTTGCTGGCGGAGATGGCCCGTACGGCCGCCGTGATGCTGCGAGCGGGTCAGATCAACCCTGGCCGCACCATCACGATGTTGTGGGGTGTGGAGATTCAGCAGACCCAGCGCTTCATCGCCGAGGACTCGGCCCGGCGCAAGGGAATCAAGTGGGGCATGTCTCTCGACATGGTCGGCGAGAACACGGCGCGCACCGGCGGTACGTTCCTCATCGAGAAGATGCCCGACCCATCGAAGATCTGGGTGCGCGGTGAGGATCAGCACACCGAGTGGGGCACCGGGCAGTCGATGACCGCCAAGGACATCTGGCCGTACTGGTACAACGATTTTGTGAAGCAGCGTTGCGTCGATCAGTCTGTCGCGACCGGTGGCGACTGGGTCGTCAAGGCGAACCCTTACGAAGGCGGCAGCGACCACACTCCGTTCGTGGCGGCCGGGATCCCGGGCGTTCTGATGTGGCACTTTACCGACCAGCACTACCACGACGATCTCGACCGGATCGACATGGTGAGTGCCGCGGAATTGCAGCACGTCGGCAATTGTGCGCTGGCGACGGCGTTGATCCTCACCGCGGCAGATCACCCCGAGTACGCGAGCGCCGCGATCGCCGAGTTGGCCGGGATTGCGGAGCGGCGGCTGGATGCGGAAGGGAAGCTGTCGCGCGATGCGCTGCTCCGGCCGGACGCCGACTCTGCCCGCGAGCGCACGATCATCGAGGCGTGGCGGGACTACTATGTGGCTGCGCTCGCCAAGGTCCCGGACATGACGCTACCTCACCAGGCGCTCGCCGCCGAGGTTGCCGCGGGGCAGGAACGAGTCGGGCGGAAAGCGGCGCAGGTGCTGTTCCTGATCACACCGAGGCAGCCGGAGTAGGTCTCGACTCGCTGCTTCGCAACTCGTTCGACCGGACGGGTGGTGCTGCGCAGAGTTCGCTGGCGGCGGATGCGATAACCGGCTATCCGCCCGCCCGGCCAATCCGCGCCAGACTCTCTTCCCGTCCCACGACCGCCAGCAGCTCCGGAACCGGTTCCGACACCGTGCCACCGGTCAACGCCACACGGATCGGCTGCATCACGTCCCCCAGCTTCACACCGGTGGATTCGGCGAGCCGCTTGAGCGCGGCCTCGAGCAACGCGGCATTCCACTCGCTCGCATCGCAGACGCTCAGCGCCTGGTGGACCAGCCGCAGGTTGGCGGCGAAGCGATCGCCCAGCTTGGCGGCGAACTGCGAACCCTTGTCGTCCCGCACGATCCGGGATGCGTCCAGCCGTACGGCGATCTGTTCGGCGAGGTGCGTCACGGTGCGTGACCGTGTCTTGACCGCGTCGATCAATGGCGCAAGGTCACGCTCGGTTTGCACGTGCAACAAGTCCAGCTGACGCCGCACCGGCGCCAGCAGTTCCAGGACCGGGAGCATCGACAGGTACTGGCCGTTCATCCATTCGAGCTTCGCTGCGTCGAATACGGCGGCCTTCTTCTGGATATGCTCCAGGGTGAACCGCGCAATCAGGTCGGATTCCGGCAGGATCTCATCGTTGCCGCCGGGCGACCACCCGAGCAGCGCGAGGAAGTTGCGCATCGCCGCCGGGAGGATGCCCATGTCCCGGTAATCACCAACGGCGGTCGCGCCGTGACGCTTGGAGAGCTTCTTGCCATCGGTACCCAGGATCATCGGCACGTGGGCAAACACCGGTGGCTCGTGCCCGAGGGCGCGATACAGCGCAATCTGCTTGGGCGTGTTCGAGATATGGTCGTCGCCGCGGATGACATGCGTGATTGCCATCGCTATATCATCGGATACTACAGCCATGTTGTAGATGGCGGAGCCGTCGGAGCGCAAGATGATGAAATCGTCCAGGTCACGGCCCTGCCACGAAATGTGGCCATGTACCGCGTCGTCCCAGGCGATCTCGGCATCGGGCATCGCAAAGCGGATGGCGTACGGCATTCCTGCCGTTTTGCGGCGCGCCTGCTCGGCCGCTGGGAGTTCGTGACGGGCGCGCTCGAACCGGAACGGCGCGCCGAGCGCCTTGGCCTTCGCGCGTTCGATATCGAGCTCGCTGGCTGTGAGATAATCCTTGTACGCGCGTCCCGCGGCGAGCAGGCGCTCCGCATCGGCATGATGGCGCTCGGCGTAGGCACCTTGGAAGAACGGCCCTTCGTCCCAGCCGACGCCGAGCCACGATAGTCCGTCAAGAATCACCTGCGTGTGTGCAGGCGTGCTGCGCTCCTTGTCGGTGTCCTCGATCCGCAGCACGAATGTGCCACCGGTGGCCCGGGCATACAGCCAGTTGAACAGCGCCGTCCGGGCGCCGCCGACATGGAGATAGCCGGTGGGCGACGGCGCGAAACGGACGCGGGGTGCGGTCATGACGATGCGGCTCCTTGGGCTCGGCACAGCGAAGGTCGCGGGACGGCGATCCTCCGGGCTGCGCCCTCAGGACGGTCCTCGCGACCTGATACAATGTCAGCGGAGCGAGAGGGATTCGAACCCTCGTTAGGAGGTTACCCCCCTAAAACGGTTTAGCAAACCGCCGCCTTCAGCCACTCGGCCATCGCTCCGAACTCGGGGCAGAAGATAATGCGCGGGCCGGAAAAATGGTCTATCGTCTCTCCAACGCCCGCCTCGCCTCGACAATCGCCGCTGCCGCCGCCGCGATCGTGGGGCCGGCCCGGGCGAACAGGTCGCCCGGGATCTCGATCACTCGTCCGGCGCGGACCGCACCGAGTTCCCGCCATCCGGGCTTGCTGCGCAGCTCGGCCAGTCGCTGGCCGGGCATGCCGCGTGACGTCAGGATCCAGTCGGGCTGGCGGGCGGTGATCGCCTCCAGCGATACCGTCGGCCACGGCGACTGGACATCTGCAAAGACATTGCGCAGGCACGCGGCGTCGAGCAGCGTGGTCATCCAGGTGCCACCACCGGCGGTCATCGGTGGATCCGTCCAAAGGACCAGCAATACGGTCGGCGCGGTCTTCGCGCCCGCGGGACAGGCGCCACTCTGCACGGCGCGGAGTCTGGCGCGCAGATCGGTCGCGAGCGATTCGGCATGCTCGCTTCGCCCGACGAGCACGCCGAGCCGGGTCAGGTTGCGGAAGACATCGGCAGTGTCGGTGGTTTCAAACGACAGCACCGGAATGTGGAACGGCGCCAGCGCGTGCTCCAGGTCGGTGGACGCCCCGTTGCGCCAGCCGAGCACGACATCGGGCTTGAGCGCAGCGACTGCCTCCGCGCTCGGATCGAGGCCGCCGCCAATCGACGGCAGCGCGGCGAGTTCGGGTTCATGGTCGAAATCAGTGCGTGCGACGAGTCGACCACTTTCTCCCAGCAGCACGAGCCATTCGGTCGCCGACTGCATCGTCGACACGATGCGCCGGGCCGGCAGATGCGCGAGCGTGACGGGATGACCTTCGGCGTCTTCGAATCCAGTGGCGACCGGCAATGCAGCGTGCGACCCGCGGCAGGACGCCAGCATGACGGCCATAGCCAGCGACGTGCCGCACCACGTCACGGCTTGTGCGGGATCAATCCGGGCAGCGCCGGAAGGATCGAGTTCTTCAGGACATCGGGGCCGAGTGGTTTGAATGTCGGCGGGATATCGAACGCATCCGGCGCGGGCGACGCACTACTCGCCGACAGCAATTCGACGACGGTGGCCGAGTCCATGCTGGCGAAGCGCACCGGCAGCAACTTGCGACCGGAGAACGTGGTCGAGAGCTGGTGTCCAGCGGCGCTGCGGTCGAGATGCAACTTGGTCACGATCCATTGGACGAGTGGCGCGGTACTGCGGCTCTGTTCCACGAAGCAGACGTTGACGGTGTCCTTGACGGTGGTAATCAGCCAGTTCTCGCAGGCGGCGCCGGCGACGATCCGGGTGGTACCCAAGGGCCGTGCTGTGGGTTTGTCCTTCAACAGCGTGTCGGGCTTGACGACCGAATCAGTGGCCGGCGCCTTGAATCGCATTCGATATCCGCCCACGATGGAGTCGGCCGCTGGGGCAGGCAGCAGCGCGCGCACGCCGGGCGGCACGCTGATTCCGACATCGGTGCTGTCGTCGGTGGCTCCGGTGACGACGCGGATCCATCCGTTCGCGAGTAGCGCTCCGACGCCCACCGAGTCTGCATCGGCGGCGAGTGTGACGGCGGAGCGTCGGCCGTCACTGCTGGCGGTGAGTCGAAGCGACATACCGCCAGCCAGCAGTGGCACCGGCGCGGACTTCGTTGAGCCGGGCGTCATCCTGATCGCGAGAGTCACAGAGCCAACCGGCGTTGCCTGCCCGAGCGCCAGGCTGGGGCTCACCAGGGTAGCTGCCAGCAGAATTGTGCGAACCCGCATGTTGGACGCCTCGCGTCAGGAGGTTCAGAAAGAGCGGCTGGCCCCTCATGTGGGTGGCCCGCTGCGCCCTCGCGTGTCAGACGCCGATCAGAAGCCGCCGCCGCTGCCACCCATCCCGGGCATTTCCATGTAGCCGTCGGGGATGACCCAGATGCTGGCCGGTACATGGCCCGGCTTCACCTCCGTGGCTTCAAAATCGACCTTGCCGCCCGGCGTCCACACCTTGAGCGGGAAGCCGTTGTCGCCGATGGCCGAGACCCAGCTCGGAGCACCGCCGCCGCGGCCGCGCCCTCCCGTCTGCGGGTAGGTGAAGTGGCCCAGCTCGGTAGTCAGGCACATCTGGTGGGGTGTCTTGGTGCCGGTTTCTTCGTAGTCGTCGCACTTGTGTCCGGCGATCATCTCGGAGGTGCCGAGCGGCTTCACACCCGTCGTTGCTCCGGCCTTGGACTCGGGGATATCAATGACGCGCTTCATCCCCTTCATGCCCATCCCGCCCATTCTGCCGGCCATCTCCGGACTGATGGGGACCAGCATGGTCATCTTCCGGGTGGACCAATCAATCAGGATCTTCAGCTCCCCGCCCCCACCCATCGGCGACGTCGAAGGGACCGTCCCCGTGATCGCCATTTGCGTGCTCTTCATGTACCACTTCTGATTGGTAAGTGCATTGGCGTCGGTCGAATCACCCTTGATCATCACCACCCCCTCGAACGCCTGCGCCGACAGCGGGGCAGCCAGGGCCGCAAGCGAGAGGAAACACAGAGCAGAACGGCGCATCGTGATCACCTGGGTTGGAGGAATCGGGGCGTGACGGCGTGGGTGAGATTCGAACTCACGAGACCCTTACGGGCCCGCCGGTTTTCAAGACCGGTGCATTCAACCGCTCTGCCACCACGCCTCGCCGCAATAACCTAGGGCGTGGGTGTAGTCGACCGGTAGGGGGCGCCGCCTTGGGACGTGCGCGCGCCGGCGATACTGTTCGGCAGACTTTCGACTACGACCACCGGGAGCCGGCGTGAGGCCTGACCCTGTCGACCTGACCCGCGCACTTCTCGCCATTCCGTCGCCGACGGGGCAGGAGCACGCGGTCACCGCGTTCGTTGCTGACCATCTGGCCGGGCTCGGCTGGCAGGTCACTCGCCAGTTGGTGGGAGACGGTCGCGAGAATGTCTTCGCGCACTGCGGCAATCCTGTCGTGGTGCTGTCCACGCATCTTGACACTGTGCCGCCGGAACTCCCGTACCGCGAGGACGACGACGTCATTTATGGCCGGGGGGCCTGCGACGCCAAGGGCATCGCGGCGGCGATGGTCTCCGCCGCGGAGCTACTTCGTGCGGACGGCGAGTCACGCGTCGGCTTGTTGTTCGTGGTCGACGAGGAAGATGGATCGGCGGGCGCGCGGGCCGCGGCGGCGCTGGCGCCGAAAGGCCGATTCCTCATCAACGGCGAGCCGACCGACAATCGCCTGGTAACCGCGCAGAAGGGCACGCTCAAGGTGATCCTCGAAGCGGAGGGTCGTGCGGCGCATTCCGGCTACCCGGAACTCGGCGATTCAGCGATCGATCGCCTGCTCGATGCCTTGCAGCGGATTCGCGCGGTGCCGCTGCCGGTCGATCCGGTCCTCGGGCCGTCGACCCTCAACATCGGCCGGATCGCAGGCGGTGAAGCCCCCAACGTCATCGCCCCGCACGCGCGCGCGGAACTGCTGGTCCGACTGGTTGGCAGCGATGAAGACACTCCGGCGGCCATTTGCGCGGCCGCCGGCCCCGGAATCCAGCTGACGTTCATCCCGGGGTTGCCCCCCGCCCACGCGCCATCGATTCCGGGTTGGCCGTCAACGACCGTGGCGTTCGCATCCGACTTGGCAGTTCACGGGTCGTGGGGGACGTGCTACCAGCTCGGTCCAGGATCCGTCCATGTCGCACACACGCCGGACGAGCGAATCAGCAAGGCGGAGCTGCGTGAAGGAGCGCGGCTGTACGTGAAGTTGGCCAGGACGCTGCTGGAGAAGGCGTGAGACGTAAGAGGTAAGAGGTGAGAGGTAAGAGCTGAGAGGTAAGAGGTCGTTTTTCCCTTTCACCTCTCACCTCTCACCGCCCACCTCTCACCGCTCACCGCTCACCTCTCAGAAGTCAATCCGCGTAATTCTGCCGTTCGGTCCCACGGCCCACGCGCGGCGGCCCGCCGCGCGAACGGCCCAGTAGGAGTTCGTGGTCACGGCGGTCCAGTTGTCGCCGCTGTCCGCGGTAACGAACAGGCCGCCGTACGACGCGACCACCGCGGTCTTGCCGCTCACCTTGGGGACCAGTACCACGCCCGAAAGCGAGCCCGGGCGTGAAGGCCGGTGCCGCAACGTCCAGGTCGCGCCGCCATCATCGGTCGTCGCTACCGCGGCGGACGATGTATCGCCCGCCATCGCGCTGTTGACTCGCGCGGCAACTCCGATGCCGTGCTGCGCGTCCCGAAACGACAGCGCCGTGATCCCGGCCATGCTGTCATGAACGAACGGCGTGTTCGCCGCCACGACCGTCCACGTGTTCCCGGCGTCAACGGTGCGGAATACGCGCGCCCCTGGTTCGCTCGCGGCGATCCACCCGTGCCTGCTGTCGACGCTGATCGCGCAGCTGTTGCTCGACGCGAATCCACCTTCACCCTTGAGCGGCGCTGGCACGGCGCTCTGCGGCAACAATGCCCAGGTCCCGCCGCCGTCCGCGGTGCGCAGGATCACCGTATTGCCATTGGAGGCGTCGCTGTAGGCGACGCCATGTTTCGCGTCGAAGAAGGTGATGCAGTCGTAGAACGCCGTGGAATCGGTGTTGCGGAATTGCTCGGTCCAACTCGCGCCGCCGTCGTCGGTGTGATAGATGCGGGATCGTGAGCCGGGGCCGGCACTCAACGCCCATGCTTCGGAGGCGCTGATCCCGTGAATCCCGCGGAACTCGAGCCGCTCGGCTCCAGCAACGGCGCGGCGCTCCCACGTCTCGCCGCCGTCGAGCGTGCGAACCACGGTGCCAGCCGCGCCGCCCGCCCAGACCGTCCTGGCGTCGACGGCGCTCACCGACTGCAGGAGTACCCGGACGCCGCTCGCTTCTTCCACGACTCGCGGTTGCTGCGCCGGGAGCTGCGCCGCCAACGCGATCAGCAGCATTCCCGGAACGAGGCGCCCGGTCACGGTCACTGTCCGCTGATCGACTTCGCAATACGATCGGCGACCGACGCGGCCTTCGCGGCATGCACGCTGTCGCCAACTTGCAGCAGCACCTGCGCCGAACCGCGGTAGACGATTTCGTACAGGCTCAGGATTGACGCCGATGGCGGGTCGAACCAGCCCAGCGGCCGGTCGTGCGCCGCCGCTTCCGGGTGGTAGACGTCGAACAGCAGTGTTCGCGTCAGCGGCACGTTCATGAAGCCCATCGGGGAACTGACGATCGGACCCCCCGGCGTCACCGGCTGGGGCATCAGCTGCTGTACCATACCCTGGCTTATCAGGTACGGAGCCAGGTCCATCGTGCCATACTGGCCTCCGAGCGCGTACGGGCCGTCGCTCCACGAGAAATAGATCGGCCGCTTGCCGATGTTGTCCTTGATCAGCAGTAGCACGGCGACATCGGCCTTCATCAGCTGCGGCCGGGCGAGCTTCACCCAGATCGAGCCGAGCGGCAGGCTGTCGCCCGCAGGCGCCTGCATCACGTCCTGCAGCGAGTCCAGCAGCCCGATGGGCTCGGCGAAGACCGAACCCGCCGGCTTCTGCCAGCCGCCCGGCGGCATGCCGGTGAGCGGCACGGCGTTGGTGTCGCTGCCGGGTTGCCACACCTTGGGCGCGCCCGCCGGATCGAACGTCGGTGTTTCGCGGCGCTTGAGCTGGCGGAGGTGCCAGTCGGTGTTCATCAACGACAGGTTCGCCAGCGTCACGTCGCGCCGGATGCCGAGTACTTCCTGGGCAAACCACAGCGGGAACGTGTCGTTGTCGCCGGCAGTGATCAGGATGCCATACGGTGCCACCGACTGCAGCATGTCGACGGCGAAATCGCTGGCCAGCGTCTCGTGGTTGCGCGGCGCGCTTACCCGGTTGCCCAACAGCGGGATCAGTGCCAGGGCGAGCACGGGAGTCCCTGCCAGCCAACGCCGCTGCTCGGTGGCCCGGTCGCCCAGCCATTCGGCCGTGGCGCGAATCGCGGCGGCGAAGCCCGCGGCGAGCAGCACGCCGACGAACGCGAAGGACGCGACGTAGAAGTAGTCGCGCTCGCGGACCTCGCGATCGTCCACTGAGACGTTCGGGTAAGTGAACATGTACCGGAAGTTCAGGTAGTAGATCAGCAGCAGCGTGAGCGTGAACAACAGGATGGCCGCGGTCACCCCGGCCCGACGATCGCGGGTGATCAGGATTCCGAGGCCCCAGGCGCACAGGGCGGTGAACAGGCCGGTGGCGAGGCTGCCCAGCGCCCCGATGTCCTTGGCCCACTGCCAGCTCCAGTAATGCCAGTACATGCCGAGTTGCGCGCTCAATGGTGACATCCGCTGCGCCACCGGTGGCTTGCCGTACTGCAGCCGGTTGAGCACATCGCTCAATGCCTGGGAAAAGAACCCGATGGGCTCGCCTTCATTGATCGGCGGATGTTGCGCCGCGCGGATGGGCAGGTAGACATAGTTGAGTGTCAGGCCCACCAGCACGGCGAGCACGCCGACATACAGCAGCGGGTTCCGGCGATCCTTGTACACCCCCCAGCCGGCGATGGCGACGATGCCGAGGAGCCCTCCAATCCGCGTGAGCGCGGCGACGCCCGACGCGCCCTCGACCGCCGCGTTGTACGTGAGCGCGGCCGCCGGGTTCCCCCAACTGCCGCCATGGGTCAGCACGGTGAGGCTGTCGCCCAGGACGCCGGAAACGCCGAGGAGGAGCACCCACGCCATCAGCATGACCCATGGCTCCATGGTCAGACGCGGCTGGGTCCACAGTACGTACACTGCGATGACCGGCAGGGCGAGCACGCCCATCAGATGGTTCGTCGAGGTCAGGGCGGCGAGGTAGGCGGCAAAGATCAGCAGCCCGTTGCGCCGCGGGGAGTCGGGAAGATCGGCCCAGCGCACCATGCACCAGACCATCATCGCGATGCTCAGCATGGAGACGGTGTACACCTTCTCGTTGACCGTGGACTGGTTCCACACCGTCCACGCCATCGCGCTCGCGAAGATCCCGGCGAACGCAGCCGCCAGCCGCGGCCCGCGGGTCGGCAGGATGCTCCGCAGCCACCGCTCCGCGACCAGGAACCAGAAGCCGGCACCGGCGGCACTGGTGAACGCCGCGAAGAGGTTGATTCGCTTGGCGTAGTTCGCTGCCAGCGGCAGCATCCCCCAGACGTGCGCCAGCACGGTGAACAAGGGATTGCCGGGCGGATGCGGGATGCCGAGCACCTTGGCGGCAGCGATGTACTCCGACGTGTCCCAGAACGCCGTCGTCGGTGACAGGGTGACGACGTAAATCGCGAAGATGACCAGGAAGGTCAGTGCCGCGTAGAGGTACGGTGGACGGTTGTCGGGATCGTCTTGCAAGCGCTGCTCCGTGTCGTCGTCGTGGGTCCTAATGCCTGAACATCCTCACTCCAGTCAACACCATCGCCACGTCCAGCCGGTTCGCCGCATCGATCACGTCGGCGTCGCGGACCGATCCGCCCGGCTGAATGATCACCCGAATCCCGGCCCGCGCGGCTTCTTCGACACCGTCGGGGAACGGAAAGAAGCCGTCCGATGCCAGCACGGCCCCGTCCGTTCGGTGGCCTGCCTGTTGCGCCTTGTGCACGGCGAGAAATGCGGCATCGATCCGGCTCATCTGGCCGGCGCCGATGCCGATGGTCTGTTCGTCGCGGGCGAGGACAATCGCATTCGACTTGACCGTCGTCACCGCCGCCCACGCAAAGCGCAGGTCGTTCAGCTCGAGCGCCGTGGGTTCGCGGGTGGTCCCGACCCGCCAGGCGTCCTCGGTGGCGTTGAATGCGAACTGGTCCTGGATCAGGAACCCACCGCGAATCTTCTTCCAGTCGAGCCCCGATTGGCCCCGCACCACCGGCAGCTCGACCACGCGCACGTTCTTCCTTTCCGCGAAGCGGGCGAGTGCGTCGGCATGGAACGCCGGCGCGACCACGACTTCGATGAACAAGTCCGCCATTGCGTCGGCCGCCGCGCGGTTGACGACCGTATTGAACGCGATCACCGAACCGAACGCCGAGATGGGGTCGGCCGCGCGGGCGCGCTGGAACGCGTCTTCCGCGCTGTGGCCGAGCGCCAGGCCGCACGGTGTGGTGTGCTTGACAATCGCGCACGCAACCCGGTTGGTCCAGGCGGCGACCGCCAGCATGGCCGCGTCGATGTCGAGCAGGTTGTTGAACGACAACTCCTTGCCCTGGCGCTGCGTGAGGTCTCCGATACCGCGCGGTTCCTCCGTGACATAGAGGCCCGCCCGCTGCTGCGGATTCTCGCCGTAACGCAGCACCTGCCGGCGCTCCATCGAGAGGGTCACTCGAGCCGGCAGGGTGTCACGCCAGGGCGTGAGATATCCGGCAATGGCGTTGTCGTAGTCGGCGGTGTGGGTGAAGACCTTCGCCGCGAAGTCGCGGCGCGTGTCAAAATCGATCTCGCCGCGTGACAGCAGCTCGGTGACTCGAGGGTAGTCCTTCGGGTCGACCACCGGCAAGACGAACTCAAAATTCTTGGCGGCCGAGCGGAGCAAGGCCGGGCCGCCAATGTCGATGTTCTCGATCGCATCCTCGAACTTCCCGCCCGGGTTGGCAATCGTCGCCTGGAACGGGTACAGGTTGACGGCAACCAGGTCGAACCGACTGATCTGCAGGTCCTGCAACTGCCGCAGATGCTCGGCGCGATCGGGCCGGGCGAGCAGACCGGCGTGCACCCGGGGATGGAGTGTCTTGACTCTGCCATCGAGCATTTCGGGGAACCCGGTGACCTGATCCACGGCCGTCACGGCAACGCCGCCGTCCCGCAGCAGCGAGGCGGTACCTCCGGTCGACACGATTTCCCACCCGAGGCGCACCAGTTCCTCGGCGAAAGACAGGATGCCGCGCTTGTCGCTCACCGAAATCAGGGCACGCGGCATCGAGCAACTCTCCAGGACGGCGACGCCGTCACGCAAACTCGAACGGGACGGGATGCCCCGCTCGTGCGGCGGCCCGCACGGCCGCCGGAAGCAATCGGTGTTCCACCGCCAGCACCGCGGCTGCGAGTGTTTCCGCCGAAGCGCCGGGCGGCACTGCAACGCGACCCTGCGCCAGGATCGCGCCGTGGTCATAGGCTTCGTCTACCACATGGATCGTGGCGCCGCTTTCGCGCTCGCCTGCGGCAAGCACGGCGGCGTGGACCCGTGCTCCGTGCATCCCCGCGCCACCGTACCGTGGCAACAACGCCGGATGAACATTGATGATTCGGCCCCGCATTTCCGCGACCACCGCGCCCGGGACCAGGCGCAGATACCCCGCGAGCACCAGCAGGTCGCACGCTGCGGCGGCGAGGATGCGCTGCCATTCGGCTGCGTCCCGATAGTCCGCCAGCAGGTGCGTTGCGATGCCACGCTCTGCGGCGCGGTCGAGTGCGGCCGCGGGCCGATCCGCGATCGCCAGCACCACCGCCGCGGCCTGATCGGCCGCGAGCGCATCGCAAAGCGCGACCAGGTTGCTGCCGCGGCCGGAAGCGGCGACCACGACCCGGTACGTCACAACCCGCAAATGTAATGCGACAGCACGGCCAAGCCGGACGCGAGGTCATCGGAGACATCGGCGCCGAGTGCCCGCGCGGCCTCGACATGTTGACCGCCGTGCCCTGTCCGGACCAGCATGGCGTGGCAGCCCAGCTCCTTCGCCGGCTCGAGGTCGCGGAGCTGGTCGCCGATGCACCAGCTTCGGGCCGGATCGATCGCCCAGGTCGCGATCGCTTCGCGGTAGAGCGCCGTGCCCGGCTTGCGGCAGAGGCATCCCGCTTCGGGAGCGTGGGGGCAATGATAGCTGGCATCGATCGTGGCGCCGGCATCGCGCAACTGTCGTTCCAGTTCGCGCTGCGTCGCGTCGAAGGCACTCCGCAAGTAGCGGCCGCGGCCGATTCCCGATTGGTTGGTGATTACGATTCGCGCAACGCCCGCTCGCTCGAGCGCGATTAGCGTGTCCGCCGTGCCCGGTATCAGGCGGACCTGCTCGGGGGTCGAGAGATACCCGGTGTCCTCGATCAGCGTGCCGTCGCGATCGAGAAACACCGCGGGACGGTCGGCCGCCGGCCCCGTCATCGCGGGCCGTGGACCGTCGAGTCCGGCTTGACTCGCTTGAGGGAATCGGCCTTGACCGAATCGGCGCGCGCCTTGGCGCTATCGGCGGCCGTGGGCGCTTTGGGCGTGTTGAACCGCCGGCTCACCGGCGGCCCGGTGATCCCCCCCGCAGTTCGCACGTCCTTGACCTCGACGAAATAGCTCTTGCCGAGTTCGATGCGTCCACGCGAATGAATCACCAGCACGCTGCCGAGTGGGGGACGTTTCTGCCGCACGGAATCGACCGTCCGCACCGGCGGCGCGTCCCGCGCACCTCGCATAAAGCGCCGCGGCGGGGCGGCACGGGCAGCGGAATCGCGCGCGACACTGTCCTGGCGGGCGACACTATCCTGCTTGGGCGTGCGCGGTGCCACCGCACGAGGATAGATCGAGTCGTACGCGGCCTTTGGGTAGGCGGCGAGTGGGGCGACGCTGACGGTATCGGAGGGCAGCACCAGGCCGACCCGGAGCGACGTACTGTCGAGATGCTGATGGGGATCAATCGGTCGGGTGAAGGTGACTGCAATGGACTGGGAATCCTGGCGTGCGACGTCCTGGATCTTCGGCGGCAGCGTGTCGCGCACGAAGGCCCAGATTTCGCCCGCCGTGTCCTGTGCGGCCGCGACGCGCACCGTGTCCCACGCTTCACCGGGCTGCCGTCTGTGATCGCGGTTCTGGTCGATCGTGGCCGCGACGAGATAACTGCCGCTGGGCAGTGGCCCCAGCCGAAAACGCCCGGTGGAATCAGTGACGGTGCGATAGCGGGCAGAGTCGGGGAGATGAAATGCTTCAATCAGTGCCTCGGACACCCCGGCGTGGGCAGCCCAGTCGACCGCGCGGCCGGAAACAAACCGCGTCGGCGGCTCGCCGCCGGTCGCAAAGGTGATGACCGCTGACAATTTCGACCGGTTCTGGCGAAGGTCGGTCACACCGGGGGCCAATTCGATGCGATAGACGGTGTTCGGCTGCCACCCTTTGCGGGGCCGCACGGTGATTCGGTCACGGTGCCATCGGACGGAGGGTACGGCGGTATCGGGCGACAGCATCACGAGCTTCTCGATGTCGCCGTTGCCATAGCCGAAGTTGGGCTGGCTGCCTTCGGAGATCACTTCGTCGAAACGAAATTCCGCTGCGCCGCGGAAGCCGGGCAGCACCTTCACGCTGTCGGGAAAAACGGCCACCAGGACCGGCGGAGTCAGGCGCGCTGGTCCACCGGGCGGCGCCGCCATGCGGGCACAGGCGCCGAGCAGCAGCGCGGCAGGCGCGATCCGCCTCAGTCGGTGCATTCGAGCGCCTGCCGCTTCTCGCGCAGGACCGCGGCCTGCGTCCGCCAACCGGCCAACTTGTCTCGTTCCTTTGCCACGACCAGCGCGGGGGCGCGCGCCACAAACTGGGCGTTGCCAAGCTTGCGTTCCTGGGCGGCGACCAATTCGGCGAGCTTGGCGGCCTCTGCCCGAAGCCTCTGGCACTCCCGGTCCTTGATGCCGGAGCCGTCCAACGGCGTGTATACGGTGGAGTGATTCGATAGTATTGACGATGCCGATGGCGTCGGGACCGGATAGTAGGTCACGCCGGCGACAGAAAGCGGACGTGCCTCGGGCGCCGGGTCTACCAAACGAACGTAAACAGAACCGGTCAACTGACTCACTGTCGACTGTTCACGCAGAACCAGGTCCGCGAACGCCGGTGTGGATGCCTGCACGTACGTCCGGACCTTTTCGCCTGGCGGAATCTGATACTCGGCGCGCCGCGTTCGTACGGCAGTGATGAGCTCCTGGAGGGCCGTCAACTCCGCCACGGCGGCAGGATCGCGAAGCGTGACGTCCGGCACCGGCCATGGCGCGACGCTGATCGACGCGCCGTCGGCGCTATTGGGCAACCGCTGCCACAGCGTCTCGGTGATGAACGGCATCACCGGATGAAGCAGGCGCAGCGCAATATCGAAGACGTACGCTGCCACGGCGCGGGCCGCATCGCCGCCAGGTTGGGTACCGTACAGTCGCGGCTTGATGTGTTCGACGTACCAGTCCGCGAAATCGCTCCACAGGAAGTGATACACCGCAGCGGCGCCGTCGTTGAGGCGGAAGCGCTCGTAGTTGCGTGTCGAAGCATCGATGGTGTCCTGCAGCCGGCTCAGGATCCACCGATCGGGAAGAGCGAGCGTATCACGCCGTATCGCATCAAGTTCTGCCGCTCCGGCTTCCAGATTGCCGAGCAGGAAGCGGCCGATATTCCACAGCTTGTTGGCAAAGTGGCGGCCCGGTGCGAACGAGGTGTCGAGATCGGCCGGATCGAGCATCAGGTCGGTTCCCACGGACATTCCGCTGATCACGGTGTAGCGCAGTGCGTCGGCGCCGTGGCGCGCGATCACCTCGGTGGGGTCGATCCCGTTGCCAAGTGATTTTGACATCTTGCGATGTTGCGTGTCCCGCACGGTGCCATGCAGGTAGACGGTACGGAACGGCACTTCGCCGCCGAATTCCAGGCCGGCAACGATCATCCGCGACACCCAGAGGAAGAGGATTTCTGGTGCGGTGACCATGGTCGAGCTCGGGTAGAACGCCCGCAGGTCCTCGGTGTCCTCGGGCCAACCCAGCGACGATAGTGGTACCAGCCACGATGAGAACCAGGTGTCGAGGACGTCGTCGTCCTGCCGCAGCGGTCCGTGACAACTGGCGCACCGCGACGGATCCTGGCGCGACACGATGGTCGTGCTGCACGCGTCGCAATACCACACCGGAATGCGATGGCCCCACCAGAGCTGGCGTGAGATGCACCAGTCGCGGATGCTCTCGAGCCAGTTGGCGTAGACGTCCCCCTGGAACTCGGGAATGAAGCGCAGCCGCCCGTCGCGATACGCTGCCAGCGCGGGTGCGGCGAGCGGCGTCATCTTCACGAACCATTGATCGGAAAGCCGCGGTTCTACCACGGTGTCGCAGCGATAGCAGTGCCCGACTGCATGTCGATGTGGTTCCACCTGCACCAGTAGCCCGAGCTGATCCAACTCGCCGATCACGCGCTTGCGGGCGTCCAGGCGATCCAGCGCGCGGAATCGCTCCGGGACGTTTTCGTTCATCCGCGCATCGGGCGTCAGGACATCGATCGTCGCGAGATTGTTGCGCGCCCCGATGTCGAAGTCGAGCGGATCGTGAGCGGGCGTGACCTTCACAGCGCCAGTACCGAACGTGGCATCCACGGCCGCATCGCCGACAATCGGAATCAGGCGATCGGTCAGTGGCAGGCGCACCATTCTGCCGATCAGAGAGCGGTAGCGTTCATCGCCGGGGTGCACGGCGATCCCCGTATCGCCGAGCATCGTCTCGGGCCGCGTGGTGGCGACCACGATCGAACCGTCACCCTCCGCCAGCGGATACCGCAGCTGCCAGATCTGGGCGTCGCGTTCCTCTTTCTCGACTTCTTCGTTCGAGAGCGTAGTGAGGCAGCGCGGGCACCAGTTGACGATGTACTTGCCGCGATAGATCAATCCCTTGTCGTACAGCCGCACGAACGCTTCGCGCACCGCGCGCGAGAGCGCGGGGTCGAGCGTATAATAGGTTCGTGACCAGTCGCAGCTCGCGCCCAGCGCCTTGAGCTGTTCGAGGATCGTGCCGCCGGTCTCGGCGACGAAGGTGCGCACGTGGTCGACGAAGGCGTCGCGTCCGACATCGAATCGCGTCTGGCCCTGCGTTGCCAGCAGCCGTTCCACCACGTTCTGCGTGGCGATACCGCCATGATCGGTGCCGGGGACCCAGAGCGCCTTGCGGCCGCGCATCCGCTCAAAGCGGATCAACACGTCCTGAATCGTGTACGTGAGGCCATGGCCCGCGTGCAACGCCGCGGTGACATTCGGCGGCGGCATCTGGATGACATACGGATCGCCCGGTGCGTCCGCCGGGACGTGATACAGCTGCCGCTCGGTCCACCAGGCATAGAGCGGCGCTTCGATCGTGTGTGGATCGAACTGGGGAGCCAGCGGTTCGGTCATGCCAGCAGTTCGTCCGCGCCGGGTTCGTCGACAGGGACAATCGAATCGTCTTCGCCGCGGACGCGCAGGCAGTTGATGATCGCCGCGGCCGGTACGGCATCGCCGACCAGATGGGCTGCGCGAGCGCGCGACCGGCGATCCTTCACCCAGCCATGCAGCTCGATGCGCCCCCGGCCCACCGGAACCACTTCGAGCCGGCAGTCGCGCAGCATGAGATCGTCATCGAGTGCGGCTTGCGCATGGGCGACAAGCGCGCGGACCGGTTGCCCAGGCGCGACCCGCCGGGCCCGACCGGTAATCGCCCGCCTGGCCACGGGTCCGGCTACCTCGGTCAGGACAAATCCGATGGCGACGCCCAGGCCAAGGCCGAGGACGATGGCCCCGATGGCGAGAGGGGTTGAGCTGGCCGACGATCCCGAACGCGGGGACGGATCGGAGGTGCGGCGTACGGTGATGCGCGTCATGGCGATTAAACTACAAGGCTTGATGTAGCGGGCCTATGCTGACGGCGATGGGCCGACCTTCACGAACCGATAGGATGCATCATGCCCGACCAAATCCGCGTCACCCTCCCCGATGGCTCGGCGCGCGAAGTGCCGGAGGGCACCACCGGGGCTCAGCTCGCCGCCCAGATCGGGCCAGGCCTGGCGCGGGCCGCGGTGGCGATTCGAGTGAACGGGCACGTTCACGATCTGAACCGGCCGCTGCCCGACGGCGCGAAGGTCGCCATCCTCACCGAGCGCGACGCCGATTCGCTGGAGGTCCTGCGGCATTCGGCGGCGCACGTGCTCGCCACGGCCGTGCGGGAAGTGTTCCCGGACGCGGGGATCGGCTTCGGGCCGGCAATCGAGGAGGGCTTCTACTACGACTTTGACGTCCCGCGGCCGTTCACGCCGGACGACCTCGAGATGATCGAGGAGAAGATGGCCGTGGTCACGGCGAACGACTATCCGTTCGTGCGGGAAGTCGTGACGCGCGACGAGGCGAATCGTCGCTTCGCCGACGACCCGCTCAAGCTGGAACGCATCAGCGAATTGGGGCCGGACGAAACGATTACCGTCTATACCGACGGGTCGTTCGTCGATCTGTGCCGCGGCCCCCACCTCCCGAGCACCGGCAAGCTGAAGCATTTCAAGCTGCTGTCCGGCGCCGGCGCCTACTGGCGCGGCGACTCGTCGCGACAGATGCTGCAGCGCATCTACGGCACGGCATTCTTCAAAAAGGAAGACCTTACCCAGCACCTCTTCCGGCTCGACGAAGCGAAGAAGCGTGATCATCGCATCCTCGGCCGGCAGCTGGACCTGTTCATGTTCCATCAGTTCGCGCCGGGCGCGGTGTTCTGGACCGACCGCGGTACCGCGATGATCAACGAGCTGAACGGCTTCCTGCGCGAACTGCAGCGCGATGGATACCACGAAATCCGCACGCCGCTGCTGTACAACAAGGCGCTCTGGGAGATCTCGGGCCACTGGGGGAAGTACCAGGAGAACATGTTCCTGGTGCTCGACAGCGAAACCGGCGAGCACGATTTCTCGCTCAAGCCGATGAACTGTCCGTCGCACTACCTGATGTACCAGGCCAAGAAGCACTCGTACAAGGAGCTGCCACTCCGCTACAACACCTACGACGTCCTGCACCGCAACGAGGTGTCCGGGGCGTTGTCCGGGCTCACACGCGTGCGACAGTTCCAGCAGGACGACTGCCATATCTTCCTGATGGAACGGCAGATTCAGGCCGAAGTCCACCGGCTTACGCAGTTCATCCTCAAGTACTACGAGACGTTCGGGCTCAAGGCGACGCTCAAGTTCGCCACGCGCCCGGAAGAGCGCATCGGTACCGACCAGATGTGGGACGAGGCCGAGCGCGCCCTCCGGCATGCCCTCGAAGCCACCGGCTTGCCCTACGAGCTCAAGCCGGGGGATGGCGCCTTCTACGGCCCGAAGATCGATTTCGACGTCGAGGACGCGATCGGGCGGAAGTGGCAACTGGGGACGATCCAGCTCGACTACTCCAATCCGGAGCGGTTCGACCTCAAGTACGTCGGCGAGGATAATGCCGACCATCGGCCGGTGATCATCCATCGTGCCGTGAGCGGGTCGTTCGAGCGGTTCATCGCCATCCTGATCGAGCACTTTGCTGGTGCCTTCCCCCTCTGGCTGGCGCCGGAACAGGTGCGCGTCCTGCCGATCGCCGATGCGCAGCGGGAGGTGGCCAGCACGCTGACGCAGCGGCTGCGCGACGCGGGGCTGCGCGCCCATCTCGACGAACGGACCGAAACACTCAACTACCGGATTCGCGACGGCGAGCTGCTGCATGTGCCCTACATGGCGGTGGTGGGTCAGCGCGAGGCCGAGGCGGGAACGGTCGCTGTGCGGGTGCGCGGGGCGGGGAACAAGCAGGAAATCGTCAGTGTCGAGGAGTTCGTGGCGCGGCTGGATCAAGAAGTGAAGACGCGCGCATTGTCATCTTGAGCGGAGAGGCCGCTCCACCCGTGGCGCCGGCCCGTTGCTGTGGCCGCGGTCGCGACGCACCGGATCGCGAACCTGCGACATCGGGTGCCATTCACCGGAGCCGCCAGATGTCGAAGACGCCGGTCGTGCGACGGGCGTTGGCGTTTCCCTCCGGGAGGGCGATGCGACCATCGACGACGATCGGGCTGTTCCAGTGTCCGCCGCCGCACTCGAGGGTAGCGATCTGCCGGCCGGTGATCGCTTCGTAGACGTGGAGCCCGCCGCCGGGATCGTAGACGAAGAGCATCCCGTCGGCGACGACCGGACTCGTCCCGGCCACGGCAACATGCCACGCGGTCCGGAGCCGGCCGCTCGCGACGGTCCACGCCGCGGTCGCGCCGTTGTCGGCGACGAAGAGCCAGGTGGCGCGATCAGTGCGCCACACTGCCGGCGCGGTGAACAGCCGGTCGCCCGATGGCGTGGGCACCGTTTGCCGCGCACCGCCCCGGTGCGGCGTCGTGCCCCGCATGCTGGTCCATTCGAGGACGCGGATCACAGCATCCTTGCCGCCCTGCGCGATCCATCCGTTGCCAAGCAGCGCCGGTGACGTCGAGCCCAGGTCGGCATCCTCGGCGTCGAGTTGCTCCGTATTGGTCGGCGTATAATTGCCGACGACGTGCGTCGCGTCAGGATCGAGCTCGATGGTGGCGTCGCCCCAATTCGTCCGCCCATCCCACCGGCCATTGCCCGTGGCGACGAAGAGATCGCCACTGCTCGAATCAATCACCGCGCCAGCGCGGCCCCAGATCGCCGCATCGCTTTCCTTGCACGACGCCGGATCCACCAGTTCGTGGCGGTCGCTGCACAGCGAGTTCCAGACGTGTTCCAGCCGGCCCGTGGCGGCGTCGAGGATCGCGACGTGTCCCTGGTAGGGCGGGGCGTCGCCGATATACCCGCCGGTGGTGGCAATGACGCGGCCTCGAAAGAAATTCAACGCCGATGCGATCTTCTCGCGGCTCGGGAGGCTGGTGATCGCGGTGCTCCATCCCACGCTCCCGTCGGCCACCGCGAGCTTGTGAATGAGGCCGTCGGGCGAGGCGGTGTAGATGAATCGGCGATCGGGATCGGCGACCGGTGTCGCGGTGGTAATCTGCCGTGAGCCCGCGAGATGCCCATAACTCGGCGGCGTGTATTCCCACAGCACTGCACCATCGTCGGCGTCAATCGCAAGAGTCTTACCGTAGGTCGTGGTGACGAAGAACACATCGTGGGCTGCGCCATGGACCGGCACCGCATGCAGGTAGATTGCCGACGCGTCCACGGTCCCGTCGATAGTCACCGCCTGGCGGCGCATCGTTCGCACGTTGTCGGCTGTAATGCCCATGGACACAGTCGGCGCGCTCGAACGGGCGGCGTCCCAACCGAACATCGGCCAATCAACATGCGAACCGGGCCATCGCCCATGCGTTCCGACGACGGAAGCGACCACCCCCGCGCAGCAAGCGGCGACACGAAGGCGCGAGGTGACTATCGGGCGAGTCGGCATGGTCAATCCTGCCGCAACGCCAGCAGCGGATCGACTCGCAACGCCCGGCGGATCGGCAGGTAGCACGCGCCCAACGCGACGATCACCACGAGGACCGTGGCACCGCCGAACGAAAGCGCATCGATCGGCGCCACGCCGTATACGATGCTCGTCATGAACCGCGTCAACCCGGCCGCCGAGACCAGCCCGACGGCCACACCAAAGCCAACGAGGCGAGCGGCCGGGCCGCCGACGCTGCGCAGGATGTCCCGGGGCCCGGCTCCAAGCGCGTTGCGAATGCCAATATCATGAGTGCTGCGACTGACGGTGAATGCGAGCACGCCACCGACGCCGATGGCGGCGATCAGCAGCGCAAACGCGGCGAACGCGGCCAGCACGATCAGGTCGAATCGCCGGGTTCCGAGGGACTCCGCCATCAGGTCGGTCATTGCGGCGACCCGGTAGACCGGGACACGACGGTCGAGCGCCGTCACCGTCCGCCGCACCGATCGGACGAGTGCCATCGGATCGCCGTCGGTGCGGATCTCGAGGGTGAGGTGTGACCATCCGCTGCCGGGGAAGTACATCTCCGGCACACCACTGCGATCCAGGCCGGTGGATCGCACGTTGCCGACCATGCCCACGATCGTCATGGGCCGGTGTGGTGCATCGAGCGTAGCGACCTGCTGGCCAAGCGGATCGATTCCCGGCCAGAACAGCTCGGCCATCGCGCGGTCGATGACCATCACGTTCGAATCGCCCGGCTGGAAACCGCGCCCCCGCACGATCGGGATCTGCATCGTGGCGAAGTAGCTTGCGCTGACCGGATGATTGAGCGCCGCCGGCGCGCGCGACCAATCGAGAATCGGACGGCCGACGATATTGAAGCTCTCGCCGAAATCCGTGCCGAGCTTGAGTGGGAGTTCATCGCTGCTGGCGGCAGCGCGTACCCCGGGCAATCTCGCGACGTGGGTGAGCAGCTCACCATAGAAGGCGTCGCGGCGCTGTCGACCGGGGTAGCTCGCATCGGGGAGCGCCACCTGCAGCGTGAGCAGGCGATCGGGATTGAATCCCGGATCCACGTGACGGAGCTGCACGAAGCTGCGGGCCATCAGCCCCGCCCCAGCGAGGAGCAGCAGCGTGAGGGCGAGTTCGGTGACAACGAGTCCGTTCCGCAGCCGCTGTCCGGCGCGTCCACGACCACCGCTGCCGCTGCCCGGCGTGCCGCGCAGTGCGTCCTGTGGCGCCTTTCGGAGGGCATACCAGGCCGGCGTGAGGCCGACCACCAGGCAGGTGAGTGTCGCGACGAGTGCGCCGAAGATCCAGACCCGGAGGTCGAAGCGCGGCGCCAGCACGCGCGACGTACCCAGCGTAGTGAAGGCGAAAAGAGCCTTATGGGTGACTGCGGCGAATGCGAGTGCCAGGGTGAGCCCCGCGCCGGTGATCAAGCCGCTTTCGATCAGGCAGTGCCGGATCAGCCGGCGCCGGCTGGCTCCGAGTGCGGTGCGAATGGCGAACTCGCGCTCGCGCGTGAGGGCGCGGGTGAGGGTGAGGTTGGCGACGCTGGCGGCGGCGATGAGCAGGATGAATCCGACGGCGCCGAACAGCACAAGCAGCGAGGTCCGGATATCGCCGACGTATTCGTCGACCAGCGGGCGGACCGTCACCTTCCAGTCGGCGTCCGTGACAGGAAACGCGACCCCGAGGCGTTTTTGGATGGCGCTCATCTCGGCTTGCGCGTGCGCGAACGAGACACCGGGCTTGAGGCGGCCGACGACCCAGAACTGGTGGGACACACGATCGAGCGGAAAGCCGTCGAGTGCGCCGAGCGGCAGCCAGATGTCCTGATCGTCGGGGAACTGGATTCCGGGCGGCAGCACACCGACCAACGTGTACATCGTGCCGTCGATGAGGTAACGTTGCCCGAGTGCGTCAGCGCGGGCACCGAGTGCGCGGCGCCAGAGTCCGTCGCTGGCGATGAAGACGTTCCCCTGCCCGGGGATGTTTTCCAAACCGGCGAAGCCGCGCCCGAGCGCCGGCCTGACGCCGAGGACCGGAAAGAACTGATTCGAGACGATGGTGTAGTGGAGTCGCTCGGGGTCGCCGGCGGAACCGAACACCACACCATCGCCTGGGACGTTCCAGTATCCTGCCATCGTCGCGAAGCTGCTGTTCTGGCGCTGCCACTCGAGCACGTCGGGATACGGTGCGCCGGTGCGGGTCGTCTTGGCGGACGAGAATTCGGTAATCAGTGCCAATCGGTCGGCGGCGACGAACGGGAGCGGCCGCAGCAGCGCGCTGTTGACGAGGGTGAAGATCGTGGTGGCGGCGCCGAGTCCAACGGCGAGCGTGAGCACCGTGGCGAGCGTGAAGCCTGGAGTGCGCCGGAGGGCGCGCACCGCGTGGCGGACATCGCCGGTGAAGGCGCTGAGGCTGGCGCCAGCGCGCACGTCGCGCACCGCTTCGGTCACGCTGGTGACCCCGCACTCGGCCCGGGCCAGCCGGCGTGCTTCGTCGGGTGCCGTGCCGGCGCCGATCTTTTCGGCAATCAGGAGTTCGAGATAACCGGCAAGTTCCTCGTCGAGTGCCCGGTCCAGGCGTTCGCGGCGGGTAATGTTGCGCCAGAGACTGCGGAGCTTGGCATACATGCGGCGTCTGCTACGGCGCCTGCAGTGCGGTCGCCATCGCCAGCGAGACCCGGGTCCACGCTTCGGTTTCCCGTTCGAACTGGCGGCGGCCGGCGCGGGTGAGGCGGTAGAACTTGGCGCGGCGGTTGTTCTCGGATTCACCCCAGGAAGACGCCAGCCAGCCGGCGTCTTCCAGCCGGTGCAGCGCCGGGAAGAGCGACCCGGGTCCGACCCGGAAGGTGCCGCGGGTGATCTGCTCGATGCGTCGGGCCACACCCAGGCCGTGGAGCTCCTGCAGCGCGAGGGCTTTCAAGACCAGCAGATCGAGCGTGCCCTGCAGCAGGGAGGCGCCGGGTTTGGCCGCCACATCGATCTCCTATCGAGTGACGATATGAACCTAGCGGCGAGCTATCGGATGTCAATAGGAGGCGATCGGTGTGGCCGGCTCTCTCGGATGTGCTCCTCCTGCCGACCCACTCTACCTGAAATCCCGACTGTTATACGTCAACCCGTCCACCTGCAGCGCCTGAAACCGGCTCCCCACCACCTGCAGCACCGGCCCGTCGCGTTCCACGCGGCCCAGCACCAGGATCACCATCGCGTGCTTCACTGCTTCACGATCCTTCCCCTCGATGGTATTCGGCACGATCACGTTGATGTGTCCATGCTCGTCTTCGAGCAGCAGGAATACTGTTCCATTGGCGGTCTGCGGCCGCTGGCGCGCGATGATCAATCCCGACACCATGACGGTTTCGCGATGCGCGACGTCGGTGAGTGAACGACTCTCTTGCACGCCCAGGCGATCGAGCTTCTTCCGTAGCGCTTCCATCGGATGGCCGTCGAGACAGAACCCCGTCGCGAAGTAATCCAGAAAGATTCGCTCGTGGCGCGACATCGTCCTGGTCGCGAGTGCCGCGTCGCGCGCCGGCGCCAGCGGCATGGTATCCCCCGCGGCGCGCAACGCCTCCCACGCCGCGCGATGCCGGTCGGGCTCCCACGCCGCGAAGGCATCGCCCTGTGCCAGCGCGATCGCATTGGTGCGCTCGAGATGCGTACGCTGGACGACGTCGGCGATGCTCCGGAAGGGTGCGGCCTGCTGGGCTGCCTCCAGCGCGTCCAGTGCCGCCGACCCGATCCCGCGGATGAAGCGCCACCCAACGCGCAGGGCCGGCTTGGCGGGATCCACGTCCGGTTCCGACGTAGAATCACGAAACCCGTCGCGCAGGCAGGGCGGACGCAACGGCACGCCGTGGCGCCGGGCGTCGTGCAGCAGCGTGCTCACCGAGTAGAAGCCCATCGGCTGCGCGTTGAGCAGGCCGAGATAGAACTCGGTGGGATGATTGGTCTTGAGCCACGCCGTGGCATAGGCAATCAGCGCGAAGCTCCAGGCGTGCGATTCGGGAAAGCCGTAGTTGGCGAAACTGCGCAGGTCCGCTTCGATCTGCTCGGCAACCGGCGGCGCCACGTGTCCCGCGATCATCCGTTCGCGCAACTCGGCGAGGGCCGCGATCAGCAGGGGCTCCTTGCGCTGATTCCCCATGGTGCGGCGCAGCAGGTCCGCTTCGGCCGGGGTGTAGCCGCCCAGGGCCATCGCGATCGCCATCGCCTGTTCCTGGAAGATCGGAATCCCCTGCGTGCGCGCGAGGATCGGTTCCAGCCGGGGATCGGCGTAGGTGACCTTTTCGCGGCCGCGCCGCCGATTGGTGTACGGCGGAACGAACCGGGCCTGGATCGGTCCCGGGCGGATCAGCGCCACCTGCACCGTGATGTCGTAGAGTCGTTCTGGCCGCGTGTGCAGGATCGAGGCGATCTGTGCCCGGCTCTCGATCTGGAAAGTGCCCAGCGTGTCGCCGCGACTGATCAATTCGTAGGTCGCGCGATCGTCGATTGGGAGTTCGTACATCCTGGGGCGCTTGCCGGTGCGCACTTCGATGGCATCAAAGGCGCGCCGCACCGCGGCCAGCCCGCCCAGGCCCAGGAAGTCGAACTTGGGAATGCCCACGATGTCGAGATCGTCCTTGTCGAACTGGATGATCGAGCGTCCCATCGTGGTCCATTCGATCGGCGCGTAATCACCCAGTGGCGCCGAGGACAGGACAAAACCGCCCGGATGGGTGGAGCGGAGCCGCGGCAGGTCTTCGCACGCGCGCATGATCGTGAGCAGCGCGCGAGCACGCGGTGTGGTGACATCGAACCCCTGTGCCGGCCCCACGTCGTGCAAAAGACACTTCGCCCCGCGACGGCTGTCGTGATAATGCAGCCGTTTGGAAAGCCGGAACGCGAGCTCCGCGGGATATCCCAGCGCGCGCATGCCGTCCTGCAGCGCCGTGGGGGCGCTGTAGATCTGCGTCACCGCGGTAATCGCCGAGCCGCTGCGTTCGTACTTGCCGTAGACATAGTCGAGCACTTCTTCCCGGCGATCGTGCTCGAAGTCGACATCGATGTCGGGCGCTTCAGTCTGCCCGTCGATGCGTGCTTCGGAAAGAAACCGCTCGAACAGCAGGCCATTCGCCACCGGATCGATGGGGGTGATGCCGAGACAGTAGGCCACCGCGGAATTGGCGGCGCTGCCGCGCCCCTGGCAGAGGATGCCACGCTGCTGCGCGTAGCGCACCGCGTCCCACATCACCAGGAAGAAGCCGGCAAATCCCAGGCGGCTGATCACGGTGAGTTCGTGATTGATCTGGCGCTGCTGCTGCGCGCTGAGCGTCGCACCCCAGCGTTCGTGCGCGCCGGCCAGGGTACACTCGCGCAGGAAGGAATCGTCGTTGTGGCCGCCGGGGACGGCAAAGGTGGGGAGCGGCGGCCGGATCCAGCGGAGATCGAAATTGCACTCGGCGGCAATCGCGGCGCTGGCATCGAGTCCCGCTTCGCGCCCCCGCCAGCGTTCCGCGAGCGTGGCCGGGTCGTGCAGCGTCCAGCTGCCATTGGGATGGCCGAGGCCGCGTTCGCTCATGACGTCGAGGGTGACACCCTGTCGCAGTGCCGTGAGCATGTCGTGCACCAGGCGGCCGCCGCCGTTGATGTAGCGCGGGTCCTGCGCCACGACCCACGGCACGCGCGCGCGTTCGGCCAGCGCGATCAGGGCACCGGCAAGCGCCGCTTCATCGCTACCGGTGTGATGACATTGCACCTCGACCGCAACCCGGCCGCCGAACTGCTCGCGCCATTGATGGACCAGGCGCATCGCCTCGGGTAGTCGTTCGTGCTGCACCAGGGAGGCGAGCCTCCCCGACGGCGGCCCCGTCAACAGCTGCAATCCTCCGACGCGTTCGGCGACGTCGGACCAGTGGAGTCGCGGGTGCCCCCGGCCCGGTCGCGGCGACGCGGCGCTTGCCAGCTCACCACTGCGTGAGCGCGTCACCAGCGCCGCGAGGTTCCAGTAGCCGCGCTGGGTGCGGGCCAGCAGGGCCAGCGGGCGTCCGTCGACGATCAATTCCGCACCCACGATGGGCCGCACGGCGTGCGTGCGGCAGGCCGCGCCGAAACGCACGATGCCACCAAGATCGGCGGTGTCGGTCAATCCCAGCGCGGTGTACCCCAGCTCTGCCGCGCGCGCGACGAGATCCTCCGGCGTAACCGCACCGTCGCCGAAGGAGTAGGCGCTGTGCGCGCGCAGCTCGGTGTATGTCACCCTGAGCGAAGCGAGGGATCGACCCGTGACGAAACGATCCCTCGGTCGCTTCGCTTCCTCGGGATGACGCCGCTGCACGGCGTCAATCCCACCACCCCGCCAGGTACCATGTGTCGCTCGGCACATCGCGATAGAGCAGGACAACGATGCCGTCGGCGCGCACGCCCTGGTGATACTCGCGGGTGAATGGTTCAGTCCAGCGCTCGCCGGAAAGACAATGGGGACCGAGACATTCCGTGAGGGAGACCTTCACGTTGTTGTCGGTGTAGTGGATGGGAATGGCAAAACCGCGGCGGGATTGGGTGAGGACGGTGATTTCACGGGGAGCTGGGAGCAGCATCGGATGGAGGGCGGGTTCATTCGCCGTGCGCCATGCGCCCGTGACGGTAGGCTCGGCCAGGATCCCGACGTTTCTCGTCGAGTGTACCCTCAGGCGCTCATGGCGCACGGCCTCTTGTTCCACAACCCACCGCACCCTCCGCTCCAGCAACGGATGCTCACAGCGCTGCAACGCCACCACCGCATCCCCCTGCAGGTCCATCACATGTGCCACCGCGCCTTCCGCCGCCCCTGCCGACGCAAATCCCGGATCGAACAGATCCCCCTGACGCACCTCCGGTGCCCCCACCGTGTCGACCTGGACCGCGATGCCGGTGACGCGATCGGGCAGCGTGATTCGCTCGAGGGCACGCCGCATCAGGCGCAGCCATGTGGTGCGCTGTGCGGTCGAGCGCGCCGCGCCCACGGGCTGCGTGATGGTGGTGTGATTCTCGAGGATCAGCATGAGCGTGAGGGAGCGGGCGCCCATGCCGTCTCGTGCCAGGGCGTCACACACCGTCCTGAGCAACGAGTGCAGCACGAACACCAGTTGCTCGAGATCGGTGGTGGAAAACTCGGTCCAGTCGAGCGATGCGTTGGGCAGCTCGCGCGGGCGGGCGCTGAAGATCGGCCGGCGATCATCGGCGCGGGCCAGTCGCCACACGGCGAGCCCGTCGCGGCCGAAGCGCACTTCCACCGATTCGCGACTGAGTCGTGCAAGGTCACCACAGGTTTCGAGACCGACCCCTGCGAACAACGACATCAGCTTGTCGGGTGGTGACAGGACGTCGAGCGGCAGCGGCGCGAGATAGCTGCGTTCGGCGCCAGCGGCAATTGTAGTGTGCGAGGGGCGAGATGTCCCGAAGGCGGGCCTCGGTTCGCCAGCGCGGCTGTTGTGTGGCCGCGCGCCTGCGAACCGCAGACCGCCGGAGCGGACGTCTCGTCCCTCGCTGGCCACAATCGCTGCGACGATCGGAACTCGCGCCGCGCCCGCGAATACCTCCGTCACGCCGATCTCCGCCAGCGCCTCGCGCGCGCGCTCCACCAGCGCGGCAGGATCGAGTCCTCGCGCGTCGAGCCACGCCAGATGCTCCGCGGGATTTATCGCCGCGCGAGGAGCGACTGCCAGCAACTGCGCCAGCAGGTCATTCGACGCCGCGCCGGTCGGCCAGTCCGGGATCGAGAGCGCTACGAACGTCATGGGAACGGAAGGGAAGGGAGAGTGTCGTCGTGGCATTCCAGCCCGACGACGTCGCGTCGATGGCGAGGGTGACCGAACGCAGCGCCGCGGCGTCGCCGAACGGGGTACGGGCGTAGTCGAAACGTTCCGGGAGGTAGCGTGAGCGGAGGCGCAGGGCTGCGGGCAGCGTTCCTTCCGCGATCATGGCAAAGGCGCCCCCGCCTTCGTGGACGGCCCGGGCCAGACGAAACAACGTGGTGCGATCAGCGGGAATGCCGTGCATCACCACCAGCGCGAAGCCGCCGGAAACCAGCAGCAACTCGGCGAAGCGCAGCCCGAGGAGGGGCGTGCGGGGCCGGAGCATCACGGGCCCAGCATCCCAGCCCAGGCCGAGGGTGCGGGAACCGTCAATCCAGGCGGCTCGGAGTCCCGAGGCGAGCACGCCACGGCAGGCGGCGGAAAGAATGGCCGTCGCCCCGATGGCCGGCATGCTCCAGACGGTAGGCCGTCCCCGCGGCAGGCCATTATTCGGGAGTACACTATCAAAGGCGGATATTCCGGTTGCCAAGCCAGCCTCCCGACGCCCCGCCAAGGGGATCGCGTCGGGGAAGCGCCGAGCCAGGTGTTCGCGGAGGTCAAGGGCGGCAGCAGTCATGTGATCCCAAAAGCGCAGGGATCAAAGGATATACCGAATAAAAGCCGAAAACAAGAGGCGCGACGAAAGGCCACGGTCCACGCCCCACATCCCTAGTGCATCTTCGCCATCTCCTCACACGACTGCGCGCACTCCCGGCAGGTCGCAGCGCACTGCTTCATCACCGAGTCGCGCTGCAGCCGGTTACACCAATCAGCGCATTCGGTGCAGATCTCCGCGCACGTCGCGCACGTCTGGAGATGCAGTGCCGAGCCGCGCAGCAGGAATCCGGCGCTGGTACGGCAGATCTCGGCGCAATCCAGCAGGATCAGCATGCGAGTGCGATCCGCGTACGCGCCGTCGCGAGCCATGCAATAGCTGAGAGTTGCTTCGCATGTCGCGTGACAGTTGAGGCAACTGTCGATGCAGCGCCGCATCTCGGCGTTGATCTCTGTCATGACTCCGGTCATGCGGCACCTCGGGGGATTTCGTTGCTTAGGGAGACGTTGCTGAGCTATGGGTGAACACGATGGGTCGTGGGCCGTGCGGAGCTACCGTACGCGTGCAGTTAGTCTCTCCATGTACACTTCCACGTCCCACGTCCCAAAGCCCTCAACGTCAAACGCATCCCAATCACGAACCAGATATCTTTCCCGCGCTCAAACCGAGGCCATTGCTGTGTCCGATGCCACGACACCCGTCATTCTGAGCGCCTGCCGCACGCCGATCGGCAAGTACCTGGGCGCGATTTCGTCGCTGTCGGCGCCCCGGCTGGGATCCATCGCGATCAAGGAAGCGGTGCGCCGCGCCGGGATCGACCCGCAGGCGATCGACGATGTCATCATGGGCCATGTGGTGCAGGGCGGCACCGGACAGGCGCCTGCTCGCCAGGCGATGATCCACGCCGGTCTGCCCGCCAGCATTGCCGCGCTCACCATCAACAAGGTCTGCGGTTCCGGCCTCAAGGCCGTGATGCTCGCGGCGCAATCGATCAAGGCCGGTGACGCCGAGTGTGTGGTCGCCGGTGGCATGGAGTCGATGTCGAATGCGCCACACTATCTCTACAACTACCGCAACGGCATCAAGGCGGGGAACCAGACCGTCGTTGATGGCATGATCCACGACGGGTTGTGGGACTCGTTCGGCAATAATCACATGGGTGAATACGCCGAATACACGTCGGAAAAGGCGAAGGTATCGCGCCAGGATCAGGACGCGTGCGCCGTGGAGTCACACCGCCGCGCGGTCGCGGCGCAGGCCGCCGGAAAGTTCGCCGCCGAGATGGTGCCCGTGGAAATCACCAGCCGCAGCGGGACCACAACCGTGAGCGCCGACGAATCACCGCGGGCCGATACCACCGCCGACACGCTGGCCAAGCTGAAGCCCGTGTTCCGCAAGGACGGCACGGTGACTGCCGGCAATGCGCCCGGGCTCAATGACGGTGGCGCCGCGACCGTCGTGACGTCGCTTGCGTTCGCCAAGGCGCACGGCCTCACGCCCATGGCCCGGATCACGGCATATGCCACCGGTGGGGGCGAGCCCAGAGATCTGTTCTTTGCGCCGGTGCTCGCAGTGCAGCACCTGATGAAGCGCGCCGGCACCACGATCGGCGACTACGATCTCATCGAAGCCAACGAGGCGTTCGCGGTGCAGGCGGTTGCCGATGGCCGCGCCCTGGGATGGGACTGGGACCGCGTCAACGTGCATGGCGGCGCGATTGCGCTCGGTCACCCGATTGGTGCCTCGGGTGCGCGCGTGCTGGCGACGTTGTTGTATGCCATGAAGGACCGCGGGGCGCGCACCGGGCTGGCCACGCTCTGCCTCGGTGGCGGCAATGCGGTGGCACTGAGCGTGGAGGCGATGTGAGCCAGATCGCCGTCATCGGTTCCGGGACCATGGGCAACGGCATCGCGCACGTTTTTGCCCAGCACGGCCACGCCGTCGCGTTGATCGACGTCAATCAGGCGGCGCTCGACAAGGCCCTTGGCATCATCAAGGGCAACCTCGACCGCCAGGTGAAGAAGGGCACCATCGCGCCCGAAGCGCCGGCGGAGATTCTCGGTCGCATCCGCACCAGTACCGACCTCGCCGAGGCGCGCGACGCCGCACTCGTGGTCGAAGCGGCAAGCGAGAACCCGGCAGTCAAGTTCGAGTTGTTCAGCAAGCTCGATCAGCTGTGCGGCCGCGACGCGATCCTCGCCACCAACACCTCGTCGATCTCGATCACCGAGATCGCCGCGAGGACGCAGCGCCCCGCGCAGGTCATCGGGATGCACTTCATGAATCCCGTGCCGGTGATGCAGCTGGTGGAGGTCATTCGCGGCCACGCCACGAATGATGCGACGACGAAGACCGTGCTCGACATCGTCACGGCCCTCGGCAAGACGCCCGTCGCGGTGAACGACTATCCCGGCTTCGTGGCGAACCGGATCCTGATGCCGATGATCAACGAGGCGATCTACTGCGTGTTCGAAGGCGTCGCGACGCCCGAGGCGATCGACACCGTCATGAAGCTTGGCATGGCCCATCCCATGGGGCCGTTGACGCTGGCGGACTTCATCGGCCTTGATGTCTGCCTCGCCATTCTCGACGTGTTGCACCGGGGACTGGGCGATGACAAGTACCGCGCGTGCCCGTTGCTCCGGAAGATGGTCGCGGCGGGAGATCTTGGCCGGAAGAGTGGCAAGGGGTTCTACAACTACGGGAAGGGCTGATGGACACCTTCAAGGAAATGCAGACCCGGGGCCACGAACAGGTCCTCTTCTCCCACGATCCGTCGTGCGGTTATTTCGGCATCATCGCGATCCACGACACGACCCTCGGGCCTGCGCTCGGCGGCACGCGCGTGTGGGCATACCAATCCACCGAAGAAGCGTTGCAGGATGTGCTGCGCCTGTCTCGCGGGATGACCTACAAGTCCGCGGTGGCCGGCCTCAACCTCGGCGGCGGCAAGGCCGTCATCATTGCCGATCCCAAGCGGCGCGATCGTGAGTCGCTGTTCCGCGCCCACGGCCGGTTCGTGGAGACGCTGGGCGGACGCTACATCACCGCGGAAGACGTCGGCACGTCGCCAATCGACATGGAGTTCGTGCGGCGGGAGACCAAACACGTGGCGGGCCTGCTCAACCTGTCGGGCGACCCGTCGCCGGTGACCGGCTACGGCGTGTACGTCGGCATGAAGGCTTGCGCCAAGCAGCGCTGGGGCAAGGACTCGCTCGCCGGCAAGACCGTGGCGGTGCAGGGCGCCGGCAAGGTGGCCTATTACCTCATGACGCACCTCAAGAATGAGGGTGCGAACCTCGTGGCCACCGACATCGACCAGGACAAGGTCAAGCGGGTGGTGGAGGAGCTTGGCGCCAAGGCGGTCGCGCCCGACGCGATCTACGACGTCAAGGCCGACATCTTCGCGCCGTGCGCGCTGGGCGCCATCATCAACGACGACACCCTCAAGCGCCTCAAGGTCGAGATCGTTGCCGGCGGCGCCAATAACCAGCTTGCCGAGCCGCGGCACGGTGTGGAGCTGGAGAGCAAGGGCGTGCTCTACGCCCCCGATTACGTGATCAATGGCGGCGGCGTCGTGAACGTGTTCGGCGAACTGCAAGGCTGGACCATGGAGCGTGCCAAGCGCAAGGCCCAGGAGATTTACGACACGCTCCTGCGCGTCTTCGCGATCGCGTCACGCGACGGGATTCCTTCGTTCGAAGCGGCGGACCGTCTGGCCGAGGAGCGGATCCGCTCGGTGGCGGCGTTGAAGCGGATGTGGATTGCGGGGGATCGGTAACCGCTGGCTATTGGCTGCGGCTTATCTTCCCCCCATGCCAGAACGCATCCCGATTGGCGCCGATCACGCCGGCTTCGAAATGAAGGCGATGCTCGCCGAGGACCTTCGGAAACTCGGCTATGACGTCGAGGACGTTGGCTCCCACTCGTCGCAACCTTCGGACTATGCCGACTACGCCCACGTAGTCGCCCGCGAGATCGAAGAAGGTGAAGTGAACCGCGGCGTCCTGCTGTGCGGCTCGGGTCTCGGCATGTCCTACGCCGCCAACCGGCATCCCGGGGTCCGCGCTGCCGTCGTCTGGTCTCCGGAAATCGCGCGGCTCTCCCGCCAGCACAACGACGCCAACGTGCTCGTGCTGCCGTCCCGCTGCATCGACGACGCCACCGCGCGAGAAATCCTCCACACCTGGCTGAACACCCCATTCGAGGGCGGCCGGCACGTCAAGCGCATCGCGAAAATCGAGAACGCCGAGTGACGCAGCGCCTGGTGCATGACGCGCCGCTGTCGCAGGCCGACCCTGCCGTCGCCGCGCTCGTGGAGGCGGAACTCCGCCGGCAGCGCGACGGACTTGAGCTCATCGCCAGCGAGAACTTCACCTCGCGCGCGGTGCTGGAGGCGATGGGTTCCTGTCTCACCAACAAGTACGCCGAAGGGTATCCCGGCAAGCGGTACTACGGTGGATGCGAAGTGGTGGACCAGGTCGAGCAGCTGGCGATCGACCGCGTGAAGCAGATCTACGACGTGGCGCATGCCAACGTGCAGCCGCATTCCGGCGTGCAGGCGAACTTCTGCGCGTACATGGCGCTGATCCGGCCGGGCGACACGCTTCTGGGCATGTCCCTGCCGCACGGCGGACACCTGTCGCACGGCACGTCGGTGAGCCATACCGGCCAGGTGTGGAAGGCGCATGCATACGGTGTTCGACCCGAAACCGGGTTGATGGACTATGACCAGATCCGGGAGATCGCGAAGCAGACGCGCCCGCAGCTCATCGTCACCGGTGGTTCGGCCTACGCCCGCATCATCGACTTCGCTGCCTTCCGCAGCATTGCGGACGAGGTCGGCGCGTTCCTCGTCGTCGACATGGCGCATTTCGCCGGCCTCGTCGCCGGTGGCGTGCATCCGTCCCCGATTCCTCATGCCCACGTGACCACGAGCACGACCCACAAGACGCTGCGGGGTCCGCGTGGCGGACTGATCCTCTGTCACGCCGAGCACGCCAAGGCGGTCGACAAGTCGGTGTTCCCCGGAGGGCAGGGTGGGCCGCTCGAGCACGTCATTGCCGGCAAGGCGGTCGCGTTCGGTGAGGCGCTCACCGCGGATTTCAAGCGGTATGCCGCCGCGGTCGTCGCCAACGCGCAGGCGCTGGCCGCGGCGCTGATGGAGCGAGGTTATGCGATCGTATCGGGCGGGACCGATACGCACCTCATGCTGGTCGACCTCCGCGCGAAGCAGCTCACCGGCAAGGAAGCGGAGAAGGTGCTCGGCGCGGCGGGCATCACGGTCAACAAGAACACCATCCCGGACGACCCGCAGTCGCCGTTCGTGACCAGCGGGATTCGCGTGGGTACGCCCGCGCTCACCACGCGCGGCATGGGTACCGGCGAGATGCTCCGGATCGCCGAGCTGATCGACACGGCGCTGACCGGCCGGGACGCCGACACGTTGGCGCGGGTGAAGCAAGACGTCGAAGCACTCGCCGCAGGCTTTCCGCTGTATTCCTCGTACGCGATGGCCGGCGGAGCGCGATGATGCACGATCTGCAGTTCGCCGATGGGGTCCTCGCCCGGATCCACGCCCGCGGCGGCAAGCGGTACGATGAACGCGCCTACCTGTTCGTGCTTGCGGGCATCGAGTACCTGCAGTCAAGGCTCGACGTCCGGCGGCACGTCAGCGGCGCGGAGCTGGCGTGGGCCTGCCGCGATCTGGCGCTCGAACGATTCGGCCTGCTGGCGCGTCAGGTGCTCGGTTGCTGGGGTATCACGACCACGGCCGACCTCGGACAGATCGTGTTTGCACTGGTCACGATCGAGCTGCTCAGCACGCAATCGGGCGACAAGGAAGACGATTTCACCGACGTGTACGCATTTGATTCGGCGTTCGATGCGACATACGAAATGAGGTGGGCCGGCGACGAATAACGGCAATGTCAGCCTGAGCCCTGAGACGCTCGTCTCTCGTCTCTCGTTGTAGGTTTCCCGCATGCGCCCGATCCCCGTTCTCACGCCCGAACAATCCCGCGCCTGGGATGCATCCGCCGATGCGTCCGGGCGTTCGCTGCGCGTGCTGATGGAATGCGCCGGACGGGCCGTCGCGCAGATCGCACTCGACCGGTTTGCCGCCGTGGCGCAGCAGGGCGTGCTCGTCGCATGCGGCCCCGGCAACAATGGCGGCGACGGCTGGGTGGCGGCGCGAGCGTTGCGTGCCATGGGACTCGCCGTGTGGGCGATCGAGCTCACGCCGCCAGGTGAGGGCATCGCGGCGGATGCGCGCACCGTGGCGCTGCACGACGGCGTGCGGCTGGTCCCGGCTGATGGTCCGTGGCCGGGAGCCGGCCTGCTCGTTGATGCGCTGCTCGGCACCGGTGCGGCCGGCGCGCCTCGGGGCGAGATGATGCCGCTATTGCACCGCCTAGCGGACCTGCACAAGCCGATCGTCGCCATCGACGGACCGACTGGTCTGGATCTCGCCACGGGGGTACAGCATGGTCCCATGCACGCGGCGCTGACGGTGACCTTCGGCGGCGCGCGACGCGGTCACCTGCTGGCGCGCGACGAGATCGGCGACCTGGTCGTCGTCGACATCGGCCTTCCGGCCCCCGAACCGGCATGGCCGGTGCTGATCGATGCGGCCTGGGCGGCTCAACGCGTGACTCCGCTGCGTGCCAACAGCCACAAGGGGACGCGTGGCCACGTGGTGATCGTCGGTGGTACTCCCGCGATGGTGGGTGCTGCGCGGCTCGCCGCGCGGGCGGCATTCGGTGCCGGCGCGGGACTGGTCCACGTCGTGGCTCCGGAAGAATCGCTGGCAACGCTCCGGCTCGCCGAGCCCGATGTGCAGACGCTGGCGCACTCATTCTCCGGAAGGATTGACGATGGATTCCGGGAGTTGCTTGCTCGCGCTGATGCCGTCGCGATCGGACCGGGTCTCGGCCGCGACGCGGGCCGCGCCGAATTCGTCGTCGCGGTACTGGAACTGGTGCGTTCCGCGGTCGTCGATGCGGATGCGCTCACCGTGCTCAAGCCGCAACGGGATGCGCTGAGGCGACTGGCGACATCGCGTTCGATCGTGTGTACGCCGCACATCGGCGAGTTTCGCACGCTGTTTCCCGAGTGCGCTGTCGACCTGGAGACGGCGCCATGGGACGCCGCACTCCATGCCGCGCGCGCCAGCGCCGCGACCGTGCTGCTCAAGGGCGTGCCCACCATCGTGGCGTCAGCGGACGGCACCGCACTCACCGTCGCTGCCGGTAATCCTGGTCTCGCCACCGGCGGCAGCGGTGATGTGCTGACCGGCATCATCGCCGCGCTGCTGGCCCAGGGCATCAGCCTGCCGGAGGCAGCGGCGGCGGGCGCGCAGGCTCACGGCGAGGCTGCCGACTACGCCGCACGCCGGGCCACCGCGCGCGCCATGCGACCGATGGATGTCATCGTTGGCTTGCAGGATGTCTGGCGTGGCTGGGGGCGCCCGGGCGCGCTCCATCGCGTGCCGATTCTATGCGAACTCCCCGCGCCGCGCGGCGTGTGATCACCGCGATCGCGCTCGGCGGCGGCGATGAGTTCGATCGCATCCGGGCGATTGCCAGCGCACTCGGCGCCGCCGCGGCGGGAATCGGCGACGACACCGCCGTGGTGCCATCCGGCGAGGGAACCCCGGTCGTCAGCATCGACGCGAGCGTCGAGGACGTGCATTTCCGGCGCGAGTGGTTGTCGTTCGAAGAGATCGGGTGGCGGGCAACGGCGAGTGCGCTGTCGGACCTGGCCGCCGCCGCCGCGACGCCGGCTGCCATCGTCGCGGCGATCGTCGTGCCACCCAAGGCAGACGAGGCGGCACTGGTGGAACTGATGCGCGGTGTGGGAAGCGCCGCGGCAAGCGTCGGGGCGCGTGTCATCGGCGGCGATCTCAGTTCCGGCGGCCAATGGGCGGTGGTGATCACCGTGCTCGGTCATGCGCCGACGCCGACGTCGCGTGCCGGCGCACGACCGGGTGATGGCATCTGGGTCACCGGCACCCTCGGAGGTGCGCGCGCCGCGCTGCAGGCGTGGACCAGCGGCATCGAGCCGGACGCCGACGCGCGGCAGGCGTTCGCGCACCCCACCCCGCGGATCGGGGCCGCGCAATGGCTGGCGGCACACGGGGCGACCGCGATGATGGACCTGAGTGACGGACTCGGCGGCGACGCCGAGCACCTTGCGGCTGCCTCGAGCGTGCAGCTGCGGATTGATCTCGAACGCCTGCCGTTGCACTCATCGGTGCGCGCAGCCGCGGAACGCGCTGCCGAGGCACCGGCACTGTTCGCCGCGACAGGTGGCGAAGACTACGAATTGCTCCTCACGTTGCCGAGTGCATTCGACGGTGCAGCGGAGTGCCGTCGAGTGACTGGTGTGCCGCTGACCCGGATCGGCACCGTATCGTCGGGTGCGGGTGTTCAGGCTACGCTCGGTGGGGTGGTGCAGCAGCTTCATGGGTTCCGGCACGCGGTGTAATCGACGTTATGCGTTGCCGGTCTTCAGCGCCGCAAGCGCGGGTGGGGGAGGCACGGTGTTCGTGTCGGCATCTGAGCGCCGCCCGGGACGAGAGTCCGGAGCGGGACGTCGGTGAGAGCCAGCGGCCGCCCCGCGAATGCGTGGGCCGGGCACGCACGGTCTGCGGCGGCCGCGCCAGCGAACCGCAGGCCCGCGCAGGGCTGCTCGTCGCGGGCGGGCGGTTGGGCGCGTTGACCCGGCCCGTCCTCGCCCCCTAGCTTCGGCTTCGACTTCCACCCGACGAGATACCGAATGAGCAGCATCATCGAAGTCCGCGCCCGCGAAATCCTCGATTCCCGCGGCAATCCCACGATCGAGGCCGAGGTGGTCACGGCGAGCGGGGTGCGCGGTCGCGCTGCCGTACCGAGCGGGGCGTCCACGGGCGGGCACGAGGCGGTGGAGCTGCGCGACGGCGACGCCAGGCGCTACGGCGGCAAGGGTGTGCTGAAGGCGGTACACAACGTGAACGAAGTCCTGGCTGCGCGACTCGAGGGGATGAGCATCTTCGAGCAGATTGCCATCGACGCCGAGATGACCGACGCGGACGGCACCCCGAACAAGTCGAAGCTCGGCGCCAACGCGATCCTCTCGGTGTCGATGGCAGTAGCGCGCGCGGCGGCGGCCGAAGCCGACTTGCCGCTCTACCGCTATCTCGGCGGGCCCATGGCGCGGGTGATGCCGGTACCAATGATGAACATCCTCAACGGTGGCGCGCACTCCAGCAACAATGTGGATGTCCAGGAGGTGATGATCGTCCCGGTCGGGGCGGACGAGTTCAGCGAGGGGCTCCGCATGGGCGTCGAAGTGTTCCACTCGCTGAAGAAGGTGCTGACGGCCAAGAAGCTGTCGACCACGGTCGGTGACGAGGGTGGGTTTGCGCCGATGTTGCCGTCGAACGAAGCAGCGCTCGACGCGGTGATGGAGGCGATCGAGGCGGCGGGTTTCACGCCGGGCGACGACGTCGCGATCGCGCTTGACCCGGCGGCATCGGAGTTCTACCAGGATGGCGCGTACGTGTTCAAGAAGGGCGACGGTTCGCGGCGCACCGCGGCGGAGCTGGTGGCGCTCTATCAGACGTGGTGCCAGAAGTATCCGATCATCTCGATCGAGGATGGCCTGGCGGAGGACGACTGGGAGGGCTGGGTGCATCTCACCGACGTGCTCGGGGAGACGTGCCAGCTGATTGGTGACGACATTTTCGTGACCAACGTCGAGCGGCTCGGCCGGGGGATCGAGGAGGAGTGTGCCAATGCGGTGCTGATCAAGCTCAATCAGATCGGCACGCTCACCGAAACGTTGCAGTGCATTGAACTGGCGCAGTCCAGCGCCTACGGCGTCGTCATCTCCCATCGATCGGGCGAGACCGAAGACACCTTCATCGCCGATCTCGCGGTGGCAACTGGCGCCGGCCAGATCAAGACCGGCAGCGCGTCACGCACCGACCGGGTGGCCAAGTACAACCAACTCCTCCGGATTGCCGAGGAGCTTGGTCCGGTGGCGCATTATCCCGGCGCGGAGATCTATCCGCGGTGAGCCGCGCCCGGTGGATCGCGCTGGTTGCCCTGGCGGCGGCAGGCGTGTTCGCCTATTGGGGCGGCACGTTCAGCGAGCCGAACTATCGCGCATTGCGACGGGAAGAATCCGCAGCGTCCCGGCAGGTCGTCCAGTTGCAGCGCGAGGTCGACTCGCTGCGCATCTTCCGCGACTCGATCGCCACCAATCCGGTGGTGCAGGAGCGGGTGGCCCGCGAGCGCTGGGGCATGCTGCGCCCGGGCGAGTTGACGTTCAGCATTCTGCCGGCGGACAGCAGCCCGCGGGATTCGGTGCGGCGGAAGCCGTGAGGGCGGGGGCGGTTTCGTGCCGATTTCCTTGACCTGCGGTGGCCGGAGGGATAATGTCCGCCCGCACGTGGCTGGGTAGCTCAGCTGGTTAGAGCACGGCACTCATAATGCCGGGGTCGCGGGTTCGAGTCCCGCCCCAGCTATTGCACAAGTCCATAACTGACGATTGTTTACATGTCAGTGTGCCGGAACTCCGGTCACTTCGTTCGTCCAACCGTGCCAGAATCCGCACCTCGGCGCATTTCACTAGCGGTTATGATCGCTTCCCACCGGCGTTGCGCTGCGGTTACTACCGGCGCCGCTGACGCGGAGCGTCGTCTCACCACTCCGGTTCGCGTCCGATTCCCGAGGGCAACAGGTCCGGCGTTTCGCTGCCGCGGCGCCGAATCCGGGAGATCGCCCCGCCGAATAAAGCGGCATCGGCCAGGTGCCCGAGCCCGCGGAGCCGCAGCCGTTGCGCCGTCGCATTCAGCCGTCGCACGGCGTCGTCGCGACCGCACTCGTGTGCCATCAAGGTGAAATCTGCGAGGTAGGACCGTTCGGAATGGTGGTGGGCGACCCGGCACCACGCGGCCACCGGATCCCCACTTGCCGCGGGAAAGGCAAGCTGGTCCTTGCCGACCAGCCAGAGCGACAACCGCAGCCGCAGGCACTTGGGACACGTTCCACAATTCTTGACCGGATCGCGATGACAGACCCAGAGTTCCTGAAGGAACTCGGGATGCTTCACGATGGCCATCAGCTTCTCATTGCGTCGGGCCTGGCATCCGTAGTGCTCGATTTGCGTGGTACCGGTCGACCAGAGCGGATCCAGGAGCGGATGCGATCCGTTGGGCACCAACCGGGCGTACGTGTATGAGGAAGCAATCACCATTCGCTCCGGTGCCAACAGGAGCGCCACACCGGCCAGCGCGCCACCGTAGCTCGTGGTGCGGGCGATACGATGTCGCCGGGTGAAATCAATCCAGTTGGTTTCGATCGCCACGAGCGGCATCCCGAGCAGGGCGGCCTGCCGCGCAACCCGGGCCCGCGCGACGGCGAAAACGTCCGCCGTCATGTTGAAATCGAAGCCGTTGATGAACACGAGCTGATCCAGATCGGCTCGCCGCTCGAGGGCGGTGAACAGGGCGTCCACGCCGCCCGAGAAGAAGGCTGCACCGCCCGACATGGTGGCCGCGCGGGATGGACGCTGGTTGGCGCGCACGTCGATCCGGTGCATCAACGGATTCCAGGACGTCCAGATGTCCTGGATGTCGCCGAGGCGGCCGAGCAACTCTGACGAGATTGGCGGAAGCGCGGTCAGGTCGAGACCGGCGCCGAGCGCCATCGCCGGGATGAGTGCCACCGCGAGGAAGGCATCCCCGGTTTCGGCGGCGGCAACGCCCGGGGGAATCCGGAACCACACGTTCATGTCGCCGACGTCTGCGGAAACCCGAGTGCCGTTCGACTCATGGTCGATGCGCCAATTGCGTACTACCAGCGGCAGGCCGGTCACTCCAGCTCTCCGACGGCGCACGAGCCAACGCGACTGCGGTGCTGCGATGGTACTGCTACGACAGGTTGAGACGATTCCATGTCCGGGCAATCATACCGGGCGAGGCGCAGCGATGCGAGGCAGCGCGGCGGCACCATACGGTCCCAGGGTCCCTCAGGATCATGATCAGCGGAGCAGCGTGAACGGCTCGGGAACACCCGCAGTGCGCACGATCAATTCCCCAAGCTTCCAGGATCCGACGGCCGACAGGTGCCAGGGATCGTGGTACAGCAGTTCGCCATCGGGCGCGTTCGTCGAGCAGATGCCGCCCGGGCAGAAATACGTGGTGGCGTCGTAGTACTGCACGTTTGGTGTGCCCGCCGCGAATCGCCGAAGGTCGGCGTTAATCGATGCGATGTCAAACGCCAGGGGACCCCGGACGATAGTTGCTGACGACGATCGAACCGCTTCGTGTCGTGCTCACGCCCGCACCTCGATGGCTCGCTTCAACGTTGTCTGGTCACGCCACGTAACGTCCAATGATGTCCCAGCGCACGCCTTCCATCCAACTCGCCAATCGAACTGCCACAAGCGGCAAGCTAAACTCAGTCAACCGGGGGATGGGATGGTAACGATGTCGCGCCGCCTCCGAGCCATGCTGTCGTTGGCAGTCCCGCTCACCGGATGCAACATGCCCGACAGCGGAAGCAACGGCACCGGCCATCTGACGGTCACGGTGAACGGCGTTGCCTGGACGGCATCGGCACAATCAGTGGCGACTGCGGCGATCGCCTCTGGCGCCGGCGTCTATTCCATTCTGGTTTCGCAGACCGCGGACGCTGACGCGCTGAACCTCTCGATGACGCTCTACAACATCAGCGGTCCCGGTACCTATCCGCTCGGCGTTGACTCGACGGTATTTGGCGGCATCGGGGTGGTGTCCAACCTTGATGCGGGCTGGGCCACGCCGCTCTCGGGGGCGGCGGGAACGATCACGGTGGATACCCTCACGTCCGCTCGAATGACCGGAACGTTCTCGTTCACTGCGAACGCGCTCAGCGGTGGAGCGACGGGAACGCGCGTCGTCAGCGGCGGCGATTTCGATCTCCCCATCGTGGCGGTCGGCAGGACACCGGTTCCCGACCAGGCCGGTAGTGCGATCAGCACCACGATCAGCGGAATACCGTGGAACGCGGCTGCCGTCGGAGGATCGGTCAGCACCGCCGGCTCCGCGAGCGCGTTGACCTTCCTGGGGAGCAATCTCGACTTCAGCGTCGCGCTGGTGATCGCATCGTTTACCGGGATCGGCAGCTACGCACTCGGCTCGACGCCGGGCCAGTACATGGCCGTGTCGAGCGTGGCAGGCACGCCCAGGCGCTGGGGTGGCACCGGTGTGTCGAACAGCGGAACCGTGTCGATGACCAGCGCGACCGCTACGCGGGTGGCGGGGACATTCAGCGTCACGTTGCCGCCAGATCCGACCACCGGCGCGACCGGCACCCTGACGTTGAACGGCACCTTCACCGTTGGGCTGAAGCAGCCGTAGCGCCGGACACCCGGTGGCGCACCGGTATCGCCATTGACCATATAGCCAAAGCCAATGGCTTGGCGCAGACTAGAACTAGAGTACCATCCAATGCATCTTGATGGACGCCTCGCAACCGCACAGATTCATCGTCGATCAAAGGGCGCCATGGACATCCTGATACTGCAGCCGCCAAGTCCTCCGTTGATGAACGTAAAGCGCGATCTCGCCGGCGGGATGGGCGTCGCCGATCCGTCCAAGCGGAACCGCTTCGGCCACGACCGCAACTACATCACGATGCCCTATTCGTCTCTGCTCTATGCCGCCGGGG
Source organism: Gemmatimonadota bacterium (assembly GCA_003169895.1). Classification (GTDB taxonomy): domain Bacteria; phylum Gemmatimonadota; class Gemmatimonadetes; order Gemmatimonadales; family GWC2-71-9; genus Palsa-1233. Next base: position 124,231 of record PNAE01000004.1, read on the forward strand.
TGCTGGAGCGGGATGGGCATAAAGTGACCTTCGTTGACGCGCAGGAGGAAGACCTGGACAAGGACCAGGTTGTCGCGCGAGTGCGGGAACTGCGTCCGACAGTGGTGGTCCAACTCCTGAACCTTCCCTCGTTCTACGGCGATCTCGACGTCATGGCGGCGATTCGCGCGGGAGCGCCCGGAGTGCGAACGGTTGCAGTCGGAACCATCACCATTCCGCTGTACGACCAGATCGCGGAATCCGGCATCGTGGATGCCATTATTCGCGGCGACGCCGAAGTCCTGCTGCCGCGCCTGCTCGAATTGTTCTCGGATCCAAAGCCGGGGGCGTTGCCAGTGATAGGGCCTTTTGAAAAGCACAAAGGAGCCTGGGTCAACAAGCAGGTGGCGCACGTAACAGATTTTGATGCGTTGCCGTCAGTGCCGTACCATCTGATACCGCTGGAACGATATTGGTATTACCCGTTCGGAGTGAACGTGCCCTATGCCACGGTTTTCGCGTCGCGTGGTTGCTCCTATCACTGCTACTACTGTCCCTATCCCATGGGCTTCGGCGACCAGATCATTCACCGCGATCCGATCCGGGTGGTTGACGAGATCGAAGACGTGTACAACAAGCGCGGGGTGCGGGCCATTTTGTTTCGCGATCAAGTCTTCACCGCCGTCCGCGAGAAGACGATGCAGTTGTGCGACGAAATCATCCGCCGCGGTCTCAAGATCCGCTGGCTTGCCGAAACTCGCCTGGACAATGTGGATGAGGAGCTGCTGCGCAAAATGAAGGAATCCGGTTGCGTGCGGTTGCAATTCGGAATGGAGAGCGGCGACGAGAAGCTCTTCGAAAAGGTGGGCAAGGACGGCGCCAAGGGGAAGTTCGAGCAATTCCTCAGCAATTTCGAATTGGTGGAGCGCGTGGGCATTGCCGCCCACATGTTCATCCTGGTCGGCCTGCTGGGCGAGACCTGGGATACCGTTCAGGCCTCCATCAAGACGATCCAGAGGCTGAAACCCCTCACGCTGCAAGTGGCGATTGTCACGCCGTATCCTGGCACGGGCTTGTATGCCCAAGCCAAGGCCAAGGGACTGCTGCGGACCGAGGATCTTTCGCAATTCACCGGCTTTGTTCCGGTGAGCCGCACCGAAAAGATGGGGCCCGAGGACCTCGAGGAAGCCCGCGTCATGATCATCAAGGCACATCGCCGCAGCATATTCTGGAAGAAGCAGCGGCATCTGGCGAAGCTGACCGTTCGATATGCGCTGAACGGCGAGCTGGTGCCGCGACTCCTGCGCAGGTCGTTGGTACGCACCGCGTAAGCGGAATGAGCATGCCCGCCCCCTGGTAGTAACTTCGATGGGCTTTCTTCCCGTTCGCCCGCCAACGTTGCCGCGCCCGTCCCGGAGTAGTCGTTGTCGTCTGCGCTGCAGTCGATTTTCACCTTCCTGTTCAAATATCCGCCGCGCGTCTTCCAGCGCGGTGACCTGGTCGTGGCGCCGGTCGTTCCCGCGTTGGCGCTGGCAACGGGCTTCGTGGCGGCGCTTGTCCTCGCGTGGCTGGCGGCGCGAGGGCTGAAGGGGATACGCCCGGTTGACCGGGTCGTGCTTTCCGGGTTGCGCATTGCGGTCTTTGCGTTGGTGGCCGGCTGCCTGCTTCGACCGGCGCTGGCGCTGACCAGCGCGGTTCCGCAACGGAACGTACTTGCCATTGCGCTGGACGATTCGCGGAGCATGCGGATTCGCGACGTCGATACCAGCCGCCGTGTAACGATGGTGCAACGGGTGTTTGCGGACTCCGCGGCGCTGGTCAAGCGACTCGCCGACAAGTTCGCACTCCGATTCTTCCGGTTCAGCGCCGAAGCGTCGCCGATCCGCGACGCCGCGGAACTCAGCGCGGCGGGCGCCCGCACCGACATCGCGACGGCGTTCGAATCGGTGAAGCAGGAACTCGCCGACGTGCCGGTAGCCGGCGTGGTCATCGTGAGCGATGGCGCCGACAACTCCAGCACGGATCTGTCCGCGGCGTTGATGGGACTGCGCATCCGACACGTACCCGTGTATACCGTTGGCGTCGGCCGCGAACGCTTTGTCCGCGACGTATCCGTCGACCGGCTCGATGTACCGGCCAGCACACTCAAGGGCTCCGGCGTTCTCGTCACCGCGACGATCGGGGCTCGCGGTGTGAGCGGCGATTCCGCTTTGGTGACGGCCGAGGCGGACGGCCACATTGTGGCGACACAGACAATCCGGTTCCCGGCGCAGCGTGACGTCGTCGATGTGCCACTGCGAGTACCGCCGCTCGATGTCGGTACTCACGTGATCGCGGTGCGTGTGTCACCGCTCCGCGGTGAAATCACGATCGAGAACAACGAGGCGCAGTCGCTCCTCCAGGTCCGGCCGGGGTACGAGCGTGTGCTGTACCTCGAAGGAGAGCCACGCTTCGAATTCGCATTTCTACGCCGCGCGTTCGACGCCGACAGCGCGGTCCGGCTGGTCGGGCTGCTCCGCAGCGCCAAGGGCAAGTTCCTGCGCATCAACGTCAACGACTCGCTCGACCTGCTGGGCGGGTTTCCAACCCGGCGCGCTGAGTTGTTCCAGTATCGCGGCCTGATTCTCGGCAATGTCGAGGCATCGTTCTTCACCGGCGACCAATTGCGCATGATCGCGGATTTCGTGGATCGCCGGGGCGGAGCGCTCATTGCGCTTGGCGGCCGGCAAGCGCTGGCTGAGGGCGGGTACGCTGGCACGCCGATCGCCGAAGTGCTGCCCTTCACGCTCGAGCACGGGGGACGCCGTTCGACCGACACGGCGATGGCGACACTGAAGGTCGAGCCGACCTCGGCAGGATTGGTCCATCCCGCGCTGCAGCTCGGACCGGACGGCGCGGTGAACGCGGCGCGCTGGGATTCGCTGCCGACGCTCACCGCCGTCAACCAGCTCGGCGATCTTCGCGCAGGCGCCGAAACGGTGCTCGTGGGACAGGTGCTGCCCCGGGGAGAACGCCGGGCGGTCCTCGCCGTACAGCACTACGGTCGCGGTTTGGCAGCGGTGCTCGGGGTGCAGGATACCTGGACCTGGAAGATGGACTCCCGTTCGCCGATGGATAGCCGCAGCTTCGAAGCCTTCTGGCGACAACTGGTGCGGTGGAGCCTCGATCAGGTACCGGAGCGCGTCGAGGTGACGGCGGTACCCGACCGGGTCGGTCCCGGTGAGCCAGTCACGCTGCGCGCGCGGGTGGTCGACTCGATATATATGGATGTGAACGACGCGAACGTGACCGCGGAGGTCACCACACCCTCGGGCAGCGTGAGCAACGTGCCACTCGCGTGGGCGCTGCGCACCGACGGCACCTACGCGGGACGGTTCGTCGCCGCGGAGCAGGGGACCTATCGGTTTACGGTGCTGGCAGTGCGCGGCCGCGATTCCACCCGGTCCGGCGCCGGTGCGGTGCTCGCCGATGCCCGCGGCGCCGATATGGATCATGCCGAACTCCGGACGGCGCTCTTGCAGCGGATCGCTCGGGAGACCGGCGGCAAGTACTACCCGATTGGCGATCTCGGTCACCTTCCCGATGACGTGCTGCTGACCGAAAGCGGGATCACGGCGCACGAGTCGCGCGATCTCTGGGACATGCCCGTCGTGCTGCTGCTACTGGTGCTGCTGCTCGGCACGGAGTGGGCGTATCGACGGTGGCGAGGCCTTGCATGACGCGCGGGCTCCTGTCCGTCCTCCTGATGGTGGCCCCGACCTCGGGCACTGGCGCGCAGCAGGGCGGCGCAACGCACGTGCTGTTGATCACCGGACTGTCTGCCGAGCCGCGCTTTGCTCGCAGCTTCGGCGCCGCGGCGGGATCGATTTACGACGCGGCCCGCGAACAGTGGCACGTCGCCGATTCCAATCTCGCGTATCTCGCGGAAGATCCGGCCGCTGACCCCAAGCGAATCAGCGGCAAGGCGACCAAGGCTACGATGGAGCAGGCGTTCGCGTCGATCGCGCGGCGGGTACAACCCGGTGATGTCGTCCTGATCTTCCTGGTGGGGCATGGCAGTGGGGAAATGGCGGCGTCCGCGGTCAACCTGCCGGGGCCCGATCCAACTGCCGCCGATTATGCCGGCTGGCTCGCTCCGCTGGCGCGGGCCACGGTCGTGTTCGTGAACGCGTCGAGTGCGAGCGGCGACTTCGCGCCGCTGCTTGCCGGTCCAAACCGGGTGATTGTCACGGCGACCAGAACGGCCATCGAACGCAACGAGTCGGTTTTCGCGGCTTACTTCGCCAGGGGACTGACCGGCACCGAAGCCGACGCGGACAAGGACGGGCGCGTGTCGATCGCCGAAGCGTTCAACTACGCGCGCGACCAGGTGGCGAAGGCGTATGAATCGACCAACCGGATGCAGACCGAGCACGCCGTGCTCGCCGATCCGAGCGGCTTGGCGGCGCGGATCGCCTTCGGCGGCAACGCCGCGAGTGCCGACCCGCGCGTGACTGCACTCGTTGGCCAACGCCGCGTGCTCGAATCGCAGGTTGATTCGCTGCGCCGGGTGAAGATCGGCATGGACACGACGGCCTACGAGCGGGCGCTGGAACAGTTGCTCCTGCAGATTGCCGCGAAAACGCAAGCGATCAACGCGTTGCAATCGGGAGCGAAGCCGTGACGGGCGGCAGGTCGGGCTGGCTCGTACTCGTCATGCTGCCATGTATTGTTGCCGCGCAGCAGCCGGCGCAACCGGGCGTGCCAACGGTGCGGCAGTTGATCGAATCCGGGCGGCTCGATGACGCGGAGCGGTCAGCGCGTGCCGGCGGTGACGCCGAAGCCGTTGCGCTCGGCGACGTGCTGGTGCTGCACGGCCGGCTCAGCGCTGCCGATGCGGTGTATCGCGACGCGCTGTTTCGGCGCCTGCCCGCCTATCGCACCGCCGCCGCAGCGCTCGCCGAACTTGCGGTGCGCCGCGGCGATCGCGGTGAAGCGACCAGCCTCGCCAATGATGTCGTGGCCGGGTACCGGCAGAACGGCACGACGTGGCCGGCGGCGGATCAGGTTGCGGCCGGGCGCGCCTTCGCGGTGCTGGGTCGCTGGGATCCGCAGGCATTCCACGACGCGCTGCGCGCCCTGGACCGTGTCATTGCCGCCGACAGCGGCAACATCGACGCGCAGTTGCGCGCCGCCGACCTGCTGCTCGACAAGTACAACGCCCCCGATGCGCGCGAGAGCTACCGGGCCGTGCTCAAGCGGGTACCCGACCAACCTCGCGCCCTCTTTGGCCTCGCTCGCGCGGACGCATTTGAAGGCGGCGCCGGTGCGACCGCAGCAGTGCGCCGGAGTCTTGCCCGGAACCCGTATCTCGTGCCCGCGCTGCTATTACTCGCCGAGCAGCACCTGCAGGCCGAAGCGTATGATTCGGCGATTGCGGCAGCCACGGGCGGGCTCGCGGTCGATTCCACGGCGGTGCAGGGGTGGGGCGTTCTTGGCGCCATCGCCTGGATGCGCGGTGACTCGGCGAACTTCGCAGTGGCCCGGCGCGCTGCCGAGCGCGTGCAGGCGCATCCGGTCGACTTCTACACTGAGATCGCCGAGGCCGCAGCCCGACAACGCCGATACGCCGACGCGATCACGATGGGGGAGGCAGCGGTGCGGGCGGATTCGCAATCGGCGCAAGCCTTTGGCGTGCTGGGCGAGAATCAGTTGCGGTGCGGCGACATGGTGAGCGGGCGTACCAACCTCGAGCGATCGTTCGCGCTCGATCCGTACAACCTGTGGCACAAGAACATGCTCGACCTGCTGGACAACCTCCGCGGGTTCACGACCGCCAATACGGCGCGATTTCAACTGGTCGCGCCGCCGGCGGAGGCCGAGTACCTCGCGCTCTACCTCGGACCATTGCTCGAGGCGGCGTATGACACCTTCGCGCTGCGCTACAACTACCGGCCACCGACGCCGATTCGCGTCGAACTGTATGGCCGGCACGCCGACTTCTCGGTTCGCACCGTGGGACTTACCGGACTCGGCGCGCTGGGTGTCAGCTTTGGGCCGGTACTGGTACTCGACTCGCCGCAGTCGCGCGACGTGGGCGATCTGAACTACGGATCCACCGCCTGGCACGAACTGGCGCACACCTTCACGCTGGGCCTGTCGCAGCACCGGGTGCCGCGCTGGATTTCGGAAGGGTTGTCCGTCCTTGAGGAGCGGCGCGCCGGCCACGGTTGGGGCGCGGACGTCTCGCCGGACTTCCTGGCCGTGTATAAAGGAGGCGTGCTCCCGACCGCGAGCCATATCAACGAAGGGCTGGTCCGACCAACGTTTCCGGCGGAAATCGGTTTCAGCTACTACGAGGCGTCGCTCGTCGTGGCCATGATCGAAGGGGAACACGGCATTGCTGCGATCCGTGCGATGTTGACGGCGTACGCCGACGGCCTCGACACCCCCGCCGTGTTGCAGCTCGTACTGGGGATGACGTCGGATGCGTTCGACCAGCATTTTGACCGCTGGATTCGGGCGCGTTTCGCCAAGCCGCTCGCGGCGATCGATTCCTCCGACGGAACGCACAATGCCACCGGGGCGTATGTCACGCTGGTGCGCGACGGGACCAGGTTACTCAAGGCCGGCCAGTACGATTCGGCGCGTGCGCTGCTGCTCCGCGCCCAGCAGATCTTCCCGGAGGACGGCACGGTCGACGGCCCGGCCTGGCAGCTGGGACACCTCGACCGGGACATGGGGAACCCGCGCGCGGCCGCGCTCCAGGTCCACACGGTCACGATGCACAGCGAGACCGCCGCGGATGCCAATGACGTCGAGGCGTCGCTGCTGCTGCAGGTCAACGATTCGGCGGGCGCACTCGCGGCACTGGAACGGCAGCAATGGATCGGGCCCTACGACGTTGCGCTGCACCTGCGCATCGCTGACTTGAGCGAACGACTGCATGACTGGTCGAGGGCCGTCCGCGAACGCCGCGCGGTGCTGACACTCGATCCGCCCGACAAGCTGGAAGCCCGTTACCAGCTGGCCAGCACGTTGTCACGCGCCGGCGACAAGGCGGCAGCGCGCCACGAGATTCTGCAGGTGCTGGAACAGGCGCCGGCGTTCGAAAAGGCACAAGCGCTGCTGCTGGAACTTCGGGGCAGTTCCCCATGATCGGAAAGGAATGCGCGTGACCTTGACCTCTCCTCCCTCCCAGCTCGACCGACTCGACGACGTGGCGCTCGCCGAACGGTTGCACGCCGCAGGGGGCCGGATTGCGGCCGAGCTTCGTAAAGTGATCGTCGGGCAGGAAGCCGTGGTCGAGCAGGCGCTCGTTGCGCTGTTCGCCGGCGGCAACTGCCTGGTGGTCGGCGTGCCCGGCCTGGCAAAGACACTCCTCATTCACAGCCTGGCGCAGGCGCTCGATCTGACATTCTCGCGCATCCAGTTCACGCCGGACCTGATGCCATCCGATGTGACCGGCACCGACATGATCCAGGACGATCCCGTGACCGGCCATCGACGGCTGTCATTTCTGGCGGGCCCGATCTTCGCCAACGTCGTCCTGGCCGACGAGATCAATCGCACGCCACCCAAGACCCAGGCGGCGCTGCTCGAAGCGATGCAGGAAAAGCGCGTCACGGTCCAGGGCAAGACCTACCAGCTCGAGCCGCCATTCTTCGTGTTTGCCACGCAGAACCCGATCGAACTGGAAGGCACCTACCCGCTGCCCGAAGCGCAACTCGACCGGTTCATGTTCGAGGTAGTGATGGACTATTCGCCGGAAGAGGATGAAATGGCGATCGTACGCAACACAACCACCGTGCTGCCCGAAGCGATCGTGTCGGTGATCAGCCGTGAGGAGATCATCGCGCTGCAGCAGGTCGTTCGGCGAGTCCCGGTCGCCGACGCGGTGGTCCGCTACGCCGTCAAGCTCGTGCGCGCCACGCGCCCCGGCGCCGATTCGCCCGATTTCGTCCGGCAGTGGCTCGCCTACGGCGCCAGCGTGCGCGCCGCACAGGCGCTGATTCTTGGCGGGAAGGCGCGGTCCCTGCTGCAGGGGCGCGCGCATGTAGCGTTCGACGACATCCGTGCCCTGGCGCGGCCGGTGCTGCGCCACCGCCTGCTGCGCAACTTCCAGGCGCAATCGGAGCGCGTCACCACGGACATGCTGGTGGATCGCGTGCTCGAAGTCGTGCCGGTCCCCAAGTCAGGTCTCTGAGGCCGCCGTGCCGGAGGTGCTGCAGTCATTCATCGATCCCAGGGTCCTCGGCCAGATCGGCGACCTGTCGCTGCTCGCGCGGACCGTCGTCAACGGGTTCGTTCACGGCTTGCACCGCTCGTTGCGTGCCGGCGTCTCGGTGGATTTCGCCGAACACCGGCCGTACCAGCCGGGCGACGACCTGCGGCGCGTCGACTGGCGCGTCTACGGCCGCACCGACCGGTTCTACCTGAAGACCTATGAGGCCGACACCAACGCCGACGTGATCTTTGCCCTCGATGCGTCCGCGTCAATGGATTTTGGCACCGGGTCCGTGACGAAATTCGACTATGCCCGTTTTCTCATCGCGTCGCTCGCGTGGCTGGCCCAGCGGCAGGGCGATCGCGTCGGCCTGGTCACCGTTGCCGGCGAGATCCTCGACATCGTGCCACCGTCCACTCGGCACCTGCAGCTCGTGCTGCACACCCTGGGGCGAGCGAAGGCGAAGGGTGCGGGCCAGATACCGGTGATGCTGGAACGTGTCGCGCAACTGCGCGGCCGCTCGGGCATGGTGGTGCTGGTGTCCGATTGTTACGAGGAGCCGACGGTGTTGCGGCGTGCGCTGGCGGGAATACGGGCGCGCGGTAACGACGTCCTCGTGTTTCACGTCATCGATGCTGCTGAACGAGACCTGCCGTGGACCGCGCCCGGCAACTTCGAGGATTCCGAATCCGGGGTCCGCATGCCGTTGCGTCCCGACGACTTGCGGCAGCAATACCGGCAGATCTTCGACGCCCATCGCGCCGACCTGCTGCGCGAGCTGAGCCGGGAGAACATCGACTATACGGCGGTGGAGACCGACCAGCCACTCGACGCTGCCCTGCGAACCTTCCTCGACTTGCGCCTGATGGGCAGCAGGGCACGCTGATGCCGGTGGTCTTCCTGGTTCCGGCGATCCTTGCCGGACTTGCCGCGATCATCGTACCGATCCTGCTGCACCTGCGCCGGCGCGAGCGCGAGCGACCGATGCGGTTCCCTTCATTGATGTTCCTGCAGCGCGTCACCATCACTACGGCACGCCGGCGGCGGATTACCGACTGGCCGCTGCTGGTCGTTCGTGCGACGATCATCGCGCTGGCAGTCCTCGCGTTTGCGCGGCCGGTGGTGCGGCCGACGCCAGGTGCCGAGCCCGCAGCGGGAGCCCGGCGGGTTGTCGTGCTGCTCGACCGCTCGATGAGCATGGGGCATCAGGCGATCTGGCCCGCGGCAAGAGATTCGGTCCGCGCGATCATCGCCGGATTCGCTCCCGGCGATCGCGTGGCGCTGGTCGCGTTCGACGACGAAGCGACCGTTGAGCAGGCCCTCACGCTGGATCACGCCGCAGCGCTTGCGGCGGTCGATCGCGTGCATCCTGGCAGCCGGGGCACGCGATTCGGCGCCGGCATACGCGCCGCGCGGGAGGTGCTGGCCACGGAAGCCGATGTCAGCGGCGGCGAAATCCTAGTGGTAACCGACCTGCAGCGGAACGGCTCGGCCGGGATTCCGGGACTCTCGCTGCCACCCAACGTGCACCTACGTGCGATTAACGCGGCTCCCGAGCGCCATGGCAACACCGCGGTCACAGGCATCGAAGTGCAGCGACTCCCTGGTGGTGGCGACACACCGAATCGCCTGGCGGTGTCGGCGCAGATCGCGACTCGCATGCTCGCCGCACCGCGCAAGGTGCGGGTGACACTCACGGCGAACGGCCGGATCGGCGCGAGACGTGACGCGATGTTGCCCGCCGATGGCAGCGCGACGGTCACGTTCGATCCGGTGCCATTGCCGGTGGGCGTCGTTCGGGTGGTGGTGACGGTGGACCAGGATTCGCTGCCCGCCGACGACGTCTTCAACGGCGTGGTGCCGGCGGAGCTCACGCGCCGAGTGATTCTAGCGGTGCCGCCCGATCTCGCCCCGGACGAAACGCTGTACCTCGAGCGGGCGCTGGAGGCTGGGCGCGATCCGGCGTTGCGGATCGAACGACGCAATTCCGGCGCGCTCGACGCAACGACGCTTCGCGATGCGGTGGCCGTCCTGCTGTATGATGTGCCGTTGCCATCGGGTTCGAGCGGTGTCGCGCTCGCCGCATGGGTGCATGACGGCGGTGGCCTGGTGAACATCGCCGGGCGGCGCATGGCGAACCGAATCTCCGCCGCCGGCATCCTGCCGGGCTCCGTGCACGGCATGGTGGACCGCACCGGCGATCGCGGTGGCGTGCTCGGCGTGACGTCGCTGGAGCACCCGATCTTTGCACCGCTGCGCGGCAGCGACGGCGGCCCGCTCGGTCGAACGCGCTGGTTCCGGTATCCGAGAATTACGCCCCGCGCTGATGCCCAGATCGTGGCCCGTTTTGACGACGGTCTTCCGGCGCTGGTCGAGCGCCAGGAAGGTGCCGGCCGAGTATTGCTGACGGCGATGCCGCTTGATGCGACATCGGGCGATTTTCCCATGCAGCCCACATACCTTCCGTTGGTCCGCGGATTGGTGCTCTACGCGGCTGGCAGCGCCGCGGTGCCGCTGTGGCAGGCTGCGGGAGATGGCTGGTTGCTTCCGGCCGCCGCGCGCAATCCGGTGGTGAAGGCCCCGTCCGGGAAGCTGCTGCGGCCCGACGTTGGACGCGCCGTCAATGCGATCACGCTGGATGAGGCCGGATTCTACACCATCTATGAAGGACGGCCGTCCGGCGATCCGCTCGCGATCGTGGCAGTGAACCCGCCGGCTCCGGAATCTGACCTGACCCCGATGGACGCCAGGGAGATGCTGATCGGTGTGGGACAGGACACGGTGAACGCATCTGCGTTGACGCTTGTCTCCCTGGCCGAGACGGAGCGGCGGCAGCGAATCTGGCGAACGCTGTTGTTGCTCGCCGCGGCGGCGGCTGCCGCGGAGACGGTCATGTCGAGTCGCGGCTGGCGCGGCACCGCGGCGAGAATCGTTGGCACGGCACCGGGAGGGAGCGCGTCGTGACCGACTCAGCCACGACCTCGATCGACCGTGACGCCGAATTGCGCGAGGCGGTGGCGGCGATCCGGGGCCGGTGGCGCCGCGGCCGGCTTCTCGACGGCGCACCGGTGGTCGTCGCGGCGGCGATCATGGCGCTGCTGATCGGGCTGGCATTACGGTCCGCGCTGGGGTCGCCCGCCGCGATCATTGCATCGACCAGGCTCGTGGGGTACCTGCTCCTTGCGTTCGTCGCGATCCGGTTCATCGTGATCCCGGCGCTGCGCCGCGCGAGCGACGAGCAGATCGCGCTCTACGTCGAGGAGCAGGCACCTGAGCTGCGTCAACTGTTCGTCAGCGCAGTGTACGAGCTGCACGAGCCGGTCGCCGCAGGCTCTTCTCCCGGGCTCAAGCAGCGGGTGATGCAGCGGGCACTCGACGAGATCCAGCGATTGGAGCGGGGTGCGGTGATCGAGCGCCCCAGGACTCGGCGCGCGCTGGCGCGGCTCGGCGCATTGACGCTGTGTGGCGCGTTGCTCGTGGCGCTGGGGCCCGCGGCGGTCCGGGACATGGCGCGCGTACTCTTCGTGCCGTGGTCGCGCGCCGCGGCGGCCACGCGGCCCAGCCTGTCGGTCTCCCCGGGGAATGTCAGCGTTCCGCGCGGCGCGGCGCTCGATGTCCGGGCCGATTATCGAGGGCTCGCCGACCAGGGCGCGGAGATTCTGATTCGCGCCGACAGCGCCGACGCCTGGACCCGGATCCCGATGGTCCGCGATTCAACCGGCGGCGGGCACGTCGCCCGCGTGTTCGATATCAACCAGAATACGTTGTATTACGTCGAAGCCGGCGGCATGCGATCGCCGCAGTATCGCATCACGGTCACCGATCTCCCCACCGTGAGGCAGCTGGTGCTCGAACTGCACTACCCGGCCTATACCGGTTTGCCGCCGCGGAAGATCGACAACGGTGGGGATGTCGTGGCTGTCACCGGCACGAGCGCGGTGCTCAGCATCACGCCAACGCTGCCGGTGACCGCCGGGTCACTGCACTTCGACGATGGCACGACCCGGCCGCTCACGCCGGGCGTCGACGGCCGCCTCACCGGTTCATTCCACGTCATGCACGACGGCTTCTACCGCGTCGATCTGGTGGCACCCGACGGCACGAAGGTCCCCGGCACGGTGCAGCACTCGGTGGAAGCGCTGGCCGATCATCCGCCGCAGATCCGCATCGACAAGCCGGGCCGCGATACCCGCGTGACGTCGGTCGAGGAGGTGCCGGTGGCGGTCCGCGCCTCGGATGACTACGGCGTGCGCGACGTCCAGCTGCACTTCTCGGTGAACGGTGGTCCCGACCGCGTCGTGATACTCACCGACAGCACCCGCCGGGGCAGCATCGACTTCAGCGCGCTGCACACGCTGTTCCTCGAAGAGTTGTCGCTGCACGCCGGCGACCTGGTCGCGTACCATGCGACGGCGCGCGACGGCGCGGGCAACACCGCGTCGAGTGACATCTACTTCATGGAGGTGCGCCCGTTCGGTCGCGACTATCGCGCCGCGGACGACAACGGTGGCGGCGGCGGTGGCGGTGGCGTCAATAACCCGGGGCAGTTCACCCAACGGCAGCGTGAACTGATCGCCGGCACCTTCAATTGGCGGCGCGACAGCGCTCGAACGTCTGACCGCGATCGGCGCGCCAATGCGACAATGCTCGCGATCGCCCAGGGCAAGCTGCACAGCGACGTCGGGGCCCAGGCCAGCCAGATGGCGGCTCGCGGAATTGCGCGCGAGGACACCGGGTTCGCGGCGGTGCAGGCTGAGCTGGACAGCGCCGCGCGGGAAATGCAGCCCGCCGAAGACGGGCTCGGCCGCCACGCCATGGGCGACGCCATTCCTGCCGAGGAGCGCGCGCTGCAGCACTTGCAGGCGGCCGACGAATCCTTCCGCGACATCACGGTCCGCCGGCAGAGTGGCGGTGGTGGTGGTGGTGGCGCCGGCGGTGGCCGTAGCGAGGATCTTGCCGATCTCTTCGAGCTGCAGACCGACAAGCTGAAGAACCAGTACGAGGCGCCGCGCAGAGAGGCGTCGAACGCGGCGCAGCAGGCACTGGACTCGACTCAGGAGAAGCTCAAGGAACTGGCTGCCCGCCAGCAGCAGGAGAACGAGCGGCAGCAACGCATGGCCGAAGCGCTGCAACAGCGGATGGGGCAGCAGGGCGGCGGACAGCAGGCGCAACAAGGTGGGCAGGTGCCGCGCGCCGCCGCCGGCGGTGGCGCGACCGGCAGCTCGCAACGCGACCTGGCCCGCCAGACGGAGGAGCAGGCACGACAGCTCGAGAAGTTGTCGCGGGAGCGGAATTCGCCCGAACTGGCCGACGCCGCGCGGCGACTCCAGGAAGCCGCTGACGCGATGCGACAGGCAGCGGCGGGGTCGTCGCCGCAGGGAAATGCCGCTCTGGATCGGCTGCGCCAGGCATCACAGCACGTCGAAGGCGCGCAGGCCGCGGCGCAGGGTCAGGAGATCCAGGAACTCGCACGGCGCGCCGGCGAACTCGGGCAACAGCAGCAGCAGATCGCCGCGGACGTGGCCGGACTGCAAGCCATGACGCCGGCGGAACAGGATCGGCGTGCCAACAGCCTCGTACAGCGCAAGGACGCGCTCGCCAACGCGGTACGGCAGCTTGGTGCCGACGCGCAACGCGTCGCGCAGGAAACGCGGCGCGATCAACCGGCTGCCGCCGCTGCGGCACAAACAGCAGCCGATGAGATTCGCGACCGTCGCGTGATCGAGCAGATCGATGCGTCGAAACGGATCATGCGCAACGGCACGCCGGAGTATTCGCGCAGCCTCGAGGGCGTGATCGGCGAAACGCTCGACAGCGTGGCCCACCGCCTCGCGAACGCAGCCGGCAGCATCGGTGCGCGCCGCGGACAGCAGCAGACCCTGGCGCTCGACCGGACGCGTGACCTGGTGCGCGATCTGGAATCGTTGCGGGACCGCACCACGGCAGCGGCGGATCAGGGCACGCAATCTGGGCAACCCGGGCAACGAGAACAGGCGCAACAGGGCCGCGGCCAGCCGGGCCAGGGCCAACCGCGCGGACAGGCTGGTCAACGCGGGCAACCGGAACCAGGACAAGGCGGCGGACAAGCGGGGCAGGGGCAGCGTGGCGGACAGCCCGCAGGCCAGGGGCAATCCGGGCAGGGGTCGGATCAGGGATCCCCGGCCGTTACCGGTGGCAGCGGCGTAGCGAACGGCGCTCCATTCGCTGGCGGCATCGGCGATCGCCGGCAGTTCCGGCGGGAGGTTGGTGCACGTCGTGACGCGGCGACGGCGCTCCGACGCGACCTTGCGGCGCAGGGCGTCGACGTCGCTCCACTGGACCGGGCAATCGATCAGCTGGGTCAACTGCAGGACGCCACCAACCCGGGCCGCAGCGACGAGCTGCAGGCGGCGATCGTCGGTGGACTCAAGGACTTCGAATTCAATGTCTGGCGGAAGTTCAACGGCGACGCCGTCAGCAAGCCAGCGCTCGGCGCCGCTGCCCAGGTTCCGCCGCAATACCGGGCAATGGTCGAGGAGTACTACCGCGCGCTAGCGCGAAAGGGGCCGAAATAGACTAAGCCGCAAGATGTGGTGGGGGTGATTCAGGCGGGCCGCGACGGGGCGTGGTGCCGATCCAACAGGCGGCGGGCGTGCACGTCCGGGTGTCGAGAACATCCGGCGCCGTAGCGGCTTACCTGATGCGCGCCGGCCGTGATGCACGAGCATCGGGTTGACCAGTTTCTTGACGGCAACAATCCGCCAAACTCTCCGGGCTGCTGGACCGATCTTTGCAATTGATGATCATCACCAATGCCTCCATTCCAACCGACGCAAACGACGACTGACGCCCTCTGGCGTAGCTGGCGCGATCAGGGCGACACCGACGCTCGCCGCGAGTTGCTGGGCCGGTATCTGGGCCTCGTGCATCACGCCGCCCGTGAGGTCGCGCCGCGGGTACGCGACGCCGTATCGCTCGACGAACTCGTCTCGGCCGGCTCGCTCGGTCTCCTGCAGGCGATGGCCGGCTTCGACATCGATCGCGGGCTCGCATTTTCGACGTTCGCGATGCGGCGAATCCGCGGAGCGATTCTCGACGAACTGCGGGCGCGCGATCCGCTGTCCCGCGCCGATCGAGCCCATGTGCGCCGACTCGACTCGGCGGTGGCCGAGCTCGAGCAGCGCACCGGGCGCGCGCCGACACAGGGCGAACTGGCCCGGCATCTTGGTGTCGACCACGAAACGCTGTACCGCTGGCGTGAGCGCACCGCGCACTGCGGACCAGTGTCATTGGAAAGCGAGCCCAACGGGCGCCAACTGGCCGATCAGATCGGCGACAACGGCGACGACGTGGTGCATGGTGCGCTCGAGCTCGCCGAACGCCGCGGAGTGATCCTCGCGGCACTCGACGGCCTCCCGGCGCGCGAACGCCTGGTGGTGTCGCGTTCGTATTTCGAGGAAAAGCCGCTGCGCGAGATCGCTGAGGAGCTTGGTGTGACCGAGTCGCGGGTTTGCCAGTTGCGCGCGCAGGCACTGGCGCGTCTGCGGCGAGTGCCCACGCTGGAGTACGCCAACGAGTAACCGTGAGACGTGAGACGGCCCTTTCACCTCTCACCTCTGACCTCTCTGTTATCGGCTCTCAGTTCTCCCATCTGCCGCTCCTAACTGCAACCCCCGCCATGATTTGACGCCCCGTTGATCGTTTTCCCTTAGATTCCCGCATCGTTCCTGGATCGTCGTCCCGGAGTCCATCGATGCGCGCCCCGTTCGCGGAAATTGTGGATTACGCCGGGCTGTTCCCTCCGGCATCGTGCACCATGGCCGATGCGGTGCGGCAGTACGACGTCTACCGCCGCTCCGAGGAGCGCTGGATGCTCGGTCGTTTCGTGGTGGCCGCGACCCGGCTGCAAGAGTTCGGCGAGGCGATCGAGACCGGCGGCATCGGGGTGGACCCTCGGGACCCGTGGCGCCTGTCGGTGGGAATGGGCGCGCACGTTCCGGCGGAGCTGGCGCGGATCGCGGCGTTCCAGGCAGCATGGGAACCGCGCGGCGTCCTCGCCGACTCGATCGAGTACAAGGTGACGTCGGTCGGCCAGGTGCTGGCCTTGGGCGAGCAGATCCCCCGGGTCTTCCGCCGCTTCTTCGAAGTCCCGCAGGTCGGACCGTACCGTGATCTCGTCGGCGCGATCGGCGAGGTGGGCGCACTGGCGAAGCTGCGGACCGGCGGCATGTCGGCCGACCTGTTTCCGCCCGCGACCGAGGTCACGAGGTTCCTGCTCGCCGTCGTGAAGCATGGGGTTCCGTTCAAGGCGACCGCGGGCCTGCACCATCCGTTTCGCGGTCAGTATCCGATCAGCTACGCTCACGACGCCGAGCGACAGATGATGTACGGCTTCGTGAACCTGCTGCTGGCGACCGCCGAGCTGCTTCGCGGTGGGGAAGGCGAAACCGCCCAGGCGATCCTGGAGGAAGCTGATCGCTCGACGATCGTGCATGACGCTACCGGCCTCACCTGGCGCGGTAGTCACTACACCGAGGCGGAACTGACCATGGCACACCAGCGACTGTTCATCGGGTTCGGTTCGTGCTCATTCCGCGAGCCAATCGATGAACTTGGCGTCGCCGCATGAGCGCACTCGACCGGTCGCACGATCCCGGGCGCACGAGTTGGGTGTCGAGCGCGAACGGCCACCCCGAGTTCCCGATCCAGAACCTTCCGTACGCGCGCGTCAAGCACGGTAACACACCTGGCGCGATCGCCGTTGCGATCGGCGATGAGGCCTTGCTGCTGCCGGCCGCTATCGAAGCGGGCTGGGGCAATGACTTGCCGCCGGGCGCGCTCTGCGTGGGCATGTCGGCGCTCAACGTGTTCGCGGGTCGTCCGCCGACGGAGTGGCGCGCCGTGCGCCTCGCCCTGAGCGATGCCCTGAGCGATCCGGATTGGGAGCCGCGGTTGCGTCCGGCCCTCCGCTCGCGGGCCGCGCTCGAACACCTGGTGCCGTTCCAGATCTACGACTACACCGACTTCTACGCGTCGATGTTTCACGCAACCAATGTCGGATTGATGCTGCGGCCCGACAATCCGCTGCTGCCGAACTACAAGTGGGTGCCAATCGGCTATCACGGCCGGGCATCGTCGATTGTGATCTCCGGCTCGCCGGTGCGCCGTCCCCGCGGCCAGACGTATCCGCCGGCCGCGTCGGTTCCCACGTTCGGCGTATCGCGCTCGCTGGACTATGAACTGGAGCTGGGGATCTTTCTCGGTGGCCGCAACCCGCTCGGGACACCAGTCCCGGCGAGCGAGGCCGCCGCCCGGATTTTCGGCGTCTGCCTGTTGAACGACTGGTCGGCGCGCGACATCCAGTCATGGGAGTACCAGCCGCTCGGCCCGTTTCTCGCCAAGAACTTCGCTACCACGATTTCTGCGTGGGTGCTGACCGCGGATGCCCTGTTGCCGTTCCGGGTGCCGATGCCGGCGCGTGCCGTCAGCGATCCAGAGCCGTTGGAGTATCTCCGGGTACCGAACGACTGGACCATAGCCGCCGATCTGGAGGTCGAACTGGCTACGGCCAAGATGCGGGACCACGGCGACGCGGCCATGACAGTCAGCCGGGTTCAGTTCGATCAGGCGATGTACTGGAGTCCGGCGCAACTGATCACGCATCACGCCAGCAACGGCTGCAACCTCTATATGGGCGATCTGCTCGGGACCGGAACCGTTTCGGGCCCGACCCCCGCTTCCCGGGGTTGCCTGCTGGAGCGGACCTGGCGCGGAACTGAACCGCTGATGCTGCCAAACGGAGAATCGCGGAAGTTTCTCGAAGATGGTGACGAAGTCGTCTTTCGCGGAACCTGCCGGGCCCCGGGCGCGGTAACGATCGGGTTCGGCGAGTGCCGCGGGGTGGTCGTTCCGGCGTGATGCGGCCCGTGGAGGTGGTGGTGACGCACCTCGAACTATCTGCGGAAACCTGGCGCGGTGCCCGCGCCCTTCCGAAGGACCTCGAGCTGCGCCATGAGTACCCGCCCAACGCCGCCGAGATTGCATCGGCCATGTATCGCATCGTGGGCGGCAACTGGCATTGGACCGACCGACTCCCCTGGACTGGCGATCAATGGCGCGACGCGACCGATAGCGAAGGCGTTGAGTTGTGGACGGCGCGGATCGGTGCGGCAATCGTCGGCTATTTTCAACTGCATGTAGCGGGCGACGCCGTCGAACTCAAGTACTTCGGCCTCACGCCCGAGTTCACTGGTCGCGGGATCGGCGGGCCATTGCTGTCGGCCGCGGTGCAGCGGGCATGGTCGGTGGGCGCGCGGCAGGTGACCCTGAACACCTGTACGCTCGACCATCCGGCCGCGCTCCACAACTACCTCGCCGCCGGGTTCCGCGTGGTGCGAACCGAAACCGAACGCCGGGTGCTGCCGGCATGAAGCTCGCCGATCTGCGGCGCGAGTACACGCGCGCGGAATTGGACGAGGCGCATACCGCCGCCGAGCCGATGCAGCAGTTTCGCGCCTGGTTCAGCGAGGCCGAACGCGCCAACGTCCCGGACGTCAACGCGATGACCCTCGCCACCGCGGACGCCCGAGGCCGGCCGAGCGCGCGCATCGTGCTGCTCAAGGGGCTGGACGCGCGCGGATTCGTTTTCTACACCGACTACCGCTCTCGCAAGGGACGCGAGCTCGACACCAACCCATACGCGGCGCTGGTGTTCCACTGGCTTGAACTGGAACGGCAGATCCGCATCACCGGCAAGGTCGAGCGGGTCGATGCGGCAACATCGCTGGCCTACTACCGAACCCGGCCAGTCGCTGCACAGCTGGGCGCCTGGGCCTCGCAGCAGAGTTCGGTCCTCACGGATCGCGGTGCGCTGGAGCGGACACTCACCGAAGTGACCGCCAGATTTGCCGGTGGCGAGGTACCATTGCCGCCGCATTGGGGTGGGTACCGCGTGGTGCCGGCCGAGATCGAGTTCTGGCAAGGGCGGCCGGGCCGGCTGCATGATCGGATTCAGTATGTGCGAGCGGCGGATGATGCTTGGCGCCGAATGCGGCTGTCGCCGTGAGCCAGCCCCAAGCCGGCAGCGCGAGTCGCGGAGCCGTGAACCGTGAGCCGCTCAGTCGCGGTATGCGCCTGGCCCGTCTCGGCCTGGTCGCCAACGCCGCGCTCGCCCTCGCCAAAGGCCTCGCCGGCGTCATCGGTCACTCGTATGCCCTCGTCGCCGATGCAGCTGAATCCGCGGCGGACATCGGCGGATCGATTGTCGTGTGGAGCGGACTGCGCGTGTCGGCGCGGTCGCCCGATTACGACCATCCATACGGCCACGGCAAGGCGGAGCCGCTGGCGGCTGCGGCCGTCGGCCTCATGCTCTGCGTGGCCGCCCTCGGCATTCTCGTCAAGTCGATCAACGCGACCGTGAGCCCGCACGGTGCGCCGGCTCCCTTTACGCTGGGCGTGCTGGTGCTGGTCATCGCGGTCAAGGTGGCGCTGGCTCGAACGGTGCTGCGTGCGGCCGACGACGCCGGCAGTCGCGCGCTCGCCGCCGACGCGTGGCATCATCGTGCGGATGTGATCACCTCCGCGGCCGCGTTCGTCGGCATTTCTGCGGCGCTGATCGGCGGCGACGGCTGGGAGTGGTGCGACGGCGCCGCCGGCTCGGTGGCGTCGATCATCGTGTTTCTCAACGGCCTCCATATCCTGCGTCCGGCGCTGCATGAGTTGATGGACGGTGCGCCCGACATCGAATTGCTGGAGCGGGTATTCGTCGCGGCACGCTCGGTGAGCGGTGTGCGCCTGATCGAGCATCTCAAGGCCCGCAAGCTGGGCACGTCCTACCTCGTGGACCTGCACGCCCAGGCCGATCCAGTGATGTCGCTCGATGAGGCGCACATGCTGAGCGGCCGGATCAAGACCGCGATCCGTGCGGCGGTGCCGTCCGTCCAGGATGTGCTGGTGCACATGGAGCCGTTTCATGGCGGTCACGGCGGCCGTTGAGAACTGGGGCTGAGGGCCGGTGGCTAACGGCTACTTCGCGGATAACTTGAGACGCCATGCGGAGCAGCCACCAGCCACCAGCTACCAGCCACCAGCCGCCAGCCAACAGCGCCGTTCCTCTGGAGCAACGGGTCGCCGCGGAGTTGCGACGGCTGGTGCCGCGCGGGGTGACCTGCGTGGTGGCGGTGTCTGGCGGACCGGATTCACTCGCGCTGCTCGACCTGCTGTATCGCGGAATGGCGCAGCATCAGCACGAGTTGATCGTCGCCCACGTCGACCATGGGATTCATCCCGGGAGCAGTGCGGTCGCCCAACTGGTCGCGACGGCGGCCGCCGAGCGCCAGCTTCCGTTCGAGGTCGTGCGGCTGCAACTGGGCGCTGGCGCGAGTGAAACCCGCGCTCGCCGCGCCCGGCGTGCGGCGCTCCGCGGCGTCGCCGCGCGCAGCGGTGCGGCCGCAATCGTGCTCGCGCACCACGCCGACGATCAGGCCGAGACAGTGCTCCTGCGGTTGCTGCGGGGCTCCGGACCGGCAGGTCTCGCCGGCATGGCCGGGCGACACGGGCCCTGGATGCGTCCGCTGCTGGGCGTGCGCCGGACAGAACTCGCAGCCTACCTGGCGTCACGCGGGTTGTCCGCCTGGGAAGATCCGGCGAATATCGACCCGCAGCACCTGCGTTCCTGGCTGCGGATCGCCGTACTCCCCACGCTCGCTGAACGCCTTCCCGACGTCGTCCTGCGACTGACGCGTTCAGCATCACAGGCGGCCGAAGCGCGTACCGCATGGCAAGAGCTGTTGCCGTCGCTCTCCGGCCTCGATCCTATTCGGGTGGATCATGGCATTTCCGTTGCTGCACCCGTACTGCAAGGGTATCGTTCAGCATTGCGGCACGCCGTTTTGGCGGCACTTGGTCGCCAAATCGGGGTATTGGTAGGCGTCAGGCGTCTGGCGGCGCTTGATCGGCTGCTGGCAGGCCATTCTGACGGAGGCGCCGTGACGTTGGCGGCTCGCTTCCGCGCGGAACTGGCGTTCGGGCGGCTGACGTTGTACCAGATCGAACGCGCCGCGTCGGAAGTAGTGGCGCTGGTGCCGGGCGAATCGGCGACGCTGGGCAACTGGCGCTTCGAGACGCGGATCGAGCCGGCGCTCCCCGCGACTCGCGCCGGTTGGATCGTGGGGTTGTGGCCCGGGACGTACGCGGTGCGGCAGTGGCGCCAAGGCGACCGGATTCGTCCATTAGGTGGTACGGGCTCGCGCAGCGTTGCGGTACTGCTGCGCGAGGCCCGGGTTCCGCCGGCACGACGGGCGGCATGGCCGGTAATGGTGAACGCGGATGATGCAACCATCGTGTGGGTTCCGGGCATCTGTCGGGCGGATGCCGGGGCACCCCCGGAAGGGACCGAGGCCTGGCGTGTCGAGTGTGTTGTCACCTGAAATGCGACGTCGCGCCGGCGGGCGTGACATTCGGATCGTATTCGACGAGGCGACCATCGCCGCGCGCGTGCATGCGCTCGGACAGGAGATCACCGCGGCATTTCCGGACGGCGAGTTGTTGGTGCTCGGCCTGCTCAAGGGAAGCTTCATCTTCCTGAGCGACCTGGTGCGCCAGATCGACCGCCCGTTGCACCTCGACTTCCTGGTCGCGAGTTCGTACGGATCGGAACAGGTATCCAGCGGCAACGTTCGCCTGGTGTACGATCCGGAAACGCCACTGGAGGAGAAACATCTCTTGATCGTCGAGGACATCATCGACAGCGGTCGCACCATGAAGAAGATGCTGGCACTGCTGGCAACGCGCCGGCCGGCATCGCTCGCGGTCTGTGCGTTGCTGAACAAGAACCTGCTGCCGGTTCCCATCCCCGAAGTACGCTGGGTGGGCTTTCCCGCGCCTCCCGCGTTCCTGGTCGGATACGGACTGGACCACGCGGAAGACTATCGACATCTCCCGTTCATCGGTGACCTGAACTGATGCCTGACCGAAATATTCCTCGCGCGCCCTCCGGCGGCTGGAGCGGCATGAGCAAGCACTTGGCGCTCTGGGCGCTGTTCATCGTGATCTTCATCGCCGGTTTCCAGTATCTCTCCAAGCAGCGTTCGCCGAGCCAGATTGCGTACACCGAATACACGCGGCAGCTCGAGGCCGGCAACATCAAGTCGGTGGAGATGGTGGAAGGCAAGCTGGTTACCGGTGACTTCCGCACGCCGGTGTCGGTCTCGCCCGACAACCACGTCGCCAGCCAGTTTACCGTGCTGCTGCCGGTCGCGAATTCCGAGGCCGAGGTCCAGCGGCTGAAGCAGGCTGGCGTGGCGATCACGGCGAAGGAACCCAAGGAGAACCTGGTCGCGTTGCTGATCGCGATTCTGCCATGGGCGGCGCTGGTCCTGTTGTACTGGTTCATCTTCCGGCAGATGCAGGCCGGCGGGAATCGCGCGTTTTCATTCGGCAAGTCGAAGGCCAAGCTGCTCACCGGCGACACGCCGAAGATCACGTTCGCCGACGTGGCGGGCGCCGACGAGGCCAAGGTCGAACTCCAGGAAATAATCGAGTTCCTGAAGGACCCGCAGAAGTTCACCCGCCTGGGCGGACGGCTCCCGAAGGGCGCGTTGCTGGTCGGGCCTCCGGGCACCGGCAAGACCCTGCTCGCCAAGGCCGTGGCGGGCGAAGCGGGACGTCCGTTCTTCTCGATGTCGGGCTCGGACTTCGTCGAGATGTTCGTGGGTGTCGGCGCATCGCGGGTCCGCGACCTGTTCGAGCAGGGCAAGGCGCATGCGCCGTGCATCATCTTCATCGACGAAATTGACGCGGTCGGGCGTCATCGCGGCGCGGGATTGGGCGGCGGACACGACGAGCGCGAACAAACGCTCAATCAGCTGCTTGTGGAAATGGACGGGTTCGAGTCGAACGAGGGTGTCATCCTCATCGCCGCGACCAACCGCCCGGACGTGCTCGACCCCGCGTTGCTGCGGCCGGGTCGCTTCGACCGGCAAATTGTGGTCGATTCTCCCGACGTGCGTGGTCGCGAGGGAATCCTGCGGGTCCACACCCGCAAGATCCCGCTGGCGGGTGACGTCAATCTCGCCTACATCGCCCGGGGCACGCCGGGAATGGCCGGCGCGGATCTCGCGAACCTGGTCAACGAGGCGGCACTGCTTGCCGCGCGACGCAACAAGAACGCCGTCGACATGGGTGACTTCGAAGAGGCCAAGGACAAGGTCATGCTTGGCGTCGAACGCAAGTCACTCGTGCTCACCGAAGAGGAAAAGCGGCTCACTGCGTATCACGAAGCCGGTCACGCCGTTGTATCGATGAAAACCGACGGCAGCGATCCGATCCACAAGGTCACCATCATCCCGCGCGGCCGCGCCCTTGGCCTGACGGCGTCGCTGCCGGAAACCGACCGCCACAATTACACCCGCAACTGGCTGATCGGCCGACTGGCGATGTGTTACGGTGGCCGTGCCGCCGAAGAGATCACGTTCGGCAAGGGCGCGGTCACCACCGGCGCCGGGGGTGACATTCAGCAGGCAACGGCGCTGGCGCGCCGCATGGTGATGGAATACGGCATGAGCGAGCTCGTTGGCTTGATGGCGGTGGGCGAACGCGAGCAGGAAATCTTCCTGGGCCGCGAGTTCGGCACCCGCCGCGAAACGTCGGAGCGCACGGCGGAAATGGTTGACGAAGAGGTGAAGCGGTTCCTCGACGAAGCGTTCGGAACCGCGTTGCGCCTGCTGAACGCGAACAGCGATCTGCTGGAGCGGATTGCCCAGGCACTCCTTGAGCGCGAGACGATCGACCGCGACGACCTCGACCTGCTGGCGAGGAACCTGCCGTTGCCGCCGAGACCAGCACCGCCGCCGCCATCATCCGCTCCTCCGGGTGTTCCGGTCGGACGCGAGTCGCCCGCGCTGCGGGGTTCACCGCCGATCCTGGGAGCGCCGCCGGCGGAACCAGCGGGCGCGTGATCGTTACATCGCTGTCGGGCCGCCTCACCGCGGTCCGCGATGCCCTCCTGTCCCACGGATGGGAGGGCGATGTCGCGCGCCTGGCCGCCGGCGGCCTGGATGTCGCGGCATTTCACGCCACGCGCGTCGACGCTGGCGTGGCCGAGGCGATGCTGCCGGTGGCCGCGCGCCTGGGCCTGGAGCTCATCACCGGCGATGACTGGTTGATTCTCGTCGGTGCACGCTCGCGGATCGGGGCCTTCGCGCGGCCGTGGCTGCAGCCCGAGGCGGTGCGCGACCTCGCGACCGCAGTCGGATTGGCGCTGCCCGCGGACTCCGAACGTGGATGGCGGCACGCTCGCGGCGTACTCGGCGTCGAGCATGCCGTGATCGTCGGCGTGCTCAACGTCACGCCGGACTCATTTTCCGACGGAGGGCAATCGCTTTCGATCGACGAAGCGCTGCGCTATTGCGACGAATTGCTGGCGGGCGGCGCGGCGGTGATCGACATTGGCGGCGAATCGACGCGTCCAGGCGCCGACGCGGTCTCCAGCGAAACCGAACGGTCTCGCGTCGTTCCCGTGATCGACGCCCTCGCGCGACGCCATCCGTCGCTGCCGCTTTCGGTCGACACCGTGCACGGCACCACCGCCGAAGCCGCCATCGCTGCTGGAGCATGCATCATCAACGACGTGACGGCCGGTCGACACGACCCCTCACTGCTCGAGATCGCGGCACGTCACGGCGCCGGCCTGGTGCTCTCGCACTCGCGCGGGCCGCTCGGCCGGCTGGCGTCGTATGACGCGGCCGAGTATCACGGAGACGTCTCCGGTGCGGTAGCGCGGGAGCTTCGCGTGGCAATGCACGCGGCGATCGCGGCCGGCGTAACCGCGGACGCGATCGTCGTCGATCCCGGCTTCGGGTTTGGCAAGACGGCCGCCCAGAGCCTGTCCCTGCTCAACCAGCTCGATGCAGTGGTCGCGCTCGGGCGCCCGGTCCTGGTCGGCGTATCACGCAAGCGTTTCCTCGGCGAGGCGACCGGGCAGCCGGTGGAAGACCGCGACCGGGCGACTGCAGCCGCATGTGCCCTGGCCTTCGAGCGCGGCGCGCGACTGTTTCGCGTGCACGCGCCCGCGGCGGTCCGTGACGCGCTGGCCGTCGCGCAGGCGGTGAGCGGAGCGATGTCCTGATGAACGCCAGCCGCGCAGGACCGCCGAAGGTGTCGCCGGTTGCGCCGCCCTACGGCGTCGCCGGTTGCGTCGCGGTGGCTGTCCTGATCGGCTACATCGTCACACTGGCCCCGACCGTCACCTTCTGGGACGCCGGCGAATTCATTACCGCCGCCAGGACGCTCGGCATCCCGCACCCTCCCGGCACCCCATTGTTCGTGCTCATCGCGAATGTATGGGGCCGCGTGATTCCGTTTGGTGAGTACGCCTGGCGCATCAACCTGCTGAGCGCCACATGTGGCGCGGCGGCGGCCGGGTGCTGGTTCCTGGTTGCACACGACATCATCGGCAGGCTCCATGTCGACGTCGACGCCCGCTCGCGCGCCGCGCTTGCCAATCTGGGTGGGCTGGCCGCCGCTGCGCTCACCGGCTTCACGTTCACGGCCTGGCAGAATTCGAATGAGACCGAGATCTACGCCGTCGCGACCCTGGCGATCGCACTGGTGGCGTGGCTTGCGACTCGCTGGCGAGGCCGCCGCGCAAGCCGCGGCGGCTCTCGCCTGCTGCTGGTTGCGCTCTATCTTGGCGGGATCTCGGTCGGCATTCACTTGATGGGCCTGCTGGTCGGTCCCGCGCTGATCGTGTCATTGGTGATCGAGGCGCGGCGCGAACCGCTGCTCGACGCCGACGAGCAGCGGCGCGAATGGGCGCGCATTGGCGTGGTCGCCGCGGCGTGGCTGCTGCTCGTCGGCCTCGGGCTCGGTAACACGACGGTCGTCGTGGCTGGCGTGGTGCTCCTGATGGTCGCGGCGGTCCGGGCGCAGCGGGTGCGCGAGCTGCCATTCGCGGCGATCGCCACCGCGATCGTCATCATCGGTGCGTCGACGTTGGTGTTTCTGCTCCTGCGGGCGCAGCAGCATCCCTGGCTCGACCAGGGCAATCCGTCGACCTGGCATGACCTGCTCGACGTCATTCGCCGCGCGCAGTACCCGCCGCGCACGCCGCTCGACGATCCCACCGTCCCGCACGGTTCCGGGAATCCGGGGCGCTCGATTGCGATGCTGGCCTATCAGCTCGGCAACTACGTCCAATATTTCGATTGGCAATGGGCGAGCGGAATCGGCGAGCTGGCGCGGGCGTCGATCGTCCGACTCGGATTCACGCTGGTGATGGCTACGCTGGGGATCCGTGGCGCCTTCGCGCAACGCCGTGCCGATCCGACGTCGTTCGCCCTCGTGGGCACGTTGTTCCTGGTGGCGGGCCCGGTGCTGGTGCTGTACCTCAACTTCAAGCCGGGGCCGTCGATCGGGTGGGATCGATGGACAACGCTGGCTCAGCACGAGGTGCGGGACCGCGACTACTTCTTCGTTGCG
Organism: Gemmatimonadota bacterium; assembly: GCA_003169895.1. Classification (GTDB taxonomy): domain Bacteria; phylum Gemmatimonadota; class Gemmatimonadetes; order Gemmatimonadales; family GWC2-71-9; genus Palsa-1233. The sequence continues at coordinate 150,872 of PNAE01000004.1, forward strand.
AGCTTCATCGCCTGGGGCCTGTGGGTCGGGATCGGGTTGGCTGATCTCGCTCGTGCGTGGATGCCGGGGCTCGCCGGCCGGATGCGCACCGCCATGGCGGGCATGTTCGCCGTGGCGCTGCTGCCGATGGCGCTCAACTTCCCGGCGGCGACGCGCCGCCAGACGCCCGAGGCGACGCTCGCGCGGGACTTCGCGCACGCATTGCTGCAATCCGTGCCACCCAATGCCGTGCTGTTCACGTGGGGCGACAACGACACCTTTCCGCTCTGGTACGCGCAGCAGGTGGAAGGCTTTCGCCCGGATGTCACGGTGGTCTGCCTCGCCCTTGCGCAGACTGCCTGGTACATCAAGCTCATCCGGGATCGACCGCACGTCGACGCGGTGCGCGACATGCTGGCGCCAGTGTGGCGCGGCGCGCCGCTCGTCGCGGTCACGCGGCCGCTACACGGCATCAGCGACCAGGCCATCGAAACGTTCCGGCCGTTCCGTGCGGGGGAGGAGCTGACGCTCGATCTGGGTAGCCACGGCGTCGCGCATGTCGCCGCGGGCGCGATCGTCAACCCGCTCGATATCACGGTGAGCGAAATCCTGCGCGAGAATGCCGGCCGCCGCACCGTGGCGTGGTCGATCACGGCGGCCGATGCGCTCTACGGGCTGGGACCGCGGCTCGTGCAGCAGGGGATGGCACTCGTCATGCCGATCGGTGCGGTCGATTCGTCGGGCCTGATTGGCGGCGCCGCGGCCGGTCCGGGCGGTACACCGCTCGATCTGGCGACGACGCGCCTCCTGATCGACGACAACTGGTGGTTCGGCAAGCTCGAGACGGAGGGGTCGTCGCGGCTGGACGGCAATATCCAGGCGATCGCCGGCACCATCACCGCGCCGATCACGCAGGCGGGCATCGCGCTGGCGTTGCGCGGCGATACCGCCGGAGCGGTGAAGCTGCTGCAACGAGCGGTGCGGCTGGCCGATGACTCGACGGCGACGGCGATGCTGCGGCGGCTCGGGCGTGCACCGTGAGGGCAACGTTCCGCCCTGCCGGCGCGCGCATCATCACGCGGCGACGTACGCGCCTGCAAGGGCCAGGCTGACCGGTCCGATCCGACGGTCGGCGCCCCGCCAGCTCGGCCCGGCGCAGGCGTCTCGACACCAATGAACCGGTTAGATTTGCAGGTTATGTCGGATTTTTCCCTTCCGGCCCGGCTGGCTGCAATACGGTCGGAAATCGCCGTGCGCCAGGCGGCTCGCGGCTGGACTCATCCGGTGCGGATCGTAGCGGTCACCAAGGGGCACGGCGCCGACGCGGTCAGAGCGGCGGCCGCGGCCGGACTCGACGCCGTCGGTGAGAACCGGGTCCAGGAGGCGTTATCCAAGCAGGACGAGTGCGGTGACGCGGCGGTACAGTGGCACCTGATCGGAACCCTGCAGCGGAACAAGGTCCGGCACGTAATCGGTCGCTTCGTGCTGATTCATTCGATCGATCGGCTGGACCTCGCCAAAGAGCTCGATCGTCGCATTGGCGCCGGTGCGGTGCAGGCGATTCTCGTGCAGGTGAACTGTTCGCGCGAGCCGGAGAAAGGCGGAGTGGAACCTGAACACGTTGCCGATCTGCTTGCCGGCCTGCGCCCGCTGCAGCGACTTGATGTGCGTGGTCTCATGACCATGGCAGCGTTTACCGACGACCAGCGCGAGCAGCGGCGCGCGTTCGCCCAGTTGCGCGTGCTGCGCGACGAACTGCAGGCGCAGGGGCATGCCCTGCCGGAGTTGTCCATGGGCATGTCCGGCGACTATGGCGTCGCGGTCGAGGAGGGCGCCACCATGGTTCGCCTCGGCACGGCCCTGTTCGGCGCCCGGGACTGAGTGCTCGCCTGCGCGGCATGACCGACTCAGCAACGCCCGGATCGACTGCATCATCGCGGCGCCCGGCGTGGCCCGACGGTCGAGCTGACGCGCTGGAGCGCGAGTTGCTGGCGATCTGGGAGCGCGAAGGCCTGTTCGCTCGCGTCCAGCAAGCGACCGCAACGGGTACGCCGTGGGTCTTCTTCGAAGGTCCGCCCACGGCGAACGGGCGGCCCGGCATTCATCACGTCTTCTCGCGAACCATCAAGGACATGGTCTGTCGCTACCACGTCATGCTCGGTGAACGGGTGACCCGCATCGCGGGCTGGGACACGCACGGTCTTCCGGTGGAACTCGAAGTCGAAAAGCAGCTCGGATTCAAGGGCAAGAAGGACATCGAGGCGTTCGGCGTCGCCGCGTTCAACCGGCGCTGCCTGGAGAGCGTGTTCACCTATCGTGATGAATGGGTCGACCTCTCCAATCGGATCGGCTACTGGCTCGACTACGGCAACGCCTACGTCACCTGCACGCGCGAGTACATCGAGTCGGTGTGGTGGCTGCTGAAGCAGTTGCACGAGAAGCACCTGCTCTACCGTGGGCACCGGGTGCTGCCATACTGCCCGCGCTGCGGCACGACGCTGTCGAGCCACGAACTGGCGCTGGGCTACGAAGAGGTTCGGGACAAGTCGATCTACGTCACCGTGCCGGTCGATGATGATTCGAAGCGCGAGCTGGTGATCTGGACTACGACGCCGTGGACGTTGCCGAGCAACGTGGCGGTCGCCGTGCACCCGGATCTCGATTACGGCACCTACCGCATGCCCGACGGCCGGCTACTGATCGTCGCGACATCACGCAGCGCGATCGTGGAGCAGGCGGGTGCCGCGCCCGACCCGGTCGAGACGTTCCCGGGACAGGCGCTCGTCGGCCTGCGCTACCGGCGCCCGCTCGACGTGGTCCCTCTCGCGGCCGCCGGCGAGCATTCCATCGTCGTCGCTGGTGACTTTGTTACCGCGACCGACGGGTCCGGGCTCGTCCACATGGCGCCGGCGTTCGGCTCGGACGACTACGCCGCCGGCCAGGCGCACGGCCTCGCGTTGCTCCGTCCGGTCGCGGCCGACGGCACCTTCGAGGGCACCACCTGGCCAGAACTCGAGGGGTTGCTGGTCACGGCCGACGCGACCAACGACCTCATCATTCGCAAGCTGAAGGACCTCGGCCGTCACCTGCGCACCGAGCAGCACACCCACAGTTACCCGCATTGCTGGCGCTGCCAGAGCAAGCTGATCTATTACGCCCGCGATTCCTGGTTCGTGCGCACGTCGGCGATCAAGGACCGGATGGCGCGCCTCAATGCCGATATTGCGTGGCATCCGCCCGAGACCGGCACCCGGCGGTTCGGTGAGTGGCTCGGTAACAATGTCGACTGGGCGCTGTCACGCGAACGCTACTGGGGGACGCCCCTGCCGATCTGGGTCAACGATCGCGATCCGGCGCAGATCGAAGTCATCGGATCCTATGAGGAGCTGATGCAGAAGTCGGGGTTCGCGCCGACGCAGGATCTCGACGTCCATAGACCCTGGGTCGACGAGGTGACATGGCCCGCGCCCGGCGGCGGAACCATGCGCCGCGTCCCCGAAGTGATCGACACCTGGTTCGATTCGGGATCGATGCCCTACGCGCAGTGGCACTACCCCTTCGAGCACCGGGCCGAGTTCGAGTCGCACTTCCCGGCCGACTACATCTGCGAAGGTATCGACCAGACGCGCGGCTGGTTCTATTCGCTGCTCGCGATCGGCACCGCGGTGTTCGACCGGGCGCCGTACCGCAACGTCATCGTCAACGAGCTCGTGCTCGATGCGCATGGCCAGAAGATGTCGAAGAGTCGCGGCAACGTCGTCAATCCCTGGGACGTCATCGAGGCCCACGGTGCCGACGCCGCGCGCCTGTACCTACTGGTATCGAGCCAGGTGTGGCAGCCCAAGCGCTTCGATCGTGTGCAACTCGTTGAAACGGCCGGCAAGTTCCTGAAGAAGCTGCGGGACACGTACCAGTTCTTCTCACTGTATGCCGGCAGCGGTGCAGGCGCGCCGCCGTTCGCTGAGCGTACGCTGGCCGATCGCTGGATTCTCGGGCGGCTCGACGCCACCGTGAGCGCGGTGCGCACAGGATTCGACGAGTACGACGTCACGACGGCGGTGAGGGCCATCACCGAGTTCGTCGACGTCGACCTGTCGAACTGGTACGTCCGGCTCAGCCGTGACCGCTTCTGGGTTCCCGACGGCGAAGCCGACCGCGCCGCGGTCTCCACCCTTGAAGAGGTATTGACCGTCACCGCACGCCTGCTGGCGCCGGCGGCGCCGTTCGCCAGCGACTGGATGCACCGGGCGCTGACCGGCGCGTCGGTGCACCTGGCGCCGTTCCCGACCGACGCGGAACGTCTCGATCCCGAACTCGATCGCGCCATGCGCGCCATTCGCACGCTGTCATCGCTCGGTCGCGCGGCCCGCGAAACCGCCGGCCTCCGGGTCAGGCAGCCGCTGGCGCGAATGAAGGTCGCGGTGCCGCCCGGCGTCCGGGGCGCCGTGTTCGATTCGCTGATCGCGCTACTCCGGAGCGAGACCAACGTCAAGCAGGTCGAAGTCGTTGCATCGGATGCCGACCTGGTCCGGTTGCGTGGCAAGCCGAACTTCCGGACGCTGGGCAAGAAGTTCGGCGCGGACGTGAAGGCCGTCGCGGCCTATGCCAGCGGACTCGATGCCGCCGCGCTGCAACAACTCGAACGGGGCGGAACCTTCACCGGCGTGGTCGGCGGTCGGTCGATCGCGCTCGACCCGCAGGACGTGATCGTCGAGCGCGAAGTGGTGACCGACTGGCCGGTCGCAGCCGAAGGCCCATACGTGGTGGCGCTCGATCCGGTGGTGACGCCGGAGCTGGCGAGTGAGGGACTGGCCCGCGAAGTCGTCAACCGCGTCCAGCGATTGCGCAAGGACGCCGGCTACGATGTGTCGACGCGCATCGTCCTGGCGATCAACGGCGATGCCGCAGTGGTCGATGCCGCGCGGGCGCACCGGAACCACATCATGTTCGAGACACTGGCGCGCGAGTTCCACGTCGGCGAGCACCTCGAGTCCTGCGACCGCCTCGAGCCCGTGGTGATCGATGGCTTTTCCGCCGCCCTCGCGGTGCGGCGGCTCGGGAACGGCCGGACCCTTTCCGGCCCAGCACAACCGGACGACCTGTGACCAAGACCCAGCTGAAGCACCTCGAAAAGCGCCTGCTGGAAGAACGCACCCGCGTGATGAAGGAGCTCGGCACGTACGACGAGTCCTTCAACTCCACCCTCCAGGGTGCTGACGGCGACCTCTCGTCGTATTCCTTCCACATGGCGGATCAGGGTACCGATGCCATGGAGCGGGAGAAGCAGTTCCTGTTCGCGTCACAGGAAGGCCGGTACCTGTGGCACATCAACGAGGCGCTGCGCCGGATGTACAACCAGCCCGACAAGTTCGGCCGCTGCCACCAGTGCGGCGCCGAGATCGACCTGGAACGTCTCGACGCACTGCCGCACGCCCGGTTGTGCATCGCGTGCAAGGAAAAGGAAGAGGATGCCAAGCGGCGCTGACGGGGCGCGCCCGTTCTGGGCGGTCATGGCGTTCACGGTGCTGGTCGACCGGATCACCAAGCTGGTCGCCGAGCGGTCGCTCGGCGACCGCGCGGTATCGGTGATCGGGGACCCAGTGCGGTTCCGCCTGGTGCACAATCAGGGCGCTGCCTTCGGGCTGGAGCTCGGCATCTGGCAGCGGTGGATCTTTGTCGTGATCGCGTTCGTCGCGATCGCATGGCTGTACCGGGCGTCGCAGCAGGCGGCACGCGGTGACAAGCTGCGCCAGTTCGCGGTGGCGTTCGTCGCCGGCGGCGCGGCAGGCAACGCCGTCGATCGCCTGCTGTCCGCGCGCGGCGTCGTGGATTACATCGATATTGGCGCGGGCACCTTGCGCTGGCCGACGTTCAACGTGGCGGACATTGCGGTCACCTGCGGTGCCGTCGCGCTGGCCATATCACTCTGGCGCGAAGACGCGCGCAGCGCACCCGCGCCGAGCTCACCTGTCTGAGCCAGCCGATGTGGCGGTGACGTTTTGCGTCACCGTCCCACTGACGGAACGGCTTGACCGGTTTCTCGCCGATCAGGTCGGGGTATCGCGCACGCAGTCGGCGCGGCTCATCGCCGCCGGGCGCGTGGTCGTGGAGGGCCAGGTGGCGCGCGCATCGCGCTTGCTCGCGCGGGGCGAAGTGGTGGCCGTCACGCTGCCGGAACGAGAGCCGCCGCGGCAACTCGTGCCGAGTGACATCGCACTCACGGTCGTGTTCGAGGACGAATACCTGGCGGTCATCGACAAGCCGGCGGGGCTGGTGGTGCATCCGGCACCGGGCCACTGGGACGGCACCCTGGTCAACGCGCTGGTTGCCCGCGGAACCACACTCGCCGGCGGTGCCGAAGGGCGCCCCGGGATCGTGCACCGACTCGACCGGGAAACCTCCGGGTTAATCATCGTAGCCAAGACCGACCTCGCCCACCGCAGGCTCGGCGCGATGATCGCTGCGCGACGAGTGGCGCGGGTGTACGCCGCGCTCGTGTGGGGCCACCTCGACCGCAGTCCGCTGCAGATCGAGGCGCCCATCGGGCGGGACCTTCGCGATCGCAAGCGGATGGCGATACTTCCCCAAGGCCGGCGCGCCCGGACCGACGCGATCGTGGTCGCCAGGCTGGGTTCCATGGACCTCCTCCGGCTGGAGCTGCACACCGGCCGAACCCACCAGATCCGGGTTCATCTGGAGTCAATCGGCCACCCGGTCGTCGGCGACCCGGTCTACGCGGCTGGTGGCTGGAAACGCATCGGCGGGCAGGGGCGACTGCAGGCCAGGCAGCTCGAGGCGCTCGCGCCGCGCCAGGCACTGCATGCTGCACTTCTGGCGTTCCGCCATCCGATCAGCGGAACGCCGCTCCGGCTGGCGTCCCCGTGGCCGGCCGACCTCTGGCCGCTGCTCGACGCAGCCGCGGGCCAAGGCGGATTGGCCGACCGGGAGGGGGCGCTGGCCGCAATGGGATTCTTCGGTGACGAAGGCTGACGCGACCCAGGGCGCCGACCGCCTCGTTGTCGCAGTGGCTGGTGTCCGGCGGTCGATCGCCGTCGGCAGCGTAATCGAAGTGTTGCGAGAAGCCCGTATCATCAGGGTCCCCGGGGGGGTACCGGCGGTACTGGGAATGGTCAACCACCGAGGCCGGGTCCTGACGGTGGCCGACGCGCGGCGGGCTCTCGACCTCGTTGGCGAACCGACCGCCGGACGGGAGATCGTGGTGGTCCATTGGCAGCAGCGGCGCTTTGGGCTGGCGGTGGACGCCGTCGTGGAGCTGGCGGGTGACGCGCGCACGGGCCTTGCAGACATTGACCTCGAGCGAATCGCTGCGGCGATTTTCGCCTGACGTCTCAACCGGAGGACGGAATGGCTCATCGGATTCTCATCTGTGATGACGCGATCTTCATGCGGACGATGATCGCCGACATTCTTGTCAGCGCGGGCTACGAGATTGCGGGCGAGGCGGAGAGTGGCCTGCAGGCCGTGGAACGCTACAAGACGCTGAAGCCCGATCTCGTGACCATGGACATCGTGATGCCCGACATGGGCGGCATCGACGCGGTGAAGGCCATCGTTGCCATCGATGCGAACGCGAAGATCCTGATGTGCAGCGCCATGGGCCAGCAGTCGCTCGTGGTCGAGGCGATTCAGGCCGGCGCGAAGGACTTTGTCGTCAAGCCGTTCCAGCCGGCGCGGGTTCTCGAAGCCGTCCAGCGCGTCCTGGGTGGATGACTGACGCCCGGCGTGCACGCTACGTCGCCCTCTTCGCCTCTGAGGCGCGATCGCTGCTGACGGGCGCCCGGCGCGCGCTCGGGCAGTGGCAGGACGACCCGGCAGAGCAGGGCGCCGCCGAGGAGATCTTCCGCGCACTGCACACCATCAAGGGCATGGCGGCATCGCTCGAGTTTGCCGCTACCGCGGACCTGGTGCATGCGACCGAAACCACGCTGGGTGCGGTGCGGCGCGGTGACCACGCGGCAACGGCGGCATGGTTGGGCGATTTCGAGCTGGCATTGGACTCGATTTCGATCGCCTGCGAGGCAGCGATCGTCGCAGCCGGCGGCGAGGGTGCTGCCGCGACGCCCGGCACGGCTTGGACGGGTCCTCGCATCGTGCGGGTGGACCTCGACCGCCTCGACGCGCTCCTCAGCGACCTGGGTGGTCTGGTAATGGCCCGACAGGAGTTGGAGCGCCGCGCCGAGGCGGACACGTTTTCGCCGATCGCACGGGCAGCGCTGCAGATGGCACGACGGCTTGACACGTTGCAGGCGCGTATCCTCGACGTGCGCCTGGCCCCGCTGGCCGAGGTTTTCGAACGGATTCCGCCGATCGTGCGCGACCTCGCCCGCCAGCTCGGCCGGGACGTGGCGATCGACATCAACGGGGACAATCTCGAGGTCGACCGCGCCATCCTCGACCAGTTGGCGGACCCGTTGCTGCACCTGCTGCGCAACGCGGTTGACCACGGCATCGAGTCGCCCGATGCGCGACGGGCGGTTGGCAAGCGGCCCACCGGCAGGATTGGCGTGACCGCGCGCGCGGACGGCGACGCGGTGATCCTCGAGATCACCGATGATGGCCGGGGGATCGACCGTGACGCGATCGCCGCGCGCGCGCGCGCCATGGGCATTCTCGAGGATCGGGCCGCGCTGAGCGATGATGGGCTGCTCGCGGTGCTGGAGCGGCCGGGATTCAGCACGGTGGAGCAAGTGACGACGGTGTCGGGACGTGGTGTCGGACTGGACGTCGTCGTCGCGCGGATGCGCGAAGTCGGCGCATCGTTGTCCCTCACAACGGTGCTTGGTCGCGGCACGGTCTTCAAAATCCGCCTGCCGACGCGGCTCGGCATCGTGCGCGCCCTGGTCACCGGCATCGGCGAGGAACGCTACGTCATGCCGCTCACGCATGTCATCGAGCTGGTCGCGTGCGAGCCCGAACTCGTGGGCCAGCGCGACGGTCGTTCCGTGCTCTTCGTTCGCGGTGAGGCGTTGCCGATCGTCGACCTGCGGCGATTGCTGCTGTACCGCGGGGACGACCTGCCGTCGCGCCGGCCTGCCGTCGTGTTCGAGGCCAACGGGCAACGCGTCGCCCTGTTGACGGACGCGGTGCTGGGGCAGGTGGACGCGGTCGTTCAACCGATCGACCGCCCGGCCGGCATGGCACGATGGCTCACCGGCGCCACGGTGCTGGACGATGGGCGACCGGCCCTGTTGATGGATCTGGCGAGTGTGGTGTGAACCGTGCGGCTGACCAACCGGAGGCATCAGTGACCTCACCCAACGACATTGACACCCTTCGCCGCGACGGCCTGCGCGAGGTGGCCACGATCGGCGCGGGCCACGCGGCGACGGCGCTGTCGCAGCTCACCAACCGGCGCATCATGATCTCGGTGCCACATGTCCACCGGGTGCGCTACGGCGAAGTTCCACAGATGGTGAGCGCATTCGGCGACCACGTTGCGGTGGTGGCGATGCGGATCCTGGGCGACCTCACGGGGCGCGCGCTGCTCACCTTCGGCGAATACGACGCGACGCGGCTCTGCGATCTGATCCTGCGGCGGCCGGCCGGCCCGCCGCGCGCGCTGGGTGAACTCGAGCAGTCCGGGCTCAAGGAAGTCGGCAACATCGTCTGTTCGGCTTATCTCACCGCGCTCAGCAACTTCATGGGAATGATGCTGCTGCCCTCGGTGCCGGCGCTGACCATCGGGCCGACGGCGCAGGCGATCGCGTCGATGGCAGACCCGCTCGAGGAAGCCAGCGACCTCGTGTTCTGCGTCGACACGGCGTTCCGCGCCGAGGGAACGGAGAATCCGCTCACCGGGGCATTCCTGTTGATGCCCGATCAGGCGTCGGTGCGCGCAATTCTTGAGGCGATCCGGATCGACTGACATGGTGGGCGCCGGCTCTCGCGACATGCTGACGGTTGCCGCGCTGGGGCGACGGCTCGGTCAGGCCGACGCCACCACGCTCAGCAACTTCGCCTGGTTCGCCGCCCGACGCGGGCACCATCGCATCGCGCTCGAGGCCGCGCGTGCTGCCGTGGCAATGCCCGATCCTCCCCGCGCGGCGTGGCGGGCGCTCGAGCGCCTTGCCGCCGGACGCACCGACGGCATGCTGCTCGCGGCCGCCGGCCACGACAAGGGCGACCTGATTCCGCCCGGCAATCCGCTCACCACGGCAATCGTGGCACATCGGCACATGGAACTCGCCGTGGCCGAAGCCTGCTACCGCGCGGCGCTGGACCGCACGTCGCTGGCACCGGCGGCGTGGAACGGGCTTGCGGTGTTGCACGAGCAGCGGCGGGAGCGCACCGCTGCGGACAACGCATGGGCGCATGCCATCGCCGCGGGCAGTGTCGCCGGAATCCACAACCACGCGCTCGCGATGCTGCAGCGCGGCTTTGCCCATCGCGCCCGCTCCGCGCTGACTCGCTGGCTCGGACGGCCCGACACGCCGGCGTCGCTGCAATTCCTTGCCGGCTACGCCGCGCTGATCGACCAGGACCCCGCCGCGGCGATGTCGCTGCTCTCGGTGGCGGTGGGCATCGATCCTGATTCCGCCCGGGCGCAGTTCACTCTCGGCCTGGCGTGCGAGCGCCTCGGCTTGCACGCGGACGCACTGGTCGCAATTCGAAGGGCCTTGCTGCTGTCGCCGTGGTACCAGCCGCAGGTCTGGCTGCTCGAGCGAGGCGGCGACACCGCGCCCGTCGAGTTGCCCGTCGACGACGGCGAATCGAGCAACGCAGCGCACACGGACGATGTGCTGCTATCGGTCGGCCGCTCGCTGCTGCAGATGGCGCAGTTCGGCGAGGCGCTGGCGGTATTCGACCAGGTCCTGGTCCACCAGCCTTCGCAGACGGCGGCGCTTTTTCATCGCGGGGTGGCGCTGGCCAAGCTGCGTCGGTACGGCGAGGCGCTTGAGGACTGGGAGGTCGTCGGCCGCACCGATCCCGAAAGTGAACTCGGCGAGGCCAGCCGCCGCCACGCGCGTTCGGCGCGCCAGCTCGCCGCACTCTTTTCCACGCAATAGATGCACGGACCGCTGAGCGAGATCGGCCTGATCGAGGTGCTGCAACTGCTCGAGCGTGGCCGCCGGAGCGGCGTGCTGCGGATCACCGGCGCCGATGCGGAGCGGGCGTGCCGGTTGTGTCTCGCCGACGGGGTGATCGTCGCGCTGGAACCTGACGCAGGTGACGCGGCAACGCGAGCGGCGCTGTTGGCGCGGCACCTCATCAGCGACGCGGAAGCTGCCGGCGAGCCTGGCATGCTGGACCGCCCGCTCGCCGTCGAGATGCGGGCACAGCTCGCCTTGCAATCACTCGCGGCCATGCTGCACTGGCGCCGCGGCAGATTCGACTTCGAGGCGAGCTCCGTCGCCGGCGGGCCGCTCTCGCTGTCACCGGATGCACTCGCATTTCATCTCGTGGCGTCGGAGACGCGCCGCGTCGACCTGGCCGCGCCGACGGCCGGTTTTCGCGCGGTGCCGGATTTCGCCGCCAGCGACGTGCTCGCGTCGGGCGATCCACCGCTCCTGACACCCCGCGACTGGCGCGTGCTGGATCTGATCGACGGAATCCGCGACATCGCCACACTCGCGTCGGAGCTCGACGAACCGCTGGAAGACGTGGCGGCGTGCATCCAGTCGCTCCACGCCGCCGCTATACTTGAACTCAGCCAGCCGACGCCCGAACCGGCAGTTGGCCCACGTGCGGCAATCGATGGCGGGCGATATGTCGAAGCTGCCCGGCTGCTGCACGCTCGCCTGGCCGAACATCCCGACGACGGCGAAGCGTGGCGCGCCCTTGGGCTGGCCGAGGTCGGGGCTGGCCGTTTCGAGCGCGCGATTGACGCATGGCAGAATTGGCGCGCCAGCGATCCCGAGCGGTCCGGCGACGCGGCCGCGCTGATGCAGGCGGCCCGTACCATGGTGGAGGCTCTCCGCGAACCCCGTGACTGACGTCTCACTCCCGCCTGCATCCGCTGCCTTGCAGGGCCTGGCCTTCCTCGAACTCGGCGAACGCCTGCGACAGCGCGGCCAGTTCGCCGCCGCGGCGAGCGTCGCGCTCGCCGGACTCGGTCATTATCCCGACGTGGCCGATGCGCACGACTTGCTCGCCCGCATCCGGACGGACCAGGGCCACGACGCGGGCGCGATCGCGGCCTGGCACGCCGCGCTTGAGTGCGACCCAGGCCACGTCGGTGCGCGCAAGGGACTCGCCTTCATCGCGTTCCGCGCCCGTGACTTCACGACTGCGGAGCGACAGCTCGAGCTCGCGGCGATGCAAGCACCCCATGACGCAAGCGTGCTGGCGGCGCTCGACCGCGTGCGATCGGTGCAGCCAGTGTCGGCCGCGGAGGATGAACCACGCTTCACCGATCCGTCCGGCGGCCTGCTATTGTATGATCTGCAAGGCATGCGGCTCGCGGGCGGCATCGGCGAGAGCGATGACGCCGCGCTCGCCGACGCGGTGGCGGCCGAGGCCGCGGGACTGTCGCGCGAAGCCGCTCGTGCCGCGCGGCTGCTCGGCCTGGGGCGGATCCGCCACCTCGTGCTGGAAACCGCCGACGCGCGGGTGGCGGTGATGCCGGTGGCCCACGACGCGGCGCTGCTGTTGCGTCGCGGCGCCGCGATCCCGATCGGCCGGCTCCTGGCTCTTGCGGGACGCGCCGCCCAGGCCGCGGACGACTGGCTGGGGCGCATGCGATGAACACCAGCCAGTGGCATGACGCCCTCCGCGAACTGACCGGTGTCACCGGAGTACTCGGCGCGCTGATCGTCTCTGCCGACGATGGTCTCGTGGTGGCCGAAACCGCAATGGATGAACTTGCCACCGCGGATGTCGCGGCCCTCGCCGCCGCGGTGGTATCGCGTGCGGGGCGATGCACGGACGCCATGCGCGCGGGGGTTCCGTCGAGCCTGCATCTCGCGGCCGAACAGGGAGCGCTGCTCGCCATGGCCGGGCCGCCGCCGCTGTGGCTCGTGGCGGTCGCCCGGCACGACGCGGAGCTCGGCCGGCTTCGCCTGCTGCTGCGTGACTTTGCCGGCGCGTTGCGCTGATGCGCGTGCTCGAGCCATGGGTGGCGGCACCATTGACCGAGTTTCTCGGGGAATCCGGTGCGCGGGTGGCCCTGGTGATGACCAGTGCCGGTCAGGTCATCGCGCAGCACGGATTCACCCGCTCGCTCGACGTGATGTCGGCAGCGGCGCTGGGCGCCGGCATTCTCGCGACGACCGACGAGCTGGCGCACATTCTGGACGCCCGGACGGGGTTTGGCGCCGTCGTGCACCAGGGCGTGCGCCAGGGCGTCTGGCTCGCCGGGTTTGACACGCCGCGCGGGCGATGGATCGCCCTGGTGGTGTTCGGCCCCGAGTCGTCGATCGGACTGGTCCGGCTGTTCTTTGCCCGCTTCGCCGAACAGATCGCGCGGGCGGCGCCGCCGCTCGTGCCAGCGCGCGAAGTGCTCGCCGAAGGATTCGAGCGCGAGCTTGACCAGTCGTTGCGCGCCTTGTTCGGGGCGAGTTGACGGTGGCGCGCATCAACCCCGAGCGTCGCGAGGTGACCACGTCGGTGGTGGTGTACGGCGCGCCGAAGGTCGGCAAGACGACGATCCTGCATTGCATCCAGGACCGCGTCACGCCGGAGCGTCGCGGCGGGTATGCGCCGTTCGGCAGCGATTCCGGTGTCGCCGCACTGCTCGACTGGCTCCCGCTCGACCTGGGCGTCATTGCCGGATGGCGCGCGCGAGTGGACCTGTACGCCATCCCGGATCAACGCCACGCCGACGCCACGCGACGGTTGATTCTCGCGGACACCGACGGCGTGTTGTTTGCCGCTGATGCGCAGGCCGGCCGCCTGGCGGAGAACGTCGCCGCACTCGGCAGCTTGCGCGCCAACCTCGACGATCATGACGGCCGGCCGCGCGAACTGCCGCTGGTGTTCCTGTACACCAAGCATGATCTCCCGGCGGAACTGCTGCTGACGCGTGCCGCCTTGAATCAGGAACTCAATCCTCGCGGCCATCCCGACTTCGCCTGCAGTGCGTTGCGGGGCGAGGGCGTGCTGGAAGCGTTGCACGCCGTCATCACCGCGGTGATGCGACAGCTGGGGCCGGCGCGCGAGCAGGCCCGATGAGCCCGCGATGCTGAATCCCCATGCGCGCTTCGCCTCGTTCGTGGTCGGTTCATCGAACCGTCTCGCCGTCACGGCGGCGAAAGCGGTTGCCGAGGCGCCTGGCGCTGCCTACAACCCGTTGTTCTTCTACGCCCGCCCCGGACTCGGCAAGACCCATCTGCTCACGGCGATCGGTCACGAGGCTCACGCCATCGATCCATCGCGCGTCGTCGAGTACGTCACCGTCGACGACTTCGTCGAAGCGTATCACGCCGCGCTCGCAGCGGGGCAGGCGGAGGCCTATCGTCGCCGGTTCACCGAGGCCCACGTCGTGCTGGTCGACGACGCGCAGCTGTTGGCCGACCAGCGCGAACTGCAGTCGGAGCTGTTGCGGTTGATCGACGTGCTGATGGCCGCCGACCGACAGATCGTCCTCGCCAGCGACCGGCCGCCGGAGGAGATCCAGTCCCTCGATGAACGATTGATCCGCCGGTTCGCCGGCGGCCTGGTCATCGACATCGGCGCCCCCGACTATGAGACGCGCCTCGCGATTCTGTCGCGTCGCGTCGCGGAGCGGCAGGTCAGCTTCGCGCCGGACGTCCTCGCGGCCGTGGCGGAGCTGCAGATTTCCACGGTGCGTGAACTGCTCGGCGCCTTGAACCGGTTGATCGCACAACAAGCGGTGGTGGCCGGTCCGGTGGGCGTCGAGGAGGCCCGGAAGGTGCTGGCGACGCTGGGGCACGGCCGAGCGGCTGCGGGCCTGGGGGGGACGGCTGATGATACCAACGCACGCTCCGGTTCGCGCGAATTGAACTCAGGTGCGCTGCCATCAGCCCACCGCTTCCAGCTCCCAGCGGGCGCTTCAGCGAGCGGCCCCGACGAATTCTCCTCGTTCCTCTCCGACGTGTCCACCGCCGTCTCGCACCAGGTGGACCGCTGGCGCCAGCGAGTCACCGAAGCGGCACTTCGATACCGCGCCGAAGGATTCCACACCGGGCGCCTTGACGCCCTGCTGGCCCGCGAGATCGCGGTCGATCCGGCGGAGGCGTTGACCGGATTCGAAGCGGACACCGCCCGGTTGCGGATACTGCAGCGCGAGATCGCGGCCGTCGCCCCGTCATTGCTGGTGGAGACGGCGTTGCACGACCCCGATCGCGTCGCGGAAGCCGAAGCGCTCGTGGTGGACGCGCGCGTGGCCGGTGAGCCGCTGCCGGGTCCGTCGCCGCGATATACGCTGGCGCAGTTCGCCGAAGGGCCGTCGACGCGGCCTGCGGTGGAAGCGATCCGGGTGGCGGCGTCGGCGCCGGGTCAGCGATACAACCCGCTGATGATCGTCGGAAAGGCCGGCGTGGGGAAGACGCACTTGCTGCACGCGCTGGGTCATGCGCTCAAGAGCGCCGGCGTCGCGCGAGTTGCGGTGTTCGACGGCAAGGACTTCGTGGACGGACTGGTTGCCGCCCTGGCCG
The DNA here is from genome assembly GCA_003169895.1 of Gemmatimonadota bacterium. GTDB lineage: Bacteria > Gemmatimonadota > Gemmatimonadetes > Gemmatimonadales > GWC2-71-9 > Palsa-1233. The sequence goes on from PNAE01000004.1 coordinate 166,426, forward strand.
AAGGCTCCATCGCGACGTGGCGGCAACGGCTGCGCCACGCCGACGCCTTCCTGCTTGACGACGTCGCGGCGCTGGCGGGCAAGGAGCGCAGCCAGGAAGAGCTGTACCTGCTCTACAACCTGATGCTCGAGTCCGGTCGCCAGATGGCATTCACGGCCATCGCCGCGCCGACGCAGCTTCCGGGCCTCGAGCCGCGTCTGGCGACCCGGCTCGGCGGCGGCCTGGTGCTCGAACTCGGCGCCCCGGATCGCGAGGCGCGGGTGAGCGAGGTCGCGCGTCTGCTTGGTGGCCCTGGCGATTCCGATCTGGTCGACTACCTCGGCGCGCGCGCCGTCGGCTCATTGCGAGAAGTGCAGCAGCTGGTGCAGCGGTTGTTGAGCGCCGCCGAGGAACGGGAAACGGTGCTGTCGATGGATGTCGCGCGGGCAATACTGGAAGGAACTCCCGGCCCGCCGCGCCGGGCGCCGCGCCGGGGCAGCGGTCTCCTCGCGCCCGGCAGCGGCGCGATTCGCTCGCGCGAGAAGATGATCGAGACGTGGCCGGACATCACCGACCGCTTGCTCGAGGAGTGGAGCTGATGGCGATCAAGGGATCGCTCAGGGAAGCGTCGCTTCCCGATGTGGTGCAGCTGCTCTTCCTCGGTCGCCGCACCGGCTGCCTGTCGGTCGCGAGCGAGCACAACTTCGGCTCGATCTGGTTCGACGAGGGCTGGATCACGTTCGCCGGCATGCTGGCGCGCCCCGATCGCATCGGCGAGCGCCTGGTCGCCGCCGGCAGGATCTCGGTCGAGCAACTCGAGGAAGCAATCGCAGCTCAGGCGGCGATTCCGGGTCGTCGCCTTGGTGAGATGCTGGTCCATCTCGGCTTGGTGACGGCGGCCGAACTTGGCGGCGAGCTGCGACGTCAGGTCGAAGAGACGATCTACACGTTGTTCAGCTGGACCAGTGGGACGTTTTCGTTCGAGGTCGGGGTTCGGCCCGACGGCCCCGATGCATTGCTGCGCCTCAACCCCGAAGGGCTGCTGCTCGAGGGCGCGCGCCGGGTGGATGAATGGAGCGTGATCGCCAAGAAAATCACGACGGTCGATGCGGTCTACGCCTTCGAAGGCGAGCCGCGCAGCACCGCCGACAACAATGTGCAGCTGGTGGAGTCCGAACGCCGGGTGTTACCGCTGATCAACGGCGTCAACACGGTGCGGGAGATCGTCGATGGCACCGGCCTGAGCGAGTTCGAGGTCTGTCGCGTGCTGTTCGGCCTGCTGTCCGCCGGCCGCCTGCGCCGCGTGGCGACGGCGCCGCCGCCGTCGGCACGCCAGGATTTGTCGCGCGTTGACGAGCATCGCAATCTCGGCATCGCCTTTTATCGCACCGGCATGCTGATCGAAGCCGAGCGCGAATTCCGCCGGGTGCGCGAACTCCGGCCCGATGACAGCATCGCACCGTTTCACCTGGGCCTGATCGCCCTGCGGCAGGCACGGTGGGATGATGCAGTGGACCAGTTGCAGCGCGCCGCCGAACGTGAGGGCTCGCGGGTCGCCGTGTTGCACAACCTGGCGCTCGCGCTCGAAGCGGCCGGACGACTCGACGACGCCGATGCCGCGCTCACGGACGCCTTGCAGCGGCACGGCCACGATGCGCGCCTGTGGACCGGCTGGGGCCTGCTGGCGCTGCGCCGCAACGACGCCCCCCACGCCCTCGAGCGGTTTGCGCGGGCGCGCGACCTGCTCGGCGACACCCTGCCGCCCGCGCGCTGGTTCTGGGGCTGCGGCTGGGCCCAGGCGCTGTCCGAAGCGTGGCCCGATGCCCTGAGCACCGTGCGCGAGGGCGTTGCCGCGTATCCCGACCACCCGGTACTCCGGACGGCCCTCGGCGTGTTGCTCGAAGGCACTGGCGAGGTCGGCGAGGCCGAGGCGCACCTGCGCCACGCGTTGGGCGAAGATCCCAGCATACCGCAGATCTCCAAGAATCTCGGCGACCTGCTTTACCGTGCCGGGCGCTGGGACGAGGCCGAAGAGGCATACGAACGTGCGACCAGGCTCGCGCCCACCCTCGGCGACGACATCTACTTCAAGCTCGGCAACCTGGCGTGCCGGCGCGGTGACCTGAACGTCGCTCGCCAGCATTGGGAACGCGCGATCGGGCTCAACCCCGACCACGCGCTGGCACGCGCCAACCTTGCCGGATCGGGTATGCCGGCATGAGCGACGACGCTGGCGCACTGCGGACCGAGTTCAACCGCCTCGAGGCGGCGCTCAACGCACCCGTGCCGGCGAGCGAGCGCACCGCGCTCAGTGCGGCCATCGTCGCGCTGTTCAAGCGAACTGACACGCAGATCAACGAGCTCACCGAGTTCAAGGCGCGGATCCGGGAACTCGTCGATGCCTTCAAGGCATTGCCACCTGATCGTGTCGCACCCAGCGTGCGCCACGATCACCTCGGCGCGTCGTCGCATATCGAACGCGGTTGGAGCGCTCTGGCCTCCGGTGATTGGAGTGCGGCGCAGGACCAGTTGCACCAGGCGCTCGCCCTCGACTCGACCAGCACCACGGCGCAAGCGTTGCTCGGTTGGGCGCTGATGTACGAGAATCGCCACGATGAGGCGCTGCAGATCTGCCTGCAGGTGCTCGTCCGTGAGCCGGAGCATGGTCTCGCCCGCGTCGCCGTCGGAGCGATCTGTCTTCGCAAGGGCATCGTGGGCGAAGCGATCGAGCACTTGTCGCGTGCCGCGGCGCGGGCCGGCGATGCGCGCGCGACACTGTACGCCAACTTCTGGCTCGGCGTCGCGTACCTCGAGCGGGACATGCAGACCGATGCGGTGGAGTTCCTTCGCCGAGCGGTCACCCAGGGGCCGAATCTCGGTGAAGGATGGTCCGAACTGGGGCGAGCACTGTGGCTGCGCGGGCAGCAGAATGAAGCGCGCGAGGCGTGGACGATCGGGGCCGCCATCCGGCACTCGCCCCACGCGCAGCGGTGCGCCGCGTTGCTCGAAACCGTGAATGCAGGAGGAGCACCACCACGTTCACCGTTCGGCTGATCGCCCTGTTGTTGCAGGTCACTCCGGCGCCGGCGCCGGAGCGGCGAATTGACGTTGGTGACATCACCGTCCTTGCCGACCGGCGTAACCTGTCGCTGGGCACGGCGCTGGCCGAAGCCGCGAGTGCGCCGCATGACTGGCTCGGCCTGGGGCGAATGGATGCTGGTCCGCTGGTGCTGATCCTGGCCCGGGACCGCGCGGAGTTCACCCGTTGGTCGCGCGGTCGGCTGCCAAGTTGGGGAGCCGGGGTCACCTTCCCCGGCAGCCGGGTGGTGATCATCCGCCTCGACGCGGGGGACCCGTATCAAACACTCCGGCACGAGCTGGCTCACGTGGTCCTGCACCAGGCGGTGCAGGGTCGTGTGCCGCTCTGGTTCGACGAAGGCTACGCGGTGCTCGCGGCGCAAGAGTACGGGCGGTTCGCGGCGCTGCGCCTCAACCTTGCGGTCGCGGCGGGGCGGGTGCCGGACCTGCGTGCCCTCGACGGAGCGTTGAGGGGCAGCGACGACGACGCGGAAACGGCGTACGCGCTGGCGGGATCGGCCGTCGCGGAACTCGAGCGGCGTGGTCGCAATGGTCAGCTGGCGCCGCTCCTCAAGGAACTCGAACGTGGCGTTCCCTTTGATGACGCGGTGGCATCCAGCACCGGTTTCACGCTCGATCGGTTCGAGGACGCCTGGCAGCAGTCGCTCCGCCGGCACTACAACTGGGCGATCTGGCTCGCGACCGGTGGAATGTGGCTGCTGGTGACCCTGATCCTGAGCTGGGCGGCGGCCACTCGCCGCCGCCGCGAGGCACCCCGGCGAGCAGCGCTCGACGTCGGGTGGCCCGAGCCGCCGCCAGATAACGAAACGATTACGATTCAAGAGGTTGGGCCCCGATCAACTTGACCGGCTGGACCGGAGGCACTAGCGTCCCCGCCATGCCGCCGACCAATCCGAACCGGAGCCCTCCCGCGACGCAGTTCTCACGTCGCAACATGTTGATACTTGCGGTGGCGGTCATCACCATCGGCGCAGGGTACGCGGTGCTGAGCGGTGGTTCCGCAGAAGTCGCCTCCGTTTTGTTGGTGGTGGGATATTGTGTGCTCTTTCCCTTGGCTCTGATAGTCTGAGGTCGGGCGAATAGCTCAGCTGGTTAGAGCGCCTGCCTTACACGCAGGAAGTCGGGGGTTCGAGTCCCTCTTCGCCCATCGCCGGCCGCCGAGGTTGGGCTCGGCCGTTGCGGGGCAATCGGTCAGTACGCCGTCACTCTGGGGGTTTTGCGGATGTTGCAACAGGTACTGTCGATCTCGCTACTGACCGCGATGGCGGCGATTCCTCCGGCCGTCTCGCAGGGCATCCCGCGGAACTCGTGCGTCACGTGCAACACGATTGCGGTGCCGGCAATCAAGGTGATGGTGGCAACGCCGTACCCGTCGAGCAGCGCGGACTCGGCGAACGCGGTTGTGCTGGGGAACGGCATGCGCGACAAGCTGTCGCGCAGTCTTGGCACCGAATGGCAAGTGATCACTCGCCTCGACATGAACAAGAACCTGGCCAATTCGGGGTATCCGGCGGATCCGTTGCTGCCTCCGGATCAGGCCCGGTCGCTGGCGACCTTCCTCCTGGCGCGCGTGCTGGTGACGACCGCGATCGCGAAGAGCGCCGACGCCCGGTATCTCGCGAGCGCCCGCGTCGTGGGCATCAGCGATGAAGCGGGACAACTGGTGAAGGCGACCCAGGCACCAGGCCAGCAGCTGAGCGACTTCGGCGGCAAGGTGGCCGATCAGCTCTCGGTCATCCTCAAGGCATATACCGACGCGAAGGTATGTAACGACCAGCAAACGACCAACCAGGTGAAGGCGATCGACGGCGCGAACCGGGCGCTCAAGCAGGTGCCCAATTTCGGGTACGCCGAGTACTGCCTCGGTCAGATCGCCCAGCAGAAGGACTCGGCGTCGGACGAGGCCCTGCTGCATTTCAAGAACGCCGCGGTCGGCGATCCGCTGTCGCTGAAGGCGGTCAATCAGCTGGCCGTCATCCATATCAGGCGGCACGACTCCACCGCGGTCGTGGCCGACTTTCAACAGATGATCACGATCGCGCCGACGAACCGGCCGCTGGCCGAGGCCGCGATCAACGTATTCCGTCAGTACCACCGGCCGGACGCGGCGGAACAGGTGGTCGACGCTCAGATCAAGATCGATCCCACGAGCCCTGACTGGCCCGACCTCAAGGGGAACTCCTGCGCGGCGCAAGCCGCTGGCGAAAGCGATTCCGTCAAGGCGAAACCGAAGTTCGAATGCGCGTACTCGGCGTTCAGCCAGGAGTACACCCTTGAGCCGGCGCGCGTGGACTCCCTGTTCTTTCAGAAGATCATCTTCGTCGCGCGGACCGCCGCGGACTCCATGACGTGGGCGCGGCGATTCGCGCAGAAGTACCCGACCAGCGTATCCGCGCTCGAGGTGGAAGCGCAGCTGTTCACCGGCGCCGGCCAGACGGATTCCGCGATTGCGATCGTGAACACGCTGACCCGGCTTGATTCGACCGAGAGCAAGCCGGTACTGGTCATTAGCAAGGCGTTGATCGACGCCAACCATCCCGACGCGGCACTGCAATTCGTACCGTACTTCAAGAAGAACGGCGACGAGACCGCGAAGAATCAGTATGCGGGGTTGCTGATCACCGCGCTGCAGCCACTGGCGCAATTGACTCCGCGGCCTGATTCGCTCTTGATCATCCTGGGCCAGGGTGTCATCGACGTGGCGCCCACTACGCCGAACTACCTGATCTACGGCAACTACTACATCGCTGTCGGCCTTGCCGATCAGCTCACTCCCCTGTCGACCGCGTTGCGCCAGGAAAAGACGTGCAGCGCTGCCAAGTCAGAGGACGCGCTGCTCACCCGGCTCGAACCGGCGCTGACAGTCGCCGCGACAAGCTCCATGGCGGGAATCACGACTTTCGCGCGGGGCCTGCTGGATAAATTGCCGCCTGAGAAGACGTTTGTCGCCGGGATGATCAAGGAGACGTGCAAGTAGGCAGCCCTCCCATGAACGCCCGGACGCGACTAACTTCGCGTCCGGGCGTTCTGGGGCTGTAGCTCAGCTTGGTTAGAGTGCCGCACTGTCACTGCGGAGGTCGCGGGTTCGAGCCCCGTCAGCCCCGTTTCCACCCCGTTCCGACCCGGACGGGGTGCTTTGCTTAAGGCGTGGATGGTGAGCGGTGAGCCGTGAAACCGGGCCGACGGGACACGAGCCGGTGAGCGACACTGGCTGGCACGTCCCGGTCCTGCTTGCGCCGATTCTCGAGCGGGCGCGGAACGTCGAGCGCGTCGTGGATGCCACGCTCGGACACGGCGGGCATGCGGCGGGATTCGTGGCTCAGGGCGCGCGCGTGCTCGGGATCGACCGAGATCCCGATGCCATCGTCACCGCGCGGACCCGGCTCGGCGACGACCGGGTCACCTACCTGCAGGCCTCGTACGCCAGCGATGTGGCGTTCCGGGCGGTGAACGCGTTCCGGCCCGAATTCATTCTCCTCGATCTTGGCGTGTCCTCACGGCAACTCGACCAGGCCGACCGGGGGTTCACGTTCCGCCCGGGCGCGCCGCTGGACATGCGCATGGGCCCGGATGTGCCGACGGCCGCCGACTGGCTGGCCCGCGTCGACGAACCGGAACTCACCGCGGCACTGCGCGACTTTGCCGACGAGCGGCACGCGGCCCGGATGGCGCGCGAGATCCTGCGGCGGCGCACCAACGCACCGTTCCTGATCAGCGACGATCTGGTGAACGCCATTCGTGCCGTGCTGGGCTCGCAGAGTGGCCCGGCGGATTTCGCCCGGGTTTTCCAGGGCCTGCGGATTGCCGTGAACGACGAGTTGGGCGGACTCGGGCGGGCGCTGCCCGTGTTTCGCGAGGCGCTGCCGGCCGGCGGAACGCTGGCGGTGATCAGTTATCATTCGGGCGAGGACCGGCTGGTGAAGGGCGCGTTTCGGGCGTGGCAGCAAGGATGCACCTGCCCGCCCAGATTGCCGCAATGCATATGCGGCAGGACCTCGCTCGGATCGGCTGAGCCTCGCAAGGCGATCATCCCGCTCGCGGCGGAGGTCGCCCGCAACCCGCGCGCACGTAGTGCCAAGCTTCGCTTCTTCCGAGTTCATCATGCGGGCTAGGGGACGCTACCTCGTATTTGCCTGGACGGCGGTGTTTCTCGCTGCCGTCGGCGCCATCGTCTTGCGCGACGGCGCGGCATATCCTGCGCGTCGCCACCTCGAGCAACTCAACGACAGCATCAAGGCGCTCGAAGGGACTCGCACCGATCTCCAGGCGAGAATCGAGGCCCTGCGCAGCTGGGACTCGCTGACGCCCAAGGTCCAGGCGCTCGGTTTGCGCTTCGCCACGGATTCCGAGGTCGTACAACTGCCGGCCCCGGTCAGGCACTGATGGCCAAGCCCGCGACACGCATTGTCTTCCTGCAAGCGCTACTCGCGCTGGCCGGCGCCGGGATTCTGGTGCGCAGCTTCGTGGTGCAGGTCGTCCAGCACAACCTCTGGGCCGCGAAGCTGCGGCAGAAGCGCGAGACGGACAAGTCGATCCCGGCCCGCCGCGGCAGCATCTATGACCGCAATGGCCATCTGCTCGCGGCGAACCAGGAGCAGTACCGCATCACCATCGCGCTCAACGAGGTTCGCGACACCGCCGCCCTCGCGGCGAACCTCGAGCGTTCGCTGGGCCTGCCGAAGACCCGGGTCGCGAACGAATTCCGCGATGACTATCCGTATTTCAATGGTCCGTACACGGCGGCGCAGGTGACGACATTGCGCGCGGTGCGCGGCGTACATCTCGACGTACTGTATCAGCGCGTGTATCCCATGCAGTCCCTCGCCGACCGCATCCTGGGTCGCGTCGATGACAACGGCGCCAAGGGCATCGAGGGCATGGAGAAGGCGCTCGATACCCTGCTCCAGGGGCGGCCCGGCATGGAGCATGACCTGCTGGATGCCAAGGGCAACCTGCTCCGGTCGCCCGGTGCCCCGCTGCTCCGGCCGGTGGCCGGCCGCGACGTGTACCTCACCATCGACGATGACCTGCAGGGGGTGGCGGAAGGGGCGCTGCGCAACGCGGTTGCGAACAACAATGCGCGCGGCGGCGACATCGTGATCGTGGACGTCCGGTCGGGTGAGATTCTTGCCATCGCTTCGGTCCGCACCGACAGCACCACGCACCGGCTGGCATCGACATCGTCTGCGCTGGTGGAGCCGAACGAGCCGGGGTCGACATCGAAGTTGTTCACCGTGGCCGCACTGCTGCGCACCGGTGCGGATACGACGCCGGTGGACGGCGAAGGCGGGCGGTGGATCATGCCGATCGGCCGCGGCACCCGGATGATTGCCGACGTGGACAAGCGGAGTGGACCGGTCACGCTGGGTGAAACGGTCAAGTACTCCAGCAATATCGCGATCTCGAAGTTTTCGCTGAACCTCCAGCCGGCGGAACAGTACGAAGCGATTCGCGACTTCGGGTTCGGGACGCCGCTCGGCATCGGCTTTCCCGGGGAAGCGAGCGGCAAGTTGCGGCGTCCCGCGCTGTGGGAGAACCGACTCCTGACCCAGCCCTCACTCGGACAAGGGTATGAGTGGGAGGCCACCGCCGCGCAGCTTGCCGTCGGCTACGCGGCCATCGCCAACCATGGCGTGCTGATGGCGCCGACGCTGTTGCGCGAGGTGCATGACGAGCATGGCGTCGTGACGTGGCGCCACCAGCCCGACACCGTGCGCCGTGCCGTCCCCGATTCCGTCGCGGCAAAACTGGTCGAATATCTCGGGCTCGCGACCGACAGCGGAGGCACCGGCGTCCGCGCCCAGCTCGATCGGTACCACGTGGTCGGCAAGACTGGAACGGCGAAGGTCATGGCCGGCGGATATCGCGCGTCGTTCGTCGGCATCTTCTCCGGTGACAATCCGCAGGTCGTGGCCTACGTGCTGATCGACCGGCCATCCACGGGAAAGATCTATGGCGGCGACGTCGCAGCGCCGATCTTCGCCTCGGTGCTGAAGCAGGCGCTCGCGTTGCCGAACAGTCCGCTCGATCGCAGTCGCCTCACCGCGACGGTCGCAATGTCGCCAATCACCCGCGCAGCACTCGTGACGACCCCACGGATGCGCAGCGTGCCGGTGCCGGTGGCGCGGTCGCAGGTGAGCCACGCGCGCTCGGAGATTCCCAACCTGGCTGGCCAGCCGGTTCGCGATGCCATCGTTGCCCTCGAGCGGGCGGGGTTCGCGGTTCGCCTGATGGGTCGCGCGCGCGCGCGCAGTACCGTGCCCGCCGCCGGTGATTCGCTGCCGCGCGGGGCCACTGTTACGCTCTACGCCGACTCTACGCCATGACCCTGCAGGACCTGGTTCGCGCGCTCCGCCACCACGACCTCGTTGCCGACGCATCTCACGCGGACGTCGCCCTCAGCAGCATCGAGGTCGACTCCAGGCTGGTGAAGCCCGGCGCCCTGTTCGTCGCGATCCGCGGATCGATCGCCGACGGAAACAGGTTCATCCCGCAGGCGCTGCAGCATGGCGCGGCGGCGCTGGTCGCCGAGCAGCCGGGTGAAACTTCCGTGCCGGTCGTGGTGGTTCGCGACGGGCGCCGCGCGGCGCAGGTCATCGCCGAGACGTGGTACGGGCAACCCACGGCGCAGCTGCGCCTTGTCGGCATCACGGGCACCAACGGCAAGACGACCACAACCGCCATCATGCGCCACCTGCTCAACCAGAACAGCGATGTCGGCAGCGTCGGCACCCTTGGTGCCTTCGACGGAGCCGGTGATCGCGTCGACTCGTCTGCCGGGTCGCTCACCACGCCGGGCCCGCTCGATCTGCAGGCCACCTTCCGTGGCCTGGTCGACCGAGGGGTTCGTCACGTGGCAATGGAAACGTCGTCCCATGCGCTCGACCAGGGACGGCTCGACGGCATCACCTTCGCCGCCGGAATCTTCACCAACCTCACCCGCGAGCATCTCGACTATCACGGCACGATGGAGCAATACCGCGGGGCCAAGTTGCGCCTCGCCGATCGGGTCGCCAGCGATGGCGTGTTGTCGCTGAATGCCGATGATCCGGCGTGGACGCCGCTGCGCGCCGATCGTCGTGCGCTGGCATGGGGAACCGCAGCGGACGCTGACGTCACGGTCGCCGACACGATCTACCGCGCATCCGGGACCCGCTTCACCCTGGGCGGGCGGTTCGGCACCCGCGACACGTCAATCCCGTTCCTCGGCGAGTTCAACGTCGCCAACGCAGCCAGTGCGGCGACTGTCGCCCTCGGTCTCGGCATGCCTCTCGACGACGTGGTGGAACGGCTGGCGACTGCGCCACAGGTGCCCGGTCGAATGGAGCGGCTCGCCGACGCTCCATTCACGGTGCTGCGCGACTATGCCCACACGCCGGACGCGTTCGAGCGCGTGCTCGCGATGCTCCGGCCGCTGGTGCCCGGCCGCCTGTTCATCCTGTTCGGCTGCGGCGGGGAACGTGACACCGGCAAGCGGCCCATCATGGGGCGGATCGCGGCGGAGCGCGCCGATCGGGTGATTCTCACCTCGGACAACCCCCGCCACGAGGATCCGGAGAAGATCATCGACGACATTGTTGTCGAGATGCCCGCCGACTCGTACGACCGGATCCTCGACCGCGAGGATGCCATCGCGCACGTGCTGCGGATGGCCCGCCCGGGCGACACCGTGCTGCTGGCCGGCAAGGGCCATGAGACGTATCAGGTCGAGGGCAGCACGCATCGGTACTTTGACGAGCGAGCAATCGTGCGGTCGTTGCTGCAATGACCGCACTGCGGTTTTCCGACGCATGGGTCCGGGCGGCGCTCGGTCTGACTGGCAGCGGGACCGGGGGCTTCGACGCGATCGTCACCGACACTCGCACACTGGCGCCGGGCGCATTGTTCGTCGCGCTCACGGGCGAACGCTTCGACGCGCACGAATTCCTCACCGTGGCGCGCGATGCCGGGGCGCAAGGCGCCGTGGTCCGCGCCGGCACCGAGGCGATTCCCGGTCTCACGCTCTACCCGGTGGTCGACACCTTACGGGCGCTCGGCGCGCTCGCCGCGGCGCATCGGCGGAGTTTTTCCGGCCCGGTGATCGGCATCACCGGGCAGAACGGAAAGACATCGACCAAGGAGATGGTCGCGGCGGTTCTTGCGACAAAATGGCGGACGCACAAGACGCGCGCGAACCTGAACAACCTGGTTGGCGTCCCGATGACGATCCTCGAAGCGCCCGCCGCGACGGAAGCACTGGTCGTCGAGGCTGGCGCCAATCTGCCCGGCGAGATCGCGCGCTACCAGGAGATCATCCGTCCGGACGTGGCGGTGGTGCTGAACGCGGGAGAGGGGCATCTCGAGGGCTTCGGTTCGATCGAAGGCGTGATCCGGGAGAAGCTATCGCTCGCGAAGGACGCGCCTCTCGCCCTCGTGGGGACGGAGCCGGCGTCGCTCGCATCGCGCGCCAGCGCGCTTGCACGGCGGGTGATCACGGCCGGGCTTGCCGGCGCCGACGTCGTACCCGATTCGGTCGAGCTAACGCCCGACGGCCGGCCGATCATCTCGATCGACGACCGGCGGTTCACGCTAGCCGCTCGCGGCCGACATCAGGCCGGCAACGCGATGTTTGCATGGGCACTGGTGCGCGAGCTCAATCTCGATCGTGACGCAGCCGCGCGTGCGCTGGAGCAGCTTGCCATCCCCGGTGGGCGGGGTGAACTGACGCAGCATGGCGGACTGACCATCGTGAACGACGGCTACAATGCAAACCCGCAGTCATTCGCGACGGCAATCGGCTTGGCGGAGGACCTGCGGCCCGGGCGTCGCCTCGTCTTCGTGGCGGGGAGCATGCGTGAGCTTGGCGCCCACGCCGACGCGCTGCATCGCCAGGTGGCTGGCTGGCTGGCGGCACTCGAACCGGACGTCCTCGCCCTGGTCGGTGACTTCGTCCCCGCGTTTGCCGAGCACCGGGAGCGGTACCGCGGGCGACTCGTCGAGGCGCCTGACGCGGACACGCTCGCGCCCCTGCTGGCCGAGCGCTTGCGAGGCGATGAACTGGTGGTACTCAAGGGTTCACGCGGAGTGACATTGGAACGTATTCTTCCGGCGGTGCTCGCCCGCGCCGCCACCACGACCTGAGGCTGGATGCTCTACACCCTGCTGGCACCGCTCGGGAAGACCCACCTCTTCTTCAACCTGTTCACCTACATCTCGTTCCGCGCGGCGGGCGCAATGGTGACGGCGTTGCTGATCGCGTTTGCGGTGGGACCGTGGATCATCGGCCGGCTGCGAGCCCTCAAGGTTGGGCAGGTCATCCGTTCCAATGGGCCCGCGAGCCATCAGGCGAAGCGTGGCACGCCCACAATGGGTGGTCTGATCATCATCACCGCGACGGTCGTTCCCACTTTGCTCTGGGCGCCGCTCGACAATCGGTTCATCGTCGTCACCGTGATCGCGATGTTGTGGACCGGCGCGATCGGGTTCGTCGACGACTATCTCAAGGTCGTGGAGGGTCGCTCGCGTGGGCTGGTGGCCAAATGGAAGCTGATCGCCCAGATCCTGTTCGGCGCCACGCTCGGCATCATGCTCCTCGTCTGGCCAGTGGTATCACCCGCGACGGTGCCTGCGGCGGGCACGACGGTGCCGTTCTTCAAGTACCTGGTGATCGTGTTCGTCCCGATACTGTATGTCATCTTTGTTACCGGGGTAGTGACCGGGTTTTCCAACGCCGTCAACCTGACCGATGGACTTGACGGTCTTGCCACCGGACTCTCGATCATCGCGGCCGCCGCATTCGCGCTGTTCGCCTACATCCTCGGCCGCGTCGACGCCACCAGCTACCTGAACCTGTTCTACCTGCCGGGCTCCGGCGAACTGGCGGTGTTCTGTGCCGCGCTGATGGGCGGGTGTCTCGGCTTTCTGTGGTTCAACGCGCCCCCCGCCCGCGTGTTCATGGGAGATACCGGCAGCCTCGCCATCGGCGGGTCGTTCGGCACCGTCGCAATCCTGCTCAAGTCGGAGTTCCTGCTGGTGATCATCGGCGGCGTGTTCGTGGCCGAAGCGGTCTCGGTGATGATCCAGACCGGTACCTACAAGTACTACAAGCGGTCGAGGGGTAGGGAGTTCGCCGATTCGCACCGCGTCTTCCGCATGGCGCCGCTGCATCACCATTTCGAGAAGCTGGGATGGAACGAAGCCACCATCGTGGTGCGGTTCTGGATCCTCGGCATCTTCTGCGCGCTGGTCGCACTGGCGACGCTGAAGCTGCGATGAGCCGGCTCGACGATTGGCGCGTTTCGGGACGGGAGGTGAGCGTCGCCGGCCTGGCCCGGAGCGGCACCGCGGCGGCCCGACTGCTGTTGGCGCACGGCCTTCCCGTGTACGTGTCCGACAGCGGCGACACTGATGTGGTACGCGCCGCGGCAGATGCACTGCGCGCCGAATCGGGTGTCCTGGTGGGAGTCGACACCGGCGGGCACGATCTTGGCCGCGTGCGCAACAGCAGCGGGTTGATCCTCTCCCCGGGGATCCCGCCGGAGTCGCCAGTCGTCCGCGCCGCGATCGGCGCCGGCGTGCCGGTGCTCGCTGAAGCGCAGCTCGGTCTCGATGCGATGCCCGAGGTGCGGTCGATGGTGGTGACCGGAACGAACGGCAAGACGACCACGACTGCGCTGGTCGACCATCTGCTGCGAGCGGACGGACGTCGCAGCGTCGCCGCCGGCAACATCGGCAACCCGCTCTCTGCCGTCGCGATGACCGAGCCCCTTCCGGAATGGCTGGCGGTGGAGCTGTCGTCATTCCAGTTGCACGATTGTCCGGACCTGGCGCCAACGGTGGGCATCCTCACCAACCTGGCGCCTGACCATCTCGATCGCTATCCGTCGCTGGCGGCCTATTATGCCGACAAGGCGCGGATGTTCGCCAATGCCGCGACTACTTCGATCTGGGTCAGCAATCTCGACGACGCGGATTCACGCACGATGGTGGCCGAGGTTGCTGGCCGGCACCTGGCGTTCTCGACCGCGGCCGGGACGCGCGCCGACGCATGGTACGATCGCGCGGCCGACCAGCTGGTGCTGGCGGGACGGCCGCTCCTCGCGCGTGGCGACCTGCCGTTGCTCGGCGATCACAACGTGGCCAACGCGCTGGCGGCGTCGCTGGCACTCCATGCCGCCGGCGTCGACCACGTGGTACTGGCGGCAGGCCTGGCCACGTTCCGGCCGCTACGGCATCGGATGGAACCGGTGCGTGAGGTCGATGGCGTGCTGTGGATCAACGACTCCAAGGCCACGAATGTCGCGTCCACGCGCGTCGCGATTCAGGCCATGACGCGACCCTTCGTCCTGCTGCTTGGCGGCCGGCACAAGGGCGAACCCTACATCGACCTGGTGGGGCCGCTGTGCGAGCGAGGCGTTGCGGTCATCGCCTATGGCGAAGCCGGCGACCTCATCGAGCACGACCTGGGGCCGGCCATCCGCGTGGTCCGTGGCCGGACGTTCGAGGACGTGGTCATCAAGGCGCGGATCCTGACGCCCACCGGCGGCGTGGTGCTGCTGTCACCCGCGTGCTCGAGCTACGACATGTTCGATAATTACGAACAGCGCGGCGCGACGTTCCGCTCGCTCGTCGAGGCAATGTGAGCGCGCAGGCCGTCCGTCATCCCGGCGAATTCCGTTGGGAGACGCGGCTGCTCGCCGTCGCGACGCTGATCCTCACCGCGCTCGGGATCGCCAGTTGCTACGCGTTGGGCACGTACCTTCCGGAATGGCACCATCAGGCGACGCAGCAAGCCGTGGCGGCGCTTGCCGGTGGAGTGGTGTTCCTGGTTGCCGCGCGCACCGACTATCAGATCTGGCGCAAGCTCGCGCTGCCGATGTTCCTGCTTACGCTGGCGGGACTGGTTGTCATCGCAATGGTGGCGGTGGCCTGGCCAGGCAAGAAGGCGCCCGGCGCCCTGAACAGCCTGTTCCCGGTGGTCAATGGCGCACATCGCTGGATCTACCTCGGCGCCCAGGTGCAGGTGGCGGAAATCGCCCGGTTCACGCTGACGGCGTGGCTTGCCGCACACGCCGCCAAGCTGGGCAGCAAGGTGCGCAGCTTCAACGAAGGCTTCTTGCCACTCGTTGGCAGCGTTGTCGCTGTCGCACTGCTGGTCAAGGTGGAACCGAGCGTGTCAATGGCCGTCGTGCTCGGAGTCGTCGGCGTCACGGTCATCTTCACGGCTGGCGCCAAGGTGCCGCATGTGGTGCTCGTGGCGGTGATCGCCGTGGTCGGGCTCGTGCTGATCCTCAGGTTCGATCGAGTTCGATCGAACCGCGAGAAGCAGTACCAGGGGTCGGCGGTCCAATGCACGACGGACGAGCAGGCCTGCCAGTCGCTGATCGGCTTCGGTTCGGGCGGCGTCTTCGGCGTCGGATTCGAACGCGGGACCCAGAAGCTCGGCTTCCTGCCCGAGGCGTACTCCGACTTCCTGCTCGCGGTGATCGGTGAGGAATGGGGCCTGGTCGGCGTCACGTTCGTGGCGCTCTGCTTCGCCGTGTTCTGCTGGATGGGCTTCCGGATCGCCCGCACGGCGCGCGATCCGTTCGGCACCTACCTGGCATCGGGACTTACCATGGCCGTCGGTGTGACCGCGTTCATGCACGCGGCCGTCGTCACCTGGCTGATGCCGCCGACCGGGCTGACGCTGCCATTCATGTCAGTGGGGCGGGTATCGCTGCTGTTGTCGCTCCTTTCCGCCGGCGTGATCGTGTCGATCGGACGGCAGCGTGGGCGTCCGGCGCGCCAATGACGACCGTCCTGCTCGCCGGCGGTGGCACCGGCGGGCACCTCATGCCTGCGCTTGCCTTGGCGGAGGCGACCAGGACGCTGCATCCAGACTGGCGGTTCGTGTTCGCCGGGTCAGAGCGCGGCATAGAAGCGACTGTCCTTGCAGAGCGCGGCGTGCCATATCACCTCCTGCCGCTGCACCCGCTGTATCGGCGACAATGGTGGAAGAACCTCGGTTGGCCTCTGCTGCTCCCGTCGCTCTTGCGGCGCATTGACGCGATGCTGCAGCAGGAACGGCCGGCCGCGGTGATCGGCACCGGCGGTTACGTCAGCGGGCCGGTGGTGTGGCGCGCGGCTCGGCGACGGATTCCGACCGGAATCCTCGAGCTGGATGTGCGTCCGGGTTTGGCGACCCGGCTGCTCGTGGGACGCGTGCGCGAACTCTGGCTTGCGGCGCCCGAAGCGGCCGCCCGGTTGCCGGCCGGCAGCGGCGCAATCGTCACTGGCGCGCCGATCTCGCCGCCCGACCCGGCACGCCGCGCCGGGGCCGCCATCCGCTTCGGCATTTCCGGCGATCGCCCGGTGGTGGTGATCACCGGCGGCTCGCAGGGTTCCCTCGCGATCAACCGCGTGGTGGCGGCGTGGCTGCGCCACGGTGGTGGTGCTGCCGCTCAGCTGATCTGGGCAACCGGGCGGGCCACCCACGGCGAGTTCGTGTCATTGCACAACCCGCCGCAGCTGCACGTCATTCCGTTCATCGACCCGATGGCGGATGCGTGGTCGGTCGCGGACCTGTGTGTGGCGCGCGCGGGCATGATGACCCTGGCCGAGCTGTGTGCCTGGGGGATTCCGTCGGTGCTGATTCCGTTGCCATCGGCCGCGGCGGATCACCAGACTTACAACGCGCGCGCGATGGCATTGGCGGGTGCGGCGATAGTGCTGCCGCAGGCCGGACTCGATGCCGCGGCGCTAGGCGAAGCGCTGAGCGCCCTGCTTGGCGACCCGTTGCGCCGGAGGGCGATGGCCGAGGCGGCGCGGGCGCGGGGGAAGCCGGGTGCGGCCGCGATGATCGCCGAGCGAGTGAGTAGGCTCGCCTCGGCGAGTTGAACGCCGCGCCGGATTTCGGGCCGACCTCGGTGTTGATCTATCCTGATCCACAGTTTGCTGCTATTGAAAGCGATTGATGTCGAGGGCGTGCTGCTTCAGTCCATGCGTGCACCCTGTACGGTTGGGCAGGCGGTTATGTCGCGGCGACACCACAGATGGCCGGATTTTGCTGGCGCGCCCACACAACAAGTGCTCGACGACGCCAGCATAGATGCTCATGTCATAATAACCTACGGATCAGGACTTGCGGCACATTCCTTGCATCTCGAGTCGAATCCTCCCCTCAGTTGCGTCTCACTGCAAATGTTTCCAAGGAGCAGGCTCATGCGTCGCATTTCGGGGTCGGTTTTCGCCGCGTTGCTCTTCACAGTCCCCGTTGTCGGGCGCGCTCAGGTCGTGGGAACATTTACCGGTGGCAACTACTACCCATTCAGCGCCCGCAACGGCGCGTTTCCTGGCACGGTCTTTCAACAGGTATACGCCGGCGCGGATTTCTCTGGAGCCGGCCTGCTCAACTCGGTCAGCTTCTTTCTGGACCAAGACTTTCCTGGCGCGCTCCGCTCGGGCACTTATGCGTTGTGGGTATCCACGACCTCCGCAGCGGTCGACGGGCTGAATACGACCAATTTCGACGCCAACGATGGCGCTGACAACACGTTGTTCGGGACCTTTGTATTGTCGGGCGCGGCTCCAACGACGCTGACATTTGCCGGAGGGCCGTTTCTCTACGATCCGCTGCTTGGAAACCTGTTGCTCGACTTCCGGATCAGTGGTGGTGGCAGTAATGGGACTGCGGCTTGGGAGGCCAACAACGGTGACGCGGGCGGTGTGTACAGTCGGGCGCACGACTTTGGCACAGAGTTCAGCGGTTGGGGCTTGGTCACATCGTTCGACTTTTCCCCCGCCTCGTCCGTAGTTCCGGAACCGGCGACGATATCGCTGCTGGCGCTAGGGTTGGCCGGGCTCACCGCGACGCGCCGCCGCCGCAGGTCTTGATCGCGGGCTGATTGTGATCCTGGGATGAACAAGCGAGGTCCTGACGGGACCTCGCTCGCATTCCAGGCCTCATCCGTGCCCACAGTCCCTCGCCATCCCCGCGCCAACTTCGTATCTTGCGCCGGTGTCCTCGCTGTTCGATCCCAACGATCCTCGTCCCATTCATTTCCTCGGCATCGGCGGTGCCGGAATGAGCGCGCTGGCGCTGGCCGCGCGACGCCGCGGCGTCGCGGTCACCGGGTGCGACCTGGATGGCACTGCGTTCCCCGATCTGGTCGCTGCCGGTGCGGCGGTGTCGATCGGCCCGGATGTCGGCCACGTGCACGGTGCGCGAGCAGTCGTTGCGACCGCCGCCGCGCGGCACGATCATCCCGAGTTGCAGGCGGCGCGGGCGGCCGGCGTTCCCGTCGTGTTTCGCAAGCACGCGCTGGCAGAGCTGGTCAACGGCACCGCGCTCGTCGCGATCGCCGGGACGCACGGCAAGACCACGACAACGGTGATGACGACGGAGGTGTTACGGGCCGCCGGCCGCCGTCCGTCTGGCCTCGCTGGCGGACGGGTCGCGGCATGGGGCGGCAACGCGCTCCTGGACGGCGACCAGTGCTTTGTCGTCGAGGCGGATGAGTACGACCAGGCCTTCCTCACACTCCAGCCCACCGTCGCCGTGGTCAACAACGTCGAGGCGGACCATCTCGAGTGCTATGGGTCGGTGGCGGCGCTCGAGGACGCGTTCGTTGAATTCGCCAGCCGCGCGTCGCGGGCACTCATCGGTGCGGCCGACGCGGGCAGCGACCGTGTGGCGCAACGCCTCGGTGCGGCAGCATGGCGCTTCGGCATTGGCAGCGGCGACCTGTCCATCATCCCGCGTCAACTCGGGCCCGAGGGTTCGACGGCAGACGTGACGCTGCCCGGCGGCCGGACGGTGAGGCTGGCGCTGCAGGTTCCCGGCGTCCACAATCTGCGCAACGCGACTGCCGCGCTCGGCGTCGCGCTCGCGCTGGACGCCGACATCGACGCCGCGCTCGCCGCCCTTGCGTCGTTCAGCGGCGTCGGCCGGCGGTTTGATCGACTGGGCGAGGTGCGCGGTATCGCCATCGTCGACGACTACGCTCACCATCCAACCGAACTCGCCGCCACGCTCGCCGCGGCGCGGCAGGCTTTTCCCGACCGGCGACTGGTCGCCGTGTTCCAGCCGCACCTCTATTCGCGCACGCGCGAGCACGGCGTAACCATGGGGCGCGTGCTCGCGGCTGCCGATGTGGTCGTCGTGGCCGATGTCTATGGCGCCCGCGAGCAGCCGGAACCGGGTGTCACCGGGAGGATCGTCGCTGATGCGGCGGTCGATGCCGGTGCGTTCGTGTTGTACGAACCGGGTCGCGCCGAGCTTGCCGGCGAGGTCGCCGGCCTGTTGCGCGAAGGCGATGTCCTGCTGACCCTCGGCGCGGGCGACATCACCCAGGTCGGCCCCGAAGTCCGGGCGCTACTCGAATCCCGATGAATCTGCGCCGGAGTGCGGTCGCGTCGGCCGTCGCAGCGGTTGGCGTCGTTGTCCTCGCGATTGCACTACCGATGCTGGCGCGACGGCTGGCCTTCTTCCGGGTCCGCCAGGTCGAGGTCGTCGGCATTCGCTATCTCGACGAGTCCGACGTCGTGCGCCAACTCCGGCTCCGCCCGGATGCCAGCACCCTGGATCGCCTTGGCCGCGTGCGCAACGCTGCAGCGGCCATTCCGGGCGTCCTGGCGGCGACGGCGGAACGGCGCCTGCCCGGCACGTTGCGCGTGACGCTTCGCGAGGCGATACCAGTGGCGCTCGTCCCGATGACCAACCGCCTGGCATTGGTAGATTCCCGGGGTCGCGAACTCCCGTTCGACCCCGCCCGGCTACCGGTCTCGCTGCCGATCGCTGGACGCGACTCCGCCACCGCCGGCCTGCTGGGACGATTGATGCTGACCGATCCTGAATGGTACGATAGCGTCGAATCCGCGCGACTCGATCATGGTGACATCATCCTCGACGCCGGCATCCATCGCGTGCGCCTGCGCCCCGAGGCGGACGAGGACGTGCTTCGCGCGGTGACCGAAGTGCGCCGCTACCTGACCGAGTACGGCATTCCGTGGCGGGAGATCGATGCCCGGTATCGGGCGCGCGTGTTCGTACGAAAGGGCGCGACGTGACCGTTCCGGTCCAGCGGCTCGTGGCGGCCATCGATCTCGGCAGCAGCAAGGTGACCGGACTGATCGGCGAAGTGACCGGTGACGCACGGTCCTGGGGATTGCGGGTCCTCGGCGTGGGGACCGAGGATTCGACCGGGATTCGTCGCGGCGCGATCCGCGATTTTGAAGAAACCGTGCGCGCCATCTCGCGCGCGATGAAGGTTGCGGAGCGGGTGGCCGGCCTCGAGGTCGGCACGGTGTACTGTGGGGTGTCGGGCGTGCACATTGCCGAGCGGATTTCTCACGGCGTGGCAAGCATCCCCGGCAGCGAGATTCGCACGATCGACCTGGCCCGGGTGAACGATGTCGCCTGCGCGATTTCGTTCGGGCAGGACCAGGAGTTGCTGCACGCAATTCCCCACGATTATCGCGTCGACGGCCAGTCGGGTTACGGCGACCCGATCGGCATGACGGGTGAGCGGGTCGAGGCCGAGGTGTACCTCGTGACCGTGCGCTCGAGCGCGTTGGCGCACGAGCGGAAGGCGGTCGAGAAGGCCGGCTGGCATGTGGGCGAGTTCGTTCTCGAACCGCTGGCGGCGTCGCTCGCCGTTCTGAGCGCTGAAGAGCGCGACGCCGGGGTGGTCCTGGTCGAGCTTGGCGCCGGGAGCACCTCTGTCGCCATCTTTCAGGGTGGCAAGCTCCGGCACACGGCGGCACTCCGGTTCGCCGGCGGGCATGTGACGAGCGATCTGGTCCACGGCCTGCAGATTACCCAGGCCGAGGCGGAGCGGATCAAGACGACCTACGGCAGCGCCTATGAGGCGATGGTGCCTGAGCCTGAGGTCATCGAGTTGCCCACGATCGGGGGTCACCCCGCCCGGCATGCGCCGCGGCGCCTTGTGGCTCACATCATGGGAATGCGTTTCCAGGAAGTGCTCGAGCTGGCTTGCGATGAGGTGACCCGCGCCGGGTGGGCGATGGCGGGGCTGCCGGCCGGCGTGGTGCTCTCGGGCGGTGGTGCCGGAACGCCGGGAATCGTGGAACTTGCCCGGGACACGTTCGCGGCACCGGTACGAGTCGGGGTGCCGGCGGCAGGGTTGCGAGGGCTGATCGATCGGGTGGCTTTGCCGAGCCTGGCGGTGCCGGTGGGACTGGCACTCTGGGGCGCCCGGCAGGTCGCTACGGGTTCGGGGTTCGGCGCGGCGGGCAAGTCGTCGCCAGCAGTGGAGCGGGTGCTGGGGCCGGTGAAACGTTGGCTGCAGGACTTTTTCTGACCGCCTCTCGGGGAGGCTCACTATGACGGACATGATCTTCGAGCTGGAAGAGCAGCCCGGGCAGAACGCCCGGATGAAAGTCGTCGGCGTCGGTGGCGGCGGCGGGAATGCCGTCAACCGCATGATCGAGGAATACCTGGCCGGGGTGCAGTTCATCTCGGTCAACACCGACGCCCAGGCGCTCGCCGGGTCGCGCTCGGACATCAAGGTGCAGATCGGCAAGAAACTGACGCGCGGCCTCGGCGCCGGGGCGCGGCCTGAAATCGGCCGCCAGGCCATCGAGGAGAATCGCGACGAGGTGTTGGAGCATCTTCAAGGAGCGGACCTGGTCTTCGTCACCTGCGGCATGGGTGGCGGCACCGGTACTGGTGCGGCGCCGATCATCGCGCAGATCGCCAAGGACATCGGCGCCCTCACGGTCGGTATCGTCACCAAGCCGTTTCTGTTCGAGGGACGCAAGCGGATGAAACAGGCGGAAATGGGGATCGCCGAGCTGCGGCGCAATGTGGACACCATGATCGTCGTACCGAACGAACGGCTGCTCGCAGTGGTGGGGAAGGGGATCCCGTTCCAGGACGCGCTCAAGAAGGCCGACGAAGTGCTTCTCAATGCCACGCGTGGCATCGCGTCGTTGATCACCAGCACCGGGATCATCAACGTCGACTTCGCCGACGTGCGTACGGTGATGCAGAATGGTGGCGCGGCCCTCATGGGCACCGGTATCGGTCGGGGCGAGAATCGCGCGATGGAGGCGGCGCAGCAGGCGATTTCGTCGCCACTGCTCGACAACGTTTCGATTCAGGGCGCCAGCGGCGTGCTGATCAACATCATCGGCGGGAACGACTTGACCCTGGGTGAGGCGACGCAGATCAGCGAGATCATTCACGACGCCGTGGGAGACGAGGCGCAGATCATCTTCGGTGCCGGGAACGATCCGCGCCTGGAGGGAGAAGTTCGGGTAACTGTCATCGCCACCGGATTCGATCGCGCGGTCACCGGCGAGCCGGTGGTCGAGCGCGGCGCGAACGCCCAGGTCCTGCCGTTCACCCCGCGACGCGGCAGTAGCGTCACCGCAGCGGCCCCGGCGCGGCCAGCGCCGCCGCCGCCGTTCGTCCGGCCGGCGCCGACGTCGGCGAACCGCCAGCCATCGCCGGACGTTGCTGATATGGAAATCCCGACCTTCATCCGGCGGCAAATGGATTGATGACTCGACGCACCCTGGTCTTCCTGCTGTCGGTGGCGGTGCTACTCGGCGCCGGCGGGCTCGGACTCCGCGGCACGTGGCCGTGGACCCGACTGTCCGACACCGTCCCGACGGCGCGTGCGATCGTGGTCACCCAACCGTTCCGCGTGGTGCACGACACGCTGCAGCGCGGCGAGACGGTGTCAGCCCTGTTGCTGCGACAAGGCGTGACCGGACTCGACCTGCGCGCGCTCGCGAGCGCGCTGCGCTTCGACCCGCACCGGATCAAGGCCGGGCTGGTGTTCTCCGTGCGGCGCGAGGGGGCCGCCGACCTGCCGACCCACGTCGAGTTCCGCCCGAACGCCGACCAGTGGCTTCGTTTCGTGCGCACCGCCGCAGGGAACTGGACTGGCGAAGCTGTCCCGATTCACTGGACCATGGACACCATCCGGGTTTCGGGCGAAATCCAGTCCAACCTATACGAAGCCCTGGATCGCAGCGTCAGCGACGCGACGCTCGACGAAAACGAACGGCACAAACTCGTGTATCAACTCGCAAGCGTGAACGGCTACACCCTCGACTTTTCGCGCGACCTGCAGCCCGGCGATCCATTTGCGTCGGTGGTGGAGCGCCAGGTTTCGGAGACCGGCGAGGTTCGATTCGGTCGGGTGCTCGCCAGCCAGTTCACCGTGGGCAACAAGACGTACCAGGCGTTCAGCTATCCCGGGGCCAACGGGCAGGACGCGTACTATGACGCAAATGGTACGGCGCTGAAGCGGGCGTTCCTGGTTTCGCCAGTCGACTTTCGCTACATCACCAGCGGCTTCTCGTTTTCGCGCTTTCATCCCATTCTCGGGTTGTTCCGCAAGCACGAGGGCGTCGACTACGCCGCCGCAGCGGGGTCTCCGGTCGAGGCTGCCGGCGACGGCACGGTAACGGTCGCGGGGCGGGCCGGCGACTATGGCAACCTCGTCGAGATCCGGCACCGCGACGGTATCGTGACACGGTACGGCCACCTCAGCAGCATCGGGCTGGGAATCCGTCCCGGTTTGCACGTCGCGCAAGGCGAGCAGATCGGCAGGGTGGGGATGACCGGCCTGGCGACCGGCCCGCATCTCCATTACGAGTTCCGTGTCAACGGTGTCGCCCGCGATCCGCGATCGATCAGGTCGGAGCCCGGCGCGCCGTTGCCGAACCACGAGCTCGCCGACTTTCGGCGGCAACGCGCCCTGCTGTCCGAGTTGCTGGGCGGTAGCCCGGGCACGACACCCATCACCGAATAATCCTGCATTCGTTCCATGCTTCCGCCCGTACTCGCCGTGGGACTGGCGATAGCGGTGGCGTGGTGGAGCTGGCGGGATCGCCTGGACGCCGGGCTGGCGCGTTGGGCGGCATTGGCTCGCGCCGTCGGCCTCGGCGCGCTGCTGCTGTTGCTGGTCGACCCCGGCGTCGCCAACCACCGGGCTGACACCCGGCCGCTGGTTCTGCTCGACAATTCGATTTCCATGCACGCGGCGGGCGGCAGAGCCGTAGAAGCGGCGCGGCTCGCTGCGTCCCTCGGAGACACCACGTCATTCGGGGAGCTGTCGGGCGGCGAACCTGGCGGCCGATCCGACCTGCTCGACGCCCTCGGCGGCGCCGTCGCAGGAGGCAGGCAGGTCATCGTCGTCAGCGACGGTGAGATTGCCGACGCCGCCACCATTCCGCAGGACCTGATCGCCGAGACCACAGTGCGATTGCTGCCGAGACGGCGTGGCTCCGATGTCGCGCTGACCGACGTGCGGGCGCCCGTACGGCTGACCGCCGGCGATACGCTGACGATCGACGTCGAGGCGCTACGCAGCACCGACGCACCTGATACTGCGACTATCGCCGTACGCGACAGCAGCACACTACTGCTGCAAGGCGTCGTCCGGTTCGGCGCCGCGAGCGCTGCCCACCTCACGCTCAGTGCTCCGCTGCCGCATGGCCTGCAGGGTGAGCGGTGGCTGCGGATCGAACGGGTGGGCGCGCCCGATGCTGAACCCGCGGACGACGTGCGCTGGTGGCGCCTGATCGTGACCGCCACGCCGGGTGTGGTGGTGCTTGGCGAGACGCCAGACTGGGACTCGCGCGCGTTGTATCGCACGCTCAAGGATGTTGCCGAGGTGCCGATCCGTGGTTACACGCAGTTGCAGCGCGGGCAATGGCGCCGCATGGACGATCTGCGGGCCGTCGCGCCGTCGGAAGTCACCGCGGCGGCCCGGAGCGCCGATCTGCTCGCGGTGCGCGGTGATCTCACCGCATGGCGTGCGACCGGCAAGGCCCGGCTGTTCTGGCCTCCCGCCACGCAGCCCGGCGACTGGTATGTCGGCGCGGGCGGAATGTCGCCGGTCGCCGACGCATTCGCCGGCGTGGAGCCGGATTCGTTGCCACCGGCCGCCGCCGTTCGCGCGGGCGCTGCCGATTCGTCGCGCGGCTGGGTGGGGGCGGTGGCGCGGTTGGCTCGCCGCGGAACACCGCTGCCGGTGGTGAGCGGCCGCGAGGATCGCGCCGGCCGCACGGTGACCATCAGCGCCGACGGCCTGTTCCGCTGGCCGTTCCACGGCGGCGTCGCCGACCAGGTCTGGCGGACGATGATCGCCGATGCCGCGACCTGGCTGCTGGCCAGCCCGAGCGGCGACAGCCTGCGAGCGCGACCAATCACTCCTGTCACCCAGCGTGGCCGCCGGGTGGAGTTCCGCTGGAGCGGCTCCGGACCGCCGGTGCCGCTGCCAATTCTGCTTGACGGTCCAGGCGGCAGGCGGACTGACACGCTGCGCTTTGACGGCGCGGGCGACGCGTCGCTCGCACTCGGTGTCGGCCGTTATCGCTACACGCTGGCTGGCGGCGGCTCCGGCACCTTCGCGGTCGAGCCATTCGCGGATGAACTCGTGCCCGCCCCGATTACGCTCGTCGAGCACACCGGGAGCGCGACGCGTGCCCTCCCGCGGCGGTCGTTACGGGAGCTGCTCTGGCTGTTTGGCATCGCGATTGTCGGCGTCGGGACTGAGTGGATGTTGCGGCGGCGGATGGGGCTGAGATAAGGGGCGTGAGCAGTGAAAGGTGAAAGGTGCAAGGGAACAGCCCTTTTGCCTCTCACCTTTTACCTTGTCTTGCAATGGACCGTCTCGCCGGCAAGAAGCTGTCACTGTGGTCTCGCATCAAGCGCCTCGCGTTGACCGACGTGCGTGCTCTTGCCCGCGGGCTGAATGCCCAGGATCTCGAGCAGATTGAACGGTTGCTGATCGAAGCAGACTTCGGCGTGCCGGCAACGCTCGACCTGACGGAGTTCCTCGAGGCCAGCGTGCGCCAGGGCAAGCTCAAGACGGATGAAGACTTGCGCCTGGCGCTGACTGCGCGGTTGACCGATATGCTGACGGGTCCCGGTGATGCCGGTGCCATCGCCCGGCCAGCCGCCGGTCCATCGATCGTGCTCGTGATCGGCGTCAACGGTGTCGGCAAGACGACCTCCGTGGCGAAGCTCGGCCGCCGGTTGCAGCGCGACGGCAAGCGGGTGCTGCTCGCTGCCGCCGATACCTATCGCGCCGGCGCCATTGCGCAGCTGCAGGTCTGGGCCGAACGCCTTGGCGTTCCCTGTGTTTCCGGCGCATCGGGCGGCGACCCGGCCGCGGTCGCATTCGATGCGGTCGAGGCCGGCGTGTCGCGTGACATGGATGTGGTGCTCATCGACACCGCGGGACGCCTGCATACCCAGGACGGCCTCATGGCCGAACTCGGCAAGGTGGCGCGCGTCATCGGGCGCAAGGTGCCCGGGGCGCCGCACGAGGTCTTGCTCGTGCTCGATGGATCGGTCGGGCAGAACGCGGTGCAACAGGGCAAGCTGTTCGCCCAGGTCGTCAAGCCCACCGGACTGATTGTGACCAAGCTCGACGGCACCGCCCGCGGCGGCGCGGTGGTGGCGCTGCGGCGTGAACTCGACGTGCCGATCCGGTTCATCGGCACCGGTGAGACGCTGGATGATCTGGAGGTGTTCGACGCGGGACGGATGGCCGAGATGCTGGTGAGCGAGTGAAGAACGACGAGAGGCAAGCGACGAGAAACGCGAGAAGGGACTACGCCCTGATCGGCGTCTTTGCCGGCACCATCCTCATCACCGCCGCGTATGCCTCCGCGTGGCTTCCGGCGGGTACGCCCGTCTGGGGAGTCTGCTGCATGGTCGTCGGGTGCGCCACACTGATCGGGTCTGCCACCCTGCTCGGCGCGCTTCGATCGGGGGTGAGGCGTCGCGTCGCCCTGTTCGCCGCGGCGTTCCTGTTCGTGGTGATCACGGCCGGGTTTGGCGTGCCACTCTGGCTGCCGGCGGAAACTCCGGACACGCCGCTGATTCTCGGCCTGCCGCTCCGCACCGCGATCGAGATCTACGGCGTGGGCCTGCTGCCGCTCGCGGTGCTGCCGGTGCTTTTCGCAATCGAGTTCAAGCGCGGCGACCGCTGATGATGCCGGAGCTGCTGCTCCAGTCCCAGCCGCTGCCACATCGGTCAAGCCTTCCGGCCGTCGGCGTGGCCGCGGCCTATTTCGCCGTCTGCGCCGTCATCGCCATCTGGGCCGCCCGGCGGACTCGCACGCGCGATGACTTCTTCGTCGCGGGCCGCGGCATCGGATTGTGGACGATGACGCTCGCGGCGATGGCGGCCACACTGTCGGGCTTCATATTCATCGGCGGCCCCGGACTGCTGTATGCGACCGGCATCGGCGCGCTATTCATCGCGCTTTCGGCGTCGCTTACCACGCCGCTGAGCGCCTGGCTCCTGGCCGGGCGAATGCGGGCGCTGCGCGACGTGCGGGGCGCCATGACCGTTCCGGACGCCGTGGGTGCGCGCTATCGCTCACCGGTGGCGCAGGGTGTGTGTGCCGCGGCGATCCTGGTCGCCACCGTTGGATACATCGCCACCAACCTGCTGGCGCTCGGGCTGGTGCTCGCGGCGATCTTCCCGCTCAGCCTACCGGCCGGCATCTGGATCGGCGCCACCGTCGTGCTGGCGTATTCCGCCACCGGCGGCATCCTGGCGGGCGTGTATACCGACGTGTTCCAGGGGACGATCAAGGCGGTGGCTTCGGTGCTGGTCTTCATCGCGATCCTGCGATCGGGGCACGGCCTGGGCGGGATCTCGCACATCATCCTGGCGCACGAAGCCGGGTTCATCGGGCCCTGGGGCCACCTGACGCCGCTCGCCGCGCTGTCGCTGTTCTTCCTGTTCGGAGTCGGCACGCTGGGGCAGCCGCATGTCATCAGCAAGTACTACATGCTCAAGGACCCATCGCAGTTGCGCTGGTATCCGCTGTTGATGACGCTCGTTCTGATCGTGACGCTGCTGCTGTTCTTCGGCATCGGACTTGGCGTCAAGGCGGCGGTGCTCTCCGGCGACATGGCCCCGCTGGCCAATCCGGACGATGCCACCCCGGCGTTCCTGCTGCAACGCACGTCACCGTGGCTGGCTGCTATAGTATTCAGTGGTATAGCAGCTGCGATCATGGGCACGGTGAACGCGTTTCTCAACGTCGGTGCCGCGGCCGTGACGCACGACCTGCCGGTGGCGTTCGGGCGGCGGGTATCGAACGAACTCGGTGTCGGCCGCATCGCCACGGTGGGGCTCGCGCTGCTCGCGGTGCTGCTGGCCCTCCAGAGCGGCGCAGCAGTGGCGTTCCTCGGCATCTTCGGCTGGGGACTGTTCGCGTCGACGCTGGTGCCGTCACTCGCGATCGGGCTCAACTGGTCGGGGGCGACGCGCGCGGGGGCGATCGCGTCGATGGTGGTGGGCCTGGTGGTAACGCTGGTGTTCGAGTCGCTCGGCCGGCTCAAGGTCTACAGCTTTCCGGCGGGCGTGAGTGCGTCGGGGCTGGCGCTGGTGCTGTCGCTGTTGACGTTCTTCGTGGTATCGTGGCTGACGCGCGATCACGCAGCGCAGCAGCTCGATGACGATATCCGGTCGGTGATGGAGGCGTGATCAGCGCACAGTGATCGGATGCGAAATCAGCGCCACGAATCCGAGCGTAAACGCGACCCGATATATCCCGGTGTCGCTAGGAGCCTTCCAGGTGTAGTCGCGACTCGCGCCCGGCCGCAACGATTCGTACATGGTCAGTGGCGCGCACGGTAATGTGTCCGATACAACCGGCCTCACCCAATCGCCATCAACGAGTCGTTCGAACGGACCTTGGGCAAGCACGCAGCCGGTCTCCACATCGTCATCGAAATCCCGGTCAGAACGGTTGGTGACGACGGCCGAGATCGTGTCTCCGCGTCGAACTGAGGTCGCGGGCACAGTCATGCTCAACGGGCCATTGATGTCGGTGAGGTCGTCGCCATTGCAGGCGCACAACACCGACAACAAGATCGCCAGCGAGCTTGCGCGCATTCGGTTCTCCACAGGTCTCCGGTGATGGTCGGTCAAACGATAACCTCCGGGACCTGCAGCCGCTCATTTGATCGCCGGTCATCGCTCGCTCACTTGACCAGCCGCTGGTCAAAATGGAACCGCCGCTGCGCCGACTGCTTGATCCGGTGAAATTCCGGGTGCTGCGGGTTCAACAGGATGTTCCACTCTTCGGGCACCGGGGCGGCAGGCACCCTGAGGATCGCGGTCTTCCGCGCCGCGAGCCACACATCGCCAGCCACCCGGCACGCGTCGGGCGCAGGGTACCGATGCCAGCGCGCTGGTAACGTGTGCAGCCGCACCTCAGTGACGGGAAGGTCGTCAGGAATCGCGATCCGGATCGCCAGCAGGTCCTGCGGCGCCTCGGAACTGTCCAGGTGGGTTAGGAACTCCAGCGCAGCGAGAGCGAGTGTCGACGAGGCGTACACGACGGGATGACCCGCGCTGTTCCAGCGCCCGCCGTACTGTCGCGCGCCCTCACCGTCCAGCGCGCGATGCGCCCGGCGGCATATCCGGTGGCATTCCATTCCCGGTCAGCTGTACACGCCGTGCTCGATCCGGCCAAGGACCTGGGCCACGGCGAGCGTGCCGGCATCGCTGTCGAGCAGGTGGAGCGGCGCCGCGCCACCGAGTGCCCGGTTGGGCTTGGCCAGCCATCGGTGCGCCGCGTCGACACTGCCGAGCGCTTCCTCGGCGCGCACGACGAGCCGGGCAAGACGCGCCAGCCGATCGGACTCATCGGCCGACAACGGCTTGCGAGCGGTTCGCTTGCGCTGCAGCGTGCGCGCACTGCCGACCACCCGATAGATCTCGGCCTGCGCCGCGACAGCGGGAGAGAGTTCGTCCATGACGTGGTCAAGCGCCTGGGCTGGCAGCCCCGCGCGAACCAGCTGGGCGAGCTGCAGGTCAGACGTCACGGTTTCGCGGAGCACGCGGTGCCCGCCGAGCTTTCTCGCCACCGACGACTCCACAGGCGCCTCACGCCAAATGACGCTCTGAGAATACTCATGTGGCGTTGAGGGCGCAAGTGGCCCGGGATCCCGCCCGGGCCGCTGCTGGCCACTGGCCTCGGAGGCCGTCAGGCTCCTTACCTTTCGCCGTGCCCCAGCTGCGCCTCGATACCCCCGTCCAGTTCCTCAAAGGCATCGGCGAGAAACGCGCCGAGGCGTTCGCGCGCCTGGGCGTGGCATCGGTACAGGACCTGTTGTTCCATGTCCCCCACCGCTACATCGACGCATCTTCGCTGACGCCGATGGCCAAGGCCCGGATCGGTGACGACGTCGCTTGCGTGGGCACGGTCATCAGCAAGGGTGTGCTGCCGACGCGCAAGGGCCTGCGCATCTTCCATGCGGTCCTGCGGGACCAGAGCGGCGTGCTCGAATGCGCGTGGCCAGGGCAAGCGTTTCTCGATCGCGTGGTGACGCCAGGCCAGCTCGTGCTAGTCGCCGGGCCAATCCGGTTCTACCATGGCCGCCAGATGGCACCGCGCGAGCTGCTGGTGCTGGGTGACGCCGATGACGCTGCTGTTGCGGGGCGGATCATTCCGGTTTATCCGGCAACCGAAGGTCTCAGCCACAAGCAGATCCGCGCGATCATCAATCAGCATCTCGAAGCGATGGTCGCGATCCTCCCGGACATCCTTCCCGAGCCGTTGCGCACCAGGTTTAACCTGCCGTCGCTGGCCGACGCGTTGCACGCCGTGCACCGCCCGACCAGCGCCAGCGAGGCCGAGCGCGGTCGGCGCCGCCTCGCCGTGGACGAACTGCTCGACCTGCAGCTGATGCTCGCCCGAGCGCGCCAGGTTGCTCGCGCCGGCCAGCGTGGTACCCGGTTCGTCGTGCATCGTACGCTGACTACGCAACTGCGTGAGCACCTGCCCTGGGCGCTGACTTCGGATCAGAAGCAGGCGATCCGCGAAATTTTCGAGGACATGACCAAGGCCGAGCGCATGCATCGGCTGGTGATGGGCGACGTGGGGACGGGCAAAACCGTGGTGGCGCTGTTCGCGATGCTGCTGGCGCTGGAGAATGGTTACCAGGCCGCGCTGATGGCCCCGACAGAGCTACTGGCGGAGCAGCATCATCAGACACTATCGAAGCTGGTCGCGCCCCTCGGCCTCGTGCCGGAGCTGCTGCTCGGCCGGCTGGGTGCGGCGGACAAGCGTGCCGCGCGTGCGCGTCTCCAGGACGGTGACACGTCGCTGGTCATCGGCACCCATGCGCTGGTGCAGGAAGAGGTCGGCTTCCAGCGGCTTGGCCTCGTGGTGATCGACGAACAGCACCGCTTTGGCGTCGAGCAACGCGCGGCGCTGATGCACAAGGGCGATGCCCCCGACGTCCTCCTGCTCACCGCGACGCCAATACCGCGGTCGCTCGCACTGACGCGGTTCGGCGATCTCGACATGTCGATCCTGAAAACCCGGCCGCCCGGCCGCGGCGCGGTTCGCACCGCGTTGCGCACGCCCTCGCATCGCAACCGCGTGTTCGAGTTTGTGCGCGCCGCCGCGCGGGAGGGGCGGCAGGCGTATGTCGTGCTGCCGGTCATCGAGGAATCGGAGCGGGCCGACCTGCGTGCGGCGGAGACGATGGCGACGGAACTCACGGCGAAGTGGCCCGAGGTACGCGTCGGGCTGGTGCATGGCCGGCTCAAGGCGCCGGAGCGCGACCGGGTGATGCGTGCGTTCCGCGACGGCGAGGTGCAGGTGCTGGTGGCGACCACGGTCATCGAAGTCGGCATCGACGTGCCGAACGCCACCGTCATGGTGATCGAGCACCCCGAGCGGTTCGGACTGGCGCAGCTGCATCAGTTGCGGGGCAGGGTCGGTCGCGGCGAGCGGGAATCGCACTGCATCCTGCTCACCGCCTCGGGCGACGTGCTTGAACGGTTGCGTGCGTTCACCCAGACCAACGATGGCTTCAAGATCGCCGAGCTCGATCTGGAGGAGCGTGGGCGCGGCGACTTGCTCGGTGCGAGGCAGTCCGGCGGCGTCGATTTCAAGATCGCTCGCTTCCCTGAGGACACCGATCTGCTGGGTGAAGCTCGTGCGCTCGCACGTGCGGTGCTCGACGCCGACCCGACGCTCACGAAGCGTGAGAACAAGGCGCTGCGTGCGCGGGCGCTGGCGAGATACCCGAGGGGAGAGGTGCTGTTTCGGGTGGGGTGAGCGGCGCAAACGTGAAAGGTGAAAGGTGAAACGGGAGCTCCGCGTCATCCGGAGCCTCCGTCTTACGTTTCACGTTTCACGCCTTTGTACTGTTGCCTTACGTTTCTTCCGTGTACCACACCTGTCTCTACTGCACCAAGGATCTCGGAACCAACGGGATCCTGGAGACCCTGCCGGTTGGGCGGCGCCTCGCGTTCGACGCGGCGCAGGGGCGATTGTGGGTGGTCTGCCCGTCGTGTGCCAGATGGAACCTGGTCCCGTTCGACACGCGACTCGAGACGATCGATGCCTGCGAGCGCGTGTTCCGCGACACCCGAACGCGATTCTCCACCGACAACATCGGGCTGGCGCGCATTCGCGAGGGCCTCGAACTGGTGCGCATCGGTCCGGCCCTGCGACCGGAGTTCGCCGCGTGGCGGTACGGCGACCGCTTCGCCAGCCGGCGCCGGCGCAATATCGTGATCGGCGCGACGGCGGGTGCCGCACTGGTGGGCGCGATGATCGGGCTCCAGGTGCTCGCCGGCTCGGTCGGCGGCATGCAGTTCGCCATCCAGGGAATCCTCCGCGCACACGCTCGCCACCGTATCACCACGCGCTTTGTTCGCGAGAGCGGTGGCGAGCCGCTCACGCTATCGCGCGAGGACGTGAAGCAGTCACGCCTGCAGCGGGTGGAGGGCCCGCCCGCCACATGGGGACTCTCGGTACCGGCTCGCACGGGCGTCCGCGGACGCTGGTTCCGTGGCAAGAAAGTCACCGACCACATCCTGCTCACCGGTGGCGACGCGATCGCGGGTCTTGGTCACGTGCTGCCCGTCATCGCCGGGACCGCTGGATCACGCAAGCAAGTGCGCGGTGCGGTCGAGCTGGTTGAGCAGCACCTGACACTCGAATCGCTCGTCACGCGCGCCCGAATGGAATGGAGCGATCACGGGCGCAACCTTGGCAGGCTCGCCAAGCTCGGCGCCGAGCCGCGGCTGGCGCTCGAAATGCTCGCCAACGAAGACGCGGAGCGCCACTGGCTCGAAGGGGAACTGCGGCTGCTGGAGCGGCAATGGCGCGAGGCGGACAACCTCGCGGCGATCGCCGATGGGCTGGCAATGCCCGGTGACGTTGATTCGCAGCTGGAGGCGCTCGACGTGAAACGTGAACGGTGAGACGTGCAGCCCGTTGCCCACGCGCCCGTACCGCCGTAAGATGCGCCATGCCTTACGCTTCCATTGCCGACCTGCGTCACAATGTGGGCCAGACCGTCGCCGTGCGCGGTTGGGCGATGACCACCCGGTCGTCCGGCAAGATCGCCTTTCTGGTCCTGCGCGACGGCACCGGATACCTGCAGGCCGTCTTCCCCAAGAATGAGGTTGTCGACGGGGCATGGGACCGGTTCGCGACGGTGACCCACGAGGCGAACGTGCTGGTCACCGGTCGCGTGCGCGAGGACGCGCGCGCGCCGGGAGGCTACGAGTTGACGGCGAGTGACGTGACGGTGGTCGCGCCGAGCGTCGATTACCCGATTACGCCCAAGGAGCACGGGACCGCGTTCCTGTTCGAGCATCGTCATCTCTGGCTGCGGTCGCGCAGGCAGGTCGCCATCGCCAAGGTGCGCAACGAGGTCGAGCACGCGATCGCGGACTTCTTCTACGACCGTGGCTTCGTGCGCGTCGACACACCGATCCTCACTGGCTCGATCGGCGAAGAGGCTGGTGAGCTGTTTGCGACGGAATACTTCGACCTCGGATCGGCATACCTCGCGCAGACGGGACAGCTCTATGTCGAAGCCGCCGCCGCCGCGCTCGGCAAGGTGTACTGCTTCGGTCCGACATTCCGCGCCGAGAAATCGAAGACCCGTCGCCACCTGACCGAGTTCTGGATGTGCGAGCCGGAAGTCGCGTTCGCCGACAGCGAAGACAACATGCGGCTGCAGGAAGATTTCGTGTCGAACCTCGTTGCGCGGGTACTCGACCGGCGGAAGGAGGAGCTGACGGAGTTGGAGCGGGACACGGCGCCACTCGAGCGGGTCACCGCGCCGTTTGCTCGCATTTCCTACACTGATGCGATCGCCGCATTGCAGGCACAGGGCAGTGACATTCAGTGGGGCACCGACCTCGGGGCCGACGACGAGACCGCGCTGGCCAAGGCCTATGACAAGCCGTTGTTCGTGATGAACTACCCAAAGCAGGTGAAGGCGTTCTACATGAAGGAGAATCCCGACGACCCGCGCACGGTGCTCAACAACGACTGCCTGGCACCGGAAGGGTACGGCGAGATCATCGGCGGTTCACAGCGTGAGGACGATTACGACCGGCTCCTGGCGCGGATCAACGCCCAGGGTCTCGATCCCGCCACCTATAAGTGGTATCTGGATCTGCGAAAGTACGGCGGGTTCGTACACTCGGGGTTCGGACTTGGCCTGGAACGCACGGTCGCGTGGATCTGCGGCATCCCGCACATTCGCGAGGCAATTGCGTTTCCGCGGCAGATACACCGCCTGTACCCCTAGCCCTGTCAGCGCGCTCCGCGCGAGACACTTCCTGCGGGCGTCTGCGGTTCGCTGGCATTCTACATCGCGCCTCGTCCGGGGCGCATGGACCGAGACACTTCCTGCGGGCGTCTGCGGTTCGCTGGCGCGGCCGCTGCAGGCCGTGCGTGCCCGCGACGTCCGCCACATCGCGGCCGCTGGCTCACCGAGGCCGCCCTGCGGAAGCGTCTCGCTCCGAGCGCACCGGCGGAGGGAAATGGGGCGATGGACTGCGAGGTCTCCGTAGGGTCGCGTCGTAGAGCCAGCGGCCTCGCCTCACTGATCCGACCTGCCGGCGCATGACTATCGGAGGCCGCCCCAGCGATGCGCAGCGGCCCGAAGCGAGACCTCGCAGTCCACAGCCCCCAACCAGCGGCCCGAAGCGAGACCTCGCGATTCGACGACCACGAAGCGCGCGCGATCTAGCGCGGGGTCCGTTTCACTTCATCCCGCAGCACGTCGAGAGTGTCGAGTCCGGCGGTTTCCATGTCGATGCCGCGTTGCTCGGCCAACCGCTCTACCTGTTCGAAGCGTTCGCGAAACTTGCGATTGGCTCGATCAAGCGCGGGTCCTGGGTGCACATCGGCCTTCCGTGCGAGATTGACCACCGCAAACAGCAAGTCACCGATCTCGTCGGCGAGCTTGTCCGTTGCTGACGCGTCGCTGCTTGCCAATTCATGTTCGACCTCGGCCAACTCCTCGCGCACCTTTCCGATCGGACCGCTCGCGTCTGGCCAGTCGAATCCCACGCCTGCCGCGCGCTCTTGCAGCCGATACGCCATCAACAGGTCGGGCAATGTGGCAGGGAGGCCGTCGAGCGTCCCATGCTGACGCTTCCGTTCACGCGTCTTGAGGGCCTGCCACTCTTCCTGGGGCCCGAGCTCGAAGAGCTGAGGATGTCGCCGACGCATCTTGGCGACGAGGTCATCGGCGATGTCGTCGGGCGTGAATTCGCCGGCTTCCTGACCGAGCACCAGTTGCCATGCCAGGTGCAACAGGAAGTCGGCGACCTCATCGCGAATAGCCGCGGACTCGCCGCTGGCGAGTGCCGCATCGAGCTCGTGGGCCTCCTCGATCAGGTATGGGCGCAGCGTGTCGCGGGTCTGAACCCGGTCCCAGGCGCACCGGATGCGCAGGTCCTTCACCATCGCGACGGCCCGGTCCAAGGCCGAATCGTCTTGCATCGATTCCTCCGGGGTCCTAGTCTCCGACCGTGCGCAAAACGCTGACACCTGAGACCGCGCGGGCCTGGGTCGATGTCGACCTCGACGCGCTGGTCCGCAACGCCCGGTCCTATCGCGCGATGACCGGTGTGCCGCTGCTGCCAATGCTCAAGGCCGACGGCTACGGCGTTGGCGCCCTGATGGTCGCACGGGCGCTGGCCGAGGTCGAGCCATGGGGCTACGGCGTCGCCACCGTCGACGAGGCCCGTGAACTGCACGTCAACGGGGTGGTACGTCCCGTTGTCGTTTTCACGCCGCTGGTGCCAACGATGATCGAATTTGTCAACGCAGTCGTGGCTCGTCCCACCGTCGCGGACGTCGAAGGGCTGAAGGCGTGGCTCGCACAGGGCGTCGGGCCGTTCCATCTGGAAATTGACACCGGCATGAGTCGTTCGGGGATCGTCTGGGACGATGACCACGCGCTCGCCGCGACGCGCAATCTGCTCGGCGACGCCCCCGGATGGGAGGGCGTCTTTACGATGTTCCATTCCGCCGAGAAGGATCCCGCGGCGACGGCGGAGCAGTGGCGGCGGTTTCAGCGGGCGATCGGCGCGCTTGGCCGGCGGCCGGCGCTCGTGCATGCGGCCGCGTCCGCTGCAGGGGCGTACGGCGCAGCCTACGCCGGGGATCTCACCCGACCGGGCATTCATCTCTATGGTGGCCGAGTGAGCGGGCTCGATAGCGTGCCGGTCGTGTCGGTTCGGGCGAGAGTCGTGGCGGTTCGCCGCGTTTCGGCCGGGAACACGGTGGGATACGACCGGACCTGGCGCGCGCCGAACCAGACGACGGTCGCGACGCTGGCGATCGGGTACGCCGATGGCGTGCATCGCAGCCTGTCCAATGCCGGCGCCGTGGAACTGTTGGGGCAGCGAGTGCGTATCGTCGGGCGAGTCACCATGGACCACACCATGCTGGATGCCGGCGATCTTCCAGTCGCGATCGGCGACGTCGCCACGCTGTTCGGGGGGCTGGTCACACTCGAAGAGCAGGCGGCGCTCGCCGGCACGGTGAGCTATGAGCTCCTTACGGCACTCGGTCCGCGTCTTCCACGCCGGTATCCCGACCACGAATGAATCCGCACTTCGCCTCCCTGGTCTTCGGTCTCGCCACGCAGGCGAGCGCGGCGCTTGACGGCCAGCTTCCGCCTGGCGCCGAGCTGGCCGGCGCCAAGGATGCGCGTCAGCTGGCGCAGGCACTGATCGACACCATCGCCGCCGTCGAGGAGAAGACGCGTGGCAACCTCGATGCTGATGAGGCGCGGTTGATCGACGACGCGCTCACTTCGCTTCGCATCCGGTTCGCCACCGGAAAGCCTGCGTGATGCGCCGCGCGATCCTGATCGTACTCGACGGACTCGGCGCCGGTGAGGCGCATGACTCGGCGGCCTACGGCGACACCGGGAGCGCGACGCTCGGGAACGTGCTGCGAGCAAACTCCGGGCTCCGGCTGCCGCACCTCGAGACGCTGGGCCTGGGGTACTGCGGCGACACCGGGGTCGCGCGAATCGCCAAGCCGCGCGCAGCCCATGGTTCGGCGCAGCCGCAGGGCGCGGGGAAGGACAGCACCAGCGGCCACTGGGAACTCTGCGGCCTGATTCTCAAGACGCCGTTTCCGACCTATCCGCACGGGTTTCCACCGGCGCTGGTCGCCGAGTTCGCCGGCCGGACGAATCGTGCGGTCATCGGCAACAAGGCGGCGTCGGGGACCGCGATTCTCGACGAGCTGGGCGCCGAGCACCTGGCGACCGGCAAGTGGATCATCTACACCTCGGCCGATTCAGTGTTCCAGATCGCGGCGCATGAGGCTGTCGTTCCGTTGAGCGAGCTATATGCGGCGTGCGAGGTCGCGCGTGCATTGCTCACCGGTCCACACGGCGTGTCGCGGGTGATCGCGCGTCCGTTCAGCGGCGTGCCAGGGGCGTTCAAGCGGACGCCTAATCGCAGGGACTTTTCCCGCGAACCAACCGGGCCGACGCTACTCGATCATCTCGCCGCGTTCCAGGTGCCGGTGGTGGGGGTCGGGAAGGTCGACGACCTCTTTGCCGGGCGCGGCATTACCAGCACACACGCTGCCACCAACCCCGAGGCGTATTCGCTGATCGAGCGCGGCATGGCGGAGATGAACGCCGGTATGCTGTTCGCCAATGTGGTCGAGTTCGACCAGAGCTGGGGTCATCGCAACGATGTAGCTGGGTTCGTTCAGGGGCTGCGGCAGCTCGACGAGTGGATTCCCCACTTGTTGCGCGAGGCCCGGGACGAGGACCTGATTATCTTCACCGCCGACCATGGCAATGATCCCACCACCGCCTCCACCGACCACGCGCGCGAGCGGGTTCCCATCCTGTGCACCGGCCCGCGCGTGCGCCCGGTGCCGATCGGCGAGCGCAGTACATTCGCCGATGTGGGACAGACCATCGCCGAGTTTCTTGGCGTGTCCCCGCTGGCGGCGGGGCAATCGTTCCTGAGTGATATCTGGTCGGCGTGATGGGACTGCGAACCGCGGCTGAGGCGGCACGGCAACGTGCTTATGCGCCGTTCTCGGGATTCCGCGTTGGGGCGGCGCTCGAAACCGAGGATGGTTCGGTGTTCGCGGGCTGCAATGTCGAGAACGCGTCCTATGGGCTCACGATCTGCGCCGAACGGAGCGCGGTCGTGTCGGCGGTGTCTGCCGGCCATCGCCGGTTTCGCCGGCTGTTGCTGGTGAGCGACGCGCCGCAGCCGATCGCGCCATGCGGCGCCTGCCGCCAGGTGCTGGCGGAATTCGCTCCGGATCTGCCGGTCGAAAGCTGCGCCGGCGACCAGATCGCGCGCTGGACCATGCGCGAGCTGCTACCGGCCCGGTTCACCGGCGACGTGCTGCCATGAAACGTCATCTCGCCCTGGTGCTCGGGCTTGCCCTCGCGGCGGCGGCGTGCACCGAGCATCTCACGACCCCCGGGACCTGT
The DNA here is from genome assembly GCA_003169895.1 of Gemmatimonadota bacterium. Lineage (GTDB taxonomy): Bacteria > Gemmatimonadota > Gemmatimonadetes > Gemmatimonadales > GWC2-71-9 > Palsa-1233. The sequence continues at coordinate 205,229 of PNAE01000004.1, forward strand.
CCCGCCTTCTGTCCCGGCGGTCAGTCGGTCTTCCGCGACACCGTGCTTACACCCGTGCCTGGCGGCGATTCGAGCTTCAGCGGTTACGTCGCGCCCAGCAATCTCACGTCCGTGCTGGTGTCGAACGGAGGCCAGTACGGGCAGAACCGTGCGGTTGTTCGGTTTCTGCCGCGCGGCGATTCGGTGGTCGTCTCGGACTCCTCGCACAGCTTCACGGTGGACTCGGTGGCGATCGAGCTGGGCATCCAGGATCGCGACACGACGGTCGGCAATTTTGTCCTCGAGATCTATCGCCTGCCGCCGACGATCGACTCGACGGTGAGCCTGGCGACACTCGATGCCGCAATGACACCGGCGAACCTGGTTGCCGAAGTACCGGAACCGGTGGCGTTCCGGTCGGGCGTGTTCCATGTGACTTTCAGCGGCGACTCACTCGCGAGCCTGGCGTTCAATGCCGCCGACAGCACTGTGCTCGAGATCGGCATGCGGGTGCGAGCTGACGGACCGACCGGTGCGCGGATCGGCACGCCCGCGTCGGGGACTTTTGCCCCCGAAGTCACGAGTTACGTGCAAGCGATCGGCGTCGTCGATTCGCTCAAGCCGAACACCATCGGGCGGACGGCCGGCAGCTTCTTCACCGTGACGGCGCCCGTGCCTCCGCCGCCGAGTTCGCTACTCGCCGTCGGTGGCATTCCGGTGTCGCGCAGCTTCATTCGCTTCGCGTTACCGCAGTACCTGCGGGATTCGGCGACCATCATCCGCGCCACGCTGGACCTGCACGCGGACGGGCCGGTATTCGGGATACCGGCCGATACCGCGGTGCTCGTTGCTACGTCCGTGCTGGTTGATTTTGGCGCCAAGTCTCCGGTTGTTGCTGGCATCGGCGCGACCCTGCCGCTGCTGTCCGGCGACTCGACCGCATCCCTCGAGGTCACGTCGCTCGTCCGTCTCTGGCAGGGGGCGACGCCGACGCCGTCGATCATCCGGCTGGCGCTCGCCGACGAGGGCGGGACCTTCTTGTTCCCGCTGTTCCGGTCGACGCGATCTGCCTTGGGCGCACCGATCCTTCGAATTACCTATCGACCTCCTTTTGCCTTCGAGGGCTACTAGCGATGCGCCGACTGTTGCTCAGTGGCGCGGCCGGCCTGGTGATGATCGCGGGGCCGTTGCACGCCCAGTCCTCGGAGTTCGGCATCCGCGGTCTGGGGATCCCGGGTCGCGAGTTGTCCACCCGCAGCCTCTCGCTCGGTGGCGCCGGCGGCCTGTTCGACGGCGAGTCGTCGCTCAACCCGGCGGCGCTCGGGACGCTGACAACTGCCACCGCACTGTTTACGTCGTCGGGCGATTGGCGGAACACCATGAATCCCGCCGGCATGATGTCGTCGCGGGATACCCGTTTCCCGCAGATTCTCGTTGGCGGACCAATTCCGCACCACCCGATTGCGATTGGCGTGAGCTACTCGCTATACACCGATCGTGATTTCACGGTAGTGAGCGACGGGACCGCTTCACCACGCGGCATCCCGATCGCCGTCCACGACACGCTCTCGTCCCGCGGCGGGATCGATGACCTGCGTCTGGGCGCCGCCTGGGTGCTCGGCCGCCACCTCGCGATCGGTGGCGCGTTCCACTTTCTCACCGGGTCGAATCGCCTCTCGTCGCGGCGCTTCTGGGAGGATACCACCTACCAGTCGCCGCAAGACGTGGCCGAGCTCTCCTACTCCGGCGTCGGATTCTCCGGTGGCGTGATCTGGCGGCCCCTGCACCAGGTCGAGCTCGCCGGCACCATCCGTCACGACGGCTCGCTCACCATCCAGCGCGATTCCACGGGCAACGGCCAGGTGCTGTTCCCCACCTCGACGATCGGCACGGTCCGCATGCCGACCTCGCTGAGCGGCGCGATCCGTGTGACTCCGGGACGACGGCTCGCCCTCAGCGGGTCGGTCATCAGCCGCAATTGGTCCGTCGCCGATTCAAGCCTGGTCGCGCAAGGCGCGCCCGGTGCCCGCAACACGTTCGAGGTCAATGGCGGAGCGGAGCTGTTTCGTGACCTCCGGCGACCACTCAAATACCCGCTGCGGATCGGCGCGCGCTATACCACGTTGCCGTTCCTGCTCGCGACCGGGACGCAGCCGCATGAGTACGGCTTCTCACTCGGGACGGGGCGCCGCTTTGCCCAGGAACGTGGCGGGTTCGACATCGCCATCGAACATGTCTGGCGTTCGCAGGGGGCTAGTTACACCGAATCGGCAACGATGATCACGTTCGGGATCTCGGTGCGGCCGGGCGGGTTGACGCCGTAGCAGCAGCTCAAAGCCCAAAGCCGGAAGCCCAAAGCCCCAAACCGCAAACCCAACGCCCCAAACCCCAAGAACACTGGTCGGCATCGCTGAGGTTGCGGGAGCGCATGTCGGCCTTTCGGCTTTGGACTTCGGGCTTTGGGCTTATTATCCGTCGACATGAAGACCATCTACATCGAGACCTACGGCTGCCAGATGAACGTGGCGGACACCGAGCTGATGCTTGGCGTGCTGGCGCGTGAAGGCTACGTGCGGTCCGACGCCCCCGAGGGCGCCGACGTCATGCTGGTGAACACGTGCGCCGTGCGCGACAACGCCGAGCAGCGGGTCATCGGGCGGATGGGAGAGCTGCAGCGGCACAAGCGCGCCGGCACCATCCTGGGTGTGGTCGGCTGCATGGCCCAGCGTCTGGGCCCGATACTGCTCGAACGGGTGCCCGCGGTGGATCTGGTTGTCGGGCCGGATGGGTACCGCAACCTGCCGGAATTGCTGGCCCACGCCGGCAGCGGCTCCCGCCGGGCTGATGTCGAGTATCGCGGCTGGGAGCACTACGAAGACATCCCGCAGCTGCGTGAACCGGGACCGACCGCGTTCGTTACGGTGCAGCGCGGCTGCGATTATCGCTGCACCTTCTGCATCGTGCCGACCACGCGCGGGCCCGAGCGGAGTCGCCAGCTGGAGGACGTGGTGGGCGAGGTGCGCGGCCTGATCCCGACCGGCGTGACCGAGGTTACGCTGTTGGGCCAGACCGTCAACTCGTACCACGACGGGCGTCACGGTTTCGCCGACCTGTTGCGTGCGGTCGGCGCGATCGATGGGGTGCGGCGGATCCGCTTCACGTCGCCGTATCCGACTGATTTCACGCCGGACGTGATCGAAGCGATGGCAACCACGGCCGCGGTATGCGAGCACGTCCACTTGCCGGTGCAGAGCGGCTCGAACTCGGTGCTCAAGCGAATGTTGCGACGGTACACCCGCGAGCGTTACCTGGAAGTGGTCGAAGAGCTGCGCCGGGCGATGCCCACGATCACCATCTCGACCGACGTCATCACCGGCTTTCCCGGCGAGACCGATGCAGAATTCGCCGACACCGTGAGCCTGGTGGACGCGGCGGGCTTCGACGATGCGTACACGTTCAAGTATTCGGTACGCGCGGGCACGCCCGCGGAACGCATCAAGGGGCATGTCGCCGACGAGGTCGCATCGGAACGGCTGGCGCGCCTCATCGAAGTCGTGCGCAGTCAGGTGCGACGGCGCAACATGCGGCGCGTTGGTGAATTGCATGAGGCACTGGTCGAGCGTCCGGCCAGGCGCGGCGAGTTGATGCTGGCGCGGACGCGCCAGAACCTGCTGGTGCTCGTCGACCTGCCAGCATCGGACGTGGGAGCGTATCGCATGGTTCGCCTGTCGGGAACTACCGGGTCCACATTCATTGGCAGCGTCGAACAGCCTGCCCTGGCAGTGCTATGATCCTGAACATGATGGAACGCCACGTGCATGAGGCGTACGACCGACTCCGGAGCGCGGTCAAGGAGTTCGTGGATTCGCCCGGTCACCGCGATGACGTCGTCGTGTATGCGCTCAATCGCTTGCCGCCCAAGTATGTCGTCACCGACGCCGGCAAGGCAGTCACCGAGGTCGCGCTCGATGGCGCGCAGCATCGTGCCGCGATCGACGTGCAGGTGCTCGAAGCGATGCGGCACGTCACGATGCGGCCGCGGAGCTAGGCGGCGAGCGCTTGACGCGCCCCCCACCCATCCTCCTCATCGCCATCTCCTACGGGGCCGGTCTCGCGACCGGCCTCGCGCGTTTTCCGGACCTCCCTCTCATCATCGCAGTTCTCTTCTTGATTGCCGTCGTGCTACAGCATGGCGAGTGGTGGTGGCCGGCACTGCCGGCAATCGCGGCCGGAATCGTCGCGGGATCTCTGGCGCGCACCGGGTCGGCGCAGTGGTGTGCCGCCCGGCTGCCGCTCGGCGAGCAACGATACACCGTGCGGTCGGTGGACCCGGGCGAAGGCACCGGGCGCGTACTGATGACCGGATTGCGTTGCACCGGCGTCGTCACGGCGTGGTGGCCGCCATCGGCCGAAGTCCCGGCTGGCGCGACGTTACGCGTCACAGCGCGCTGGGCGCCGACCGACCGCGCACTCGGCCGGCCCGCCGGACTGCTGCTGATCAACACGCTCGATTCCATTCGCGTCACGCCGACGGCCGTGGAACGGACGCGAACTGCGATGGCGCGGTCGGCTCGAGCGCTTTTTGGCCCCCGGGCACCGCTGGTCGATGCGTTGGTCGGCGGATGGCGAGGTGAAATCGATCCCGACCTGCGCGGTGCGTTTGCCAGCGCGGGACTGATGCACCTGCTCGCGATCTCCGGATTTCACATCGTCTGGCTCGCGGGATGGGTGCTACTCATCCTGCGATTGTGCCGGGTCGAGCGGCACCCGGCAGAATGTGGCGCCGCCATCGCGGTGCTCGGCTACGCCGCGTTCCTTGGCTGGCCCGCGGCGGCGACCCGCGCGGCCATCCTGCTGCTGGCGGCGGCGTTCTGCCGCTGGCGGCAGCGGCAGGTTCGTGGTGCCGCATTGGTTGGCGTCAGCATCGCCACGGTCCTGATCACCGATCCGTGGGCGATCAGCGACGCCGGCGCCTGGCTATCGGTCCTCGGTCTGTCCGGTGTGGTCGCCGCCGTCCGCTGGAGCGACCGGACGCTGGGGCCCGCGTGGTGGATTCGCAGCCTGAGCGGCTCAACTGGCGCATTGATCGCCACCGCACCGCTCACGGCAGCAGTGTTCGGTCAGGTCGCGCCGATCGGTCTGGTGCTGAACCTCGTCGGCATGCCGCTGCTCCTCGCGATACTCCCGGCGGTATTTGCGCCGCTGGTTCTCCACGCCGCGCTGCCGTCGATCGCTGCCGCGATCGCGGCCTCGGGCAACGGATTGCTCGCACTGCTCGAGCTGCTGGTGCGGATCGGTGCGCGAGCTCCCGGCGCCGGCGTGCCCGGCGCGGACGGCGCCAGGACGGCGCTGCCGTGGCTCGCTGTCCTGCTGGCTGCCGGATGGGTCATCCACGGACGAACGACGCTCGGCGAAGCGGTCCGGCGGTGCGGCTGGATCGTGACGGCGGCGCTCTGCTTCACGGTGATCGTCAAGCCGGGGCGCCTCGTCGCTGACGATCACCGGCTGACATTACTATTCCTTGATGTCGGGCAGGGTGACGCGGCGCTGATCCGGACGCCGGGCGGACATTGGATCGAAGTGGATGCCGGGCCGGTCGGCGAAGGTCGGGATGCCGGTCGCCGGGTGGTGGTACCGCTGCTCACGCGGCAGGGCGTGGACCGGATCGACCTGTTCGTGCTATCGCATGCGCATCGGGATCACGTCGGTGGCGGCGCCGCGGTGCTGGCGCAGGTGCCGGTGTCGCTGGCGATCGAGCCCGGTGAGCTCTTCGCCGACAGCGCATACGATGACTGGCTCGCCGCACTGGCGGCACATCACACGCGGTGGCGGGCGGCACGGGCGGGAGTGACCTGGGCGCTCGACGGCGTCAGCTTTCGCATCCTGCACCCACCGACGCCGTGGGCGCGCGAAGGCGAAGATCTCAACGAGGACTCCGTCGTCCTCGAACTCAGCTATGGCGATTTCCGCGCCTTGCTGATGGGGGACGCAGGCTTCGTCGCCGAGTCCGCCATGGCCGCCGGGTTGCGTTCGGCGAACGTGCTCAAGGTCGGGCACCATGGTTCCCGAACCGCGTCGAGCGCCGGCTTTCTCGCCGCGGTCCATCCGCAGGCCGCGATCGTGAGCGTGGGGCGCAACGGTTACGGACATCCGTCCCCCGAGGCGCTCGACCGGCTCGGGGCCGCGCAGGTGGCGGTGTGGCGGACGGACCGCGAAGGCACGGTCACCGTCTCGACCGATGGACGAACATTCACCGTGAAGGGTGTGCGCGCCGCCGCTGTGTTCGGCACGAGCCACTGACCCGCGCCAAGGAGACGTCGTGGTGATCGCCAAGCTCGAGAGTTGCGCATGAACGATCCCCTCCGGGTCGTCGTTCCACCGCTCGCGCATCCGGCGGATTGGGCGGGAGATCCGGTGCATGACCTGGGCGAGCCAGGGAGCTTTCCCTTCACGCGCGGCGCCCATGCCGGGATGTACACGCAGCGCCCGTGGACCATGCGCCAGTACGCCGGGTTCGGCGGCGCGGCCGAGACGAATGCCCGGTTCCTTGCGCTGCTCGCGGCCGGGCAGACCGGACTGTCGACTGCGTTCGACCTGCCGACGCAGATGGGCTACGATTCGGACCATCCGATGGCGGCGGGTGAAGTGGGCCGCGTCGGTGTGGCAATCGATACGGTGGAAGATCTCAAGACGCTCTTCGCCGATATCCCGCTCGATCGCGTGACGACGTCGATGACCATCAACGCCACTGCGGCGATCCTGCTCGCGATGTACGTCGTGACCGGGGAGGAGCGGGGCATCGCGCGGAACCGGCTGGGCGGGACGGTGCAGAATGACGTTCTCAAGGAGTACATCGCGCGCGGCACGTACATCTATCCCGCCGCGCCGTCGCTGCGCCTGGTGACCGACATCTTCCGTTTCGTGGCCGACGAGGGAATGAACTTCAATCCGATCTCGGTCTCGGGCTACCACATGCGCGAAGCCGGCGCGACCGCCGTGCAGGAGGTCGCGTTTACCCTCGCGAACGCCCTCGAATACGTTCGACGAGGCATCGACGCCGGGGTTCCGCTCGCGGCGTTCGGGCCGCGGCTGTCATTCTTCTTCGCCGCGCACAACGACCTGTTTGAGGAGGTCGCCAAGTTCCGCGCCGCGCGCCGCCTGTATGCCCGGCTGATGCGCGAGCGGTTCGATGCCGACGACGCGTCGGCGCGGCTGCGCTTTCACACGCAGACCGGCGGCGTGACGCTGCAGGCGCAACAGCCGTTGAACAACGTCGTCCGGGTCGCGGTGCAGGCGCTCGCCGCGGTGCTCGGCGGCACGCAATCGTTGCATACCAACGGCTACGACGAAGCACTGTCGCTGCCGAGCGAGGACTCGGCAACACTTGCCCTCCGGACGCAGCAGGTCCTGGCGTTCGAGAGCGGCATGACCCGGAGTATCGATCCGCTGGCAGGGAGCTGGTATGTCGAGGCCCTGACCGATCGCATCGAACGTGAAGCCCGCGCCCTGATCGAGCAAGTTGACGAGCTGGGCGGGGCGGCCGCGGCGGTCGAACGGGGTTTCTTTCAGCAGGCCATCGCCGACAGCGCGTGGGCGACCCAGCAGGCGCAGGAATCCGGCGCGCTCACGGTGGTCGGCGTCAATCGGTTCACGGACGCGAGCACGGCGCCGGAGATCCGGTTGCCCGACTATCACACGCTCGAGGGCGAACAGCGGGAACGGCTGGCTCACGTCAAGTCACAGCGCGACGCCACGGCGGTCGCGGCGGCGCTCGCCGCGGTGAAGCTTGCAGCGGCGGGCGTCGATCCGATGATGCCGCCGATCGTCACGGCGGTCCGAGCGCGCGCGACGTTGGGTGAGATCAGCGATGCGCTGCGGGAAGTGTGGGGGACGTATCGCGGCGAGGGCGCCCGATGAATGCGCATGGCGATTGACTTCCGCTCGCTCACTGTCTCGCGCCATGCGCGCGTCGGTATCGTCGGCGACCCGGCGACCGCCGCCGAAGTGTGGCTTATCCTGCACGGCTACGGCATGCTCGCGCAGGGGATTCTGCACTGGTTCCGGGGCGCTCAGCGTGCCGATCGCATCTTGATCGCGCCGGAAGCGCTATCGCGGTTTTACACCGAACTCAGCGACTCCAAGCGCGCGGTTGGGGCATCATGGACGACCCGTGAGGACCTCGCCAACGAACTCGAAGATCAATTCGCATACCTCGAGCGCGCCGTGGCCGAGATGGTTCCAGGCGCCGTTCCGCTCCACGTCCACGGATTCTCGCAGGGGGTTTCCGTCGGTGCGCGCTGGTGTGTTCGCACCACCAGGCGCGTCGCCCGGCTCGTCTGCTGGGCTGGCGCCATGCCGGAGGATGTCACCGCAGACGACCTCAAGCGGGTGCTGGTCCATGAACCACTCCACCTTGTGGTGGGGGACCGCGACACCAGGGTGCCGCCAGCGCGGGTCGAGGCGGATGCGTCGAGACTGGGCGCCGCCGGGCTGGACGTGAAGGTCCATCGGTTCGACGGTGGGCACCGGGTGGATGAAGCGGTGCTCGAGGAGTTTGCCGGCCCGGGCGAGCGTCCGTGATCCGACCGGGGTGATCCGGTCTCCGCAGGGACCAGCGTCCGTCGAACGGCCCCGCCCGCTCCCGGCCCTATCGTACCACACTATCTTTATACCCCATGCCAACTTACGAATATCGCTGCGAGAAGGGTCATACCTTCGAGCGGATCCAGAAGATGAACGACAAGCCGGTCGCGAAGTGTCCGGTTTGTGGCGCGAAGGCTGCACGGATGATCTCGGGCGGGCAGGGCCTGATCTTCAAGGGCAGCGGGTTCTACATCACTGACTACGGCAAGGACGGCAAGGGCCCGCGCAAGGACCCCGACGTCGCACGTGCCAGCGAATCGAAGGCCGAAGCGAAGGGCGAGGCCAAGGGCGAGGCGAAGGGCGGGGCCAAGGGCGAGGACAAGGGCGAGGCCAAGGCGGAGCCGAAGGGCGAATCGAAGGTCGATGGTCCGGCCGCGTCCAAGGGTGACTCGAAACGCGAAGCCAGACCCGCGAGTGCCCCGAAGCCCGGCAAGTCGGACGCATCGTGAGTGAACGCTTGCGTGCCGAGCTGGCGCGCGTCGCCCGGACATTCGGCGACGACGTCACCTTCACGCTGGAACGGCCGCGGGATCCATCGCACGGCGATCTCGCCACCAATCTTGCGATGCAACTGGCTCGCCGGGATCGCAGCAATCCGCGGGTGATGGCCGAGCGCGTGATTGCCGCGCTTGACCCGTCGGCCGCGATGCTTGCCGGCGTCGAGATCGCCGGACCCGGATTCATCAACTTCCGGCTCGCCGCCGACACGCTCGCCCAGGAGTTTCAGCGGCTACTGTCCGATGGCCCGCAGTACGGGCGGTCGCGCACGAGCGAGCCGCGTCGCATCAATGTGGAATTCGTGTCGGCGAACCCGACCGGTCCCCTGCACGTGGGCCACGGTCGCGGCGCGGCACTGGGCGACGGCATCGCGGCGCTGCTGGAATGGACCGGTCACGAGGTGACGCGCGAGTTCTACGTCAACGACGCCGGCGTGCAGATCGCGCGCCTGGCCGAGTCGCTCTGGGCTCGCGTGCAGCAATCCGCCGGTCGACCGGCAGAGATCCCCGAGGGCGGGTATCACGGGGAATACTTGAAGGAAGCTGCGGCCGAACTCCTGCAACGTGAGGGCGAGGGCTTCGCCGACCTGGAGTTCGCGGAGGGCCTCGCGCGCTGCCGCGCCGCGATACTGGCGATACAGCGCGCCGAGCAGGATGGCACGCTCGCCGACTTCGGCGTGCGCTTCGACGTCATTGCGTCGGAGCAGGAGGTGTACGATCACGGCGAGGTCGCGGCGGCAATCGCGCGCCTGCAGGATGCCGGGCTCACGTTCGAGGAGGACGGCGCGCTCTGGCTGCGGGCCTCGGCGTTCGGCGACGACCGCGACCGTGTGCTGCGCAAGTCCGACGGCAGCTACACCTATCTGGTGCCGGACATCGCGTACCACCTGAACAAGTTCCGTCGCGGCTTTGACCACGCGATCGATGTCTGGGGGGCCGACCATCACGGCTACATCCCCCGCATGCAGGCGGCGTTGAAGGCGCTCGGCCTGCCAGACGGCTGGCTTGACGTGGCATTGGTGCAGCTGGTGCGCGTGGTGCGCGGGGGCGAAGAGGTGAAGATGTCCAAGCGCTCCGGCGACTTTGTCACGCTGCGGGACCTGTACGAAGAGGTTGGTGTCGACGCGGCCCGCTACTGGTTCCTGATGCGGCGTAGTGATTCGCACCTGGTGTTCGACATCGAGCTGGCCAAGTCGCGCAGCGACGAGAACCCGGTATTCTACGTGCAGATGGCGCGTGCCCGGATGAGTGGGATTCTCCGCAACGCCGGCCGTGCACCGGAGGACGTGACCGGAGCGATCGATCTTGGCGTGCTCGGCGCTGACGACCTCGGGCTAATCAAGAAGCTGACCCAGTTCCCGGAGACCGTCGAACGTGCGGCCCGCGAGCACGAGCCGCATCGCATCACGACGTATCTCGATGACCTCGCTCGCATGAGCCACGGCTGGTACCACACGTCTCGCGTGCTCGGCGAATCCCCCGCGGTGGAGCATTCGCGGCTGCTCCTGGCGCGCGGCGCTCGCCAGGTGTTCGGCAACGCCCTCACACTGCTCGGCATTTCCGCCCCGGACCGGATGTGATGCCATGAGCCTGCTCGTCGTCGGCAGCGTCGCGCTGGATTCGATCTTCACCCCGTTCGGCTCGACGGCCGACGCCCTCGGCGGCTCGGCGGTGCACTTCGCCGTGGCGGCGTCGCTGCTGCACCCGGTGCGCGTCGTCGGCGTCGTCGGTGACGACTATCCGGTGCACGAGCTGGAGCGGCTGGCGGCCCGCGGAATCGACTGGAGCGGCGTCGAGCGCGTGCGCGGTGAATCGTTCCGCTGGAAGGGGAAGTACTCCTACGACTTGCAGAGTCGCGAAACCCTCGAGACGCGTCTCGGGGTCTTCGCTGACTTCAGGCCCAAGCTCCCGGCGGGTGCGCACGGCGCGCGGATCGTCTTCCTCGGCAATATCGACCCGGTGCTGCAACTGAGTGTGCTCGATCAGGTCGCATCGCCGTTGTTCGTTGCCTGCGACACGATGAACTACTGGATCCAGTCCAAGCGCGACGACCTGCTCAGGCTGCTGGCGCGCGTCGACATGCTGATGGTGAATGACGGCGAAGCGCGCGAATTGTCCGGCGACTGGAACATCCATCGCGCCGGCCGCTGGATCCTGGAGCGGGGCCCCAAGCGGGTCGTCATCAAGCAGGGTGAGTACGGCGCGCTGTTGCTGGAGCCGGGCCGGAGTTTCCACATCCCGGCCTTCCCCCTCGAAGAAGTGTTCGATCCCACGGGCGCGGGTGACGCATTCGCCGGTGGGTTCATGGGCTATCTGGCTCGTGCCAACGCCGTGGACACCGATCACATGCGGCGCGCAATGGTGTACGGCGCGACGATGGGCTCGTACTCGGTGTCGGGTTTTGCCGTGCGCGGCTTCGAGGGTGTCTCGACAGCCGATGTCGAGGAGCGGGTCCGCCAGTTCGTCGACCTGACCCACGTGCCGCTCGCCGAGCCCGCGGCGTGACGTCCCCGCGCTACGCGGCCGCCGGCGTCGACCTGGAGGCTGCAAACGATGCCAAGTTGCGGATCGGCCGCCTGGTTGCCGGAACGCGCACCGCACTGTCGGCAGGGGCGATCGGCACATTTGGCGGGATGGTCCGGATCCCGCCCGGCATGCGCGATCCGATGCTGGTAATGAGCACCGACGGCGTCGGTACCAAGGTCCTCGTCGCCGAGCAGGCGGGACGGTTCGATACCATCGGCGAGGACCTGGTCAACCACTCGGTCAATGACATCCTGGTGCACGGGGCTCGCCCGCTGGCGTTCATGGACTATGTCGCGGGCCACCGCCTGCCGGTGGAAACGATCGCCGCGATCGTGGAGGGCGTAGCGCGCGGGTGCCGGGCGCATGACATGGCGCTCGCGGGGGGCGAGACCGCCCAGATGCCGGGCGTGTACGCCGAACGCACGTTTGACCTTGCGGGCACGATCATCGGCGTGGTGGAGGCAGCGGCCGTGATCCACGGTGACGCGATCGCGCCGGGCGACTCGCTGATCGCCTACGCGTCGACCGGATTGCACACCAACGGCTACACGCTCGCTCGGCACGTATTGCTGGAGACCATGGCGTTGCCGCTCGACGCGGTCGTTCCCGGTAGCGACAGCCTCGTCGGTGACGCGCTCCTGGCGGTGCATCGGAGCTATTTCTCGGCCATCCAGCCCGTCCTCGGTTCGATCCACGGGCTGGCGCACATCACCGGCGGTGGCATTGCCGGCAACCTGGTCCGCGTGCTGCCCGACCATTGCGACGCTGTCGTCGATCCGGGATCGTGGCAGTGGCCGACGCTGTTCACGGTGATCGCCAGCGGCGGCGGCGTGTCGGTCGCGGAAATGCGGGACGTCTTCAATCTCGGGGTGGGCATGATCGCGGTGGTGCCACCTGACGCCGCCGCCGCCGTCCACGCCGCGGCGTATGCGGTGGGAGTCCCGACGTGGCGTTGCGGCATCGTCCGTTCCGGCGCGCGGCGCGTCCGGTTCGACGACTGAGCGCGCTGGAGGTCGTGATCACCTTGACGGACATCCCCACAGAGCCTCGGTCGGCGGTAGTGACGGCACGCGGCACGCGCGTCCTCGTTGTGTTCGGGCTCCTGACTGGTGCTGCGGTTGGACTCGGCGCGCAGGGTAACGCGCAATGCAACGTCTACGCTGCTGGCCCGTTTGGCAATTCGCGCGAGGCGAATGTCTGTAATGCCGGCGTGGACGGTGCGTCGGTGTTTGCTCCGGTCGCGGGCATCCTCATCACCGGCGGGAATCCTTTCCTCGGCGCCACCGGCGGTTTGGGTGGCTTCCCACACCTGGGCCTCACGTTGCGCGCGAATGCCACGAGCGTCGTGGTTCCTGATTTCAGTTACAACGGCGTCGGCACCATCGTCGCCGCGAAGCAGACGATCCTTGCACCCGCACCGCTGATCGAAGCGGCACTGGGCGTGTTCCGTGGGCTCGGCCACGGCAATCTCGCGCTCGACGTGCTCGGTTCGGCGCAATTGCTGCCAACGACGCTCATTGACGACGTACACATCGACGTCAATGCACGGCGCATCGGCAGCATCGCGCTGGGACTCGGGGTTGGTGCGCGCGTGACCCTGCTGGGCGAGCGCCAGGCGGTGCCCGCGGTCACCGTGAGCCTCATGCGGCGCACGTTGCCACGGATCGGCGTCGGCAATATCGTCGGCGGCGATAGCTACGAATTTGCCTCGGATCTCGCCAGTACCGAGTACCGGGCCACCGTCGGCAAGCGGATCGGACCGCTGGATCTTGGCGCCGGCGCCGGCTGGAGCGACTACACGGCCGCAGCGGAGATCGTGTTCGTCAATCCGGTGACGCGCGCGGCGGAGCCGCCGGTCTCGCTCGACATCAAGGACTCGCGGGCGCTCGTCTTCGTCGACGGCGGACTGGCTTTCGGGTCAGTCTACCTTATCGCCGAGGCTGGATCGCAACGTGGCCGGGATCTTGGACTCGTCACGACCTTCATGGGCAACGACCCGGCGGCGAACCGGATCTTCGGCAGCATCGGTCTGCGCTTTGGCTTCTAACGACTTGCTCGATCAGTCGTTCATGGGCCTCGCCCTCTGCCTGGCGGACCGCGGCTGGGGCCTGACGTACCCCAACCCGATCGTGGGCGCGGTCATTGTTCGCGAGGGGCAAGTCGTCGGCCAAGGCTGGCACGCCGCATACGGCGCGCCGCACGCCGAAGTCGTCGCGCTCGCGGAGGCCGGCGATCAGGCGCGCGATGCGACACTCTATGTTACGCTCGAGCCGTGCAGCCACTTCGGCAAGCAGCCGCCGTGCGTGGACGCGATCGTCGCGGCAGGCATCGGCCGTGTGGTGATCGCGTCACGCGACCCCGATCCGGTCGCCGCCGGGGGTGCCGAGCGTCTCCGCGCCGCTGGCGTTCCGATCGAGCTCGGCGTGGGTGAGGCTCGCGCGGCCGCCAGCAACTTCCGGTTCATGCATCGGTTCAAGTCCCTGGACCGCCCGTTCGTGGCGATCAAGCTCGCGGTGTCGATGGATGGCAAGATTGCCGACGCCGCCGGGAACTCCCGGTGGGTATCTAGCGATGCCGCACGGGAATGGGTGCAGTGGCTGCGTGCCGGTTTTGGTGCGATCGGTGTCGGCGCGGCAACAGCGATCGTGGACGATGCCCGCCTCACCGTGCGTGGGGAACTCTTGCCGCGCATCACGCCCACACGCGTAGTTTTCGACCGGCGCGGGCGGCTGCCACCGGAGCATCGCATGTTCGACGATGTTGCGACCGCACCGGTCACGGTGGTGGTCGGCAGCCACGTGGCGGCGACGCGGCGCGAGACACTGGTCCAGTCGGGTGCGACGGTACTCGTGGCGGACACCCTCGGCGTCGCGCTGCAGGCACTCGCGGGCGAGGGCCTCGACTCCGTGCTGATCGAAGGCGGCGGCAGGCTTGCCGGAGCGCTGTTGCGCGAGGGACTCATCGATCGTGTCTACCAGATCCAATGCCCGCTCTGGCTGGGTGACGGCAAGGCAGCCTGGGACGACCTCGGCGCACCGTCCGTGGATACCGTCGCGAGGTGGCGATTGACGAACGTATCGAGCTTGGCCGAGCCGGGGGAACGCGGCGACATTCTGATTGAACTCGAGCCGTAGCCGATGTTCACCGGTGTCATCACCGCCGTGGGAACCGTCCGCGAGAGTCGCGCGGTGTCGGGTGGACGCGAACTGGCGATCAACGCGCCGTGGCCCGACGTCGCGCTGGGCGAGAGCATCGCGGTCGATGGCGCATGTCTGACGGTGACTGCTGTCGGCAACGCCCAGTTCGTGGTGCATGTGATCGCGACATCGCTCGACCGGACGCTCTTCGGCGGGTACGTCGCGGGCCGGCAGGTCAATCTCGAGCGTGCGCTACGCGCTGGCGATCGGCTTGGCGGTCACCTCGTGCAGGGGCACGTCGATGGCGTGGGGACCGTTGCAGCAGTCTCGCAGCGCGACGATGCGCGACTGCTCGACATCCGCGTGCCGGCGGACGTGGCGGGCGCATCGATCCCCCGCGGATCGATTGCGGTCGACGGCGTCTCCCTCACCGTGAATGCCATGCCGGCACCCGGCGTAGTCCAGGTGTCGCTGATCCCGTTTACCTTGGAGCGTACGACGTTGGGTGAGCGAGTGCGGGGAGACCAGGTGCACGTCGAAGGAGATGCAGTGGGGAAGTACGTGAAGCAGTTATTGGTTCCCTGGCAGGCGCCGGGGCCACAGTGACGTTGACTCCGATTGCGCGCGCCATCGCCGACATCAAGGCCGGCAGGATGGTCGTGGTCGTCGACGACGAGGATCGCGAAAATGAAGGCGACCTCGTTTGTGCGGCGGAGCTGATCACGACCGAGATCGTCAACTTCATGGCGCGCCACGGTCGGGGGTGGATCTGTCTCGCCCTGACGCCCGACGATTGCGACCGCCTCGAGTTGCCGCAAATGGTCGAGCGCAACACCGAGTCGATGCTGACGGCCTTCACGGTGACCATCGACGCGGAACGCCGTTTCGATGTCACGACCGGCATTTCGGCGAGCGATCGTGCCACGACCATCCGGGTCGCGATCGACCCCGACACCACGCCGGCGGACCTGCGCCGCCCGGGCCACATTCAGCCGCTGCGCGCCCAGCGCGGCGGCGTATTGCGCCGGGTCGGACACACCGAGGCGAGCGTCGACCTGGCGCGCCTTGGCGGGTTGCGCCCGGCGGGTGTGATCTGCGAGATCCTCAATCCTGATGGATCCATGGCGCGGCTGCCCGATCTGCAGAACTTCGCGGCGGAACATGGCCTGTCGCTCATCGCGGTCGCCGATCTCGTCGCCTACCGGCTGCGCACCGAGCAACTGGTGCATCGGGTGGCGGAGGCACGCCTGCCGACGGAGTTTGGCGAGTTCCGGGTCATCGGGTATCGCAACGACGTCGACCGCGCCGAGCACGTCGCACTGGTGTTCGGCGATGTCGCGGGGCAGGCGAACGTCCCGGTCCGGATGCACTCCAAGTGTCTCACGGGCGACGTCTTCCATTCACTGCGCTGCGACTGCGGGATCCAGTTGCATCGCGCCATGGAACTGATCACGCGGGAAGGCCGGGGAGTGATCGTGTACCTCGACCAGGAAGGCCGCGGCATCGGCCTGCTGAACAAGCTCCGCGCGTACGAGCTGCAGGACGCGGGCAACGACACCGTCGAGGCGAACGCCCGGCTCGGCTTCAAGGCCGATTTGCGTGACTTCGGCATCGGGGCGCAGATTCTCCGCGACCTCGGTCTGTCGTCGCTGCGCATCATGACCAACAACCCGCGCAAGCTCGTGGGACTCGAAGGATACGGTCTCGAAATCGTCGAACGGATTCCACTGCTTGCGGACACCACGCCCGATAACCAGGCCTACCTCGCTGCCAAGCGCGACAAACTCGGCCACCTCTTGGCGCATTGACGGATGACTGAATATGAAGGACGGCTCCAGGCCGGTGGTCGCGTCGCGATGGTGGTATCACGCTATCATGAGCGGATTACGTCCCGGCTTCTCGAAGGCGCGATGGTGGCATGCCTCGAGGCGGGTGTCCCCGATACCGACGTCGACGTGCTCTGGGTGGCCGGAGCGTTCGAACTCGGAGTGATCGTCAGCGCCGCGGCGCACAGTGGGCGGTACGCCGCGATCGTCGCGCTCGGCGCGGTCATCCGCGGTGCCACACCGCACTTCGACTATGTCGCGGGCGAGACGGCCGCCGCGCTCAGTCGCGCCGCATCCGACGCCCTCGTACCGGTCGGATTCGGGCTGTTGACCTGCGACACGATGGAGCAGGCGGCGGCTCGCGCCGGTGGCCCCGCCGGGAACAAGGGTCGCGAAGCGGCCGAGGCAGCGCTCCGCACGGCCGACCTGATGCGTCGAGCGCTGGACGAATGACGCTGCGGGCGGAAACCCGGGTGCGTGCCCGGGCGCTGCAGCTGCTTTATGCACTTGAGATCACGGGAGACACCTCCACGGGAGCTGGCGCAAGCGGCGTGGCAGAGCTCATCGGTGACGTGCGGCTGGTGCGCGATGATGTCGAGCCGCTGGTCCGGGAAATTCGGAACAGCCAGCCCGCGATCGATCGGCTGGCCGAGGCGGCCACAGACAACTGGCGTCTGGAGCGCGTCGCCACGATTGAGCGCAACATCCTGCGAATCGCGATCTTCGAACTGTTGCGAAACACGGCACCCGCCAAGGTCGTCATCGACGAGGCCCTGTGGCTGGCGCACCGCTTTGCCGGCCAGAAGGCGCCGGCATTCATCAACGGCGTGCTCGACCGCATCGCGCGCGACCTCGGCCGCCTGTAGGCCGCGCCGATGAACATCCTCGTCGCCAATTGGCAGGATCGCAGGAATCCGCACGCCGGCGGCGCCGAGATCCATCTGTTCGAATTGTTCTCGCGCATTGCCGGGCTTGGCCACCGGGTCCGCCTGGTGTGCTCGGGATTCGCCGGTGCACCGCCGGTCGAAATGGTCGACGGGATCGAGGTGCATCGTTACGGCGGCCGGCATTCATTCGCACTCGTGGGTTGGCGGGCGATTCGCGACGCGGTGCGCCGGTTCGCGCCCGACCTGGTGGTGGACGATATCAACAAGCTGCCGCTGTTCACGCCGTTGCTCACCCGGCGCCCGGTGTACGCCATCGTACCGCACCTGTTCGGCACGACGGCATTCGCGGAGGCATCGTGGCCGGTCGCGGCCGCCGTCGTGTCGGCGGAGCGAATGATCCCGGTGGTGTATCGCCGGGCCTGGTTTCACGCCATCAGCGATTCGACGCGGGACGACTTGATCGCCCGCGGCATTCCGGGTGAGAGAATTGCGGTGGTATATCCCGGTGTCGACACCCGCTCTTTCGCACCCGACCCCGCGACGCCGCGAAGCACTCCACCGCGCTTCGTGTACATCGGCCGGCTCAAGCGGTACAAGGGTGTTGAATACCTGATTCACGCGCTGGCGATCGCCCGCCGCGACCGGCCGGATCTGAGCGTCGATATCGCCGGAAGCGGCGACGATCGCGACCGGCTCGAAGCCGTGGCGCGGGCCGATGGCGTCGCGGAGGCGGTGCGTTTTCTTGGCTTCGTGGATGAGCCGACCCGGCTCAGGCTCTTGCGAGAGTCGGTGGCGAACGTATTTCCTTCCCCCAAGGAGGGTTGGGGCATCACCGTGATGGAGGCTGCCGCCTGCGGCACACCGTCGCTGGCGTCCGACTCTCCCGGGCTCCGGGACTCGGTACGCGACGGCCAGACCGGGGTGCTGGTGCCCCACGGCGACGCTCCGCAGCTGGCGCGCCAGATGGTCCGGTTCGCGGACGACCGTGAGCTGGTTGAACGGTTGGGGCGCGCGGCGCGGTCATGGGCCGAGCGACTGACCTGGGACGGTGCGGCGGCAACCGTCGAGCGGCACCTCGCGGAACTCGCCGCCGGGACGCTCTCCCGCGCGTCGCTGGCCAACCAAGGAGTTCCCCCTGCGCTTTCGTGATTTTCTTGCCGCCGGTGAACAACTGGAGCTCGAGGCGCTGACCGGCGAGCTCGGACTCGACCAGTTGGTGCCGGATGCGGAAATTGCGTCGCCGGGACTGGCGCTTGCCGGATACCATGGGCGGTTCATGCCCGATCGGCTGCACGTGCTCGGCGAGACCGAGATCACCTATCTCGCCTCGCTCGATCCGGCAACCCGCCGTGCATCGCTGGAAGGGTTCTTCCAGTACGACCTGCCGGTCGTCTTCATCACCAAGGGGCTCGATCCCCCCGAGCCGTTGCTCCAGCTGGCGCAGCGCCGCCGCATACCGGTGCTGCGCACCGCGCTCAAGACGGCGGAGTTCTACAAGCGGATCAAGCCGATCATCGAGGAGGCGTTCGCACCACGCACGACGCTGCATGGTTCGCTGACCGACGTCTACGGTGTCGGGCTCCTGTTCATGGGCCGCTCGGGCATCGGCAAGAGCGAATGCGTGCTGGACCTCGTGGAGCGCGGCCACCGGCTGGTGGCGGACGATGTCGTCAAGGTGACCCGGCGCGGCAACGACGTGCTGATCGGGCAGGGGCACGAGCTGGCCGCGCATCACATGGAGATCCGCGGTGTCGGCCTCATCGACATCCCCGCGCTGTTCGGCGTCCGGTCGGTCCGGCAGCAGAAGCGCATCGAGGTGGTCGTGCAGCTGGAGGACTGGGAAACCGCGAAAGATGCCGATCGCAGCGGCCTGCAGCGCGACACGGTGACGATTCTCGATGTGGCGACTCCCCGGGTGATCGTTCCCCTCAACCCCGGAAAGAACATCACGGTGATATCGGAAGTCGTTGCGATGATGCACTTGCTCCGCTACAGCGGCGTTGACGTTGCCGCGGCGTTCAATGAACGCCTGATCAAGAAGATGCGGGAGAAGCGCGGGCTGCGGGAGTATCTGCGCGGTGACACCGAATGACGCCGATCAAGGGAGTGGTCGTCGGCCACGGTCATCTGGCCGCAGCGCTCATCGAGGCGGTCGAGCAGATCAGTGGTCCCAATAGCGGTCTGGTGGCGATCTCGAACACGGACTGCGACCGCAGTACCCTGGAGGAACGCATCATCAATGCGGCCACACCGGGGCCGTCACTCGTGTTCATCGATCTGCCAAGCGGGTCATGCCATTTCGCCGCGATGCGGCGGATCCAGTCGATGCCGGACGTTCGCGTGGTCACGGGCGTCAACCTGGCGATGCTGCTCGAGTTCGTGTTTCACCGCGAGGGGGAGATTGCTGCCGTCGCCGGACACATCGCGGACGTCGGTGCGCGCGCGGTTGTGACCCGCTGATGACGCTGCGGCTCTTCCGGGTCGACGACCGGCTAGTGCACGGGCAGGTCGTGATCGGCTGGGGCCGCCCGCTCGCCACCCGTTTCATCGTGCTGGTCGACAACGGTGTCTGCGAGAGCGACTGGGAACAGGACCTGTACCGGATGGCGGTACCCAACGACGTTCAGCTGATCTTCGCGAACGTCGCGGAGGCGGCGGCGCACATGGTGGAGTGGGTGGCCGATCCGCGGCCCGGCATGCTGCTCACGGCGGACCTCGCCACCATGGCGGCGCTGCACGATGCGGTGCCGGCGCTGATCCGCCGCATCAATCTCGGCGGGCTGCACCATCGTCCCGGCCGGGTCGAGCGACTGCGATACATCTATCTCGGCGAAGCCGAGGAAGCGTTGCTGCGACGACTGCGCCGTGACGGTGCCGAGATCAGCGCGCAGGACCTGCCCACGACCCCCGCCGTTGACCTGGAGGCGTTGTTGCGATGATGATGTCGCCGCTCGCGTTCGTGCTCACCCTGTTCTGGGGCACCGTGGTCGGGCTCGACCTGGTGAGCGTGCCGCAGGGGCTGCTGTCCCGCCCGCTGGTCGCCGCGACCGTTGCCGGCCTGATTCTCGGCAACGTCACCGGCGGTCTGGTGGCGGGCCTGGTACTCGAGCTGTACGCGCTGGACGTGCTGCCCATCGGGGCGGCGCGGTATCCGGATTTCAGCGTCGCCGCAGTCGCCGGCGGTGTGGCCGCGGCGCTGGTGCCCGCCGAGGTCGCGGCGGGCGCCGCCGGACTGGTCGGATTGCCAATGGCCGCGGTGGGCGGGTGGACGCTGCAGAAGTTGCGCCGCCGCAACGCCGTGTCGGTGCAACGGCGCCTCGAGCGAGTCGCCCACGGCGATGCGCGTGCCATCTGGGAGCTGCAGCGCAACGGATTGTTGCGTGACGCCTTGCGATCGTTCGCGCTCGCGCTCGTGGGCGTCGGCATCGCGCTGCTCGTCGCATTGGTTCCCTGGGAACTGTTCAGCCATGCCCGCATCCTGTCGCGGGCGGTGCTCGCCGGTGGCCTGGCGGCGGCGCTTGCCGGTGCGATCCGCAACGCCGGTCAAGGCGGCCGCCGCCACTGGCTTGCCGTCGGATTGGCCACCGGGATCGTCGTGGTGGTGTTGCTGCGATGAAGCCGCGCACGGAAGCGCTGCTGCGGCTGCTTGCCGTGCAAGCATCGTATACCTACGAGCGGATGGCGGGCATCGGCGTCGGGCATGCAGCGGCGCCGCTGCTCCGAGATGTGTTCGCGACACGCTCGGTACGGGAGCGCCGGGAAGCAGTGGCCCGTTCGGCGGATTTCTTCAACTCGCACCCGTATCTCGCCGGCGTGGCGGTAGGGGCCGAGGTGAAGGCCGAGCAGGACGGTGTGCCGGGTCCGGTGATTTCGCGACTGCGTACTGCGCTCTCCGGACCGCTCGGCGCGCTCGGCGATCAGCTGATCTGGGCGGGATGGGTTCCGGCGCTGATCGGCATCGGGCTGATCGCTGCGCCGTGGGCCGGACTGTGGGCGATCGTCGGCATCGTGCTGGTGCACAATGTCCTGCGGCTGTGGCTGACAGCGTGGGGGCTTGATCTTGGGTTGCGCGAAGGACTCCGGGTGGGCGGCGCATTGCAGCGTTCGTGGTTGCCGCGAGGCGCCGTCGAGGCACAGCGGGTCGCCGCGTTCGCCGTGGGCGCCGCGTTGCCGGTTGTCGCGTGGCAGGTGCTGCAGCACGCAAGCCGGGGCGAGGTTGGCGCGACGGTGGGCGTGGCGCTGGTCGGGGTCGTGCTGTCGGTGGTGCCGAGGACCCGCGTCCGCGTGAGTGGCCTGCGCTTCGGCCTGCTGCTCGTTGGCGTGGCACTGCTCGCGCTTGGAGGGCTTCGGTGATCGAGCGCAACGGGACGATCGTCAATTCGCTCGGCATGCATGCCCGCCCGGCCGCGCAGCTGGTACGACTCGCCTCGTCGTTCAAGTCGGCGATCGAGCTGGAACACGACGGGCAGTCGGTGAACGGCAAGAGCATCATGGGCGTGATGACGCTGGCGGCCGAATGCGGCGCCGTCGTCCGGGTGCGCGCCGATGGCGACGATGCGGCGGCGGCGGTGGCTGCGTTGCTCGACCTGATCGCGAAGGGATTCGGCGAAACATGAGCGATCGCGAGTTGCGCGGCGTCGGCGTGTCGCCGGGTGTGGCCTTTGCGCCGGCGCTGGCGGTCCGGTGGACCTTCCCGGAGATCCCCGAACGAACCGTGGGGCCGGCGGAACTCGAGGCGGAAGTGGCCCGGCTGCACCAGGCGGTTCAGGCGGTCAGCGACCAACTCGACGTGTTGCGTATACGCACGCTGCAGCGGGCCGGGCCCGAGGCAGCCGGTATCTTCGACGCGCAGATCATGCTGGCGCAGGACACCGACTTCCTCACCAGCGTGGAAACGCTTATCCGCAAGAACCTCCTGTCGGCGGAAAGCGCCTACGAGTTCCGGGCGCTCGAGTTGCGCAACGCCTGGCAGAACGCCCGCCAGTCGTTCCTGCGCGATCGGCTGGCCGACCTCAATGCCATCCAGCTCCGCATGCTGTTGCACCTGCTGGGGCGCACCGCCGATGACGCCTGGCTGGGCGAGATCCGCGAGCCCGTGATCCTGATCGCGCACGAACTGTCGCCCGGATTGACCGTGCAGCTCGATCGCGAGCATGTCGCCGGGCTGATCAGCGAAGAGGGTACTCGCACCTCGCACGCCGCGATCCTGGCGCACTCCCTTGGCATTCCCGCGGTCATGGGCGTTCCCGGCGCGCTGGAGTGCATCGCCGAGGGAACCATCGTTCTGCTCGACGGGCAGACCGGCCGGATCCTGCTGGACCCGACGCCGAACGAGCTGGAGACCGCCCGCTTGCAGGCGGTTCGACGTCATCGCCTGGAGTTGCAGCTCGAGAGCATCGCCGGTGAGCCGGCGGTCACCCCCGACGGCGCGGAAATCACGCTGCAAGGCAACGTCGACCTGCCGGAGGAGGTCGACGTCGCCGTACGCCATGGCGCCCAGGGTGTCGGCTTGTTGCGTACCGAGTTCCTGATCACCGGGCGCACCACCCTGCCCAGTGAAGACGAACAGACGGAATACTACCGCCGCGTGGCCGCGGCGTTCACCGGCCACCCCGTGGTGGTGCGCACGTACGACCTCGGTGGCGACAAGTTCCCCTCCGCGTTCGTCGCACCGCATGAGCCCAACCCGTTTCTCGGCTGGCGCTCGATCCGCGTGTGTCTCGATCAGCCGGAGATCTTCCGGCCGCAACTGCGTGCTATCCTGCGCGCGGCGGCCGACCGCGACATCTGGTTGATGCTGCCGATGATCATCTCGCTCGACGAGCTGGCCGAGGCGAAGGGGCTGATCGCGGAGGAGGCTGCCGGCCTGCATGCCGCGGGGGTTCGCGCGGCGCGCGACGTCCCCGTCGGTGTCATGATCGAGACGCCGGCGGCGGTGATGCTCGCCGACGATCTCGCCGCGGCGGCAGCGTTCGTCAGCGTCGGTACCAACGACCTCACCCAGTACACGCTGGCCGTCGACCGCAGCAATGCCCGGCTTGCGAGCCGCTTCGCGCCACTCCATCCCGCAGTGGTCCGCCAGCTGCGCCACGTGCGCGAGGCCGCGGCGCGCGCCGGGATATCCGCCTCGGTCTGCGGCGAGATGGCCTCCGACCCCGTGGCCATCGTGCTGCTGATCGGGCTGGGATACGACCGCCTCAGCACCGCTCCACCGTCGATTCCGCTGGTCAAGTGGGTGGTGCGCAATCTGCCCCTCGCCGCCGCGCGCGAAGCGGCAACCCACGCGGTGCAGGCCACCACCACCGAGCAGGTGCAAGCCGGGCTGCGCGAAACGCTGGGCCGCTACGTCGACCTGCGTCTGGTCGACCCATCCGGCGCGTTGCCGCGGCCACTGGTGACCGCTAGCTTGCCCCGCAAAGACTAGCGCTCTGACGGCGGAATCATGAAGCATGTGTTCACATCGGAATCAGTGACCGAGGGCCACCCTGACAAGGTGGCCGATCAGATCTCTGATGCGATTCTCGACGCGATCCTCGCGCGCGATCCGCAGGCGCGCGTGGCGTGCGAGACGATGGTCACGACGGGCATGGCGATCGTCGCCGGCGAGATCACCACCACGGCGTACGTGCATTTCTCGGACCTCGTGCGCGACACGATCGAGCGGATCGGGTATACCGACGCCCAGTATGGCTTCGACTATCGGACCTGCGCCGTGATCTCCTCGATTGACCGCCAGTCCAAGGATATTGCGCGCGGCGTCGACGGCGACGCCGACAACCAGGGTGCCGGCGACCAGGGAATGATGTTCGGCTACGCGAGCGATGAGACAGCCGAACTCATGCCGCTGCCGATCGTGCTGGCGCACCGGCTCGCGGAGCGGCTCGCGGCGGTGCGTCGCGGCGACGACCGCTTGCCACACCACACCTGGCTGCGTCCGGATGGCAAGACGCAGGTGTCGGTGGAGTACGAGGACGACCGTCCCGTGGCGGTCCGCGCGGTCGTGCTTTCGACACAACATGACGAGCGCGTCGGCTCACGCGCGCTGTCCCACGCGACCATCAAGCAGGCGATGATCGAGGACGTCATCAAGCCGGTGCTCGATGACTTCGGGTTTGAACACAGCCGGACCCGGTTTCACGTCAATCCGACGGGGCGCTTCGTGATCGGCGGGCCGCACGGCGACGCGGGCCTCACGGGTCGCAAGATCATTGTCGATACCTATGGCGGCATGGCGCGCCACGGCGGCGGCGCGTTCAGCGGGAAGGACCCGACCAAGGTGGATCGTTCGGCGGCGTATGCGTTGCGACACGTCGCAAAGAACATCGTTGCCGCGAAGCTGGCCAGCCGCGTCGAAGTCCAGGCGGCATACGCCATCGGTGTGGCACGGCCGGTGTCGATCTACGTGAATACCTTCGGAACCGGCCGGGTAACCGACGCCCGCCTCGAGCGCGCGGTGCAGGAGGTGTTCGACCTGCGGCCCGGCCGCCTGATCGCCGACCTCAAGCTGCGGCAGCCGGTGTACTCGGCCACCGCTGCCTACGGACATTTCGGCCGCACACCGGTCAGGGCGACGTACCAGGATCGTGGGCAACCCGCCAAGCGGGTCGAGTTGTTCACCTGGGAAAAGACCGACCGCACGAGCGAACTCAAGAGCGCCACGAGGGCGTGAGGAATTCCATGACCGGTATTTCCATCGACGCTTCGCATGACGTGCGCGACATCGCGCTCGCCGACGAGGGCCGGCGCCGCACCGAATGGGCCGAGCACTCGATGCCCGTCCTGCGGCAGATCCGCGAACGGTTTCTGCTCGAGCGGCCACTCGCCGGGCGCAAGGTGTCGTGTTGCCTCCATGTGACGACCGAGACGGCCAACCTGATGAGCACGCTGCGCGCCGGCGGTGCGGACATCGCGCTCTGCGCGTCCAACCCGCTCTCGACGCAGGACGACGTGGCCGCTCACCTGGTGCGCGACCACGGCGTGCACGTCTACGCCATCAAGGGCGAGGATCACCAGACCTACTACACTCACATCGCGCAGGCGCTCAGCTTCGGTCCCGACCTGACCCAGGATGACGGGGCCGACCTCGTCAGCTCGCTGCACATGATCAAGCTCGGCCGGCTCGATGACCTCGCCGCGCCGATCCGCCGCATGGTCGAAGGGTTGTCGGCGGAGGAGCGGCGCGCCCTGGTCAGCCGCGTCAAGGGCTCGACCGAAGAGACCACCACCGGCGTCATTCGCCTCAAGGCGATGGCGAAGGAGGGCATTCTCGCCTTCCCGATCGTCGCCGTGAACGACTCCCGCACCAAGCACATGTTCGATAATCGGTACGGCACCGGCCAGTCGACGCTGGATGGCATCATCAGGGCGACCAACCTGCTGGTTGCCGGCAGCACCTTCGTGATCGCCGGGTATGGGTGGTGTGGCCGCGGCCTGGCGATGCGCGCGCGCGGCGCTGGTGCGCACGTCGTGGTCACCGAGATCGATCCGGTCGCCGCACTCGAGGCGCGCATGGACGGGTTTGAGGTGATGACCATGGAAATGGCGGCACCGCGCGGCGACGTCTTCTGCACGCTGACCGGCAATCTCCATGTCATCCGCGCCGAACACTTCACCCGGATGAAGGACGGCGCGGTGGTGTGCAACTCCGGGCACTTCAATGTCGAGCTGGATCTGGATGCCCTCGGCCAGATCGCGTCGGGCCGCCGCGCGGTGCGCGAGTACGTCGACGAGTACCTCGTCGATGGCAAGCGGATCCTTGTGCTCGGCGAGGGACGCCTGATCAACCTCGCTGCCGCCGAGGGGCATCCGGCATCGGTGATGGACATGTCATTCGCCAACCAGGCGCTCGCGGCAGAGTACCTCGTCATGCACGAGGCCACGCTGGGGCGTGAGGTGCACCGCCTCCCGGCCGCGGTCGACGCCGAGATTGCGTCGCTCAAGCTGGCGGCGATGGGCGCGAGTATCGACGTGCTGACCGCGGAGCAGACTCACTACCTCGCGAGTTGGGACGCTGGAACCTGATCGGCTTGCTTGCCGCCGCACTGCTGATTCTCGCGCTCCCGTCGCCGGTGCTGGTGACGGGGCGGGTCGTTCGTGTCGCGGGTCATGATACGATCGCCGTCGCCGGCGCACGCGTCGTCCTGCATCGCGTCACGGTGCAGCGGCCGGGCCCGGTCGATTCGGTATCGAGCGATTCGCGGGGACGATTCCGCTTTCACGTCATGCCCGACACCGGCGCCATCTATCTCGTGAGTGCACGGTGGTCCGGCATCGAGTACTTCGCCACGCCGCTGGCGCTGCAGCCCGACAGCCCGGAATCCGCTGTCACAGTCGTGGTGGCCGACACCTCGTCGACCGCGCCGGTCCGGCTGGTCGCGCGACACCTGATCGTCTCGCCGCCGAGTGGCGACGGCGTCCGCGACGTCGTGGACCTGATGGTGCTGGACAATCCCGGCCCGCTGACCCGGGTCAGCCGCGATTCAACCCGGCCGACGTGGGCGATCCGGCTGCCTCGCTTCGCCGTCAACATCCGCGGCGGCAAGTCCGGATTCTCGCTGGAATCGCTGAGCTTCAACGGTGAAGTCGTCGCGCTGTATGCAGCGATTCCGCCCGGTTCGCACGACATCGAAATCGATTATCAGATCCCACCGAACTCACGACGCTTCGAGGTGCCAGTCGACGCGGGCGTGCCGGTATCGAACATCATCAGCGAGGACAAGTCGATGGTGGTGCATGGCGCGTTCACGCGCGCTGACACCGTGATCGACCGGAAGAGCTACGCCCGCTGGCAGGGACGGCTGGTCGGCGGCGAGCCGGTGGTGCTGCAGTTCGGCAGCAGCGGCGCGCCGGGCTGGTTGCTCCCGGCGATGGTGGGCGTGATGGCGATCGTGCTGATCGCGGTGACGGTGCGGCAATCTTGCGGCTGATGTTCGGTGTTGAACGTGCGCGTCGTGGTTCGTGGCGCACACGCCGGTGATGTCCCGCTGCGCGCGTCTGCGGTTCGCTGGCGCGGCCGCCGTAGGTCTTGCGCGCCCGTTGCGGCCGCAACACAGCGGCCGCTGGCGAACCGAGGCCGCGCTTCGGGGACATCACCGGCGTGTGCGGCTCCGATCTGTGGGGTGAACTGCCGGAGTTGGCCCGCGGTCTGCGACCCACCTTGCCGTGATCGGCTGTCCACCATAGCTTCGCCATGACAATCGTTGTTCGCTTGCGAACGGGGACGCTCGGAAGACCGGTGTAACGCCGGCGCGGCCCCGCCACTGTAACGGGCAAGTGTTTGGTCGCCGCTCACCGTGCCACTGGGGACCATCCCGGGAAGGCGAGCGACGAACGCCCGGAGCCAGGAGACCTCTCCGTTCGCGCCACCAGCAATTCCTCGGGGGAGGGAACGGTGGCGTGGTCGTCCGAGTTGCCGCCACACCGCGGTGGACTCCCGCCGCCTCGCCCGTCTCGCCCTCCTGGAGACGGGCGATTTCCGTGACCGCATCTCGCACCACCCGTTCACGCGCCGCGCTCCCGATCTTGGGCCTCGCAGCGCTCGGCGCGTGTATCGTGGGCATGTTGCTCGGAGCCGTGCCGTTTTCTCCTGGCGCCGTGTTCGCCGCGTTGCGCGACCCCGGCGCACCGGACGCGGCGATCATGCGCGACCTGCGGCTGCCGCGGGTCATGCTGGCGTTCGGCGTCGGCGGATCGCTCGCCGTCGCCGGCGCCGCGCTGCAGGCGTTGCTGCGCAACCCGCTGGCGGAACCGTGGCTGCTCGGCCTCTCCGGGGGCGCGGCGCTGGGTGCGGTGCTGGCGGTCGTGATCGGACTGCCGCTGGGCTGGAGTGTCGCCGCGTGTGCGACGGTCGGTGCGCTCGCCGCGATTGGGCTGGTGTATCGCATCAGTGTCGTCGCCGGGCAGCGACTCGATCCGCGCGTCCTGCTGCTGGCTGGGGTGGTGGTTGGAGCGTTCACGGCGGCGATCACTTCCGCGCTGCTCGTGATTACCGATCCCTTCACCTTTCATTCCGCGACTGTCTGGCTGTTCGGCGGCTTCGGCCGCTCGAGCTGGGATCTCGTCCGGCACTTTGCCGTCGTGGCGGCGCCGGCGCTGCTGCTGATCTGGTGGCTGTCACGTTCGCTCGATCTGCTCGCCCTCGGTGATGACAGCGCCGCCACCCTTGGCCTCGAGGTGGAACGGACCCGCCGGCTGGTCATCCTCGCGACATCGGTGCTGACCGCCGCAACGGTCGCCGCTGCCGGCGTGATCGGTTTCGTCGGACTGGTCGTGCCCCACGCGCTGCGCGGCATCGTGGGTCCGCTGCATCGCTCGCTACTGCCTGCGGTCTTCATCGCCGGGGGGGCGTTCACGGTGCTGGCCGACACAGCGGCGCGCACCGTGCTGCGGCCCGCCGAGTTGCCAGTGGGCGTCGTCACCGCGTTGATCGGCGTGCCGATCTTTGCGATGCTGTTGCGCAAGACGCTGCGATGAGGCTCGAAGCGACCGGCGTCTGCGTGGTGTATCCGGGTGGATCGATCGCAAAGCCTGGCGCCCGCGGACCGGACCACATCGTCACGCCCAGCGCGGAGCGCCGAGCACCGGCTCGGCCGCAAACGTCGGCGCTGGACGCGGTGTCGTTCGCCCTCACCAGCGGCGAGCTCGTCGCCGTGGTCGGTCCCAATGGCAGCGGCAAGACGACGCTGTTGCGGGCCCTGCTCGGCCTCGTTGCGCTGCAGGCTGGCCGGGTCACCCTCGACGGGCGCGCCATCCAGGAGTGGACGCGGCGCAACCTGGCCGAGAGTATCGCCGCGTTGCCGCAGCGCGAGGAGCCCGCGTTCCCGCTCACGGTGCGCGAAGCCCTGCTCATGGGACGCTGGGCGCGACTGGGCCCGATCGCGCCGGTGGCCGAGGACGACGAGCGCGCGATCGCGGACGCGCTGGCCCGGTGCGATGTCACCGGCTTTGAGCGCCGCGGCATCGAGACGCTATCGGGTGGCGAATGGCAGCGCGTGCGGCTGGCGCGCGCGCTGGCGTCGATGCCGCGACTGCTGTTGCTCGATGAGCCGACGTCGGCCCTGGATATCGGCCACGAAATGGAGCTGCTCGAGCTGCTGCGCCGGCTCGTCGCCGACGGGCTCGGCGTATTGGTCATCACGCATCAGCTGAACCTGGCGGCACGGTATGCCGATCGGGTCGTGCTGCTCGATCATGGACGGGTGAGGGCGGATGGAGCGCCGGCCGACGTACTCACGGCGGCGTTGCTTTCGGAAGTGTTCACGTGGCCCGTCGCGGTGATGCCGTGGCGAGACGGGTCACCGCAGGTCGTTCCACTACGCAGGGGTGAAGCATGAGTGGCTGGAGACCGAGCGCACCGCGCGGCACGGCTCGCCGCTGATCCGCCATCCGGCCGGAGCCGGCGGGCGGTCGGTTGCTTGCCGGTGGCAGGGCCTTACGCTTGTCGCGACCGGCCTCCGGAGCGGTACGCGCGACGACGTCGACTTCCCGGGAGCGACGGCGAGGCGGGTTACCTTACCGTATACTACGGAGGCTGTGTCATGCGGGCTGGGCGGTTGTTCCTGCTGGTACTCGGTGTTGCGGCGGCGGCGTGCGCGCCGACGCTCGGCCCGGCGACGCCGCCCGTTGAGGTGCTGGTCGTCCTCGACAGCATGGACGACTCGCTGCGGATCATTCCGGTTGACAGCCCGAGCGTGGTGCATCACATCCTCCTCAATACCGGCTCCGGGGTCGTCGCCGCGTTCGCGCTCCACAATCGGGTTGCCGCGATTGGTTTCGGCGACAGCGTCACGATGCTTGACCTGGGGCTGCACCAGGTGATTTGCACGCAGCAACTCAACGGGAAGGGACCGATTGGTTCGCTGACATTCGCCGACGGTGGGCAGGCATACGCTGCCACGCCGACGACAGATAGCGTCACCTCCATCGACGTCCCGCACGGCTGTGGCGTCGCACAGGGCTCGGTCCGGGGCCGGCCGCAAGGCTTCGGCGTGGCGCGTGGTACAGTATTCGTGCTGGTTTCGTCGAAGAACCAATGCGCGCCGCCCGCAGCCGATTGCGCGATCCAGAGCTGGCTCAGCACCGAGCCCCTGTTACGCGATTCATTCCCGCTCGGCCCCGGCCTCGCCCGGGGCGCGGTGTCCGCGTCCGACGGCTTCTTGTATGTGATCAATGCCGGCGACAACACGTCGAATGGGCTGTTGTTGCAGGTCGATCCATTGCAACCCGGAAGTGTGAACTCGTACACCGGGTTTGGCCACCGGCCGCAGTCGATCGCAACCGATGGTGCCGATCATGTGTTCGTTGCCAGCCCTACCGACGGTCTCATGGTGTTCAACGTCCGCCGGCATCAGGTCGAAAAGGGCGCCGGACCGTTGGCCGTTGCGCTCCCCGGCCCCGCGCGCGCGCTCGCGACCGACGATTTTGGGCGAATCTACGCCCTGATCCCGGGGACGTGCGCGGCCGGTGCACACGGCATCGTCCAGCCACTCGATTCCACACTCGTCGCGCAGCATCCGATCACCGTCGGCCGCTGCCCGATCGCGATTGGCGTCACGGAAATCCCCGCGGCGCTCTACCGCTTCGACTACTGATCCGGTGGCGGGCACGCCGCTCCTGACGCCCGCGATCGTTCTCGGCTCGCTTCGCTACGCCGAGTCGTCGCGCATCGTCCGCTTGGCCACGCGCGAATATGGCGTGCAGAGCGCGATCGCCAAGGGCGCCCTTCGACCCAGGAGCCGGTTCGGCGCCGCGCTGCAACTGCTCAGCGAAGGTCACGCGCACCTGCTGCCGTCGCGGTCGAGCGATCTGCACACCCTGGTCGCCTTCGACCTTGTGGCCACCCATTCGGGACTGGCGCGCAACCTCGAACGCTTCGGTGCCGCGTCGGCGCTCGCCGAGGTGGCCACGCGCTTCGTTCCGCCGGTGGCCAACCTCGCCCTGTACGATCAACTACGACATGATGTGGAGTTGATCGAGCTCGCACCTCCTGACGCCATCAGGGTCGTGGCCTTGCGTGCCATGTGGCGCCTGATCATCGAGCTGGGCCTGGGTCCGACGGTGTCACGGTGCGTTCGAGACGCGGTGTCACTCCCCGCGGGCGCCGTCGCGCTGTCGCTGCGTGAGGGCGGCTTTCTGTGCGCCGCCTGCGCCGGCCTTGGCGCCACGACGCGACTCGGGCCGCAAGACCGCGCCGATCTGGTGGCGCTGCTCGGATCGCACCTGGAGCTGCCGTTGCTGACCGATCGGCAGGCCGCGGCTCACCGGCGTCTCCTGGTGCGCTGGATCTGGGAACACCTGGGCGATACCAGCATGCCGGCGCTGGAGAGTTGGAGTGCGGCGAGGAGCTAGGCGCTTGGCGCGATTGGCTGCGGTGTGCCGCAACCGGTCGGTAACGAGTCGCCGCCAGGTCCCAGCTACCGGTTTCCAGCGCCGCTACCAGCCCCCGGGCACTAGCAGCTAGCTTCCCATCGGCAGTCCTGTCACTCTTGGAGGTTCGTCCGATCCACGACTCGTTCGCAGCCTGAAGGAGCGTCCATGCGCCGGTTTTTTGGGCCGGGGCTGGGCTTGCTGCTCGGAGGGGTCGCGGCGCTGCCTGCCGCCGCCCAGCGATCGCCGGATGCGCCGACGTTCGTCCTCGAGGAGCCCCGCCCGAACCCCGTCCTCCCGGCGGCGCTCGTCCCGTTCGCCATCACGTCGGATGTCTGTCGAAGAGGACATGCTCCGCGGGTCGCCCTGCGGGTCTACAATGTCTTCGTCCAGCCGGTGGCCATCCTGCGCCTCCGTGACCGCCGAGCGGTGGTGCTGGACAGCATCCCGTTGCGATGCGGACAGTATGTGGCCCTGTGGGACGGTACCGTCGCTGGCGGCACGCGGGCAGCCTCGCCCGGTATCTATTACCTGCGGCTCAGTGTCGATGAGCGAAGTACCGCAAGAAAAGTTGTCATCACCCCGCCTTGAGGGATGCGTCGCATCCCTCTCGGCATTTAACGCCGGATCCTGTCCTCCCGGCGCTCCCATCCACCGTACGTTGATCGCCGCACGAACTGGCGGGCTCTGGGTTCTCGGGCGCTGTCTCGCCATCTTCCACGCTCGGAGGTCCGACCATGCTGCGTCCCGATCGTCTTACGCTCAAGGCCCGCGAAGCGGTGCAGGCGGCGCTCGAACAGGCCCGCACCCGCGGCAATCCCGTGGTCAACGATGCTCACCTCCTCTCGGCGCTGCTGGGGCAGGATGAGGGCATCGTGCAATCACTGCTGGCGAAAGCCGGCGTGTCGGTGCCGCGGCTGAGCAATCGCGTCGAGGGAGAGATCACCGGGTTCCCCACGCAACGCGGAACCGTGGATGTCACACCCACACTCGACCGGACCCTTTCCAAGGTGTTCGCCCGCGGCGAAAATATCGCCAAGGAACTGGGCGATGCCTACGTGTCGACCGAGCACCTGCTGCTCGCGCTGGCGGAGGAGAAAGGCACGTCGGCGCGGCAGATGCTTGAGGTCGAGGGGCTGACGCCGAAGGAGCTGCGGACCGCCCTCGACGAGGTCCGCGGTTCTCATCGGGTGACCGACGAAACGCCGGAGCAGCAGTACCAGGCACTGGAGCGGTTCACCCGCAACCTCACCGATTCCGCGCGGGGCGGGAAGCTCGACCCGGTCATCGGCCGCGACGAGGAAGTGCGCCGGGTGATGCAGGTGCTGTCGCGGCGCACCAAGAACAACCCGGTGCTGATCGGCGAACCCGGCGTCGGCAAGACGGCCATCGTCGAAGGCCTGGCGCAGCGGATCGTCAATGGCGACGTGCCGGATTCGCTCAAGAACAAGGAGATCATCGCCCTCGATATCGGCCAGTTGCTGGCCGGCGCCAAGTACCGCGGCGAGTTCGAGGAGCGGCTCAAATCGGTGGTGAAGGAGCTGATCGACGCGGCGGGGCGCTACATCGTATTCATCGACGAGCTGCACACACTGGTTGGCGCCGGGAAGGCCGAGGGTGCGGTTGACGCGTCCAACCTGCTCAAGCCGGCGCTGGCGCGCGGTGAACTGCACGTGGTGGGTGCGACGACGCTCGACGAGTACCGCCAGAACATCGAGAAGGACGCGGCGCTCGAGCGCCGGTTTCAGCCGGTGTACGTGGGTGAGCCGAGCGTCGAGGACACGATCGCGATCCTGCGTGGGCTGAAGGAGAAGTACGAGGTGCACCACGGCGTGCGCATCACCGACAATGCCCTCGTCGCCGCGGCCACGCTGTCCCACCGCTACATCGGCGACCGGTTCCTGCCCGACAAGGCGATCGACCTCATGGATGAGGCCGCGTCGCGCATCCGCATGGAGATCGATTCCCTGCCGCAGGAAATCGATGAGGTCGAGCGCCGTATCCTCCAACTCGAGATCGAGCGCCAGTCACTCCTCCGCGAGAAGGACAAGGCGTCGGTGGAGCGCCGGAAGGCGCTGGAGCAGGAGATCGCCGAGGCTCGCGAGAACAGCGCCGGGATGAAGGCGCGCTGGCAGTCGGAGAAGCAGGCGATCGAGAGCGTGCAGAAGAAGAAGGCGGAGGTCGAAGCGCTGCGCACGGAGGTGGAGCAGGCTACCCGCGCGGGCGACCTGCAAAAGGCCGCCGAGCTGCGGTACGGCCGCATTCCGGAGCTGGAACGCGCCATCGCCGCCGAAGACCAGGAGCTGGCGGAGATCCAGAAGTCGTCGAAGTACCTGCGGGAGGAAGTCGGTCCGGAGGATATCGCGCAGGTCGTCGCGAAGTGGACCGGGATTCCGGTGACCAAGATGCTCGAGTCGGATCGCGAGCGGCTGACGCGGCTCGAGTCCGAGCTGGCTCGGCGTGTGGTCGGCCAGCCGGAAGCGCTCGCCGCCGTGTCCAACGCGGTGCGTCGGGCACGCGCCGGATTGCAGGATGTCGGCAAGCCCACCGGCTCGTTCATCTTCCTCGGTCCCACGGGCGTCGGCAAGACCGAGACCGCGCGCGCCCTGGCAGAGTTCCTGTTCGACGACGAGCGCGCGCTGGTGCGGCTCGACATGTCCGAGTACATGGAGAAGCATGCCGTGGCCCGGATGATCGGCGCGCCACCGGGCTACATCGGCTACGAAGAAGGCGGGCAACTCACCGAAGCGGTGCGCCGCCGGCCGTACTGCGTGATCCTGTTCGACGAAATCGAGAAGGCGCACCCCGACGTCTTCAACCTGCTGCTGCAGGTGCTTGATGATGGCCGGCTCACCGACTCGCAGGGCCGGGTGGTCGACTTCCGCAACACCGTGATCATCATGACCAGCAACATCGGATCGCGGTACCTGCTCGAAACGAAGGACATGGGACCGGATGCGTGGCCCGAAGTGGAAGCCAAGGTGCTTGCGGAACTCCGGGCGCATTTCCGTCCGGAATTCCTGAACCGGGTCGACGACATTGTGGTGTTCCGGCCGCTCACGCGTGAGGACCTCGATCACATCGTCGGGCTGCAGCTGGCCAAGTTGCGGGGGCTGGTGTCAGCGCGTGGCCTCGTCCTCGAGGTCAGTGCGGAAGCGATGAGCTGGCTGGCCGAGGCGGGGTACGATCCGTTGTATGGCGCGCGCCCACTCAAGCGTGTGATCCAGCGCGAACTGCAGAATCCCATCGCGATGCGGCTGCTGGAGGGGAAATACAACGAAGGGGATACGATCCGGATCGGCGTCGACGAAACCGGGCTGACGTTCAGTGAGGGTTGAGCAGGCCATTCCTGCATCCGCCGCCGACCTTGCCGGCATGCGGCTCGCGCTTGCCGAGGCAGTGACAGCCCGGGGGATGGGCGAGGTTCCGATCGGCGCCGTGCTCACCCGCAATGGCGTGGTCGTCGCCAGCGCCCACAACGAGACCGCCGCACGTCGCGACCCCACCGCGCACGCTGAACTTCTCGTGCTACAGCGCGCGATGGCCGCGATCGGTGCCGATCGCCTGGACGATGCGACGCTCTACGTGACCCTTGAACCATGTGCGCAGTGCGCTGGCGCCATCGTGCTCGCCAAGGTGGGCCGCGTGGTCTTGGGCGCCTGGGACGACAAGGCCGGGATGGCGGGGTCGCTCCACGACCTGCTGCGGCATCCCCGGTTGAATCACCGCGTTGAGGTGGTTGGTGGCGTGCTGCCCGACGCGTGCGGCGAGTTGCTGAAGAGCTTCTTTCGGGATCGCAGGCCCTAGCGTTGTCATGCCAACCAGGTCGCCCGTACGAAGCACGGCACGCGGCACAGATCGCTGAAATCGCCGCGGTACTCGCTGTGGCCTCCCGTAGTACCTGACGAGTTACGCGTCTATTATTGGGTGGTCGAGTGCGTGTTATCCAACCTTGCCAAGGAGCAGCTAGATGGCTAGCAGCAAGAAGTCGGTGAAGCGGGCGGTCAAGAAGGCAACGAAATCGGCGAGCCGGCGGGTGAAGACGGCCAAGTCGTCGGTGCGCAAGGCGAAGACGACCGCACGCAAGGCGAAGCGTCGCGTCTCCAGCAAGGCGGTCAAGGCAGTGACTGGCGCCAAGAAAGCTGTTGCGGCCGGCAGGAATGCGGTTGCAACGGTAAAGCGGACAGCGAAGGAACATCCCGGTGCGATCGCTGCTGCTGCCGCCGGGATGGCTGCGGTTGCCGCTGGCATCGCCGCGATGAGCCGCAGGAAATAACGGCCGGGAGGTCGATCATGGATCGCACGGGAACCGCGCGCTGGGAAGGTGATCTCAAGCAGGGCAGCGGGAAGTTGCGCCTCGGCAGCGGCGCGTTCGAGGGGGCGTACTCGTTCGGGACACGTTTCGAAAACGCCCCCGGGACCAACCCCGAGGAGCTGATTGCCGCCGCTCACGCGGCGTGTTTCTCAATGGCGTTCGCTGCGGGACTCTCGCAGGCCGGGTTTGTACCGCGCAGCGTCGAGACCACCGCGACCGTCCATCTCGACAAGGGTGCCGGCGGCTTCGCGATTGCGGGCATCGATCTCGCGACGCGTGCGGACGTGCCGGGTATCTCCGAGGAGCTGCTCCGAAAGACCGCCGAAGACGCCAAGGCTGGGTGCCCGGTGTCCAAGGCGTTGGCCGCTGTTCCGATCAAATTGCAGTTGGACCTTGGCGGCCACTGATCGCGTTTGTGGACAGCGTGCAGGGACGTGCAGGAAAGTGTCTCGCTGGAGACGCCTTCCTGCCCGCGGCCAGCCGAAGCTCACCGCCAAGAACACTGCGACGTTCCGGGTCGTAACGTTCGGCGAGCCTACCGCTAGACCCAGCTAGCCCTTAGGGTTACCGGTTATGCTGACTCGGCTGCAGGGCGACGTGACATCGGCGATTTGCCGCGCGCTGGCCGGCGTGGCGCTATTCGCCCAGGTGTTGATGGTGTTCGCCCCGCTGGCGGAACTACGCAACAGCGCCGGACCCATTAGCGTGCTCGCCGCCGGCATCACGACGCCGACCGCAGCTACGCTCGCGGCGCCGCACGATCGCGCGCCGCCACACAACCCCTCGACCTGTCCCGCCTGCATCGCGCAGTCCCTGCACGCGCGCGTCGAGGCGAGCGTTCGTCTCCCGACCCTGGCCGTTGCGGAACAGGCTCCCACTGATCGGCGCACCGCCACTCTCCGGCACCGCGAACCGCCCTCCGCTCATCATTCCCGTGCGCCTCCCATCGTAAGCTGACGCGTTACTCGTAGTCGAGCTGCGCCCGTGTGGGCCGGCTTGCGTCCCTTACAATGGAACCGCATGCGATACCTATTCTGCGCCTGCACGCTGGCGATCCTCGCCCGTGCGGCGTCGAGCCAGCAGCCAGGTCAGACGATCGGCCGGGCTGCCATCGCGCCGCCGCCTGAGGTGGCGGTGCCGCCGGAGTGCATCCTGGCCGGCGTTCCGCAATCAACCGCGCGTCCGGATGATTCATTGTGTGTCACGCGCGCGAGTGCGGTGGCGCGTGCCGTGATCGCCAATCCGCAGCTGCAGGTAGCGGGGGCCCAAGCGCAACAGGCTCGCGCTCGCAAGGTCCAGGGCGTCGCGCTTCCCGATCCGACCTTCGCCGCGGAGTGGGATAACTCACCGGCGCCGTTCGGGATCGGCGGCGCCAACGGTCGGATTCTCGGCGCGTCGATCACGGTGCCGTTCGTCGACAAGTTCCGACTCAATGGCCGGATCGGTACCGCCGGGATTCACCAGAGCGAATTCGATTCGGTGACGGTGCGGCAATCGGTCACGTCGCAGACCCTGCAGACCTACGATTCGCTGCTTTCAGCCCTGCGCCATCAGGTCAACCTTCGTCAGGCCGATTCACTGGCGCGCGATTTCGCGACCAAGACTCGGGCGCGCTTCGACGCCGGCACCGTGGCACGCCTCGACGTCGTGAATGCCGACGTTGCGGTGGGCCAGGTCGGCACCCAGATCATCGCTAACGAGCGCGACATCGCCAACGCGCGCGCGGCGCTCAACCGCCTGCTCGGCCGTCGGCTCGGCGCCCCGCTCGCCACCGCCGATTCGCTCTACGTACCGGCGCCGCTTCCCGACTTGGCGGTCGTCGAAGCGGCAGCACTGCGCCATCGTTCCGAGCTGGCGTCGCTCGAGAGCCAGCGCACCGGCGCACGGGCGACCACGCAGCTGGCGCGCGAGTTCTGGTACCCTGATCTGTCCATCGGCGTGGCTCGCGATTACCTGGCGGATCCCACGCCGGGCTATCTCACCACGACGATCTCGTTCCCGATTCCCTTGCTGTACTGGAATCACAGCAAGGGCGAGATCGCCCAGGACAGGTACCGGGAGGACGAACTGGCGGCGGCTTACCGCGATACGGAGGCTGCGGTCGGCCAGGACGTACGCGTTGCCTACGGCGCGGCGTTTACCGCGCTGCGCCAGGCGGTATACATCCGCGACCAGCTGCTGCCGGCCGCGCGGCAGGCTTATCGCATTGCCGCCGCGAGCTATGGGTTGGGTGGATCGTCGGCGCTCGAGGTCAACGCCGCGCGAGTTGCGCTGCTCGACGCCGAGAGCCAGTACACGGATGCCCTCGCGGCAGCAACCAGTGCGCGGGCCGATCTCGAGCGGGCGGTTGCCATGCCGCTCGCGACGTTCGCCGCCGGAGGTTCCCAATGATCCGCGTCACTTCACGCCGGCTGACGGTGCTGGTTATCGCCGCCGCTATCACGCTCCCTGCCTGTGGTCGCAAGGCTGATTCCGAACCTGCGGCGAGCACATCGAACGACAGCAGCGTTACGGTGACGGCGGCGCAGCGCGGCCAGATCCAGACAGAAAAGGTCGTGCGGCGGAGTTTCAACCCGACCATCGTCACGACCGGTACCGTGAACTTCAACGGCGATCGTTCGACGTCCGTCATTCCCGCGATCTCCGGGCCCGTGTCGCGCATTCTCGTGGAACCGGGCGACTCGGTCAGGCCGGGGCAGCCGTTGGCGATGGTTGCGTCACCCGACTTTGCCGCCGACGTCGCAGCGTACCGCAAGGCGGAGACGGCCTGGCACAACGCGCAACGCATCGCAACGCTCGACGAAAAGCTGTTTGCCAGCGACGCGCTGGCGCGTGCCCAGTTGGACCAGGCACAGAGCGACCTGGCCGCGGCCGAGGCGGATCGCGAGGCGGCGCTGCTCCAATTGGGCGCGCTCGGTATCGACTCCACATCGATCGACGCGATTCGGCAGGGCCGGCAGGTGCCCGGCGGACAGGCCGCGGTTCGTGCGCCGATCGCCGGGGTCGTTGTGGAGAAACTGATCAATCCGGGCCAACTGCTACAGGCCGGTAGCGCACCGGCGTTCACCATCGCCGACCTGTCGACCGTGTGGGTGATGGGCAACGTATTTGAAAGCATGATCGGGTCGGTGTTCAAGGGTGATCCCGTCACGATCACCACGGACGTCTCAAGTGATTCATTCCCCGGCCGAGTGGACAACGTCGGCGCGGTGGTCGATCCCGCCAGCAAGGCGACACAGGTCCGCATCGTCGTGCCGAATCCCAAACGGGTGCTGAAGCAGAACATGCTGGTCACCGTGACAATCCGCAGCTCGCGGCCGCGCACCGGCATTCTGATTTCGGTCTCGGCGGTATTGCGCGACGACGAAAACCTTCCCTACGTCTACCTCGCGAGCGGCAGCGATTCCACCCGGTTCCTTCGCCGCCGGATCACGCTCGGCGACCGGGTGGGCGATGAATACCCGGTGAATGCCGGCCTTGTCGTGGGCGACGTGGTGGTGACGCAGGGTGCGTTGTACCTCGAAGAGGCAGGTTCGCAATGAGCGAGACAGCACCACCGCCCGGGAGTGCTGGCACGGAGCCCGCGGCCGAGGTGACCAGCACGCGGCATTCAGTCATCCACCAGTTGGTGAGCGTGGCGCTGCACCAGCCATTGCTGGTCCTGACGGCAAGCGTTGTCGCGGCCGCAGTCGGTGTATGGTCGTTCTCGCGACTTCCGGTCGACGCCTATCCCGACATTTCACCGCCCCGGGTCGGCATCATCACCCAGTGGCCGGGCCGGGCGGCGGAGGAAGTCGAGCGGCTGATTACCGTGCCGATTGAAACCGAGATGAACGGTTTGCCGAACGTGGAAGTCCTCCGGTCGGTGTCGTTCTTCGGCCTGTCGTCGGTGGACGTGATCTTCAAGGATGGCACTGACAACTATTTCGCGCGGGAACAGGCGTTCGAGCGATTGAGCGGCGTGAGTCTTCCGGACGGTGTGAGCGCGGAGATCGAACCCCTGTTCTCGCCATCAGGCCTGGTGTACCGCTATGTGCTCGACTCCCCGGACCGCAACGCGATGGAACTCAAGACCATCAACGACTGGATTCTGTCCAAGGCCTACAAATCGGTGCCGGGGGTGGCGGACATGTCGGGCTTCGGCGGCCCGACCATGCAGTACCAGGTTCTGGTCGATCCGGTCAAGCTCGCCGGGACCGGGTTGTCGGTGTCGGACGTGGTCACCGCGCTCGGCAACAACAATGCCAACGCCGGCGGCGGGTTCTACTCCGAGGGCGGCCAGTTCTACTACGTGCGCGGCCTGGGCCGGTTGACCCGGCCAGAAGACATCGAGAGCGTGGTCCTGGCAGTGCGCAATGGCACGCCGGTATTGGTGCGTGATGTCGGCCGGGTGGAAATCGGCAACGCGCCGCGCACAGGTGTGTTCGGCTTCAACGATCGCCTCGACGCGGTCGAGGGCGTCATCCTGATGCGCACCGGCGAGCAGGCGCAGACCGTGCTCAAGGGGGTTGAGCGGAAGACCGCGGAATTGAATCAGTCGGTGCTGCCGAGGGACGTGAAGATCCACCCGTTTTACGACCGGAGTGATCTGATCCACCTCACCACGCGCACGGTGGAGGACAACCTGGCCCGCGGCATCGTGCTGGTGATCGCGGTGCTGATCTTCTTCCTGTTTGACGTCCGGTCCGGCCTGATCGTCGCCGTGACCATCCCGTTGTCGCTGCTGTTCGCCTTCATCTGCCTCGACCTGCGCCACATCCCGGCCAACCTGCTGTCGATTGGCGCCATCGACTTCGGCATTCTGGTGGATGGTGCGGTGGTGATGGTGGAGAACATCCACCGCAGCCTGGCGCGACGACATGGTACCGCGTACTCGATCAACGCGGTAATCGTCGAGGCGGCCTCCGAGGTCGACCGCCCGATCGTATACGCGGTCGCGATCATCGTGGCGGGTTTCCTGCCGATCTACGTCCTTTCCGGACCGTCGGGCCGGCTGTTCCGGCCGATGGCCGACACCATGATCTACGCATTGCTCGGTTCCCTGGTGCTGGCGCTGACCACACTTCCGGTGCTGTGCGCCCTGGTCCTCCGGACCGGCGTCACCGAGCGGCGCAACGTGGCCTTCGAGTGGATCCGGGCGCAGTACACGCGAGTGCTCGATCGTTGTCTGGCGCGTCCTCGGCTGACTGTGCTGGCGAGTGTCGCGGTATTTGGTTCGTCGCTGCTGCTTACCACGCGCATCGGCTCGGAATTCATGCCCCACCTCGACGAAGGAGCGCTCTGGGTCCGGGCGACGATGCCGTCGACCATCTCACTCGAGGAATCGGCGAAGCTGGCTCCGGAGATCCGGGCGATCCTGCGTCAGTTCCCCGAGGTGACCGACGTGGGGTCCGAGCATGGGCGGCCGGATGACGGCAGCGACCCGACTGGCTTCTTCAACATGGAGTTCTACGTCGGGCTCACGCCATATCGCGAATGGAAAGGGCCATACCACGACAAGTCCGGGCTGATCGCGGCGGTAAACCAGAAGCTGCAGCGGTTCCCGGGGGTGGCGTTCATGTACACGCAGCCCGCCGAGGACGCGGTGGACGAGGCAGAGACCGGACTCAAGAGTTCGCTGGCGGTGAAGATCTTCGGCACAGACCTGCAGGTGCTGGAGGACAAGGCCAGGGCGATCCAGAACGTGCTCAATCACGTGCGCGGGATTTCGCGGCTCACCCTGGTGCACGAACTCGGGCAGCCCAGCCTCACGGTGCAGATCGATCGCGCCCGGATCGCGCGCTATGGCATCAACACGAGCGACGTCAACAGCCTGATCGAATCGGCGGTGGGTGGTGTCGCCGCGACGCAGGTGGTGCAGGGGGAGAAGCTGTTCGATCTGGTGGTGCGGTTGCAACCGCAATTCCGCGAGACGCCGGAGCAGATCGGCGCCATCCTGGTCGCGACGCCGGACGGCCAGCAAGTGCCCTTGCGCGAACTGGCCGCGATTCAGGTGTCGAGCGGCGCGTCGTACATCTATCGGGAGGACAATTCGCGCTACATCGGCGTGCAGTACGCCGTCGAGGGGCGCGACCTGGCCGGCGCAGTCGAGGATGCGCAGCGGCAGGTCGCTGCCGCCGTCAGGGTACCGGCCGGATATCGCATCGTGTGGGGCGGCGAGTACCAGGAGTACACCGCTTCGCGCGGACAGCTGGCGATCGTATTGCCGCTCACAATCGCGCTGATCTTCGTGCTGCTGTTCGCGCTGTATCGCAACTTCACCTTCCCGATCATCACGGTAGTGGGCGTGGTATTGTCGGCGCCGGTTGGTGGATTGCTGGCGCTGGAGCTCACCGGCACGCCGTTCTCGGTATCATCAGGGATCGGGTTTCTCGCGTTGTTCGGCGTGTCGGTGCAGACGGCGGTAGTGTTCATCTCGTATGTCAACGAACTGCGCCTGCAAGGCATGACGATCGATGCCGCCGTGCGCGACTCGGCACTGGCTCGTCTCCGCCCCATCATGATGACAGCGCTCGTAGCCGCCCTCGGCCTGTTGCCGGCTGCGTTGTCGACCGGCGTGGGCTCAGATTCGCAGCGACCGTTCGCGCTGGTGATCGTGGGAGGATTGTTCTCGCGGCTGCTGATTTCGGTGTTCCTGATGCCGGTGCTGTACGTCGGGACGGCAAGGGCGGGGGACCGGCTGGAGGTCTGAACCGAACGAAGGAGAGACGAGAGACGAGAGAAGTGGAGCCGACTGAACGCGCATGACACTGCGCATCGGGTCGTCTCGTCTCTCGTCTCTCCATGTGCGGTGACATAACACCAGGGGTTATCACCGCTGCACCGCGGTATTGACGGGGGTGAGCCAGCCGATAAGATTGGCGTGACATGATCGCCAGAGCGTCGCACCCGATTCGCGCTGTCGTAGCGCTCGCGCTGTTCGCCACGAGCGGGGGCGGCGTGCAATTGGTCGATGCGCTGCTGTTCCACAGCCGGCCCGAGCGCCCCGACGCGGTGCGCGTGAATGCCGGCGACCATTGCCATGCGGAGCGCTGCGAGCTGGGCGCGCCGATCGTCTCGCCGCCACCACCTGCGCTCGCGATGGGCGCCGGCCGGCTCGAACCACCGTCCCACCGAACCATCGCATTGGTCCCCGCCGATGCCCCTCGTAACGCCGTTGTTGCCGGACCCCTCGGGTCCCGCGCCCCGCCAGTTCGTTCCTGACTCCCGACAACACATAGACGCGGTCACGCGCTGATCAAGCGCGTGGCATCGAGCCTTCCGGCGCAACCATGCGCGTGGATCCGCTCCTCTCCAGCGCACCGCTGCGTCGGAGGCTCACCCCTGCCTGACGGAGTTCGGAATGTTTTCAAGGTTCGTTTTCACAGTGGCACTCGCCACTGCACTACCGGTCGCGACATTGGCGTCTCCGCCGCGCCACGTGCCGGCTCGCTTCAACGCCGACCTTGTCGGCCACGTCGTCGACAGCATGTATGGCAAGCCGGTGGCCGGTGCCGACGTGATCGTGCGGCGCGCCGCGACTGTCATCGCCCGCGTCACCACCGACCAGTTCGGCTCGTGGCGCGTGCACAATCTCGCGCCAGGCAGCTACTCCGTCACGATCCGCCTGATCGGGTTCCGGCCGGAAACCCGCACGGTGATGGTCGGCGCCAGCGCTGCTGATGTCACCGTGGACACGAAGCTATCGCCACAAGTGGTCCAGCTGGCAGAGATTGGTGTCACGGCATCCCCGATCGCGGTCGATACTCGTACCGGCGATCAGACCTTCAAACAGAGCGACTTTCAGGGTGCGCCGACCGTGACGACATCGCAGGTGATCCAGCAATCGATCGCCGGCGCGGTACGCGCGCCCACCGGCGAGGTGCACATCCGCGGACAGCACGCAGAGTACACCTATTACGTGGACGGCCTGCCGGTGCCGCCCGGGATTTCCGGCAGCCTCAACGAATTGTTCGATCCCTCGGTGGTCAACCAGATCGACTTCCAGACCGGCGGCTGGGACGCCGAATACGGCAGGCGCAACGCCGCGATCGTCAACGTGCAAACCAAGGTCCCCACCGGGCCGTTCCACGCGCAATTCACCGGCTATGCCGGTGATTACGCCAGCAACGGACAGACGATGACGTTGAGTGGCAATCAGGGAAAGTTCGGCTTCTTTGTCGCCGGCACGCGCCAGGGGACCGACCTACGCCGCGAACCGATCGTAGCGGACACTGACGCCACCGGGCACATCACCGCCCTCCACAACTACGGCAACGACGGCCAGGATCTCTTCGGCTTTGCCAAGTTGCAGTACGTGGCCACCGATCACGACCTGGTCAACCTCGACATGAACCTCTCGCGCTCGCGGTTCGCCACGCCGTTCGACTCGGCCGCTGGCGTGATCAACGACCGGCAGACCGATGTCAACGACTTCGTGAACGTGTCCTATCAGCATCGCACAGTCGGTGGCGCTCA
Source organism: Gemmatimonadota bacterium (assembly GCA_003169895.1). Lineage (GTDB taxonomy): Bacteria > Gemmatimonadota > Gemmatimonadetes > Gemmatimonadales > GWC2-71-9 > Palsa-1233. Next base: position 249,860 of record PNAE01000004.1, read on the forward strand.
CCCCGGCTCCGAGGCGTTCGCGGGCGTCTATTTCCGCTATGGCAGCCTGAATTACGTCCCGGGCGCCATCGACACCCCGACGTTCATGTTCGCGCCAGACACCACGGCGTACAACATCAGCGAAGCCCGGTCGTTCAACATCATCGGATTCAAGACAGACTATCTGTTCAAGTCGTCGGAGCGGTTCAGCCTGAAGGGCGGCGTCGACTTGTCGAGCACCACCGGCAGCGAGGCCTTCACCACCTCGGACGTGAACGGCCACTCCGGGCCGTTTTCGAACTCGCCGCTCAAGGGCAACGACGAGGCGGTGTACCTGCAGTCGGTGATTCAGCCGGATGAGAAGATCGAGTTCCGACTCGGGGCACGGTACGACCGCCACGTCTATCCGCTTTCGGCCGCGAACGACACGGCGATCAGCCAGCTGAGTCCGCGATTCCGGGTCAATTTCTTTCCCGATGGGTCGAATACCATCATGCTGTATTATGGACGCCTGTTCGTTCCCACCAACACCGAAGATTTGCGCGCGATCACATCGGCTGCCACCGGTGGCGCGGCCGGAGAACCCACGGTGCCCGAGCGGGCCGACTTCTTCGAAGCGAGCTTCATTCACCGTTTCCCAAGCGGCGTCGTGAGCAAGTTATCGGCCTATCGTAAGAACAGTTCGCCCGGGATCGACGATACGCAGTTGCCCGGGTCAGCAATCACCACCGACGTCAACATCGGCCAAGTCCATGTCACCGGCCTGGAGGCGGTGATTGAAGTGCGGCCCGGCGGTCCATTGTCCGGCTTTCTCAACCTGGCGCTCATACACGCCTACGGGACCGGAGCGATTACCGGCGGCTTTCTCAACGAGACGCCACCGGCGCAGCCCTTCGACCTCGATCACGATCAGCGGCTGTCGAGCGTGCTGGGGCTCACATATTCGTCAGGAAGGTTGCTCGCGACCGCGACCGGCATCTACGGTAGCGGGCTCACCAACGGCGTCACGCCGAACGCGCCCGGCCTGCCGGGCTACGACCCGACGATCGATCCGACGCCGGCGCTGGGAACCGGCTTGTTCGACTTCAACAAGGCGTTCAAGGTCGACCCCAATTTCGTGCTTAACGCGTCGGTGGGGGTGAACCTGCAGGCGGGGAATGTTTCCTTGAGACCGCAGTTCTTCCTCGACAACGTGTTCGATAGGAAGTACGTCCTCAAGGGCGCCTTCTTCAGCGGCGCTTCGTATGGGCGGCCGCGGACGTTCAGCGTGCGGCTATCGGTGGGCATTTGACGACGGCACTCGAACCCGGAGGCTGGCGATGAGCTACTCCAGGGAACGCCACGATACAGTGCCGGATGGGGCGGCCGGTTCTCGGTCGAAGGCCGCCCTCATCCGCCGCCTGCGTCGGGTGGAAGGACAGGTGCAGGGCCTGCAGAAGATGATTGCCACCGAGCGCGACCGCGTCGACGTATTGACGCTGGTCGCGCAGGTGCGCGGGGCGTTACACAGTATCGCGGCCATGGTTCTCGAGGCGCACCTGGTCGAGAGCGCCGACGCGGCGGTATTGACGGATGATCCGGCTGACCGCGACGGCCTGGTGGCCAAGACGGTGAAGATCTTCCGGACCTGGGCGACGTGATGCCGCCGGGTATCAGCGGTGCTCGTCGCCGAGAATCTGCGGCGCCAGCACGATCAGCACCCCGAGCAGCATGCAGGCGAGCTGCACCAGCGCCGACGCCTTCCGCGGCGCCCGGTGCAGTTCCGGGATCAGGTCGGCGGCGGCAACATAGAGGAACGCACCGGCGGCGAACGGCAGGAGGCCGTCCGCGAAGACGCTGGCGCGCGCACCGAGGAGGAGGACCGCGAGCGCGCCGGCGAACGCCGCCAGTGCCGACGCGAAGTTGACCAACGCGGCATTGCGGAGCGAAACGCCGCCTTGGACAAACACGCCGAAATTACCGAATTCATGCGGAATCTCGTGGAGAAACACCGCCAGCGCCGTCGATACGCCAAGAGGAACTGACGCGATGAAGCTGGCGGCGACCACCATGCCGTCGATGGTGTTGTGCGCGGTGATGCCCACGAAGTTGAGAAGCACGAAGGGTCGAAGTGATGGGGTCGCGAGGTGATCGTGGGTCGTGAGGAATCGCTCGAATACGAAGAAGCCGATGAAGCCGGTCAGCACGAGGAGCGGCACGCGCGGCCCATTGCCCATGCGCGCGAAGGATTCTGGCATTAGCTCCAGGAGCGCGTTGCCAAGCAAGGCGCCGACCGCCAACGCGAGGAGGCCAGGGATCGCGCGATCGATCGAACGCGCACGCCCGATCGCGAGCAGGGCGGTCAGCGGAATGACGCTGATGAGGGCCACGGCGCCGAGCGCCGGGAGCCACGGCGAATGGTCGGGCGGAAGAGTCATGCTGGATTGTGTCCGTGAGGGCGGGTGGCCCGCAAGGAAGCCGCCGTCTCGACCCTAGCGCGGTGAGGAGGCGACGGCAACGAGCGGCGTCGGCCCCGCAAATGGCCGGCCGGCGTCCGTCACAGTAACTTCAAGGTTCCCCAGGATCACCGGCCCGTTCCAGATCCGGCACGTGCACTGCTTGGATGGGACGTCCCGGCGGCCGTTGGGCACTTGGCTGCCACCCTCGCCCAGAAGCTGAGATGACCCGAATCCGCGTTTTCCTCCTGCTCATTGCTGCCGCGATTGCGGCGGCCTGCCATCAAGCCCAGCCCAAGTCCGCCCCGACACCCGTCGCACCGCCGCCGGCACCGGCAGGCCGCGGCGTCCCCGCACCAGCACCGCCACCGGCCCCGGGCGACTCCACGCCTCCTGCCGCGGGGCGCGGTGGTCGGGGTGGCGCGGCTGCGGCGACCAGCGAACCGAACCCGCAGCCGTACGGCCGGGTCATCACTGGTGACGTGAAGAGCAAGGCCGGCCTGTTCAAGGTCGACCGGATCGGGCCGCGACTGCTGTTCGAGATTCCGCGGCACGAGCTCAATCGGGACATGCTGCTCAGCGTTGAAATCGAGAAGACCACGGCGGGCTCGGGCTACGGCGGCCAGGCGATCGCGCACAGCGTGGTCCGCTGGGAACGGCGCGACAACCGCATCCTGCTGCGCCAAATGAACTACAGCCTGACGGCATCCGACACGTCCAATCCGGTGTCGATGGCAGTCGAGAATGCCAACTACGCGCCGATCCTGCGCGTCTTCAACGTCGAGTCATGGGGGCCGGACAGCGTCGCCGTGATCGACGCCACGACCCTCTACACGACGCAGACGCCGACGGAAATCAGCGTTACATCCCGGTATCGCGGCACCATCGACGCCAATCGCACACTGCTGGCCAGTGTGGCCGCCTACCCGACGAACATCGAAGTTCGTTCGGACGTAACCGTGGCGCCGCCGGCCGCCGGGGCTGCTGCCGCCGCGGGCGGCGGACGGGGTGGCGCAGGGCCCGAGCCAACAACGTTGACCTTTCTGGTCCATTGGTCGATGGTGAAACTGCCGGAGCAGCCGATGATGGCGCGTCTCGATGATCAACGCGTCGGCCACTTCACTGTGAGCACGATCGACTTTTCGCGCCCGGCGCAGAAGTCGGAACGGCGCACCTTCATCACGCGCTATCGTCTGGAGTGTTCGGACGAGAAGGTCGGCAATCTCTGCGTCCCGAAGAAGCCGATCGTATACTACGTCGACCCTGCGACCCCGAGATGGCTGGTGCCGTGGGTCAGGAAGGCGATCACCGACTGGCAGCCGGCGTTCGAAGCTGCCGGGTTCAAGGACGGCATCATCGCCAAGGACGCGCCGTCCCGCGCCGAGGACCCTGACTGGTCGCCCGAAGACGCGCGCTATTCGGTCATCGATTGGCTCCCATCGACCACCGAGAACGCGGTCGGGCCCAGCGTGGCCGATCCGCGCTCGGGCGAGATTCTCAACGGGCACCTGCAGATCTATCACAATGTGATGAACCTGAATCGCGACTGGTACTGGACCCAGGTCGGTGCACTGGATCCGCGCGCCCGGACCCTTCCGCTCCCCGACTCGTTGCAGGGGCGGATGATGGAGTACGTCATCGCCCACGAGATCGGACACTCGCTCGGCTATCCCCACAACATGAAGGCGAGCGGGATGTATCCGGCGGACTCGATTCGCAGCGCGTCGTTCGTGCACCGGATGGGACACACGCCATCCGTCATGGACTATTCCCGCTACAACTACGTCGCGCAGCCGGAAGATCACATCGCACTGGAAGACCTGGTCCCGCGGGTCGGGCCGTACGATATCTGGGCAACCCACTGGGGCTACGCGCCGATCCCCGGCGCGAAGACACCGGATGACGAACGCCCCACGCTCGATCAATGGGCGCGTGAGCAGGACAGCAAGCCGTGGCTCCGGTTCGCAGCCGACGGCTCGACATCGGATCCATACCGCAATACCGAAGCGGTCGGCGACGCCGACGCGGTCAAGTCAACGGAGTACGGCCTCAAGAACATCAAGCGTCTCGTGCCGATGTTGATCCCGGCGACGACCAAGCCGACCGAGGACAACAGCGACCTGGACGAACTGTATGGTCGCCTGGTCGGGCAATGGGCGACGGAGCTGGCGCACGTCGCGGTCATTCCCGGCGCGGTCGAAACCCAGGTCAAGTACGGCAGCCAGCCCGGCGCGGTGTTCACGCCCGTGAGCGGCGCCAGGCAGCGCGCCGCCGTGAGGTTCATCAACCAGAATGCGTTCGCCACGCCGACCTTCTTCCTGAAGCCGGAGATCCTGAACCGGATCCAGGATGTGGGAGCGCTGACCACAATCAACTCGGCGCAAGCCCGCGTCCTGGCGACGTTGCTCAATGACGGCCGACTGTCCCGGTTGATCGAAATCGAGGCGCTACCGGCTCATCCAGCGGACCTCTACCCGTTGACCGACTACCTGGCTGACATCCGTCACGGGATCTGGACTGAGCTCGATGGTCCGTCGGTGCGGATTGACGCCTTCCGCCGAGCACTGCAGCATTCGTATCTCGACGATGTCCGTGTCAAGATCAACCCTCCCGCGCCGGCTCCGGCCGCTGCCGGCGGTGGGCGCGGCGGGGCGGCCCCCGCCCGGAGTCCGGGCCTCAACGATGCTCGGGCACTACTGCGCATGGAATTGAAGACGCTCGACGGCACGGTCGTCGCCGCCGAGAGGAAGGCCGGTGACGCCGAGACGCGCGCGCACCTGGCCGACGTGCATCACGAAATCGGTGACATCCTCAATCCCAGGGGTGCTGCCGGCGGCGACAATCCATGACGTGGATTCGCTGGTCGATTGCAGCCGGAGCTGTCCTGCTCCTCGCGGTACTGCTGCCCGCGGCGGCGCCGGCGCAAGGCAGCGGTGCTGCGGTCGCGGACAGTTCGCCGTTTCGGCCATTGAGTCTGCCGACGCCCAACGAATATCGCGGCGGCTCCGGCCGTCCCGGGCCAAGGTACTGGCAGCAGCGCGCGGACTATCGCATTACAGCGACGCTGGATCCCGCTCAGAACGAACTCCGCGGCAGCGAGACGATCCACTACGTGAATCACTCGCCCGACCCGCTGCCGTACTTGTGGTTGTTCGTCGAGCAAAATCTTTGCGAACCGAGCAGCATCACCAACGTGCTGAACCAGCCGCCGCTGGTGTTTCTCGGCAGTACATTCGATTTCTCGTGCCAGGGGTTCACCGGCGGCGGGTACCTCGACCATGTTCGCTTGGCACGACAACCCGGCCAACAGCTACCAGCCAATAGCGCCTTTTCCGATCTACCTCACACTCGCTACGGCACAACGATGCGGGTCGATCTTCCCCGGCCACTTGCCTCGGGGGGAAGCATCGATCTCGACCTCGGTTGGTCGTTCAAGGTGCCGTTCCAGGGTGGCGGTCGCATGGGCCACGACGGTCCACTCTACGAGATCGCGCAGTGGTACCCGCGGATGGCGGTCTATGATGACGTTCACGGCTGGAATCACGAGCCGTACATCGGGGCGGGGGAGTTCTATCTCGAGTACGGAGCGTTCGACGTCAGCATCACCGTACCGGCCACCTACGTCGTCGCAGCCACCGGGCAGCTGCAGAACGCCGATTCGGTCCTGACCGCGACCGAGCGGGCGCGGTTGCGCCAGGCACGCCACTCCGACACCGCGATCGCGATCATTCGCGCAAACGAGGCCGCCGATCCGGCGACGACCCGCCCCCGCAGCACGGGAACGCTGACGTGGCATTTCACCGCCGACTCGGTGCGGGACGTAGCGTTCGCTGCGGGGCCCGGCATGCGCTGGGACGCGAGCGGCTACGACGGTATCCTGGTCGAGACATTGTACCGTCCCCAGGCGAACAAGTGGCCCGAAGCGAACCGGATGGCCCGCGAGGCGATCAAGTACTTCAGTGACCAATGGTATCGGTACCCGTATTCGCACGCGACGACGGTGGAGGGCCCGATCGAGGGCATGGAGTATCCGATGCTCACCTTCGTCCCGAACAGCCCGACACGCGAGGACCAGCAGTGGGCGCTGGCCCACGAGTTCGGCCACGAATGGTTTCCGATGATTGTCGGCTCGAACGAACGGCTGTATCCCTGGATGGACGAGGGCTTCAACACCTTCATCGACCTCCACAACGCGGCGAACTACTTCAAGGGGACGCCATACGGCGACTCGATCGAAGTGCATCCACTGCACCTCTACGCGGATCATGCCACGCCTGGCAACGAGCAACCGCTGATCAGCAATCCGACGGAAGTCCGCGACCTGTTCTGGACGGGATATCAGAAGCCGGCGTTGATGTTGCAGACGCTCCGGTCCGAAGTGCTGGGTCCCGACCGCTTTGATGTGGCGTTCCGCGAATACATCCGGACCTGGGCATTCAAGCATCCAACGCCGGCAGACTTCTTCCGGCTGATGCGTGACGCGTCAGGCATGGAGCTCGACTGGTTCTGGCGGGCGTGGGTGTTCAGCACGGCGCGGATCGACCAGGCTGTGGACTCGGTGACGAACGGGCCGGGCGGCGCTGTCGTGCACCTGAGCAATCGAGCTACGATGGTGATGCCGGGAGAGCTATCGATCACATTCGATGATGGCTCGGTGGCGGTCGTCAAGCTGCCGGTGGAAATGTGGAACCTGGGACCGCGGTTCGACTATCACGTCGCAGGAATAAAGCGGGTCCGTCGCGCGGAAATCGATCCTCGTCACGTGCTGCCGGATGTCGAGCGCAGCAACAATGTGTGGGGGCGGTGACTCGCGTCGCGAGCAACATGTGGATGCGATGGCGTATGCGTTGGCGACCCGTCAGCTACTTCCACACCGGATGCATCACGCCCTGCATCGTTGTCCGGTCTGGCGCGCCGAGATCAAACACGACCACGGTGTTTCTGCCGCGGCGCAGCCACACTCCGGGGATGTACAGGGTTTCCTGCGGCCCGATGTCCCAGAAGCGCCCGAGTGCGTGTCCGTTGACCCACACGGCGCCTTTGCCCCAGCCGCGCGTGTCGAGGAACGTGTCGCCCGGCTTGGCAACGGTGAATTCGCCGCGGTAGAACGCCGGACCGTTCGGCGTTGTCCGAGCGGGGCGGGGGGCCGGTGCATTTGTCATCGGCAACGCGAACACGTCCCAGCCGGGAATCGGCATGCCGTCCATTGTCACCGGACCGGTGATTCCCTTGCGCTCGCCCTGAAGCGCCTTGGTGAAGTTCACCCGTCCGCCATTCTCGACAAGAATGTCCAGCTGCGCCGCCCCGGCCGGCACGGCAATCATCGAGCTGTCCTGGCCCAGGCGGCGGTCGAGCGTCGCAACGAGATTGCCGTCAATGTAGACCTGGGCGAAGTCGCGCACTCCGTGGATCGCGAGCATGGCGTGCGACGTCCACTGCGGTACCGTGCGATACAGGATGTAGCCATATGACTGGCCGAACGTTTCCATTGCTCGCAGCTGCTTGACATGCACGGGTGCGCCGAGCGCGCTCCACAATGCTGTCGATTGCGTCAGCCGGAATGGATCGAGCGTGATGGTCGAATCGCTCGGCGGCACTGGCAGCAATGCGCCCTGGGTGTGCCGGGCGATCACGTCACGAAACGCGAAGTACTTGGGCGTGGGCCGGCCCGACTCGTCCAGCGCCGCGTCATAGTCGTAGCTCGTCGTCTGGGGATGGTATTTCCCGCCGTCGATGTTAGCGCCGTTCATGAAGCCAAACGTGGTGCCGCCATGAAACATGTAGAGATTGACGGAGTAGCCGCGGCCCAGCATCCAGTCGAGTTCTCCGGCCTGTCGGGTCGCGTCGGTGTGGGCGTGCTCGCCACCCCACTGATCGAACCATCCGGCCCAGTACTCACCGCTCATCAGCGGCTCGCCGGGACGGAAGCGGGCGAGGCGGGCGAAGGCACTGTCGGCCTCGCCGGTGCCGAAGTTGACCACCGCGGGAAGATCCGGCAGGGTGCCGTCGCGCAACTGGTAGTCGCCGTCAGCGGTATGGAGCCGCACGCTCCCGAACCCCGCGTGCCGTAACGCATCGCGCTGCCACGCCATGTACGCGCGGTCGTGGTCGAATGATCCATACTCATTCTCCACCTGCACCGCGATGATCGGCCCGCCATGACTTGAGAGCAGGGGCGTCAATTCCTTCCCGAGCCGATCGAGCCAGCGCGCCGCCGCGATCGTGAACTGTGGTTGCAGGCTGCGCAACATCATCGTCGAATCGGCGAGCAGCCACGCAGGATAGCCGCCGAGATCCCATTCGGCGCAGACATACGGCCCTGGCCGCAGGATGATCCGCAGTCCTTCCTGCTGGGCGATGCGGAGGTATTCGGCGACGTCGTTCTGGCCGCGGAAGTCGTAATGCCCGGGCCGTGGCTCGTGGAGGTTCCAGAAGACGTAGGTCGAAATGGTGTTGAGACCCATCGCCCGCGCCTTGCGCAGCCGGTCACGCCAGTCCGCGCGGGGAATGCGGGCGTAGTGCATTTCACCCGAGATGATCTGATACGGCTTGCCGTCCAGCAGGAAGCGACCCGAGTCGGCGGCGAGCGCGGGTTGCTGGCTCTGCAGCGGCGGCACCGCGCCAATTGCAAGTGCGAGGACGAGCTGTCCGCTGATTGTGGCGAAACGCATCATCCAATGAGAGTCGCCGGGGCATCCGGGCGCAAGTGCGGCGTGTCGTCCTCCACTTCGCTCACGATGACAGCAGCGCCTTCAGCCGCTCGAGATCGATGTTCCCGCCGCTCAGGACCGCGACCGCATGTTTGCCGGCGGCTTGCGGGACCTTCCCGGCCAGCAGCGCGGCCGTTGCCGCGGCACCCGCCGCTTCTGCCAGCAACTTCGCCCGGCTGAGGATGAGCGACATTGCGGTGGCGATTTCCGCATCGGTGACAAGTACGACATCGTCCACGAGGTCGCGAATGATGGGATAGGTGAGGTCGCCAGCGAACGGCGCCGCGAGTCCATCGGCAATGGTGTCCAGCGTGTCCAGCCGCACCGGATGACCGGCATCGAGGCTCCGCCGCATCGCCGCGGCACCTTCCGGTTCAACTCCGATCAGCATCACGGCAGGGCACGCTTGCCGGATTGCGGCCGCGACACCGGCTAGCAGGCCGCCGCCGCCAATCGGCACGACGACCACCTCGACGTCGGGCACCTGCTCCAGGATCTCGAGGCCTATCGTGGCCGCGCCTGCGATGACAGTGATGTCGTCGAATGGGTGCACCAGGGCATAGCCCTCCGTCGCGCCCAGCTCGCGCGCCCTCACAAACGCCTCCGCGCCGGTCCCATGCCGGATCACCGTCGCGCCATACTCAGCGCTCGCCGCCGCCTTGCTCTCCGAGGCCGCCGCCGGCATGACGACCGTGCAGCGGACACCGAGCGATGCGGCCGCCCACGCGAGCGCCTGGGCGTGATTGCCGGCGGACACGGTAACCACTCCGCGGGCGCGAGTTGCGTCGTCCAGTTGGCTCACAGCGTTGAGCGCGCCGCGTACCTTGAATGAGCCGGTCTTCTGCAGCGACTCGCACTTGAGCGAGAGTGTAGCGACCCCGGATCGGGTCGCGAGAGTACGAGACGAGAGCGACGGGGTGAAATGCAGCCGCCCGGCGATGCGGGCGCGAGCTGCGTGGATCGTGTCGAGAGAAGGGATCGGCATGAAACGAAAGTAACGCGACGGCGGTCGGCGTTCGCCGGAGGCGCTCGGCCGGTTCGGCCAACTAATACCGGTCAGTCGGCCGGCGGCTCGGCAGCGGCTGTGCTGCGGTGGATGGTGAGAAAGTAGAACACCGGCACCCCAAGTAGGATGAGGCCGCTACCGACGATCGCGTCTCGCGGCTGAGCCACCGCGGCGTTGACCAGCATGGCCGCCGCCGCGAGGAGGAAGACCGCCGGGACGATGGGATAGCCGGGCGTGTGAAATGGTCGAGCCAGATCGGGTCGCCGCCGCCGCAGCCGGAAAAGGCCGATCACGCAAAGGATGTAGAACGGCCAGGCCCCGAGGATATAGGCGTCAGCCAATTGTTCGAAGGTGTGGCTCAGGACGCCAACCACGCCGAGCAGACACGTGACGGTGATGGCAACGTGCGGCGTCTGATACCGGCGGTGAATGTTCGCGAGCCATCCCAGCCGCGGCGTATCCTGCCCCAAGGCGAACGACATTCGTGGCGAAGCGAGCACCGTGCCGTTCAGCGACCCCAGGGTCGCAACCACCACGAGTGCCGCAATCAGGCCGCGGCCGGCGGGGCCGAATGCCCATCCAGCGGCGTCTGCCGCGACCGCCTTGGAGGTGGCGATCGCCGCTATCGGGAGTGCGTGCAGGTACGCGAGATTGACGAGCACGAACAGCAGCGCGCAGCCACTCACGCCGCCCATGAGTACCAGCGGCATGACACGCTCACCGCGGCGAACTTCACCGGTGATATAGGTGGTCGAGCCCCATCCCGAATAGGTCCACATCACGGTGACCAGTGCGAGGCCGAACGCATGCGCCGATATGCCGCTCGCGGGTGGTGCCCCGGTCGGTGAGGCGGCAGGCGTGGCGACGAGGATCACGATGGCGAACCCGGCCAGGGCCAACGCCTTGGCCGCGCCGGTCACCGTGCCGATGGCAGCGCTGAACCAGACCGACCGGTAGTTCACGGCGCCGAGCAGGAGCACGATGGCGGCGGCCGAGGCACGTTCATGCGCCGCGAGCCGGGGTACCAACGATCCAAGGTACGAGGCGAACACGAGCGCGCCGGCGCCGACGGCGACGGGGCGGAGAAAGAACGTGTGCGCCCAGGCATAGGTGAACGCCACCACCGGACTCACACCTTCCCGCAGGTAGACGTAGCGTCCGCCCGTGGCGGGAAACATCGCCGCCAGTTCGCCGAACGACAGCGCGCCGGCCACGGCGAGCAATCCGCCGGTGATCCATACCAGCATGAAGCCGGTCGGCGACGGGACGTCGCGCGCGACGACGCTCGCCACGCGAAAGATGCCGCTGCCGATCATGATCGACACCAGGGTCCCGGTCGCGCCGACGGCGCCGAGCCGGCGCGGGAGCGTCATGTCTGACCGGGCAGGTGGCTGGTCGCGAGTCCGGATGGTCCCGGGCCTCAGGTCGGTTCCGGCGCGCGCAGGCGCAGCGCGCGGGCAACTCGACCGGCGGCGCGGCGAACGTCGTACCGCCGGATGCAGCGGTCAATGGCGCGGGTGATGTCCGCGCGCGAGTGAGCCGCGGCCAGCTCGCGAAGGCGCTCCATGCGGGTGCGGTCGAGGTCCTGGCGCAGGTGCAATGTGGCGAGTGCGTCCGTACTCCACGCCTCGGCCGGAAACGTGACGCAGCGATCGCGCAAGCCGAGCAGCTCGAATCCCGTGAGGGTACGGAGGCACTTCTCGCACCGACCGCAATTGGTGTCCGAACGCCCGATCCAGCACACCCGGAGGTGCTGCATGGCGAGGTCCGAGCGCGCTACCGTGCCGATCTTCATGAAGCGCGATGCGAGTGCACCATCGTTCCGGATGTCAGTACGGGTCGTGGACAGGAGTGGATCCACGAGAGGGTGCGTTCCCCAGGGATTGCGCGAGCGGTATGTGACACTCGACGGAATCAGCACGCGACGGTACCGGCGTTCGAGACTGAGCGCCACCGCCGCCAACGCCGGCGCCTGGCTGAGTTTTCCCCAGTTGGTGACATTCCACCCCGATTCGCGCAGATTGGTCGCGACGGTCACGACGTGCTTGCCGAAGTGGTCCGCAATTCGCGTGACCCGCGCGCGGAGCCGGTCGAACACATCGCGAGCCGCGATCGGTACGTCGAACCCCCAGATGGTGAGCAGGTCGTCAATCTGCACTCGGTACAGCGCATCGCCGCCCGGCTCATGACGAAGCAGCGTATGGAACGAATCCAAGCCCGCGCTGAACATGGCGGCAGTGCGCGCCTGCGGGTCTGGTATACCGGGTGCCAGGAGGTCAGCGTCGATCGCGATCGGCTCATACACACCGGGGTACCAGCCCTGCCAGATCTGCATGATCGCCTCGGCGCCATCGCGGAGACCCGGATCAACGGGTCGGCACAGCTCCAGTGGTTCGCGCAGCGTCACCGCCAAGGGGAGCAGACAAGCGAGCCACGGATCGCCGGATTCACTCAGCCCGTCTGCGCATTCCAGCGGGACATCGAACCAGATCCGTTCCGCCGGCCGGGCTGGGTCACGATACTCGATATCGCCCGTGAGTCGCGCGCGCTCCGGCCCCCACGGGGACGACTCCGGTACGACACGGAGCAACCTCATGCCGGGGCGGCGATGCCCTGCGCCGTGCGAACCTGCTTCAGCCCATCCTGAATCATGCCGAGCACGAGAAGCCACGCGGCACCGCCAAGGATGACGTACTTGCCGAAGAGCGGCAATTGCAGCCCGTCGTAGTTCCAGATCATGTGCATCGCCATGCACACGCCGAGTACCCGGAGGAAGCGCGGATCTGTGAGCATCCCGCTCCGGAACGGCTGGTCACCGCGGACGCGCCAGAGCGCCGCACCCACGAGTCCGGTCCAGAGGACGTGCCCGCCGAGAACGCTCAGAAAGCCGCGCTGCATGATGGTGTCGAGCATCGCCACGGAACCGGCGTCCAATCCAGCGCGAAGCGCATAGCCGGCGGACTCGAACACCGCGAATCCCGTTCCCACGGTTGCGCCCAGCAGAAGCCCGTTCAGGGTCCACCGGAACCTCGCGCGCCGGACCACCAGCAGCAGCGTGAGCGCCTTGCCACTTTCCTCGATGATGCCCGCACCGGCGGCGCCGAGGAGGTTGCTGAGGTTGGTCACCTGGAAAAAGATCAGCGAGACAACGATTGAGACCAGGCCACCAATCAGGAGCAGCTTGACCACCTGATAGAGGGAAATGTTGCGGGGTACATTGACTTCAAGGAAAAAGATCAGCAACGAAAGCGGGATCGCGACCGAGCCGATCATGATGAGGCCGGGAATGAGATTCTCGTTCTCGAAGTTGTTCCATGCGACCACGAACCCGACATACAGCGCCAGCGTGACGAAGAAGACGCGCACGAACACCCACGGCTTCGGCCAGCGTGCATCGATTGCCGCCAGCGGCGGGGTGGTCGCGGCGGTGCCGACGGTGAAGTACGCCTCGACCTCGTCATCGGCGTGGTGCTTGCCCACGTCGGCGAACATCTCGCGGGCGTTCCATTCGCCCGGCTTCTCGATGCCCGCGACCGTGGACAGGTGGTCGCCGAGGCGATTGACGAAGCCAAGAACGGAGGGCGGGGTTCCCGGCGCCTGCAGTTGCCATAACGACCGCCCCAGCCGCAATTGCTGGCCGCCGGTGAGGTATGTCTCGGTGACCGGGTGTCCATCAGTATACGGCAGCGTATCGGACAACGCCTGGACGTGGAGGCGGTTTCCATCGCGGCGCAACATCGCGAAACGTTCGGTCACCGCCGGGTCGTCACTCAGCAGGTTGCACTCGGCACCGCGACCAATCAGCAGCGGCGCCGTGGTCACTTCCAGCCGCTTTCCTTGGTCGGGCCCTGCGATGCAGATCAGAAAATGGCTTGCGGCGGGCGGCGTGGACGGCGTGGGCTCGGACATCGGGATCTCCGTTGACACGTGCGGCGCGCGGGCGGACGCCCGTGACGATGACCATTGGATTTTCGAGCGGAAGACGCAAAGGTAACGCCACGCGCCGGATGGTACAGATGGAGTCCGGCAACCGTCAGGGGACCAGAACCGCTGCCCCACGCACAGCGCCGCGGCGCAACTCGTCGATGGCCTCATTGGCTCGCGCCAAAGGAAAGGTCCGGACCTCCGTGTGCACCGGCACCTGCGGCGCAAGCGCGAGAAAATCCTCCCCATCACGGCGCGTGAGATTCGCGACCGAGCGCACGATCCGTTCGCCCCACAGGATGTCATATGGAAACGACGGGATGTCGGTCATGTGAATCTCGGCGCACACCACCGTGCCGCCCTTGGCGACCGCGCGCAACGCGGCCGGGACCAGTTCACCCGCCGGCGCGAAAAGGATCGCCGCATCGAGACGTTCGGGTGGCGCGTCGTCCGATCCGCCGGCCCATGCCGCACCGAGCTCGCGCGCAAAGCGCTGCGTCTCTATGTCGCCCGGGCGCGTGAACGCGTACACCGCGCTTCCTTGATGTCGCGCGACCTGCGCCAGGATATGTGCGGCATTGCCGAAACCGTAGAGGCCCAGCCGGTGTGCGTTTCCGGTCATGGTGTAGGCGCGATAGCCAATCAGGCCAGCGCAGAGCAGCGGCGCAGCCTGGGTATCCGGATATCCGGTCGGGATCGCGAAGCAGAACCGCTCGTCCGCAACAGCGCATTCCGCGTAGCCGCCATCGATCTGATAGCCGGTGAACCGGGCGTGCTCGCAGAGGTTCTCGCGTCCCGATCGGCAGTACTCACAGCTGCCGTCGGTCCAGCCGAGCCAGGGAACACCGACGCGGTCGCCGCGACTGAAGCGCGTGGCGCCGGGACCGAGGGCGTCGACGGTACCGACAATCTCATGGCCGAGCACCAGCGGCAATTTGGGGTGCGGCAGCTCTCCGTCGATGACGTGCAGGTCGGTACGGCAGACCCCGCAGGCGTTGACCCGGATGCGAAGCTGTCCGGCGGCGGGTTCTGGAACGGGCAAGTCGGCGGCTCGCAACGGGCCACCCGGCGCATCGAGGATCATGGCGAACACGCCAGAAGAATACTCCGCATCTCTGATGGCATCCGGCTGAGGCGACATGCTCCAGTCTTGTGGTCGCCGCCTTCAGTGGCATTCCCGGGCGCCCATGGGTACGATATAACCTCTCCAACTAGGCCGTCGCACCGCTGAATCGCTGCAACGGCCGGGGCAGCCATGACACCAGCTGGTCGATGGATAACCGCACCGGGCATGGTCGCGACAGTTGCGGTTGCCGTTTGCGCCACGACCTTCCGGCCGCTGATGCGGGAAGCCGGGGCGCAAAGCGCACCGAGCTCTAGCGCGGCCGATGTCCACTTCATGCAGGGCATGATCGCCCATCATGCCCAGGCGCTGGTCATGGCCGCCATGGCTCCCACTCACGGGGCCAGCGCCAAGGTGCTGCTGCTGTGCAAGAAGATCGCGATTTCGCAGCACGACGAAATCGTGATGATGCAGAACTGGCTCACCGAGCGGAATCAAAGAGCACCGGATCCCAAGGACCCGCATTTCAATGAAATGCCGGGAATGCCGGGCATGCAGGACATGATGCCCGGCATGCTGAGTGCCGAGCAGCTCGAGCAATTGGATCAAGCGAAGGACACCGCGTTCGACCGGCTATTCCTCACGTTCATGATCCAGCACCATCAAGGTGCGCTCACGATGGTGGCGGACCTCTTCGCCAGTCCGGGCGCCGGTCAGGGTGCGGACATCTTCCGATACGCCACCGATGTTGATGCCGACCAACGCGCCGAAATCGGGCGCATGCAGCTGATGCTCAATTCGTCCTCAGGGAGTCAATCACGATGAGTCAGATCGTATACGTTCGCCGTCCATTCGTGCGACGGATCATCTCACTGGTCGGTGTCACCTCGCTGGCGCTGGCGCCTGCCATGCACGCGCAGGGTGGCACCGCGAGCATCACGGACCCGCGCGTGGGCCTCCACCCCGGTTTGACGGATGCAGGAGTGGCGGCAAAAAACATGGAGTTGGTCTCACACCGCCCGAAGCCGGACATCTTCGACGGCCTCGGAGGACCGCGCGGCTTGACGTTCGCGAACTCGGACCTTGCGTTCCGCGGCAACTACGTCTTCCAGGGGAACTTCAGCGGCTTCTCGATCTGGGACGTCGCCAATCCGGGCCGGCCAGTGCTGCGCAAGGCGCTGCTTTGTGCCACCGGCCAGGGCGATCCGTCGATCTACGGCAACCTGCTCTTCATCTCGTCCGAGGGCACCGGTGATCGCCTCGATTGCGGTACGCAGGGCGTGCAGGATCGGGTGAGCAAGGATCGGATGATTGGCGTGCGCATCTTCGACATCTCGGACATGGATCATCCCAGGCAGGTGGCCGACGTGCAGACCTGCCGCGGGTCGCACACCCACACGCTGGTGCCCGACCCGACGGACAAGGGCATTGTCTACGTCTACGTCTCCGGCTCGGCGCAGCCTCGGTCGCCCGACGAAATGCCGGGATGCGTGAATTACCCGATCGATTCCCTGAATTCCGCACTCTTCCGTATCGAGGTGATCCGGGTCCCGCTGGCCCATCCCGAGCAGGCCAGGATCGTCAACGGGGCGCGCATCTTTGATGCTCTGACGGCCGCCAAGTCTCACGGCAACCCTCCCGGCGATACGCTCGGGCGGGGCGGACGCGGTGGACGAGGCAACGCCTTTATCGGCGCGTTCGTGGAACCTCTGGCGCCGACCGCGACCGCGGTGGATTCCGCCCGGTTCAAGGCGACGACCGATTCCCTTCGGGCCGCTGGCGTTCCGATCGTCTTCCGGGCGACGCTCGCCGCCGGCCGCGGTGGTGGGCGCGGGAACGGGGGGCCCAGTCAGTGCCACGATATCACCGTCTATCCCGCTATCGGACTGGCGGGCGGCGCATGTGGAGGATATGGACTCCTCCTCGATATTCACGACCCCGTCAATCCCAAGCGCATCGACTTCGTCGGCGACTCGAACTTCGCCTTCTGGCACTCGGCAACGTTCAGCAACGACGGTTCCAAGCTGCTCTTCACCGACGAGTGGGGCGGCGGAACGGCCGCACGGTGCCGCGTCATCGACCCGTTGAACTGGGGCGCGGATGCGATCTTCAGCCTCAAGGACGGGAAGCTCACGCAAGGCGCCTACTTCAAGATGCCAGCGGCACAGACCGAGCAGGAGAACTGCGTGGCACACAACGGTTCACTGATTCCCGTCCCGGGTCGCGACATCATGGTGCAGGGTTGGTATCAGGGCGGCATTGACGTGTTCGACTTCACTGATCCGACCCATCCGCGCGAGATCGCATACTTCGACCGCGGCCCCATTCCAAACCACCCCGAGCGCGCCGATTCGAGCGCGACCGGTATCGTCACCGGCGGCTACTGGTGTGGCTATTGGTACAACGGGCACATCTACGCTTCGGAGATCGCGCGCGGGTTCGACATCTTCGATCTCACGCCGAGCGAGTGGCTGTCACAGAACGAGATCGACGCGGCGAAACTGGTGCATTGGAATCAGTTCAATCCGCAGAGCCAGCCCAGGATTGTCTGGCCGGCGGCATTCCCGGTAGCGCGTTCGTACCTCGACCAGCTGGTGCGCGGTGACGGGCTTGCGGCTGCGCGCACGTCTGAGATCGCCAAGGAGTTGAACAGCGCGGAAAAGACGACCGGAGCCGCCCGGGCAAGTGCGCTGACGAGGCTGGCGGTGCAACTGGATGGCGACGCAAAGAATGCCGCGGACGGGGCGCGCGTGTGGGCACTCGCGGCGGCCGTCAGGGACCTGGCGAAGGCGGCTCGCTAGCTGCGTCGCGCGGCGGCCGGTATCGAGCTGGCGGCTCGCTGGCGCATTAATCGCATTACATTTACTGAACCCTATTCCTCATGAGGCATATGTCGATCCGATCTGTTGCAATCTGCGCCGTGAGTGGCGCGCTCCTCGCTGCCAACATCACGCCCGCCGTGGCCCAGCGGTCCTCCAGTCAGGGCGAGAGTCACGGCGCCGATGCCGCGATCAGCGTGCGCGCCGGCACACTTGGTTTCGGCGTGGAAGTGTCCAAGCTGCTCATGAGCCACGTCGGGATTCGCGTGGGCGGTAATTATTTCAGCGTGACAAAGGACTCTCTGAAGCAATCGAACGTCGCCTATAACGTCAAGGCGAAGCTGCAGTCATTCACGGCGTTGCTCGACCTGTATCCGGGGGCTCGCGGCTCGTTCCACCTGACCGGCGGACTGATCACGTCTCCCGTCGACATTACCGGGACCGGGGCGTCGAGTGGCGGAAACTTCACGATCAACCATACCACGTACTCCTCGGCCGCGGTCGGGACGCTCACCGGCGAGGCAAAGTTCAAGAGCGCCGAGCCATATGTCGGACTGGGAATCGGGACCGCGGCATCCAAGCACGGCGGTCTCGGCTTTGTGTTCGACCTCGGCGCAGCCATTGGCAAGCCGAAGATCAGCTTGAGCTCCACTGGTGCGGCCACGAATGCGGCGCTGCAATCCGACATGAACGCGCAGATCGCGACGACCCAGACGAGCGCGAACAAGCTGTTTGCCTATCCGGTGATGGCGCTGGGGCTGAGCTACAAGTTCTGAAACACCACGGGCGGGGCATCAGCCCCGCCCGTGGCGTATTCGCCAGCGAGCAGCAGGCGGTGGCGCCAGCTCGCTTGCTGGTCAACCGGTGCCGGCCGATACTTCGTCTTGGAATCCGGCTATCTTCGAGCACCCGTGCTCATCCTCAGTCACCACAATCAGGAACCTCGAGCCATGGCAATCTGGAAGGAACAAAACTCCGTCAAGAAGGAGGCGACCCCGATGTCCCCGGATCCGGCTCCCAGACAGGATTCAGCGACGCGCGCCGACTTCGCTTCGAGCTACGATTCACCGCGCCGTGCGACCGAGCGCGAATCGAAGGAATCCGTGATCGCGGCCGACCTGACGATCGAAGGCAAGATCGAAGGTTCGGGCCACGTCCGCATCGCCGGACGCTTCAAGGGCGACGTGCACGTCCAGGGTAACCTTACGATCGAGGCCGGCGCCAAGCTGACCGGCGCCGTGCGCGCCAACACGGTGATCATCGGCGGTGAACTGGAGGGCAACATCGACGGTGCGTCGCGGGTCGAGTTGCTGGAGACGGGTGTGTTGAGCGGCGACCTCAAGGCCGGCTCTCTCACCGTCGCCGCCGGTTCGCGCATGCGTGGGCAGGTCGAGTTCGGCTGGGACGACAAGAGCCCGAAGAAGCCCACGATGACCCTGGAGAGTGGCTTCGCTCCATGAATACCGTGCGTCAGGGCGCTCCCGGTGCCACGCGCACCTGTCCGCACTGCAGGGCGACCATCCTCGAAAGCGCCAGCGTGTGTCCCGCCTGCCGGCACCATCTGCGGTTCGACCCCGCCGCGGTGGGGCCGGGCGCGCAGCCAAGCTTCCTGCCGCTGCGAGTCGAAGGGACGATCACGCACCCGTCAGTCGGAGGGCCGTGGGAGTATTCCGTGATGCTGTCGATCCGCGACGACCGCGGCGAGGAAATCGCCCGTCAAGTGGTCGGCGTCGGGGCCCTCCACCCCGCCGAGCAGCGGACATTCACACTCGCCGTCGAGGTGTTCGCGCCGGCCGGCGAGAAGCCCGCCATCTAAGGCGATCGCCTCAGCGGCGAGCTCTTCGCGTCGAAATTCTGCTCCGGCATCGAGTGCGCTTGGCTCGGTCATCCCCAATCATTACGCCGTGAACGCTTGGTGACGAACCGAGTTGTCGCCCGGGCGCGCATTATCGCGTGACCGCCGGCAGTGCGCTCGCGACGTTCTCGAGCAGCCGCCATCCCGTCGCGACCGACGTGGCGATCACCAGAAGATAGGCGGTGTCCAGCACCCACCAGGCGAAAGGCAACGGGTACGTCTCAGGGTCGATTCTGGCGGCGAGGCGGTGAAACCGTCGCCACTGCACCAGCGCGATCGCGATCTGGATTCCGGCGACGATGCCAAGGAACGCCAGCAGGTACGCCAGCAAGGCGAGCAAGGCGGGGATCAGTGCCGGGTCGAGTCCGAGCGATTCTCGCGCGGAGAGTAACGTCACCACCACCGCGGCAATGCCGGCAACGAACTTGGCATAGGTGATGAACGCATCCCGCGCCACGCTGGTGAAGTAGCGCTGCCGGTCAATCGCGAGCCGATAACGCTCGAGGATGAGACTGTCGTGCAGGTCCACGTGATTGCTCCCTCGGCCTGCGGGCGGTCAGTCGTCCAGGATGAAGGTGACCTTCATGCCGACCCGGTAGTCAGTGATCTTGCCCTTGGATATGTCGAGCTTCTGCTCCTTGATCCATGCACCGGTGACATTGCGCAGGCTCTTGTTGGCGCGGACGATGCCCTTCTGGATGGCGTCCTCGAAACTCTTCTTCGACGTGGCGCTGAGTTCGGTGACCTTGGCGACCGACATGTTGGATCCTCCTGCGGTGGGTGAGTGAACGACTGCGCTGCGAGGGAGAGGAACGGAATCGGATGGGCGATCATGCGGGCTCACGCCGTTTCTCGAACACGAGCCGGTAATGCTCGAAGAGCTGCCGCTGGAACGCGATCGTGTTGGCACTGACGCCCGACACGAAGGCCTGGCGGAAGTCGTGGCTGGTGAGGTAGCGCGGCACCAGCCGCGCGTACAACAGCAGCTTGTGCCACGAGCGCTGGCCGAAGCGCGCCCGCCACTGCCGGATGGTCTCGATGTAATCGAGGCGTCCGCTCTCCTTGGCCACCAGCCGGAAGTGCGGCTCGGCGTTGCGTTCGATCTGTTCCGACCCGTAAGGCAACCACGACCCGGGAAAGGTCTTCTGCAGCAGCGCGAGCACGTGCCCATCCGAGAGGTGCGGCGCGTGCATGTCGATTGCCTCATACGGGATCATGTTGGGGCCGAAGACCATCGTTTGCAGAAAGAACCGGCCGCCAGGCGGCAGCAGGGACGCAACATTCCGGAAGAACGCCGCGTAGATTGCGTCCTGCCTGCCGGCCTGCCACTCCTCGATGGAACAGAAGTGCTCGAATGCGCCGAGACTGATAACGCCGTCGAAGGTGCCGAAGGTCGCCGCGGTGACCGCTCTGGCGTCCATCAGCTGGACGTCCAGGCCGTGCCGGCGGTCTGCGGCTTGCTGGCCACGGGAGAGCGTTACGCCAACGCCCGAGATTCCCCGCGCCCTGAAGAACGCGAGCATCGCCCCCCAGCCACAACCCAGGTCGAGTATCCGGCCGCCCGATGGCACGCCGAGTTGAGCAGCGACGAACTCATGCTTGCGGCGCTGCGCCTCCTCGAGCGTGAGCGAGAAATCCCCGTCGTACTTCGCCCCACTGAAGTCCGCCAGTTCGCCAACACTCAGCCGGAACAGCCGATCGGTGAGCGTATAGGTGAAGTCGATGTCTTCGCGGGAGGCCATGGCGAGAATGTAGCCCGAACTGGCCGGACGGGAAACCGGCCGGCGGCCGGAATGCGGCAGTGCGATGCCTGGACGCCGGAGCTTGCGGAGGTCCTCATGCAACGCCTCCTCGCCGCGCTGCTGGCGAGACAGTTGGGGTATCGACCCCGATCAAGTGACCGAGGTGTTGGGCGTTGAACACCACACAGAGCGGAGTCCCCGTTTCACCGTTCCCGTCTTACGTTTCACACCCTTATGACACCCCCGCTGATCCCGCCGTCGTTGGACGACATCGACGCGGCACAGGAGCGTATCGCCGGCATCGCGCTCCGGACGCCGCTCGTGCCGTTGATGGCGGCACCGGGACCGCCGCGCATCCTCATCAAGCTGGAAAATCTGCAGCCGATCGGCTCGTTCAAGCTGCGCGGCGCGGCGAACGCGATGACGCTTGCCGGACCCGAAGCGATTGCACGCGGGGTCTACACCGCGAGCGCGGGCAACATGGCCCAGGGAGTCGCCTGGTGCGCGCGTCAGTTCGACGTGCCATGCCAGGTCGTTGTCCCCGAATCCGTACCCGACGTGAAGCTGCACGCCATCGAGCGACTGGGCGGGAAGATCGTCAAGGTGCCGTTCGACCAATGGTGGCAGACCATGCTGGATCACCGCTATCCCGGCATGGATGGACTGTTTGTGCACCCGTTCGCCGACGCCGGTGTGATGGCCGGGAACGCGACCATCGGCCTGGAAGTGCTGGAGGACCAACCGCACGTCGACACGGTGCTGGTGCCTTGGGGCGGTGGCGGCCTGGCCTGCGGCATCGCGTCAGCCATGCGCGCCGCGAGCCCCGGGACGCGAGTGTACGCGGTCGAGGTTGATACAGCCGCGCCATTGACGGCTTCATTTGCTGCAGGTGCCGCCGTCACGGTCACGCCGACCAGGAGCTTCATCGACGGCATTGGCGGCAAGAGTGTCTTGGCGGAGATGTGGCCGTTGGCCCGATCGCTGCTTGCCGGCGTGCTCACGGTCAGTGTCGCCGAAGTGGCCAAGGCCGTGAAGCTGCTCGCCGAGCAGAATCATGTCATTGCCGAGGGCGCGGGTGCGGCGTCAGTCGCAGCGGCCATGGCAGGTGTTCCGAACCCGGGCACGATCGCATGTATCGTCAGCGGCGGCAATATCGACGCCGCCAAGCTCGCCACCATCCTGGGTGGCGGCGTCCCCTGAGACACGAATAGCGGAGCGAATATGTCCGGTGATCCCCGTTCCGATGTCGAGTTTTTCCCGCTGCCTGCAGGGGTACGCCTTCCGTTCTCGGAGGCCGTGCGAGTGGGCGCGCTGCTCTACCTGTCCGGACAGATGGGCACGGATGCGTCGGGCAAGCTGGTGCCGGGGGGAATCCAGGCCGAAACGCGGCAGATCCTCGCCAACGTGCGAGGCGTGCTGGAACGGCACGGTTCCTCGATGGACCGGGTAGTCAAATGCACCGTGATGCTGGCGGACATCGAGGAATGGCCGGCGATGAATCAGATGTACCTTGAGCATTTCGTGCCGCCGCTACCGGCGCGCAGCGCGTTCGGGGCAAGTGGACTGGCGCTCGGCGGCCGGATCGAACTGGAGTGCATCGCGACCGTTGGTGAACGCGTGTAGATCGCTCACCCAAGGCGTGAAAGGTGAGACGGGATCTCCAAACTGTGTCGTGGTCCCGCCTCACCTTTCACGCCTTGGGTCCGGGGCCGGCATCGCCGTGCGGCGTTATCTTGCGTTCCGCCCACTTCGGCTCCGCCCATCCACCGGGACCGCCAAAATGCTCCATCCCACCAAGTACGTCTGGAACGACATTGCGCTCGAGCCGCTGTCACCGCTCCTGTCGCGAAAGCTGGTGCATAGCGACCGGATCATGCTGGCGCAGGTGTTTCTCAAGAGCGGTTGCATCGTCCCGGCACACGAACATCACAACGAACAGGCGACGTACATTCTCGAGGGCTGTCTGCGCTTCTGGCTCGGCGCCACCGCCGACGCGCCCGGCGACGTGTACACGGACATTCACGCTGGTGAAGTGCTGCTGATTCCCGGCGGCATGCGGCACCGTGCCGAGGCGCTCGAGGACACGCTCGACCTGGATGTGTTCACGCCGCCTCGCCAGGACTGGATCGACAAGACCGACGCCTACCTGCGGGAGAAGAAGTAGGGTGGACCTGGGTCTGCGCGGCAAAATCGCCCTGGTGTGTGGTGGCAGCCGCGGCATCGGGTTCGCCGCGGCCGAGGATCTCGCCCGGGAGGGCGCGTTGGTGACGATCTGCGCACGCGACGCTGGGGCACTGGCTGGCGCGCGTGACCGGTTGGCGCGCGTCGGTGCCGAGGTGGGAACCATAGCGGCAGATCTCAGCACGCCGGACGGCGTTGCCGCGGCCGTCGCCGCGGTGCGGGAACAGCACAACCACGTCGACGTCCTGATAACGAATACCGGCGGGCCGCCGACGAGCACGGCGCTCGGCGCGGATTGGGGGATGTGGCAACGCGCGGTCGACTTGCTGCTGCGCAGCGCCGTGGAACTGACCCGCGCGTTCGTGCCCGGCATGCAGGAGCGAAGGTGGGGCCGGGTCATCGGTATCACGTCGTTGGCGGTGAAGCAGCCAGTGCCGTCTCTGGTGCTTTCGAACAGCCTGCGCGCGGCGGTCACCGGGTATTACCGCACCCTCGCCGACGAGGTGGCGCCTGACGGAGTCACCGTCAACACCGTTCTTCCCGGTTACACTGAGACCGAGCGACTGGTCGGACTTGCGGAAGCAACGAGCGCCCGGACAGGGGAATCGCATGAAGCGGTGTATGAGCAGTGGCGTGCGGTGACGCCGGCACGGAGGCTTGGCCGGCCGGATGAAGTCGCCGCGATGATCACGTTTCTAGCGTCGGGTCGCGCCGGGTTCGTGACTGGACAAGCGATCTGCGTCGATGGCGGTGCGGTAAGGACGTTGCTGTGATCTGTCCTCCTGAGCGGAGTGAGCGCAGCGCGCTCACGAAGTCGAAGGACCTCGGCTCCGCTTGCGAAGGGGTGGTGTTTTGGCCCGATCCGAGGTCCTGCGACTGCGCGGCTGCGGCTGCGGCAGCCGCTCCGCTCAGGATGACACCCAGCGTGGGGAGGAGTGCAAATGGCCCGCCTGACTGAGACCGACTGGATCTGGCACGACGGTGGGTTCGTCGCATGGAAGGACGCCCAGGTCCACGTGCTGAGCCATTCGATGCAGTTCGGCTCATCTATCTTCGAGGGCATTCGGTGCTACAAGACGCCGAATGGCCCCGCAATCTTCCGGCTGCAGGATCATTTGCGGCGAATGGTCAACTCGTGCCGGATCTATCGCATCGAGCTGCCCTACACTGTCGACCAGCTGGTGGCCGCGTGCTGCGAGCTCGTGCAACGAAACGCCGTCGATTCGTGCTACATCCGGCCCATGGTCGTGCGCGGATACGGCGCCGCCGGCATGGTTCCCTTCGACTCGCCGGTCGAGGTCTACATCCCGTGCTGGCCGTGGGGCGCCTATCTCGGCGATCATGCGCTCGAGAATGGCGTCGACGCCTGCGTCTCCAGCTGGCACCGGGTCGCGCCCAATACCATTCCTGCCGCCGCCAAGGTCGCCGGCAACTATCTCGGCGGTCAACTCATCAAGATGGAGGCGCTCGCGAACGGATTCGGTGAAGCGATCGCGCTCGGGCCCGGCGGGATGCTCAGCGAAGGATCCGGTCAGAACGTGTTCGTCGTACAGAACGGCACGCTGTTCACGCCGCCGATTGATGGAACGCTGCTGACGGGCATCACGCGCGCGAGCGTGCTGACGCTCGCCCGCGACGCCGGAATTCCGGTCGAGGAACGCCCGCTGGCGCGCGAGATACTCTACATGGCCGACGAGGTGTTCTTCAGCGGGACGGCTTCGGAAGTGACCCCGGTGCGCAGCGTCGACCGTATCACCGTTGGGAGTGGCGAGCGCGGCCCCATCACGGCCCGGCTCCAGCGCGAGTACCTCGACCTTGCCACCGGTGTGATCGCAGACCGGCATGGCTGGCTCACGCAAGTACGCGCCAAGGCGACAGCCGCAGCATGACCCCGCGGGGCTGGCTGCTGGCCGCGATCGGGTGTGTCGCCGTGCTTGTCGCCGCTGCAGCCCTCGTCGTCAAGCAGCATCGCGATGACAGCCCGTGGACGGTTCATCCCGCGACCGTGCACCGCGCGGCCGCTGCGGATGTGTCGCCGAGTCTTGCGGCGCTCGCGATGCGCGCCCGGGCCAACGGCGGTGGCATGGCGGCGGGTGGTGCCGGCCAAGACGCTCGTGCTGCGGGCGTATATCCGCCGGACCCTGAGCACGCCGATACTGCGGGCGAGGCGCCGACACAGACTCGCCAGCCGGCCCCCGGAGCGAAGATCGAACAACGGTCGCCGGGACCACATCCGGCGCTGCCGGTCATCGCCAGCTTCGACGGTCTTGGCTGGGGATTTACCGGTCCGCAAGGGGCGGGACGGCGGTTGGGGAACCCGTCGGACAACACGCTTGCCGTGGGACCGAACCACATCGTGCAGATCGTCAACGGCGGCATGGCGGTGTTCACCAAGAAGGGCGCAATGTTCGACACCACGGGCAAGGTCCTCTACGGCCCGATGCGCAGCAATGCGGTGTTCACCGGGTTCGGCGGTCCGTGCGACACGCGCAATAGTGGTGATGCCGTAGTGCGATACGACCAGCTCGCCCACCGGTGGCTTTATGTGCTCCCGGTGTTCACGGCGGACACGACGGCGCCGGTGGCGCTTGGTCGAGTCAGCCGCCCAGGGCAGAGCGGCCAGCCGGGCGAGCCGGGACCACCCGGGCTGATCAACACACCGGCGCCACCGCCGCCGCCACCACCACCGCTGCCGCGTGGTACCGGTGGGCCCCGCGGCGCCGGCGGGTTGCGGCCCAGTGGCCCCTACTCGATGTGCTACGCGGTCAGCGTCGGGCCCGATCCGCTGGGCCCCTACTATCGCTACGAGTTCCTGCGCCCCCTCTTCCCGGACTACCCGCGGCCCGCAGTCTGGCCCGACGGCTACTACGTCCCGAGCAGCACCAGCGACAACTTCATTCAAAAACACTTCTGTGTCGCTGACCGCAACAAGATGCTGGTCGGGCTCGCGGCGACGGAACAGTGCATCATCATCGACAACGTGAACTTCCTCAACAACGCCGACATCGACGGCCAGGGCACGCCGCCCCTCGGCGCGCCGAATATCGTCCTCGCAGCCGGCGGCGCGCAGCTGCACAGCATCTTCGAGGACGACGCCATTTACGCGTGGCAGTTCCATGTCGACTGGGACAACCCGGCCAATACGGGCGTGAGCGGGCCTGTCAGGATTCCGGTTGCGCCGTATCACTACCTCTGCAACGGACAGCTGACGAAGTGCGTGCCGCAGCCCGACACCGCTACCCGGCTCGACGCGCAGGGAGACAAGCTGATGCAGCGGGTCGTGTACCGGAACACCAACGGGCACGAGTCCATCCTGGCGCTGCATTCGGTCAATACGGCGGCCGGCGGTGGTGGTGTGCGCTGGTACGAGTTCCGGCTCGACGCACGTCGCGACCCGGTGCTGTATCAACAGGGCACGTACGCGCCGGACAGCCTGTTTCGCTGGATGGGCAGCATTGACATGGATCGTCAGGGTAATATCGGGATCGGGTATTCGTTTGGTGGCGGCAGCAACTTTCCCGGCCAGCGGTTCGCCGCCCGACTTGCCAATGATCCACCGGGCCAACTGGGCTTTCGTGAAACGGTGCTGGTGCAAGGCGAAGCCTCGCAGAAGGGTCCCACCCGCTGGGAGGATTACACTACAACAGCAATGGACCCAACCGACGACTGCACGTTCTGGTATGTCGGCGACTATGTGAAACAGGGTGCTCCGAGCTATTCGACCAGGATCGGGGCGTTTCGCGTGCCGGGATGCATGCGGGCTTCCATCACCGGCACTACGTATCTCGATCTCAATCACAATGGCGTTCGCGACGGTGGCGAGCCTGGACTGGCCGGCTGGCTGGTCGAGATCTCCGGTGCGCAGTCGATGCGGCTGAAGACGGATGCGAGCGGTGGCTTCAGCCGGGAATTTCCGGCTGATCCCACCTATGGTGGAGTCGATTACGTCGTGTCCTCACCGGCGGCCACTCGGGGCGGTTGGGCGGCGACGGAACGGCCTTCGTCGAGAACGCCGGGTGGTCGGGTGGTCCCGATCGGTGCGGGCTACCGCGTTCACATGCGGGATCTGGACTATGTGACCGGCGTGGACTTTGGACGTGTGTGTGTCGTGGCTGGTCGCGGCGGCCACGAGGCCGTGTTCTGGACGAGCGACAAGGGCAGGGCGGTGCTTGCGACGCACGACTCGGCGTGGCGCCTGCTGATCGACAGTACCTTGCGGCTGGTCGGGGACACGTCGCGATTCAGCGTACCCCGCCAGGGAGCCGAGGCGTATGATCAACTGCGACGGTGGTTGTTGCGTACCCGATCGGGAAGCGCGGGCGTTCGCGAATCGGCCGCACTTGCGGTCACCGGGCTGAACGTGGCATTCGGCGGGCTGAATGGCGGTGCGACGATCAACGATCCGGTGGCGCATGAATGGACCGCAATCAGCGCGCTAATCGCGCGGGTGAACGGGCTGATCTCAGTCCATCCTGACAGCGCGACGGAAGCGTATACCCACTTGCTCGATGGGGTGAACGGCAATCGCCTGCAGATGACGCCGTCCACCCCCGCCGGATGTCCCCCGCCGTTCTAGATATAGGCTCGCTCGCCGTGCAGCGTCTGATCGAGCCCCGCCTCCTCGTCGGCTGGTGACACCTTCACCGGCGTGATTCGGTTGATCGCGGCCAGCATGACGTACGTGAACCCGAATGCATAGAGCGCTGCGCCGAGCACCGCGGCAATCTCCGTCACCGCGAACGACGCGTCACCATTCATCAGTCCGTTGGCGCCGCCATCCGGGTTGACCGCCTTCACGGCGAACAGGCCAAGCGAGATCACACCCACCACGCCGCCCACACCATGCACCCCCCAGACGTCGAGGGCATCATCCCACTGCAGCCGGTTCTTGAGCCAGATGGCGTAATAGCAGATCAGGCTTGCCAGCACGCCGATGAGGATGGCGGTCGCGGTTGTGACATAACCCGCGGCAGGTGTTACTGCGGCGAGTCCGGCGATTGATCCGGTGAGGAGCCCCACGAACTTGGGCTTCTTTTCGATCGTCCACGCGAGTACCAGCCATGTTATTGCCGCGAACGACGCGGCGACATCGGTGTTGAGAAACGCCTGCGACGTGACCGGGTCGACCTTGAGTTCACTCCCGGCGTTGAAGCCGTACCAGCCGAACCAGAGCAGCCCCGTGCCGAGGGCGACGAGCGGAATGCTGTGCAAGCCCGGATCCTGCACCCGCCGTTTTCCCACGTAGAACACCGCCGCGAGCGCTGCGAAGCCGGCCGTTGCGTGGACCACAATGCCGCCGGCAAAGTCCAGCACGCCGTGCTTCTGCAGGATGCCGCCGCCCCATACCATATGCGCGATCGGGAAGTACACGAGCAGCAGCCAGGCCACCAGGAACATCAGGTACGCCTTGAACGTGACGCGGTTGGCGAACGCGCCGGTGATCAGGGCCGGGGTGATCTGCGCGAACATCATCTGATACGCCACGAATACGATCAGCGGGATCGTGGGCGAGCCGGGAAACGGTGTGGTGGGCGTCAGGCCGTGAAGAAAGGCGAGGTGGAAGTTGCCGATCACGCCGCCGATGTCGGGATTGACGGCGTCGCCGTAACTGCCGCTGAAGCACATCGAGTAGCCAACGGCGACCCAGAGCACGGTCGTCACACCCATCGATACGAAGCTCTGGATCATGATGGCGAGCACATTCTTGCGGCCCACCAGCCCGCCGTAGAAGAAGGCGAGCCCGGGTGTCATCAGCATGACCAAGCTGGTCGAGACCAGCATGAACGCGATGTTACCGGTGTCCCAGTGCATCCGAGCTCCGTGTGCGAGTCTGGCCGCTCCCCGTGTGTTCGGCTGTCAGTTCTTCACCAACTCGACGCGCCGGTTGTTCTGTCGCCCCTCGGGCGTGTCGTTTGGGCTCACGGGTTTGGTCGCACCGAACCCGGCGGACTTGAGCCGGGCGGCGTCGATCTGGTAGTTGTCGATCAGGTATTCGCGCACCGAGACGGCGCGCTTTTCCGACAACGTCTGATTGCCCGCGGCGGTGCCGGTGTTATCGGTGTGTCCCTCTATGGTGAGCTTGAGGTCGGCGTGCTGCTGGAGCATCTCACCGATCTCCTTCAACGTGGGCGTCGATTCGCCGCGGATCCTGTCGGAGTTTATGTCGAAAAGGATGCCCTGCGTGGCGACGTGGCCGTCGGCCGCAAGTACGTCGTAGAGCTTCTTGCCGCCGGCCGCGATGCGGATGTCGGTCAGCAGCGTACCTTCGTCATAACCGGGGACCTGAATTGCCATCGTGGTCCCTCGGGCGACGGCTGCGTTCGGGAGGTTGGCGACACGCTTCTCGTTGTAATAGGCCTTGATGTATCGCATGTCGATCGTGAAACGGCAGTTCACGAAGGCGGTTTCTGGCGCGGGATCGCCCTCGGCGCCCGACCGGACGCCATCGGCAGACACCCCGGCGCCCGTCTTGCTGCAGTCCCACGTAGCGCCGTCGCCCGTCCGGAACGTGAGCCAGTTGGTGTTCCCGGCGGCCCAGTATGAGGCCTCAACCGTGAACCGGGCGGGGAGTGTTTCGGGAAGTGTGATCCTGACCGTGCCGCCGGTCGTAGTGCGGAGATATTTCTTCCCCTTGACGTTCACCACTTCGAAGTTGCCGTCGACCAACTGCATCCGGCGTGGAAAATCGCCGACGTCGTCGCCGGAGAAGTCCTCGAACCAGATGGTCCGCTCGCCCGGTACGAAGTCGTAGTTCAACCATACGCCCTTGCCGGGCGGGTCATTGGAGTCGGCCGTCGCGGTGGAGTCGTTCTTGGGGTTGTTGGCCGCCGACTGGTCCTTGAGCGGCTTTCCTTTCGCGTCGACCACCGTGACCTTCTTGCCGTCGGCGTGCGCCTTGTCGATGCAGTCCTGGTCGTTCACCGCGCAGTTGACCATGTTGTCGATCTTGGTCTGCGCCGCGTTGTTGACGGCACCGCGAATGATCCCGCCGATCTGGGCAGTGGCAGGTGACGGCGACAGCACGGCGCTGAACAGCATGCCTGCCGCGATGCATGCGAGGGGGGATTTCATGGCTGGCTCCAGGTGGAATGGCCGAACGGGTAACTTAGCGCCGGGCCCGGGGGACCGGGCAGTGTCACCCGGTATGCAGCGCTTCCGCGGGACCTACCTCGGATTCCTTGGTGGGATCGCCGGAGTGTAGCGGCAGTCGGGAGATAGACGTTGCGCTCTCGGCGGACAGCGCTTGCGGCAGGCGATTCCAGCATCCGTGAGCCTGCCGCCGGTTTCCTGGAGCGGCGCTCGCGCGATCGGTGTGCATCGGAGGGCCATCGAGAGCGTTCTATGGCAGAGCGACCGCCCGTGGTCACTCCGACCAGCAGGTGACCGGAGGAGGGTTCGATGGCCGAACGGAACGACCCAAAGAGGACGACTCCCACGAATGGCACCAATCCCGATCATCCCGACGTACCTGACCTTGGGCGTGCAACGCCGTCCACCGAAGAGCTGACAGGGCGTGCGAGCAAGACGGGAGATAGCCTCGCCGCATTGTTCGAGAACGAGTCCGCCGAGCATTTCGCCGACGGATTTCGTGGTGGCAGCGACGACGACAAGGATGTCAGCCCGCGCAAGGATGACGACACCGCCGCGGAAGAAGAGAGTGATACAGCGGTCTGAGCGGTGAGCGAGTGATGGATCAGTTCTGCGTGAGCGCAGCAAAATCTTCCGGTGTGTCGATATCCAAGAGCGCCCCACCGGCGACCGGCTCCCGGGGATATCTTTTCCCCTTACCCAACAGCACGTCGGGTTTCCCAATGCAACAACTCCACTCACTTGGTCCTTCTTGTTGCAGCCGCCGGCGGATTCGGCGGCGGTGGCAAGTCATGATCGCCAGTCGCGCGCTCGCCGCCGGTATCGCCTTGCTCGCCACGCGCGTTGCGCTCCACGGGCAGGGACTCTCGCCCAATGACGCCCGCGAGGGCGCGCGGTTTGCCCGCGTGGCAAGCGCCGTTAGCAACGCCGGCTTCCGCAACCCGGTCGTGGTCGGGCACGGGACCGGGCAGGGTGATGCGCTGTTCACCCTCCTCGCCACCCGACGCGACACCGGAGTTCTCGTGGCGGTGCTGGACCCCGGTAGCGCTACCGCTCGTCCGGTACTGCTCGAACACGCCCATACACCCGCCGACCTGGGTGTGCGGGGTGTCCAATTCACTCGGTTCCTCGGCACAAGGGATCTGTACGACGTCGAGATCAACCACCAGCCATTCACGCTCGAAACCAGCCATACGTTCAGCACGCACCACATCCTTCGATTGCAGGGCGACGCGCTCGTCCTCGTCTGCGATCTCGACGGTGGCTCGTCGTCGTCCTACTCCAAGGGGATTGGCAGCAACACCACGACGCGCGACGTGACGATTGCCAGGCTGCCGGGTGCCGCTGTCGTCTTCAGCGTCAGGGTCACGGCGAAGACGGTGCAGCGGCGCGGCGGGGAGGTCGCGACGGCGACCGATAGCAGCGAGAACATCAAGTGGTACGAGATCCCGCCCGTGGGCACCTGTCGCGAGACCCGCACCCCCGGATTGTAGGGCGAGCGCATGACCGACGACGAGCTCGAGCAGCTCCTCGCTGCGCCGACGCCGGAAGTGGTCGCAGCGCTCGCTCGTCTCGAGGGCGACGTCCTCATCCTCGGCGTGGCCGGCAAGATGGGTCCGTCATTGGCGCGACTCGCCGCTCGGGCAGCGCGGGCCGCCGGCGTGCGGCGGCGAATCATCGGCGCATCTCGCTTTGGTCACCCGGCGGTCCGTGCGTCGCTCGACCGCGACGGCGTCGAAACGGTGGTGTGCGATCTGTTCGACCGTCGCGCGGTCGATCGGCTGCCGGACGCCGCAAACATCATTTTCATGGCGGGCCGCAAGTTCGGTACCTCGAGTGATCAGCCGGCGACCTGGGCGACGAACGGGTACGTGCCTGGCGCGGTCGCCGAGCGGTTCGCGGCGTCGCGCATCGTGGCGTTCTCTACCGGCAACGTCTACCCGCTCAGCCCGGTGCTTGGGCAGGGCCCCACGGAAAACGATCCAGTCGGACCGGTCGGAGAGTACGCCCACGCCGCACTGGCGCGAGAGCGCGTGTTCGAGTTCTTCTCGGCCCGCAACCGGACCCCGATGGCACTGCTGCGGCTCAATTACGCGGTCGAGCCCCGATACGGGGTGCTGCGGGACATCGCAGACAGCGTGTTCGCCGGACGATCAGTCGACCTGTCGATGGGATTTGTGAATGTCATCTGGCAGCGCGACGCCAACGCCATTGCGTTGCGAATGTTGGAGCGATGTACGTCACCTCCGTTGGTATTGAATGTCACCGGGTCCCCGGCGCATTCGATCCGCGACCTCGCCGCGGGCCTCGGACGGCGACTTGGCATCGCGCCGCGGCTGCACGGGGCGGCGGGCGCCACCGCACTTCTCAGCGATGCGTCGCGCTGCGAGGAGCTGTTCGGCCGGGCACCGGTTGGGATCGATGAGATGATCGAGCACGTCGCGGGCTGGGTGGCGCGGGGCGGGCCGTCGCTTCACCAGCCGACGCATTTTGAGGAACGCGAGGGCCGGTTCTGATCGCCGCGCGGGCCGCACTTCGCGCTGGACTGGTGATCCCGGCGCACCCACTTGCCGTGAACGCCTCGCGCCGTCTCGATGAGCGCCGGCAGCGCGCCTTGACGCGCTACTATCTCGACGCGGGCGCCGGCGGTCTGGCCGTCGGCGTGCACACGACGCAGTTCGCGATCCACGAGCCGCGGCGCGGACTGCTCCAGGCGGTGCTACAGCTCGCAGTTGAGACGGCGCGCACGTGGCGCGCGCCCGCGCGGCGCCCGGTGATGATCGCGGGCGTGATCGGTCACACACGGCAGGCCGCGCGCGAGGCCGCCATGGCGCGGGACTTGGGCTACGACGCTGTCCTGCTCGGGTTGGGCTCCGTGGCGAGCGCGAGCGACGACCGGCTCCTCGCGCATTCGCGGGCAGTCGCGGCCATGCTGCCGGTGATGGGCTTCTACCTCCAGCCGGCCGTTGGCGGACGAGTGCTCAGCTACCGGTTCTGGCGGCAGTTCACCGAGATTGCCGATGTCGTGGCAATCAAGGTGGCGCCGTTCAATCGGTATGCGACACTGGATGTCGTTCGCGCCGTCGTCGACTCGGGCCGGGCGAACGACATCGCGCTTTACACCGGCAACGACGATCACATCCTGCTGGACCTCCTCACGCGATACCATGTCGGCGGTGAGCACCCGGTGCGGATGGTGGGGGGCCTGCTCGGCCATTGGGCCTTCTGGACCCGGACCGCGGTCAGGCACCACCACGCCTGTGCGGCCGTCGCGCGCACGGGAGCACCGGTCCCGGCGCGACTGCTGGCCGCGGCGGCACAGGTCACCGACGCGAACGGTGCAATCTTCGACGCGGCGAACGATTTCCGTGGCTGCATCCCGGGCATTCATGAAGTCTTGCGCCGGCAGGGACTGCTCGCGGGACGGTGGTGTCTCGATCCGCGCGACGAGTTGTCGCCGGGGCAGCGCGTCGAGATCAATCGTGTCTGTCGCATGTACCCGCACTTCGCGGACGACGGCTTTGTGCGGGAACATCTCGAGGAATGGATGGCGTGACCGCCGGCCGTTCTTCGCGTAGCTTGCCCTGAGCTTGTCGAAGGGCTCAGGACCGCGGGGACGCGGTGAATGCCCGCAGGTTCCCGGCGGTCACGCGAGCGCGTGACTCCGCGTCGAGATTCAGCAGATCCAGCTTCGCCACGGATGTTTCCAGCAGGCGCAGCGGCACGCCCGTGCCGAACGTGAACCGTTCGATTCCCACGGTGCGCAACAGCAGCTCGAGATGATCTTCGGGCGGTCCCCAGACCCAGCAGATGTCCCACAGCAGCCGAGCTGCTTCCTCCGGCGTCGAGCCGAAGTGCACCTGTTCGATGAACTCGCGGTCAGCATGGGTAATGATCAGGCGCGCTGCCGGGTGACTCCGAATGAGCTGGCGTACGGCCCACGGCTGCAGATCGGTCGCCACGTCGTCGGGGTGACGCTGACGGATGTCCTCGAGGCGAACGGCCATCATCAGCGGAAGCCGCCGCTCGGCACACGCGGCGAGCAGTTGCCGCATCTCGTCACCCGCGGGGGCCTGACCGTGCAGCGTCGGATCGGAGCGGACCGCAGGAGCGCCGCGAGTGACGGCCTCATCGAGGGCGGCACTCCGCCCCGGCTGCGTCGGATGCACGACCGGTATCGGTCGCAGCCGTGGGTCGAAGGCACTGGCAGCGTACACCGCGGCATTGCCGGCCGCCGCGTCACGTCGATAGATGGCCCCCAGGTGCGATACCCAGGCTTCGTCGGTCCCGACCCGCGTCATTTCACGCAGCAGCACCGGCGTGTCCCACCTGCCGATGTCACGGAACGGGTACTCGCCGAGGAACACGTTCACATCAACCTGAGTCATGCGGCGAGGCTTCCCGCGGGAAAGATCGCCGCCGCGTTCCGCCAGCGGACCCGCTCGAGGTCGTCAGCCGAGAGCAGTCCTTCGAGGTGGCGAAGCTTGGCCAGCCCCGTGCACATGGTGAGGTCACAGCCCCAGAGCAGCCGTGGGACGCCGACGGCGTCGACACAGCGTTCCAGCATGCTGCCGTCCACGCCGCTTCCCGACAGGTCGACGGAGATGTTGGCCACGTCGCGGATCGCACGCAGCGAATGCGCCCAGTCGCCGCCGCCGCCGATGTGGGCAAGAATGAATGGTACCAGCGGATGTCGCGCGGCGAGTTCCGCGAGCTCCGCGGCGTCGGACGCTTCCTGGCCCGGCCATTCCCTGCGCCGGTGCTGCCAGACATGGTGCAGCACCGGCACGCCGTAACGGCGCGCCGCGTCGCCGATCGGGTCGAGCAGCGGATCGTTGGCACGACGGCTGGCGGCCAGTTTGATGCCGATCATGCCGGCTGCCAGGCAGCGGGTGATCTCGGCGAGCGCGTGGCCGGTGTAGTTGGGATTGACGCAGACGTAACCACTGATCCGGTCGGGGTGCGCGCGCATCAGGGCCAGCAACGCATCGTTGCCGGACGTGACGTCCGCGGGCGACGGGAAGTACGTGGGCGATGTCCGTCCCCAACTGCCCAGAATCGACGCGACATGGCGCGTGATGCCGATCTGCTCGCCTGCGCGCAGGCGGGACGCGTTACGCTCGGCCCAATCGGCACGCGCACCGGCAGGCTGATAGAAGTGCGCATGCACGTCGATCAGCATGCCGCCAGCGCGTCAGCGAGAATGTCGAGTGCGCGGTCGATCGCGGCTTCGTCGTGCGCCAGGGACACAAAATTGTACGCGGTCCGCTTGAACAGCAGCCCGCGACGCGCACACTCGATGGCAAGCCGATGCGACGTCTGCACGTTGTCGTGCCGCAAGTAGCACATCTGTGGAATGCCGGCGACACGGATCCCAAGGTCACCGTGCTGCGTTGCCAGTCGCTTCAGCCCGTTCAGCAGACGACTGCCCGCGGCGTCCAATCGCCGCGGCACATCGTGCGCCTTCATTGCGGCCACCGTCGCCCGCGCGGCGGCCAGCGAAACGAACTCGGTCGCCATCGTCGACGAGATCCAGGTGCGAGTGGCATGGTGCATCAGCGCACGACTGCCACCAACCGCGGCGAGCGGATACCCGTTGGCCATTGCCTTCCCGAGCACGGTCAGGTCCGGCTTGACGCCCCATTTTTCGGCGGCGCCGCCAATGGCGATCCGGAACGCCGTCTTGATTTCGTCGAAGATGAGGATCGCGCCCACCCGTTCGGTTTCACTGCGAAGGACCGCCAGCCACTCGCTGCCCGGGGCTTCATCGATCACCGGCTCGACCACGACGCAGGCGAGGCGATCGCCGGCCGCGCGGATCCGATGCTGCGTCTGCTCGGCGTCGTTGAACGGGACCGTGGCATACAGATCCCGTGTCGCGAGCGGAACGCCGTCGGCGTCGCTGCACCAGTCGAGCCAGCCGTGGTAGCCACACCCGATCACGTGACGCCGGCCCGTCGCGACGCGGGCGATGCGCACCGCGGCGGCGACCGCCTCGGCGCCGGTCTTGAGGAACAGGACGTTCTCGAGCCACGGCATCGCCGCGCCGAGCTCGGCGGCGAGTGACGACTCGTCGTCAGGCGACAGCGGGCCGATCGTGCCGCGCTCGACGGCGTCGATCACGGCGCGAGTCACGTCGGCGTGGCCGTACCCGAGCGCGACGGCACCGAGCGCCATGATGAAGTCGAGATACTCGCGACCATCCGTCGCGTGCACCATGCAGCCGGCGCTGCGGTGCATTCGCTGCGGTAGCCCCTCAACGTCCGGGCCGAACAATGCGTGCGGCCGCTTGCTACCGGTAGAAGTGAATCCGACGATCGTCATCCCAGGAGCTCCAGCTCGCCGAAGAGGGCGGGGTCCTGGCGGTCGCCGCGGAGGTACACCCAGCCTGGACCGCCGCTCCACACCAGCTGTCCGGTGCGGCGCTGGCGTCCCTCACGCATTTCGTTCACGATCAAGTCGAAGCTCAACCGCTCGTGCTGTCGCAGGGTCCCAAGCCGCGGGCAGGGGATTCTCACCGTGATGCAGTAGCCACGCGACGTCTGCCGCCACGCGCCGCTGACGCCGTCTCCGGGTGCCGCCTCACCGATCGAGCGGCTCAGCAGGCTGCCGTCCGGGGCGGGCCTGATCAGCCAGCCTCGGACCCGCCGATCTGCGTCGCGGTGGTACACCTGAATGCCATCGGCGTTGATGTCATCCGGTTCGTTATCGAGCGCCAGCGGTGGCGCGTCCGCCGGTCGCAGGACGAGCCCTGGCTTGGTGACGTCGACGGCAAGATACAGGTCCTCATCGGACCAGTTGACGTAGGCCGTGGCGGAGAAATCGTCAGTGCCGGAGTATGGCGTCTCGCTGCGGAAGTACTGAAACTCCTCCTGCAGCGTCAACGGCAGCGACCGGTTGAATCCCCGGAGTGATCCGTCGAGCGCCGGAGCCGGATCGATCCAAGCCGCTTGTCCGCGCGTGACCGGTGGCCGGTCCATGACGAAGGTTGCGGCGCGCAGCGGAGATGGGCGCACGCCGGCGAGCACGACGCGCTCCGTACCGTGACCGATCGTCGCCTCCGCTCCGCTGAGTTGAACCGTCGTGCAGATATCGCCCTCGCGCACGCGCACCAGCGTCCCCTCACACTCGGTCGCGGTGACCGCACCGGCGAGGTCAAGTACGGTCGCGACGAACGCGGTGTTTCCGCGGGATCGCCACACGTAGAACTGCCGTGTCTCGCGGGATCCTGGCAGTCCGGGACCGTGCGCGCGGAGCAGGTCGCCATCCCCGGCGAACCAGGCGCGCAGTGCTTGGCCCTCCGCCGCAGCCGCGACGCACGGTGCGGTGCCGTGGACCGGAATGAATCGTTCTACGCCGCTCACGAAGTCACTCGCTATCGTATCCGGCTGCCAGGCGCCGTCGCCCAGGACCAACGTTTCACCAGCCAGATGCCACGGCAGGTCGAGCTGGCGTGCGCCGTCGCCTTCGAAGTGCACCACGTCGACAATCCACCGCGCGCCGGCGACGACCGTGCGCCGCACATCGTGCCACACGCCGGCGCTCCACGCCCACTCGCCGCTGACGGCGAAAGCGACGCAGCGCGCGACATCACCGGCGGGCTGATCGAGTCCATCGAGCATGGGAGCGTTGTGCGCCAGCGTCGAGCGGTACCAGAAGAGATCGCGGGATACGTAGGAACCGGTGCCAGGGTCCGGCAGCCAGTGCACGCCGCCGGCGTGGAGCGTGAGATGCAGTCGATCGGGATGACCATGACCGCCGCCGCCGCCGGCGCACTCGAGACTTGCGTAACGATCACGGCGGCGCATGACTGCCAGCCCCTGCTGCTCCATCAGCCGGCTCCGCCCCGACCATGCGGCAGGCTGCGCCGGAAGCGCAGGCGCCATGGTCAGCAACGCCCACCATGACAGATCCGCCCGGCTGCGCCGCACCGGCTGTGGCTCGGCGGCCTCGTGCAGGTATGCGTCGTAGGTCAGCTCAGTCCGCGCCGGCACCTGGTAGAGGGCGCGAAGCCATGGTGCCAGCTCAGCCGGTGCGCGCGACCCGAGGGCCGCGTATCCGGATTCCCAGCATTCGAGGTACGCCGGATGGGCCAGCGATATGCCGTAGCGGGCATCCTTGCGCGCGGGGAAGGTGAAATCCGGCAGCGACGTGTCGGCGGGTGCCATCAGCGCCTGACCGAGATGCGCGGCGACCTCGGTGGCGTCCAGTAGCTCCGCGCCGGCTGTCCCCGCCCATTGCAGACCGATGAGAAGGCCTCGCAGCGCGAACAGGT
The DNA here is from genome assembly GCA_003169895.1 of Gemmatimonadota bacterium. Classification (GTDB taxonomy): domain Bacteria; phylum Gemmatimonadota; class Gemmatimonadetes; order Gemmatimonadales; family GWC2-71-9; genus Palsa-1233. The sequence goes on from PNAE01000004.1 coordinate 288,938, forward strand.
GGTAGTTCTCGCCTTCCCACCACATGCCATCGCTGCCGAAGCCATCGGCAAGGTGCCCGACCAGGCCGGTCCGGCTTTCGATCGCCGTCACCGCGAGATCCTCGTCGCCGAACCACGTGGCGATGGCGGTGAGTGCCGCGGCATTCCACGTCTGGCGATTCGACAAGCCCTCGTTGAATTCCGCGATGATGGTGGCCGCCTCATCCGCGATGGCGTCAATTCGACCGATGTCGTTGTCGTCGAGCACATTCATCTCTCGCAGGATGAATGCGGCCGCGAGATAATCGAGTAACCACATCGACTCGAGGTAGGTCGAGAAGAAGAGATGCGATGGCCCGAGCACATTGTCACTGTTCGGAAGCTCGAAATACAGGTCGTAGTAGGCCGTCAACAGGTCACGCGCGCGTTCAGCGGCGGCGGGATCGTGGGTGAGCGCGTGCACCGTGGCGAGATGCGCCGCGCGCTCCGCCACCCACAGATGCTGCGCTCGAGCCCAATGCCGGCCGTGTCGCTCGCCGGAAAAGCTCCGCCCGCAGCTCGGGCAGCGGTGGGCGTCGGGACTCCAGGGATCGAAGACGAGTTGTGAGGGATCGTCGGGGCATACGCCACCGTCACGCGACAGCAGCGCCTTGACCCGCGGCACGACCGGCGTGCGCACGAGGACCGGCTGAGCCCGGGCGACCAGGCGATCGCGCAGCAGGGTCAAGTCCGGCGATTCGTCGATCTCGGCACGGCGTGCGGTCAGGGCGTCGAAAGTCAGCATCGGGGAATGTTAGGCGGGTTCGTGGCGCGAGGCAGCGGGCGGCCTGCAATTGCACACCGGGGTGCCCCCGACGGCACGACTGGCGAATCGCCCTGGACGCGGGGGACTGTCAATCCTGGCCAAGCCCGCGAAGATCCCAGCGTACCGGGAGCACCTGCGTCCCGGACTGTCGCGCGGCGACAATCGCCGCAGTGACGTCGCCCGGCACCAGAAAGAACATCGAGCCGCCCGCACCGGCGCCGGCGGCCTTCCAGCCGAGCGCCCCGGCGTCGAGCATGGCGGCCTCGAGCCGGCGCATCTCGTCGGTACACATGGAACGGTCGAGCCGCTGCTGTTCGTGCCAGTTGGCGGTGAGCAGGCGCGCCACGCGGGCGGTGTCGGCCGCACCCAGCGCCAGCGCCATCTCTTCGGCAAGGTCGGCCATCGCGTGCAGTGCGCCGACGATTGCCGGGTCCCGCTTCGAGTACGCCGTCATGACCCTGGAGATCGTGTCGCCGGAGAACCGTGACTTGCCGGTGTAACACAGCACGATGTGTCGAGCGAGGTCGTCGGCAAAGCCGGGATTGATCTTAAGTGGGTGCGCGGTCGTGTTCCCCTTGGCGAACCGCAATTGCTGGAACCCGCCATTCGCCGCCGCATACTGGTCCTGCTTGCCACCGGGCACACCGGCGTCGACGGTTTCAAGGCGCCAGGCTTCTTCGGCGACCTCCCCGCGCGAGCGGTCGTGCCCCTGCGCGACGCCCAAGGCGTGCACCAGTGCGACGCCGAGGGCGCCCGAGCTGCCCAACCCGGATCCCGGTGGCGCCTGAGCTGCAGTTCGGATACTGCACGGACCGATTCCCGAGGTGCGCACCGCGGCCTTGAGTATCCCGAGGCGCCCGTCGGCTCGGAATGCCGCCGCGGTGGGCGCGTCGGCGCGTTCGTCGAGGTCCTCCGACCACAACTCGTAGCGCTGCTGTTCGAGCCGCAGCTCGACGCGGGTGCGCAGCGCGATGGCCGCGTTGACGACTACGCCGCGAGCCTCGACCGCGAAGGGCGCCACATCGGTCCAGCCGCCGGCGAAATCGAGCCGCACCGGAGCGGAGGTGCGCACGGTCGTCGGTCGGGTCATGGTCACCGTGCGATGTGCCATTCATGCAGCGTCGCGAGTTCGCCGCGGAGGTCCATGTGCACGCCAAGGACCCGGCGATTCATCCCCTGGACACCGCGCGCGTGATAAAGGAACGCCGCCGGAACGGAATCGGCAAACAACTGCAACATCGAGTCGCGATCCTCGGAGTGCGCTACGCCGGCGGTGTTGAGCAGCGGCGCCAATTGCCCCAGACCGAAATCGCCGGAAATCCCCATCACGGCCGCATCGAAGTCGTGAGCAGGTCCCTGCACCCGGCTGAGAAACGTAGAGAGTTCGAGCTGGCGGATCTCCAGTCGAACGCCGACCGCAGCGAGCTGGCTCTGCAGCATCTGCTCCAGTGCCGCTTCGCCGCTTCCCACGGTGAGCAACTCGAACCGTGGCGCGTCTCGACGAAGCATCGACCCGGCCGTTGCCACGTCCGGCCCGACGGCGGGAGTGTCGGCACCTGCCGCTGCGCTCGGACCGTACGCAGCCGTGCCGAAACCGAACAGGTATCCGTTTACGATCGCCGGTCGGTCGATCGCGAGCGAGATGGCCCGCCGCACCCGCACGTCCGTGAACGGGGGGCGGCGGGTGTTGAACACGAGCGCGTACGTGAGGAGCAACGGATATTCCACCACCATCAGCCGCGGGTCCCGCCGGACAAACGTCGCGTGCGCCGGCTGGATGCCGGCAAAATCGATTTCGCCGGACGTCAGCGCGGCGAGCTTCGTCGTCGGCTCATCGACGACCGCGATCACGAGCCGATCGAATCGCACCGGCCCACCAAGCGAGGCAGGGAAGTCCCGGTTCGCCGCGAAGACCCACCGGCGGTTCGGTGTATGGGAAATGAACCTGAACGGACCGTTCCCCACCGGGGCCTGGTTCCACGCGGCGCTACGCAGCTGGGCATGCGGTACCCCGCCGAGCACATGCGCCGGGAGGATCGCGAGGTCGGTGAGAACGTCCGGAACGCCATGTGGTGGTGTCCGAAACGCGATGCCGAGCGTGGAATCGTCCGCTGCCGTGGCGGCAACGACATCGGCAAGGTCATTTGCCCTCGGATAGCCGGTCGCCGGGTCTCGCGCCGCGTCCAGCGTCCAGGCTGCGTCATGTGCTGTTGTCGGGACGCCATCGTGCCAGCGGACTGCGGTGCTGAGGTGGAGCGTCAGCGTGAGCGAATCGGCCGACCACTCCCAGTTGCGCGCGAGGTACGGCCGGACGACGAGCGCCGAGTCGTACCGGACCAGCGTGGTCAGCAGGACGTACCGTTGCACCTGCCGCGCCAACGGATGCGTGGTGAGGAGCGGGTTGATGCTCTGCAGGTCGGCGCCTGACGCGAAGATGATGGTCTCGCCGCGCCGGGTCGCGTACCCGGCGCAGGCGAGGGTGAGGCTGATCAGGAACAACGACAGGCAGCGTGGCACACTCAAGTCTACATTCGTCGCATGCCCAGGGGCGTCGTCCTCGGTCTGGTCCGTGCCTTCGCCGTCGTCTTCGGCGTGGTGACGCTCACGTTCATTCTGGTGCATATCGCGCCCGGGGATCCGGTGCAGCGCCTGCTCGGCCCCGCCGCCACGACCGAGCAGGTCACGGCGGCACGCCACGCGATCGGCCTCGATCGACCTTTCAGCGTGCAGTACGGTATCTGGCTCACTCACGCGCTGTCCGGCGATTTCGGCACGAGCATCGCCACCGGGCGCGACGTCAGGTCGCTTCTTGCCACGGCATGGCCGGCGACGGCGCTCCTCGTGATCCTCTCGCTCGGGCTTACCTACGTGCTTGGCATTGCCATCGGGACGTATCAGGCCAACACGCACAGCCGGATCGCCGACGGTTCCGTGACCATCGTCACCGTGGCGCTCAATGCCATGCCAGGATACTGGCTGGGTCTGGTGTTGATCATGGTGTTCACCTACCGCCTCCGCATGCTGCCGGCGTTTGGTGCGAGCGGCCTGGACGCCGACTTCCTCGGTTGGCCGGCACAGACGGTGGACCGATTGCGGCATCTCGTCTTGCCGCTGATGACGCTGACCTTGATCGGCGTCGGTGGAACCGCGCGCTTCGTGCGAGCGGCGATGCGCGAGGTCCGCGATGCGCCATTCCTGGTGGTGGCACGTGCGAAGGGTGTTGGGCGTGGGCGCACGGTTGTTCGTCACCAGTTACGCAACGCGTTGATCCCGGTAGTCACCCTGCTGGGCCTGTCGTTGCCGGCACTATTCTCCGGCACCGTGTTTGTCGAGGCGATCTTTGCGTGGCCCGGTGTGGGGCAGCTCATGGTTCAGGGTGTCCAGGCGCGAGATTACCCGGTGGTGATGGCGGCGGCGACCGTGACGTCGGTGCTGGTCGTGCTCGGCAACATCCTCGCCGACTTGCTGGTCGGCATCGTGGACCCCCGTGCCCGGCGGGTGCATGAACCGGCTTGACTATCGCGCCCGAACCGGCGCACTGGTGCTCGGGATCATCGCTACACTCGCGTTGCTTGCGCCACTGGTCACACCGGCAGCCGGTGCGCACGACATCGTGTTGACCCGGTTTCTGTCGCCCTTGACGCGCGACGGGTACGGGACCTTCCACCTGCTTGGCACCGATCGGTTGGGCCGAGACGTATGGGCGCGGCTGCTGTACGGGTCGCGCATTTCGCTGAGCGTCGGCGTGCTGACGATGGCGCTGTCGCTCATCACTGGCACCATCGTTGGCGCCAGCGCCGCCTTTGCGCCGCGTGGCATGTCGGCCGTCCTGCTCGGCATCACGGATTTTGCACTCGGCGTACCTCGCGTCATGCTGCTGCTGCTCCTCGCCGCCCTGTGGCAGCCGAGCGCGGTGCAGGTGGTCATTGTGCTCGGCGTGACCGGTTGGATGCCGATCGCGCGCCTGGTCTACGCCGAAGCCCGCGCCCAACTTGGGCGGCCGTACGTCGATAGCGCGTCCGCGCTCGGCGCGGGGCCGGTGCGAATCCTTCTGCGGCACATCCTGCCGCATGCGGCTCCGCCGGTCCTGGCGGCCGTCACACTCGGCATCGGCAACGCCATCACGCTCGAGGCAGGGCTATCGTTTCTCGGACTGGGCGTCCAGCCACCGGCCGCCTCGTGGGGATCGCTGATTGCATCCGGTCGTGACACCGTGGTGAACGCGCCGTGGGTGGGGCTTGCGCCAGGGGTCGCGCTGGTCTGCGTGGTGGTCAGCTGCACGTTGATTTCGGACGGAATGCAGGACCGGCGGTTGACCCGCTGACACCCGTCGGTGGTTACCCTGGCGGTCTCACGTCATCCATCACGCACGTTGCGCGTGCGCCGGGCCGGGCAAGGTCTGTCAACCGTGCCGGGGTCGCTATCTTTGTGAGTCCGTTGGCACGATGGCTCACGCGGGGCAGCGACGGCGGTCCGGAACATGATTGACGCGTTCAACGCGGTGCTCAAGCAGGCCGTCCAGGCCAAGGCCTCGGACGTGCACATCAGCGCGGGCGGTCCGTTCCGGATCCGCAACCGCGGCGACGTGCGGCCAGTCGAAGGCTCTCCGACGCTGGGGCCCATGGACACGGCCGCAATCGCCGCCGAAATCGTCGTGAGCGCGAGGAAGGCGGCACCCGACTCGGTGCAGGACTACCTGCGGCGACTGACGGAGCTGGACTGTTCGTACTCGCTGGCCGGCGTCGGCCGGTTTCGCGTCAACATTTGCAGCCAGCGGGGTTCGTTTTCGATCGTACTTCGGAGCATCGCGGATGTCATCCCGACCTTCGAACAACTCGGGTTGCCGCCGGTCCTGGCCGACATCGCATCCGAGGATCGGGGGCTTGTGCTCGTCAGCGGTACCACCGGAAGCGGCAAGACGACGACCCTCGCAGCGATGGTGGGTTACGTGAACCGGCTGCGCTCCAAGAAGATCATCACGATCGAGGATCCGATCGAGTACTTGCACCGTGACGAAGAGTCCAATGTCATCCAACGGGAGGTGGGCAGCGACACCGATAGCTTCGATTCGGCGCTCCGGGCGGCACTTCGACAGGACCCTGACATCATCATGATCGGCGAGATGCGTGACCGGGTGACCATTGATATTGCGCTGAAGGCGGCCGAGACGGGGCACCTCGTGTTCAGCACCGTGCATACCACGGACGCGCCGCGGACCATCGCGCGCCTGATTGGCGTGTTTGATTCTGCGGAGCAGCCCGTGGTCCGTCAGCGATTGTCCGAGTCCCTCAGGGCCGTCGTGTCGCAGCGACTGCTGCCGCGGGCCGATGGCACAGGGCGAATCGTCGCCGCCGAGATCATGCGCCATACCGCGACGATCGAGGAGTGCATCGCCGATCCGGAAAAGACCGCGGACATCACGGACTTGATCGCCGACGGTCGCACGCAGTACGGCATGCAGACGTTCGACCAGCACCTCACCGCACTGTACACCGAGCGGCTCATTTCGTTGGATGTCGCCAAGTCGGGTGCCACGAGCCCGGACGACTTCGAACGCAATCTGCAGTTCCAATAGCAGGGCTCGCGGTTCCTGCCGTGCCTGTCCCCGTGTCCTGGCATGCCATGACTGTGACGGCACGGCGCTTCGAACGCCTCCCGGTCGAGATTCTGGACCCCCCCGACACTCTTGCGCGTGCCGTCGCGCACCGCATTGCCGCCCTGGTGCGCGTGCGCCATGCCGAAGGACGCCGCTGTGTCCTGGGACTGGCTACCGGCTCGACACCCGTGGGCGTCTACCGCGAGCTGGTACGCTTGCACCGCGAGGAAGGGCTTTCGTTTCGCCACGTCGAGACTTTTAACCTCGACGAATACTGGCCGATCGCCCCGGACTCGATTCACGCCTACCATCGCTTCATGCGCGAAAACCTGTTCGACCTCGTTGACCTCGACCCGGCAGCGACGCACGTCCTGCCGGGGGACGTGCCCGCCGATAAAGTCGCCCAGGCATGTGCGGCCTACGACGCAGCCATTCGCGATGCGGGTGGTATCGACCTGCAGTTGCTCGGCATCGGCAAGACCGGCCACATCGGGTTCAACGAGCCGGGCTCGGGCGCCGACTCCCGAACTCGATTGGTCACGCTCGACACGGTGACGCGTCGCGACGCAGGCGCGGATTTTTTTGGCGAGCAGAACGTGCCGGCCCAGGCCATCACCATGGGCGTGGCGACGATTCTCGAGGCGCGGGAGATCTGCCTCCTCGCCACCGGCGAGCACAAGAGCGGCATCGTGCGGCGGGCGGTGGAGGGAGAGATCGACCACGAGGTCGCGGCGACGTTCCTGCAACGCCATCCCGCGGTCACGGTCTACTGCGATGCGGCGGCGGCCGCGGACCTGACCCGCGTGGCGACACCATGGCTGGTCGATGAAGTGGAATGGACGGCGCCGCTCGAGGTGCGCGCCGTCGTCTGGCTGTCGCAGCAGGTTGGCAAGGCCATCCTCAAGCTCACCGGATCCGATTACATCGGTCACCACCTCGCGTCGCTGCTCGCGCGACATGGCCACGCGGGTGTCGTCAACGGCCTGGTATTCAACGCGCTGGGGGGCCGTATTCGCGGGCGGTCGAAGCTCCCGCGCGACGGGGCGGTGATCTGCTTCTCGCCCCACCCCGACGACGACGTCATTTCCGCCGGTGGCCTGTTGCGCAAGCTCCACCTCAACGGCAATCGGGTCCACGTGGCTTACATGACCAGCGGGAGCATCGCCGTGTTCGACCACGACGTCCGCCGGTACGTGGATGTGCTGGAGCGTCTCGCGGCGAGCAACCACCTGGCGCGCGATCGCGTGGCGGCGTTGAGCGGCCGGGTCCTGGCGTTTCTCGATGCGAAGACGCCCGACGACGTGGACATCGATGAAGTGCAGGACATCAAGCGGATCATTCGCGAGGCCGAGGCGGTGAGCGGCATCGAAACCCTCGGCCTGCGGCGGGAGGATGCCCGCTTCCTCGATCTGCCGTTCTACCGGACCGGCACGGTGAAGAAGGATCCCATCGGCCCGGCAGACGTCGCCATCGTCCGGGCATTGCTCGAGGCCGAGCGCCCGGACCTGCTGTTGGTTGCCGGCGATCTGTCCGACCCGCACGGAACACACCGGCTCTGCAAGGACGCGATCGATGCCGCCGTGGCCGAGGCGTATCCCGGAGGCGGTGGTCGTCCGGAGGTGTGGCTTTATCGTGGCGCGTGGCAGGAGTGGCCGGTCACGGAGGCCACCTGGTTGGTACCATTGGCGCAGGAAGAGCTGCGACTGAAGATCCAGGCGATCTTCAAGCATCAGTCGCAGAAGGACTCGGCGCCGTTTCCGGGACAGGATGACCGCGAATTCTGGCAGCGGGTGGAGACGCGCAACAAGGAGACCGCGGCACTCCTGGATCGACTGGGCCTGGCGGAATACTTCGCGCTGGAGGCGTATGTCGTCGCGTAACTCCGGTGGATGGGTTCGTGCCGGCGGCGAGCGCCGCCCCGATTCGCTCGACAGCCCTACCCCTTTTCGGTCCGGAGCGCGTTCTTCTCAGGTCGCGCTGATCGTCCCTGTCTCGTGATCCAAGGACCGCCCGTGTCCCGTCGCCGAGTTGTGCTGCTGTTCGTCCTCCTGATCCTGCTGGGCCTCTGGTTCTTTCCCGCGCTGGTCACGCTGATAACCGATTGGTGGTTCTTCCGGGAAATCGGATACCAAGTGGTCTTCACGCGGGAGATCGAGACACGGTCGCTGCTATTCGTCCTCGTCGGGGGAGTGGCCACCGCGTTCCTCTATTTCAACCTGCGCATGGCGCAGCGCGGCCTCGCACCGGTCCCGTTCCACCTACCCCTGGCCGGCGGGGCCGCTGGCCTGGTGAACCTCACTGCCCTGGTTCGGCGGGCCACGCTGCCGTTCACCGTGGTGCTTGGCGTCCTGATCGGCCTTGGCGCGAGCGGCTCGTGGGACATGGTCTTGCAGGTGACCCATGGTACCCGGTTCGGCATCGCGGATCCGGTCTTCTCGCGCGACATCGGCTATTACGTGTTCACGCTGCCGGGGATCGACGCCGGCGTGGGAATGTTGCACGGCCTCACGCTCGCTGCCCTCGTCCTCCTGTTGCCAGTGTACTGGGTGCGCGGCGACATCATCTTCACTCCGCCGCGCCGGTGGATCATCGAGCCCGGGACCACGAAGCATCTTGCTGTCCTGTTGATGGCGCTTTTTGTTCTTACCGCAATCCGGCTCTGGTTCGTCGCTATTCCGAGTCTGCTGTATTCCACGACCGGCCCGCTGGTCGGCGCCAGCTACACCGACATCCACGCCACGCTGCCCATGTTGCGCCTCTCGGCGGCGCTCGCGCTGGTCGCCGCCGGTGCGATACTGGTCGGCGGCGCACGCGGCAAGCTGGTGCGCTACAGCGCGTGGGCCGTGGCGGGGTATGCCGCCGTGGCGCTGGTTGGACGCGGCCTGTTCCCGATGGTCATGCAGAAGTTCCTGGTCGCACCGACCGAACTCACGCGGGAGACGCCGTATCTCCGCTATCACATTGCCGCGACCCGCGCCGCGTGGGGGCTCGATAGTGTGGAAGTCAAGGATCTCAGCGATGTCGGCACCCTTGCGCTGGCCGACATTCAGGCGAACGCCGCGACGATCGACAACGTCCGTCTCTGGGACCGCGATCCGCTGCTGCAGACTTTCGGGCAGCTGCAGGAGATCCGCACCTACTACGACTTCCTCAACATCGACGATGACCGTTACTGGATCGATGGCAAGTACCGGCAGGTCCTGCTCGCGCCCCGGGAGTTGAACGCGGCGTCACTCCCGACCCGGACGTTCATCAACGAACATCTCACGTTTACCCACGGCATGGGCCTTACGGTCGCTCCGGTCAACCAGGTGACCAGCGAGGGGCTCCCGGTACTCTTCATCAAGGACCTGCCACCAGTGTCGACCGTGTCGCTCAAGGTCACCCGTCCGCAGATCTACTACGGCGAGAGTCAGTACGACTACGCCTTCGTCGGCACAAAGGAGCAGGAGTTCGACCACCCAGTCGGTGACCAGAACGTGTACGCCAACCATACCGGCGCGGGCGGGGTTCCCGTTGGCAACGTATGGCGCCGCCTGCTGTTCGCCATCCGGTTCGGCACCTCGAAGATCCTGTTCTCCGGCGATATCACCGATGACAGCAAGGCGCTCTACTATCGCAATATCACGGAACGCGTGGGTCGTGCACTGCCGTTCCTGCAGTTCGACCGGGATCCCTATCTGGTGATCGCGGCGGACGGCACGCTGAAGTGGATCCTCGACGCCTACACCAGCACCGACCGCTATCCCTACGCGCAGCGATCGTCGGACGGCACGACCTACATGCGCAACAGCGTGAAGGTCGTGCTCGACGCCTATCACGGGACCCTCAAGGCCTATATCAGTGCGCCGAACGACCCGTTGATCCGGACCTGGGCGCGCATCTTCCCCGGCATCTTCACGTCGATGGACAGCATGCCGGCCGACCTTCGGGCCCATATCCGCTACCCGGACGAGCTCTATCAAATGCAGGCCCGGCTGTATACCACATACCACATGGATGCTCCGGAGGATTTCTACCAGCGGAACGATCAGTGGCAGATTCCGGCGGTTGAGGATAGCTCGGGCGCGGTGCCATTCATGCGCCACATCGTGATGCGCCTCCCCGAGGAGCAGCGGGCCGAGTACATCTACATGGTGCCGTTCACCCAACGCGGCAAGGACAACCTGTCGGCCTGGATGGTGGCGCGGAACGACGGCACGGAGTACGGCAAGCTGAGGGTGTATCGCCTGCCGCGGCAGATCCTGGTGTACGGTCCCACCCAGGTCGAAGCGCGAATCAATCAGGATACCGACATCTCGCGCCAGATTTCGCTGTGGGATCAGCGGGGCTCCAAGGTGGTGCGCGGCGACCTGCTGGTGATCCCGATCGAACAATCGCTGCTGTACGTGCAGCCGCTGTATCTGCAAGCCGACAAGGGGCGGATCCCGGAATTGAAACGGGTAGTCGTCGCCTACGGAAACCAGGTGGTGATGGACGAGACGCTCGACGGGGCACTGACGACGATGTTCGGCGGGGTCACGCGCCCGCGGGCGGCGCCGGCGGTGGCAACATCAGCCGGCGCCGCCGCCTCGGGCGGCAATGCCCAGTTCCAGGCGGACGCGGTCGAGGCGCGGCGCCACTTTCAGGCCGCGGTCGACGCGCAGCGCAACGGCGACTGGGCGAAGTATGGCGAGGAACTCAAGGCGCTGGGGCAGATCCTCGACCGGATCGGCAACAAGTAACCGCATTGCTGTCTGCTATCGCGCCGGCTCGGTCAGTGCCACAACCAGTTCGCGGCAGAATGTCGGAAGGTCAGCGACAACGCGTCCCCAGACGAGGTGACCTTCCCGGAACGCCGGGGCGTCGACCCACGTCGCTCCGGCATTGACCAGGTCGTCCTTGATGCCGAGCGAGCCGGTCGCCTTCCGGCCTCGGACGATATTGGCGGAGATCGCGACCAGGCCGCCATGACAGATGATCCCGATCGTCTTGGCGGCCGCATCCATATCGCGGACCAGATTGGTAACTGCGACGGACCGCCGCAGCTTGTCGGGTGCCCAGCCGCCGGCGAGTACCAGGGCGAAGAGGTCCGCGGCTTGCAGCGCCCCGACCGTGGCTGACGGGACGATCTCCAGGCCGTGCTTGCCGCGCACCGGCTGCTCATCTATCGCCGCGGCCAGCACCTCAGCGCCTTCTTCCTGCAGCCGCATGAACGGCACGTAGAACTCGAGATCCTCGACGCCGTCGGCGACGAGGATCGCGATCCGCTTCCCCGCGAGGCGTAGCGCCATGTCAGCACCCTCCCTTCACCGGCCAGCGGTTAGTACCGACGCCGGTACAGGCAGCTCGCGCGGGAGACCGCCGTGCCGGCAGGACGATCGCTGCGAGTGTGGCGGGGAGTATGCGCATGGGTTCTTTCGTGAAGCGGTTCAGTCGCGGGTCCGGGAATACCGGTAGCGACGCCGGCCCGGCCGTGCGCAACATAGCCGGAACCGGCCGTCAACCCCGGCCTGGCGCGACGAGAATCGTGACGATGCCGCGCGCTGGCGCTGTAAACGGAACCACATGCGCGTCATCGAGATCGATCCGGCCGAGCGTGGACTCGTCGGCGCGCAGGAGCTCGGCCCGCGCCACGGCACCGGCCAGCACCCAGCGCCCAGCAACCGGCGCGAATTGGGTGTTGTAGCAGCGGAGTACCGCGCCAGGTCCCGATTCCGGCGGCTTGAGCGATGCGAAAACCAGTCCCTCGCCCTCGAGCGCAACCTCGAGCTCGCGGAGCAGGGGGAGGGTACCGGTGAAATCGCGAACAAAGGTCGATTGCGGTGCGAGGAACGTGTTCTCCCAGAGTCCCTCGAGCACCATCACGTCGTCCGCTTCGCCGTCGGCGAGCGGTGCGAGCGCAAATTCAATGACGTGCAGGCCGGGCTCCTGCGCGTCCGGTGTCTCCATCGGCCAGCCCGCATGCCCGGGACGAGTGGGCAGCGCCCCGCGGGAGAGCTCTCCCACCGATCGGAGCAGGGTGAATCTCAATTCGTGATGTGCCGTCCATTCATACTCGAAGAAACCGGGGCAGAGCAGCGCGAGGCCCCGGTCACCGCTGCCGACGGCCACATAACGTTGCGCCGGTGCCGTGGACACCGGCTGTTCCGCGGGAAAGGTCCTCGTCTCGTGGTCGACCGGATCGCGCTGTTCGAACCCGAACGCAGCACCAGCGGTCGCGGCTGTGCCGGCCCCGATCGGGAAGTTCAACCGGAGGCGATGGTCGCTGGCACGGTTGTCGATCTCGAGCCGAATGCGAAGCACCGGACTGTCGGCATGGACCACCAGCACCATGCGGCCCACGACTTCGCCGTGTCCGGCGGACGGCATCGCGAAGCGCGTCTCGATCGCGGCGACGAGCGGGCCGCTCGCGAGCACAGTGCGATCGATCGGCCGCGCGGACCAGACCATCGGGCCACCGTTCCGCACGCACGGGGTATAGGTGTCGCCGAGGTCCTCCTCGTCGAACAGCCGCACCACATCGACGTAATGTTGCTCGCTGCGCCGATCGATCAGGTCCACTTGACCGTCGTCGCCGACATGCACCTCCAGATACCTATTGCTGATCCGCCGGTCGTGCACCTCGAGTCCCTGCGGCACGGGCGTACGGCTGGCCATGCACAGCGTGAACCCGACCGCACCGAGCGCGGGAATAGCCGGTGAATCGAAGGCCACCAGGACGCGATCGACTTCGTCCTGATCGGGATAATGCCGCCCGGCATCGATGCGCTCGGTGCCCGGAGCGACCGACAGCACCTGTACCGGAATGACCTGGCCGTCCACGCTCGCGAGGGCGAACGACTGGAACCCGGGGCCGGTGCGCGGCGCGCGCCCCGACGGCGGCCCCACCATCACGTCACGCCGGAAGCAGGTGACTTGCGCGGTCACGATCCCACCCCGCGCCCGTGGCACCGGATTCCACACCAGCAACGTCGGCGTGACCGTGGCGGGCTGCTCCTGGGCGGCATCGGGGTCATGTTGCGTGAGCTGCTGCCACGATGTTCGCACGATTTCGCGACTGAGCGCGGACACCGACACGATGCGAGTTTCCTGTTCGCGCGCGACGAGATCGTTGCAGCAGCCGCAGAGGGTGTCGTGGAACTGGCACTGCAGCAGTGTGCGCCATGCGACGCGCAGCAGTCCTCTCTGGTCTTCACCGGTTCGCCAGCTCGCCAGCGTCGCCAGGACTTCCGCATGGCGGTGGAGGAGCAGTTCGGCCGCACCGTGCCGCCGCTTGAGTCGGGCACGAGTCGCGTGAACACCCTGGAGGGTCCAGGTGTGTCCGTACGACCACCGAAGTTCTCCGCTGATCCGTTCGGGCCGCCGCCCACCGGCTGACGGGACGGCTGACTTCAACCGGTCGGCGTCGAGGTCGGCCCGAACCGAGTCGAAGTACTCCTGCAGCGTGCTCAACTGGACGGCGTGGTCGGGTTCGAGCGCCTGGATACGGTCGCACAGCACGCGGGGGTCGTGCGGCGGAGCGTGGTGATCGGCGCCGATGAACACGGCGACATGCGACGTGACTGCCCGGTCGACGAGTGTCCGGCGAATTACGCCCCAGTGTCGCCGCGATTCTTCCGGCGAGCCGGCGAGCGCAGCACCGATCTCGTAGCCGTGTGCCGGCAGATGATACAGGAGCATTTCGGCGCCGTCAGCACCGTGCCAGCAGTACAAGTCGCGCTCCGAGCCGCTCGGATGGCCCAGGCCCCGCCACGCCACTCCGGCGCAGATGCCGAACTCGTTCGCAAGTGTTGGAAGGATTGCAGGATGCCCAAAAGCGTCGGGACTGTACAGCACAGCCATTCGCCTGCCGAGTGCGGTGCAGTCTTGCCCTCCCTGCAACAGGTTCCGCAGGAGGGACTCGCCGGATGGAATCAGTTCGTCACCCAGGACGTACCATGGGCCGACCTCGAGGTGGCCTTGGGTCACCGCACCCGTGACCCTCTCTCGCCAATCCGGCCGAACCGCCAGCGCATCTTCCAGGATGATCGTCTGCCCGTCGAGGACGAATCGTGCGTCGGGATCGCGTTCGAGCAGCTCCAGCAGATTCCCGGTTGCCGCGACGAGCCTCGCCTGGAATGCGGCACGCGGCAAGTACCACTCACGATCCCAGTGTGTGTGCAGGATAAGGTGGAAAGTCGTTTGCTCCGGCATCTATGACGGCCGGTTACGCGGATAGGGCGGATCGCTCTTCGTCACGCCGACTCTTTCCGCCGAGGCGGGGGCGTTAGAGATGGTCGCACTTGTTATCAATCATCGGAGTGGAGTCGCAGGCGCACACGCCGCGGTTTGTCGGCCGCATCGTCGATCCTCAACCGAATGTGTCTGGCGGTAACGGGAGCGAACCGGTCCAGTTTCCGGTATCCAATCGTCGTACCCCGAGAAAGCGTTCGCCACGAGCCGCCATCGGAACCTTCAACGGCATACCGGGCTACAACCTGGCCATGCATAATGTCCTCGGCGAGATCCACGATACCGATCGACGTCGCGTGACCGAGGTCCAGTTCACCAGTGGCGGTCCGGCCACTCACCTTCCAGGTCATCCGATGGCCGGCAGCGACGTCGCGGGTGAACAGGCCGTCGAGTGTGGTGCGCATCCCGGCAAGGCGAGCGACGTCGGTAGCGTGCAGCAGTCCTTCGCGTGTGGGCGGTACGTTGAGCAGCAGCTTGGAATTGCGGCCGACCGACGAGAAATACAACGCCACCAGACGGTCGACCGACTTGACGTTCACGTCGTCGGCGGGATGATAGAACCACCCGGGCCGGATCGACACATCGGTTTCGCCGGGCCGCCAGACGGAACCTGCCGGATCGCCCTGCTGGAGCATCCGGGTCGCGGCGTCGCCACTCGCCCCCGGATAAGGGACCACCGCGGGATCGACCGTGGACCAGTTCGTTTCGCCCGCGGAGCCGTTCTCATTGCCGATCCAGCGCACATCCGGTCCGGCGTCGGAGAACATCACGGCGTTTGATTGCAGCTGCCGGACCAGTTGCCACACCCGCGGCCAGTCGTACACCTGGCGCTTGCCGTTCGGCCCCTCACCGTTGGCGCCGTCGAACCAGACTTCCTGAATCGGGCCGTATTGCGTCAATAGTTCGGTCAGTTGCGCGCGATACATCTCATTGTAACGCGGCGAATCCCCGTAGGCCGGCGCGTTCCGGTCCCACGGCGAGAGATACACGCCCGCCTTGAGGCCTTCGGCGCGGCAGGCATCGACCAGCTCACGCACCACATCGCCCTTGCCGTCGCGCCAGGTGCTGCGGGCGACGGAGTGATCCGTCGTGCGCGTCGGCCACAGGCAGAAGCCGTCATGATGTTTGGCCGTCAGGATCATCGTGCGAAACCCTGCCGCCCGTGCCGATCGCGCCCACTGCCTGGCATCGAGCGCACGGGGTGCGAAGATCACGGGATCTTCGCTGCCGTCGCCCCATTCGCGATCGGTGAATGTGTTGACGCCGAAATGAAGGAACATCGCCAGTTCGTCGCGTTGCCAGTCAAGCTGCGGCCGCGATGGCGTCGGGCGGGCCGGCGCCATGGCGGGGCGTACGCTGCCGGTCAGCGGATGCCTCGCAGCCAGCATGGCACCGGCCTGGGTGAGGAAATCGCGACGGTTGGTCACTTGACGGTCAGCGCTCCTCGCAAACGGATGTCCTTCGACGAGCTGCCGATCATGACGCGGAACACCCCCGGCTCCACCGCCCAATGGTTGGCTTCGTCCACCATCTGCAGTTGCGGCGGGCCCAACGGGAAGAGCACCTCGCGCTGCTCCCCCGGTGCGAGATGCACGCGCTGGAAGCCTTCGAGCTGCATGACCGGCCTTGCTGTTGTGGCGAGCAAATCACGAACGTACAGCTGCACCACCTCGTCACCGGCCCGGTTTCCGGTGTTCCGGATGGTGCACCGAACCGTGGTGCTTCCGGTCGCGCCAATGGCGGCCGAGTCGATCGCCAGTCCGGAATACTCGAACGTGGTGTAACTCAAGCCGAATCCGAATGGAAACAGCGGCTGGCCGGTCAGGTCGACGTAGTCATCGCCGCGGCCCGTTGGGCGGTGATTGTAGCTCAGCGGTAACTGGCCTTCCGCGATTGGAAAGGTGATCGGCAGCCGGCCGCCCGGGTTGTAGTCGCCGAACAGGACGTCCGCGACGGCGGCGCCACCCTGTTCGCCCGGATACCACGCGTCAACCACAGCGCCGACCGAATCGATCCAGCGAGACATCGTGATCGCGCTGCCGCCAATGAGTACGACGATCGTTGGCTTGCCGGTGGCCGCGACGGCACGGATCAGGTCTTCCTGATGTCCCGGTAGCGCGAGTGAGGAGCGGTCGCGGAACTCGCCTTCTTCTGCGCCTGCAACCACCACGGCAACATCGCTTCGCTTGACTTCAGCCACCGCGGCGTCGATCCGGTCATGCCAGTCCTGCGGTACGCCGGCATCCCAGACCAGCTTCACCCGCGCGTTACCCGTGCTTTCGAAGTATTCCAACCGGATGTCATGGATGCTCCCCGGGGTGAGTTGCACCGGCCTGAGGGTTACGCCGTATGACCGCTTGGTCCAATCGTCGATCAACAACTTGTCGTCAAGATAGAGTCGGTACCCGTCGTCGCCTTCCACTCCAATGTGGATCCCTCCCTTGCCCGGGGCGGTCAGGTGTCCCGTCCACCGGACGGAGTACCAATCGAACGGAAGGCCGCGCCCGGGGGAATTGAGCGTCCAGCCAAAGTCCACCTCACGGTCAGTGCGCACCAGGCGCGGCACGCCTGCCAGCGTGTTGTTGTCGAAATACTCGCCGCGGAGTCCATGCACACCCGCGCTGTCTCCATCGGGAGAGAGTGCGTGTGACGGCACGATGCCGTAGGTCGGAGACAGGCGGCCGGGTCCGGCGGCATAGTGAACCACGCCCATCTTGGCCCGAATGCCATCGAGAATGGAGACCCTGTCGCCACCGGCACCGCTATAGCCACCCTGCCGGGCCTCGACCGCGTCGGTCCCGACGACCGCCACGGACCGCAGGCCGCGTTGCAGCGGCAGCGTGCCGCCGGCGTTCTTGAGCAGAACCACCGCCTCGTGCGCCGCTTCGAGGGCGATCGCGCGATGCAGCAGGTTGCGATTCCAGTATGCCGCGGTGTCCGGATCGGCGTATGGATGTTCAAAGAGGCCGAGCTGAAACTTGGCACGCAGCACGCGAGTCACCGCTGCGTCGATCACGGAGTCGGCGATGACGCCGCGCTGGAAGGCCGAGAAATACGGCTGGTACTGCGCGTACGCACTCTGGAAAATCACGTCGAGTCCGGCGTCGAGCGCGTCCCTGGTCGAGGATGCCGTGCTCGCCTCGGTCAAGTGCAGCACCGTAGCGCCGGCGGTTGCTGCGGCATCCGAGATCACGAATCCCGTGAATCCCCACTCTCGCTTGAGCTTGTCGGTGAGAAGCCAGCGATTCTGCGACGCCGGCACGCCACTCACGGAGTTGTAGGCCGCCATCACCGACCGTGCACCTGCTTGCTGGATGACCGCCTTGAATGGCGGGAAGAAGAGTTCGTCCAGCAATCGCGCGTCGTAGTCGATCGGATAGCTGTCGCGCCCGCCGTCGCCCACGTTGGCGATGAAATGCTTCGGCGTCGCGACGATGCCTGCGGATTCAATGGCGCCAACGAAGGCCATCCCCATTTGCGACGTGAGCCACGGATCCTCGCCGTAGGTTTCTTCGACCCGGCCCCATCGCACGTCGTTAGCGATGTTGATCACCGGCGAAAGCACCTGCCTGATGCCCCGGGAACGCGTCTCCCGCGCGATCGCACGGGCGACGCGCCCCATCATCGCGGTGTCCCAGCTGGCGGCCAGCCCGATTGCCTGCGGAAACACCGTGGCGCGTCCGGCAGCGAGACCGTGCAGCGCCTCCTCAAATGGGATGATCGGGATGCCGAAGCGGGTGCGGTCCACGAAGTAGTGCTGGACGGCGTTGATCTTCTCGGTGTGGCGGCGTACCGCGTCGGCCGTGGAGTCACCGCTGAGCCTGATCTGCAACCCGAAGATACCGTGCGAGTAGTCGTTCCTCGGGTCGTCCAGATCGCCGGGAATCATGAACAATTGCCAGAACTTCTCTTCGAGCGTCATCCGGCCGAGCAGGTCGGCTACGCGGCGCTCGGTGGACAGGCGCGGGTCCCGATAGGGCAGGGCGGACGGACCCTGGGCGGCGAGTACGACCGGGATCGCCGCGAGGCCGATCGCCAGGGACAGGGTGTGTGGCAAGCGCACGGTGGATGATAACTCGCCGTGCGAAGGCTTGATCGCCAGCCTCCGCACCCACAAGTTTGGCCCCCGCCTGGCATGGCGCCGGGACAGGTGTCCGAGTGGCTGAAGGAGCCGGTCTCGAAAACCGGTATACCGGCAACGGTATCGAGGGTTCGAATCCCTCCCTGTCCGCTTGTCCCGAGCTCGCCCGCGAGCGAAGGACCCCCTATGACCATTGCAGTCCAGCTGCGTGACCTCCGCAAAGTCTACGACGGCCCGCCGCCGGTTACAGCGCTTGATGGCGTCTCGCTCGACGTGCCCGCCGGCATGATCTATGGGATCCTGGGTCCCAACGGCGCCGGCAAGACCACCGCCATCGGGATCTGCACCACGAAGGTTCGCGCCACCGGCGGCAGCGCGAGCGTAGCCGGGCTCGATGTCGCACAGCATCCGGTCGGTGTGCGACGCCACATCGGTATCGCCAGCCAGGCGATAACGCTCGACCGCTCATGCTCCGTTGGCGACAATCTCTACTATCACTGCCGCTATTTCGCGCTGCCGCTCGCCGAGTGCCGGCGTCGCACCGAGGAGCTGCTGCAGCGTTTTGGCATCGCCGATCGTCGCGATTCCATGCCGGCGCAGCTATCCGGCGGGCTCGCGCAGCGCGTTCAGCTCGCGCGCGCGATCGCCCATCGGCCGACGGTGCTTTTTCTGGACGAACCCACCGCCGGACTCGACCCGCAGACCCGTCTCGCGCTCTGGGAGCTGGTGGACACGCTCCGCAACGAAGGACTCACGGTCGTGCTCACGACGCACTACATGGAAGAAGCCGATCGTCTCTGCGATCGAGTCGCCGTGGTGGACCACGGGCGCGTCCTCGCCGAAGGCACGCCGGCCGAGCTCAAGCGGGACAACGGCGGCACCGTGGTGATCAACGCGGCCTTTGCCGGAGATCGCCAGGCGGCGCGCGCGGCGCTCGAGGGACTGCCTGGTGTAACCGAGGTCGTGGAGACTGAACGCGGCCTGCGCGTGCTGGTCTCGCTCGACGGCGGTGCGGTGCCCCGTGTCGTGAGCCGCATCGCCGAGCATCACCTGACCGATCTCACCGTGGCAGAGCCGTCGCTCGAGACGGTGTTCATCCGACTCACGGGGCGCGACCTCCGTGGCTGACCGCAACTCCGTCCTCGCCTCGGTCCTCGGCTTGTGGGCGCGCGACTTCCGCGTGCTGCGGCGTGACTGGTTGCCGTTCACCCTGCGCACCGTCATGAATCCGGTGCTCACGGTGTTCGTGTTTACGTACGTGCTGCCGCGCACCGGCCAGCATCTTCCCGTGGCCGCGGGCGCGAGCAGCCTCGCCACGGTGCTCGTGCCGGGGCTTGTTGCGGTCGCGATGGTGTTCACGTCCATTGCAGCGGTGGCATTGCCATTGTCGATCGAGCTTGGCGCAACACGCGAGATCGAGGATCGCGTCCTCGCGCCGATTCCGCTTGCCACCGTCCCGCTCGCCAAGGTGGCGTTCGGCGCATTCCAGGGCGCCCTCGCCGGTGCGGTGATCTTCCCGATCATCACCGCGTTGCCCGCGACCGCGGTGCACATTCGCGTCGCCAGTTGGCCGATGCTGGCGTTGATGCTGGTGCTGGCGAGCTGGACCGCGGCCTCGCTGGGGCTGTTTCTCGGCACCGTCGTGCGCCCGCAGCACATCGGCCTGATGTTCGCCGTCATCCTCACTCCGATCATGTTTCTCGGCTGCGTCTACTATCCGTGGGCGTCGCTGTCGTCCATTCGCTGGCTGCAGGTGTTCGTGCTCGTGAATCCGCTCGTGTACATGAGCGAAGGACTGCGAATCGCGTTGACGCCGGACGTGCCGCACATGGGACCTGTCATGGTGATTGGCATGCTTGGGCTTCTCGCGACGCTGCTTACGACCGCGGCGGTACGCGCGTTCGCGAAGCGGGTCGTGGTCTAGCGGAGGTCGGGCGGGACGTTCTGCGTCCCGATCCGAAGTGTGATTGACGAGGCGAGGAGGCCCCGATGAAGGCAGCCCCGGGTGTCACGACGCCCACGCAGTACGTCGCGAGTCTTCCCGCCGATCGCCGCAAGGAAATCGCCGCGGTACGCACGATCGTGCAGCAGCACATGCCGAACGGTTACGAAGAACGGTTGCTCTGGGGAATGATCATGTGGGGCATCCCGCTGAGCCGGTTTCCGGACACGTACAACAAGCAGCCGCTGTGCTACGTCGCCCTCGCCGCACAAAAGAACTATTCCTCGCTCTACCTCATGGGGTGTTACGGGGACACGGGCCAGCTCGCGGCGCTCAAGCAGGCTTTCGCCGCCGCCGGGAAGAAGCTCGACATGGGCAAGTCGTGCGTGCACTTCAAGGTCGCCAGCGACCTGCCGCTCGACGCGATCGGCAAGTTGATCGCCGCCGTCACGCCGGAACAATGGATCGAGATCTATCAGGAGTCGCGCAAGCACACCAAGGCGGGCAAGGCGGCCGCGGCGAAACGGAAGTGAGGCACGGAGTGGTCGGGTCGGTGGTTTACGGTCGCCCGACCGGCGCGGCATCGAAGCGCCGGATGAAGTCCGCCACTGCCCGCACCGCGCTGGCATAGAACCCCGGCATCAACCGGTCCGCCGAATCGGTTGCGCGATGATAGTCAGGATGGTCCTCCTCCCCGAAGTACACGAACGGGATGCCCTTTTCGTGGAACGCGCCCTGATCGGACTGGTTGGTCCAGTCCTCCCCGCCGGGCGACCCCGGTCCATCGTGCCCTATCGTCACGGTGATCGGCACGCACGCAATCGTCTGCTCGACCAGCGGCCGAAGCGCCGGGTACCTGGTCGGGCCAGCCGCATAGAGCCGATTGGCCGCGTTGCGTCCGACCATGTCGAGGTTGACGTCGAGCAGGATCCGGTCCAGCGGAATCGGCGCCGCTGCCACCCAGGCGTGGCTGCCGACATCACCGGATTCCTCCGCGTCGAATGCCGCGAACACCAGCGAGTGCTGCGGCGGCTCGCGCTCGAACAGCCGGGCCAGCGCGAGCAGCGCGGCCGTGCCCGACGCGTTGTCATCGGCGCCATTGCAGATCGAATCCGCACCAGCCGGCTGGCACGCGGCGCCGGCGCCGACCGCCCCGATGTGATCGAAGTGCGCGGAGATCACGACGTACTGTTCGGCGAACCGGCTCCCCTTGACCAGGCCAATCACGTTGAAGCCATTGACGCTCCCCCGGCGGGTCGCAGCCGTGAACGGCTGGATCCGTCCTGGCGCGACACGGTCGAGGCCGAGGGCGTCGAAGCGCGCGGCGATGAAGTCACGCGCCTTGGCGCCCTCGGGCGTGCCGACCCGGCGCCCGCGCATCGAGTCATCGGCGAGCCGGAACACGTCCCGCAGCATGCCGGCGGAGTCGATGGCCAAGATGGGGCAAGCGGAGCTGGATTGGGCGGTGAGAACTCCCCGCCTGCCGGCGAACAGCAGCGCGCCCAGGAGCGCGCGACGCATGCTCACAGCCATTTCGCCACCACGTAGATCACCAGACCCGCCAAGCCTCCCACCAGTGTGCCGTTCAGGCGGATGAACTGCAGGTCTCGGCCCACGGCCAGTTCGATCCGGTTCGCGGCGACCTGCGGGTCCCAGTCGCGCACCGTGGCGGCGATCAGATCGGCCACTTCGTGGCGGTGCTGCTCCAGCAACGACGCCACCACATCGGTCACGAACCGGTCAACCTCGGCCCGGAGATCGGCGTTCGTGGCCATCGATTCCGCCACGGCCGCCAGCGCCGACTCGAGCGGCTCGAGCGAGGCGTGTTCGGGGTCGGCGCGGTACCGTTCCGCCGCGCCGCGGATCCGGTCCCACACCGACGAGACCAGGTCTTCCACGACCGGGTGACCGAGCAGCTCATGCTTCAGATCTTCTGCTTTGGCAATGAGTTCCGGAGATGACTTCAAGCGCTGGATGAAGTCCTGGACAGCGGCGTCGAACCGACCGCGCAGCGGATGATGCGGGTCGGCCACGAGTTCGGCGAGATACCGCTGGATCCCGCTGATCATGCGATCGGCGATCGCATCGCGGACGCCGAGGGGAAGCCACCGGGGACTTTCCTGGCGCACCTTGGCCTGGATTGTCGCGCGGCCATCGTCGACCGCGCCGCCGATCAGTCGGGCGGCTTCGTTGAGCAGCTCCTGCGGGCGTCCGTCCGCAGTCGCAATGGTCAGCACGTCGCCAACCAGCGGCGCCAGCTGCATCGCCTCCAGCCGGGAGACGGCGCTGCGCTGCACGAACTCCTTGACGTCGGTTTCCGGTAACGCCTCGACGGCGCGGGCGAGGCCGCCGGCGAGTTGCCGTGCGAGGCGCCGCCGATGATCGCTGTCGCTCAGCCATTCGGCCGCGCGCGACGCGGGGCGAAGCCCGGTGAGCCGCGCGTCCAGCACCGCGCGGGACAGGAAGTGATTCTGGACGAAGTTGCCGAGGATCCGTCCGACCCGGTCTTTCTGGGTCTGCATGATCGCCGTGTGCGGGATCGGCAGGCCCAGTGGCCGCCGAAAGAGGGCGGTGACGGCGAACCAGTCCGCCAAGCCGCCGACGAGCGATGCCTCCGCCGTGGCGCGGACATATCCCAGCCACGGGTGCAGCGGCTCGAGCATGCGGGCCACGATGAACACCGCGACCGCGACGACGAGCATGCCCGACGCGACCAGCTTCATGCGGCGCAAGGCGATGCGCCGCGAATGCTCGTCCAGCGGAGCAGCGGTCATAACGGGAGGGACGAGGGACGAGAGACGAGAGACGAGAGACGAGAGACGAGAAAACCGTCGTCCGGCTGCAGTGCGGGACGTGCGAGCGGTTCACTTCTCTCGTCTCTCGTCTCTCGTCTCTCGTCTCTCATCGCTCTACTCACGTACCGTCTCCCATCCCCGTCGCGACAAATCCGCGTAGATCACCGCGCCCGCCACCGCCGCCATCATGAGTAGCGGGATGCCGGCGCCCGCTTCGTGCAACAGCAGCTTTCCGACGCCGAACAGAATCCCGTACACCAGCGCGCATCCGGCGATCCAGTCGATCAGGTTGCGCGCACCGCCGGCATCGGGCCGCACGTCGGGCGCGAGAGCGGCGATCCGCCGCCAGCCGAGGATTCCCGGATGCGTACGTCGGAAGAAGGCGACCAGTGTCGCGTCGCTTTCGGGGCGCGTCAGGAACGTGACCGTGAGCCACACGATACTGGTGAGGCCGACCGTGATCAGCATGATGATCGCGAAGTCCCTTGGCTGGTCGCTGTCGAGGCCGCCAAGGGTTTGCAGGGCGATCGAGATGACGAAGGCAGCGATGGTCGCCGACAGTTCGCTCCACGCGTTGATCCGCCACCAATACCAGCGGAACAGGAGAACGGCGCCGGTGCCGGCGCCCGTGAGCAGCAGCAGCTTCCATGCCCCGGCGATGGACGTCATGTAGCGCGTCGCGATCACCGACGCAATGGTGAGGAGCACGGTTGCCAGCCGGGACGCGGTCACGTAGTGCCGGTCGCTCTCCGCCGGTTTGAGGAATCGCTTGTAGAAATCGTTCACCAGATAGCTCGCGCCCCAATTGAGCTGCGTGGCGATCGTCGACATGTAGGCTGCGGCGAAGGCTGCGACCATCAGGCCCCGGAGCGACGGTGGCAAGTACGTGATCATCACGCGCACGTATCCGGTTTCCGGGTCGGCCAGATGGGGGAAAAGGATCAACGAGCACAGCGCGACCAGGATCCACGGCCACGGCCGGATGGCGTAGTGGGCGACATTGAACCACAGCGTCGCGAGCAGCGAATGTTTCTCGTTCTTTGCGCTGAACATTCGCTGTGCGATGTATCCGCCGCCGCCGGGTTCGGCGCCCGGATACCACGATGCCCACCAGCTCACGCCGATGAACACGAAAAAGGTGATCATCGGCATCCAGGCCGATCCGACGTCCGGCACGAAGCTCAGCACCGAGCCGTGACCGCCGCCCGCGGCGCGCGCCTGGTCGATCGCGAGCAATTGCGTCTTCATCGCCGTGATGCCGCCAACCGCATTCACTGCGACGACCGCAAGCACGATCACCATCCCCATCTTGATCGTGAACTGGACGAGGTCGACCCACAACACGCCACGCAGCCCCGCGAGCGTGGAGATCAGCGAGGTCACCACGATGAGGCCGAGCACAACGAGCAGCGCCTGGTTTCGGGTGACGCCGAGGATCAGGGTGAGGATCTTCACCATCGCGAGGTTGACCCAGCCCAGGATCAGTGCGTTCATCACGACGCCGAGATACACGGCGCGGAAGCCGCGCAATACCGCGGCCGGCTTGCCGCTGTATCGCAGCTCGGCGAACTCGATGTCGGTCGTCACGCCGGCGCGCCGCCACAGGCGCGCATAGAGAAACACCGTGAGCATTCCGCTCGCCACCATGTTCCACCAGAGCCAGTTACCGGCGATGCCGTTGTGGGCCACCATGCCCGTGACTGCCAGCGGTGTGTCGGCGGCAAACGTCGTCGCCACCATCGACGTTCCCGCGAGCCACCACGGTGCATCGCGCGACGACAGGAAGTACTCCGATAGGCTCTTCCCGGCCCGGCGCTTGTAGTAGAGCCCGATGCCGAGATTGAGGGCGAAGTACGCGGCGACGACGAGCCAGTCGACGGAGCTGAGGCGCATGGGAAGGCCCGGAGAGAAGAGCTGGGGGCTGCGAGCTGGGAGCTAGGAGCCGATCGCTGCAAGGTAGCGTTGCCGGCGCGGAGCAGCCACCGGCTCCCACCTCCCAGCTATCTTGTTTCCCCCGAGGACGGGTGCTCGAGTGGTTTAAGAGGCACGCCTGGAAAGTGTGTAGGCGGTGTAAGCCGTCTCGAGGGTTCGAATCCCTCCCTGTCCGTCGCTGGCTAGGGTCGCGTCAATGTCTTCGGGAACAGCGTCAGGTACGTGCCGTAGCCTTCCGCTTCGAGCTTGTCGACTGGAATGAACCGCAGCGCCGCCGAGTTCATGCAGTAGCGGAGTCCGGTCGGCTGGGGGCCATCATCGAACAGGTGTCCCAGATGCGAATTTGCATGGGCCGATCGCACTTCGGTCCGGTCCATACCGAGGCTGTGATCGTCGGCTCGCTTGATGTTATGCGGCTCCAGCGGCCGAGTGAACGACGGCCAGCCGGTGTGCGAATCGTACTTGTCGAGCGAACTGAATAGCGGCTCGCCCGAGACAATGTCGACGTAGATGCCGGCCGCGTGATTGTCCCAGTACGGGTTCCGAAATGGCGTCTCGGTGGCGGCCTGCTGCGTCACCGCGTACTGCTCGGCCGTGAGCCGCTTCCTGAGCTCGGCATCGCTCGGCTTGGCGTAGGTGCGCCACGCCGGCGCCGGCATCGTCGCGGCCTGGGCTTGAGCGGTAGCGGCGGTGGCAACGCAGAGCGCTCCCGCCAGCATTGCGACCCGACCGGCCGTTATTGAAGAGCGCATCTGTCCTTCCTTCGGCCGGCGTGAAGCGATGGCGACTGTCGCGTTGCGTGCGTGACAAATCTAGCCGCGTTGCACATTTCATCCTGCACGTTCCGGCTTCGGCCTTTCCCCAGTCTGGGCCCGCCGGCATACTTCAGTCGCCACCTGCTCCCAAACCCAGAGAGATCCCGATGCTCCGACCGGGTGTCCGCACTTTCGCGTCGTTGCTGCTGCTCGGCGCCGCGATGCCGCTGTCCGCGCAGCTCCGCACCCCGCTCGATTCGGCGACGATGGCGGCGTTCCGCTGGCGCAACATCGGCCCGGCCAACACCATGGGGCGCGTCAGCGACGTGGTCGGGATTCCGTCACCCTCGCGCACGTTGTTCGTCGCGGCGGCGGGCGGCGGCATCTGGAAATCGACCAACGGCGGGGTGACCTTCCGGCCAGTGTTCGAGCACGAGCGCGTGGTGTCGATGGGCATGCTGGCCATCGCGCCGAGCGACACGATGCAGGTCTGGGCAGGTACCGGCGAACCGAACGTGCGCAACTCGATTTCCCCCGGTGGCGGGATCTACAAGTCGACCGACGGCGGCATCACCTGGAAGCTGATGGGTTTGCAGAAGACCCAGACGATCGGCCGCATCGTCGTGCATCCAACCGATCCGAACATCGTCTGGGTCGCCGCCTCTGGCGCGGCGTGGAACAACAATCCGGAGCGGGGGCTCTACAAGACGATCGATGGTGGCCAGACGTGGCGACTGGTGAAGTTCATCAGCGACAAGGCCGGTTTCATCGACGTCGCCATCGACCCCACCAACCCGAACACGCTCTTTGCATCCAGCTGGGAACGCAGCCGGGGGCCGTACTACCTCAAGAGCGGCGGGCCGGGCAGCGCGCTGTGGAAGAGCACCGACGGTGGCGAAACGTGGACCGAGATCAAGGGTGGCGGATTTCCGGAGACGACCAAGGGCCGCATCGGACTCGCAGTGGCCGGCAGCCAGGTGGTATACGCCCTGGTGGAGGCCGACTCGAACCCGAATCCCAAGGGGAAGTTCGGCGCGGCGCGTCCGCAGCAGCTCCTCAGCGGCTTGTACCGATCGGCGGATGGCGGCGCGACGTGGACTCGCACCGCGACTAACGACGTGCGACCATTCTACTACTCGCAAGTGCGCGTGGATCCCCGGAATCCCGATCGCGTCTACTGGTCGTCAACCCCGGTGAACTTCTCCGACGACGGCGGCAAGACGGTCAAGCAGACGACCGTGGGCGTTCACGTTGACCACCATGCGATGTGGATCGACCCCAACGATCCCAACCGGATCGTCGTGGGTGACGACGGTGGCGTGAGCGAGACTTTCGACAAGGGCGGCAACTGGCTGGTCCTCAATTCCATCGCCATTGGCCAGGTGTATGACGTGTCGTTCGAC
Organism: Gemmatimonadota bacterium; assembly: GCA_003169895.1. Classification (GTDB taxonomy): domain Bacteria; phylum Gemmatimonadota; class Gemmatimonadetes; order Gemmatimonadales; family GWC2-71-9; genus Palsa-1233. Next base: position 316,440 of record PNAE01000004.1, read on the forward strand.
TACGCCATCCCGTACAATGTCTGCGGCGGCCTCCAGGACAACGGCGCCTGGTGCGGTCCCAGCCGGCGCAAGAATGGCGCGATTACGAGCTCGATGTGGTATACAATCACGGGCGGGGACGGCTTCTACACCGCGCAGGATCCCACCGATCCGCACGTCGTCTACGGCGAGTCGCAGGGCGGCGGCATCGAGCGCGTCAACACCGCGACCGGTGAAAGCAGCGGATTGGCCAAGCCGAATGCCCGCGCCAGGATGGCCGCGTGGGAAGACACCATCGCGGTGCTGCAGGAAGACTCCGTCAAGGCCGCGACCTCCGCCGTCAAGAAGCGGATCGCCGAGATCCGCGCCGCGATCGCGACCGATTCAACCACCTTCGCGTTGCGGTGGAACTGGGAGACGCCGTTCTTCCTGTCGCCGCACAACTCGCGGGTGTTCTATGCCGGCAGCAGCCGCGTGATGAAGTCCGTCGACCGTGGGGACCGGATGTACCCGATTTCTCCCGACCTGACCTACAACGACAGCATGAAGGTCCGGGTGAGCACCCGCACGACCGGCGGCATCACGGTCGACGCGACCGGCGCCGAGACGTTCGGCACCGTGGTCTCGCTGGCGGAATCGTACCTGCGCCCGGGCCTGTTGTATGCGGGCACGGACGACGGGCGCACCTGGCTGACGCGCAACGACGGTGGGACGTGGGAAGAACTCACCGGCCGCTTTCCCGGCGTGCCGGCGGGCACGTACGTCTCGCGAATTGAACCATCGCAGTCAGACACCAGTCGGTTCTACGTCGCGTTCGACAATCACCGCAACGGCGATTACGCGCCGTACCTGTTCGTGACCAACGACTTCGGCCGCACGTTCCATTCGATCGTCGGCAACCTGCCCATCGGTGGGCCCGATTTCGTCCACGTGGTCCGCGAAGACCCGGCCAATGCCAACGTGCTGTTCGTCGGGACCGATGTGGGATGCTACATCTCGCTCGATCGCGGCGTGACCTGGCAGCGATTCATGAGTGGCCTGCCGACGGTACCGGTGTACGATCTGAAGATTCACCCGCGCGATCGCGAGTTGATTGCCGCGACGCATGGGCGGGCGATCTGGATCGTCGACATCAACGCGCTGTCGCAGTTGAACGACGGGAACGCGACCGCGACTCTCGCCGTGTTCAAGCCCGGGCCGGCCTACGAGTATGGCGAGCCGCTCTTCGACGGTCAGTCGGTCGGTCAGGGCGTCGCGTTCCGCGGCACCAGCGCACCGTACGGCGCGTCCCTCGAATATCGTATCACGGGTGCCGCCGGCCGCCGCGACTCCGCCCACATCGTGATTCAGGATGTGTCAGGCGACACCGTGCGTACGCTGACCGGGCCCGCAACCAACGGCCTGCAGCGGGTGACCTGGGACTTCAGCCGCAATCCGGTGCCGCCGAATCGCGTGTTGTCGCCGGCGCAGCGGCGAGACAGCATCCAGGCCGCGCGCCGAACCGATCACGTCTTCGATTCGCTCAAGGCGGCTGGGACGGACACCGGTGCCTTGGCGCGGGTTCGCAAACTCATGGCGGAGCCGGCCGTGGGCCGCGGCGGGTTGGGCCGGGGCGGTGCGGGACGCGGCCGCGGTGGCATCGATCAATGGATGGAACGGCCAGGTGAAAGTGCCAACACTGGTGGCGGGCGTGGTGGCCGGGGAGGGGCGGCCGGCGCGGGCGTCGATTCTACGCTGATGGAAACCGTGACCCGGCTGACCCAGCCGCCGGCTGGCGGGGGCCGTGGCGGCGGCGGCGGCGGGTTCGGGGGCAGGCAGGGAGCGATCCCAAAGCCGGGCGACTATCTGGTCACCGTGCGCGTGGGTGACGCGACGGCGAAGACCGTCCTTCGCGTCGAGCGCGCAAGCGGCGAGGGTACCAACGCAGGAGTGCAAGGCAACGATGACGATGCCCCGCCGCAAGCGATACGACCGCGCATATTTTGACAAATGGTACCGCGACCGGCGCATTGGGTCTCCCGCCGACCTGGCGCGCACGGTCGCGCTCGCCGTTGCGGTCACCGAACAGGTCCTCGCGCGCCCGCTGCGTTCGGTGCTGGACGTGGGAGCGGGCGAAGCTCGTTGGCAGCCGGTCCTTCGCCGGCTGCGCCCAACGGTGCGTTACGCCGGCGTCGATGCCAGCGCCTGGGCCGTCGCCCGCTGGGGGCGGCTGCGCAACCTGCGCCTCGGCGCCATTGATGCACTCGATCAACTCGGCCTCGACGGTCCATTTGATCTGATCGTCGCCGCCGATGTGCTGCACTACCTGTCCGGGTCCGTCCTGCACCGGGGCATCGATCAGATTGTTGCCCTTCTGGGCGGCGTGGCGTTCCTCCCGACGTTTACGGCGCAGGACGAGATCGAAGGGGACCGTGCCGAGTTCCAGCGCCGCACCGCGACGACGTATCGTCGGGTGTTCGCGAAGGCCGGCTTGATTCCCCTTGGCATGCATGCCTGGACGCTCCGGGCGCGAAGGCAGGAATTCGCCGATCTGGAACTCCCGTCGGACTGAACGCCAGCTTACCTTGAGTCCCGATGCCATCACGGACTCGCCTTCTCGACGCCCCAGCCATGGGGCGCGTGCTTGTGCGCATGGCATCGGAGTTGGTCGAGCAGACGGCAGCTGGTGGTCCGGTCGTGCTCGTGGGCATCCAGCGCCGTGGCGTCCAGCTGGCTGACCGGCTCGCCCCGTTGATCGAATCCCGGCTCAATGCGCCGCTCAAGCGTGGCACCCTCGACATCACGCTGTATCGCGACGATCTCCAGGCCATCGGACCGCGGCCCGAGGTACGCGAAACGCGGCTGCCTCCCGATCTCAATGGCGCGACCGTGGTGATCGTGGACGACGTGCTGTTCACCGGCCGCACCATCCGTGCGGCGCTGGACGAGATCGCCGACTTCGGGCGGCCCCGCCGGGTACTGCTCGCCGTGCTCGTCGATCGCGGCGGCCGCGAGCTGCCCATTGCAGCCGATATCACCGGACTCGCGGTGGCCAGCGCGGCCGGCGACCACGTCGCGGTGCTCGTCAGCGAACTCGATGGCGAAGACGCCGTCGACCTCGTGCGCGGAGCGGCCCCATGAACGCCGCGGATCTCGGCAAGGACCTGGTCGGACTGGAGCCGCTCTCCGCCGCGCAGATCACCGCCATTCTCGATACCGCTGAGCCGTTCAAGGAGGTGTCGGAACGACCGATCAAAAAGGTTCCGGCGTTGCGCGGCAAGACGATCGTCAACCTGTTCTTCGAACCCTCGACACGCACGCGTATCTCGTTCGAATTTGCCGAGAAGCGTCTCTCGGCGGACACCGTCAACGTGCAGGCCGCGGGCTCCTCGGTGTCCAAGGGCGAGACGTTGGTCGACACAGCGCGCAACCTTGAAGCGATGCGCATCGACATGGTCGTGATCCGGCACGGGTCCAGTGGCGCGGCACAATTCCTTGGCCAGCGGATCCGGTCCAACGTGATCAACGCCGGCGATGGCACCCACGAGCATCCCACCCAGGGATTGCTCGACCTGCTCACCCTGCGCGACCGGTTCGGCAAGATCGCCGGCCTCAAGGTGTGCATCGTCGGCGACGTGCTGCACTCGCGCGTGGCGCGGAGCAACATCTGGGGCCTCACCAAACTCGGCGCGGAGGTGGCCGTCTGCGGGCCGTCGACCCTGTTGCCGAGCCACGTCGCCGACCTGGGCGTCACGGTGTTCGGTCGCGTCGAGGAAGCCATCCAATGGGCTGACGCCTTGAACGTGCTTCGGCTGCAGCTGGAACGGATGACGGCCGGGTTCATCCCGTCGCTGCGCGAATACAATCGCGTGTTCGGTGTCACCAGCGAGCGGTTGTCACGCGCGCCGAAGGACCTGCTCATCCTCCATCCGGGACCGATGAACCGCGGCGTGGAAATCGACTCCGATGTCGCCGACGGCCCGCACTCGGTCATCCTGCCACAGGTGACGAACGGCGTCGCCGTGCGCATGGCAGTCCTGTACCTGCTGGCCGGTGGCTCACCGGACTGGGCCAACGCCGGCGGCGAGGCATGAAGCCGATCCTGTTCACCAACGGCCGGGTGGTGGATCCGTCGCAGCACCTCGATGAGGTCACCTCATTGCTGGTACAGGATGGCCGGGTGGCCGGCATCGGTCTGGATGTGCGCGCACCGGACGGCGCAGACGTGTTCGATGCCACCGGTCTCGTGATTGGTCCGGGACTGGTCGACGTCCACGTCCACCTGCGGGAGCCGGGGCAGGAGGATCGGGAAACGATCGCGACCGGGGCGATGTCGGCCGTGGCCGGCGGTTTTACTGCCATCTGCGCCATGCCCAACACCGATCCGGTGATCGACAACCAAGGCGCGGTGGGCTTCGTCAAGGCAAAGGGCGAAGCCGCCGGGCTCGCCCGCGTCTACCCGATCGGGTGCGTGTCAGTGGGGCAGCGAGGCGAGCGCCTGGCGGAGTTCGGCGAGATGGCCGCCGCTGGTGCGGTCGCTGTCAGCGATGATGGGCAGCCCGTCATGTCGAGTCACCTCATGCGCACCGCACTCGAATATGCGCGGACGTTCGGGATTCCCGTGGCCGATCACTGCGAGGACCTGCCGCTTGCCGCCGGTGGCGCCATGCACGAAGGCATCGTGTCCACGCGTCTCGGCCTCAAGGGTATCCCGGCGGCGGCCGAGGAGATTCACGTCGCCCGTGACATCATCCTGGCCGGGCTGACCGGCGGGCACGTGCATCTCTGTCACATGAGCACGCGCGGGTCGGTCGAACTGATCCGCCGCGCCAAGGACCAGGGCCTTCGCGTGACGGCCGAAGCGGCGCCGCACCATTTCACGCTGACCCACGAACGCTGCGAAGGCTACGACACCAGCGCGAAGATGAATCCACCCTTGCGCGAGGCGGAAGACCGCGACGCAATTCGTGCGGCCCTGGCCGATGGCACGCTCGATTGCATCGCGACGGATCACGCTCCGCATCACTACGACGCCAAGGAACGGGAGTTCGACGATGCACCCAACGGCATCATCGGCTTGGAAACTGCGTTGTCGCTCGCATTGCGCGAGCTGGTCTTGAGCGGGCGCATGACGCTGCCGACACTGTTCGAGAGGATGAGCTGCGCACCGGCGCGATTGTGGCACCTCGCCGGTGGCACCTTGCGGCGCGGTAGCGTGGCGGACCTCGTGGTCTTCGATCCCGGTGCCGAGTGGACAGTCGACCCGTCACGCCTGCGGTCAAAATCGCGCAACACGCCCTGGGCCGGCGAGACACTTCCCGGAGTGGTGCATGCGACCTTCGTCGGCGGGCGGCCCGTGTTTGTACGGAGCGAGCCGGGATCGCGCAAAGCGCACCGGCGGCCGCGACCGCACCCACCCGCCACCGGATAGTCGGGCCCGGGTACCTCACGACCGCGATCGCGCCCGAGTAAATTGCACCGGTTCAGTGTTCCGAATCCGACTCCACGCCCATCACCGCCCGAGCCTTCTCGATGACCGAATCGCCAGAGGAACGTGCCGCCGTTGAGCAGCTGCTCGCCGAGAGTGACGCGTTGCGTGGCTGGCTTGCTCGCCTGGATGCGGCGCCGGTGGCGGCCCCGGACGCCGTGCGCGATCGGGTGCGCCGCGACTATCAGAAGCGGCTGGATCAGATCACGGCCGGCCTGCGGGCTCACGGTGACGTCATTGGCGCCAAGCTCCGCGACGACCGGCGCGAGCACGGCGACCTCCTGGAGCGGGCCACCGCCGCGCGTGAATCGCTGGCCGAGGCCGAACTGCGGCACGCGGTCGGCGAATATGACCGCGAGCGTTATGAAAGCGAGCGGACCCGGCACACCAGCGACATCGAGACCTATGATCTCGGCCTCGCGGCGGCGGCCGAGCGGATTGCCCGACTGGACGAGGTGTTCGCGCTGGTCGAAGGTACACCGCGATCGCCGGCCGTCGACGCCTTCCCGGCGCCAGTCGACGAAGCCGTCGTGCCTGAGGTGCACGTCATCAGCGAGGTGGACGCCGAGCTGATCGCGATCGCCGATCTCGCACCCGACGCCGATCCGGAAGACGTCCTCGCAATCTTCGATGAGCCCGAGACCGGCGGTGGCCGCAAGGCCGCGGCCGCCGACACCGGCCCGCTTTCATTTCGCCCCAGCGGCGCGGCCAATGACAGCCTGCGCCCGCCGCCGGCGCCGCCGGCGCCGCCAGCGCGACCGCGACCATTCGACAATGCGCCACCCTTGGGCATTCCGGCAGCGGATGTCCCGCCCCGGTTTGTTCGGCCCGGTGAGCGGATCCGACCGAGTCCGGGGCCGCCCGCGGCGCCCCCGGCGATCACCATGCCGGCGATTGTGGAGGCTGCCTCGGAGCCTGGCGTCGAATTGTTCGCCGAAGAGATCATCGCGGCCGGACCCGCGCCCGAGCCGACGACCGTGCCAGTGGGTCGGACGCTCCGCTGCGGCGAGTGTGGCGCCATGAACCGTCCGCTCGAGTGGTACTGTGAAAAGTGTGGAGCGGAACTGACCACGGTCTAGCCGTGGCTCGCCGCTTCGGGGCCCTCGTCGCCGTGCTCGTCGCAGGGCTCCCGGGCACCCTGGTCGGCCAGACGGTCCGCGGCCACGTGCTCGATCCCAGCCACGCACCGATCGTCGGTGCCCTCGTCGAACTCCGCGATCTCGGCGGCAAGCCGCTGCAGACCATGCTGACCTCACCGAGCGGCGCATTTCAGCTCAGCGTACCGGCGCCCGGTCGCTACGTTTATCGCGTCGCCGCGATCGGCTATCAGCCGCGACTTGCTGCAGCGGTCGACGTGCCCGCGGCCGGTGTGGTGCTGCCGGATATCGTGCTCGACCGGCTGGTGGTGCGGCTCCCGGACCTGGTGGCGGCGGGGCGGGGGCGCTATTGCGGCACGAGCGGCCTGACGGAAGGCGCCTTCGCCCGCCTGCTCGAAGGCGCGCACACCGCGCTGCAGATTATCGAGACCGCCGTCAACACCCATCGGGTCGGCTTCCAGGTCACGATCATCAGTACGCGAACCGTCTATGGCGCAATCAACAACTTCGAAGTGGCCGACACTACGGTCGAGCCTCTCACCAGCTGGCCAGTGCAGAGCATCGATCCCGACACCCTGCACGTCGTGGGATTCAGCCGGCTGCTGGAGCCGGGCAACGAGAGTACCCGGTGGTACTATGGCCCCGACCCGCGGGTCCTGTTCTCGGGATGGTTTCTCGAGACGCATTGCTTCACGTTGGACAAGCCCAACCGGAAACGGGCCACCGATACCTTGCACCTTCGGTTTGCGCCGGCGCGAAAATCCGCGCTGGTCGACGTCGGCGGCGAACTGGTGCTCGACGCGCACGACCTTTCCTTGCTCGAGTTCTCCTTCGAGTTGAAGAATCTTCCGAACTGGATGCCGGAGGGTGCCGCCGGTGGCGACATGCAGTTCTCCCGGCTCGGTTCTGGTTTGTGGATTACGAAGAGCTGGGCGATGTGGGCGCCTCGGGGCGGCGTCTCACCTTATAACCGCCGGATCAGCGTGGCGGGGCAGGTGGAAACCCACGGTTGGGTGACCAAGGTGCTCGGCGGTGACGCGACCGCGCCACCGCCGAACTAGGACCGCGCCCGGGTTACTTCTTGGTGCTGGCCAGCTTCGCGAGGCGACTCTTGGTGCGCGCCGCGGTGTTGCGGTGCACGATGTTCTTGCGGCCGGCGCGATCGATCATCGCTTCGGCTGCCTTCATTGCCGCCGCCGCTTCTGCCGCCGACCCGGCGGTGCGAACCTTCTTGATGACGGTGCGCAGTTCGCTGCGTGCCGCCTTGTTGCGGGCGGTACGGGTCTTGGTCTGGCGCATGCGCTTCTTGGCGGACTTGATGCGGGGCACGTGGCGTCCTCGTAGTGGGTTCTCGATGCAGCCAAGAAGCATAGCGACCGGGCATTGCCGATGGAAGCGCGCCGAGCCGGCCACGCGGCCGTTGGGCTGTGGCCGTCAAGAGACTACTTTCTCCCTCCATTGATCGCCCCGGAGCCGTCCTGCTCGAAGATTTCCTCCTCGCCCTGCCAATGCTGCTGTTCGCGCTCGTGGCGCACGAGTTCGCCCACGGCTGGGCGGCCTATCAGCAAGGCGACGATACCGCCTACAAATTGGGGCGGCTGACGCTGAATCCCATTCCGCACATCGATCCGATCTACACGATCGCGATGCCGGTGTTCCTGTGGTTCATGAGTCACGGTGCGTTCACCTTCGGCGGCGCGCGGCCGGTCCCGGTCGTCACGCGCAACTTCCGCAATTTCCGCCGCGGCGACCTGATCGTGTCGAGCGCGGGGGTGGTCACGAACTTCATGCTGGCGCTCGCGTGCGCCGCCGTGTTCGCCATCGCAGGCGAGGTGAACATCCTCATCGGCCGGGTCGGCGCGCCCACGGTTGACACCTTGCAGCGCATGCTGGTCTGGGGCATTCAGCTCAATCTGATCCTCGGGGTGTTCAACCTGATCCCGATTCCGCCGCTCGACGGCTCGCGGATTCTGTATCACTTCCTGCCCCCGGCGATGGGAGCGCAGTACCGGTCGTTGGATCGCTTCGGTTTCCTGCTGGTCCTCGCATTGCTCTACTTCTTCCGGGGTGCCGTGGCAGTGCTGATGTTTCCTGCGTCATGGGCACTGAGCCACTTGCTTGAACTGGTGCTGCCCTTCGCGGCAGGCAACGGGTGGAACATCTTTCAGCGATGAGCGCGGCACTGGAACCTGCCGCCGGGGATCTGGCCGATGGCAGCGGCTTCGTCGTTGCCCTGGATGGATTCACCGGCCCGCTCGACCTGCTCCTCCATCTCGTCCGGGAAGAGCAGATCGACATCGCCGACATCCCCGTGGCCCGGATCGCCGACCAGTTCCTCGCCGTGGTCCACGCCCTCGGCTTGAACCAGGCCGCCGACTATCTGGAAATGGCCGGGCGGCTCATCCGGCTCAAGGTGCAGCTGTTGCTGCCCCGCTACGGCGACGATGACGAGTGGATCGATCCGCGGGCGGAACTGGTGCGGCGTCTGCTCGAATATCAGCAGATTAAGGAGATCGCCCGCGAGCTGGCCCGCTTGGCGGAGCGTCGCGCCCTGCGGCATGGGCGCGGTTACCTTCCGGCCCCGCCCGACCTGCCGCCCGTGCCGCTGGTGGTGGACCTGATGGAGCTCTTGTTCGCTGTCGAGCGCGTGATTACGGCGATCCCGTCGCCGGTGCTACATCGGGTGATCACTCGCCCGCTCAATGTGGAAGCGGCCGTGCGGCGGATCGAAGCGTTGCTGGTCGAGCGCGAGGAGTTCGACTGGCGGGCGATATTCGGAAACCAGCCGACCATCGTCGACGTCCTGTCGGCGTTGTTGGCACTGCTCGAGCTGGCGCGGCGCGGTGCCTGCCGCGTGCGCCAGAACACTCCTTTCTCCTCGTTGGTGGTCGCACGTGAGCTCGCTGAGCCCGCTCTCGCAACTGCTTGAAGCCGCGCTGTTCGCGGCCAATCGCCCCGTCACGGTCGACGAGCTCGAAGAGCTCGACCCCGACGCCGGTGGCGCCGATGTGCGCACCGCGCTCGACCAGCTGCGGGAGCACTACGACTTCGACGGCCATGCGGTCGAGATCGTCGAACTGGCCGGGGGATACCAGATCCTCACCCGTCCGGCGTTCGCGGCGGCCGTCGAGCGCGCCCAGGCGATGCAGCGTCAGCCCAGGCTGTCGGCGGCGACGCTCGAAACGCTCGCCACGATCGCGTACCGGCAGCCGGTGGGCCGGGCAGAGATCGAGGAGATCCGCGGCGTCAATTCCGGCGGCGTGCTGCGCACGCTGCAGGAGCGCGGCCTGATCGAGGTGGTCGGTCGCGGCGAAAGCCTCGGTCGACCGCTACTCTATGGCACGACGGCGCTGTTCCTCGAAACGCTCGGCCTCAACGATCTTGCCGATCTGCCGCGGTCCGAGGAACTCACCATCGCACTGCAGCCGCATCGCGTCGTGGCCGATACCGGCGACGACACGGCCCTCGCGTCGGTGGAAGAGGGCTGATGCCGCCCATGCGCCTGCAGCGCTTCCTGGCCCGTGCCGGCGTCGCCTCCCGGCGCCAGGCGGAGGTGCTGATCACATCGGGGAAGGTCAAGGTCGACGGTGCACTGGCCGAGCTTGGCATGTCGGTTGATCCCGCCAAGTCCCGCGTTACCGTCGGTCGCACGGTGGTGCGTCTTGCGACCCGACGCTGGCTCGCGTTCCACAAGCCGCTCGGGATCGTGACGACCGCGAACGACGAGGCTGGTCGTCGCACCGTGTTCGACTTCATCGACGAGGTAACGGGACTCACCTACGTCGGCCGGCTCGACGTGGCCACAACGGGATTGCTGTTGCTCACCACCGACGGTGAGGCGGTCCATCGCCTCACCCATCCCAAGTATCACATCCCGCGGCGGTACATCGCCCTGGTGCACGGTGTGTCCACCGCTGAACTCGCCGTGAGAGCCGCCGGGCAGGTCAAGGTGGACGAGCGCCCGGTCGTTCCCACCCGGGTGCAGGTCAAACCCGGTCGGGAAGGCCGCAGCATTCTGGAAGTGACCTTGGTCGAGGGCCGCAATCGCATCGTGCGGCGATGGGTCGAGGCCATGGGTGCCAAGGTCGAGCGCCTCGCGCGAATCTCCTACGGCCCGGTGCGGCTCGGAGACTTGCGTCCGGGCGAATGGCGCCCGCTGACACCGGCGGAAGAGCGCGCCATCTATCACGCCATCGGCATGAAGCCTGGGGAGGCCGCGTGACGTTTCCGGTGCAGGAGGTGGTCGCGGAAATCCGCAAGCGAGTCGTCGGCCAGGACCTCATGGTCGAGCGGCTGCTGATCGGCCTGCTCACCGGCGGGCACGTCTTGCTCGAAGGCGTGCCGGGACTCGCCAAGACCCTGACCGTGCACACGCTCGCCGACGTGCTTCACGCTTCGTTCTCGCGGATCCAGTTCACGCCGGATCTTCTCCCGGCCGACGTCGTTGGCACGATGATCTTTGAGTCACAGCACCAGAAGTTCACGGTGCGCCACGGTCCGATCTTCGCGCAGATCGTGCTGGCCGACGAGGTGAACCGGGCTCCCGCCAAAGTGCAGTCGGCGCTGCTCGAGGCCATGCAGGAGCGTCAGGTCACGATCGGCGGCACCACGTACCGGCTCCCGGAGCCGTTCCTGGTGCTCGCCACGCAGAACCCGATCGAAAGCGAAGGGACCTATCCGCTGCCCGAGGCGCAGCTCGACCGCTTCCTGCTGAAGGTCAAGGTCGACTACCCGTTGCGCGCCGAAGAGCGGGAGGTGCTGGTGCGCATGAGTGGCACGAACGCGACCATCCCGGTCCAACGGCTCGCAGAGCCGGCGCAGGTGCTCGCGACGCGCGCGCAGATCACTGCGATACATCTCGATCCCCGGCTGGCTGACTACATCGTCGATCTGGTGCGCGCGACGCGCGAACCCGCCGCCGTCGGCCTGGGGGCGCTCACGCCGATGATCGCATACGGCGCGTCGCCCCGCGCTTCCATCGCCCTGGCACAGACGTCTCGCGCGCGTGCATTCCTGCGGCACCGCGATTTCGTGACGCCCGAGGACATCCAGGACCTCGCGCCGGACGTGATGCGCCATCGGATCGTGCTGACCTTCGACGCCGAAGCCGAGGGTCTCGATTCCGATGCGGTCGTGCGCCACGTCCTCGCCGCGGTTCCGGTGCCGTGACGTGCCAGTCCGTCTTCCACCCGCGCTGCTGAAGCAGGTTCGCACGCTCGCACTTCGCGGGCGGCGGGCCACCGATACTCTGCTCGGCGGTGAGATCCGCTCGGTCTTTCGCGGGACCGGCATGGAGTTCACCGACGTGCGTCCGTATACCGAAGGCGATGACCTGCGCCATCTCGACTGGAACCTCCTGGCACGCACCGGTCACCCTTATATCAAGCTGTACACCGAGACGCGCGAACTCACGCTGCTGCTCATGGTCGACCGCTCGCGGTCGACCGCCGTCGGTGATCCCGAACCCAAATCGGCGCGCGCGGTCGAGGTCGCCGCATTGCTGGCGCTCGTGGCGGCACAGCAACAGGATCGCGTCGGCTTGCTCGCTTTCGCCGACCGGGTCGGACCGGTGATTCCCCCCGGCCGCGGTCAGCGTCATGTGTTCGGCCTGGTGCAGGCGCTGTTCGCCCTCGAGCCGGCCGGCCCAGCCACGGATCTTGCCGGTGCACTGCGGACCGCCGGTGCCATGCTGAAGCGACGCGCACTCGTCGTCGTGCTGTCGGATTTCCTCGCCCAAGGATGGGAAGTTCCGCTCAAGGGACTCGCGGCCAGACATGAGGTCACCGCCATCGCGCTGGAGGATCGCCGTGACAGCGCGCTGCCCGATGGCGGCTGGGTTACGCTCGCGGGGGCAGAGCAGGGCGGCACCGTGCTGTTCGATAGCGGCGACGTACTGGCCCGTCGACGGGCCGAAGCGGCGGCGAAGCGCATGCGCTACCAGCGCGACGCCGCGTTCGCCGCCGCCGGTGTGCGCGGGGTCGTCGTTCGGACCGAGGGCGACTACATGACGGCGCTGCGCGCGGCGTTCGGACGCACCAGCAGGCGGCGGTGATCCAGCAGCCCGTTCCAACCGTCGGTGACACGGTCACCATCGTGCGCTGGATCGTGGCGCCAGCCGGCGCCGTGATTGAGGCGCGCCCGCCCACGGATTCCACCGTCGCCACGCTGGTGGCACCGCCGGTGATGACGCGCCAAGGCGACTCGGTGCGGATCGCCTACCCATTGGCGGTCTGGGCGGCGGGGCACAATGATCTCGTCCTCCCTGGGGCGATCGTCGTCGCGCTGAACGGGCGCGTCGATACGCTGCCTGACAACCATGTCGTCCTCAGTGTTGCGTCGGTGCTTCCCGTGGCGAAGGCGACTGCGGCGATCGCACCGAAGCCGGCACGCCCGTGGTTACCGCGGGCCTATCGGTCGGAGTTGCCGTTTGCCACGCTGCTACCGGTTGCGGTGCTGGTCATGGTCGGCCTGCAGTGGTGGTGGCGGCGCCGCGGACCCGCGCCGGCGCCGCGGGCGAGTGCCACCGCGCCGGCGGGGCTCACCGAAGCACGGGTGACCGCATGGCTTGCGGCCGGGGAATCCCGGTTGGCGCTGGATCACATTGACTGGCAGGTCCGCAATCGCGATGAGTTCGCTGACTGGTGCGCCCGCGCAGCGGCGGTGCGATTTTCGCCCGGCGGGGAACCGGTCGTGACGGCGTTGGTGTACGAAGGCTGGTCTCGACTCGCCGCGGTACGGCTCGCTCGATCTGACACCGCCGGCGAGGCGACCCCGCCCGTCACCTCGAGCGAGCCGCGCCGCGGCGAGGCGAGAGCATGATCGGATTCGCGCGGCCATGGTTGCTCGTCCTGCTGCTGCTGCTGCCGTGGTGGTGGTGGCGGCGCCGGCACCAGGACGCGGTGGCGGCGGTGGTGAGCGACACGTCGCCGTTTGTGGCGGCGACCCGCGGCCGCTGGCGGCTGCTCATCCCGCCGTTGCTCCGGTCATTGACACTGGTCGCGTTCCTCACCGCCGCCGCCGGCCCGTTCCGGCCAGGCGACCGGTTGGTGGTCTCAGCGAACGGCATCGCCATCGTGATTGCGATCGATGTGTCGACGTCGATGATGGCGGAGGATCTCGGGTCGAGTAGCCGCATCGAGGTGGCGAAAACGGAAGCGATCGCGTTCGTGCGCGGCCGCAACGCCGATCGCATCGGCTTGGTCACGTTCGCTGGTGAGGCCCTGACGCAGGTGCCGGTGACGCTCGACTATCCCGCGCTCATCGAAGGCATCCGCGCCGTCGACATCGGTGCGCTGGAGGATGGGACGGCGATCGGTTCCGGGCTCGCCATCGCCGTGGCGCGGTTGCGCAAGGTGCCGGGCGCGAGCAAGGTGGTCGTATTGCTCACCGACGGCGTGAACAATCGCGGGCTGATCGACCCCCGCACCGCGGCAGAAACCGCGGCCGCGTTCGGCATCAAGGTATACACTGTCGGCATCGGGTCGCAGGGTGAGGCACGGGTCCCGACGCGGCGCGATGCAACCGGTGGCTACCACTACGAAAACATGCCGGTGGAAATCGACGAGGCGCTGCTGAAGGACATCGCGCAGCGGACCGGCGGTCACTACTTCCGTGCTCGGGATTCGAAAGCTCTCGCCGTGATCTTCCACGAGGTCGACCAGCTCGCCCGCGCGCCGGTCGACGCCGTCCGCTATACCCGCCAACAGGAGCGCACGTTGCCGTTCCTCGCCGCCGGGCTGCTGCTGCTGGCAGTCGAACTGATCGTGAGCACGAAGGCCGTGGTGCGGGTGCCATGATCTTCGAACGACCGCCGCTGCTGATCGCCGCACCGCTGGTTGCGGCGATGATTACTGCCCTGGCCCTCGTGGCCCGCCGGCGCCGCGAGCACGCTGCCGCCGCCTGGTCGCGCGCGCTGGGAGAGCGGGCGCGCGGGCTGGGACGGCGCTCGCCCTGGGTGCTGGCCGTCGTCGCATTGGCCGCGGGCATCGGTCTCGCGGGGCCGCGCTGGGGCAGTGCTGCACGCACGGCGGAATCGCGCGCGTTGAACATCGTCGTCGTGATGGACGTCTCGCGGTCGATGCTGGCGCAGGATATCGCGCCCAACCGGCTGGGGCGTGCCGTGTCGTTGGCGCGCCGGCTGGTGCAGGATCTGGACGGCGACCGGTTCGCGCTGGTCGGCTTCGCCGGCCATGCCTATCTCCTCTCGCCGCTTACGCTCGATGAGAGCGCGATCACGCTGCAGCTCGACGCCGTCGATCCGGACATGGCCAGCGCCGGGGGTTCGGGGCTCGCCTCAGCGCTTGAGCTCGCGCGTCACGTGCTGGTGACGTCGCCGCAGGGTGGCGACCGCGCGGCGGTCGTGTTCACCGACGGTGAAGGCTTCGACGGACCGGGTCCCCTTGAGACGGCCGGGCGCGCGCTTCGACGCGCCGGGGTCACCGTGATCGCCGTGCCCGTCGGTGACGTGCGCGGTGCCCGTATTCCGGAGGGCAATGGCGACTGGCATCGCGACGCGAACGGCGACATCGTGATCACGACTCGTCGCGACGACCTCCTGCAAGCGATGACGCGGGCGGCCGATGGTGTCTTCATTTCCGCCGCTGCTCCCGATCCGGTGGGTGACGCGCGTCGCGCGCTGTCTCACTTGAGCCGGGCACGTACCGCCGACCGGGCCGCGGCCGACACGGTGCCGCGCGCGTGGCTGTTTGCCTTGGTGGCGGGCGTGCTGCTGCTGGCGCAGACGGTCACCCGGCGCAGCGCCGCACTCATCGCACTCGCGCTGGTGGTAGGAACTCGCGGCGCGGGAGCGCAGCGGCCCGCGCGGGGAAATCGACTGCTCGCGCGCGGCGACACGGCGCGAGCGCGCCAGGCCTTTGCGGCCGACGTGAAGTCGCAGCCGACCGACACCGCGTGGTTCAACGCCGGGACGTCCGCCCTGGTTGCCGGCGATCTGGCGACTGCTGCCGAGGAACTGCAGCGCGCTGCCTCGAGCCTCGACCCCGGATTGCGACAGCGTGCGCTGTACAACCTCGGCACGGCGTACCTGATGCAAGCGCGCCGTGACACGATGCAGCGCGACACGCTGCTGTCCGCGGCGTCGACCCGGCTGCAGCAGGCGTTGCTGCTGGCGCCCGACGATCGCAACGCGAAGTTCAACTTCGAACTCGCACGCCACCTCCGGCCGCCGCCAAAGGCGTCATCCGGCGGGGGCGCGAAGTCGAAGGCCCCTCCCAAGCCGGCACCGCCGCCGCCGACGGGTGCCAGCGCCGGCATGACCCCCGCCGAAGCCGATCAGGTGCTCAGCGCGATGGAGCGCGCGGAGCGCGAAACCCGCCAACGCCAGTATCAGCGCGTGCGGCGCGGCGAACCTCCGCCCGGTCCCGACTGGTGATCGCGCTCGCCCTATGGGCCGCGGTCATGGTCCAGGACACCAATACCGCACTTTCACCGCGCGTCCGCGCGATGATCGAACGCTTTCCGCTGCCGCGCGCAGGCGAACCGTCGATCACGATCCGGTTCTCGCGCGATACCGTCTGGGTCGGCGAGCAGGTCGAACTGGTCACCGCGGCCTGGTTTCCCCGCCAGCTGCGCGACCGGCTGCGACGCCAGCCGACCATCAAGTCGCCATCGCTGAGTGGCTTGTGGAGCGCACGCAACCAGGGGCTGCCGGTACAGGCGGCGACCCGCATGGTCGGCCACCAGGCCTATGACCTGTACATCACCTACCAGACGATCTTCCCGCTCGGCGCCGGCCGCGTCGAGGCGCCGCCCGCCGTGCTCAGCTACGGTGTGCCGACGTCGACATCATATTTTGCCCCGGAAGACCGCAAGACATTCGTGTCGGACTCCGCCACGCTGACGGTTCGTGGTGTGCCGTCCGGGATCAGCGCCGCACTTGGTACCGGGCCGACGGCGCGCGACCTGCGGCTGTCGTGGCGAACACCCGCGGCCGGGCTCCGCGTCGGGTCACCGGCTATTGTCGAACTGGCCATCTCGGGTACGGGCAACCTGACACTCTGGCCGACAGCGCAGATCACCTGGCCGCGTCAGGTACGCGTCTACCCCGAGCCGACCGAAGAGCACGCTGCCCCGGTTCAGGCCTTGATCGCCGGCGAGAAGCGGTTCCGGTTCACCGTCGTCGCTGACAGCGCGGGCGTACTCACACTGCCGGCAGTGACATATCCGTATTTCGATCCGGTTGCCGTTCAGGTTCGGCTCGCGGTCGCCGCCGGCTTCTCGCTCCCCATCCTGCCGCGGCCGGCGGGTCCGGTTGATCGCACGCCGCCAATGATCGCCGGCGGCACCGGCGTTCCGGTGAGCACCCGTGTCATCCGGTCAGCGTGGCCGGCGCTGATTGCGTTGGCGTTGCTGCCACCGATCCTGTTCGGTTGGCGCAGGCGCCGCCGGGTGAACATGGCGCCCACGCCGGTCGAGTTGGATCCGGAACGCGCGCTGCGCTTCGCGCTCGGTGCACCGCTGGAAGCCGGACCGGATCACGTCGTTGCCGCATTACGACTGCGCGGCATTCCCCGGGACGAGGCCGAGCACATCCACCGCTGGCTGAATGCCACGGGCCGGCGGCGCTACGGACCCAACCAGGCACCGGCTCCCGACCCGCCGCCAGCCGTCGTCAAGGTGCTCGCCAGGCTTCGCCATGGTGCGACATTCCTGCTGCTCGTTGGTGCCGTGGCGCTTCACGCGCGGCAGGACGACGGCGTATCGCGGTACAACGGCGGCGATTACGCCGGGGCTGCTCGCGCGTTCGATGCGGTGACGCGTCACGAGCCCGATGCCGCCCGCGCCTGGCTGGACCTCGGTGCGGCGCGATGGATGCAGGGTGACGACGTCGGCGCGACCGCCGCATGGCTCCGGGGGCTGAAGCTGGCACCGCGCGATCCATTGCTCCGCGTCGCCTGGGCGGCGGCGACCACCACCCCAGCCGATATCCGCGCTTTGGCGCCGGCGATCCCCGTGAGCCTGGATGAGTTGTTGGTCGCGGCATTGCTGCTCTGGCTCGCACTCTGGGTGGCGGTAGCCCAGCGCTGGCGTCGCGCCGGCTGGTCCATCGGCGTCCTGCTCGTGGCGGTATCAGCGCTGACGCTGGCGCGTTCGCGCGCCACGCCGGCCGGCCACGCGCTCGTCACCGCGACCACGGCGATGCGTATCTCACCGCACCCCGCGATGGAGTCGGTGGGCGAAGTCGCTGCTTGGTCCCAGGTGCAGATCGACCGTCGTGACAGGGATTGGGTTCTGGTCACTGCACCGCAGCCACCGCTTGTGGGTTCGATCGGTTCGGTCTCGCTCCAAGGATGGATCCCGGTGACGTCCGTCGCGGAGCTCGGTCCACGGCGCTAGCCGGGAATGCTGGCCAGACCGATGCACGCGCCGCGTGGGAAGGTGGGAAGCCCGGTGGCGGGCGCGCTGCCGATCGGGTCCGCTAGATTGCCGCCATGCCCGCTGGCACGCTCCGCCGCATTGCGATTCTACCGGATGCCGTCGCAAACCAGATCGCGGCCGGCGAGGTGGTCGAACGCCCTGCCTCCGTCGTCAAGGAGCTGATCGAGAACGCCCTCGACGCCGGCGCGCGTCAAGTGCGCGTGGCGGTCGAGAACGGCGGCAAGACGCTGATCGAGGTCGCCGATGATGGCTCCGGGATGACCGCCGACGAGGCCGTCCTCGCGCTCGACCGCCATGCGACCAGCAAGATCCACGCAATTGGTGACCTGGTTGGCATCGCCACGTTCGGTTTTCGTGGTGAAGCGCTGCCAGCCATCGCATCGGTGTCCCGCCTGACGCTGGGTTCCGCGGCTCGCGATGGCGACGGGACCGAGGTCGGCGTGACGGGCGGCCGGGTCGACCAGGTGCGTGACATGGCGCGACAGCGCGGCACGACCGTGACCGCGCGGGCGCTGTTCTTCAACACACCAGCACGCCGCAAGTTTCTCCGCTCTGCGGCCAGCGAGTCCCGCGCCATCTGGGATGTCACCGCAACGCTCGCACTGTCGCATCCCGGCATCGGATTCGAGCTGACGCTGGACGGGCGCCCGCGCCTCGTGGTCCCGCCGGACCAGCAGCCCGACGAACGACTTGCCGCGGTGTGGGGCGGCGACGTCGTGCGAACCCTGATCCCGGTCGACTACGCCATCGGTGGCGTACGGATCACCGGCTTTGCCCAGCGTCCCGCTGACGCGCAGCCCACCGGGCGGCGTGCCCAGCTGTTCATCAATGGGCGCCCGTTCCGGGATTCCTTTCTGGTGCGTGCCGCCGAAGCCGGATACCGGTCGGCGATCCATCCCGGCGATCGGCCGTCCCTCTACCTCGACGTGGCGGTCGATCCCGGTGACGTCGATGTGAACGTGCATCCGGCCAAGCTCGAAGTCCGCTTCCGCGACCGGTTCGCGGTGGAGCGCGCCGTCGAGGAAGCCATCCGGAACGCGCTCGGCCGCCTCGATGCCGCCGCAGTGCTCGGCGACATGCCGCTCACCGCGCCACGTCCACTGTGGCACGCGGTCGAACCCGGGCCCGCCGTTCCACCCACCGACCTGTTCTCTCCACTGACGGCGGACGACCGATTGGCCGAGCCGGACGATCCGGCTCGCGACATGCCTCAGCAGTTCACTCGCCCCGCGTTGCTGCAGCTCGCCGACACCTACGTCTGCTACGAGTCCGTCGATGGCCTGGTGATCGTCGACCAGCATTCCGCGCATGAACGGGTGATCTACGAGGACGTGATCCGCCAGCTGCGCGGAGACGGACTCCCGGCCCAGCGGCTGCTCCTGCCAATCACCGTGGAGCTCAACGACGAAGAGCTGGATGTCGTCGCCACGCATGCCGAGGAGCTGCGGCGCGTGGGGTTCGAGATCGAGCCGTTCGGCGGGCGCGCCGTGGCGATGCATGGTGTGCCGAACCCGCACCCGCGCTTCGATGCCGCAGCCTGCTTCCGCGAACTGGTCGCCGACCTCGCCCGCGGGCGATTCGGCGGTTGGGCCAACCGGCTCGAGCGGTTCGCGGCCACCTTTGCCTGTCGTGCCGCCGTGAAGGCCGGGCAGTCGCTCGACGAGCGCAGCATGCGCGAGTTGCTGCTGCGGCTGTTCGCCTGCGAGCTTCCGCCGCACGACGTGCATGGCCGTTCGACGATCGTGCAACTGCCGCGCGACGAACTGGAGCGCCGGTTTGGCCGACGCTAGGACGCCGATCATCGTTGGACCCACGGGCATTGGGAAGACCGCCGTCGCGCTCGCGCTGGCGGCGTTCTGGCCGATCGAAGTCGTGTCGGCGGACTCGCGTCAGGTCTATCGCGGGCTCGACATCGCCACGGCGAAGCCGGCGCCCCGCGAGCGGCAGCGGGTCCGGCATCATCTCCTCGACGTGATCCGCCCGGGGGAGCGGTACAGCGCCGGCAGGTTCGCCCTCGAGGCCGCCGAGGCGATCGCATCGATCCGGCAGCGGGGCAAGATGCCGGTGGTCGTCGGCGGCACCGGGCTCTACGTGAAGGCACTGGCGAACGGGTTGTTTGCCGAGCCGCCGCTGGATCGGCCGCGGCGCGACCGCATGACTGCTGTTACCGCGGGCATGGACCATCCGTTGCTGGTCCGCTGGGCGTCGCGTCTCGATCCCGGATTCACCGGTGGCGGTGGTCGGCACCGCGCCGCGCGAGCGATCGAGGTCGCCCTGTTGAGCGGACATCCACTATCGTGGTGGCAGCGGAGTGCGGCGTTGCAGGGTACGGTGCACGCCTGGATCGTTCGCCTCACGGCACCACGCCAGGTCCTGCACCAGCGCATTCAGGTGCGTACCGAGGAGATGTTGCGGTGCGGCCTGATCGAGGAAGTCGCAACCGCGCTGGCAGAAGGCGCCCCGGCTGAGAGCCCCGGCATGGATGGCGTCGGTGTGCGCGAGGCGGTCGCCGTGCTGCACGGCAAGTTGTCGCGGGACGCCATCGCCGCAGCGATCGCGACGGGCACGCGGCAATACGCGAAGCGTCAGGAAACCTGGTTTCGTCATCAACTCGGCAGCGACGTGATCACGCTCGACGCGACGCGTTCGCCAGAGCAGGTCGCCGCCGCCATTGTCGCCGCATGGGAGCGTGCTGTCACATGAAGATCGGCATCACTTGCTATCCGACCTACGGTGGCTCGGGAGCCGTCGCGACCGAGCTGGGACTTGATCTCGCGCGGCGCGGCCACGAGGTGCATTTCATCACCTACCAGTCGCCGTTCCGGCTCCGCGGCTATGCCAAGCGCGTCTTCTTCCATGAAGTCGACACGACGATAAGCCGCTATCCCCTGTTCGACCACTATCCCTACGAGTTGGCGCTGGCATCGCGGCAGTACGAGGTCGCGATGCAGGAGCGCCTGGACCTGCTGCACGTGCACTACGCCATCCCGCACGCGACCGCCGCCTATCTCGCGCGCGAGATGCTGCGGCAGACCTATCCGATCAAGGTGATCACCACGCTCCATGGTACCGATATCACGCTGGTCGGCCAGGAGGCGTCGTTCTACGCGATTTCCCGGTTCTCGATCGAGCAGTCCGATGGCGTCACCGCGGTATCGAAATTCCTGCGGGACGAGACCTACCGGGCGTTTGGCTGCGTGCAATGTGAACTGGCGGTCATTCCGAACTTCGTCAACCTCGCTGACTATCGCCCGGGCGTGGCCACCGCGCGCGACTCGCTGGTCCCCCCCGACCACAAGCTGCTGGTGCACGTCTCGAACTTCCGGGAGGTCAAGCGGGTCAAGGATGTGGTGCGGATCTTCGCCCGACTGCGCCGCGCGATGCCGGCGACGCTGATGCTGGTCGGGGACGGCCCCGAACGGGTGGACGTCGAACAGGAGGCGCGCGATCTCGGCGCGGCGGATGACGTGCACTTCCTGGGGCGCATCGACAGCGCCGCACCGTTGCTCGCCGCCGCCGACCTGTTCGTGCTGCCGTCGCAGTCGGAGTCGTTCGGGCTGGCGGCGCTCGAGGCCATGGCGTGCGGCACGCCGGTGCTCGCCACTCGGGTCGCGGGTCTCCCGGAACTGATTACCGACGACGTCGAAGGCCTGCTCGAACCAGTGGGTTCGGTCGAGGCCATGGCGCGCCGCGCGATCGATCTGCTCAGGGATCCGGTGCGGCATGCGCGGATGCGTGAAGCGGCGCTGGCGCGTGCGGCACAGTTTTCGACCGACGTCGTCGTGCCCCAGTATGAGGCCTACTATGACCGAGTGATGGCCCGGTGATGCTTGTCGCTCCGCTCTTGGTCGCGGTCATCCTTGGCCTGGTCGAGGGGATCACCGAGTTCCTGCCCGTATCGTCCACCGGCCACTTGATCGTGGCGGGATCGCTGCTCGGGTTCTCCGGCCCACGCGCTGCCACATTCGAGATCGTGATCCAGGTCGGCGCAATTCTCGCCGTGATCTGGCACTACCGGGTTGTGCTCGCCGACCTGATGGGCCGCTTCTTCACCGCCGACGCGGAGCGCCGGCTGGGAGGCAACCTCGCGCTGGCGTTCTTGCCGGCGGCCCTGGTCGGACTCGTGCTGCACGGCTGGATCAAGGCGCATTTGTTTACGCCGGTCACGGTCGCGGCGGCGTTCATCGGCGGTGGCATCGTGATTTTTCTCATCGAACGGCTGCGGCCGACCAGCGTCACCGTCGAGGCTCGCGCCATTTCCCGGCGACAGGCATTCGGGATCGGCTGTGCGCAGGTGCTCGCGCTCATTCCCGGAACCTCGCGTTCCGCCGCCACGATTCTCGGCGGCTACACGCTGGGCTTGTCCCGGCCGGCGGCCACCGAGTTTTCGTTCCTGCTGGCGATTCCGACGTTACTCGCGGCGGCGGGCTATGACATCTTCAAGAGCCGCCACCTGTTTACCGCGGCCGATGTGCCGATGTTTGTCGTCGGCACCGCCGTTGCATTCGTATCCGCGCTGCTCGTCATTCGTGGTTTTCTGCGCTATGTCCAACGCCATACGTTCAACGTCTTCGCCTGGTATCGCATTGGCTTCGGGCTGTTGCTCCTCGCGCTGGCTGCCTTGCACCTGCTGCGGTCGGATGCCGCCTGAACTGATCCGCGTCGCGGAACTTCCCAGCACGATGGAAGCCGCCCATGCGCTGGCGCAGGATGGCGCCGCACACGGTACGGCGGTCGTGGCCGCCCGCCAGACGCTGGGGCGCGGCACTCGCGGCCGCACGTGGTCGTCGGAGTTGGGCGGCTTGTGGCTGTCGGTGATCGCGCGCCCGTCCCGGACCGACGCCCTCGAGGCGCTGTCGCTGCGGGTGGGACTCGCCACCGCCGCCATGCTCGAGATGGCCTGCCCGGCGCTTCCCCGGCTCGGACTCAAGTGGCCGAACGACCTGCTGGTCGACGGACGCAAACTCGCCGGGATCCTGTGCGATGCCCGCTGGGGCGGCGGACAATGTCAGTGGGTGGTCGTCGGGCTGGGCATCAACGTGCGCAACCCGATTCCCAGCGCGCTGCAGCACCTCGCGATCGGAATCGGAACGTGGGACCCGGCGGCCGACCCCGCAACGCTCGCCGCCCCGGTCGCCGCCGCGGTCGCCCTCGCCGCCCGCGAGGCCGGCCCGCTGACCGCATCGGAGTTGCGTGCCTACGCCGTGCGCGATGTGCTGGCTGGCGCGCGAGTCAGCGAGCCCGTGCCGGGCACGGCGCAAGGCGTTACCGCCGAAGGTGCGCTCCGCGTCCGCACCGACACCGGGCCGATGCGTGAGGTGCTCGGCGGGGTGGTGGCGCTGCCGCTGTGACGCGAGATTCCTTGTGATGCTTCTCGCACTCGATGTCGGCAACTCCGAGGTTACCGCCGGACTGTTCCTCGGCGCGGAACTGCTGGTGCGCTGGCGGCTGACGACGATCGTCGATCGTACACCCGACGAGTGGGCCGTCGCCCTCGAGTCGTTTGTGTTGCGCGCCGGCCACGCGCCCGCGGAAATTACCGGCTGCTGCGTCGCCTCCGTCGTGCCGGGAGTAACGCAAGCGCTCATTCCGGCGCTGCACCTCGTGTTCGGCGGGCGGATTGGCGTGGTCGACAGCCAGGTCGGACTGCCGCTGTACCTCGACGTCGACGAGCCCCTTGCGGTCGGTGCGGACCGGATTGCCCTCGCCCTCGGTGCCCTCGCGCTGTATCCCGGCGACAGTATCGTCGTGGGATTCGGGACGGCAACGACGTTCAACTGTGTGACAGCGGATCGCCGTTTCATTGGAGGATCGATCATGCCAGGCGTGCGCACGTCCGCCGATCAGCTGATTCGCAGCGCGGCCAAGCTCACGGCGACCGACCTGGTGCCGCCGGCGCACGCCATCGGCCGGACCACGGAGGACAATGTCCGCGGTGGTATCCTGTTCGGGGCCGCCGACGCCGTCGATGGCATGATCCGGCGCATCTTCGCCGAGTGGCCGGGTACTGCGCGGCCACAGGTCGTTGCCACCGGCGGGCTCGCCATGCTCATTGCACCGCTGACGGTGTCCATCACGGTCGTCAACCCCGACCTCACGCTCCATGGCCTTCGCGTTGCCGCCGAGTCATTGCAGTTGCGCCAATGAGGGACGTCACCGCGGCCCGGCGCCGGACCAGTATCCGGGCGTACCTGCTGCACCTCCGGCCCGCCGAGTGGCCGGTGATGGCGGCGCACACGCTGCTCGGATGGTTGCTTGCCGCCGGGCTCCGCGCCCCCGATAGCCGTGGCTGGCTCGGCATCGCCGCGTGGGTCGTGCTGCTCAATGGGGGCACGCTGGCGCTCAATTCCGCGTTCGACCGCGATGCGGGCGACATCGCGTTCCTCCGCCACCCGCCGCGACCGCCGCGCAATCTGGCCGTCTTCGCGGCCGGCCTGATGGTGCTTGGCCTGGCGCTGACATGGCAGCTCCCGCCGACGTATCGCACACTGTACATCGTGTGCGCCCTGATGTCGGTCGCATACTCGGTACCGCCGCTGCGCCTCAAGTCGGTGGCGGGCATGGACTGGGTCATCAACATGGTCGGCTTTGGCACACTGACGCCATACGCGGCCTGGGCGATCACCGGACGGCCGTTGCAGGGGCCGCTCGCCGCGGTGCTCTGGGCATTCACGCCGTTGTTTGCCGCACTCTATCCGCTGACGCAACTGTATCAGATGGACGATGACCGTGCGCGCGGCGATCGCACGTTCGCACTCCGCCTGGGAACGCGCAACAGCCTCACGGTAGCCGTCTTCTGCACCGGCATTGCATTCGGCATGCTGGCGATGGCGGCATGGCGGACTGGTTGGCGGAGCGCCGACTTGGCACGGTGGGCCGTACTCGCCGTGGCCGCAGCGTCCTGGGCGGTGGTGCTCTTGCCGTGGTACAGCCACGCCCGTACCTGGTCGTCCCAGCAACACCAGCGCGCAATGTATCACGCGCTGGTTGCCTGGGCGCTCACCGATGTGGCGGTGCTGCTCGGTTGGGCGGCCTGACGACGTACGGTGCCCGCTCGGGGCCCCTTGGCCGTCATGATCCAAACCGGCTAGGTTTTTCCCGCGTTCCGCTTACCCCGGAGATCCGAATGGCCACTGCGGTCCAACTCGACGCTGGATACGACAATATCGGGATCCCGCTCGTGGTGCGCGGAGCGATCACCCTGGCGGTGCTTCAGGCGCTGGCTGTCGTCATCGTGTCAGTGATCACCAAGGCACTTGGTGGCACCGTCGAGCATGCGCTCACCGGCGGCGTCGTTTTCATCGGTGCGATGGTCACCATTTTCTACCCTGGCACGTTGACTCGACCACGCACGATCGACGGCATCGCTGGCGCTGCCGGCATCGGCCTCGCCGCGACCTGGATCTTCCTGCTCATCGACGCCTTCTTGCTGCAGACATTCCACGTGTACACCAACCGCTGGCATCAGATCGGCGGCGGCTCGATCTGGTGGTATCTGCCGGTCTGGTGGATGGTGGGCACCTATCTCTCGTGGATGGGGGGCTGGATTCTGGCGCACCAGGCCAACAAGTCCGGTAGCGCTTCCGTCCCCGCCGCCGTGGTGCTGGTCAGTGTCACCTCCGCGATCTGCGGTGTCGTCGCCATCCTGACCCATTTCCCGGGCGCGAGCTGGAATGTGCCCACCTTCGCGGTCGCGATGCTGCCGGGCCTCGCGCTGGCGAACATCGTCGGCGCGCTGGGCACCCGGCGCAGCTGAAGGCGTCACGATGCCACGCCGCGCCGCGCGGCTGCTGTTCCGCTTCGCGGGCTGGCTGCTCACACCATTCGTCCTCATCTGCGCCGCCGGGATCGGTGCGACCATCGGGTTGGTCGTCGCGCCGCGTCTCTCGCCCAACGGGGGCCTCGCTGTGACCGTTGCGCTGGCACTATGCGCGGCGATCGCCGGGCTGGTTGGCTGGGTCCGGCTCCTGCGTCACAGCCCGGAACTGCGACACACATTCGCCGTCACGGAGGAGGGGCTCCCCGAATCGAAACTGGT
The DNA here is from genome assembly GCA_003169895.1 of Gemmatimonadota bacterium. Taxonomy (GTDB): domain Bacteria; phylum Gemmatimonadota; class Gemmatimonadetes; order Gemmatimonadales; family GWC2-71-9; genus Palsa-1233. The sequence goes on from PNAE01000004.1 coordinate 342,418, forward strand.
CGAACATCTGACCCACCCGGACGACACGAACTCCGACGGCACTCCGTGAACGACACCCGCGAGACGACGGACGCTGCGGCGCGCCAGGAGCCGTTGCTGACCGGTTCCTCGCCGACGCCCGGGCCGCACATGCGTCGCGGCGCCGGGGTGGCCCGTGTCATGGCTGCCCTGCTCGTATCAGCGTTGGCCGCGTCGCGCCTCCCAGCGCAGGACGGGGTGTTTGTCACCGGCGCCCGCGTCCTCGCCGGCGCACCGACCGCAACCAGCTGGTACCTCACTCTCGAGAAGGACATCATCGGTCCCCTCGGCGTCGACGGCTCGCTGCTCGTATTGCCGGGCTCGCCACAGACTGACGGGCACCTGTACGGAGCGGAGGCGGACCTGACGCTGTTCGGTGCCGCTCGCGGCGTTCCAACACTGTTCGTCGGGGTCTCCGGCGGGATCGGCGGCGGTGAACAGGCCAAGCTCTGGGCATCGGGGTCCTTTGGTTTGCGCATGCCGTTCATCGTGCTCGGACCGGTGCGCATCATGGCCGAGGGGCGTTGGCGCAGTCTGACGATTACCGGCAGGAACGGCCTCGAGATCGGTGTTGCCGCCGGATATCGGTCGCGTCGTCATGACCTCGCGCCGCCGAAGCCGGAGAGTGCCGGGTTGTGGGTGCCACCACCCACGGCCGACATCCTGCGGGCACGCGGCATCCCCGACGCAAAAGCCCGGCTCCTCGGCAATGTGGTGAACACCGCTTTGGAGGAAATGGGACAGCCGTATCTGTGGGGTGGCACCGGCAATGGGAGCGGCGGGTTCGACTGTTCAGGACTCATTCAATACGCGTACGGCCGCTACAACATCTCGATTCCGCGGACGTCGGTTGGCCAGGCGTCCGCCGGCATCGCAATTCGCCGTGACCCGGAAACGCTGCTGCCCGGTGACATCCTGGTGTTTTCCGATCGCGGCGACCAGCCAATGCACGTTGGTCTTTACGTCGGCGACGGCAAGTTCATCCACAGCGCCTCGAGAGGGGTGCGCCTGAGCCGGCTGGCCGACGATGACACCGAGGGACGGCTTTGGCTGCGGCGGTGGATTGGCGTCCGGCGGATCGTCGAATAGCCGAAGAGACGAGAGACGAGAGACGAGGAGGTAACTCGACGCTGGGTCGGAGCTTCCGTCCCCGTTCTCTCGTCTCTCGTCTCTCGTCCTACTTCTCCTGTTGTATCTCTCCCATCGCCACCAGTCGCGCCATGTCCTTCTGCCAATCGGCGTCGGCGGGATCGAGCTTCGGCCATTGATCCGCGCGGTCCGGTACGTACAGCAGCGCCATGTGAATCATGGCGCCCTTGTCGATCGCCGCGCCGGTCGGATTATTGTAGCTGCCGATGAGGCGGTACGTATGTCCCTCCTGCAACCTGATGCCGTCGCCTGTGATGCCGGGCAGCAAGCGCTCGATCGAGAGTAGCTGGCCTTTTGCGTTCAGCCGCGTTGCCACCCGCACGACGTCATGCTTGCGGGCGGAATCGGTGACGTCCTGCAGGATCAGGCCGGTGCCGTAGTCATGCTCGTGTCCGCCCACGCCAATGATCCGCCCGCCGATGGGCAGCTTGAAGTCGCGGATCCACTTGCCGGGCCCGGCTGGCAGGTCGAAATCGACATCGCGTCCCACGGGGTTCATCACGTCGAGATACACCGGCAGTACGCTCACCGGCCTGGGCACCATGTTGGTAGGGGAGTACTCGACCGTCAGCTCGACGGACACGCCCTTGATGGCCGTGGGCGTATGGTTGTGCCACGCCACGATTACCGCCATCGGCATGCCGGCGGATACCGGAATCCCGACGGTCGCCGGCACCCGGATATCCTCGGTTTCCTCGCCGAGCGCGAGCATGCGCTCGGGAATCGCATAGAACAGCTGGCGGCGGCCGAAGTTGATGACGTTGATGTGGTGCACGAGGCGCCGGGACAACAGCTTGCCCGACTCGTCGGAAATCCGCAGGCGCACGCCGCGCACCCAGCCGGTCACCGGCCAGGTGAAGCGCAACAGCGACGACATGTCCATCTGCATCATGCCCATCGGCATGCCGGGCATGTCTGCCATGCCGGGGGCAAGGTCGTAGCTCCCCGCCCGGAGGACGACGGTGTGCCGGGCCGAATCGACCCGCACCTGCAGGCCATGTTCCTTGGGAGCCAGCGGCTTGACCGGTCCGGCAATCGCGAGCAATAGCGGCAGAACGAGCATCGACTCCTCGTACAGTGAAGGGACAGTCTGCGGTCGGCCGACAATATACCCACCCCGCGTCGGACGCCTTGACAGCCTCGAATCGCCGACTACGTTTTCCCCGGTGGCAGTCAAGGTAGCAGACTGCCAAAGTATTGTTAGATGGTCACTTACCGCACACCGTTCAAGTTGGAGGTTGGGACATGGCTGGCGCCAGCAAGAGCAAGCACAAGATCGCCCCGCTCGAGGATCGCGTTGTGATTCTGCCGACCGACGAGGCCGAATCGATGCGTGGGGGCCTCTACATCCCGGACACCGCCAAGGAGAAGCCGACCCAGGGCGAGGTCATCGCTGTTGGTCCGGGCCGGTTCGAAAAGGGCGCCCGGGTACCGGTCGACCTCAAGGTCGGCGACAAGGTGATTTACGGGAAGTACAGCGGCACACCGTACACGATCGACGGCGATGAGGTCATGATCATCAAGGCCTCCGACGTCCTCGCCAAGCTCGGTTGATCCACACCTACTGATTCGGAGACTGAGGAAATGGCTGCAAAGGAACTGGTGTTCAATGTGGATGCGCGGGCGAAGCTCAAGAAGGGCGTCGACGCGCTCGCCGAGGCGGTGAAGGTGACCCTCGGCCCCAAGGGCCGCAATGTTGTGATCGACAAGAAATTCGGCGCGCCGACCGTGACCAAGGACGGCGTCACCGTGGCCAAGGAGATCGAGTTGTCGGACGCGATCGAGAACATGGGCGCGCAGATGGTCAAGGAAGTCGCGACCAAGACATCCGATCTCGCCGGCGACGGTACGACCACGGCGACCGTGCTTGCGCAGGCGATCTTCCGCGAGGGACTCAAGAACGTCACCGCGGGTGCCAATCCGATGGAACTCAAGCGCGGCATCGACAAGGCCGTCGAGGCGCTCGTGGCCGAACTCAAGGCGATGTCGGTACCCACCAGCGGCAAGAAGGACATCGCGCAGGTCGGCACGATCTCGGCGAACAACGACCCGGAGATCGGGAAGCTGATTGCCGAAGCGATGGAAAAGGTCGGCAAGGAAGGCGTGATCACCGTCGAAGAGGCCAAGGGTCTTGCCACGGAGCTCGACACGGTCGAGGGAATGCAGTTCGACCGCGGCTATCTCTCGCCGTACTTCGTGACCGATCCCGAGGACATGGAAGCCGTGCTGGAGGCACCCTACATCCTGATTCACGACAAGAAGATTTCGTCGATGAAGGAACTGCTCCCGGTGCTGGAGAAAGTTGCCCAGTCCGGCAAGCCGTTGCTGATCATCGCCGAGGACGTCGAGGGTGAAGCGCTTGCGACGCTGGTGGTCAACAAGCTTCGCGGGACGCTCAAGGTCGTCGCCGTCAAGGCGCCGGGCTTCGGCGATCGCCGCAAGGAAATGCTGCGTGACATCGCCATCCTCACCGAGGGCCAGACCATTTCGGAGGAGGTCGGTTTCAAGCTCGAGAACGCGACGCTGAACGAGCTGGGCCAGGCCAAGCGCGTTGTCATCGACAAGGACAACACGACGATCATCGACGGCAAGGGAAAGAAGGATTCGATCCAGGGCCGCATCAGCGAAATCCGTTCGGCGATCGACAAGAGCACGTCGGATTACGACAAGGAAAAGCTCCAGGAGCGGCTGGCGAAGCTCGCCGGGGGCGTGGCGGTCATCCATGTGGGTGCGGCGACCGAGACCGAAATGAAGGAAAAGAAGGCTCGTGTCGAGGATGCGCTGCATGCGACGCGTGCCGCGGTCGAAGAGGGCATCGTGCCGGGCGGCGGCGTGGCGTTGATACGCTGCCAGGCTGCACTCGACAAGGTCAAGGCCTCCGGCGACGAGAAGATCGGCGTCGACATCATCCGCCGTGCCATTGAAGAGCCGATTCGCGCCATCGCGGTCAACGCCGGTGTCGAAGGCTCGATTGTCCTGGCGCGCGTCAAGGAATCGAAGGACAAGGCGTTCGGCTACAACGCTGCGACCGACGTTTACGAAGACATGATGAAGGCCGGCGTGATTGATCCGACGAAGGTCACCCGCACCGCGCTGCAGAACGCCGCGTCGATCGCGGCCCTGCTGCTCACGACCGAGTGTGTCGTGGTGGAGAAGAAGGAAGACCGGCCGGCGGCGCCAATGGGCGGCGGTGGTGGTGGCGGCATGGGCGGGATGTACTAGTCGACCACGTCGACTAGTATCCTGAGGGCTGCTGCTGTTAGCAGCAGCCCGAAGGATCGCCCGCAATGCGTACGGGCGCCCCCTCATCGGGGCGCCCGTGTCGCGTTCGGCCTCCCCGTGTTTTCTTTCCCGCTCGCCTCCACACCGATCGGGAGCCCTCCAGATGCCTTCGTTCCGCCGCCCAGCGCTGCTCGCTGCCGCGTTCACGCTCGCCTCGTGCAATGCGCCCACGGCGGACCCATCGCCCCAGCAGGTGACCACGGCCCAAGCCGCGATCACCGCGCCCGGCATTCTCGGCCACATCAGGGCGCTCGCCGACGACTCGATGCTCGGCCGCGCTCCGGGTGGTATTGGGGAAGACCGCGCCATCAAGTACATCAGCGACCAGTTCACGGCGATCGGACTCGTCCCGGGCAACCCCGACGGCACCTGGTTCCAGAACGTGGAACTCCTCGGTTTCACCGGGCAGCCAACCGCCGAGTTTCACATCGGGCGCAAGACCATCAAGCTCGATTTCCCGAAGGACTATGTCGCGGCTTCGCTTCGTGAAGCGCCCGAGATTGATGTCGACAACTCCGCCCTGGTGTTCGTCGGCTACGGCGTGGTTGCCCCGGAGTACAACTGGGACGACTACAAGGGTGTCGACGTCACCGGGAAGACGATCGTGATGCTGGTGAACGACCCGCCGGTGCCCGATCCCAGGGATTCCACCCAGCTCGACTCCACTGTGTTTCGGGGCAACGCGATGACCTACTACGGGCGGTGGACCTACAAGTACGAAATCGCCAGTACCAAGGGTGCCGCGGCGGCCATCGTAGTGCACCAGACCGGGCCGGCCGGGTATCCCTGGGGCGTCGTGGCACACAGCTGGTCCGGCGAGAACATGGATGTCAAGCACCCCGATGGAAACAAGGCGCAGGTAGGTATCCAGGCATGGATCACCTACGACAGGGCGAAAGAACTGTTCAAGGCCGCGGGCAAGGATTTCGATCAACTCGAGCGGGCCGCTCGAGAGCGCGATTTCCACCCGGTCCCGCTGGGTGCCACGGCAACATTTCACGTCCGGAACACCGTGCGCCAGGTCCATTCGCACAACGTCGTCGGCAAACTCACGGGCTCGGACCCCAAGCTGCGCGACGAATACGTCATCTACACCGCGCACTGGGACCATCTCGGTACCGGCGCGCCGGTCAATGGTGACTCGATCTTCAACGGAGCGATCGACAACGCATCCGGCGTTGCCGGCATCCTCGAACTGGCAAAGGCCTTCAAGGCGCTGCCGGTCGCGCCCAAGCGGTCGGTGCTCTTCATGGCGGTGACCGCGGAGGAAAAGGGCCTGCTCGGCGCCAAGTACTATGTAGAGAATCCGCTCTACCCATTGGCGAAGACCGTGGCGGATCTCAACATTGATGGTCTCAATCAGTGGGGCCGGACCAGCGACGTGGTGGTGATCGGCAAGGGCAACTCAACGCTGGAAGACCTGCTGGCGGACGCGGCGTTGGCGCACCAGCGAACGTTGTCTGCGGATGCCGAACCGGAGAAAGGGTTCTACTACCGCGCGGACCACTTCGAGTTCGCCAAGAAGGGCGTTCCCGCGATGTTCCTCGACAACGGCATCCACTATATCGGCAAGCCCGATGACTACAGCAAGAAAAAGCGGGACGAATACACCGAGCACGACTATCACAACGTCACGGACGAGGTGAAACCGGGTTGGGACCTGAGTGGCGCGGTCGACGATCTCGGGCTGCTCTTCGTGGTGGGAATTCGGGCCGCCGATGACGCGACGTGGCCGGTGTGGCAGCCCGGTACGGAGTTCAAGGCGATCCGCGAGAAGATGCTCGCCGGACACTGACCGGTCGTGACCGACCTCGCCGGACCCGCGGCGACCCCGCCGTCGGCGTGGTCGACCATCCGCGAAGCCATTCGCGGCTCGCACCAGGATTTCACCGAAGGCAGCATCGGCCGAGCGGTGGTGCTGCTGGCCATTCCGATGGTGCTCGAAATGGTGATGGAGAGCGTGTTCGCGGTGACGGACATGTTCTTCGTCTCACGCCTCGGCGCCGACTCCGTGGCCGCGGTCGGCCTGACCGAATCCGTGCTGTCGCTGGTCTACGCGATCGCGATGGGACTGTCGGTGGGCGTCACCGCGATCGTGGCGCGCCGGATCGGCGAGAAGAACCACGACGCTGCATCGCGGGGTGCCGCGCAGGGGATCCTCCTCGGCGCATCAATCGCTCTCGTGCTTGGCGTCCTGGGCGTGATCCTGGCGCCCAGGCTGTTGGGCGTGATGGGGGCGTCACCAGCTGTGATCGCCACGGGAAGTGGGTACACGCGGGTGATCCTCGGCGGCGACGCCACCGTCGTCCTGCTCTTCGTGCTTAACGCCGCATTCCGCGGGGCGGGTGACCCGAGTATCGCGATGCGTGTGCTGTGGATCGCGAACGGCATCAACATTCTCCTGGGTCCGTGCCTGATATTTGGCGTGGGCCCGTTCCCGCGACTGGGTGTCACCGGTGCGGCGGTCGCGACGACGATCGGGCGGGGCACGGGCGTGTTGCTGGCATTCTCCGCCGTGGTGCGGCCCGGCGGCCGGCTCCTGGTGCGGTTCCGGCAGTTCATTCCCGATCGCCAGCTGATGCGCCACCTCGTTGCGCTGGGCTCGTCGGCCTCGTTGCAATTTCTGGTTGGAACTGCCAGCTGGATCGGTCTTACCCGTCTGCTCGCGACGTTTGGCAGCGAGGCGGTTGCCGGCTACACGGTCGCATTGCGCATGGTGATCTTCGCCATCCTGCCGGCTTGGGGATTGGCCAATGCCGCCGCGACCATGGTCGGGCAGGGGCTCGGCGCAGGAAAGCCGGACCGCGCGGAGCGGGCGGTATGGACGGCGTGCCGTTATAACCTCGGGTTCCTGGGTCTGCTGGGCGTCATCTTTCTCATCGCGGCACCCGGCATCGCGGGACTGTTCGGCCACGATCCGGTGATGGCCCATTACGCAGTGCGCTGCCTGCGCATTATCGCCGTCGGGTTCCCGCTCTACGCCTTCGGCATGGTGTTGACCCAGGCGTTCAATGGGGCCGGCGATACCTGGACGCCGACCTGGCTCAACTTCGTCGTCTTCTGGTGCTGGGAGATCCCGTTGGCTTGGGTACTCGCCAAGCCGCTGGGATTCGGCAGCGACGGCGCGTTCATCGCCATCGCGGTGGCGTTTTCGACGCTGGCGGCAGCGGCGGCCCTGGCCTTTCGGCGCGGACGGTGGAAGCTCACGACCGTGTGAACCACCACCGGTTTCCTCAGTTGCCCTTCGGCGGTTACTGCAGTTGCTTTGCCGCCGTTGTTCGTCTTGGTCCCGCACCGGCCGGAGAGCGTCACATGATCGAACGGTACCTGACCATGCTCTGCTTCTGTGTTGCGCCAGCGGCCCGTGCGCAGAAGCATGTCGACATCACGGGCACCTGGCGCGTCGATGCTGGCGCTGACACCCGGAACGGACCGCGCGAGGTGATCATCCGCGCCGATTCGTCTGCGTCGTGGGGAAAGGAAACGGTGCGCTGGCGCCTCAAGAACGACATGATTTCCATCGTGCTTGGCGGCGAATGGGAGACCTACCATGTCAAGGTGAAGGACGCCTCGCTCACCCTCTCGGGCGGCGACCTTCAGAAGCCAGTCACGCTACGCAAAGCCGGCCCGCCCACGCCGCGGCCGCCGAACGCGAAGATTCCCGACGATCCGGACCATTAGACCACGTAAGCGATCAGAGGTAAGCGGTGAAAGGGGGACCCACCGTTTCGAATGGAGTCGCCCTCTCACGTCTCACTTTTCACGGCCCATCAGGCGAACAACGACTGCTGCGCCGGACCGCGGATCGCTATCGTCGCCATCGGCCCGTCCTGCTCGGCGAGCACCAGGTCGCCGCGAAAGCCGCGGGCGGAAAGCGACGTCATCACCGTGCCGCGGGCAGCCTCCTCGCTGTTGCACCGCTGGCTCAGGTGGGCGAGCACCACCGTTTGCAGGCCATCGTGATGTACTTCATCGAGCAGCCGCGCCGCATCCCGGTTGGACAGATGACCGCCGGGACCTGCGATGCGCTGCTGGACCACCACCGGATAACCACTGGTGCGGAGCAGCGTCTCGTCGTGGTTTGCTTCGAGGATCAGGCAGTGACGGTCCCGGAGGAACCAGCGGACCGCCTGCGTCGGCCGGCCGAGATCGTACGCCGCGCCAAGCGAAACCCCGCCGGGCATGGTCACGCCCAGCGCGATTGGCTCAGCCGCATCGTGCGACGTCGGGCACGCGTTGACCGTGAACGGGCCGGCCACCGTCGTGGTCGCCATGCCGAGGGGCAGGTAATCGCATCGCTCGCCGGTCGCGGCGAGCGCCCGCCAGGTTCCGAATGACGCGAGGATCGGCGCGCCATGGCGGGCCGCGAGCCGGGTCGCGCCGGCGGCATGGTCGCCGTGTTCATGGGTGAGCGCGATGCCGATCAACGCGGTTGGTGCGACGCCCGCGAGTTCGAGGCGCCGCTCGATCTCTCGCGCCGAGAAGCCGGCGTCGATCAACAGCACCGCCCCGTCACAAACGAGCGCGAAGCAGTTGCCGCGAGAACCCGATCCCAGAACGATGAGGTTCACGCGCCCGTCATTCGGCGATGCATCGCGCGCAATGACGCTTCCATGTCGGCATCGACGGCGACATCCCGCCGCGGCAGGATTCGCTTTGCGGTGGCGATGAACTCGTCTACCGCGAGCCGTTCGGCGGTGTCGCCGCCCCAGGCAAATGGCGCGGTGTACTTCTGGGCGCGGGTTGCCGCGAAGAGATTCGCCCCGGCGCCCACGACTGCGCCAGTCGGCAGCAACGTGCCAATCGCCGTCTTCGCGTGATCGCCGATCAGCGCCCCGAGGTTCGTTCGCCCGGTCTCGAGCCGCGCTCCGGCGACATCCAGCCTGATCGGGCCGTAGGTGTTCTTGAGGTTTGACGTGATCGTGCCGGCACCGAGGTTCACCCATTCGCCGATCACCGAGTGACCGACGAAGCCGTCGTGGCTCTTGTTGGAGTAGCCGCCGAATACTGACGTACTGATTTCGCCGTGCAGTCGGCAGCGCGGCCCGGCGCTCACATGGCGCAACTGGCCGCCGAGGATCCAGGTGCCTTCACCGGCCCAGAACGGGCCCTCGAGGCGGCTGCCGCTTCTCACCTGCACGCCGCGCTCCAAGATGATGGCGCCCTTGCGGGCATCCAGCACCACTCCGGGTTCGACCTCGGCGCCGTGCAACGCAATCGCCGCCGGATTGCCGAGCACGATGGTTCCGTCGGGGATCGCGCTCGTGGTTTCGCTGAGCGATTCGAGGGTATCGCCAAACAGCAGCTGTTCCAGGGCGGTGATCAGGTCGTATGTCCCGGCGAGGGCGCGGCCATCGACGACCAGTCCGTCACCCTGCTCGAACGTCCCTTCCCAGCGCTGCCCGGCATCCAATCGCCAGGCGACAGCGCGCCCCGCGTGCAGCAGCCGCTTGGCGCCACCGATCGCGCGCATCGGCAACTTGGGCGCGAAGGTGGCGTCGGCGATCCACGCCGGGCCAACGATATGGTCGGCGTCGATCAGCGGCGGTCCGTGCAGCTGATAGTGTCCCGTGACGTGAGGCGCCACAATGCCGGTTGCGCGCGCATTCAGCGCGCGGGCCCAGCGTTCGCGCAGGCGCCACATGCCGGCGCGCAGTTCGCTGAGCGGGACCGCGCCGGCGAATGGCGCCCACGCCGCATCCGGCGCCGCCGGCTCGAGCAGGTACAGGGCGCTCACGTCATGCCAGTTCGCGCACGTCGGCGGGCAACGCGTTGAGAGTTCGCTTGAGATCGGGCGCACGGGCGCGATCCAGCACGAGCGTGCGTTCGTTGGCGTACACCACGACGAGGTCGTGCACGCCGCTCAGTACCATCGGCGGGCCGTCGTTCCAGACGATGCAGTCGCTGCACTCGACCAGCGTCACCGATCCATGGGTGACATTGCCGCGGCGATCGCGTGGCCGGACCCTGGCCAGCGCTTCCCACGTTCCGATATCGTCCCACGCGAAATCGCCGGCGACCACGGCGACCGAATCGCTCCGCTCGAATACCCCCACGTCGATCGACACGGCGCGCACGTCGCGAAAGAAGCCGGCGATGTCGCCGGCATCGAGTTGTGCCAGGAACGGCGCGATCTCGGGCGTGTGCGCCATGACCTCGCGGCGCAGGTCCACGGCCCGCCACGCGAAGAGTCCGCTGTTCCACAGGGCGCCCTCCGCCATCAGGTCGAGCGCGCGCGCGCCGTCGGGCTTCTCCACGAAGCGGCCGACGGTGCGTGCCGCCGAGTCGAGGCGCTCGCCCGGCACGATGTAGCCGAATCCGGTTTCCGGGCGGGACGGTACAATTCCCACCGTCACCAATCGACCATGCCGAACCGCCGTATCCAGCGCCGTGGCAGCACTGGCGACGAATGCGGCCGGATCGCGCACGATCCAGTCGGCGTGCATGGAAATGACCGTGGCGTCGGGGTCGCGCCGCGCGGCCTCCAGCGTGGCCCAGACCAGTGCCGGTCCGGTCGATGCCGCACGCGGCTCGACCAGGAAGTTCTCGATAGGCAGGGCGAGGTGTTCCCGCAGCGGCGCGGCCAGCGACGCACCAGAGACGACCAGGATGCGCTCCGCCGGAATAAACCCGGCCAGCCGATCGACGGCGTCCTCGGCGCTCGACCGCCGGCCGGCAATCGGCAGCAGCTGCTTGGGCCGCGACGGCGATGAGAGCGGCCAGAATCGGGTACCGGATCCACCGGCGAGCAGGATCGCCCATTGCATCGATCAGCGTCCCCTCACAGTAGCGACTCGAGTGCGGGCGCGTGGCGTCGCACATCGTATAGCAGCACACCCAGGTCGCCGTCCTCCGCCGCCAGCACCAGCAGCAGCCCGCCCGACGGCAGGGGCTGCACCACCAGAGCGCCACGGCTGCTTTCCACGACGGCCTGCGTCCACCGCCCGCCCCGGGCCGAGTCGCTCAAGCTGGCCACGCTCCGGGCGACGCTCGTTGCGAGGGCCGCCAGGGCGTCCGCATCGAGCGCCGAAGGCAGGCTGGCTTCGACCACCAGGCCGTCGTCGCTGACCACGACCACGCCGGCGACGTCGGACCGCTCGGCCAGGGCCATCAGGACGGATCGCAGCGGCTGCATCAGATCAACTCCGGGATGGCGGGTGGGACGCGCGAAGCTAGGACGCCGACCGCGGCGAAGTCAAGCAACCACGCCGGGTTGCCGCGTTCTCGCGAGCGGTCTAACCTTCTGGCCATGATTCATCGGTTCGCGCTCCTGGTGGGAATTTCTGCGACTGCGGCGTGCAACGCCAGCCAACTGGCGCCGGCGCAGGTCAGCAACACCGTCGACACCGTCACCATGGGGGCGCTCGGCGGCGCGGCGCTGCAATACCCGGCAGCGTTCGACATTACGGTCGGCCAGGCGGTGCGGACCGACCAGACCTCCGCGTTCGATTTCGTCTACAACATCGATTCGGCCGGGCGCCACGTGTTGCTCCCGCTGCATGCGATCACTGGCCTGGGCAACAAGACCGGTAACAACCCCGGGTTCATTCGCGAAACGGTGACGTTCGACCAGATCACCGTCGCGCCAACGGACACCTATCTCACCACCGACACCCTCGTCATCGCGCCCGGCGATTTGCTCGTCGCGCGGTCACGGGTTGCCTGCTACCTCGGCGTCCCCCAATACGCCAAGCTGCAGGTACTCGATTTTGACGACGCCCTCAAGACGGTCCGGCTCGAAGTCCTGTCCGATACCAACTGCGGATACAAGAATCTGCAGCCGGGCACCCCCACCAACTGACGCGATGATCGACGTCCGCCGAGTTCGTCAGGACCCCGACGCCGCGCGGGCGGCGTTGGCGCGCCGGCTCGACCGCGCCGCGCTCGATCAGCTTGGCCATGTCATCGATCTCGACCACCGGCGGCGGGCGCTCGTAGTACAGGTGGAGCAGCTGCAGGCAACGCGCAACGTCCAATCCGATGACGTCGCGCGGCGCAAGAAGGCCCGCGAATCCGCCGATGAACTCCTCGTAGCGCTCAAGGCATCCGGCGAGCAGGTCCGGCAGCTCGAGGCGGACCTGAAGGATGTCGAAACCCTGCTCGACGAACACTTGCTCAACGTACCGAATTTCCTCCTCGCAGACGTTCCGGACGGCGAGGCGCAGGCCAATCGGGTGGTGCGCGCCTGGGGTCAGCCCCGGCAGTTCGACTTCACGCCCAAGCCGCATTGGGAACTCGGCCAGACCCTTGGCCTCTTTGACCTGCCCCGGGGCGCTACGCTGGCCGGCTCGGGCTTTCCGCTCTTCACCGGCCAGGGAGCGCGGCTGGTGCGCGGGCTCATCAATCTGATGCTCGACCTGCACACCCGCGAACATGGCTACCTCGAAGTCCGGCCGCCGTACCTGGTCAACCGGGCGGCGCTGACCGGTACCGGGCAGCTGCCGAAGTTCGAGGACGATCTGTATCGCACCGCCAGCGATGATCTGTTCCTCATTCCGACTGCCGAAGTGCCGGTGACGAACATCCACCGCGACGAGATCCTGGATGCGGCCGCCCTCCCGATCGCCATGACGGCGTACACGCCCTGCTTCCGGCGGGAAGCCGGCGCCCATGGCAAGGACACCCGAGGGCTGATCCGGGTGCATCAGTTCGACAAGGTGGAGCTGGTCCGGCTGGTTCGTCCCGAGACCAGCGACAGCGAACACCGCTTGCTCACCGGGCACGCCGAAGCGGTGTTGCAGCGCCTCAACCTGCCGTATCGCGTGCTCGAGCTCGCCGCCGGCGACACGGGATTTGCCAGCGCGCGCACCTTCGACCTCGAGGCCTGGGCCGCGGGTGTCGGCACCTGGCTTGAAGTCTCCAGCGCCAGCAGCTTCACCGACTTCCAGGCGCGCCGAGCCAACATCCGCTTTCGACCGGCGGCGAACGCCAAGCCCGAGTTTGTCCATACGCTGAACGCGTCGGGCGTTGCCTTGCCGAGAACCATCGTCGCCTTGCTCGAGAATGGGCAGCAGGCCGACGGCTCCGTTATGCTGCCCGACTCGCTGGTCCCCTATGTCGGGACCGATCGCCTCATCCCGCGCTCGTAGCGAGCGGCTGCGCCGCCTGGCTCCGGCCGTGGCGCTGCTGCTCGTGGCACTGCTCGCCGGCCTGAGTGTGGGCTCGAGCTGGCTCGTGGCGCGCCACCTGCGCAACCAGGCCCTGACCGCGTCGAGCCTCTATTCCGTTGCGTTCCGCGGCCTGGCCGATCCTGATCCGGGTGCGGCGAACAGCGCGCTCCTCGACGTCGGTGCCCGAGTCCGCAAGTTGGGACTGCCGTTGATCCTCACCGACGCCAAGGGCCAGGTCACTGACACGGCCAACATGCCGTTTGCCGCGCCGATGAACGATCCGCGAGTCCGGCAGTACATCGCGCGCCTGGACGCCGTCAACCCGCCGATCGTCGCGACTGGTGGGGTGAATGTCGTGCATTACGGATCGATTCCGCAGACCAGGATCCTTGCGGCACTCGCCATTCTGCAGGCGGTCACGATTCTGATCATGGTGACCGTCGCGGTGGTGGCCTACCGCAACGCGACGACGGCGCAGCGCGACCGGATGTGGGTCGCGATGGCGCGCGAGGCGGCCCATCAGATGGGCACGCCGCTGACCTCGCTCCAAGGCTGGATCGAACAATTGCGGGCCGCCGGCCTGCCGCCGCAAAAGGTCGCCGAGTTTCTCGATGCCGATGCGGAGCGATTGCAGCGGGTCGCGCAGCGATTCGAGCGGATCGGCAACCCGCCGCGCCGCGACCCGGTGGCGCTCGGGGCGCTCGCCGAACGGGTCGCGGGCTACTACCGATCCCGACTCCCGAAACACGCCAACGCGATCCAGCTCGACGTGCGTGCGTCGAGTTCCGGGCCGGTCATTCTCGGCGACCCCGTGCTGCTGGAATGGGCGTTCGAAGCCATGGTCAAGAACGCGATCGACGCGCTGCAGGGCCGTGGTGGACACATCACGCTGGCGGTGGATGCGTCCGGCGACGTCGCATTGGTGCGCATCGTGGACGACGGGCCCGGTGTGCCGCGCGAGATTCGCCGGACGCTGTTCCAGCCAGGCGTTACGACCAAACGCGGCGGCTGGGGCATTGGCCTGGCACTGGCGCGGCGGGTCGTCGAGGATACGCATCAGGGCACGCTGTCTCTGGAGCCGACGCCACACGGGACGACGTTCCTGATGCGATTCCCGCTCGACACGGCCGTCGCGTGAGCGCGACCGTGGACTCGCTCCGCGGTCTGAATCCCGCTCAGCGCGAGGCTGCGGAACATGTGCACGGGCCAATCCTGGTCGTCGCCGGCGCGGGTTCGGGCAAGACTCGCGTGCTCACGGCACGCATCGCGCACTTGATCGATGCGCACGGCGTGCCGCCGCAGCGCATCTTCGCGGTCACCTTCACCAACAAGGCCGCCGGCGAGATGAAGCACCGCGTGGGTGAGCTGTTGTCACGCGACCCGGGTGGCCTGTGGATCGGTACCTTTCACTCGCTGTCGGCCCGCCTGCTCCGGCGCGAGGCCGACCGCCTCGGTTTTTCGCGCCAGTTCACCATCTATGACGAAGATGACCGTCTGTCCCTGATCCGGCGCATCATGGATGAACGCGATCATCCGGTGAAGCTCTTTCCGCCGAAGCTGATCCAGAATCTGATTTCCTCGGCCAAGAACCGGATGCAGACGGCGGCCGAGCTTGAGGCGACCGGACCGCAGGACGCCGCCGTGCGGGTTGCCGCGGACGTCTACGTGGCGATGCAGCGCGCCTTGCTCACCGCGAATGCGATGGATTTTGATGATCTCATGCTGCATCCACTCGCGCTGTTCCGTCACCATCCCGACGCGCTGGAGCGCTGGCGCGGCCGCTTCGACTTCCTCCTGGTCGACGAATTTCAGGACACCAATCGGGCGCAATACGAACTGGTCAAGTTCCTGGGGCTTGGCCATCGCAATGTCTTCGGCGTCGGCGACGAGGATCAGAGCATCTACGGCTGGCGCGGGGCCGACCTGCGCAACCTGCGCGACCTGCAGAGCGACTTTGGCGACGCCCGGGTCGTCAAGCTCGAAGAGAACTATCGCTCGACCCGGCCGATTCTCGACGCCGCCAATGCGGTGATCACCAACAACGCGGGCCGGATCGTCAAGACACTGCGCACCCATCGCCCGGGCGGCGAGTCGATCATCGTTGTCGCCGCGGCCGACGAACGCGACGAGGCAGAATGGATCGCCCGCGAGCTCGGCCGGCGCGTCACCGACGGCGCGGCCCATGCTGAATGCGCGATCCTCTACCGCACCAACGCCCAGTCCCGCGCGCTCGAAGAGGCCATGCGCCGCGCCGGCCTGCCATACCAGATCGTCGGGGCGATCTCGTTCTACGATCGCCGCGAGGTGAAGGACGTGCTGGCGTACCTGCGACTCGTTGTGAACCCCAGCGATGACGAGGCGTTCATCCGTGCGGTCGCTGTACCGCGTCGCGGCATTGGTGACATGGCGCTGGCCATGCTGGCCGAGCAGGCGCGCGAATGGCGCGTGCCGCTGCTGGCTGCCGCAGCGCGCGCCGACACGATCGCCACGCTGCGCCCCAACCTCAAGACCGCGTTCACGGCGTTCGCCGAGCTGATCGCCGGCCTGCGTCGCCGCGCCGGCGAATCCGCGCCGGTGGTGGTGATGGAGGAGGTGGTGCAGGCGATACAATTCGAGACGGTGCTCGCCGCCGAGGGCAGCGAAGGCATCGAGCGCTGGGAGAATGTCCGCGAGCTCATGGCCGCTGCCGCCGAGTGGTCGGAGATTGTCACCGACGAAGAGGATCCCGGCACCCCGTTGCAACGCTTCCTCGCCGAGGCCGCGTTGCTGTCGGCGGTCGATACCAGCAAAGGGAAGCCGGACGGAGTCACGCTGATGACGCTGCATACGGCCAAGGGGCTCGAATGGCCGGTTGTGGTGATCTCGGGAATGGAGGAAGGCCTGTTCCCCTCGTCGCGAGCGTTGGAACTCCCCGAGGGACTCGAGGAGGAGCGCCGACTCTGTTACGTGGGCATCACTCGCGCAAAGGACGCGCTGGTACTCACGTGGGCGCGGGCGCGACGACGCGGTGGTGAGCTGCGCCCCGGCATTCCCTCGCGGTTCCTTCGTGAACTGCCGCCCGAACTGATCGACGAACGTCGCACGTCGTTCGCGGTCGGCGCGATCGGCGGCTGGACGGGTCAGCGCGGCTGGTCCGGCGGCCGAGAAGGGAGCGGGCTTGGCCGGGGTGCGGGCTCTCCGTACCGCAGTATGCCGCCCCCGCGCGATGGCGCCGGCGTATTCGCGCCGGCGCCGCACCTGGATGCGGCGATGGAGAATCAGGATGCGCCGCGCCTCGTCAAAGGCGAGCGAGTGCGCCACCGCCGGTTCGGATCCGGGGCGGTCCTGGGGCTCAGCGGCGTCGGCAAGGAGCTCAAGGTGTCCGTGGCGTTCGACGACCCCGAGATCGGCACCAAGCAACTGCTCGTGGCCTTCGCCGGCCTGGAGCGCGAATGGGAGAGCGCATGAGGATCGGAGCGGATGAAGTGCGTCATGTCGCGCAGCTGGCCGAACTGGCGATCGCCGACGGCGATGTCCCACTGTTGGCCGCTCAGCTGGAAGGCATCGTCAACTTCGTGGCGCAACTCGATGAGGTCGCCGTGGCCGGCGCGTCGGGCGCGGTGGTCGTCGGGCCGAGCCAGCTGCGGTTGCGCGAGGATCGGGTCGATCCGATTCGCATGGAGCGACCGCCGGCCCAGTTCGCTCCGGCGTTTCAGCAGGGGTTCTTCGTCGTGCCGAAGCTCGGCGGCCTGGCCGAGGCATGAGCGCCGCGTCACTGGCGCGCGAAACCGGCCGCCGCCTGGCCGCCTCCGCGTCGCTCAACGCGGCACTGCACTGGTCGCAGGCGCTGCTCGATCGCGAGGCAGAGCGGCTGGATCAGGCGCTGCCGGGGTCACTGTCCGGGACGTCCGTTGCGCTGAAGGACAACCTCGTCACGATCGACCACCCGACCACCTGCGCTTCCCGTATCCTCGAGGGATACGTCTCGCCGTTCGAGGCCACCGCCGTCCAACGGCTGCGAGCTGCAGGGGCCCTCGTCGCCGCGAAGGCCAACATGGACGAGTTCGCCATGGGCTCCTCCACCGAGCACTCCGCGTTTGGCCGGGTGCTGCACCCGCTCGATCCCGATCGGGTGCCTGGTGGGTCGAGCGGCGGATCTGCCGCGCTGGTTGCCGCGGGTGTGACCACGACCGCCCTCGGTTCCGAAACCGGCGGGTCCGTCCGTCAGCCGGCATCGTTTTGCGGTGTCGTCGGTATCAAGCCGAGCTACGGGCGCGTCTCGCGCTTCGGCCTGGTCGCCTTCGGCTCGTCGCTCGATTGCATCTCGACGTTCGGGCGATCGACCAGCGACGCCGCGCAATTGCTCTGTGCCATCTCCGGCCATGACCCGCTTGACGCGACGACCCGCGCCGATCCGCCACTGGCAATGCCCCCCGTGCGCCAGGATCTCCGCGGCCTGGTCGTGGGCTTGCCGCGCGAGTACTTCCCGGCCGATCTGCATCCCGGGGTTCGAGCAGGGTGCGATCGCGCCATCGCCGCGCTCAAGCGACTCGGGGCGGAGGTGCGGGACGTGTCGTTGCCGCATACGCGGTTCGCCGTGCCGACGTACTACATCGTCAACCCGGCGGAAGCCGCCGCCAACCTGGCCCGATTCGACGGGGTCCGCTTCGGCCCGCGGCAGGTCGGACCTGAAGGCGATGTGCGGGCGCTGTACCAGGCGACGCGCGGCGTGGGCTTCGGCGCCGAGGTCCGCCGCCGGATCCTGGTCGGCACGTTCGTGCTGAGCGCCGGCTATAGTGACCAATACTATAGCCGCGCTCAGGCCGTGCGGCGGCTGATCATCCGTGACTTCGATGCGGTGTTCGAAGCCGGCGTCGACCTGCTGTTCACCCCCACGACGCCCACCCCCGCGTTCCGCGCCGGGGAGAAGATCGCGGATCCGGTGCAGATGTACCTGGCCGACATTTTCGTCTGCCCGGCGTCGCTCGCCGGCCTGCCGGCGTTGTCGCTTCCCGTCGGTCGCGACCTTGGCCTGCCGGTCGGTGGGCAGCTGATGGCGGCCGATCGTGATGAAGCCACCATGATCGCCGCGGCCATCGCGCTGGAGAGCGCGCTGGATCCGATCGCCGAGGTGCGCGCATGAGTTGGCAGACCGTGATCGGCCTCGAGGTGCACGTCCAGCTCGCGACGCGAACCAAGATGTTCTGCGGCTGTCCGACCGGGTACGGCGAAGCGCCGAACACCAGCGTCTGCCCGGTGTGTCTCGGGCTGCCGGGTGCGCTGCCCAGCCCGAATGCGGAAGCCGTGCGCCTCGGGGTGATCGGCGCCCTCGCGCTCGGCTGCGAGGTCCACCCGACCAGCGTGTTCGCGCGCAAGAACTATTTCTACCCGGACCTGCCCAAGGGATACCAGATCTCGCAGTTTGACCAGCCGCTGGCGACCGGCGGTGCCGTCATGATGGAGTCGCCGGAGCGCGGACCGATCGCCATCAGCATCACTCGCCTGCATCTCGAGGAGGACGCCGGCAAGTCCATCCATGACCGGATTCCCGGCCACACCGCGATCGATCTCAACCGTGCCGGCACGCCACTGGCGGAGATTGTCAGCGGACCGGACCTGCAATCGCCGGCGGAGGCGCGCGCGTACCTGGTCACGCTGCGGCAGTTGCTCGTTTATGCTGGCGTGAGCGAATGCTCGATGGAGAAGGGCTCGCTGCGTGTCGATGCGAACCTGTCGATTCGCCGGCCAGGTGCGCCGCTCGGTACCAAGACCGAGGTGAAGAACATGAACTCGTTCGCCAACGTCGAACGCGCCCTCGAGTCCGAGCGGAGGCGGCAGCTTGCGTTGCTCGAGGCCGGCCGCCAGGTGACGCAAGTCACGTTGACGTTCAACGCCGGAACCGGTGCGGTCAAGCCGTTGCGATCGAAGGAGGACTCCCACGACTACCGGTATTTTCCCGACCCGGACCTGCCGCCGCTGGTGCTGGAGCCGTCGTGGATCGCCGCCCAGCAGGCGGGCCTCGCGGAATTGCCGGTCGCGCGCCGCAATCGCTACGAGCTCGACTTCGCGCTGTCCGCATATGACGCCAGGGTACTCACCCAGGAACCCGCGGTGGCCGGGTATTTCGAATCGGTGGTCGCCGCCGGCGTCGACGCCAAGACCGCGGCCAACTGGGTGATGGGCGAAGTCATGGCGGGATGGAACGAGGCCCGGGTCTTCGCCGTCGAGCCGCAACGCCTCGCGGCGCTGATCGCGCTGGTCGACAACGGCACCGTATCGCTGCAAGCGGCCAAGCGGATCTACGTCGACCTTGCGACGTCGGCTGAGGCGCCGCGGTCGGTAGCCGACCGGCTGGGACTCATCCAGGTGCGCAATGCCGACGCGCTGGTCGGCTGGGTCGACGAAGTGCTGGCGGCGAATCCCAGGGAAGTGGCGCGGTTCCGGGGCGGTGAAGCGAAGCTGATCGGCTTCTTCGTCGGGCAGGTCATGAAGAAGAGCGCCGGGAAGGCCGATCCCAAGGCGATTCAGCCGCTCCTGCTCGAGCGGCTCGGCGCATGACCGCGGTGGCGCCGGTCGAGGCGATTCGCGCCGCGTTCCCGGCGTTGCGCCGCACGCATGCGGGCCTGCCGGTCGCCTACTTCGACGGTCCCGGCGGGACGCAGGTGCCCGAGCTGGTGGTCGACGCAATGGCGGACTATCTGCTGCACCACAACGCCAACACCCACTGGCGTTATCCGACCAGTGAGGAGACGGACGCGCTGCTCGCAGGCGCGCGGGAGGTGTTCGCCCGGTTCTTCGGCGCAACGCCCGACGAAGTCTCGTTTGGCAACAACATGACCACCATCACGTTCCATGTCGCGCGCGCGCTCGGTCGTGACTGGCGAAGCGGCGACGAGGTCATCGTCACCGAGCTCGATCATCACGGCAACATCGCGCCGTGGCAGGCGCTGGAGCGGGAGCGCGGGATCGTGTTGCGATGGTTGCCGATGGACGCTGATACCTGCCAGCTGCGCCTCGACGCGCTGCCGGCGCTGCTCGGGCCACGCACCCGGTTGCTCGCGATTGGTGCCGCGTCGAACATCGTCGGCACCGTGAGTGATGTCGTCACGGCCGCCAGGATGGCGCACGATGTCGGCGCGCTGGTATTCGTTGACGGGGTACACTACGCACCGCATTTCCTGCCTGACGTCGGCGCCCTGGGCTGCGATCTGTTCGCCTGCTCGGCATACAAGTTCTACGGGCCGCACGTCGGCGTACTCTGGGGGCGGCGTGATCTGCTCGAGCGCATGGACGCGCCCCGGCTGGAGCCCGCGCCGCAAACGGCCCCGGAGCGACTGGAAACCGGAACCCAGAACCAGGAAGGCATCGTCGGGGCCGCGGCGGCCGTGCGGTGGCTGGCCTCGCTGACCCCCGGCGGAGACGACACGCGCCAGCGCCTCGCGGCCGCATACGACGAGGTGCACCGGCGCAGCGCGACGCTGTTCAGCCGGCTCTGGGACGGTCTGGGTGCCATCGGCGGCGTGCGGCGGTACGGGCCACCGCCGACAGCCAAGCGCACCGCGACCGTGTCATTTACGGTGGCGAACGTCGACTCGGAACGGGTCGCGATCGCGCTGGCCCGCGCTGGATGCTTCGTGTCGCACGGTGATTTCTACGCTTCGACCGTAGCCCGCCGTCTCGGTCTCGCGACCGAAGGCCTGGTCCGGATAGGCGCATCCTCCTACACCACGGCGGGGGAAATCGACCGGGTGGTTGCCGCCGTCGCGCGGGTTGCGCATTGACCCTGCAGCCTCAGCGGGGGCCTCAGCGACACCGCGGCTGTCTCTGCCGCACGTGGATTCTCTGTCGCGGCGGCTCAGGCAATCGGGAGCGGCGATGAGTCGCGACGTCAGGCGATGTCACGCTCTGCCGGGGGTGTGGCTGTCGGTGTAACGCCCGGGTCGATGTCCGCCGGCATCAGGCCGAAATGCGCATCCGCCACCGCCTCCAGCCAATCCCGGCCCGCCTGCCGGTGGCCGCGCATTGCGTCACGGCGCACCGACTTGCTTCGTAGGATGGCATTTTCTCCGTTCGGATCGGTTCGCAGTACCGGCGAATCGTCGGCGGTGATCACCGAACGGATGTAGTGCGTGGCGCGGTCGAGGTGCGCGGTGATGAGTTCTGCGGGAAGCTCCCACCGGCTCTGATCCTGGGCGATCTGCAAGCCGACCTGCCACGGGCGCGAATCGGTCAGCCGGACCATGCCGCGAAACAGGCGTCGGTTGGTGCGGACGGAAAAAATCGTCGGTGAGAGAATGCGCTCGAGGTGGGCGTCGGCGGGGCGGTGATCGAGCCGGATCAGATCCCGCGCGGCCGCGGGCACTGCGTCGCCCAGCAGCAATTCAGCCCGCGCCTCCCACCAGGTATGTCCCATCGCCCGGGTACTGCTGCTCACGACCAACTGGCGCGGCACATAATAGTTGTGTGCCACGGCATCTGCGGCGAGGTGGGCGAGGTATCCGAGGCCGAATGCGCGCAGGGCATCGCTCGGCGCCAGATCATACACTTCGCGACCCACATGCCACGCGTGACAATGCCGATCAGCGGGTGCGAACTTCTTCGCCATTGTGGTGTCGGCGGCAATGTTGCCGTAGAGAAAATCGTAGGGGAACGCGCGGAGCAGGTCGGCGAGCGCCTGCGGCAACAGCTGGAGCGAGCTCAGGATGCGCTCCCCGAGCACCACGTGGGTTCCGGGTGTCCAGGCATAGAGCGGATGCGGGCAGCAGATGAGCAGAACGGCGATCCCGCAGAGTGCTGCCAGCAGTTTCACGCGGCGCCCCGCCTCCGCGGTCGCACCAGGCGGCGCAGCTGGCTGATCACGCCGACACCGGCCCGGGCGGTCTGCAGTGCGGCACTGACATCGACCACGGTGGCTTCGATCTCCTCCTGCGCGACCTCCACCACGGCTTCAAAATCCGCCAGGCGGCGCTTGGCGCGCTTGACCCCGCGTTCGACGTCGTACCGGATTCGCCGCGTCGTGTCGATGATCTGCTTGGCCTCTTGCTGCGCCATATCGGCGACGTCGATCCCCTTTTCGCCGAGTCGTTTCACGGCATCGAGCGTCGGTGCCAGGTCGGCGCGCAAGCGGGCCACTTCCTTGGCCAGCGACTCGCCATGCTCCTTCGCCTCGCTGAGAGCGATGTACATCATGGCGGTGCCGGCCGCGATGGCAATCGCAATCACCACGAGCGACAATGCAACGGTAGGGGCGATCCAGCCGGGCATGAATCCTCGGTTTCTGGCTGCGGCCTGCTGGCTAGTGGCTGGACACTGTTTCGTCCGCCATCAGGTAGCCTGGGTCGACCAGCGACGGGTCAAGCGCCAATATTCAACCGCCAATAGCCAACTGAAATAGTAACCCCTCGCCACGATCCCGCTTGCGACCAGAGGGTGTCACGACGAGCTTTGCCCGATGCCTCCCCGCTTCGTCGTCACCGGCGGCCGCACCCTCAGCGGCACCATCCGGCCGGCCGGTAACAAGAACGCCGCGCTGCCCGTGATTGCCGCCTCGCTGCTGGCGGACGGCCCCGTGGTGCTCGAGAACATTCCCCGGATTCGTGATGTCGAGACGCTGCTGGAACTGCTCGCCGATCTCGGGGCGACCGTCGAGTGGTCGGCGGCGAACACGGTGACGATCGACACCCGCGGCGCGAAAGCCAAGGCGCTCAACCCCGCGTTGTGTACGCGCATTCGCGCCTCCATTCTGCTGGCGGGTCCGCTGCTCGCGCGCTTCGGCAAGGTCGTGCTCCCTCCACCGGGCGGGGACGTCATCGGGCGCCGACGGGTGGACACCCACTTCCTGGCGCTCGAGCAACTGGGCGCGGTGGTTACCGTCGGCGATTCCTACACGATCGAAGCGCGCCAGCTGGTCGGCGCGGATGTCTTCCTCGACGAGCCCAGCGTCACCGCCACGGAGAACGCGCTGATGGCGGCCGTCATGGCCACCGGGCGCACCGTGTTGCGGAACGCGGCGTCCGAGCCGCACGTCCAGGACACGGCGCGCTTTCTCGTGGCAATCGGTGCCGACATCGACGGCATCGGCAGCAACACCTACATCATCAATGGCGGCCGGACCCTGCACGGTGCCAGTTACGCCATCGGGCCCGACCATATCGAAGTCGGTTCGTTCATCGGGCTGGCCGCGGTAACCAACGGGGATATCACCATCGAACAGGTGCGGCCGGATGACTTGCGCAGCATGCTCCTCGGCTTCGATCGTCTCGGCATTCGCGGCCAGTTCGACGGTGACCGGTTGACCATCCCGTCGGGCCAGGAGCGGCGCGTGCGGCCGGACCTCGGCGGCCACGTGCCCAAGGTCGAGGACGGGCCATGGCCGGCCTTTCCGGCGGATGTCATGTCAATCGCGCTCGTCGCCGCAACCCAGTGCGACGGCATTGTCCTGATGCACGAGAAGATGTTCGAGTCGCGGTTGTTCTTCGTCGACAAGCTGATCGGCATGGGGGCACGCATCGTGTTGTGCGATCCGCACCGGGCTGTCATCAGCGGTGCGTCGCGGCTGCACGGCGGCCGCGTGGAGTCGCCGGACATTCGTGCCGGCATGGCGATGGTGATTGCAGCGCTCGCCGCCGACGGGACGAGCGAAATCAACAACATCGGCCAGATCGAACGCGGGTATGAGCGGATCGACGACCGTCTTCGCGCGCTCGGCGCGCAAATCGAGCGTGTCGACGGCTGACGAGGTCCCGCTCGCGACACCATTACCGCTGTGGGAGGTTCCTGGCTGGCGCGAGCAGTTCGGCGTCCTGGCCGGGATTTCGGGCCGCGGGTCCGATCCCACCGCGCCCTTCGATCTCGGACTGGCGTCGCAGCGTCCGGTCGGTGAGGTGATGGCCCGGTGGCGGCAGTTCCGGGCACACTTCTCCGCGTGTCCGAGCCCGGTGCTGTCGCAGCAGGTTCACGGAGATCGGGTGGTCTGGCACGACGCCGCCCTGCCGGGCTGGACGATCATCGACGGAGCCGACGGACACGCGACCGCCGCCCCAGGTCGTCTGCTTCTGGTCACCGTAGCCGATTGCATCCCGGTCTACCTCCTCGCCCCGTCGGTCCGGGCCATCGCCCTGTTGCATGCCGGGTGGCGCGGTACCGCCGCCGGCATCCTGGCCCGCGGTGCAGCCCTGCTTGGCTCCCGCACTGGCGCGCTGCCGCACGAACTCGTAATGCACGCTGGCATAGGCATTTGCGGGCAGTGCTATGAGGTGGGTTCTGAGGTGATGTCGGCCGTCGGGCTGGCCACCACCGGGCCGGGGCCTTGGCATCTCGACCTGCGTGACGTGTTATGTCGCCAGGCCCGCGATCTCGGCATTACCCGGGTGACGGCGAGTTCCCATTGCACGGCCTGCCGGCGTGACTGGTTCTTTTCGCATCGCGGTAGCGGAGGGACGGATGGGCGGATGGTCGCGTGGCTGGGGTTGGTGTGACGGCCGTTGGCTAACAGCCAACCGTTGACGCCCGCTCCACAACGGAGCTATTTTCCGGCGTTGGGGCAACTTGCGTGGGTCCGCGAGGTGTCGGGTTTCCCCCGGCATTTTTTGTTTCTCCCCTTACAGGTGCGCCCCGTCCCACGATCAGGCAAGCCGTCAGGCCGGCCTGGTGACCGGTTTCGGCAATTGGAGGCAGGAAAAGTATGATGGCGACACCCGCCGATTTGGTAACCGCCTTTCGCGAACTTTCGAACGCCAAGCAGTTGGACCGGGCGGAGCTGCTGGACTTGCTGCGCGACGGCATCCATGCGGCCCTGATGAAGAAGTTCGGTCCGAATGTGCGGTTCGAGCTGAATGTCGATGAATTGCAGGGCACGCTCGCGGTGACTCGGCTTCGCCAGGTGGTCGAAACAGTCGAGGATCCCAGCGCGCAGATCAGTACAGAGGAGGCCCGCTTCGAGGACCCCGACTTTCAGGTCGGCGACATGCTCGAAGAAGAGGTGCCGTTCGAGGTGCTCGGACGCCTGGCGGTTCAGGCCGCGAAACAGCGCATCATCCAGCGGGTTCGCGAGGGGGAGCGGAACCGGATCCGCGACGAGTTCGCGAACAAGGTCGGCGAGCTGCTCTCCGGTGAAATCCAGCAGGTCGAGCGCGGCAAGTTCGTGATCATGCTGAACAAGTTCCGCGAGGCGGAAGCGATCGTGCCGTACCGCGAGCAGAATCATCGCGAACACTTCCATCAGGGCGACACCATCCGCGCGGTACTCAAGCGGCTGGAGGAGACGCCGAAGGGTCCGCGCCTGATTCTGTCGCGTGGCGATCCGTTGTTCGTCATCGCCTTGTTCAAGCTCGAGGTGCCCGAGATCCAGCAGGGCGTGGTGGAGGTGCGCGGTATTGCGCGCGAGGTCGGCAGCCGGACGAAGGTCGCCGTGATTTCGCGCGACGACGCGATCGATCCCGTCGGCGCGTGCGTCGGCCTCAAGGGTTCCCGCGTGCAGGCCGTCGTGAACGAACTCGGCGGGGAGCGCATCGACATCGTCCCGTGGTCGCCCGACCCGGAGCGGTTTGCCCGTCTCGCCCTCGCCCCCGCGCGCGTCGCCAAGGTGTTTTCCGACCCCGCGAGCAAGACGATCCAGGCCGTCGTCGACGAGGACCAACTGTCGCTGGCAATCGGTCGCAACGGGCAGAACGTGCGCCTTGCGTCGGAGCTCACCGGCTGGAAGATCGACCTGTACTCCAGCCGTGAATGGCTCGAACGGGGCGGTGAAGGTCCGTTGTTCGCTCTGCCGCCGGTCGAGGAGGAACCCGAGACGCGGGTGCCACTGGCGCAGCTCGAAGGCTTGTCGCCCGAGCTGGTGGCGGTACTCGACCAGGCGCGGTACACCACGCTGAAGGATGTCATCGATCTCGAGCCCGAGGAGATCGCCAGGATTCCTGGCATGACGACGGGCACGACCGAGGAGCTGGTGCGGTTTCTCAGCGAACTGACCGAGGAAGAGCCGGATGGCGGCGACGCCGCCCCCAGCGCCTGAGGCGCTGCTCGGCCTGATCGGACTGGGCGTTCGCGGCGGGCTCGCGCTCCCGGGGGTGGACGTCACGTGCGCGTGGGTGCGGCAGGGAAAGTGCCAGGTCGTGATCGTCGCCGCGGACGCGTCGCGTCGCGCGAGACAGAAGGTCGTTCAGCCGGCCCGGCGAGCGGGCGTGCCCATCGTGACCGGCCCGGATGCAGAGACATTGGGCGCGCGGCTGGGTCGGCCCCCGGTGATGGTGGTCGGTGTGCGGGATCGGTCGTTGGCAGCAGGGATCATTGCTGTGGCGACCCGGGAGACGGATTGACGGAGGAGTGAGTGGTCAAGAGTAGAGTGCACGACCTCGCCGCTGAGTTTGCTGTTCCGGTGGAACAGCTCATGGGCATGTTGCGCGAGATGAACATCTTCGTGCGGAGCCACCTGTCCGCACTCGAACCGGACCAGGTGTCCGCGGTGCGCGTGCGCTGGGAACGGGAAAAGCGCAAGGCGGCCGAGGCACCAGCGCCCAAGAGGAGCCGCCGCAAGGTCGCCGTGCCCGCGCCGGCACCGCCCGCAGCCGAGGCCCGGCCAGTTCGGCGGCGTCGCACGGCGGCGGAGGTTGCGGAACACGATGCCAAGGCGGCGGCCGAGGCCGAAGAGGAGGCAGCGAAGACGGCCTTCGAGCTGGAGCCGCTCACCCTTGAGGGACCGTCCAGCGAGGCGGTGAAGCCGGCGTTGTCAATCGACGAACGCGCCCGCCTGCTATTCAAGGACGTGCCGCCGGCGCCCGCCGAACTGACGGCGGAGTCGACCGGGACCGCCGAGGCGTCCGCCGCAGCGGCCGAGCGTGCGTCGATCGCGGCTCGTCCGCCGATCCCGCAGCGTGTCACGCTGCCGCCCTCCCGGCCGACCGTCCCCGGCGCGAGCAGTGGAGCGCCGCGTCCGTTCATCCCGCCGCGCGTGCAACGCCCAGCGCCGTCGTCCGGCCCGCAACGTGGCGGACCTGGCGGTCGCGGACCGACTGGTGGTACCGGCGGGCGCCCGCGGCCGGTGTTCTCCTCGAGTACTCCAGCGCCCCAGCGTAGCGGTGGGGCGCCGGCGCCGAGCGGCGGTCCGGTCGTGCGCCAGTTCGGACCGGACGCCCAACCGGGCGGCGGGCGGAAGAAGGGCAAGAAGGGCAAGAAGAGTTTCGTCGATCAGGATCAGGTGCAGGCGAACATCCTGAAGACGCTGCAGGGCATGAAGGGCAGCCCGGCTCGCAAGAAGAGCCGGTCGGACGAGCCGACGTATCGCGAGATCATCGCGTCACGCGCCGCCGAGGAGAAGGCCCTGGAAAAGACGCGGATTCGCGTCAATGAGTTCATCTCGGTGAGTGAGCTCGCTGACGCGATGAAGATTCCCGCCAACCAGATCGTCGCGTTCGCGTTCAAGGAACTGGGCCTGATGGTGACCGTGAACCAGCGGCTCGATTTCGACCAGATCGAACTGATTGCGTCGGAGTTCGGCTTCCAGGCCGTGAAGGAACAGGAGTATCACGCCGAAGTCGAGCCGGAGGAGCCGGAGGAAGCCGGCGAACTGAAGCCGCGGCCGCCGATCGTGACCATCATGGGGCACGTCGATCACGGCAAGACATCGCTGCTGGATTATATCCGCAAGGCCAACGTCGTTGCCGGCGAGGCGGGTGGCATCACGCAGCACATCGGTGCCTATCACATCGAGCTGCCTGGGCGCAAGGCGATCACGTTCCTTGACACGCCGGGCCATCAGGCATTCACCGCCATGCGCGCCCGCGGGGCGCAGGTGACGGACATCGTCGTGCTGGTCGTCGCAGCCGACGACCAGGTCATGCCGCAGACGGTCGAGGCAATTTCGCACGCGCGCAATGCCGGCGTCCCGCTCGTCGTCGCGATCAACAAGATCGATCTGCCATCCGCCAACGTGATGAAGGTCAAGCAGGACCTCTTGCAGCAGAACGTGGTGCTCGAACAGTTCGGCGGCAAGGTGCTGAGTGCGGAGGTTTCTGCCAAGACCGGCCAGGGTGTGCCCGAACTGCTCGAGCAGATCCTGTTGCAGGCCGAGGTCCTTGAGCTCAAGGCGAACCCCGACGCGAAGCCGCAAGGATCCGTCATCGAGGCGACACTGGACGCCGGCAAGGGTCCGCTGGCCACGGTGCTGGTACAGAAGGGGACCCTGCGCGTCGGCGACAACTTCATCTGCGGCAAGTACTCCGGCCGCGTGCGTGCCCTGTTCGATGAGCGGGGCAAGCAGGTCAAGGCCGTCGGTCCGTCCATGCCGATCCAGGTACTCGGTTTCGACGGCGTCCCGTCGGCGGGCGACACGTTCTTGATGGTGTCGGATGCGAACGAGGCGCGGGAGATCGCGCAGAAGCGGCAGCGGCTCGAGCGCGAGGCGCAGAACCGGCGTTCTGCCCGCGGCGGCACGCTCGAGGATATCTCGCGCGCGCTCAAGGAAGGTGCCGTCACCCAGCTCCGCATCATCATCAAGGCCGACCAGGGTGGCCCGGCGGAAGCCCTTGCCGACGCGTTGGCTCAGCTCGGCACCAGCGAGGTTCGCGTCGATATCGTGCTGCGCGGCGTGGGACAGATCAGCGAGAGCGATGTGCTGCTCGCCAAGGCGTCGGGTGCCATCATCCTCGGCTTCCACGTGCGACCGGATGCCAACGCGCGTGCGGCCGCGGAGCGCGAAGGCGTCGACATCCGGACCTACCGGATCATCTATGAGGCCGTCGCCGACGTGAAGAGCGCGCTGGAAGGCCTGCTCAAGCCCGAGGAGAAGGAAACCATCCTGGGCGAGGCCGAGGTGATCGAGCTGTTCAAGGTGAGCCGCGTCGGCACCATCGCCGGGTCCATGGTGCGCAGCGGCGTCATCCCGCGCACCGCGAAGGTGCGCGTCATTCGCGACGGCACGCCGATCTATACTGGCAATCTGTCGTCGCTGAAGCGCTTCAAGGACGACGCCAAGGAAGTCAAGGAAGGGCTCGAATGCGGCATCGGCATCGAGAACTTCAACGACGTCAAGGTCGGCGACCGGATCGAGGCATATCGGCTGGAAGAGGTCAAGCGCACGCTGGCCGCTTCGGCGGCGGAGGGTTGACATTCCATGGCCGGCAAGGCGTCGTCGCGCCGACCTGAACAGGTCGCGGAAAGCATTCGTGCCACGCTGACTGAGGCGCTGTTGCGGGGAGACGTCCGCGACCCGCGGGTGAACATGGTGACCGTGAGCGCGATCGAGGTGACGCGGGACCTCGGGCACGCGACGGTGCAGGTGGTACCCCACGGCACGGCGGAAGAGAAGGCGGCCGCGCTGGAGGGCTTGCAGAGCGCCGCGGGCTTCCTGCGCCGGATGGTCGCCCGCACGCTGACGACCCGGACCGTGCCGACGTTGCACTTCGTGCTCGACCGCGGGTTCGAGCACGCCCAGCGAGTCGATCAGCTGCTCGCGGAGATCAAGCGCGAGGAGGAGACCTCCTGATCGGAGGGTTGCTCATTGACAAGCCCGCCGGCTGGACGTCGCACGATGTCGTCGCGGTCGTTCGCCGGCAGCTCGGCACTCGCGAGGTCGGCCATGCGGGAACGCTGGACCCGTTCGCGACCGGTCTGCTTGTGGTGCTCGTCGGCAAGGCCACGCGACTGGCCCGGTTCGTCGAACGGATGCCCAAGCAGTACCAGGCTGTCGTGCGGTTCGGAGTCGGCACCGACACGGACGACCGGACTGGCAGGGTAACGAGCGCACTCCAGCCCGAGTCGTGGCCGGATCGCGACGCGCTGCGGGCGCTCGCGGCGGAGTTCGTCGGGCGGCAGGCGCAGCGGCCGCCGGCGTTTTCCGCCAAGCACGTCGCCGGGATCCGCAGCCACGTGCTGGCGCGGCGCGGCCAGGTACTCGAGTTGCCGGAGGTAGCGGTCGAGATCCATGGCATCGACGTTCTCGATTGGTCGCCACCGGACCTCACACTGGAAGCGACCGTGGGCCGCGGGACGTATCTGCGGGCGCTGGCTCGGGACTTGGGGCATCGCAGCGGCATCCCAGCGCACTGCGCCGAGTTGCGCCGGATGTCGGTCGGTCCTTTTACCGTGCGCGCCGCGATCGCACCGCTTGACGTGACGCCTGACTGCCTGATTCCCCCGGCCGCGCTGCTGCCGGAGCTCGCGACGGCGACCGTGGACGACGCGGGCAGCCGCGAAATCGGGTTCGGCCGGCGTGTGGCACAAGAGCACCGGTACGACGGCACCGGTGCACTGCTGGCAGCCGACGGCAGGTTGCTTGCCGCGGCGGAAGGGCACGATGGCTGGTGGCACCCCGTGGTCGTTTTCGAGCCGGCACCGTGACTGCTGCTCGTGGCAGTGTGGTGACCGTCGGCACGTTTGACGGCGTGCATCGCGGCCACCGCGCGGTGCTCGACGAGACGGCCCGACGGGCCGAGGCCTCTGGACGCCGGAGCGTGCTGGTTACCTTCGAGCCGCATCCGCTCGACGTCGTGAACCCCGCCGCGGCGCCGGCGCGGCTCACCACCGCGGTCGAACGACTGGAAGTCGTCGCAACGAGTCGGCTCGAGCGGATGCTGGTCCTCAGGTTCGATCGGGCGATGGCCGGCAGTTCGCCCGAGGAGTTCGTCGATCACGTGTTGCTTGAGCGGTGCGGGATGCGCGAGCTTGTGGTCGGTCACGATCACGGTTTTGGCCGGGGCCGTAGTGGCGATGCCGCCACGCTGCAGGCGCTCGGTCGGGATCGCGGCTTTCCGGTTGAAGTGGTCGAACCGGTCGCGGTGAATGGCAGTCCGGTGTCGAGTACCGCCATTCGCCGTGCCGTCGCCGGCGGCGATCTGGACCTGGCGGCGAGACAGTTGGGGCGCCGCTATTCGGTGAGCGCCGTGGTGCAGCGAGGCGAGCGGCGCGGGCAGGCAGTTGGCTTCCCGACGCTCAACCTCGCGGTGCCGACGCGGAAACTCTTGCCGCCCGATGGCGTGTATGCGGCATTCGTCGAAACGCCTGCGGGCCGGTTCGGGGCGATGATGAACCAGGGGCACCGTCCCACGTTTGGTGACGGGCGGCGGCTGATCGAGGTGCATCTGTTCGGCTTTGCGGGTGACCTGTACGACCGCTGGGTGCGGGTGGAATGGATCGCGCCCCTGCGAGAGATTCGCCGCTTCGATGGCGTGGCGGCGCTCCGGCATCAGCTGGAGGATGATCGCCTGCGCGCAATGGCCATACTGGCCGCCGCGCGCGTGGACCCTGATGCGCCGCTCGCGGCGCTTGAGTGACGATGCTTTCATCACTGCGCAATCGCATGATCCTGATCGGTGTGATGATCCTCGCTTCGATCATCTACCTGGTCCCGCGCACGGAGACCGTCCGGGAGCGGGATGCCCAGGGCATCATGCAGGACGTGCCCCGCAAGCGGGTGCCGCTCAAGTACGGTCTCGACCTGCAAGGCGGCATGCACCTGGCGCTGGGACTCGACACCAGCGCCAAGAAGGTGGCCGATCCGGCGGGGGCGATCGAACTCGCGCTGACGGTGCTGCGCAAGCGCATCGACGAGTTCGGCGTCAGCGAGCCGCTGATCCAGAAGGTCGGCAGCGACCAGATCGTGGTCGAACTGCCGGGCCTGACCGATCCCGAGCGCGCCAAGAAGGTGGTCGAGAGCCAGGCGTTCCTCGAATTCCGCTTGACCGACAAGACCGGTGGCTTCGAGGCCGCGATTCCATCGATGGACAAGGAGCTCGCGCGCCTCGGCGTCAAGAGCACCGGCGCGGCACCGAAAGCCAACGGCGTGGCCGCACTCCTCACCGGCGACACCGGCAAGAAGACCGGTCCCGACTCTGCCAAGGCAGCGGCCGATACGGTTGGTGCTTCGATCCTCGCGGGACTGATCCACGCGCCGTCGGACGTCGGCTTGTCGCCGATGCCCGGGGAATACGCGGTACTGGAGACGGCCTATCTGCGGGTCGACTCGCTGCTGTTCGTTCCGGAGGTCCGGCGTCTCTGGCCCCGCGGCGTCGAGCTCAAGTGGTCGCAAGCGCCGATGTCGATCGGCACCCAGCAGGTGCGGTTGCTCTACGCCCTGTCCGACAAGGCGATCGTCGACGGTGGGCATCTCATCGACGCGGCCGCGCAGATCGATCCACTCTCCCAGCGACGCACGGTGTCGTTCACGCTGGATCGCGCCGGTGGCCGGGTCTTCGGCGCCGAGACCGGTCGTCACGTCGGCGACTACATGGCGATCCTGCTGAACAACAAGGTCGAAGGCCAGCCGCCGGTGATCCAGAGCCGCATCGATCAGCATGGCCAGATCGAGCTTGGCAATCGTTCGCTGGCCGAGGCGCAGGATCTGGCGCTGACGCTCAAAGCCGGCGCCTTGCCCGTTCCGCTCAAGATCATCGAGGACTTTCAGGTGGGCGCGTCGCTCGGCCAGGACTCAATCCGCGCTGGCATTACGGCCGGCGTCGTGGGCGCCATCCTCGTCGTGCTGATCATGATCGGTTACTACCGGATGGCCGGCGTTCTCGCGGTCATCGCGCTCGGCCTGTACGTCCTGTTCACCCTGGCCGGGCTCGCCGCGATTCAGGCCACGCTGACGCTGCCCGGTCTCGCCGGCCTGGTGCTGTCCGTCGGCATCGCCGTCGATGCCAACGTGCTGATCTTCGAGCGCATCCGCGAAGAGTTGATCGCCGAGCGATCCGTCCGGCTCGCGGTGGAAGAGGGTTTCAAGCACGCCATGAACGCCATCGTTGATTCCAACGTGTCGACGGTGCTCACGGCGATGTTCCTCTTCCAGTTCGGCACCGGCCCGGTCAAGGGCTTCGCGGTGACGCTGATCATGGGCATCGCGGCGTCGATGGTGACCGCGGTATTCGTCACCAAGACGTTCTTCCTGCTCTGGCTGCAACGCCGGCCCACCGCCACAACGCTGAGTATCTGACATGGTCCGAATTTTTGCGCACGCCAATTACGACTTCATCGGGTTCCGCGGCAAGGCGATTCGCGCCACCATCGCACTCTTCGTGGTCGGGATGATCGCCCTGATCGTTCGCGGCGTGAACTATTCCGTCGAATTCACCGGCGGCACGCTGATGCGGATTACGGTGACCGGGCCCAACGCTGCCCCGGGAGCACTGCGCGCGGGCTTGCAGCAGGTCGGGATCGGCGACGCGGAAATCACGCCCTTCGGCCAGAACCAGTACCTGATCCGCGCCCCTAACGCCATCGGGACCGATCCAGATAACACGAGCGTCACGGCCACCGCCATCGGAAAGGCCCTCGATCAGGTAGTCGGCGTGGGAAAGTGGCGATCGGATGGCAGCCATGCGGTCGGTCCCAAGGTCGGCTCCGAACTGCGGACGAAGGCGTTTCTGGCGATCTTCCTGTCGTTCTTCGCGGTCCTGGCGTACCTCGCGTACCGGTTTGAATGGCGCTTCGGACTCGCCGCCGTGGTCGCCACGTTCCACGACATCGTGCTGACCATCTGCTTCATTGCGGTGATGAAGCTGGAGGTGAGCCTGATCGTGGTGGCAGCGGTGCTGTCGATGGTCGGCTACTCACTCAACGACACCATCGTCATCTTCGACCGCGTGCGCGAGAACCTGCGCAAGAACCGCCGCGATCACCTGGTCGAGGTGCTCAACCGGTCGATCAACGAGACGCTGCCGCGGTCGGTCCTGACGCACACAACCGCGCTGGCGACGCTGACGGCACTGGCAATCTTCGGTGGCCCGGTCATCCGCCCGTTCGCCCTGGTGATGTTCTTCGGCGTGTTCACCGGAACGTTCTCATCCGTGTTTATCGCCGCGCCGGTCCTGCTCATCATCGAGCACAAGTGGCCCGGTGTCGACGGCCGTGGCGTCAAGGTCGGGGCGAAGAGCGTCGGCGCGCGCAGCAAGCCGCATCCGGCCTGAGCCGGTGTTGATCGACACGCACTGCCATCTTACGGACGCGGCCTTTTCGTCCGATCGATCGCAGGCGCTCGAGCGAATGCGCGCCGCCGGTGTCGGTCGCGCCCTCGTCGTGGAGAGCGAGCTGGACCGGCTCGACGGGACGCTGTCCTGGGCGGCCGACGAAACTTGCCTCGGGGTTGCGGCGGGTTGCCATCCGCACAACGCCCGGGCCTGGGACGATCGGGTCGCGGAACAGGTGTGCCGCGCCTGGGTCAACCCGATGGTGCGCGCCGCCGGCGAAATCGGGCTCGACTACCACTACGACCACTCACCCCGGGACGTCCAGCGGCGCGTATTCGCCGATCAGTTGTCGATGGCCGTCGACGCGCGCCTCCCGGTGGTCATCCATGCCCGCGAAGCCGACGACGACGTCGTCGCCGTTCTCCGCGAGCGGCCGGCGGCAACCGTCGTGCTGCACTCGTTCTCGAGCGGTGCCACGCTCCGTGACGCCGGCTTGGCCGCCGGCTGGTTCTTTTCGTTCAGCGGCATGGTGACGTTCAACTCCTGGGCTCTGCTCGACACGGTTCGCGCGGTGCCCGCAGACCGGCTGCTGATCGAAACCGATTCCCCCTATCTCGCGCCGGTGCCGCATCGCGGCAAGCGCAATGAGCCGGCGTTCGTGGTCGAGGTTGCGAGGAAGCTCGCGGCGATCCGCGGCGTGTCGTTCGATGAGATCGCCGAAACCACGACAAACAATGCCCTGCGGGTATTTTGGGGGCAGTCCATCTGAGCGGGGCGTGACCGGTCGCACCGCGCGCGACGTTCGCCAGCAATCAACCTACGGGACAGCCCATGGAAATCATCTCCACGCCCGACGCTCCGAAGGCGATCGGTCCCTACTCGCAAGGCATCGCGATGCACGGTTTCCTGTTCACCGCCGGGCAGATCGCCCTCGACCCGGCCACAATGGAGGTCGTCGCCGGCGGGATTACCGAGCAGACCGAGCGGGTGATGCAGAACCTGCAGAATGTCCTTGCCGCGGCCGGCCTCAGCCTCGCCAACGTCGTGAAGACGACCGTGTTCCTCCAGGACATGGCAGAGTTCGCGCCGATGAACGAAGTGTACGCTCGATTCTTCGGCCCCCACCGTCCGGCGCGCTCCACGGTGGGGGTGGGCGGACTGCCGCGCGGGGTACGCGTGGAGATCGAGGTAATCGCTGCGCGGTAGCGCGGCGATCACCTCGCCCGGAGCAGCGCGCGGGGCCGTCCGCATCGCTGCCATGGTGTCGGCGCGGAGCGCCGGAAGGCTCTACTTTCCGTGCATGCGATCCTTGGTGTTCGCGCTGGCCCTTGCCGCCAGCGTGGTGCCGTCACTCGGCGCGCAGAACCCGGGCGCGCCGCCCGCCGCGCCGACGCGCGCGGCCCGCGACACGATCGCCCACCGGCCGGGCCCGATGAATTATTTCTTCCGGTCGTTCGTGATTCCGGGGTGGGGTCAGGCATCGCTCGATCGCAAACTCACCGGCGCGCTGTTCATCGGGTTTGAGGGGCTCGCCATCAGCATGGCGATGAAAGCCAACGCCGAGCTGCCGTATCTGGATCGCACCGACTCGTTGACCGCGGCGTCGCGTCGCGCGGAGCGACAGGATTGGATCGTGTTGATCGTGTTCAACCATCTCTTTTCGGCGCTCGAGGCATATGTCTCGGCGCACCTGCTCGATTTTCCGCCTGATCTTCGCATACGGGCCATGCCGTTTCCCGGTCAGCGTACCGGCTTCGGCGTGCACATCGGACTGCCACGGTGATGTCTACGGCGCCAATCGGGATCTTCGACTCCGGCATCGGCGGGCTCACCGTTGCCCGCGCGATTCGCGACCTGTTGCCGCGCGAGTCGACGATCTACCTGGGCGACACGGCCCGAGTGCCGTACGGCCCGAAGTCGCCGGAGACGGTGCGTCGGTATTCACGCGAAATCCTGGATTGGCTGCTCGGCCAGGACGTGAAGGCTGTCGTCGTGGCGTGCAACACCGCGACGGCCCATGCGCTCGACGACCTGCGCGGCAGGTCGCCGGTACCGGTGATCGGCGTGATTGCGCCGGGAGCCCGCGCCGCCGCCGCCGCGACCACCACGGGCCGGGTTGGCGTGATCGGCACGGCCGGCACGATCTCCTCGGGGGCATACTCGCGCGCCCTGCTGCGCGAGCGCGCGGACCTGCGCGTGATCGAGCAGGCCTGTCCGTTGTTCGTGCCGCTGGTCGAGGAAGGCTGGTTCGAGCACCCCGCGACGCAGTTGGTCGCCGAGGAGTACCTTGGGTCGATGCGCGACGCCGGCGTCGACGCGCTGGTGCTCGGCTGCACTCACTATCCCATGCTGGCGCCGCTCCTGGGTCGCATCATGGGACCGTCGGTGCGGTTGATCGACAGTGCGCGCGAGACCGCTCGTGAGCTCGCGCGCGTCATCGGTGCCGCCGGCCTCGAGGCGCCGCCCGATGCAAGTCCGGTCCAGCGATGGATTGCGACGGATGATGCGGCGCGCTTCGCCCGCGTCGGCTCCTTGTTCATGGGAAACGCGCCCGCGCCGGTCGAGGTGGTCGAGCTGGGGACCGCGGAGATGTCAGCCGAACGTCTCGAGCCGAACCGCTGAGTCGTCGACCACGGCAAAGCGCCGCTCGCCGAGCCACGCACCCGGGTTGACATACCACCGGTTCGGCTCAACCTCGAGGAGCGCGGCGCGGTGGGTGTGGCCCATGATCAGGGCGGACAGCGCCGGGTCGGTGCGCAGGCGGCGTTCGGCCCATGCCGCCTGCCGGGTGGCCGCGAGTTCGACCACCTCGGGGTGAGCCGCGGCGTAGGCCGGATTGTGGCTGAGACCCCTGGCGATGCGGAACCCGATCGACGCCGGCAGCAGGTCAAACCCGGCGATCACCGCTGGCCGGTCGAGTATCCGGTTGAGTATGCCGGAGGTACGGCCCTCCTCATGCAGTCCGTCGCCGTGCACTGCAAGGAGGTCTCGGCGGCCGATCCGGAATCGCAGCTCGCGTCGGTCGAACCGGACCCCGGCCTCCGGGTCCCAGAACGTGTCGCCCCAGCGATCGTGGTTGCCGCCGATCATCAGCACCGGCAGCCGGCGCGCCAGTTCGACGATCCGGGCTGTCACCCGGATGCAGTGCCGCGGGATCAGCCGCTTGTAGGTGAACCAGAAGTCGTAGATGTCGCCGCCGAGCAGGAGTGAGTCCCCCAGCGACGGCACCGCATCCAGGAACGCCAGGAATGCTTCCTCGTCGGAAGCGGACGCAGCTCCAAGGTGGGCGTCTGCGACGACGATGAGCCGATGACCGATCACGGCGCGAAAGGTGGACGATGGTGCAGACGCAGGCAACCGGGGACGGCGGGATCACGACCATCCGGCGCCGGGTCGATTATTCGGAAACCGACCAGCAAGGTGTGGTGTACCACGCACGCTATCTTGTGTGGCTTGATGTCGCCCGGACCGAGCACCTGCGAGCCGTCGCGATGTCCTACCGCGACCTCGAGACCGCCGGCGTCCGGTTGATGGTGTCCGAGCTGACGATCCGGTACCGTCGCTCGGCGCGCTACGACGACCCGATTCGGGTCCGCACCTGGATCCGGACCGTCGAGACCCGGCGGGTGACGTTCGGTTATGCCGTGGAGCACGATGAGAGCGGGCTGCTGCTCGCGACGGCCTCGACAGCGTTATTTGTCCTGGATACCGCGCAACGATTGTCGCGATTCCCGGACGATGTGCTTGCCCGACTGCGACCAATCCCCGATCCGGTGCGACTCTGATGCTGCAACGCTCTTTACTCCTGACGTTCGCCTCCTTCGGGTCACTCATCCTGCCGCTTGCCGCGCAGGATCCCGCGCAGGTGGAAGCGCTCGCCCCGCTGCTCATGGCGGAGGACCGCCGCTCGTTCGACCCCGTGGTCCTCGCGCACGGCGTCAACGATCCCGATCCGCTGGTGCGCGGGACCGCCGTCCTGACCATCGGCCGGATCGGCGACCATCGCGGGACGCAGCTGTTGGTCCCGCTGTTGTCCGATCGCGACATGGGTGTGGTGGCGAATACGTTCTTCGCATTCGGACTGCTGCGCGACACCGTGGCGGTCGACGCGGTGATCACTCGATTGCGGGCGCCCGATTCGCTCAGCGCGGACGCGGTGGGCGAGGCCGCCACCGCACTGGCCCGGATTGGCGGCGCTGGCGCGGCCCGGTTCATCGGTGCGGTGCTTTCCGGTACGACTGACATGCCGATCGCCCGGCAGACGCTGTTTGTGCCGAACGCCTTGGTCGACGGATGGCGGCTCGGCGCGCTCATGCCGGCCCAGGCCATGCTTCACTTCGCTAACGATACGTCCACCGATCTCCGCTGGCGGACCGTGTCTACACTCGGCCGCCTCCGCATCCCGACGGCGGGGCCGGTGGTGTTGCGCGGGATGCGCGACCCGGTGCCCAGCCTTCGCGAGACCGCCGCGAGATGGCTCACCCGATCATTCGCCGATACCGCCGGACTGGCTGCGGTGGCGGCGAAGACCGAACTGGCGCGCGCGCTCAACGACGACCAGCCAGGCGTGCGGATCAACGCCGTCGGATCGCTCGCGACGTTCAACGATTCCACGGTCGCCGGAAAGATCATTCAGCTGCTCGCCGACGGCGATCCGAACGTGCGAGTGGCCGCGGTCTCGGCCCTCGGCAACGCGAGGGGTAGCGCCGCGACGCACGCGCTCGACTTGCTGCTGGATCGCCGCGATGCGAGCTGGGCGATGCGCCGCGCTGCGCTCACCGCGCTTGCGCGCGCCGACACTGCGGTGTTCGCCCGTCGTTCGGCGACGTGGCTCGCCAGCGGCGATTTCCGCGACCGCATCGCCGCGCTCCAGGCGTGGGGAACGCTGGCCGCGGCGGATGCCGGCGTGTTCCGCTCCGCGCTCGGCGACGCCGACGCCCGGGTGCAGGCGGCCGCACTCGAGGGGTGGCACTCCGTCGATGCCATGCGCCGCCGCTCGCCATCCGCGAGCGGCGACACGTCGCTGGCCACCGCCGCCCGCACCAGGTTGCGCGCGCCGGATGAGCACGTCCGCGCCGCGGCGGCTGACGCGCTCCGTGCCAGTGTCGACCGCGACGACCTCGACTTGCTCCTCGCCGGGTGGCGGCAAAGCGTCGCCGATCCGGGTTCCGATGCCAGGCTTGCCGTTCTGGCGACCATGCACGCGCTCGCCGGCCGGCAGCCGGATCTCCTGGCGCGACTGGAGAATCCCTTGCAGCGTGACTTCCTGCAGCGTCCGGACGATCCAGTGGTGCGCGCCGAAGCCGCCCGCAGCTGGCCGGACCTCGCCGAGCGCTGGGGAGCGCCGTGGCCGATCGACACCCATCGCACGCTCGACGACTACCGGTCGGTGGTCCGCTTGTATCTGCTCGCTCCCGACGACCTGCACGTTACCATCGATGTCGGCGGCGGCGGCTCGATCGACGTCCAGCTGCTCGGCCACGAAGCACCGCTCACGGTGGCGAACTTCCTCCGGCTGGTCGACCGGCACTACTTCGACGGCAGTCGCTGGCACCGGGTCGTGCCCAACTTCGTGCTGCAGGACGGCGACCCCACCGGCACCGGCAACGGTGGCCCCGGGTGGTCCATCCGCGACGAGATCAATCGCGAACGGTACGTGATGCCGATGGTCGGCATGGCCCTTTCGGGGCCGGATACCGGCGGGAGTCAGTGGTTCATCAATCTCAGCCCGCAACCGCACCTGGACGGCCAGTACACCATCTTCGGCAAGATCTCCGGCACCTTCGCGCCGCTCGCCCGGATCGTTCAGGGCGACGTGATCCGGTCGATCCATCGGTGACGCGGGGTTGAGCGGCGGTCTCATTCCGGCCACCTTGCAGCCGATGCGACGCCTGATGCCGTTGGCTGTGACCCTGGTCCTTGCGGCCTGCACTGCCGCGTTCCCGACGTCGTCGATGCCGGCTGGACTGCGCCCTGTCCCGGTCGCCGATGTGGACGCATGGGTCGCATCGACTCGACCGACGCATCACGCGCAGCTGCGGTTCCACTGGCGCTTCATCCAGGACGGCAGCAGCGGCGGGCGTGGCGGCGTGATGATCGCGCCGCCCGACTCGCTGCGCCTCGACTTTCGCGGACCGCTCGGCTGCTGTTCGGGCGCGGCGGCGGTCATCGGCGATTCGGCCCTCTGGGCCGAGCCGGAGGACCAGGTCCAGAAGCTGGTGCCGAGTTATCCGTTGTTGTGGGCGATGGTGGGCGTGGCACGCCCTCCGCGCGGCCAATGGGAGTTGCAGGGTTACCACGACATCAACTTGGCCGCTTGGCGCTATACTCGTGGCACGGATACAGTTGACTACATCTGGACGCACACCGCGATCAACCGATTGGAGGCCTACGTGCGCGAGGGCGGCAAGCCGGTTGGTCGCGTCGTCACCGTGTTCGACGCCGAAGGGCACCCGGTCAGGTCGCGCCTCAATGTACTCGTCGCACCGGCCCGCCTCGACATTACGTTCGACCTCGTGACCAGGCAGATACCCTTCAACCGGGAAGCGTGGCTTGCGCCGCACGATCAGTAGTGTCCTGACCCTGGCCCTCGCTGGCTGCACGTTCGGCTTTGTCGGCGGCGGCCTGCCGCCAGCCATTCGCACCGTGGCGGTCACCCCGTTCCTGAACAACACCGCCGACCCGTCGCTCGCCCAACTGGTGACCCTCGCCGTGAAGCAGGCGGTCGAGTCCCGTCTCGGTCTGCGATCCGCCGCCCAGAGTCAGGCGGATGCAGTGGTCACCGGGACGATCACCCGTTACGATCCAGACCAGCCGCTGGCCTACGTGGGCACCCCGACGTCGTCCGGCGCTGCGAACCAGGTGAGCGTCACCCGTCGCCAGGTGGAGTTGACGGTCGATATCACCGTGGTCGAACAGCGGACCGGGCGAACGCTCTGGGACGGCAAGAACCAGCTGGTCCAGGGCGACTACGATCCCGGCCATGAGGAAGAGGGCAGGCGGAAGGCGCTGGCGCAACTGGTCAACAAGGTCATCGACGGAGTGCACCAGAACTGGTAACCATGACAAACAACCGCGCTGGACGCGGCGGACTCGGCTGCCTCGCCTCGATCGTGCTGCTCGTGCTGATCGGGTATCTCGGCACGCAGTTCATCCCGCCCTATATGCGTTACGAGCAGTTCCTCGACTCTATGCGCTCCAACGCGCGATTTGCCACGACGATGGCGGACTCGACCATGCGGAACCAGCTCATCGCGCAGGCCGACACGCTCGGCCTGCCGGTGGAGGCGAAACACATCGTGATCCGGCGAAAGCATGGGCCTCCGGCGACCATCTCGATCAGCTCGCAATACATCGAGATCGTCAAGTTGCCGATCTTCGGCATCAAGCTGCTGCATTACAAGCCATCCGCCGAGGCGCCGCTCTGAGCGTTGCCGGCGCCAGCAGCGACAAGATTCGCTCGCTTGCTGACGCCGTGGCCTGGCGCGCGGCGGCAGCCGGTCCGGTCGTCTTCACCAACGGCGTGTTCGACCTGCTGCACTCGGGGCATGTGACCCTGCTGGAACACGCCCGGGCATTCGGGGGGTCGTTGATCGTCGCGCTCAACTCGGACGCATCGGTTCGCACCCTCGGCAAGGGACCACACCGGCCGCTCGTATCCGAGCGCGATCGTGCGCGGCTCGTCGCGGCCCTCGGTTGCGTCGACTGCGTGGTGCTCTTCGAACCGTCGACACCGATCGAGGTGATCGAGGCCTTGACGCCCGACATCCTGGTGAAGGGCGCTGACTACCGCGCCGAGACGGTTGTCGGGGCGGATGTGGTGCGGCGACGCGGGGGCCGGATTGAAATCGTCCCGCTCGTGCCGGAACAGTCGACCACCCGAATCGCGGAGCGGCTTCGTGCCTCGTCCTGACGGTCGCAGCAATTCCGAACTCCGTCCCACCGTGCTGGAGCGTCGCGCCAATCCCTACGCCGAGGGCTCATGCCTGGTGCGCATGGGTGGCACCCTGGTGCATTGCACTGCGAGCGTCGAGGACGGCGTGCCGCGCTTCAAGAAGGGCAGCGGCCAGGGGTGGGTTACGGCGGAGTACGCGATGCTGCCGCGCGCGACATCGGAGCGGAATGATCGTGAGCGTCACGGCGCCGGTGGCCGCACCTATGAGATCCAACGGCTGATCGGCCGGTCCGTTCGGGCCGCGATGCGGGACTTTGCATTCGGCGAGTTCACCATCAAGGTGGACTGCGATGTGCTGGTCGCCGACGGCGGCACTCGCTGCGCCAGCATTACTGGTGCGTGCGTCGCCCTGTACGACGCGTGCGCGTGGCTGGCCGAGCGGACCGGACAGCCGTCGGCCTTCGGACAACTCGTCGCCGCCGTCTCGGTCGGCAAGGTCGCCGGTGAGCACCGACTCGATCTCGCGTACCTCGAGGATCGTGATGCCGAGGTCGACGCGAATGTCGTGATGCTCGAAGCCGAGACCTTTGTCGAGGTGCAGGGCACCGGCGAGGGCGGCACGTTCGATCGGGCCGAGTTGACGGCGCTGCTGGACCTGGCGGACACCGGGTTGCGCCAGCTGTTCGCATTGCAGCGGAGTGCCATCGGCGCGTGACCCGGTTGCTGGTGGCCACCCGCAATCGCGGCAAGCAGGCGGAGTTCCAGCTCCTGCTCGCGCCGCTCCCCTTCGACATCGTGTTCCCGCAGGACATCGGACTGGCAGAGTCTTCTGAAGAACTTGCCCTCGAGGCGTTTGACACCCTGCTTGCCAATGCGCGAGCCAAGTCGCATTGGTTCGCAATCACGTCGGGCTTACGTGCGCTGGCCGACGACTCCGGCCTCGAGGTCGACGTGCTCGGCGGAGCGCCCGGTGTTCATTCGAAGCGATTCGCCGGCGTAGTGGGGCGCGAGCAGGCGGTTGCCGCAGCGAACAACGCCGAGCTGCTCGCTCGCCTCGCGGGCATGCCCGATGAGCGTCGCACGGCGCGGTTTCGGTGTGTGCTGGCGATGTCCGTCCCGGGTCCCGTTCATGGTATCCACGCTGACATCATCGTCAGCGGCACGACCGAGGGGCGCATCACGGGCGAGCCCCGGGGTGATCGCGGGTTCGGCTACGACCCGCTCTTCTTCAGTCCGGAGCTTGGCATGACGTTCGGCGAGGCGGACGTCGTCGCAAAGCAGGCGGTGTCGCACCGAGGGCGTGCGGTTGGCGCGCTGGCTGCGGCGCTCCGCGACGCCGCCGCCGCGGCAGGCAGGGAATGACGATTACGCGGGCGCTCCCGTGTTGCTCGGGTACATGCTGCATGCATATGGATAACGGTGCGTCCCGTGTCGGCGACCGCGGGTTTACATTTGCGCGCACGGGGCGTGGCGCAGCCCGGTAGCGCGTCCGCTTTGGGAGCGGAAGGTCCCGGGTTCAAATCCCGGCGCCCCGATAATTCGAAGTGATTGCCCCGTCTGCGTTTGCTGCGCAGGTGGGGCTTTCGCATGTCGGGTTACGCCGTGTGCGGTGTCCATTCCGGTGTCCGTTCGTCACCCTTCGAGCACGCGGCGTCCTGCCAAGGCGGCGCGCATGGCATCCTCGCTGGGACGCTGGTAGCACTTCACTACGGTCGTCGGATCTTTCCATCCGCCCAGGTCGCAGAGGTCACGCAAGCCCACGTGGCGAAGCTCTGAGGCAAAGTTGCGGCGGAAGGCGTGCCAGCCTCTCCCCGGTTCTGGCGGGACCTTGGCGCGGACCTGCGCCCTTTGCAGCCAATCTCGCGCGAGGTCGGTCCCGACCGGCTTCGCCCGTTCCTTCGACCCCGGCATGACCGGCGCGTCCCCAATTCCTGGGGCTCGGCGCCGTGCATCCTCAATTGCTCGCCGTGCGGTGTCCGTCATCGGGGTCACATGTTCGTAACCGATCTTGTCCGCTTCACCGCGCCACGTCAGCCGACCCGCTGACAGGTCGACATCCCGCCACTGAAGGCT
Source organism: Gemmatimonadota bacterium (assembly GCA_003169895.1). Lineage (GTDB taxonomy): Bacteria > Gemmatimonadota > Gemmatimonadetes > Gemmatimonadales > GWC2-71-9 > Palsa-1233. The sequence continues at coordinate 386,820 of PNAE01000004.1, forward strand.
CAGGATCGCGCCGAGCCGATGCCCGGTTTCATGGGCAAGGACAAGAAGACACCGAAACTGCCATGGAAAGGCAGCGGCAGTTTCCAAGAGCGCGCGATACTGTGTTTCGGTGAAGACCGGGCGGCGTGGCGTGCCGTCATCGGTGACCTTGTATCCGGTCAACGGGTTGCGTGCAAGAAGCCCGGCACCGACACCCCAAATCAGGATCGACTTGAGGAGCCGCAGATCGTAGGCGATCGTGCGCGATCTCAGCGGATGTTGCGTTGCTAATGCCGGATTGGTTCCCGGCTTGGGCCGTAAACGTAGATCACCCGCCCGGCGGCGTTCGATCTCGTACCGCGCGGCGTCACGAAACGTGAGTTCATCCGCTCGCCGCATTGCTCCGAACACGCGCCTGAACCACTCGATCGTGGCGCGGTCGTGGTATTGGCTCGTCCGTGCTTTGGTGGGCGTTACTTCACGCAGGTAGTTGTCAAAGAGCTGGCCGAGTAATATCGCTTCGTGCCGTTCGGGTTGACGCAGCGTGACCGCAAGTTCATCGGCCTCTTGCTTCGCCAGCTGGCGGTCGGTGTGACCCAGTGACTGCCGGATCTTGCGACCATCTCGCCGATACTCCGCGAACAGCTTGCCGGTGGGGTGGACGAACACCCGCACCCTGTTCGCGCCTTTTTCACCACAGATGTAATTCCACTGGTCCTGCTTCCGAGCGCGGGGCATTAGTCAGCCTCCTTTAGGCGTCAATCGGGACGCCCGCGCTGTCTGCCAGGAAGCGGATCGAACATGTAGGGGCCGGGCAGGGTACCGCAATGGTTTCCGGGGAAGGTCGGCCGCCCGGACCCTTGGCGCATTCTTTCGGCCCAGGTTGGTGAGCTTCCCATCCCTGACCATTCGGCCCACGGTATCGGCGCTGTAGCCGCTCCGGATGGCGGCTTGTGTGAGGGTGAGGAGTTCGGCACCCTCGTCCCGGGCTACGGCGTCCAAGTCGGTGAGCACCTCGTCCAGCAGGGGCCCAGCGGGCGCGGAAATGCCCCGCCGCAGCCATTCATCGCGGCGGGCTTCCCACTTCTGCCGAAATTCCTGGCGAGTCATCCGGTGGCCTCAGATTTCCAGGCCAAGGAGATCGCGGTACGGTGCTAGGCCGTCGCCCACGTAACGGCTCACGCAACCGCCCCATCTGGTCCTGTGCTGCAAGACCTGAAATTCACCATCATTACCGAGTGCCGGAAAAACTCCGAAATCCCCGAATTTCGGCCGCGAAAATCGGGATTTCTGCCCCTACCAGTCGTCGCCATCATCGTCTTCCTCGTCGTCGGTATCATCATCCGCGACATCAGCGTCATCCAGATCGTCATCCAGCCCATCGGCATCTTCCAATTCGTCGTCATCCTCATCGAGCCACTGGTCCAGCACGTCCTGCGCGACCGCGTTCGCGTCAACCTGGTCCATCCCGGGTTGATACTCGCCGGCGACTACCCGGCGGCATTCCCGCTCGAACGCGCTTCTCATGCTGGTGTCCCAATCCGCGGGCATCTGCTGCATCGCGTACACAACCGCGGTGAGGATCGTCAACTCGCGCAACTTGGGTTCACGCGCTGCGCGTGCCGCTGCTGCCTGTCGTTCGCGCCATGGGGCGAGACAGCGGTCGACCTCCGCCTTGAGTAGCGCATACGCGTTCACGTTCGACAGGCTTCGCGGATACTTGGTCGAGGTGATGGTCTGCTCGATCTCGTGCGCGACCTGGGCCCGGACATCGGCTGGAACGTCATACGTCACGTACCACGCGAGCGCCTGCGTCTTGAGCTGACGTAACCGGGCCTCTTCGCTCGCCTGCAATTGGCGATCTGCTGCAGCGCGCTCTCGTGCCGCCTGCCGTTCCGCACGAGCTTCCTGGAGCCGGTCTTTCTTGTCGTCGAGGCCGAGCACCTCGACGTCCGCCTGGGCCTCGCGCACGCGGCGCCTCCACGGCGGCATGCCCTCCCACCTCTGGCGATGTGCGGCGCGGGGCGCTTGCGCGTCCGGTTCCGGCGGCGCGTCGTCCGCAGGTTCCTCGTCGGCAGGTTGCTCGGGCGGCGCCGCTGCATTGGCAGCCAGTCGTTCCACGTCACCCCGGTCGACGCGAAGATGCCCGCCCGGTGTCCGCATCGTGTGCAGCGATCCATCGCGAGCGAGTTGTGCAACGCGGTCCGGGCCGACGCCCAAGAGCGCCCCGGCCGCAGCGGGAGAGAGCCAGTCACTCACCGTCGGGCTCGTCGTCGAGCGGGTCGGTGTCATCGCTTAGCTCGGTGCCTGCCTCGTCGGCTCGGTCGTCCTCAGCCTCCTCGTCAAGCTCGGCGTCCTCCTCGCTGAGGAGGCTATCCAAGCGGTCCCGCATGTCCTCCAGTTCCCTGTAGATGGCGAGGTTTTCGGATTCCAGCTCGTCACGGTATCGGCGGCCCATAGTTTCCCCCTCAGCTTGTATGGTCGTTGAAACACAAAGGGGCCCCGGACCCTTTGATCCGGGGCCCCTTAAGTAGGGGCGTTCAAACGATGTTGTCGTCTAATCCCGTGCGGCTCTGAGCTTTGCGAGAATGGTGCGCCAGAGCTGTTTCGCGTCGGAGAGGTGCATTCGGTAGCGTCCACCGCGCTCCTGCGCCCACGACGGAAGCGACAGCCCTTCGGAGCGGGCGAAGAGCAGGTCGCGTTCGACCTCGGTGAGGCTGGCTTTCGTTGCCAGCGCTTCCAGCTGTTCGGCCGGACTCAAAACGGGATCATCCGCGATCTCAGGCTGGTGCGCTGCGAGTTCGCTCATTCTTGTGCTCCTGGACTCTCCTTCTCCCGAACCGTCGGCGCGATGGTCTGGCGCATCGAGAGCGATGCGCCGGGACGGCCAGATCGGGAGGCGGGACCGATAGTCACCTAGGAACCTTGTGCATAGGGTGTGTCCCATCGCGTCACGAATGACTCCGTTCAGCGCGTCGACGATTGGGAGCAACTCGCGCTTGATACGACTCAGCGGCGCACCCGCCCAGTCGCGAGCGCGGTCCGCGAGCGTGCTTAGGAATCCCGGCATGAGGTTGGCAGCTGTGGCTTTCAAAGCGTCCACCTTGGCAGATCGAATCACGCTGGGACCGCTACGATTCTGGGTCCGACCGTGGACGTCAGCTGCGGTGCGCAGGGAAGCTTTGCGTTCGCGCGGAATCGTCCGACGATACCGCGCCGCCACAAGTCGACGCGCAATATCCTCACGTTCAGCCGCGACGATCTGCGTGGTCTGCTCGGTGGTGAAAAACGCCCCCGTCTCTTTATTCCACGCCTGTGACCGCCCGATCGCGGCGAATCTAGACGTTGCGTCGCACCCGGCAACCCGAGCAAGATCGCTTACGACAAACCGGGCCAACACTTCCGCACGCACAAGATCGAGTTCGTCCAGGTCTATCACGATCAGCGTCCCGCGACCCCCGAGAATCGCTGCGAGTCCCTCAGGCCACCCGGGCGTATCACCTTGCACGAATTCACGGAAGACCAGGGTCGTCCCACCGCCGGTGCTGATCAGCGGCATCCATTCGGGAAAAAGCGGGGCAAGTGCATCTGCGAGGGGCGTGCCCGCTTCGCGGCGATAACCAGCTGACGGCGAACACAGTCGCGGCGCAATCTGAAAGCCGCCGAATGAGCTCACGGTGCGAAGCGTGTCACGGATCTCGTTGCGCTGCGCGGACGTTACGGGGTACCCCCGGACAGCGTCGGAGCCCCTCCATACCGCCCCATAGGCCTCCGCTTCCAATCGAAGCACATCCACGCAATACGCGTCGGATGATCTGCTTCCGATCCCCAGGATGTAGGCCGTCGGCCGTCCTGCATCCCTTTGAAGCGGTGCGAGATAGGCCCGACAAGAATCCAACGTGACGTCTGTGCCGATGGTGCCAGTCATACTTGCCTCTTGCGTTCAATGTGTTTTCAGGAAGAAAATCTCGGTTGTGACTACCGCTCGGACGAGACGTCAGACGAGCCACCTTCCGTGCGGTCTCAGGTTGATCGCATTCCTCTTTGCAAAGCGAAGAATTTCGGCAACGATGATTCGTGACGTTCCGAGAATCTTCTTGTCCTTCAGATTTCCGGCCCGGACCCATCGGTTCACTTGCATTCGACTTACGTGCAGAAACGTTGCCGCCTGAGCCTGGGATAGGTGGTCATCCTTGTCGAGGCGCTGCCAATACCATTTTCCTCGAACCTGCCGGTGTAGCGTGATTCCGTCCCTTGAGTCCGGTGGATTGGGCAGGTAGACCCGCTCCGTCGTCGGGAAGACGCCCTCCTGGCCGGAATTCGGTGGGCGACCGAAAACCACCCGCAGTCGAGGATTGGGACGATATGGTCTCGGCATAGGTAAACGCGTTTCCGATGGTCGTGTTGATACGATATGTAACTATAAGGACATCAACTTGCAATAACGTTGCGCGCCTCCGTTACACTTCGGGACCAAGGTCACAGCAGCCCCGTGTCTGGCGATCAACTGTCTACGTAACGGGGAGGGCTACGAGAGCAGGCTGAAGAGTCCAAACATTCCTTTCGCGAGCGATCCTATCGCCACCTACGCGTCTGTCTGCATCAGCAGTGTAGCACCGTCGAGTGCAAGCTGGCTGCGTCCACATCATACCTGACTCACCCGGCCGTCGACACTCCTTTCTGATTCGCTGTCTCACTGGGCTCCACGTGTGGCGTCGACGCCCTAGGGAAAACCCTAGTGGTGTCCCGGTGACTCCCTCGCATGTTGTCTGGTATCGGGCCGTGTCGGTGACCGCGTCGGTGCGATCCCTTCGAGCCGTACTGTGTCCCGACCACCCTCGATTTCGATTTGATACCTTGTTGAAGATGGGTGGGTACGGTCGGTTGGTTGGACAAGCCATTTCAACCGAGGCAGCACATGAAACGGGATTACTTGCTGCTAGGGTTCGTCGGACCCGCGGTCGCGACCGCCTGTGCCGAGGATGTTGCTTCGAGCCCGGTGGCCAAGAAGCTCGTGCAGCCCGATTACTCGGCCGGATTTTGTTGCGGTACCGAGTGCCAGGATCGATACCCGGATTCAATCGGCATATACATCGCGCCCACTATCACGGTGAACGCCTGCTTTGGTAACGAGATGACGGATGCAGATAACGACGGGTTAGCCGACGTTTGCGAGACGGAGTTGGCTGGCGCGTTCAACCCGGAGTTGCGCTACTCCAGCGGTGACGAAGTTTGGGGCGGTGAACCGGTTTGTGGTATTAGGTTCCGAGTGGCCTAGACTGAGATGATGCACCTTGGTGGCCCGCGATTCTCGCGGGACCGATGCGCCTCTGCTCCCGCAAGATTTATGTCGGAGACAGCAGGTCTGGGATGAGAGGTTCCGGTGTCCCATAAGCCGCGCATCCTTATCGCGGACGATCACCCGGACATCGTAAGCAGCCTTGAGCGGCGGCTCAGGCGGCACGGCTACGCCGTCCTGAAGTCGGTATTTTCCTTGGCCAGACTTGGTGTAGAACTCCGTCGGCACCATCCCGACCTAACGCTTCTTGACGTGTACTTCCGGAAGGAGAGTTCGCTGCTGCGGCTGCGACAGCTGCGCAGAGCGTGCCCACAAACACACTTTGTTGTCTATACAGGCGCCGACGACCCATCGATCGCTGCGCTCGCGATCGCAAATGGCGCGAGCGGCTTTCTGCTCAAGCTCTACCCTGAGGAACTTGTCGAGGCCATCGAAGCCGTGTTGGGCGGGGAATTGTACATCGCAGCAGCGATTCGAGATCTCGTCGGCGTTCGGACCCGGATGCCATCCACGTCGATAGGAATCATGAGATCCCCCGCGAAGCCACCGGCGCGATCTGCGGCTCGTGACCTCAACGATCCGCCCGATAGTCGAGCAATCGTTCCATTCGAGATACGAGGTCGGGGCAAGGCGGGCGCGGCGAGTTCGATCGCGATTCGGCGCAGGTCGGATGACTTGCTCGCGAGCCTAACGCCGGGGGCGCTTGGATCCATTGTCGTGCTGGACTGCGATGGCGATCTCCCGATCCACCCTGCCGTCATCGTCGACAGTTGGCGCGCGGCGCCGTGGTGTCCATTGGTACTGTTGGCCCGGCGAGGCTCCGGAAGCGAACTCGCAGCCGCCATGCGGCATCCGGGAATGGCCGTCGCCGTTTTGCGCTGGTCCGGTGCAGGCCAGCCATCCGGTGCATCGATACGGGCTGCGGTCGCACGCCGGGAATTGCCCGAGTGGGAGGACGTTGCGGCGTACGTCGCGTTGCGCCTCGGCGCGAAGCGAGCGGATTTGATTCGAACGGCACTTAGTGGCACTGCTGCTGGGACAGGACTGCGACGCCGGTTACATCGCGAGGGTCTATGGAGTCCGTCAGCCTGGCTCGCCCTTACATCAAGTGTGCGTCTAATTGCGCGTGCGTTGAGGGAGGGACTAAGCGAACGGGCTGCGGCAGCCGCAGAGGGGCTGTCCCTACAGACCGCCTCGCGGCGGTGTAAGCACTATTACGGGTGCAGTTGGCCGGCGCTCCTTGGCCTGAACGCATGGGAGCCGGCCCTGGAACTGGCGTTGCGCAGGGCGGGCTACGTCAGCTAAGTCCGCCCTCCGCCCACTTCGGACCGCAACTGGTTAACCCCGCGTAAAACGACCACACTGGGCTGTTCGGCTGCTGGTCGACGCGGCGAAGCGCCGCTACCTTTGTTGAGCATCAGGACCACCGAACGCCGAGGCATCGGCGCGTCGTCACAAAACTCTGGATATAGACTTGATCCTCTGAAGGTTTCTGGTGAAGGTCACACGATTCGACAAGCCGATCGAATCATTGGAGACGGTCGACGTGTGTTCGGTCAAGCGGCTTGCGGCAATGATCTGACAGACGGCCGTCACGCGTCGAAAGGTCCTAAAATGTATGGTCTGCGCCTGTGTCTGCTCGTCGTCCTCACCTGCGCCTGCGCCGGAGTTGCGACGCTACCGCTGTCCCCAACGCCGCACGGAGTTGTTGCGCACTACGACCATCTTCCCACAGCTGCCGACATTGCCGTGATCGCCGCGACCGGTGGCACAAACATAAAAACGATTCGACTCGCGAATTGCCTATGGTTTGACACCGTTGTTGGCAACGCGGCATTCGACGCGCTGCCGGGAGTTCAAGCAGCTGTCGTCGATGATTCGGCTAACGTCGAACCGGTGTACGTATCTTATGCCCGCGCAGTCACGCCGCCTGACAGCGCGATTCTCGATTCGCTGTCATCCGCGCCGCGCAGCACGTCCTTTTTTTCGGATAGCGTGTTGATTTCGACAATGCGCCTCGATTCGATCGACCTGTTGGCCCGTGATCCGAATGTTCGCTCCGTGTATATCTCACATTTTTCATACCCGATCTAACGACCGAATCGCGCGCAACTGCTGGCGGGTCCTCAGCCGTTCATGAGCGCTATACCGAGACCCCCGAGGAGTCCCTAATGATACGTCACCGATCGCGGTTTCCGTTGATATTGGCCCTTGCAATGATACTTGCGAGCTGTAGCCCAGATCAAGTGAATGCGCCCCCGATGAGTACGACAAGGGCTGTTCAGCCTGAGTTTCTCGAACGAACTGACGTCAAAGGCCCATTCTCAACGGTATACGTGGCCTACGGAAAAACAGCTCCAGCGACTCGGCTCCAAGCCGTCGTCGGACCCAGCGTTCGGTCGGGGACTGAACTGGGCGGGACGAATCGAACTTTGGTGCTCAAGGTCGTCACCGACCGGGTGGCAGCCACAGTCACCGAAATCCGTCGGCTACCATGGGTCACCGCGGTTTCCGTGCCGGGCGACAATATCACCCAGATGGGACGGCGAATCGGAACAAGCGCGCGACGCAGGACTGCGGTGATTCCATGGGAGATTCATGACTCGCATGCCGACCTCGTTGGTTCGATCCTCGGGAACACCGGGTCCGGCGCCCACATTGCGTTCATCGACGGTGGAGCGGATTGCACTCATGTGGACCTTTCTGCGCGTGTTGTCGGCGGAAAGGACTACACCGCCGACTCGCTGGGGTTTTGCACCGATTTGAACGGGCACGGCACCGCGGTCGCTGGCGTGCTGGCGGCATCCGGGACCGACCTCCGCGGAATGGCCCCGTCGGCGAAGCTTTACTCATACCGTGTCTGCAGCCCCGGTTGCAACCAGGGTGATATCGCCCTTGCAATCAGGTGGGCCAAGACCCACGATGGCATCAACGTTATCAATATCAGCTTGGGCGATTGCGGGTTACCGCACGTAACCGCGGACACCGCTATTTCGAACGCGATTGCTGAAGTCGTCAGCGCCGGGATCATTGTCGTCGCAGCGGCGGGCGATGGGGCATTGCAGGGCTGCGCTAGTCCCCAGGGCGTTTCAACGATCGCAACGGCGTCCGGTGCTATTGCAGTTGCGGGGTTTCGTGACACGACTTACGCGAGTTCAAGCAGCTACTTCACGTACGGATCGTCAATCCTACTCTCCGCCGCTGGCGCTTTTACGCTGGCGGACAAAAACGGCGGTGGTACTCAGTCCAACTGGGCAGGGTCATCCTTCTCTGCCCCAGCCGTTGCTGGCACAGCCGGGCTGATGCGCACCCAAGGACTGAGCTATATCAATGTCCTGGCGCTGCTTGAGCAGGAAGCGCATCCTCGTGGAACCGGGCACCCAAACAACTATTACGGATATGGCTCAGTCGATGCATTGGCGTCTGTTGCGCCCACGCCTCAGGTCTTTA